>CAVYQR010000001.1:0-829341 GCA_963770795.1 uncultured Chloroflexia bacterium
CCGGGACACGGGGACGCCTGCCAGGGCTCTTGCCCCACGTGCCTGCGGAGTTGGGACAATCGGCGCTACCACGGCGCCCTCGATTGGCGACTTGCGCTCGACGTGTCCGAGTTGCCGCAGGACGACCGCTCACGCTTGATCGGTGGCTCAGCCGCGGCCGTCACCTCGCGAGTCAGTTCGTTGACGCGTTCGGCGATGTGCTTGACGTCTCGATCCTCGATGCCGGCACCTTGTTCGCGATCCTGTCCAAGGAGACCGGCCGATGCGTGATGCTCAGCCACCCGTTATGGCGCTCCGAGGAGCGGTTCTTCAACGACATCCAGGCGGATGCCTTCGAGGATCTCCGCGATCAGGGGGCCGACATGATCGTAAGTAGAAGCCTCTACGAGCTCAACAAGACGCCGTTCTCCGTGTACCAGGCGCTTAGCGCATGACTGCGAACGGAGGGCCGGCCGCGATGCAGATCTTCCGTTTCTCACCAACTCTGGTCAACTCCCTTCTCGCTTGCCCATTTCGAGAGGCGCTCCACCGGTCAGGTCGCGTACCGCGACGGCCGTAGACGTTCACCTGCCTGGGCAATGCGGCTCACAAGGTTACGGAGCGCGCATGGAAGCACGAATTCGATGGCCTTGCCGGCCCGGACCTTCGGCAGGCCCTGGCAGATGCGTGGGTGACGCTCATTGCCGATGAGCACGTCTCGCTGAAGGCGAGCGTCACGCCGGTCGAACCGCCCGAGCCCAAGGACTGGCCGGGCATTGCGCTGACCCGCGCACGTCTTCTGCGCCGACTCAGCCGGCTGGGAGTTCGAGGCCCGGTCGGGTCACGCTGGCGGCGACGGCTTCGTGGCTCCCGAGCGTGAGATCAGGGACGATGTGGGCGGCGTGTATGGCCGGATCGATAGGATCGAGCGCATCGCCGGACAACTCCGGGTCGTAGACCTGAAATCCGGCTTGTCGCAAGGCGAGATGACCGCTGGGCAGCGGCGTCAGTTGCTTATCTACGCTCACCTCGTCCACCACGAGCGTGGAGAGTGGCCGGCGAGGTCGCCATTGAGACGGCCGATGGCGCCGAGCAGACCCTCCCGGTGAACCCAGACGAGGTCTCTGAGGTCCTCGAAGAAGCCCGAGCTGCGGTCGCGGACTTCAACCGTCGTGCCACGCTCGGATTCGAGGCGCTTGAGGCTGGTGCCCAGCCGTCAGTCGATGCCTGCGGCTTCTGTGAGGGCAGGATCGCCTGCGAGCCGTACTGGGGCGTGGTCAAGTCTGACTGGTCGACACGCCCGTGCTTCCGCGGGACGGTCACGCAGGTGCTCGATATTGGTCACGCTGTTTCCGTGTCCGTGGTCGCCTCTGAGCCCGGGGACCGAAATGGCATCACGATCGAGGTCTTTGGGCCAACTGAACGGGCCCCGAGCGTCGGTGACCGTGGCGCTGTCGTCGGCGCGTTTGGGGACCCCACTAGTGTGAAGGTGCGCCTCGCCTGGGATACTCGGGTCTCCTGGGAACAGGCACCGTCGACTACTGACTGACGACACGATCGACGAGCGCCTGGTACTGCTGGGGCGTGATCTCGCCGCGTTCCAGCCGGCCCTTCAGGTCATCGAGCGCCTCGAAGACAGCCCTGCCAGACCGCAGGTTCTCGCGCTCGAGGATGGATCGCAGCGTCGGATACGAGGGGTGGTCGATGATGTCTCGGAAGAGTGCCCGCCCGGCATTCTCCTTGCCCGTTCCGGGGTTCACCGGCACGGTAGCAGTGACCAGGCACTCCGGATGCTCTACTGCATGCGCTCGAATGTCGCGGACGTTGAGGGAGTAGGCGTCCTTGGTGTCGTGGACCTTCGCCGCGAGTTGCACGTGGGTCTTCGGTTCGGCGTACACGATCCCGGTCTCGCGGATCACGAAGAGGGTCGGTTCGGACCAGGTCCAGGCCGTGAGGCCAACCATCTTGTTCTTGAGTCGGATCGTGCCGATCTTGCGGGGAAAGCTGGACTTCACGGAGAAGGTGGTCTTGAGCTCGCCGACGCATGTGTCGATGTCGTAGTCGTCGGCGTTGCCCGATCCGCGCGGCGTGAGGGGAACGCCCGCGGAGTAGAACGCCGCGGCGACGAGGTACTCGACGGCGTCCCCGACGACGAAGCGGCCCGATCTATCCGTGACGTTGACGCGCCCAATAACCTCGTTGAGCGCTCGCTCAAACTCAACGCGTACCTTCGGGAATCCGCGCTGGAACGACCCCCACGCTTCACGTGACGCATCGTCACGCTGCGGCTCCGTCCCCCAGAGCATCATGTCATGGGTCATGAGTGATCCTCCCCCTTATCCGCATCCGAGCTCGCCGGCAGCGAGCCGCGTCATGCGTGGCAACCGGAAACGTGACACCGGCCCGGAGCTCCGGCTCCGGAGGGCGCTGTCGGCCAAGGGTCTTCGCTTTCGCGTGAACTATAGGGTCGCGGTGCCCGGCCGCCCGATCAACGTCGACATTGTGTTCACTCGCCTACGCATTGCCGTTCTCGTTGATGGCTGCTATTGGCACGGATGCCCCGTTCATGGCTCCGTGCCTCGAGCAAACGCCGCCTACTGGGAGCAGAAGATACGCGGCAACATCGACCGCGACCGACGGGTGGACAGTCGCCTCCGGGACGAGGGGTGGACCACGCTCCGCGCGTGTATAGGGAGCACGTCCCAGCAGAACAGGCGGTTTCGGCCGTGATCGCCGCACTCGCCGCGGCGGATGTCACTCGACTAGGTCGAGCCCATCGTCCTTGACGATCTGCTCCGGCGACGATGGGGCGTCTCGCATGTGCGCGGCCACGGCGTGCCACTCCAAAGGGACTGGCACCGGGCCTAGGCCGCGGGTGCCATCGACTAGCGACTCGGCGACGAGACGCATCGTTCCGACATGAACGGCATTCCCGAACTGACGGAAGGCAACACCAGGATCGCTGTGCTGGACGAAGACATGCTCGCCGAAAGCGTCGTGACGAAATCCCTGGAGCAGGCCGGCTTCGTGCGGCGTAATCGAGCGTCGCTGCGGTCCGATGATGGAGGTCTGGTTGATGGCCACCAGCGCGGGGAGGTACGTGAGGGCTTCACGCGGACGCCGCTTGGCCGGAACTGAATTGCATGGGCCCAGATGTCTCGCTCGCCATCCTGTGCCTGCCACTCGAGCTCTGCGGTACGACGGGATGACGTTCGGCAGGTCCCACTTCGCTGCCCAGGCTTCGATCCAATCGCGATGCTCCTCGTAGAGCAACGCGCTCTTGGCGATGAGTGCGTTCTTCCAGCCATCGTGCTCCGGACTGACTGCGAGACGACCCAAGAACACATCGGTCCAGATCGGAAACCGCGGGATCCGGTCATCCAGCCGATCGATGAAGTCGTTCCACATGTCGACGGCGCGAGCCTTCTCAGGCTTCACGATGTAGGGGGCCAAGTCCTTCCGCATCCATCGATGCTGATCGAGATAGGCGACGACGTCCGACTTCTCGGGCTGCCAATGGGAAAGGGGGCTTTACTCAGCAGCGGGGGCAGTGCTGGCGACAAGTCGCGTGCGGCCTGCCGGCCGACGTAGATCGCGGGGATGAAGACGCGTTGCCGAACTTGGGGTGCTCCGAACTCCAGCGGCAGCCGGTGGGCGAGAGAAGGGTTGGCATGCTGGAGACGGCGTATCCATGATCTCGGAGTAGGCGGACGATCGTCGCCCAGGTATTGCGATGCCGAGGTCCGACTAGGTTGGGCACGTTCTCGAGCAGGACGTAGCGAGGCCGCTTTGCACGCAGAACGAGGAGGATGGCCTCGAAGAGGGTCCCCCGTGCCTCTGAGATGCCGCGCTGATGACCCGACTTCGAGAACGGCTGGCATGGGAAGCCCGCGCACAGCATGTCGTGGTCGGGGATCAAACCCGGATTACCCTGGGCGACCGGCCAGATATCCGTCTACATGCTGTAGGAAGCTTCGACCGTATACCTCGCGGCACGCCTCATCGATCTCCGAGGCATATACGCATGTGCCCGCAAGCCGAAGCGAGCCGGCCAGGGCGGCATGGAAGCCGCCAATGCCCGCGAAGAGGTCAGCGAAGCGGAGTTGGTGCGTCGACAAGGCGACGCGGCCCTACATGACTTGATGGGTCACATGGTGAGGCGCCGCGTGCCACCTCTGCTGTCACAATGCGGCATGGCGACTCTCGCGCGTCCCGCCGCCGATCGTACAGGCTATGGATCCGAAGCGAATGACGACCCCACGCAGGCGGCATGCTCGCCCGCGCGGACCATGGGGGACCCCGCTTGAGACCGAAGATCGTCGTTCTGGAAGCGCAAACACGTCTCACCGACGCGGGGCTCGCGACGGGCCGGTCCCTGAAGTTGGGCGAGGTGTTCAAGTACCCGTTGATCTCGAAGAACACGGACGTGATCGTCGGTCTCGAGACGGTGGGCGACGCGTGCGAGCACCGCAACTTCTACTGGGCAACGATGTCCCCTGTGGCCCGCCTGGCCCCGGCGCGGCTCGAAAAGGGTATCTGGCCCATTGCGTCCGTCCCGGGATCCGACGGCCTCGTTCGGAAGCCCGCCGTGCTGGTGCGCATCAGTTCTCACAAGGCAGGCAGTGCCGAGACGCCCTGGCACGACGACGTCGATCAGATAGCCGGAGATGCGACGTACTACGGCGACAAGAGGCCTGACGACAAGTTCAAGCGCCCGGATGAGTCGCCTGGCAATCGGGTGCTTCTCGAGCAGCAGGCGCTTCATCACTCGCCAAGACGGGACGATCGGCTGCGGGCTGCACCTCCTTCTTCTTCTCGAGCGTTGCGCAGGAAGGCTCGCCCAAGGGTCACGTCCGCTTCGACGGGATCGGCGTATTGCGGAGGGTGTCGTGGTCTCTCAGATCGACGAGAAGGGCGATACTTCTCCAACTATCGCTTCGATTGCTCGCTCATTTCGCTTGCTGCCGAAGGCGAAAGGCTGCCGTGGGACTGGATAAGCGCACGCAGGGCGAAAGGCCACAGCGCTGAGGACGCCGTCGCCAGCGCCCCGCTCGCCTGGAGGGAGTGGGTGGACGATGGGATGGAGTCGATCCCTCGAGTCCGCCGAAGGGTCGCGCTGGCGACGACCCTGTCTGAGGCTGACCAGCTTCCCGACGCCCGGATCAACCGATGACGCTGTGCTGAGCCAGGTGATTGACTTCTACCGGCCAAGACGGAGTCGGTTTGAGGCGCTCGCCGCCAGGATCATGCAGGCACGTCTCGAAAACTCGGGCACTACGTGCAGGGTTGGCTCACTCGCGGCTCGGGTGACGGGGGATTTGACATGGTGGCCAGGATCGATCTTGGTTCTGGGCTGCACGCGGTGCCAGTGGTTGTTCTGGGACAGGCGAAGTGCACGGATCGATCAGGGGCGTCCGCGATGCAGTTGGCTCGCCTGGTCGCCCGGCTCCGGCGTGGGTGGATCGGTGCGTTTGTCACGACCGGCTACTTCACACGTGGTGCGCAGGCAGAGTCGCGCTCTGATGAGTACCCCGTGTTGCTCATTGCGGGCAGGCAGGTTGCCCATACAGTTCGACGCCTCGCTGTTGAGGAGGCAGGAGGGTCCGTGGGACAACTCCTGACCCAGGTCGATGCCGCATATGACGACATGGTCACGGACCTAGAAGCGTCTCGAGTCCTACGCCTCGGCTAGCGTGATACCGGCTTGGTCGCCGATCGGCGGGGCTCGCAACCAGACTAGAGCCCAGGAAAGGCGCCGCGCAGAACCCGCACGAGTTCTCGCGCGGCTTCGCGATCTAGTTGGATCGTCTGACTGACGCCACCAACCTTCTTGCGCGTCTCCGAACCGTAGGTGGACAGGGTCACGAATGATCCACGTTCGTCGGTGTCGACTGACCAGCCGCAACTGACGACGGTCGGATGACGACCATGCGAGCCGCTGGCGTTCTGCGTGAACTCGCCGATCAGCGCCATGTGTCGCCTCCATCGATAGATCGGTCCTGTTTCAGCCAGGTGACCGTCCGGCAGGCAGAGTGTGACATCAGCAGCCCCTCGATCTCCTCGCCGAAGGCGTCCACGTTCCACATCCTGAGCCGATTGCGCATCGCGGCGCGGCTGTTCAGACGCCCCTTCGGCGGCAGGGTCGATGCCGAGCGGACGCGTGAGAAGGCTGACCTCCCGGATGTGGCCGTAGTCCAGTTGCGCGTGGTCGGTGGTGTTGCGCTGGCCCGAGATCTGGTAGCGGTAGCCGCCCGTCATGCGCGCGATGGACCACGCGCCGACCGGGGCAGGTTCGGCAGGACGATGAGGTCGCCGGTCGACACCGCACCGGGCTCCGTGGGTAGCAGGAGGCGATTGCCGCGCCAGGTTGCCTGCTGGCCGGCGTCCAGCGTGCCGCCGGCGCGACGGGTGCGCGCGAGCAGCTCCAGATCCTGGTCCTCGCGGTAGCCCCAGCCCTGGCGGAGGCGCCCGTCGAGCAGCTCGGCCCAGATGAAGGCCCGGCGCGCCTGGTCGGTGCGCGTTGCCCAGTAAGCGGGTCATCGGATACTGCTGCGCAGGCTGGGTGCTATGGACCATCCTGGAACCCAACGGTACGCCGCCTGCCGGACTCGCAGCTCGGCAGGTCGGCGCCCCGATGTCGTCGCCGTCGCCCACCAGCCGCGTCGCGCCTCCGTGTGCGCGCGACCGATGGGTGGGACTGGCCGGGCTTCGCCGAGTCGGACCTTCGGCCAGGTCACCGGCACTAGGTGGCGCCGCCGGGCCGATCCCATCGCCATGGTGTCGCTCGTCCTCCGGCCGCTCCTGGGGACCGACCCGGGCTTCTCGACATGGCCCATCTACGGCAGCCCCGAGGTCCACTTCGCCGTCGCCGACCGCTACCACCAGGGCGGGGAGTGGGCGCAGCGATCGGCGCTCCGAAGCTCGTCGTCCACGCGAATGGGTCGTTCGACGATCCCGCGAAGGCGCCCGCGCACGTCGCGGCCGGCTGGTACATCGAGAAGGGCGACGGCTCGCCCCAGTTCGGCCCCGTCACCCGTGAGCAGTGGGACTGGCCGCGGTTCCCGAGCTGCTCGCGGACCCGGGGCGTCGGGCGGCGCTGGAGGCCGTGGTCGCGAAGCACGACCTGCGCATCGGCGACCACATCGGCGGGTGCTTCACGCCCAAGGGTGCCGTGTTGGGGTTCCAGGCGCGCCTCGAGGACGGGGGGCTGGTCCTGCGCAAGACCGAGGGCGGCCGGCGCCTGGCCTTCGGCTGGGAGGCGCTCCTCGATCGACTGTCGACGCTCGATCGCACGAAGTGGCACGACCTCCACATCTGGCGGGAGTGACCGGCGGGGGAGTCGATCGCGATAGGGCAGCCGTTCGCACTCCGGGCGATCGCGCCAGTCTTGGTGGATCTCACAAGGGTGTACCTGGACGCGGTGTTGCCGGGAGGGCGCGACGCCGCTGGGATGTAAGCGGCGGGTGAGTCGTGAACGCCAGGATCTCACCGCGCCCGACCGGCGCCCGCGGCAGCGGCTTGACGAAACGGTGACGACTGGCTGGCCGGGCCACGCCGTCCCAGGGGCTGCTGATGCCCGACTTCAGGACATGCACGCTTGTCTGGGGAGGCGGACATGGGCTGCAACGCGCACGGGAGCGGGGCGTCGATCCGGCAGACGTCGAGGCGATCGTCCGGGTATCCACGGATCTCGAGCCGGGGCATCATGGACGGTGGATCGTGTCGGGTTGCGTGGGCGGGCGCAGTTTCAGGGTCGTCGTGCGGCCCGTGTCGGGCGATAGGTGCATCATCGTGACCATCATCAGGACGGGAGCGCCATGTATCTGACCTACGACGAAGCGGCGGACGCGGTGTACGTGTACTTCGAGCGCCGCGACATTGACCGCACGGATCAGCTCACGGACCGGGTCAACGTGGACTATGCGGCCGACGGAATCCCCATCGGCGTGGAGTTCCTGGACGTCAGCTTGGGGATCGATCTGGACAACGTGCCCCACCGCGCCGACGTTGCCCGCCTGCTGGACGAGCGCCACTTCCGCGTGTTCGCCTGAGGCGCCAGCTTGACTAGGATCAGGGCAGACTCCACGAGCTGCTCGAGGATTGGGCACGGGCGCGCGCGCAGCTTCCGCTGGCCACGATCGATCCCCTCGACTAGCATGGCCGCGATGATCGAGATCGCTGCCGTCGAGACGCTGGAAGGACGCGCCGTCCGCCTCACGCTGTCGGACGGGGAGGTGATTGTTCGCGACCTGGGCGACCTGCTGCACGGGCCGCTGTTCGAGCCCATCGCCGCCGACGACAGCCTCTTCCGACAGGTGCGCGTCGGCTACGGGACGCTCGTGTGGCCGGGCGCGATCGACATCGCCCCCGAGACCCTGATCTGGGACGGCCCCGCCCCGTTCGACGAGTCCAGCCGGCGCCCGGCGCCCTTCCTCCGACCCCGGCCGCCCGCCTGATCCGCACGCGGCGAATGCCGTCAACCTCCGCGAGGCGAAGACGCACCTGTCGACCCCGCTGCCGCCCGGGGCTCTCGCGGGCACCACTCTTAGGACTGGGCAGCGCCCTCGATTCCTGCCACCTCGGCGCCACGGTGTTCGCCTTGAGGGCCCTGCCGCCCGCGGGGCGGGCCGCCTGGGTCAGCCGCCCGTTCCCGGTGCCTCGGCCTGTGTCGTCCCGAGGCTCGCGTACAGCCGGGCAAGCGATGCGTTGGCGCGCTTGATCACGGTGTGCACCCGCGGGGTGTCGTCGATCGCGGTGACCGTGATCCCGTCGTCGTGGATGACGACCGTGCCCCCGGGCCCCAGGTAGCCGGCGATCATGAAGGAGGCTGGCTCGCTCGAGCCCGCGCCAGCCGTCGCGAGCTGCCGCTCGATGCCCTCGACGAACGCATACCTCGTCTCGGGGGCGGCGCCACAGGTCTCGACCAGCACATCGAACAGCGTGTCGATCTCGGCGCTCGTCATCGGGTGCATCGGGGGTCCTCCTGTCCAGGAGTGCGGCTGCGGGGCGGATGCTGCGTCTGCCCTGATCTTGGGCGCCCCCGTCAAGGGCGCCGTGGTCTCGCGCTGCCGATAGAGCCGTGGCTGGCTACGGCGGGTTCGCCCCGAGCTCGCCTGCAATCCACACGATGAACGCGACGGTCGCCACGACACCAAGCGCTGCGACCCACACCCTCGCGTCCTTGAGGGCGGCCCGCGGCCCGGCCTCGGCCAGGTGCCGCACGACGTAGCCGGCCAGCCATCCGACGATCGCCGGCACGATCACGGACGCGATCGCGAGCCACAGGAAGGTGCCGTTGCCCGTGATGAGGGCCGCCATCCCGCAGGCGACGGCGATGCTGCCCAGGAGGACGGCGAAGCCGATCCAGCACGGGGCGATGATCGCGGTGACAAAGCCCGCCGCGCCGGCATCGTGCGTCCCGCGAACGACGACGTCCATATCCATCCGGCCCCCTGCCGGTTGACGCCGGGCACACCGGCCGCGAGACGCCTACGGGGCGACCCTCCCCCCCGCGCCGGTCGGAAGTGAGGGCCTGTGAATGAAAGTTCTCGATCGTCCTGACCCGTTCGTGCCATAGAACCTGTCGCGGGCGGGCGGCACGATCACGCTGATGGGCGCGATGATCGAGCTGACGGAGATCAGCACAGGATTGCGTGGCCCCGCCCTGTCAACGAGAAACGACATGCTCCGAGAACCGATAGCGTCGTCGTTGACGACGGCGAACAGAGGCCAGGGGAATTCGATGCACCGAAGACTGATCGCTATCGCAGCCATCCTCGCCCTCGTCGGCCTTGCGGCAGGCTGTTCCCCATCTCCTGAGCCGGCCGAAGACACCGACTCCGATCAGGCCGTCTACCAGCAGACCATGTCCATCTCCAAAGACTATCTGGCGCTCCGCTATCGCACCGACCTCGTACTGGCCAACGCCGGGGACTTCGCGGACTACGATGCCTGGAACACGGAGATGTCCGCCGTCATCGGTGACTGGAACGCGATGGAGCAGGACGCTGCGACCCTTGACGCTCTGGCCGGCAAGATGGCCGAAGAGAAGATCAGCCTGAATCTCGTTCCCGTGGCCTACGCCTACGACCAGCAGGAGATCTCGGACATCGTCGATCGGGCCCCCATGGGGAAGAAGATCATGACCCTGGCCAAGCACTTCGGCGTCGACGCCAAGCACGCCCAGGCGATCCTCAACCAGTCTCAGGCCCAGGTCAGCAGGGATGCCTACGGCAGCGAAGGTGACGTCTTCGCGGGTCTCGAGAACGATGCCACCAGGGTCAAGAATGGTTGCAAGATCACGGGCTTTGTGGCCGGGGTCGTGATGACCGGCGGAGCCGCTGGACTGGCCGCCAGCGGAGCACTCGTGCAGACGACGGTCGTCGTCGTGGGCGCCGATTTGGCACTGGAAATCACCGGCGATGAGGCCCGGATCGCCCTCGGGGACAAGAACAAGGTCTCCGAGATGGTCAGCACCATCCGCACGGTGACCGAGCCGGCGGCCGGCATCCTGACCATTACCGCCATGCCGGGGAACCTGGGCAAGGCCATCGAGAAGCTGGGAGCCGTGAGCTTCACCGCCGACCAGTTCAGGTCCGCGGTGCAGGACGGCAAGGTGCTGGGCATCAGCATCGTGCCCAACAGCGAAGGCGGACTCCAGGTCAAGACTGCCGCCCTGAGCCCCGAAGAACTGCCCGCGTGGCGCCAGGACACCGGCGCCATCGCCAGCGGGGAGTCGATCGCCGAAGTCCTCGGCGCCGAGGTGGCGACGGCTGCTACCAGCGCCGCCCCGGAGGCCGAGGTGACCGAAGCCCCGGCGGCGCCGAGCGAGGCACCCGCGAGCGAGGCACCCGCGAGCGCTGAGCCGCCCGCAGCCGCCGGTGTCATCAGCCGGAGCGATTTCGACGCTTGGAGCGATGAGCAGTCCCTCGTGTGGGAGGAGGACGGCGGCTTCCTTGGAGGCGACATCACCGAGAAGTTCGGCCCGCCCAACCTGATCACCACCAAGAAGGGCTACCCGGCCTGGGTGTACTACGACCTCATCTCGCAGCTGAACAACACGTCCGAATCGGTGCTGTTCACGTTCTACGAGGAGGGCGGGTTTGTGGCCACGACAGAGTGGGGGGACCGGGACCGGGTGAATGCGCTGGTCGACCATCTCTAGTTATCCGGGACGCGAACGCCCATCTGGCATTGATCCAGTCGGCAACCAGTAACCAGTCCGGTTCAGGAGGCGCGCGTCACCTCGACCCCGAGTATGCCCGTGCTTCGGGCGACACGAACAACACCGCTTCGCCGTCAGCTCGCACACCGTCCGTCAGCTCGATAATCGCCCCCATCAAGGCGATCGTGCCGCCACACGGGCTCGTGCCAGGCGGATCGTCGAGCAATTCGAGCCCGAGTGCCTGGAAGCGTGGGAGCGCGTGCATGGCGGCCGTTGAGCACATCGCGAGCGTTGATCCTCGGGCCAGGGCGGCCCGCGTCCGCGGCACGACGCTGATCGTGTCGCTCGTGGACGGCCGCGAGGTGCGCGTGCCGATCGACTGGTTCCCGCGGCTCCTTGGCGGCTCTCCCGCCGCCCGTGGCAACCTCCGGATCACCGAGGGCGGCCGAGCGCTCCATTGGCCGGATTTGGATGAGGACATTGGCGTAGCGCCGCTGCTCACGACCGCCGGGTCCTGACGGGAAGCAGGCGGTCTATCGGCTCCGGTAGGTGCTCTCGTTGCGACGCGCCGCGCGCAGGATGACCACGACCCGCAAGGCGTCATCGATGGCGTAGACGAGTCGCAGGTCGCCCACGCGAAGGCGCCACCACTCGCTGCCCACGAGGCGCGTCGACCCGTTCGGTCGGGGTTCCAGGCCGAGCGCGAGGATGGGGCCGCGCAGCCTGGCCGCGTCGCCCGGCGGGAGCCTTCGCAGTTGACGGACCGCAGCCGGGGCGATGTCCACCCGGTAGGGGGCGCCGGGCATCAGGTGTCTGACCCGTACTCCGCGCGCGCCTCGGCCGCCAGGTGCTCGAAGAACGCCGCCGCCGCGGTGCCGCCGTCGCGCCGGTACTCCTCCATGGCCTCGGCAGCGGAGGCCCGGTCCTCGTCCTCCTCCTGTCGCTCCAGCCAGGCGGCGATGGCGTCCGCCACGACATCGCGCACGCTCCGGTCTGCGCGGGCGGCCTCCACCTTGAGGGAGCGGTACAGATCGGGATCCAGGTCGAACGTCACCTTCATGCGGGGATCGTACAGCATGCTGGGTTGCTGGGAAGATGGGTTTGTACTGCGGACCGCACCCAATTCTGGACCTCGCGCCTGCCTTCACGCCCCGTCCGCTCACGCCCTTCGCCTCTGCCGCGGTCTGGCTCGGGCAGCTCCCGCCGGGCGACACTGGCGCCTGGGTGAGCGCCCCACAAGTGGCAGGTGAGCGAGGCGCAAGCCGCGTCCGCTACGGTCGCCGTCCACAAGCGGCCACGCAGGCGATGGAGCAACGTTGACCACCACCCGGGACGCCCGTATCATTCCTACCGCTGGTAGGAATTCAACGGAGCGACGCAACATGGCGGTGTTGAAGAAGTCGGTTGCCTTCGAGGAGACGGTGGGCCGCGAGGCGCTCGAGCGGGCAGGGGAACGTGGGTTCTCCAGGTTCGTGAACGATGCCGTGGCGCAGCGCCTGCAGGCGCTCAGGGTCCTGGACCTGCTCGCGGTGATGGATGCCGAACACGGGCCGGTGCCGCCCGAGATCGGTTTGGCCGTGGAGGCCGAGTGGGACGGCGCGACCCGGCCCCGCTGACGCCCCGGCTCGTCCTGGACACCGGGGCGCTCATCGCGCTCGAGCGAGCTGATCCCCGGGCACGAGGGCACCTGGCGGCGGCCGTCCGGCGCGGGTTTGCGGTCGTGGTGCCCGTGCTGGCCGTCATGGAGGCGCTCGAGCACGCACGTTCGCCAGCGCGCCTCAACCAGGTGCTGGCCGCGCTCGACGCGGAGCTCCCGCTTACCCCGGCGATCGCCCACCAGGTGGCGGGCCTGAAGGCGCGCGCGAGGGTCGTCAGCGACACGGACGCGGTGGTCGTGCTCGAGGCACTCGCGGTCCCCGGGTCCGCGATCCTCACCGGGGACCCCGACGACATCCACGCGCTGCTCGCTGCCTCGGGTTCCGAGGGCAGCGTCCCGGTGCTCAAGCTGTAGCGGCGGGTTGCCGGCCCCGGCCCCGCATACTCACACCATGCCCATCCCCGCTCTTGATCGCCTCCAGGTCCACCTCGAGACCATGCTGGGCCCGGGCGCGGTCTTCCGCGACGGCCAGCGCGAGGCCATCGAGGCGGTCGTCCGGGACGGCTCCCGCACCCTGGTCGTGGAGCGGACCGGGTGGGGCAAGAGCCTCGTCTACTGGATCGCCACGCGGGTGCGGCGGGACCAGGGCCATGGCCCCACGCTCATCGTGAGCCCGCTGCTTTCGCTCATGCGGAACCAGATCGATGCTGCGGATCGCCTGGGCCTCCGCGCGGTGACCATCAACTCCGCCAACCGCGACGACTGGGCGGCGATCGAGGAGGACCTGGCGCAGGACCGCATCGACGTCCTGTTCGTCTCCGCCCAACGGTTTGCCAACGAGGACTTCGCGGGCCGGCTGCTGCCGACGATCCAGCGCACGATCGGCATGTTCGTGGTGGACGAGGCGCACTGCATCAGCGACTGGGGCCACGAGTTCGTGCCGGACTACCGTCGAATCGGCCGGCTGCTGCCGCTGCTCGGCCCTGCCGTCCCGGTCCTGGGCACCACGGCAACGGCCAACGACCGCGTCGTCGAGGACGTGGCCAAGCAGCTGGGCGACGACGTGGCCCTGATCCGCGGCCCGCTCGCCCGGGACACGCTGGACCTCGACGCGATCCCGCTGCGAGACCAGGCGGAACGCCTCGCGTGGCTGGCGGAGCACCTGCCGGGGATGCCCGGCGCCGGGATCGTGTACTGCCTCACGGTCGCGGACACGCAGCGGGTGTCGGGCTGGCTTTGCGGCCGCGGCATCGACGCGCGCCCGTATAGCGCCGACATCGCACCCGAGGAGAGGGAGGTGCTCGAGGGCGACCTGCTCGCGAACCGGCTCAAGGCGCTGGTGGCGACGGTGGCGCTGGGGATGGGGTTCGACAAGCCTGACCTGGGCTTCGTCGTGCACTACCAGCGGCCGCCCTCGCCCATCGCCTACTACCAGCAGGTGGGCCGCGCAGGCCGGGCGGTGGAACGGGCGTACGGGATCCTGCTCTCGGGGCGCGAGGACGATGCGATCGCCGAGTACTTCATGTCCACGGCCTTCCCGCCGGCGGCCCGGATGAAGGACATCCTGGCGGCCTTGGAGAAGGTCGAATCGGCGACGATCCGTGGCCTCCAGGCGCAGGTGAACCTGCCGTACGGGCAGATCGAGAAGGCGCTCAAGCTGCTGGAGGTCGATGGTGCGGTTGCCCGCGAGCGCGGGCGCTTCCGCCGGACTTCGATGCCTTGGGAGCAGGACGAGGCCTGGGTGGCCGCGGTGCTGGAGGCACGGCGGAGGGAGCTGGCATCGATGCAGGCGTACGTGGACACGACCGGCTGCCGGATGGAGTTCCTGGGCCGGCTGCTCAACGACCCTGCGGCGGGGGAGTGCGGTCACTGCGCGAACGACGGAGGGGTGCGCTGGCCGCGGTTCGTCTCGCCGGAGCTGGTGCAGGAGGCGGTGGCGTTCCTGCGGCGGGACGTGCGGGGGATCGAGCCGCGGCGCCAGTGGCCGGAGGGGGCGAAGATCGCGACGCCGAACGAGATCGGGCGGGCGCTGTGCATGCTCGGCGACCCAGGGTGGGGGAGGGACGTGGCGCGCGGGTTGGCCGGCGGCGGGCGCGAGGGTTCGGATGGCGGGCGCGACGCGCGGTTCGAGGACCACCTGGCCGGCGCCGCGATGGAGGTCATCCGGGGTCGATGGCGTCCGAATCCGATGCCGGAGTGGGTGACGTGCGTGCCCTCGGTCACGCACCCGGGCCTGCTGGAGGCGTTCGCAGAACGGCTGGCCTCGATGCTGGCGCTGCCGTACGTCGCGTGTCTCACCTCGTCGGCGGGCCCTCCGCAGGCCGAGATGGCGAACAGCGCCCAGCAGGCCGCGAACGCGCGTCACCGGCTGGGGGTGCGCACGTCCGCGGTGCGGTCCGGGCCGGTGCTGCTGGTGGACGACATCGTGGATTCGCGCTGGACGCTGACCGTGGCCGGGTCCCTGCTCCGGGAGCACGGCGCCGGTCCCGTGCTGCCCTTCGCGCTGGCGGCGGTCTCGACCCGGGGGGAGTGATCGCCGCCTCCGGGTCGCTTCCATTTCGGGTCCCTTCGCCCCCGCCCTGAAACACCAGCGCGGGCATAGCGTCACACTGGCGTGGAACCGGTGACCTCTCCTCTCGAGGCGGTGGACGCTGCGGGTGCCGCCCGCGCCGCGCAGGCGGATGCGCTGGTCGTGGCCGCCTGGGCCGACCACCACGCGGAGGTCTACGCGTTCCTCGTCCGGACGACCCGGGATCCCGGGGTGGCCGAGGACCTGCTGTCGGAGGCGTACCTGCGCCTGACCCGGGAGGTGCGGGCGGGGCGGACCCCCGACAACGTCCGGGCCTGGCTGTACCGGGTGGGGGCCAACCTCGCGGTCAGCCGCGGCCGGCGCATCTCGGCCGCGCTGCGCGGGCTGGTGAAGATCCAGAGCACCACGGTCCCGACCACGACCACCCTCACGCCCGAGGCGAGCTACCTCGCGCGCGAGGGCCGGGCCGCGATCGTCGGCATCCTCGCGGATCTCGACCCCGGAGCCCGGGCAGCCCTGCTCCTCGCGTCGGAGGGCTTCAGCGGTGCCGAGATCGCCGCCGCGATCGGGCGCTCCGAGCCCGCCACCCGCACCCTGCTCTGCCGGACCCGGATGCGGGTCCGCAGCCGGCTCGAGTCGGCGGAGGCGTCCCGATGACCACCCACGACACGTACCTGCAGCTCGCTGCCACCGCGGTCGACTATCCGCTCGCGGCGTCCGAGCGCACCAGGCTCGAGGCGCACCTCGCCGCGTGCCCGGCCTGTGCCCGGCGGGCGCATGCCTTCCGGGGCGATGCCCTGGCTCTCGGGCACCTGCCGCGGGTCACCCTGCCCGAGCGCCGCGGATCCGAGATCCTCGCCGCCGCGCTCCACCCGGGCGTCGTCCGCCACCCGGTCCGGCTGCTGGTCCTTGCCGCCCTCCTGGGGCTGCTCCTGGTGGGCTCGCTCGCGGTGGGTGCCCAGCTCCTGCGCACCCCCGAGGACGAGCTCTCGGTCATCGTCCCGGTGCCGAGCGCGAGCCCCGGGCCGGATGCGAGCCCGTGGCCGGACGCGAGTCCGTCTGCCGGGCCGGACGCGACGGTAACGCCGCTCCCGACTGCGACCCCGGCCAGCGGAGAGATCCTTGTCGACGTCGGAGACGAGGTGCGCATCATCGAGCCGAGTGGCCGGGAAGTGGGACAAGCTCCGTCCGGTTCGATCGGGCCGCTGGCCGCCTGGTCTCCAAATGGGGAGGTCGTCGCGTACCCGGACCTCGCCTCCAGCAAGCAGGCCGTCGTCATCTGGGATGCCACGAGCACCGCCGAGGTTGGCAGGATCGCCGACGCGTATGCGCCGAGCTGGTCGCCCGATGGCACGCAGCTCGCGTACTGCCGGGGCTCCATTGCCAACCCGGGGGACCCGTGTCCGGAGGTCTGGATCGCCAGCGCGAGCGGTGCCAACGCGAAGCGCCTCGGCGGTGGCTGGCACGGACCGCTCCCCTGGTCGCCGGACGGTCGCTTGCTCCTCAGCCCTACCCTCGGAACAGGGACGCGCGAGCCCTTCCAGCTCATCGATGTCGCGACAGGGCAGGCGACGCCGCTCGGCGATCCACGCGGCTGCTACGACGTCCCCGCTTGGCTGCCGGGAGCTTCGGCGGCCGGCGGCGACGGACTTGTCGTGGTCGCCATCCGGGACCCCGGATGCAAGGCGATGTTCCCGACGCCGATGGTTATCGTGGCACTCGACGTCGCGACCGGCGGGGAGTCCAGCCTGACCGACGGGACGGCCGCCAATTCCGGCCTGGCGGTGTCACCCGACGGGCGGTGGATCGCCGTAGGTCGCTCCCTGACGGGCCAGCCCGGGTCCCAGTACGGCGTCATCGTCATGGCTTCCGACGGTTCCGGCGCACGTCTCCTGACCCCGCCTGACGTATCGGAGTTCGGGCCGGCGTGGTCGCCGGACGGTGCCCTGATCCTCGTGGATCGCTCGACGCTCGAAGGCGAACCCCTCGGGCTCTACCTGATTGACCCGACGTCCGCGACCACCATCGCCGTTCCCGGCACCACCGGCGCAACCGGACGGGCCTGGCGCCCGGCATGGGCCGGCACGCAGCCGGGTGAGCCGGCGCCGAGCGCCCAGCCGTTGGGTACCACCAGGACCCAGGCGCCCGTGCCCGTGGTCCCGACCTGGGCATCGTCGTCGAATGGCAGCCGGCGGCGACGAAGCAAACCGCGGTCTGGCTCGGGCCTGCCGGAAGCGAGACCGCCCAGGCGGCTTGGGTGAGCGTCCGGTGAGCGCAGGGTTGCCTGTTGAGAGTCGATCGACGACGATCGAGACTCGATCGATGAAGCTCGCAAGTCGGCTTCTCCGCGTCGCTCTGGTCGTCCTCCTGCTCGGAACCGTGTTCGCACAGGTCCTCGTGCCGGTGCAGGCGACCATGGTGGGAACGAGCATCCCCGAAGTCGCCTACCTCGTCGTCCCGTACTCGGTGGCCGCCATCCTCTTCATCGCCTGCGTCCAGGTGGCGCTGCTCGTCGTCTGGCGGCTGCTGTCCCTGGTCGACGGCGGGGTCATCTTCACCCGCCGCGCCCTGCGCTGGGTCGACGTCATCATCGCCTGCGCGGTGGTCGCCACGGTCCTGAGCATCGGCGTCTTGGTCCACATGCTCCTCTTCGTCGGCTCACCAATGATCTACTTCATGGCCGCCTGCATCGCCGGCGGCCTGGCGTTCGTGCTCCTCATGATCGTCATGCGAGGCCTGCTCGAGGCGGCGATCGCCGACCGCGCCGAGCTCGACGCGGTGATCTGATGGCCCTCATCGTCGAGCTCGATGTCATGCTTGCCCGGCGCAAGATGTCCGTGGGCGACTTTGCCAACGCCGTCGGCATCACCCCGGCGAACGTCGCCGTCCTGAAGAACGGGCGAGCGCGAGCGATCCGGTTCAACACCCTGGACTCGATCTGCCGGGTGCTCGACTGCCAGCCCGGTGACATCCTCCGCTGGACCCCCGACCCGCCCGCCTGGCGGGGCACCGTTTCTGCCGGAGCCCGCCCTGCGTGGACGGGTGCGCACGGCGCCCGCGAGGCAGCTTGGGCTGGACTCCCCGCCGCCGTGGACGGAGCCACCGCCGAGCCGTAGAACCAGCGAGGGGACACCTACCAGGCTTCGTCCGAATCGACCTCCTCGCGGATTGCGTCCTCGTTGATGGCGGCGTCGCACTCCTGGCAGATGGGCGGGTCCCAGTCGCCGGCCTCCGGCAGGTCCGTGCGGCCGCAGGTGGTGCAGGCGAAGACAAGGGCGAGGAGCGTGTCCTCGTCCAGCGGGTGGGCGTGCGGCTCCCGGACCGTGACCGCCGGCCCGGGTTGGCGCTTGAACCAGTTCATGCCCGGATCCTGGGCCGCGCCCGTGTCACCTGTCTGTCACGGCGTCGCCCGGTGAGCCCGGCCGCGGCGGGACTGCCAGTCATCGCTACGTCGTGCCTGGGTCGTCGCCTGTGACTGGTGGTCATGGGGGAGGCCCCGATCCGGCCGGAGATGGGCCTCTCCGATGCCTCGGAGTCACAGGACAGCGTTGCGATCCGCTGCGGCTATGACTGGCAGTCCCAAGTCCGCGCGACGGTCGCGCAAACCTGCCGCGGGGAACCTGCTGACGGGGACGTAGGTGGACAACCGGCCCCGGGGCGCCGAGGCAACGCTGGACCCCGATCCGCCTCGACCCGTGATCGCGCATAGACTCGAACTCATGAGACACATCGAGATCGATGGCCTCCGCGTCTCGCGGATCGGCCTGGGCACCTGGCAGTTCGGCAGCCGCGAGTGGGGGTACGGCGAGGCCTACGCGCGCGAGACCGCGCCGGCGCTGCTCCGCCGGGCGATCGAGCTGGGCATCACCATGATCGACACGGCCGAGGCATACGGATTCGGGCGCTCGGAGCGGATCATCGGCGAGGCCCTGGAGGGCATGCCCGCAGAGGAACGCGCCCGGCTCACCGTCGCCACGAAGCTGATGCCGCTCGCCCCCGCAGAGCGGATCGTCGCGTGGCAGGCGGCCGGCAGCCGGCGCCGCCTCCGACAGGACGCCCTCGACCTCTACTATGCGCACTGGTCCAACCCGTTCGTGTCCGCGCGCCGGGTGATGCAGTCGATGCGGCCCCTGGTGGCGGAGGGACTGGTGCGCCGCGTGGGCGTTTCCAACTACTCGCTGGCCCAGTGGCAGGAGGCCGAGCGCGCTTTGCGGGCGCCGGTCATCGCCAACCAGGTCAAGTTCAGCCTGGCCGACCCAGGCCCGGCGAGCGACCTCGTGCCGTACGCGGTGGCCATGGACCGTCTCGTGGTGGCGTACTCGCCGCTGGCGCAGGGCCTCCTGGCGGCGGACCAGGACTGGTACGCGGTCCGGGACTTCCGACGCATGTCGCGCCCCGCGAGCAGGACGAGAGGGTTCGAGGCGCTGGCCGAAGCGGTGCGCGAGGTTGCGGCCGCCCACGACGCAGTGCCGGCACAGATTGCGCTCGCCTGGGTGCTGGCGCACCCGAACACGATCGCGATCCCGGGCGCCCGCACGGTGGAGCAGCTGGAGCTGAACGCGGCGGCCGCGGACCTGGTGCTGGCCGACGACGAGGTCGCGCGCCTGACGGCCGCGGCGGAGGCGTTCGCGGCGGGTCGCTGAACCGTCGGCGGGTCGGACCCCGCGCCGGGTCCGTCGGGACGCTGACGCCCGGCATGGGTGAGCCGCGAGTGAGCCACCCCTGCTATGGTCGGATCGTGCCGCGACTCGATCCCGATACCCTTCTCGAAGACCTCGATGCCGAGCAGCGGGACGCCGTCATGGCCACGAGCGGGCCGGTGGCCATCCTGGCGGGCGCCGGATCCGGCAAGACGCGGGTCATCAGCCGCCGCACGGCGTACGCGATCGCGACGGACGTGGTGCAGGCGGACCAGGTGCTGGTGGTCACGTTCACCGAGAAGGCCGCCGCCGAGATGGCAGAACGGCTGCGGTCACTGGGCCTCCCCGGCGTCACGGCGCGCACGTTCCACGCTCACGCCCTGAGCCAGCTGCGCCACTTCTGGGCGTCCCGCCACGAGGATGCACCGCTCCCGGAGCTGCTGGACTCCAAGTTGCCGATCATCGGCCGCCTCGCCCGCCAGCTGCCCGGCCACTACCGGTTCACGCCGTCCAAGGACCTCGCGGACGAGATCGAGTGGGCGAAGACCCGCCGCATCGGCCCGAGGGAATACGCGGCGGGCGCGACAGCCGTCGGCCGGGAGCCGCCGATCCCGGTGGATCTGTTCGTCCGCACCTACGACGGCTACGAGCGCGCCAAGACACGCGCGAACCGGATGGATTTCGACGACCTGCTGGTCGAGACGGTGAAGCTGCTGGAGCTGGACGAGGAGGCAGCCGCCACGGTCCGTGCGCGGAAGAGCTGGTTCAGCGTGGACGAGTACCAGGACACGAACCCGCTCCAGGAACGCCTGCTGGAGCTGTGGCTGGGGGACCGCCGCGACGTGTGCGTGGTGGGCGACGAGGACCAGACCATCTACAACTTCACCGGGGCGTCCTCGGAGTACCTCACCACGTTCGCTGCCCGCTGGCCCGGATCCCGCGAGATCGTCCTCGTCCGCAACTACCGCTCCACCCCCCAGGTGCTGGAGCTGGCGAACCGGCTCATCGCAGCTGACGGTCGCGACAAGCGGCTGGTGGCCACGCGGACGGACGGTCCGGCGCCCAAGGTCGCGAAGCACCCCACGGCCCAGGCGGAGCTGGACGCGCTCGCGGCCTGGATCCGGGTCCGGATGAAGGAGGGGATCGCACCCGCGGAGATCGCGGTGCTGGTCCGGATGAATGCGCAGCTGGCGTCGATCGAGGAGGCCCTGACACGCGCAGGGATCGCGTACCAGGTGCGCGGCGTCCGCTTCTACGATCGGCCGGAGGTTCGCGGTGCGGTGGAGGCCGTGCGGCGGCGCCCGCGGCCGGAGGGGACCGGGGATGACCTGGTCGCCGCGATCGTGGAGCGCTGGGTCGAGGCCGTGGGGTACGAGGAGGAGCCGGCAGCCGGCGATGGGGACGAGGCCCGCGAACGGCAGGCATCGCTTGAGACGCTGCGCGAGATCGTGGAGTCGGTGACGGCGGCGGACCCGGTCGCCGATGCGGCGAGCGTCATCGGGGAGCTGGAAGCCCGCGCCGCGCACGAGCGGGAGGGCTCCGCCGACGGCGTCAGCCTGCTCACCTACCACCGGGCGAAGGGCCTGGAGTGGGACGCGGTCTTCCTGCCCGCGCTGGAGGAGGGGACCCTGCCCATCCGCCAGGCCGTCGACGACGAGGACGCCCTGGAGGAGGAACGGAGACTCCTCTACGTGGGGATCACGCGCGCCAGGCTCCACCTCGTCCTGTCCTGGGCGGAGCGGCGCGACACGCGGGGGCGCGAGAGCAAGCGCCGGCCCAGCCGGTTCCTGCTGGACATCAGGCCGCGGCCGGCCCGGCCCGGCGATCGCGTCCGGGTCCTGCCCGGTCCACCTCCACAGACGAGACGGCCGGCGGCTGGCGGCTCGGACGACCCGTTCTTCGCCGCGCTGAGCGAGTGGCGCCTCCTCCATGCCCGCGCCGATGACGTGCCGGCCTACGTGATCGCCCCCAACGACACGCTCAAGGCCATCGCGGACGTCCGCCCGCGAACCCTCTCCGGGCTGGCCCGGGTCAAGGGCATGGGCCCCGCGCGCGTGGAGAGGTACGGGGACGAGATCCTGGCCGTGGTGGAACAGGTGCTCAAGACCGGCGCCTGATCGCCGGGGTCACGATCCCCGCGGGCCATGAGGTGCACCTCGCGACCGGTGAGGGCGGCGATCTCGACGTTCGGGATGGGCGTTCCGACGCCGCGTTGCGTCGCCCTGATCGTCGCTCGAGCACCCCGTCGTCGGTAGGGAGGGACGGCCCCCTGGCCGGGTCCGGCGGGCCCGAGAGCGCTACGCGAACGTCCACGGCCCAGCCGGACGCCCTGATCTGGGGTCAGGATGGAAGCGGCACGCCGGACCTATCGCAGGGATGGTGGGTCCTATGGCGAGGGGTGACGATTGGTGGGGTTCGGTGCAGCGGCATCCGCCGTATACCGCTGTCTACGGTCCCGGACCGCAACCCTCAACCCCGCTCAAGGTGCCTGGATGCCCGACGCAGCGCTGTCGCGACTCACGCCGACTGACGATCTCCACGATGGAAGCTCGCTCCGGTTGGTGAGGATGCGGCTCACCCTGGCGCTCGCGGCGGCTGCGATCCTGCCAGTTGCCGCGACGCAGGCCGCGATGCGTGCGGTCGACGCCGCGGGTCCGGGTGTCGAGCCCGCGACGTTGCTGGCCCTGCTGGTGATCGGAGCGCTGCTCGTCGGTCTGGTCGTCCGCATGGCGGGCCGGGTCCTCGAACCGGCCGTGGAGCTCGACGCGTCGCGCGGCCGTTTGCGTGACGCGTACGAGGAGGTTCGCGAGTTCGCCCTGGTCGATGGCCTGACGGGCCTCGGGAATCACCGGGCGTTCCAGGAGGCGTTCGAGGGCGAGGTTGCGAGGGCGCAGCGGTACCGGCAGGACCTGTCGCTGGTGCTCCTTGACCTCGACGAGTTCAAGCTCGTCAACGACGCACAGGGACATGCCGTCGGCGACAGCCTCCTGGCAGAGGTGGGGCGCCTGATCCGGGGCCATGTTCGGCGATCGGATCGGGCGTTCCGGATCGGCGGCGACGAGTTCGCGCTCATCCTGCCGCAGACCGCCGCGGACGGCGCCCAGCTGCTGGCGCGGCGCCTGCTGGCGGCCGGCCTCGAGGTCCGACCCGAGAGCGCCTACCAGCGACCGATCTCGTTCTCTGCCGGCGTCTCGTCGTTCCCTGCCCAGACCAGGGATCGCGAGCAGCTCCGAACGTTCGCGGATTCCGCGCTGTATCGCGGCAAGCGATCTGGCCGGACGACGGTGACGCTGGCGGACCCGGCGCTCGACGGTGAGCAGGTGGACGAGCAGCGGCGTGCGGTTCTCTCCGCGGCGATCGCGAAGGAGCTCACGCAGCGGTCACTCCATGCCGCCTACCAGCCCATCATTCACCTCGAGTCCGGCAGGGTCATCGGCTTCGAGGGGCTGACCCGGACGGCCCCCGATTCGGCATTTGCGAACCCAGGTGCGCTGTTCGCGGCAGCGGAGGTCAGCGGGCGCATGGTGGAGCTCGATCTTGCCTGCCTGGCGACCGTCCTGACCGGCGCCGCCGAGATCCCCGAGCCGACCCTGCTCACGGTCAATGTCTCACCTCGGACGCTCGAGGCGCCGGAGTTCGGAGCATCGCGCTTCCTGGCGATGGTCGCGAGCTCGCGCATCGCGCCGAGTCGCGTGATCCTCGAGGTCACGGAGCGCGACATCATCAGCGACGTGCCGCGGGTCGTCGCCGTGCTCGAGCAGTGTCGGGCAGCCGGGATCCGGGTCGCCGTCGACGACGTCGGCGCCGGCAATGCGGGCCTGCGCCTGTTGAGCCAGTTCCGGTTCGACGTGGTGAAGATCGACCTGTCGCTGGTCCAGGCCGGTGCCGGGAAGGAGACGGTTCGCGCGGTCCTCGGCTCGCTCGTCGACCTCGCCGGGCGCCTTGGTGCCCTCGTCGTCGCCGAGGGCATCGAGACACCGGGCCAGCTCGCGATGGCCCGGGAACTCGGGATCGACGCCGGCCAGGGGTATCTCCTTGGGAGGCCCGGCAAGCGTGTCGACGCCCAGCGAGTCGACATCGAGGCCCTGCTGCGGCCTTCGGAGAACCCGTACCTGGCGCTCGGCCTGGCATCCCCCGATCAGGCCGCCGGATTCCCCGTCATGCAGGTGGCGACGGGGGTGCGCTGACCAACGGAGCGGTGAGCTGACGCGGGTGGGGGCCGGGCACCAGGACACGCCGGCCGCACCCCCTACGCCACCGGGTCGAGGGCCTCCTCAAACTGGCTCGCGTACAGCTCGTGGTAGAAGCCCTTCTTCGCGAGGAGCTGGTCGTGCGTGCCCTGCTCCAGGATCCGGCCCTCGTTCATGACCAGGATCACGTCCGCATCGCGGATCGTGGACAGCCGATGCGCGATCACGAACGACGTCCGGCCCTTCATCAGCCGGGCCATCGCCCGCTGGATCAGGACCTCGGTCCGGGTGTCCACCGACGACGTGGCCTCGTCCAGGATGAGGATCGGCGGGTCGGCGAGGAACGCGCGGGCGATCGTGAGGAGCTGCTTCTCGCCGGCCGAGACGTTCGTCGCGTCGTCGTCCAGCACGGTCTCGTACCCGTCGGGCAGCGTCCGCACGAAGTGGTCCACGTGCGCGGCTTCGACCGCTTCGTGGAAGGCGGCCTCGGGGACCTCGCCGTCCGCGCCGTAGGTGATGTTCTCCCGGATCGAGCCCTTGAACAGCCAGGCGTCCTGGAGGACCATCCCGAAAGTGCGACGCAGGCTGTCCCGCGTCAGCTCCCGGGTATCGATCCCGTCCACGGTGATCCGTCCCTGGTCCACGTCGTAGAACCGCATCAGCAGGTTCACGAGCGTGGTCTTGCCCGCACCGGTCGGCCCCACGATGGCCACCGTCTGCCCGGGCTCCACCACGAGGTCCATGTCCTCGATCAGCGGCTTGTCGGGGAGGTAGCGGAACGCGACGTCCTCGAAGGTCACGCGGCCCGTTGGCGGTCCCTCCATGAGCCGGGGTGCCACCGGATCCGGGATCTCCTCGGCCTCGTCCAGCAGCTCGAACACACGCTCGGCCGATGCCACCGCGCTCTGCAGCACGTTGACGATCGACGCCGCCTGGATGATGGGCATCGTGAACTGCCGCGAGTACTGGATGAACGCCTGGACGTCGCCGAGCGACATCTGGCCGTTCGCCACCTGCACGCCGCCGATGACGGCGATGGCGACGTAGTTGAGGTTGGAGATGAAGGTCATCGCCGGCATGATCATCCCGGAGATGAACTGGGCCCGGTAGGAGGCCTGGTAGAGCTGCTCGTTCTGGACGTCGAAGGTGGCGATCGCCTCCTCCTGGCGCCCGAACAGCTTCACGATCGCGTGCCCGGTGTGCATCTCCTCGACGTGACCGTTGAGGGTTCCGGTTCGCTCCCACTGGGCGGCGAACTGTTTCTGCGAGCGCGAGGCGATGAGCACGGTCACCACGATCGACGCCGGCACCGCGAGCACCGAGATCACGGCCAGGAGCGGGCTGATCGTGAGCATCATGATCAGCACCCCGACCACGGTCAGCACCGACGTGATCAGCTGGGTGAGGCTCTGCTGGAGCGTCTGGCTGATGTTGTCGATGTCGTTGGTGACGCGGGACAGGATGTCGCCGCGGGGGTGGCCGTCGAAGTAGGCGAGGGGGAGCCGCCCGAGCTTGACGTCGACCCGCCGGCGGAGCCGGTAGACGGTCCGTTGCGTGACGCCGGCCATGATGTAGCTCTGGGCCCACGCAAAGAGAGAGCTCACGATGTAGATCACGGCGACGCCCGCCAGGACGGTCGCGAGGGCGGCGAAGTCGATTCCCTGGCCGGGCACGACGTTGTTCATGCTCGCGAGCATCTCGGCCTGGTTCGTCTGGCCCGTCTGGTTGAGCTGCGCGATGATCTGGTCCATGGGGACGCCGGTCAGACCGGCCGCTCCGAGCTGGTTGCCCACCGCGCCCTCGAAGATGATGTCGGTGGCGCCACCGAGCAGCTTCGGGCCGAGGATGGCGAAGAAGACGCTGATGACGCCGAGCACCACCACAGCGAGGACCAGCAGTCGCTCCGGACGGAGCTCACCGACCAGCCGCCTGAACGAGGGCCCGAAGTTCTTGGACTTCTCGACCGGCATGCCCGAGCCCATCATGCCCATGCCCGGCGGGCCGCCGCCCGGCCTGCGACCGGCACCGGGTCCGCCCGGCCGCCCCATCGGGCCGCTCATGCCGCCTCCTCCTCGGTGACCTGGGACAGCACGATCTCCCGGTAGGTCTCGCAGGTCCGCATCAGCTCCTCGTGGGTGCCGATGCCGGCGATGCCACCGTCCTCGAGCACCACGATCCGGTCCGCGTGGAGGATCGTCCCCACCCTCTGGGCCACGATGACCACCGTGGCATCGCCCAGCTCGCGCGCGAGCGCCGCCCGGAGGCGGGCATCGGTGCGGAAGTCCAGCGCGGAGAAGCTGTCATCGAACACGTAGATGTCGGGCTTGTGGGTGAGCGCCCGGGCGATCGCCAGGCGTTGTCGCTGGCCGCCCGAGACGTTGGTCCCGCCCTGGGTGATCGGCGCTTCCAGGCGCCCCTCCATCTGCTCGACGAACTCGCGCCCCTGCGCGATGTCGAGCGCCCGCCACAGGTCCTCGTCGGTGGCCGCCTCGTCGCCGTAGCGGAGGTTGGAGGCCACCGTGCCCGCGAACAGGAACGCCCGCTGGGGCACGACGCCGATTCGCCGCCAGAGGTCCTGGCGGTCCATCGTGCGGACGTCGACGCCGTCGATCTCGACGCTGCCGCCGGTCGCGTCGTAGAAGCGCGGGAGCAGGTTGATCAGCGTGGACTTGCCGCTGCCGGTGGAGCCCACGATGGCCGTCGTCTCGCCCGGGTTCGCCTCGAACGAGACGTTGCACAGGACCGGATCCGCGGCGCCCGGGTAGCCGAACGTCACGTCGCGGAAGACGAGGTGCCCGGTCCTCGGGGGAGAGACGGGCTCCTGGGGATCGTGGATCGCCGGCTTCGTCGCCAGGACCTGCTGGATCCGGTCGCCCGACACCGCGGCGCGGGGGACCATGATGAACATGATCACCGCGGTCATGATCGCGAACAGGATCTGCATGATGTACTGCAGGAAGGCGGTCAGGTTGCCGATCGGCATCGCGCCGCTGTCCACGCGGTAGGCGCCGAGGTAGAGGACGGCGACCGTGCTCAGGTTCATGATCAGCATGAGGCTGGGCATGGTGATCGCGAACAGCCGGTTCACCCGCAGGCCGGTGTCCATCAGGTCCCGGCTGGCAGCGTCGAAGCGCTCCTCCTCGTGCTCCGTCCGCACGAAGGCCCGGATGACGCGCACGCCCGACAGCGTCTCGCGCATGAGGAGGTTGATCCGGTCGATCTTGACCTGCATCGCCTGGAACAGCGGGATCGCGCGGCTCATCACGAAGCCGATCAGCACGACCATGATCGGGATGATCACGAGCAGGATCCCGGTGAGCGGCACGTCCTGGCGGAGCGCCATGATCACGCCGCCGATGGTCAGGATCGGGGCGGAGATCATCATGTTCAGCGCCATCAGCACGACCTGCTGGACCTGCTGGACGTCATTCGTGTTGCGGGTGATGAGGCTGGCCGCGCCGAACTGGTTGACCTCGACCTGGCTGAACGTCTCGACCTTGCGGAAGATGCCGCTGCGCACGTCGCGCCCGAAGCCCATCGCGATCCGGGCGCTCCAGTAGACGCCGACGATCGCGGCGATCATCAGGGCGAACGTCACCACGAGCATGAAGCCACCCGTGCGCAGGATGTAGTCGACATCCCCCTTGGCGATGCCGTTGTTGATGATCTCGGCGTTGAGCTCGGGGAGGTACAGGTTGGCGATCGCCTGGACCAGCAGGAGGATCAGCACGAACCCGATGGCCCACCGATAGGGCGGCAGGTAGCGGCGCAGGATGGGGATCAACGACCATTCTCCGGGGCTGGGATGGGAAGTTCATCGTGGAAGCGCTCGCGGGCGCGGTGGAGGGCACGAGCGCCCAGCAGGAAACCCTCGAGCTCGTCGTCGGCCAGGTGGTCGAGCATCATCGCGAGGTGCTCGCGGCGCTCGGTCGCCATCCCGGCGATGAGATTGCGGCCTTCGTCGGTCAGCGCCACGCGGACCACGCGGCGGTCATCGTCGCTGCGGTGGCGCTCGACGAGGCCCCGCTGTTCCATCCGGTCGACGATGCCGGTGGCGCTTGCCTGGGACACGTCGAGCGTCTCGGCGAGGGTGCGCATCGGCAGCGGGCCGTCAACGTCGAGGACGGCGAGCACGTTGAGATGAATGAGGCTCAGCGCACCACCGGGCCAGTGACGCATGTGGCGCATGGCTGCGGCGGGGCTCTGGGCGGCAAGCTCGTCGAGGAGCTCACGGAGGACGGCTTCGCGGTTCACGGGTTGGGAACGTCCCTTAGCGGGAGATAGATGATCAACGTGGCCTGAAGCATATGCCGCCAGCCCCGCGCTGTCCAGCGCGCCCCGACGGGCCCGGGAGCGGCTCGTTGGGGCGCGCGCCACCTACCCGGTGATGGCCTTCCGGAACCGCCACGTGGCCAGCGCCAGCAGCACGACCGCGAACCCGGCCAGCACCGCCAGGTTCACAGCCACGGTGTCGATCCCACCGCCGTCGCGGACGAGCGAGCTGAGGCCCGTGATCGCCCAGGAGTGGGGGATCACCTTCGCAATCGTCTGCATGACCTCGGGCATGAAGGCGAGCGGCACCATGCACCCGCCCAGCGCTCCCAGCGCCAACCCGGCGAACACCCCCATCGATGACGCCTGGTCCGCGTTACGGCTCAGGGTCCCCACCAGCATCGCCGCCGCGGCAGAGACGAGGCAGAACAGCAGGATGATCGCCGACGCCGCGAGCGGGTCCCCCCAGGACACGTTGAACACGGTGGCCGTGAGCACGACGATGAACAGGGCCTGGAGCAGCGCCACCAGGAAGCGCCCGAGGGTCTCGCCGAGCACGATCGTCCCGATCGAGGTTGGCGTCGACACCATGCGTCGCGACACGCCGAGCCGCCTGGTGAGCACGAGCTGGGCCGCGGCCGTCATTGACGTCAGGAACGTGAACAGCAGCAGCTGGGTCTGGGCGCCAAAGGTGAACTGGCCATACCCCTCGAACATGAACTCCGCGCCGACCTGCTCGACGACGACCCTGACGCCGGCCACGTCCGGGCGCCGGGTCCCAGCCACCTCGTACGCCTCGTCGAAGGTGCCCGCGCCAAGCTTCTCCGCCGTGCGGGCCGCAGCCACCAGGGCCTGCTGTTCGGCCATCGCGGCCTCGATCGTGGCACGGTAGCCGGCGGTGACCGTCTCCGTCGTGCCCAGGAACCGGATCTCGACCACGTCGGTGCCGGCGAGCCTGGCCCCGTAGTCCTCTGGCAGCACGACCCCGGCCTCCAGCGTGCCGCGTTCCACGGCCGTCCGCAGCGAGGCCTCGTCCCCGTAGGCGATGACCGTGAACACGGATAAATCCTCGGCGATGCGCGCGACCAGCGCCTCCGCCGCCGTGTCCCCTTCAGGTGCCACGATGCCCAGGCGCGCAAACGTCGACCCGCCGAACTGCAGCCCCAGGGCCACGATGATGATCGTGGGCAGGACGAGGACGAAGAACAGGTTGCCGCGATCGCGGAACAGGCGGACCAGGTTCGTCCGGCCGATCCAGATCGCCTTGCCAACGCTGATGCCAGTCATCGGGGGGCCACCAGGCGTCGCGCCCGGGCGAACCCGATCGCGCCCGTCACCAGGCCCACGGCCAGCAGCACTCCGACCGCGGGCAGTGCGTCCGCGATGGTCCCGCCGCCCTGCATCTCGGCCAGGCCTCGAAGGAACCACGCGTGGGGCGTCACCAGGCTCAGCGCCTGCATCGCCTCCGGCGCCTGCGCGGTGGGCGAGAACGTCCCGCCCAGGATCCCGAGCGTCATCGCCACCGCGGCGTTCGCGGCGCCCGCCCCGTCCGCGGTCTTCATGAACGACGTCACCAGCGTCGTGATCCCGATCGCGCTGGTCACCACGGCGATGACGATCAGGGCCACGCCCGGTGGCGGCCCCCAGTCCGCGCCCAGCATCAGCGTGGTGGCGACGATCAGGACGAACAGCGACGCCACGCCGGTGAGGAAGCTCCCGAGCGCCTTGCCCGCCAGGATCGCCCCGGGGCGGATGGGCCCCGCGAGAATGCGCGCGAGCGTTCCCTGTCGCCGCTCCTCGAACAGGCTGAGCATCCCGGACTGGACCGCGAAGAACAGGAACAGGACCGCCATCGCGGAGGAGAAGAACGTGGCCCAGGAGAGCTGGCGAAGGTCAGTGCCCGCGTCCACGAGCGCGATCGCGGGCTGCTGTGCGGCAGCCACGATCGAGGCCATCTCGGGCCCCGTCGGCGGTGCTCCACGCAGGTCGCCGAGCGTGAGAACCGCGAGCTGGACGCTCGTGACGCCGTCGGCGAACCGCGCCGCCACGGAGCGTGCGATCTCGGTACCGAGACCGGCATCCTTCGCGCCCAGGATCAGGATCGACGTGGGCTGCCCCGCGGCGATCGCCTCCGAGAACCCGATCGGGATGACGAAGGCGGCGTCCGCCTTCCAGCCCTCCGCGTTCGCTAGCTCCACGGCCCGGCGTGCGTCGGCCTCGGTCGGCCGGGTCTCGATCGTCGCGACGCCCGCGTCCTCGAGCCCCCCGAGCACCTGTTCGGTGAAGGTTGTCGCCAGCGGTCCTCCATCGAGGTCCGCGACCACGTAGTCGGCATGGAAGCTGGTCACCCCGCCCAGAAGCAGGCTGAAGATGAACGCAAGCCCCAGCGGAGCCGCGACGGCGAACATGATGATCGAGCGGTCCCGCAGCCGCTGCCGCAGGTCCTTGGCCGCGATGAGCAGCGCCGAGCGCATCGGAGGTCCCGGCTACTCGGCCGCGTCCCGGAGGGCGCGACCGGTGAGGTGGAGGAAGACCGCCTCGAGGTCCGGCTCCACGACGTCCACGCCCTTGACGTCCGCCTTGACCTCGGCCGCAGCGATGAGGCGCGGCAGCGCCTGCCGTGCGTCCGACACGAGGATCTCGATGCTGTTGTCCTTCGCGTCTGCACGAACGACGCCGCGCACGTTCGCCACGTCGGTGGCTGCCGCCACGACGTCGCCGGTGACGGTCAGGCGCACGGTGTCCTGCTGACCGATCAGAGCCACGAGCTCCCGCTGCGTCCCCTCGGCGCGGATCTCGCCGGCGTCGATGATCCCCACCCGGTCGCAGAGGCGCTCGGCCTCCTCCATGTAGTGGGTCGTGTAGAGGATGGCCATGCCCTGCTTGCCGAGGGCGGCGATGCTCTCCAGGATCGCGTTCCGGCTCTGCGGGTCCACGCCCACCGTCGGCTCGTCGAGGAGCAGCAGGCGTGGCTGGTGGAGCAGGCCGATGCCGATGTTGAGGCGGCGCTGCATGCCGCCGCTGTACTTGTCGGTCCGGTCGCCCGCCCGAGCGGTCAGGCCGACAAGCTCGAGGACCTCGCCGATGCGGGTCTTGAGGCGGGCGCCGGAGAGGCCGTACAGGCGACCGAAGAACTCGAGGTTCTCGCGGGCGCTCAGGTCCGGGTAGATGGCCAGGTCCTGGGGCACGAACCCGATCGCGGACTTGGCTGCCACTGCGCCGACATCGATCGGCGTCCCGTCAAGCGTGACCTCGCCGCCATCCCGGGCGAGGAGCCCGCAGATCATCGAGATGGTCGTGGTCTTGCCGGCACCGTTGGGGCCCAGGAGCCCGTACGTCTCGCCTTCGTGGATCTCGAGGCTGACGCCCCGCACGGCCTCGATGGTCCCGTAGCGCTTCCGCAGGTCGCGCGCCGCGAGGACGATGGGAGCCTGGGCTTCCTCGGACATGCGAGCGGATCCTCCACGGGACGCAAGCGACAGAGCGCGGGCGGGCAGGAAGCAGATGATGCCCGTCCGGGGGTCCCCGATGCAAGCTCACTGCGGTTGCGGGCCCGGCAGCCACCTGGCCGGCGCGTCCCGCTAACCGGTCTTGCGGACCTTCCAGATCTCCTCGCACGGCCACCGGCGGGCCCAGTCGCCGGTCATCCACGGGTAGCTGGTGGTGGAGCCCTCCGGCGACTGTGGCTCCAGCAGCTCCAGGATCTCGAACCCGTTCGAGGTGAAGAGGCGGACCCAGTCGCCGTGGCTGGGGTGGAACTCCACGCTCGTCTCGCCCGCCCATACCGTGCGGCCCATCCCGAACTGCGATCGGACGAGCCGCTCCTCCACCGGGGCGTCCGGGTCGTCCGGGCTCGCCAGGTACGTGAGGACGTGGTTGGTGAGGACGTGGAGCCGGCCGCCGGGGCGCAGGATCCGCGCCGCCTCCGGGACCCACGCCGCGGGGTCCGCCCAGAGGACGGCGCCGTACTCACTGATCGCGAAGTCGAACGAGGCGTCGGCGAAAGGCGTGCGCTCCGCGTTGCCGAGGCGGAGCTGGAACGACAGTCCGTGCTCCTGCTGGAGGCGGGTCGCGGTCTCCAGCTGCCTGGGCGAGTTGTCGATGCCGGTGACGCGGGCGCCCCGGCGGGTCATCCACGCCGAGACGTAGCCCGTGCCGCAGCCCAGCTCGACGGCGTCGAGGCCGGCGAGGTTGTCGGGGAGCATCCGGAGCTGCGACTCCGGGACGCCGAACAGACCCCATGTCTCCGCGCCCGGCGCCCGTGCCCACTCGCGTTCGCCCGCTGCGACGTACTCGTGGGCGAACCCGTCCCACGCCGCGCGGTTGGCCGCGACGTGCTCCGGCAGATCCTCGGCGTTGGCGCTGTCGTTCCCGGGCAACTCAGCGCCTGCCGAGGTGCTTCGCCCGGGCGGCGACCAGGACGCCGACCATCCGCTCGTCGGCAGGTCTCAGGTCGACCTGGACGTGCCCGACGCCGAGGTCACGCCAGGCGTCGAACGCCGTCGCCACCGCGTCCACATCCGCGGGGAGGGCATCGGCCGCCACGGGCCGCCCGGGGCCGCCGGTCTCGCTGTCGATCGTCAGCCCCACCGTCACCTCGACGCTCGCCGGGTCCCGCCCCTCCGCTGCGCAGGCGGTGAGCAGGTCCGCGCGCCGCTGTTCGAACAGCTCGTTCGGGAGGCCGAACCAGGCGGCGTTCCACGCGTCCGCATGCCGGGCCACCAGCCGCAGGGCCCGCTCGCCCTTGGCGGCGATCAGGATCGGCGTCCGACCCGGCAGGCGGGCGGGGCGCGGCGGGGGCGGGATCAGCACCGCGTCCTCGACGTCGTGCCACCGGCCGTGGAGCGTGACCCGCTCGCCGCGGAGCAGCGGACCGATGATCGCCAGGGCCTCCTCGAACCGGCCGACCCGGTGGTCGAACGGGTAGCCGAATGCCGCGTACTCCGGCTCGTGCCAGCCCGTTCCGAGGCCAAGGATCAGGCGCCCGTCGGACACCTCGTCCAGCGTGGCGGCCATCTTGGCGAGGAGCGCCGGAGGTCGGAAACCCGTGCCCAGCACGATCGTCCCGAGCTCCACGCGCTCGGTAACCGCGGCGACGGCCGTCAGCAGCGTCCAGGCCTCGAGGATCCCGTCCTCCGGCTGCTCAGGGAAGCGGAAGATCAGGTGGTCGTAGACCCAGATGCTGTCCAGGCCGCCGTCCTCGGCGAGACGCGCGAGGCTCCGGACTCGTGACCAGCTGGACGCGCCGGGCCCGTCGGCGTCGTTCATCGGGAGCAGCATGCCGATCTTCATCATGGTCCGGATGGTACGGCAGCCCTGCTCGTCCGCGGCGCCACGTCCGGCGGCGTCGGGTCGTCCAGCGTGGAGTGGTGGGGATGACGCGGGCAGGGGCACCATCCTCGACAATGGACCGTGTGAACGCGTCCGTCGCCCGGCACACGCCCCGCCCCCGACTCCGCCACATCGTGGGGATCGCGGTCGCGGTCCTGTTCTGGGTCGTGACCATCGCCATGGCGGACCCGACGGTGGACGTCAAGGAGCCTCTCGCGGGCTGGGTCACGGCGCAGGACGCCCGCTCCTACTTCGGGCTGGACCTCTCGGACCTGTATGCCGGCCGGTCGGACTGGAACACGATCGGGGCCTACCCGTACTCGCCCGCGTTCGCGCAGCTCGTCTACCCGCTCAACCAGCTCCCGTGGCCGGCGTTCGTGGCGGTGTGGACGGCGCTGCTGATCGGGGCCGTGTACCTGCTGACCGGCCCGGAGCTGTTCCTCGTGGGCATGGTGGTGGGGGCGATGGAGATCGCCGGCGGCAACATCTCGCTGCTCCTGACCCTGGCGATCGTGGCCGGGTTCCGCTGGCCATGGACCTGGGCGTTCGTGCTGCTGACGAAGATCACGCCCGGGGTGGGGCTCCTGTGGTTCGTGCTGCGCCGGGAGTGGCGGCAGCTGGCGATCGCGTTGGGGACGACGGCCGGCGTGGTGGTCGTCTCGTTCCTGGTGCTGCCCGACGCCTGGCGAGCCTGGATCGACCTCCTCCAGGCGAACACCGGCAAGGGCGGGACCTGGGCAGCGGTCCCGATCCCGCTGATCGTGCGCGGACCCATCGGCGTGGCGCTGATCGCCTGGGGTGCGTTTCGGGGTCAGCGCTGGACCGTACCGGTGGGCACGATGCTGTGCCTGCCGGCCCTCTGGTATGGATCGCTGTCGATGCTGCTGGGCGTCATCCCGCTGACGACGCCGGAAGAGCGATCGCGGGCGTGGGCGCGCGTGACGGGTACGCTGCGGCGGCGATAGCCGAGTTTCTCGAGCTCCCGACGCTCGCGCCGCCCTACGAGGAGGCGATCACCGCCGCCAGCGCGTCCGCGAACGGGTCCAGGTTCGCGGAGGTGAAGCCGGCCACGTTGATGCGGCCCTTGCCCACCACGTAGACGCCGTGCTGGTCCCGGAGGCGCGCGACCTGCGCCAGGGTGAGGCCGAGCAGCGCGAACATCCCGCGCTGGGTCGCGATGCCACCCCAGTCGCCGGGGATGGCCCGCGCCTCGAGCGCCGCCACGAGGGCCCGCCGGTTGTCCTGGATCCGGTTGCGCATCGCGGCCAGCTCCTCCTCCCAGCGGGGCCGGAGCTCCGCGTCGGCGAGAATCGTGCGGACGATGTCGGCGCCGTGGGCGGGCGGGTTGGAGTAGTTGACCCGGATGGCGATCTTGACGTGGCTCTGGATCGATGCGGCGTCGACGGCCGACCGGGCTATGACCATCATCGCGCCCACGCGCTCCGCGTAGAGCGAGAAGGTCTTGCTGAACGACGTCGATACGAGCAGCTCCGCGCCCGGCCGCACCAGCTCCATGAGGCCCTCGGCGTCCTCGCGCAGGCCGTCGCCAAAGCCCTGGTAGGCGAGATCCACCAGCGGCAGCAGCCGGCGCTCCTCAACCAGGTCGCCGATCTGCTTCCAGAGCCCCGGAGACGGGTCGACGCCGGTCGGGTTGTGGCAGGCGCCATGGAGCAGGACGATGTCGCCCGGCGACGCCTGGCCCAGGGCCCCGAGCATCGCCGTCTCGTCGATCCGGCGCCCCGTCGCATCGGTGTACGGGTAGGTCCGGATCCTGAACCCCGCTGCCTGGAACAGCTGCGGGTGGTTGGGCCAGGTGGGCTCGCTCATCCAGAGCGTCTCGCCGGAGCCCGTCTGGCGCAGCAGGTCCGCCGCGACACGCAGGCCGCCGGTCCCGCCCGGGGTCTGGGTCACCAGCGCACGCCCCGAGGTCACGGCCTCGTGGTCGGCGCCCAGGACCAGGTTCCTCACGAGATCGCGATAGGCAACCTCGCCGTCGATGGGGCGGTAGAGCTTCGTCCCGGCGGCCGCGGCGAGGCGGCGCTCGGCCTCGATGACGGTTCCGAGCACCGGCGTCCTGCCGGTCTCGTCCACGAAGACGCCCGACGAGAGGTTGATCTTGCCCTCGCGGGTGTCGTTCCGGAACGTCTCGGCCAGGCCGAGGATCGGATCGGGCGGGGCGGGGATGCGGGCGAGCGACGGCAGGGGCACGGGACTGGACCTCGTCGGTGGACGGTGGGGGACGCCACCGCGACTCTACACGCCCAGCCGGATTGCGCGCGAGTGTCGATGTGCGGAGACTGGGCCGCGCGGCGACGAGACCCGCGATCAGCGGGCGAGCGACCGGCGCATCAGGATGCCGCGCTCGACGCAGGCGAACCGGAACTCCCAGGAACCGGCGATCCCCTCCGGTGCCGCCGCGCGTTCGAGGACGTCGTAGCCCAGGCGCGGGAACCACGCCGCTGCTGTCTCCGTAAGCAGGTACAGGTCCCCGATGCCCACGTCCCGGGCCATTGCCTCGGCCGCCGCCACGAGAGCGCGCCCGACCCCGTTGCCGCGCATTGCCGGCGAGACCACCACGGAGCGGAGCAGCCCATCGGTCCCGTACCGCTCCACGGCCGCCCCGCCCACGACCACGTCACCGGCCATGGCGACCACGCCGTGCGTGAAGGCGTCGTCAGCCCCTTCCAGCGGCAGGCCGGCGCCCTGGAGCAGCGCGCGCACGGCCGGCAGGTCGGTTGCCGTGGCCGCGCGGATCATCACGATCGGTCCACCGACGGCCGGTCCCGGCGATCGATCCGGGCGCAGCTCAGCAGCATCTGGTTCCGCCGCAGCAGCTGCCGTCACCCTCGACCATCGGGAGCGCGACCTTGCCGGCGACGGGGACCGGTGTGATGCGAGGAGCGGTACCGCCTGGAGACGTCTCGTCGAGGCCGGGCCGCCGGGCGCGGATGATCGCCCCGTACATGCCCTCGGCCACAGCGTGCGTGGCCTCGATCTCGATGCCGGTGAGCCCTGCCCCGGCCAGGCCGTCCGCATACTCGCCGAAGGAGAGCGCGCCGGCGATGCAGTTCGCGTACGAGCCGCGCTCCTCGCGATCGATGACGGTCAGGGCATCATCGGCGACGACGTCGCTCACGCCCATCCGGCCGCCGGGCCGCAGGACACGGGCGATCTCCGCGAACACGGCGGACTTGTCGGCCGCGAGGTTGATGACGCAGTTGCTGATGACGACGTCGATGCTCGCGTCGGGCACGGGGAGGGACTCGATGGTTCCCTTGCGGAACTCGACGTTGGTCGCGCCTGCCTGTGCCGCGTTGCGCCGGGCAAGCTCGAGCATCTCGTCGGTCATGTCCACCCCGATCGCCCGCCCGCTTGCCCCGACACGCTTCGCGGAGAGGAGGACGTCGATCCCGCCGCCTGCGCCCAGGTCCAGGACGGTCTCGCCCTCCTGCAGCTCCGCGACGGCCGTGGGGTTGCCGCAACCCAGGGAGGCCAGGACCGCCGCATCGGGCAGCTCCGCCAGCTCCAGCGCGGCATAGCGCTCCGGGCCCCAGATCCCGATGCGATCGGGGTCGAGGGGCTCAGCGGCCTCGCCGCAGCCGCAGCCGGACCCGCCCTCGTCATCGGGGGCGGGAGCGTCCAGCACCTGGCGCGCGGCGGCTGCGTAGTAGTCGCGGACGGTCTCGTGGATCTGGTCGGTCATCGGTTGCCCCTGGGTTTGTCGTGCGCGGCGGACGTCGGCGTGCTGGTGATATTGATACTTGCCGATATCGATGCTTGTCAATATGCTGTCCGTCATGAAGCGTGCTCTCGACCCGGACAAGCCTGCCCCTGACCCGGACATCCGGCTCCTCCAGGCCGCCGCGGATCCAACCCGCCTGGCGATCCTGCGCCGGCTCAGCGGCAAGGATGCCGTCTGTGCCTGCGAGTTCACCGCGTGCTGCAACGTCGCGCAGCCCACCGTCTCGCACCACCTCAGGGTGCTCCGCGAGGCGGGGTGGGTGACCTCGCAGCGCCGGGGCAGCTGGGTCCACTACAGCCTGAGCCCCGAGGCGGTGGCCCGGTTCGGGACGCTTGCCGGGGCGCTGGCGCTCGGGACCCAGGCCGCCTCCCGCCCGCGGACCGCCACCCGGGCGGGACGCGCACGGTCTGCCGCACGGGCCTCCCAACCTGCCTGACAATGTCCTCATGCCCGAGGATGTGCCGAAGCCCGATCCCGCCGCCCTTCCCATCGTCGAGCGGCTCACCGTCTACGGCGCCGACTGGTGCGGGGATTGCCGCCGCACGAAGCAGTTCCTCGACCAGACCGCCACGCCGTACGCCTGGGTGGACACGGCGGCCGACACGAGCGCCAGGGCAATGCTGAAGGAGGCGGGCTACCTCGCCATCCCGGTCGTCCTGGTCCCGGGCGGGGTCGTGCTGGTGGAGCCGTCGAACGACGAGATGGCCGCGGCGATCGGCGTCGTGGTCTGACCGGGGTCGGCCGGAGCGACTACTCCAGCCCCTCCGCGTCCAGGCGGAGCAGCGTCTCGTAGGCCTCGTCACCCAGGAACGCCCGGGCGGCCGCCTCGGTGTCAGCGAGCGCCGCGGCCTCGTCCTCTTCCCCGCCGTCCTCGAGCTCGGCGTCCCCGCCCGCGAGCACGCTCAGGACACGTGACGGCGTCGGCTCGACGACCCACTCCTCGCCCGTGTCGGGGTCAACGTCGAAGAAGGTGACGGACTCGACCTCGTGGACGGCGCCATCCGGCCGGGTGAGCGTGCACGCCCACGCGTCGTCCTCGTCCTCGGCGACGCGAACCGTGAGGGTGAGCCCGAGCGAGCGGAACAGCTCGGCGAGGGTGGTCGGTGCGGACATGGCGGCGTACCTCGGGCTGGATGGTCGCGACAACCCTACCCCGGCCGGCCTCATCGCGCCGCGGTGCGTTGCTGCACCGCACGGTGCCCTGGCGCACCGTCACGCCGCGGTGCTTCTTGCCACCAACTCATGCCGCAGCATCCCGGGATGCGTCCTGTTGCCCGGCCCGCAACGGCCGCCCGACGGGCGCGGTCAGCGCGTAGGATCCACGGCATGAGCAACCATGCATCCGTCTCCTTCTGGCTCGAAACCTCGGGCGACGACCTCGCTCCGCGCCCTGGCATCGACGGCACCACCGACGCCGACGTGGCCATCCTGGGCGCCGGCATGACCGGGCTCTGGACGGCCTTCTACCTGAAGCGCCGGGACCCGTCGCTGACAATCGTGGTGGTGGACCGCGAGATCGCCGGGTTCGGGGCATCCGGCCGGAACGGGGCGTGGTGCGCGCCGGACCTGAACATCTCGATGACCCGCCTGGCGAAGGTCCACGGAACGGACGCGGCCCGCGCCATGCAGCAGGCGACCTACGACGCCGTGGACGAGATGGGGCGGGCGTGCGCGGAGGCCGGCATCGACGCTGGCTTCCACAAGGGCGGCGAGCTCATCCTCGCGCGTGGACCCCAGGGCATCCCAGCGCTCGAGTCCTCGCTCGAGGAATACGAGCAGTTCGGTTTCGGTGACCGTTACCGCATGCTCGATGCGGCGCAGCTCTCGGAGCGGATCCGCGTTGCGGGTGCGGTGCGGGCGCTCGCGTCGGAGGACGCGGCCGTCATTCACCCGGGCCGAGCCGTCCGCGGGCTGGCCCGGCGCGTGGAGCAGGACGGCGTCCGGATCGCGGAGGGGACCGCCGTCACGAGCTTCCGTCCGAAGGACTCGAGCGGCCGCGCTGCGCTGGTCACGCCCCGGGGCGAGGTCCGCGCCCCCGTGGTCGTGCTTGCGGGAGAGGCGTACCTCTCGGAGCTGCCCGGCCTGCATCGCCAGCTGCTCCCGCTCTGGTCGCTGATCGTGCTCACGGAGCCGGTCACCGACGCCCAGTGGGCGGAGATCGGCTGGCAGAACAGGGAGGTGGTGGCGTCGACGAGGATGTCGGTGGACTACCTGTCGCGGACCGAGGACGGCCGGATCCTGTTCGGCGGGCGAGGGGCGCCGTACCGCTTCGGGTCGCCGATCCGCCGCGACTACGACCGCCACGGGCCCACCCACGAGAAGCTCAAGGCGTTCGTGCGCGAGTGGTTCCCGGTGCTGGGCGACGTCCAGTTCACGCACGAGTGGGGCGGGCCGCTCGGGATGCCCCGGGACTGGCACCCCACGATGGCGTACGACGAGGCCTCGGGCATCGCCACCTCGCGCGGCTACATCGGCCACGGCGTATCCACGACCAACCTGGGCGGCCGCGTCCTGACCGACCTGATCACCGGGACGCCCAGCGCGCTGACGGAGCTGCCGCTGGTCAACCACCGCTCAGGCAACTGGGAGATCGAGCCGTTCCGCTGGCTGGGCGTCCGGTACTCGCAGTGGGCAATCGGCCGGCTGGACGAGAAGGCCGAGCGAACCGGGCAGCCCCCGTCCGGGCGCAGCCTCGCCGAGCGCATCGCGTCGCATTGACCGCCATCCGAGCCCGACCCGCAGGAGGTCCCGCATGACCGACATCATCTCCCTCCCGGCCTCGATCGCCGCTTCCGAGGCCGAGCTGCTCGGTCCCCTTGAGCCCACCGGGCCGCGCGTCGGTGCCGACCGTGGGGAGCCGATGACCGCGATCCGGGTGCTGTCGGACGTGGGTCCCGTCCAGGTGGGCGTCTGGGAGTGCACCCCAGGTGGCTGGTCCATCGAGGACCGCCCGAACACGGAGGTCGTGCGCATCCTTCGCGGCGTCGCGCACATCACGGACGCGGACGGCGCGGTGCGCGAGCTGGTCGCTGGGTCCGTGGTGGTGCTGCCGGTCGGCTGGTCCGGGCGCTGGGACATCGTCGAGACGGTCCGCAAGCTGTACGTCACGATCGAGGGGTAGGCCACCGTCCCCCGCGGCACACGGGACCGGGTAGCGTGCCCTCCCGCGAGGGAGGCTCGCCCGGCCGCGGTGGGACTGCCAGTCATCGCTACGTCGTGCCTGGGTCGTCGCCTGTGACTGGTGGTCATGGGGGAGGCCCCGATCCGGCCGGAGATGGGCCTTTTCGATGCCTCGGAGTCACAGGACAGCGTCGCCATCCGCTGCGGCTATGACTGGCAGTCCCAGGTCCGCGCGACGGCCGCGCCATGCCTCTGCCGCTACCGGTGGAGGAGCTCCTGCATCAGGCGATGGTCGGCACGCCGCAGCAGGGTTCCCGCCGCGTCTCCCGCCTTCGGGCTTGCCCAGCCGAACGCCAGCGTGAGTCCCTCGCCCGAGCGTGGCAGGGTGGCTGGCGCCGCTTCGCGGACCCGCTCCACGAAGTTGATCGCCTCGATCTCGTTCGTCTCAGTGAGCACGACGCCAAATCGCGTCAGCCCGGTCCGCGTGCAGTAGTCGCTGGTCCGCGTCAGCCGGCGCAGGCACTGGGCGAGCTCGCGGAGGGCGTGGCGTGCGATCTCGATGCCCCACTGGTCGCCCATCTCAAGCACGCCTTCGACCTCGGCCACGACGACCGTGAGCGGGCGGGCGTACCGGAGGGAGCGCGAGACCTCGCTCACGAGCACGCGCCGAAACAGGTCGGGCCCTTCGAGGCCAGTCAACGGGTCGTCCCAGCCGATGGGCTCTGGAATGCCGGTCACCACCAAACGGTCAACTCCCTCTGAACGGGCGCAGCCATCGCGTGGCCTCGTGAGCGGCATCCCGTTGTCCGACGTGCCGCCATCGTGGCCCGCGGCGCACCGCCGCACCACGCGACCGTCGTAGGGTCGCGCACGCCGATGGTCCCAGTGGGATGGTGGTCGCCGGGCGGTGCGGCCCTCACGCCGCGTGGTCGCCGGGCGGGAGTCGGGGAAGGGGCGGCCCGCGGTCCGGCCGCCCATCCCCGCAGGACCTACCCGAACAGCGCCTCCACCGAGAGGTATCGCTCGCCCGTGTCGTACGTGAAGACGAGGATCCGCGAGCCGTCCGCGACCTGCGGCATCAGCTGCGCCACCGCGGCCAGCGACGCCCCGGACGAGACGCCGACCAGGATGCCCTCCTCGCGGGCAGACCGGCGGGCGTACTCCATGGCGTCCGGCGGCGCGACCTGCAGGATGCCGTCCAGCAGCTCCGGTCGCATCACCGCCGGGATGAACCCGGCGCCGATGCCCTGGATCGGGTGCGGCGAGTGCGTCCCGCCGGAGAGCACCGGGGAGAGCGTGGGCTCCACCGCGTAGACCTTCAGCGCGGGCCAGCGGGGCTTGAGCGCCTCCGCCACGCCCGTGATGTGCCCGCCCGTGCCGACGCCCGTGACGATGTAGTCCAGGCCGTCCGGGAAGTCCCGTGCGATCTCCTCCGCCGTCGTGCGGCGGTGCACGTCGGGGTTGGCCGGGTTCTCGAACTGCATCGGCATCCAGGCGCCCGGCGTCTGTTCAACGATCTCGCGGGCGCGGGCGATGGAGCCGTTCATGCCGATCTCCCGGGGCGTGAGATCCAGCTCGGCACCGTACGCCAGCATCAGCTTGCGTCGCTCGACGCTGAACGAGTCGGGCATGACGAGGATCAGGCGATAGCCCTTGACGGCGGCTGCGAGCGCGAGCCCGATGCCGGTGTTGCCCGACGTGGGCTCCACGATGACCGAGCCCGGGCCGATGATTCCGCGGGCCTCGGCGTCCTCGATCATGGCGAGGCCGATCCGGTCCTTGATGCTGCCGCCCGGGTTCGCGCGCTCCAGCTTGGCCCAGACGCTGACGCGCGGGTCGTACAGGCGGTTGATCCGGACATGCGGGGTGTTGCCGATGGTCTCGAGGATGGACGAGTAGATCACTGGGACGCTCCTAGATGACGAAGTCGAGGGGCTCGAGCGCATCCGCGACGCTGCGGACGCGGACCTGGCTCTGGTGGTAGACGAGGGAGTAGGGCTGGACCGAGTTGGTCAACCAGACGTTGCCGCCGATGACGGAGTCGTGGCCGACAACCGTGTCGCCGCCGAGGACGGTGGCGTTGGCATAGATCACCACGCGGTCCCCGATGGTGGGGTGGCGCTTGGTCCCGGCGCCCCCCTTGGTCACCGACAGGGCACCCAGGGTCACGCCCTGGTAGAGCTTCACGTTGTCGCCGATGACCGCGGTCTCGCCGATGACCAGGCCGGTGCCGTGATCGATGCAGCACGAGCGCCCGATGGTCGCGCCCGGGTGGATGTCGATGCCGGTCCTCCCGTGGGCGATCTCCGCGATCATGCGCGGGACCAGCGGGACGTTCTCCAGGTGCAGGGCGTGGGCGATCCTGTGGAACGCCAGCGCCGCGAAGCCCGGGTAGGCAAGCACGATCTCTGCCGTGCTGTGGGCGGCCGGGTCGCCGGTCTCGATGGCCTCGACATCGAGGTTCAGGGCCTCGTGGATCGCCGGCAGCTGGGCCAGGAACCGGTCGCACAGGGTGTGCGGGGTGTGGGGCAACCTCTCGGCGAGCGGCCGGAGGACGGGGACGAAGGCCGAATGCAGGGCGTCGAACTCGTCCTGCACCTGGGCAGCCGTCCTCGGCCCCCCGCTCCCGTCGGGGAACAGGAGCGTCACGATCCGGTCGACGAGGCCGGCGACGAGCTCGCGCTCGGGGAGGTTGTCGAAGGCGGCCGCCTGGTCGGCGGCGATGTGTGCGGCGAGATCTGCGAGCGTGGCAGGGGGCCCGGCATCGGTGTGCGGATCTGAGGACATTGGGCTGTACCCGGTACGGCGGGGAGGGGACCGGCGGTCGGTCGGGACGGGGTGGCGGCATCGGGCGCTGGGCGACCGGCGGTCCGCGTGATGAGAACGGGAACCGGATGCCCGGTGGTGGGCTCGGGCGGCCTCAGGCGCGGCGGGCGCGAGGCGCGGCGAGCACCGGCGGCGTCATAGCCGCCAGGGACACGCGCAGGAGAGCCGGTAGGACGCCACGTGTGAACGATGCCCGTGATCGGGCGTGCCGTCAAACGTGCCCGCAGGACCGGTCCCGACGGGCCGGTGGTCCCCCGTTTCCAGTGCCGGTCGGCTCAGGGCCTCTATATGTCTAAAGCATATAAAGGTACTGAGATCTCTACGACGTGGCCACTCCCTGCCCAGGTGACCCAGCACATGAACGACAGCCTCTCGATCGTCCTGTTCTCCGGCACGGCAGACAAGCTCCATGCCGCCGCCACGCTCGCCGCCGGCGCCGCGGCCATGGACCGGCCCGTGAACATCCTGCTCCAGTACTGGGCCCTGGACGCGTTCCGTGCCAACCGCATCGAAGGTGACCTGGGCCTGGCGTTCGACGCCGGCGCCCCGGGGACCTCCAGCCCCGTGAAGGGACCCGGCTCCATCCCGTGGCTGGACACCTTCCGCATGGCCAAGGAGCTGGGCGAGGTCTCCATCCTCGCGTGCTCCGGGTCGCTGGACGTCCTGGGCCTGGACGTCGCCACGCTCGATCCGCTCGTTGATGACTCGGGCGGCATCGCGACATTCCTGCTGGCGGCCGAGGGCGGCCAGCTCCTGTTCATCTAGGGGTCGATTCAGGACCCAGCCGTCAGCCAGGAGGACCTTCTCGTGACCGCAACCGACACCGAGCTCGCCGCGATGACCGCGGCCAAGATCATCGACGCCCGCGGGGCCGCCTGCCCGGGCCCGCTCCTCGAGGCCAAGAAGGGAATGCCAGGCGTGCCCGTGGGCTCCCTGGTCGAGATCTGGTCCACGGACCCCGGCACGAAGTCGGACATCAGTGCCTGGTCCGGCAAGGTCGGGCACAACTTCCTGGGCACGCTCGCGGCCGACGGCTACGACCGCGTCTTCGTGATCCGCGGCAAGTAACCCGATCGCCAGGAGCAGCCGTCCGATGACCTCCGCCGTCGCGACCGAGCCGCGGGCTCCGGGCGACACATTCGTGCCCCAGATCCTCGTGTTCTCCACGAACAACATCTCCGACCCGGGGATCGACCTGGCCGGCAGTGCCCACATGCACTACTCACCTGGCGTCAAGGTCATCGGGTTGCCCTGCACCAGCGGGATCCGGTCGTCCTGGGTCCTGCACGCGCTCGAGTCGGGGTTCGACGGCGTGTTCGTCGCCTCCGACGGCGACGAGTGCGCCTATCTTCCCGACTGCTCCGAGCGCTCGTCCTCCATCGTCGCGAAGGCACAGGCCGCGATGCGCGAGCGGGGGATCGACGCGAACCGGCTCCGGCTGGCGGCCATCTGCTCGGTCTGCTCCGAGCCATTCACGAAGCACGTCCAGCAGTTCTCGGCCGCGCTCGGACCCATGGGCCCGGCGGTGGCGAGGTGAGCGGGATGATCGAGGCCGGCGCCGCCACCGGCGGAACCGGATCCGACTACGACGTCCTGGTCGTCGGCAGCGGCATCGGCGGCATGGAGTCCGCCCTCAAGCTCGGCGACATGGGCTACAAGGTGCTGCTGGTCGAGAAGGAGGCCAGCGTCGGCGGCAAGATGATCCTGCTGTCGAAGGTCTTCCCAACGCTGGACTGCGCCAGCTGCATCTCGACGCCGAAGATGGCATCCACCATCCACCATCCGAACATCACGGCGATGACCTACAGCCGGGTGGACGGGATCCGGAAGTCGCCCGACGGCCGGTTCCGGGCCACGGTCACGCGCAAGGCCCGGTTCGTGGACGAGGACACCTGCACGGGCTGCCAGAAGTGCGAGACCGCCTGCACCGTGGCCGTCCCCGACCAGTTCAACGCGGATCTCGTGGCCCGGCGCGCCGCGCACATCACGTTCCCCCAGGCCGTGCCCAAGAAGGCCGTCATCGACCGCGCGGGCAGCTCTCCGTGCTCCTACGCATGCCCCGCAGGCATCGCGGCCCACGGCTACGTCTCGCTGGTCCGCAGCGGCGAGGACGAGAAGGCCTTCCACCTGGTCCTCGACGCGACGCCGCTCGTCGGCACGCTGGGCCGAGCCTGCTACGCCCCCTGCGAGAGCGAGTGCACCCGCGGGTCGCTGGAGGGCACGCTGCCCATCCGTCGCATCAAGCGCTTCATCGCCGATGCCCACGAGGCGTCCGGCGCGGGTCCCGGCGTCGAGACCGCCCCGGCCAACGGGAAGCGCATCGCCGTGGTCGGCGCCGGGCCCACGGGCCTGACCGCCGCCTGGCAGCTGGCCCGCCTCGGCTACGCCGTCAGGATCCTCGAGGCGGCACCGGTCGCCGGGGGCTTCCTGCGGCTGGGCATCCCGTCCTACCGCCTGCCCGACGAGGTCGTGGAGCGGGACATCGACAACCTCCGGGAGCTGGGCGTGGAGATCGAGGTCAACCACCCGGTCGGCGACCCGGCCGCTCTCCTCGAGGACGGCTTCGACGCGGTCCTCGTGGCCATCGGCACCCACCGGTCGCTGGGGCTTGGCGTCCCGGGCGAGGACCGCCTGGGCGTGCTGGGCGGGACGGACTTCCTGCGCAAGGTCAAGCTCGGCCTGCCCCTGGACGTGGTTGGCAGGCGGGTCGTGGTGGTCGGCGGCGGGAACGTGGCGATGGACGCCGCGCGGACCGCCCGACGCCTTGGAGCCGCCTCCGTGACCGTGGCCTACCGGCGTGGCCGCGACGAGATGCCCGCCCACCACGTGGAGGTCGGCGACACGGAGAAGGAGGGCGTCACCTTCAGCCTCCAGGTCGCGCCGCTCGAGGTGCTGGGCAACGAGCAGGGCGAGGTCAACGGCCTCCGCTGCACCCGGATGCGCCTCGGAGAACCAGATGCATCCGGCCGTCGGCGCCCCGAGCCGGTGCCCGGCAGCGAGGTGACCCTCCCGGCGGATCTCGTGATCGCGGCGATCGGCATGCGCCCGGACACCTCCGCGTTCGCGGGCCGCATGGCCACGGACGACCGCGGCCACCTCCGCGCGGATGCGGTCTCCCGCCGGACGGACCAGCCCTTCGTGTTCGCCGCGGGCGACGCGGTCAACGGCCCCACCGACATCACCCGCGCCGTCGGCGAGGGCCGCCTGGCCGCCCACATGATCGACAGGGCGCTCACCGGCGGAACGCTCGACGGGTTCGACAACCGGCTGCCGGTCGTGGACAAGGCACAGGTGCTGGCCCGCCAGAAGGCCTACGCCCTCCACGCCCCGACGCCGGACGGCATGCAGCTGGAGGCCGCCCCAACCGACTTCCACGAGGTCGAGGCACCGCTCTCCGAGGTCGAGGCTCGCCGCGGCGCCGGCCGGTGCATCGACTGTGCCGTCTGCTCCGAGTGCAACGAGTGCGTGGAAGCCTGCCCGGTTGACGGATGCATCGACCTCCAGGCCCGCGACCAGCAGTTCGAGGCCCGGGTCAGCGCCGTCGTCGTCTCGACCGGCTTCAAGCTGTTTCCCGCGGATCTCAAGCCGGAATACGGGTTCGGACGTTTCACCAACGTCATCACCGGGATGCAGATGGACCGCCTCCTGGCGCCCACCCGCCCGTTCAACACGATCCTGCGTCCGGGTGATGGCAAGGTCCCCGAGCGGATCGCCTACATTCTGTGCACGGGCTCCCGCGACGAGACGGTCAACAACCCGCTCTGCTCGCGGTTCTGCTGCATGTACTCGATCAAGCAGAACCAGTTGCTGATGGGTGCCCTGCCCCTGGCCGACGTCACCGTCCACTACATGGACATCCGGGCTCCTGGCAAGCGCTACGACGAGTTCTACGAACAGGCCAAGGCGATGGGGGCCAACTACGTGAAGGGTCGTGTCGCCGACGTCCGCGAACAGCCGAACGGCGACCTGGTGCTCAGGTACGAGGACATCGAGAACGGAGGCGGCATCGTCGAGGCGGAGTACGACATCGTCGTGCTGGCGGTGGGCGTGCTGCCGAACCATGATGCCGAGCAGCTGTTCGAGGTGGAGGAGCTGGCCACCGATGAGTGGGGCTACGTAGGGGAGCCTGAGGAGGACCTCAATCCCGGCGCCACGAGCATCCCCGGCGTCTTCGTGGCGGGGGCCGCCTCGGGCGCCAAGGACATCGCGGACTCGATCCTGCACGCGGGTGCTGCCGCGGCGCAGGTCGCGGCCCACCTCGAGCGGACGAAGGTCCTGCCGCAGATCGAGATGGTGCCCGCGTGAGCGAGCAGCAGGTTCCCGAGACCGGCGACGGTGCCGTCACGGCCGGCGGCACCACGGCGCGCCGCATCGGCGTCTACGTCTGCCATTGCGGCGGCAACATCAGCGACTACGTCGATGTCGACAAGGTGATCGAGGACATCAGGGGTGCCGGCGACGTCGTGGTCGCCAAGACCGCGATGTTCACCTGCTCCGAGGCCACGCAGCAGGAGATCGTTGCCGACATCACCGAGCAGGAGCTCGACGGCCTCGTCGTGGCGTCGTGCTCGCCCAAGCTCCACACGTACACGTTCCGAGGCGTGGCGGCCCGGGCGGGCCTGAACCCGTACGAGTACACCCAGGTGAACATCCGTGAGCAGTGCTCCTGGGTCCACACCGACGACCACGATGGGGCGACCGAGAAGGCCACGGACCTGGTCCGGGCCGGCATCGCGCGGACGCGGTTCACCACGCCGCTGGAGCCGATGGTTGTCGAGACGCAGCCGCACACCCTGGTGATCGGCGGCGGGATCGCGGGCCTGCGCGCCGCGGTCGGGCTCGCAGACATCGGGCTGCAGGTCACGCTCGTGGAGCGCGAGATCAGCCTCGGTGGCTGGGTCGGGCGCTTCGGCACCATGTACCCGCACAACAGGGCTGGCCGGGATCTCGTGCAGAGCCTGGTCGCGGAGGTCAAGGGCCGCCCGGCGATCACGGTCCTCACCGGAGCCGAGGTCGTCGGCAAGGCCGGCAGCTTCGGCAACTACCGCGTGAGCGTCCGGATCGGCGACCCGGGCTCGGCCGCGATCGAGGTCGCGGTGGGCTCCATCGTCGTCGCCACCGGGTTCGACACGTACCGCCCCGAGGAGGGCGAGATCGGGTTCGGCACCGAGGGTGTCATCGACCTGGTGGAGTTCAAGGAGCTCGTGGACGGCGCCACGGGTCCGCTCTCCTGGCGCGGACGGCCGGTCCGCAGCGTCGCCTACGTCTACTGCGTCGGGAGCCGCGGCACCGCCGGGACGGCCAATCAGGCCTGCTCGCGCTACTGCTGCGCGGCCACGACCCAGACCGCGGTGCAGGTATCCGGCCTGGACCCGTCGATCCGCCAGTTCCACCTCTACCGGGACATGCGGACCTACGGCAAGTTCGAACCGCTCTACACGGAGGCGCGCAAGACCGGATCGGTCTTCCTCAAGTTCGACGGCGAGGCGCCACCGACCGTGGAACCCGGAGCGGGCGGCGGCCTGACCGTCAAGGTGCGGGACATGCTGACGGAGAACGTCGAGCTGGCCATCCCGGCGGATCTCGTGGTGCTCGTCACCGCCATGGTCCCCCGCGCCAACGAGGAGTTGGTGGGCGTGCTCAAGCTCCCCGCGGGCAGCGACGGCTTCTTCAACGAGATCCACCCCAAGCTCCGCCCGGTCGAGACGGTGGTCGATGGCGTCCTGATCGCCGGCGCCTGCCAGGGACCCAAGACCTCCTCCGAGAGCGTGGCGTCCGGGCTTGCTGCGGTCACCCAGAGCGCGGCGATCCTCAAGAAGGGCTACACGGAGCTGGACCCGCTGGTCGCCATCGTCCACGAGGACGCGTGCACGGCCTGTGGCGACTGCCTGGCGGCCTGCCCCTACGACGCGATCTCCATGGCCGAGAAGGCAGACCGCCACTGGGCGGTCATCAGCCCCACCGGCTGCAAGGGATGTGGCGGCTGCGTGCCGATCTGCCCCGAGAACGCCATCGACCTGCTCGGCTACACGGACGCGCAGATCAGCGCGATGATCGAGAGCCTCGTGGAGGTACCCGCCTGATGTCGGCGCCCATCCGGGACGTGCGCGAGGTGATCCGCGAGGAGCCCGTCATGCGCGTCCGCATCCTGGAGGCGCTCCGTGAGGGGCCCCTCACCGTCCCCGAGATCGCCGTCGCCCTCGGCGCCCCCGCCCACGAGGTCGTCTTCTGGGTCATGGGCATGCGCCGCTACGGCTGGCTGGCCGAGATCAAGGGCAACACGATCGACGGCTACTTCCAGTACGAGCCCACCGGGCGGGTGTCCTGATGACCGCGACTCCACCGCGCCCGCCGCCGTCCCGGCCGCCCTGCCCGTGGACCTGGGCCTCTACCCGGACATCCGGCGCTTCGGCGCCGGGGACGTATCCGCCTGCTTCTCGTGCGGGACCTGCACCGCCAGCTGTCCGCTGTCCCAGGACGACGGAGCGTTCCCGCGCCGGATCATCCGGTACGCCCAGCTGGGGATGAAGGACGCGCTGCTGTCCAGCAAGGAGCTCTGGTCCTGCTACCAGTGCGGGGAGTGCGCCGAAACATGCCCGACGCAGGCCGATCCGTCCGAGTTCATGGCGGCGGCCCGCCGCTACGCCATCGCCAGCTACGACCGGACGCGCATCGCCCGGACCATGTACACCCAGCCCATCCTGGCCACGGTGATCGCGGTCGCGCTGGCCGTGCTGTTCGCCCTGTTCATGATGACGGCGCGCGGCCCCCAGAGCTCCGAGTCACTCGCGCATCTTCGAGTTCATCCCGGCGGAGCTGATCCACGACCTGGGCATCGCCGTGATGATCGTCGTGGTGATCGCCGGGCTGTCCGGCATCGTGAGCATGGCCCGCCGCATCGGGAAGCGCGAGGGCATTGGCCTCGCCGACGTCGTCGGCGGCCGCACGGCGCTGGCCCGGTCCGGACGCGCCGCCTGGGGGGCAATCGGACGCGAGGCCGTGGGGCAGGTCCAGTTCCGCAAGGAGTGCGACGCGGACGTGACCGCGGTGCCGTGGTACCGGCGGCGCGGACTCGTTCACGCCCTGACGGTGTGGGGCTTCCTGGGCCTGCTGGCCGCCACCGGTCTCGACTGGGGCCTGGCGCTGCTGGGCGTCAAGGAGACCGGCACGCTCGTGCCGATCTGGTATCCCGTTCGCCTTCTCGGTACCGTGGCCGGGTTCGCCCTCGTCTACGGGACCACCGTCCTCATCATCGATCGCTACCGGGCCGCCAACCGCTCGGTCCGCTCCTCGACCACCGCGGACTGGATGCTCCTGGGCCTGCTCTGGGTGACCGGCGTGACCGGGTTCGCCATCGAGCTCGCCCTGTACCTGCCGGGGGTGCCCGCGTGGGGCTACTGGCTGTTCCTGGTGCACGTCGCAATCGCCATGGAGCTGGTGCTGCTGGCGCCGTTCATGAAGCTGGCGCACGCGGTGTACCGGCCGGTCGCACTGTTCTTCGTCGAGTTGAACCGCGAGCAGGGGAGGGAGGCAGCCTAGTGCACGTTCACCCCGGCGTCCTGCCGTTCATCCCTTGATCCGCTGAACCGCTCACCACATGAAGGAGCCCCGGCCATGACGCAGTCCCTGCCCCAGGTGGCGCACGAGCACCACGAGCGCCTGCTCAACCACGTCGACCAGATGCCAGCGCTGGCCGATTCCATGCTGACCGCCCCCTCCGCCGCGGTGAAGGCGGGTCTCGCAGAGATGAGCGCGTTCCTCTCCGAGACCCTTCTCCCGCACATCGATGCCGCCGAGCGCACCGTGTACCCGGAGCTGGAGCGCATGTTCCAGAACCGCCACTCGATGGCGCCGATGCGCCGCGAGCACGAGGAGATTCGCAAGCAGGTCACCGTCCTCGGCGGCCTGACCAGGCAGATCGGCGAGGGCCAGGTCACGATCGGCCGGACGCTCGGCCTGCGGCGGGTCATGTTCCAGCTGTACGCGCTGCTCAAGGTCCATCTCGCGGAGGAGGAGGCGTACCTGCGGATCGTGGAGCACGGAGTGGACACGGAGGCGGCCGACGTCATGGCCGCGGCGATGGAGCACCCGGTGGGTATCGGCTGAGCCGTCGCCGAGCGATCGGCTCGCGCGACGGCCGATCCGGAGAGGTCATATGCTCCCGGCACATGAGTGCCCAGCGCCCCGACCCCACCGGTGACACGGCCGATGCGCCCGACCCGATCGGCGCTGACGCTTCTTCCGATGAAGCCCCCGATACCGATGACGCCCCTGATACGGATGTGGCCGCCGTGACCACCACCGCCCCACCGCTCGCCATCGCCTCGGAACGGGACCCTGCCGGCGTGCCGCTCCATCGTGGCTGGTCCCCGCTGGGCACCCGCCACCGCTGGATGGAGCCATTCGTCCTGGCGCTCCTCGCCGGCGGTGCCGCGCACGGCTACGCCATCGTGGGTGAGCTCTCGCAGCTGGGCATCACCACCGGTGCCGTGGACGTGGGCCAGGTGTACCGGACGCTGCGGGATCTCGAGGAGGCGGGCCAGGTCCGCTCCACGTGGATGACGGGGACGGGACCCGCCCGCCGGGACTACGAGCTGACCGAGTCCGGGTTCGCCGCCCTGGACGAGTGGGCGGCCGTGATGAAGGAGCGTTCCCGCCTCGTGGCGGAGTTCGAGGCGCGCTACCTGGAGTGGGTGGCCTTGCCGCGCGGGGGTGCCGGGAGCCGCACCGACAAGGTCGACGGGAACGTCGCAGCGGACTAGAGCGGCTCGCGAACCGCGTGGTCCAGGCTGCGCGCGAGCAGGTCCTTCTCCTCGTCGGTCAGGTTGCGCTCCAGCACCCCCAGGTACAGCTCCTCCTCGGCCAGGTGCACCTTGAGGATCGCGTGCAGGCGGTACAGCGCGCGCCGCAGCGCCATGCCCTCGACCGCGCCCCAGCTGCAGTCGTCGGCATGGCGCCGGTAGCGCCCGAGATCCTTGATCAGGCGGGCGACCGTCCGGTGCTCCTGGCGCATCGGCGCCATCGAGTGACGGCCGTCCATCAGCGCCTCCAGCCGGTCGTAGAGCGCGTGTTCGATCGCCTCCATGTGCGGCACGAGGTGGCCGACGATGAAGGCGTACTCCTCCTCGAACGCGGTGTGGATCGAGGAGCACTCCACGTGGCCGATCATCTCGGCCAGGGTCAGCAGCCGGTCCACGTGGGGAACGAGGCGAGCGTGGTGCTCCTCGCTCGTGGTGCGCAGGGAGGAGAGGGTCAATTCCATCGCCGTCAGGATGCCACGTCCGCGGCCGCCGCAGACAGGCACGGCGGGGCCGATGCAGCCGGGCCCAGCCGCGACCCGGCTACTCGCTGAGCCAGACCGCGATGTCGTCGGCCGAGGGGACCCGGCCGTAGCTCACGACCCTGCCGTCGATGACCAGTCCGGGCGTGCTCATGATCCCGTAGGACATGATCTCGGCGTAGTCGGTCACCTTGGTGATCTTCGGCCTCGATGCCGACCGCCGCGACCGCCTCCCGCGCGTTCTTCTCGAGCCGGATGCAGTTGTTGCAGCCGGATCCGAGAACCTCGATCTTCCTCACTGGTGAACCTCCGATGGAACGTGATGGGGTGCGAGCCAGGCGCTGATCTCGCGGCGGGACGGCACGCGACCGGCCGCGACGACGGTGCCGTCGATGACGAGCGCGGGGGTGCGCATGAAGAAGCCGCGGCCGACGATCTCGGCCGGGTCGGTGACGTAGCGGGCCTCGATGTCCGGGCACTCGGCGCGCGCGACCTCGCGAACGAGCTCGAGCAGCTCGGAGCAGCGCCGGCAGCCGGGACCCAGGACCTCCACGCGGACGGTCATCAGGCGGCCAGCCAGTTGAACAGGTAGCCGACCGCCACGATCCCGGAGGCGACGATCGCCACGAAGGTCGCCAGCAGGCGCGGCTTCATGACCTTGCGCAGGATCACCATCTCGGGGAGGGAGAGGGCGGTGATGGCCATCATGAACGCGAGCGCCGAGCCCACCGGCAGGCCCTTGCCCAGGAGCGCCTCGATGATCGGAATGGTGCCGGCGGCATTGGAGTAGAGCGGCACGCCCAGGGCTACGAGAGCCGGGACCGCGAGCGGGTTCCCCGGTCCGCCGATCTGGGCGACGAGCTCGGTGGGCACGAAGCCGTGGATGAGGGCTCCGATGCCGATGCCGACGATCACGTAGGGCCAGACGCGCCCGACGATGTCGACCGTCGAACGCCAGGCGTCCCGGGTCCGGTCCGACAGGGTCGGCCGGTCGTTGATCGCCACGCTCCCGGCGCGGATCTTCCAGACGTAGTCCTCGACGTAGCGCTCGAGGCCGAGCCGGCCGATGAGCAGCCCGGCGAAGACCGCGACGGTGAGCCCCGCGACAACGTAGGCGATCGGTGAGCTGCGGGCCCACGAGGCCCCAGAGCAGGACGATCGCGACCTCGTTGACCATCGGCGAGGCGACGAGGAACGCGAAGGTCACGCCCAGCGGCACGCCCGCCTCGAGGAAGCCGATGAACAGCGGGACGGCAGAGCACGAGCAGAACGGCGTGACGATCCCGAAGCCGGCCGCGGCGACCGTCCCGACGGCGGCGTTCCGGCCGGCGAGCGCGCTTCGCACCTTCTCCGGTGACACGAACGAGCGGAGGAAGGAGACGAGGGTCACGATCCCGGTCAGGAGCAGCAGGACCTTGGGCACGTCGAACAGGAAGAACGCGACGGCCTGGCCGAGCTGGGACGCCGGGTCGAGCCCGAGAACGTCGAAGGCCAGCCACGTCGAGAGCGGGAGCGCCAGGAACCAGGCGACCAGCCAAAGGATCGTTCCGGCGAGGACCGTGAGCCAGAGCGGGACCTGGGCGCGACGGATCGCGAGCGTCGTCACCGGAGCACGTCCGCCAGGGCCGCGCGAGCGGCCGCGACCGCCACCTCGTCGCGCTCGTAGTAGAGGAAGCGCGCGTTCGCCTCGTGTCGGACCGCATGGACCAGGCCCGCGTCGCGGAGCCTGGCAAGGTGGTTGCTGACGTTGTTGTCGCGTTCGCCCAGGGCCGCGGCCATCTCGCACACACAGTGCGGACCGTCCGCGAGCATCCGCAGGATGCCGGCCCGAGTCCGGTCCGCCAGCAGGGTTGCCGCGGCCGCCGCGTCGTCGACGTTGGGCGCTGGGAGGTCAAGCCGGGGTTCACCCACAACCGGGAGCGATGTCGCCATCAAGGTCGCCTTTCGTGGCCGAGGCGGACACCTCAGCACCTGATGAACATCACACGGAACGCTGAGATATTCAAGGTGCCGATGGTCACGAACTGGCGGTTGAGTGGGTCGTCGGCTGCCCCGCAGGCCGCGTCACCGGACCCCAGGCGGTGCCTGATCGGACCGCCCGACGTGCTTACAATTGCCAGATCCATCGAGAGTTGGCCGGAAGACCCTTTGACCAGGAAAGGAGAGGGGAGTCCCCGTCGCAAGCACGATGCCGGGTCGCGCGGAGGCCGAGGCGCTGCCGTGGGCCCGGCGATCTGACATCGGCTCATCGTGGACGCGTGGCAGCAAGGGAGAGGTCCGTGGCCGAGATGCGCAAGGCTGAGCCCGCGCCGGACTACCCGCCCGAGGAGGGGTGCTACCTGCGCGGGAACGACTACTCGCCCGTCGCCGTGCTGGTCATCCTCAAGTGGACCCGCGAGGAGACGCCGCCCGAGATCGAGGATCTCGTCCGCGTCGGCGTCGAGAGCGGCGCAGCCCTGTCGGGGACGCTCCAGACCGAGAACATCGGGCTGGAGAAGGTCATCTGCAACGTGATCGCCAACCCCAACATCCGCTATCTCCTTGTCTGCGGCCCCGAGTCGCCGGGGCACCGCGTCGGCGAGGCCATCCTTGCCCTGATGCAGAACGGCATCGACGAGCGGAAACGGATCATCGGCTCCAGCTCCCTGACCCCGTACCTGTTCAACATCCCGGTCGAGTCGGTCGAGCGGTTCCGCCGCCAGGTCACGGTGATCGATTTGATCGGCGAGGGGAGCCCGGAGATGATCCGCGAGGCTGTGCAGGCCTGCTACCAGGAGGAGCCGACGCCCTTCGGCGGGCAGCTGCTCCATGACATTGGGGCCTACGGCGAACCGCCGATCAGCGGCAGGCTGACCTGGCGCGTGACGGACCCGTACATGGAACCCAAGAGCGAGGAGGAGCGCGCCGGGTCCGAACGCATCCGGGCGCTGATGGACCGCGTCAGGAAGGCCACCGAAGCAAGGTCCGACGGCCCGAACCACCCGCCTGGAGGCGACGTGGGCTCGCCCGACTAGTGCCCCGATCCGCTGGTTGCTGAGCGCTCGCGGGCGGACTTGGCGAGGATCTGACCTGCAGTCCTGCATCCCGAGACCCGCTTCGTGGCCGACGGCGGGCGGTACCTGCCTGTCCACGGCAGCCCGCGGCGGATCAACGAATACCTCTACGCGCACTGGGGCCTCGATGACCCGTCCTCGGTCGAGGGCACTGCCGACGAGAGGCTCGCTGCCTTCCGCCGGACCCAGCGCGACGTCGCGATCCGGCTGCGGCCGTTCGTCGACGTGGCCCTTCACGCGGCCGGGCGGCGGCCTGCATCAGTGATCAACGGGTAGCGGCTCCATGACCGACGACACCCACCACCTGCGAGCCAGCGGCGTACGCTCCAAGCCGCACCCGCTCGCCACATATCCCGAGGGATCCCGATGATCACCGATGCACTGCCCGACGTCGCTGCGGAGCCGCCCCGGCGCCTCAAGCTCCTCGACCGGTACCTGACGGTCTGGATCTTCGCCGCGATGGCCGGCGGCATCCTGCTTGGGTTCCTGATGCCGGACGTGGTCCCGCTGCTCGACCGGCTCAGCGTCGGCACGACGTCGATCCCCATCGCGCTCGGCCTGATCCTGATGATGTACCCGCCGCTCGCGAAGGTCCGCTACGAGGAGATCGGCCGGGTCTTCCGGGATGTGAAGATCCTCGCCCTGTCGCTTGTCCAGAACTGGATCATCGGGCCGCTGCTGATGTTCGCGCTGGCGGTCATCTTCCTGCGCGACTACCCCGAGTACATGGCCGGGCTGATCCTGATCGGCCTGGCCCGCTGCATCGCGATGGTCATCGTCTGGAACGACCTTGCGCGCGGGGACCCCGAGTACGCCGCCGGCCTGGTGGCCTTCAACTCGATCTTCCAGGTCCTGTTCTACGCGGTCTTTGCATACGTCTTCATCACCGTCCTGCCCACCTGGATCGGCCTGGAAGGTGTCGTGGTGGACATCACCATCGGCCAGATCGCGCAGAGCGTGTTCATCTATCTGGGCATCCCGTTCATCGCGGGGTTCCTCACCCGGGTCGTGCTGATCCGGCGGCGGGGCCGCGAATGGTACGAGGGCACCTTCATTCCGCGCATCAGCCCGATCACGCTGATCGCCCTGCTGTTCACGATCGTCGTGATGTTCTCGATCAAGGGCGAGAACATCGTCGCGCTGCCGCTGGACGTGGTCCGGATCGCCATCCCGTTGCTGATCTACTTCGTCGTCATGTTCCTCGTGACGTTCGCGATGGGCGTCCGGGCCCGGGCGACCTACGGGCAGACGGTGTCGCTCTCGTTCACGGCGGCTTCCAACAACTTCGAGCTGGCCATCGCGGTCGCCGTGGCGACGTTCGGGATCGGCAGCGGCGCGGCCTTCGCGGCCGTGATCGGCCCGCTCGTCGAGGTGCCGGTGATGATCGCGCTCGTGAACGTCGCGTTCTGGCTCGGGCGGCGCTACTACCCGGGAGATCCCGCGGTCGCCGGGTCGGCGTCCGCACCCGTCGCCCGGTAGGCCACGCGGAGCCGGTCAGGGACGAGGGGCAACGCGGTCCGCGCACCCAGGGCGCTACCGGGCCGCCATCCCCATCGCGGTCCGCCGGGCCAGCGCCATCAGCGACAGCACCGGGTTCACGCCCGTCGCCGTCGGCAGGGCGGAGGCGTCGGTGACGTAGAGCCCCGGCACCCCGTGGACCTGCCCATCCGGGCCAGCCACGCTGGATGTCGGATCCGTTCCGATCCGGCACGAGGACATCTGGTGGGCCGTGAACAGGAGGATCCGGTTGGGCGCGATCGGCCGCGCCGCCAGCGAATCCAGCCACGGCTCGAACGGCTGGCCGTCCAGCCAGTCGTGCGGTGGTGTGACCAGCGGGATGATCCGCCTGGCGCCCGCCGCCCGGTGGACCTTCGCCATCTCGAGCGATGCCCGCCGCAGCAGCGCCTGGTCCGCCGCGCCCGGTGCGTATTTGACGTCGATGCCCCCGTCCTTCGCCAGCGAGATGCGCCCCTCGGAACGATCCCGGACCAGCGACAGGAACGCGGCGATCCCATCGCACCGCGTCATGGTCTCGCGGTGCTGTGCGCTGCTCCACCACGGAAAGCCCGTGGCGATCAGGCCGGGATGGGTCGGCGCCGCCTCCATGCGGAACCCCCACGCCCCGTCGATCTCCCCGAACGCGTCGCTCATGACGCTCTGCGGCACCCCGGACCAGGGCGCCAGCGACTCGTCGTACACGCCCGCCACCGCCGAGACCGGGTGGATGTGGAGCCCGCGCCCGGCCGTCTCGGTGGAGATCCCGGAGCGCAGCAGCACGGCGGGGGAGAGGATCGAGCCCCCGGCCAGCGCCACCATCGGCGCCCGAACGGTGATCTCGCCACCGGGCACGCTCGCCGTCACGCCGGCCGCTCGCCCGCCCTCCAGCAGCACGCGCCGCACCTCGGAGCGGTCCAGGATCTCCGCCCCGTTGGCGCAGGCCGACGCGAGCGTCGTGCGCAGGGACGACTGCTTCGCCCCGCTCCGGCAGCCCACCGCGCACGGCCCGCAGTCCGTGCAGCCGCGGACGCCCCGTGGGATCACGGCGTGCGGCAGGCCGAGCGCATCCAGGCCGGCGGCCAGCTTCGCGTTCGGCCCGTTACGGACGCTCTCCTCGGAGGTGACGTTGATCTCCGCCTCGATCGCCGCGTAGTGCTCGTCGAGGTCCTCACCGATGCCCGCGGCCCGCCACTCGTCCCGGACGGCGTCCGGCGCGCGCAGCGACGACGACCAGTTGATGACGGTCCCACCGCCCACGGCAGATCCCGCCCGGATCGAGATCCAGCGGTCCGTCGTCGCGGCCAGCCCGCGGTCGAGGAACAGGGCGCCCAACCCGTCCAGCTCCGGGCCGCCGAACCGGTCCTCGGTCACCATCGCGGCCCGCTCGAGCACCACGACGCGCTTCCCGGCCGCGGCCAGGATCGACGCGGTCACCCCGCCGCCCGCGCCGGACCCGATCACCACGGCGTCCGCCTCGATGACCTCGCCCGCGCGGGGTGTGCGCACCGTCACGCGGCTGCGGTTGGGGACGTCCGGCGCCGGGGGCACGAAACCCGTCCGCGCCCGCCACGGCGAGTCCTCCATGCCGTAGGCCAGAAGCAGCGTCAGGCGCTTCAGGTCCTGGAACGCGGTCCGCTTGAGCGCGATCGGGCTGGCGGCCAGGCGCCGCATCGCCGCTTCCCGTGTCGCCTGGTCCAGCGATGCGAAACCCTTCGGGCGCCCCGCCAGCACCAGGCCGCCCAGCGGCGTCCCGGCCACCTTCAGCAGCAGGTCCAGCTCGCCCTGCAGGGAAGGCCGGCCCAGCGCCGCCACCTCCTCCAGCAGGCGCGTGTGGACGCCCAGCTCGCTCGCGGACGGCAGCCCTTCGGCCGCGGGCACGAAGGTATCGACGATGGCGGCGAGGGTGCGTTCGCGCGAGGTCATGACAGAAGCCTTCGTTCGATCACGGGAACGTGTTGATCTCGACGTGTCCCGAGTCCACGACGATCGAGATGCGGAGGCCGCGCGGCGCCTCTCCGGTCGTGTCGCTGTACTCCACGACCCAGTGCTCGACCCCGAAGTCCGTCGGCTTGGTGACGCTGCGGGTGGTGCCGGCGAAGGACGGGTAGAGGAGCCGGACGATGGTGGACGCGGAGGCCTCGGCGGCGTCCTGCGTCACGGGCGTCGGCGGGTTCATCGCGGCCTGGAGCTCGTCCTCGGCGGTGGCGACTGGCGCCCCCAGGACGAAGACCACGGCAAACCCTGCCACGAGGAGGGCGGCCCAGGCTGCGGCAAGGATCGGGAAGCGTTTCACGTCACGGGCGCCCCAGGTAGACCATGTAGTGGAGGGTTTTCAGGTTGACCTTGGCCGAGTCGATGTCGCCCTCCTCGACCAGGACGTCGATCGCCTTCGCGATCCCCACCTTGGCCGCCTGGAAGGCGTCGATTGGCGCCAGACCCTGGCCGATGCCCCGCCAGAACAGCAGCTCGAAACCGGTCCGGCCGCGCGGCGCGTCGCTGGCGCCCATCACCGTGCTGTAGGAGAGGTGCGTGTCGGCGATGTAGGCACGCGACCCGCCCTTGAGGTAGTGGAGCGCGAGATTATTGTCGGCCGTCTTGTGGACCGGTGCCTGCTTGGTGTCCATCGTCCATGCGCCGTAGCAGGCGCCGATCTGGACGATGCCCCGGCTGGTCGGGTCCGTCTCGGCGGTGACCGCGTCCTGCTGGTAGGACTCCGACAGGATCCATTCGGCGCTGAGCGGGTCCTCCATGTTCGATGGCTGCCACGTCACCGTGTTGGCCGACCACGCGTTGGTCAGCACGCCGATGCCGTGGAGCAGGACGTACAGGTAGCGCGCGTTCTCGGCGTCCGGGTTGATCCCGAAGGACTGGGCGTCCACCGGTGGCGCGTACTGCAGGCGCACCTGGACGGAGTCCGCGATTTCTGCCAGCACGATGCCGGCCTGGCTCTTGCGCTCCTGGTTGACCAGCGCGAAGGCGCCGCCGTCCGGTGAGATGGTCTCGCCCAGCTGGGTGAGCAGCAGGTCCGCGTCGTCGCTGCTGGGGATGCGCGCGATCGGCAGGTCCGGGACGCCGTAGTCGTCCGCGTCGAGGTCTGTGTAGAAGTTGTCGGTCGCCACCCAGTCCGACGGGAGCTCCCAGTCCGCCAGCGCGGCGCCCTCGGAGTCCGCGAGCGGGTTCTCCACGTGGAAGTAGGGGACCGTGTCGTCGTTGCCCACGATGAGCAGGTACTTGTACGGACGCGCTCGGAGGAGGCGCTGGACCTCGTCGGCGGCCTTGTCGGGAGTGTCGCGGATCACGCCGCCGGCATCGAGGTCGTGGAGGTCGCCCACTCGGCCGGCAGCCGCGAGGACCTCGTTCGCGCGCGAGCCCAGGTTGGCCCGCAGCACCGATGCCCGAGTCACCACGAGCACCTCGGACGGCCTCTTGTAGGGGATCGGGCCACTGGCCGCGCCGGCGCCCAGGACCGGGTCGAACGTTGCCCCGCTGCCGACCGTGAACGGCACGATCTCGTCCGGCACGCGGTTGTAGTCCACCTCGATGTAGTAGTCGCCGGCCGGGAAGCCGGCGGACACCTTCAGCGGGAAGAGGAACCCAGCACTCTCGCCGTCGGGGCCCGTCTCGTTGACGACCACGTGGGAGGTCTCGTAGATGAAGCGGTCGCCCTGGAACAGGCGGAGGCGGAGCTCCGTGCCGGCCGGCACGTAGTTCCAGCCGAGCAGGCCGAAGATCAACGTCGTCCCTTCGGGGAACACGTTGCCCTGGCCGATGGGGTTGCCGTACTGGTCGATGTCTGCGGCGAGCTGGAGGTGGAACAGGACCGAGTTGCCGATGGACGGCGGCAGCTCCGGCGCGGCACTGGCGGTTGGGCCCAGGCTGCCTGGCGCACCCGCGGACAGGACGATGGCCAGGGCGGCCGCGACCAGACGGCGGGTCGTCGGGCGCGTCATGCGGCACCTCCGGGGATCTCGTCGGCCAGGCGGCGGATCTCCGCCCGCAGCTCGTCGCCGCGCCCGGCGGGCGGCAGCCCGCGGTTCCGGATCGTCAGACGCCACTTGTGGACGGCGAGCTCGCCTTCGAGTGCGTAGCGGCGCCGGAGACGCGTGACCTGGCCCATCCCGCCTGTGCGCAGCAGTGCCCACTCGCGGCCGAGGCGCGCGCCGAACGAGGTGATCGTCGCGTAGTCGGCCTCGCTGACCACGCCCGCGGCCACCTCATCCTGCAGCTCGGCCTTCAGGATCCGGGCTTCGCGGCGCCAGGCCATGACCACGACCACGACCAGGGTCAGCAGGCCCAGCCAGTTGACGAGATCCGCCAGCAGGCGGCTGAGGGCGCCCACGGCTGCGTCGGGCTGCCCGAGCACGCGCGAGAGGATCATCGGGAGCGTGTCGTGGAACGCGTGGAGGAACGCCGCCGTGGCGAGGCCGAGGATGATGGTGGTCCAGCGCTGCACCCGCGGGAGTTGCTGAGCCCAGCCCAGGATGGCCCCGAACACCGCCATGTAGAACGCGTGGTTGAGGCCCGCCACCACGAGCGCGACCGCCGTCTCGTTCGACAGCAGCTCCGTGCCGCCCATGGCGTACAGGAAGGTCTCTGCGGCGCCGAATCCGGCACCGATCGCAGCGCCGTAGATCACGCCGTCCAGGATGTCGTCGAACTCGTTGCGCACGGAGTGGACGAGCGCGATCAGGAGGAGACCGAGCGTGACCTCCTCGACAATCGCGGTGAAGGCGTCCGGGCTGGGGCCGGGCGCGAACGCCGGCGGCAGCGTGGCATCACGGCCGACGAGCAGGAACACGCCCATCGAGATGAGCGGGGCCACCACCGCCCCCAGCCCGAGGCAGGCCAGGAGGATGGTCCACGGCTCCTTCTCGTACCGGTCGATCGCGTTGAGCACGGCCAGGTACACGAGAGACGGCACCCCCGCGAGCAGCAGGGCCGGCAGGATCGCGGAGGCGTCGGACATGCGGAGGGCTCCCGGGACGGTGGCTTTGACGCGTTGCGGGAGCGTACCCGCGTGATCGGCCGCGCGCACGGTCTGCGCGCAGGATTGCGGTGCGTTCCGGCGCCGGGCCTGCGCTGGGACGTGCTGGCACTTCAGTAATTGCGCACTAACGCAAACAGTGCCACAATCGGCGCCGCGTCCAGTGGTCTGCCATCGAACCGAGGAGCCCCACAGTGGCCCGCTACCGTGTCCTCGCCTGGCGCGAGATCCCAACGCAGATCCAGGCATCGGACGAGTCCGGCGCCCGGGTCGAAGCTGCTGATGCCCAAGTGGTTCATGCAGGAGGTCAGCCGCATCACGATGCGGGAGGGCCTCGCGGGCACGGACGACTACCTGGAGGCGTTCGCCTGGTCCGTGGAGACCGAGCGGCCCGGGACCGCGGACGAGGTGGCCGAGGCCGTCGCGGTGGAGCTGACGGCCAAGTGGGGGCGGACGCGCGACGGTCGCCGGCTGGTCGGCGAGAAGGTCTCCCGGGACGGGCAGCCCGCCAGAGGGTAGGCCGACCCGTGGGGGGACGCCATCCGGACGGTCGCCGGTCATGACCTTCGGTCCTTGTTCGCTCCCCCCCGGCGGCGGACAGTTGCCGTGACGACTGTGAGCCTTACGGGTGGGCTTGGTGTGGCAATCATCCCTCCGATCGAAATGTTGACGATGGGCCGGCGACATCGCCTGGTCGGATATGCGGGCGCACTCCTGGCCGTCGGGGCGGTCGCCGCCTTCCTTGAGTTCTACATCGTTGGCCTCGACCACGGCACCCACCTCCTGGTGGTCCTGACCCTCGTCATCGGCACGGCGTTGCTGTTCGGTCCCGGGCCCGCCGCGACCACGCTTGGTACCGGTGGGATGGTCTCCACCGCCGCCTCGATCGTCACCGTCGACAATGTCTTCGACACGCCCCTCACATACATCCAGCTGTTGACGTATCTGCTGGTAGGAGCCGCGTTCGTCGTCCTGGTCCCCCTCGCCCTCCGCGCTCGCCGGCAGCCGGCCAACCCGGCCCCGGTGCCGTCCGCCGCTCCCCCGGGAGGGCAGGCGCTGGTCGAGCCGCTCACCGCGCGCGAATACGAGATCCTCCGCCTGGCGGCGACCGGGATCACGGTCGATGAGATGGCCGACCGGCTGTTCCTGTCGCCGAACACCGTGAAGACCCACCTCACGCACGTCTATGCGAAGCTCGGGGCTCGCGGGCGTGCCGATGCGGTCAGGGCGGCCCTCCACTCCGGCTGCCTGACCCCGGCCGACATCTGCCCGCACATGTTCGGGAACGAAGCAGCGTAATCACCGGTTCCGGTGATGACAGCATCCTCCACGCCCGCAACGATGTAGGCGTGCCCCGCCCGGGCCGGCAAGGGGCACCCCACCTGTTCGGCGTGCTCCCTCCTCGCCCGGTCGAACCGGCCGGAAGAGAGCTCCGTCACTCATGGGGGGCCATCTGACTCCGTCGTCACGTTGTCCGGCGGCTCGGGGCTCGCATCAAGCGGTTCCGTGAGGGAGAGAGAGGGAATCACCAATCGCGCGACCGGTCACATCCGTCGTTTCGTACTCATCGAAGCTGCGTCCTGGCCAATGACGCTTGACCCTGTCGAGGCACTCATCGTCCCGGTCGCGAACACACTGCGGTCCTGACTGATCCGCCGGGCACGCGATCAATCCGGACCGTAGACCCTCTCTCGAACCCTCCCGGGCGCGGCATCCGTCGCGCCGATAGAGGAGGTTCGGGATGAACGCACGAAGACACGGCAGCGTGATGGTGGCGGGTGCCCTCATCGCGACGCTCATGGTGTCCGCACCGGGCCTGACAGTCGGTCCGGGGCCGGGCGGTGGTGGCGGTGGCGGCCAACCTGGTGATACGACCGGTTCGATCTACGCCGACCTGGTCATCGCGTTGCGGGCCGCGAACGGGACGCCGGAACTCTTGAAGTACGTGGTCCCTCCAACCGTCGAGGTGCCCGAGGAGACCGAGTACTACTGCGTCCAGCCCGTGTCCTACGCGCCGGTTCCCGGGCTCACGTCGGAGGTGAACCCGGTCGATGGCCGGGACGTCTGGGTGCTGCCCCTCCAAGGCGAGTGGATCGCCAATCCGCCTGACGTGCTCCCCGTCGAGGAGATCGAGCCCTGTGATCCCTGGCCGCAGTACGCCATGTTCGTGTCCGAGGTGGAGCTGGAGCGGCTGAACCTGGTCCGCACGTCGGACCAGGTCATCGAGGACAAGCTGGCCGACGTCGAGAGAAAGCTGATGTTCGCGGAGGACATCGCGCTCCAGTCGACTGGTCGCATCACCTTCGACGGCACGACCATCGACGCCTCGCCCGAGAACGCGGCGATCTACAAGTCGCTGATGACGACCGGCACGATCCCGGGCCTTCCCGCCGGCATGGCCGGCCCGCCGGCATGGATCGGACCGGAGGGCGACGCCGAGTCGAACAGTCGGTTCCACGCGTGGGAGCTCGCCGCCGTTGCGATCGGCGCTGCCGCCAGCAAAGGCACCTTGCTCAACGTGGACACTGTCGAGTACTACAACCGGATCTCCGGCCTCACGGCGAGCACCTTCGACTGGGACCAGGTGCACTTCGTGCAATCGGCAGGCTCGCTGGCCGACAGCGAGAACTTCGTGGACTACACCGGATTTACCTACAACCGCTCACAGACCTACAAGGGCAGCGTCACCTGGCTGGACGTGCCGACCTTGACATGGAAGGTCAGCAGGATCCTCGACGTGGTGCCGTTCACCAACCTGACGCCGGACCCGATCGGCAACCGCACCCTGACCGGCGTGGTTGCCTTCGCGCAGCTGGCCGATGACGTGCGGGCCATGTCCAACTTCATCCCGGACAACACGTTCATCCCCGGCTTCTACATGGACGTGCCCGGGGTCGACACCGGGCCGGCACAGAAGGCCGCGATCGCCGCGATCACCGATCCGGTGGTCACCCTGGGCACGCTGCCGGAGAACGTGTTCCCGACGGAATCCTTCGAGGTGACTGCGTCCCTGTCGAGCCGCACCCAGATCGACGGGGCGCGGCTGCGCATCACGATCGACGCTCCGGGCGCTCTGGCCTCGGGTCACGTGAGCGCGACAGCCGATGGGCAGAGCGTTCCGTTCACCGTCGAGGGCGGCAACCTGGTCGGCTGGTGGGGGCCCATGGACGGCTTCCTCGTGGAGCCCGGCTACAACGTCTCCACGACGTTCGACGCGTTGGTTGCCGACGGTGCACCCACCGGTGTCTACAGCATCAAGCTCGAGCTCGTGACAGTCTCCGAACCAGACACGGTCCTCGCGGATGACACGGGCACCATCACGGTCAACGACAAGGTCGCGACCGTCCTGTGGGGCGACCCGATGCCGAAGTTCACCACGCAGGGCACGTGGGCGATGCTCCCGCTCCGGGTGTACGCGCCGACGGCCGGCACGCTGACGTTGACGGTTGCCGGTTGCTGCGATGACCCCGCCACCCCGAGGTCGAGTCACTCGCGGCCGGTGACGTGAAGGTCTACGGCTCGACGGCGACCGACATGGTCGCCATGGCGGGGACTTTCATGACACCACCGGGGTGTTCACGGGCACCTGGCCCGCGGGCGTTGGGTTCAGCGATGTCACCTGGTACGCCAGCGTCGCGGCCGGTGCGCCGGTGGGCAACTACACGTTCGGCGTCAGCCTGGCGGGTAGCAGCAAGACCCTGACGACGGTGATCTACGTCTACGCTCCGGAGGTGCACGGCTTGCAGCCGCCCGACGCCGGCGAGGACACCACGCCGCCGGTCGTCACGATCACACCGACGCTGCCGCTCGGCTCAACGGCAACCTTCGCGCTCGCCGCGAACGAAGACGTCATGTTCGAGTGCCAGCTGGTCCAGGGCAGCGGTGAGCCGGGCGACACCTGGGAAGGCTGCAGCACCTCCTCGAGCCCCGCCCCCAGCTCCTCCAAGACCTACACCGCCCTCGAGCCGGGAGACTACCTGTTCGCGGCCCGCGGGACGGACAAGGTCGGGCTCATCTCGACGGTGGAAACCTACAGCTGGACGGTCGCGCCGCCGCCGGACATCACGCCGCCGGTCGTCACGATCACGCCGACGCTGCCGCTCGGCGCCACGGCGACCTTCACGCTCACCGCGGACGAGGCGGTTGAGACTTGGGAGTGCCAGCTGACAAAGGACAGCACGGCCGGAGACTGGGCGACCTGCACGTCCCCCAAGGAGTACACCGGCCTGGAAGCGGGAACCTACGTGTTCTCGGCCCGGGCGACCGACGCGGCCGGCAACAGGTCAGCGCCAGCAAGCAGCGACCCGTGGACGGTCGCCACGCCGCCGGTCGACACCACGCCGCCGGTCGTCACGGTCACGCCGACGCTGCCACTCGGCTCCAAGGCGACCTTCACACTCACCGCGGACGAGCCGGTCACGAGTTTCGAGTGCCGGCTCACCAGGAACGGCACGGCCGGGGCCTGGGCGGCCTGCACAACACCCAAGACGTACACCGGCCTGAAGCCGGGAACCTACGTGTTCTCGGCGCGGGCGACCGACGCGGCCGGCAACTGGTCAGCGCCAGTGAGCAGCGCGCCCTGGACGGTCAGGAAGGGCTGAGGTGCCCAGGCTCCTGGCACGCTCATCCAGGAGCAGGTGCCGTTGACACCTGCGTCCTGACAACCCGACACGGAGGGCCGCACCACGGGGTGCGGCCCTCCTGTGCCTTCCTCGTCGTGTCCCCGGCCCTGACGAAACGGCACTTGACAGCGTTCCTTGTCAAGCCCCCAGACCCGGGGTAACCTCGGCCCGTGGCGGCCTGTCAAGACTTGACAGGCCCGCTCTCATGTCCGCCGGAGACTCCGATCGACATCGGAGACAGGAGCAGCATTGGCCGTCGGCGTCGTTGCCGAGATCAAGGGCCGCCTCCCCGTCGCTGACGTGGTGGGGGAGACGGTCCAGCTGAAGAAGGCCGGAACGACCCTCAAGGGGCTGTGTCCGTTCCACGGCGAGAAGACCCCGTCCTTCGTCGTCACCCCCGCGCGCGATACGTGGCACTGCTTCGGCTGCAGCAAGCACGGCGACATCTTCACGTTCGTAATGGAGCGGGACTCGCTTGCGTTCCCGGAGGCTCTCAAGCAGCTGGCCGGACGCGCGGGCGTGGAGCTGGACGAGCGGACGAAGCGCGAGGACGCCCACAACGCCCGCCTTCGCGAGGTCCTGGAGAGCGCGATCGCCTTCTACCACGCGGTGCTGACTGGCTCGAAGACCGGCGAGGCCGCCCTGGCCTATCTCAAGGGCCGCGGCTTCACGGACGAGACGATCGCCAGGTATCAGCTGGGGTGGGCCCCCGGTGGCTGGGACACCCTGGCCCGCACGCTCGCGGCCAAGCGACACGTCACCCCGGCGGAGCTCCTCGAGGTCGGCCTCGCGAGCCCGCGCCAGCGCGGTGGCGGCACGTACGACCGGTTCCGCGAGCGTGTGATCTTTCCGATCCGCGATGCGAACGGCCACCCGGTCGGCCTCGGCGGCCGGATCCTGGGCAAGGAGGGCGAGGACGGTGTCGACCGCGGCCCCAAGTACCTGAACTCGCCCGCGACCCCGCTGTTCGACAAGAGCCGGAGCCTCTACCTCATCGACCGTGCGAAGACGGCGATCCGCAAGACGGGCCAGGCCGTGATCGTGGAGGGCTACACAGACGCGCTCATGGCGCACCAGGCGGGCTTCGACAACGTTGTCGCATCGCTCGGGACCGCCCTCACGCCCCACCAGGTGGCTCTGATCACGCGCTATGCGAAGCGGATCGCACTTGCCTACGACGTCGATGCCGCCGGCCAGAAGGCGGGGACCTTCGGGGCCACGGCGCTCGAGGAGGTCATCCGGCAGCTGGCCGGCGACGAGTCCGGCGTGGAGCTGGACGAGGTTGTCGTGGTCCGCCTGCCCGAGGGACGAGACCCGGACGAGGTCATGCGGGACGAGCCGGACCGTTGGCGCGAAGAGGTGCGCACGGCCCGGCCGATCGTGGACCACTTGATCGAAGTCCACGCGCGCGCCCACGACCTGCGCACGCCGGGGGGTCAGGCACGGTTCGTGGATGCGGTGCTGCCGATCATCAGGAACCTGCCGAACCCGGTGCTGCGCGACGCCTACCTCGGCCGCGTGCGCCAGGTGAGCGGGGTGGAGGAGCGGACGCTGCTGGAGGCGATGCACCGCCGGGACGGACGACCCGGTGATGGCCGCGACGGGCGCGGTGGGCGCTCGAGCAGCGACCGGTTCACCGCCGCCGCCGTGACGGGCGCGCCCGACGCCCTGCCGGTGACCGAGATCCTGCGAGCGGTCTCGCGGACCGAACAGGAGCTGCTGCGCCTGGTGCTGCTGGTACCCGAGACGCACGACGACGTGCTGGACGGGCTGGGCCCGGACCGGCTGCCATCGCAGGTGGCCCGGGAGCTGTACCGGGCGATCGTGCTGGCACGCGCGCGGGACGAGAGCGGCGTCCGCCCGCCGTTCTCGCTGACGACGATCCTCGACGGCCTCGACGACGAGAGCCGCGCCCTGGGTCAGGCCCTCATCTCGCGCCCCGGACCCAACCCGCGGGACCTCGGCGATCGCTCGCTCGCCTACGAGATCGAACGGCTGACGCTGGAGCTCGACGATGCCGAGTGGCACGAGCGGAGTTCGTACAACCGCGATGCGACCGCCGAGGCGGAACGCGACGGTGATCGTGACCTCGTGGGGCGGCTGACGCTCGAGCAACGCCTCCTCAACGAGCAGCGCCGGTCGCTGGACCGCAGGCGCGACCAGACCCGTCTCCTTGCCAAGTCAGGTGCGACCTGACCCGCCCACCACCCGCCCATTCGCCCACCAACCACCAAGCGTCCCGATCGCCGCCCGATCCGCCCGGAGGACCCGCGACCATGGCCAACCCCGAGGACAACCTGCTCGTCGAAGCCGTACTCGCCCGCCCCGGCAGAAGCAGGCGCGAGGTCGCGGAAGCGAAGCTCGCCACGATGCGTCCGAAGAAGGGCGCGGCCGCGCCGCCGGCCGCGACCACGGTGGCTGCGGAGGATGCCGAGGACCTCGAGGACGAGGACATGGACCTCGAGGACGACGCGGAGCCGCGCACGGCGGTCCTCTCGGTCGAGATCGTGACCGAGGAGGCCATCGAGGGCATCACGGTGCCCGCCGACGTGGACGCCCCGGCGAAGCTGTCGGCCGCCGAAGTCGACGAGCCGACCACGGAGGAGCTCGAAGCCGAGGCGCTCGCCGCCGACATGATCGGGATAGACGACCCGGTCCGGATGTACCTCAAGGAGATCGGCAAGGTTGCACTCCTCACCGCGGAGGAGGAGGTCGTCCTGGCGAAGGCGATCGAGCTGGGCGAGCAGATCATCGTGGAGCCGTGGAAGGCGGTCGTCTCGCTCCATGAGTGGACCCTGCACGACACGGAGCGCAAGACTCGGACGACCAAGCCCCAGCACCGGCTGCCGTTCGGACCCGAGACGCACAAGATGACGGCCGACGCGATCCTGTGGGAAGGTGCGGCGGACCTGTTCACGGTGTCGCCGGACTTCCACCTGATCAAGGCCGGCAGGGACGCGCAGTCGGACGGCACGACGGCGTTGCTGAAGCAGGCGAGGGCCCACATCTCGGGCTACAACGCGGCGCCCACGCCGGAGGCCTTCCTCGAGATCCTCGACTGGTCGTTCCTCTCCGTCCACAACGGGGACCTGGACTCCCGCGACAACGTGGGGTTGCGGGCGATCTACACCTGGACTCGGGACGAGGTGGCCTTCCCGGCGCTCCAGCGCTGGGTCGAGGCTGGCAACGACTCCGACCTGCTGCGGAAGATGGGCTTCGATCCCGAGGTGCCGCCGCAGACCAAGATGCGGGACCGCAAGGGCGATGTCGTCAAGATCGGGCGCGACGCACGCGAGCAGCTGACCTCGGCCAACCTGCGCCTCGTCGTGTCGATCGCAAAGAAGTACATCGGCCGCGGCATGTCGTTCCTGGACCTGATCCAGGAGGGGAACATCGGCCTCATCCGCGCCGTCGAGAAGTTCGACTTCGAGAAGGGCTTCAAGTTCTCCACGTACGCCACCTGGTGGATCCGCCAGGCGATCACCCGGGCGATCGCGGACCAGGCGCGGACGATCCGCATCCCGGTCCACATGGTGGAGACCATCAACCGGCTCATCCGGGTTTCCCGGCAGCTGCTCCAGGAGTTGGGCCGCGAGCCGACGGTCGAGGAGATCGCCGAGGCGATGTCCAAGGGCCAGGAGGTGGTGGTCACCCCGGAGAAGGTCCGCGAGATCATCAAGGTGTCGCAGGAGCCGGTGTCGCTGGAGACGCCGATCGGCGAGGAGGAGGATTCCCACCTCGGTGACTTCATCGAGGATCGGGGGGCCCTGGCCCCGGCGGAAGCCGCGTCGCACCAGCTGCTGAAGGAGCAGGTGGAGGCAGTGCTGGATTCCCTTACCGGTCGCGAGCGGCGGGTGCTGCAGCTGCGTTTCGGCCTCGAGGACGGGCGCGCCAGGACCCTCGAGGAGGTCGGCAGGGAGTTCAACGTGACCCGCGAGCGCATCCGCCAGATCGAAGCGAAGGCGCTCCGCAAGCTCCGTCACCCGTCCCGGAGTCGCAAGCTCAAGGACTATCTCGAGTAGTCCCACGTCGGCAACGCTGGCCGTGTGCGCTCGTCCTCGACTATCGGATGGCTGAGGCCGCGTCGCCCGCTAGGTACCAGGCGCATTGCTCATGTGCCGCCGTCAGGCAGGTCGACCCCTGGTGCCCGGCGCCGATGGGCTGTGGCCGGGCCGTGGCGGAGCGTTCCATGATGATCCGACGAGCGGACCACTTCGATGCGCCGCTGCGTGCAGGGCTTGCGTAGCAGACATTCCTGGGATCTGGGAAGCCGTACAACGTCGCCCGATCGTGGGCGAGCCTGAGGAACGGGCAGAAGGTGGCGCTCACGAAAGCGCTCGCGGATGCCTTGCTCGGCGCCGCGGGGGGGGCGTGCCCGGGCTCGCGAACGGGGGATTCAACTCCGGCGGCGGCGGCGGCGACGGCGGCCAAACCGGCCACAGCGGTATCGGTCGTATCGGTCCTACTTTGCCTCGGGCGCGCCACGGCGGCCACCGGAACCTTGTCCGGGGGTCGGGCGATGCCCTCGGCCATCACCGGGACGCCGCGGGTGGGCGGTCGGTCCTGCATGGTGCGGGCCACGGCGGCGTCGGTCGTTCTTCGCCTCGGGTGGGCCACGGCGGCTACCGGAACCTTGTCCGGGGGTCGGGCGATGCCCTCGGCCATCACCGGGACGGCGCGGGCGGGCGGTCGGTCCTGCGCCTTCCGACAGGCGTAGCAGAGCTTCACCTCGCGCCGGTTCATCGACCGGCAATTCCTGCAGACCCAGAATCCCTCCGCGATCAGTTCCTCGGTCTGGTTCGTGGTGGATTGTGCCCTGCCGCTCGATTCGGAGCCTGCAAGGAAGGACCCGCCATACCGGCCCTGGTTCCCGCGGATCACCAGATATGCCAGCCAGATGGCGGTCGGTCCCGCGAGCAGCGCCAGCATGACGGCGAGCGCGGTCTCAGGGCTCACGTCTGCAGCCTACGATCTGCCCGTCGTCCACTCGACGAAGGAATACCGGTTCGATGAAGACCTCCCTCGTTTGATTACATCCAGTTGAAGGATACAACCGCCACTTGAAGGTACCGCTGTCCGAGGCCTGGCGTCTCGCTCGGCTGGTCGCTGTCGCGTCCGCCTGGGGCGGTTCGACCGACAACGCGCGCGCCATGCTCTGCAGCTACCGGAGCGGGCGGGCTCAACCTGCCCCGCCGGAAACGCATTCCCGATATCGTCAGGGCATGCCGCCGCAGGCCTACGCCCTGGTCACGCTGTTCATGCTCTGCTCCGTCGCGCTCGGCGTGGCGGCGGTCCGGGTCGTCGCCCGGGCAGGCGGGCCGCGGGAACGTGCTGCCTTCCTGCTCCCGATCGCCGCAGCATTCGGGGCGTTCTACCTGGTCGGACACCGCCTGGGGCTGGCCGTCGGGCCGGAGGTCTCGCTGTTCGGGTTTCAGGTGGCGCTGGCAGGCGATCTCGCGATCGGGTTCGCCGCGGCCCTGGTGGCCGCCCTCGCCCAGGCGGCCGTGGTGAGGGTCAGCCGCCGGCAGGCATGACCGGGGTTTCGCCCCCGGTCGCGATCGGCATCCCCGTCCCGACCCAGTCGCTGTAGGAACCCGGGTAGAGGAGGGGATCGGCAAGACCCGCCAGCCGCATCGCCAGCGCGTTGTGGCACGCGTTCACGCCGCTGCCGCAGTAGGTGACGACGTCGCGGCCGCCCAACTCCTCGAACCGGGCGCGGAGCACCTCCGGGTCCAGGAACCGGCCGTCCGGCCCCAGGTTCCCGGCCGTCGGCCGGCTGATCGCGGTCGGGATGTGACCCGGCGCCGCGTCCACGGGCTCCAGGTCTCCGCGGTACCGCTCGATCGCCCGCGCGTCGATGAGCCCCACGGAACCCAGTCGCGCCGCCAGGGCATCGCGGTCTATCGTGCACGCCCAGCGGTTCCGCAGGCGCAGCCGGCCCGCCGGATGTGATCGCACCTCGTGCGTGAGCCGTCCGCCTGTCGCCGTCCACCCCGCGATCCCCCCGTCCAGCACCCGCGCCCGACGATGCCCCAGGTCGTCCAGCATCCACCACAGGCGTGCCGCGATCGTGCCGCCGGCGTCGTCATACGCGACGATCTCAGTGCCGTCATCGAACCCGAGCTCCGCCATCCTGGCCGCGAAGGCCACCGGGTCTGGCAGCGGGTGCCGTCCGGGTCCGGCTGGAGCCGGAGGAGAGGCCAGGTCCGTGTCCAGGTCCACGAACACGGCTCCGGGCAGGTGGCCGGCATCGTAGTCACGCCGCCCCTTCGCGGGATCCGTCAGCCACCAGCGCACATCCGCGATCCGCAGGTCCGGGTCGCCGATGCGTGCGAGCAGCGTTTCGGGGTCGATGAGGCTCATCGCCGGAGTCTACGGGTCGTGCCCGCGTGCCGTACGGGGGCCTGCTATCCTCACCCGCGGCGCCGCGATGGCGCCCCCGATGCGCGGGCTGCAACGCCCCGCAACGCCGCTCCGGCGTAGCTCAGTGGTAGAGCGGGTGACTGTTAATCACTTGGTCGTAGGTTCGAATCCTACCGCCGGAGCCAACTGCCTCCCCGTGTCCTTGAATAGCAGCCGCGCGCTGCCGCGTGCTGCCGCGCGCTTGACGGAGCCCCTTGGCCGACGCGGCCTCCCGATTGGGCGGTTCCGACCAGGCCCGCCCGGACGCTACCCTTGGCACAACGCAAGGAGCCGTCCATGACCTCGATCCGCGTCCTGTTCGTCTGCACCCACAACTCGGCCCGCAGCCAGCTCGCGGAGGCACTGCTGGACCGGCTCGGCGGCGACGGCTTTGAGGCCCACTCCGCCGGCACGGCGGCAACGCGAGTCAACCCGTACGCGATCCGGGTCCTGGCGGAGCAGGGGATCGACTGGACCGGCGCCACCAGCAAGGCGATCGACGGGTTCCTCGGCCAGCGGTTCGACCATGTCATCACGGTCTGCGACCAGGCCCGCGAGACCTGCCCGGTCTTCCCGGGCTCCACCAGCACCCTGCACTGGGGCCTGGACGATCCGTCCGACGTCGCAGGGCTACGGACGAGGAGCGCCTGGAGGCCTTCCGGCGTACCGCCGCGGAGATCACGGCACGCCTCGTGCCGTTCGTCGAGGACGCCCTGCGCGCCGCCGGCCGGCGCTGATCGGCGATGACACCCCCCACGCCGATCTCCTCCGGGCCCGCCCGTCCTTCACAGCCCGCCGCTGGATGAGCTCGTCCGGCGAGCCCGAGCGCTGGCCGTACCGGGGCAGCGCCACATCCTGGGCATCGTCGGGCCACCGGGCGCCGGCAAGTCCACCCTGGCCGAGGCCATCTGCCGCGCACTGGACGGAGCCGCCATCCTCGTCCCGATGGACGGGTTCCACCTTGCGAACGAGGATCTCGTCCGAATGGGGCTGCGGGACCGCAAGGGCGCTCCCGCCACGTTCGATGCCGTCGCCTTCCTCGCGCTCCTGCGCCGCCTCCGAGACGCACGTGAGGCCGTGGCTCGTGCCCCCGCCTTCGACCGGTATGCGGACGCCGTCGTCCCGGACGCGATCACCGTCCCGCGCGAGGTCCCGCTGGTGGTGACCGAGGGCAACTACCTGCTGCTCGCGGATGAACCGTGGGCGGCCGCTCGCGGCCTCCTGGACGAGGCCTGGTATCTGCGCTCCGACGAGACGCGCGTGGAGCGCCTCATCCGCCGTCACATCGAGCACGGCAAGGCGCCGGACCACGCGAACGACTGGGTCCGCCGCAGCGACGAGGCCAACGCTCGCCTGATCGAGCGGACGGAGGCACGCGCGGACCTCGTGATCGACGGGCTGCCGGCGATCGGCCCCGGCTGAGCGCATCGCCCCGTCCGGGTGACCCCGGCCCGCCTCCCAGCCTTAAGCCGCCCTCGCGGCGAGCTCCTCGAGATACGCCTGGATGGACGGCACCGCGCGCAGCCGCCGTTCGAAGTACTCGTTCACGGATCGCAGGGCCTCGTCCTTGACGAGGCCGACGTCGCCGGACCGCCCGGCCGCACCCCCGCCCTCCAGGAGGTTCGTGCGGACCGCCATCAGGCTCCGCACCATGCTCGCCTCGGCGGGCCCGTCCAGCGCCGCGACCGCGGACATGATCAGCGTGTCCGCCTGGTTGACCAGGACCTCGGGGTCGAAGTCGGCGCCGGGCCGGTCGGCCTCGTCAAGCGTCCGGACCAGGGCGGCGATCTGGTAGAGCACGGTGGTCGGCTCGTCAAACAGCTCGCGCAGGTAGGCGGCCTCGGCATAGCGGCCGGTCAGGCGGAAGATGTTGTACAGCCGCCGAGCGACCTTGCCGTAGTTCGGGTCCTTCGTCGTGTACTTGACCACCTCGTGCTCGAGCTGGTCCACGTACTCGTCCACGGAGTCCGCCGCCATCTCGCGCACGATCCTCGTGAACACCGGCAGCGAATCGGCCTCCAGGTAGATCTCCTGGAAGTACGGGTCGATGAACCCGTCGAGCGCCGTGATGCTGCCGTCCGGTGCCTCCCAGGTCACGTCGAGCATGTTGCTGGCGTTGGCCAGCGCCCGTCGCACGGGGTCTGCCACGATCCAGTCGAGCTTGCACCAGCCCGGTTCGGCCGAGGCGTCCTCCCAGGTCAGCTCGTCAGACTTCCCGTCGCGGATGACGGAGATCTGCCCGGCTGCCACCTCGTCCGCGGTCCAGGAGATCGGGGCTCCGGCCGCCATCGCGCGCCCGTCGCGCTCGCAGGCGAACGGGTAGCTGCCGAACTTGACCTCCCACAGCCGATACGTGGGACCCACCCGGCTGGCGAGCGCCTTGGCCCGCATCTCGCCGGCGAGGATCGAACAGGCCTCCTCGCGGGTCGGGGCGGTGATGTGGATGCGCTCGAAGTAGTCGCAGTCGCCGGGGAACGAGTGGACCTTGCTCTGGGCGGCCGAACCCGAGAGGGCGAGGGCCGTGAGGACCACGGGGGGCCGGTCCGGGAAGCCGACGATCTCGCCGATGGTCCGGAAGCGGGCGAGGTCGCGGGAGGTGAAGTCCAGCATGGAGACCCGGTGGCCGTAGATGCCGCTGTCGACGTCCACCACGACATCGCCGCCGAGCGACTCCGTGTCGAGGGCGGCCACCCATTGCGCGGCCTCGGCTTCGTCCAGCTCGACGCCCAGGCGCCGCGCCGACTCGATGACCCCACCGAGCGCGGACCGGTCGTCGCCGTCCATCGCCATCGTCATCGCCTGCACCTCTGGTCGGCGGTCGCCCCGGTGACGCCCTCTCGTTCGCTAGTATCGGCCGGGACGCCATCGACCGTCATCCCGCCAAGCAGGAGCCCCGTCCAAGCAGGAGCCCCGTGACCGCCGAGACCTGGATCAGCGTGGACGTCGAGACGTCCGGCCCGACGCCCGCCACCGGGAGCCTCATCGCCATCGGTGCCTGCCTGGTGGAGCGGCCGGAGGAGGGGATCGAGCTGCTGCTGCGCCCCGATCCGGAACTGCCCTGGCTGGCGGAGGCCGAGTCGATCCACGGCCTGGCCCGGGACAGTCTGCTGCGGGACGGCCTTGAGCCGGCGCTGGCGATGGCGAGGCTGGAGGCCTGGCTGGCGCGCGTGGTCCCGGCCGGATCCCGCCCGATCTTCGTCGCCCTCAACGCGCCGTTTGACTGGATGTTCGTGGCGGACGCGGCGTGGCGCCACCTCGGCCGCAACCCGTTCGGCACCAGCGCGCTGGACATCAAGGCGCTCTATCTCGGCCGCCACCTGGAGGAGGTGGAGCGGTGGCGCGACACGTCCCGGCTCCGGATGCTGGAGCGCTATCCGGTGGACCTGCCGCACACGCACGATGCGCTCGACGACGCACGCGAGCAGGCCGCCATCTGCCGCGCGATCCTCGCCAGTGCCGGCGCCCCGGGCGACGCGGGCTGACGTGGCGAGGACGTCCCCGGGCCCAGCCCATCGAGTACGATCGTGCCCGCGGGGGCAGACCATCGCACCGTGAGGCGGACCATCGCACCGTGAGGCGGAGCCGTCAGCCCGGGCGCGCCATCGTACGCGCGGATCACCATGGACCAGGAGCCCATCGCATACCGACCGGCCCAGCCGCCGGATCCGCGCATCTCGCCGACACGACCTCAGCCTGATCACGTCCCGGAAGGAGACCGCCGTGCCCGTCAACCTCAGGAACCGCAGCTTCGTCAAGGAGATCGACTTCACGCCCGGCGAGCTGCGCTTCCTGCTCAAGCTCTCGGCCGACCTCAAGACCGCCAAGTACGCCGGCACCGAGGTCCAGCGCCTGAAGGGCAAGAACATCGCCCTGATCTTCGAGAAGAGCTCGACCCGCACCCGCTGCGCGTTCGAGGTCGCCGCCTACGACCAGGGAGCACACGTCACGTATCTCGACCCCGTGAGCTCGCAGCTGGGCCACAAGGAGTCGGTGGCGGACACGGCGAGGGTGCTGGGTCGCTACTACGACGCCCTCGAGTACCGCGGCAAGGCCCAGGCCGATGTCGAGGTGCTGGCGGAGTACGCGGGCGTGCCCGTCTACAACGGCCTCACCGATGAGTGGCATCCGACCCAGATGCTGGCCGACTTCCTGACCATGGGCGAGTCCAGCGGCAAGGACTACGACCAGCTCAGCTACGCCTTCATGGGCGACCTGCGCTTCAACATGGGCCGCTCGCACCTGGTCACCGCGGCGTTGCTCGGCAGCGACATCCGGATGGTCGGGCCCAAGGAGCTGGCACCGCCGGCGGACGTGCTCAGGATCGCCCGGGACATCGCGGCCACCACCGGCGCCAGGATCACCGTCAGCGACGACCCCGCGGCCGTTGACGGCGTCGACTTCATCCACACCGACGTGTGGGTCTCGATGGGCGAGTCCAAGGACGTCTGGAATGAGCGCGTCTCGCTACTGAAGCCGTACCAGGTCAACGGCGACCTCATGGCCCGGGCCGGCAACCCCGACGTGAGATTCATGCACTGCCTGCCGGCCTTCCACGACATCAACACGATCGCGGGCAGGGAGATGATGGAGGCCACCGACATGCCCGACGGGCTGGAGGTCACCCACGAGGTCTTCGAGTCGCCTGCCAGCGTCGCCTTCGACCAGGCCGAGAACCGGCTCCACACCATCAAGGCGGTCATGGTCGCGACCCTCGGGTCCTAGCGCCGACCACCCCGCGCGGCGGGAGGGAGTCATCGCATGTCTGGGTTCGGCGCTCATTCCGAAGTCGGCAGGTTGCGCAAGGTCATCGTCCATCGACCCGGCCTGGAGATGCGCCGCCTGACGCCGACCAACGCCGCGGAGCTGCTCTTCGACGACGTCATCTGGAGCCGCAAGGCGCGCCTGCACCACGACGGGTTCGTGGACCTCATGCGGGAGGAGTTCGGGATCACCGTCTACCGCGTCCACGAGTTGCTCAAGGACGTCATGGACGATCCCGCCGGCCGCGCCTACGTCCTCGATCGCAAGCTCGTCCCGGACGAGGTCGGTGTCAGTGGCATCCACGAGCTTCGCGCCTGGATGGACGAGATGGATTCACAGGCGCTCGTCTCACACCTCATCGGCGGCGTGGCCGCTACCGAGCTGCCCCAGGACCTTCGCCATTGGATGGAGCAGGCGTCGGGTGCGACGGACTTCGTCCTGGCTCCGCTCCCCAACCAGCTCTTCACCCGGGACAGCTCCTGCTGGATCTACGGGGGCGTGACGATCAACCCGATGTTCTGGCCGGCGCGCCGCAAGGAGGCGCTGCACCTCGCCGCGATCTACAGGTACCACCCAGAGTTCAGGGATGGCGACTTCGAGATCTGGTGGGGCGATCCCGATGACGGTGACCACGGCAACGCCAGCCTCGAGGGCGGCGACGTCATGCCCGTCGGCAAGGGGATCGTGCTCGTGGGCATGGGCGAGCGCACCACCTACCAGGCCGTCGGCCAGGTTGCGCAGGCGCTCTTCGCCAAGGGCGTCGCAGAGCGCGTGGTCGCTGCCAAGATGCCGGCCGACCGCGCCAGCATGCACCTGGATACGATCTTCTCGTTCTGCGATCGCGACCTCGTGACCGTCTACGAGCCGGCCGTGGCGGCCATCCAGCCCATCAGCTACCGGCCTGGTGTTGGCGGCACGCTTGACGTGACGATCGAGACGAGGGGCTGGGTCGAGACCGTCGCCGAGGCACTCGGTCTCAAGGAGCTGCGGACCATCCCCACCGGTGGCGACGCCTTCGAGCAGGAACGCGAGCAGTGGGACGACGGCAACAACGTGGTTGCTCTCGAGCCCGGCGTGGTCGTCGCCTATGACCGCAACGAATGGACCAACGGCCGCCTGCGCAAGGCCGGTGTCAGGGTCCTGGAGATCGATGGGTCAGAGCTGGGTCGCGGCCGTGGTGGCGGGCACTGCATGACCTGCCCGGTCTGGCGCGATCCCGCCTACGACTGAGGCCGACCAGCGCGAGATCGACCGCGGCGGGCGCCGAGGTCCCCGGTCTTCCTGCGGCGTCCCCGGCGCGCCCCGGACTTCAGGCTGCGCGTTGCCGCCGGAGGCGGGGCCAGGCATAGACGGCCGCCGCGACCAGCACCACGGCGAGCAGGGCCGCGTTCACGTTCACCTGCCCCAGGCCGACGATGACGACGGCCGTGGCGATCAGGGCGGCGACGGTTCGCAGTGTGGCCGGCAGCGGGCGCGTGTGGCGCCAGACCCAGGCCAGCAGGATGGCGATGCCGACCAGCGGCGGGAGCGCGACGAGCCACGGCGGCAGGCTGTTCGCGCTGGTGCACGACCCGCCCGGGTTCAGCAGCGTGCCCCCCGTCACCCCGGTGCGAAGCACGCCCATGTTGCAGTCCAGCGACCATTCGTCGAGGTGGGTGACGGCGACGAGGAGGGTGACGACGAAGGTCGCCAGCCAGGCGGCGCCGATGCCACGCCAGGAGCCGCTCCTGCGCAGCGTGGGGATGACGATCGCCAGGAGCGACATGACGATGAACACCGGCCCCACGTTGGCCAGCAGGGCGTCGAGCCAATCCATGGCGAGACTCTTGCCGGGTCGCCTCCGATCGTCAAGAGCCATCCGCGTTGGACCCAGGTGCGCCCGCTGCCCAGGCGTGCTCCCGCTCCCTGGGCGGGCGGCGGGCCGGCCTCCGCCGTGCCCCGCCGGGCATCCTCGGTGACCCGCCGGGGCCTCAGACCTGGGTCACTCCGAGCCCGATGGGGCACGCCACGCCGGTCGCCGTGTGGCAATCGTAGCCACCGGGGTTCCTGGCGAGGTACTGCTGGTGGAGATTCTCCGCGAAGTAGAACTCCGGGGCCGGCCGGATCTCCGTCGTGATGGCCCCGTAGCCCGCCTTCGTCAGCTCGGCCGCGTAGGCCTCGCGGGACGCGTTCGCAGCCGCCAGCTGCGCCTCGCCGTGGGCGAAGATCGCCGATCGGTACTGCGTGCCCACGTCGTTGCCCTGGCGATTGCCCTGGGTCGGGTCGTGGGACTCCCAGAACACCTGGAGCAGCTGCCCATACGCAATGACGGCCGGGTCGAACACGATCCGGACCACCTCGGCGTGGCCGGTTTGCCCGGTGCAGGACTCGGGGTAGGTCGGGTTGGGCGTCTCGCCGCCCTGGAACCCGACCGCCGTCACCCAGACGCCGGGGATCGACCAGAACTTCTTCTCTGCGCCCCAGTAGCAGCCCATGGCGAAGTCTGCGATCGCAAGGCCCTCGGGGTAGGGCCCGGCGAGCGGACGGCCGTTGACGAAGTGATGGCCCGGGACCTCCAGCGGCTCCGGACGGCCCGGCAGGGCGTCGCCGGCGTCGGGCATGGACGGCTTGTTGAACAGGAACTGCATGGGACCTCCGTGGTGTTCCCGCAGTCTAGGCCCGATCCGTGACGCACCGGTGACGGGGCGCTGCGCGACTGTGGCTCGCCAGGCACCCGGGGTCGCCATCGACGGCGACGGCGGATCCCGCCAGGCGCGCCCGTCAGGCCCTGCCCAACTCGACCTCCGGCCTCGCCCGCTCCTCCTCGTCGGTCTTGAAGAACGGCGCCGGCGTCCAGCCGAACAGCCCCGACACCAGGTTCGCGGGCACCTGCGCGATCCTGGTGTTGTAGAGGTAGACCTGGTTGTTGTAGAGCTCCCGCCGGTCGCCGATGACGTCCTCCAGGCGGCTGATCTCGTCCTGGAGCGCCCGCACGTTCTCGGCCGACCGCAGCTCCGGGTAGTTCTCGACGACGGCGAACAGCTGGCGCACGGCGGCGCTGGTCGCCTCGCTCGTGGCAGCCTGGCGGGGGATGGAGTCCCGGTCGGAGTAGGCGGCACGCAGCTCGGCGACTCGTTCCAGGACATCCTGCTCGAGCTGCATGATCCCGCGGACGGCCTGCACGAGGTTCGGGAGCTGATCGTGGCGCTGCTTGAGCGCGACGTCGATGTTGGCCCACGCCCTGGCGATGCGGATCTTCGCGGCCACGATGGCGTTGTAGGTCGCGATGACGAGGAAGCCGGCGACGACAGCGACGACGGCGAGGGCGAACAGGGCGGCGGCTGCGCTGGGGGTCATCGTGGCGCCATCATCGGGCACCCGGCCCGGCCGCGCACGCCAACTGTGGCCCGGTTGCGCACGCCATGATGTCTCAGTCGAGCGAGGACAGCGCGACGGCGCCCAGGATCGCGGACCCGATCGCGATCACCGCGCCCAGGAGCCCCAACAGGAACCGCCCCTGCTCACGCGCAACGGCGTCAGCCGGTGTCCCGGTCCCGATCGCCAGCGGAGCGTCCGGCCCCACCGCGAGCACCAGGAGATCCGGCTCAAGGTCGAATGTCCGCTCGAAGTGCGCGGATTCCCCGGCCGTGGCGAGGACCGGCGCCGCAACGCCGGGGTCCAGTTCCGGAGCCCGCACGGGCCTCCCGATCCCGAACCCCTCGATCGCCGCGTTCCCCCACGCCTCTTCGGGCGTGAGCAGCGTGCCGGCGGCGCGGGCGGCGGCAATCTCCTGGGCCAGCACGGGGTCGTCAAGGGCAGCCAGCGGGTCCCCGAACCGGGCCAGCCGGTCCGCGCCATCAGGATCCTCCAGGTGACCGAACGGCAGCGCGGTCCCCACGATGGTGACGACGTCGCCTGGCTCCAGGCGCGCCTCGCGATACCGTCGGCTCCCGTTGTCCCCTCCCACGCCCTGCAGCCCGCGGCCGAACGCCCGCTCGGGCTGCCGAACCGTGAGCAGCTCGGCGATCGCCGTCTCGCGGTCCACGCAGGTCGTTGCGGCATGCGGCGACCCCTCGCGCCGGTCCAGCCCCACGGGTGGGTCGCCGAAAGTGCCGTCGTTCTCGTCGAAGCGGTCCGCGACGTCAAGCCGCGCACCGCGGGGGAAGACCCGGATGCTGCCCGTGGTGTCACGGACGCGGAACCCGATCCCGCGCTCCTCGTCCATCTCGTCGGGGGTGTCGTCGCCGGTGACGCGAATGCTCGAGCGATACCAGACGCACGTCCGCGACTGGAGTGGTGAGACCAGGGTGACCTCGGCCGGCTCGATGATGCCGGTGACGCGGACCTCGCCCGCAGCCAGAGACGAGATCCTGGACGTCGCCGTGTCCGCGATCCGGGCGCCGGACCGGTATCCGGCCAGCCCGCGGCCCAGGAGGGCCAGCCCGCCGGCGATGCCGAGGACGGCTACCGCGATGACGACTGCCGTGCTCTCGGTCACCGGCTCCGACGGACCGCGCCGACGATGAGCAGGCAGCCCACGGCGATGATCGCCACCGGCCACAGCAGGCTCCAGTCGATGTGGACGTACTCATCGACAAGGAACCAGAGGCCCAGCAGCACCAGCACCCCGCCGGCGACGAGCCCGGCATTCCCTGCAGCCCGCTGGGCGGACCAGTCCCGTGGCGGTGTGGGCCAGGCCGGCGGCGGCGTGGCCCAGCCGCCCGCGGTCCCGGGATCCTGCGCCGGTCCCGGCCCGCTGCCAGGCTCCCAACCCTCAACCGGCTCCGTGCCGGGAGGGGGAGCCCAGGCCCCGGCGTCCCTCGGCCTCGGCACCCAGCCGGGCGGCGCCAGCGGCACCACGATCATCATCACGAAGTACACCAGCGCGAAGATGCCGCCCGAGAAGAAGGCGAGGAGAACCCACGCGATGCGGACCAGCGACGGGTCGATGTTGAGCCACGTCGCCAGGCCGCCCGCAACTCCCGCGATCATGCGGTCGGACGGGGAGCGGTAGAGACGTTCATTCACAGCCGGACTCCGGGTTCAGGGTGATGCTGCCAAGGTTCGCGCTGGCGGTCAGGTCGATGCGCTGGGTCGTCGCGGCGTAGCCCGGGCGCGTCCAGGTGTCACCGGTGCGGACCAGCCCGCGATCCTCGAAGTTGTTCGAGCCGAGGCCATCCTCGCTCATGCGGATCCGGAGGCCCACGCCGTCGGGCACGCACACCTCGATCGAGCCCACGTTCACCGAAAGGTCGCCCTGCAGGTCCGTGCTGGGCACCGGCAGCGAGACAGCCAGGGACCCGGCGTTGACGCTGGCGTTGACCGACGCCGCCTCGGCCAGGCCCGAGGCGTCGACCGTCGCGTCACCCGCGTTGACCGAGACATCCAGGCTGGGCACGCGCATCCCGGCCAGGTCCATGTCGGCCGACCCGGCGTTGACGGACAGGCCGAGCCGCAGGCTCGTCTGCCGCGGCAGCGTGATGTCCCAGCGCGACCCTCGGACCCCCACGGCGACACCGGGCTGGTCCGGGGCGCGCACGGTGAGGCGCGCACCAGAAGCCTCGATCCGCGGGGGCTGCCCGGCGTCGCTCGTCCCGGCCACCGTCCATCCACTGCCGTCGGCGCTGGCCAGGGCGAGATCGCCGCAGTTGAGCTCGACCTCCACCACCGCCTCCTGGTCGAATGACCCGTCCTGCGTCGGGAACGCCGAGCCTTCGCCGCCGTCTACCCCGAACCCGCACGAGGTCACCCCGCCGATCGACGGCAGGCCCCCGGCCAGGAGGCCACCGGCCATCAGCCCGCAGGTGACGGCCACCAGCAGCCCACCGATGACGGCGGCCTTCGTGCGCTGGAGGAGCAGCCCCAGGCCGATCCCGACGAGGATCAGCGGCCACAGCTCCCACGCCCGGCTGACGACCTCCGGGTCGAGATACCCCGCCCGGACGGCGAGCGGCACGCACCCCAGCGTGATGAAGAAGACGCCCCACCCCAGCAGTCCGCGATTGACGCGCATGGCCTCACCTCCGCGGCCACCGGAGGCCGCCGGACCATGATGGCGCAATCGGTCGTCGAGCGACAGGACGGATGTCACCTGACCACCCACCGAGCGGCCCCCGGGGAGGGGCTCATCGCGCCCGCGCCCATGGGGCACGGAGACGCTAGCCTTGGCGGACCGGGACGCGTGTCGAATCGCGCCCGGCACCGGGAGGATCGATGCGCCCCCGCGAGCCAACCGCCGAGCGCAGTGCCCCGTGGTATGACGCCGTCCTGTTCGACCTGGACGGGGTGCTCGTCGACACAGAGCCCTGGTGGGATGATGTCCGGGTCCGCTTTGCACGCGACAACGACCGCCCATGGGGCCCGGACGACCAGGATGCTGTCATGGGCGGCAACTCGCGCGAATGGGCCGCGGTCATGCGGGAGCGGCTGGATCTCGGACACCTCGACCAGGACGCGATCCAGGACGCGATCGTCTCCGGTGTCGTGGCCAGGTACCGCACCTGCGAGGTGCTGCCGGTCATCCCAGGAGCCATCGACACGGTTCGTCGGGTCGCCCAGACCCACCCCGTTGCGATCGCGTCGTCGGCCCACCGGGCGGTGATCGATGCAGCGGTGGACGCCCTGGGCCTGCGCGACGTCCTGGACGAGATCGTCTCCTCCGACGACGTGGCTGCCGGCAAGCCGGACCCCGCCGTGTACCTGCTGGCCGCGGCACGTCTGGGCGTGGATCCGGGTCGCTGCCTCGTGGTCGAGGACTCCGTCAACGGGGTCCGCGCCGGCAAGTCCGCCGGCATGACGGTTGCCCTGGTGCCCAACGCCAGCGTTCCGCCGGTGCGCGGTGCCGTGGAGCTGGCGGATCTCGTGCTGGACCGGATCACGGATCTTGTTCCGGGACCTGCGGCGAGGACCGTCCGGCCCTGACGCGGCGGCCACGGGGACCCTATGCTGCCGCCGTGGTCCAGCCCCTGACTCCCGGCCCGGTTCACCGGCCTGTACGCGTGCGCCTCGTGCGGTGGTTCTGCAAGGCCGCCGTCGGGATCATCCTCGACCTGCGCGTCGAGGGGCGGGAGCGTCTCGCATCGGGCCCTGCGATCTACTGCTCCAATCACCTCAACTGGACGGACCCGATCGTGCTGCTGGCCGCTCTGCCGGCCCAGCCGAAGCTCGCCATGTTCGGCCCCAAGGAGGCGGACATGACGGTGGGCGCCCGGAACCGTCTCATCTCCTGGGCGGGGTTCGGCATCCCATACCGGCCGGAGAAGAGCGACCTCATCGAGATCACCCGTCGCGTCGGCCGGATCCTGGACGACGGATGGGTGGTCCTGGTCATGGGGGAGGGGAGGATCCACCGTGGCGAGCGGGAGCTGATGCCCCTCATGGATGGGACGGCCTACTTCGCGCTCCGATCCGGCGTGCCGATCATCCCGCTCGCGATCAACGGCACCAGCTGGCTCGGGTTCCGGCGCCGCGTCCGCGTCCGAGTGGGCGAGCCCCTCCACGACGGCGGCCGCCCGACGCGGGAGGCCATCGCAGCGCTCACAGCCCGCACGGAGCGCGCCCTGCTGGCGATGACGGCGGACTTCCCGGAGCGTCCCGTGCCCGGGCGCTTCGGGCGCTGGCTGACCGAGCTGTTCAACGACTGGCCCGAGGGCGCCCGACCAGCCCCGGGCGAGGGCGACGGCGCCGCCGCGGCCCTGGAGCGGGCGAAGGTGGCAGGAGACGGCGCCGGCTGACCTCCGGGTGTGGCATCCTGCGAGCGATCACCGAACCTCTGTGGAGAACCCGTGGGAGCCACCGGCCTCTCAGCCGACACGAACGAATACCGCGCCCGTCTTGCGGAGCAGAGCGACGCCCAGGTCGATACCTGGGCGGCCGAGATGCTGCGCGACACCGCCATCCGCCGGGGCGTCGTGCGCGTGGTGGAGAACTTCCGCCGCGCAGCGGGCCTCACGGAGCAGGAATTAGAACGGGTGTTCGCTTCCGGCGGTGGCCCGCCTGCGACCGTCGGCAGGGACGCCCAGGGTCGCCTGATGGTCCCCGCCGTTGCGCTCTGGGCGCTGGTCCCCGGGATCCGCGCCCAGGTGCCCGATGGGCGGGATCGCCTGATCGAGTACCTGGTCGCGAGCTTTGACGAGATCGTCTACGTCTGACGACGACGGCGCCGCGGGCGCGGACCCCGGCCTGACGGCGACGCTGGACCCCGATCGATCGGCGGTCCCGACGCTCGACGCCCCGCTGTCCAGGTTCACGAGGACCGCGCGGCTCGTCCACCCGTTCCCGTCCATCCTCGATGGGCTGGTGGTCGCCCTGGTCGCGACGGTTGGCGGGGGAGGGCCCTCGACGGCCCTCGTGCTGGGGGCGTCGATGACGCTTCTCCAGTTCTCGATCGGCACCCTGAACGACATCGTCGATGCGCCCAGGGACGCCGGCCTGAGGCCGGACAAGCCGATACCCGCCGGCCTGGTGAGTCTCCGATCGGCCCGGGTCGTCGCCGCTGGGACCGCTGCCGCGGGTCTGGCGCTGGCGCTCGCCGGCGGTCCGGCGCTCGTCGCCGTCGCGGGCCTGGCGCTCGCGATCGGTGTCTGGTACGACCTGTGGGCAAAGGGCACCACTCTGTCCTGGCTGCCGCTGGCCGTGGGGATCCCGCTGCTGCCGGTATATGGCTGGTACGGGGCAACCGGCGAGCTGCCCGGCGTGTTCCTGGTGATCATCCCGGCCGCCGCCAACGCCGGGACCGCCCTGGCGATCGCGAACGCGATCGTGGACATGGAGCGCGACGAGGCGACGGGGATCGAGTCGATCGCGCTGACCCTGGGGGCCCGTCGCGCCGCCGGCCTCGTGATCGCGTTGCACGCCGTCGTCGTCCTGCTCGCGCTGGCCACCGCGGTCGCCCTTGGGGCGCCCGCGGGGTGGGTTGGTGCGGTCGTCGTGGCCGCGGCCGTGCCCCTCGGTGGGGCGGTGTTCGGGCGGGTCGCCGCGCTCCGCGAGGGCACCGCCTGGCGCGAGTTGGCGTGGGAGGTTCAGGCCGTCGGGACGGGCCTCCTGGCCGTCGCCTGGCTTGGCGCCCTGAGCGCCTCCGCCGGCACGCCGCTGGGGGGCTGAAGCCCTTCGCCCGTCTCGGCGCCTTCGTCTCCTGCGGCCCGGTGCCCCGACGGGGGCAACTCACCCGGTGACGACGAAGCCGGCACCCATGGCGCCGGCTTCGCAGTATCTGGACGGGGTGGGGGGACCTAGCGGTCTGTGTCTCCGGTGCGGATCACCGCGATCGCGTTCTCAAGCCTGAGCTTGGCGATCGTCAGGTACTTGGCCAGGTTGGTCCGGTCGACAGCCCCGATGGCGTCCAGGACGTCCGGGTTGCGGATGACGTCCAGGAGATCCTCCACCGCCTCGTTGAGCTGCTGCTTGGCGGCCACGAGGCTGTCGTCACGGATCGGCTCGGCCGCGCCTCGATGCTCCGACCAGTCGGCCGTCTCGTCGTCTACTGGCGACGCGGCGACCGCGGTCCCGGCCTCCTGCGGCTCCTCCCCGCTGGTGACCCGGGCTCGTCGACCCTCGATCCGCTCGCGCAGCTTCACCAGCGAGAGCTCGTTGCGGGCAACCTGCTCCGCGAGCTTCCTGCGCTTGCGAGGGTCGGTGACCTTCATCAGCTCGTAGGCGTGGGACAGGGTGTCCTTGCGCAAAGACACGAGCTCCCGAACCTCGGGCGGAGCGTCGGCCAGGCGGAGCCGGTTCTCCAGATAGCCCTTGTCCTTGCCCAGCTTGTCCGCAAGCTTGCGAATGCTGTAGCCGTGCTCCCGGATCATCCGGTCATACATGGCCGCCTCGTCGAGCACGGAGATGTCTTCGCGCTGGAGGTTCTCGATGATCGAGATCTCGAGGGCCGTGTCGTCGTCGATGTCCTCGACGAGGGCGGGGATCGTGGCCATGCCGGCGATCCGCGAGGCACGCCAGCGGCGCTCCCCGGCGATCAACTGGTAGCGGCCGTCGTCCCGTGGCCGGACGAGGATCGGTTGGAGAACGCCATGCTCGCGGATCGACGCGGCAAGCTCCTCCAGGGTCGCCTCGTCAAAGGCAAGGCGGGGCTGCTCCGGGTTGGAGTCGATGTGATCGACCTCGATCACCTTGACGCCGGTCGAGCGGCGGTTCATGTCCGGCGACAGGAGGCTCACGATTGCAGGCGGAAGCTCCCGCTCCTCGGAGAGTCGACGGGCGGCAGCGGCGCGGAAGTCAGTCCTGGCCAAGTTCGATCACCTCCCGGGCGAGCTCGCGATAGGTTCGGGCCGCATTGGACGAGCTGGCATACGCGGTGATTGGACGCCCGGCGAGGGGCGCCTCGCCCAACTTCACGCTCTGGCGGATGATGGTCTGGAAGACATGGTGATCGCCGACCACCCGCAACTCGTCCAGCATGTCCTTGGCGAGGTTGGTGCGGCCGTCGTAGAAGGTGGGCAGCAGACCGAGGATCCGCAGGTCGTGGTTCAACTTCAACCGGATCGCGCTGATGACCTTGACCAGGTTGTTGAGGCCCTTCATCGCGTAGAACTGCGTCTGCACCGGGATGATCACGCTGTCTGCGGCGACGAGACCGTTCACCGTCAGCAGGCCCAGGTTGGGCGGGCAGTCGATCAACACGTAGTCGTAGGGATCGATTGCGTCGCGCATCGCCTCGCGCAGAATCTGCTCGCGGCCCAAGGCGGTGAACAGCTCACCCTCGGTGCTCGCGAGGTCGATGTGCGCCGGTGCGACGTCGATGCCGGCCGTCTCCGTCGGCAGGATCGCCTCGGCGAGAGTCGAGCGACCATCCGCGAGCACGTCGGCCATCGAGCGTTGCACGGTGTTGAGGTTGATGCCAACGCCCACCGTGAGGTTCGCCTGTGGGTCCATGTCCACGAGGAGGACCCTTTGACCCTCTTCCGCGAGCGCGCCCGCAAGGTTGATTGCAGTTGTCGTCTTGCCCACGCCGCCCTTCTGATTGGCGATGGCGATCACGTGCGTCAAGAGCGTCACCTCGGGAAATGAAGAAACGGGGGCGGAGACCGGCGGCGGGTCCGAGTGGGGGAATGCTACCTCGCGCCTTCGAATGGCGCGTGGCGAGGTTGTCCACACAATGGATGGGTTGTGCACCTTTCTGTGGATATCCCGCCGGATTCAATGCATTCACGTCTGGCCCCTCTTCGCAGGCGGCCCGTGAGCCTATGATGGGTTGTGTCGCGCTGTCCTTGCGCAAAGACGACAGCCCTTGACCGGATGGAGCCCACCACGTGACAAAGAACGAGGATCGTATCGCTCGCCTCGAGCGCATGCGGGCCGAGGCCCTCCTGGGCGGGGGACCGGTTCGCATGGAGCGCCAGCACGCATGGGGCAAGCTGACCGCGCGTGAACGTCTGGACCTGCTGCTGGATGCGGGATCCTTCGTGGAGCTCGATGCGTTCGTGACGCACCGAGCCACTGACTTCGGCCTGGACCGCCAGCTGTTCCTGGGCGACGGCGTCGTGACCGGTCACGGGACCGTCGACGGCAGACTCGTCTTCGTCTTCAGCCAGGACTTCACGGTCTTCGGTGGCTCGCTGTCCGAGGCCTATGCCGAGAAGATCTGCAAGGTCATGGACCTCGCCATGAAGGTTGGCGCGCCCGTCATCGGTCTGAACGATTCTGGTGGGGCGAGGATCCAGGAAGGCGTGGCGTCGCTCGGCGGCTATGCGGAGATCTTCCTGCGCAACGTGATGGCGTCCGGCGTGGTGCCGCAGATCTCGGTGATCCTCGGTCCGTGCGCGGGTGGTGCCGTGTACTCGCCGGCGATGACGGACTTCACCGTGATGGTCGAGGGGACGAGCTACATGTTCGTCACCGGGCCAAATGTGGTGAAGGCGGTCACCCATGAAGAGGTCGACTCGGAGGCGCTGGGTGGCGCCGCCGTCCACACGGGCGTCAGCGGGGTCGCGCACCTCGCTGCCCGCGATGAGGCCGAGGCGCTGGACCACGTCCGGCGGCTCCTCGCGCATCTGCCGCAGAACAACCTGGCGGATCCGCCCCGCGTCGCGTCGACGGATCCGGCCGACAGGATGGATCTGGAGCTCGACAGCGTCGTGCCCGACGAATCGTCGCGGCCCTACGACATGCACGCGGTCCTTCGACACGTCTTCGACGATGGCCAGTTCTTCGAGTTGCAGCCGGCATGGGCCGCGAACATCCTCATCGGGTTTGCGAGCCTGGGCGGGCGACCGGTTGGCATCGTCGCCCAGCAGCCCGCGGTCCTCGCTGGAGCGCTGGATATCGACGCATCGGTGAAGGCGGCGCGCTTCGTGAGGACCTGCGACGCCTTCAATGTTCCCGTCGTCACCTTCGTAGACGTGCCGGGATTCCTGCCGGGTGTCGGCCAGGAACATGGCGGGATCATCAAGCACGGTGCGAAGCTGCTCTATGCCTACTGTGAGGCGACCGTGCCCAAGGTGACGGTCATCACGCGCAAGGCGTACGGCGGTGCGTACGATGTCATGAGCAGCAAGCACATCCGGGGTGACATGAACTTTGCCTGGCCAACAGCGGAGATCGCGGTGATGGGGGCGGAGGGCGCCGTCAACATCATCTTCAAGGACGCGATCGCGGCGGCCGATGACGCGGCGGGGGAGCGGCAGCGCCTGGTTGCCGAGTACGAGTCGGAGTTCTCGAGCCCATATGCCGCGGCGGCGCGCGGCTACATCGACGAGGTGATCCTTCCGCGCGAAACGCGGCCACGCCTCATCCGTTCGCTGGAGATCCTCGCCGGCAAGCGGGATACGAACCCCAGGAAGAAGCATGGAAACATCCCCCTCTGAGGCGCTGATGTCGTCTTTGCGCAAAGACACCTTCGCCGGGAGGAACCAGTGACCACCGAGCCGCCGCCCTTCGGACGGGTCCTCGTTGCCAACCGCGGCGAGATCGCCGTCCGCATCATCAGGGCCTGTCACGAGATGGGCATGGAAGCCGTTGCGGTCTACAGCGACGCCGACGCGACGGCCGCCCACGTCCGACTGGCCGAGATGGCCGTCCACCTCGGTCCGCCGCCCCCGTCGGAGAGCTACCTGCGAATCGATGCGGTCGTGGAGGCTGCACTGGCCACCGGCGCCCAGGCGGTCCATCCCGGCTACGGGTTCCTCGCCGAGCGGGCTGCCTTTGCCCGCGCAGTCGAGGATGCCGGGCTCGTGTTCGTGGGTCCGGCGTCAGGAGCGATCGAGGCGCTGGGTGACAAGCTCAATGCCCGGCGCCTTGCCGCGCGCATCGGGGTGGCCTCCGTTCCGGGTACGCTCGAACCAGCGCCGGTGGACCGCCCGGATCAGGTGGACGCGATCATCGCTGCAGCCCGCGACATTGGATTCCCGCTGCTGGTCAAGGCCGCGGCGGGCGGCGGCGGCAGAGGCATGCGCCGCGTGACGGACGAGGAGGACCTCGCGGCCGCGCTCCTGGCGGGTTCACACGAGGCACAATCGGCGTTCGGCGATGGCTCCGTGTACCTCGAACGGGAGATCATTCCCGCACGCCACATCGAAGTGCAGCTTCTGGCCGATGCCCACGGCCACGTCGTTGCGCTGGGTGAGCGGGATTGCTCGCTCCAGCGGCGACACCAGAAGCTTGTCGAGGAGGCCCCGGCCCCCGGTCTCACGGAAGGGCAGCGCCGCCACCTCCACGGTCTCGCCGTGCGCATGGGCGAGGCGGCGGGACTTCGCAATGCCGCGACCTGCGAGTTCCTCTACAGCCCCGATGGCGAGTTCTGGTTTCTGGAGGTCAACACACGTCTGCAGGTCGAACACGGCGTGACGGAGCTGGTTTCCGGTGTGGACATTGTCCGGGAGCAGTTCCGGATCGCCGCAGGCGGGTCGCTCAGCCCCGAGGTCGTTGCCGCGGGGGAACGAGCCGCCACCCCCACCAGCCATGCGATCGAGGTTCGGATCGCTGCCGAGGACCCGGCTCGCTCATTCGCGCCGACTCCGGGCCGTGTCGGACGCTGGCTCATGCCCTCGGGTCCGGGCATTCGCGTGGATACACACATCGAGGCCGGCGATCGTGTGCCGGCGGACTACGACAACCTGATCGCGAAGCTGATGGTCCACGCCCACGACCGCGCGGCCGCCATCGACCGGCTGCGCCGGGCGCTCGACGAGACGGAGATCGGCGGTGTCCAGACCACTCTGCCGTTCCACCGTGCCGTTGCGCGGAGCGATGCGTTCAGGCGGGGCGACCTGTCCACCGGCTGGGTCGATGCCAACTGGGACGGGGAGGTTGCGTGGAGCGCCGCGGTCGGGAAGGGCCTGCTCGCCGCCGGCCTGGCGGCCATCGACGGGTCGACGGGATCCGGTCCCTCGGCGACCGAGCTGCCGGCATCGACCGGAAGCCCCCTGGATGATCCGGCCGCAACCGGGAATGGCTGGCGCCGTGGTGGCCGCGAGCAGGGAGTCGACCGATGGCCGATCTGACCGACCCCAGCAGCGCCGCGGCTCACGCCAGTGGCGAGGGGGGAATGCTCCCGGTCGTTCCGGTCGATCCGCGCGCGGTGCGCGTCCGGATTTCGGGCACGAGCCAGGATGGGGACGGGCCGGGCCTGGTCGTGTCGCCTGCCGGACCCGGCGGTGCTGGCCGTGACGGGGCGGGTGTCCGTGCGCAAAGACACGCCATCACGGTGGACGGCGCGCCCGAGGACGCCGTCCTGCGGTCGCTCGGCTCCGGCCGCTTCCAGCTGTCCGGGAACGGCACCGTGACGCGGGTCGTCCTGGAGCCGGCAGTGGCCGGCGAGGGTGGAGCGCGCCGACGGGAGGTCCTGGTGGATGGCTTCCGGTTCGAGGTGGAGACCGAGTCCGAGCGCATCGCCGCCCTGCGCGAGCGTGCGTCGCGAGGACGGGCCGCGGGTGCCCGGAGCGGTCCTCTGCAGGTCAAGGCGATCATCCCGGGCAAGGTGGCAACGGTCTTCGTGCGCCCCGGTGACGCGGTCGCGGCCGGCGAGCATCTGCTCGTCGTCGAGGCCATGAAGATGCAGAACGAGCTCCGGGCGCCCAGGGATGGCACCGTCTCGCGCGTGAACGTCGCCCCCGGTCAGAACATCGATGTGGGCGACGTCCTCCTGGTAATCGACTGACGGAGGTCCGGGTGAACGACGAGGCGATGGCGCAGCCCGACGGCGCCGGCGATGGCACCAGCACCGGGTCCGCGGCGGCCGGTGATCCGGCGGTGGAGCGCTGGCGGGCAACCACCCGGGCGAAGGCCGTTGCCTCGTCTGCGGAACGCAGCCCCGCCTTCACAACGGCCTCGCAGATCCCGATCCACGACGTCTACACGCCGGCGGATCTCCCTGACCTCGATCCGGCCGTGGACCTGGGACTCCCGGGCGAGTACCCCTACACCCGGGGGGTGCAGGCAACGATGTACCGCTCCCGCTTCTGGACCATGCGCCAGTACGCGGGCTTCGCCACTGCCGCCGAGACCAACCAGCGCTTCCGGTACCTCCTGGAGCAGGGCCAGACCGGCTTGTCCGTGGCCTTCGACCTGCCCACCCAGATGGGCTACGACTCCGACGCCCCCGAGGCGGAAGGGGAGGTGGGCCGGGTCGGCGTGCCGGTCTCGTCGCTCGCGGACATGGAGACCCTGTTCGCCGGGATCCCGCTGGGCACGGTCAGCACGTCCATGACGATCAACGCGACGGCGCCCGTCCTGCTTGCCCTCTACGTGGCGGCCGCCGAGAAGCAGGGCGTCGCCCGAGGGGCGGTCTCGGGCACCACGCAGAACGACATCCTCAAGGAATACATCGCCCGGGGGACCTGGATCTACCCGCCCCGTGCGTCCATGCGCCTGGTCACCGACGTGTTCGAGTTCGCCTCACGCGAGCTCCCGCGCTGGAACACGATCAGCATCTCCGGCTACCACATGCGAGAGGCGGGGGCAACGGCGGCCCAGGAGCTGGCCTTCACGCTGGCCGATGGGATCGCATACGTGGAGGCGGCCGTGTCCAGGGGCCTGGACGTGGACGATTTCGCCCCGCGGCTCTCGTTCTTCTTCGCCGCCTGGTCGGAGCTGTTCGAGGAGGTGGCCAAGTTCCGGGCCGCCCGGCGGATGTGGGCCCGGATCATGAAGGAACGCTTCGGAGCCCGGAATCCGAAATCGATGATGTGCCGCTTCCACACCCAGACCGCGGGTTCCTCGCTGACCGCCCAGTCCATCGACAACAACGTGGTCCGGACGACTATCCAGGCGCTCGCCGCAGTGCTGGGCGGGACCCAGAGCCTGCACACCAACTCCCGGGACGAGGCGCTCGCCCTGCCGACGGTCGAATTTGCCCGCCTTGCCCTGCGGACCCAGCAGATCCTCGCCCACGAGGCCGGCGTCACCGAGACGCCCGACCCGCTGGCCGGCAGCTGGTTCGTGGAGTCACTGACCAACGACCTCGAGGCCGCCGCCACCGCATATCTGGCCGAGATCGACGCGATGGGCGGGACCCTGGCGGCCATCGAGGGCGGCTTCCAGCAGCGGCAGATCCAGGAGTCCGCCTACCGGGTGCAGCGGGAGATCGAGCGCGTGGACAGGATCGTCGTCGGGGTGAACAAGTTCAGGGACGAGGGTCCCGGCACCCGCCCGGCGCTCCTGCGGATCGATCCCGATGGGGAGCGCAACCAGGTGGCGGGCCTCCGCCGCGTCCGCGCCGAACGGGACCCCGCCACCTGGGAGGCGTCGCTCCGGCGCCTCGAGGACGAGGCGCGGGGCACCGGCAACCTGGTGCCCCCGATCATCGAGGCCGTGGCGGCCTACGCCACCGTGGGCGAGATCGCCGACCGTCTCCGGTCGTCGTTCGGTGTCCACCGCGAGCTGATCACGATCTGAGGAGGGCGAGAGGATGACGGACGAGACTGGCGCGGCCTCGCGCGTGCCGGAGCCCATCCGCAGGCTGGGGAAGATCCACCACGTCGCACTCGTGGTGGCCGACATAGACCGCTCTCTTGCGCTCTGGCGGGACATGCTCGGCCTGCCGCTGGACACGGTCATCAACATGGAGTACGACAGGAGCATCATCGCGTTCCTGCCGGTGGGGGAGTCCAAGGTGGAGCTGGTCCAGCCCACCGACGACACCACCGGAGTTGCTCGCTTCCTGGCCGCGAAGGGTGAGGGTTTCCACCACGTCTGCTTCGAGGTCGCCAACCTCTCTGAGACGCTGATGCGCCTCGAGATGGACGGAGTGGAGCTGATCGACAACGCGCCGCGCAAGGGCGGCGAGGGGCCGGTGGCGTTCCTCCACCCGCGCTCATGCCACGGCGTGCTGGTGGAGCTCATCGAGGCGCCGGGCGGCCCTTCGTGGGCTGCGCTCGGGTATCCCGCCGGGACCTGACGCCGGCTGGCTCGCCCGGCACACACGGCGGCGCGGGATCAGCCCCGCCAGCGCGGGATCAGCCCCGCCAGGGCGGGATCAGCCCCGCCAGCGATCAGCCCCGCCAGCCCCGGGCCGTTCGCCTGACGAAGCGCCACGCCAGGCAGGTTACCCCGAGGGCGACGGCCTGGCGCCAGATCCAGTTGTGACCGCCGGGATCGTCCGGGCCTGCCTCCAGCGGGCCCTCCTCGGGGCTGATGCGGATCAGGGGGACCCATGCGAGGGTCTCGATGATGGCCTCGTCGGTTGCCGTCCACGGGTTGACGCCGATCATGAGTGCGGGTCCACCCATGGACTTCAGCAGCGGCGGGAGGATCCGGGCGCGAACGGCCGGGTCCAGCTCCTCCGCGGCGATCCCGGCGTGGCGCCCGCCCGGCATCCACACCTCCACGTTCGGGTCGGCGCACAGGTTCCGATACCACTCCGTCCGCGGCCCGAAGCCGGCCAGCACCCAGGCGGAGCCCTCCGCGACGAAGTAGCCGAGCGGCGTTTCGCGCATGACGCCGCTCTTCCGGCCGCGGGCCCGGAGCAGCAGCATGTAGCCGCCGATCGGGGTCGAGAGCCAGGCCCCAAGGCCGGCCCGGTGGAGCGGGATCATGAACCGCTGGTTGAGGATCTTGAAGCCGCGACGGAGCCAGGGCTCGGCGATGGCCCAGCCGCCCTGGTCGAGCGGCGGCTCCGCGAGCGGGGGGAAGGTACCGGGTGCCGGGTCGATTGTCTTCATGCGGACAGGATGGGCTCCCGAACGCGAGCAGGGGGAGGGCCGGAGGAGACCCGGGAGAGGGCGGATCGGACCCCGGCAGCCGCCGCTCAGAAGGCCCGGGCGCCGCTCAGAAGGCCCGGGCGCCGCTCAGAAGGCCCAGGCGAAGATCACGTCCCGCGCGTCCGTCGAGGCTCGACAGAACACGACGATGCGCTCGGCCAGGTCCCGGATCCAGGGCTTCTCCTCCCGGGGGAGCAATCCCAGCTCCTCCTCCAGGAGCTCGATCCATCGCCCGGCCAGGGCGCCGAGATGATCCTCGGGCACCTGGGATACAGCCTCGACCCAGTCCGGATCCACCCTGTCGACGATGCGCTCGCCCGACGCTGCCCCATCGATCTCGATCCGGGCGTCCAGGAAGTCGACGAGGTCCTCGAGCCCGGTCACGGATCGCACGGCTTCTGAGAAGAGGTCCAGCCAGGTCGGGTCCAGCCCACCGCCGAGGGGCAGATGGGCGACGAACCGGTCCGGGTCTTCGAACGCCGCCACGTCGTCGATCGAGAGGGCGAGGACGATGTCACGGGCGTCACCCGCGACGAGGTCCATCAGACTTCCCATGGGCGCCGGGGCGCCGATCCTCCTTCCATCTCGCGGCGCGGCAGGTGCCGGGTCGCAGGTCGACTAGTCTACGGCCGTCACTGCGCCGCCGCCGCGGCAATCTCCTCTGCGAAGAAGATCATGTCCAGCTCACCGGGTGACCGGCCGGCTGAAGTCAGGATCGCCGCCGCCTCCGATCGGTGCTGCGTCCCGTGGTTGACCACGTGAGCGAGCATCTGCCAGAGCGGCACGCCTTCGTGACGCCGGGCGAGCCAGTCGTCGGTCACCGCCGCGAGCAAGGCGTCGAGCGCGGCCCACTCGGCATCCCACGCCAACCCGAGGGCGGCAGGCGAGGGGAGTGGCTCGTCCTCGGGCCGCGGGTCAAGGCCGGTCTGGGCCAGCGCGTTGCGCCACCGCTGGTGGGCCCCGAGCTGGTGGACGAGGATCTCGCCCAGTCCAAGCTCACCGATTGCCCCGGTGGAGCCCCAGACGGAGGCATCCACGCCGTCGAGGGCGGAGAGGATCTTCCGCGTCGCCCAGCCGTCGTACCCGAACAGGTATCGGACGTCGTCGAGCCGCACGGTCAGCCCCGATAGCCGGCCTCGCGCAGGAGCGCGGGCAGCTCGGTGGGGGAGTTCGCGACGCGGAACCCGGCGGCCTCGAGGGCCGTGACCTTGGAGGCCGCGGTGCCCCTGCCACCCGAGATGATCGCGCCGGCATGACCCATGCGCTTCCCCTCGGGCGCGGTGCGGCCGGCGATGAACGCGACCTTCGGGACGTCGGCCATGTGCTCCGCTGCCCAGGCCGCCGCCTCCTCCTCGGCCGCGCCGCCGATCTCGCCGATCAGCACCAGGGCCTCGGTCTCGGGGTCTGCGGCAAACAGCTCGAGGACGTCGAGGAACTGGGTGCCGATCACCGGGTCGCCGCCGATGCCCACGCACGTGGACTGCCCGAGGCCGGCATCCGTCATCGCCTGGACGGCCTCGTAGGTGAGGGTGCCCGAGCGCGAGACCACGCCGACCCGTCCCTCCCGGTGGATCGAGCCCGGGATGATGCCGACCTTCGCGCGCCCGGGGGACGTGGCGCCGGGACAGTTGGGCCCGATGAGATGGGCGCCGGCGCGCCGGACCACTTCGACGACGGGGACCATGTCCAGAGCCGGGATGCCCTCCGTGATGCAGAAGATCGTGGTGATGCCGGCATCAACCGCCTCGAGCACCGCATCGGGCGCCCCGCCGGCGGGCACGAAGATGCACGATGTGTTGGCGCCGGTCTCGCGCACGGCCTCGCTCACGGTGTTGAACACCGGGACCCGGCCGTCGAGGGCCATCTGGCCGCCCTTGCCCGGCGTCATGCCGGCGACGAGGGGGGTGCCGTAGTCGAGCATCGCCCTGCTGTGGAACTCGCCCTCGCGCCCGGTGATGCCCTGGACCACGAGCCGCGTGTCGTGCCCGATGAGGATGCTCACGCCACCGCTCCCTTCGCCGCCGCGACGGCCTTCGCCGCCGCCTCGTCCAGGCTGGCAGCCGTCACGAACTTCGCGGCCTCCAGCAGGTCCGCCGCCTCGGCGGCATTGGTACCCACGATCCGCACGACCATGGGGACGTCCCGCTCCTGCTGGGCCCGGGCTTCAATCAGGCCCATCGCGACCTCGTCGCCGCGGGTGATGCCGCCGAAGATGTTGACGAGGATCGCCTTCACGCTGGGGTCGGCCAGGATGAGCCGCATCGCTGCGGCCACGCGGTCCGCCTTCGCGCCGCCGCCGATGTCCAGGAAGTTGGCGGGCTCGCCGCCAGCACGCTTGACGAGGTCCATCGTGGTCATCGCGAGACCGGCACCGTTCACCATGCAGCCGATATCGCCATCGAGCTTGATGAACGTCAGGTCGTAGCGTCGCGCCTCGATGTCGGCCGGGTCCTCCGCGTCCAGGTCACGCAGCTCCTCGAGCTGCGGGTGGCGGCCGAGCGCCGAATCGTCGAGGGTGATCTTGGCGTCCAGGCAGACGAGCCGCTCGACGGGCGACCCCTGAGCTCCGTACTCGCGGATGACAGCCAGCGGGTTGATCTCCACCAGGTCCGCGTCGTAGGCGAGCATGGTCCGCAGCAGGCCCTTGGCGATGGCCGCGCCGGCCTTCCAGTGGGCCCCGAACCCGATCGAGAACGCGAGGTCACGTGCCGCGAAGTCCGGCACGCCGAGCAGGGGATCCGCGCGCCGGTAGACGATCGCCTCCGGGTTCTCGACGGCCACCTGCTCGATCTCCACGCCGCCTTCTGCGGAGCCGATGAACATCAGGCGCCTGGTGGCGCGATCGAGGACGACCGACAGGTAGTACTCCTTGACGATCTCCGCCGCCGGACCCACGAGCACACGTCGGACCGGCAGCCCCTTGATCTCGAGCGCGAGTATCTGCGCAGCGACGTCCTCCGCCTCATCCGCCGTGGCGGCGAGCTTCACGCCCCCGGCCTTGCCGCGGCCGCCGACAAGGACCTGGGCCTTGATCACGACCTTCCCGGTCGCGTTCGCGGGGTCGGCGAGGAACCGCACGGCGGCGGTGCGGGCCTGCGAAGGGGTCCTGGCGACTTCCCAGGGCGGGACGGGCAGCCCCTGGGCGACGAGCAGCGACTTGGCATCGGCTTCGTGGATCTTCACGCGACGGGCGAGACCTCCGGCGGACGGGTACCTGGACGGAAGCCGATCATAACCGCCGCGCGCGCAGTTCCGGCTGCAAGGAGAGGCGGCGCTATCGTCAGCCGCCCATCGGCGTGAAGTTGGCCGGTGTCTCGACCGAGTTGCCCGGCGAGTTGAAATCGCTGATGTCCACCGTCATCGTGAACGTCCCGTCGGGTGCCTCGCCCACGATGGCGCTCGAGACCATGTAGCCGCCCTCCCTGGCAACCCAGGCCTCCGTGGTCCAGGTGGCGGTCGGCAGCCCGAACATGGCCCCCAGCGTTGCGGGCGCCTCGCCCGAGTAGCGGGTGCACTCGACGCCGTTCTTCGTCTCGTCGCCGACCGGCTGCATGGCGTCCAGGCCGCCGAAGCTCGACATGAAGCCCCCGGGCTTGAGGGATTCGACGGTGGCCTGGGCGTCCTCGGCGGAGGTCTCGATCCACATGTCGGTCCCGAGACTCACATACGCCTTGTCGCCGATGATCCGGTAGCCGAAGGCCGTCTCCGCACCGGCCGCGTCCTTCGTGGACATCGTCATGTCCATGGCGATCTCGGGCTCGAGGATCGCGGTGCCGTCGATCGTCATGCTGCCGTCGGACGGCACGAACGAGAAGCCGGCGGCGCCCTCGGCGGCCATGCTGATCGCGAACGTGTACGAGGTGAGGTCTTCGAGCGCCGTGACGGCGCCCCCGATGCCCGTCCCACCGCTCGCCGCGGGGGCGGAGGCGGCCACCCCGGCCGTGGCTGCCGGACTGGTGTCCCCCGGCGTGCCGGTCGCGCTGTTGCCACCGCCGCAGGCCGCCACGAGGAACGTCGTTGCGAGGACCATGACGATCGCCCCGAGGGTCCGTGTCATCAGGCTCACCTTTCCTGGACCGCCCGCCGGGGCGGGACGACGGTTGGCCCGCCACGGCTCGGCGTGCGCCGGCACAGGGCCGGCCCCGGGTCGGGCGATGCAACAGAGTCTCTGCAGGGATGGCGGACGTCCGTCATGGCCGGACGGCCCCTCGTTGTCACCCATTCTGGCCCGCAGGGTCTGAGGACGGGCGCAATGGCCCTCCAGCACGGCCCGGAAGTCAGCCATCGGGAGCGGATCGCACGGCTACAATCCCAACATGTCCTACAACGTCACGCTCATTCCCGGCGACGGCATCGGTCCGGAGCTGGCGGAGGCAACTCGTCGCGTGCTCGACGCCTCCGGCGTCGCCTTCGACTGGGAGGTCCAGGACGCCGGAGAGGGCGTCATGGCCCAGTACGGGACGCCACTGCCCGATCACGTGCTCGAGTCAATCCGCCGCAACAAGGTCGCCCTGAAGGGCCCCATCACGACGCCGGTCGGGTCCGGGTTCCGGAGCGTCAATGTCGCGCTCCGCCAGGTGCTCGGCCTGTATGCGAACCTGCGACCGGCCCGGTCCATCAAGGGCCTGGACACGCGCTACCAGGACGTGGACCTGGTGATCGTGCGCGAGAACACCGAGGACCTGTACGCGGGCATCGAGCACATGGTTGGCCCGGACGCCGCCGAGAGCATCAAGATCATCACCCGGGCCGCTTCGGAGAGGATTGCCCGGTTCGCGTTCGAGTACGCCGTCGCCAACGGCCGCCGGAAGGTCACGGCGGTCCACAAGGCCAACATCATGAAGCTCTCGGACGGGCTGTTCCTGGAGAGCTGCCGGACGGTGGCCGCCGACTACGCCGGCAAGATCGAGTTCGAGGATCGCATCGTCGACAACATGTGCATGCAGCTCGTGCAGAAGCCCGAGCTCTACGACGTGATGGTCCTGCCGAACCTGTACGGCGACATCGTGAGCGACCTGTGCGCCGGCCTGGTCGGCGGGCTCGGTGTCGCCCCGGGCGCCAATATCGGGATCGAGGCATCCGTCTTCGAGCCGGTCCACGGCTCCGCGCCCAAGTACGCGGGCCTCGACAAGGCGAACCCGACGGCGCTGATCCTCTCGGGCGTGCTGATGCTCCGCCACCTGGGCGAGCAGGCGGCGGCCGAGCGGGTCGAGACGGCCCTCCGCGAGGTCATCGCCGAGGGCAAGCACACGACCTACGACCTCGGCGGCGATGCGGGTACCCGCGGTTTCGCCGACGCCATCATCGCGCGCCTCGGCTGACCGGCCCGGCACGCCTCATCGCGACCCGCGACAGCGGGCCGGGGAGACACGGAGGCTCCATGCTCCTGCGGTATCGGGGCAGCGAGGGAATGCTCGCTTGGGCGTTCCATCGCCTCTCGGGTGTCGCCATCTGGGCGTTCATCCTGCTCCACGTCTTCGACATCTGGCTCGCCAGCGCCAACCCAGCGCTTTACGACGAGCTCCTGGTGATCTACGGCAGCCCGGGCGGGCGCGTCGTGGAGTCACTGCTCGGTGCCGCGCTCCTGTACCACGCGCTCAACGGCCTGCGGATCATCATCATGGACTTCTGGCCCTCGATGACCCGGTACCACAAGCAGATGTGGTACGCGAACTGGGTCCTGTTCGCGGTGATCGGCCTGCCGATCCTCATCCAGATCATGGCCCCGGCCTTCGGGCTCGAGCCCCCCTTCAGGTTCCAGTGATGACCACCCGAAATCCCCGTGCCGGCCGCGTCCGCCCGTCAGGCGGCGGCTGGGAGCTTGCGATCTGGTACCTGATGCGGCTGACGGCCGTGGGCCTGTTCGTGACCGCCCTCGCGCACTACATCATCGTCCACTTCCTCTACGACCCGAAGGACCAGACGGCCCAGTGGATCCTCGACGAGCGGTGGGGGAGCATCGCCTGGCGGACCGCCGACTGGCTGATGCTCACCTTCGTCGTGTTCCATGCCTTCATGGGCATGCGCACCGTCGTCCAGGACTACACGAAGGGCGGCACCCGCACCGTGCTGACAATGGCTCTCTACATCGGCGCGTTCGTCGTCTTCGCGATGGGCACGATCGCCGTCATGACGCTCAACTTCCCGGTGCGGCCATGATCCGCGACCACGACGCCCTGATCGTGGGCGCCGGGGGCGCCGGTCTCTGGGCCGCCCTGGAGCTCGCCAAGGCCGGGGTTGACTCGGCCGTGATCACGAAGCTGTACCCGACCCGCTCCCACACCGGCGCTGCCCAGGGCGGCGTGTGTGCCGCCCTGGGGAACCAGGAGGAGGACCACTGGGAGTGGCACATGTTCGACACCATCAAGGGTGGCGACTACCTGGTGGACCAGGACGCGGCCGAGGTGCTCGCCCGCGAGGCCATCGAGACCGTGATCGAGCTCGAGCACATGGGGCTCCCGTTCAACCGGACGCCCGACGGGAAGATCGACCAGCGCCGGTTCGGCGGGCATACCCGCAACTACGGCGAGGCCGCCGTGATGCGGGCCTGCTTCGCGGCGGACCGCACGGGCCACATGATCCTCCAGACCCTCTACCAGCAATGCCTCAAGGCCGGCGTCAAGTTCTACGACGAGTACCACGTCGTGGACCTCGTGACCGAGGGCGGGGACCTGGGCTCCGGCGGGCGGGCCGCGGGCGTCGTCGCCTACCGGATCGCGGATGGCGAGCTGGTGGTGCTGCGGTCCAAGGCCGTGCTGCTGGCCACCGGCGGCTTCGGCCGGATGTTCCGGGTCACGTCCAACGCCTGGAGCCTGACCGGGGACGGCTGCGCGCTGGCGTATCGCCACGGCGTCCCGCTCGAGGACATGGAGTTCTACCAGTTCCATCCCACGGGGATCGTGGGGATCGGGATCCTGCTGTCCGAGGCGGCTCGAGGCGAGGGCGCCTACCTGCTGGACAACGATGGCTTCCGGTTCATGGAGCGCTACGCGCCCAAGCTCATGGAGCTGGCGCCGCGCGATATGGTCAGCCGCGCCATCGTCCAGGAGATTCGGGCCGGCCGCGGCATCGACGGCAAGGACTACGTCTACCTCGACGTCCGCCACCTCGGCCGCAAGATGATCGACGAGAAGCTGCCGGACATCACGGACTTCGTCCGGGTCTACCAGGGCCTCGAACCCTACACGGACCCGATCCCGATCCAGCCGACCGCGCACTACGCGATGGGCGGTGTCCCCACCGACCTTTCGACCCGCGTGATCCGAGACGCGCAGAACACCGTGGTCCCGGGCCTCTACGCCGCGGGCGAGGCGGCCTGCGTGTCCGTCCACGGCGCCAACCGCCTTGGGACCAACTCCCTTGTGGACCTGCTGGTCTTCGGTCGGCGGGCCGGACGCCAGATGGCCATCGACGTCAAGGGCGTCGGGATGCCGGCGGTCGACTCGTCCGTGATCGAGCCCGTCCGCGCGGAGATCGAGGCGATCCGGAATCGCGAAGGCGGCGAGCGGGCTGCGGCGATCCGTGCCGATCTTGCGGACGTGATGATGGACGACGTGGGCGTCTACCGGGATGAGACGGCACTGGCCCGCGCCCAGGACGGTGTCGCTGCCCTGCGCGAGCGCTACGCGACCGTGGGCGTCAACGACAAGGGCACCGTGTTCAACACCGACCTCCTGGAGGCACGGGAGCTGGGCTACCTGCTCGACTGCGCGGAGACGACGGTCGTCGCGGCGCTCGCCCGCAAGGAGAGCCGCGGCGCCCACAGCCGGGAGGACTACCCCGACCGGGATGACGTGAACTTCCTCACCCACTCACTGGCGACCAGGGGCGAGGGCGGGGTCGAGCTGGCCTACAAGCCGGTCACGATCACCAAGTTCCAGCCCAAGCCGCGCGTCTACTGAGCGGAGGAGAGAACGATGCAGGTCGAGCTTCGCGTCCTCCGCTTCGACCCGGAGAAGGACACCAAGCCCCACGTTCAGACGTACCAGGTTGACGCCGGCCCGATGGACCGGGTCCTGGACCTGTTGCACAAGGTCAAGTTCGAGCAGGACGGCACGCTGACGTTCCGCCGGTCGTGCGCCCATGGCGTCTGCGGCTCGGACGCGATGCTGATCAACGGCAGGAACCGGCTCGCCTGCAAGATCCGTGTCGATCAGCTGGGCGGCAGGAAGATCACCGTGGCGCCGCTGCCGGGCCTGCCCGTGATGAAGGACCTCGTGGTGGACATGGATGCCTTCTTCGCCAAGTTCCGGAGCGTCCAGCCATACCTCCAGAATGGCAACCCGTTGCCCGAGCGGGAGCGGCGCCAGTCGGCCGAGGATCGGGCCAGGTTCGACGACACCACGAAGTGCATCCTGTGCGCCTCGTGCACGTCCTCCTGTCCGTCCTTCTGGGCCCAGCCCGATTACGTGGGACCGGCGGCGATCGTGAACGCACACCGGTTCATCTTCGATTCGCGGGACGACGCGGCCGAAGAGCGGCTGGAGATCCTGGCCGACCGGGACGGGGTCTGGCGCTGCCGGACGATCTTCAACTGCGTGGACGCCTGCCCGCGCGGGATCCACATCACCCAGGCGATCCTCGAGGTGTCCTCGGCGATCGTGGGGAGACGCGCCTGAGCACTCCGGGCGAGGGCACGCTGCCCGTCATCCCGCATCTCGTCATCCGGACGGACGGCGCGGCCCGGGGCAATCCGGGACCGGCATCGCTGGGCGCCGCCCTGATCGACGGCTCGCGCGCCGACGCGCTGGATCCGGCCGCATCCCCTGACGCGACGATCTCCGAGGCGCTGGGCCACCAGACGAACAACGTGGCCGAGTGGACGGGCGTCGTGGAGGCACTCAAGCTCGCCCAGCGCCTGGGAGCCGAGAAGGTGGACCTGTTCCTGGACTCCAAGCTGATCGTGGAGCAGCTCCACGGCCGGTGGCGGGTGAAGGACGCGAAGCTGCAGCCCCTCTGGGCAGAGGCAAAGGCGATGCTGGGCGGCTGCAGGCACTGGTCGGCGACGCACGTGCCTCGGGCGCAGAACTCGACGGCAGACCGACTCGCCAACGAAGCGCTCGATCGTGTCGCTGCCGGCGGTCCGATGCGCGTGGCGCGTGCGCGGCGGGTGACGTCGGAGGCCTGAGCAGGGGCACACCGCGGAGAGGAGAGGCCAATGGCCACCGTTGTCTGCTACGGCGACTCGAACACGCACGGCGCCGATCCGGTGACGCTTGCGCGCTTTCCGCGGGACGTCCGGTGGCCGGGGGTGCTCGCTGCCGAGCTTGCCGGTGCCGCCGAGGTGATCGAGGAGGGGCTCAACGGCCGGACGACCCTGTGGAACGACCCGTTCATGAGTGGGCGGAACGGCAAACCCTACCTGCTCCCGTGCCTGCGGTCCCACGCGCCGGTCGACGTCCTGGTGCTGATGCTTGGCACCAACGACCTGAAGTCGATCTTCGGCCGGCAGCCGCACGAGATCGCGGCGGCCGTGGGGGCGCTGGTCGATCTGGCACTCACATCCGGCGCGGGTCCCGGTGAGGGTCCGCCGGCTGTGCTCCTCCTGGCGCCTCCGCGCCTCGGCATGACCACGGAGCGCTCCGAGCTGTGGGGCCTCGGCGCGGCGCGGGCCGCCAGCGACCGGCTGCCGCGTCTCTATGCGGCCGTGGCGGAGATGAGGGGCATCGCGTTCCTGGATGCGTCGGCACTGGTGAGTGGCGATCCGGCGGATGGGGTGCACCTCAACGCGGCCTCCCACGGGGTCCTGGGGCGGGCCGTGGCGGAGGTCGTCCGAGGTCTCCTGTAGGCGAGCTGTGCCTGAGCGCGTGCCTCCCCATGGGCGGGACACTGGTGGGCCGGCCTGCGGGCACCGAACACCCGCGCGGGAGCCGGTCGATCGGGTCGCCTACACTGTGCGGGCCAGCGAGGCGGCCGGATGGTCGCGCGTCGGCCGGGCAACCGGTCGGCGTGAGGAAAGTCCGAGCTCCCCAGCGCAGGGTGGCGGGTAACGCCCGTCCGCCGTGAGGCGAGGACCAGTGCCACAGTGACGATGCCGGCCCCTTCGGGAGCCGGAGTGAAACGCGGCAAACTCCACCCGGAGCAAGGCCAAATAGGAGGGCGCAACCCCGGTTCGCCGGGGGGAGAGGTGCGCTGCCCAGCCCTCGGGTCGGCCGCATGAGCCGTCGGGCAACCGGCGGCCCCAGATGGATGACCGTCACCGCGGCGCGAGCCGCGGTACAGAACTCGGCTTACAGGCCGCCTCGCTGGCGCCTCCCCGAATTCGCGCGTGAAATCGCCGTCCGGCGATTGTCGCCCGGAGGGCCCGTGCACGTTTCGGTGCACGTGTGGGGCAGCTGGGTGGCGACCATTCCAGTCATCGTCGCACCGCTCCGTGCGCGAGCGTTCGATGCCGGCTCTCCGGTCAGCTCGGCAGGCGGCGACAGGGAGCGAGGGTCGTGCTAGCGTCGCTTCATGAACGACAACTCGGCGTCCCGCCCGTCTTCGCTTCCGCGGCTCGTCGCCCGGGTGGTCCTCGGGCTGTTCCTCACGTTCACCGGCATCGCCCACCTCACGTTCAGCCGCGCCGAGTTCAGCGCGCAGGTCCCGGACTGGCTGCCCGTGGGAGACGACATCGTGGTCGTCGGGTCGGGCGTCGTGGAGCTTGCCCTCGGCGCGGCCCTCATCGCCCTCCCGCGCCACCGGGTGGCCGTGGGGTGGATCGTCGCAGCGTTCTTCGTGGCGATCTTCCCTGGCAACATCTCCCAGTATGTGAACCGGGTTGACGCCTTCGGGCTCACCAGCGACGGGGCCCGAGCCGTCCGCCTGGCCTTCCAGCCGGTCCTCGTGCTGTGGGCTCTCTGGTCCACGGGCGCGTGGCGTGACCGGGGAACGCTCCGGGGCGTGGTCAGCCGTCGGCGATAGGCGTGGTCAGCCGTTGGCGAGAGGCAGGGGTCCAGCCGCGGCGTTCATTCGGCCGCATTCGTGTGCCTGCAACGGGGGATGTCTCCGCCGCCTGAGCCGCGGCGATCCCCGGTCAGTCCTCGTCCGCTCGGAAGATGTGCGCCGCCGTACACGTGTTGCAGATCGGCAGACTGGTGTCCAGGTCGCCCAGCGGGATCGGCACCTTGCGATCCGGGTACAGGCACTCGACCTCGTAGATGCGCTCCTGGGGATGGTCGAGCGAGATCAGGCGCCGGAAGGTGCAGCGCTTGATCCGGTGCGGCGCAAGGCGCGACGCGTCCTGTTCGGGAGCCTGGGGGTTGACCGGCACGGTGAGCTGGAGCGCCATGAGATGCGGCTGGCTGCCTCCGGACGAGATGGACGAGGCCTACTGTAGTCCTGCCGCTGAGTGTCGCGCGGCAGCGGAGGCGCAGCCTACCACCACGGAATCCGCCTCGACAACGGGCCGGAGGTACTAGACTCGCGGCAGGTGGGGATCGTCTGCCGTCTCGCCGGGAGGATTCGAGCTGAACGAGGAGCCCGTGGCGGCCGCCGGCACCGACCCCGCATTGGACGTGCCCGACGAGGACGCCGTGTCCGGCGGGATGCGGGCGGCCCTGCCGGTGATGGACGATCCGGCACGCTCGCCAGACCCTGCCGTCTGCCCGTTCTTCCGACGGGAGACGGACGGCATCCTGCTGGCCCCACGTCTCGAGCCGGACGACGAGAACCGGTGTGTCGCCATCGGCGCGCCCCGGCCGCAGGCATCCCGTCAGCAGGAGCTGGTCTGCCTCCGCGTCGCGCACGGCGACTGCCCCTGGTACCTCAAGGGGACACTGGTCGTATCCGAGGTCCCCCCTCGCCGCCAGATCGCCGTGCCGCGGGCGACCCTGGCCGCGCTCCTCGTGCTCGTCCTCAGTGCAGGGATCTCGTTCGGGTTTGTGGTCCAGCGTGGCGGCATCGACCTGCCTGTCGTCGGGGGAGAGGAAGCCGCGACCGACCTCGCCGTCGTGGTCACACCGGCGCCCTCCCACGCGGCCACGGCTGCCCCGACGGCGGCCCCGCCGACAGTTGCGCCGACCCCGATCCCTACGGCGTCTCCGACTCCGCCAGCGACACCGGCGCCCACTCCGTCAGCCACCGCGGCACCGACCACAACGCCATCGCCATCCGCGACGCCGGCTCCCACGGGCACGCCTGCGGCCACGCCCACCAGCACCCGGTATGCCCTTCTGAAGCCGTGCGCGGACCGGGCGGAGTGCTGGATCTACCGCGTCCGATCCGGCGACAACCTCTTCAGCATCGCCAACTACTTTGGCCACTCCCTGAAGACCATCTACTCGTGGAACCCGCAGTACCCGGGGACCCGCTTGCGAGTGGGTGACTCGATCCGGATGCCGCCGCCGACGAGGTAGGCCCGCGCAGTCCCTCTCTGGCGCCAGGGCCACGACCTCGACCGAAAGGGCCGCCGATCACCGTCTGGCGGCGGACGCGTCGATCTCGTTGACTCTCGCTCCGTGCCGCGCGGCGCGGGCCGCACGCCCGAGGGCACCGATCCCGCACGCCCTCCGGTGCGGCCCGAGGACCCGATCCCGACCAGGTGCCCCTTCAATCTCGCGATTCCCGCCCCACATGTGCGATTTCGCCATTGACGCGCTGGTTCCGGGCGCTAGAATGCCCACAGTGGCGCGAAGTGGTGAAAAGTGGGGAGTATCCCGGTCGCGGGCACCCTCCCCGGAACAAACCACCACAGGTGCCACACGACGTCAGGGAGAGGCGGATCGGTGTTCACCGGCGAGTACCGGCACGCGGTTGACGTGAAGGGGCGCATTGCCGTCCCCGCACGGTTCCGCGCGCAGCTCGACGGCGGGGCCGTGGTCGCGAGGTGGCTCGACACCTGTCTCGCGATCTTCCCGATGGCGGCCTGGGAGGAGCTCTCGGCGAAGGTCGGGAGCCTGCCCATGACTGACTCGAACGCACGCCTGCTCCAGCGCCAGCTGTTCGCCGGGGCCTTCGAGACCGAGCTTGACCGGCAGGGCCGGGTGCTCGTTCCGCAAGGGCTCCGCGCGTTCGCCGGCCTCGAGGACGAGGCGATGGTCCTGGGCTCCCGGGACCACGCGGAGATCTGGGCGCCGGCCCGCTGGAATACGTACAGCGAGAGCCTCGACGACCCGGATGCCTTCGCGCAGGCCATCGCCGGGCTGGGGATCTGACGTCGCACGACATGCGCTTCCAGGGTCCGCTCGGGATCCGCAACCGAACCGTGGAGGAGAGATGGAGGCAGGGCACCTGCCGGTGATGCCGGAGGAGGTCATCGCGACGCTCGCTCCGGGCGCCGGCGGCCTCCAGATCGATGCAACGGTCGGTGGCGGTGGGCACACCGAGCGGATCCTGGAGGCCGCCAGCCCTGACGGCCGCGTCCTCGGGCTGGACGCCGACCAGGCCGCGATCGACCGGGTCGCCATCCGCCTCGAGCGGTTCGGCGACCGTCTCGTGCTGCGCCGTGCGAACTTCCGCGAGCTCGCCGAGGTGGCGCCTGCGACCGGATTCGGGGCCGTGGACGGCCTCCTCTTCGATCTCGGGCTGTCTTCCTACCAGCTGGCCGACCGGGAGCGCGGCTTCGGGTTCCGCGCCGGCGGTCCCCTGGACATGCGTTTCGACGCCAACCGGGGCGTCCCGGCCGCCGAGCTGCTCGCGACGCTGGACGCCGACGCGCTGGCGGCCCTGTTCCGACGGTACGGCGAGGAGCCGGCGGCCTGGAAGATTGCCAAGGCGATCGCAACGACTCGCCCCACGGCGCCCATCCGGACCGCCGAGGAGCTCGCCACCCTGGTCGAACGCGTGGTGCCCGTCAACCCGCGCGTGCGCCGGCGCACTCATCCCGCGACGCGGGTCTTCCAGGCGCTCCGAATCGCCGTGAACGAGGAGCTGGAGGCGCTGGAGGAGGGACTGGTCGCCGCGGTTGACCTGCTGCGGCCCGGCGGTCGTCTTGTCGTCCTCTCGTACCACTCGCTTGAGGACCGGATCGTCAAGCGCTTCTTCGCCGCGGAGCGGCGCGGCTGCGTGTGCCTGCCCCAGGTGCCCGTGTGCGTGTGCGGCAGGACCCCCCGTCTCGGGCTCGTGACACGCCCATCGCTGACCCCGACCGAGGCGGAGATCGACGCCAACCCCAGGGCCCGGAGCGCCCGCCTGCGGGCCGCCGAGCGGCTCGCAGCCTGAGCCATCGCGAAGAGGAGAAGAGAGAGCCCGACACAGAGCGACGCGCCGACCCCGCGAACCGTCGATACCGGCCCCCAGGGCCGGCCCCCGCCCACGGAGGAGGAGTCCCGTGAGCAAGCGCCACCAGTCCAATCGCCGCAAGAGCTACGGCCGCCGCCAGCACGAGCTGGCCGAGCGCCGTCAGCGGGACTACCTGCCCGACGCAGTCGAGCCCGGGTTCGACGACGTCGCCCCGACCGCCCTGGCGGACCGATTCGCATTCCTCGACCCGCGAACGGCCCGGCTGCACTTCGCCATGGGCGACTGATCGATGGCCGTCTACCAGGGTGCGCGTCAGCGCACGATCGTCCTGCCCCGCCGCCCGCGCGTCGAGGTCTCGACGCCGGCGTTGCCCCGCCGCCGCACGCGCGCGGCCGTCCGTGCCCGTCGCGGCCCCTCGCGGATGGCCATCCTGCTGTCGGCGATCGTCATCGCCTTTGCCGCGGCGTTCTTCTCGCTGTCGCAGGACATCCGCGTGTCCGCAACCGGGTACGAGATGGATCGACTGGCCACGCAGCAGATGCGCATGGAGGCGCGCGCCCAGGACCTGCGCAACGAGCTCAACCGGCTGGGCAAGGCGCCCGCGATACGGAAGCTGGCCATCGGGGCCGGCCTCGGGCCGTTGCCCGAGCCTGAAATCGTCAGCTCCCCCTAGGCCTGCGTCATCGCCATGCTCGGCCGGACCGACTCCCGCGGACGCGCGCTCCTGGTCCTCGTTGCCTTCGTGCTGGTCGCGGGGAGCCTCGGCGTGCGTCTCGCGTACTGGCAGGTGGTCCGGCGCGACGAGCTTGCCGCGATGGCGGTCAGGCAGTCGTCGATGACATACGAGATCCCGGCCGTCCGGGGCTCGATCTACGACCGGACCGGCACCGTGGTGCTGGCCACGAGCATCAGCCGCGACCGCCTGGCGGCGAACCCGAAGCGCCTCTCGCCCAAACGCCGGGCGGAGGTGGCCGCGAACCTGGTGAAGATACTGAACCTGACGGACGAGGCGGCCAGCACCCTCACCGGTCGGATGACGTCCGAGAAGGACTACACCGTGCTGGCCCGCGGCCTGGACCCGGATACCTCGGACCGGATCCGCGCGGCGAGCATCGGCAAGGACCCGGCGCTCTCGGGCCTGCTCCTCGAGCCCGAGCAGGTGAGGCTGTCTCCGCAGCCGGGTGGGGGTCCGGAAACGACGTTGGCGGCCCACCTGCTGGGCTTCGTCAATCGCGAGGGCGCCGGCCAGTACGGCATCGAGCAGTTCTACCAGGACGAGCTGGCCGGGCTGCCGACGCTCGTCGCCGCCCAGAAGGACGCCACCGGCAACGTGGTCCCGGACACCTCGATGGTGCTGGAGAGCGGCTACCCGGGCCAGGACCTGACGCTCACCATCGACGCCACCCTGCAGGTCGCGGTGGAGCAGGAGCTGCTGTCCTCCTGGATCGCGGACCGGGCCAAGCGGGTCTCGGCGGTGGTGATCGATCCCTACACCGGCGAGGTGTATGCCTACGCCAGCTACCCCTCCTACGACGCCAACGAGTACCAGGCGATCGCTGCGGAGGATCCGGGCAGGTTCGTCGACCCGATCGTCTCCACGGTCTACGAGCCGGGGTCGGTGTTCAAGATGATGACGGCCGCCGCGGCCCTTGAGGACGGCGTGGTCACTGTCAAGACGAAGCTCAAGGACACCGGCACCCTCAAGCTCGACAAGGGCCGGGCGCGCGTGGACGATGCCGACCACAAGGCGATGGGCTGGATGACCTTCGAGGATGCCATCGCCTATTCGCGCAACGTCGTGGCGGCGAAGGTGGGGCTGAAGCTGGGCAAGACGACCGCCCAGGCGTCCGAGCGGCTGTACCGGGAATGGCGCGAGCTCGGTTTCGGCTCAGCCACCGGCATCGACGTCGCGAACGAGGTGCCGGGCATCGTCAACGACCCGGCCATCCGGCGGTGGCGGCAGATCGACGTCGCCAACGGCGCCTTCGGGCAGGGTGTCGCCGTGACGCCGGTCCAGCTGGCCCAGGCCTTCGCGGCCATGGTGAACGGAGGGATCCTCGTCCAGCCTCGCGTGGTCAAGTCGGTCGGTGAGATCGAGAGCATGCCCATCAGCCGCGGGCGGGTCCTCAGCGCCAAGCTGTCCACGACGCTCCAGAAGCTCATGAACCACGTCGTGACCGAGGTGGCCTTCTACCGCACCCGCACCCTCATCCCGGGTTTCGAGGTCGGCGGCAAGACCGGAACCGCGCAGATCTGGGACTCGGAGAAGGGGGCATGGAAGGTCAACCGGTTCAACTACTCGTTCGTCGGCTATATCGGCCGTGCGGCCGAACACCCGGACCTGGTCGTGGCCGTGCGCATCGAGGAGGGGACTCCGACGGTGGTCCGGCTGGGCCACCTCGAGATGCCGGTCATGTCGTTCGAGCTGTTCCGGCGGATCGCCCACAACGCGATCAGCACGCCGTACCTGCTCCCCGAGGAGCACGTCGAAGCCCCCGGCGAGGACCCCATCGAAGCCCCCGGCGAGCAGGTCGACGTGCCCGCCGCCACGGCCGCGCCGTGAGTGCCGCCTGTGCGACACTCGCCGACGTGACGAAGCCCGGACGGTCGCCCGTTCCCGACCCGCCCGATCGCCACCGCGGCGACGCTGCTGCGATGACCCCTGCGGTCCCGGGCGCGCCCGATGCCGGCCCGTCGCTGTCGGCCGATGACCTGGTTGCGTGCACGGCCGGGCGGCTGCTGCTCCGGAGCGGGCGACCCGCGCGCGGTGGTGCCGTGGACTCGCGCCTGGTGACGCCGGGGGCACTGTTCGTGGCGCTCCCGGGCGAGCGGACCGACGGGCACAGACACCTGGGTGCCGCCGCGGCGGCCGGGGCAGCCGCGTTCCTGGTGGGTCGCCGTCCGGACGTGGGAGCAGGAGAAGCCACCCTCGCGTCGCTGGGCGACGTCACGGTGATCCAGGTCGCCGACCCGCTTCGCGCGCTCCACGCGGTGGCGGCGTCATGGCGCCGCCGCTTCGATCCGCTCGTCGTCGGTGTCACAGGCAGCATCGCCAAGACTTCGACCAAGGAGGCGGTGGCAGGTGTCCTGGCCCGCAGGTTCCAGACGCTGCGGACCGAGGGCAACCAGAACAACGAGGTGGGCATGCCGCTCACCGTGCTCCGCCTGGGGCCTCAGCATGGCGCGGCGGTCCTCGAGATGGGCATGTACGCCGGGGGTGAGATCCGCGATCTGGCCCACATCGGGTTGCCGTCCATCGGCATCGTGACCGCGATCCAGCCCGTCCACCTGTCCCGGATCGGGTCCATCGACGCCATCGTGGATGCCAAGGCCGAGCTGGTGGAGGCCCTGCCCGGGGCTGCCGATGGCGGGGTCGCGATCCTGAACGCCGACGACCCGCTGGTGCTGGGCATGGCCGGACGCACGCGGGCCCGCGTGCTCACGTACGGGTTCTCGCCCGCCGCGGACATCCGAGCGGAAGACGTGGTGTCTGCCGGGTTCGATGGCATGCGCTTCCGGCTGGTGACGCCCGGGGGAGAGCGGCCGGTCTCGATCGGGGCGCTCGGGAGGCTCGCGGTCCACAACGCCCTGGCGGCCGCCGCTGCGGGCCTGGCTGCCGGGATGGACCTGGACGACGTGGTGCCGGGGCTGGCCATGGCGTCCGCGGCCCCGCACCGGTCGGTCGTGATCCGCGCCGCGGGCGTGGTGATCGTGGACGACACCTACAACGCCGCGCCCGGGTCCGTGCGGGCGGCCCTGGAACTGATCGCCGGGCTGCCCGGCCGCCGCATCGCCGTGCTGGGCGAGCTGCGCGAGCTCGGGCCGGCCCATGTCGCGGGCCATCGCGAGGTCGGCGAGGCTGCGGGAGGCCTGCTGGACCTGCTGGTCGTCGTGGACGGCGGACCCGGCGGCGCGGCCGAGGAGATCGCCGCGGGGGCGCGGGCCGCTGGGCTGGCCGCGGATCGAGTCCTACCGGTGGCGGACGCCGTCTCCGCCGTGGAGGTCCTGCGTCCCCGGCTCGCCCCCGGCGACGTCGTGCTGGTCAAGGCGTCGCGCGGCGTGGAGCTGGAGCGCGTGGTCGACGGCCTGGTGGCGGCCCTGGGTGGTCCGGAGGTCGGCGCGTGACGCTGGAGCTGATCCAGGGCCTGCTGCTGGCGTTCGCGCTGGTCGTGATCCTCATGCCGCCGTACATCCGGCTGCTCCAGCACTTCGGTTTCGCGAAGCAGATCCGGGAGGAGGGCCCGCAGAGCCACATGATCAAGCGGGGCACGCCCACGATGGGCGGCCTCCTGGTCATCGCGGTGGTCCTCGGGATCTTCATGCTGCTGCGCTGGCCCGTGGAGGGCGGCGTCATCGCGCCGCTTGCGACGCTGGCCCTGGTCGCCCTGCTGGGCGCCGCGGACGACTACCTCAACGCCCGGACCGGCGAGGGGATCCGCGCCCGGCAGAAGCTGCTGTGGCAGTCCGTGGTCGCGCTCGTGATCGCCTTCCAGATCCAGAGCACGTACGAGATCACCGCGATCCGGGTCCCGTTCATCGGCGATGTCGGGATCGACCCCGTCGTCTACGTCTTCTTCGCGGCGTTCGCGATCGTGGCGGCGTCCAACGGCGTCAACATCACGGACGGGCTCGATGGGCTAGCGGGCGGGACGCTCGCCTTCGCCTTCGTGTCGTTCATGATCATCGCCCTCCTCAACGCACCCGACCCGCAGCCCAACATCGCGTTCCTGTGCGCCCTGATCATCGGCGCGCTGCTGGGCTTCCTGTGGTTCAACGTCCACCCGGCGCAGGTGTTCATGGGGGACTCGGGATCACTCTCGCTCGGGGCGACGCTGGCGGTGATCGCGCTCATCACGGGCCAGATCCTCGTCCTGCCGATCATCGGGCTCATCTTCGTGGTCGAGACGATGTCGGACATCATCCAGATCGGCTACTTCAAGCTCTCGGGCGGGAAGCGCGTGTTCAGGATGGCGCCTCTCCACCACCACTTCGAGCTGGGCGGCTGGGACGAGGAGAAGATCACGCTCCGGTTCTGGATCGTGGGCATCCTCGCGGGGCTCATGGGTGTCACGCTGTTCATGGCCTCCATCCGTGCGCTCAACTGAGGCCGGCGCGGTGCGCCATCCCGACCTCGACGCCCTGACGCTGGCCGACGTTCGTGCCGGCGCCTTCGATGGGCGCCCGGTCACCGTCCTGGGACTGGCCCGCAGCGGGATCGCGCTGGCGCGGTTCTTCGCGGACGCCGGAGCCCGGGTGACCGTCTACGACGGCCGGTCGGAGGACGAGCTGGGAGGCGCGATCGAAGCGCTGGCCGGACGGGACGTGACGCTGCGGCTGGGCCCAGGAGTTGACCCCGGGACCACCTGGGCGGGCGCCCACCTCGTCGCGACCTCGCCTTCGATCACCCCTGACTATCCGACCACTGAACCGCGCCTGCGCGCGCAGCTGCAGGCGCTGGTTGCCGCGCATGCCTCGGGCGACCCCGGCGCTCCGCCGCTGGTCTCGGAGTCCGACCTGTTCCTGCGCCTGTGCCCGGCCCCGACGATCGGCGTGACGGGGACCAAGGGCAAGACCACGACCGCCTCGCTCGCACACGCCATCCTGTCGGCGGATCCGCTCCACCCGGCGCTCCTCGGCGGGAACATCGGTACCCCGCTGGTGGAGCGGCTGCCGGAGCTCACCCCGGACCACCGCGTCGTGGTCGAGCTGTCCGAGCTGCAGCTACCGGCGCTCTGCCGCGGCACCACCGTGGCGGTCTACACCAACGTGACGTCGGATCACCTGGACCGCCATGGGAGCGTGGGCGCCTATCGGCTGGTCAAGCGGCGCCTCGCGGAGCTGGTGGACCCGGATGGCGCGCTGGTGCTCAACATCGAGGACCCGGTGGTGGGCGGCTATGCCGGGCTCGGGACGGCCCCGATCGTTCTGTACCGGCACGACCGGCCGCTGCCCGGCGGCCTGGGCGTGGTGGAGGGATGGATCGTGTCGGCTGCCGTGGAGCGACTGCCGCTGGCCGGCGGCGGGACGGCCGCCACGGGTCCGGGCGGCGGGATCATGCCGGTCGACGAGCTGGGCATCCCGGGGCGCCACAACGTGTCCAACGCCCTGGCGGCCATCGCCGTGGGGCTGCTGTTCGGCGTTGCCCCGGACGCCATCCGGCGGGCGGCCGCCGCGTTCACCGGCGTGGAGCACCGGCTCCAGCCCGTGGCGCTGGTTGACGGCGTCCGGTTCGTCAATGACTCGCAGGGCACGCAGCCTGACGCGGTGATGGCGGCGCTGCGGGCGTTCCCGGCCCCGGTGGTGCTCATCGCAGGGGGCCGCGACAAGGGCGTGGACCTTTCCGAGATGGCACGCGTCGCCGCCGGGAGCGCGCACGCTGCCGTGCTCATCGGCGAGAGCGGCCCGATGATCGAGGGCCTGCTCCGGGCAGCCGGCCTCACGTGCACCCGGCGAGCTACGTCCATGGACCAGGCCGTGGCGGTCGCCGCCGGGCTGGCCCGCGATGCCCTGGCGGGAGCTCCCGAGGGCACCGTCGCCACCGTGATCCTGAGCCCGGCGGCCGCGTCGTTCGACATGTTCGAGGACTATGCGGCACGGGGCCGCGCGTTCATTGCCGCGGTCGCCCGCCTCGCGGGTCGCGAACCCGGTGCCGGAGGACCCGCATGAGCACGACGCCCCTGTCGATCCCGCGCCCGATCGTCCGGTCACGGCCGAAGGACACCCTCCAGCGTGAGCGGCACGAGCCCGAGTACGGGATCCTCGTCGCGATCGTCGCCCTGGCGGCGATCGGGATCCTGATGGTCTACTCGTCATCGGCGATGAAGGCCTTCCTGTCGAAGGAGGCGGACACGTTCGCGATCGTCGGGCCCCAGATCGTGTGGGCTGCGATCGGCATGGTGGCGATGGTCGTGATGATGAGGGTGGACTACCGCTGGCTCCGGGTGGCCTCCGTTCCCTTGTTCCTGATTGCCCTCGTCGGCCTGGCGCTCGTCTTCGTCCCGGCCCTCAACATCGTCGTCGGTGGATCGGCGAGATGGCTCAAGATCGGCCCGCTGCCCGCCGTCCACCCCGCCGAGTTCATGAAGCTGGCCCTGGTGATCTACCTCGCCCACTGGTTCGCCAAGCGGGGGAGCGCGGTCCACGGGTTCTGGTCAGGCACGGTGCCATTCCTCGTGATCGTCGTGCCCGTCGTCGTCATGGTCCTCCTGGAGCCGGACCTGGGCACGTCGTCGGTGCTCGGCTTCACGGCCTTCACGATGTTCTTCCTGGCCGGCGCGAACGTGCTCCACCTGGTGGCGATGGCGGTCGCCTCGGTGCCGGTCGTGGCTGTCATGTTCATGGAGGGCTACCAGGTGGACCGGATCACGGCGTGGCTGGACCCCTGGAAATCCCCGTCTGGCCTCGGGTTCCACAGCATCCAGGGCTACCTGGCGCTGGCGCTGGGCGGCCTGCTGGGGGCGGGTCTCGGTGAGAGCCGCCTGGCGGGCGGCCTGTTCCTGCCCAACGCCTCCAACGACTTCATCTTCGCGATCATCGGCGAGGAGTTCGGCCTGCTGGGCGGCGGGCTGGTGATCGTCCTGTTCCTGGCCGTCGGGTATCTCGGCATCCGGACGTCGCTGGGGGCGCCGGACACGTTCGGGGCCATGCTGGCCGCGGGGATCACTGCCTGGATCTGCATCCAGGCCTTCATCAACATCGGCGTCGTGGTGGGGCTGGTTCCCGTCACGGGCATCCCGCTGCCGTTCGTCTCGGCCGGTGGTTCCTCGCTGATCGTCAGCTTTGCCGCCGTGGGCATCCTGCTCTCCATATCGCGGGAGACCGTCGAGAAAGGAACCTGGAACGATGCGCCTGCTGATCGCGGGCGGGGGAACGGGCGGGCACATCTACCCGGCCCTCGCCGTCGCCCGGTCACTCCGCGCTCGAGCCGGCGCGCCTGACCTCGCCTGGCTCGGCGGGCATCGCGGCCTGGAAGGGACGATCGTCCCCGGGGCCGGGATCCCGCTCCGCCGGCTCGTCCTGCGTTCGCTCCGGTCCGTGGGTCGCGACGCGCATCTCGTGCTGGACCCCATCCGCCTCGGGTTGTCGGTCCCGCAGGCGCTGATCCTGCTGCTCGCACGGCGCCCGGCCGCGATCTTCACCACCGGCGGCTACGTGGCCATCCCGACGATGCTGGCGGCCCGGCTCCTGCGGATCCCGACCGTGCTGTGGGACGGGAACGTGGTCCCGGGCCGGAGCGTCCGGCTCGTCGCGGGCTGGGCCACGGTCGTTGCCGTGAGCCATCCCGAGACGGCTGCGGCGCTCGGCCATCCCCGGACCTACGTGACCGGCACTCCGATCCGGTCCCTGGGGGGCGTGGACGTGGACGCCGCGCGGGCCCGGTTCGGGGGTGGTCCGGGCGAGCGCATCCTGCTCGTGTTCGGCGGGTCCCAGGCTGTGCGCCGGATCAACGATGCGGTCCTGGCGGCGCTGCCGCGGCTGGTGGAGCGCGTCCGCGTGGTACACGTGACCGGCGATGCCGGGTACGGACCGGCGATCGCGGCTCGGGAGGCGCTGCCGGTGGACCTGCGGGACCGCTACCGGCCGTTCGCGTTCCTCCACGACGAGATGACCGATGCGCTGGCCGCCGCGGACCTGGCGGTCGGCCGGGCCGGGGCGTCCACGCTGGCCGAGGCGGCGGCGTTCGCGCTGCCGACGGCGATCGTCCCGTACCCGCACGCCGCCGGGCACCAGCGTCGCAACGCGGAGGCGTACGCGGAAACGGGCGCGGCGGTCCTGATCGAGGACGAGGCGTTCGACGCGGACCGCCTGGTCGAGGTCGCCGGGCTGCTGGCCGATCCCTCGCGCCACGCGCTGATGTCCGCCGCGGCCCGTGAGGCGGCGCGACCGGCCGCCGCCGCCGCCGTCGGGGACCTGGTCATGGCGGTCGCCCTCCGCTCGGCGCTGCCGGCCCAGGCCGAGGTTGACGCTGCTGCGCGCGGGAGCAGGACGTGACGGTTCCCGCGTTCGACCCATTCGCCGCCGGAACGGAGATTCAGCGCCGCATCGGCGTCAAGACCGTCCGGGACGAGCCGCTGGCCCGCTTCACCACGATGCGGGTGGGTGGTCCGGCCGACCTGTTCGCGGTGGCGCACAACGCGTTCGAGCTGCGGGCGCTGGTCAGGTTCGCGCGCGCTCGCCAGATCCCGTTCGCGATCCTGGGGCGCGGCAGCAACCTGGTGATCTCGGACGCCGGGGTGCGGGGTCTCGTGATCCACGCGAAGGCCGAGGCGTCGCGGGTGGATGGGGAGCGGTACCACGCCGAGGCCGGCGTCCCCATGGCGCGCGCCGCGACTGAGACGCACGCGGCGGGCCTGGCCGGGCTCGAGTACGGCCTCGCGATCCCGGGCACCGTCGGCGGCGCCGTCTGGGCCAACGCCGGGGCGCACGGGAGCGACACGGCGGGCGTGCTGGAGACGGCGACGGTCCTCCTGGCAGATGGCTCGGAGCGCGAGATGCCGGTCGACGAGCTTGGCCTCTCGTACCGCCACAGCCGGTTCAAGGAGGCCGCCGCGAGTGGTCCCGCCGGCGGTGCCGGGCCCGCGGAGATCGTCATGGGCGCCGTGTTCCGCCTGCGCATGGCCGACCCGGCCGAGATCCGGGCGCGATTGGACGAGATCCGCCGCTGGCGTCGCGAGCACCAGCCACTCGGGATACCGTCCGCCGGGAGCGTCTTCCGGAACCCGCCGGGGGACTCCGCCGGCCGGTTGATCGACGCCCTCGGGCTCAAGGGCCACCGGATCGGCGGTGCGGTGGTGTCCGAGAAGCACGCCAACTTCATCGTCAACGACCGCAAGGGGACGGCGGCCGATGTCCGGGCCCTCGCGGAGCACGTTCGCCGCGAGGTCCGCGAGCGCAACGGGATCGACCTCGCGTTCGAGATCGAGTTCGCGGGCGACTGGTCCGCCTGGCCGCCAGAGGAGAGCGCCTGATGCCCGTGCCGCCGCTGGGTCACGTCCCCGCCGAGACCCCAGTTGCCGTGGTGTACGGCGGTCCGTCGGCGGAGCACGACGTGTCGATCGTCTCGGGGACGGCAATCGCGGATGCCCTGGAGGCATCCGGCTACCCCGTGGCGCAGTGGCTGATCGACCTCGGCGGCGGCTGGTGGCAGCTCCCGGCGGATCACCGACGCCACGGTCGGCCGCAGACCGCCTACGACGAGCCGATCGCGCTCGGAGCCACTGGGCCGCGGGCCGCAGCCGAGGCCCTGGCCGAGCTGGTCGCGCCCGGCGACGGGCCCCGACCGGTCGTGTTCCTGGCTCTCCACGGGCCATTCGGCGAGGACGGCACGGTCCAGGCCCTGTGCGAGGCCGGGGGCCTGCCCTACACCGGGTCCGGTGTCGCGGCCAGCGCGATCGGCATGGACAAGGCGATCTTCAAGCGCCTGGTCCGCGGTCTTGGCCTGCCGGTCGTGGACTGGGTCGAGATCCGGGCGTCGCGCTGGGCAAAGGCGCCCGGGGACGTGCTTGCCGAGCTCGAGGCCTTCGCCGCCGCGACCGGCAACCCGCGGCTGATGGTCAAGCCGTCGCGCCTGGGCAGCTCGCTCGGGATGACCCTCGCCCACACGGCAGACGAGCGGGCGGGCGCCCTCGACGAGGCCTTCCGGTTCGACGACCTGGTCCTGGTGGAGCGGTACCTCGCCGGCGCCCGGGACCTCGAGGTCGCGGTCATCGGCAACGAGCCCGACGCGCTGGAGCTGTACGGGCCCGGAGAGATCCTGTCCGGCCACGAGTTCTACGACTACGCGGCGAAGTACACGCCGGGGATGTCCGAGACGAGCCAGGTGGCCGAGGTGACCGAGGCTCAGCGGGCGTCGATCCTCAAGCTGGCCCGCGACGCGTACCGGGCGATCGGCGCCGAGGGTTTCGCGCGGATCGACTTCCTGCTCGCCGGCGAGGTGCTGGTGATCTCGGAGATCAACACGATTCCCGGGTTCACCCCGATCAGTCTCTTCCCGACCCTGCCGGCCGCGGCCGGCTACGACTTCGCCGCCGTGTGCCGGCGGGTGGTCGACCTTGCGCTGGAGCGCGCCGCCGGCCGCATCCGCCACCGGCTGACCCCGGCCGACCTGCCGCGATGATCAACCGACCGTCCGGACGCCGCTCCACGCCCGCCGTGCGGCCGATTCGCCCCGCCGTGCTCCGGCCGGGCGGGCGGCCCGGGGGCACCCGGAACCGGCGGACGCACCCGGTGCGCCGCGCATCGGCCGGCCTGACGCCGGTTCGCGCGGGAGCCCTGCTTGCGCTCCTGGCCGGTATCGCGGGCCTGTACGGCATGGCGACCACGGAGGCCTTCAGCATTCAACGGATCGAGGTGACCGGGACGACATGGACGCCCGACCACGAGATCCGTGCCGCGCTCGCTGTCCCCGCTGACCACAACGCGTTCGCGGTCCGGACTGCTGACCTGGCCGGACGCCTGCTCCGGATCCCCGCCGTGAGCGGTGCCGACGTGAGCGTGGCCCTCCCCGATGAGATCCGGGTGGCGGTTGCCGAACGCGTGGCACTGATGGCCTGGCAGGTCGGGGACCGCCGGTTCCTGGTGGACGAGTCCGGGCTGCTCTTCGCCGAGCCGGACGACATGGGGACGGCCGGCGCGGCGCTGCCCGTCATCGACGATCAGCGGGCGGCCTCGGCGGACCTGGGCGTCGGGACGGTGCTGGATGCCGTCACCCTCGACGCCGCCCTGCGGCTCGGCTCGCTGGTGCCGGCGGACATCGGCAGCTCGGCAGCGCGCCTCGACCTGCGCCTGGACGACACGGACGGCTTCGTGATCCGAGGACGACCGCTGGACTGGACGGCGGTGTTCGGCTTCTACACGCCGACGCTGCGGACGCCCGAGCTGATCCCGGGCCAGGCGCAGCTGCTGCAGTACCTCCTGCTGGGCCGCGAGGACGACGTGCTCAAGGTGATCCTGGCCGACGACCGCAGTGGGACATATGTCCCGCGGGCGACCCCCAAACCGGCCCCGAAACCATCGCCGACCCCAAAGCCATGATCGCCGCCACCCATCCGACACCGACGGGAGCCCGAGCGTCTGGTAGCGTTACGGAAGCGTTCATCTGGACGGAGGCTGCCCGCCCGTGTTCCTGCCCCTCGTGGGTCTACTCGTCGGCGTCCTGGCGGGGCTCGTCCTCAACGTCAACGTCAGCTACGAGTTCTCCCGCTATTCGGCCGTGGCGATCCTCGCCGCGCTCGACTCCGTCCTCGGAGCCGTACGCGCCGAGCTTGACGGGGTCTACGACAATCGCGTCTTCATCAGCGGGTTCATCACCAACGCCGTGGTGGCGGTGCTCCTGACCTTCATCGGCGACCGGCTGGGCCTCGACCTCTACCTCGTGGCCCTCATCAACTTCGGGTTCCGCATCTTCAACAACGTCGCCCTCATCCGGCGGCACTTCATCTAGCAGCGAGGCACGACAGGCAGGTGGAACGGGAAGCGGTCCTCGTCGGCATCGACGTCGGCACGTCCAAGGTCTGCGCGCTCATCGGCGAGGTCAGCCGCGATGGGCGCCTGACGATCATGGGCCATGGGACCGTGCCCACGACCGGGCTCAAGAAGGGCGTCGTCGTCAACATCGACCAGTCCGTACGCTCCATCGCGGACGCCGTCGAGCGTGCGGAGCGGCTGTCTGGCTGGAAGATCGACCGAGCGTTCGTCGGAGTCGGCGGGCAGCACGTCGAGAGCCTCAACTCCACGGGTCAGGTGGCCGTGACCGCGCACCACCGCGAGGTCACGCGCGAGGACATCAACCGTGCCATCGAGGTGGCCCGGGCCGTCTCGATCCCGAACAACCGGGACGTCCTCCACGTGGAGCGCCGCGGGTTCACCGTGGACGGCCAGGAGGGCGTCAAGGACCCGCTGGGCATGAGCGCGCTGCGGCTCGAGGTGGAGGCCCACATCGTCTCCGCGTCGGCGACGGCCGTCCAGAACCTGACCAAGTGTGTGGGACTTGCCGGCGTCAAGATCGACGAGCTGGTGGTCAACGGGCTGGCCTCGGCGGAGGCGGTGGTCAGCGAAACCGAGAAGGAGCTGGGCGTCGCCGTGGCGGACATCGGCGCAGGCACCATCGACCTCGTGCTGTTCGCCGATGGCTCGCCGTTCCATACCGCGGTCCTGCCGGTGGGCGGCAACAACGTCACCAACGACGTGGCGATCGGCGTCAAGACGACCATCCAGGTGGCCGAGGAGCTCAAGGTCCGCCACGGCACCTGCGACCTGCGCAACATCGAGGACGAGGAGATCAGCGTCTCCGTCATCGGCGACGATGCCGGGCGCACGGTGAGCCGGGAGGAGCTGTGCCGGATCATCGAGGCCCGGATGCGCGAGACCTTCGAGATGCTCCGGGGCGAGATGGCGCGCAGCGGCCACGGCATGCTGCCGGCCGGGATCATCCTCACGGGCGGCGCGGCTCAGCTGGCCGGGACCGCCGAGCTGGGGCGGGAGGTCTTCCAGATGCCGGTGCGGGTGAGCGGTCCGGCGGGGATCGGCGGCCTGGTGGACACGATCCAGCTACCGCCCTATGCCACGGCCGTCGGGCTGCTGCGGTGGGGCGCCGCCCAGATCGTGGTCGGGGAGCCGCTGCGGTACGAGTCCGCCCCCGGCGGGGGTGGCTTCGGGCGGATCCGGGACGCCATCCGCAACATCTTCCCGTAGGGGGCCCGCCGTCGTGCGTTCCCTGGAGCTGGAGGTCCGGACCGGTCGCGACCGCGGGTTCACGGACCTGACACCGGCCTGCGCCCGGTTCGCGGCGGACGCCTCCGGCGGCGGGGACGGCCTGCTCTCGGTCTTCCTCCCGCACTCCACCGCGGGCCTCGTGGTGCTGGAGCTGGGCGCGGGCTCCGAAGCCGACGCGATGCGGGCGCTCGACCGACTGCTGCCGCGGGACGACCGCTGGTCACACCGCCACGGCGCCCCCGGGCACGGGGCGGATCACGTCCTGCCGCTCCTGGCCTCCCCATCACTGACGGTGCCGGTCCTCGCGGGCCAGCTGACGCTGGGGACGTGGCAGTCGATCACGTTGCTGGACCCCAACGAGGACAGCGCGACACGGCGCGTCCGGCTCAGCTTCCTGCCCGGCTGAAGCTCCCGGCCGACGAGATTCTCGAAATCGCGGCCGACCACGGCGCGATCTCACGGGTATACTCCGCGCACATCCGTGAGACCCGCGGCGGCGCCGGACCGACGACACCGGGGCCGCACGGGCCGAGACCCGACCCGTCCTGACACCAGGCCTTCACAACCGCCGAGGAGAGCGCCGATGCCGCTGCGTTCCGATTCCGAGAACTTCGCCCTCATCCGCGTCATCGGCGTCGGCGGCGGCGGCAGCAACGCGGTCAACCGGATGATCCGGGCCGAGATGATGGGCGTCGAGTTCATCGCCTGCAACACGGATGCCCAGGCCCTGCTGCAGTCGGATGCCCCGCACAAGATCCGCATCGGCGACAAGATCACCCGTGGCCTCGGGGCCGGCGGCGACGCCTCCGTCGGGGCGCACGCGGCGGACGAGGATCGGGACAAGATTGCGGATGCCCTCGCAGACTCGGACATGGTGTTCATCACGGCGGGCCTCGGCGGCGGGACGGGTTCCGGCGCGGCCCCGATCGTGGCGGAGATCGCCAAGGAGCTGGGCGCCCTCACCATCGGCGTCGTGACCAAGCCGTTCAGCTTCGAGGGCAGCCGGCGCAAGCTCATCGCGGAGAAGGCGGCCGAGGACCTCAAGACGAAGGTCGACACGCTCATCACCATCCCCAACGACCGCCTCCGGGACGTCGTCCAGAAGAACACCTCGATCGTCGATGCGTTCCGCGTCGTGGACGACGTGCTCCGGCAGGGCGTCGCAGGGATCAGCGACATCATCACCGAGCCGGGGCTCATCAACCTGGACTTCGCCGACGTGCGCGCGATCATGAAGGACGCGGGCTCGGCGCTCATGGGCATCGGCCGCGCCGCCGGCGACAACCGGGCCATCGAAGCTGCCCGCCAGGCCGTGGCCAGCCCGCTGCTCGAGGTCAACATCTCCGGCGCGCAGGGGATCCTGTTCAACATCGCCGGTTCCTCCAGCCTCACCCTGTGGGAGGTCACCGAAGCCGCCGAGGAGATCCGCGCCGCGGCCGATCCCGAGGCGAACATCATCTTCGGGACCAGCTTCAACGAGCGCTTGGGCGAAGAGGTCATGATCACGGTCATCGCCACCGGCTTTGACGGCCGGCGCCGCCCCGAGAGCTCCCGGGCCGCGGCAGGTGAGCGAGTCGGGACTGCCGTGGGCTCGCGCCCGGCCGCCGCCCTCGCCGCAGGCGGAGCGACGATCCCGGCGCGGGACTTCCTCGAGGAGTTGGAGCGCCAGCGCTCCGAGTCCGACACCACGGCACGCCCGCCGGACGAGGGCGTGGGCGCCCTGGTCCGCCCGGAGAGGTCCGTCGGGGAGCCGGCCGTCCGTCGCACCCCCGCCTATGACGCGGACGACCTCGAGATCCCGAGCTTCCTTCGCCGCAAGTAGCCGCGGCGCCGGCTGAGCGTCTTGGCACGCGCGCCCGGCTGAGCTGCCGATGACCGACCCGGTCCTCGACCCTCGCGAGGTCGATGCGTTCGCGCGCGCCCGGGACGAGGTGCTGGCCCGGATCGCCGGTGCGGCTGCCCGGGTTGGACGGGATCCCGCCGGCATCACGCTGGTCGCGGTCTCCAAGACCGTGCCTCCCGCGCGGGTGCGGGCCGCGGTGGCCGCGGGCTTGGACGTCCTGGGCGAGAACCGCGTCCAGGAGGCCGCCGCGAAGATCCCGGAGGTGCCGGGCGCATCGTGGCACCTCGTCGGCCCCCTCCAGGGCAACAAGGCCCGGCGTGCCGTCGAGCTGTTCGACCTGGTGCAGGCCGTGGACACCGAGGAGCTGGCGAAACGACTGGACCGGATCGCCGGAGAGGTGCGTCCCGGGCGGCCGCTCCCGGTCCTGCTCCAGGTGAACGTGGGCGACGATCCGGCCAAGGCGGGCTTCCGTCCGGATGCCGTCGAGGCCGCCCTGCCCGGGATCCTTGCCCTGTCGAACCTCCGTGTGGACGGGCTCATGACCATCGGGCGGCTCGTGGAGACGGCCGAGGCGGCGCGCCCCACCTTCCGGGCCCTGCGGGATCTCTCGGACTCGCTGCGGGCCGGCTGCCCGGCGCTCGGATCCACGCTCTCCATGGGGATGACCGACGACTACGCGGTGGCGGTGGAGGAGGGCGCGACGGTGGTCCGGGTAGGCCGCGCTCTGTTCGGCGAGCGAAGCATGCCAGGACGGACGTTCCCCTGAGCGGGTCGGAACCAGGGGAGGTGCGCTTCTCCGTGCGCCTGACACCCCGCGGCGGCGCGGATCGCGTCGACGGGGTGGTGGAAGGCGTCCTGCGGGTCCGCGTGGCGGCGCCGGCCGTGGATGGGGCCGCGAACAAGGCGCTGGTCCGGCTGCTCGCCGACGAGCTGGGCGTGGCGCGGCGCGACGTGCGGCTGGTGGGCGGAGCCACTGCCCGGACCAAGCTCGTGGCGGTGGACGGCCTGGCCGTCGAGCACCTGCTGGTGCGGTGGCCGGGCCTCCGGTCCTGACGCGCGGATACCGCCGGCCACGCTAGAATGCGAGTCGCTTCGAGGGCGATTAGCTCAGTTGGTTAGAGCGCACGGTTCACATCCGTGAGGTCACTGGTTCGAGTCCAGTATCGCCCACCACCGCGCCACCCAGGGCGGAGCCGGCAGGCTCCGCCTTCTGCGCTCACCGGCCGTTTGCCAGTCGGGCTGCTCCGAGGTCGATATCACGCAGCCCTCCGATCGGGTCCCCGCCGATAGCCCGCCGCCCGCCAGGAGCGTGGTCTGGACGGGCTACGCCTCGTTCTTCCTGCTCGGCTGGTGCATGCTCCTCGCCCCGTCGCTCATCCGGGACATCGAGGCGGAGTACGCGATGTCGGACGCCGCGATGGGGCTGGCCTACCTGCTGTTCAGCCTGGCCTGGGTGAGCGGCACGATCTCGTCGGGTGTCCTGGCGGGACGCCTCCCCCGGCGCCTGCTCATGGGCGGCAGCCCCGTTCTCATCGCCATCGGCCTGGCCGTAATGGCGGCCGCCGGTGCGTGGGGCATCTTCCTCGCCGGCTTCCTCGTCTTCGGGTTCGGCCTCGGGATCATCGATTCTGGCATGAACGCCGTGTTCATGGACCTCTTCCCGATGCGCCAGGCGGCCGCCCTGAACAGGCTGCACCTGTGGGTTGCGGTCGGCGCCCTCGCCGGCCCGGTGACGATCGGGCGCCTGGTCGGCGCCGGCGTTCCGTGGCAGTCGGTCGTTGCCGCAACTGCCGTGGGTGCTGCGATCATCGCCGCTGCGCTCTCGAGCCGGCACCTGCCGCCAACGCAACATGGGCCGATCGCCTCCGCGACCGGTGCGCAGCAGGCCGCGGCCTCGTCCCCGGCCCGGCGACGGGTGCCGCTGCCCGTGCTCCTCCTCTCCATCGCGATCGCGTGCTACGTGGCGACCGAGATGGGCGTTACCGGCTGGCTGGTCCGATACCTGGACGACGCCCCGATCGAGGTCGCGACCCTGGCGCTGTCGCTCTTCTGGGGCGGCGTGGCCGTCGGCCGCCTGCTCACGTCGTATCTTGCCGATCGCATCGGAGCGGTCGTCCTCGCCGCGACCTGGTCGGTCGTCTTCGGCGTCGCCATCCTCGCGTCGCTGGTGGCCCCGACCGTCGGGATCGCGATCACCTGCTTCGCGATTGCGGGGCTGGCCGCCGGACCCGTGTACCCGATGATCATGGCGATCGGCGGGTCGCTGTATCCCGATCGTACGAGCATGGTGAGCTCCGTCCTTGCCTCTGCGGCGATCGTCGGGTCGATCGTCTACCCGCCGCTCATGGGCCCGCTGTCCGAGACCGCCGGGCTGGCGGTGGGCATCCTGGGTGCCGCCCTGTTCTCCTTCGCGGCCGCGGCGCTCATCTTCATCGGGGCGCGGCTGGCGCGTGCAGAGCAGGGCGTCACACTCGCCCGGACCCGTGCGTCGCAGGGATGAGCAACCTCCTCGCCCAGCGGATCTCCTCCCCGCGTGACGAGGGCGGACCGTAGATCGAGAGGCCCCTCGTTTCCGTCGAGGGGCCTCTCGGCGTCTCCGAGATCGCGATCTTGTCCGGCCGCCGCGGCCGCCCCCTGGCGATGGCCCAGCGGCCCGGTCAGCCCGCGGCCAGCCGCCGAAGCACGGCCGGCAGGATGCCGCCCTGGCGCAGGTACTCCACGTCGATCGGGCCGTCCAGGCGGGCGATCGCCCGGAATGTCCGTTCGGAAGAGTCCCCATCCGAGCGTGCCAGGATGGTCACGACCTGGCGGGGCGCGATGTCCGAGAGCCCCGTGATCGTGAAGGCCTCCCGTCCGGTGATGCCCAGCGAGGAGGCACTCTCGCCCGGCAGGAACTGGAGGGGCAGCACGCCCATCCCGACGAGGTTGGAGCGGTGGATCCGCTCGTAGCTCTCGGCGATGACGGCGCGGACGCCAAGGAGCGCGGTTCCCTTGGCCGCCCAGTCACGCGAGGAACCGGAGCCGTACTCGCGGCCCGCGATGACCACGAGCGGGACGCCCTCGTCCCGGTAGCGCATCGCGGCGTCGTAGATGAAGGTCTGATCGCCGTCGGGGAGATGGACCGTGTACGGTCCCTCCTTGCCCTCGACCAGCCTGTTGCGGAGCCGGATGTTGCCGAAGGTCCCCCGCATCATCACCTCGTGGTGACCGCGCCGGGCGCCGTACGAGTTGAAGTCCAGGGGCGAGATCCCCTGCTCCTGCAACCACCGTCCGGCCGGCGACCAGGCGGCGATCGAGCCCGCCGGGCTGATGTGGTCCGTCGTGACGGAGTCGCCGAGCAGCGCCAGGACGCGGGCGCCCTCGATGTCGACCAGGGGCGCGGGATCCGCGGTGAGTCCCTGGAAGAAGGGCGGGTTCGCGATATAGGTGGAGGCGGGCTCCCAGGCATAGCGGTCGCCGTCCGGGACCTCGATCGCCTGCCAGCGCTCGTCACCCTCGAAGACCGAGGCGTACGTGGCGCGGAAGAGCTCCGCGTCGATCGTGTCGCCCACGACCCGCCGCACCTCCTCCGGCGTCGGCCAGATCTCGGACAGCATGACCGGCGACCCGTCGGATCCGGTGCCAAGCGGCTGGGTCGTGAGGTCAACGTCAACGCGGCCGGCCAGGGCGAAGGCCACCACGAGGGGCGGCGAGGCGAGGTAGGCGGCCCGGACCAGCGCATGGACCCGCCCCTCGAAGTTGCGGTTGCCGGACAACACGGCCGCCACCACGAGCTCACCTGACTCGATCGCCTTCGCCACGGGCTCGTCGAGGGGACCCGAGTTGCCGATGCAGGTCGTGCACCCGTAGCCGGCCAGGGCAAAGCCCAGGTCCGCGAGCGGCTCGATGAGACCCGCCCGCTCGAGGTAGCCGGTGACGGCCCTGGAGCCCGGGGCCAGCGAGGTCTTCACGACGGGAGAGACGGACAGCCCGCGGGCGACGGCGTTCCGCGCCAGGAGGCCGGCGCCCACCATGACCATCGGGTTCGACGTGTTGGTGCAGGAGGTGATGGCGGCGATGGTCACGGTCCCGTGGCCGACCTGCGCGGGACCGCTGGCCGTCTCGATCATCACCGGCGTCGCGCCGACGGTGTCCGGGTACGCCGCGCGGAAGTTGTCGCCGACGCCGGCGAGGCCGACCCGGTCCTGAGGGCGCCGCGGTCCCGCGAGAGACGGCTCCACGGTGCCGAGGTCCAGCTCGAGCGCGACGTCGAACTCCGGCCCGTGGCCGGGCTCGCGCCACAGGCCCTGGGCCTTCGCATAGCGCTCCACGAGGGCCACGCGTTCCGCCGGGCGGCCCGTGAGACGGAGGTAGGCGAGCGTCTCGCCGTCGATCGGGAAGAGCGTCGAGGTCGCACCGAACTCCGGGCTCATGTTCGAGATCGTGGCCCGGTCCGCCAGCGACAACCCGGCGAGGCCGTCCCCGGCGAACTCCACGAACGACCCGACGACGCCGAACGCGCGCAGCATCTCGGTGATGACGAGCACGAGGTCGGTGGCAGTCGCGGCCCTGGGCAGCTCGCCGCGCAGGCGCACGCCCACGATCCGCGGCATCGGCTGGTAGAGCGGCTGGCCCAGCAGCACGGCCTCGGCCTCGATCCCGCCGACGCCGTAGCCCAGCACGCCGAGCCCGTTGATCATCGTGGTGTGGGAGTCCGTCCCGACGAGGGTGTCCGGGAAGGCGACCCGCCCGCCTTCGTCCGTACGGTCCGCCACGACCGTGGCCAGGTGCTCGAGGTTGACCTGGTGGATGATGCCCGTTCCGGGCGGGACCACCCGCAGGTCCCGGAAGGCGGTCTGAGCCCAGCGCAGCAGCTGGTAGCGCTCGCCGTTGCGCTCGTACTCGCGCTCCATGTTGAACGCGAACGCGCCGGCGCCGCCCCACGCGTCGATCTGGACCGAGTGGTCGATGACGAGGTCCGCGGGCACGAGAGGGTTCACCCGCGCGGGATCGCCGCCCAGCCCCGCCATCGCGTCGCGCATCGCCGCCAGGTCCACCACCGCCGGCACGCCGGTGAAGTCCTGGAGCACGACACGGCCGGGCATGAACGGCACCTCGGCCTCGCCCCCCGCGCCCGGTCGCCACGCCGCGAGGGTTGCGACGTCCTCCTCCCGCACGATGCCATCGCCCGCGTGGCGGAGCACGTTCTCGAGCAGGATCTTGAGGGTCACCGGCGCCCGGCCGAGGTCCACGCCCAGATCGAGGCCGGACGTGGTGAGGGCGGACAGCCGGTAGTGGTCGGGGAGGCCGGCGCCGAGGGGGGAGCGGGCGCCAAATGCGTCGGGCGTGGTCATGTGCTCAATCTCCGCTGTGGGGATCGGGCGATGAGGGTGCGCCCTCTGACCGCTCGCTACACTCGTCGGGTGCAAGCCTACAACAAGAGCCGTCTCCCGGGTTGTGAGCCCGACCGATGAGAGCCTGGGACGAGACCGAGGCGGCGCTCCTCCGTGCAGCCGAGCGGAGGGCCGCCAGCCACGAGGAGACGCTCGCGGAGATCGAGGAGGAGGGGATCGCCCTGGATCCCCCGGTGCCCGGGCGGCACCGACACGGGGACCTCGAACACGAGAGCGATCACGCGCACCCGCACGTGCACTCGATGCCCGGCGAACGCCCGGTCACCGGGATCGTCGGCGCCGGAGCCGTGGGCCTGGCCCTCGGCGTCGCGCTGCACCGCGCCGGCTGGCCGGTGGGCGCCGTGGCGTCGCGGGACCCCGCCCGGCGCGCCCGGTTCCGGGAGCACGTCCCGGAGGTCCGTGCGTTCGCGGAGCCCGAAGCGCTGCTGGACGATGTGGAGCTGATCATCCTTGCGGTGCCGGACGACGTCCTGCCGTCGCTCGCGGCGTCCCTGCGCATGTACGCGGGCCAGGCGATGGTCCACACGAGTGGCCTGCTCGGTGCCGAGGTGCTCCGTCCGGCGATGGCGGCCGGGACGCAGGCCGGGGCGTTCCACCCGCTGGTGGCGTTCGCCGACCTGGACCGGGCGCTCGCGGCCATCCCTGGCGCGACGATCGCCATCGAGGGTGACGACGAGCTGGTCGCGCACCTCGCGGACATGGCGCAGGCCATCGGCGGCGTGCCGGTTCGCCTGGCAGCCGGCTCCAAGACTGCCTATCACGCTGCGGCCGTCCTGGCGGCCGGTGGCGTCATCGCGCTCCTGGACACGATCCGCGAGGTGGGCGCGGTCGTGGGCCTGGACGAGGCGGGCGCCCTCGGAATCTACCTGCCGCTCCTGGAGCAGACCGTGGCCAATGCCCGGGCGCTCGGGATCGCAGCCGCGCTCACCGGCCCGGCCACCCGTGGCGACGCGGGCACCGTGAGCGCGCACCTCGAGGCGCTGGCGGCGAGCGCCTCCGGCGCGCTGCCCGTGTACCGGGCCCTGGTCGAGCGGTCGGTCGTCATCGCGATCGAGCGGGGCGCCCTGTCACCGGAAGCGTCAGCAGGTCTCCGAACCGCACTTGCGGGGAAGCCGTGACGCGGTACGATGCCGTCATGCAGCACAGCATCGCCGCCCGGTACGCGGCATGGCCGGCACGTTACAACCACCCGTCGGCCAGGGCCCGCGAGCGGCGACTCGGCCTGCACCCCGGATCCATCTTCGTGGCCGCCCCGCCGCGCCGCACGGTGCTCCTCCGCCCCGACGTGGGGCCGCTGACCGCACTGCGCGCGCCGTGGCGCTCGCTCACCATCGCGCCGGCCCGCCCCCTCCGGAGCGGTCGCCCGCGGCACGCTGCCGGCATTGCCTGGACGAGCACGCACCGCGCCGGGAGCCCACATCGCTCGTCCGTGGCGCCGGCGTGGCCCGCCTGAGACAGGCCACCGCCACCTCCGCCGGCGGCATCGTCATCCGCTTCGATGAGGCCGGCCCCCAGTTGGTGGTCGGCAAGCGTCTCCGTGAGCGGGATGGGGTGACCTGGACCCTGCCCAAGGGCACGCCGCATCCCGGCGAGACCACCGAGCAGACCGCGCTCCGGGAGGTGACCGAAGAGTCGGGCCTCGAGGTCGGCATCGTCCGCCCGTTCGATTCGATCTCCTACACGTTCGTGCAGGGCCGCACGCGCATCCACAAGACGGTCCACTACTTCCTGATGGTCCCCACCGGCGGGGACCTTGTGGGCCACGACCACGAGTTCGATGAGGTTCGCTGGATCGGGTTCGACGATGCCCCCACGATGCTGACGTTCGAGACGGAGCGGGCGCTGGTCGCCCGGGCCGCCACGGCCGCCACCGACGGCACCTTCCCCGGAGCGAACTCCCCCACGAGGCAGAGCAAGCCATGACCAGGACCGCCGATCTGCTCGCCACGCCGCTGCTCGACCGCCATGAGGCGCTGGGCGCCAAGGTCGTGGAGTTCGCCGGCTGGCTGATGCCGATCCAGTACACCGGGATCCTCGAGGAGCATCGGGCCGTCCGCGCCGCCGCCGGGCTGTTCGACCTCTCGCATATGGGCGAGCTCTTCGTGGAGGGTCCCGACGCGGGCGCCGCGCTGGCGGCGGCGCTGGTGACGGACCCGCCGGCGCTGGTGGTGGGCCGCGCCCACTACTCGATGATCTGCGCATCCGACGGCGGGATCCTGGACGACCTCATCGTCTACCGGCTGGCCGAGGACCAGTTCATGGTGGTGGCCAACGCCTCCAACTACCGGGTGGTCTCCGATGCGCTCGTCGAGCGCCTCGACGGGTTCCGCGCGGTCCTGGACGACCGCTCGCTGGCCACCGGCCTGGTGGCGGTCCAGGGCCCCCGTTCGCTGGAGATCCTGGGGTCGCTCACTGACCTTGACCTCGACGCCATCCGGTACTACGGGATCTTGGAGGGAAACGTCGCCGGGGTGCCTGCGCTGGTCGCGCGCACCGGGTACACCGGGGAGGACGGCTTCGAGGCCTTCGTGGACGCGGGTCGCGCGGGCGAGGTGTGGGACGCCCTGGTCGAGGCCGGCCGTCCGCACGGGCTGGTGCCGGTGGGTCTCGGCGCACGCGACACCCTCCGCCTCGAGGCGGGCATGCCGCTCTACGGCAACGAGCTGGACCGGGCGACCAACCCCTACGAGGCCGGGCTCGGCCGCGTCGTCAAGTTGGGCAAGCCGGGCGACTTCACCGGTCGCGCCGCGCTCGAGGGCGTCTCCCGCGACGGCGTCGGCCGACGCCTGGTGGGGCTCGTGCTGCGGGAGCGGGGGATCGCCCGCCACGGGTACCCGGTGCTGGATGACTCCGGCACCACCGGGGTGGTCACCTCCGGCACGATGTCGCCAACGCTCGGGTCGGCGATCGCGATGGCCTACGTCGCCCCCGCCCACGTGGAACCCGGTACGATGCTGGCGATCGAGATCCGGGGTGCCCGCGTCGCCGCCGAGGTCGTGCCGCTCCCGTTCTACAAGCGGCCCGCCTGACGTCCGACGGGCCCCGTGGTCCGCACGCCACGCACCCAACCGTCCACGCTCCAGCCCGCGGCTCCCGCCGCGGTACACCACGGAGGAACCTGCCCGATGGTCCCCAGCGACCTGCGCTACACCAAGGAACACGAGTGGATCCGCGTCGAGGGTGACGAGGCCGTCATCGGCATCACCCAGTACGCGGCGGACCAGCTGGGCGACATCGTGTTCGTCGAGCTGCCGGACGCGGGCCGGGCTCTCGAGCAGGCCGCCACGTTCGGAGTGGTGGAGTCCGTGAAGGCGGTCAGCGACCTGTTCGCGCCCGTCTCCGGCGAGGTGACCGCCGGCAACGCCACCCTGGGCGGCACGCCCGAGATCGTCAACACGGACCCGTACGGCGAGGGCTGGCTGGTGCGCGTGCGGCTGGCCGACGCTTCCCAGCTGGATTCCCTGCTCGACGCCGCCGCGTACGAGCTGCTGATCGCCGAGGGCTGATCGCATGCCGTATGGCCCGCATGCTGCGGAAGACCGGGCGCGGATGCTCGAGACCATCGGCGTCGCCTCCGTCGACGAGCTGTTCGAGGACATCCCGCAAGCGCTGCGCGCGGGTCCTCTCGCCCTTGACGATCCCGAGCCCGAGCTGGAGCTCTCGTCCCGGCTCGAGGCGCTGGCGGCGCGCAACCGCGTGGACCTGGCGAGCTTCCTGGGAGCCGGCGCCTACCGCCACTGGACCCCAGCTGTGGTGGACCAGATGCTGCTCCGCGGCGAGTGGTACACGGCCTACACGCCGTACCAGCCGGAGGTGAGCCAGGGCACGCTGCAGAGCATCTACGAATACCAGTCGCTGCTGGCGGAGCTGACCGGCCTGGACGTGGTCTCCGCCTCGCACTACGACGGCGGCGCCGCCACGGCCGAGGCCGCGCTCATGACCTGCCGGGCGACGCGGCGGGAGCGAGTCCTGGTGTCGCGTGGCGTGCACCCGCACTACCGCGGGACCCTCGCGACCTACGCGGACGGCGCCGGGCTGGTCGCCGACGAGATCCCGCTGGTCGCCGACGGGCCCCTCGCGGGCACGACGGACCTCGAGGCGCTCGCCCGCCTGCTGGCCGACCCGGCCCGGCCGGTGGCCGGAGTCGTGGTGGCGCAGCCCAACGTGCTCGGTCTGCTGGAGGACATGCCCGAGGTAGGCCGGCTCGCGCACGGCGCCGGCGCGCTCTTCGTGAGCGTCATCGAGCCCGTCTCGCTGGCCGTGCTGGCACCTCCCGGCGAGTACGGCGCGGACATCGCGGCCGGAGAGGGCCAGCCCCTGGGCATCCCCCTCCAGTACGGGGGCCCGTATCTCGGCATCGTGTCCTGCACGAACGCGCTCGTGCGCCAGATTCCCGGGCGCCTGGTGGGCCAGACCACCGACCTGGAAGGGCGCCGTGCGTTCGTCATGACGATGCGGGCCCGGGAGCAGGACATCCGCCGCGAGAAGGCGGCCAGCAACATCTGCACCAACCAGGCGCTCCTGGCGCTCGCGGCGTCCATCTACCTCGCCGCGATCGGCCCGCACGGGCTGCGGGACGTGGCCGCCAGCGGGGCGTCCCGAGCCGCCGAGCTGGAGACGGCCCTCGCGGCCGTCGGAGCACGGCGCCTGCACGCGGGCGCCTACCTCAACGAGTTCGTCGTCCGCGTGCCGGACGCCCGGGCGGTCCACGAGAGGCTGCTGGACCGGGGCGTCCTCGCGGGGATCCCCACGGCCCAGCTCCTGCCGGACGAGCCGGCCCTTGCAGACGGCCTCCTGGTCTGCGCGACGGAGGTCACGACCTCTGCCGAGATCGAACTGTTCGCAACCGCGCTCCGGGCCGAGCTGGCCGGCGTTGCGGTGGCTGGAGGTGCCCGGTGAACGTCGTCGGCGAGCGCCTGCAGCCCACCCTGTTCGAGCTCAGCCGTCCCGGGCGGGGCGGCGGCAAGATCCCGCATCCGCCGGCAGACGCCCTCGGCCGGATCCCGGCCGGGGCGCTCCGCGCCAACCCGCCCGCCCTGCCGGAGCTGTCCGAGCCGGAGGTTGTCCGCCACTACGTCAACCTCTCCTCGCTGAACTACTCGGTGGACTCGGGGTTCTACCCGCTGGGCTCCTGCACGATGAAGTTCAACCCCAAGCTCAACGAGTGGGCCGCGCGCCTGCCCGGGTTCGCAGGACTCCACCCGATGGCGCCAGACTCCCTGGCGCAGGGCACGCTCGAGCTTCTGTTCGAGCTGGAGGCGATGCTGGCCGAGATCAGCGGCATGGAGGCGGTGACGCTCCAGCCTGCGGCCGGGGCCCACGGCGAGCTGACCGGGATCCTCATGATCCGGGCCTACCATCGGTCCCGTGGTGACCTGGACCGCACCGAGGTCCTGGTGCCGGACTCCAGCCACGGGACCAACCCGGCCACGGCCACGATGGCCGGCTTCCGCACCATCACGATCCCGTCCGCGCCCGATGGCGGGGTGGACCTCGACGCGTTCAAGGCTGCCCTGGGGCCCAGGACCGCCGCGATCATGATCACCAATCCGTCCACGCTCGGCCTCTTCGAGCGGCAGATCGGGGAGCTGCTCGAGGCGACCCATGCCGCGGGCGCGCTCGCCTACATGGACGGGGCGAACCTCAACGCCATCCTTGGCCGGTTCCGGCCGGGCGAAGCCGGGTTCGACGTCATGCACTTCAACGTCCACAAGACGTTCAGCACGCCCCATGGCGGCGGCGGGCCGGGTGCCGGGCCGGTTGGCGTCCGGGCGAACCTCGTCCCGTTCCTGCCGAGCCCGCGCGTCCTGCGCGAGCCCGACGGCACCTACCGGCTCGAGCGGCAGGGGGAGCGCCCCACGTCCATCGGCCGGATCCGCTCGTTCGTCGGCAGCACCGGCGTCCTCGTCCGGGCGTACGCGTACATCCGGGCCCACGGGGCGTCGGGCCTGCGCGAAGTCTCGGACGATGCCGTGCTGGCCGCCAACTACCTCAAGGCGCGTCTCTCGTCCGCGTATCTCGTACCGTTCCAGCGCGCGTGCAAGCACGAATTCGTGGCCTCGGCCGCGGATATCAAGCACCGCACGGGTGTCCGCACCCTCGACATCGCGAAGCGGCTGATCGACAAGGGTTACCACCCGCCGACGATCTACTTCCCGCTGACGGTCGAGGAGGGGATGCTGATCGAGCCGACCGAGACCGAGTCGCTCGAGACCCTCGACGGGTTCGTGGAAGCCCTGCTGGAGATCGCCCGCGAGGCGGAGACGGAGCCCGATACCGTGACCGGAGCCCCGCACACGGCCCCGGTCCGCCGGCTGGACGAGGCGACGGCCGCGCGGCAACCGAACCTCCGCTGGCGAGGCGTGGCCGGTACCCAGACGCCATGTCCGGACTGATGAAGCCGCGCCGCATGTCGTCCTGGCGAGCCCGGTGTTCGAGCGGTGCGTTCGGGGGACCCGCGGCCGTAGCTTACGTGCTCGACGGATCCGTGTTTGACACCGGTTTCAGGTCCGCTATGCTCCGGCGCGATGGTTGGTAGAAGCCTCCGCCAGATTGTCTGGGCGCGTCTCCGTCGAGATCGTGTCGCCATGGGTGCTCTGACGGTCTTGGTGCTGTACTACGGGATCGCCCTGATCGGGCCATTCGTTGCCGGTCTCGTCAATGTCGACCCCTACCGCTTTGACCCGGCTGCGATCAGCGACCTTGGCGGCCGCCCCAATGGGGACTGGGGCGGGATCACCGCTTCGCACCCGCTGGGGGTCGAGTGGGGAACCGGTCGGGATATCGCCGCCCAGCTCCTGTACGGCCTGCGGATCTCCCTCGTGATCGCGACCAGCGCCACGTTCATCACCGTCACGCTCGGGACCGTCATCGGTATCGTCGCCGGCTATACCGGTGGCAAGACCGACAACATCATCGGCCGCGTGATGGACCTGGTGCTCGCGTTCCCCCAGCTGCTCATCATCCTGGCCCTGTCCGGGGTCCTCACGCAGCGTCTGACGGCGCTGGGCGTGCCTGAAGGCAACCCGTCACGGATCCTCTACCTGATCCTCGTGATGAGCATCTTCGGCTGGCCCTACCTCGCCCGGATCGTGCGGGGGCAGGTGCTCAGCTTCCGCGAACGCGAGTTCGTCGAAGCCGCAGTCGCGATGGGATCGAGCAAGCGGCGGATCCTGTTCACCGAGATCCTCCCGAACCTGTGGGCGCCGATCCTGGTCTATGCGTCGCTGACGCTGCCCGCGTACATCGGCCTTGAGGCTGCCCTCTCGTTCCTCGGCGTGGGCGTGATCCCGCCCGAGACGACGTTCGGGGCGATGCTCGCCAACTCGGTTGCCTACTTCAACGTTGTCCCAACGTACCTGTTCATCCCGGGCAGCCTGCTCGTCATCCTGGTTGTCTCGTTCAACCTGTTCGGCGACTCGCTCCGGGATGCCATGGATCCGAAGAGTGTTCACTGAAGCGCTCGCCGGCGCACCGCCGTGCCTGGCAGCGACCCTCGGGCGCGTGCGCCCTTTCCCCGCGTGTACCATCATGCAACTGCGCCGGATCGTTCCGGCAAGAACCTGGAGGAGGTAACTATTCATGGTCAGATCAGAAACGCGCTGGCTGCGCGGCGTGACGCTGGGCGTCGTCGCCGCGCTGGCAGTGGCGGCCTGCGGCGGCTCGACCGCCACCAATGCACCGGCCACACCGGCCGCTTCAACGGAACCGGGGGCAACAGCCGCACCGGCCACCGAGGCCCCGAGCGCGGGCCCGACGGCCGGCGGAACGGTCTATCTGCTCACTTCCGCCGAGCAGTTCAACCGCGTCGACCCGCAGCGCGCCTATACCGGGGAGGACCTCGCGTTCTTCTCGGCCACGATCTTCCGGTCGCTCACGGCGTACACGTACTCCGATGACAACGCCAAGGCATCGGTGCTCGTGCCGGACCTCGCGACCGACATCGGGACGCCGAGCAACGGCGGCGCGACCTGGGAGTTCACGCTCCGTGATGGCGTCAGCTTCGAGGATGGCACGCCGATCACCTGCGCGGACATCGCCTACGGCACCTCGCGCACGTTCGCGACGGATGTCATCAGCGAGGGTCCGACCTACGCGATCGCGTACCTCGACATCCCGACCGACGCGGACGGGAGCTCGTCCTACAAGGGCCCCTACACGGGCGTCGGGCAGGACCTCTTCGACAAGGCGGTCACCTGCTCCGCCGACGGCAAGACGATCACCTTCAACCTGAAGCAGCCGGTCGCCGACTTCAACTACACCGTGACGCTCGGCTTCGTGCCGGTGCCGAAGGCCGCCGACACGGGCGAGTCCTACGACAAGAAGCCCGTCTCGTCGGGCCCGTACAAGATCGAGAGCTACACCACCGGCAACGGCGGCAAGATGGTGCTCGTTCGCAACGAGAACTGGGACCCGGCCAGCGACACGTACCGTCACCCGTACCCTGACAAGTGGGAAATCGACTTCGGCGTCGCCGACGAGATCAGGGATCAGCGGATGATCCAGAGCTCGGGCAACGACGAGACCGCGCTGATGTACGGCACCATGCTGCCCGAGAACCTTGCGACGGTCTTCGCGGATCCCGCGACGGTGCTCCCCGCTTTCCAGGGCCGCGCCGTCAGCGGCTACGACATCTACTCCCGGTACTACTTCATCAACGTCCAGAAGGTCCCGGACCTCAAGGTCCGCCAGGCCATGGCGGTCGCCCTCGACCGCAGCGCGCTCCGCAAGAACGCCGGCGGTGACTTCTACGGCGACTACGCCGACGGCACCGTCAAGCCGAACATCGGCCAGGACTACGCTCCGACGGGCATGTGGGAGACCCTGCTCGGCAAGGCAGATCCCGGACACCGGTGATCCGGAGTACGCGAAGCAGCTGCTCGCCGAGGCGGGCGTGACTGAGCTCAAGCTCCAGTACGACTACGCGCAGTCCCCCGTTGGCGACAAGGCAGCGGCGATCATCGTCGACTCGCTGGGCAAGGCCGGGATCACGGTCACGCCGAACCCGATCGAGCGCGGCAAGTACTACAGCGTCGTCTTCAACCCCGACCAGTCCGGCGACTTCGGCACCGGCGGCTGGGGCCCTGACTGGCCGAACGCCTCGACGGTCATCCCGCCGCTGTTCACCCAGGAGGGTGGCTGGGACCTGTCGCAGGTGGACGACGCAGCCTTCAACGCAGAGGTCAAGGCCGCGCAGGTCGAGACCGACCGCGCCAAGCAGTCCACCATGTGGCAGGCGCTCAACAAGAAGACCATGGAGAACGTCTGGGTCATCCCGAGCTTCTTCGGGCTCCAGCAGATCCTCATGGGCACCAAGCTTGCGACCACCGCCGGACCCGATGGCGGCTACTACATGTGGGGCCCCTACGGATCCAATCCGTACGGCGACATCTACATCAAGCAGTAGGTCCTAGCACCAGCAGAGTATCCATCGTCCCCGGGGAGCGGCCACGCCGCTCCCCGGGGACGTTACTTGCACGAGGGAGGAACATCTGAGTGGCGGGATATCTCGTTCGCCGCGTCATCTCGATGTTCGTGCTCCTCTTCCTCCTGACCCTCACGGTCTTCTTCCTGTTCAACATCCTGCCGGGCGATCCGGCGCGCCTGACGTGCGGGAAGGCGTGCACGCCCACGATCATCGAGGCGAACCGCCATCGCCTCGGTCTGGACGAGCCGCCCCTGACCCAGTACACGAAGTTCGTGTCGGGGCTCTTCTTCGGGCGCACCTTCTCCCCGGACTCGCCCGAGCCGATCGTGTGCGCGGCGCCGTGCCTCGGCTACTCGTTCAATCGCGGTGAGCAGGTGCTGACGCTGATCACGCGGGCTGCGCCGGTCACCTTCTGGCTCGCGATCGGGGCGTTCATCATGTGGCTCACCGTCGGCATCTCCCTGGGGATCGTCGCCGCCCTCAACCGCGGCCGATGGCTGGATCGCCTGGTGATGACGATCTCGCTGGTCGGCTACTCGCTGCCCTCGTTCTTCTTCGGCCTCGTGATGATCTTCTTCGTGATCCTCAAATGGGGCCTGCTGCCGTATCCCTCGTATGTATCGCCGTTCGAGAACCCGGTCCAGTTCCTGCAGACGATGATCCTGCCGTGGATGGTGCTGGCGATCCTGAACGCGGCGTTCTACATGCGCCTCACGCGCAACCAGGTGCTCGAAACCATGGGCGATGACTACGTGCGGACTGCCCGTGCGAAGGGATTGCCGAAGCGCACGGTGGTGGTCAATCACGCCCTTCGGGCCGGGTTGACCCCGATCGTCACGGCGGCCGGACTGGACCTCGCCTACCTGCTCGGAGGCGCGATCATCTCGGAGAACATCTTCAGCCTTCCCGGTCTCGGCTCGCTCGCCATCAGATCGATCCTTGATTCGGATCTCCCGGTGATCGCCGGGATCACGCTCTTGACGGCGACCCTCCTCATCGTCGCGAACCTGGTGGTCGACCTGCTGTACGCGGTCGTCGATCCCAGGGTGAGGCTCGCATGAGGCAGGACGTGGGGGCGAATCCCGACGCGTATCTCTCGGTCTCGGACCTGGTGGTCCGGTTCCCGACCGAGGACGGCATCGTTCACGCCGTCGAAGGCGTCTCCTTCTCGGTCGCGCGCGGTCGGACGCTCGCCATCGTCGGGGAGTCGGGTTCCGGCAAGAGCGTCACCGCGCAGGCGATCATGGGCCTGATCGACCGCAAGTCGGCGGCGGTCTCCGGCGAGGTGTGGCTCGATGGCGAGGAGCTCGTCACCATGCCCGACGAGGAGCTTCGCGGGCTGCGCGGCTCGAAGATGGCGATGATCTTCCAGGATCCGATGTCGAGCCTGCATCCGTTCTACCGGGTCGGTGCCCAGCTCACCGAGGCGGCGCTCGTCCACCAGAAGATCTCGAAGTCCGAGGCTCGCGCCCTGGCCATCGAGATGCTGCGTCGCGTCGGCATCCCGTCGCCCGAGCGGCGGGTCGACGAGTACCCCCACCAGCTCTCCGGCGGCATGCGCCAACGGGTGATGATCGCGATGGCGCTGATCAACTCCCCGGCGCTCCTGATCGCGGACGAGGCCACGACGGCGCTCGACGTGACGGTGCAGGCGCAGATCATCGAGCTGATCGCGACCCTGCAGGCCGAGTACGACACCGCGGTCGTCATGATCACCCACGACCTCGGGATCGTCGCCGACATCGCCGACGACGTGGTGGTGATGTACGGCGGCCGCCTGGTGGAGGCCGGCCCAACCGAGCGCATCTACTACGCCCCCGAGATGCCCTACACGCTTGGGCTGCTCACCTCGGTCCCCCGGATGGACCGCGAGCGCGCCGACCGGCTGGACCCCATCCCCGGCAATCCGCCGTCCGCGGTCAACCTGCCGCCGGGCTGCGTCTTCCAGCCGCGCTGCACGTACTCGGATCGCGTCCCCGACGGCGCCTGTCTGAGTCGCAACCCCGATCTCGTCCTGACCGAGCCCGACCACCTCGTGCGCTGCCACCTGCCGCGGGCCGAGCGAAAGCGCATCGCGGACGAGGTGCTCGCCTCACTCGCCGGAGACCCAGCATGACCGGTCAGCGGCAGGAGGTCCTCAGGGTCACCGATCTGCGCCAGTACTTCCCGGTGCGGTCGCGGGGCGTCTTCCCGCGGGTCGTCGGCCAGGTGAAGGCGGTCGACGGCATCAGCATCTCGCTCGAGGCGGGCGAGACGCTCGGCCTCGTCGGCGAGAGCGGTTGCGGCAAGACGACCGCCGGCCGGTCGATCCTGCGGCTGCTCCACCCGACGAGCGGGACAATCGAGCTCGACGGGCAGGACATCACGAATCTCTCGTCGAAGACGCTCGTCCCGCTCCGGCGGAAGGCGCAGATCATCTTCCAGGATCCCTATAACGCCCTGAACCCCCGCCACACGGTCGGCAAGATCATCGAGGCGCCGTTCCGGATCCAGGGGGTGGAGCCGCCCGGCGGGGTGCGGCGCACCACGCAGGACCTGATGGAGCGCGTCGGGCTGAATCCCGAGCACTACAACCGCTACCCGAACGAGTTCTCCGGGGGTCAGCGCCAGCGCATCGGGATCGCCCGGGCGATCGCCCTCAAGCCGAAGGTCATTGTCTGCGACGAGCCGGTCTCCGCCCTCGACGTCTCGATCCAGGCCCAGATTCTCAACCTGCTCCGGGACCTGCAGGATGAGTTCGACGTTGCATACCTGTTCATCGCCCACGACCTCGCCGTCGTCCGGCAGATCTCCCACCGCGTCGCGGTCATGTACCTCGGGCACATCATGGAGAGCGCGCCTCGCAAGATCATCTACTCCGCGCCCCTCCACCCGTATACGCACTCACTGCTGTCGGCCGTGCCGATCCCGGACCCCGAGCTCCAGCGGGCGCGCTACCGGATCCCGCTCGAGGGCGATCTTCCGAGCCCGATCAACCCGCCCAGCGGCTGTGTCTTCAACACCCGCTGCTTCCAGGCGCAGGAGCGCTGCCGGGTCGAGGTGCCACAGCTGGTGGAGGCGGCGCCGGGCCACAAGATCGCATGCCACTTCCCGGTCCTGACACCGCCTGCGGAGGTGCAGCTGGCCCACGCCGCGCGCAGCGCCGCCGCTGCGGCCGAGGGTGTCGCCAAGGAAGCGTGACGCCGTGCCCACGCAACCCGGAGGTGCCCTCGCGCGGAGGCTGGTGAGCCTGCTCGCAGGTGCGACCCTCCTGGTCGCGGCCTGTGGCGGCGACAGCACCACCCCCGCCCCCACGACGGTTCCGGTGACCGCCGCGCCCGCGACCATCCCGCCAACGGGAGGGCCGGCCCCGTCGGCGACGCCCGCGTCCGAGGCCGACCTGTTCGATACCGCCTACGCCCCCGCGGCGGCCGCAACCGGCGGCTCGATCATCATCGGCGACTGGCAGGAAGCCACCCAGCTCAACCCGTACTACCTGTCCGGGGCAACGGAAGCCAACGTCGCCTCGCTCGTGTGGCACTCCCTGCTGACCGTCACCGGAGACGCCAGGTACATCCCGCAGCTCGCCGCCGAACCGATCCCGACGGCCGCCAACGGCGGTGTCACCCTCGGCCGGGGTGGCGACGCCATGACGGTCAGCTGGAAGATCCGGGACGGGCTTGCGTGGTCCGACGGCCACCCCCTCACCTGCGACGACTTCGAGTACGCCTGGGAGTGGGTCATGACCGAGGGCAACGTGGTGAGCACGACCGGCTTCGAGGACATCACCGACTTCGAGTGCGCGTCCGCCACGGACATGATCTGGCACTTCAGCAGGATCTACGAGGGGTACCTGACCCTGATGAAGGCGCCGTTGCCGCGCCATGCCCTGGCCACGATCCCGATCGCCGACCAGCTCAAGGGGGCCGGGTTCCGACCGGACGAGGTGGCCTCGATGCCCGTCAGCGGGCCGTTCAGGTTCCTCTCCGTCGCGCCGCAGGCCGATCTTCGCCTCGCGCGCAACGACAACTACGTCAATCCACGCACCGGCACCGCAGCGAACCTCGACAAGGTCAACTTCAAGTGGTACGAGGATGTCGACGCCATGATCGCGGGCTTCCGCGCCGGCCAGATCGACATCGCGTTCGGCCTCCAGGATGCGGACATCCCGAAGGTGCAGGACCTCGGCGACCAGGTGGTCGCCACCGCGACCCTCGGGTACGAGCTCCTCCGCCTCAACTGGTCGCCGGCGTCGGACTTCGACGAGTCGATCAGGAACGGTGGCTGCTCGCGCAACGCTGCCGTCGCCGATCGCGGCGCCGGCTGCCCGATGGCCGACCCCGCCATGCGCGAAGCCGTTGCATACGCGATCGACAAGAACGAGATCAACACCCGCCTCCTGGGCGGCAACGCCCAGATCGCCAACTCGAGCATCAGCCCGTCGGCGTGGTTCTACGCGGACCAGGCCCCGCCCACCTTCGATCCCGCCAGAGCCAACTCCATCCTCGACGCGGCCGGCTGGGTCATGGGGGCCGATGGCGTCCGCGCCAAGGGCGGCGTCATGGCCAGGATCGAACTCTGCACGACCACCGACGAGACCCGGCAGGACACCCTTGAGCTGATCGCGGCCTGGCTGAAGGATGTCGGCATCGACAGCGTCATCAACGCGGTCGACCCCAAGGACATCCTTGCCGCCTACACCGAGGCCACCCTCGACACGCCCTGCGCGCTTTCGACCGGCAACTTCGACCTCGCCGAGCATGCGATCACGGCGTCAATCGACCCGGTGGGCAACTACTCCGCGTATTCCAGCACCCAGTTCCCCCCGGACGGCGCCAACGATGCCCGAGTCAACGATGAGGACATTGATGCGGCCCTGGGGGCGGTGAAGAACAGCGTGGACCTCGCGGTCATCAAGGGCGCCATGGCGACCTTCCAGGAGGCCTACCTGGAGAAGACCGTCGAGATCCCGCTCTACTACCTCAGGAACGTGGAGCTCGCCGGTCTGCGCATAGGCAACTTCTTCGCAAACGGCACCAACGCCGGTTCCACCTGGAACGCCGAGGACTGGTTCGCACGGAGCTGAGCGCCACTCACTCCTCGCCCGCCGGGTCGCCGGCGCGCTCGCGGACCGGGCGCTCGGGGTGTGGTGGGTTCGGGAGCAGCGGGTTCTACCCGCCGGCCGGCGCGCCGAAGAGCGCGTCCCAGCTCGCAAAGGCTCCCGCGGGCCCCGCCGTCCTCAATGGGCTGGCCTCATCCCACTGGGCGACGAACGACGCCAGCACATCGCCGGCGTCGAAGCGCATCCCGTCCCCGAAGGTGACGCCCTCCCGCAGCAGGCACGTCCAGGTGGTCGCGTTGGCGTTCGGGGTGCAACGGACCGCGAGGCGGGGCTCGGGGTCCAGGGTTCCCGGCGAGAACCCGTACAGCCCCTCGGTCACGAGGCCGCACAGGCGGAAGGCGTCCAGGGTGGCCTGGTTGCCGCACCAGGCGCTGCCGGGCGCGCTCGCCCCGAGATAGACGAGCTGGTGTCGGTCGCCCGGCACGAACGAGCCGAGGGCGTCCAGGCCGAGCGGCGAGACGGCGATGCCGGTGACGTCCGACCGGTAGGCCGCTACGGAGCCCGGGTGGACGAGCGGCGAGATCGGGACGGTCTTGCGGACCGCGTTGTTGGCGTCGGCGAGGACGGCAGTGCGGGCCGCCGCCCCGGTGGTGTGGGCCAGCGTCTCGAGCGCGTCGACGACTCCCGTCGCGCGCCCCGCGGCGGTCGTGGCGACGGACGGCCCGAAGAGGGGCTCCAGGAACCCCGAGGCATCCGCGAGCGAGGAGGCGACACCCGCCAGGTAGAGGCCCTCGATGCGGCCGGCGGCGAGATCGGCGGCGAACGTGGTGGCCGGGACGACGGCCGGTTCGACCAGGAGCCCGATGTTCGCCTGCAGCTGGGCCTGGACCGCGGCGGCCGCGGCGGCGGGGTCCGGCAGGCCGGGCATGGGCGCATCGGGGATCGTGAGCAGGTGCACGGTCTTGAGATCGAACGTGGCGGCGGCGAGCGCGGCGCTGGCTGCCGGCGCATCGAACGTCCACCAGGCGTCACCCTCGCAGCCGCCGGCGACCGAGCATGGGGCGGTTGCCCTCGCGGGGATCGAGCCCGGGCCGAATGACACCGCGAGGGCATCGGCGTCGAGACCCATGGCGATCGCACGACGTACACGGACGGTCGCGAATTCGGCGCCGGACCCGAAGCCGAGGTAGGCCGTGGCCAGGTCCGGACGGGGAAGCACGGCCACCTCGGGTTGGGTGGTCATCGCCTCCGCCGCGGCGGCACCGGGTCGGTCGATCCCGTCGACGGTCGCGCCGAGGACGGATGCGGCGCGGGTCGCGGCGTCCGCCTCCCACCCGATCACCACCGTCTCGAGAAGGGTCCCTGCCGTCCCTGGTGAGACGAGAGCCAGCTCGACGTTGTCCTGGTGCCACGCCTCGAGCCGGTAGGGGCCCGTGCCGGCCACCGTCCGTCCGGCCGCCTCGTCGTCGGCGAGGCGGGCGATCGTCGTGGCGTCCACGACGGCGAGCGACGGGTGGGAGAGCCGCGTGCGGAACGCCCCATCGGGCGAGCACAGCGTGAAGCGCACGGTCAGGGCGTCCAGGGCCTCGATCCGGCCGAGCAGGCCGCCGTACCCCGGGCCTTCGCAGGCGGAGCCCGCGGATGGCCATGCGACGGGCGAGAAGTGGACCTCGGTGGCGACGGGGGCATCGGTCGTCGTTGCCGTTGGTCCGTAGCTGGCGGGCGCTTCCGTCACGACAGGTCCGGGTCCGCAGCCGACGACGGCGAGCGCCGCGGTCAGCAGGACGGCGAAGACTCGGCAGGGCAAGAGCATCGGAAGGAGCCTATCTCAGCACCGGGGTCGGGGGGAGGGTACTCAACCGGGCCCGGTGCCACGATGACCCACGGAGCGTCGGCCCGGTACGCGTCCGCGTCGAACGGGCCCTAGACTCATGGGCGTGCAGCCGCTCCGTATCGCCCTGGCCCAGACCGCGCCACGCCTCGGGGACGTCGAGGTGAACCTCGCAGATCATCACGCGCTGCTCGCCGAGGCGCGCGAGGCGGGAGCCGGCCTGGTCGTGTTCCCGGAGCTGGGGCTGACCGGGTACCTGCTCCAGGACCTTGCCTCCGAGGTGGCGATGCGCCTGGACGACCCACGCCTGATGATCCTGGCCGCCGCGACGACCGGGCTGTCCGCGGTCGTGTCGTTCGTCGAGGAGTCGGCGGATCACCGGCTGTTCATCGCCGCCGCGCTGCTCGAGAACGGCGAGCTGCGGCACGTCCACCGCAAGACCTACCTGCCCACCTACGGCATGTTCGACGAGCGGCGGTTCTTCGCTCCGGGCGACAGGATCCGTGCGGTGCCCTCGCGGTTGGGCGTCGGCGTGGGCCTGGGAGTGTGCGAGGACTTCTGGCACCTCTCCACGCCTCAGCTCCTCGCCCTCGATGGGGCGCAGATCCTGGTCAACGTGTCGTCATCACCGGGCAGCGACCTGGCGATGAGCAACGAGGTTGGCCTTGGGACTGCGACGTCGTGGCGGACGCTGATGCGGGCCTATGCGCAGCTGACGACGTCGTTCGTCGTGTTCTGCAACCGGGTGGGCGTGGACGAGTCTCTCTCCTTCTGGGGCGGATCCGAGGTGATCGGCCCGACCGGCGCGCTGGTCTTCGGCGCCCCGATGTTCGTGGAGGGGCTGTTCACCGTGGACGTGGACCTCGCCGACGTGCGGCGGCAGCGGATCACGCTGCCGCTCCTGCGGGACGAGCGCCCGGAGCTGGTGGTGCGAGAGTGGCGCCGGCTGATCGCAGAGCGCGCGGGGCTTCCGACGGACGTACCGGTTGAGACGGGGGCGGCGGGCATCGACCTGGAGGTGAACCGATGAGCGACGGTGGGACGGGCTCGGACCGCGTGAGCGGCGCGGCCGACGGCGAGCCCCTGTTCGAGCTGCCGCAGGAGCTCGCCATCGACACCGACGTTGCCCGCACGGCGATCGCGGCCTTCATCCGCGGCCAGCTCAAGCAGGCCGGGTTCGAGCGGGCGGTGCTCGGGCTATCGGGCGGCGTCGATTCGGCGCTCGTGGCCTACCTCGTGGCCGAGGCGATCGGGCCTGAGCGGCTGCTGTGCGTGATGATGCCCTACCGCACGTCCTCACCCGCCTCCCGGGACGACGCCGAGACGGTGATCTCGGACCTCGGCTGCGCGGCGGAGCTGGTCGAGATCAGCGGCATGGTCGACGGGTACTTCGGGCGCGACGGCGTGCCCGGCGAGGGTGGTCCCGCGGCTCTCGACGCCGCCCCCCTGCGGCGTGGCAACTTCATGGCCCGGATGCGGATGGCCGTCCTGTACGACCGGAGCGTCTCGTGGCAGGGTCTGGTCGTCGGGACCGGGAACAAGACGGAGTCGCTGATCGGCTACACGACGCTCTTCGGCGATTCCGCGTGTGCCTTCAACCCGGTCGGCGACCTGTACAAGAGCCAGGTGCGACAGCTCTCGGCGGCCATCGGCGTGCCCGAGGCGATCATCCGCAAGGCGCCGTCGGCTGACCTGTGGCCGGGCCAGACCGACGAGACCGAGGCCGGCTTCTCCTACCCGGAGCTGGACCGGCTGCTGTTCTGGCGGGTCGACAAGCGCCGGACCACCGAGGAGCTGGTTGCGAAGGGGTTCACGCCGGCGATGGTGGAGCGGGTGGACCGGATGATCGCGGGCTCCGAGTTCAAGCGCCAGGTGGCGCCGATCGCGAAGCTGGGCCCCCGGACGGCGGGCGTGGACTACCTGTACCCGCGGCAACGGCCCGGGTCATCGCGCGGCTGACGGAATGACCGCCGGTGGGACGCTGTACGTGGTGGCCACGCCCATCGGCAACCTCGGCGACATCACGTACCGCGCTCTCGAGGTCCTGGGAGCGGTCCCGCTGATCGCCGCCGAGGACACGCGGATCACGCGGCGCCTGCTGGACCGGTACGAGATCCGCACGCGGACCACCAGCTACCACGCGCAGAGCGGGCCAGCGCGGGCCAGGGAGCTGCTCGCGCACCTCGCGGGTGGGCAGGACCTCGCGCTGGTGACGGATGCCGGCACGCCCGTGGTCTCGGATCCCGGCGAGGGCCTGGTGGCCGCGTGGGCCGCCGCCGGGGGCTCGGTGGTCGCGATCCCCGGGCCCTCCGCGGTGCTGGCGGCAGTGGCGTCGAGCGGGGTGGCCGGACCGCGCTGGTCGTTCGAGGGGTTCCTGCCACGGAGCGGCAGGGAGCGCCGGGACCGGCTCGACCAGCTGGCCTCCGACGAGCGGGGAAGCCTCCTGTTCGAGGCACCATCACGCCTCGGCGTCACGCTCCGGGACCTTGCCTCGGCCTGCGGTGAGGATCGTCCCGCCGCGGTCTGCCGGGAGCTCACGAAGCTGCACGAGCAGGTGGCCCGCGGAACGCTCGCGGAGCTGGCCGCCCAGGCGGCCGACGGGACCATCCCGGCACGGGGCGAGATCGTGATCGTGGTCGGGTGGGCGAGCGTGTCCGGGGATCGGGCGGGCGCGGCCGCGGCCGATGCGGCCGGTGGCCGAACCGGCGGCGAGGCGCGCGACGCGGTCATCGCGGCGGCCCGCACCGCCGTCCAGCGGCTGGTGGACGAGGGGACCGCCCGCGGCGAAGCCGCCCGGCGCGTGTCCCGCGAGACGGGGGTGCCCCGTCGCGCGCTGTACGCGCCCGCCTCCGCCGGGGTCGCCCGCGGCGATGACGCCGCACAAGGGCTGGAGGGCCAGCCCGACCCGTAGGATCGTGGCGGTCGTCGCCGCGTCGCGGCACCAGGACAGGCAGGACGAGTGGTGTCGCGAGGCCGCGATCGCGCGTTCCGGGTGCTAGGCTTCCGCCCGAGGCCCTGCGGAATCGCGGACGAGCGAGCTTCGACGTCCGGCCGAGGGGACCACAGGAGGAGTGATATGCACGAAACAACGAGGAGGGCACGCCTCGCGGCACTGGCCGCGACCGCGGTCCTGGTTGTCGCCGCCTGCGGTTCGTCAACGACAGCGAGCCCGGCGGCGACCACTGCGCCGACGACCGGCCCCGCGACCGAGGCACCCAGTGCCCCGCCGGACTACGTGGGCATGACCTATCCGGAGACAGGCGAGGCTCCCTGCGGCGTGGCGCCCTACACCGGCAACCTCAAGAAGATCACGGCGCTCGACTACAAGACGGTCGAGTTCCAGATGTGCCAGCCGGACGTCGCCTTCCTCGCGAAGGTCGCCTTCGCCGCCTTCGGCATCAGCGACTCCGACTACCTCGCGGCGCACGCGCCGGACAAGTCGTACCTGGACCAGCCCAACGGGACCGGCCCGTACAAGCTCAAGGAATGGAGCAGGGGCAACCGCATCGTTCTCGAAGCCTTCGACGGCTACTGGGGCGAAAAGGCGTTGTCGCCGTTCGTGGAGTTCCGGTGGAGCGAAGAGGCCGCGCAGCGTTTGCTCGAGCTCCAGTCGGGAAACGTGGACGGGATCGATAACCCCGGCACGTCGGACATCGACGGCATCAAGGCCGACCCGACCCTGGCGTTCAAGGAGCGCGCGGGCCTCAACGTGCTCTACCTGGGCATGAACGTGGACCTGAAGCCGTGGGACGACGTGCGCGTCCGCCAGGCGGTCGCCATGGCCATCGACCGGCAGCAGATCGTGGACAACTTCTACCCGGCCGGCTCCGAGGCCGCGACCCACTTCACCCCGTGCGCGATTCCGTTCGCGTGCGAGGGCGAGGCGACCTGGGACTTCAACGTCGCCGAGGCCAAGCGGCTCATGACGGAGGCCGGCTATCCGGACGGCTTCAAGACGAAGATCACCTTCCGCAACGCGGTCCGCAGCTACCTGCCTGAACCGCCGGTCATCGCGACCGAGATCGCGCAGCAGCTCAAGGCCAACCTGGGTATCGACGCCACCATTGACATCATGGAGTCGGGTGCCCTGTTCGCCGCCCAGACCGATGGCACGCTGGACGGCCTGGTGCTGCTCGGCTGGGGTGCCGACTATCCGGATGCGAGCAACTTCCTCGACTACCACTTCGGCAGGGCGTCGAAGCGGTTCGGCACGCCCTTCGACGACATCGCGACCGCCCTGGAGAAGGGTGCCGCCGCCGCCGCCGACGCAGACCGCGCGGCCGCCTACGCCGACGCCAACAACGCCATCAAGGAGCATGTCCCGGCCGTCATCATGGTGCACGGCGGATCCGGGACGGCATGGAAGGCCGACGTGACGGGGGCACACTCCTCGCCGCTCGGCAACGAGCAGTTCGCCAAGATGAAGGCAGGGGATCGAGACACCCTCGTGTGGGACCAGAACCTCGAGCCCCTCAGCCTCTACTGCGGCGACGAGTCCGACGGCGAGGCCCTCCGGGCCTGCGAGCAGATCACCGAATCCCTGTACGCCTACGAGCTCGGTGGCACGAAGCCCATCCCGTCGCTCGCGACGGAGTGCACGCCCAACACGGAGCTGACCACCTGGACCTGCGCCCTCCGCGAGGGCGTGAAGTTCCACGACGGGTCCGACTTCGACGCCAACGACGTCGTGGTCAGCTTCGCCGCCGCGTGGGACACCAAGCACCCGCTGCACATCGGTCGCGACGGGCTGTTCGACTACATCCCCGGCAACTTCGGAGGGTTCCTCAACCCGCCCGAGGGGTAATGGGTTCCCCTGCACCCAGGGAAGGAGCGTCGCGCAAGCGGCGCTCCTTCTTCGTCTATGGGAGCGGCCGCAGGTCGGACGAGACCGGCGGCTCGGCGGCCTACGCCCGGATCCGCTCGTTCGCCGGGTCGTAGAACGCCCGGAGCGAGGCGCGGGCAGGGACCCGTACGTCCGCGATCTCCAGCTCGTAGCGACCGGCCTCGATCCAGTCTGGCGTCACGACGCCGCCCTCGGGATGCGCGACGTACCCCATCCCGATCGACCGGCCGACCGTGTGGCCGTAGGCGGCGGATGTGATCCAGCCGCACAGGACCCCGTCCCGCCAGATCGGCTCGTTGTGGGCGAGCAGCGGCTCGGGGTCCTCCAGCGCGAACACGACGATGCGCCGCCGAACGCCGGACTCTCGCTGGCGCAGCGCGGCATCGCGCCCGATGAACCCGCCCGGCTTGTCGAAGTCGTGCGTGAAGCCCAGACCTGCCTCGATGGAGGTGTCGGTCTCGCCGATGTCGTGTCCCCAGCTCCGGTATGCCTTCTCGATCCGGAGCGTGTCCATTGCGTGGAACCCGGCGTGGCGGAGGCCGAAGGCGTCTCCGGCCGAGACGACCGTGTCGTAGACGTGGAGAGCGACGTCGGCCGGGATCCAGAGCTCCCAGCCGAGCTCGCCCACGTAGGTCATCCGCGAGGCGCGCACGAAGGCGTGGCCGAGGTCGATCTCGCGTGACGTACCGAACGGGAAGGCTTCGCTGGAGAGGTCGCTGTCGGTCAGGGACCCGAGGAAGTCCCGCGAGCGGGGACCCATGACGCCGAGGACCGCGTAGGCGTTCGAGATGTCCACGGCGGTCGCACGGGCATCGTCGGGGATATGGCGCCGGACCCAGGCCAGGTCGTGGTAGAGCACCGGACCACCCGTGGCCACCAGGAAGCTCGTCTCGTCCAGCCGCGTGACGGTCACGTCCGCAACGGTGCCGCCCCGGTCGTTGAGCCACTGCGTGTACACCATCCGGCCGATCGCAACATCGACCTCCGCCGTGCAGATCCGGTTCAGGACGGCGCAGGCGTCCGGGCCGGACACCAGGATCTTCCCGAACGTCGACTCGTCGAACATCGCGACACCCTCGCGGGCAGCCCGGTGCTCCTCCGCCGACCAGGGGAACCAGTTCTGGCGACCGTGCGAGTACTCGTATCTCGGCTCGACGCCGGGTGGTGCGAACCAGTTGGCCCGCTCCCAGCCCATCAGCTCTCCGAAGCAGGCGCCCCGCGCCGCCAGGCGATCGTAGAAGGGCGTCTTCCGGATGCCGCGGGCGGTCTCCACCTGGCGGAAGGGCCAGTGCGGCGCGTACAGCAGGCCGACCGACTCCCTGACGCGATCGTGCAGGTACCGGCGGTTGCCCTGGAACGGGGCAAACCGGCGGATGTCCATCTCCCACAGGTCCTCCTGTGGGTCGCCCTCGACGATCCAGTCGGCCAGGGCCCGTCCCGCGCCGGCACCGCTGCGCAGCCCGTGCGAGTTGAACCCCGCGGCCACCCAGTACCCGGACAGCTCCGGCGCCGGCCCCAGGATCGCCCGGTCATCGGGGGTGAAGCTCTCCGGTCCGTTGAAGAACAGCATGATCCCGACGTCGTTGATCAGCGGCAGGCGGCGTGCGGCGAGCTCGATCTCCGGGGCGAGATGGTCCCAGTCCTCCGGCAGGCGGATGAACTCGGCCCCGTCCGGAATCCCCATCGTCGCCCACGGCTTGGCGGCGAGCTCGAGGAACCCGATCAGCAGCTTGCCGGTGTCCTCGCGGACATACGTCCGCTCGTCGGGGAGGCGAAGGACGGGCAGGTCCGGCGGGAGCCCCTCGATCGGCTCCGTGACCAGGTAGAAGTGCTCCGCCGCGTGGAGCGGGACGGATACGCCGGAGCGCCGCCCGACCTCGCGGGCCCACATTCCGGTGCAGTTCACGACGGTGTCGGTGGCGATGTCCCCGCGACTCGTCCTGACCAGGTTCACCCGCCCATTGACGCTGTCCACGCCGGTCACTGTGGTGTGCCGCAGGATCCGCGCTCCACCGAGGCGGGCGGCAGCTGCGATGGCCTGGGTCAGATCGGTCGCGTTGGCCACGGCGTCATTGGGGTACCACGCGGCCCCCACGATCCCGGTCGCGTCCATCAGCGGCCAGGCCCGCCTCGCCTCGGCCTCCCCGATGGCATGGACCTCGACGTCGGCAGCGTGCGCCATGGAGATCGACCGCCGGACCTCCTCCCAGCGGGCGTCCGTGCTGGCCGCGAGGATCGATCCCGTCCGACGGTACCCGGTCCCCATGCCGGTCAGGGCCTCGACCTCGGGGATCAGCTCGTCGTTGTACTTGCCCCACAGCGTCACGGTACGCGACGACTGCACCTGCATCATCAGGCCGGCCGCGTGCCAGGTCGTCCCCGCGGTGAGGTCCGCGCGTTCCACGAGGACGACATCGCGCCAGCCCCTCTTGGTGAGGTGATACGCGACGGATGAGCCGAGGATGCCGCCGCCGATGACGACGGCCTGGGCGTGTGCCGGAGCGCTCTCGGTCATCGCCTGCGGATCCTCCCGTGTGCGGCAGAGCGACGCTCTGGAGTCCGCCCGCGTGCGCGGCGGCACCTTCCGAAGTCTAGCCGTTTGGACCGCTATCATGAGTCTGCTCGATGGTGGCCACGGGTGGCCCGCCGGCGAACCCATGATCCGAGAAAGGCGCGTGACGTTGGCTGCTTTGAGTCGCCCCCCGGTGCACCCGTACATCCCCAACTCTGCTCCGGCGACCAGGGCGCAGATGCTGGCCGACATCGGGGCGGCCGACATCGAGGAGCTGTACGCGTCGATCCCGGAGCCGCTCCGTCTGCGGCGGCCCCTCGACCTCCCGCCGCCGTTCACGTCCGAGGCGGCCCTTGTCCGGCATGTCGAGGGCCTCCTCGCGCGGAACCGCTCGACGCGAGAGGTCATCAGCTTCCTCGGGGCGGGCGCCTACCAGCACCACGTCCCGGCGGTTTGCGACGAGGTCAACTCGCGCACCGAGTTCCTGACCGCGTACGCCGGCGATCCATACGAGGATCACGGCCGCTTCCAGGCCCTCTTCGAGTACGAATCGATGATGGGCGAGCTGCTCACGATGGACGTCGTGAACGTGCCCGTCTACGACGGCTTCCAGGCGGCCGCGACGGCCCTGCTCATGACCACGCGCATCACCGGCAGGAGCCGCATCGTCGTCACGCGGACGATCGGAGCCGACAAGCTGTCGAAGATCCGCGACTACATGGCGGGGATCTCGGTCGATCTCGCGCCGATCGACGAGCGGACCGGCGAGGTGGACCTGGCCGCGCTCGCGGGCATGATCGACGAGCGGACGGCGGGCATCTACCTCGAGAACCCGAGCTTCCTGGGGGTGATCTCGACCGTCGGGGCGGAGGTTGCGAGGCTCGCCCACGCTGCGGGCGCGCTGCTCGTCGTCGGTGCCGACCCGATCAGCCTCGGGGTGCTCGAGCCGCCGCTGGCCTACGGGGCGGACATCGCCTGCGGGGACATCCAGTCGCTCGGGATGCACCTCCAGTACGGGGGCGGGCACGCGGGCTACATCGGCGTGCGCGACGACCCCCGGTTCGTCATGGAGCTTCCCTCCCGGCTGTTCGGCCTCGCGCCGACAGCGGTCGAGGGTGAGTACGGGTTTGGCGACGTGGCCTACGAGAGGACCAGCTTCGCCGTCCGCGAGGAGGGCAAGGAGTGGGTCGGCACTGCCGCCGCCCTGTGGGGGATCACGGCTGCCGTCTACCTGGCGCTCATGGGTCCGAAGGGGATGACCGAGATCGGCGAGGGGATCATGGCGCGAACGCGCTACGCGATGGATCGCCTCGCGGAGGTGCCCGGTCTTCGCATCGTCCACCGTGCAAGCCACCATTTCCGGGAGTTCGTCGTTGATTTCGATCCGTCGGGCAGGACGGTTGCCCAGGTGAACGCCGCGCTGCTGGACCGGGGCGTGTTCGGTGGGTTCGACCTGTCCTCGGACTTCCCCGAGCTCGGCCGGTCCGCTCTCTACTGCGTCACCGAGATCCACACCCAGGACGATATCGACCGGCTTGCCGCCGAGCTGACCGAGGTCCTGCGATGAGCTGGCCGATCGGGCCCAAGCCCGCCCTTCGCCGCTTCCACCAGGCGAGCTGGGACGAGCCGATCGTCTTCGAGCTGAGCCAGCCGGGCGCCCGAGGCATCCTCCCTCCGCCGGTGGAGCCGGCCATCTCGGCTGCCGTGGGCGATCCCGCGGCGCTCCTGCCAGCGGGGGTCCGTCGCTCCGTGCCGCCTGCTCTCCCGGAGCTGGGACAGGTCCACGTGCTCCGGCACTACGACCGCCTGTCACAGGAGAACCTCGGGGCGGACCTGAACATCGACGTCGGGCAGGGGACCTGCACGATGAAGTACAGCCCCAAGGTCAACGACCAGCTCGCCCGGTCGCCGAAGCTGGCGGAGCTGCACCCGCTCCAGGATGCGTCCACGGTGCAGGGGATCCTGGAGGTCATCTGGCGCCTCGAGGGCCTCCTCCGCGAGATCAGCGGGATGGACCGTTTCTCTCTCCAGCCGGGAGCAGGGTCCGCGGCAATCTTCGCCAACGTGTCGATGATCCGCGCGTACCACGCCGCCCGCGGCGAGGGCGACCAGCGCGACGAGGTCATCACGACGATCTTCTCGCATCCCTCGAACGCCGCGTGTGCGAAGACGGCCGGCTACAAGGTCATCACCCTGCACCCCGATCCCGACGGCTACCCGGACCTCGACGCGCTCAAGGCCGCGGTGAGTGAGCGGACCGCCGCCCTCCTGATCACGAACCCCGAGGACACCGGGATCTACAACCCGGAGATCGCCGAGTGGGTCCGGGTCGTGCACGAGGCCGGCGGCCTGGCCTCGTACGACCAGGCGAACGCGAACGGCATCCTGGGGATCACGCGGGCTCGGGAGGCCGGGTTCGACCTGTGCCACTTCAACCTGCACAAGACGTTCTCCACCCCACACGCGTGCGGCGGGCCGGCGGCCGGGGCGAGCGGCGTGACGGAGGCGCTGGCCCCCTTCCTCCCGCGCCCGACCGTCGAGTTCGACGGGGAGGCGTACCGCCTCGACAACGGTGGGCCGCAGAGCATCGGGAAGGTTCGGCCGTTCGTGGGTGTCACCCCGAACCTCCTGCGGGCCTACGCCTGGATCATGAGCCTGGGCGCGGAGGGCCTGCGCGAGGTCGCGGAGATCGCCGTCCTCAACAACAACTACCTGCTCAAGCGGATCCTGGAGATCCGAGGTGCCTCGGCCCCGTACGCGACGGGCAAGCGCAGGATCGAGCAGGTCCGCTACAGCTGGGAGGAGCTGACCCGGGAGACCGGCATCACGTCCGAGCAGATCGGCGTCCGGGCGCTGGACTACGGCGTCCACTACTGGACGAGCCACCACCCGTTCGTGGTGCCGGAGCCCTTCACGCTGGAGCCGACCGAGTCCTACTCGAAGGGCGACCTGGACGAGTACGCGGCCATCCTGGCGTCCGTCGCCCGCGAGGCGTATGAGGAGCCGGAGATTGTCCGGACCGCGCCCCACCGGAGCACGATCCACGCGATCGACCACAGCGTGCTGGACGATCCGGCGCAGTGGGCGGTCACGTGGCGCGCGTACCGCCGCAAGGTCCGCGGGGAGACCGGGATTCCGGGGGCGTAGATGCATGCGTCGCCGGCCGTTCCGGCGACGCGATCCACCGGCCTGGAGGGGCGTCCCATCATGGTAACCTCGCGCCTCGGGCCATCGGATGCCTGCGCCCGGCCGGGTCGAGCAGCCTGTGCCCGGCCCGTGCGACGGAGGCAGCCCTGGGAACACCCGTCGGCCCTGGGGCCAGGCGGCCGAGTCATCTGCGATCGAACCACGAGGGCGTGACCAGCAGCGGTGATCAAGTTCATCCTCCGTCGGGTGCTCATGACGATCCCGGTCCTGATCGGGATCACCTTCCTCGTGTTCGCACTCGCGCGCCTCGTGCCCGGCGACCCCTGTCGGGCGGTGCTTGGTGAGCGCGCCACCGACGCCGTGTGCAACGACTTCATCATCCGGTACGGGCTGGACCAGCCGATTCCCATCCAGTTCGTCAGCTACCTCGAGCAGCTCGCCAGCGGCGACCTGGGCACCTCGATCAAGCACTCGCGCCCGGTCACCACGCTGCTGATCGAGCGTCTGCCGACGACCGTCGAGCTGACCCTGCTCGCCATGCTGTTCGCCACATTCCTCGGCGTGCCGCTGGGCCTGCTGTCCGCCTACCGGCGCAACTCACCGGTCGATGTCGGCACCATGATGTTCGCCAACCTCGGGGTCTCCATCCCCATCTTCGTGCTCGGTCTCATCCTTGCCTTTGTGTTCGCGATCCTGCTCAAGGACACGCCGTTCTCGCTGCCGCCCTCGGGCCGCCTGAGCTCCGGCGTGAGCGTGGTGCCGCTGGCGGTCGTCTGGGGGCTCGAGGACTGGACTGGTCCGCCACGGGCGTTTCTCGACTTCGTCTCCGGGATCTACATCTTCAGCAGCCTGATCTCCGGCCAGTGGGGTGCGGCGGCCGACGCGTTCCGTCACCTGATCCTGCCGGCCATTGCGCTGGGCACGATCCCGTTGGCGATCATCGCCCGGATCACCCGATCGAGCCTGCTCGAGGTCCTGGGTCTGGACTTCATCCGCACGGCACGGGCCAAGGGCCTCGGCGAGCGGGCGGTGGTCATGCGCCACGGCGCCCGCAACGCGATGCTGCCGGTCGTCACCATCATCGGGCTGCAGCTGGGCCTGCTCCTGTCCGGCGCGGTCCTGACCGAGACCGTGTTCAACCTGGCCGGCGTCGGTCGCTCGCTGTTCGAGGCGATCTCCGGGCGTGACTACGTGGTCATCCAGGGGTTCACCCTCCTGATCGCCTTCGGCTACGTGACGATCAACCTCATCGTCGATATCTCGTATGGATTCCTGGACCCGAGGATCCGACTTCAGTGAAGGAGGAGCCGTCCGTGCGCCCGTCCACCCAACCAGCTGCCGGGGGCCCGGCCACGAGGTCCCGTCGCGGCGGCCTCTGGCGGGACACGGCCGGACAGGTGCTTCACCAGCGCTCGGCGGTCATGGGCCTTTCGATCCTCGGCCTGCTCGTGTTCGTGGCCGTCTTCGCGCCGTTCATCGCCACCCACGACCCGGATGGCCGGCTGCTCGGTGTCGAGCAGGGCGTCAAGCAGCGTGCCGCCCCCTGCATCCACATACTTGGGTGCCCCGAGGACCAGCCCCAGCATCTCCTCGGCACGGATGGCAACTTCCGCGACATCTTCAGCCGAGTGGTCTTCGGGGCCCGGACGTCGCTGCTCATCGGCCTGGCAGCTATCGGCTTCGCGATCGTGCTCGGGACGGCCATTGGAGCCCTGGCGGGGTATGTCGGCGGCTCGGTGGACAACCTGTTGATGCGGCTGATGGACATCGTCCTGGCCTTCCCGGCACTGCTGCTCGCGATCGCCATCGTTACCGCCGTCGGCGCGAGCCTGGTGAACGCCCTGTTCGCGATCGGGCTCGTGTCGGTGCCGATCTATGCCCGAATCGCCCGAGCGTCCGTGCTGTCGACCAAGGAGAGCGACTACGTGACGGCATCGCGCGCCCTGGGCGAGTCGGGCTTCGGCATCCTGACGCGGCGGATCATGCCGAACTCGATCACGCCGCTGGTCGTTCAGGGCACCCTGGGCATCGGGGGTGCGATCCTCGAGATCGCGGCTCTCGCGTTCCTCGGCGTGACGGGCGACCTCAACCGGCCGGAGTGGGGCTCGATGATCGGGCTGGAGCGCAACCAGCTGTTCAACGCCCCGCATGTGATCCTCGTTCCGGGTGTCGCGATCATCCTGACGGTTCTCGGTTTCAACCTCCTCGGCGACGGCCTGCGCGACGCGCTCGACCCGCGACTCAATCGATGACGTTCCACCCAACCAGCGGCCAGGCGGCTGGCGTGAAGCCCACGACCCCTGACGCGCCCTCCATCGAGGAGATCGTCCAGGCCGGGCCCCGCCCGAAGCATGAGCGTGGCGCGAGGCCGCTCCTGGAGATCAAGGGCCTCTATACCTCGTTCAAGACCCGCGATGGCGTTGTCAGGGCGGTCGACGGGATCGACTTCCACGTGGACCGTGGCGAGATCGTGGGGCTCGTCGGGGAGTCCGGATGCGGCAAGAGCGTGACCTCGCTGTCGGTCATGCAGCTCGTCGGCCCTCCCGGACGGATCGACTCCGGCGAGATCCTGTTCGACGGCCAGGATCTGCTCAAGCTCCGGGGGGACGAGATGCGCGGCATCCGGGGCGAGCAAATCGGCATGATCTTCCAGCAGCCAACCTCGTCCTTGAACCCGGTCTGGAACGTGGGCCGGCAGATCGCCGAGGTCCTGGAGATCCACCGGGGCCTGAAGCGTGGTCCCGCGACTGCCCGGGCGCTGGAGCTCATGAGGATGGTCGGAATCCCGGATCCCGAGCGGCGCCTGAAGAACTTCCCGCACGAGATGTCAGGCGGCATGGCCCAGCGGGTCATGATCGCGATGGCGCTTGCCTGCGAGCCCGAACTGCTGATCGCGGATGAGCCGACGACGGCCCTGGACGTGACCATCCAGGCGCAGATCCTCGACCTCATCCGGCGCCTCCGCGATGAGACGGGGACGGCCGTCATCCTGATCACGCACGACCTCGGCGTCGTGGCGGAGACCTGTGACCGCGTGGCCGTCATGTACGCCGGCGAGATCGTCGAGCACGCCGACGTGAAGACGCTGTTCACGGAGCCCCGCCACCCGTACACGCGGGGGCTCATCGGCTCGATCCCAATCCTTGGCCGGCCGCGCCTGGAGCTCGCCGTCATCCCGGGCAACGTCCCGAACCTCGTCGATCTTCCCGAGGGTTGCCGGTTCGCGCCTCGATGTGCGTCCCGGTTCGCCGAACCCGATCCGAACGCCTTCGAGTCCCATCCTGCGCTGGGCCCGTTCGCACCGGGCCACGAGGTGCGCTGCTGGCTCTACCACGACGCCTCCGGCCGGGCCATCGAGCACGAACCGGGCTGGGTGCCGCCGGTCGAGAGCATCGACGAAGGGATGCCCGCATGACCGGCGCCGATCAGCCGCTCGTCGTCGTGCGCAACCTGGTCAAGGACTTCCCGGTCAAGGGCGGCGTGCTCCAGCGCACGGTAGGGCAGGTGCGCGCCGTCTCCGACGTGAGCTTCGAGATCAGGCGTGGTGAAACGCTCGGGCTGGTCGGCGAGTCGGGCTGCGGCAAGACCACGATCGGCCGGCTGCTCCTGCGCCTCATCGAGCCGACCGCGGGCACGATCAACTACGACGGCACAGACATCACCACGCTCAAGGGAAAGGCCCTGAAGCCGTTCCGGCGCCGGATGCAGATCATCTTCCAGGATCCCTACGCGTCGCTCGACCCGCGAACCCCGATCGGCGACAGCATCGGCGAAGGACTGCGGATCCACGGGATCGGGACCCCCGCCGAGCGGGGCGAGAAGGTCAGCCGGATGATGGACCTGGTTGGGCTCGCCCCGTACCACGCCCGCCGGTATCCCCACGAGTTCTCGGGCGGCCAGCGTCAGCGCATCGGGATTGCCCGAGCGCTCGTCCTCGAGCCGGAGCTGATCGTGTGCGACGAGCCGGTCTCCGCTCTCGATGTGTCCATCCAGGCGCAGGTGCTCAACTTGCTCAAGGCGCTCCAGGGCGAGCTGGGGCTCACCTACATCTTCATCGCCCACAACATGGGCGTTGTTGAGCACATCAGCAATCGCGTGGCGGTGATGTACCTGGGGCGGATCGCCGAGCTGGCCGACCGGGATTCCATCTTCAGCGACCCCGAGCACCCATACACCCAGGCCCTGATGTCCGCCATCCCCATCCCGGAGGCGCGGGACCGGCGCCGCCGCGTGATCCTGACCGGCGACGTCCCATCACCGCTGAACCCGCCGTCCGGCTGCCGTTTCCATCCGCGCTGTCCGCTCCGGGAGCAGCTCGGCCGACCCGAGATCTGTGCGACGACCAAACCCGAGCTGCAGCTGCACCACCGTCCCGAGGCGTCCCAGCACGTTGCGGCGTGCCACTTCGTGCAGGCTCCCGAGACGGCCACCACGGTTCCGGCGGACGCGGCCACGCCGCACTGATGATCGCCCACCAGTCCTGAGGGAGTAGCCGGCGGCGGCACGGGAGGGGGAGTCCGCACCGCCGCCGGGCGAGGGGGAGAAGGACGTCAGGCCGCGACGGCCTCCTCGAGGATCTCCTCCTCCTCCTCGTCCTCGTCGCCTCCGGAGGCCACGGAGAAGCCCGCGTCGTCTGCGATGGGCTCGCCCGCATCGGGCGCGATCCCGGCCGCCAGCGCCTGTGTCTCGAGCGCCGTGGCCGCAGTCTCTGCCGCGTAGTCCTTCTTGCGCCGGCCGGACAGCATCTCCACGTTGCTCGCGATGATCTCGGTCTTCCAGTGGCGCTTTCCCTGGTCATCGTCCCAGGAGCGCGTCTGGAGCCGGCCCTCGATCGAGACCTGCTGCCCCTTGCCGAGGTAGCGGCCGCAGGTCTCTGCCAGCCGGTCCCACGCGACCACGTTGTGGAACTCGGACTTCTCCTTGCCGCCGCCCACGTACTCGTGCGTGGCCACGGCGAAGCTGGCGACCGCCTTGCCACCGGCGGTCGTGCGAACCTCGGGGTCGCGGGTGAGGCGACCGGTGAGGAGGACCCTGTTCATGGTCCGTGTCTCCTTTCGATCGGACCGCAGACGTGCCTGGCGCGTCTCCATGCGGCCGATCCTGCGTGAGCGGCGGGCAACGATGTTCCGGCGGGCGGGTCGGGTGCCGGCCCCGGTCGGGGCCTCGGCGGGGGGACGGGTCGGCGGGGGCCGGCGATCACGACGGGCAACGCGAACCCTAGCGAGGGCGACTTCGCCGGCTCTTACGTCCGGCTTGCCCGGGACTCACTTCCGACACCTCGATCCGCGCCGAGGCCCACCAGGCACGCACCGGCGCCCCCCGAGCGCGCCGTCGCAACCCAACCGCAATCCCCTGATCCCGCGTCGCGGGCACCCCCGTTGGGTATACTCCCGGGGTCCTCGAGGCTGCGCTCAGCCAGGACCGCGATGGAGGGTCTGACCATTGCTCGAGGGAGGCGCGGCGTCCGCCCCGTGAGACGGGACCGCACCTTCGACCGCCCGGTCCGCCGCACTGCCGGTGGGCACTCGCGGGAGGCGTCTATCCAGGACTCCGGCACGGGCCGGGGTCGTTTCATTTCCGGAGACATGTGATGCCCGCGACCGTGATCGTCGGCCTCCAGTGGGGCGATGAAGGCAAGGGAAAGACCACCGACTTCCTCGCCGAGCAGGTCGCCATGGTCGTCCGCTACCAGGGTGGCGACAATGCCGGCCACACGGTGGTGGTCGGGGACGAGACGGTGAAGCTCCAACTGTGCCCGTCGGGCGTCCTCTATCCGCACATCACGTCGGTCATCGGGAATGGGGTGGTCGTCAACCCGGCCACGCTCATCCGCGAACTGGACATGCTGATCGCCCGCGGGATCGACGTGGCCAAGGTCCGCGTCAGCCGTAGCGCCCACGTGATCATGCCGTACCACGTGGCCCTCGATAAGGGCAACGAGAGCCGGCTGGCGGGCGCCAAGGTCGGCACCACCGGGCGCGGCATCGGGCCCACGTACGGCGACCGCGCCTGGCGCCTGGGCCTCCGGATGGAGGATCTGGTCGACGAGCCGACCCTCCGCGAGCGCATCACCCGCGCCCTCGTCGACAAGAACCTGCTCCTCGTGGCGATGGGGACCGACGCCTTCGAAGTCGAACCACTGGTGGCCCAGTGCCTGGTCTGGGGAGAGCGCCTGCGACCGCACCTGGACGACAGCACCTGGCTGGTCCAGGACGCGCTCCGGCGCGGGGACCACGTCCTTCTCGAGGGTGCCCAGGGCACGCTCCTGGACCTTGACCACGGCAGCTACCCCTTCGTCACCTCGTCCAACCCCGTCGCGGGTGGCGCGTGTACCGGAGGCGGCATCGGCCCGCTCCAGGTGGACGAGGTCATCGGCGTGATGAAGGCCTACTCCACGCGAGTTGGCTCCGGGCCATTCCCCACCGAGCTGTTCGACGAGGTCGGGCGCGGGATCGCGGAGCGCGGCCGGGAGTTCGGCACGGTCACGGGTCGCGCGCGCCGCGTCGGCTGGTTCGACACCGTCCCGCTTCGGTACGCCGTCGCCGTCAACTCCAACAGCGCCATCGTCCTCAACAAGCTCGACATCCTCTCCGGCATCGAGACGATCAAGCTGGGCGTGGCCTACGAGATCGATGGCAGGCGGGTCGACACCTGGCCGTCGTCCGGCGCCGCGCTCTCGCGCGCCGTGCCGATCTACGAGGACTTCGAGGGCTGGGAGGAGCCGATCCACGACGTGCGCTCGCTCGCGGACCTGCCGGAGAACGCCCGCCGCTACGTGACGGCCCTGGAGGATCACGCCGGCGTGCCCATCGTCTTCGTGTCCGTGGGACCGGAGCGTACCCAGACGATCGAGCGTGCGTGGCGGCCGATGCGCCACCGCCCGCCCACACCCGCGTAGGCCGACGAGAACGCCGATGCACGAGGTGCCCGCCCGCATCCTGGTCCTCGGCGGAGGAGGTCGCGAGCACGCGCTCGCCTGGAAGCTGGCCCACGAGCACGGGATCGCCGAGGTGCTGGTCGCGCCGGGGAGCGCGGCGATCAACGCGGAGCCCGGCGTGAGGGCGCTTGCCGTGGACCCGCTCGACCCCGTTGCCGTAGTCGCCCTCGCCCGCGCCGCCGCCGTGGACCTCGTGGTCGTCGGGCCGGAGGCACCGCTCTCGGTCGGCGTCGCGGATGCGCTGGGCTCCGCCGGCATCCCCGTCTTCGGGCCAACGAGGGAGGCCGCGCGGCTCGAGACGTCCAAGTCGTTCTGCCACGAGGTGGCCCAGGGCGCCGGGGTGCCCATGGCCCCAGCCCGAAGCTTCACAGGCGGCGAGACGGAGGCCGTGCTCGCGTTCATCCGGGAGCTGGGCGATGCCGGCGCCGGCGTGGTCCTCAAGGCGGACGGCCTCGCGGCGGGAAAGGGCGTCGTCGTCACGGAGTCGACCGCGCAGGCCCTTGAGCTGGCACCCTCCTTCCTGGTGGACCGTCCCGGGGACGTCCCCGCGCTGGTCGTGGAGCAGCGACTGACGGGCCGGGAGGCCAGCGTCATCGCCATCTGTGACGGGGAGCGGGCCGTGGCCCTGCCGGCCGCCCGGGACCACAAGCGCCTGGGCGACGGCGACGCGGGCCCGAATACCGGCGGCATGGGCGCCTACTCGCCGCTCCCGGACCTGGACGATGCCGCGGTCGAAGGGGTGCTCGAGACCGTCCACAGGCCGATCCTCGCCGAGATGGCCCGCCGCGGCGCCCGCTTCCGTGGCTTCCTGTACGCGGGCCTGATGCTGACGGCCGACGGGCCGGTCATGCTCGAGGTCAACGTCCGCCTGGGTGACCCGGAGGCACAGGTGATCCTGCCGCTCCTCGCCGCCGACCTGGGCCCGCTCCTCCTCGCCGCCGCGCGGGGCCGTCTCGCGGATACGCTCCCGTCGCGGCTGCCGGTCATGCCCGGCGCCTCCGTCGGGATCGTCCTGGCGGCGGAGGGCTACCCGGGCAACCCGCGGCGCGGGGACGTGATCAGAGGCCTGGACGCCGCCCGGGACCGGGGTGCGCTCGTGTTCCACGCCGGGACCGTGGCGCGGCAGGACGGTGCCAGCTTCGGGACGAACGGTGGCCGGGTGCTGACCGTGGTCGGGCGGGGCCGGGACCTGGTGGCGGCACGGGAGGCGGCCGAGGCGTCCGCGGAGGCCATCACCTGGGATGGCCTGCAGCGCCGGCACGACATCGCGCTGGACCTGCCGTACCCCGCCGCGCTGGAGGCAGCCCGGTGATCCGCCGCTACACGCTCCCGGAGATGGGCGCCACCTGGTCCGAGCGGGCCCGCTTCGACCGAATGCTGGAGGTGGAGATCGCCGTCTGCCGGGCGCAGGTCCGCCGTGGCCTGGTCCCGGCCGAGGCGCTGGCCGTCATCGAGGCCCGGGCGGTCGTGGACGTGGACCGGATCGCCGAGATCGAGGCGACCACGGACCACGACGTCATCGCGTTCGTCTCGCAGGTGGCGGAGAGCGTGGGACCCGAGGGGCGGTTCCTGCACCTGGGCCTGACCAGCAGCGATGTCGTGGACACGGCGCTGGCGCTCCAGCTTCGGGCCGCCGGCGAACGCCTCCTGTTCGATGCGGACAACCTGCTCGCCGCCCTCATCGCCCGTGCCCGGCGAGAGGCCGGCACCATGATGATGGGCCGCACGCACTCCGTGCACGCTGAGCCCACGACCTTCGGGCTCAAGTGCGCCGGGTGGGCTTTCGAGGTCGCCCGCGGCCGCGAGCGCCTGGCGCAGGCCACCGCAGAGATCGCCACCGGCAAGATCAGCGGACCGGTGGGGACGTACAGCCACCTCGCCCCGGACCTCGAGGCGGAGGTTCTGGTGGACCTGGGCCTGCGCGTGGACCCGGTCAGCACCCAGATCGTCCAGCGAGACCGTCACGCGGCCTTCCTGGCGGCGATCGCGATCCTCGGCGGCACCCTCGAGCGGCTCGCAACCGAGGTCCGCAACCTCCAGCACACCGAGATCGCCGAGGTCATGGAGCCGTTCAAGCGCGGCCAGAAGGGTTCCTCGGCCATGCCCCACAAGCGCAATCCGATCCTGTCCGAACGGATCGCGGGCCTTGCGCGGCTCCTCCGCGGGTACGCCCACACCGCCCTCGAGAACCAGCCGCTGTGGCACGAGCGCGACATCAGCCACAGCTCCGCAGAGCGGGTGATCCTCCCGGACGCCACGATCCTCCTGGACTACATGCTCGTGAAGGCAACGGGCCTGGTGGAGGGACTGGTGGTCCGGCCGGAGCGGATGCGCGAGAACATCGAGCGCGGCCTCGGGCTCCACGCCTCGTCGCGGGTGCTGCTCGCGCTGGTGGAGACGGCCGGGCTGTCGCGCGAGGACGCCTACGCCATCGTTCAGCGCAATGCCCTGCGCGCGGCCGACGAGCGGGTGGCGCTCCACGGGCTCCTGGCCACGGATCCCGCGGTTGCCGGCCGGCTGCCGCTCGCGGACCTCGATGCCTGCTTCGACGATTTCGGCGGTCCTCCGGCACGTGCCGGAGGTGATCGCCCGCCTGGACGCGCTCGAACGAAAAGGGGGATCCTGATGCCGCTGGCCGATTCCTTCGTCCGCTCCGGCAAGGTCCGGGACCTCTACCGCGTCGACGACGACCGCCTCCTCCTGGTCGCCAGCGATCGCCTGTCCGCCTTCGACGTCGTCCTGCCGACGCCGATCCCCGACAAGGGCCGGATCCTGACCGGCCTCTCGCGGTTCTGGTTCTCCGAGACAGCCGACATCGTCCAGAACCACCTGCTGTCCACGGATCCCCTGGACCTCCCCGAGGAAATCACACGGGGCGACCCGTGGCTCATCGCAGACCTCCGCGGCCGGATCATGCTCGGTCGCCACGCCTCCGTCCTGCCGGTGGAATGCGTCGTGCGCGGGTATCTCAGCGGGTCCGGCTGGAGGGACTACCAGGCCACGGGCGCCGTCTGCGGGATCCGGTTCCCGGGCGGCCTCCGAGAGAGCGATCGCCTGCCGTCGGCGATCTTCACGCCGGCCTGGAAGGCGCCGGCCGGCCAGCACGATGAGAACATCCTCTTCCACCGAGTGGGGGAGCTCATCGGCGAGGAGATCGCGGAGCAGGTGCGTTCGGTCTCGCTGGAGCTCTATCACCGAGGTGCCGCCCAATGCGAGCGGGTCGGGATCATCCTCGCGGACACCAAGTTCGAGTTCGGCCTCCTGGCGTCGGGCCAACTGGTGCTCATCGACGAGGTCATGACGCCGGACTCCTCCCGCTTCTGGGACGCTGGCGCGTATGAGCCGGGACGGGCCCAGGTCAGCTACGACAAGCAGTTCGTCCGCGACTGGCTGGAGCGGCAGCCGTGGAACAAGACCGCGCCGGGGCCGGAGCTCCCCGAGGACGTGGTGACCGGAACCCGGACCCGCTACGTCCAGGCCTTCGAACGCATCACCGGCGCGAGCTTCGCCCGCTATCTCACGGAGGATGTCATCGCCCGATGAGCGACCTGACCCGCGTCTACCGCTACGCCGTCAACGTCACGCCCAAGCCCGGCATCCTGGACCCCCAGGGAAAGGCCGTTGAGCGCAGCCTCCCGCACCTCGGCATCGAGGGTGTCAGCGGGGTCCGGGTCGGCCGCCGGGTCGAGATGGTGGTGGAGGCGGCCGACGAGGCGGCCGCACGGGCCGTGGTGGACCGGCTGGCGGGCGACCTGCTTTCGAACCCGCTCATGGAGCTGTTCGAAGTCGAGCCGCTGGGCGGGATGGACGAGGCCTCGCCGGCCGATACGGGGGTGCGCGGGTGACGGTGCGCGTCGGTGTCGTCCTGTTCCCGGGCTCCAACAGGGACATCGACGCGGTCAACGCCCTGCGCCTGGCCGGTGCCGAGCCGGTGATCCTGTGGCACGAGGACGCGGACCTGGCGGGTGTCGCCGGGATCCTGCTACCGGGCGGGTTTGCGTACGGGGACTACCTGCGCGCCGGCGTCATCGCGCGGTTCAGCCCGGTGATGCGCGCCGTGGCCGACTTCGCGGAGCGGGGCGGACCGGTCCTGGGCATCTGCAACGGGTTCCAGGTCCTGGCCGAGGCGCGGCTGGTGCCGGGTGCCCTGCTGCGGAACCGCGGCCTGCGCTTCGTCTGCCGCGAGGTCACCCTCCTGCCCGAGCACATGGACTCGCCGTTCACGCGCGAGATCGGGGCACGGCGGCCGCTTCGAATGCCCGTCGCGCACGGTGAGGGCTGCTACTACGCGGACGAGGCGACGCTGGACGAACTGGAGCGCGACGGTGGCGTGCTGTGGCGCTACGCGAACGCGGACGGCTCCGTCGCCGGCCCGGACGATGCCGGCAACCCGAACGGGTCCCTGCGCGGGATCGCCGGCGTGCGCAACGCCGCGGGCAACGTGGCGGGCCTGATGCCGCACCCGGAGACCGCGGTGGAGGCGATCCTCGGCTCGGACGATGGGCTGGGCATCATCCGCTCGCTGGTGGTGAGCGCTGCGGAATGGGCCAGCACGGGCTCGATCGCGGGCACGGGCGTCGTGGCCGCCGGGAGGGTGCGGTGACCGCGTCCGCGATCCCGCCGATGCCGCTGCACAGGACCCTCGGGCTCGAGGACGTGGAGCTCGAGGCCATCCGGGAGAAGCTGGGCCGGGACCCGAACGATCTCGAGCTCGCCATGTTCAGCGTCATGTGGAGCGAGCACTGCTCCTACAAGAGCTCCCGTCCCCTGCTCGCCACCCTCCCGACGACGGGCGAGGACGTCGTTGCCGGGGTGGGGGAGCAGGCCGGGGTCATCGCGATCGGCGACGGCCTGGCGGTCGCGTTCAAGATCGAGAGCCACAACCACCCGTCCGCCGTGGAGCCGTACCAGGGTGCCGCAACCGGCGTCGGCGGCATCCTGCGCGACGTGTTCGCGATGGGCGCGCGCCCGATAGCCGTCCTGGACGCGCTGCGCTTCGGGGATCCGTCCGATGCCCGGACGCGACACCTGGTCGACGGCGTCGTGCGCGGCGTCGGGGGCTACGGCAATTGCGTGGGTGTGCCCACCGTCGGCGGCGAGCTGGTGTTCGACCCGTCCTACCAGGGCAACCCGCTGGTCAACGTCATGGCGATCGGCCTGCTCGAGGATGGGATGCTCATGCGGGCGTCCGCGGATGGCCCAGGCAACCTCGTCGTCCTGTACGGGTCGGCCACCGGCCGGGATGGCATCGGCGGGGCGTCGGTCCTCGCCAGCGCCACGTTCGGCGAGCAGGACCCCAGCAAGCGCCCGTCCGTCCAGGTCGGGGACCCGTTCGCGGAGAAGCTGCTGATCGAGGCGACGCTGGAGCTGATCGCAAAGGGCCTCGTCGTCTCGATCCAGGACCTGGGCGCGGCCGGGATCACCTGCGCCACCTGCGAGACCGCCGACCGCGGTGGGACGGGAATGCTGGTGGACCTGGACGCGATCCCGCGCCGGGAGGCCGGCCTCGAGCCCTTCGAGGTCATGATCTCCGAGTCCCAGGAGAGGATGGTCGCGATCGTGGAGCCCGGCCGCTGGGAGGCGGTGCGCACCGTCTGCGAGCGCTGGGACCTGCCCGTTGCGATCATCGGCCGGGTCACGGAGGAGCCGGACATCGTCATCCTCACGGGGCCCGAGGGGCGCGGAGCGCTGGATCCCGACGGCCACGCGGTGAGCGGCGCCGAGGTGCTCGCCCGCATCCCCGCGCGCGCCCTGGCGTCCGGGGCCATCGTCTTCGAGCGCGAGTCGCGGGCCCCCGCACGGCATCGCCCGGCCCCCGCTCCGGGTGCCCCCGCGGAGCCCGTGGACCACCTGCCGCTCCGCGGCCAGGACCCGGGTGCCGTGCTGGTGGCGCTGCTCGGGTCGCCGAACCTCTCGTCCCGGCGGTCGGTCTACGAGCAGTACGACCACAACGTCCAGGCCAACACCGTGGCCGGCCCCGGACGAGGGGCCGCCGTGATCCGGATCAAGGGCACCACGAAGGCGCTCGTCGCCACGACGGACGGCAACGCCCCGGTCAGCGCCGTGGACCCGTGGCTGGGCGCCGCCATGTCGGTCGCGGAGGCCTCGCGCAACGTGTCCATCACCGGCGCGCGGCCGCTGGGCGTGACCAACTGCCTCAACTACGGCGATCCGACGCGGCCGGAGGCCTTCTGGGCCCTGGCCGAGGGCGTCCGTGGCCTCGCGGATGCGTGCACGGCCCTGGGCCTGCCCGTCACGGGCGGCAACGTCTCGCTCTACAACGAGGCGCCCGGTTCCGCCATCGCGCCCACACCGGAGATCGGCATCGTGGGGCTGCTGGCGGATGTGTCCAAGCGCGTCGGGCCGGCGTTCCTCGCGGCCGGGAGTGCCGTGCTGCTGGTCGGTCACGCGGGTCCGGGCCTCGCCGGCAGCGAGTACGCCCGCCTGGCGGGCAGCGCCCTCGAGGACGGCCCGCCCGTCCTGGACCTGGCGCTGGAGACACGGCTGCAGGCGTTCATCCGGGAGGCCATTGCCCGGGGCCTCGTGGAGAGCTGCCAGGACGTCTCTGGCGGCGGCCTGGCCGTGGCGCTCGCCGAGATGTGCATCTGGGGCGACGTGGGCGCGCAGCTGAGGCTCGGCGTCGGCGACTCGCCGGCCGTGGCGCTGTTCGGGGAGAGCCCGTCGCGCCTGGTCGTCGAGGCGACGCAGCGCCACGCCCCGGCTCTCGCGCTCCTCGCCCGCCACCACGGCCTGCCCGTGGAGGCACTTGGGACCACCGGCGGTCCCCGCCTGGTCGTGGAGCTGGCCGGCGAGGGTGCCACGGGAGCCGCCGAGGAACGCGGCAGCCGGATCGCGGATGCGCTTGAGGTCCCGGTGGCGGAGCTGCGGCACGCGTGGGAGCACGGCCTCCCGCGGGCGCTCGGCTGGGAGGCCGGCGGCTGATGTGCGGAGTGGTCGGGGTCGTCCTGCCGAACCACGGCCACGAGGCGGCTGGCGTGGCGGCGACCGCCCTGTTCGCACTCCAGCACCGGGGCCAGGAATTGGCCGGCATCGGCGTGTCCGATGGCAAGCACCTGATGATCTACAAGGACCTGGGCATGGTGGGCCAGGTGCTGGACGAGCGGCGGATCCCGTCACTGGCCGGTGACCTGGCCGTGGCGCACTGCCGCTATTCCACCACGGGCTCCACGGTCTGGGAGAACGCCCAGCCGACGCTCCGTCTGGGGCCTCGGCGAGCCCTTGCCATCGGCCACAACGGGAACCTCGTCAACACGCGGGAGCTCCTTGAGCAGCTCCAGGGCGGGCGCGGCCGTCTCCCGGCCAGCACGGACACGGAGCTGCTGACGGCCCTCCTCGCGGACGAGCCCGCAGACGACACAGTGGACGCGCTCCGCAAGGTCCTGCCGCGGGTCCGGGGAGCGTTCAGCCTCGTGATCCTCGACGAGCACCGCGTGATCGGCGTACGTGATCCGCACGGCTTCCGCCCGCTCGTCCTCGGCCGCCTCCCGGTCCCGGCCGGCGTGGATGGCCCCGGGCTCTGGGGCGACGACACCGGCGGTTGGATCCTTGCGTCCGAGACCGCCGCGCTCGACATCGTGGGCGCGGAGCTCGTCCGGGATGTGGAGCCCGGCGAGATCGTGGTGCTCGAGCCCGGGCGCCAGCCCGCCTCCGTGCGCTACGCCACCGCCACGCCTGCCCTGTGCGTGTTCGAGCTCATCTACTTCGCCCGGCCGGACTCGTACATGCTGGGGCGCAATCTCTACGAGGCGCGCCGCCAGATGGGGATCCAGCTTGCCGGCGAGCATGGGGTCGAGGCCGACATGGTCATGCCCGTGCCGGACACGGGCGCGCCCGCCGCTGCCGGGTTCGCCGAGGCGTCCGGGATCCCGTACCGCGAGGGGATGGTCCGCAACCGCTACAGCGGCCGGACGTTCATCCAGCCCTCCCAGGCGATGCGCCAGCGCGGTGTCAACGTCAAGCTAAGCCCCCTGCGCGAGGTCGTCCGCGACAAGCGGCTGATCGTCGTGGACGATTCGATCGTCCGCGGCACCACCACCAAGCAGATCGTGGGGCTCCTCCGGCGCTCCGGCGCGAAGGAGGTCCATGTCAGGATCTCCGCCCCGCCGATCTACCACCCGTGCTTCTACGGCATCGATACGGCGATCGACACCGAGCTGATCGCGGGCAGCCACTCGGTCGGCGAGATCCGTGACTTCATCGAGGCCGACTCCCTGGGCTATCTGTCGATCCGGGGCGTGCTGGCGGCCCTGGACCTCCCGTACGAAGGGTTCTGCTTCGCCTGCTTCGACGGCAACTACCCGGTGGCCGTCCCATACGACGTGCTGGCCCGCAAGTTCATGCTCGAAGCGCCGGTCGAGGCACGATGACCGGGGACCGGGCGGCGTACACGCGGGCCGGGGTCGATGTCGCCGCCGGCGAGAGGGCGGTCGAGCTGATGCGGGCGTCCGTGGCCTCCACGCGGCGGCCGGAGGTGCTGGGCGGCCTCGGCGGGTTCGGCTCCGCGGTGGCGATCCCGAGCGGATACCGGGAGCCCGTCATCGTCTCGTCCACGGACGGCGTGGGGACGAAGACGGCGATTGCGGCGACCCTGGGGCGGCTGGACACGATCGGAATCGATCTCGTCGCGATGTGCGCGGACGACGTGGCCTGCACGGGGGCCGAGCCGCTCGCATTCCTGGACTACATCGCGATCGGGAGGCTGGACCCTGAGCGCGTGGCCGCGCTGGTGTCGGGGATTGCCGAGGGCTGCCGGCAGGCGGGGTGTGCACTGACGGGTGGCGAAACCGCGGAGCACCCGGGCGTGATGGAGCCCGATGCGTTCGACCTGGCGGGGTTCTGCATCGGGGTGGGGGAGCGCAGCCGGCTGCTGGACGGGTCCACCGCCCGGGCAGGCGATGCGATCGTGGGACTGGGGTCCTCCGGCCTGCACGCGAACGGCTATTCGCTGGTGCGGGCACTGATCGCCGAGCACCGGCTGGACCTCGGGATGCCCTACGGCGGCCTGGCCAGCCGCGCGGTGGGGTTCAGCGTCTCCGGGTTCGAGACGGTCGCGGAGCCCGAGCTGGTCGATGCGACGCTGGGTGACGTCCTGCTGACGCCCACGCGGATCTACGCGAAGGACCTGCTGGCGATGCGTTCCGCCCTCGGGGCGGCCGGCCACGAGGTTCGAGGGATCGCCCACATCACGGGCGGCGGCCTGCCGGGCAACGTTCCGCGCGCCTTGCCGGAGGCGCTCGGCGCCCGCCTGGACCCGTCGCTCTGGCCGATGCCCTCGGTCATGGGCGTGCTGGGCGCGCTCGGTGGGATCGCGGACGCGGAGCTGCGCGCTACCTTCAACGGGGGGCTCGGGATGGTCATCGTCGTGCCGGCCGGGGCCGCCGCAGCCACCGTGGAGCTGGCACGGTCTCGCGGGATCCCGGCCTGGGTCGTGGGCGAGGTGGTCGACGCCGCGGCCATCGGCGGCAGGCGATACGTGGAGGAGGGGCTCGCGGGGTGAGCGGCAGGATCGCGGTCGGGGTCTCGGGCAGCGGCTCCAACCTTCGCGCGCTGGTCGCGGCGGCAGGGCGAGGCTCGCTGGGCGGAGACGTGGTCCTGGTCTTCGCGGATCGACCGTGCCCGGGGCTGGACTGGGCGGCGGAGCAGGGGATCGACACGATCCTTGTCCCAGATGGGGAGGACACCACGCTGGCCGGGACGTTGCTGGCCGTGGCCCCGGACGCGGTCGTCCTGGCCGGGTACCTGCGGCTGATCGGCCCCGCGGTGCTGGCGGCCTTCGGCGGCCGGATCCTCAACGTGCACCCGTCGCTGCTGCCGTCGTTCCCCGGCCTCCATGGTGCGCGCGACGCGCTGGCGGCCGGCGTGGCGGTGACGGGCGTGACCGTGCACCTCGTGGACGCGACGCTGGACGGCGGCCCGATCGTTGCCCAGGAGGCGGTGCCGGTCCTGCCGGACGACGACATGGCTTCCCTGCTGGCGCGGATCCACCCGGTCGAGCACCGGCTCCTGCCGGCGGCCGTGGCGGCGCTGCTGGCCGGGGCGCTCAAGGTGCCGGATGGCGCCCGCCGAGCGCGCCTTGACACGACCGTCGCGGATGCCCGCCTCCCCGTCCCGCGTCGCGCCCTCCTCTCGGTCTACGAGAAGACCGGTCTGGCCGAGCTGGGTCGCGGCCTTGTCGCCCGAGGCTGGGAGCTTGTCAGCACGGGCGGCACGGCTCGGGCGCTACGCGAGGCCGGCCTCCCCGTGACCGATGTCGCGGCCGTGACCGGCTTCCCGGAGATGCTCGACGGCCGCGTGAAGACGCTCCACCCTCGGGTCCACGCCGGGCTCCTGGCGGACCGCCGCCGCGCCGACCACCGCGAGGCGCTGCTGGTCGCCGGCATCGCGCCCTTCGACCTCGTCGTCGTCAACCTCTACCCGTTCGCCGCCGCCGCCCGCAGACCCGGGATCTCGTTCGACGACCTGGTGGAGGAGATCGACATCGGCGGGCCGTCGATGGTCCGCGCCGCCGCCAAGAACCACGCGTCGGTGGTGATCGTGACCTCGCCCGGGCGGTACGGCGCAGTGCTGGCTGCCCTCGATGAGCACGGCGAGGTGCCCCTGGGCTTCCGTTCCGCGCTCGCCGTTGAGGCGTTCCGCCACACCGCCGCCTACGACGCGCGCATCGCCGCGGAACTGCCGTGCCGGATGCTCGAGGCGGGGGTGGAGCTTCCCTCGGAGCCCGGCCTGCCCGGCTCGGAAGACCCGTACCCGCCCAGCCTGACGATCTCGCTGGAGAAGGTGGATGCCCTCCGCTACGGCGAGAACCCCCACCAGCCCGCGGCGCGCTACCGCCGCACCGATCGCGAGCCGCGTCCCTGGGATGGGCCGTTCGCGAGCGGCGAGCCGCCGCTCCAGGGCAAGGCGCTCAGCTACAACAACGTGCTGGACGCCTCGGCCGCCGCCTCGCTTGCGCGCCTGATGCGCGGCCCGGCCGTCGTCATCGTCAAGCACACGAACCCGTGCGGCGCCGCTGAGCGCGAGACCCTGCTGGAGGCGTGGGATTCGGCGCTGGCCGGCGACCCGGTCTCGGCCTTCGGTGGCGTGGTGGCGGTCACCGGGACAGTGGACCTGGCCCTGGCCGAGCGGATGGCCTCGATCTTCCTGGAGGTGGTCGTGGCGCCGGCGTTCGACGAAGGGGCCCGCGAGGTCCTGGCGACGAAGGCGAACCTTCGCCTGGTGGTGGACCCGTCCCTGGATGCGGCCGCCGACCGGAGCGGGCTGACGGAGCGCGGCCTCCTTGCCGTGGACTACCTTGGATCGGTCCGGACCGCCGGTGGCGCTGTGCTGGTCACGGCGCCGGACAACCTGCCGGACGACGCGTCAACCTGGGCCTGCACCACCTCCCGCCCGCCGACGGACGCCGAGCGGAGGGACCTCGACCTCGCCTGGCGCCTCTGCCGGGGCGTGGTGTCCAACGCCATCGTGCTCGTGCGGGAAGGCATGCTCATCGGCATCGGCTCCGGGCAGGTCAGCCGGGTGGACGCCTGCCGGGGGGCCGTGGACAAGGCGCGCCAGTTCCAGGGCGATGCAGGCGCGACCGGCGCGGTCGCCGCCTCCGACGCGTTCTTCCCGTTCGCGGACGGCCCGCGCGTGCTCCTCGAGGCGGGGATCACCGCCATCGTCCAGCCGGGCGGCTCGATGCGTGATGCGGAGGTGCTCGTGGACGTCGAGGCAGCCGGCGCCGCGATGCTCGTGACGGGCACCCGGCACTTCCGCCACTGAGCCGAGGCGTGTTCCCCGTCGACGACTCGTTTGTCGAGTCCGCCCAGGCAGCCGTGCGGGAACGGACGGGGCTGCGGTTCGTCGTCGGGGCCGCGGGGACGGGCAAGACCACGGTCTGTGCCGCGATCGGCGAACGCCTCGCCATCGACGTGCTGGACATGGATGCACGGATCTACGGCAGCTGGCATGGCCGGTTCGACGCGGTGCGCCATCCCGCCAGCCGCGCCTGGTCGGTGGCGCCCGATTCCCTCGCCTGGCAGCTGGCGCTCGAGCCGGAGGCGTTCCTCGCGTTCCAGGCGGCGAGCACCGCGGAGGCGCTGGACCTGCTCGTCGAAGAGCTCCGCGACGTGGACCCCGACCGCCAGTTGCTCATCGATGGCGGCTTCGGGAGCGTCGGGGTGCTGGCTCGCGTCGTGTCGCCGGACCGTATCGCCTGCCTCGCTCTGCCGGTCGCGGACCAGGCCCGCGTCTGGACCGCGACCGGGGACCGCCGCGCGTTCCTCGACATGGTGGCCGGTGTGACGGCGGTCGCCGACCCGGTCGGGCGGTTCCTGGCCCTGGACCGCCACCTTGCCCGCGCGATGGTCCGGGACGCCGAGGCCGCCGGCATCCCGGTCCTCGAACGCCGTCCCGGCGACGCGATCGCCGATGTCGCGGAGCGCGTCGCACGGGGGCTGGGTCTCGACTGAGCCCCTCCCGCTGCTACCATCGAGCGGCCATGTCAGACCGCAAGCGCTTCTACCTGACCACCGCCATCGCGTACGCGAACAACGCGCCCGGCCTCCACACCGTCTACGAGGTGATCGGGGCCGACGTGGTCGCCAGGTGGCACCGCATGCAGGGGGACGACACGCGGTTCCTGACCGGCACGGACGAGCACTCGGTCAACATCGCCCAGTCCGCCGATGCCCTCGGAGTCACCCCTCGCGCGTTCGTGGACGAGAAGGTGGCGCTGTTCAAGGCGGCCGAGGACGCGCTCCTCATCAGCCCTGACCGGTTCATCCGGACCACGGACCCGGACCACTACCGCTCCGCGCAGGAGATGGTCCGCCGGGCATACGCCAACGGCGACATCTACCAGGCGAGCTACGACGGCTGGTACTGCCCCAGCGAGGGCTTCAAGGCGCCCTCGGACCTGCACGAGACCGCGAAGGGCATGCAGTGCCCGAACCACCCGGACGTGCCGCTCCAGTGGCTGTCCGAGAAGAACTGGTTCTTCCGCCTCTCGGCCTACCAGCACCGCCTGCTCGACTGGTACGAGAAGAACCCGGACTTCGTCCAGCCGGACTACCGGCGCAACGAGATGCTGGGCTTCATCCGCCAGGGTCTGCAGGACTTCTCGATCAGCCGCGCGGGCGCCACGTGGGGCATCCCGTTCCCGGTGATGCCGGACGGCAGCTCCTCCGAGCGTCCCGACGGGACCTGGGACCCGGACGCAGGCACGATCTATGTCTGGTACGACGCCCTGATCAACTACATCACCGGTGCAGGCTTCCCGGACAACCTGGACCTGTTCCGCGAGTGGTGGCCGGCGGACCTCCACGTGATCGGGAAGGACATCGCCCGCTTCCACACCATCTACTGGCCGGCGATGCTGTGGTCGGCCGGGATCGATGCGCCGAGGCACGTCTGGGTCCATGGCTGGCTGTTGGTCCAGGGCGGCGAGCGGATGAGCAAGAGCCGCGGCAACTTCCTGGACCCCCACGCGGTCGTGGCGGCGTTCGGCGCGGACGGCGCCCGGTACGTGACCCTGCGCGAGGTCGCCTTCGACCGCGACACCGAGGTCTCCTGGGACTCGTTCGTCCGCCGCTACAACGCGGACCTTGCCAACGACTTCGGCAACCTCGTCAACCGCACGGTCTCGATGGTCAACCGGTACTTCGGCGGGGAGCGGCCGGTGCCGCGCGCAGCCGGGCAGTCGCCGCTGGCCGAGGGCTGGGCGGACACCCTGCGGCTGTACGGGGAGAGGCTGGACGCCACCCTCCTCCATGACGCCCTGGGCGAGCTCTGGGAGTTCGTGGGCGGGGCGAACAAGACGGTCGATGCCGAGCAGCCGTGGACGCTGGCGAAGGCGGCGAAGGCCGGCGATGCGGAGGCCGAGGCGCGCCTGCGGGGGGTGCTGGGCGACCTGGTCGAGGCTTGCAGGCTGGTGGGGCTGGCGGTCGCGCCCTTCATGCCGGGCATCGCTCCGCGCCTCCTGGAGCAGCTCGGCTACGCGTATCCCTACGCGGCGGACGGCAACGGCGGCCCCGGGATCCTGGAGTTGCTGGGGTGGGGAGCGGCGAGCAGCCCCGGTCGGGTGACCGACACACCCGTGCCGCTGTTCCCGCGCATCGATATCGAGGTGGCCGAAGCCCCGGAGACGTAGGCAGCGGCGCGCCCGTATGCTGATCTACCCCTCAACGTCCCCCACGGAGGCTTTGGTCATGGCCAAGGGTGAGATCACGCACGTCGAGTTCCCCGCGGACGACCCGGAGCGGGCCAAGCGGTTCTACGCCGCGGTCGCCGGCTGGGAGTTCGGCGAGCAGCCCGGCATGGAAGGCTACTTCCTGTTCCGGACCGAGGAGCGCCACGGGGGCGCGATCGGGAAGCGCGGCGAGACCATCGCCCGCCAGCTCCGCATCTACATCACCGTGGACTCGCTCGAGGAGGGCTGCGCGGCCGCCGAGGCCAACGGCGGGACCGTGATCGAGCAGCCGACGGACATCGGAGGAGGATTCGGTCGTTTCGCGGTCGTGCGCGACAGCGAGGGCACCGAGGTGGGCCTGTGGCAGACCGCCGCTGAGACCGCCGCTGAGGTCCCCGCCGGCTGAGCGGCGTCCGGTCCGACGCCGCAGCGGAGGCGCACCGCCCGTACCATCGCTGGATGCGCCTGATCGATTCCCACGGCCATCTCAACGCGGATCGCTTCGCCGACGATGTGGAGGCCGTGCTCGATGGCGCGCGCCTTGCCGGGCTGGAGCGGATCCTCGTCCCGGGCTGGAACGCGCACTCCTCCGGGCGCGCCCTGGAACTCGCTGCCCGCTGGCCGTGGCTCGATGCGTCGGTCGGGGTGCATCCGCACGACGCCGCGAAGGTGACGGACGCGGAGTGGGGGACCATCGAGGCCTGGGCGCGCGACGAGCGGGTGGTCGGGATCGGGGAGACCGGCCTGGACTCGGACCGGATGTTCTCGCCGTGGGACGCGCAGCTGGACAACCTGCGGGCCAACCTCGCGCTCGCGCTGGCGACCGGGAAGCCGGCGATTCTCCACTGCCGGTCACGCGCAGGCGCGCGCGACGCGCAGGACGCTCTCGTGGACGAGCTGCGGGCCGCGGGCTTCGATGGGGCTCCGGCACGGGCGGCGTTCGGAGACAGGCCGGCGGCCGTCATCCACAGCTTCTCCGGCCCCGTCGACTACGCGGAGACGGTCATCGCCATGGGCTTGGCCGTCGAGCTTCTCGGGCCTCGTGTTCCGGCGGGGCGAGGAGCCCTCGGCGGAAGCGGTGGCGCTCGTTCCCGCGGAGCAGTTCCTCGTCGAGACGGACTCGCCGTTTCTCTCGCCGCCCGGTGCGCCCCGATCACGCAACCAGCCGGACTACGTGGCGATCACGGCCCGCTGGGCCGCAGGGCTCCGCCGGGTGGGCGAGGACGAGCTGGGTGACGCCCTGGTGCCCGCCTACGACGCCACCTTCCCGCGGGCACGCCCGCGCTGAGGGGCGCAGCCCCAGGCGACGCGCGCCCTACGGCGACGCGCGCCCTACGGAGACGCGCGCCCTACGGAGACGCGCGCCCTACGGAGACGCGCTTGCCCGGTCGCGCTCCAGCGGGGTGTAGCTGATCTCCACGGTGATCGCGTGGCCGATGGCCTGCGCCAGCGACGTCGCCAGCGGTTCCGCCCCGGCCGGGGCATCGGGGCCGGTCAGCGCGATCGAGACCGTTTCGCCGGTGATGCTCCACGACGTGACCTCCAGGTCCCGTTCGCCCACCCAGTCGCGAACGATGGGTGCGCCGGTCGTGCTCCAGATGGTCGTCCGGGTCGTCTCCACACCGTGGGCGGCAAGCGGGATCGCGATGATCACGAGCGCGACAAGGGCAAGGATGAACCCGTTGCGGAGCCGGTGCCGCTCCCGCAGCATCTCGCGGCTGGGAGCAGCCCCGGCCATCACGAACACGATGCAGGCAACCACGACGATCGCGCAGAAGTTGGTGAGAAACAGGGTCAGCGCGCCGGCGGCGTCATCGACGCGCCCAAGCTCGAGGCAGATCCCCACCGTCGCGAGCGGTGGGACGAGCGACACGGCGATCGCGACGCCAGGCAGCGCGTCGCTGCCGGTGCGGCGGACCGCGACCCAGGCTCCGGCGGCCCCCGCGCTGAGCGCGACGCCCAGGTCGAGCAGCCCCGGGGACGTGCGAGCCTCGAGGGACGGCGTGAGGCCGAGAGGGTCGGGCATGACGAGCGACACAAGATAGGCGATGGCGACGACCATCAGGGAGCCCAGCCCCACCTGGAGCAGGGTGATGCCCTGCCACCGGCTGCGCCCCGTGACGAGGGCTCCGGCAAAGGCCATGATCGCGCCACCCAGTGGCGCCACGACCATCGCGCCGATGATCGAAGCCACGGAATCCTGGTAGAGCCCGAAGGCTGCGATCAGCCCTGCGAGCGCCAGCAGCGCGGTGAACGTCAGTAGCGATCGTCGGAACAGTTCGCCTTCCGGAAACAGATCGCCGAGCTTGGCTGGGCCGAGCGATTGCCTCGCGTCGATGAGCCCCGGGTGGGGGGGTTGCCCGAGCTGCGGCACCGCGCCGCCGGTGCCGGTGTTCGCGGTCATGTCTCCTCCTGCTGCCTGTCGTGATGCTGCGCGCGGTCAGGAATCGGCAGGGATCCGGCCATCTCGAGTCCTCTGGGCACGGTGAGTTGGGTGCGAGACCCGCGCCGGGGCACGCCGATGGCCTGTCGCCCCACTATGGGTGAGTGCGATCGGCACTGCTGGGATTAGACTCTACGCCGCGCGAGCATGGGGAACGCCACAGATCCTCGTCGATCCTCGCGGCGATCCGGGATCGACGTTCGTGCCCGGGACATCAGGAGGAAGCAATGACGCTGGGACCGCTCGAGTACACGGTCATCGGGTTCGAAGGGAACCGTTTCAACGGCGAGATCGCCAAGGAGCTGGCGGAGGTCATCGACTCCGGGACCATCGCCCTGGTCGACCTCGTGTTCATCACCAAGGACATCGACGGCAACGCCAAGTCCCTGGAGCTCGACAACAAGGATGATCCTCGTTTCGCCGGCTTTGCCGGGATGCTCGAGGGTCTCACCGGCCTCCTCACGGAAGAGGACATCGACGAGATCGCGGCCGACCTCGCTCCGAACACCTCCGCCCTCGTGATCATGTTCGAGCACCGCTGGGCCGTGAAGCTCAAGGTCGCGATGGTCAACGCCGGCGGGTTCCTCATCGCGCGCGAGACGATCACACCTGAGGCGCTGGAGATGCTGGAGGCCGAGATCGAGGCCGGAGCCCTCTCCGCGTAACCCACCCGAACGACCAGAAAGGAACTGATCCGAATGCGACGACGACGAGGCCCCGGGCTCCTGATGACGGCAGCCGTGGTTGGCACGGCAGCGAGCGTGGGCACCTCCCACGCGAACAAGAAGGCCCAGGAGCAGTACAACGACCAGGCCCAGCAGCAGCAGCTGGCCGACCAGCAGGCGCAGATCGCCGCCCTCGAGGCGCAGCAGGCCCAAGCGCCGGTTGCCGCCGCTCCGGCTGCCGCTCCCGCGGCCCCGGCCGTGGATCCGGTCATGGCCCAGCTCACGAACCTGGCCAGCCTCCACTCGGCCGGCATCCTCAGCGACGAGGAGTTCGCCGCGGCCAAGGCCAAGGCGCTCGGGCTCTAGACCCGCAGACAACGCGCCCTGCCCAGGCAGGCGCCCGCACACGAGGCCCCGGCGGCGTCAGCTGCCGGGGTCGTTCGTTGCCCGGATCGGCTGTTGCGTGGACGGCTGCGCTACCAGGCGGCAGCGGGAAGGGGACTCCGGGTCATAACCGCCCCGTCGCGCGGGTCTCCCCTGGGACCGGTGGTCGCAGGGGAGGCTCAGATCCGGGCATCCGCGGGCCCAGGGCATGCGCTGCAGTCATGGGGCGGCGGCGCGTTCCGGCGCAACTGTGACTGCGAGTCCCAGCGCGCCACTCCGCGCCAGGTGAGCGGTGAGCGGTGAGCGGTGTCCACGACGCCGCGGTGAGCGCGTCCAGATACGTCCGTGACACCGGGACTGGACGCGGGGTGAGGCGCGACTCGAGCTCCAGAGACAGAGCGAGAGCCCTCGCTACGCTGGGAGTGTCAAGCCACCAGCACGGGAGGACTCTCGATGTCCCAGTCTACCCGCGGGTCCCGGCGGGCCCGGCCCGATGTCGTGCCCTACCCGGCCGCATACCAGCGCGCCTGGCGGATGCAGTCCGCGCCCGACCTGTCCCGGGTCGCCCGGGCGAGGCTCGAGATGCTCGACTGGCATCGGGCGCACGGGTCCAACGTCAGCCGGACGGCCCGCCACTTCGGGTACAGCCGCCCCACCGTGTACCGCTGGCTGGGGCGGTTCGACCGGCACCGGCTCGAGACACTGGAGGACCGCCCGTCGCGTCCCGTCCGGCGGCGTCGGCCGACCTGGACCCTCCCCGAGCTCGCCGCGGTCCGCCGGGTGCGCCTCGCCTACCCGCGCTGGGGCAAGGACAAGCTCCGGGTGCTGCTCCGGCGGGAGGGTCTCGTGCTCTCGGTCTCCATGGTCGGGCGGATCCTCTGGCGTCTCCGGCGGACCGGCGAGCTGCGGGAGCCGGCCCGCTGCCGGAGGATGAGCGTCCGGCAGCGCCGCTGGGCGCGCCCCTACGCGGTCCGCAAGCCGGCCGGCTGGGAGGTCGGGCGGCCGGGGGATCTGGTCGAGCTCGACACGCTCGACATCCGCCCCCTGCCGGGCACGGTCTGGAAGCAGTTCACGGCCCGCGATGTCGTGTCCCGCTGGGACACCGTCGAGCTCGGGCGACGGGCGACAGCCCGGGACGCGGCTGGCATGCTCGACCGCCTCGCCGAGCGGATGCCGTTCGGGGTCCGGGCGATCAGCATCGACAACGGCTCGGAGTTCATGGCCGAGTTCGAGGCGGCCTGCGCCGAGCGCGGCATCGCGCTGTTCGTCCTGCCGCCGCGTTCCCCCAAGCTGCACGGCGCGGTCGAGCGGGCGAACCGGACCCACACCGAGGAGTTCTACGAGCTGACCACCGCTGAGCCCGACCTCCCGTCCTTCCAGGCCGAGCTCCGGGCCTGGGAGATCGTCTACAACACCATCCGGCCACACCAGGCCCTGGGGTATCTCACGCCTGCCGAATACCTGGCCTCCGTGGGGGTCGAGGTGTAACGGACGTACCGAACGAGTACACGCGGTTGACAGCCGGGCGACCATTCGCTACCTTGTTGGCACTCTCAACGCGAGAGTGCCAATCCAGCGGAACGCGATCCGCTGGGGCCCGGCCGGAACCCTACGGGGAAAGCATCCGGCGGCACAGGCCCCCGCTCGCGAACCTGGCCCAGCACTCGACCAAGAGCAACACGGGGCGTCCGCGGCCTGCCCGGTCGACCCGACCCATGTCATAGGCCACCGGCGGCCGGCCGCGGCCGCCACAGGAGGAATGCACCTTGGCCACAGCCTCTTCGACGAAGCTCCGCCCGCTGGGCGACCGCCTCGTCATCAAGCCCACCCCGCGTGAGGAGATGACGAAGTCGGGCATCGTCCTGCCGGATACCGCGAAGGAGAAGCCCCAGGAGGGCATCGTCCTCTCCGCGGGTCCCGGCAAGATCCTCGACGACGGGTCCCGCGAGACCATGGACGTCGCCGTCGGCGACAAGGTCCTGTACGCGAAGTACGCCGGGACCGAGTTCAAGGTCGACGCCGAGGATCTCCTCATCGTCAGCCAGAAGGACATCCTCGCGATCGTCGAGGACTGACGCGGCGCACCGCCGGCACCGTCTCGCCGGCACCTGACCGCGCACCGCCCCTGAACGCACATCCCGGAGGGATATCGACTTGGCCAAGCAGCTCATCTTCGACGAGACCGCTCGTCGCTCGCTCAAGCGCGGCATCGACCGCCTCGCCGACGCTGTCCGCGTGACGATCGGCCCCAAGGGCCGCAACGTCGTCCTGGACAAGAAGTTCGGCGCCCCGACGATCACCAACGACGGCGTCACCATCGCTCGCGACATCGAGCTCGAGGACCCGTTCGAGAACATGGGCGCGCAGCTCCTCAAGGAGGTCGCGACCAAGACCGACGACGTCGCCGGCGACGGCACCACCACCGCGGTGGTCCTGGGCCAGGCGATGGTCGCGGAGGGCCTGCGGGTCGTCACCGCCGGCGCCAACCCGATGGTCGTCAAGCGCGGCATCGAGGTCGCCGTCGCGGCCGTCGTGGCCGAGATCAAGCGCACTGCCCGCCCGGTCGAGACCCGCGAGCAGATCGCGGCCGTCGCGGCCATCTCCGCGGCGGATCCCGAGGTCGGCGAGATCATCGCCGAGGTGATGGACAAGGTCGGCAAGGACGGCGTCATCACCGTGGAGGAGGGCCAGTCCCTGGGCCTCGAGAAGGAATACACCGAGGGAATGCAGTTCGACCGGGGCTACCTCTCGGCGTACTTCGTGACGAACCCCGACCGGATGGAGACCGTCCTCGAGAACCCGGTCATCCTCATCACCGACAAGAAGATCAGCGCCGTTCCGGACCTCCTTCCCGGTCTCGAGAAGGCCGTCCAGCAGGGCCGCCCGATGCTGATCATCGCGGAGGACATCGACGGCGAGGCCCTGGCCACGCTGGTCGTGAACAAGCTCCGCGGCACCGTCTCGGTCCTCGCCGTCAAGGCGCCGGGCTTCGGCGATCGCCGCAAGGAGATGCTCCGCGACATCGCGATCCTGACCGGCGGCACCGTCATCTCCGAGGAGATCGGCCGCAAGCTGGACTCGGTCACCTTCGAAGACCTCGGCCAGGCCCGTCGTGTCGTCGCCACCAAGGACGACACGACCGTCATCGACGGCGAGGGCTCCGCTGAGCAGATCAAGGGCCGCATGAGCCAGATCAAGGCCCAGATCGAGGACACCACCTCGGACTACGACCGCGAGAAGCTCCAGGAGCGCCTCGCCAAGCTGGCCGGTGGCGTCGCCGTCATCAAGGTCGGCGCGGCCACCGAGGTCGAGCTCAAGGAGAAGAAGCACCGCATCGAGGATGCGCTCTCGACGACCCGTGCGGCCGTTGAAGAGGGCCTCGTCGCCGGCGGCGGCACCACTCTCCTCCAGGCCATCCCCGCGCTTGATTCCATCAAGCTCGAGGGTGACGAGCAGGTCGGCGTGGACATCGTCCGCAAGGCCCTCGAGGCCCCGGCCCGCCAGATCGCCGACAACGCCGGCATGTCCGGTGAGGTCGTCGTGAACGCGGTCCGAGCTCTGCCGATCGGCCACGGCTACGACGCGCTCGTGGGCGTGTACGGCGACATGTTCGAGAAGGGCATCGTCGACGCGGCCAAGGTCACGCGCTCCGCGCTCCAGAACGCTGCCTCGATCGCCGCGATGGTCCTGACGACGGAGACGTTGATCACGGACCTCCCGGAGAAGGCGACGGCCGGGGCCGGTGGCGGCCACGAGCACGGCGGCGGGGGCATGGACTTCTAGTCCAGACCTCGCGAACCTCGCGACAACGAACGGCCCCCGGAGGCACCGCCTCCGGGGGCCGTTCTGCGTCCCGGCTGCGTCCGCGCTGCCCGGACTCACGCACGAAACTCGCCCAGAGGCGGGTGCCCCGACGGGGGATGCCCTCCTCTGTTGCTGCCTGGAATTGCCGGTCGCCCCGTCATGAGATGGCGGGCGACCGAAGTCGACGGGAACCGCGCCTCCGCCGCGCCCCCGCCGCGCCGGCCAACGGTCGAAATGGGGTTTGACTCGATCATCCCGGAGGCATCAGCCTGTGCAGCGACAGGGATCGACGGTCCTGCCGGCACGCCCAGGGGAAACACCGCACCAATGTCGACCAAAGGTCCGCTTCGGGGTGCCCTCGCCCTGTCCTGCTCCTCTGGGGGTGGCGGCGGGCGCGGGCCGCGCGGTCGGCATCGGGCCGCTTGCGGGCGTCGTGCCGCCGGACCAGGTCACCGACCCCGGCGAGATGATCGCTCGCTCGCTCCAGGCGACGCTCGACGCGGCCTCCGTGCATGTCGACGGCACGCTCGAGGGCACCCTTCCGGGCGCGCTCCTGGAGAGGGACGAGGCCGCGGTCGACCTCGCTGGGACGACGTTCACGGCGGACCTCCGGCCACGAGACGCCCGGACGCAGGCGCAGGTCTCGTCGCTCGCCCTGGGCGTGGACTTCGAGGCGATCACCGTCTGGACCGACGCCTGGTATCGGAACGGGGGCGGTCCGTGGCAACAGGCTCCGGTCTCGGAGGCCACGTCCGATACCGGCGTGGACATCAACCCCCTCACGCTCGTGGACCGCCTTCGATCCTATCTCGCCAGCAGCGGCCGGACGCCCACGACGACGGACGTCGCGTGCGGAAGCACCTCGGGTCGCTGTCACGAGATCCGCCTGGAGGCGGGGACCGATCCGGCCGGGATCCTGACGGGAATGCTGCCCGGCGCGTCCAGCGCCACCGTGCCCCCGGTCTCAACCGTCGTCACGCTTCGGACGGACGCGCTCACGCTGCGCCCGACCTCGCTCCTCGTGGACGCTGCCTCGGAGGACGGGACGATCGACCTGCGGCTCACGCTCAGCTTCCGGGACTGGGACGGACCCGTCCGGATCGACGAGCCGCCCGTGAGCCCGGAGTGAGCCGCCCAACCTAGAATGGGCGCGTGAGTCCCACCCCTGCCGGCCAGCCCGCGAGGCGCCGCCGCACCCGTGCCGCGGAGCCCGATGTCCAGGGCACGTGGCTGGACCTCGGGTCGGAGAGCGGGCCGGACGCCGGAACCGGCGATCCGGATCAGCCGGCACCTCCCGAGCCCGCCCCGCCGGAGGAGCCGGACTGGCTGCGGGACGCGCCCCCGGAACCGGAGGTCGGCACCGCGCCCGCCCTCGACCCAGTGGCCGTGGCCGCCGCGCTCGAGGCCCGTCGCGCCGCCCGCGCCGACGAGATCGTCACGAACCTCAACCCGGAACAGGCCCGGGCTGTCACCACCACGGACGGCCCCCTCCTGATCCTCGCCGGAGCGGGCTCCGGCAAGACGCGCGTGGTGGCCCACCGGATCGCGTATCTCATCGGCGTGAAGGCGGTCCAGCCGCGCCGGATCCTCGCCGTGACATTCACGAACCGGGCGGCCGGCGAGCTCCGGGAGCGGATCATCGCCCTGGTCGGGGAGCAGGGCAAGGAGGTGGAGGCCGGCACCTTCCACGCCCTGTGCGCCCGCGTTCTCCGTCGCGACGGAGAAGCCATCGGCCTCGACCGGCGCTTCGTCATCTACGACACGGACGACCAGCAGCAGCTGATGAAGCGGATCCTGGCGGAGGAGGACCTGCCGGCCACGGGCGAGTTCCGCCCGGCAGCGATCCTGGGTGCCATCAGCCGGGCGAAGAACGAGATGCTCGACGAGGTCTTCCTCGCCGAGAATGCGACGACCCACAAGGAGCGGGTCATCGCCAAGCTGGCAGTCCGCTATCGGGAGCGGCTCCGCGCCGCGATCGCGCTCGATTTCGATGACCTGCTGCTCCGGGCGGTGGAGCTGTTCGAGGGCGCGCCCGAGGTGCTGGAGAAGTACCAGGCCCGCTGGCGCTACCTCCACGTGGACGAATACCAGGACACGAACCGGCCCCAGTACCTGTGGGTCCGGGCCCTCGCCGCCGCCCACCGGAACCTGTGCGTGGTGGGGGACGACGACCAGTCGATCTACGGGTGGCGCGGTGCCAACGTCCAGAACATCCTCGACTTCGAGCGCGACTACCCCGACGTCACGGTGGTCAAGCTGGAGCAGAACTACCGCTCCACGCAGCTGATCCTGGACGCGGCGCACTCCGTGGTCTCGCGCAACGAGCGCCGCACGGACAAGAAGCTCTGGACGAACAACCAGGGCGGCGTGCCGATCCAGCGATTCGAGGCCTACAACGAGGACGAGGAGGCCGAGTGGATCGCCCGCCAGGTGGAGGGCCTGGTGGGTTCGACCGGCCGCGGATCGCTGCTGACCCGCCGGGCCGACGACGACGAGTCCACCCGGTTCCGGCCCAAGGGCGTGGCCGTGATGTACCGGATGAACGCGCAGTCACGCGCGATCGAGGAGGCATTCCTCCGTTACGGGATCCGCTACCAGCTGGTCGGTGGCACGCGCTTCTACCAGCGGCGTGAGGTCAAGGACGCGCTGGCCTACCTGCGGGTCATCAGATCGGATACGGACGTCGTCTCGTTCGAACGGATCATCAACGTCCCGGCGCGCGGGGTGGGCGAGAAGAGCGTGGAGGCGTTGCGGCGCTACGCGGTGGGGCACGGCGATGACGTCTGGGCAGCGATCGAGGCCGGCGCCGCGGGCTCCGTGGAGGGACTGGGTCCGCGGATCCGGACGGCCCTCGGCGAGTTCGTGGCGCTGGTTCGGAGGCTGCGCAAGCGGATCGGGGTGCTGCCGCTGCCGGAGCTGCTGGACGAGATCCTCGAGACGTCGGGCTACCGGGCGATGCTGGCGGACGGATCCGAGGAGGGCGAGGACCGCTGGGCGAACCTGCTCGAGCTGCGCGAGGTCACGTTGCGCTACGAGGACCTCTCGCCCGAGGACGCCCTGGACCGTCTTCTGGAGGAGACGGCGCTCGTGGCGGACCAGGACATGTACGAGGGTGAGGCCGATGCGGTGACCCTCATCACGCTCCACGCGGCCAAGGGCCTGGAGTTCCCGGTCGTGTTCATCGCCGGCATGGAGGAGGGCCTGTTCCCGCACAACCGGGCCCTCGACGACGAGAAGGAGCTGGAGGAGGAGCGGCGGCTCGCGTACGTGGGCATCACCCGCGCCAAGCGGCGGCTGTTCCTCTCCCACGCCTGGCGCCGCGCGACCTGGGGCGGCGGCGGCATGGGTGTCCCGTCGCGGTTCCTGAGCGAGATCCCGCCGGAGCTGATGACGGGGCCGCGACTCCAGGGCGGGGGCGAGATGGGCGCAGACCTCGACCCGGACGTCGTGTTCCGCGAACGCGGGTCACGGTTCGGGGCCGGGGTCCGGGCCGGCGGAGGTGCCTACCGGCAGGGAAGCGGGCGGCCGGGGGCGCCCCAGGCGGGCGAGGCGTTCCGGCCGACGAGGGACCTGGGCGCCAAGCGCGAAGCGTTCGCGGCGGGCGCCTCTCGGGATCGCTGTCGCCGCAGCCACACCCGCGTGCGGCCGTCCCGCCCCGGCCGATCGTTCCCGGCGAGCGCCGCTACCGGGACGGGGACCGCGTTCGCCACGCCCGCTGGGGCGACGGCATCGTCATCAGCTCCAAGCTCACCCGGGACGACGAGGAGGTTATGGTCGGCTTCAAGGACCTGTCCGTGGGCCGCAAGACGATGCTCGCCAGCCTCGCGAACCTCGAGGTCATCGGATGATCCGGCGGGGCGCCCTGGCGGCGACGACCGTCGTGGCCGCGCTGGTCGGGCTGTGGCTGGTCTCCGTCCTGGTGTTCGTGCTTCCCGCCCGTGACCCGGAGAGCGTGGTCGCATGGTCCATCGTGGCGATCGTGGCGCTGGCCTCGGTCATGGTTGCCGTGGCCTTCCTCGTGCGCCCGGCCGCCGCGATCCGCCTGGGTCTAGGCCTGGTGGGCGCGGTGGAGCTCATGACGGGTGTTGTGCTGGTCGGGGCGTGGGTGTCGACACCGGCCGACACCAGCGGCGAGGCCTACATCCTGCTGGTCGGCGTCGCCCTCGCCCTGCACGCGGGTGCCGCCATCGACGCGAGTCTCCGTTCTGGTTGAGGTACGCGTCCTCGCCGACCTTCGGCATCCGTGCATCGGCGCCGCGCAGGGACATATGCTGCGGAGCATGACGACCGAGCCGAGCCCGATGACGGCGTACCCCCCGGTGTCCGCACCGCCAGTGGACCTGGCGAGCCTCGTCTCGACTGCGGACTTCGAGGCGCCCGCCGCCGAACGCCTGCACCCGGTCGCCCGTGCCTATATCGACGGCGGCTCGTTCGACGAGCGGACGCTCCGCGACAACCTCGCGATCTGGGACGGCTACCGCCTCCGGCCACGGATGCTCGCGGACATCGCGGGCGAGGACGCGACGACAACCGTCCTCGGTCGTCCCACGGCCCTGCCCGTCGGCGTGGCCCCCGCCGCGCTCCATGGTCTGGCACACCCGGACGGCGAGCTGGCGACCGCGCGGGCCGCCGCCGCGGCCGGCGCGATCAACGTCCTGTCCACGATGTCGTCCCACTCCATCGAGGCGATCGCCGAAGCCGCCCCCGAGGGCCGCCGCTGGTTCCAGCTCTACATCCAGCCCGATCCGGCGCTCAGCCGCGAGCTGGTACAGCGCGCCGCCGCCGCAGGCTGCGAGGCGCTCTGCCTCACGGTCGACGTCCCGGTCCTCGGCTATCGCGACGATGTCGTCCGCCACCGCTTCGACCCTGGCCCCGGCGCGTACGCGAACCTCGTCCGGCGCGGTGCCTGGGGTGGCGGCAACGAGCTGGAGGGTGCCCTGGATGCGCGCCAGGCGGGCCTGACCTGGGACTCCCTGGCGGAGATCCGCTCCTGGTCGTCGATGCCCCTGGTCTTGAAGGGCATCCTGACGGCCGAGGACGCCCGCCTGGCCGTGGAGCACGGTGCGGACGCCGTCTGGGTCTCGAACCATGGCGGGCGCCAGCTGGATCGCGTCGCCGCTGGCGTGGACGTGCTGGAGGAGGTCGTGGATGCGGTGGCGGGCCGCGCGGAGGTCTACCTGGACGGCGGGATCCGGCGCGGACCAGACGTGCTGATCGCCCTGGCGCTCGGGGCCCGCGCCGTGTTCGCTGCCCGGCCGTTCCTGTGGGGCCTGGCGTGCGCGGGCGAGGCCGGCGTTGCGCGCGTGTTCGAGATCCTGCGGGAGGAGATCGAACGGTCCCTGGTGCTCGCCGGCGTGGCCTCGCCGTCCGCCCTGACCCGTGATCACGTCACCACCGTATCCTCGGGGCGATGACCGAGACCCTTCCCGTCGATCCCGCGCTGGTCGAGGCCGCCGCCGCGCTCGAGCCAGACGTCGCCGCCGCCCGCCACTCGGAGCTTGCCGAGCAGGTGCGCCGCGCGAACCGTCTCTACTACGAGGATGACGCCCCGGAGCTGGCCGACGCCGAGTACGACGCGCTGTTCCGGGAGCTGGTTGCGCTCGAGACGGCGTTCCCGGCGCTGATGACCCCCGATTCGCCGACCCAGCGCGTGGGCGGAGCCCCGGCTGGAGGCCGCTTCCCCGAGATCCGTCACGCGCGGCCGATGCTCTCGCTCTCGAACGCCTTCACCCACGACGAGCTGCGCGCCTTCGACACGCGGGTGCGCAAGGGGCTGGGCCTGCCTGCTGGCCCGGAACCAGCCGAGGGCCTGTCGTACGTGGCGGAGCTCAAGATCGACGGCTTGGCGATCTCGCTCCAGTACGAGCGGGGCCGGTTCACGGTCGGTGCGACGCGCGGCGACGGCACGACCGGGGAGGACGTCACGCCGAACCTGCGGACGATCCAGGGCATCCCGGATCGCCTGGCCGAACCGGTCACCCTGGAGGCCCGGGGCGAGGTCTTCATGCCCAAGGAGGAGTTTGCCCGGATCAACGCCGAGCGCGGGGAGCAGGGCCTGGCCCTGTACGCGAACCCGCGCAACAGCGGCGCCGGATCGCTCCGCCAGAAGGATGCGTCCGTGACGGCCGGCCGGCAGCTCGCCACCTGGCTCTACCAGCTGGTGGACGACGAGCCGACGGTCACCAGCCAGTCCGCCGCCCTCGACCGCCTGGAAGCCCTTGGCTTCCCGGTCAACCCGGACCGGTCGGCCGGCCTCGACATGGAAGGCGTCATCGCCTTCACCGAGCACTGGCGAGACAAGCGTCACGATCTCCCGTACGAGACCGACGGCGTCGTGGTCAAGGTGGACCGCTTCGACCAGCAGGCCCGGCTCGGCATGGTCAGCCGCGCGCCCCGCTGGGCCATCGCCTTCAAGTTCCCGCCGGAGCAGGTGGAGACCCTGGTCGAGGACATCGTCGCGTACGTGGGCCGAACCGGGACCCTGACACCCGTCGCGCACCTGCGCCCGGCGAAGGTCGCGGGCTCCACGGTGGCCCGGGCCACGCTCCACAACCTGGACGAGGTTCGGCGCAAGGACATCCGAATCGGCGACACGGTGGTCCTCCAGAAGGCTGGCGACGTCATCCCGGAGGTCGTCCGACCGATCCTCGACAAGCGCCCGGCGGGGGCCCGCGAGTACCAGGTGCCGGTGGCCTGCCCGGTCTGCGCCACGGCCGTGATCCAGGACGAGGGCGCGGTCCGCCACTACTGCCCGAACCCGGCCTGCCCCGCGCGCCTGGCCCAGGCGTACGCCCACTTCGTCGGGCGGGGCGGGATGGACATCGAGGGTGCAGGCTGGGCGGTGCTCTCCCAGCTCCTGGAGCGCGGCATGGTGCACCGCCGCGCAGACTTCTTCGCGCTCACGGTGGAGGACCTGGAGTCGCTGGAGCGGTTCGCGCGGAAGAGCGCGGAGAACCTGCATGTGGCGATCGGGAGGGCAAGGACGGGGCGCCCGCTGGCCAAGGTGCTCAACAGCCTCGGCATCGCGCAGGTGGGGGAGTCCACGGCCGTGGACCTGGCCCGGTGGCTGGCCCGCCGGGTGCGCCCCGACGCCTTCCCGCCGCCCGACCCCGACGCGGTGCCGGACCCCTGGTTCGCCGCGGTTGAGGCGGAGCTGCGGCGCCTGGCCACGGACGAGCCGGACACGATCCAGGAGGTGAGCGGCATCGGGCCGACGGTCGCGGCCGCGATCCGCGACTGGTTCGAGGACCCGGCCACCCGGGACGTGCTCGCGGAGCTGGTCGAGGCCGGCGTCGTCCCGGAGCGTCCGGTGGTGCGGGACACGGGCGAGACCGACGAGGCAGGGCCGCTGGTGGGGATGACGGTGGTCGTCACGGGCAGCCTGGAGGGTTTCAGCCGGCAGGAGGCCGAGGACGCGGTCCGTGCGGCGGGCGGCAAGCCTGCGGGTTCGGTGTCGAAGAAGACGGATTACCTGGTGGCCGGGCCCGGTGGCGGCTCCAAGCTGCAGAAGGCCGCGGAGCTGGGGGTCACGGTGCTGGACGAAGCCGGGTTCCTGCGGCTGCTGGCGGGCGAGGCTCGGGACGGCCAGGCCAACCCAGGCGACGCGGCCCAGCCGGTCGAGGGCGCGGTCCAGGACGAGGAGAGGACATGAACGACGCCGAGGAGCGGCTGGCCGAGCGGCTGGCGCAGGACCTCGAGCGGGTCCTGGGGACGGGCATCCTGATCCAGGATCTCGAGATCGAGGGCGAGGGCCCGGTGACGATCACCGTCGCCTGTCTCGTGGACGGGGCATCCAGGGAGATCCACGCGGAAGGCGAGTCCGCCCTCGAGGCGATCTCGAACGTCATCCGCCTGGCCGCGGACCTCCGCCTGTCGGCCGCCTTCTGGCAGATGGTCGGGCCGGCCTGACGCCGGCTCTCAGGCGCCGTCCGACCGGCTCTCAGGCGCGCGGCGGGACGGGGGGCCGTTCGGCCCTTGCTCGCGCTGGCCTCCGACCGGCACATAATGGGGTGCAATCAGGCGACGCCTGTGTATGTCGGGCGATGCCCCGTGAAGGAGGAGCGAATGTCCCTACGAGGACGCCTAGTCCTACTCGGCACCACGGCCGTGCTCGTCGCCGCCTGTGGTGGTGGGGCAGCCACCCCTGCACCGCCGACGGCCGCCCCGCCGACCGAGGCCGCCCCGAGCGCCGCCGAATCCATGGCACCCACCGAGGCGCCGAGCGCCGGGCCGATCGCCGGTGGCCTGCTCGACAAGGTGCTCACGGCCGGCACGATCAAGATGTCGACCGACCCGCAGTACCCACCCCAGTCCGAGATCAAGTCCGACGGTACGTACGAGGGCTTCGACATCGACGTGGGGACCGAGATCGCGAAGCGGCTTGGCGTCGCTATCGCCTTCGAGACACCCGACTGGAACCTGCTGACGGCCGGCTCGTGGGGCGAGCGCTGGGACTTCAGCGTGGGTTCGATGACGATCACGACCCCGCGTGAGCAGGTCCTGGCGTTCAGCAAACCGTACTACTACACCCCCGCCCAGATGGCGGCCTCGACCGCATCCGGCATCACGACGCTCGAGGGTCTTGCCGGCAAGACCATCTGCGTCGGCGAGGCCACCACCTACTACGACTGGATGCAGGGCACGCTCGACCTCGGGAGCTACACCCCGACCGCCAAGCCCCCCGAGGGCTCGAAGGCCACGACCCTGACCACCGACCGGCTGTGCGCCGAGACGTGGAAGGCCGGCCGCAAGGACTTCGAGGGCTGGCTCAGCTCCAAGACGACCGTCGATGCGGCTGTCGCCGAGGGCCTGCCGCTGGTGCTCGTCGGTGACCCGGTGTTCTCGGAGCCGCTTGGTGTCGCCTTCGACAAGAGCGGTCCCGATCCGACGGACATGGTCCTGCGAGTCAACGGGATCCTGGAAGAGATGCGTGCCGACGGGACGCTGAAGGCCTTCTCCGAGAAGTGGTTCGGCGGGGACCTGACGGTCGATCCGTCCGGCTGACGCCACGGAGCACGTAACCCAACGGGGGTGTCCGAACGGACGCCCCCGTTCTCGTTAGCGACGGGAGGACGCAATGACAGCAGCGAGCGGTGCGGTGGGCGCGCCTGTGGGCGGCGTTCCCGCCGAAGCGACGAACCCGATCGTCGCGGCCATCGCCGAGCAGCGGCGGCGCCAGCAGCGCAGGTTCCGGCTGATCTTCATCGCGACCTGGCTGATCGTCATCGGCGGCGCGCTCTCGTCGCTCGTCCTGGCAGGGAAGGTCGACTTCCCCTTCATGGCCGAGTGGATGCCATACATCCTCGGCGGCGTCACGACCACGATCTACGTCGCAGTGATCTCCATCGCGTTCGCGATCGCATTCGCGGTGGTCGGCGCCCTGGGGCGCCTGAGCTCCAACTCCATCCTGTACTCGTTGTCGACGCTCTATGTGTCGATGGTTCGCGGCACCCCACTCCTCGTGCAGATCCTGTTCATCTACCTCGCCTTGCCGCAGGTCCTGCCGTTCATCAATGACGTGCCCAAGGAGGTCCTCGGCATCTTCGCGCTCGCCTTCAACTACGGCGCCTACATGACCGAGACCTTCCGAGCCGGTATCCAGGCCGTTCCCCGCGGCCAGACGGAGGCGGCGGAGGCACTTGGGATGCAGGGACGGACACGGATGCGCCGCATCATCCTTCCGCAGGCGGTCCGGATCATTACCCCGGCCATCGGCAACGAGTTCATCTCGATGGTAAAGGACTCCTCGCTGGTCTCGGTGATCGGCGTCCCCGAGCTCCTGTGGCGCGCACAGCGCGTTGGGCAGTCCAACTTCAAGGGGCTCGAGACCTTGATGGTTGCAGCGGCCATCTACTGGGGGCTGACGATCGTGCTGTCGCTTGTCCAGGACCGCCTCGAGAAGCGGATGGCCGAGAGCGATCGGAGGATCTGAGGTGACGGGCGTGAGCGAGACCAACCGACTCGATCCCTTTGAGGAGATCCACGACCAGTACGCCAAGCCCGGTGCTCTGACACCGGCGGGTGCGACGCCAATCGTGCGTGCGCTCGGCGTGCACAAGTACTTCGGGTCCAACCATGTCCTGCGAGGCGCGACCATCGAGGTCTACCCCCGTGAGACCATCTGCCTGATCGGCCGGTCCGGCTCGGGCAAGAGCACGCTCCTGCGATGCATCAACTTCCTCGAGGAGCCCACGATGGGCGCCGTCGAGGTCGACGGCCTGCGGCTGGAGGCCGCCCCCCTGAACACCCGGGACCGCCACCATCGCGAGCAGATCCGCCAGATGCGGCTCCAGGCCCAGATGGTGTTCCAGGAGTTCAACCTCTTCCCGCACCTCAAGGTCATCGACAACCTCATCGAGGGCCCGGTCCGCGTCAAGGGCCTGTCGCGGAGCGAGGCCGTCGCGACGGCGGAGAAGTACCTCGCCAAGGTGGGCCTGTCCGACAAGCGGGACGAGTACCCGGCGCGCCTCTCCGGCGGCCAGAAGCAGCGCGTGGCGATCGCAAGGGCACTGACCATGGAGCCCAAGGTTCTGCTCTTCGATGAGCCGACGTCCGCCCTCGACCCGACGCTGGTCGGCGAGGTGCTCAACGTGATGGAGGAGCTTGCGCACGAGGGCGCGACGATGATCGTGGTCACCCACGAGATGGCGTTCGCCCGCGAGGCCGCCGACCGCGTGTACTTCATCGAGGAGGGCGTCTTCCTGGAGGCGGGTCCGCCGGAGCAGGTGATCGAGTACCCGCAGAACCAGCGCACCCGGGACTTCCTTGCCCGGACCCTTGGGACCGCCCCCGGCCCCGTCGCTGCCGCCGGGACTGTCGCTCAAGAGGTCGCGCCGGCGTCCACCTATGCCGACGAAGGCACCACCAAGCCCGACGTCCCCCTTGTGGAGCGCGACCACCTGTAGGTTCGCTGCGCTCCGGTCGTCGCGGCCCGGATCCTCGATCCGGGCCGCGTATCATCGCGGCATGGCCTCGCTCACCCGTGCCGACGTCGAGCACGTTGCCCACCTCGCCCGCCTCGGGCTCGCGGACGAGGAGATCGCCCGGCTCGAGGGGCAGCTCAACCACATCCTGGACCAGTACGCGAAGCTCGCGGAGCTGGACACCGACGCGATCCCGCCGACTGCGCAGGTCATCGAGCTGGAGAACATCCTCCGGGAGGACGTGGCTCGGCCTTCCCTGGCGGTCGACGCGGTCCTCGCGAACGCACCCGAGCGCGACGGTGACTTCTTCGTCGTCCCAGCGATCCTGGGCGGCGACTGAGCGGCCGATGGCGACGGACCCGACGACGCTGCCTGCACACCAGATGGCCGCCCGCCTCCGGGCCGGCGACGTCTCCTCGCGCGAGATCACAGCGGCGCACCTTGCCCGCGCCCGCGCCACGGATCACGGCCTCCACGCCTGGCTGACGATCGACGACGAGCGCGCCCTTGCCGAGGCCGGTGCCGCCGACGCTCGCCTGGCCGACGCCCGCGGCGAGGGCGACGGCGCGGTGGACCGGCTCCACCCGCTGCTGGGCATCCCGGTGGCGCTCAAGGACCTCGTATCGGTCAAGGGTGGCCAGTGCACGGCCGGCTCCCGGATCCTGGAGGGGTACCGCGCCCCGTTCGACGCCCACATCACGGAGCGCCTGCGCGACGTCGGTGCCGTGATCCTGGGCAAGACGAACATGGACGAGTTTGCGATGGGCTCCTCCACGGAGCACTCCGCGTTCGGGCCGACGGCCAACCCGTGGGACCTGGATCGCGTCCCCGGCGGGTCCAGCGGCGGGTCCGCGGCCTCGGTCGCGGCGTACCAGACCCCGCTGTCCATCGGCACGGACACCGGCGGCTCCGTCCGCCAGCCGGCGGCGATGTGCGGGATCGTCGGGGTCAAGCCGACCTACGGACGCGTGAGCCGGTACGGGATCGTGGCCTTCGCGAGCTCGCTGGACCAGGTCGGGCCGTTCGGACGCGACGTGCGCGATGCGGCCGCGCTGCTCCACGCGGTGTCCGGTCGCGACGAGCGGGACTCCACCTCCGCGCCGGTGCCGGTGTCCGACGACCTGCTCAGGCTCCCGTCCTCGGATGACGAGGCGGCGTCGTGGCTCCGGGGCAAGCGCTTCGGCCTGCCGAGGGAGTACTTCGTCGACGGCATGGAGCCCGGGGTGGCGGCGCGCATCCGGGAGGCCGTCGTGTCCCTGGAGGGGGCGGGTGCAACCGTGGAGGAGGTCAGCCTCCCCCACACGGACTACGGCCTCGCCACGTACTACATCGTCGCCCCGGCGGAGGCGTCGGCCAACCTCGCCCGCTACGACGGCGTCCGGTTCGGCTACAGCGTCCGTGGCGGGGACGACTACCTTGCGAACTACCTCGCCACGCGGGGCCAGGGCTTCGGGCCAGAGGTCAAGCGCCGGATCATGCTGGGCACGTACGCGCTGTCGGCCGGCTACTACGACGCGTTCTACCTCAAGGCGCAGAAGGTCCGGACGCTGATCAAGCAGGACTTCGACCTGCTGTGGGCGGCCGGGTTCGATGCCCTGGTGGCGCCGACCTCACCCAGCGTCGCCTTCCCGCTCGGCGCCCGCACCGCGGACCCCGTGCAGATGTACCTGTCCGACACCTGCACGCTGCCGGTCAGCATGGCCGGGCTGCCCGGGATCTCGATCCCGTGCGGGCTCTCGGAGGGTCTGCCGGTGGGCATGCAGCTGATCGGCGCGCCCTGGTCCGAGGCGTCCCTGCTCCGGGCCGCGCGGGCCTATGAGGGTGCGACCGCCGGGGTCGGCTGGCGCCGGGTTCAGCCGCGAGACCTCGAGGCGCTCCGGGACCCGTCGGTCCCGACGCCGGCCGAGCGAGCTGCCGCCGGTGCCTGAGGAGAGGATCCGAGGAGGTGGGGTCGTGCGCCTGACGCCGTCGAGCCTCGCGGCCGCCGTCCTCGCGACGGGCATCGCGTCGGCGATCGCCGCGTGCTCGCTGCTCCCCGGCGCGACGGCATCCCCGGGGCCGGTCGTCGCGGTGCGGCCGAACCCGCCACCCGGCCCAGTCGACAAGGCGCTCCAGACGCTCGACCCGGAGGCGGTCCTGCGCTCCGTCCCCGGCGGACGCATGTGCCGGTCCGGGACGCTTGTCGGCTCGCACGGCAGCTACCACATGGTCCGCGACTACACCTGCCCGCGGGCCGGGGACGACCGGACCGTCTACTTCCTGTTCACCGAAGCGTGGGAGGCTGCACTGCTCGGGACGGGCGCCACGAGCAGCAGCGGCGGCTCCGCGATGGGCGAGGCGAGCGAGCCCATCGCGGCCGACTGGTCGCTACGGGGGGAGACGATGACCGGAACGTCCCGTGTCCTCGGTGTGAACGGTCCAGGGACCCTGACGCTGTACGTGAGCCTGGACCTCGTGACGCCGTAGCCGGTCGAAACGGACTCTGGAGTCGTCCGATGGCGTACTCTTCGTGACCATGACGAACCAGACTGCCGGAGCCCGCGCGCCGCTCGCGGAGCGTGCGCTCGCGCAGCGCGTGATCGACGTTCCTCCGTCCGGCATCCGCCGCTTCTTCGACATCCTGGCCACCATGACCGATGTCATCAGCCTCGGGGTGGGGGAGCCCGACTTCGATACGCCCCGGGAGATCGTGGAGGCGGGCGTCGAGAGCCTCCGCGAGGGCCGGACCCACTACACCTCCAACTTCGGGACGATCGAGCTGCGCCGCGCGCTGTCGGCGCACCTGGAGGAGCTGTACGGCGTCCGCTACGACCCGAACACAGAGATCCTGGTCACGGTCGGCGCCTCCGAGGCGGTGGACCTGGCCCTGCGTGCCACCTGCGACCCCGGCGACGAGATCATCCTCCACGAGCCGTCGTACGTGGCCTATGTCCCCGCCATCGTCTTCGCGGGCGGCACCGTGGTTCGGGTGGCTACACGCTTCGAGGATGATTTCGCGCTCGACCCCGTGGCCGTGGAGGACGCGATCACCTCCCGCACCAAGGCCCTGTTCCTGGGCTATCCGGCCAACCCAACCGGCGCCGTCCTCGACGACGGGGTCCAGGACGAACTGGCCCGCATCGCCCGCGACCACGACCTCCTCGTCTACAGCGACGAGATCTACGACCGCCTTGCCTACGGTACCTACCGCCACCGTGCGTTCAGCTCGCTTCCGGGCATGCGGGAGCGGACGATCCTGATGGGCGGTTTCTCCAAGGCGTACGCGATGACCGGCTGGCGGGTGGGCTGGATGTGCGCCCCGGCCGCGATCCTCGAGGGGATCGTCAAGGTCCACCAGTACGGGATCATGTCCGCCCCGACGGTGGCGCAGGATGCCGCGCTCGCCGCACTCCAGGGCGGGGAGCCCGCGGTGCAGGCGATGGTCGCCGAGTACGACCGCCGCCGGCGTCTCCTGGTGGACGGGCTCAATCGCATCGGCCTGCCCACCTTCGAGCCGCGCGGCGCCTTCTATGCCTTCCCGCAGATCTCGTCCACCGGGCTGTCCTCGGACGATTTCGCGGAGCGGCTCCTGCGCGAGGAACGGGTGGCCGTGGTGCCCGGGTCCGCGTTCGGCCCGTCTGGCGAGGGTCACGTCCGCATGTGCTACGCCACGGCCTACGAGAAGATCGAGGAGGCTCTGGTCCGCATCGAGCGGTTCGTGGCGAGCATTCGCCCCGCCTGATCGCGCCCCCGGGGGCGGGCGCTGCCCACGCCACGTCCGGCGATGTGACCTTTGCCCCTTCCGTGGGGGCCGGACCGCGTGCACCATCGGCCGATCCGGAGCAGCCCCCGTTCGGGCCGGCGTCCCCGGGGTCGATGGAGGTACGCCATGACCCGAGCGCTCGTTGTCCACCACGACATCGACCTCGCCGACCAGGAGGTCGAGTCCCTGCGCCGCTTCGGCTACGAGGTTGAGCAGTGCAGCGGGCCGACCGCCAACACGTGCCCCGTGCTCAACGGTGGCACTTGCGCGCTTGCCGAGGCGTCCGACGTGATGATCTACGACGCCTGGGCGGACGGTGACATCGACGGCGCTACCCAGCTGATCTCCGAGCTCCGCCGGGTCCACCCGCAGGTACCCATCGTCCTGACCTTCCCCGGAGTCGGGATGTCCGGTTTCGACGACGAGCCGGCCCACGGCGTGGTTCCGCTGCTGGGCCAGCCCACGGGCGCCCGCCTGCACGAGGCGATCCAGCGGGCGATCTCGGAGCTGGAGCCCGCCTCCGGGTAGAGTCCGGGGCTCCGTGGAACCGGCCCATCCTGTGCGACACTCTGTGCCCATGACCGGTGCCGTCCTCCTGCTCGCGGGGCTGTTCACAGTCGTCTACGGGTCCTGGCGTGGCTATCTCGCCGCCCGGTCCGCGGCGCTGCCCTTCGTCCGCGAGGGCGACGAGACGCGGTCCCTGGTCGAGGCCGCGCAACCGGTCCACGAGCGCGCACGGGTGCGGTTCGCCATCCGCCATGCCGGGCTGTCCCTGCTCTGGCTCGGGGTGGCGATGTACGGGCTGTACCTGGTGACCGCCGGCATGACGGTGATGGTGTGACGACGGCGACCGCCGATCGCGTCGCGAGCGTGATGGAGCGCTACGAGGCCGTCATCGGCATCGAGATCCACTGCCAGCTGCGAACCGCGTCCAAGATGTTCTGCGGCTGTTCCACGGCCTACGCGGACGCTGCGCCGAACACGCATGTCTGCCCGGTCTGCCTGGCCCTGCCGGGGACGCTGCCGGTCATCAACCGTCGCGCGGTGGAGTTCGTCATCGCGACGGGCCTGGCCATCGAGGCAACCGTCCCGGAGCGCACCCAGTGGGAGCGCAAGAACTACTTCTACCCGGATCTTCCGAAGGGCTACCAGATCAGCCAGTACGCGATCCCGCTGGCGGCGGCGGGACGCCTCGCGATCGAGACGTCGGCGGGACCGTTCACCGTGGAGATCACGCGTGCGCACCTCGAGGAGGACACAGCGAAGCTTCTGCACGGGGACGTGGCCGGCGCATCGGGCGAACGGACGACGCTGGTGGACTTCAACCGCGCCGGTGCGCCACTCATGGAGATCGTCACCGAGCCCGGGATCCGGACGGCCGAGCAGGCACGCCGCTACGCCGAGGAGCTGCAGCTGCTCCTCCGCGCGATCGAGGTCAGCGACGCGGACATGGAGCGCGGCCAGATGCGGGTTGAGGCGAACGTCTCGCTGCGGCTCCGCGGGACCGAACCGTTCGGGACGCGGGTCGAGGTCAAGAACATGAACTCGTTCCGGGCGGTGGAGCGGGCGATCGCGTTCGAGATCGAGCGGCAGGCCGCGGCGCTGGACGCCGGGGAGCCGCTGGTGATGGAGACCCGCGGCTGGGACGACGCGCGACAGGCAACGTACCGGATGCGCGCCAAGGAGTCCTCGGACGACTATCGCTACTTCCCGGATCCGGACCTCCCGCCACTCCACGTGGACGTGGCCTGGATCGACGGCATCCGCGCGGCCCTGCCGGAGCTGCCGGCCGCTCGCCGCGCGCGGTATATGGCCCAGGGCCTGGGTGCCTACGACGCCGCGGTCATCGTTGCGGATCCGGCGATGACGACGGCGTTCGAGGCGATCTCGGCGGCGGGAGGGGCACCGGCGAAGGAGGTCGCGAACTTCGTCACGGGCTCCCACGCGCGGGCCGCGAAGGCGGGTGGGCTCAACGCGGCCGGGACGGCAGGTTCGTCCTCGCCGGCCGGCATCGCCGAGCTCATCTCCGCGATCGCGTCCGGCCAGGTCGCGCGGACGACCGGCCGCGATCTCCTGGACCGGCACCTGGCAGATGGGACGGCGGCGGGCGAGCTGCTCGCGTCGGCGGGGCCCGGGCCGATCTCGGACGACGGCTCGCTTCTCAGGCATATCGAGGCGGTCATTGCCGCGAACCCGAAGGCCGTCGCGGACTACCGGGCCGGCAAGCCGGTGGCCGGCTTCTTCGTCGGGCAGGTGATGAAGGCCACGGGCGGGGCGGCGGACGCGGCCCGCGTCACCACGCTGGTCCGCGAATGCCTCGAGACGGGAGGGTGACGCGATGAGCCTGGCCGGATTGCTGCTCCTGTTCGTGGGGGTAGGCCTGATCGTCCTCGGCGCGACGCGGGCCCGCGATCCATACCGCCGGTACATGGCCCTGCGCGAGCAGGACGCGAACGTCGCCCGCTACGAGGCCTGGCGCGGCGGGCCGCGTGCAGACCCCAAGACCGGGTCGTCCGTCGCGATGCAGATGTTCCGCCACAAGGCGCAGATCGGCGGGCTGATCGTGATCGCCGGTGTGGTCTGCGTGGTGGCGGCGTTCATCGTCGGCTAGGGCCAGGACGGATCCAGGAGCGACCTCCGTCGGTTCGCCCGCAAGCACCCCTCGGGATGGCCGCGGCGGCCCTTTCCTGGTGCCGTAGCGGCGAGGACTTGTCCCGTGCCGACAGGCCCGGCCGGATGGCACGTCGGGCACTTACGGAGGGGTCCCGGTGCGTTATTCTCGGAGTCAGCCGCCCGGCTTTCGGTCGCGATGTGGCCGCACGCGTTCCGTGACGAGCGGCGTCTGTTGGCGCCAGTGATGCGCCAGGATGTTCTCGGCAACGCATGAGCATCGCGCTCCGGTGCCGAGACAACGAGGAGGAACATACCTTGCGGACCAGCACTCGACTCGTCGCCCTGGTGGGTGCCGCGTCGTTCATCTTCGCCGCCTGTGGCGGCTCCACCGCGACCACGGCGCCCGCCACCGTCGCGCCCGCCACCGCGGCGCCCGCCACCGCCGCGCCTGCCACCGCGGCGCCCGCCACCGCCGAGCCGATCGCCTACAAGGCCTGCATGGTCAGCGACGTCGGCGGCATCGACGACAACAGCTTCAACGAGAATGCCTGGAAGGGCATGGAAGATGCCAAGGCGCAGCTCGGCATCGAGGTCAAGTTCCTCGAGTCGCGCGCCGCGACCGACTACGAGAAGAACATCAGCCAGTTCGTCAGCGAAGGCTGCGACATGATCGTGACCGTCGGGTTCCTGCTCGGCGATGCCACGAAGGCCGCTGCTGAGGCCAACCCGGGCATCCGGTTCGCGATCGTCGACTACGCCTACGATCCGGCGCTCCCGAACGTCGAGGGCCTCGTCTACACCACCAGCGAAGCCGCGATGCTCGTCGGCTACGTGTCGGCCGGCATGTCGAAGTCCGGGATCATGGGAACCTTCGGCGGCATCAACATCGGCGGCGGCGTGACCGACTTCATGAGCGGCTTCGTGGCCGGCGCCAACTACTACAACAAGGAGACGGGCAAGAACGTCAGCGTTCTGGGCTGGGATCCCGTTGCGGGTGAGGGCTCGTTCACGGGCGACTTCGACTCGCTCGACAATGCCAAGGCCCTGACGGTCCCGATGCTCCAGGAAGGCGCTGACGTCATCCTGCCGGTCGGCGGTCCGATCGGCGGCGGCGCCTACACGGCGATCCAGGAGTCCGCGGCCCAGGACTACGGCATCGGCGTCGATGTCGACTGGTGCGTGTCCGCGCCGCAGTACTGCGACGTCCTCCTGACCAGCGTGCTCAAGAAGATCGACGTCTCGGTCACGGCGGCGGTCGCGCGCGCGGTGAACGGCGAGGCGCCCCAGCCCGTGTTCGTCAGCACGCTCGCCAACGGTGGCGTGGACATCGGCCCGTACAACACCTTCGACTCCGCGGTCCCGCAGGAGCTGAAGGACGGCGTCGTTGCCCTGAAGGCGAAGATCATCTCCGGCGAGGTGAAGCCGGCGGACTACTACGCCAAGTAGTCCCATCCATCGAACGTAGGGTACGGGCGGCGCCCATCGCAGGCGCCGCCCGTCCATAACCAGGATCATCCGAGGCACACGTGAAGCTCGAGCTGCGCGGGATCACGAAACGCTTCCCCGGCGTCATCGCCAACGAGGATGTCGATCTCACGGTCGAGCCCGGCGAGATTCACGCGCTCCTGGGCGAGAACGGCGCCGGCAAGACGACCTTGATGAACGTCCTGTACGGCCTGTACAAGCAGGACGAGGGCGAGATCCTGATCGACGGGTCGCCGGTTGCGTTCCACGATCCGGGCGATGCCATCCGCGCCGGCATCGGCATGGTCCACCAGCACTTCATGCTGGTCCCCGTCTTCACCGTGACCGAGAACGTGATGCTCGGCGTCGAGTCCACCCGCGGCCCGCTGCGCATCATCGACAACCGCACCGCGAAGGCCAGGATTCTCGAGATCTCCGAACGCCACAATCTCCACGTCGATCCGGACGCGGTGGTGGAGGATCTCCCGGTCGGCGTCCGGCAGCGCGTGGAGATCATCAAGACCCTCTACCGCAAGTCGAACCTGCTGATCCTCGACGAGCCATCCGCCGTCCTGACGCCACAGGAGACGGGCGAGCTGTTCGACATCATGCGCTCGCTCCAGGCAACCGGGACCTCGATCATCTTCATCACCCACAAGCTCAACGAGGTCCTGGAGATCGCGGACCAGATCACGGTTCTGCGCCGGGGCAAGATCGTGGGCTCCGCGAAGCCGGCCGAGGCCTCGCAGCAGTCGCTCGCCCAGATGATGGTCGGCCGTCCGGTCGATCTCGAGGTGGACAAGACCCCGGCGACGCCGGGTGCGCCGGTCCTGGAGATCGCCGGCCTGTCCGTCGCCGACGACCGGGGCCACGCAGCCGTCCGGGACCTCGACCTGGTCGTGCATGCGGGCGAGATCGTCGCCATCGCCGGCGTCCAGGGCAACGGCCAGACCGAGCTGGTGGAGGCGATCACGGGGCTCCGACGTCCCGCTGCCGGCACGATCCGGATCTCCGGCCAGGAGGTGAAGCCGGATCCTCGCCGGGTGTTCGAGGCGGGCGTCGCACACGTGCCCGAGGACCGGCTCGAAGAGGGCCTGATCCCGGCGTTCACCATCGCCGAGAACCTGGTCCTCAACACGTACTACCTCAAGCCGTTCGCCGACGGCCTGCGCCTCCACCGGGACGCGATCATGGCCACGGCGACGGAGCTGGTGGAGCAGTTTGACGTCCGCACCCCGAGCGTCTTCAACGAGGTGGGAAACCTCTCCGGCGGCAACCAGCAGAAGGTCATCGTCGCACGCGAGTTCACCCGGCCGATCAAGCTGCTGGTCGCCGCGCAGCCGACTCGTGGGCTCGACGTCGGGTCCATCGAGTACATCCACGGGCGGGTGGTTGAGAAGCGCGACGACGGGACGGCCGTTCTGATCGTCTCCACGGAGCTCGACGAGGTCATGGCCCTCGGCGACCGGATCGCGGTCATGTACCAGGGTCGGATCGTGGCCATCCTCGACCCATCGGAGGCCACGCCGGAGCGGCTGGGCCTGTACATGGGCGGTGCGGTGGTCCCCCCAGAGCACGAAGCGCCCGAAGGCCCATCCTCTGAGCCCCCTGCCCCTGCGGCGCCGGGCGCGCCGGCACACGGGAGACAGCCGTGAGCGACGCCAGCGAACCGACCCCCGGTGCAACCGGCCGTGAGCCGAGCCCGTGGAGCCTGCCGAGCCCGTGGAGCCTGCCGAGCCCGGCTGGATTCGCCGCCTGCCCGGCCAGATCCTGCTGCCTTTCCTGGCGGTGTTCACGGCGATGCTCATCGGCGCGTTCATCATCGTGCTGTCAGACCCGGCCCTCCTTCAGCTGTGGACCACCAACCCGGTCAAGGCGGCCGGGGAGTCCATCCACGCCATCCTCGATGGCTACGGGGCGCTGATCGCGGGCGCCGTCGGGAACCCGAGCGCCTACGTCGATGCGTTCATGTCCGGGGACATCGACCAGGTCAAGCTCGCGTTCCGGCCGATCAGCGAGACCATCCTCGCGGCGACGCCGCTCATCTTCACCGGCCTCGCGGTCGCCCTCGGCTTCCGCAGCGGCCTGTTCAACATCGGGGCCGAGGGCCAGCTGTACCTCGGGGCGATCATCGCCACCTTCGTCGGTTTCTCGCTCCACGGGCTCCCGTGGTTCGTGCACCTGCCCATCACGATTGCCGCCGGCTTCCTGGGTGGCGCCCTGTGGGGCTTCATTCCCGGCCTCCTCAAGGCACGGACAGGCGCCCACGAGGTGATCGTCACGATCATGCTCAACTACGTGGCGTACCTGCTCGTGACATGGGTGCTCCGGCAGCCGTTCTATCAAAGACCTGGCCGCAGTGACCCCGTCTCACCGATCGTCGACGGGTCGGCCATGATCCCGCCGCTCATCGAGGGGCTGCGGGTCAACTGGGGGTTCGTCCTCGCCCTGCTCGCTGCGGCGTTCGTCTCCTGGCTCCTGTTCCGGTCCACGCTGGGCTTCGAATTCCGTGCCGTGGGGCTGAACCCGTCGGGCGCCCGCTACGCCGGCATGAACATCTCGCGGACCCTGATCCTCACGATGTCGATCTGCGGTGGACTCGCCGGCTTGGCGGGGACCACGGAGATCCTCGGCGTCAACAAGGCGATGACCCCGGGCTTCTCGCCGGGCTACGGATTCGATGGGATCGCAATCGCGCTGCTCGGCGGCTCGTCGCCGCTGGGCGTCGTCCTTGCCGCACTGCTGTTCGGAGGCCTGCGCGCCGGGGCGACCCCGATGCAGGCGGCGACCGGGATCCCGATCGACCTCGTGGTCGTCATCCAGGCGCTCGTGATCATGTTCGTCGCTGCGCCCGCGCTGATCCGTGAGATCTACCGCATCAAGGCGGCGCGCACGACGGGTACCGAGATCCTCGCGCAGGGGTGGCGGGCATGAGCGCCGCGACGGCAATGATGCCTGCCGCGAGGGCGGTCAACCGCCGGGCAATCGTCCTTGCCGCGTTCTACTTCGGCCTCGCGGCGTTGCTGGTCCTCGTCTTCGGCTCGGGGATCGAGCCGGGGACCGAGACGAAGTTCACCCTCAACCTGGGCTCCGCGCCGGCGATCAGGTTGCCCGACCTCGTGCTCCCGTCGACAGCCGTCATCTACCTCATGGCGGGCGTCGCTGCGTTCTGCGGCGCCCTCCAGCTGACCAGGGCCGTGGGCGCCAAGTGGGCGGTGTTGCTGTCGGTCGCGCTCATCGCGTTCGTGTTCGGGTTCCTGACCTGGACTGCGGCCGGGAAGTCCATGAGCCTGGTCGGCGTCTTCCAGACGACGCTCTACCGGGCGGTCCCGATCACATTTGCCGCCCTGTCGGGCGTCCTCTGCGAGCGATCGGGTGTGGTGAACATCGCGATCGAGGGCATGCTCCTGTCGGGAGCCTTCGTCGCGGCCGTCGTCGCGAGCGTCACGGGCAGCACCTGGGCCGGCCTGATCGGCGCCGTCATCACCGGGGGCCTGCTGGCCGCCGTCCTGGCCGTCCTGGCGATCCGGTATCGCGTCAACCAGATCATCGCCGGCACAGTGATCAACATCTTCGCGGCCGGGATCACGGCGTTCCTGTCCACGCGTGTCCTGTCGCAGCACAAAGAGCTCAACATCCCGCCGCGTTTCGAGCCGATCGTGATCCCGGTGTTGTCGGACATCCCGATCATCGGACCGATCTTCTTCTCCGGCAGCTTCTTCGTGTACGCGCTGTTCGTGCTGGTTGGCCTCATCCACTTCGTGCTGTTCTACACACGGTTTGGTCTGCGGGTTCGGGCTGTGGGTGAACACCCGCGGGCGGCCGATACGGTGGGCATCAACGTCCAGTTCACGCGCTATCGGAACGTCATCCTGGGCGGCATGGTCGCCGGCCTCGGTGGCGCCTACTTCACGATCGGATCCACCGGTACCTTCGAGCGCGACATGACGGCCGGCCGCGGCTTCATCGGCCTGGCGGCCATGATCTTCGGCGGCTGGACGCCGATCGGGGCGTTCCTGGCCAGCCTCGTGTTCGGCTTCGCCGACGCGCTCCAGAGCCGGCTCTCGATCCTGGGCTCGGCGGTGCCCTCGGAGTTCCTGGGCATGATCCCCTACATCACGACGATCGCGGTGGTGGCGGGTCTCGTGGGGCGGGTACGCATGCCCGCGGCGGACGGCACGCCGTACGTCAAGGAGTGAGCGGACGAGGGAGCTGACGCGGCTGCGGGTGGGACCTCAGTTGGTGGGTGTCAGCCAGACCCTGTATTCGGTGACGTTCTCCGGAGCTCCGTCCCTGGGCGAGGGATCGAACACGCGCAGGGTCCCGTACTGGGCCTTGTCCACTGCGTAGACGACATCGGCCTTGAACGTCCCCCAGCATCCCGTGCCGCACGAGGCCGTGACCGGCTTGTCCGCGATGAGGGTCCCGGCCTTGTCCAGCAGCTGGACGCGGAACTGGGCCTCGAACACGTTCGCCAGGCCGTCGACACGCGCAGGGTTGCCGATGGCGGCGCCCCAGGCGGGCCGGTCCACGAAGATCGCGGGCAGGATGTCACGGTAGTCGGCGCGGTCCACGGGGCCCACCAGGACGATGCCCTCCGAGCTGAACGTGGTCACCGGTTCGCCCTCGATCCGGAACAGGACCTGCTCCACGGTGGGGAACTGCGTGAGCGTGTAGACGACCTGCGCGAGCCGCGTGAACGCGGAGGCCGACCCACCTCCGGACTCGAACTCGCGCGATAGGTCAACGGTGGCGATCCGGTCCTTGATGGTCACGCCCAGGAGCCGCGTCCCATCCGGGATCGCGCTGTACATCGCGGGCGATGCCTCCAGCTCGTCGCCCATGGGGCCTTCGAGCAGGGCCGTTCATGGCCGCCCTGGCCACGGCCTGGGTCGCGGGGACGGTCCGCAACACCGGAGCCAGCCCGGGATTGTCAGTGAAGCTGCCGAGCATGAAGTAGGCGCGGACGGTCGTGGTCCCGGTGGGGGTCGCGGCCGGAGTGGCAACCGGGTCTGCCGTGGCGGGTGTGCCGGACCCGGTCGGGATAGTGCTCGGAGCAATGGTCGGCGACATGGTGGGCTGGGTCGTCTCCGGCGCAACGTCGGACGGGCTTGCCTCGCCGGGGGGCGTCTGCGTGACCACCGGGGCGGCGGGCGTGCCGAGCGAGCCGACGGACGGGGCGCACGCGGCCCAGGTGATGGCGACGGCAGCCATGAGGGCGGCTGCGGCAGCGGCTCGGATGGTGGGGGTCAAGGCCCGGTCCTCGGTGCGGCTCTCATGCGTCGACAGCATCCTCAGGTCCCGTGTCGACCGCATGACCCGCTGGTAACGATCCGGTCACGGGCAGCGTGAGCGTGACCAACAGGCCGCCACCCGGACGCGGGCGGGCGCGCAGCGAGCCCCCGAGCAGCGCCGCGTGTTCCGCGGCGATGGCCAGCCCGAGGCCGGAGGTGCCCCCGGCGCGGGACGGGTCTGCCTTGTAGAAGCGGTCGAACAGATGGGGGAGGGCACCGACCGGGACGCCGGGCCCGCGGTCCGCCACCACGATCACCGCACCTTCGCGAGTGCGCGCGAGAGCAACCTCCACCGGCGAGCCCGGCGCGTGGTCCCGGGCGTTGTCGAGCAGGTTCCCCAGGATGCGGTCCAGACGCCGGGGCTCCGAGTCGACAACCAGCGGCGTGGGGGGCAGCGTGACGGCCGCCCCTGGCAGGCGCGCGGCCACGGAACCAGTCACGACGCGAACCAGGTCAACCGGCCCGAGGCTGGGTCGTTCCGCATCGGAGTCGAAACGGGAGATCTCCATCAGATCGTCCACCAGGACCCGCAGGCGGCGGATGTCGATGACCAGCAACTCTGCCGCTCTGCGCGCGTCGGGTGGAAGCTCACCGAGGTAGCCGTCGATCAGCGAAGCCTCGGTCACCAGGGCCGTCAGCGGCGTCCGCAGCTCGTGGGCGACGTCCGCCACGAAGCGCCGGTTGTGCTGCTGGGCCATCTCAAGGTGCGCGATGGTCTCCTGGAGCGAGTCGGCCATGCGGTTGAAGTCCGCCGCCCATCGCCCGACCTCGTCGCTCCCACCCTCGGGCAGGCGCGCCGAGAGGTCACCACCCGCGATCCGCCGTGCCGCGCGGGCCGCGGCCGTCACGGGCCGCAGCAGCCACCGCGCAATGATCCCCGCCACCAGGAGCGCCAGCCCGATCGCGGCCGCTCCCCCGGCCAGGAGTCCGACCCGCAGCTGGGCGAGCGCATCCTCGATCGGGGCGGCCGAGAAGACGAAGTACAGCTCCGGCGGCCCGCCCTGTCTGCCGCCCACGACCAGGACCGGCGCGTCACCCAGCGGCTGCCACGCGTACCCGAGCTGGCCGTTCCTGACGATCGCGGTCAGTTCGGGCGGGAGCTGCTCCACGGCCCCGGCGAGGTCATCGGGCTCGTACGGTGATCCGTCGCCGAAGTCCGCGATCACGCGGCCCGCTCCCCGGAGCGCGAACGCCGTCGGCAGGCCGCTTGCCGCGAAGGACCGCGCGTCCGTCGGCCGGGGGTCGGCGCCGGGCATGAGGACCGAGATGTCGTAGTCCACCTGCTGCCGGGCGTCGGCGATGAGTCGGGCGCGAAGCGAGGCGTCGACGAACATGTAGGCGCCCACCCCGATCGCCGCCACGGTGAGGGCGACCAGGGCGACCAGGGTGATCGCGAGCCGGCCGCGGATGCCGATGGTCACCCGTCTCGTCCTACCCGGTCGGCCGCGCGGCCTTGTAGCCGGCGCCCCGCACGGTGAGCACCAGGGCCGGCACGGCGGGATCGGCCTCGATCTTGGCGCGGAGCCGGCCCACCGCCACGTCCACCAGGCGCGAATCGCCGAGGTAGTCGTAGCCCCAGACGTGGTCGAGGAGCACGTCCCGGGTGAACACCTGACCGGGGTGGCGGGCGAGCTCCACGAGCAGGTCGAACTCGGTCCGCGTCAGGGAGACCTCGGCGCCGTCCCGCTCCACCGTCCTTCCGGCGAGGTCGATCTGCAATGGGCCAAGGTAGAGGACGGCGGGGGTCCCCGTCGCGGGTTCGTGACCGTGGCGGCGGAGCGCGGCGCGCACCCGGGCCACCAGCTCCGGCGTCTCGAACGGCTTGCGCAGGTAGTCGTCGGCGCCGGACTCGAGGCCCACGACCACGTCGATCGTGTCGGCGCGCGCGGTGAGCATGACGATGGGCGTGGTGGCCTCCCGGCGAATGGCCCGGCAGACCTCGAGGCCGTCCATCCTCGGCAGCATCACGTCCAGGAGCACGAGGTCCGGCCGCCCCGAGCGCCAGCGCTCCATTCCCTCCAGGCCGTCCGCCGCGACGCTCACCGTGAAGCCGGCCGCTCGGAGGGCGAGGGCCGTGACCTCGCGGATCGACGGATCGTCCTCGACCAGCAGGATGTGCGCGTCCACGACGCGAGTATGACAGCGGACGCCGGGCTAGCTCTCGTGCCCACCGGGCCCGGACGCGTGCTCGGCAGCCAACTGGTGCAGCCGGGCGTCGGAGATGCCGAAGTGATGGGCGATCTCGTGGTGGACGGTGTCGATCACCTTTGCCCGAAGCGCCCCGGGCGTGCGGTAGTGGCGCTCGAGCTGGCCGCGGAAGATCGTGATCTTGGACGGGCTCGCCGCATGGTCCGCACCGGGCAGGGAGCGCGGCACGCCCTGGTACAGGCCGTACAGGCCACCTGCACCAACCGAGGCCAGCTGCGCCTCGGTGGGCCACTCCTCGATGACGATCGCCACGCTGCCAAGGCGTTCCCGAAAGGCGAGGGGAAGGGCGTCTATCGCCTCGAAGACCCAGTCCTCGAACGTGGTGTCGTCGATCGGCCCGTCCATGTCCCGCAGCGTAGCCCGGTTGGCTTCGGCTCGCCGGGCGGCCGAAACAAGGGTATTGCCACGACGAAATATACGATATAGGGTATAGCCGTTCCGGCCGTGGCGCCGGGGTCGAATAGGAGGAGGGCGAACGTCGTGGTACGACGATCCATGATCCTGCTGGCGGCGGTTGCATTGGCATTGGCGGCGTGTTCGTCGTCAGGTGCGACGACCGCGCCGGCGACCGCAGCCCCGGCTACCGCAGCGCCGGCGACCGCCGGAGCTGCCTCTGCTGAACCGGCGACGCCCGTGGCGATGAAGACGATCACGGCCCTGATGCCGAACCCGTCCGCTGTGAACGTGTACAACCTCTGCGCAGCCATCGGCGAGGGCTACATGGCCGAAGAGGGCATCGACGTCAACTTCGAGGCCGTCGACGGCTCGAGTGCCGTCTACCAGGCCATGGTCGCCGGCAAGGCCGAGATCGGGCTGCCGGGCCCCGGCCCGACGATCGCGGCCTGGGGCCGCGGCGAGAAGCCGGTCCAGTTCTACAACCACTTCGCACAGTCACTGTTCGGGCTCGTGGTTGCCGAGGACTCCGAGTTCAACGACATCGCGTCGCTCAAGGGCAAGGTCATCGGCGTCGGTACCGCCGAGGGCTCCGAAGTGTCCTACGCGCGCGCCATCCTGTCCGATGCCGGCATGACCGAGGGGACCGACTACACGTTCCTGGCCGTCGGTGACGGCGGCATGGCCGTGGCGGCCTTCGAGCGAGGGGACGTCTCTGCCTACTCGGCGGCGATCCCCGACATGGCGATCATGACGGCGCGCGGTCTGCCCCTGCGGGAGATCACGCCCGAGAAGTTCCTGGCCTACTTCGGCAACGGCTACGCCACCATGACCGATACGCTACAGAACGATCCCGAGCTGATCGCCGGGTTCACCCGGGCTCTCCTGAAGGGGACCTGGTTCGCGGAGCAGAACAAGGACAAGACGCTCGAGCACTGCGCCGTCCTGAACCCGGAAGAGGGCGCGGATACCGAGCTCGCGAGCGCGCTGTTCGATGCCGTGCTGCCCCGGACCCACCCGCTGGGCGGCGTGGCTCTTGGTGAGTTCACCCAGGAAGGCTGGGACGCGTGGCAGGCCTCGCTGATCAGCTCCGGCGATCTCGATGGCCCGGTGCCCTATCTCAACGACATGTGGACCAACACCGTCGTGCAGCAGGCCCACCAGGACCTCGGTAAGTAACGATGGCGACTCCCTCGGTGAGTTCACCGAGCCGGACGGGCGGCGACGCCCGTCCGGCAGGGGAGCCGGTTCTCAGTGTCCGCGGCGTCTCCAAGGTGTTCGCGGCACGTGGGGTCCACGCTCTCGATCCGGTCGATTTCGACCTGTACCACGGCCACTTCGCGAGCATCATCGGCCCGAGCGGGTGCGGCAAGTCCACCCTGCTCAAGATCATGGCCGGGCTGATGCTGGCGACGACAGGGGAGGTGATGTTGCGGGGGACGCCAGTGGTCGGACCACGGCGTGACATCGGGATCATGTTCCAGCAGGCCACCCTGCTGCCCTGGCGGACGACCCTCAAGAACGTCCTGCTGCCGATCGAGATCCGGGACGGTGCCTCCGCGGCGAAGGCTCGCACGGCCGACGCCATGGCGCTGCTCGAGATGGTCGGACTGACGGGCTTCGAGAACGTCTATCCCCATGAGCTCTCGGGCGGCATGGCCCAACGCGCGGCCATCTGCCGGATGTTCATCACCGATCCCCAGGTCCTGCTGCTGGACGAGCCGTTCGGCGCCCTGGACGAGCTGACCCGCGAGTACATGAACGTCGAACTCCAGCGGATCTGCAACGCGCGGGAGGCAACCGCCTTCATGGTCACCCATTCCATTCCGGAGGCGGTCTTCCTGGGCGACGTGGTCATGGTGATGACGGCACGGCCAGGGCAGATAAGGGAGATGGTCCCCGTGAACCTCCCGAGACCCCGCACCCTCGAGATGATGACCGAGCCCGGGTTTGGCGAGATCGTGCGACACGTCCGCGGGCTCCTCGACGAGGAAGGGGCAGCATGACGACCGCAGCGGCGCGCCCTGCGCCCCCCCTGAACCCGCCGCCCCCGGAATCGTGGCTGGACCGCATACCCCGATGGGTGTCGATCCTGGTGATCGGGCTGATCGCCCTGGCGATCTGGCAGTTCATCTACGCGATCGAGCTCATGTCGAAGCTCCTGATGCCCGGCCCGGTCGAGACCTTCGAACAGATCGTCGACACCGCGATCAACATCGTCACCGGCGGTCACGTCGCCGAGGCGCTCTGGATCACGACCGTTGAGGTCCTGATCGGCTTCGTGCTAGCGGCGGTCCTCGGCTTCACCCTGGGCGTCATCGTGGGCGAGACGAAGATCGGCCGGACCGCGATCATGCCCTACCTGGTCGCGTTCAACGCGCTGCCAAAGGTGGCCTTCGCGCCCGTGTTCGTGGCGTGGCTTGGGTTCGGCGTGGAGTCGAAGATCGTGATGGCGATGTTCGTCGCGTTCTTCCCGATGATCGTCGATACGGCGGCCGGCATGGCCGCGACCGACCGGGATTCCCTCATGCTGTTCCGCTCACTCGAGGCCAGCCGGTGGACGACGCTGGTCAAGCTCAAGCTTCCGACCGCCCTGCCGTTCATCTTCGCCGGGCTCAAGACCGCGGCCGTGTTCAGCGTCGTTGGCGCGGTCGTCGGTGAGTACCTGGGCGGCGGCGGAGGCATGGGCGAGCTCGTGCGCCTGAGCGCGCAGCAGCTCCGCATCGACCGGGTGTTTGCCCTGATCGTGTACCTGGGCGTGATCGGACTCGGGCTGTTCGGGATCATCGCCTGGCTGGAGCGACGGATCGTCTTCTGGAACCGGGCGGAGACCGTCGAGATCGTCGCAGCTGCGTGAGGCCAACCGGCCCTGAGGAGCACACATGAAGATCGCACGCATCCGGACCGCGGAGGGATCGGACTTCGCGGTGATGGCGTCGGACGCGACATGGGTCGCGCTGGGCAGCCAGGACATCGACGTGGTGACGACCGCCGACGTGATCGCACAGGCCGACCGGCTGGCGGCCCTCGTCGGCGGGCTGTCGGGGGGGATCGCCGAGCCCGAGTTTCTGGCTCCCATCGTCCGCCCGTCAAAGATGCTGGCCATCGGCCTCAACTACCGGGATCACATCCGGGAGACGAACCAGGTCGAGCCTGCGAACCCCATCGTCTTCGCCAAGTTCCCGAGCTCCCTCAACGATCCGTACGGACCCATCGTCATGGACGCGCGCCTGACGGAGGCGGGTGACTACGAGTCGGAGCTCGCCGTGGTGATCGGTCGGACCACCAAGGGCATCGAACAGTCAGAGGCGCTCGGCTGCGTCTTCGCCTACACGGTGGCCAACGACGTCTCCGCCCGAGACTGGCAGAAGCGAGACGGGCAGCTCGCTCGGTCGAAGGGCTTCGACACGTTCTGCCCCATCGGCCCCTGGCTCACGACGGCGGACGAGGTTGCCGACCCGCAGGCTCTCGCCATCACAAGCCGCGTGAACGGGGACTTGCGCCAGGACTCGTCCACCCGCGAGATGATCTTCTCGGTCGAGCACCTGATCTGGTACATCGCGCGTGGCATGACGCTCGAGCCGGGTGACGTGATCCTGACCGGGACCCCGCACGGGGTCGGGTTCGCCATGGATCCACCGCACTTCATCGTTCCGGGTGACGTCGTCGAGTGCGAAGTCGAGGGACTCGGCACGCTGCGCAACCCGGTGGTGGCGCCGTAGTCGTGAGCGATCCCGTCGCAGGGCCCGACTCCCCGGGGGCGCTGACCGGGCAGCGAGGCGTTGCCGCGCTGCCGCGTCGCGTCGCGTTCGGTGGCGTCCTTGCCCTTGCCATGGCGACCGCAACCTTTCCGGGCTACGTGTTCGGGGTCCTTGGTCCCCAGCTGATCACGACCTTTGGGTTGTCGCGGTTCGAGCTCGGGCTGCTCACGTCCAGCTTCTTCCTTGTCGGCGGGGCGTTGTCGCTGGTCGCCGGTCAAGCCGTCGACCGCTTCGGCGGCAAGCGCGTCCTGATCGTCTCGTTCGTGATCACCGGTGGGGCCATCCTGGGGATGGCGATCGCGCCGGCATACCCGATTCTGCTGGGCATGGCCGGGCTGGCGGGCGTTGCTGTCGCGGCCAGCAACCCGACGACCAACAAGCTGATTGCGGTCAACCTGGCGCCGGGGCGGAGGGGGCTGACGATGGGGTTCAAGCAGGCCGGCGTGCAGGTCGGTGCGTTCATGACGGGAGCATTGTTCGCACCCCTGGCCGTCATCCTCGGTTGGCGGGTCGCGCTGGGCTGGAGTGCGACGATCCCGTTCGTCGCCGTGCTCACCGGGTTGCTGGTGATCCCGAGCGATCGGGGCAGCCTGCACATCGGACGAAGCAAGCCGGGCGCTTCGGTCCAGAGCCGCATCGACCAGCTTCCATCGGGCATCCGCTGGCTTGCGCTGTATGCCTTCCTGATGGGAGGCGGCGTGTCCGCCGTCAACGCGTACCTCCCCCTGTACCTGGTCGAGGTTGGAGGGGCCTCGCCGGCCCTCGCCGGCGCCGTGGTGGCGCTCATCGGCCTGACCGGCATCGTCTCGCGGGTGCTGTGGGGATGGGGGAGCGAGCGCCTTCACGGGTTCGCCCTCCCGCTCATCATCCTGGGAGCCGGCGCGGTCGTCGCGACCGGCCTGATCCTCTCAGTGCAATCCGCGGGGTTGCCCGCCGCCTGGGCAGCGGCGCTCGTGTTCGGTGCCACGGCCGTGACCTGGAACGCGGTCGGCATGCTTGCCGTGCTGGCGGTCTCCGGACCGCGGCTCGCCGGCCTTGCCTCGGGCCTCGTGCTGACCGGGTTCTACATCGGCTTTGTCGGCAGCCCGCTCGTATTCGGGTGGATGGTCGATGTCATCGGAAGCTACGGGCCGGCGTGGCTGATGATCGCCGCTGTGTTCGCGGCCGCGACGCTGGTCGTGACCGCCTGGCAGCGCGCCGACCGGATGCCGCTCGTGCTGCGAGCCACCGCATGAACGACGATCGCGCGGCCGTGCCCGAGCCCGTGGACGAGGCGATCTGGCGCGAGCTGCCCGCGACGGTCGTGTCGGACTGCCTCGACCGGGCCGGGGCGATGGACGGGAGGATCCGGTTGCTGTCAGGCGAGCGGCTGCTCGGTCCGGCGTTCACGGTTCGAACCGTGGCAGGAGATTCGGCCGTCACCCATCGAGCGCTCCGCGATGCGCCGGCCGGCCACGTGTTGGTGCTGAGCGCCGAGGGCGGCCTTGAGCGGGCGGTCTGGGGTGCGGTCCTGACCGAGGCGGCACTCCGTTGCGGGCTCGTAGGTGCGGTGATCGACGGTGTCGTCCGCGACCTGGCGCAGATCCGCGACCTCGGCTTCCCGCTGTTCGCGCGGGGATCGTCGGCGGCCGGGCCGCACAAGGGCGGCCGCGGAACGCATGGCGAGGTCGTGCAATGCGGCGGGGTCGTGGTCGCCTCCGGAGACCTCGTCCTGGGTGATCTCGATGGGGTTGTCGTGATCCCGGCCGCACGGGTTGACGCCGTCGCGCGGGACGCCGTCGAGCGGCTGCGGGTCGAGGGTGCCTGGATCGAACGAATCCGCTCCGGCGAGAGATCCGCCGACATCCTGGAGATCGACTGACATGGCGAGCACCGAGTCGCTGCGCCCCCCGCTGGCCTCGGGGAGCCGTGGGCCGATCGAGCGAGGTCCCTCGCTGGTGGACGAGATCGCGGCGCGCCTCCAGACCGACATCCTGAACGGCCGGCTCGCCCCCGGCCAGCGCATCTCCGCCGCGGCCGTCAGCCGCGAGCTGGGGGTCAGCCACATCCCGGTTCGCGAAGCCCTCCGACGCCTGGAGGCCGGATCCCTCGTCAACTCGACGCACCGCCAGGGCACGACGGTCAGCCGGATCAGCATCGACGAGCTGCACGAGATCTATGACCTCCGGCGCCTCATCGAAGGCGACGTGGTTCGACACGCTGCCGCGCTGTACAACGGAGGCGACCTGGAGACGATCATCGAGGCCGGCAAGCGCCTCATGCTCACGGACCCGACCGATCCGGCCAGCACCTTCTGGGAAGCGCACCGAGCCTTCCACCGGGCAATCCTCGCACCTGCCATGAACCCCACGATCGACCGGGTCCTCGGCGCGCTGTGGCAGTCCGGCGAGCGATACGCGCACCTGCGCACGCTTATCTTCGGTTCACCTGCCCAGGCGGCCGGTGACCATCCCCGCCTTGTCGCGGTGGTGCTCCAGCGGGATCCGGACCTCATTGTCGAGGAGCTCATTGCCCATCTCACCAGGACCGAAGAGATGGTGACCGATGGGTTCCGCAAGGTCATCCCGGATCGCCGTCAGGACCAGGTCGATGACCTTGTCCCGGGCGCGGCGCTAGAGGAGATGGCGGAACGCTGAGCCACCGCAACGGAGCTTCCCACGTGCACCAACGTCAAGCCACGCAACCCGCGGAGGATGAGACCATGACCGACGGCAGCACCCCCATTCAGGGTCAGGCGCCCTGGCACACCGACCAGTGGTTCACCAGCCCGTGGAACCACGATCCCCAGGTCACCGAGCAGCTCGCCTTTGCTCCGAACCTGGAGGTGCATGACGTCACTCTGCGGGACGGCGAGCAGCAGGCCGGGGTCGTGTTCACGGCGGACGAGAAGCTGCGCATCGCAGAGACGCTGGCCGCAGCCGGTGTGCACCGCATCGAGGCCGGGCTCCCGGCGGTGTCCCCGGAGGACGAGAAGGCGGTCCGGGCGATCGTCAAGGCCAATCTCCCTTCGAAGATCTACGCCTTCTCCCGGTGCGTGATCGACGACGTGAAGCGCGCCGTCGACTGCGGCGTCGACGGCGTCGTCATGGAGATCCCGTCGAGCCGTCATCTCATCGAGCTCGGGTACCGCTGGTCGGTCGAGCGCGCCCAGGATCTCTCGATCGAGGCGACGACGTACGCCCACGCTGCGGGATTGAAGGTCTCGTTCTTCCCGATCGATGCGACTCGCGCGTCGGTGGACGACTACCTGGCTCTCGTCGGGCGCGTCGCCAGGGAAGGGCATGTTGACGCGCTCGGGCTCGTCGACACGTTCGGGGTCCTCACGCCGCACGCGGTCCTGCGCTTCGTGGAGCGCAGCCGCGAAGAGCTGGGCGTGCCCCTCGAGACGCACTTCCACATGGACTACGGCCTCGGTGTCGCCAACACGCTGATCGCCGCCGCGGCCGGGGCCGCAACCCTGCAGACGACCATCGGCGGGATCGGCGAACGCGCCGGCAACACCCCGATGGAGGAGACGGTCGTCGCCCTCCGGACGCTCTACAACCTTGATATCGGGATCAACCTCGAGTACCTCACGCCCCTTTCGCGCATGGTCATGGCCTACGGCAAGATCGACCAGCCATCCAACCGACCCATCACCGGCAGCCGCCTGTTCAACGTCGAGTCGGGGATCATCTCCACGTGGGTCCGCAACGTGCGCGGCACGGACCTCACGGAGTCCTTCCCGTTCCTGCCCGGCCTCGTCGGACAGGATGACGTGGAGCTGGTGTTCGGCAAGGGCAGCGGGATCGATTCCGTCGTGGACGGTCTCGAGCGGATCAAGCGGACGGCGACGCCCGAGGAGCAGATGGCGATCCTGGTCGAAGTGAAGGCCATGTCGCTGGAGCACAAGCGGACGCTGACGCTGGACGAGTTCGCAACGATCGTGGGTCGCATCGCCAAGTAGTCGCCAACCGGGGTTGCCGGGGCTGGCCCAACGCGAGGAACCGTCGGGAACGTACCAGGGCTTCTGCCGAGACCCGGCGGGTGGCCATGGCTTCACGTCGACCATACCTGTATATAGGTGCTCGCACCCGCGGTACTGTACGGGTATGAGCAAGATTGCCGAGGGCCATGGCGCCCAGGTTCGTGTCGGCCAGGCGGCGGAGATGCTGGGGGTCTCCGTCGAGACGCTGCGCCGCTGGGAGGCCTCGGGCCGGCTCGTGATGGAGCGGTCCGAGGGTGGCCAGCGGCTGGTGGCTCTCGAGGAGATCTCGAGGCTGCTGGACGAGCGCCGGAGGGTTGCCACCGACCGGCCGATCGTCGCCCAGTCGGCGCGCAACCGGTTCGCGGGCATCGTGACCCGCGTGGAGGTCGACCGCGTGGCGGCCGTCGTGGAAATCATCGCCGGTCCGCACCGCCTCGTCAGCCTCATGACCGCGGAGGCCGTCGCCGAGCTGGGTCTCAAGGTCGGCGACGAGGCGGTGTGCGTCGTCAAGTCGACCAACGTCATCGTCGAGATCCCCTCCGCGAGGGAACCGCGATCGTGAGGCCTGGTCTCGGCGCTGCCGCCGCCCTCGCTCTCGTCATCGCAGCCTGCTCCGCGGGTGCCGCTGCCCAGGATGGGAGCCCCGGCCCGGCGGGGGCCAGCCTGACCATCTACGGCGCCGCCTCGCTCAAGGGCGTCCTCGAGCAGGTCAGGACGGCCTACGAGGCCGCCCTGCCGGGGACCACGCTGACGATCGCCACGGATTCCTCGACCACGCTCGAGACCCAGATCGAGCAGGGAGCCCCCGCGGATGTCTTCCTGTCCGCGGACACCAGGAACCCGCAGAAGCTGATCGACGCCGGGTTCGCCACGGGGAGCCCGATCCCGTTCGCCGGCAACGGGCTTACGGTCATCGTGCCCGAGGGCAACCCCGCCGGGATCCGGACTCCCGCGGACCTCGCCGCGGCGGGTGTGAAGGTCATCGCCGCGGGTGACGGGGTGCCGATCACGAAGTACGCGACCCGGCTGGTGGACAACCTCTCGCGGGAGGCGGGCTATCCCTCGGACTTCGCGGCCGCCTACGCCGCGAACATCGTGTCCAGGGAGGACAACGCCAGGTCGATCGTGGCCAAGATCGAGCTGGGCGAGGGAGACGCCGCCATCGCCTACGTCACCGACGCCCGGTCATCGACCACGGTGACCTCGATCGATGTGCCCGAGTCCGCCAACGTCCCGGCCACCTATGCCGGGGTCGTGGTGAGCACTTCCCGGGATCCTGCGGCCGCCGCCGCGTTCCTCGCCTGGCTTGCCGGCCCGAACGGTCAGGCGATCCTGGCGGACGCCGGGTTTCTGAGCGTCCCATGAACCACATGACGCAGGTCCGTGGCGGGTGGGGGACGCGCACGCTCGCGGCGCTCGCGGCGCTGTTCGCGCTGTTCCTGGGTCTGCCCGTCGTCACCCTCGTGGCACGTGCGATCCTCGACGGGTCGCTCGCCCACGCCCTCGGGTCGCCGGTGGTCCTGGACGCCCTCGCCCTGAGCCTGGTGACGACCGCGATCAGCCTGGTCATCACGGTGGTCATGGGGTTGCCGCTCGCCTTCGTGCTGGCCCGGTGGCGCTTCCGCGGCAAGGGCCTCGTGGAGGCGATCGTGGACCTGCCGATCGTGCTGCCTCCGTCGGTCGCCGGCCTGGCGCTGCTGCTGGTCTTTGGACGGCTGGGGCTGCTTGGGGCCCCGCTCCACGAGCTCGGCATCTCCGTGTCGTTCACGATGGTCGCCGTCGTCCTCGCCCAGACCTTTGTCTCGGCGCCGTTCTTCATCCGCTCCGCCCGGACGGGGATCGCCGGCGTGGATCGAGACCTGGAGGATGCGGCCAGGGTTGACGGCGCCTCGGAGCGCCAGCTGTTCCGCACGATCACGACGCCGCTGGCCGGTGCCGCGCTGGCCGGGGGGCTGACGATGTGCTGGGCCCGGGCGCTGGGGGAGTTCGGCGCCACGATCATGTTCGCCGGCAACGTGATGGGCCGGACCCAGACGCTACCGCTGGTTGTCTACGGTGAGTTCCAGGGAGGCGCCCTGGACGCGTCGATCGCCGCGGCCGCGATGCTGGTGATGGCGGCGTTCGGGGTCCTGGCGGCGGTTCGGCTGTTCCACTGGGGCCGGGTGATGGACGCGCGCGCGGTCGGCTGAGGGAGCCGCGGGGGCTCACAATCTGGTGTCTGCGACCCATGTCGTGGGCGAGACGGAGGAACGCTCGATGCAGCGACCGGACTTTGATCTGACCGGGCAGGTTGCCCTGGTGACCGGGGCAGGGCGGGGGATCGGCCGTGACCTCGCGCGAGCACTGGCGGCCTGCGGCGCACATGTCCTCGCCGGCGTCCGTGACCTGGACGTGACCGATGTCGCCTGGGCCGCGCCGGACGGGGGTCGCGTGGAGCCGATCCGCCTCGATGTCACCGATGTCGGCGGTACGCGGGCGGCGGTCGATGCCGCGGTCGCGACCCACGGCCGGATCGACGTGCTGGTCAACAACGCGGGCCTGGGGGCGAACCACGACGCGCTCGACGTCGGCGAGGCCGATTGGGACGCGATGATGGCAGTCAACCTCAAGGGCCTGTTCTTCACCAGCCAGGCCGTCGGTCGCCACATGGTGGAGAGGGGCTACGGGCGCGTCGTCAACCTCAGCTCGCAGGCCGGGCTCGTCGGCATCCGGCGCCATGCGGTCTACTCAGCGAGCAAGGGCGGCGTGAACCTGCTGACCAAGGTCCTCGCCCTCGAGTGGGCGCCGCACGGCGTGACGGTCAACGCGATCGCGCCCACCTTCATCTACACGCCCGGCACGGCCGAACGCCTGGACGACCCGGTCTTCCTGGCCGAGGTCCTCGCCCGCATCCCCGTCGGCCGGGTCGGCTCGACCGCCGATGTCGCCGCCGCGGTGGTCTTCCTGTCATCCCGGGCGTCGGGCCTGGTGACGGGCGCGATCCTGCCGGTCGACGGGGGCTGGACGGCACAGTAGGCGCGGCGTTGCGGGGCCTCGCGTAGGGCGCGGCGACGGGTTTGCCGCATTCACCCGAGTCCAGGTCACCGAGTGCAGTCCTCGCCGCTGTATGATCGGCCCGCGAAGCCCGGCGGAACCGAGGCCTCGACCGCGTGTCGGCCCCGGCCGCCGGTTGACCCGGCGATCATGTTCGTGCATGCGCCTCTCGTTGAGCACTTGGAGGACAGCATGCCGATCCGACGGTCATTCATGGCAGCCCTGGCAGTGGCAGCCCTGGCGCTTGGCGCATGCTCCGGTGCAGCCACCTCCTCGGCGGTGACGCCTCCGAGCCCCAGCGCCGTCACGACCGTCCCGCGAGCGAGCACTGCCGCCCCGGGTGAGTCCATCGTCTCGGCGACCGCGCCTGTCGCTTCGTCTGCCCCATCGCCCGGCCCAACGGCCGCGACGTCCGAGCTGCTTACGCCCGCCGATGTCGAGGAGGTCAGCGGGATGTCCGGCATCCAGGCCGTGCCGCGGGACCCGTCGACGGGGGCCGGCGGAGACGTCAACCTCGCCACGGCCGACGGCAATCTGGTGGTCATGGCCCTCTTCGGCAACGGGGCGCAGTACGACATGATGAAGAACTCGCTGAGCTACCGCGAGCCGCTGACGGGCCTGGGCGATGCCGCGTTCGTCGGACCGTCGAAGGACGTGATGCCGACGCTGTTCCTCGTGGGCTTCAGGAAGGGCGACCACACCGCCATCCTGTCGTCGTTCTTCAAGGGAGCGACCACGCAGACGATGCTCACCATGGATCAGCTCAAGGCCCTGGCGGCGATCGTCGAGTCGCGCTGGTAGGCGCGCGGCGGCGTGTAGCCGGACAGGGGTCGCCGAGCCCAGAACGACTCTCCATGCGTTCAATTCAACGCCGCGTGGTTGCCCTCGCCGACGGCCGGGATCACCGTAACGCCAAGAGCACGTTCACGAAGTGGATCTCGGATTACCCGGCGATGGCGGCCTTCGTCGGCGGTGACGTCGGCAACGCACGTACGCCGGCGAGATCCTCAACCTCGCCGTCACCGACACCGGGCTGATGACCTGGGCCGCGCCGGAGGACGGGTCTCCGGCGGCCGGAGCCAATCTGTCAGGCGCCAGTCCGGCGCCCCCGGAGTCGGGGCAGCACGTCCGCGGCGATCCGCTCGAATGTCGGCAGCTGCCGCTCGTCCGGCGGGTAGTAGACCACGATCTCGTCCACCCCTAGGCCGATGATCCGACCCGCCATCTCCTCGAAGCGATCGAGCGAATTGTAGTACTCGTACCAGCCCCCCCGTGGGCGGGCCTTGGCGTCGTACATCGTGTAGGAACGCCGAAGCGCCGCGGGCTCGCGTCCGACTGCATCGCAGAACTCGTTCATCGACTCGCAGCGACGCTGCGTCTCCTCCATCTGGGCGTCGAACGATTCGAGGAACGACAGGCTGTTCCAGGTGTCCGCAAGCCGCGCGGCGTGCCGCATCATCACAGGCCCCAAGGCCGCAACCGAGATCGGGGGCCGGGGCGACTGGACGGGTCGCGGGCTCATGATCGCCCCGTTCACCCTGTAGAAGCCACCGACGAACGAGGTGACCTCGTCGCGCAGCAGTCGATCTACGATCTCGACGTACTCCACGAGCCGCCCGACGCGTTCCCTGGGCTCCCAGTCCGGGACGCCGATCATGGCGTAGGACGGGTCGCCCGCGAGGCCGGTCCCAATGCCGATCTCGAGCCTGCCCTGCGAGATGTGGTCGAGCGTCATCGCCTGGCGGGCGAACATCGCCGGGTTCCGGAACGGGATCTGCGTCACGCAGCTGGCCAGCCGGATGGTCGTTGTGGCTGCAGCCAGGCCTGTGAGCGCGGTCCACGACTCAAACCAGGGGCTCGGCGGATTCGTCCAGTCGACGAAATGGTCCGGCAACGCCGCCACCTCGATGCCGAGCTGCTCGAGCCGGACGAACCGCTCCTTCAGCACCTCCCAGGGGACGTTGGGCAGACAGAGGACCTGGAACCGCAGTGTCGGGCGCACGGTGACATTCTGGCGCACGCTGCTCCGGCCCATGGTGGCGTCTGCGCGTCCGGCACCGCGACCAGGCGGGCGCGTGATGATCCGGGTCCTGCGGTCCCGTGACGCTCGCCCCGAACGACTTGGTCCAGCTCCACCCGTCAATGATCCAGTCACCGTCCCGCATTGCCTGCCTCCGCGGTGCTGCGCCGCCCGCCGGGCTACCATTGACCCCCCGTGACACTCGCCCCGAACGACTTCGTCCACCTCCACACCCACTCGGAGTTCAGCCTGCTCGACGGGCTCGGCCGGATCACCGACCTCGTCGATACGGCCGGCCGCCACGGGTTCGATTCGCTCGCCGTCACGGATCACGGAGCCCTCTACGGCTCGGTCGCGTTCTACCAGGCGGCGACCAAGGCGGGCATAAGGCCGATCATCGGCGTGGAGACCTACGTCGCGCGGCGGTCCATGACCGACAAGGAGGGCAAGGCCGACAGCCAGCCCTTCCACCTGGTCCTGCTGGCGACCGACATGACCGGCTACCAGAACCTGTGCCGGCTGGTCACGGACGCCCACATCGACGGCTACTACTACAAGCCCCGCATCGACCGCGAGCACCTCGCGAAGCACAGCCAGGGCCTGGTTGGCCTCAGCGCCTGCCTGGGCGGCGAGATTCCCAAGGCGCTCGAGGCCGAGGACTGGGAGCTTGCCCGCAGGCTGGCGGGCGAGTACGGCGACATCCTGGGCAAGGACCGCTTCTTCCTGGAGCTCCAGGACCACGGGATCCCCGAGCAGCGTCGCCTGAACGAGCAGCTTCTCCGCCTGGCTCCCGAGACCGGCCTGCCGCTGGTCGTCACCAACGACCTGCACTACGTCCACCCGGAGCAGCACGAGGCTCACGACGTCCTGCTGTGTGTCGGCACGGGCAGCAACATCGACACCCAGAACCGGATGCGGTTCGAGGGCCAGGAGTTCTACCTCAAGACGGCCGCCGAGATGCAGCGGCTGTTCCCGGACCAGCGGGACGCACTGCTCAACACCCGGCGCATCGCCGAGATGGTCGACCTGAAGCTGCCGCTGGGCGACCTCCGGATCCCGCACTTCCCCGTGCCCGACGGCGAGACGGTGGAAACCTGGCTGCGCAAGGAGTGCGAGGCGGGCCTGGTCCGCCGTTACGGCTCGATCACCTCGGCCCTCCAGGAGCGGCTGGACTACGAGCTGGGCGTGATCATCTCGATGGGCTACGCCGGGTACTTCCTGATCGTGGCCGACTTCGTCCGGTACGCCAGGGAGCAGGGGATCGCCACCACCTGCCGGGGGTCCGCGCCCGGCTCCATCGTCACCTACACGCTGGGCATCACGCCGGTGGACCCGCTCCACTACGGGCTCCCGTTCGAGCGTTTCCTCAACCCGGACCGCGTGACGATGCCGGATATCGACGTGGACTTCGAGGACGAGCGCCGGGACGAGGTCATCAACTACGTCAGCCGCAAGTATGGCCAGGACCACGTCGCGCAGATCATCACCTTCGGCACGATGCTCGCCCGTGCCGCGATCCGGGACGTCGGGCGCGTGCTCGGCATGTCATACGGGGACGTGGACCGAATCGCGAAGGCGGTCCCGAACCAGTTGGGCATCAAGCTGGAGGAGGCCCTGCAGCTCTCCCCCCAGCTCAGGGAGATGCACGACGGGGACCCGCAGATCGGGAAGCTCATCGGGCTCGCCAAGCAGCTGGAGGGCGTGGCCCGGAACGCGTCCACGCACGCAGCTGGGGTCGTGATCTCCCGGGAGCCGCTGACGGAGCTGATGCCGCTCCAGAAGGCGACCAACTCCGACGCGCTCATGACCCAGTACGAGATGCACGGCATCGAGGCACTGGGCCTGCTCAAGTTCGACTTCCTGGGTCTGTCCAACCTCACGATCCTGCGCAAGGCCGTGGACCTGATCAAGGAGGACCGCGACATCGCGGTGGACCTGGACAACATTCCGCTCGACGATACGAAGACGTTCGAGCTCCTCGCGTCGGGCGAGACGACGGGCGTGTTCCAGCTTGAGTCCGCGGGGATGCGCCGCTATGTCAAGGAGCTGCAGCCCACGTCCGTCTTCGACCTGGCCGCCATGGTTGCGCTCTACCGCCCGGGCCCGATGGACAACATCCCGGCCTACATCCGGCGCAAGCACGGCCAGGAGGCGGTGACGTACCTGCACCCACTCCTGGAGCCGTTCCTCAACCGGACGTACGGGATCTTCGTGTACCAGGAGGACATCATGTCCGCCGCCATCGCACTGGGCGGCTTCTCGGGGCCCGAGGCGGACATGCTGGGCTATGCCATCCGCAAGAAGAAGCGGGCGGTGCTCCAGTCGATGCGGGAGACCTTCGTCGAGCGGGCCGCGGAGCGCGGCGTGCCGGCGAAGACCATCGACGCGGTGTTCAAGGCGTTCGAGCCCTTCGAGCGGTACGGGTTCAACAAGGCCCACGCGACCTGCTATGGGCTGATCGCGTACCAGACCGCGTACCTCAAGGCGAACTACACCGTCGAGTACATGACGTCTGTGCTCTCTGCGTTCCGGGACAACGCTGAGAAGGTCGCGGCCGCGATCGCCGAATGCCGGCGCCTGGGCATCGAGGTCCGGACGCCGGACGTCCACGAGTCCGGGCTGGGGTTCACGGTGGAGGGCGACGCCATCCGGTTCGGGCTGCTGGCGGTCAAGAACGTCGGCGAGGGCGCGATCGAGTCGATCATCAAGGCCCGCGAGGAGGGAGGTGAGTTCCGCTCGCTCACGGACTTCTGCACCCGCGTTGACCTGCGTCTCACCAACCGGAAGGTGCTGGAGTCGCTCGCCAAGGTGGGTGCGCTCAACGTTCTCGGGCACCCGGCGCAGATCCTGATGGGCCTGGACGACGCTCTCGCCGCGGGCCAGGCCGCGCAGCGCGACCGGATCAGCGGCCAGACCTCGCTGTTCGACATGGCCGGCGACGAGTCCACCACGCTGGAACGGCCGCTGCCGTCCACGGCGGAGACCCCGGTCAGGGAGCGCCTCCGCTGGGAGAAGGAGCTGATGGGGCTCTACCTCTCGGATCACCCGATGGGCGAGGTGGCGGAGCGCGTCGGGCAGTTCGTGACGGCGTACTCGGGCGACCTCAAGGACGAGTCGCTCGACGGTCAGCGCGTGGTCCTGGGCGGGATCGTGACCGGGATCCGCTCGGTGCTCACGAAGTCGAAGAGCATGATGGCGGTGGTCACGCTCGAGGACCTGCAGGGGACGCTTGAGGTGGTGGTCTTCCCGAAGACGTACGAGCAGACGATGGGGACCTGGCGCGACGGCGCGATCCTGCTGGTGGCCGGACGCGTGGACCACCGGGGCGACGAGGCGTCGCTGCTGGCCGACTCGGTCTGGGACTGGGATGCCGTCGCGGATCGCGGCCCAGAGGCCTTCGCGCAGGAGGTCGGATCACTGGACAAGCGGGCGGCGCGACGGGGTGGGGGAGCTCCAGGCGCGAGCGGTGGCGGGAACGGGGCCAATAGCCGTGCCGGGAGCGGCTCCGGGAACGGGACGAATGGCCGTCCCGGCAGCCCGCTCCGTCCCGCGGAGCCCGTTCCCACCTACGCCGAGCCGCCCGGGCTGGTGCCCGTCTCGCGCGCCGGCGAAGCCGACGAGCCCGAGTCGCCGCCGCTCCCCGACGAGCAGCGCTCCCGCGCCGCGGCGGCCAACGAGGCCCCGTCACGCCCCGTGGAGGCGGCTGCCGGTGCCGTGCTGAACATCCGCTTCGCCCGTGATGCCGCGACGGACCGTGTCCTGGCCGCGATGCAGGCGTTCAAGGGCGTGCTGCGGGAGCGCCCCGGTGCAACGCGCGTGATCGTGCACGTGCCCGCCCCGGGCGGCAGGGACCTGCCGATGGAGCTGCGGGGCGTGGCCTACGACGCGGAGCTGGTCGCCGAGGTGCGGCGCCGCGTCGGCGAGGGCGTCATCGACCTCCAGCTGGCCTGAGACCCCCGGCGCGGGAGCGTGCCGCCGTACTCTCCGCCCGGCAAGGACCCCCTCGCGGGTGGCGCCGGTTCAGCCGGCCTGGAGCTCCCGGAGCTCGCGGACGCCGGACAGCTGCTCGTGGAACTCCTCGCGGATGCGATTGAGGTCTGGACGCTCGACGTCCAGCTCCTCCGCCATGCGGTTCGCCAGCCAGGACTCGGTCGCATCGATCTCGTCGTCGGCGGCCATGACGAGGAAGCAGCAGCGCAGGAGCCGCTCCCGTTCCTCCATCGTCGAGATCGCCTTGAACTCGCGCGTGACGAGGAAGTCCTCAGTCGCGCCGAACTCGCCGGCCAGCGTTCCGGCCAGGTCGACCACGAGAGCTGCCGTCTCCGCGTCGAGGCCGCCGGCGTCGGCGATGCGCAGCATCGCGGCCCGCTCGACGGCGCTCATGTCTCCCGTCGCGTGCGCGGCGCGGCCGAGCAGGTAGGCGAACGCCGCGACGTACCGCGCCCGCGCGGGCGGCAGGGCCTCGAGGCGGATCGAGATCGTTCGCACGCTGTCGGTCTCGGCGGCTGTTGCAGCCGGCAGCGGTGCGTCGGGATGGACGGGGAGCTCCTGCGAGTCGGGGGTATCGAGATTCAGGACGCGGCGAAAGAGGCTCATGTGGACTCCGCGATGGGTTGACGGCTTGCGCAGCCGGGAGTCTACCCGCTCGCGGCCCCGGCCGGAGTCGGGCGCGGGGACATGGCCGCGCAGACCACCTTGCCTACCACTTGATGACACCGCCCACGAACAGCAGGGTCAGCGAGACCACCGCGATGATCGCGATGGCGGCCATCCCGATCCGGGCGCCGTTCGACTCGTGCCAGGGATTGCCCGTCGCCTGTTCGTGCTGGCGGGCCTGCTGGTCGTGTTTCTTGCGGGCGTTGTGGGACTTGCTGCTCTCGCTGTGGTGCTTGTTGCTCAACCCGTTGGTCTCCCGTGGCGCCAGAGCGCGGTGGCTTGTGCCCGACCGGGCACACGGGCCGTGGTAGCGAAGGTGGGATTCGAACCCACACGACCTTGCGGCCAACGGTGTTTGAGACCGTCGCGTCTGCCATTCCGCCACTTCGCCAGGCAGCGGTCATCGTAGCCCACGGGGGAACCCCGGCAGGTCGGCTGGCGTCCCAACAGCGATGCCCGTCCTCGTCGCCGCGATCGGCGTTCCCTCCGCACCCCGATGCTAGACTCGCCGCGCCTCACAATCCCCGTCAGGAGGGTCTCGCCAGTCGTGCAGGACGCCCGGCCGTCGGGGGCCGTCGAGGATCCCATCCAGCGCCGTGACCTGATCCTGCTGGAGCGGGCGCGCGACGGCAGCCTCGACGCCTTCAACGATCTCGTCGAGTGCTACCAGGATCACCTGTTCTCGCTCGTCGCCCGAATGGTCCCCGACCGCGACCAGGCATCGGACGCGGTCCAGGAGGCGTTCTTCTCCGCGTACCGCAACATGCGCTCGTTCCGCGGCGGCAGCGTCCGCTCGTGGCTGAGCCGGATCGCGATCAACGCGGCGATGGACCAGCAGCGGCTCAAGAAGCGCCGCCCATCCCAGCCCTACCCGGAGCTGGAGGACGAGACCTGGCAGCCACCGGCCGGCCCCGAGGCGGACCCGGAGCGGACGGCGATGCACGGCGAGCGGGCGCGCGTGCTCCAGGCTGCCCTCGCGGCGATCACCCCTCACCAGCGCCACGCGATCGTCATGTTCGACGTGGAGGGCTACGACTACGCGGAGATCGCCGAGGTGACGGGCGTTTCGCTGGGGACCGTGAAGTCCCGGATCCATCGCGGCCGCCTGGCCCTGCGTGACCAGCTCGAGGGCACCATGGGCCTGTTCCGCGGGGACGAAGGCTGATGCCGCACCCCGCCGCCGTCGCCCACGCTGACCACGCAGCCCACGATCCCGTCCTCGTCGCCGCCTACGCCGCGGGTGATGCCACAGGGCCGGAGCTCGAGACCGCGACCGCGCTGGTCGCCGCCTGTCCCACGTGCGCGGCCCTCCACCACGACCTGCGCGCGATCGCCGCGGCCCTGCCGCTCATGCCGGCCCCGCGCCGCACCCGCGACTTCCGCCTGACGGCCGAGCAGGCCGCATCCCTCCGCCCCTCCGGCTGGCGCCGGCTCCTCGCCCCGTTCGCCGGGCCCCGTTTCGCGTTCGCCGCCCCCCTGGGCTCCGGGCTCGCCGCCCTGGGCCTCGTGGGCATCCTCCTCGCCGGAACCGGGCTGCCCCTGGGCGGCGCCACGGCGGGCGCGGACGGGGAGTCCAGGCGAACGACCTCCAACGGCGCGGAGATGGCACCGGCGCCCGCCTCGGACGCGCAGTCGCCCTCGCCCGAAGACGCCGTGATGGCCCAGGGGGAGCCCTCAGTGCCCGGCGTTCCCGACGCAAGCATCGACCCGCAGCTCGCCGTGCAGCCGGCCGATCAGGCGGCACCGGGCTCGGGCGCCGAGGACCTGGCGGCCATGGACGACAACGGATCCGCGATTCCGATGGCGCTGGCGGTCTCCGTGGTCGCCCTCATGGCCGGCTTCGCCCTGGTTGCGCTGCGGTTCGTGGGCCGGTCCGCGGTCCGGGCTCCTTGACCCCGGAACCACCGGGCCCGTCCCGTCGTCATGGCAGGGACATGCCGCACCCCGCCGCCGTCGCCCACGCTGACCACGCAGCCCACGATCCCGTCCTCGTCGCCGCCTACGCCGCGGGTGATGCCACAGGGCCGGAGCTCGAGACCGCGACCGCGCTGGTCGCCGCCTGTCCCACGTGCGCGGCCCTCCACCACGACCTGCGCGGGATCGCCGCGGCCCTGCCGCTCATGCCGGCCCCGCGCCGCACCCGCGACTTCCGCCTGACGGCCGAGCAGGCCGCATCCCTCCGCCCCTCCGGCTGGCGCCGGCTCCTCGCCCCGTTCGCCGGGCCCCGTTTCGCGTTCGCCGCCCCCCTGGGGTCCGGGCTCGCCGCGCTGGGCCTCGTGGGCATCCTCCTCGCCGGAACCGGGCTGCCCCTGGGCGGCGCCACGGCGGGCGCGGCGCCGGCGGAGGCACCGCTCCTTGCAGCACCGCAGATGGGGGCCGGATCTCCGCTCGCCGAGGACGGCGAGGTGAGCGCCGCTGCCGCCTCGGACTCTCCGGACATCCAGGGTGCCGTCACGGCGCCGGGAGCCGACACCTACGCCGGGTCGAGGGCGCCCGGGACGGACAAGAGCTCTGACCCGAACACGGACACCTCGAACGAGGGTGTGCGCCAGGCGTCACCGCCGGTCGAGGTGGCCGCGCCCTCGGGCGGCGCGGGCCGGGTCATGGCAGACAGCCAGGTGACCAGCTGCGATGCCGGGCAACGTCATCCTCCTCGCGCTCGCCGCGGCGACGCTCGCCGTCGGGGCACTGATGGTCGGGCTCCGTGTTCTCTCGCGACGGGTCGCCTGAAGCTCACGAACCCCGGCCGGCGGAGCCCCTCGAAGACCAAGCACCACGAGGCGCCACGGACGCGGCAGACGGTCAGTCGCCCAGGCAGGTCCCGACGTGCCGCGCCGACGCCACCCACGGGTGGTCGACCGGCACCAGCTTGCGGCGACCCGCGACCTCTTCCAGCGGGACGACCTCCGTGCCGTCACCTCGCGCCGCGACCATGACCCCGTACGTCCCGGCGGCGACGAGATCCGCGGCTGCGGTCCCGAGCCGCGTCGCCAGGAGCCGGTCGATGGGGGACGGGGTGCCGCCGCGCTGGACATAGCCCAGGATCGAGACGCGGGACTCGAGCCCGGTCAATTGCTCCAGCTGCGCGGCGAGGCGGAGCGTGTTGCCCTGGTGCTGGATCTCCAGGAGCCGGACCTCGGCCAGCGCGGCCTCCTTGGCCACGGCATCCTTGGCACGGCCGGCCCGCGATTCCGCCGCGACCAGCGCACGCGCGTCGTCCACGCTCCGGGCGCCCTCGGCCACGGCGACGATGCTGAAGTTGGTGCCCTTGCGGACGCGGTCCTTGATGGCCGCCGCGATCGCCGAGACCTTGTACGGGATCTCCGGGATCAGGATCACGTCCGCGCCACCGGCCAGGCCCGCCCCCAGCGTCAGCCAACCGGCGCGGTGACCCATCACCTCGGCCACGATGATCCGGTGGTGGCTGTGCGCCGTGCTGTGGAGCCGGTCGATGGCCTCAGTCGCGATCTCGAGCGCCGTGGCGAAGCCGAACGTCGCATCCGTGCCGGCCACGTCGTTGTCGATCGTCTTGGGCAACGTCAGGACGTTGAGGCCGGCCCGGCCGAGGCGCAGGGCATTCCTGGCGGTTCCGCCCCCACCGAGGCAGACAAGACCCTCGAGACGCTCCTTCCGGCAGACCTCGATGATCGTGCCGGTCATGTCGCGGATCTCGCCGTCCACGAGCATCCGGTGCGGCTTGTCCCGGCTCGTGCCAAGGACCGTCCCGCCGACCGTCAGGATCCCCGCCAGTGCCCGCTTCTCCAGGCGCACCTTGCGGTTCTCCGCCAGCCCGCGGAACCCGTCACGGAACCCCACCACCTCCATGCCGTAGGTGCCGATCGCGGCCTTGCCGAAGGCACGGATGGCGGCGTTGAGGCCGGGGCTGTCGCCGCCGGCGGTGAGGATGCCGACGCGTCTCGGGGGTGCCATGCCGCCGATCATACGACGTCGCCGATGGCCCGATCCACCGCGCGGGTACACTTCAGGGCGTCCCACTCCGCACGCTCGGAGCCGATGGAACGCCTCCTCCTGCTCGACGGCAACGGGCTCATCTACCGCGGCTACTTCGCGCTGATCGACCAGCCCCTGACCACGTCGCGGGGCGAGTTGGTGACGGCTGTCTTCGGCTTCACGAACATCGTGCTGCGCGCGATCCAGGACGCCAGGCCGGACCATATCGCCGTCGCCTTCGATCTCGGCAAGCCCACCTTCCGCCACGAGCGGTACGCGGAGTACAAGGGCACCCGGACGAAGATGCCCGACGACATGCGCGAGCAGATCCCGAAGGTCCGGGACGTGGTGGCGGCCCTCGGCTTCCCGGTGTACGAGCGCGAGGGCTTCGAGGCGGACGACGTCATCGCCACGCTGGCCGGACAGGCGACCGCGATGGACCTGGATGTCACGATCCTCACCGGCGACCTGGACATGCTCCAGCTGGTGGGCGAGCACACGCGGCTCATGGTGTCGCTCCGCGGCGGGGTCGCGAACACCGTCAGCTACGACCTGGCGAGGATCGAGGAGCGCTGGGGCCTGCGGCCGGACCAGATGCTGGACTACAAGTCGCTCAAGGGTGACCCCACCGACAACATCCCGGGCATCCCGGGGGTGGGGGAGAAGACGGCGTCGAAGCTGATCGCAACGTGGGGCTCGCTGGACGCGCTGTACGAGCACCTGGACGAGGTGACCCCGGAGAAGCTCCGGCCGCTGCTCGCCGAGCATCGCGAGACGGTGCTCGAGAGTCGTGAGCTCATGCGCCTGGTCCGGGATGTGGACGTTGTCCTGGACCCGGACAGCGGGCGGGTGGGGGACTACGACCGCGAGGCGGTGGTCCGGATCTTCCGCGAGTACGAGTTCCGGTCCTTGATCGATCGGCTGCCGCCCCTCACGGGTGAGCGGCCGGAGGACGCCGTCCTCGCGATGCGCGGGCTGAGGGATGCCGGGTTCCCGGCCGCCCAGGGCGCGGGTCGGGGGGCTGGGGGAGGCGGCCAAGGCGGCACGGGTCGCTCGAGCGGTCCAGGGGCAGAGCGAGGGCAGAGCGCGGGCGGGCCGGCCGACGGGTCGCTGCAGCTGTCGATGGACTTCGACCTTGTCTCGGGCGGTGCCGGGGGTGGTGCCGGCTCGGCGGCCCCGATCGCGGCGACATCGACCGCGGTGGAGGCCCGGGCCGAGGCGCTCGCGGCCGCGTCCGGGGACCTGCCGGGTGCGCTGGCAGCGGCGATCGTGGATCCGGGCCGGATCGAGCTGGCGGATGTGGCCCGTGTCACCACCCTCGAGCCGTGGCTGCGTGAGCAGGAGGCGGTTGGCGTCGCCCTCGTGGTGGACGACCCGAGGCCTCTGGCCGGCACGCCCCTGGCGATCGCGGTCGCGGGCGTCGACGGACGGGTGTTCGCCGCGGATGGCGCGGCGGCCTCGATCGCTCTCCGCCACCTGCTGGAGCGCTTGGGAACGCCGATCGTCGGCCACGAGGTCAAGCCGCTGCTCACCGCGCGGTTCGCGGAGGAGCCCGACGCTGCCCCGACGCCGGTGGCATTCGATACCCAGATCGCCGCCTACCTCGTGAACGCCGCGCTCAGGGCCCAGAAGATTGCCGACGTCGTTGCGGAGCGGCTCGACCTCGTCCTGCCGCCCTCGGCCGCGGGCCTCGCCCCGACCGCGATCGCCGGCCTCGAGGCGCTCTCGGTCCTCGCCGTCCGGCCATCCCTGGAGCAGGCTCTTCGCGACGAAGGCGCCGAGCGCCTGTTCCTCGAGATCGAGCTGCCGCTGGTGCCGATTCTGGCGCGGATGGAGGCGGCAGGGGTCGCTCTGGACCGGGACGCGCTGTCGGCCCTGGAGCGCGAGTTCGCTACCGAGATCGAGCGGCTGGAGGGGGAGATCTACGCCGCCGTCGGGCACGAGTTCACGATCGGCTCGCCCAAGCAGCTGGGCGAGATCCTGTTCGTGGAGCTGGGGCTGCCAAAGGGCCGCAAGACCAAGACCGGCTACTCGACGGACGCGACCGTCCTGGAGGAGCTTCGCGGCGTGCACCCGGTGATCCAGCCGGTGCTGGACTGGCGGATCTACACCAAGCTTCGCTCGACCTACGTGGAGGCGCTGCCGAACCTCATCGGCCCGGACGGGCGGCTGCACACGCTGTTCCACCAGGCGGTGGCCGCGACGGGCCGGCTCTCCTCCTCGGACCCGAACCTCCAGAACATCCCGATCCGCACCCCGCTGGGCCGCCGGATCCGGCACGCGTTCGTGGCCGGTTCCCCTGGAACCACCCTCGTCTCCGCGGACTACAGCCAGATCGAGCTGCGGATCATCGCGCACGTGTCCGGCGACGAGCACCTGGCCGACGCCTTCGCCCGTGAGGCGGACATCCACCGCGAGACGGCCGCGCTCGTGCTCCACAAGGCGCCGGCGGACGTCACGGGCGACGAGCGGTCCATGGCCAAGATGGTCAACTTCGGCCTGGCGTACGGCATGAGCGACTTCGGCCTGTCGTCCCGCGCCGGGATCAGCCGGGGCGACGCGCAGGAGTTCATCAACGGCTACTTCGCCGCGTACGGCGGGATCAGCCGCTACATGCTCCACATCCGCGAGACGGCCAAGGACCTGGGCTACGTGGCCACGCTCCTGGGGCGACGGCGCCGGATCCCGGAGCTCAGCTCCTCGAACGGGGCACTGCGGGCCGCGGGAGAGCGGATGGCGATCAACATGCCGATCCAGGGGACGGCAGCCGACATCGTCAAGATCGCGATGATCCGGATGGACCGGGCGCTCCGCGAGGGCGGGTTGACGTCCCGGTTGCTCCTCTCCGTGCACGACGAGCTTCTGCTCGAGGCGCCCCGCGACGAGGTGGACCGGTTGGTCCCGGTGCTGCGGGAGGCGATGGAGGGGGCGCTGCCGTTGTCGGTGCCGCTCACGGTCGAGGCGAAGGCGGGCGACTCCTGGGACGGGATGACACCGATCTCGCGACGCGACGCGGTTCTCGCGGAGGCGGACGAGGCGCCGGCCGGCCTCGACGGATAGCGGCGGCCCTCCGCGAGGGCCGCCGACCCGCCATCAGCCCGCCAGCGGCAGGGCTGGCCCGGATGCCCGGTGCGACCTCCCGCCGGTGAGCGGCACGGCCAGGGCAGCAATGGCCAGGGCGGCCACCAGGGGGATCACGAACGCCGCGCCCAGGCCGGCCGCGTCTGCGGCGATGCCGACCATCGCGGGGGCGACCATCAGCCCGATCCGGACGAACCAGGAGACGAGTGCCACGCCATGTCCGGCAGGGATGCCGGGCCGCGACCCTGCAGCCGCGATCATCATCGGGAACAGCCCAGAGGAGCCGATCCCGATCGCGGCGAACCCCAGGAACGCAGCGGGCGCCAGGCCGCTCGCCCCCGAGACGATCACGAGTACGACGCCTCCTGCCCCGATCAGGGCGCCGGCGCGGACCACGGGGACCCCGCCGAACCGGTCGACCCATCGGTCGTTGGTCAGCCGGCCCACCGTCATCGCGGCCATATAGACCACGAAGGCCATCGCGGCGAAGCCGGCGGACAGCTGCAGCACATCGGTGAGGAACACGGCGCTCCACGTGGCCGCCGTGGTCTGGAGGATGCTGCACAGGATGCCCAGCATCGCGATCGGGCCCAGCACCCGGAGCAGCCAGGGTGCATTCCGGACGTGGATGTGCTCCGCGGCCGCGTCGCCCGGGGCGTGGGCATCGGCGATCCGGGCGGGCAGCAGGCTGCGGGACGTGACCAGAACGATAGTGGCGAGCACCGGGGCAACGAGCGCGACCTGGACCTGGACCGGCACGCCGGCGATCGCAGCGACCGCCCCCACCGCGCCGCCGGCCATGCTGCCCGCGCTCCAGATCCCGTGGAACCCCTGGAGGATCGATCTTCCGTACCGGCGCTGGACGCCCAGACCATGTGCGTTCATCGAGGCATCCATCGTCGCGTCGAAGGCGCCGAACACGAGATAGGCGAGCGCAAGCAGCACCCACGTGGGCGCCAGGCCGACGGCGGCCACCAGCAGCGCCGTCGCCGTCCCCGCGACCGCAGCCGTCCGTCCGCTCCCGAAGCGCGCGATGAGCAGCCCCACGAGGCCCCCTGCCAGCAACCCGCCGACCGGCATCGCCGCGACGGCGAGGCCGAGCTCCGCGTTCGACAGCCCGAGGGACTCCTTGATCGCCGGCAGGCGCGGCAGGATGCTCGCAAAGCCGGCGCCGTTCACGAAGAACAGGGCGCTGACGGCGATACGGGCGGCGCGAGCCTCGGGCGGGGGGATGGGGTGGCGCATGGGTACCCCCATCGTGCCTGACGCGGGCGATCGGGGCGCCGCATCGCGACCTGCCCTATCGTCTCCGCCGATGCCTGAGCTTCCCGAGGTCGAGACCGTCGCGAGCGACCTCCGGCGCCACCTGCTGCCCGAGGACGGCGGCCCCGGCCCGGTGGTGGCCGGCGCACGCGTGGCGTGGCCCGGGACGCTTCGGGACGGCGATCCCCCGGCGTTCGTGGCCGGCGTTGCCGGGCACCGGATCGAGGCGGTCGGCCGCCGCGGCAAGCTGCTGATCCTCGACCTGGACGGGGGAACGTTCCTGACCGTCCACCTCAAGATGACCGGGCAGCTGTTCGTGGTCCCGGCCGCCCTGCCCGTGGACCCCTACGAGCGCCTCGCCCTCATGCTGGATGACGGCCGGGAGATCAGGTTCCGCGACATTCGCAAGTTCGGGCGGGTGGGGCTGTACGCCGCCGACGACCACCCGTTCGACGGCATCGGACCGGAACCCCTGGACTCGCGGTTCACGCTGCGCGCGTTCCGGACGCGGATCCGGGGGCGTCGCGCGCGCCTGAAGCCGCTGCTGGTGGACCAGGGCTTCATCGCGGGTGTCGGCAACATCTACGCCGACGAGGCCCTGTGGCGCTCGAAGCTGCACCCGCTCCGATCGGCCGCCTCGCTGCGTCCGCACGACGAGCGGGCCCTGTACCGGAACGTCCTGGAGATCCTGACCGTGGCCGTGGGGCGGCGCGGCAGCTCCATCGACGACTACACGGCCCCCGACGGCGACGGCGAGATGCAGGAGCACCTGGACGTCTACCAGCGGACGGGCCGGCCATGCCCGCGCTGCGGCCGCCCGATCCGCCGCATCGTCATCGGAATCCGCGCGACGCACTTCTGCTCGTTCTGCCAGCGGCTCCCGGCGGGGGAACGGCCCGCGGCCGCCAAGCTGCTTGCGACGATGACGCCGCGCCCGGGACGCCCGGCGAGCGGCCGGCGTGGCCGGCGCTGGGTTGACCTCGACGGTGATGGTGCCCTGGGCCGCACACTGGACGAGGGTGCGAGGGCCCGCGAGCGCACCGCCCGGACGAAGGCGGCCGCGGCTGCGCGGCGGGCTGCCGCGCGGCGAGGGGCGATCGGGGTGACGACGGTGGATGAGGCCACGGGTGCCGATCCTGAGGCCGCAGTCGCCCATCCAGGGCCAGTGGACGACGGCAAAGGCGGCCCGGCGTGAGCCTCGTCCGGCTGGAGGGCGTTGTCCGGGAGGTCGGCACGTTCGTCATCCTCGACCAGGTCACGGGGGCGGTCGCGCCCGGCGAGCGAATCGGCCTTGTGGGTCCCAATGGCGCCGGCAAGACCACGCTCCTGCGCATCGTCGCCGGCCGCGACGAGGCCGACCGCGGGACGGTCACGCGCCGGCGCGGGCTGACCTTCGGCCTGCTGAGCCAGGAGGCCCACTTCGACGAGGCGTTCATGGCCGCGCCGGACCTGCGCGCCGCGATCCGCCACGGCGCGGCCCACCTCGAGAGGATGGCGGAGGAGCTGGGGCGGCTTGAGCATGGCGGTCACGCGGCCGGGCGGAACTACGCGGACCTCCAGCACCGGTTCGAGGTCCTGGGTGGCTACACCCTGGACCAGCGCGTGGACGAGGCGCTTTCGGGGTTGGGCTTCGCCCGCGACGAGTGGCTTCGTCCGCCCACCGCGCTCTCGGGCGGCCAGCAGACCCGGGCGGCTCTCGCCCGACTCGTCATCTCGGACCCGGACCTGCTGATGCTCGACGAGCCCACGAACCACCTCGACATCGGGGCGATCGAGTGGCTGGAGGAACACCTCCGCCGCCGGTCGGGCGCGCTGCTGGTCGCCTCCCACGACCGGGCGTTCCTGGACGCCACCGTCGCTCGCGTCTGGGAGCTGCGGGACCGCAAGCTCACCGTGTTCCGCGGCGACTATTCGAGCTACCACCGCCAGCGCGTGGAGCGCGACGCGCGCGCCGAGAAGGACGCCGAGAGTCAGGCGCAGCAGATCGAGCGCGAGGTGGAGCTGGTCCAGCGCTACCGCAGCCAGCGCAAGCACACCAAGATGCACGAGCACGAGGCGAGGCTGGAGCGGCTCCGCGAGGGGAAGATCGAGGCGCCGCGCAAGTCCTCCCGTTCCCTCCGCCTTCATGGCCGAGCGCTGGCGGGCGGGCCCGTTCGGTCCGGCGAGCTCGTCATCCGCCTTGACGGTCTGGCTGTCGGGTACCTGCCGGGCCGCGGCGCGCTTCTCCCCGATGGGACCGATGCCCCGGAGCCCGTGACGGTGGCGGTCGCGCCGTTCCTCGCGGCCCAGCGCGGAGAACGGATTGGCATCGTGGGGCCGAACGGGGCCGGCAAGACCACGCTGCTGCGCACGATCGCCGGTGACCTGCCGCCTCTCGACGGTGCGCTCACGTTCGGCCACCAGGTCCAGCCCTCCTATCTGGCCCAGCTGCGGGACGCGGCCATCCCGGGCGCCACGGTGCTCGACGCGATCATGGAGACGATCCCGCTCACGCCCGGCGAGGCGCGCGGGTACCTGGCCCGCTTCCTGTTCCGTGGCGACGACGCGTTCAAGGAGGTGCGCTCCCTGTCCGGCGGAGAGCGGTCGCGCCTCGAGCTGGCGCTGCTCGGGATCCTGCCGTCGAACCTGATGCTCCTCGACGAGCCGACCAACCACCTGGACATCGCGGCGCGGGAGGCGATCGAGGCGTTCCTGGTCGAGAACGCGGCCACGCTGATCGTCGTCTCCCACGATCGGCGCCTGCTGGAGACGATCTGCGAGAAGCTGTGGGTCGTGGACGGTGCCCTGGCCGTCCCGTTCGATGGCGGCTACCGGGCCTGGCGGGCGGCCGTCGCCGAGGGCTGGACGGTGGAGGCAGAGGCGAAGCGCCGGGCCCACCGGGGGCGTCCGGGGGCCGCGCCACCCGCCCGACCGGCCCGACCCGGACATCGGACCACGACCACGGCCGACCGCGGAACGCCGGATCCGGCTCCATCGGCAACCTCGAAGCCCGCCGCGCGACCCAAGACCCGCACGAAGCTGTCCAAGGACGCGTATCGTCGTCGACGCGAGGTGCTCGACGCAGAGCTCGCCCGCCTGGGCCTCCGCAAGACGCAGCTGGAGCTGGCCATGACAACCTCGGCCGTGGCCGCCAACTTCGTGGAGATGCGACGCGTGACAAGCGAGCTCGCCGACGTGGAACGGGGACTGGCGGAGGCCGAGGACGCCTGGCTGCAGCTGGAGGAGCAGGCACCGTGACGACCGGACCGCGCACCGTCCGCATCGGGATCACGGGACCGATCGGCTGCGGCAAGTCGCAGGTGGTCCGATGGCTCGCGGAGCTCGGCGTTCACGTCGTGGACGCCGACCTGATCGCGCGATCCGTCACGTCGCCGGGGCATCCCGCCCACGACCTCGTCATCCGGAGGTTCGGCGCGGCCGTGACCGGCCCGGACGGGACGCTGGATCGCGCCGCCCTCGGCCGGATCGTGTTCTCGGACCCGGTCGCGCTCGACGACCTCGAGCGGATTGTCCATCCAGCAGTCCGGCCCCGTATCGTGGAGGCGATCGAGGCCGCGGAGGCGGCCGGCGCCCCGGCGGTGGCGATCGAGGCGATCAAGCTGGTCGAGGGCGGGCTGGCGGCGACCTGCGACCAGGTCTGGCTCGTGGTCTGCGACCCGGCCGCACAGCGCGAACGACTCGTCAGCCGGGGGACGCCGGAGTCGGATGCGGACCAGCGGATCGCTGCGCAGGCCGGCCTCGCGGATCGTCTCCAGGCGGCCGCGACATGGGTCCTCGATACGAGCGGGTCGCCCGCCGAGACCAGGGCGCTCGTCGTGGCAGCCCTCGCGGAGGCGTTGCGCTCAGCTCGCTGACGGACGTCGCGCCACGATCGCTCTGAGACGGGTCCGGACCGTGCAGGGCGCTGCACTGGCGCTGCCGGGGCCGCAGATCGCGAGATGCCAGATCAGTCGGAGGTCTCCAGGCCAGACGACTCGAGACGTCTGCGTCAGGGCGTGGCGGGCGACGCATCCGGCGACGCATCCGGCAAGACACCAGGTGACTCCGAGGGGCTCGGGGTGGGGCTGGCCGGGGGCGCCGACGGCAGCGGGCCCGTGCCCGGGTAGACCTTCGGGATCGGCAGCCCGTATTGCTCGATGATGCGGGTCGTCGTCTGACCCAGGCTCGAGACATCGATGGTGCGGTTGTCCTCGGTCGGGCGGAGCGCGATGCTGAATGACGTTGTCCCGGTGGCCTGCAGGTGGCTGATCTCCTCGGCCACGGCGAGCGAGACACGGAGCACGTAGTAGTTCACCGAGCGCTCGAGGATCTTCACGTTCTGGTAGGTGATCTTTGTCGACTGACCAGACGCGTAGATCCCCTCTGCCTCCATGAGCTCCGGCAGGGCGATCGGCGCCGTCAGGAACACGTCCACGATCGAGCCGGCATGGACCAGTCCGCCGACGGCCCGATCATCGGGGATCGTCAGTGAGACCGCGCGCCAGGCCTCGCTGTCGGGCCCGACGGTCTCGCCAGGCTCCAGGATGGAGAACGCGCTTCCGATGGACTGGGAGGCGAGGAGGTTCGCGTACACCGGCTGTCCGGCCAGGATCGTCACGGTTGGGATGAGCCCGATGATCTTGGCTGGGTCCGTGAACACGCCCTGCTCGTTGGTGGCATCGGCAGGGACTTCCCGTAGCTCCACATCGGCGGCCTCGATGGGCTTGCGTGCCGGGATCTGCTGCCGTGCAACGACGACGGGGACCACTTCCAGGCCGGCCTGTCCGGCCTGCTGTCGAGCCTGGAGGATCATGAGGAACACCGCGGCCCCGGCCAGGAGCGCGAGGATGACGCCGAGGATGACGAAGACCTTGCCTCTTCGTTGAACCGGATCCCTGTACTCGAACTCCATTCGTGGTCACCTTCAGGTCTGGGTCACGGGCACGGCGTTGGGGCGCCGGAGCCCCGGTCCGCAGCCTGCGGGCAGTCCCCTTGCGCACCCGGATTGTCAGTTGGCACCGCGATCCCACCTACGGATCGAAAGTACCAAACCGGCCCCGACGGTTGGTCGAGCGGGACCTGGCCCAGGGGGGGCAGGGTCAGGGCTGCACCAGGTGCACGGGGTTGCCGCGGATCGACACCATCCACGTGGTCGTGTCGCTCGTGGCCGCCGTGAAGGTGTACTTGATCTTCCACCAGCCGCCCTCGATCGCTGCCGATTCCGTCGCGGGGTGGGGTGCGGTGTACGAGGCGGGCAGGGGCACGGTGAGCGTCACCCAGGCGTTGTTGTACTGGGCGGTACCACTGATCGTCGTCTTGAGGGAGGTGACGTTGGTTCCAACCTTCGACCCGGTGGCGGTCGCGTCGGCGGTGTAGCTGAATGGGGTTGCCACGTAGTCAGAGGTGGTTGGCTTCAGGATCTCGATCTTCGAGTCGCCTGACGCGTCGCCCGGGTCGAACAGCTGGATGACCATGGTCTTGCCCGCGTGCACGGCATCGATCTTGCCGAGGTAGAACTGCGTGACGCCGGCCGCCACGTTGGCGTAGATGACCATCTTGCCCAGGCCGTAGACACGCGGCTTGTACGCCGCGATGGTCGGGACCGCTCGCATGCCCCACATGTTCTCGGCGCTCGTGCCGAGCTGCTGTGTCGGATGGGCGGCGTCCGTCGTCGTCACCTGGAGCCTGTAGGTTCCGGGTGTCGTGACGGTCTCCAGTGTCCACCACTGGTTGTGGTACGCATCCGACTGGCAATCGGGCATGGCCAGGAAGGCAGCCGTGGCCCCGACTTGCTTGAGCGCGGTCGACTTGTCCACCTGCTGCTTGTTCTCGAACAGCGACCCGGAAGTGGCGATCTGCACGTCGTCCGAGTAGTCGAGCGGTGTCTGGGCGGGGTCGGACCACAGCGTGTAGTAGACGGAGACCGCGGGCCACCCGCTGACGTTCCACGGGATCCAGTGGTCGCCGGTGCCCTTGTTCGCATCCACCGCGCAGAACGTCGGGTCGTACAGGTCGATGTTGGTCGCGCCCGCACCTGCCGGCACTTCGATGGCGTACTGGTAGCCTCGGGCGTCGTACTGGCTGTTGAGCGCGGAATAGGGGTTGTAGTAGGTCCCGAACGCGTCGCCATACCCCCGGTTCGCTCCCTGGCTCATCGCCGCGGCCCAGAACAGGCCCGAGTTGTCGCCATAGGCGTTCAGCGGGCTGCCCATGGGAACGGGCAGCGTGTACTCCGCCGTGGCGGTGCGGGTGATCCGGACGGTGCTCATGCCGAAGATCCGGAGGAAGTACGTCCCGAAGTCCGCGGTGATGGTGACATCGAGGCGGCGATCCGACTCGCTGTTGATTGCCGGGCTGATCGTCGCGGCAGGACTCTTGAAGCCGTTCTTCTTTGCCTCGGCCTGCGCCGCAGCCTTCGCGTTCGTGAAGTCGCCGGGCATGTACGGGACACCCGCCAGCGCCGCGGCCTCCGCGGCGAGCTGGACATGGATGGAGGCGTTCCAGAAGCTGCCGATGTCGATGACGATGGCCATGATCCCCAGGAACAGGGGAACGCCGGCGACGAACATGACCAGCACCTGGCCGGCATCGCGTAGGTCGTGACGGGGTGCGCGGACTGTTCGGCGGCGGATCACGGCGCCGGCTCCAGGTGGATGACCGCCGAGTCCGACATGAGCAGCGTGGTATAGGGCGGATTGCCGCCGAAGATGAGGCTGATCAGCGAGGCGAGCGGCGTCACGGGGTGGAAGTCGTACCTGACCCTGACACCCATCGAGTCACCTTTCGTTCCCAGGCCCTGCACACGTGTCGTAGCCGGCCAGCCGGCCGTGCCGATGAGGTTGCCCAGGCGGTCGTACTTGTTGATCTTGCCGGTCACGGGCAGCCCAGTGGTGGGATCGGCCTTGTAGATCTCGATCGAGGTGATGTCCTCCATGAGGATCGGGTCGGTGAGGCCGCGCTGCACCGCCGCGACGATCGCGGGGTCCACGCCGGACGGGTCCGAGCCGCCCTTGCCCAGCGATGCTCCGACGCGCGCGCCCTCGCGCACCGCGTAGGCCATCGCGGTGCGGTGGTCGATCGCGGCGCCGTACTCCAGGGTCCCCATCAGGATCAGCAGGAACACCGGCAGGACGAGCGTGAACTCGACCATCGCCTGGCCGCGCTCACCTCGTCGAACTCGGCTCCATGCACGGATCACAGCTTCGGCTCCATCCGGAGCGTCGACCCGTCGCTCACGGCCCAACTGCGCCCGGCCCCGATCGGGGTGATCCCGTAGTAGGTGAAGTCGATGTGAACCCCGACGAGATCCAGGCCGCCTGACAGCGAGTCGCCGCGAAGGGTCTGCGGGTAGCCCTCCGCGCCCACGAGCGAGTACGGCTGATCCGACCCGGGACATGCCAGGGTTCCGGAGCGTATGTAGCGGTTCGCCCGGCCAGGGATGGCGTCACCGTTCGTGTCCGACTCGAACACCTCGACTGCCTCGACGCTGGTCCGGTTGGTGGGGGAACGCAGTGCGTCCTCGACGGCCCTGAGGACGTAGCAGTCGGCGCCGTCCAGCGATCCTGCCTCTGCCGCAACGCTCACGCCTTGCCGGGACGCGTACTGGACGGTCAGGATGTTGTTGTACAGGAACCCGTACTCGATGAGCCCCATGATCAGCAGGATGAAGATGGGCATGACGAGCGCGAACTCGACCAGGCTCTGCCCCGCCTGCCCGGCTTCATCGCGTCGCTTCCGCCACTGGGTCATTGCTTCCTCGGGCGCTGCGAACGCGCTCACAGGCGCGTGCGTCGCCGCGCTGTCCGCAGCATCGCACCTGTCCCGGAGGCAGAGGAGTCCCTCGATCGGCGGGTTTGGGCACGCGATGGTACCAGCGCGATCCGGGCCCGGAGCCATCTAGAACGGCCGTTCTATCGATGCGTTGACCGTGTATCCTGCGGAGCGTGCCGGACTTCCGCCTCGTCGCTCCGTTCGAGCCCACGGGCGACCAGCCACAGGCGATCGACCGCCTCGTGGACGGTCTTGGTCGCGGCCTGCGCCACCAGACGCTGCTGGGCGTCACGGGCAGCGGCAAGACCTACACCATGGCCCAGACCATCGTCCGCCATGGCAAGCCGACGCTGGTCCTGGCCCACAACAAGACACTGGCCGCCCAGCTGTACTCCGAGTTCCGGGAGTTCTTCCCGGACAACGCCGTCGAGTATTTCGTCTCCTACTTCGACTACTACCAGCCGGAGGCATACCTCCCGCGCTCGGACACCTACATCGAGAAGGACAGCAGCCGGAACGAGGAGATCGACCGCCTCCGCCATGCCGCCACCCACGCGCTGTTCGAGCGGCGGGACGTGATCATCGTCGCGTCCGTGTCCTGCATCTACGGCCTGGGCGCGCCCGTGGACTACGGCGCCACCGTGCTCCGCCTGCGGGTCGGCGGGCAGTACCGGCGGGACGCCGTGCTGCGCCACCTCGTCGACCTCCAGTACCAGCGCAACGATGCCTCGCTGACACGCGCGAAGTTCCGCGTCCGGGGAGACACGCTGGAGATCGGGCCGGCCAGCTCCGAGATCATCGTCCGCGTCGAGTTCTTCGGGGACGACGTGGAGCGGATCACGGAGCTTGACCCGCTGACCGGCGAGCTCCTGGCGGAGCGCAAGGAGCTGAACGTCTTCCCGGCCACGCACTTCGTGACGCCCAGAGAGAAGCTGGGCCAGGCGGTCGCCGACATTGAGGCCGAGATGGAGCTCCGCGTGGGCCAGATGGAGGCCGACGGCCGCGCGCTGGAGGCGGCGCGCCTGCGCCAGCGGACGACGTTCGACATGGAGATGCTCCGGGAGCTGGGCTACTGCAGCGGGGTCGAGAACTACTCGCGACACCTCTCCCAGCGGGAACCGGGGTCACGGCCCTGGACGCTGCTGGACTACTTCCCGCCGGACTGGCTGCTGATGGTGGACGAGTCGCACATGACCATCCCGCAGGTGGTCGGCATGTACAAGAACGACCGGACGCGCAAGGAGATCCTGGTCGACTTCGGCTTCCGGCTCCCGTCCGCGCTGGACAACCGGCCACTGACCTTCGAGGAGTTCGAGGAACACGTCAACCAGACGATCTACGTCTCGGCGACGCCGGGCCCATACGAGCACGAGAAGAGCGAGCAAATCGTCGAGCAGCTGGTGCGGCCCACGGGGATCATCGACCCGCCGATCACCGTGCGCCCCACCGAGGGCCAGATCGACGACCTGCTGGAGGAGATCCGCGGCCGCGTCGAGCGGGGCGAGCGTTCGCTGGTGACCACGCTGACCAAGAAGATGGCCGAGGATCTCGCCGACTACCTCAAGGAGCTGGGCATCAAGGTCCAGTACCTCCACAGCGAGGTGGACACGCTGGAGCGGGTTGCGATCCTCCGGGACCTTCGCCTCGGTGTGTACGACGTGCTGGTCGGCATCAACCTCCTCCGCGAGGGCCTGGACCTGCCAGAGGTGACCCTGGTGGCGATCCTCGATGCGGACAAGGAGGGGTTCCTCCGCAGCGCCTGGTCGCTGATCCAGATGATCGGCCGGGCCGCCCGCAACACCGCCGGCGAAGTGGTGATGTACGCGGACCGGATCACGGAGTCGATGCGGGTCGCGATCGACGAGACGAACCGGCGCCGCGAGGTGCAGACCCGGTACAACGTCGAACACCACATCGAGCCCGCCACGATCATCAAGGGCATCCACGACATCAACGACCGGCTGCGTGCGGTGGCCGAGAACACGGTGATGTACAGCTCCGAGCGACGAGGACAGCAGCTGGCGGCCGCGGACAAGGCCGAGGTGGAACGCCTGGTCGCCAAGATGGAGGCCGAGATGAGGTCGGCCGCCAAACAGCTGGAGTTCGAGCGGGCCGCGGCGTTGCGGGACGAGATCCAGCAGATCCGGCTGCGGGTCCTGGAGCAGGATGCCTCCGTGACGGTCGCGCGAGCGGCGGAACGGGCCGCGAAGGAGGCGCTGCTGCCGGCGAAGGAGCGGGGTGCCGCACAGCGCGCGGCGCGGGAGAAGGGCGTGGCCTCGTTCGAGGTGACCGAGGTCCGGGTGCTGGGCGCGGGCGAGGAGCCGGGGGTTGACGCGGACGCATCGGGCAATGCTGACCCGTTCGGCGTGGCCACCGACCTGTTCCCGGGGATCCGGGACGAGCACGACGACGAGGACGCCGCCGGGTGGCAGGCCCGTTGGCTGGACCGGCCGACGTGGGACCACACGGTGACGCCGAACATCAAGCGACGGACGGGCCAGCGGCCGAGCCGCCGCACGCGCGGCTACTGAGGGAGGGACATGCGCTACGCAATCGACATCGCCCCGCTCGGCGACCTCGCGGACCCGGTGGCGATCGTCCGCCTCGCCGTCGCGGCCGAACGCGCCGGCTGGGACGGCTTCAGCACCTGGGACAGCCTGGGAACCTCGATCGGCGCCGCGGCCGCCGATCCGTTCGTGGCGTTGGCGGCAGTCGCCTCAGCCACGGATCGCCTGCAGCTGATCCTGTCGGTCGTGGCCTTGCCGCGGCGACGCCCGCAGCTGGTCGCCCAGGCGGCCGCCACGCTCGACCGCTGGAGCGGGGGGCGCTTCGTGTTGGGGATCGGCGCGGGCGGGGACCCTGGCGACTTCACCGAGTTCGGCGAGTCGTTCGAGGCCACGGAGCGTATGGCACGGTTCGACGAGACCGCGTCGCTGGTCGACGGATACCTGCGGGGTGTGGGCGGCACGGTGACCGGCCCTCGACCCGCCCAGGAGCCCAGGCCGCCGATCTGGCTGGGCGGCATGCGGCCCGGGGCGCTCCGGCGCGCGGCCCGCTGGGACGGCTGGGTCGCGATCGCGGTCGACGACGAAGGCCTGGCGATGAACCTCTCGCCGGCCGCGTTTGCCACGATGGTGGGCCGGATGGGGGAGGAGCTGGCCGCGGCTGGACGGGCAGATGCACCATTCGACATCGCGGTCTTCGGGCTCTCCGAGCCGTCCGGGGCGGATGCCGTGGCGGCGTTCGGGGCGGTGGGTGCCACCTGGTGGCTCGAGAGCCTGTCGCCCCAGCGTGGGTCGTTCGAGGAGTTGCTGGCCAGGATCGAGGCCGGACCGCCGTTGGCCTGACCGGTCCGGAACAGCGTGGCGGCGACGGGATCGACCACGTGCCAGGAGGTGGCGTGGCCCGAGCCGAACCCGGGGCGGTCGCGATCACCCCGGGTCCTGCGATACCGTGGAGCCATGAGCCCCCGCCTCAGGTTTCGCATCCGCACCCGCCGCGCGGGCCGCGTTCTCGCGGCTGCCGCGCTTGTCGTCACCGTTGCCGCCTGCGTCCCGACGCCCTCGGACGGCCCGGAGTTCGTCGTCATCGAGGCGCTCGACAAGGTGGCCGCCAAGGACCTCGAGGGTCTCCGTCCGTTGGCCTGTGCCGGACAGGAAGACCGCATCCGGGACCAGCTGGGCCTGCCGGGCGGCGTCGGCGGCGAGCTGCTGCCGGGCCTCGACACGCAGGCTCTCGTCGACGCGATCCAGCTTGGCGTGGACGGCGTGAAGACGGGTGAGCCCGTGATCGACGGTGACGTGGCCCAGGTGCCGGTCACCGGCACGGTCAAGGTGACCTTCGACGCCGCCGCGATGCGCCCGATCCTCCGCCAGGTGCTGGCCCAGCAGGGCACGACGATGACCGATGAGCAGCTGGACGCCCTGCTCAAGACGCTCGAGGCATACGGGCAGGACGTGCCGCTGGACCAGTCGGTGCGCCTGGTCCGCGAGGGCGGCGCCTGGAAGATCTGCCAGTAGGCGGTCGGACCCCGAGCGTCGGATCGGGAGTCCAGAACGCCTGTTCGGTTTCACGTTGATCGGGTAGACTTCGGCCGTGCCCCAGGATCAGATCGTCGTGCGCGGTGCGCGCGAGCACAACCTCAGGAACGTGGACGTCGCGTTCCCGCGAGACCGGCTCGTGGTCATCACGGGCCTGTCCGGCAGCGGCAAGAGCAGTCTCGCCTTCGACACCATCTACGCGGAGGGTCAGCGCCGCTACGTCGAGAGCCTGTCCGCGTACGCCCGGCAGTTCCTGGGCCAGATGGAGAAGCCGGACGTCGACCAGATCGATGGGCTTTCGCCCGCCATCTCCATCGACCAGAAGGGCGCCAGCCGCAACCCGCGGTCCACGGTCGGCACCGTCACCGAGATCTACGACTACCTCCGGCTCCTGTTCGCCCGGATCGGACACCCGCACTGCCCCGCGTGCGGCCGGGAGATCGAACGCCAGACGATCCAGCAGATCGTGGACCAGGTGCTCGCGCTGCCCGATGGGACGCGGCTGCTGGTGCTGGGCCCGCTGGTCAAGGATCGCAAGACCGAGGGGGACCGCGTCTTCGAGGGGGCGCGCAAGCAGGGCTTTGTGCGCGTGCGCGTGGACGGAACGCAATACGACCTCTCGGAGGCCCCCACCCTCGACAAGTACAAGCGGCACTCCATCGAGGTCGTGGTGGACCGGTTCGTCGTCCGGCGGGCGGAGACGCCGGAGGGATGGGCGACGGACGAGAACGGCCGACCGGTGGACCCGGAGAGCGGCGCCGCGCTGCCGGACCCGGACGCGACGCGGCTTGCGGACTCCGTCGAGACCGCGCTCCGCCTGGGTGAGGGCGTCGTGGTCATCGCGCCCGTGCCGCGGGACGGAGAGGCGCCCCAGTTCGAGGAGCGCCCGTACAGCGAGCGGTACAGCTGCCCCTACGACGGCACGACGATCGACGAGCTGGAGCCCAGGAGCTTCTCGTTCAACTCGCCTCACGGTGCCTGCCCAACCTGCACGGGTCTCGGGACGCAGCTCGTCATCGACCCGGACCTGGTGATCCCGGACAGGAGCCGCAGCATCAAGGCCGGTGCCCTGGCGCCGTGGAACAAGATGCCCACGGAGATCTCGTGGCGGATGAAGATCACGGAGGCGGTGTTCGCGTCGCGTGGATGGCGGATCGACGTGCCGGTGAGCGACCTGCCGCCCGAGGCGATCGAGCTCCTCCTGTACGCGCCCAAGGACGAGAAGGTCGTCGTGCGGTATCGCCACGAGCGGGGCGAGAACAGCTACGTGGCCACGTTCGAGGGCGTCGTCACGAACCTCGAGCGGCGCTTCCGGGAGACGGAGTCGGAGTACATCCGGACCGAGCTCGAGAGGTTCATGGTCCAGAAGCCCTGTCCCACGTGCCAGGGGCGCCGCCTGCGCCCGGAGGTGCTGGCGGTCTCGGTGGTCGAGAAGAACATCTCGGAGATCGCGGGCCTGTCGGTGACCGACGCTCTGGACTGGGCCGCGGGCCTCTCGGACCGGGTGACCGAGCGGGAGCGGACGATTGCCCGGCAGGTGCTCAAGGAGATCGTGGCCCGGCTCGGGTTCCTGGTGGACGTCGGCCTGGACTACCTGACGCTGGACCGGGCAAGCGTCAGCCTGTCGGGCGGCGAGGCCCAGCGGATCCGGCTGGCGACCCAGATCGGCACTACCCTCATGGGCGTCCTCTACATCCTGGACGAGCCGTCGATCGGCCTCCACCAGCGCGACAACGCGAAGCTGATCGCCACGCTGACGAGGCTTCGGGACCTCGGCAACACGGTGCTTGTCGTGGAGCACGACGAGGAGACGATCCGGACCGCGGACTGGGTGATCGACATTGGGCCGGGTGCGGGGGAGCACGGCGGCGAGATCATCGCGAACGGCCCCCTGGAGGTCGTGCTGGCGGAACCGCGTTCGATCACGGGCGCCTTCCTGCGCGGGGAGCGGCAGGTCGCCATCCCGGAGCGGCGTCGGCACGGCAACGGCCAGTACCTCATCTTGAGGGGCGCGCGGGAGCACAACCTGAAGAACGTGGACGTGCGGTTCCCGCTCGGCACGTTCATCGCCGTGACCGGCGTCTCGGGCTCCGGCAAGAGCACCCTCGTGGACGAAGTCCTGTACCGGGCGCTCGCCCGGGAGCTGACGGGGTCCCGGGAGCCGGTCGGCGCGCACGATGCCGTCGAGGGCGTGCAGCACATCGACAAGATCATCGAGATCGACCAGAGCCCCATCGGCCGTACCCCTCGGTCGAACCCGGCAACCTACACCGGCCTCTTCGGCACCATCCGGGAGCTCTTCGCCGGCACGCCCGACGCACGGGTGCGCGGGTACCTGCCCGGCCGCTTCAGCTTCAACGTCAAGGGTGGCCGGTGCGAGAACTGCAAGGGCGACGGGATCATCAAGATCGAGATGCAGTTCCTGCCGGACGTCTACGTCCCGTGCGAGATCTGCCACGGGAAGCGCTACAACCGCGAGGCGCTGGAGATCCACTACAAGGGCCGGTCGATCTCGGACGTGCTCGAGATGACCGTCGCGGAAGCGCTCGACTTCTTCACCGCCGTACCCAAGATCCGGAACAAGCTCCAGACGCTCTACGACGTGGGCCTGGGGTACGTCCACCTGGGCCAGCCCGCGACGACGCTCTCCGGCGGCGAGGCCCAGCGCGTCAAGCTGGCCACGGAGCTGTCGCGGCGGGCAACCGGCAAGACGCTCTACCTGCTGGACGAGCCCACGACCGGCCTCCACTTCGCCGACGTGGACAAGCTGCTCCACGTCCTGCACCGCCTCGTTGACAACGGCAACACGGTGCTGGTCATCGAGCACAACCTCGACGTGATCAAGACTGCGGACTGGATCGTGGACCTGGGCCCGGAGGGGGGCCACCGCGGTGGGCTCGTCATTGCCGAGGGCACCCCGGAGCAGGTCGCGGAAGCCGAAGGGTCCGCGACCGGCGAGTACCTCGCGCGGGTGCTGCGCGGCGAGCCGCTTGTTCCCCTGAGCCACGTCACCTTCGCGGACGAAGCCGGGCGCCCGGGTCTCGGCGGCGGGGTCGGGGCGGCTCCCGCGCCCGAGATCGTCCCGTCGAGCAAGCGGGTCGCAGCAGCCCGGTCCGCCGGAGAGCGGTAGGCCCACACCACGGTTGGCTTCTGCCGTCGGGAGGGCGGATGCGGCACATGCCCGAGTCGTCGCGGAGCTCCGCCTGGGGCTACGATGGGGTCATGCCGGAGATTGACTACGCGTTCCTCGCGGATTCCGCCGAGACCCAGCCGGGCCAGAAGTTTCACGTCCTGGGCGGGGGCATCACGCGGATCGGCGGGCGCACGTTCCCGCTCCGCCACCCGCACCTGGCACTGGTCGTCGGGCTGATGGTCACGGCGCCCGAGACCGAGCGCGAGCACGAGCTGCGCATCGTCCTCCTGGATCCCGACGGGCACGAGGTCACGGGCGCCACCGGCAGCGTGATCGCCCGGGGACAGCCCGATGGACGGGACGCGATCCTGACCTTCAGCATCGACCTCTGGAACCTGACGTTCCCCTCGCCCGGCGACTACTCGTTCCGGATCCTTGTCAACGGCTCCGAGCGGAAGCGGCTGGGGCTCGTGCTGGTGAGGCCGACGGCCGATGGACTTCCGGCGGGCACGCTGGACTCGTGACCGCCGGCGCCGGCAGGGTCTCGAAGCGCGGCCCGGCCCGCCACGAGCGCCCCGCCATCGACGAGGCGGCGCTGCTGGCCGCCCGCGCGGCGGACCGCCTGCTGGACGATGCTCGCGCCCGGGACGCAACCCGCTGGATCGCCTATCTCGAGCCGCTGCCCGACCACCTTCGCGACGGGGACCTTGCCGACCTGCGCCGCCTGGCGACTGCGCGCCCGCGCGGCCTACGGGCCGAAGGACTCCATCCGGGATGCGCTCTCGAGCGACGTGACGGAGCCGTTCCTGGTCGCGATCGACCGGCTCCTGAAGGTCCTGGCGAAGCGCGAGGTCCAGTAGCGGGTCAGTAGAGGAACGGCACGAGGCGCCGCGTGCGGGCCCGGTACGCCGCGTAGCCGGGGTAGCGCGCCTCCAGCCACTGCTCCTCGCGCCCGGACTTGAGACGGAAGAACCCCAGCAGGACCGCGGCGCCCGCCAGCGTCAAGGGTGATGCCAGCAGCAGCCCGTACCCCGCGGCCCCGACGATGATCCCACCGTAGATCGGGTGGCGAACGAGGCGGTACGTGCCCGTGTCCACGAGCGAGGCGCCGTCGCGGGGGTGGGGGAGCGGCGTCAGCGCCTCCCGGAGGTCCACCAGCCCGCGGCCGGCGAGCAGCAGGCCCAGGGCAAGGAGCGCGGCCCCGAGCACCGACGTGACCACGCGGGCCGGGTCCTCCCAGGCGGGGCCGGCCAGGCCGGAAACGGCGACCACCCCGAGCAGGACGAACTGGATGATGACCCAGCCCTCGCCCCGGGGACCGAGGGCCGGCAGGCGGCTCATCCGCGCGCGGCCCGCCATTCGTCCGCGAGGATCGCCATGCGGTGGACGTCCTGGAAGCTGCCCTCGAGGAAGATGGCCCGGCGCAGCGTGCCCTCGTGCACGAACCCCACCCTCTCGTACACCCGCCTCGCCACGGTGTTCATGTCGTACACGTCCAGCCAGATCCGCTGCAGCCGCAGCGTCCCGAACCCGAAGGCGATCAGCGCGCGGAGCATGTCTGTGCCGAGCCCCCGGCCCCGATCCTCCGGTGCGCCGATGCAGATGCCGAGCCCTGCGCTCCCGTTCCGCAGGTCCAGCTCGAACAGGCTGATCGTGCCGATCGCCCGGTCGTCTTCGAGGAGACAGGCCACGAAGAAGTAGCCGCCCTTGCCCTGGTCCGCGGTGGTCCGCTCGAACCACTGCTCCTCGGTCGCCAGCGAGATGGGCGCCGCCACCGTCAGGGTCCGGACCGTGCGGTAGTCCGTCATCCAGGTGACGAACATCGGGATGTCCTCCCGCTCGCCGGCGCGGAGGTAGACCGCACCATGCGCGATCACCGGCTGGGTTCCGTCTCGTCGCGTGGGCATCGGCTCCTCCGCACTCCTGGTGGTCAGGTCGGGCGAGTGTACGCGCCGTCGGGGTCCAACAGGATCTCGTCGGGATCGAAGGCCTCCTCGAGAAACCGGGAGGGCGCCTCCGGGTCGTACAGCAGCGTGAGCGACCGACGGGCGCGCGTCCAGGCGACGTAGGCGAGACGTCGTTCCTCTTCCAGCGCCCGTTCCGGCTCAACCGCGTCGGTGATGGAACGCCTGCCCGGGAAGCCGTCGGCCATGACCAGCACGTGGTCCCACTCGAGGCCCTTGGTCCCGTGGGCGGTTGCCAGGGTCAGCGCCGCGTCGTCGCGCCGGAGCCGGGCGAGTGCGGCCCGCCGTCCCTCGACGGCCGAGCGGAGCGCCGCGGGATCAGGGAGGGCTGCCGCCCAGCCGAGGAGGGCCGTCACGAGATCGGCTCGGGAAGGATCGTCGCCGGGCTCGATGCCCGCCTCCTCGTCCTCGGCTCGAACGACCGCGCGGAGGCGTCCCAGCGCCGGCAGCAGCGCGGGTTGGACCACCCCATGGACGGCGGGCGCGGCCTCGAGCCGATCCAGCAGCGCGTCCAGGCGCGGGTCCTCGATCGGGAGCGGAAGGGCGGGTGCCCGGAACGCCACGTCCAGCTCCACCGCGGCCACCACGGCAACGAGCAGCTCGCGGTTCGTACGGGCGAGCACGGCGCGCGAGGACCCGTCGTGCGGCCAGGTGCGCATCGCCCGCGTTACCCGGACGGTGTCGTCCGCGGCGTCCGGGGCCAGGACGAGCCGCCCGGCGGCCGCCGGGCCGGCCTTGATCCGCTTGGCGTAGCGCTCCCGGTTGTGCTCCACCAGCCGCACCGCCCTCGCCACGACCGGGCGCGGGCACCGGTAGTTCGTCTCCAGGTTCACCCGCCGCAGCCCGGGCAGGGAGCCCGCCAGACCCAGCACCCGTCGCACGTCCGCGAGGCGCCAGCCGTAGACCGTCTGGTCGTCGTCGCCGACCAGGCACAGGTTGTTGGCGGGTGCCGCGAGCAGGAGCGCCAGATCGAGCTGGGTGCGGTCCAGGTCCTGTGCCTCATCGACCAGCAGCGTGGTTGTCCGCGCCCGCCAGCGCGCGAGGAGCACCGGGTCCGCCTCGAGGCGCCCGACCGCCCGGAGGACGAGGTCGTCGAAGTCCACCCCGCCCGAGTCACGGACGGCCCGCTCGTACGTGATGTACGCCCGCGCAACGGGCCCGGGCGCGGGGTCCGCAGCCACCTCGTCCGCGGTGACTCGCAGGTCCAGCTTCAGCCGCGAGAACGCGAGGTCGAGCCGGCCCCGGTCCGTCGCCCCGATCCCCGGGAAGAGCTCCCGCAGCAGCTCGTCGCGATCGACCAGCGGATCGACCGGCACGGAGGCGTCGCGCAGGATCTCGCGTCCCAGGGCGTGGAAGGTCCGGACCCGCACCGAGCCTGCGACAACGCCAAGGGGATCGAGGGCGGCATCCAGCCGCTCTGAGAGCTCCACCGCCGCCCGCTTGTTGAACGCAACGACGCAGACCGATGCCGGGTCCGTGCCGCCGTCCACGATCCAGGCGACACGGGCCACGAGCGTCGTGGTCTTGCCCGAGCCCGCCGGTGCGACGACAAGAACGGGACCCGGTGGTGCCGTCGCCGCCGCCCGCTGATCCGGCGCCAGCCTGGCGAGGCGTTGAGCGACGGAAGGGTGGCACGTGCTCTGCATGCCGCGGAGCCTCGCAGGTGCCCCTTATGCGGCTCGTTGCGAAGGAATTGGTGTTGCGTACCGGCACCGCCGACGTTGCGATGGGATCGGGAAGGGCCCATCCGGCACGAATCGATGGCCGTTCGGCCGTGCCGGTGACGCTCTCCGGGGAGTAGCGTTCTGTCATTGCCTGAGTGCTGGTCCGCGGAGAGGGCGGACCAGGTGCGTCCCCGCGCTCCCTCGTCCTCGGAGGTGCCCCCGTGAGACGTTCCAGGCCGATCCTGCTGCTTGCCGTCGTGGCGCTGCTCGCGTCACTGGGGGCGGCGCCCGCGATCGCTGCCCCTGCCACCCCGGTCACGTTCACCATCCTGCACACGAACGACTTCCACGGCCAGCTGGAGAAGCCCTCGGACCCCAGTACGAGCAACCCCGGCATGGCCCGTACCGCGGCGGTCGTGAATGACGTGCGCACAGCCGTCGGCGCCGACAACGTCCTCCTCGTGGACGCCGGCGACGAGATGCAGGGCAGCCTGCTGTCCAACCTACAGCAGGGCAAGCCGACCATCGCAACCTTCAACGCCATGGGCTACGCCGCGGCGACCTTCGGCAACCACGAGTTCGACTGGGGCCAGACGGTCCTCGGCCGACCGTACGACCCAGGCGGCGTACCCGTACGTCACGGCCAACATCGTGAAGAACGACACCGGCAACTGCGCCACCGCCGGCTGGACCCCACCGACGTTTGCGGATGCTCCCTATCAGCTCCACGACGGTCGGGAGCCCCGGTCGCGTCAAGGTCGCGCTCATCGGGGTTACGACCGCCGAGACGCCGACAATCACGATCGCATCGGCCACGGACGGCATCTGCTTCAAGGATCCGGCCGACTCGATCATTCACTACTACGATGCCATGAAGGCCGCCGGCGCGGACGTGATCGTCGTGCTCAGCCACCTCGGCAACGTCGACGGCGGCTACGGCTACGGCATCCCGGTCTACGGCGACCAGACGCTCGCCACGAAGCTCAACGCCGCGGGCAAGCCCGCCAACCTGATCATCGGCGGGCACAGCCACACGAACCTCGAGGTGGCGCAGACCGTCGGGACGACCAAGGTCGTCCAAGCGCACTACAACGGCCGCAAGGTCGGGCGGGCCGACATCACCGTCGGGACGGACGCAAGCGTGGCGGTCAACTGGACGCGACTGACCGTCAGCACGACCGGCGCGGAAGACGCGGCCATCAAGGCGCTCATCGACACCTATGCGACCGATCCCGCCTATGTGGACTTGATCAACACTGAAATCGGCTGGACCAACGTACCGATCACCCGCGACTACAACGGCGACTCGCTCATGGGCGCCTTCGTTGATGACGCGATCTACAACGATCTCAACGAGGACGCCGTTCCCGACAACGACGTCGACATGGTGTTCAACAACCCGGGCGGTTTGCGGGCCGACATCGCCTGCGCGGCACCCCCCTGCCTGATCAACTTCGGGATGACGTTCGACGTCCTGCCGTTTGGCAACCAGACCGTCGTCGGCGACATGACCGGCGCCCAGATCACGGAACTGCTGCACCAGAGCGCCACGCTGTTCAAGGGCGCCCTTCAGGTGGCGGGAGCGCGCTACAGCTTCTTCCGGTACTCCGATGCCCTACCGGGGCCGCAGCCCTACGCCTGGGGCGCGTATGACGTCACGGTCTATGACAAGGCGTCATCCACCTGGAAACCGCTGGAGCTGAAGAAGACCTACCGGGTCGCCACGAACGAATTCCTGGCACCTGCCGGGCAGGACGGTTTCGTTCCCTTCAAGTACATGACCAACATCAGCTACTGGGGCGACATGCTCGATGGCGTGAACCGCTGGGTCAACGCCACGTACACCTCAGCCAATCCGTACGACGGGACGCTCGATGGGCGCATCGTGCGCAACGGCAATGGCAACGATGTGTATGACCCTGGCGAGATCGTCCCGTTGACAGTGCTGCACCACAACGACTCGCACGGGAACCTGGCCAAGGGTACCTATGTCGGGTACACGCAGCTGGCAACGCTGATCAAGCAGGAGCGGCTCCACAACCCCGATCGCACACTGCTGCTCACCTCCGGCGACAACATCCAGGGCGACTCGATGATGTACTACTTCAAGAGCGCGCCCACCGGGGTCGCCTCTGATGGCACCGCGATCGCCGACCCCGCCCTGCACATCAACCCGTTGATCAAGGCCTTCAACGCCATGGACTATGACGCGATGGTGTTGGGCAACCACGAGTTCAACTTCGGCAAGGATGTCTTCACCAGCGTGCTGGGCCAGGCCACCTTCCCGCTCCTGCAGGCCAACGTTGCCGACGACGGGTCCTACGGGTTGGCGGCAGCGAACATCCTGCCCTACGTGGAGACGACGGTCGGCGGCGACATCAATGTCGCCATCCTCGGCATCGGCAACCACCGCATCCCGAATTACGAACTGCCGAGCAACATCCCGGGCCTGACCTTCTCTGATCCGATCACCAAGACCCAGGAACTCTCTGCCCTGCTGCGCCCCACCAACGACGTCGTCGTCGCACTGACGCACATCGGGTTCACAGAGAACCCGTCCAGTGTCGAAGTCGACGCCAACGTTGACACCAACCTGGTGGCGCAGACCTCTGGGCTGGACGCCGTCATCGGCGGGCACAGCCACACGAACCCCGTCTCCGGCTTCGGTGCCTACAAGTACCTGCCGGCCATCATCGCCGACGCAGACGGCAATCCCGTCGTCACCACCCAAGCCTACCGCTACAACAACACGCTGGGCGAGGTGACCATCGGCCTGCGTGAACTGGGCGGCGGCAACTACGAAGTCGTCAGCCAGACCGGACGCTATGTCGGCGTATCTGCTGTTACGGGCGACGGCCGAGGACACGGCGATCAAGGCGATCGTCGACCCGTATGCCGCCCTGCTCACCACCTACAACAACACCATCTCGGCCAGACGATGGCGCCGATCGACACGCTGCAGGCCTTCACCGAGGAGACCAACGGCGCCAACCTCCAGGCCGACGCCGCAGTGTACGAGCTCGGACAAGAACAGCATCCCGGTGGACTTCCATCTGTCCGGAGCGATGACCAACAAGGCCGTCGCGCACCGCGGCGCCATACCCGGTCACGCCTCAAGGTTTCCGACATGTTCACGCCCATGCCCTACGAGAATTGCTCGTCGTGGTCAGGCATGAACGGGCCGCAGCTCAAATCCGTTCTCGAACGGGCCTACCGCAACTACTACTACTACAAGTACGTGCCGGGGTACGGGGGGTACTCGTATTACACGACGTGCATGCTCGACACCAACTCGGTCGGACAGATCACCTATGACGATCAATGCGACCGAACGCCGCACGCTTCCGGGACGGCAACAACGTCGTCTCGCTGACGATCGGGCGGGACGCGGTCGACTTCTCGGACGCGACCACGTACTACAAGGTCTCGACGGTCAATTACCTGGCGGCCGGCTCGTGCAATTTCAACGACGGGGGTGTCGAGCCTCTGGCCACTCGATCAGATCGTCAACGACACCCAGTACTACGTGCGTGATGCGGTTATCGACTACATCACCGCGAAGGGATCGTGTCGCCGGCGGTCGAGGGCCGCCTCGTCTTCAACTAGGACCGAGGGGGGCAGGCGCCCCGCAGTCCGTTCAGCCCACCCGACCTCCCGAGCCCGCCGGCCCCGTCGGCGGGCTCGCTGTTTTCGCCGGCGCGCACCTTCCCACGGTCGTGCCCCACAATCGGGGCGTGACCCCGGAGATCGCCGCGACCCTCGCCAACCTGCCGGACCGGCCCGGCGTCTACCTGATGAAGGACGCCCGGGGCGAGGTTCTGTACGTCGGCAAGGCGCAGAGCCTCCGCAGCCGGGTCCGCAGCTACTGGCAGAAGCAGGCCCCGGGCGGCCGGGGGCCTGGCGAGTTCCACCAGATCCGCCAGGCGATCGATCGCGTCGTCGACCTCGAGGTCACCGAGGTGGACTCCGTCTCCGAGGCGCTGCTGCTCGAGGCGAACCTGATCAAGCGGTTCAAGCCGCGGTTCAACGTCCGTCTCAAGGACGACAAGAGCTACCCCTACATCAAGATCACGCTTGCGGATGACTTCCCGCGCATCGAGCGCACGCGGAAGCTCGTCAGCGACGGGAGCCGCTACTTCGGGCCGTACGCCTCGGCGAGCTCGGTCGACGAGGCGATGAACCTGGTCCGGCGCCTGTTCCCGTTTCGGACGTGCACGGTGGACATCAGGGAGGGGGCCCGGGCGCTGTCCCGGCCGTGCCTCCTGTACCACATCAAGCGCTGCCAGGGCCCGTGCGTGGAGGCGATCGCGAGGACCGCCTACCGTGCCGACATCGCCCAGGTCGAGCTGTTCCTGGAGGGCAACACGGACACGCTCGTGGACGGGTTGCGCCACGAGATGTCGTCTGCCGCGGAGCAGGAGCAATACGAGAAGGCGGCCGTCGTCCGGGACAAGATCCGGTCGATCGAACGGACGATGGAGAGCCAGAAGATGGCCGCCTTCGCCCGCACCGAGCTGGACCTCGTGGCCCTGGCGCGCAGGGACGCCCAGGCCGCGGTGCAGTTGTTCGTCGTCCGCAACGGCAAGATGCTCGGGCGGGACGTCTTCTTCCTCGACACGCCCAGGGACGTCACTGACGACGAGGTCCTGGGCAGCTTCCTGGAGCAGTACTACGCGCGGGCAACCAGCATCCCGAGAGAGGTCCTGGTCCCGCGGTCGCTGGCCGATACGGCGGACCTGGTGGCATTCCTGACCGCGAAGCGCGGCACGCACGTTCGGATCCGCACCCCTCAACGGGGCGAGAAGCGGGAGCTGATGGAGCTGGCGACCCGGAACGCGGCCGAGGCGCTGGCCCGTGAGGCGGCTCGCTGGCTGGCGGACGAGGGCAAGACGCTGGGGGCGCTGGAGGAGCTCGGCGCCGCCTTGGGCCTCCCGGGGCCGCCGATGCGGATCGAGTGCTACGACATCTCGAACCTCCAGGGCACGGAGTCCGTGGCCAGCATGGTGGTCTTCGAGGAGGGCCGGCCGAGAACAGGGGAGTACCGCCGCTTCCGGATCAGGACGGTCCAGGGCGCCGACGACTTCGCCAGCCTCCAGGAGGTGCTCCGGAGGCGCTTCGGGGGGACGAAGTCGGGCGAGGAGGGGACCGAGGAGGAGCGCCGCTGGGCGATGCCGGACCTCGTCATCGTGGACGGAGGCCGGGGCCAGGTGAGCGCCGCCTTCGAGGCTCTGACGGGGATGGCCCTCGGCGACCTGCCGCTGGCCGGTCTCGCCAAGGAGCGGGAGGAGCTGATCCTGCCGGACCGCACCGAGCCGGTCCTGCTGCCGGTCACCTCGCAGGCGCTGTACCTGGTGCAGCGCCTGCGCGACGAGGCCCACCGATTCGCCATCACCTACCACCGCAGCCTGCGCAACCGGAAGGCAGTCCGATCCGCCCTGGACGACCTGCCGGGGGTCGGCCCCAAGCGCAAGCGGGAGCTGCTGAAGGTGTTCGGGTCCGCGAAGCGCGTGCGCGAGGCGCCGGTGGAACAGATCGCCGCCGTGCCCGGGATCGGACGGGCGCTGGCGGAGCGGATCAAGGCGCATCTCGAGGCCTGATGCCTCTCGCGCCGGACGGCACGGGCACGGCGGCGAACCTGATCGTGGACCTTCTGTAACGGTTCGCGTCCGCCGGCGTCCCTAGGTTCAGGGATCCGCGGGAGGGCGTGCAATGGACGACGACGCATACACCCTGGAGTCGCTCGAGCGACGGCTCGCTCACCTGGAGCGGCGGCTGGCCAGGCTCGAGGCGACTCGGCTCGCCGACCGCGCGGCGGCCAGGAGCCACGCGGCCCCTCCGCCGGTCGCCCCTCCGCCACATCCGCTTGCCCATCGGGGCATGCCCACGGCGGCTGCTCCGGCTGCGCCCGCCGTTCCGGCAACTCCGGTTGCTGCTGCTACTCCGCTTGCAGCAACTGTCGCACCCGCGCAAACCGCCATCCCGGGGTGGCAGAGCTCAACATGGTGGAGGAACCCGGAACCCGCCTCCACCGAACCCTCCGGCACGGGCACGCACCCCCATCCGGAGCTGGCGCGCCGTCCGGCGCCGCGGCCTGTGTCAGCTACGCCGGCACCTCCCGCGTTCTCGCTGCGCGACCTGGAGGAGCGATTCGCCGGGCGGGCGCTCGCCTGGGCGGGCGGCCTTGCGCTTGTTGCCGCGGCGGTGTTCTTCCTCAGCCTCGCGTTCAGCCGTGGCTGGATCAACGAGCCCATGCGGGTCATGATCGGCCTGGGCGTCGGCAGCGCCGCGTTCGCGGGCGGAGCCGTCATGCTCGGCCGCCACAACCGGCTGATGGGCAACGTGCTCAGCGCGGTCGGGCTTGGCATCATCTCCATTGCCCTGTTTGCCGCGACGCGGCTCTACCTCCTCGTGCCTCCGGAGGTCGGCCTCCTCGGAGCGCTGGCCGCCGCCGTCGCCGCGGCGGCGATCGCCATCCGCTTCGACGCCAAGGAGGTGGCGGCCTTCGGCCTCATCGCGGCCCTGATCGCACCCCCGGTCGTCGGCGCCTCGCCCACCACGCTGACGCTCCTGTTCGTGGGCGTGACCCTCGTCGGGACGACCGCGATCGCCCTCTTCCGCACGTGGCCATACCTGCCGCCGCTGGCCTTCATCCTGGCGGCGCCGCAGCTCGCGAGCTGGCTCATGGGCGATCCCGAGCCGGTCCAGGCCATCATCGCGCTCGCTGGCTTCTGGGTGGTCAACGTGGTGGCCGCCGCCGGCGAGGAGATCCGCATCCGCCGGGATGACCTCCGCCCGTCCAGCGCGACGCTCGTCCTCGCGAACGCGACGTTCCTCCTCTGGGGCGGCTACGTGGTGCTGGGCGGCGACCTCTCGGTGTGGCGCGGGACGTTCATCGCCCTCGCGTCGCTCGCCCACCTGCTGCTCGGTGGCTGGTTCCTCGCCCGCCAGGGTTTCGGACACCTGTTCGGCAACCTCGTTGCGGGCACCGGCGTCGCCCTGCTCGCGATCGCCGCGTTCGTCCAGCTTGGGGCGGCGGTCGTGCCGGTCGCCTGGGCGGCCGAGGCCGTGGCGCTCGCGTGGCTCGCCGTTCGCCGCCGCCACGTGTGGTCAGCAGCGGCCTCCCTGGTCCTGGGCGGCCTCGTCGTGACCCACCTGCTCGTCGTCGAGTATCCACTCTGGGAGGCGGGCCTGGGCGCGGAACCCGCCTTCTCGCCGCCGTTCCTGCATCGGGAGGCCGGCTCCCTCGGTGCCATTCTGGCGGCGATCGCGGTTGCGATCGCGCTGGTGCCCGTCCGGTGGATCCGGTCCGCCCTTGCGGCGACCGGCGTCGTCCTCGCAGCGTATGCCGTCACCTTCGAGCTGGCGGGCCCGTACCTCGCTGCCGCGCTCACCGGGATCGCGCTGGCGGGCCTCCTGCTGGACCGGCTCATCGAGCGCCTGCCGGTGAGCGACGGGCTCCAGCCCGTGGCCGGGTGGGTGCCCGGCGGCTGGCTGGCGTCGGCGGCATCGCTCCTTGCCGGCGGACTGGCGGTCCTGCTCCTGTTCACCACCGAGTACCCGCCGAGCGGTCTCGGGGATGTCTCGGGGACGCCATTCCTCAACCCGGCCGGGGCGTCCCTGGCCGTGGTCCTGGCCGGCCTGGCCGCGGCCGGTGCGCTGGTCGGGGTCCGCTGGGTCCGGTCGGCGCTGGCGGGGATCGGCATCCTCCTGGTCGCATGGGCCGCCGGATCGGAGGTCGAAGGCACCGTCCTCGTCGGCCTCCTCGCGATCCTGCTGCCGATCGGAGTCATCGTGGACCGGGGGCTGGGCCGGCTCCCCGAGGATGACCGCTACGCGTGGCTCCATGCCGTCCTCCCGCTCGACCAGCTGGCCGGCGCCGCGGGCGTGGTGGCCTGGTCGTCCGCGCTCGTGTACGCCCTCTCTCGCTACCTCGATCCGGTCACCTGGGGCTCCGTCACCCCGCCGGCCGTCCCGTTCACCGATGACCGGACGCTCGCCGCCGCCCTGCTCGCGGCATCGGCCCTCGCCGCAGCGCGCTGGACCAGCCTCGAGGTCGGCCGCCGGGCGGGCGTGATCGCCGCGGTGCTCATCGCCGCGCTCCTCGTTCCGTTCGAGGTGTACGCGGACTGGGTGGTGGTCCTCTGGGTTGCGCTCGCCGCGCTGATGCTCGCGATCGCACGCCTGGACATCAGGGGTGCCGTGGCGTACACGCTGGTCGGCGTCGGCCTGTGGGCGGGCGGAGCGGTGGTCGTCTACGGGATCGTGGCCCCGCCAAACCGGCTGTGGGTGGAGGAGGGCCGTCCCGCGATGCTCGCCGCGTGGGCCCTGTCCCTCTCGGCGGTCGCCGGCGGCCTGCTCGTTGCGGCGAGGCAGGTCGCGTTCGTCCGCTGGCGGGCGTGGCTGGAGGTGGGCGCCGGGTTCACGGCCCTCTACCTCGTTTCGGTGGGCATCGTGGGGATGTTCGAGGGCCTCATCGGCGGCTCGATCCCGGTGGAGGAGCTGGGCAAGCAGGCCCAGGTGGCGCTCAGCGTCTGCTGGACCGCGATCGGTGCGTGTCTCCTGGTCATCGGCCTGGTCCGCCGCCAGCCGATGCTGCGGCACGGCGGCTTTGCCCTGCTGGGCATCGCCACGGTCAAGGTGTTCGTGATCGACCTGGCGGCGATGGACGTCGCGTATCGTGCGCTCGTCCTTGCCGGGCTGGGGGTCCTGCTCCTGGGCAGTGCCTTCCTGTTCACCCACTTCCGTGGTCCGCGGTCCGGTGCCACCGGGCTCAGCGGGGGACCGCGGCCGGTCCCCTGACGTATCGGCGCCCGTCCCACGGGGCGGGCGCCGTACATCCTCGCGGCAGCGGGCGGCGCGGTCGCCCCGTCCCCTGTATCATCCCGCCCCGATGCGTAGAACCGGTCCGCTCCTGATCGTCGTCGTCGGGTTGCTCGCCTTGGTGGCGGTCATCTTCCCGCTGCCCCTGCCGTCGCTCAGCCCCTCCGGAGGGGCCTTGGTGGCCGAGACCAAGCTCGGCCTGGACCTGCAGGGTGGCCTGCGGATCGAGTACCGCGTGCTCCCGGCCGAGGGGAAGGTGCCCACCAAGGCAGACCTCGAGGTTCTCAAGCAGATCATCCTCAACCGCGTCGATGCGTCCGGTGTCTCCGAGCCCCAGGTCGTGGTGCAGGACCCGGACCGCATCATCGTGGAGATGCCCGGCATCCAGAACGCGGACCAGATCCGCAAGCTGGTGGGCACGACGGGCCGGCTGGACTTCGTGCCCCTCGGGACGACGACCGCCACCTCGGGCCAGGAGCTGGACCTCACCGCGTTCCCGCCGCTCTTCTCGGGCGACCAGGTCGCCGCCGCCAGCATCGGCGCCGACGAGACCGGTCAGCGGACCGTGAACTTCACCCTCCAGGCCGAGGGGAAGGACCTGTTCGCCAACTACACGGCGGAGCACGTCGGCCAGTACTTCGCCATCGTCCTGGACGGCAAGGTCATCACGGCCCCCGTCATCCAGAGCTCCATCCCCAACGGCCAGGTCCAGATCTCTTCCGGTGGCATCGGCGGCTATCCGCTGGACGAGGCGCAGAACCTGGTGACGATCCTGCAGTTCGGCCAGCTGCCGTATCCGATCGAGGAGCTCGCGAACACGACGGTCAGCCCCACGCTCGGGGAGGCGTTCCTGTCCCAGATGCTCCTTGGGGGCGTCATCGCGATCCTGATGGTCATGTTCTTCATGATCGTCCACTACCGGCTGCCCGGCGTCGTGGCCAGTGGCGCCCTCGTCTTCTACACCCTGATCGTCTACGCGGTCTTCCGGGTCCTGGGCGTGACCCTGACGCTGGCCGGCATCGCGGGCTTCGTGCTCTCGGTGGGCATGGCGGTGGACGCGAACATCCTCATCTTCGAACGAACGAAAGAGGAGCTTCGGGTGGGCAAGAGCCTGCCGGCGGCGATCGAGGCGGGGTTCAACCGGGCCTGGAACTCGATCCTCGACTCCAACGTGTCGAGCCTCATCACGGCCACGATCCTGTTCCTGTTCGGCTCTTCAACGATCAAGGGCTTCGGCCTGGTGCTGATCATCGGCGTCCTCGTGTCGATGTTCACGGCCATTACCGTCACCCGGTCGGTTCTCCGGATCATCGTCGCCCAGCCATGGGCGCGCAAGGCGGCCTTCTATGGCGTCACGGACGAGGAGTTCCTGGCCCGCCCGACGACAGGGCGCGCAGCCCGACGCGGGGAGGCGCGCGGGCGTGTTTGACGTCATCGGGAAGCGCAGGTATTTCTTCGCCTTCTCCCTCGCGATCATGATCCCCGGTCTGATCTTCATCCTCCTCGGCCCCATCACCGGCGGCAAGGTCGGACTCCAGTTCGCCATCGACTTCACCGGCGGCACCGTCTGGTCCATCCGGTTCGAGGATGAGAACGTCACCCCGCAGCAGGTCAAGGACGTGGTCGCGGGCCAGGGTATCGAGGCGAGCGTGACGCAGACCGGCGAAGGGTTCATGGAGATCCGGACCCGCGAGGCTGCGCTTGCTGCGCCCGAGCCTTCACCGACCCCGCCACCGACGATCGCCCCCCTGGCATCCGCCTCGGCGGTTGCGTCCGCCAGCCCGGCTCCCTCGGCGACGGCCGCTCCCTCGGCATCCACGGCTCCGTCCGCGACTGCCGCCGCCGCATCCGGGTCCCCGGCCGCATCCGCATCTCCCGTCCCGACGCCGTCGCCCACGTCGGCGCCCTCGGCCTCGCCCGACCCCTCGGCCTCGGCAGCGGCGAGCGCAGCCCCCAGCCCGTCATCATCACCCGAGGCGGTGATCGGCGTCCTCCCGAGCACAGGGAAGTTCGGCGACGTCCGCTTCGCCCTCGAGGAGCAGCTCGGCAAGATCGCGGAGCAGCGCTCCCTGTCCACGGTGGGTGCCGTCGTGTCCAGCGACCTGGTCTCCCAGGCCCTGCTGCTGATCCTGATCGGCTCGATCGGGATCATGACCTGGATCACCTACCGGTTCCGGGACTTCCGGATGGGCGTGACGGCCCTCGGCGCGCTGCTGCACGACGTCATCGTGGTCGTGGGGATCTTCGCGATCCTCGGCACGTTCGCAGGGGTCATGATCGACGGCCTGTTCGTGACCGCGATGCTGACCGTCATCGGCTTCTCGGTCCACGACACCATCGTCGTCTTCGACCGTGTCCGAGAGAACCGTGCGCGCCACTCCGGCGAGCCGTTCGACCGGATCGTCAATCACTCCATTCTGCAGACCTTCGGCCGGTCCATCACGACGACCCTGACGGTGGTGATCACGCTGCTCTCGCTGCTGCTGTTCGCCGGAGATGCCATCGGCACGTTCGTCCTGGCGCTGCTCCTGGGCATCATCTCCGGGACCTACTCCTCGATCTTCAATGCGAGCCCCCTCCTCGTCGTCTGGCACAACTGGGATGACCGGAAGCGGGTGCGCGAGATCGCGGCACGCCCGGCCCGCCGCTCGGCCACGTGACCCCGGGGTCCGGCCCAGGCCGGAGCCCGCTTCGCCCACGGACGTCGGCCGCGATGAGCCCGCCGAGCCGGCATCCGGCGACAGAAGTCCGGGATGAGCCGGACGTGGCATGCTCCGTCCCATGATCGAAGCACGCCACAGGTGGGTCTTCCCGGAGCCGGTCCGCCTCGCCCCCGAGTACCGGGCCGCCGCAGAGGGGCTCGGCCTGGGGACGTTCGCCGCGGCCGTCCTCGCCCGGCGCGGCATCGCGGACATCGACGGCCTCGAAGGGTTCCTCGGCCCGGCGCTCGCGGGCCTCCACGATCCGAGGCTCCTCCCGGACGCCGACCTGCTGGTCGCGCGTGTTGCGCTCGCCCGGGAACGAGCGGAACGCGTGATGGTGTTCGGGGACTTTGACGCGGACGGCCTGACGGGCCTCGCCCAGCTGGTGCTCGCGCTGCGCCGTCTGGGCCTGGACGTCATCCCGTACGTCCCCTCCCGGCTGGACGAGGGTCACGGCCTGTCGATGGCTGCCGTGGGGGCGGCGTCGGAGGCGGGCATGACGCTCATCGTCACGGTCGACACCGGCTCCTCGAGCGTCGCCGAAGTCGCGTCTGCCGTGGATCAGGGCATCGACGTGCTGATCACGGACCACCACCACCTGCCCGATGTCCTGCCGGCCGCCGTGGCGCTGGTCAACCCCCATCGCCCCGACTCCCTGTACCCGGATCCGAGGCTGTCCGGGAGCGGCGTCGCGTTCACCGTCGCCCGCCTCCTGCTGGGCGAGTTGCTTGCCGCAGAGGCCGACGCGCTCGACCTGGCGGATCTCGCCACCATCGGGACGGTCTCCGACGTGGTGCCGATCCTGGGCGAGAACCGTGCGATCGCCCGCCTCGGGCTGGAGCGCATGCGAACAACGCCGCGTCCCGGGATCGCCGCGCTCCTGGCGCGGGCGAGGGTTGCGCCGGCCGCGGTGGATCTCGAGACCGTCGGCTTCGTGCTGGCGCCCCGCCTTAACGCCGCAGGCAGGGTGGGGGAGGCAATGGATGCCGCTCGCCTGCTCCTCGCCGAGACGCCGGACGAGGCCGCAGCGCTGGCAGAGATCCTCGAGACGGCCAACCTGACCCGACGCGACCTGATGCGCAGCGCGATCATCGAGGCACGGGCCGCGATCGGCCTGCCGGACCCCGGCCAGACGCCGGGGCAGCAGCCGTTGCCGGATGCTGCGGCGCTGCCGGACGCGCCCGCTCCGCTCGCGCCCGGGATCGTGGTCGGGGGTGGTCCCGCCTCTCCCGCGCTGATCGTCCACGGTCCGTGGCCGGTGGGCATCATCGGTCTGGTCGCCGGGCGCCTCGCCGATGAGACAGGCCGCCCCGCGGTGATTGGCACCCTGATCGGCGACGTCGTGCGAGCCTCGTGCCGCGGCGATGGGCGCCTCGACCTCGCCGGTGCGCTCGATGCCTGCGACGACCTGTTCATCCGCCACGGCGGGCACGCGGCAGCAGCCGGGTTCGAGCTCCCCCTGGACCGGTGGGACGCCTTCGTCGCCCGCTTCCTGGCCCTCGCCGAGGTGGCGCAGCCCGAGGACGCCCGGCGCCCGCTCGCCGTTGACCTCGCCCTGCCCGCGTCCTACGTGGACTACGGCCTGTACCGGGATCTCGCCCGCCTGGCCCCGTGCGGGACCGGCAATCCGGAGCCGCTCGTCGCCGTCCTCGGTCTCACCGTCCAACGCGTCCGGGCCGCCAACGGCGGTCATACCCAGCTGGTTCTCCGCCGTGAGCGCGACGTCCTCGACGGCATTGCGTTCGGCCGGGCCGACCTCGCCCTTGGCCTCGCCGAAGGCGATCGGGTCGACGTCGTCGCCCGCCTGGCGAGCCGGACGTTCGGCGGGCTCGAGACCCTCCAGCTGGAGGTCCGTGACGTCGCGCCCTCGGGTTCGCATCCGCGAGCCGCCGCGGTCCTGGCACGCGCCGCGCGTGGTCCCGGGGCCGAGGCCGTTGGCCCCGGCTTCGCTGCGACCGTCCCGGGAGGTGTCGCGTGACGCGTTCGTCACGCCCGACTGCGCGGCCGTCGGCGACCAGGGATCCGCGCCGGCCGTCCGGATCTGGGTTCCCCGTGGCGGCCGCGCTGTCTGCCGTCGGCGTGCTCGTGATCGCGTTCGTGACGCTCTCGCTGATGAGCGGAAGCCTGCCGTTCCTCTCTGGCGGCTCCGGCGGGCAGGGCCCCGGCGGCTCCGGCGAACCGGGGACGGCCGGCCAGACGGCGACGCCGCCGGAGATCGTGGTCGTGCCGACGGAGAAGCCGGGGCTCGAGGTGCCGGGATCGCTCCTGTACGCGAAGGACGGCAACATCTGGATCCAGGCGGACGGGAAGGCGACCCAGCTCACCACAGGTGGCAAGGACTCCATGCCCTCCTTCGCGCCGGACGGCTCCGCCGTGTACTTCGTCCGGACGCGGGCGATGGCCGGCCTGTGGACCGTGAACGGCGCGTCGAAGCCCTACCGGATGGATGTGCCCAGCATCATGCGCATCCCCGCCGCCGGTGGCGAGGTGACGCGGGTGCTGGATGGCGTCGTGGACCCCCCCGGCAAGCGGAAATGGATGGGCTTCATCCGCGAGCCGGTCCTGTCGCCGGACGGCCGCACGATCGCCATGGCATCCGACCTGCCCGATCCGACCCGCAGCGACGTCGTGATGAAGACCTACGACACGAAGACGGAGAAGATCAAGGACCTCGGCCTCAGCCAGGTCGCCCCGCTCGGCCACCAGGACCCCGCCTGGCGGCCGGATGGCCTGCGGCTCGCCTACGTCCGAAGCGAGCGCGATGGCGCCAAGGGGGTCCCGCGGATCTACTCCTACAACGTGGAGACGAAGAAGGCGGTCCCGATCACCGGCCCGGGGTACCTGCACCCCTCCTGGTCGTCGGATGGCAGGTACATCGCCGTGACCCGAACCACCGCGTTCGGAACGGACGTGGCCATCCTCGACGCGAAGACCGGGGCCGAGCTCCTCCGCCTGACCGATGACGGCGCCAGCTGGGCGCCCGCCTGGTCACCGAGAGGCGACCAGGTCGCGTTTCTCCATGTCTCGGGGCAGGTGGTGGACCTCCGCATGGTCCAGCTGGATGGCACGGGTCCGACGTGGACGGTCAAGGAGACCGTGGACCTGACGACGAATGCCGGGCTGGACGGCGTCTCGCGGCCGGGCTGGTTCGTCCCCGCCGACCAGCTGCCAGCGCCTACCCCTCCGCCCGCCGCCCCGACGGCCTCGCCCGCCGCGTCATGATCGACGCGTACCTCGGGCGGCTCGGCGCGAGGATCGCGACCACCGGGACCGTCCTGTGCGTTGGCGTGGACCCGGATCCCGCCGCGCTGCCGCATGGGTTCCCGCCGACGCTGGCGGGCGTCGAGCGGTTCGCCAGGCTCATCGTGGAGGCCGCGCTCCCGTACGCGGCCGCCATCAAGCCGAACCTCGCCTTCTTCGAGGCCCACGGCTCGGCTGGCGTCGCAGCCCTGGAGCGCCTCCGAGCCCTCGTCCCGTCCGACGTTCCGTTCATCGCTGATGCCAAGCGTGGCGACATCGGGACGACCGCCGCACGCCAGGCAACGGCCCTGTTCGACGTCCTCGGAGCGGACGCCGTCACGGTGAACCCGTATCTCGGGGAGGAGGCGATCGAGCCGCTCCTCGGGCGCCCGGACCGGTTTGCCTACGTCCTGTGCCACACCTCGAACGCGGGTGCGGCCGAGCTGCAGGGCCTGGTGGTCGCCGCGGACGAGCAGGCCGGGTATCCGTCCGAGCCCCTCTGGGCCAGGGTCGCCCGCCGCGCCGCCGCATGGGGTCCCGGCGGGACCGTCGGGCTTGTCGTGGGGGCGACGGCGCCGGCCGAGATGGCGGCCATCCGCGCCGTCGTACCCTCCCTCGCTTTCCTGGTTCCGGGCGTCGGCGCCCAGGGTGGCGAGATCGGGCCGATCATGTCAGACGGCCCGGCGCGCGGAGGCCAGGCCGGATCCGTGGCTGGTGGCGCGCTCCTCGTCAACGTCTCGCGCGGGCTCGCGCGGGAGGCCCTGGGGCCGGTCACCGCCGGCGCTCCCGGCGACCCCGGAGAGCGTCTCGCGAAGGCCGCCGCCGAGTGGGCCGGACGGCTCGCTGTGCTACCCTGACGCCCTTCGAGAGGGCCTGAGGAGGTCCACTCCCTCCACGAGGTTGATCCACGTCATGCCGTTCGGAATCGGACCCGGTGAGCTGATCATCGTTCTCATCATCGCGCTGATCGTGGTCGGCCCGGGCAAGCTCCCGGACGTCGGTTCCGCACTCGGCAAGAGCATCCGCGAGTTCCGCAAGGCCTCGAGCGACGTCAAGGAGATCACCAGCCTCGATGCCCCCGAGGCAGCCCCCGCTCCGGCCGCAGCCCCGGTGCCAGCCGCAGCCCCCGCTCCGGCCGCAGCCCCGGTGGTCGCCGCAGCCCCCGTAGTCGCCGCAGCCGCGGTTCCGGCCGAGACTCCCGTTCGCGCTGCAGAGTCCATCGCCCCCGCTCCGGTGACGGAGGCCGGCGCCGACGTCGCCACCGAGCCCGCCGAGGGCTGGCCTGCCGAACTCACCGTCGCCGACGAGCAGCCGACCCCGTCCGCCTGATCCCGGCCCCGCTCGAGCCCGCCAGCGATGGTCGACGCCGACGCCGTCCCGGATGCTGACGTACCCGCGCTCCTGACGCCCGCGCCCGGGCCGCCTCCCTCCGCCGCCGCGGAGATGTCGCTGGTTGACCATCTCGGGGAGCTCCGGAACAGGCTGATCAAGGTGATCGTCGCCGTCGCGGTTGCGGCGGTGATCGGCTTCATCCTGAGCGGGCAGATCGTCACATTCCTCAAGGCGCCTATCCCGGGCGACGAGCCGCTCTACTTCACCGGGCTTGGTGACGCGTTCGTCATCAACCTCAAGATCGCGATCGTGGTGGGCATCATCCTGGCGATGCCCGTCATCCTGTGGCAGGTCTGGGGGTTCATCGCGCCCGGGCTCACACCCGACGAGCGGCGGGTCGTTCGACCCTGGCTCCCGCTGGCCCTGGTCTTCTTCGCCCTCGGAACGGTGCTTGCCTACATGATCCTCCCGTACGCGGCCTCGTTCCTGATCGGCTTCGAGACACCGGACCTGAAGCCGCTCATCACGGCCGGTGCCTACTTCGATTTCGTCACCACGATGTTTCTCGCGTTCGGCCTGGTGATGGAGTTCCCGATCCTGCTGTTCGGCCTGTCACGAGTGGGGATCGTGACCTCGCAGCGTCTCGTCGGCGTGCGCCGGATGGCCATCCTGGGGATCGCGATCTTCGCCACCGCGATCACGCCGGGGGGAGACCTGGTCAGCCCGGCCGCTCTGGGGATCACGATGTACGTGTTGTTCGAGGGCACCATCTTCTTCATCCGGCGCAGCGGCAAGTAGCGGAGGAGGTCGCGGCATGGAGAGCGATCGTCAGTCCTTCCGGCAGCCCCGACGACTTCTCCGGTGTCGACGGGCCGGCGTTCCCGGGACTGACCGCGCAGGAGGTCGTGGTCGTCACCGGGCTGTCTGGTGGAGGCAAGACGGCCGCGGCCAAGCTGTTCGAGGACCTGGGCTACATCGTCGTGGACAACCTGCCCGGCGAGCTGCTCGCGGAGCTCGCGGACCTCGTCGCCACGGACCCGGAGAGGTTCCGGCGGACCGCGATCGTGCTCGACGCGCGCGCCGGGGACGTTCCCCTCGCGTTCGGTGCCATGCGCGGAGCTCTCGAGGGCCGCGGGCTCCGCCCGGTCATCATCTTCCTCGAGGCGCGCGACGACGTCCTGATCCGGCGTTTCTCGGAGACCCGGCACCGGCACCCGCTGGCCGACGAGCGGGGCATCGCAGCCTCCATCGAGCTTGAGCGCGCTCTCCTGGAATCGGTCCGCGCCGAGGCGGACGTGGTGCTGGACACCAGCGACCTGTCTCTGCGCGAGCTGCGTGAGCGGATCTTCGCGCGCCTGGGCGATGTCCAGGGCTCGGGCCGGCTGTCTATCCAGCTCATCGCCTTCGGGTTCAAGTACGGCGTCCCGCTGGAGGCCGACATCGTGCTCGACGTCCGCTTCATGACGAACCCCCACTACATCGAGCGCCTCCGCCCCCAGAACGGCCTGACCGACGACGTGCGCGAGTACGTGCTCGGTCAGCCGGTCGCGGCGGCATTCCTCGGGCACCTGCAGGACCTGCTCGACCTGCTCGTGCCGGCCTATACGGACGAGGGCAAGACCCGCCTCACGATCGCGATCGGCTGCACCGGGGGATTCCATCGCTCGGTGGTCATGGCCGAGGAGATGGCGGCATGGCTGCGGGAGCGGGACTTCGGTCCTGTCTCGGTGTTCCACCGGGAGCTCGAGCGGTGAACCTGCGCCGCTGGCTGACAGTCGGCATCGGCGTCAAGCGGTGGCTCCTCGTCTCGTTCGCCGGGCTGCTCGTGCTGGCGCTCGGTGTCGCGCACGTGCTGCGCCAGACCACCGCGGTCGCCAGGCCGGATGGGGCGGCCGGCGCAATCCTGGACCTGCTGACGCTCCAGTTCCTGCCGTACCAGGTGCGCGGGGCCATCGCCGGCGCGATCGGCCTGGCCCTGTTCCTCGTCGGTGCCTACCGGCTCGTCCGGGCGCTGGTCGATCCGTTCGCCCTGTGGGACCGGGACCAGCCGATGGTGGAGGTCATCTACCAGAAGAGGTTTCTTGCCCGCGGCCCGCGGATCGTGGCGATTGGCGGCGGCACCGGGCTGTCCGCGCTGCTCCGCGGCCTCAAGGAGCACACCTCCAACCTGACCGCGGTGGTCACCGTCGCGGACGACGGCGGCTCGTCCGGCGTGCTGCGTACCGAGCTGGGCATCCCGGCCGTCGGCGACATCCGCAACTGCGTCGTGGCGCTCGCGGACGCGGAGCCCCTGATGGGCCAGCTGCTCCAGTACCGGTTCCCGGGCGACGGCCCCGCCAGTCGCGCCCGTGGGCAGCGGACGGATCCGGCGGAGGACGGGGCCGAGGCCCCCGTGGCCGGACTGGGCGGGCATGCCGTCGGGAACCTGCTCCTGGCGGCGCTCGTGCAGATCCACGACGGCGACTTCGAGGAGGCCGTCCGGGAGATGAACCGGGTGCTCGCCGTTCGAGGCCGGGTCGTCCCGGCGACGGGAACCGTCATCACGCTGCACGCGCGCCTCGACGACGGCACGACCGTGGACGGCCAGAGCAGGATCGCACGGACGAACCGCGTTGACCGCGTCTGGGTGGAGCCCGCGGGCGTGCGCCCCACCGAGGATGCCCTGCGCTCCATCGCCGAGGCGGAGGTCATCGTCATCGGGCCCGGCAGCCTGTTCACGAGCCTGCTCCCGGCGCTGCTGGTGCCCGGCCTCCGGGAGGCGATCGCCGGGTCGGGAGCCCTGGTCGTGTTCGTGAGCAACGTCGCCACGCAGCCCGGCGAGACGGGCGGCTTCGACCTGGCCGACCACCTCGATGCCCTCGCCCGTCACGGCGCCGGTCATCTGCCGGACATCGTGCTGGCGAACAATCGCTTTGACGCGGTGGCCCCCGCGGGCTGGGTTGGGGAGCCGGTGCGCCTGCGCTGGCCGCCGGCAGCGACGCCCGTGCCGCGGCTGATCCTCGACGACCTCGTGAACCCCGCCAACGCCCACCATCACTCCCCGGACCGCCTGGCGGTGGCGATCATGACCGCCTGGGAACGTGAGGGTGGCCATCGCCGTCGCCCGAGCGCGTCGCGCGTCGAGCGCACGGCCTGAGTCGAGCGGGATGTCGGGGACAGACCGGGATCTCGTCGCCGCCCTCCGCGCGGAGCTGGCTGCCATCGACCCCTCTCGTCCGTGCGACCGCAGCGCCGAGATCGCGGGCCTCGGACCGCTGCTCGCCTGCCGGGAGGCCTCGATCGCACGTCTCGCCGTCCGCCTCGGTGGCCGCGCCGTGGAAGGTCGCGCCGGGGGCGGCAGGCACCTGTTCCTGATGCCCGACACGGAGTTCGGGTGGTCGGGATCCGCGGACCACTGCCGCTGGGCGTGGCTCCGTGGGCGGTTCCTGGCCCGCGGATCCCTGAGCCTCGCGGTTGGCCGCGCCCACCTCGAGTTCGTGGTTCCCGTTGCGGAGGCACCGGTCCTCGCGGCCCGGCTGGCCGTGGTCGGGCTCCCGGCGTCCCGGCGCGTCAGGCGCGGACAGGGGGTGGTGACCTGGAAGAGCACGGAGTCGATTACCGCGTTCCTCGGGCGGATCGGAGCCAGCGCATCGCTCCTGGAGCTCGAGGCACGTAGCGTCGCCCGGACGCTGCGCGGGGAGCTCAACCGCGTCATCAACGCGGATTCCGCCAACCTCCGACGATCCGTGGCCGCCGCCGGCCGACAGCTGGCCGCGATCGACGCCCTCGAGGCGGACGGGCGGCTAGGGGAGCAGCCGCCAACCGTCCGGGCCGTGGCGGAGGCGCGACGCGAGACCCCCGAGGCGTCGCTGTCGGAGATTGCCCTGCGGCTCGAGCTGCACCGGTCCTCGGTGCAGCGGGCCCTCGACCGCCTCGAGCGGCTGGCGCTCCACGACGACGAGGGGATCGGCATCCGGGGCCGCAACCGGCCATCCGGCGCCGGATACGGGGAGTCGTACGGCCGTCCCGCTCCGGGCCGGGCGGCGTCGGGTGAGGGGCCGGTCGGCCGGCGGAGGATCCGCCCGCCTCTGGCATGATGCACCCATGACTCGACCGATCGTGATTGCCGCCAACTGGAAGATGAACACCACCCCCGCCGACGCTGGCGACCTTGCGCGGACCATCGCGTCCCGCACCCGGGAGGCCGGCGTGACGAGGGTGATCTGCCCGCCGTTCGTGAGCCTCGCCGCCGTCCGTGACGCGCTGGCGGGCGAAGATGTGGGCGTGGGGGCGCAGAACGTCCACCACGAGCTGGCCGGGGCCTACACCGGCGAGATCTCCGTGCCCATGCTGGCCGGCCTCGCGACCTGGGTCATCCTGGGCCACTCCGAACGTCGTGCCTACTTCGCCGAGACGGATGAGCTGATCGGGAAGAAGCTTGGATCGCGCGATCGCGGGCGGTCTCCGGCCGATCCTGTGCGTCGGCGAGGTCCTGGCGGACCGTGAGGCGGGCCGCGAGACCGACGTGGTCGACAGCCAGCTGCGCGGCGCCCTGCAGGGCCGCGACGCGAACGCGCTCGTCGCAGCCGGGATCGTGATCGCCTACGAGCCCGTGTGGGCGATCGGGACCGGCAAGAACGCCCGTGGCGCCGATGCCGCGGCGATGGCGGACGCCATCCGCACCAGCCTCCGCGGCCTGGGCTGGGGCGACGGCGCCGAGGCCACGCCCGTCCTGTACGGCGGCAGCGTCACCTCCGCGAACGCGGCCGAGTTCCTGGCCGAGCCGGCCGTGGACGGGGCGCTGATCGGCGGAGCCTCGCTCAAGCCGGACGAGATGGCCGGGATCGTGGCCCGGGCCGGCCTGACCGCGGCGGCCCGCGGGCTCGGTTCGTGACCGAGGGCTCCCGCCCGCGCCCAATCGTCCTCGTTGTCATCGACGGCTTCGGCATCGGCCCGGACCCGACGATTGACGCCATCGCCGCGGCCGAGATGCCCCGCTGGGACGACCTCCTTGCTCGCTGGCCGCACGCGGTCCTGCGCGCGTCGGAGGACGCCGTGGGCCTGCCGCCGGGCCAGATGGGCAACTCCGAGGTTGGCCACCTGAACCTCGGTGCCGGACGGCCGGTACTCCAGGACCTGCCGCGCATCGATGCGGCGATTGCCGACGGCTCGTTCTTCGGCCGCCCCGCACTCCTTGCGGCGTGTGAGCGTGCACGGACGACCGGCCGTCTCCATACAGTCGGGTTGATCGGACCCGGCGGGGTCCACGCCAACGACCGGCACCTCGTGGCGCTCGTGGAGCTGGCGGCACGGAGGGGTGTACCCAGCGTGCGCATCCATGCGCTGCTCGACGGCCGCGACACGCCCCCGAGCTCGGCCCTCGGGTTCATGCGGGACCTCGAGGAACGCATCGCCGCCGTACACCCGGACGCCCGGATCGCCTCGGTCGGCGGCCGCTACTACGCCATGGACCGGGACCGGCGCGGTGAGCGCACGGAGCGTGGCTACGACGCCATCGTCCACGGTGCAGGGCTCCACGCGACGTCTGCGACGGCGGCGATCGAGGAGGCCTACGCCCGCGGCGAGACCGACGAGTTCGTCATCCCCACGGTCATCGACGGGACCGACGGCGCGCTGCGTGATGGGGACCCGATCGTTCACGTCAACTTCCGCGCGGACCGCGCCCGCCAGCTCGCCCACGCGCTCGCGGACCAATCGATCGATGCCTTCGATCGAACCGGTCCCGATGGTCAGGCAGCGCCGGCGGACCTGCTGGTGGTGACCCTGACCGAGTACGAGTCCGGGCTCCCGGTCCAGGTCGCCTTCGGCCCCGAGGAGGCACGCAGCCTTGCCCAGGCGTTCTCGGAGGCCGGCTGGACGCAGCTCCACGTGGCCGAGACCGAGAAGTACGCCCACGTGACGTACTTCTTCAACGGCGGTGTCGAGACGCCCTGGCCCGGCGAGGAGCGGCGGCTGGTCCCGTCGCCCAAGGTGGCCACCTACGATCTGCAGCCGGAGATGAGCGCGGCGGCGGTCACCGACGAGTTGGTCACCGCAATTGCCTCGGGCGGGTACGACTTCATCGTCGCCAACTTCGCAAACCCGGACATGGTCGGGCACACGGGCGTCTGGGGCGCCACCGTGGCCGCCTGCGGCGTGATCGACAGCTGTCTCGGCCGGATCGTCGACGCCATCGACGCGGTGGAAGCCGCGGACCCGGGCGGCCCGGGAGCCGTGCTGCTCGTCACGGCCGACCACGGCAACGCGGACGAGATGCGCGACGCCCTCGGCAACCCGGTGACCAGGCACTCGCTCAACCCGGTGCCGCTCCTGGGTGTGGGCCGGACCCTGGGGGGGCGAACCCTGCGGGACGGGGTCCTGGCCGACGTGGCGCCGACGATCCTGGAGATCGCCGGCCTGCCGAGATGGGAGGGGATGACCGGTCGGTCCCTGCTCGAACCCGCCCGATCGAGAGGCGGAGCGTCGCGTCTGCTACCATCCGCCTCCGGTACACCTCGGAGGTCAATCAACCCGTGAACCCGATCCTGGCCATCGGCCAGATTATCGTGAGCGTCGCCCTGATCGCGGCGATTCTGATGCAGAACCGTGGCACAGGCCTATCCGGGACGTTCGGCGGCGACTCGGCCGTCTACCGGAGTCGCCGGGGCGTCGAGCGCCGGCTGTGGCAGTTCACCGTCCTGCTGCTCGTGCTGTTCGTCCTGTTCGCGCTGGTCGCCTTCATCTTCGTCGTCTGATCGCGGCGTCGACCGCTGCGCGCCAGTCGCGCGCCCGCCCGCCGGAGGCGTCCTCCAATGAACCGTCGCGACACCGCGATCATTGCCGCCCTCGTCCTCGTGCTCATTGTGCTCGGGGGTGCCATCGCGCTCCCGCAGGCGCTCCCGGGATCCCTTGAGAGCGAGCTGGATCCCACGCCCGAGGCCAGCCCGCCGCCGCCTGTGACCTACCGCGAGGGCGTCGTCGGCTCGCCGGAGTCCATCACGCCCATCACCGCACGCTCCCGCGCCGACCGGACCCTCGTGGGCCTCGTCTTCTCGGGCCTGGTCCGCCCGAACCCCGCGGGTGGCTACCAGCCGGACCTGGCGGAGTCCTGGACGTCCAGCGCCGACGGCACCACCTGGACCGTCACGATCCGTCCTGACGCAACCTGGCAGGACGGTGCACCGGTCACCTCGGATGACGTCGTCTACACGGTGGAGGCGCTCAAGAGCCCGGATGCGGCGGGTGGCATCGCGTCCTCGTGGGCCGATGTGACCGCCACCGCGTTGGGACCGAAGACCGTGAGGTTCACGCTGACGACGCCTCTCGGCGGGTTCCTGGCGGCGCTCTCCCAGCCCCTCCTGCCCGCCCACCTGCTGGCCGACGTGCCGCTGGCGAACCTTGCGGACAGCGACTTCGCGCGGATGCCGGTCGGAACCGGGCCGTTTGCGCTGGTCGAGTTCGACGGGACCCGCGCCGTGCTGGAGCCAGCGGCGCCCGTCCCTCCGGCCGCGGATCCGACGCCCGGCCCGACGCTCGATTCACTGGCGACGCCGTATCCGACCCCGAAGCCGGGGCGTCCGGTTCCGTACCTGGAGCGGATCGAGATGTCCTTCTACGACAACGACGAGGCGCTCGCAACTGCGCTGCAGACCGGGGAGATCGATGGCGCCGCGGGGTACGCGCCGGCCGTCGCGGGAGGGTCTGCCGCCACGGAGGGCATCGAGCGCCTGCGGTACCCCACGACGACGCTCTCGGCCGTGATGCTCAACCTCCGTCCGTCGCATCCGGAGCTCCGCGACGCGACGGTCCGCAGGGCGCTGCTCGCCGCCGTTGATCGCAACGCACTCGTGGCCGGGGCGCTCGCCGGGGACGCCGTCCGTGCCGACGCGCTCGTTCCGCCCGCCTCCTGGGCATTCGACGCGACAGTTGCTCCACCGGTGGCGTTCGACCCCAAGAAGGCCGCCAAGGCGCTGACCGATGCCGGCTGGACCAGGAAGTCGGGCGGGAAGTGGGTCGCGCCGAAGACCAAGGGTGCCTACACGCTCGAGGTCCTCACCGTGCCGGCCGCAGCCAACCCGCGCCTGGCCTCGGTGGCGGCACACCTGCGCGATGCGTGGACGAAGCTCGGGTTCCAGGTGAAGCTGGTCGAGATCCCGGCGGCCGACCTCGCTACCCGGCTGCAGTCCGGGGAGTACGCGGCTGCGGTGGTGGACGTCGCCTCGGGTCTCGAGCCGGACCTGTACCCGCTCCTCGCCTCATCCCAGGTCCGCGCGTCGGGCAGGAACCTCAGCGGCTACCAGGATCCTGCCCTGGACAAGCTCCTCGAGGTCGCGCGGGCTCCCGGCACGCCGGAGGATCGCATGGCCGCGTGGAAGGCCCTCCTGGCCGCCGTGAATGAGCGCATGCCGATCCTTCCGATCGCCTGGGCGGACGAGGTCTTCCTCGCCCGCGGGCTCCAGGGGCCAACCCCACGGCTCATCGCGGACCCGGGCGACCGCTTTGGCGATGTGCTAGCATGGCGCCTCGCCGCGGACCGGTGAGCCTTCGGGCGCCTCGGCCCACGCGCCGGGTCCTCGCCGAGGTGGCGAAATTGGCAGACGCGCTAGCTTCAGGAGCTAGTGCCCGCAAGGGCGTATGGGTTCAAGTCCCTTCCTCGGTACCATCACCCCTTCCCGTGAGGATCCCGGCGACAGCGCAGTGAACAGGCCCAGGTGGCGGAATTGGTATACGCGTACGTTTGAGGGGCGTATGAGGCAACTCATCCGGGTTCAAGTCCCGGCCTGGGCACCACTCTCCTGATCTTCAAGCGGGCGGCCGGTCGGCCGCCCGTTCGCGTTTCCGGCCCCGGTGGCCCCTCCCCGGGCGGTTAGCTCAGTTGGTAAGAGCGCCTCGCTTACACCGAGGATGTCGGGGGTTCGAGTCCCTCACCGCCCACCACCTCCGGGAGCGCCGCGCCGCCCGCACTCCCGGTTTCGTCGCGCGGCGCGCGACCGGCCGGTTGCGGCGCGCTATGCTGGGCGAAAGGCTGCGCCTGCCCAACTTCGAGGAGACCGCATGGATGGGATCGTGATCATCGCGATCGTTGCCGTCATCGCCCTGGTCGTCATCGCCCTGGTCGTCATCGCGCTCTACAACGGCCTTGTCACGCGCCGCAACCGAATCGACGAGGCGTTCGCGCAGATCGAGGTTCAGCTCAACCGCCGGCACGACCTGATCCCGAACCTCGTGCAGGCCGTGAAGGGCTACATGGGCTTCGAGCAGGACGTCCTGACCAGGGTCACCGAGGCCCGCGCCAACGCCGTTGCTGCGGGAGCCCAGGGCCCCGCCCAGCAGGCCGCCGCCGAGAACATGCTCACCGGCGCCCTCCGCTCGCTGTTCGCCGTCGTCGAGAACTACCCGGATCTCAAGGCGAGCACCAACGTGATGCAGCTCCAGGAGGAGTTGACCACCACGGAGAACCAGATCAGCTTCTCGCGCCAGCACTACAACGCGACGGTGCTGGACTACAACAACGCGATCCAGACCATCCCGGCCGTGTTCATCGCGGGTTCGTTCGGCTTCACCAAGCGCGAGTTCTTTGACGCGGGCCCCGAGGCCGAGGCGGTCCCGGTGGTCGACCTGAGCCTGTCCTGACGCCCGCAGGGCACGTCGTGCCTGCGCGAGCGAGACGCGGCCCCACGCGCCGCTGAGGCCCTCTGATGGCCACGTTCTACGACCAGATCGGGGCGAACCGTCGCAACTCGGTGCTGCTCGCGATCGCTGTCATCCTGATCCTTGGGCTCCTCGGGGCGGCCATCGGCGCGGCCGTCACGGGTGTCCTCGAAGCGGCCCTGCTGTCCGCCGCCCTGGCGGTGACGATCGGGTTGTTCGCCTCTCTGATCTCGTACTACGCAGGCAATTCACTGGTCCTGTCGGTCTCGGGGGCGAAGGAGGTGACCGATCAGGATCAGCCGCAGCTGCTCAACGTGGTGCGGGAGATCGCCCTGGCGGCGAACGTGCCGATGCCACGGGTCTACCTCATCGACGACACGGCCCCCAACGCGTTCGCGACGGGACGGGACCCGAAGCACGCCTCGGTGGCCATCACCGTCGGACTCCTCCAGAAGCTGGATCGGGAGGAGCTGCAGGGCGTCATGGCCCACGAGCTCTCGCATGTCCGCAACTACGACATCCGGTTCTCGCTCATGGTGGGCGTGCTGGTCGGCTCGATTGCGCTGCTCGCCGACTTCTTCCTGCGGTTCACCTTCTGGGGTGGGGGACGGCGCTCCCGGAGGGGCTCGGATTCGGGGTCGGGCGGACTCCAGATCGTCTTCTTCATCGTCGCCATCCTCCTGGCCATCCTGGCCCCGATCATGTCCCGCCTCGTCCAGATGGCGGTCAGCCGCCAGCGCGAGTACCTGGCGGACGTCTCGGCCGTGGAGCTGACGCGAAACCCATTCGGGCTGGAGCGCGCCCTGGCGAAGATCTCCCTGGACACGGAGCCGCTCGAGGTCGCCAATCGCGCGACCCAGCACCTCTACTTCGACAACCCGATCAAGGCAGCCACCAGCACGTCAAGGTCCCTCTTCTCGACCCATCCGGCGGCGCTGGACCGGATCAACCGGCTGCGCCAGCTCAGCGCCCAGCCACCGGTGGCGAATGCCGCCGTCGTCCTTGATCCCGGTGCCCAGGCGGCCTTGGCGCGTGACCCCGGACTGCGGCGGTCGTAGGGTCTGCGTCGGTTGCCGCTCGTTCAGGCCCCGTGGTATCCTGCGGCGCGCCGACGGGCCCCCGCGGGGACCCGGGTCCGGGCCGAGATAGCTCAGTTGGTAGAGCACGCGACTGAAAATCGCGGTGTCGCCAGTTCGAATCTGGCTCTCGGCACCAACACCTGGTCGGTCATCGAGCGGAAGTGGCTCAGTTGGTAGAGCATCACCTTGCCAAGGTGAGGGTCGCGGGTTCGAGTCCCGTCTTCCGCTCCATCCACCCCCCCATACGAGTTCGCAACCCGGCCCCGCTGCCCCTTCGTCTAGTGGTAGGACAGCGGACTTTGGATCCGTTAGCCGAGGTTCGAATCCTCGAGGGGCAGCCAACCTGACACCGGCAGCGCTTGTGTCATGCACACGTGGCGACGTGGCGAAGTGGCCTAACGCGGGGGTCTGCAAAACCTCTATTCGCCGGTTCGACTCCGGCCGTCGCCTCCATCCGAGCACGAATGAGGCCCCCAGCAGCGATGCCGGGGGCCTCAGACTTCTATCCAGGGGCTGGGATAGTCCGCAGTAGACCGCAGGGGCGACACCATCGAATGAGCCCTCGACTGGAGTGGGTCCGACCGCGAGCCCGACGTCGGCGGCAACCGATCTGGTTGGGGCTCGGTCGATCCGCCGTCCAGCAACTCGCCCGACATCTCGGCGCAGCCGGAAGCGTCGGCTCAGCAGGTTCCCGAGGTCGACGGCAAGCCGTCATCGAGCTCGTCCACGCCGTGGGTGATCGGACTCTTGGTCCTTGTCGCCCTTATCGGGACCGGTGTCGCCGTCCTGCTTCGGGGCCGTCGATCTGGGGGCTGAGAAACGTCCCTTGGCGCAAGGATTGCCAGCCGTTCTTGGCACACAAGGCAGGCGACGGGGTTCTCTGACTGTGGGGCGATTGCGCGAGCAAGCGCCGGCCGAGGTTGCCCGCGTTGTGGTCAAATGCTCCCGGCCCCCGATTTCGCAGCGTCCACGCCCCGCGCTGATTCGGTGGTTTCGGAGCACTCGATGCGGTGAGTCAGGCACGGGATGAGCGCCCGCGAGCGAGGCGGGCTCGTCATAGTTGCGCTACGACAAGAGTGAGGCGTCCCCCAGTCCACATCTGTGAGGGATTGCCCGATGACTGACGTCGGCGAGCGGCGGCTCTGGTGGTTCGAGACCGAGCCGGGGGATCGTGACCACGTGGAGTCCTTCTACTTCGAGTCCGGCGTGCTCCGGGCGACCGAGGCCGAGGCGCTGCTGGTGACCGTCGAGCCCCCGCGAAGGTTCCGTTCTCTCCTATCCCTTGCGCTGGTGGCGGCCCTCCTTGCCGCCTGCGGCACGGCCCCCGCCACTCCCCCGGCGGTCGACCAGACCGCTTCGGCCCAGCCGCCCGGCCGCGAGGCCCCGGCCCCGACGGCCACTCCGACGCTCCCACCAACGCCCGCACCGACCCCGGCCCCGACGGCCCCTCCGACACCGGTGCCCACCCCGACCCCCGAGCCGACCCCGGTGCCGATCAGCGACCTTGATCTCGAACTGGTGTGCCACGGCAGCGCCCTGCCGCAAGCCGCCAAGTACGGCGGCAAGAGCCATCCCCTGGTGGTGGTCGAACAGTGGGGCTCGACCGACGGTTGGAAGCTCACCTCCCATGACATCAACGACAACTGGCTCGACCAGACCTGGGCGGGTTCGGACATCCAGCTGGTGGCCTGTGTCGAATGGCAGAAATCGGTCAAGGTCAGCGTATGCGGCACCTACAAGCGGGCCAGCGACGGCAAGATCGGCAAGGTGACCCGCTACAAGGAGGCGATTGTGGTGCGGGTGCGGGTGGCCCGCACCGCCAAGGTGCTGCAGACCAAGACCATCTACGGCACGGTCCCGGCCTGTGGTCAGAGCGTCGGTCTGCCCAGCACCGCTCCGCCGTGGAAGATCTACGGCCGCGATGTGCCCGCCAGCGCCATCAACAAGTACGCAGTTGCCGTTTCGACCCAGAAGGTCAAATAGCGAATCTTCGTTCAGGAGGACGGAAGAACGTGGGCTCGTTCAAGACCCGCAAGGGTCAGTACGTGCTGGGCAAGGGCGGCCGCGTGCGCCACGCCCGGTGGGGCGACGGCATCGTGATCACCTTGAAGCTCACCCGGGACGACGAGGAGGTGATGGTCGCCTTCAAGGACCTGTCCGTGGGCCGCAAGACGATGCTCGCCAGCCTCGCGGACCTCGAGGTGACCGGCTGACCGTCCCAAGCCCCGTGCTCAGGGGGCGTCGAGTGTCCAGGCGGGGGATAGGAGTCGACCCGATCGCCGGCCAGCGTCATTACCCCGCAGTCACCGCGCCTGACCGATTGGCAGGGCCGGCGGGCGACCGGGGGCGTTGTTGGTAGCAACGCTGGTAGCAATAGGGGCGCACAGGCGCGACCAGACGGCCCGGCTCAGAACGCCCCCGCGGACGAATAGAACGACCGCGGACCCGGTGGACGCTACCCGAGGCACTCCAAATACCTCTACTCGCCGGTTCGACTCCGGCCGTCGCGTCCACCGCGTGACTGCGACCATGGCCCCCTCGACCTGCGCCCCGGGGGGGGTTGCTCGTTGCCCTCCCCTTCAGAGCCGCCGGGCGTGGTGCCGGAGACCAAGAAGCCGGCCGGATCGTCGTCGATGACCCGGCCGACGCCCTCTGGATCGTGGTTTCGTTGCCCGTGGTGTCAACGGCCGTGGAACGCGCGGCGCGGCAGTGCCAGACGACATCGCGTCGCCCCGCTCGGCGCGGTTACGATGGGGACGCTCCGCGTGAGCGCGCGAGCGTACGAGCCGAGGTGGCGCAACCGGCAGACGCGGCGGTCTTAAACACCGCTGGGGGCAACCCCGTGCGAGTTCGAACCTCGCCCTCGGCACCACGAATGGAAGCAATTCGGCAGCAATTGGGCGCCCACGAGCGGACGCAAGCGCGGACCCTGACCCATTGCGGGCCCGGGGTCGAGTGCCGCTGATGCTGCTCGCCAGCGCCTGACACGAAACACCCCGGCTGCGCGCCGCGCCCGACCGATCGGCAGGGCCAGCAGGTGACGGGCGGCGTAGCAATCCGCCGTCCCCCGCGTTGACAGTCTGTAGCGGGAGGCGATGACGCGCGGCCCATACCCCGGCCGCCGGGACCGCGCCGAGTCACTGGCGAGACCGACCCGCCGTGCCGGAGCATCGCGTGCTTGTGCCAGTCATCCTGGCGGCCGTCCTTGCCGCTCTCGTCCTCTGGACCCTGTCCGACGTCAGGTCCACGAGCGACGGCTTCGCGATTACCCTCGTGCTCGGCGTGGGGGCGCTCCTCATCGGAGGGATGATCGCCTCGGGCGCGGGCTGCGACGTGGCCCGATACCCCTCCGCCTCCATAGGGTTCATGACGAACGCGGGGCTCGTCTTCATGGTCGCTCTTCCCCTGATCATCGTGACCGGGCTCGGACTCGTCCTCCGCCGCCGGTCAACGGCCGCGGCAGCTGCGTTCGCGATGAGCGCGTCGGTGATCCTGGGCATGCTCGCGGGCGCCTTGCTTGCGCACGCATGAAGTCCGACTCCGGCTCGTCTCCCGGCTCGCGATCCCACCACGAGGCGGCCAGCGGTCCAGCCTGACCGGGGGGGGCGGTCACAACCGGCTCCTGCAGGCGTCTCCACTCGCGACTACGGTGGCCGATCGGGAGGCGAGCCATGCGAACCGGGCTTGTCGTGGGTGCCTTCGGGCTGGCCGCGACCGGTATCGTGGCCTTTGTGTTCTGGGCGCGCCAGGACATTGTGGGGATCCAGTTGGCGATCGGAGCGATCGGAGCCCTCGCCCTCGTTGCTGGATGGCGAGCCGACTGGCTCAGCGCGGGGATGATCTACATGGGCGCGATCGCTGGGACTGCGGTTGCCGGGAACCCAGCGAACATACCCGCCATGGCCACTACGGCCATGGTCGACGTCGTGCTCGGCTTCGCTCTGGGATATGTGCTGGGCTATGCCTTCCGCCGCTGGCATCGACCCCGGCCAGGCTCGATACCGGCGATCCAGTTGGAGACGCCAGACACGGTGACCACCGACACGCAGAGCCAGGCGCCCTGGCTGCCGGACGACGGGATGACGGGGAGGCATAAGGCGCGACGCTCTCGCTTCCTTGCCTACGGAGTCCTCGGCTGGGCTGTCCCGGGCCTCATCGCTCTGCCACTTGCGTGGGGGCATGAGTCGTCCGGCGGCGAATCGGCGTTCCTTGCCGTCCTGATTTGGTGGGGGCTCGGCGTCGTCGGATGCCTGGTCGCCGGCGTGATGGTTGGCATGGCGGGCGCCGGTGTTCAGGCAGACGGGGCGACCACCGACGCCTTCTGGCACGGGTTCGCCGGGGTCGCGATCGCCTGGCTTGCGGCCCTGGCCGTCAGCATGGCCATCGAGATCTTCGTGGGGGTGCTTCACCTCGGCCCGGTGGCGTTCCTCCTGCCGATCCCGTTCGTCCTTGGCTACGCCGTCGGGTTCGGCGTCGGGTTCGCGATGGGACACTAGCTCTAGTTCCCAATCAGGTTGTTGACGGGGTGAGGGCCCCTATCGTTCGGCTGTTGGTGTTGCAAGCCACAGTCGAGACGAGGGAGCCCTCATGTCCCATCCTAGTGCCCGCCTGACCCCGAAGGGCCGGCAGCTGCTGGTCAACCGCGTCCGGGACGGCTGGACGATCACGAAGGCGGCCGATGCTGCGGGGATCAGCCGTCAGACCGGCTCCAAGTGGCTGTGGCGCTTCCGGCGCGAGGGCGAGCCAGGCCTCCGGGACCGCCCCAGTGCCGTCCACCACCAGGTCCGCGCCCACCCGGCCTCGCTCGTCGAGCAGGTCTGTGCCCGTCGCCTCGAGCTCCGGGCCGGACCCCATGTCCTGGGCTGGGAGACCGGGCTGGCCCGCTCGACCGTCTATGCCTTCCTCTGCCGGGCGGCGCTCAACCGCCTCGACCGCCTGGAGCCCAGGCCTCCGATCGTGCGCTACGAGCGCGAGCGTCCGGGCGAGCTCGTCCACCTCGACACGAAGATGCTGGGGCGGATCGGCGAAGGCGGCGGACACCGGATCCACGGCCGCGGCGACGGGATCGTGAGCAGGCATCGCGGCATCGGCTGGAACCGGGTGCACATCGCGATCGACGACCACACGAGGCTCGCCTACGCCGAGGAGCTGCCCGACGAGAGTCCGGCCACGACGGCCGCGTTCCTCCACCGCGCCTGGCGCTTCTATGCGGCCCACGGGATCACGGTCGAGCGGATCCTCACCGACAACGGTGGCTGCTACCGGAGCCGGGAGCTCGCCGCGGCCTGCGACGAGCTGGGCATCGGCCACCGGTTCACGAGGCCCTACCGGCCCCAGACCAACGGCAAGGATGTCCATCTTTGTCAAGCGGCCTCCAATGCCCGCTCGGGCATGAACAGCGTTCCGGCCTTGAGCATCGCCCAGAGGACCCGGAGCTTGGTCCGGGCGAGGGCGATGATCGCCTGGTGGTGAGACTTGCCCTCGGCGCGCTTGCGGTCATAGAAGCGGCGGGAGGCGGGTGTCCTGAGGCTGCCGAGCGCCGCCGCCCAGAGCGCCTGGCGGAGGTGGAGGTTGCAGCGCCGGCTGAGGAAGTGGGTGCCCGAGGACCGACCGGACTGCCACAGCGTCGGGGTGAGCCCAGCGTACGCGGCGAGCGCGTCCGGTGAACCGAACCGCTCGAGGATGCCGACCTCAGCCAGGAAGCGCGGGCCGGTCCGGTGGCTCATCCCCGGCAGGCTCAGGACGATCGGCGCCTCGGGCCGGGACAAGAAGCGGTCGCGGATCTCCGCATCGAGCGTGCCGATCCGCTGCTTGAGCGCGCCGAGTTCGCCGGCGACCTCGGCGACGAGCCGACCGTACACCGTCTCCTGGGGGCGGACTCCGACCTGTGCCGCTGCCAGGAGCTGCTGGGCGCGCTCCAGCGGTCGGCGCCGATACCGTTGGGCGGCCAGGAAGCCCGCCAGCGCGAGGGGGCTCTGGGTCCGCAGGGCGCTCGGGGTCGGAAACGCGACCAGGAGCGCCGTCACCGCATCGCCGTCGAGGGCGGCGAACGCTCGAGCAGCAAGGAACTCCGGCCAGTACTGGCTGAGCAGGAAGCGCAGTCGGTTGATGAGCCGGGTCCGATCACGGATCAGGCCGTCCTGGTACCGGGCGAGGACCCGCATCTCGGCGACCGTTCCCGGTACCGCCACGAGTCGGCGCAGCGAAGCCTGTTCCTCACGCCCGATCCGAGCGCACACCTCGGCGTCGATGAGGTCGCTCTTGTGAATCTGGCGGCGACCCCTGCGCCGCGCGGCCACCTCGGTCGGGGTGAGCGTCGCCACGAGCTCGCCGCGGGCCAGCAGTTCGCCGATCAGGACGGCGCCGTCGCCGCCGTCGGCCTCGATCACCCAGAGGGCCTGGCCGTCTCCGCCGGCGAGCCCGGCGACCCGCGAGACGAGCTCGTCAATCGCGGCCGCGTCGTTGTCGACTCGCTCGCGGACGACCTCCGCGTCCTGGGCCGTGCGGGCGACGACGCCGTGGCCGTATCGGCCCGGGTCGACGCCGACGATCAGACTCGCACTCATCCGACCACCTCCGTGCACGGGCGCAGGACACCCTGCTCCAGCCGTGACCGCGACTGCCACCTGACCCATATGAGCGATCGAGCGCAGATGTCCATCAGGTGACCGTTGCCGAACAACGAGGGGGTGGCACTCCATTGCCTGAGCGCACTCGCAGATCGAGTGATCGAGCCATCACCCCTCGTCCGACCGAGCCTGGGCCCAACCTGCTCCGGGTGAGACGGGGCGGCCCGTGGCCGGCGATCGCTGGCACTCCTTGCCCACGACCATCCGACCCGGTCCGTCGGCGGCATATCGAAACGCAGCCATCGCGTTCGGTTCGCCGGCCACGGCGCCGTTCGTCTCGTTGACCCTGACAGAACGATATATGGGCCGAGCGCATGGTGCGCACCCTGCTCGCCGAGTGGGCCTATGCCCGGCCGTTCCACGACACCGCGGACCGGATCGCCCTGCTCCCGGTGTTTCTCGACTTCTACAATCGGCGACGACCACACTGGTCACTCGCCGGGCAGCCGCCGATAAGCCGCGTGCCCGTCAACAACCTGACGGGGAAGAACAGCTAGCCCGTCGTCACCCCGACGCCGATCGGGCCCGGGCTCGACGCCGACGGGCAGGGCGCTCCCGGATCATCGTTGCCGCGGCGAGTACGGAGGCGCTTGAACACCGCTGAGGGCACCATAGCCCGATCTGCTCGGGCGGCCGTCGTCCGTGCTTCAGTGACGCCGGCCGAACAGGCCGCGCTTCTCCTTCGGGGCCCCTGCGGCGGCAGGGGTCGCCGTGCGGTCCTTGCCGAAGACGATGTTCGCGAGAGCGCGCAGGCGCTCGGCCGGCAGGGACTTCGGGGCGCTGCGCACCACCGGATTGCCCTCGTTCACGGCCTTGAGGTACACGATCGGGTCGTAGGGAAGGTCTGCGGTGATCTTCGCGCCCAGGGCGCCCTCCACGTCCGAACGGGTGAGCAGGTCGCGGGCGAAGGCGTTGTTGAGCACGAACAACGTAGTCCCGCCCACGGCACCGGTCTCGGTGATCTGGTCGAGCAGCAGGTGGACCGCGTTGAGGGCCGGGATCTCGGGCAGCACGGGCAGGATGACGGTGTCCGAGCGGCTGAAGATGACCAGCATCCGGTCGTCCAGCGAGGCGCCCGCGTCCAGGACGACCACGTCGTACGCTTCGAGGGCGCGGGTGATCACCAACTCGATGTGATCGCCCGTGATGAGCGAGGCAAACCCGGGGGTTGGCGGTGCGGCCAGGACGTGGACGCCGCTGGGATGCTGCACTGGATAGGTCCGGAACAGCTCGATCTCGTGCAGCGCAGAGTCGTCCCGTACCAGCTCCAGCAGGGACTGCTTCGGTCGCAGGTTGAGGTGCGACGCCACCTGTCCAAACGAGAGGTCCAGGTCGATGATCAGCGTCTTGTTGGGGTTGCGCTCTGCCGCGATCAGCGCGAGGTTGATCGCGATCGTCGTGGCGCCGACGCCGCCCTTCGGGCTGTACACGGCAACGACACGGTGTCCGTCGGTTCCGCCGATCGCCGCACCGCCTGAGCCGCGGTGGCTTGTCCGCTGGAAGTGCAGGGCGAGGGCTTCAACGCGGCCGCAGAGCTCCACGTTGTCGAACGGCTTGGTGATGACGTCGTCCGCGTCGGCCTCGAGCAGGGCGATCCGCTCTTCCAGGTCATTCGACTGCGCGACGGCAAGCACCGGAACACCCGCCGCGTCCGGGTCTGCGCGCAGGGAGGCCACCACGGCCGCGACGGTTGTCCCGGACGGGACCCGGTCGATGATGACCAGGCTGTAGCTGTGGGCGGCTGCCAGGAACTCCGCCGGTCGCGACACGATCGTGACGCCGTGGCCGGGTCCGGCAAGGGCCCGCGTGAGCGCATCGGCGGCGACGCGGTCGGCCGCAAGGACGAGGATCGAGAGTTGCACGGGTCCCCTGAATTCGGGCGTGGCTGGTCGCGCTGAGAATACACGGAGAGGCGTTTCGACCGGGATCCCTGTCCGGCCCGGTTGAGTTCGCTACGGAGCCCACGGGCAGGTCTCGTGCTATCCTGCCGCGGTCCTTTCGGCTCCGCATCGGCATGCCGTCAGCGGGGCAGATCCCATTGGAAGGAGTAGAGCAGGCCATGCGCCGCTATGAACTCATGCTCGTCCTCCGGCCGGATGCGCCGGATGAGCGGGCCGCCGCGGTCATCGACCGCACCACGCGTCACGTCGTCGCCTCGGGCGGGCAGATCGTCAAGGTTGCGCCCTGGGGCCGTCGCCGCCTCGCGTATCCCATCGACCGCCACCGGGATGGCTCGTACCACATCGTGGTCTTCGAGGCCCCGCCCGAGGCCATCGCTGAGCTCGAGCGAAGCCTCCAGATCACCGAGGACGTCCTCCGGTACCTCGTCACTCGGGCGATCAAGCCCGTGAAGGTTCGCCGCGATGCCCCGGGCGCGGGCGATGCCACGGATGCCGAGGATGCCGACGTGGAGATCCCGGCCACCCCGTCCGAGGAGGACGAGGAGGACGAGGATACCGTCGAGCGCATCGACGAGTCCGAGAGCGAAGCCGCCCCCGCGGCGATCGACTGAGCGAGGAGAGCCGGAGATGGCGTTCTCGAAGGCCATGATCATCGGCAATCTCGGGCGTGATCCCGAGATGCGCTACACGCCGAGCGGCCGTCCGGTGACGGAGTTCAGCGTGGCGGTCAACCAGAGCACGAAGAACCAGCAGACCGGCGAGTGGATCGAAGCGACCGACTGGTTCCGCGTCACCGTCTGGGGCGATCGCGCCGAGCGGACCGCAGAGCAGTTCCGCAAGGGCAACAAGGTGTTCGTCGAGGGCCGCTTCCGGACCCGCGAGTACGAGGCCCGCGACGGGCAGAAGCGGATCTCCCTGGAGATCACCGCCGACAACGTCATCAGCCTCGAGGCGCGTGTCCGCGACGAGGAGGGCGGCGGTTCGTTCTCCGCCCCGTCCGGTGGGTTCTCCGGTGGTGGCCCCTCCGGCAGCGGCCCCGCCGGTGGCGACTCCGGCGGTGGCGACTCCGCAGGCGGTGCCGCGAACGTGCGCCCCACCCGTCCCGCGGCTCCTCGCGACGACGACCTCGACGACCTCCCGTTCTGAGACCTTCCCGCGGCCGACGGCCGCCTCGGCGGGCATGTCCCGCCACCACCCAGGAGACCTGAGCCATGCCCCCCAGGATGAAGAAGCGCGACGATATGTACCGCGACCGCCGGCGCCGGAAGGTCTGTTCCTTCTGCGCCGACAAGACGGCCATCATCGACTACAAGGAGGTCAACCGCCTCCGCCGGTACCTGTCCGAGCGCGCCAAGATCGAGCCTCGCCGGAAGACCGGGACCTGCGCCGCGCACCAGCGCGAGCTGTCGGTCGCGCTCAAGCGCGCCCGACACGTTGCCCTGCTTCCGTACGCTCCGCAGCACCTCCGCCCCTGACGCGGTGACGCGTCGCGTCGTCGGCCAGCGCGGACCAGCCCGGAACTCGGTGCCGCTCCGGTGACCGTGGGCCTCGTCCTGGTCGTCGGCGGCGTCGCGGCCGGTGTCTTCGGGTCGCTCCTGGGGCTGGGGGGCGGCATCCTCATCGTTCCGCTGCTGACCCTGGGGTTCGGGCGTCCGATCCGCGAAGCGGTGGCGGTCTCGCTCGTGTGCGTGATCGTCACCTCCAGCGCGGCCGCGGGCGCGTACCTCAAGGGCCGCGTCGCCAACCTGCGGCTGGGCACGGTACTCGCGCTGTTCACGACCGCCGGGGCGCTGGTCGGAGGGCTCCTGGCATTCGTGATCCCCGAGCGATACCTCGCCGGCCTGTTTGCGCTGCTGCTGGTGTACGTGGCCCTGTCGATGGGCCGCGCGGGCCTGAAGGTCTCCCGTGCGCCGACGGACGGGGCCGACCCGGTCGGCGTGACCGGTACGGACGCCGCCGCCGGGCCAGGCGCCGCGGATCCGGGGCCTGAGCCCGCGGACCCGGGGCCCGAGCCCCCGGTCCGGGACCTGAGCCCCTGGGCCGCCTCGATGGGTCGGGCTACCGCGTCCGGCGGCTCGTGCCCGCCTCGTTCGCCTCGCTGGGAGCGGGAGTGATCGCCGCGCTCCTGGGCGTCGGGGGCGGCATCATCAACGTCCCCACGATGAACCTCATGATGGGCGTCCCGCTGCGCGTCGCAACTGCGACCAGCAACCTCATGATCGGCGTGACGGCCGTCGCCTCCGCGATCATCTACCTGCTCCGCGGCGGCCTGGACCCATACCTCGCCGGGCCGACCGCCATCGGCGTCTTCGTCGGCGCAAGCGTCGGCGCCCGCGTCGCACACCGGGTCGATGTGCGGGTGCTCCGTGTCCTGTTCGTCGTCGTCCTGACCTGGACCGCGCTCCAGATGGCGCGCCGGGCGCTGGGTATCTGACGATGATCATCCACGAGCAGCGCGCGGCCTCGGCGGACGTGGAGCACGTGATCGCCCGGCTCCTGCTGGGCGGCGCCGCCACGGGGATCGTCTTCCTCGCGATCGGCGTGGTGCTGATGGCGGCCAACGGCATCAGCCCGGAGTCCGAGACGTTCCCCGCGTTCGATCCGGGCACCCTCGTCGCCGATCTCGCGGCCTTCCGCCCGGAGGGCTTCCTGTGGGTTGGCATCGTCATCCTGATCGTGACGCCCATCGCCCGCGTCATCGGCGAGCTCATCACCTTCACGGTGCGCGGAGACCGGACCCTGGCGCTGGTCGCCCTGGGGATCCTGGGCGTCATCGCGCTGTCCGTCGTCGCCGCACTCGGCCTCGCGGGGTAGCCAGCGGTGGACCTGCTCGTCCTCGCTATCGCATTTGTCGTCATCCTGCTCGGTGCCGAGCTGTTCACGAACGGCATCGAGTGGTTCGGACGCAAGCTCGAGCTTGCGGAGGGCGCCGTCGGCTCGGTGCTTGCTGCCGTGGGCACCGCTCTCCCGGAGACGATGATCCCGATCATCGCGATCCTGTTCTCGAGCAGCGGTTCCGAGAGCGCCGAGGCGGTGGGCATCGGGGCCATCCTGGGCGCGCCGTTCATGCTCTCGACCCTCGCGATGTTCGTCACCGGCGTGGGCGTCATCGCCTGGCGCCGCCGCCGGGCGACCGGCACGCGCATGGTCGTGGACACCGTCGTGCTGGTCCATGACATCCGCTACTTCGTGCTCGCCTACGGGCTGGCGATCGGCGCGGCGCTCCTGCCAGCCGAGCTGGGCTGGGTCAAGACCGTCGTCGCCGTCGCGCTGCTCGGGATCTACGCCTGGTACGTCAAGGGTCACTTGGATGCCGATGCCGAGGTTGACGCCGACGACCTGGCACCGCTCCGGTTCCGACGCCTGGACAGGCCCGGCCGGCGAACCAACCCCGCCGTGCCCCGGCTCCGGATCGTGAGCGTGCAGGTGATCGCCGCCCTTGCCTGTATCGTCGGCGGCGCATTCCTGTTCGTCGGTTCCGTCGACAGGCTCGCTTCGACACTCGGGGTCAGCGAGATCCTCCTCGCGCTCGTCATCGCCCCCATTGCGACGGAGCTCCCGGAGAAGTTCAACTCGCTGATCTGGGTCCGGCAGGGCAAGGACACCCTGGCCATGGGCAACATCACCGGTGCCATGGTCTTCCAGTCGGCGATCCCGACGGTCGTCGCGCTCCTGTTCGCAGCGGACAGCTGGCAGGTGACGGGAGACTCGCTGATCGCGTTCATGTCCGCCGGGATTGCGTTCCTGGCGGTGGCCGCGGTGTTCGTGCCGATGGCGCGCCGGGGTCGTCTCGACGGCCGGTCCCTGCTGGTCGGTGGCGCCCTGTACCTGCTCTACCTGGGGCTCGTGGGCCTCGCGCTGGCGGGTGTCCTGCCGGTAGGCTGACCTTCCTCGGGGCGGTGACGGCCCAATCCGCGGGACCGTGGGCCGGCGAGACGGACGGGGCCGCATGCTAGACTCGAAGTCCCCAATCGAGGCACTCCGCGGCATCCCGCCGCACGCGACCTGGAGCCGATCCGATGCTGACGCAGCAGCCGTCCGCCTCCGCGACGCCCGAGACGGCGCCCGCCCAGCCACGCGCGATCGAGGACCTGATCGCCTATTTCGAAGGCGAGTACGTCCCGCTCAGGGACGCGAAGGTCAGCATCATGACCCACGCGTTCATGTACGGGACCGCGACCTTCGAGGGCATCCGCGGCTACTGGAACGCCGAGCAGGGGACCCTCTACGCCCTGTTCGTGCGGGAGCATGCCGAGCGCATCCGCAACAGCGCCAAGATGCTGCTGATGGACGGCCTGCCGTCCACGGACGAGTTGGTGGGGATCATCCTGGAGACGGTCCGCCGCAACAAGTTCCGGGAGGACGTCTACGTCCGGCCGTCGTTCTACAAGAGCAGCAAGGCGATCGGCGTCCGGCTCCACCACCTCGATCACGAGCTGTACGTGATCACCACGCCGTTCGGGAACTACATCGACATCGAGAAGGGCGTGCGGGTCATGACCAGCACCTGGCGCCGGAACGCGGACGAGGCGCTGCCGGCACGCGGCAAGATCGTCGGCGGCTACGTCAACATGGCGTTCCAGAAGTCAGAGGCGGAGCTCAACGGTTTTGATGAGGCCCTGGTGCTGACGCCGGACGGCCACGCCTCGGAGGCATCCGCCGCGAACCTGTTCGTCGTGCGCGACGGCGTGCTGGTGACCCCGCCCGTGTCGGACGACATCCTCGAGGGCGTCACCCGGCGCGCGATCATCCAGCTGGCGACTGATGCCGGGATGCCGATCGAGGTCCGGTCCATCGACCGCTCCGAGCTCTACGTCTGCGACGAGGCCTTCCTGTGCGGGACCGGCGTCCAGGTGAGCCCCGTGATCGAGGTGGACCACCGCGCGGTCGGAACCGGCGCGTTCGGCCCCGTGTCGCGTGCGATCAGTGAGCGCTACTTCGCTGCCGTGCGCGGGAACGTGCCCGAGTACCGGGAGTGGCTGACGCCCGTCGAGGGGTAGCGCCGCGGTCCGCCGCTGGCCGGGCGCCCGCCGTCCGTCAGCCGATGACCGGTGCCTGGAGCGCCGGGGCATCCTTGCCGAGCGTGATGATCATGTCCACCGTCACCGCCGGGTCGGTCGCCATGGTCACCGTGAGCCCGAGCACCTCCTCGAGGTACGCGATCGTCTCGGGCATCTCTGCCTCGGCGCCGTTGTAGACGACGACCGTTGTCTTGGGGATCACATCCGCGCGCTTGTTCGGGGCCGACGCCTCCAGGCCGTTGTAGGCGAAGTAGCCGGCTGCGTCCGCAGCCAGGCCGCTGCGGCCCGACCCGTTGATGACCCAGGTTCGCGCGGCCTCGGCGCCGAGGCGCTCCCGCTGGGCGAGCACCGCCGGCGTCACCTTGAAGGCATCGCTGACCGCCTTGCGGATGCGCGGCACGTTGGGCGTGATGATGTAGCCGCGCGGCGAGGTCATGTACTCCGTGGCGTAGAGGCTCGGAGCGAACACGTACGAGCGGATGTTCTTGGTGTCCACGCTCTCGGCCAGGGCGAGCAGCTTGGGCAGGTCGGACGTCTTGACGTCGGTCTTCACCGAGCCCTTGAGCGCGTCCACCAGGCCCGGCAGGTTCGCGATGATCGCCTGGGCGCTCATCTGGTCCCGCAGCGAGATGAGCACGCGCTGCTGGCGGCGACCTCGATCGAAGTCGGTGGAGCGGTGGCGCGACCGGGCGTAGATCAGCGCCTGGGCCCCGGTCATGTGCTGGGGGCCTGCGGGGATGTAGATCCGCCCGGAGTTCCCCCCGCCCATGGGGTACGTGCTCTCGGCGACGGGCATCTGCACGTTGACCAGCACGCCGCCCAGGGTGTCGACGACATCCACGAAGCCGCCGAAGTTGACCATCACGTAGTAGCGGATGTCCAGCCCGTACAGCTCGCCCAGGATCGCCTTGAGCGACGCGAACCCGCGCGCCTGCGCCGTCTTGCCTGGCCACAGCTCGGTCCGGTTCCGGTTCTGCGTGAACCAGCTGTTGATCTTGCCGCGGTAGACGTTGCCCCAGAGGCCGCGGGCATTGGCGGGCACGGGCACGTCCACCATGTCGCGCGGGACCTGGAACATCGCGACCTCGCCGGTCTCGGGGTCGATGGACACCACGATCATCGTGTCCGTGTTGAAGCTCGAGTCACCCTTGCGCTGATCGCTGCCCACCAGGAGGACGTTGAGCCGCTCCTTGCCGTCCCAGGGCGGCAGGGTGGGAGCGGGGGTGCCGGTACCGGCCGTGCCCTCGGGCGTGGGCAGCACCTCGGAGGTCGAGTCCGGTTCGGACGTTGCGGCGCCTGAGGCCGCAGGGTCGAGGGAGGCGCCGGGATCCGGCGACGCGTCGGCGGTTTCGCAGCTGGGGTCGCCCTCCTCCGAGAAGACGCAGTCCACGAGGTTGAGGGCAAGGGTGTTGTAGCGCGCCACCGCGACGTGGCCGCCGGCCATCACGAGCAGGACGGCCAGGAGTCCGGCGAGCGACAGCGGGCTGAGCGGCAGGCGAGCCCGCCCGAGGCGTCCACCGCCGGACGCATCGACCGCGTTCAGGAAGCGGGCGACCTGCCACGCATCGACCGCCGCGACGATCCGGTAGACGAGCGCGATCAGGTTGAGGACGAGCAGGCCGATCAGGACGGGCTGCTGGATCACGAACGCGAGGATTTCCACCTTGTCCGCGCGCAGGACGATCCCACCCAGCAGCGCGAGCGAGAGGAGCGGCACGGCCGCGAACGCGAGGGCTCGCCCGTACGCGCCTGCGTATGCGTGGCCGAGGCCGGGGAAGATGAGGGACAGGAAGGCCGCGGCGAACGCGGAACGCGTGCGGGGGGCCTCGCTGGGATGTCGACATCGCTGGGAATGATATGCGGAGGGCGGAATTCCGGGTCCGCGCGCGGGTCCTCGCGGGTCTCCGGGCGCGCGACGGCCCGCCGTTCCGTAGACTGGTGGCCCGCCGCGCCCACCCACGCGTTCGGCGATCCACCGAGGCCCGATGTTCCAGCCCGTATCCGCCCGACCCGACTTCGTTGCCCAGGAGCATGCCCTGCTCCGCGAGTGGGACGAACGCCGCACGTTCGCCCGCCTCCGGGCCCAGAACGCCGGCGGTCCGCGCTGGAGCTTCCTCGACGGTCCGATCACCGCGAACAACCCGATGGGGGTGCACCACGCCTGGGGCAGGACCTACAAGGACCTCTACCAGCGTTTCCACGCCATGCTCGGCGAGGACCAGCGCTACCAGAACGGCTTCGACTGCCAGGGGCTGTGGGTCGAGGTCAACGTGGAGAAGGACCTGGGCTTCACGTCCAAGCGGGACATCGAGGCATTCGGGATCGCGGAGTTCGTTGCCCTGTGCAAGCAGCGCGTCCTGACCTTCGCCGCCCGCCAGACCGAGCAGAGCATCCGTCTCGGCTACTGGATGGACTGGAACGACCCCAAGGAGCTCCTGCGCCTGCGGGACCTGCTGAAGGCGGACCCGACCCGGATGATCACGGTGGAGGGCCCCAACGGCCCCGTGGCCGACACGGTGGAGATGATCGTCGGGCGCCTGGGCATGCCCGAGCTGGGTGGCAGCTACTTCACGTTCAGCAACGAGAACAACGATCTCATCTGGGGCTTCCTCGCGGAGTGCCACCGCCGGGGCTGGGTCTACCGCGGCCACGACACGATGCCGTGGTGCCCGCGCTGCGGCACCGGCCTGTCCCAGATGGAGATGAACGAGGGCTACCAGGATCGCGAGGACCCCGGGCTGACGGTCCGGTTCCCGCTCCTGGATCGCCCGGGTGAGTCACTCCTGGTCTGGACCACGACCCCCTGGACGCTGACCGCCAACGTCGCCGCCGCCGTCGGTGCGGACATGCGCTACGTCAAGGTGCGCCAGGGCGAGGACCAGTTCTGGCTGGGCAAGGGGGCGCTCGGGCAGGCGCTGCGGGGACCCTTCCAGGTCGTGGAGGAGCGCGCCGGGTCGGAGCTGGAGGGCTGGCGCTACAGGGGTCCCTTCGACGATCTGCCGGCGGTCCGCGACACGTTCGCCGAGACCGGCTACGAACACCGGGTGGTGACCTGGACCGAGGTCGGCGAGGAGGAGGGCACCGGGATCGTGCACATCGCGCCGGGTTGCGGCGCGGAGGACTTCCAGCTGGCCGCCGCCGCCGGGCTGCCGGTCATCGGCCCGATCGACGAGGCAGGCCGCTACTACCCGGCCTTCGGCTGGCTGGCGGGCCGCGAGGCCCCCGCCGTCACCGAGGCGATCATCGACGACCTCGAACAGCGGCACTTCTTCTACCACCTGGAGCCGTACAGCCACCGCTACCCGCACTGCTGGCGGTGCAGCACGCCGCTGCTGTTCCGGCTGGTGGACGAGTGGTACATCAGCATGGGCCAGGTCTACGACCGGCCCCGGGACCAGCTGACGAAGGAGGAGGTGGACGCCAGCCTCCGGTACCAGATCATGGAGATCGTGGACCGGATCCGGTGGATCCCGGGCTTCGGCTACGAGCGGGAGCTGGACTGGCTGCTGAACATGCGCGACTGGATGATCTCCAAGAAGCGCTACTACGGCCTGGCCCTGCCCATCTACGACTGCGGCGCCTGCGGGGCGTTCGACGTGGTCGGTGGCCGCGAGGAGCTGGCGGCCCGCGCGATCGAGGGCTGGGATGCGTTCGAGGGTCACACGCCCCACAGGCCCCACGTCGACGCGGTGAAGATCGCGTGCTCGTCCTGCGGGGAGCCGGTCTCCCGGATCACGGACGTGGGGAACCCGTGGCTGGACGCGGGCATCGTGCCGTTCTCCACGCTCCACTTCCGGGAGGATCCCGAGCACTGGGCGAAGTGGTTCCCGGTGGACTTCGTCTCGGAGAGCTTCCCGGGCCAGTTCCGCAACTGGTTCTACGCGATGCTCGCGATGAGCACGGTCCTGCGCCGCGAGGAGCCGTTCAGGACGATCTTCGGCTACGCCACGCTGTTCGGCGAGGACGGGCGCCCCATGCACAAGAGCTGGGGCAACGCGATCGAGTTCGACGAGGCTGCCGAGCGTATGGGCGTGGACGTCATGCGCTGGATGTACGCCTCGGCGCGCCCGGACGACAACATCCTGTTCGGCTGGCACGCCGCGGACGAGGCGCGCCGCGGCCTGCTGGTCATGTGGAACGTGTACGCCTTCTTCGTGACCTACGCCCGCCTGGCGGGCTGGACGCCCGGGGCGGGAGTGCCGCCGGTCGCCGAGCGCCCGCCGCTGGACCGCTGGATCCTGTCCAGGGCCGCCGGGGTGTCCGCGCAGGTCGAGGGCCTCCTGCGCGACTACGACGCCGAAGCGGCGACTCGCGTCCTCGACGCGTACATCGATGACCTCTCCACCTGGTACCTGCGCCTGTCGCGCCGGCGGATGTCCCGAGGCTCCGGCGCTGACCGGGACTCGGCCTTCGCAACGCTCCACCAGGCGCTCGTCGCCCTGGCCCGGACCGTTGCGCCGATCCTGCCCTTCCTGTCGGATTCGATCTACCGGAACCTCGTGGCGGACGTTGACCCGGAGGCGCCGGACAGCGTGCACCTGACGCCGTGGCCGGCCGGCGAGCTGGCTCCGCTCCGCGACGAGGCGCTGGAGGGGGCGATGGCGGTCGCCCGCAAGGCGGTGGACCTGTCGCGGACGCTCCGCGGCGGTGCCGGACTCAAGATGCGGCAGCCACTCGGCCGGCTCTGGCTGGCGCTGCCCGGTCGCAGGCTGGACGAGATGGACGCGCTCCTGGAGCTGGTCCGCGCCGAGGCCAACGTCAAGGTCGTGGAGGTGATCGGGGACGAGTCGGAGCTCGTGGACCGGGGCGTCAAGGTGCTGCTGCCCCGCGTGGGGCGGCGTCTGGGCGCGCGGATCCCCGAGGTGATGGCGGCCGCCCGCGAGGGCCGGTTCGACGATCCACGCCGACGGTTCGGTGACCCTGGCCGGCGAGACCCTGGCGCCGGACGAGGTGGAGGTCCAGGCCATCCCGCGGCCCGGCACCGCCGTGGCCCACGACGACGGCCTGGTGGCTGTCATCGACACGACCCTGACCCCGGAGCTGCGAGCCGAGGGCGATGCCCGCGAGCTGCAGCGGGCCGTCCAGGACCTGCGCAAGGATGCGGAGCTGGACCTCGACGACAGGATCGTGCTCTGGGTCGAGGGCCTGGCCCCGGAGGTGGAGGCCCACCTGGGGGCAATCGCCGCGGACACGCTGGTCGACGAGATCCGCCGCGACCGGGTCCCTGAGGGGCTGATGGTGGCCGTGGTGAAGCTCGAGGCGGGCGAGGTGCGGATCGGCCTCCGGGCCGTCGACGGAGCGGGTGCCGCCGGATGACGACCTCAGGCGAGGGGCGGAGGGCCGACGACCTGCCCGGGGAGGACCTGCTCGAGGACGACGAGACTCATCGACGACGAGGCGCCGGCGCCCGTCTCATCGGCCTGGCGTCATCCATCGCGAAGACGGTGGGTCCTGTTCGCGGCGATCGCGCTCGGCGTGGTCGTCCTCGACCAGCTGTCGAAGAGCTGGATCATGACCACCCTCGCACCCGGCGAGTCAATGGACGTGCTGGGGAGCTGGCTGCGGTTCGTGCACTGGACCAACTCGGGGATCCTGTTCGGGATGCTCCCGCAATCCGGCCCCGCGTTCGCCGTCGTCTCGATCATCGTGGTGGGCCTGATCGGCGTCTACCATGCCCGGGCCGGGCGCGGACTCGTGACCACGGTGGCGCTCGGCCTGCTCTTGGGCGGCGCCCTCGGCAACCTGGTGGACCGCCTGCGCTACGGCGCCGTGGTTGACTGGGTTGACATGGGCATCGGCGGGTGGAGGTTCTACACCTACAACGTGGCCGACGCCGCCATCTCCACGGCTATCGTGCTGCTGCTGGCGATGGCGGTGTTCCCGCGTATCGCCGACTGGGCTGTCGAGTGACCGAGGGCGAGGAGACCATCGCGCCGGACCCCGTCCTCGAGGATGGGGAGATAGGCGCCGACGATGACTTCGACGCAGTCCTTCCCCCGGAGGCGCTCCGTCCCTCGGTCGCGCCCGGCCCGCGCCGCCTGCAGGTGCCCGAGGGCGAGATCGTGCGACGTGTCGACCGCTTCGTCGCCGACCGGACCGGTCTCTCCCGGTCCTACGTCCAGAAGCTCATCTCCGAGGGTCTTCTCGTGGACGACACGGGCCGCCGCCTTCGCGCCAACTCCGAGGTCCGCGGCGGCGCCGTCACGCTCGAGGTCCCGCCGCCCGAGGTCCCGTACCACCTGGAGCCGGACCCGACGATCGAGGTCCACGTGGTCTACGAGGACGATGATGTGCTCATCGTGGACAAGCCGTCGGGCCTGGTGGTGCACCCTGCACCCGGGCACTGGCGCGGCACGCTGGTCAACGCTCTCCTCGCCCGCGGCGACCACTACGGAGGGATCGCGGGGGTCGCCCGACCCGGCATCGTCCACCGTCTGGACCGGGACACGTCAGGCCTCCTGATCGTCGCCCGCAACGATGCCGCCCAGGCGGGCGTCATGGCCCAGCTCAAGGCGCGGCGCGTCCGGAAGACGTACCTGGCGCTCGCCCAGGGCCCGGTGTCGGCCGCCGTCGGACGGATCGAGGCGTCGATCGGTCGCGATCCGAAGGACCGCAAGCGCATGGCCGTGGTGTCGGACGGACGTCCGTCCATCACGGGCTACCGGGTGCGAGAGCGGTTCGCCGGGTGGACCCTGCTGGAGCTGGACCTGGTCACCGGTCGCACCCACCAGATCCGCGTCCACCTCGCGGCGCTTGGCCACCCCGTCGCGGGGGACACCGTCTACGGCACGGGGACGGCCCGCAAGGGCCCGGATGGGCTGGAGCGGCTGTTCCTGCACGCGTGGCGCCTGGAGCTGGTCTCGCCCACGTCGGGCAAGCTCGTGCGGGTCGAGGCGCCGCTGCCGGCCCCGCTCGAGGCGGTGCTCGAAGGATTGCGCGCAACCGAGCTGTCGGCGGGTCGTCGGCTCGCAGGAGGGATGTCGTGATGGACGCGGAGGCTCTGCTCGGCGCACCGGGGGCGCTGCTGGTGATCATCAGCGGGCCATCGGGCGTGGGCAAGGACACGATCATCGAGGCCCTGGCGGCGCGGCCACGGGACCCCGACTTCCACTACGTCGTGACCTGCACGACGCGGGCCCAGAGACCCGGCGAGATCCCGGGCGTCTCCTACCAGTTCCTCACTCCGGAGGCGTTCCACGCGCTGCGCATCTCGGGCGAGCTGCTGGAGGCGAACGAGGTCCACGGCAACTGGTACGGGACGCCGCGGCGCGAGGTTGCGGACGCCCTGGCGGAGGGTCACGACGTCATCCTCAAGATCGACGTTCAGGGCGCGAGCATCGTGAAGCAGCGTGTCCCGGACGCCCTCCTCGTCTTCATCGTCCCGCCCTCTCTGGAAGCGCTGTTCCAGCGCCTCCGCTCCCGGGCCACCGAAACGGCGGACGAGCTGGAGATCCGGCAGCGCAACGCGGCCATCGAGTTGGCGCGCCAGGGCGACTACGACCGGGTCGTGGTCAACGAGACCGGCGAGATCGATCGGACGGCGGCGGAGATCGAGGCGATCGTGGAGCAGGAGAAGCGGCACCACGTCGATCGCCAGATCCGCATCACCTGAGCCCATGCCGCCCCAGTCCAGCCTCGCCCTGGGGATGCCGGCGGACGGCATGGCGCTGGTCGAGGTGGCGGTGGACGCGCCCGCTGGACCCGGGCCGCGGACCTACACCTACGCCGTCCCGCCTGCCCTCGCGCCGCTGGACCCCGGCGAGGCCGTCCTTGTCCCGTTTGGCCGTGGCGAGCGCGGGGCCCGCCAGGCGATCGGGGTGATCATGGGTCCCGGCATGGCTCCCGAGCGCGGCGGCATCCGGCCCGTGGCCGCCCGCATCCGGAGCGACGGCCCGCTGCTGCCGGCCCTGTCGCTCGCGCTCGCCGGCCGCATCGCGGCGCACTACCTGGCGCCCCTGGCGACGGTCATCCGCGCGATGCTGCCGCCGGGTCTCCTCGAACGGCTGGAGCTCGTGGCCGAGGTGACCCCGGCGGGTGAGTCGCGCCTCGGCCTGCCCGAGCCGGGGTTGTCGCCGGTGGAGCTGGACCTGCTGGACGAGCTGGCGGGACGCGCCCGCCTGGTGCGCGACCTGGGGACGCCGGAGGGTCGTGCGGGCCTGCTGCGACGGCTCCGCTCGCTCGAGGACGAGTGCCTGGTGGAGCTCACGTGGACGCTCCTGGGCGCCGCGGCCGGGCCGCGCTACGAGCGACGCCTGTGGCTGACGGACGACGGGGCCGGTGTCGCGGCGCTGCTGGCGGCGGGGGGCCGGCCGGCGGGAAGGGCTCTCGGGCCGCGGCAGCGGGCAGCGCTCGCGGAGCTGGCGTCGGACCCGGCAGCGGCGGCAGCCGGGGTCGCCGGATCGGACCCGGCTGCCCGCGACGTGGGCGTCGACCCGGCACCATTCGGGGAGGGCGGGCACGGGCGCCCCGATGGCGTCCCGGCCACCGGCCCCGCGGAGCGCCACACTGCTGCGGCCATCGCCGGGCTGGTGCGCCGCGGCCTGCTCAGGACAGAGACCCGCGAGCGCCCCCGCAGGCCGCTTGCCGGCCGGCCCGTCGGGTCCCGCGGCGCCCGGCCCGCCGGTGCGTCGCTGACGCTGGAGCAGGACGCCGCGCTCCTCCTCGTCCTGGAGGCCATCCGAACCCGGGATACAACGCCGATCCTCCTCGACGGCGTCACCGGGGGGGGCAAGACGGCGATCTACGTGGAGGCGATCTCGGCCTCGCTCGCCGCCGGCCGCCCGGCGCTCCTGCTGGTGCCCGAGATCGCCCTCGCCGCCCCGATCGTGGACCGCCTCCGGGCGGAGCTCGGGATCCGGATCGCCCTCATGCACTCGGGTCTGGGGGAAGGGGAACGCGCCGACGAGTGGCGACGGATCCGCGCGGGCGACGTGGACCTCGTGGTCGGGACGAGGACGGCGCTGCTCTCGCCACTGGCGGACGTCGGACTGCTGATCGTGGACGAGGAGCACGACGCCGCCTACAAGAGCGACCGGACGCCTCGCTTCCAGGCGCGGGACACGGCGCTGGTGCTCGGCGAGCTTGCGGGCGCAGCCGTCCTGCTCGGCAGCGCGACGCCGTCGGTGGAGACGATGGGCCATGCCAGGAGCGGCCGGTACCGGCGAGCAGTCCTCCCGGTGCGCCCATCCGGGACGGAGCCGATCGTGACCGCGGTGGACCTGCGGGCGGAGCTGGCTGCGGGGAACCGGGGGTTGCTCTCGGACGCCCTGGCTGGGGCCATTGGCGAGCTCGACACGGCGGCCGGCGACCGGGCAATCCTCGTCATCAACCGCCGGGGAACGGCGTCGGTGGTGATGTGCCGTGACTGCGGGCACGTCCAGGCGTGCCCGGACTGCGACCGGCCGCTCGTCTACCACCATGCCGGCGCGACGCTGCGATGCCACCACTGCGGGCGGGCGTGGCCCCTCGCGTCACGGTGCCCGGCGTGCAGGTCCCCGCGGATCCGGTACCTGGGCGGGGGCACGGAGCGGGTGGAACGAGAGGTCCGCAGCCGGTTCCCGCGGCTCCGCATCAGCCGCCTGGACCGGGACGTGGTGGAGCGCAAGGGCGCAGCGGACAGGGTGCTGGACGACTTCACGAGCGGGCGCGTCGACGTGCTGGTGGGGACCAGCCTCGTGGCGAAGGGCCTGGACATTCCCGAGGTGACGCTCGTGGGCGTCGTCTCGGCGGACATTGCGCTCAACCTTCCGGACGAACGGGCCTCGGAGCGGACGTACCAGCTCCTGGCGCAAGCCGTGGGGCGGGCCGGGCGGGGGGACCGGCCGGGCCTTGCCATCGTCCAGACCTACCGGCCCGAGCACAGGGCCATCCGGGCGGTGGTGGACGGCGACGCTGCTGCGTTCTACGACGAGGAGCTTGCCCTGCGCCAGCGGTTCGGATCGCCGCCGTTCGGTCGACTGATCAAGCTGACCGTTGGCCTGGAGGACCGCGAGGCCGCCGAGCGCGAGGCTGTCGCGATGGCCGGCAGGCTCCGGGCACGTGCGACGGAGCTGGCGCCGCAGGTCCAGGTGGTTGGCCCCGCGCCCGCCTACGTCGCCCGGCGTGCGGACCGGTGGCGATACCACGTGGTCCTGCGCGGCCCGGACCCGGTGCGCCTCCTGGAGCCGCCGCCGGGATCGCCGTGGAGCGTGGACGTGGACCCGGAGAGCCTGTTGTAGCAGATCGGGCGCCGGAGTCGGGACCGCCGGCAGATGCGCGAATCAGCACAGGGGGCACAATGGGGGGACACGCAAGACGATGCTCCATTGGAGGCAGACCATGACCGATCAGCCGCAGGATGCCACCCCGCCCGCCGGGGAGCCGATGGCCGATGAGCCACTCCCTGACGCCTCGCCGGAGCAGGCCGAGCCTGCAGACAGCACCAAAGCGCGCGAGTGGCTCACGCAGCTCGAGACAATGATCCAGGACATCGCGACGCAGGCCGCGCCGGTCGCCCGACAGGTGGGCGCCAAGGCCGCCGAGCTCGCCGCGCTCGCCGCGGTCAAGGCGGGACCGTTCGCCCAGAAGGCAGCGGATGTCACGCTGGACGTGGGCCAGCGCTTCGCCGAGCGTGCCTCGTCGGTTGCCGCGGAGCTGCGCGCCGTGGATTCGACCGAGAACCCCGACATGCCGGGCTCCAACGAGACCCCGACCGCGGACGATGACACCATCCCCGAGCCGACTCTGGGTGACGAGGCTGCCGAGGGCCCTCGCACCTGAGCCCGGGCCGCTCCCATCGCGACAACCGCCCGCGCCTACCGGGGCCCGGGCGGTTGTTTCGTATACTCCGCCCATGACCGTTCGACCCATCGTCATGCTCGGCGACCCGCGGCTCCGTCTCAAGGGCGAGACCGTGGACAGCTTCGGCAAGTACCTCCACGCCCTCCTCGATGATCTGACCGCCACGATGCGCGCGGCGCCCGGCGTCGGCCTCGCCGCCCCGCAGCTGGGCGAGGCGCAGCGTGCCTGCGTCATCGAGGTCGAGAGCCGCCTCTTCGAGCTGGTCAACCCGAAGATCGTCCGCTCCGACGGGGAGGACCGTGACCTCGAGGGCTGCCTGTCCATCCCCGGGTACGTGGCCTACGTCACCCGCAAGGAGAAGGTCTGGGTCGTCGCCCAGAGTCGCGTCGGCAAGAGGTTCAAGGTCGCGGGCTCCGGGCTTCTCGGACGCGCGCTCCAGCACGAGCTGGATCACCTGGACGGCAAGCTCTACATCGACTACCTGGAAACGATGGATGAGCTGATCCCGGTGGGCCAGGGCGACGGCGACGAGGACGAGGACGCCGACGTCCGCGGGGCGCAGCGGGCGCTCGCGTGACCCCCGGACCAGCGGACGGTACGCGGGTCCGGACGGTCTTCCTGGGCAGCGGCACCTTTGGGGTGCCTGCCCTGCGCGGTCTCCGCGCGCATCCCTCGATCGACATCGTCGGCATCGTCACCGCGCCCGATCGACCGGTCGGCCGCCGGCAGGCGCTCGGTTCGACGCCCATCCACGCACTCGCGTCTGGGCTTGGCGTGACGCCGGTGCTGACGCCCGTGCGGCTGCGGGCCCCGGAGGCGATCGCGGCCGTCCTCGCTTTGCGGCCGGATCTCGTCGTGCTCGCCGACTACGGTCAGATCGTGCCCCCGGCCCTCCTGGGGCTGGAGCACGGGGCGCTCAACCTCCACCCATCCGCACTGCCGCGCTGGCGAGGGGCTTCTCCCGTGCCCGCGACGATCCTGGCGGGCGACGACGCTACGGCCGTGTCCCTGATGCGCATGGACGCGGGCCTGGACACGGGACCGATCTTGGCGCAAGAGAGCGTGACCCTGGCGGGGGACGAGACCGCCCCGGAGCTGGAGGCGCGTATGGCAGAGCTGGCCGCCCGGCTGCTGCTCCGGTCGCTGGACGCCTGGATCGCGGGGACGCTGGAGGCGCGGCCCCAGCCGAGCGACGGCACGACGCTCACCCGGCCGCTCCGCCGGGAGGACGGGCGCCTGGATGCCTCGATGCCGGCCACCGTGCTGGAGCGGCAGGTCAGGGCATACCTTCCGTGGCCGGGCACGTTCCTGGAGACAGCCGGGGAGCGGCTGGTGGTGACGGCCGCATCAACCGCCCCGTCCGAGCGGGGCGACGTCCCCGGGAGCATCGTTCACCACGGCGACCGGCCGGCGCTCGCGACCGCCGATGGGAGGCTCGTGCTGGACGCGGTCACGCCGACGGGGAGGCGGCCGATGTCCGGGGCCGACTACCTGCGCGGCCGGCGGGCGCCTGCCCGACCGTCGACCGTGTCAGAATCGTCCGGATGATCGAACCCCGGCCGACGAACCTCCCCGGGTATGGCCTTCGGCCCGCTCCGTCCGCCAGTCGTCCGCGCGACGAACGTCCAGGCGTGGCCGGTGCGCTCCCGGCAGAGCTGGTGTCCTGGTTCACCGCGCACGGACAGCCCGGGTACCGCGCCAGCCAGGTGCAGGACGCCGCGTGGAGAGGCCGCCAGACGAGCTTCGACGAGATCCTGACCCTGCCTGCCGCCCTCCGCCCGTCCCTCGACGGCGCGTTCCGATTCGACACGATGACCGAGACCGAGGTCCGGGTCACGGACGGCGGCCTGACCGAGAAGGCACTTCACCGCCTCTCCGACGGGTTGCTCATCGAGTCGGTGCTGATGCACTATCCGGCCCGCGATGGGAGTCGGGAGCGCCACACGCTGTGCATCTCGTCCCAGGCGGGGTGTGCCGTGGGCTGCCCGTTCTGCGCCACGGGAGAGCTGGGCATGGAGCGCGACCTCGAGACGGCGGAGATCGTGGATCAGGTGCGCCACGCGGCCCGGCGCCTGGCCGCGGACGGGAAGCACCTGACCAACATCGTGTTCATGGGCATGGGCGAGCCGCTTCTCAATCTCGATCGGGTGCTCGAATCGATCGCTGCCCTCAACGATCCGAAGCGCTTCGGCCTGGGGGCCCGCCACATCACGGTGTCGACGTCGGGCGTGGTGCCCGGGATCCGGCGCCTGACTGCCCTCGGGCCGCAGTTCACGCTTGCCGTGAGCCTTCACGCGGCACGCAATCCGTTGCGGGATGTCCTCGTGCCGCTCAACCGTCGCTGGCCGGTGGAGGAGGTGGTCGAGGCCGCGGGCGACCATGCGAGGAGGACGGGCCGTCGGGTGACCTACGAGGTCACGATGATCGACGGGATCAACGACACCGATGTTGACGCGGATGCCCTCGCGGGGCTCCTCCGTGGCGCGCACGCGCATGTGAACCTGATCCCGATGAACCAGGTGGCACACACCCCGTGGACCGGCACGCCGCTGCCGGTGGTCGAGCGCTTTGCCGCGCGGCTCACGGCGGCCGGCATCGCCACGACGATCCGGTTCAACCGCGGCACCGAGATCGGGGCTGCCTGCGGCCAGCTCGCGGCGGAGCATGCGGGCCAGACCGCCCCGATCGTCGTCCAGCGACGGCGGGAACGCCTCGTGGCCGAGAGCGCGGCCGCCCTGCGCGGTGAGCGGAGCCACGCCCCGGCGCCGGCGGGAGTGGGGGAGGAGTGACGCCCGTGACCAGCAGGCGACCCGCTGGGCGTGCTTGTCGCCGCGAGCATCCTGGACTCGGACCTCGGTGCCCTGGGTGATGAGATCAGGCGCGCCGAGGCCGCCGGCGCGGACCGGATCCACCTGGACGTCATGGACGGCCGCTTCGTCCCCAACATCACGTTCGGCTGGAGGACCATCGAGGCCATCAGGCGCGCGACCACGCTCCCGTTCGATGCCCACCTGATGATCTGGGAGCCCGGCCGCTGGACGGAGCAGTTCCTCGACGCGGGCTGCGACTCGATCACCTTCCACGTGGAGGTTGACGCCCCCCAGGTCCGCCCGGCGCTGCTCCGGATCCGGGACGCCGGTCGGTCCGCGGGCCTGTCGGTCAAGCCCGGCACCCCGCTGGCGGCGCTCGATGCGTACCGCGAACTGCTCGACATCATCCTCGTGATGACCGTGGAGCCGGGGTTCGGCGGCCAGTCCTTCATGCGGGACGTGGCGGAGGCGAAGCTGGCGGCGGCACGGGCCTGGCTGGACCCGGCGGGTGCGTCCGAGATCCAGGTGGACGGCGGCGGCCGGGCGGAGACGGCCGGGATCATCGGGCGGGGCGGGACCGACGTGATCGTCGCCGGGTCCGCGCTCTACCGGGCTCCGGACATGGCCCTTGAGGTCGAGCGGATCAGGACGATCGCCGGGGCGGCGCGCGCCGCGGCCGGGGCCTGACGGACCGCCGATGCGGGCCCTGTTGCAGCGCGTCAGCCGCGCAGAGGTCCGGGTGGACGGCGCAGCCGTCGGCTCGATCGGATCCGGGCTGCTCGTCCTGCTGGGCGTGGGCCACGGTGACGACGAGGCGACCGCGGACACGCTGTCGAGGCGGATCTGCGAGCTGCGCATCTTCGCTGACGACGAGGGGCGGACGAACCGTTCGCTCCTGGAGGCCGGCGGTGAGGTGCTTCTCGTCAGCCAGTTCACGCTCTACGCGGACACCCGCCGCGGCCGTCGCCCGGGGTTCACCAGGGCGGCCCCGCCGGGCCTTGCACAGGCGCTGTGGCGGCGTGTCGCGGCCGGGATCGAGTCGCAGGGCGTCGGCGTGGCGCTCGGCGAGTTCGGGGCCGAGATGGCCGTGGAGCTCGTCAACGACGGACCGTTCACGATCTGGCTCGACACGGCGGAGCGGCAGGCCTGAGGGCGACCACCGGGCCGCGCATCGCACGGCAGCCGAGGCGATGTTGACCTCGCCGCCAGGTCCCGGACACACAGAAGACCGGCCGCAACGATCGCGGCCGGCCTCCGCCGAAGCCCCGTCAGGGAGCTAGCGGGCGCTCTTGGTCAGGGTTCGACGGCAGCGCGTGCAGGCGAGCACCTTCTCGGTGCCACCGTTCTTCGCGGGCATCGTCGTGACCTGGAGGTTCGGCAGGAGGCGGCGATGGGCACGAACGCGGTTCATTCCCGACGACTGCTGGTTGAAGCCGCCGATCGATGCCTTGCCGCAGATGACGCAAGCACGAGCCATGGTCTGGTTCGATCCTCGGAATATGCAGGACACGAGCGCACGCCGGAAGAGTCCGGCGCGAGCGGGGTGGTATCGTAGCACACGCTTTCCGGCCCGGTTCGGGGAGTCATTGTCGCGGCCCAGGACCACCGGACGCCGCGCCCGCGAGGAGGACGTGGCCCGCGTGACCGCAGATCCGTTGCCCGGCCGTTCGCTTGTCTCGAGGCGAGCCATCCGCGATCTCGTCCGTGTCGCCGTGCTGTCCGTGTACGGTGTCTCGGGCTTCGCCGACGGGGGTCCCGTGGGCCGCCTGCTCAACCGGATGAGCCTCGCCCAGCCCGGGCTCCACCTCGAGGTCGAGCCGGAGCTCACGGTCGACCTGCGCCTCACCGTTGCCTATGGCCTCCCGATCGCCGAGGTGGCTCGGCAGGTCGAGGCGTCGGTCCGGTACACCCTTCGCAACGCCCTGCAGCGGGAGCCGGACCGCATCTCCATCCGCATCGGGAAGCTCCGCCACGAGCACGGCCTTGCTCCCGCACCGGAGCCTGCAGGCTCCGGTGCGCCGCGTCCTGGCGACCTGGCAGACAGCGGGACGGACGTGGCCTGATGGCGCGCCGCTCCTGCGACGGCGCCGGCTTCCTCGCCGCGTTCCGGAGCGCCGTCGCCAGCATCGAGGCCGATGTCGAGGAGATCAACGCGCTCAACGTGTTTCCGGTCCCGGACGGAGACACGGGCACCAACATGGTCGCCACCGTCCGGGCGGCGCTCGAGGAGGCCGACAAGGCCGGGCCGGGCGCGGATGCCGAGCGCGTAGCCCAGGCCGCCAGCTTCGGCGCGCTGATGGGCGCCCGCGGCAACTCGGGCGTCATCACCAGCCAGATCCTCCAGGGGATGGCGCACGGGCTCGCTGGCAAACGCCGGTTCAACGGCCTGGACCTGGCTCACGCGCTCGACCTGGGCACCAAGCAGGCCTACAAGGCGGTCGCCAAGCCCGTCGAGGGCACCATCCTCACGGTTATCCGGGAGTCGAGCGCGGCCGCGGTCGTCGCCGCCGAGCGGGACAACAACGTCGAGAGCGTTCTGGCCGCCATCGTCGAGGCGGCCGAGCGAGCCGTGGCGAAGACGCCGTCGCTGCTGCCGATCCTGCGGGAATCCAACGTCGTGGACGCCGGCGGGCAGGGCCTGTTCCGGCTGTTCCAGGGCGCGCTGGAGGCCGCCCGTGGGCGCCCGCTCGCCGATGGCGCGAAAGCGGTCGGGACTGGGGCTCTGGTCCGGCCGGACCACGGCGGTGCGCGCGCGGTCGAGGAGACCGCGTTTGGCTACGAGACGGTGTACCTGATGCGTGCGAGGTCGGGCCGTCCGCTGGACGTGCCTGCGATCCAGGCACACCTGGAGACGATCGGGGAGTCGGTCCTCGTCGCCGGCGATGCACACATGGTCAAGATCCACGTCCATAACGACCGGCCCGACGCCGTGATCGCCTACGGCATCGGGATCGGCCAGCTGTCCCGGATCACGATCGAGAACCTGGACGGCCAGGCCCACGACGTCCGGGAGGCAAAGGCCGCCGCGTTCGTCGAAGGACGGGGCGGCGAGCCGTTGACCGGCGTGGGCCCAGGTGCCGTGGCGCTTGTCGAAGGGGGCCCGTCGGGGGTTGCCGATGGCGACGAGGGCGATGAGGCGGCGCCGGCCACGCGACTGGCCCTGGGCGTGGTGGCGGTCGCGCCCTCCGACGGCCTTGCGGCGGTTCTCGCCGACACCGCCGCGCCCTTCCGCGAGTACGGCGCGTTCCGGGTCGTGCGCGGCGGCCAGAGCGCCAACCCGTCGACGGGCGAGCTCCTGGAGGCCGTCATGGCGACACAGGCCGACGCGCTGATCATCCTGCCCAACAACCCCAACGCGGTCCTCGCCGCACGCCAGGTCGCAGGCATGACCGACCGGCCCGTCCTCGTCGTGCCGACCCGCAACTGCGCCGAGGGGGTCGCCGCGCTGTTCGAGCTGGATCCCGTGCAGGACGCGGACGCGAATGCCTCCGCCATGGCGCGGGCGAGTCGCGAGATCCAGACCATGCAGGTCACCGAGGCCGTCCGCGATGCCACGGTGTCCGGGCGCAAGGTCAAGCGAGGGCAGACCATCGTCCTGGACCCGGACGACGGCCTCCTCGCGGTGGACGGGGACACCCAGCGGGCCGTCATGGCCGGGTTCAGCAGGCTTGATCCCGGCTACGGGCTGGTGACGATCTACTACGGCGAGGACGCGACGCTCGATGACGCCGAGACGATCGCGCTCAAGGTCCGCGAGGCGACCCCCGGCGTGGACGTGGAGGTGGTCCACGGCGGCCAGCCGCATTACCGGTACCTGATCTCGGCCGAGTGAGCGAGCGCAGGCGGCCCGCACCCACGCCCGGCGGTCGCTCGCTCCGGCCGAAGGTCGCGGCCGTCATCCCGGTGGATCCCGTCGCCAGGCTCGACCTCGGCCTCGGGCAATCGGGGCTCGGGGCGGCGGCCGTCCTCCGCCGGACGGGTCGCCACCTGGGCCTCGAGACGGTGAGGGACCTCCTGTTCCACCTGCCCCGGCGGTACGACGACCTCCGCGAGCTGCAGGTGCTGGGCGATCTCCACGGCGTCCCGGACGGCAGCGTGGTGTCGGCACGTGCCACGGTGACGGCGATCAGGGTCCAGAAGACGTGGCGCCGGAACGTGCAGATCACCACGGCGCAACTGGCGGACGAGACCGGCACGGCGGAGGCCACCTGGTTCGGGCGGCGCTTCATCGAGCGACGCGTCCACCCCGGCGACGAGCTGCTGCTGTCCGGGAAGGTGAAGCACCGCGGCTTCACTCTCGTGTTCGAGGGCCCGGAGTTCCAGCCTGCCGATGCGGCGACCCTGCTCCACGCCGGCCGGATCGTGCCGGTCTACCGGCTGACCCGCGGCCTGACGGCCACCCGCCTCCGCCAGGCCATGCGCGAGGCGCTCGACCGCGCCGGCCACGCGTACCCGGAGTACCTGCCCGAGACCATCCGGTCCGCGGAGGGGCTGCCCGGGATCACCGAGGCGCTCGAGGCCGCGCACTACCCCACGGACTTCGACGTCCGGGATCGCGCCCTTCGCCGACTGGCCTTCGACGAGCTGCTGGCACTGCAGGTGGGCATGGTGGCGAGACGGCGCGCCCGCGGCCGGGCGAGGACAGTGCCGCTCCCGGTCGACCCGGTGCCGGATCGGCGGATCCGTGACGCGCTCACGGCGTCGCTCACGCGCAAGCTCGATCGGGAGGTGAATCTCACCGCTGACCAGGTGATCGCCATCGACGAGATCCGCACGGACCTGGCACGCCCCGTCCCGATGCTGCGCCTGGTCCAGGGCGACGTCGGGTCGGGCAAGACGGCCGTGGCGGCCTGGGCGCTGGCGGCTGCGGCGCTCGCGGGACGCCAGGCCGCGCTCCTCGCGCCCACCGACCTCCTCGCCCGGCAGCACGCGGCGACGCTGGCAGACCTGCTCGAGGACCTGGCGCTTCCGGTTACGCTCCTCACGGGGTCGCTGAGCGGTGAGGGCCGGCGCAGGGCGGGCCAGGCGATCGCCTCCGGTCAGGCGCCAATCGTGGTGGGGACGCACGCCCTGTTCCAGGACGCCGTGTCCTTCGCGGACCTCGCTCTGGCCGTCGTGGACGAGCAGCACCGGTTCGGTGTCGAGCAGCGCGGTGCGCTGGAGGCCAAGGCGGTGCGGGGTGCGCCCCACGTGCTGCTGATGACGGCGACGCCGATCCCACGCACCCTCGGACAGGTCCTGTACGCGGACCTCGAGGTCTCCACCCTGCGGATGGCACCCGAGGGGCGCATCGCCATCGGGACCGGGATCCGCCGTCCGGACCAGCTGGAGAAGACGTGGGATCTGGTGCGGAACGAGAAGGAGGCGGGCCACAGGACGTTCGTCGTGGTACCCCGGATCGGTCCGGCGGCGAAAGCCGGCACCGAGACCGACGAGGAAGACGGCTTTGCCGGGGATGACGAGCTGCCGGACGAGGACGTCGAGACGGTCTGGGCCGCAGCGGCCGAGGCGGAGTTCGAGCGGCTGACGGCCCTCCTGGCCCCCCTCCGCGTGGGCCTCGTCCACGGCCGTCTCAAGGCCGCGGATCGGGACGCGGAGATGGGCCGCTTCCGTGATGGCGACCTCGACGTTCTCGTCGGGACGACCGTCGTCGAGGTGGGCGTGGACGTGGCCGAGGCCACGATCATGATCATCGAGGGCGCGGAGCGCTTCGGGCTGGCGCAGCTCCACCAGCTCCGGGGCCGGGTGGGGCGGGGGACCGCGGCCTCGTACTGCGTCCTCGTCAGCGACGTGGCCGAGGGCACGACCGAGCACCAGCGGCTCCGGGCGGTCGTGGCCACGACCGACGGCTTCGAGCTGGCCGAACGGGATTTCGACCTGCGCCGCGAGGGTGACGTCCTGGGGCTCGCGCAGAGCGGCCTGCCCAGGCTCCGGGTCGCGACCCTTGCCAACCCGGAGCACCGGGACCTTGCGGCGCGCGCCCGCACCTATGCGGAGGATCTGGTGGGCGAGGGCGGCGAGGTGCCGGCGGATCCGCCGGAGCTGCGCGCGGAGCTCGAGACCGGCTGGTTGCGGCGCGTCCATGCCGGCGACCCGGCGAGCGCTGCCTGACCATGCCGGACGCGGGCCGCGTCATCGCCGGCACGGCCAAGGGCGTGCGCCTGGCCGCGCCGGGGCCCGGGACCCGGCCGCTGGCCGATCGTGTCAAGCAGACGCTGTTCGCAGTGCTCGAGCCGGACATTCCGGGTGCCATCGTCCTGGACCTGTTTGCGGGCAGCGGAGCCGGCGGCATCGAGGCGCTCTCGCGCGGCGCCGCCCGGGCGACCTTCGTGGAGAAGGACGGCGGTGCTGCCCGGGTCCTGGCCGGGAACCTCCGGCGCACCCACCTGGACGGCGCGGGCCGCGTCGTCCGGCGTGAGGCGCTCGCCTGGCTCATGGACCCGGCCGGGGCCGCCGCCGACGGCCCATTCGATCTGGTCCTCGTGGATCCCCCGTACGACGACACCGCGGCGCTCGAGCGGGCCCTGGAGCTGGTCGGGACGCACACGAGCGCGGACGGCATCGTCGTGGCCAAGCACTTCTGGAGGGATGCGCCGCCGCCCACGGTGGGGCTGCTAGCATCGGCGAGGGAGCGGCGCTTCGGTGAGACGGCGCTCACGTTCTACCGGCGGCGGTCGCCGGATGGTCCGGGCGCATCGCCCGGCGACGAGGAGGCGAGCGAGACGTGAAGATCGCGGTCTACCCGGGCTCGTTCGATCCCATCACCAACGGCCACCTGGACATCGTACGCCGTGCCGCCCGCGTGTTCGATCGCGTGGTGGTGGCCGTCCTTGCCAACCCTCGCAAGAGCCCGCTGCTGGACGCCGCAACGCGCGTGGACGTCATCGGGCGCACGATCGCCCTGGAGCCCGCGCTGGTCGGACGCGTCGACGTGCGCACCTTCGACGGGCTGACCGTGGACTTCTGCCACACCGTCGGGGCCGGGTTCCTGGTCCGCGGCCTGCGGGCCATCGCGGACTTCGAGAGCGAGTTGCAGCTCGCCCACAACAATCACCAGCTGGCCCCGGACGTGGACACCGTGTTCTTCATGACCTCGCTCGCGCACTCGTATGTGAGCTCGAGCCTGGTCAAGGAGATCGCCCTGTTCGGCGGGGACGTCTCGCGGATGCTTCCCGCCGAGGCCGCGGTCTCGCTGCGCGCGGCGTTGTCGGCAGGTCAGGGTCCGAGGCCCGAGCGCGTGCCATAATCGCGAGCGGCGCCCCGCCGGGGCTGCGAAGCGCACGGGAGGCCGTCCGCTGGACATCATCTTTCTCGTCGAACGTCTCGAATCGCTGATCGCGAACGGCAAGTCGCTGCCCCTGACGCGGAATGCAATCGTGGACCGGGACGCTGCCCTCAACCTCATCGACGAGTTGCGCGTCGCCGTGCCCGAGGAGGTCCGCGCCGCCAAGCGGATCAACTCCGAGGGTGAGCGGATCATCGAGAAGGCCCAGGAGGAGGCCGAGCGCATCGTGGCGCGCGCCCAGGAGCAGGCTGCGTTCCTCATCGGGGAGCGCGGGCTGACCGATGCCGCCGATGCCGAGTGCAGCCGCCTCCTCGCCGAGGCAGAGGACGAGTCCGACCAGGTCCGTCAAGGTGCTGACGATTACGCCGCGGGCGTCCTGGCCGCGCTCGAGGCCGAGGTCACGCGGACGCTGCGCGGGATCGAGCGAGGCGCTGCGATGCTCGAGGAGCGTCGGGCGGCCTACGCGGACCCAGAGGCTCTGCCGGCGCAGGAGGCAGACTCCTACGACGACGTCGCCGGGGGTGAGATCGGCGAAGAGGCGCAGGGGGTCTCGTCGGCCGATCGGCGATGACGGCCCGGAGCCCCCACCACGCGCACCCCGTTGATCCCCACGGGGATCCGCTGACGTTTGCCGTGTCCGGCTTGCTCGCGGAGCTGCCCGGCACGGTGCGCGAGTACGTGCTGGACGCCGTCGAGGTGGTTCCGGAAGACGGGCCGATCGTCACCGAGCCCGTGAGTGGGACGCTCCGCCTGTTGCGCACCAACCGGGGCCTCGTCGTGGAGGCCAGGCTCCAGACGGGACTCGCGGGGGAGTGCGCGCGCTGCACGCGTCCGCTCGTGGTCCCGATCAGGCTCCGGATCGACGAGGAGGTCCTGCCGACCATCGATCTTGCCAGCGGCGCGCCCGTGCCCCTGGAGGAGGGTGCAGACCCCGAGGCCCCGCGGCTCACCGATCACCACGAGCTGGAGCTCCGCCCCCTCGTGCTCGAGGCGATCAGCCTCCAGGAGCCGATCGCGCCCATCTGCGATCCGGACTGTCCGGGCCTTTGCCCCGAGTGCGGCGAGCGGCTCGAGATCGACCACCCGGCCCACGACGCTGCCATCGATCCGCGCCTGGAGGTGCTCAGGGCGTTCCGGGTCGACGCGGAGGACGAGACGGGGTAGACTCCGCGTTCGGCCCCCAGGACCCGTGGTCGCGCGTTTGCGCGCCCGAGTCGACGGGTGCCGTGACCACCACCAGACCGCTGCGCGGGGCCACCCGCGATTTGACCAGCCCCTGAGAGGAGCAAGAGACCGACATGGGTGTGCCGAAGCGAAAGGTCGCTCACGCGCGGCAGATGGAGCGCCGGAGCCACCTCGCCCTCACCCTGCCGACGCTCATCGAGTGCCCGCATTGCCACGAGCCGAAGCTGCAGCACCGGGTCTGCCCGGCGTGCGGGTGGTACAACGGCCGTGAGGCCGTGGCGCTGAAGCCGGCCGGTGGGCCTGCGGCAGGCGAGGACTCCAAGTAGTCGGGTCGTGAACCCGAGCGAGGATCCCGCCCCGCGCGAGACCCGTCCCGCGATAACCGGTGCCGAGCCCGGCGGGGGCGTACGCGTTGCCGTCGACGCCATGGGCGGGGACCACGGCACCGCCGAGGTGGTACCCGGCGCCCTCGCCTACGCGCGCAGCCATCCCGAGGACACGGTCATCCTGGTCGGGGATGAGGCCGTCCTCGCAGGGTTCCTTGTCGATCGTCCGGCGAACGTGCGCACCGTCCAGGCCTCGCAGGTCGTGGAGATGCACGAGCATCCGGCGATGGCGCTTCGGGAGAAGAAGGACTCCTCCATCCTCGTTGCCATGGACCTTGTCCGGAAGGGCCAGGCTGACGCCGTCGTCACCGCCGGTCACACCGGGGCCGGCATGGCCGCCGCGGTCCTGCGCCTCGGACGGTTGCGTGGCGTGGACCGTCCCGCGCTCGCCATCCAGATGGTCGGCACCGAGAACCCGTTCGTGCTGCTTGACATCGGCGCCAACCCGGACTCCACTGCCGAGAACCTCGCGCAGTACGCGCAAATGGGCGCGATCTTCTCCGAGCGGGTGCTGGGGGTGGTGAGGCCGCGGGTCGCACTCCTCTCCATCGGCGAGGAGAAGGGGAAGGGTGACGCCCGGATCATGCGGGCGACCGAGCTCCTGGACGAGACAGACCTCAACTTCATCGGCAATGTGGAGGGCAAGGACCTGACCCAGTTCTCCGCCGATGTCGTCGTCTGCGACGCGGTCCTGGGCAACGTCGTGATCAAGTTCTTCGAGGGCCTCTCGGGGTACATCTTCGACCTCCTGCGGGCCGAGTTCCGGGGCTCTCTGCGGGGGCGTCTCGCCTATCTGCTGATGCGGCCGGGCATCCGGAGGATCCGCACCGCCTTCGACTACGAGGTCGTGGGAGGGTCGCCGCTGCTGGGCGTGCGCGGGGCGGTCATCATCACCCATGGCCGTGCGAAGCGGCGCATGATCGAGCATGCCGTCCGCGTGGGCGCCACGACAGCCCGCGAGCGTGTCGCGGAGCGGATTGCCGAAGCGCTGGGAGCCGCGGTGCGAGAGGATGAGCCCGACACGGCCGACGAGGCCGGCAACGCGGAGGCAGGCGCCTGATGTCCACCCTTTCGGTCGGCCCCAGCGTGATCCGTGAGACCGTGCGGTTGGCCGCCCTCGAGGTCCCCGGCGTCGTCCGGGTAGGCCGAGGCGGTCCGCGCTGGCGGGGTGCCATCGCCGGCTCGCCGGTGCGGATCCGCGTCCGGGACGGCCGGGTCCACGTCACGCTGTGGCTCGTCGCCCGTCCTCGCCAGCAGCTCGTGCCCCTCACGGATCAGGTCCGGGAAGCGGTGGGAGCCGCGGTCGTGCGGCTGCTGGGCCTCGAGCTTGGGGAAGTCACCGTCCTGGTGGACGGTGTCGGGGCCTGACGCCCCGCGGTCCCGGCGAGACCGCCTGGGCGGGGATCGCGTCCGGGGCCGCAGAGCCGGTCGGCGCCTTGCCCTTGCCGCCGTCTTCGAAGCCGAGTTCGGGCAGCGCACCGCGGACGCCGTCGTGGAGCGCCACCTCGCCCTGGAGAAGGATGCCGAAGCGGCTGCGCTGGCGAGGGAGATCGTCGCCAACGTGGTCGAGCACAGGGACACGCTGGACGCGCAGATCACCGAAGCTGCCCCCCAGTACCCGGTCGTCCAGCTCGCGCGAATGGACCGCGCGCTGCTGCGTTGCGGCCTGTGCGAGGTGTTACACTCCCCCGCGACGCCGGCCCGGGTGGCGATTGCCGAGTGGGTGGAGCTTGCTCGCACCTACTCGGGCGAACCGATGCGGCGGCTCATGAACGGCGTTCTCGGGCGTGTTGCCCGGGAACAGGACGCTTCCCGATAAGGGACACCCCGGGATCAGGAGGGAGTCAGTGGCGAGCACCTACGAGCGGCTGCAGAAGATCGTCGTCGAGCAGCTGGGGGTGGACGAGTCCGAGGTCAAGCCTGAGGCGTCCTTTGTCGACGATCTCAACGCCGACTCTCTCGATCTCGTCGAGCTGATCATGAGCCTCGAAGAGGAGTTCGGGACGGAGATCTCGGACGAGGACGCCGAGAAGATTCGGACCGTGCAGGACGCCGCCGACTACATCGACGAGCACTCGTCCTAGTCCTCTCGACCGGGGCGTGATGCACCCGGCCGACGCCCTGGCGGAGAGCCTCGGCCTTCCGATCCGGGACCGCGAGGAGTTCGCGCAGGCGCTCGTCCACAGCAGTTGGCTGCACGAGCACCCTGACGCGGCGCGGGGTCATAACGAGCGGCTCGAGTTCCTCGGGGACGCAGTCGTCAGCCTTGCCGTCTCCGAGGACCTCTACAGACGCCACCCCACCGACGATGAGGGCGTCCTGTCCGCGCGCCGCGCGGCGATCGTCAGCGCGGCCGGCCTCGCCCGGCTGGCAATCCGCATCGACCTTGGGGCATTCCTGCTCCTCGGTGAGGGGGAGGCCCAGCGCGGCGGCCGCGTCCGGTCGTCCCTGCTCGCCGCGGCCTTCGAGGCGCTGGTGGGCGCCATCTACGTGGACCAGGGCTGGGAGATCGTCCGGGATTGGATCCACGCCCTCGCGGCCGAGGAGCTCTCCGCGGACGAGGCGTTGACGACGCTCAAGTCCCCCAAGAGCCGACTCCAGGAGCACACCCAGCGAACGACCGGGGAGCGTCCGAGCTACCGGCTGCTGGAGGCCGTCGGGCCGGACCACGAGAAGCAGTTCCGCATCGAGGTGGTCGTCGGCGACCGGACCCTGGGCGTGGGCGAGGGTCCCTCGCGGCGCGTCGCCGAGACCGCCGCCGCCGCAGAGGCCCTGGAGGCCATTCGTCGCGAACGGCTCGCGGCCCGTGGGTCCCGATCGGGTGTGCCAGCGCCTCGCCCACAGGCCGTCCCCGACACGGGCGACGCCCGGCCCTCGTCTGACGACCCCGCGTTCGCCGCGGACGACGGCAGCTCCGAGCCCGAGGCTCCTGCCGGTGGCGCCTCGTGACCGCGCCGGCCCGCCTGCTGGGCCTGCGGGTCCACGGGTTCAAGTCGTTTGCAGAGCGGACCCTGGTCGAATTCGGACCTGGGATCAGCGCGATCGTCGGCCCCAACGGCTCCGGCAAGTCCAACCTGGCGGACGCGCTGCGCTGGGCGATGGGCGAGCAGGGGCGGTCGCTGCGCATCCGGCGCAGCGAGGACGTGATCTGGGCGGGTTCCGACAGGCGCGGCGCGCAGGGCATGGCCGACGTCACGCTGGTCATGGACAACGCGGACGGACTCCTTCCCGTCGAGTTCGCGATCGTGGAGCTCGGGCGGCGCCTGTACCGGTCCGGCGAGAACGACTACCTGCTCAACAAGCAGAGGGTGCGGCTCCGGGACCTGCAGGACCTGCTGGACTCGGCCAGCCTGGCGGACAACGCCTTCCTGTTCATCGGGCAGGGCATGGTCGACCAGGCCCTTGCGCTGCGCCCCGAGGAACGACGACCGCTGTTCGAGGAGGTCGCTGGCGTCCGTCGCCACGAGCGGCGCAGGCGGAAGGCCGAGGCCCAGCTCGCGGAGGCCGAGTCCAACCTTGCCCGGGTCGAGGACGTCCTGGCCGAGCTTCGGCCGCAGGCACGCCGCCTGGGCCAGCTGGCCGAGCAGCAGGCGACCAGGCTCACTGCCGGCGAGGAGCTGGCCGCCGCGCTCATCGCGGCGGCGCACGCGCGCTGGCACGAAGCGTCGGGGCGCGCGGCCGGAGCGGACGCTCGACGGGAGGCGCTGCGCGTCGAGACTGGCCGGGCCCTGGAGGCGCTGGAGATCGCGGAGTCGACGGTTGGCGAGATCGCGGCGTCGATGACCGCTCGCGCCGAGCTCGAGCGCGAGCACAGGGCGACTCACGAGACCGCTCGCGCCGAGGTGACCGCGCTGGGCCTGCGCCAGGCTCGCGCCGCCGGCGAGATCGAAGCGGCCGCTCGGGACCGGCGCCGGATCGCCGACGAGCGAACGGCGTCGGAGGCGGACCTGGCCGCGCAGCGGCGGATCCTGGCCGAGGCAGTGCCCGAGCTGGACCTGGAGCTGGAGGCCGCGCTGGGCGAGGCGGACCGGTCCCTCTCCGAGGCGCTGGCCGAGCTCGGGTCCCTCCGCGCCGCCAGCCGGGCTCGAGGCGACGAGCTCGCTGCGCTTCGGCGCGCCGAGGGAGCCCGGGCCACGGAGGCCGAGACCGCCAGGCGCCGAAGCGCCGAGTTGGCCCGCCGGGCCGCCGACGAACGAGCCAGGGCCATGGAGTCCGACGGCCGTCGGAGCCGACTGGAGAGCGACCTGATCGACGCGCGGGCGGCCCTGGCCACCACGACTGCTGGGGAGACCGCGGCCGTTGCAGCCCGCGAGGCGGCCAGGGAGCTTGCCGACGCCGCCGAGGGCACCCGCCGGGCGGTTGCGGAACGGGCGGCGCGTGGCGGATCGATGCTGGCCGGGGCCCGCGGCCGTCTCGAGCAGCTGCAGCGCCGCCTGGCCGAGGAGGATGAGCGCGGGATCGCGCGCGCGGCGCGCAAGGTGGGCGGGCGCCGCGCGGACCAGGACCTGGGCGTGGACCCGGGGTTGCGACCCGCCGTCGAGGCGGCCCTGGGCGAGCTGGCCCGCGCCTACGTGGTGGAGCGCGCCGGCGCCGCAACGCTGGGCGGGGAGCGCGGCCATGTCATCGTCGCGGGAACGGCTGGCGGGAGCGGACAGGATCCCTGGCGGCGGGACGCCGGGCGAATTGCGGCGACTCGAGGACGCGCTGGCGGACGCGGGCGGCGGGCGCCTGGTCGACGCGATCCGGCGCGACCCGAATGGAGCCGTTCGTGCGCTCCTCGGCAAGACCGTGTGGGCACCTGACCTCGCGGCGGCGCTTGAGCTGCAGGCCGTGCTGCCGCTCGGCTGGACCGCGGTCACGCGGGACGGCTCGGCGGTCGTGGACGCGCTGACGGTGCGGGTCGGGCGCGGAGATTCGCCGCTGGAGCGTCGTGCGGAGGCCGACCGGCTTCAGAGGGACGTCGAGGCGCTCCAGGGCGAGGCAGACGCTGCGGAGCAGGAGATGCGGACCTCCGAGGCCGCGGCGACCGAGGCGCGGGCACGCCTCGACGCGGCTCGAGCTGCGGAGTCGGCGGCGGTCGCTCTCCGGCGGCGCGCCGAGGACGTGGAACGGGCGGCCGGGCGGGACATGGAGGCGGCGGCGCGCGAGGCCGCGTGGCATGCCTCGCAGGTCGAGCGCCTCGAGGGTGAGGCTGAGCGGGCGACCGAGGCCCTCCGTGTCCTGGAGGCGCGACCGCAGGCAGCGGCCGCCCCCGGCGACGCGACGGGCGGCGGGGAGGCGGAGGCGCTCGCAGCGTGGGATGGCCGGGTCGCCGAGCTCCGCACGCGGCGCGACCGCCTGGCCGGCGACGTTGGGGCGCACGAGCGGACGCGGCGTGATGCCGAGGGGCGCCGGGCTCGGGCCGAGGCCTCGCTCACGCTGGCCGAGGGGCGGATCGCCTCGACCGAGCGGGATCTCGCGGCCCTCGCGGACCGGGAGCGGACCGCGGGCGACGAGCGCGACATCGTGGCCGGGGAGCTTGCGGCCGCGGTGTCCCGGGAGACGCGGGCACGGGAGTCGCTCGAGGCACTTCTTGCCGACGACCGTGCCGAGCGGGCCGGCCTGGCGGAAGCTGAGCGCGCGGCCACCGCGGCCCGGGAGCGCCTCCGAGCGGCCGACGACCGGGCGCGCGCCTCCGACGTGGCCTCCCTCGAGGCGAGGTTGGGCCTGGAATCACTGCGCGAGCAGCTGCTCGTGGAGTTGGCAGGCCTGGGCGAGGTCGGGCTCCGGCACCTTGCCGACGCCGCCGGTGTCGATCCAGAGGAGTTCGAACGAATAGCGGCCCGGGATGGCGCTGCCGCGGAAGCCGCGGAGGCGGACGAAGCCGATGACGTTGCCGGTGACCGGGACCTGCTGACGGGCGTGCCCGGCGCGGAGACGGCTGCGCTCGAGGCGGCTCTCGAGATCCTCTCCCCGCGCTGGGCGGCTGAGGGATCCGGAGCGCTGCCGCCGTCTCCAGGTCGCCTGGCCACCCTGCGCCGCCGCTTCCACGAGCTGGGCGCGGCCAACCCGTTCGCCGTGGACGAATTCCGATCGGTCCGGGACAGGCTCCAGGCGCTCGATACGCAGGACCGTGATCTGCGCGACGCGATCGCCAAGACGCGCACGCTGATCGCAGACCTGGACGTGCTCATCGCCACCCAGTTCCGCACGACCTTCGCCGCGCTCGAGGTTGCCTTCGACACGCGCTTCCAGCAGCTGTTCGGCGGCGGGTTCGCCAGGCTGTCCCTCACCGACCCGACAGACCTGTCCACGACCGGCATCGAGATCACCGCACGGCCGCCGGGCAAGAAGGCTCAGGCCCTGTCGATGCTGTCGGGTGGCGAGCGGGCTCTGACTGCGGTTGCGCTGCTGTTCGCCATGCTCCAGGTTCGGCCGGCGCCGTTCTGCGTGCTGGACGAGGTGGACGCCGCGTTGGACGAGGCGAACGTCGGCCGGTTCACCGAAGCGCTCCGGGACCTCGCCGAGCAGACCCAGTTCATCGTCATCACCCACAACCGCGGCACCATCGAGGCAGCCGACGCGCTCTACGGCGTCACGGTCGGCGAGGACTCGGTGAGCCGCGTGATCAGCCTGCGGCTCGACCAGGCCCAGGCGATTGCCGACCACCGCCGCACCGAGGCCCGTGCCGTCGTGGCCGGCAACTCGGACGGCTGACCGGAGGACCCGTGCGCTTCCTACGCCGCGGCTCGGACGATCCGCAGCCCGACCAGCATCCCGACCAGCAGCCGACCGCGGAGACCGGCGAGCCGCTGACCGGGGAGACCGGCGAGCCGCTGGGCGTCGAACCCGGCGCGCAACGCGAACCAGGGCCCGCTGCGGAACGCGAACCAGCGCCCGCTCCGGAACCCGTGTGGGCCTGGGGCGCGGACTGGAGCGCGGAGAAGGCGGACGCCGCACGCCTCGAGCGCGAGCGTGAGCAGCTGGAGCAGGGCCTGGAGAAGTCCCGCGTCGGCTTCGGAGCCCGTCTCCGGACGGCCTTCGGCGTGGGCGGCGGCGCCGACTGGGACGAGATCGAGGAGACGCTCATCACCGGTGACGTGGGGGCCGCGCTGTCGATGGAGATCGTCGAGCGAGCCCGCACGCGCAGGGACGTCACGGCCGAGGAGGCTGTCCGCGAGGAGCTGGCGGCCCTGCTCGCCCCTCGCGATGCGGCCCACTGGGAGCCCGTGCCCGCGCTCGAGGGCGCTCCGGCCGTCGTGCTCGTCGTCGGCGTCAACGGCACCGGCAAGACCACCACCATCGGCAAGCTCGCGGCACGCGAGCGCGCGAATGGCCGCCGCGTCGTGCTGGCCGCGGCCGACACGTTCCGCGCCGCGGCCATCGACCAGCTCCGGATCTGGGCGCAGCGCACCGACTCCGAGATCGTCGCCCACGCACCAAACGCAGATCCGGCGGCGGTCGTCTTCGACGCGATCGACGCGGCCGTTGCCCGGCGCGCCGACATCGTGATCGCCGACACCGCCGGCCGCCTCCACACCAAGCACAACCTCATGGAGGAGCTGTCCAAGGTTCGGCGCGTCATCGACAGGCGCCTGCCCGGGGCGCGGGTGGAGACCTTCTTCGTCCTCGATGCCACGACCGGCCAGAACGGCCTCGCCCAGGCCAAGGCGTTCCACGAGTCCGTGGGCATCACGGGCGTGGTCCTGACCAAGCTGGACTCGACCGCGAAGGGCGGCATCGTTTTCGCGATCGAGAAGGAGCTGGGCGTCCCGGTCAGGTTCGTCGGGGTGGGGGAGAAGGCGGAGGACCTGCTCCTGTTCGACCCCGAGGCCTTCGTGGCGGCTCTCTTCGACTAGGGCTGGACCTCGGCGCCGGTCGTCGCGATCCGCCGCAGGCGTCTCACCGGCGACGCGTACAGTGCCCAGGCGCCGAGGAGCGCGCCGATCGGAGCCAGGAAGGCGGCTCCACGCAGCCCTATCAGCTCCGCGATCAGGCCGCCGAGCAGCGTCGCCATGAGCTGTGCCAGCACCATCGCGACATGCACCGTGGCGTTCACCCGGCCCAGCTGTCGGTCGGCCACGCGGGCCTGGCGGACCGAGATCTCGGTCACGTCGAACACGGTGACCGCCGTGTCGCCGATCAGCTGCTGCCCGAGCAGGCACGCGATCGCGACGAGAGGCAACCCGGCGGGAGCGAGCGGGATCAGGAGGTTTCCGACGGCCGCAAACAGCATCGAGGCGATGACGACGTTGCCGACGCCGAACCGCGCCGTCGCCCGCGCCGCGAGGAGGGCCCCCAGCAGCGACCCGAACCCGCCGAGAGCCGCGATCACGCCGATGACGGCCGGGTCCAGCCGCAGCTCCTCGAGGACGAACAGCATCCAGGTCGCCCCGAAGATGCCCCACATCGCGGCCAGGCCCATCGTCCCGCCGACGAGCCCGCGGAGCACCGGGTCGTGGACGACGAGCCGAAGCCCTTCCCGGATCTCGGCCAGCACGGGATCCCTGTCCGCTGCAGGCGGGGGCGCCGGCTCGGGATGGCGGATCGTGCCCAGGAGCACGGCCGAGACGACGAAGGAGATGGCGTCCACCAGGATCGCGATGGGTGCCGTCAGGAGGTTGACGAGAAAGCCCGCCACCCCGAAGGCCGCGAACTCAACCGCGGAGCTCGTGGCGGCGAGGGCCCCGTTCGCACGGACGAGGTCCGAGCGGGGCACGATCGTCGGCAGGTAGGCGTTGTCCGCGACATCGAAGAAGGTCGTGAGGATGGCCGCGGCCGCGGCCACGATGAACACCTGCGCCAGGGTCAGCCAGCCTCCGACGGCCGCCAGCGGAATGCTGCCCAGGAGCGCCGCCCTGCCGAGGTCCGCCCAGATCAGCACCGGGCGGCGGCGGAGACGGTCAACCCAGGCACCGGCCACGAGCCCGACGACCAGGGCTGCGACCAGCTCCAGGCTCCTCAGGACCGCGACCTCGATGGGGCCGGCCCCGAGCGCCAGGATCGCCACGAACGGCAGAGCAATGCGGGTCACGAAGCTGCCGAACACTGAGATCGTGGCCGCGCTCCAGACGCGCAGGAACGCGCCGTTGCGCCACAGGCTGGGCGTCGGGGTGACGTCGTGGGTCGGCGGGACCGGGTCGAGGAGCGGATCCGAGGTCACCGGGGGAGGTTACCCGCGCTGTCGACTCGCGGGCGCCCCCAAGGGCCATGGCGTACACTCGGTCCGCCTCGGTGTCGCCAGAACCCGCGCACCATCCGACCGGCGTCCGCCCGTCGGCCTGACCTCAACCATTACCCAGGGTCGCCGCAGTTCCATGTTCGACAGCCTCAGTGACCGCCTCCGCACAACCCTCGCGGGCCTGACCGGGCGCGGCCGTGTCTCGGAGGCGGATGTCGATGCGGCGATGCGAGAGGTCCGGCTCGCCCTCCTGGAGGCGGACGTCAACTTCAAGGTCGTCAAGGACTTTGTCGCCCGCGTGCGCGTGCGTGCCGTCGGCGCGGAGGTCCTGGAGAGCCTGACCGCGGGCCAGCAGGTCGTGAAGATCGTCAACGACGAGCTGACCGCGCTGCTCTCTGCTGGGGACCGCACCTTCAGGCTCGTGGGCAACCCCGCTGTCGTGGCGCTGGTCGGCCTCCAGGGCTCGGGCAAGACGACGTCGGCGGCGAAGCTGGCGAAGCACGTCGTCAAGCTGGGACGCCAGCCGCTGCTGGTCGCGGCGGACCCCTATCGGCCCGCAGCCGCAGACCAGCTCGAGACGCTGGGCAGGAGCCTCGGCATCCCCGTCCACCGGGCACCCGCAGGCACGCCAACCGTGGACATCGCCCGAGGCGGGATCGAGGTCGCCCGGCAGACCGGGCGGGACGTCGTGATCATCGACACCGCCGGGCGGCTCACCATCGACGACGCGCTCATGGACGAGATCCGCGCGGTGTCCGCGGCCACGAAGCCGGTTGAGACGCTGCTCGTGGTCGACGCGATGACCGGCCAGGAGGCCGTGACCGTCGCCCAGGGGTTCGCGGCTGCCGTGCCCGTGACCGGCCTGGTGCTGACCAAGATCGACGGCGATGCCCGCGGCGGCGCGGCGCTCTCGATCGGCGCCGTCACCGGGATCGGGGTCAAGTTCCTGGGCACCGGTGAGAAGACGGATGCCCTGGAGGTGTTCCATCCGGACCGCCTGGCCGGCCGGATCCTGGGGATGGGCGACATCCTCAGCCTCGTGGAGCGGGCCCAGGATGCCTTCGACGAGAAGCAGGCCGCGAAGCTCGAGGAGAAGGTCCGCAAGGCATCGTTCACCCTCGAGGACATGCTGGACTCCATGCGCCAGATGGAGAAGATGGGGCCGATGGGCCAGATCATGTCGATGATCCCGGGCATGGGCGGGATGGCCAAGGAGGCCCAGGCCGCGGTGGATCGCGGGGAGCTGAAGCGCACCGAGGCGATCATCCTGTCGATGACCCCTCGGGAGCGCCGGGAGCCCGGCGTGCTCAACGCGTCTCGCCGCCGCCGGATCGCGAATGGGTCCGGAACCTCTCTTCCGGAGGTCAATCGGCTCGTGAAACAGTTCGGCGAGATGCAGAAACTGATGAAGCAGCTCTCGGGGCCGGGGGGGCGCCGGGCCGCGATAGGCATGATGGGACGCCGCTAAGTGGGGATTGTGCGATGACCGACCAGGATCCGACCCAGCGGTACGAGCCGCCGGCCCAGGACAACCTGCCCGGTGCGGACCTCGCCGGCGCCGGAGCACCACCGGCGGCGCCCGCCGCGCCCCCGCTCCCGCCGGTGCCGGCGTTCGAGCCCGTGGCGACGACACCCGTCGAGCAGACCACCAGTGGCCGCCCCGGCCGTAGCCGCCTGAAGTGGCTCGTCGCCGGTCTCGTCACGCTGCTGGTTGTCGGCACGGCGGTGGGCGCGGGGCTCCTGCTCACCGGCGACTCGGGCGACCCGGAGGTCGTCGCCTGGACGCCTTCCGACAGCGTCGCCTATGCGGAGCTGAGGCTGGATCTGCCCGGCACCCAGAGCGCCGAGCTGGCCGAGGTCATGAAGGCCTTCCCGGGCTTCCAGGACCAGGCCGCCTTCCCGGTCAAGCTCTCGGAGGCCCTCGACCAGCTGGTCGGGCAGGCAACCGATGGCATGCAGGGCTACAAGAACGACATCGAGCCGTGGTTCGGCGGCCAGGTTGGTGCGAGCGTCGGCCCCCTGCCGCAGACCGCGGACCCGGCCGGCGCCCGTGCTCTCGTGCTGCTGAGCGTCAAGGACGGCGCCAAGGCAACGGCCTGGGCGGACAACCTGGTCAAGGCCGAGGGTGGCACCTCGGCCACGGAGACCTACGGCGGGACCACGATCACAACCGTGACCCCATCGGCAGGTTCAGGCGGCGAGACCGTGGACATGAAGGCGGCCTATGCCGTCGTCGGGCCGGTCCTGGCGCTGGGAGACCTCACGTCCGTCAAGGCCGCGATCGACACGGGCGGCAAGTCCGGACTGCCCACGAACGCCCAGTTCCAGCAGGCCGAGGCCTCGGTCCCCGGAGACCGCCTGGGTTTCGCCTACCTTGACACGGCCGCCGTCGCTGCGGGGGCCGTGAACCTCGCCGGTGATGCGGCGGCGGATCTTCCCGAGCTGCCCGCGATGCTCCAGGACGCCGTGCCGCCCTGGGCCGTGGCGGCCATCCGCGCCCAGGACGGCGCCTTCATCGTCGATACCCGGTCGCCGCACTCCGCGGCGGCGGGTCCGCCACAGAGCGCCGAGTCGAAGATCCCGGGCCTGGTGCCGCCGACCACCGTGGTCCTCGTCGAGGGTCAGGACGTCGGCAAGACGCTCTCGCAGCTCAAGCAGCAGCTCGCGTCTGACCCGCAGCTCGCGGATGCGGTCAAGCAGGTCGATGAGGTGCTCGCGCTTGTCGGCGGCTTCGAGGCCGTCGCCGGCTGGATGGGCGAAGCGGGAGTCGCCCTCACCCGCGATGGCGACCAGGTGAGCGGCGGGATCGTCGTGGTTCCCACCGACTCGGCCGCGGCCAGCCGGCTGCTGGGCCAGCTCAAGGGCTTCCTGCAGCTCGGCGGATCCTCGGCGGGTATCACCGTCACCGACGAGGAATACGGCGGAGCGACGATCACCGTCGTCAACCTCGGTGGCATCGGGGGCCTGCTGGGGGCCGCCACCGAGGGCGCCGTCGAGGCCCCGGCCGACCTCAGCATCGCCTACGCCGTCACGGACGAGGTGGTCGTGCTCGGCTACGGAACCGATTTCGTCAAGGGTGTCCTGGACGCGCGCAGCGGCGACTCGCTCGCGAAGACCGCGCGGTTCTCAACGGCACTGGCCAAGGCCGATGCGAGCAACGCGGCCCTCGCCTGGATCGACGTCGCAGGCGTGCGGGGCTTCGTCGAAGGGATGGTCCCCTCAGATGAACGTGCCGACTACGACGCCAATGCAAAGCCGTATCTCGAGGCGTTCGACAGCATCATCGGGACGATGGCGCCCGGTGACACGATTGACAACGGAACCATCGTCATCAGCGTGACCGGGGACTGACCCGCCACTACCCACGTCCATCCCAGCCCAGAGAACGCGGGTCCGGCCCAAGGACCCGCCCATGGAGGAGCACCGCACCATATGTCCGTCCGCATCCGCCTGACCCGCGTTGGGGCGACGAAGCAGCCGACGTACCGGCTCGTCGTCGCCGACAGCCGTTCCGCCCGGGATGGCCGTGCCATCGACACGATCGGGCATTACAACCCCCGCACCGATCCGATCGAGCTCGTGATCGACGAGACGAAGGCCAGGGACTGGATGTCCAAGGGCGCCCAGCCCTCCGACACCGTCCGGCGCCTCTTCAAGCAGGCCGGCGTGCTGCCGGGCGGGAAGTAGGCCGCCGTGGCAGCCGCAGACCTGGTCGAGTACGTCGCCAAGTCCCTCGTGGACGATCCCGATTCCGTGAAGGTCGAGGTCGTCACCGGTGAGGAAGGAACCATCATCGAGCTGCACGTGGCCGAGTCCGACATGGGCAAGGTCATCGGGCGCAACGGCAGCGTCGCCAAGGCGCTGCGGACGCTGCTCAAGGTGACATCCGCCCGCACGGGCGAGGCGGTCAGCCTCGAGATCGTCTGAGGGGGCAATCCTGGCTCCCCCGAACCCGTCCCACGCCACCGGACCCGCGTCGGGTGGCGGCGGGCCCACGCGCCTCGTCGTCGCGCTCGTCCGCGGGTTCCGCGGACTGCGCGGCCACGTCCGCGTGGAGCTGCTCACGGACCGCCCGGAGGACCGCCTGGTACCGGGCGTCGCCCTCTACCTGGAGGGCACGGAGGAGAAGCTGACCATCGCGGAGTCGTCGCCCGTCGCGGACGGTCGCGGCTGGTGGCTCACCTTCCGCGAGATCCCGGACCGGAACGCCGCGGAACGGCTGCGGGACGTGTACCTCGAGATCGACGCCCCCGACGAGCCGCGCGCACCGGGGCTCTGGTTCTTCCACGAGCTGGAGGGCCTGACCGTTCGAGCCGTGTCCGGCGAGGAGCTCGGCACAATTGTGGAGATCTACCGCGCCGGCGGGGCCGAGGTGTTCGTTGTCCGTGGGCCCCGGGGCGAGCTGGACGTGCCAGGCGTGCGCGGGATCGTGACCGAGCTTGCGCCTGAGCGCGGCGAGATGATCGTGGACCTCGATGCGCTGGCGCTCGATGCCCGGCCGGTGGAGGACGAGGACTACGTCCGGCCGCGCGACCGCAAGCCGAAGAAGAAGCCGAAACCGCCGAAGCCGCGCCCGGTGGCCGCCCCTCCCGGAACGGGCAGGGTGCCGGGACCGAAGGCCCGCCCACCCGCTCCGGCGGGACCGGACGACGCCACCCCATCCGGCTGATGCCGCTCGAGATCGACGTCCTCACCCTCTTCCCGCCGATGGTCGAGGGGCCCCTGCGGGAAAGCATCCCGGGCCGCATCCTGGAGCGCGGCCTTGCGGAGGTCCGCGTCCGCGACCTGCGCCAGTGGGGCATGGGCCGCCACCGCGCCGTGGACGACTACACCTACGGCGGCGGGGCAGGGATGGTCCTGCGCCCGGAGCCGGTCTCGGCGGCGCTCGCCGAGCTCCGTCGGCCGGACTCGATGGTGATCCTCCTGGACCCGGCGGGGGAGCCGTTCCGCCAGGCCGTGGCCCAGGACCTCGCTGCGGCCACGCACCTCGTGTTCCTGTGCCCGCGCTACGAGGGCGTCGACGAGCGGATCCGGGCAATGGTGGATCGCGAGATCTCGATCGGGGACTACGTGCTGACCGGCGGTGAGCTGGCGGCACTCGTGGTCGTGGATGCCGTCCTCCGGCTGCTCCCGGGCGCCATCGATGAGGCCTCGACGTCGGAGGAGTCGTTCGCCGACGGCCTGCTGGAGTACCCGCAGTACACGCGCCCGGCGATCTTCGAGGGCATGTCCGTACCGCCGGTGCTCGTGTCCGGCCATCACGAGGAGGTCCGGAAGTGGCGCCTCCGCGAATCGCTGCGCCGGACCCTGGAGCGGCGGCCGGACCTGCTGGAGGATCGGCCCTTGAGCAAGGAGGAGCAGGGGATGCTCGACGCGCTCCGAGAGTGCGCCGTCGGCGCAGCGGAGGACGATCAAGCCTGAGCTTCTGTGCGCCCCGGATCTGGCCCGCAACGGCCACGGATCTGACACGCTGGGCGGTGCCGTGCTATCCTCCGCCGTCGCGCGTGCCTATCACCGGCCGCCGTCCCGGATCCCGAGACCCTGCGGCCGACGCTGCCGACGAACCGACAAGGACCCAACACCCGTGAACGTGCTGAACGAGATCGTCCAGGACCAGATCCGCACCGACCTCCCGGTGATCACGCCCGGTGACACCGTGAAGGTGGCCGCCAAGGTCGTCGAGGGCACCCGCGAGCGCGTGCAGGTCTTCGAAGGCCTCGTGATGCGGATGCGCAACAGCGGGATCGCGTCCACGATCACCGTGCGCCGCATCGCCTCCGGTGTCGGCGTCGAGCGAACGTTCAAGCTGAACAGTCCGCGGATCGAGCGGATCGAGGTCGTACGCCACGGCCAGGTTCGCCGCGCCAAGCTGTACTTCCTGCGCAACCGCGTCGGCAAGGCAGCGACTACGCTCCGCGAACGCCGCTAGCGTCCATCGCCCGGGCGGATCCGACCGCCCCCGCGAAGCTCCTCCGACCCCCGCCCGGCGCGGGGGTCGTTTCATGCCCGGCGGGCCCTCGCCGACCGCCGACAGGCGGTGACCCGGGGCGCGGTACGCTGTCCGGCGATGACCATCATCGTGCCGAGCCTTCGCTGGGAGCGCCCGTTGTGGCGCGGCGGTGCCGTGCGGGTCGTGGGCGTGGACGAGGTTGGGGTGGCGCCGACGTGCGGGGCCGTCGTCGCGGCCGCCGTGATCATGCCGCCCAACTGCCACCGCATCCCCGGAGTCCGGGACTCAAAGAGCCTGTCGGCGGCGCAGCGGGAGCGCCTGTCGCCCGTGATCCGGCGTCGCGCCGTCGCCGTGGGCGTGGGAGCAGCGTCGGTCGCCGACATCGACCGGCTCAACATCTACCACGCCACCCACCTGGCGATGCGCCGGGCGATCGCGCGGCTGGGCGACCACGATCATGTCCTCGTTGACGGCCTGCGCATCGCCGGCTTCGAGCGCGAGGTCGGGCCATACACCGCGATCGTCGATGGTGATGCCCTCGTGTACTCGATCGCGTGCGCGTCGGTCGTGGCGAAGACGGTGCGAGACCGGATGATGACCCGCCTTGCGGCGCGCTACCCGGAATATGGCTGGGAGCGGAACTCCGGGTACGCAACCCAGGAGCACCGAGACGCGATCCGCGCACACGGTCTCACGCCGCACCACCGGCGGAGCTTCCAGGCCCTGCGCGTCCTGGTCGCCGGCGACCAGCTCTCCCTGTTCGAGGGAGCAGACCGCGGGCCCGGTGTTGAGGTTGTTGCGGGCGATGCCGACGCGTTGGCCGAGGAGGCGTTCGCCGTCACCGGCTGAATCGGCCGCCTCGCTCGCTCACATCGACCCGCCGCCTGCCCGCACGGACCAGGGCGCCCGGCAGCAGGTCTCTGGGAGAGATAAGCGGCCGATGAGCGTCTGCCTGCATCCTCCGGTGATGCATCGGACGACGTCCACGGACGCGCAGAGGATCGGTGACGCCGGCGAGCGGCTGATCTCCGCGCGACTCGAGGCGGCCGGCTGGACGATCCTCGCCCGGAACGTGCGCCTGGGCCGGGACGAGCTGGATCTCGTTGCCATCGACCCCGGCCCGCCGCCGGCCCTCGTCGTGCTGGAGGTCCGCCGGCGCGGACGCCGCGACTTCGGGCTGGCCGAGGAGACGCTGGACCACCGGAAGCGCGCGGCCCTGCGACGGGGCGTTGGCGCCCTGCTTGCCTCCGGCGCCTTGCCCGATGGCCGCCCGCTGCCATCGGTCCCGATCCGGGTGGACCTCGTGGCGGTCGACCGCAGGGAGGACGGGCGGCTGAGCGTCCGCCATCACCGGGCGATCGGCCTCTAGATCGAACAGCCCCCGTCAGGGCCACGCTCGCCCTGTGCTACACTCCCGCCCGCCGCGACCCGGGTCGCGGCGTTCGTCGACGCCCGTCCGGCACCGCCGGCACGGAGCACACACGCGGATCCGTACCCGATCGGGACGGTGCCGGACCGGCAGCGCCAGGTGGCCACGCCGGCGGCCCCCGACGGGGATCCGCGGAGGCTATGAACCGCAGGAGGTCACGCGTGCCCACCGCATCGATGCGCCAGTTGCTTGAGGCCGGCGTCCACTTCGGACACCAGACTCGCCGCTGGAACCCCAAGATGAAGCCGTTCATCTTCGCCGAGCGCAACGGTATCCACATCATCGACCTCGCGCAGACGGTCAAGCGCCTTGACCTGGCGCTCGAGTTCGTCACCGAGACCGTCGCCCGTGGCGAGACCGTCCTGTTCGTCGGCACGAAGAAGCAGGCGCAGGAGCCGGTCATGCAGGAGGCGATCCGCGCCGGCCAGCCGTACGTCACCAAGCGCTGGCTCGGCGGCATGATGACGAACTTCCTCACCATCCGGAAGCGCATCGGCCTGCTCGACCAGCTCGAGGCACGCCAGCTCGCCGGCGACTTCGATCGGCTCCCGAAGAAGGAGGCCGCCCTCCTGACGGAGAACCTGAACAAGCTCCAGGCCACGCTCGGCGGGATCCGCAAGATGAAGCGCCAGCCAGGCGCCATCTTCATCGTGGACCCGCACCGCGAGCGCATCGCAATTACAGAGGCGAACAAGCTCGAGATCCCGGTCGTCGGCACGGGCGACACAAACGTGGACCCGGACGAGCTGGCCTACATCATCCCGGCCAACGACGACGCGATCCGCTCGATCCGTCTGCTCTGCCAGCTCGTGGCGGACGCGGCCATCGAGGGTGCGCGGCAGCGGGCGGCCCACGCCTCGTCCGAGCAGGAGGCCCCCGAGCCGCAGATGGCCGACGAGCCGGCGTTCGACGAAGCTGCAGCAGCCGACCTGGTCGCCCAGCTTGCGGCCGGAGGCACGCTCTCGTTCAACCCGGACATGGACGACGACCTCCTGCCCGGCGCTCCGACAGCAGCCGAGGCGGCCGAGACCCCGGCAGCCGAGACTCCGGCAATCGAGACACCCGCGCCCGAGGCCCCCGCAGCCGAGGCAGCCGAGACCCCGGCAATCGAGACCCCGACGGCCGAATGAGACCCGCCCGGGATCGCGGCGACACCGTGGCCCTGGGCTCCATCGGGTGGTGACCGCACTGCGCGGCGCCGACCTTTCGCAATATCCCGCGCGTGCCCTGAGCTCGCGCCCAAGGATCACAGGAGCATCACGTCTATGGCGATCACGGCCGAGGCCGTCAAGGAGCTGCGCGAGCGAACCGGCGCCGGCTTCATGGACTGCAAGCGCGCGCTCGAGGAGACCGGTGGCAACATGGATGAGGCCGTCGCGCGGTTGCGCGAGGCAGGCCTCGCCGCAGCCGCCAAGAAGGCCGGGCGCGACGCTCGCGAGGGCCTCATCAGCAGCTATATCCACACCGGCGGCCGCGTCGGCGTCCTGATCGAGGTCAACTGCGAGACGGACTTCGTCGCGCGCACGGACGAGTTCCAGAAGCTTGTCCGCGACCTCGCGATGCAGGTGGCCGGCCTGGCGCCCCTCTACGTCGACGTCGACCGGATCCCTGCCGATGCCGTAGAGGCGAGGAAGGCCGCCCTGCTTGCCGACGAGGGCGTGCAGGCGAAGCCGGAGGCCATTCGCGAGAAGATCGTCGAAGGGCAGATGCAGAAGTGGTACCGCGAGGTCTGCCTGCTGGAGCAGCCGTTCCGTGACGAGGATCGAACCGTTCGGGCCCTGGTGACGGAGAAGATCGCCACGATCGGCGAGAACATCCGCGTTCGCCGCTTCGTGCGCTTCGCTCTCGGGGAGGAGATGTGACGGATCCCGGCCGGGCGGCCGCCGAGGACGAGGGGCCGGTTGTCGTCCCCGCCGACGGCCGGCTCCGCTACCGCCGGATCCTGCTCAAGCTGTCCGGCGAAGCGCTGCTCGGGGAGCGCCAGTATGGCGTGGACCCCGGGTTCTGCGCGTTCATCGCCCACCAGATCGCCGAGGTGCACGCCCAGGGCGTGGAGATCGGGATCGTCGTGGGAGGCGGCAACATCTTCCGAGGGCTCGCGGCGTCTGCCAAGGGCATGGACCGGGCCACGGGCGACTACATCGGCATGCTTGCGACCGTGATGAACGGCCTCGCCCTCCAGGACGCGATCGAACGCGCGGGCATGCCCGTCCGCGTGATGAGCGCTATCGCGATGAACGAGATCGCGGAGCCATACATTCGACGGCGGGCGGTCCGCCACCTTGAGAAGGGCCGGGTGACGATCTTCGTCGCCGGCACCGGCAACCCGTACTTCACCACCGATACGGCCGCCGCCCTGCGGGCGGTCGAGATCGGCGCCGAGGTGCTGCTCAAGGCGACGAGGGTGGATGGTGTCTATGATGCGGATCCGATGAAGGACCCGTCGGCGACCCGCTACGAGCGCCTGGGCTACCAGGACCTCCTGCGCGACCAGCTCAAGGTGCTCGACGCGGCCGCAGTGTCCCTGTGTCTCGAGAACGACCTTCCGATCGTCGTGTTCGATCTCAACGCGCCGGATAACATCACGAGGGTGGCCCGCGGCGACCGCGTCGGCACCCTCATCTCCGCCCAGACCGGAGGTGTCACGGCATGACCAGCGAGATCCTTGCCGGAGCAGAGCGCAAGATGCTCCGGGCCGTCGAGATCATGGAACGCGACTTCCATGGCATCCGCACCGGGCGCGCCTCGACCGCCCTGGTGGAACGCCTGACCGTGGACTACTACGGCACCCAGACGCCGCTCAACCAGGTCGCCTCCATCAGCGTTCCCGAGGCACACCAGATCGTCATCCAGCCGTGGGATCGATCGGTCCTCGGGGCCATCGAGAAGGCGATCCTCAAGAGCGACATCGGGCTGATGCCCAACGTGGACGGCACCGTCGTCCGCCTCAACATCCCGCCGCTCACCGAGGAGCGTCGCAAGGACATCGTCAAGAGCGTCCACAAGCGGATGGAGGAGGCCAGGGTCGAGATCCGCAACCTCCGCCGTGATGCCGCCGACCACCTCAAGAAGGAGGAGCGGGACGGCACTGTCGGCGCCGACGATGCGCACCGTGCGCTGGATCAGCTCCAGAAGATCACCGACCGCATCATCGCGGACGTCGACCGGCTCGGCGCCGTCAAGGAGCAGGAGGTCCTCGAGGTCTAGTGGCCCAGGCGCCGCTCGATCGTCCGTTCGCCCGACCGACCGACGCCCCGCCCCTCGCGCACGAGCCCGTGGGTGAGATCGGGGTGCCGGACCTTGACGCGCCCTCGGCCGAGGCGCCGCTGCTGCCCCCGGAGGACCTGCCCCGGCACGTCGCGATCATCATGGATGGCAACCGGCGCTGGGCCCGCGCGAAGGGACTCACCGACTTCGAGGGCCACGCCGCCGGCGTGGAGGCCATCCGGGGGCTCCTCCAGCATGCGGTCCGCCGAGGCATCCCGATGCTGACCCTGTACGCGTTCAGCCGCGAGAACTGGGCCCGCTCGGACGACGAGGTCACCGGCCTGTTCGACCTCCTGGGCAGGGCCATCGCCGACGAGACCGACGAGCTCCGCGCACAGGGGGTGCGGGTGCGCCTGCTCGGCCGCCTGGGCGAGCTCCCCGACGAGACCCGTTCCCTGATCGAGGGTGCGCTGGACCGGACGGCCGAGGGAACCCGGCTCAACCTCAACATCGCCTGGAACTACGCCGGCAGGACGGAGCTGGTGGATGCCTTCCGCCGGATCATGGCCGCCGGGGTGCCGCCGGAGGAGGTCGACGAGCGCACCATCTCCGACGCCCTCTACACGAACGGTCTCCCGGACCCGGACATGGTGATCCGGACCGGCGACGAGCAGCGACTCAGCAACTTCCTCATCTGGCAGTCCGCCTACGCGGAGCTGGTGTTCAGCGAGCACCTGTGGCCAGACTTCGGGCCCGAGGCGTTCGATGCCGCGCTCCTCGAGTTCGCCCGGCGCACGCGCCGGTTCGGGCGCTAGGGCCCACCCGGTGAGAACCCGCGCCCTCTCGGCGATCATCATGGTCCCGGTCCTCGTCGTGGCGCTGGTGATCGGCCTGCCTGCGATCGCCGCCGTTCTCGTCCTCGTGGCGCTGCTCGGCGGGCTGGAGGTCTTCCGGCTGCTCAAGGCCGCGGGCTACCCGTCGCTGGCGCTGTACGGCACGGCGCTCGCGGTGGCCATCGTCCTGGAGGCCGCCTTCCAGCCCCTGGGGGAGAAGGGCATCCTGCTGGTTGGCGTGGGTATCGTGCTCGCAGGTGTCGGGGCGATGGGCCGGGAGGACCCGCGCGACGGGCTGGTCGTCTGGTTCGCCACCGTATTCGGCGCGGTCTACGTCGGGCTCATCTCGTTCGTGCTCCACGTGTCCAACATGGGCCCCGCGATCCCCGGTGATGCACCGATCGCCGCGCTCAGCTCTGCCCAGGGCTGGATCGTGCTCCTGGTGCTTGGTGTCTGGAGCTACGACACCGGCGCGTACCTCGTCGGGCGCCAGATCGGGCGCCACAAGTTCATGACCCACATCTCACCCGCGAAGTCCGTGGAGGGTCTGGTGGGCGGGCTGGTGGCCACCACGATCGTGACCTGCCTGATGCTGGCCGCCCTTGGGCAGGCGTGGTTCGGCGGTCTCATCCTGGGACCCCTCCTGGGCCTGGCAGCCCAGATGGGCGATCTCGCGGAGTCCATGATCAAGCGGGCGGCCGGCGCCAAGGATTCCGGGACGCTGATCCCGGGCCACGGCGGCATCCTGGACCGCATCGACTCCTTCCTCTTCGCCGGACCCGTGGTCGCACTGTACGTCCTGGTGCTCGTTGGCTGACGGAGCGCGCCTCGGCGTCGCGCTGCTCGGCTCGACGGGGAGCATCGGGCGGCAGTCGGTGGAGGTGCTGGAGCAGCACTCGGACCGGTTCCGCGTGGTCGCGCTGGCGACGGGACGGAACGCCGCGGAGCTCGAGGCGCAGGCGGCCCGGCTGCGACCCGCGGCCGTGGCGCTGGCCGACGAGGAGACAGGCCTCGACCTCCCGGCAAGCACGGTGCGCGAGCGCGGTGAGGACGCCCTGGAGGTTCTCGCGACGCGGGACGACGTGGACATCGTCGTGGTCGGGTCGGGCGGCGTGGTGTCGTTGCGGCCGGTGCTGGCTGCCCTGCGAGCCGGCAAGATCGTCGCGACGGCGAACAAGGAGACGCTGGTCGCCGGCGGGCACCTGGTGATGGCCGAGGCATCGCGCCTGGCCGCACAGCGTGCCGCCGTGGATCCCCGGGACCCCCTGGCGAGGCCCCTCGCCTGGCTCCGGCCCATCGACTCCGAGCATTCGGCAATCTGGCAGTGCCTGGTCGGTGAACCAGGAGCGGGGATCGCGCGCCTGGTGCTCACGGCGTCGGGAGGACCGTTCCTCGACACGCCGTCGGACCAGCTGGCGGACGTCACCGCCGCCCAGGCCCTGAGGCACCCGACGTGGACCATGGGAGCCAAGATCACCATCGACTCCGCGACGCTCGCCAACAAGGGTCTGGAGGTCATCGAAGCACACTGGCTGTACGATGTCGACTACGACGCCATCGACGTCGTCGTGCACCCGCAGAGCGTGGTGCACTCCGCCGTCCAGTTCATCGACGGCTCGCTGAAGGCACAGCTGGGTACCCCCGACATGCGTCTCCCAATCCAGTACGCCCTGACTCACCCGGAGCGCCTCGCGTCCCCGACGGCTGCCCCGGACCTCGTCGCGGTGGGCAGGCTCGACTTCCGCGCTCCCGACGAGAGCCGGTTTCCGGCGCTGCGGATCGCCCGTGACGCCGGCCGGATTGGCAGCCGTGCATCGGCCGCGCTGATCGCCGCCGACGAAGTGGCCGTGTCCCGCTTCCTGCACGGAACGCTCGGCTTTCCCGGCATCCCGCTCCTGCTGGAGGCGGCCGTTCGCCGCTTTGGCGAGGGCCCCGACCAGGCGCCGGACGTGGCGGCCCTCGTCGCGCTCGACCACGAGGTGCGCGCCGCGTTCGCGACCGGCCCGGTGAGCGGATGAGCGGCCTGTTCGACGTTGCTGCCAGCATCCTGCTGTTCATCCTCGTCCTCGGCGGCCTCGTCATCGTCCACGAGCTCGGCCACTTCGTCACCGCCAGGCTCGCCCGGGTTCGGGTCCTGGAGTTCGGGGTGGGCTTTCCGCCGCGGGCGAAGTCTTTGGGCCGCGGGGGGGTCTCGGCGGACGACACGGCGTCGTACCGGTTGCGACGAGCCGAGGCGATCGAGCAGGCACAGGGCGACCCGGAGCGGCTCGAGGCGATCCTCGAATCGCCCGAGGACCCCCCGGGCACGCTGTACACGCTCAACTGGCTGCCGATCGGTGGCTTCGTCAAGCTCGAGGACGAGAACGGCGGCGACAGCGGCGACCCGCGCTCCTTCGGGCGGGCGAGGCTCTCGACCAAGCTGGTGATCCTCGTCGCCGGCGTGGCGATGAACCTCCTGGTCTCGTTCGTGATCTTCACGGGGATCGCGATGGTGGGCGAGCCCGCGCTGGGCGTGACCTTCTCGGAGGTCGTGGCCGGCTCCCCGGCCGAGGGCGCCGGGCTGCAGGCGGGCGACACCCTCACCAGCATCAACGGCGTCCGGTACTCCGTGTTCGACCAGCAGTTTCCGACCGACGACCTGCGGGCCCTCGCCGGCCAGGCTGTCGTCCTGGGGATCCTCCACGCGGACGGCTCGTCCGAGGACGTCACCGTCACGCTGCGGATCCCGGCGTCACCCGACGAGGGTGCGCTCGGCGTCGGCGGGCTGGCGGGCGCACAGCTGGAGGCCATCCGGTACGGGCCCGGCGAGGCGATCGCCGTCGGCGCGAAGCGGACGGCCGAGGCCTTTGGCATGATCCTTGACGGGCTGGGGCAGATCGGCCGATCGATCGTCACCGACCCGACCGCGGCCCCCCCGGCATCCGGCCCGGTTGGCATCGCGGGCCAGCTCTCGAGCGTCCTCGCGGACCTCGGTCCGCTGTACCTGCTCTACATGATCGGGATCCTGTCCGCGAATCTCGCCCTCGTGAACGTTCTGCCGTTCCCGCCGCTCGACGGAGGCCGGATGCTGATGCTGGTTCTCAAAGCGCTGCCCGGCGGCAAGCGGATCTCTCTCCGGGCGGAGCAGCTGACGTACGCGGTCGGGTTCGTGTTCCTGTTCGCCTTCCTGATCTGGATCACGGTGTTCGACGTGATCCGGCAGGTCGGAGGCGGCACCCCTTGACCTCTCCGGACGCGCTGCGGCCCGTCCGGAGGCCCACCAGGTCGGTTGACGTCGGTGGCGTCCTGGTGGGGTCGGCCCACCCGGTGGTCGTCCAGTCCATGACCAACACGGACACGGCGGACCCGGACGGCACCGCCATCCAGGTGGCCCGGCTCGCCCACGCGGGCTCACAGCTGGTGCGCGTGACGGTCAATACCGAGGAGGCTGCGGCAGCCGTCCCGGACATGATCCGCATGGTCCGCGACAACCTCGGGGTGGACGTCCCCGTGATCGGCGACTTCCACTACAACGGGCACCTGCTGCTGGCGCAGTACCCGGCGATGGCGGCCGCGCTCGCGAAGTACCGGATCAATCCCGGCAACGTCGGGACGAAGCGCCACGACGAGAACTTCCAGACGATCGTCCGGGCGGCCGTCGAGCATGACAAGCCGGTCCGCATCGGGGTGAACTGGGGCTCGCTGGACCAGCAGCTGCTCACGGACCTGATGGAGGTGAACGCCAGCGCGGCCTCCCCCCGGGACGCCCGCGACGTGATGATCGACGCGATGATCGAGTCGGCGATGCGCTCCGCCGAGCTCGCCGAGGAGACGGGGCTCCGCCACGACCGGATCATCCTGTCCGCCAAGGTCTCCGGGGTCCGGGATCTCGTCGACACGTACCGGCGCCTCGCGCCGCGCTCCGACTACCCGCTCCACCTGGGCCTCACCGAGGCCGGGATGGGCATGAAGGGCATCGTGGCGAGCACGGCGGGCCTCGCGATCCTGCTCAACGAGGGGATCGGGGACACGATCCGTGTCTCCCTCACGCCGGAGCCCGGCGCCGGTCGCGAGCTCGAGGTGGAGGTCGCGCAGCAGGTGCTCCAGTCGATGGGCCTGCGCTCGTTCCTGCCCCAGGTGTCAGCCTGCCCCGGCTGCGGCCGCACGACGTCCACCTTCTTCCAGGAGATGGCCCGGGACATCACCGACCACATCAAGGCCCGGATGCCCGCGTGGAGCGAGACCCACTCGGGCGTCGAGGACATGAGCGTCGCGGTGATGGGCTGCGTGGTCAACGGGCCGGGGGAGAGCAAGCACGCTGACATCGGGATCAGCCTCCCGGGCACGTTCGAGGCTCCGGTCGCCCCCGTGTTCGTGGACGGGAAGCTGGACCGGACCCTTCGCGGCGATCACATCGTGGCCGAGTTCATCGACCTCCTCGAGGGTTACGTGGACCGGCGGTACGGGGCCGGCGCCGAGCGCGGTTAGGGCCTCCGCGCGGGTCCCTCCGGTGGCGGTCCACGGGGCCGGGTGTATACTCGCGCCCAATAGCGAGAGGCCGCCTCGGAGCGTGGGTGACCAGCCCACGTTTCTTTGTGTCGGGGGCGTGTCGCAAGATCGGCCAGACAGCAGGGAGGCGCATGATGAGTCGCGACTTCGTCGGTGCGCTCCTCCAGCTCAACGCCGAGAAGCAGGTTCCCCAGGAGGCGCTCATCCGCGCCGTCGAGGAGGGGATCCAGGCCGCCTACCGGCGCGTCGCCGGCGAGGAGGACATCTTCGTCCACATCGAGCCCGCAAGCGGTGAGATCCGCGTGGTCCGAGGCCGCTACATCGTGGACGAGGTCGAGGATCCCTCCGTCCAGGTGACGGTGGACGAGGCCCGGGCAACGCGCCCGGACGCGCGTGCCGGCGAGGTCCTCGAGCTGGAGCAGCTGGACGCGGACCACTTCGGCCGCATCGGCGCCCAGACCGCAAAGCAGATCATCCTCCAGCGCATGCGGGAGGTCGAACGCGACCAGGTGTTCGACCAGTTCGCCAACCGCGAGGGTGAGCTGATCACCGGGTCCGTGAGCCGGGTGGAGCCGCGGGCCATCATCCTGGATGTGGGCAAGGGGGTGGAGGCGATCCTGGCCACCACCGAGCAGAGCCCGCTCGAGCACTACCGGATCGGCCAGCCCGTGAAGGCGTTCGTGCTCGAGGTTCGCAGATCCGCCCGCGGGCCGCAGATCATGGTGTCGCGGACACACAAGGGGTTCCTCCGACGCCTGTTCGAGATGGAGGTCCCCGAGATCCACGCCGGGACCGTGGAGATCAAGGCGATCGCCCGCGAGGCTGGCAGCCGGTCGAAGATGGCCGTCTCGTCGCGCCAGGACGGGCTCGACCCTGTCGGCGCCACCGTGGGCCAGCGCGGCGCGCGGGTGCAGGCGGTCGTGGCGGAGCTGGCGGGCGAGAAGATCGACGTCATCCCCTGGAACGACGACCAGTCCGTGTTCGTCGCCAATGCGTTGTCGCCGGCCCAGGTGCTCGGGGTGACGATCGACGAGGAGCACCGGATCGCGACGGTCATCGTGCCGGAGCGGATGCTCTCGCTGGCGATCGGCCGCGAGGGCCAGAACGCCCGCCTGGCGGCCAGGCTGACCGGGTGGCGCATCGATATCCGGAGTGACGCGGTGGTGGTCGAGGCCGTTGCTGCACCCGAGGAGGCCGATACACCGGCGGCCGAGCCGGTGGCGGACGCGCCGGCGGCCGACGCGACCGATGTGCCGGTCGTCGTGGCTGATGCCCCCGCGCCAGGGCCGATCGCCGACGAGCCCATTGCCGCCGAACCTGGCGCCGTGACCGTACCCGAGGCGGTGGTCGCGCCGGATGCGGCAGCCGCGGTCACGGAGGAGGCCCGGTCGAAGCGGCCCCGGTCGAAGCGGCCCCGGTCGAAGCGGCCGCCGTTCCCGCAAAGCGCTCGCGCAAGAAGGCATCCGGGGAGGTGTCGTCGTAGGCCCGGCCGAGGCTGCTCGAACCCGGCCTGCTCCGCCGCGCCGGCTACCGGAGCGGAGTTGTGTTGCCTGCCGTGCAGCGCGCCCCAAGCGGGACCTGGTCCGGGTCGTGCGTGCCCCTGACGGGTCGGTGACCATGGATCCCTCCGGGCGTGCCCCGGGACGCGGCGCCTACCTCTGCCGGGACGCGTCGTGCTGGGACGTTGCCGGCCGCAAGCGAGCCGTCGAGCGTGCGCTCAAGGTGGCCGTGTCACCGGCCCTTGCTGCCATTCTCGAGGCAGGGCCCGACTCCCTCGCCACCACCACATCCCCTACGCGGGCCGACGGCCCGCGACCCCCTCTCAACCCCGACACGATGCCCCGAGGAGAAGCCCATGGCCAGGAGTAGGAGCGGCACGCGAGGCCGTCGCGGTCCGCGCAAGCCCCCGCGTCGTCCGGGCGGCCCGTTCGTTCCGGGCGGCGTTGCCGTTGTCGATCCCGCGGAGCGCGGCGCGATCGAGTTGCCCGCAACGATCACCGTCAAGGACCTCGCCGAGATCCTGGCGGTCAGCGCCGCGGACATCATCCGGGAGCTCATCAAGAGCGGCATCTTTGCGACCATCAACCAGTTGATCGACCGCGACACGGCGTCGCTCGTCGCCGAGGAGCTCGGGTTCCAGGTTGCGGAGGCCAACGCCGAAGCGGACGCGGATGAGGACGAGGGCGGTGCACCGGCCGAGGCGACCAAGGAGGTCCTGTTCGAGGAGGCGGACGACGAGAACCTCGTCCCGCGCGCTCCGATCGTGACCGTCATGGGCCACGTCGACCACGGCAAGACGAGCCTGCTCGACGCCCTCCGCTCGACCACCGTCGCGGCAGGCGAGCGGGGCGGTATCACCCAGCACATCGGCGCGTCCGAGATCACGACCAAGGACGGCAAGCGTCTCGTCTTCCTGGACACGCCGGGCCACGAGGCGTTCACGTCCATGCGCGCCCGCGGCGCCCGCGTGACCGACATCGCGGTGATCGTGGTGGCGGCCGACGACGGAGTCATGCCCCAGACCCTCGAGGCGATCAGCCACGCGAAGGCGGCGAAGGTTCCGCTCGTGATCGCGATGAACAAGATCGACAAGCCCGACAGCAACCCGGATCGCGTGAAGAACGAGCTCGCCGAGGCCGGCGTCCTGATCGAGGACTACGGCGGCGACACCCCGATGGTCCCCGTGTCGGCAAAGACCCGGGTAGGCCTCGAGGAGCTGCTGGAGATCATCCTGCTGGTCGCCGACCTCCAGGAGCTCAGGGCCAACCCGAAGCGCGACGCGATCGGCACCATCATCGAGGCCCGCCTCGACAAGGGTCGTGGCCCGGTGGCCACCCTCATCGTCCAGACCGGGACCCTCCGCGTCGGCGACATCGTGGTGGCCGGCAACACGTTCGGCAAGGTCAAGGCGCTCGAGAACGCGGCCGGCAAGCGTGTGACCAAGGCGGGCCCCGCCTCCGCCGTCGTCATCCTCGGCCTGTCAGACGTGCCCGAGGCAGGCGACGTGCTGCGCGTGGTGGCCGACGAGAAGACCGCGCGTGCCCGGGTGGAGGCCCGCAAGATCGAGCAGGTCAACGCCGCGGGGGCCGGGTCAAGTCGCGCCACCCTCGAGGACCTCTACCGCCAGATCCAGGCCGGCCAGGCCAAGGAGCTGCGGATGATCCTCAAGGCTGACGTGTCGGGCTCCCTGGGCGCCATCTCGCACTCGCTCCAGCAGCTGAGCACGGACGAGGTGAAGATCAACGTCCTGCTCGAGGCGGCCGGCGACATCACCGACAACGACATCATGCTGGCGACGGCATCGAATGCGATCGTGGTCGGGTTCAACACCGGCGTCACCGAGACCGCCCGTCGCGAGGCGGAGGCCCAGGGCGTTGACGTCCGGCTCTACGACATCATCTACAAGCTCACTGACGACATCGACGCCGCGCTCAAGGGCATGCTCGAGCCGGAGATCGTGGAGGTGATCGAGGGTCGTGCCGAGGTCCGCCAGATCTTCAAGGTGGGCAAGAGCACGGTCATCGCCGGCTGCTACGTCACCGACGGACGCATCGTGCGGACGGGGGGCATCCGCGTCTGGCGCGGCGGCAAGGTCGTCGCGACGGACAAGATGGACTCGCTCCGCCGCTTCCGGGACGACGTCCGCGAGGTTGCCTCGAACTTCGAGTGCGGCATCGGACTCGCCGGGTACAACGATCTCGCCGAGGGCGACATCCTCGAGTGCTTCACGAACCAGGCGCGGAGCCGGGCGGGGGGCTGACGCTCCCCGTTCGACGGATGTCATGAGCCAGCGCACCGACCGGGTCGACGAGCTGCTCCGCCAGGAGATCGGCGCGCTCCTCGCCAAGGAGCTCGCCGACCCGCGGATCGGGTTCACCACGATCACCGACGTCGAGACCTCGCCGGATCTTCGCCACGCGAAGGTCTGGGTCAGCGTGATCGGCGGCAAGTCCGATCGCACCGAGACCGTACGAGCCCTCCAGGCCTCGATGGGGTTCGTCCGCCACGAGCTGGGCAAGAGCCTCCGCATCAAGCGGATCCCTGCACTCCACATCCATCTCGACGACTCCGCAGAGCGAGGAACCCGGCTGCTGCACCTGCTCGGGGAGCTCGAGGCCGGCGTTGACCCCCTGGAGGTCACGCCGTTCACCGAGTCCCTCCCGACGCCTGTCAAGCGTCTCCCGCACGAGGGAGATGCCGAGGATCCGCCGCCCGCGGAGGCCGCGGGCGACGCCTCCGAACTGGCGATGCCGGCGATACCGGCCGCCAAGGTGCGATCGCAGCGGCGACGGAAGGGTCGCGGCCAGGGCGTGGACCGGACACCCGGAGGCGCCGCGGCGCCACGCGGCACCCGACGACGCCCCGGGACCCGTCGCGGATGACGGCCACGGTGGACCTCGCCGGTCTCGCCCTGGCTGCCGTCCCCGAGGAGCTCGTGCTGCGCCTGCGGGGGGCGCGACACGTGCTGGCGGTCAGCCATGAGAACCCCGACGCAGACACCCTGGGCGGCGTGCTGGGGATCTGCCTGCTGGTGGAAGCGCTCGGCGGCCGGGCGACGGCAATCAGCACGGACCCGGTCCCGCCGCTGTACGCGTTCCTGCCGGGCCTCGACCGGTTTCGCACCGATCCTGACCCGGACGAGGCGTACGACCTGCTGGTCCTCGCCGACTGCGCGAGCGCGGAGCGCGTCGGTGCGGTCGCAGCCCGGCACCCCGCGATCTTCTCCGGCGTCCCCCGCCTGATCGTGGACCACCACGCATCGAATGGGGGAGTGGGCCCGGCCGACTGGATCGACCCGGAAGCCGCCGCCACCTGTGAGATGGTGGCGCTGCTGGCCGTGCGTCTCGGACTGCCCCTCGGCCTGGGCGATGGGGCCCTGGCCGCGGCCCTCATGGCCGGTGTGGTCATGGACACCGCCACGTTCGCGCATCCGAATGCCACGCCGCGCACCCTCGCGGTCTCCGCGGCGCTGGTCGAGGCGGGCGCCCCTCTCTCGGACATCTCGCGCCTGCTCTACCGGACGAAGCCCGACACACAGCTCCGGCTCTTCGGGCGCGTGCTGGCCCGCCTGGAGACCTCCCCGGACGGGCTGATCATCTGGTCCACGCTCCGGCTCGGAGACCTGGCGGCGACCGACGCCATCCCGGCCCACTCGGAGGGGATCGTGGACCTGCTCGCGCAGGCGGACACCGCCGAGGTCGCGATGCTGTTCAAGGAGGAGGGCGACGGGACGACCCGCCTGTCGGTCCGCACCAGGCCCGGGGGCGTGGACGCCACGGTGCTGACGGGCACGTTCGGCGGTGGAGGACACGCGCGGGCTGCCGGAGCGACGGTCGGCCTGCCGCTGGAGGCGGCCATCGTCCGGGTTGGCGAGGTCGCGGAACGGCTGGCCGCCGAGGTCCGACGATGAGCCCGCGCGACCGGAGCGGCGGCCTCGATGGCGTCCTCGTCGTTGCCAAGCCCTCCGGCCCCACCTCGCACGACGTCGTGGGGCTCGTCCGGCGCCTGTCCTCCACGCGCCGCGTGGGCCACGGTGGGACCCTGGACCCATTCGCCGCGGGCGTGCTGCCCGTGTTCCTCGGTCGAGCGACGCGGCTGGTGGAGTACCACCTGGGGGCGTCGAAGGGCTATCGCGCGACGATCTGCTTCGGTGAGAGCTCCACGACCGACGACATCGATGGCGAGCGGACGCCCATCGCGGGTCCGCCGGTGACCCGCGCCGAGGTGGAGGCCGGGCTGGCTGGAATGACCGGGCCCCTCCGCCAGGTGCCGCCGGTCTACAGCGCGGTTCAGATCCAGGGTCGCCGCGCGTACCAGATGGCCCGGGCCGGGGAGGCGGTGGAGCTGGCGCCCAGGGACGTGACCATCCACGCGTTGACCCTCCTCGAGTGGGACGACGCGGATCCCGCGCGCCCGATGGCGATCGTCGACGTCTCCTGCTCCGCCGGGACGTACGTCAGGGCGATCGCCCGGGACCTGGGCGCGCGCCTGGAGACCGGCGCCTACCTGGGCGCGCTCGTGCGCACGTCGTCCGGCGGCTTCCGTCTTGAGGATGCCGTCTCGTTCGACACCCTGCGCGAGCACGCGGCCGACGGTCCAGCCGGGATCACCCGGGCCCTGCGCCCGATCGACGCCGGCCTCGAGGATCTGCCGCACGCGCCGGTCACGGACGACGAGATACGGCGCCTCGGGGAGGGTCTCATCACCGCTCCGAAGACGCCCCTGGTTGTCCGCGACGCACCGCTCGTGCTCGCGGTCGGCCCGGACGGGACGCGTGGTCGCGGTCTGCCGGGCCGTTACGGGGGCGCTGCACCCGCACAAGGTCCTGGCCGAGCGGCCGGCGACCGCCGGACGACCCGACGCGCGGGTCGCCACCGAACCGGCCTGATCTCATCCCTTCCATGCGTGTCGCCCGCGGCCTCGAGCACCTCGCGCCGTCCACCGACCCCGCCTTCCTCGTCGTGGGCGTGTTCGACGGGCTTCACCTGGGCCATGCGTACCTGCTGGAGCACCTGGTCACGGAGGCTCGTGGCCGGCACGCCCGGCCGGTGGTGATCACCTTCGATCATCACCCCGACGAGATCCTCACCGGCTCCGCGCCCCCGTTGCTCTGCGACCCGGAGGAGCGTCTGGAGCGACTGTCGGCAGCCGGGGTGGACACGACCGTCGTGGTCCACTTCGACCAGCGGCTTCGCGAGACCACGTACGGCGCCTTTGTTGCCATGGTCGCGGCCAGGGGGCCGGTCGCCGGCTTCCTCATGACGCCGGACGCGGCGTTCGGGTACCGCCGTGCCGGCACTCCGGAGGCGCTTCGAACGCTCGGACGGGAGGCCGGCTTCGAGGTCGTCGTCCTGCCGCCGTTTGCGCTGGAGGGCCACGCCGTCCGCAGCACCGAGGTTCGCACGGCGATCGCGGCAGGGGACCTTGCGCTCGCCTCACGCCTCCTGGGCCGCCATCACGCCGTCGTGGGGGACGTGGATGAAGCGAGGCAGGGGACGAGGCTCCGGTTCCCGCTGCCGGTCGCGCTGCCGCCGGACGGAGAGTACGACGTCCGGGTCGGTCGGGACACTGATCCGCACGACGCGATTGTGACCGTGGAGCGCGGGGCGCTTCTTCTGCCCGTCGCCCTGGCGGGCCCCCGCGTCCGGGTGGCATTCCTCTCGATGCGAGGGGCCGCGAGCATCTGACCGCGTGGGCGACTGCGGGGCACGCTTGCCGGATCCAGCGGCACCCTGATATCCTCCGCCGGTCAAAGACAGGAAGAAACAGTCACGCCATCGTTCGTGTCGGAGGATCGAGTGCCGCTCGCGCGGGAGAAGAAGCAAGAGGTCATTGCCGCCTACGCCGTCCAGGACGGCGACACCGGCTCGCCCGAGGTCCAGATCGCGCTCCTGACGGAGCGGGTCCGGGACCTGACGGAGCACCTCCGCCGCTTCCCGAAGGACAACCATTCGCGCCGCGGTCTCCTCAAGCTCGTGGGTCAGCGCCGGCGCCTTCTCGCCTACCTGGTGAAGAAGGATGCCACCCGCTACCGGGCCGTCATCGGCTCGCTCGGTCTGCGCCGCTAGCACCTGCCGCATCGCGACCCCGGGAGCATCCCGGGGTTCGTTCGCATCCGGCCCTGCTGCAGGCGTACCCGATCCACCCGCCCCAGGTCGATACCTGCCCTCACGACCAAGGAGGTCGTTCACACGTGCCCACTCCCACTACGCTCGAGATCGAGTTCGGCGGTCGAACTCTCACGCTCGAAACCGGCAAGCTCGCCGGCCTCGCCGGTGGTGCAGTCACCCTGCGCTACGGCGACACCCTCGTCCTCGGGACGGCCAACCGCAGCCAGCCGCGGCCCGGTCTCGACTTCTTCCCGCTCACCGTCGAGTTCGAGGAGCGGATGTACGCGGCCGGCAAGATCCCCGGCGGCTTCATCAAGCGCGAAGGCCGGATGTCGGAGGCCGCGACGCTCGCCGCCCGGCTCACGGACCGCCCGATCCGCCCGCTGTTTCCCGAGGGCTACAAGGACGACGTCCAGGTCGTGATCACCGTCCTCTCGACGGACCAGGAGAACGATCCGGATATCCTCGGCACCATCGCGGCGTCGGCCGCGCTGTCGATCAGCGAGATCCCGTTCCAGGGTCCCGTCGGCACCGTGCGCGTCGGCCGGATCGACGGCGAGTTCGTCCTCAACCCGACCTATACAGAACTCCAGGAGTCCGAGCTCGACCTGGTCGTGTCCGGCACCCGCGACGCCATCATGATGGTCGAGGCGGGCGTCAAGATCCTCCCCGAGGACGTGATGGCCGAGGCGATCCTGTTCGCCCAGCGGTCCCTGCTGCCGCTCGTGGAGATCCAGGAGAAGCTGCGGGAGCTCGTCGGCAAGCCCAAGCTCGTCCCGTACCTCGAGCCCCTGACGCACTCCGTGCTCACGTTCGCCGACATGGCGAAGGCGGGCGGCGAGTTCGTCGTCGTGGACGTCGAGACGACCGGCACGGACCCCAAGATGGCCGACCTCATCGAGGTCGCCGCGGTTCGCGTCAAGGGCGGCAAGATCACGGACCGCTGGTCCACGCTGGTGAACCCCGGCCGGCCGATCGTCGGCAACCAGATGCACGGCATCACCGACAAGGACGTCAAGGGCGCCCCGAGCCCGGCCGAGGCCGCGCGCAAGGCGCTCGAGTTCGTGGGCGGCGCGCTCGTCGTGGGCCACTCCGTGGGCTTCGACATCGCCTTCCTCGAGGAGGCCCTCGGCGACGGCACCCGGATGCCCGCCGGCAGCTACCTCGACACGCTCGTCATCGCCCGCGAGGGCTACCCGGATCTCGAGAACTACAAGCTGGGGACCCTGGCCAAGTTCTTCGGCATCGAGCTCAGCGAGAACCACCGCGCCCTGCCGGACGCCGAGGCGACCGCCAACCTGCTGATCTGGTTCGGCAAGGATCTTCCTGGCCGCATCGAGACCCTCAAGGACGGCATCGCCACCGCCGTCCGCGCAACCCGCTCCGACATGGACGAGTCCGCCCGCCTGCTCGAGGCGGCCCGCCGCGAGGCGCGGTTCAGCAAGAGCCTGTTCGGGCTCGTCCAGAAGAAGACCGTCCGCGAGCTCGTCCTCCGCGAGGGCATCCGCATGGACGGCCGCGCCACCGACGAGATCCGCCCGATCTCGGTCGAGGTCGGCCTCCTGCCGCGTGCGCATGGCTCCGGCCTGTTCACTCGCGGCCAGACCCAGGCGCTGACCGTCGCCACGCTCGGGCCGTCCTCGGACGTCCAGCGGATCGACACGATCAGCCCCGAGCTCTCCAAGCGCTACCTCCACCACTACAACTTCCCGCCCTACAGCACCGGCGAGAACAAGCCGATGCGCGGGCCGTCGCGGCGTGACATCGGCCACGGCAACCTCGCCGCCCGGGCGCTCCTGCCGGTGCTCCCGACGCAGGAAGAGTTCCCGTACGTCATCCGCCTCGTGTCCGAGGTCGTGGCCGGCAACGGTTCGACATCGATGGCCTCAACCTGCGGTTCGACCCTCGCCCTGATGGACGCGGGCGTGCCGATCAGCGCGCCGGTTGCCGGCGCGGCGATGGGTCTCGTGCTCGATGGCGACACGGGCAACTTCGTGGTCCTGACCGACATCCTCGGCAAGGAGGATTCGATCGGCGACATGGACTTCAAGGTCACCGGCACCACGGAGGGAATCACTGCCCTCCAGATGGACATCAAGGTCAAGGGCATCGACGAGCGGGTCATCCGTGAGGGCCTCAAGCAGGCGCTCGCCGCCCGCCTGTTCATCCTCGACAAGATGACCTCGGTCCTGCCCTCGGCGCGCGAGGAGATGTCCGAGTTCGCCCCCCGGATCATCACGATCAAGATCAACCCCGAGAAGATCCGCGAGATCATCGGCAAGGGTGGGTCGATGATCCGCAAGATCCAGGAGGAGACCGGCACCAACATCAACGTCGAGGACGACGGCACCGTGGAGATCGCCGCCGTCTCAGGCGAGAACTCGCGCAAGGCGATCACCTGGATCGAGAGCCTGACCCGTGACGTCGAGATCGGCGCCCTGTACCTGGGCAAGGTCACCCGCCTGATGACCTTCGGGTGCTTCGTCGAGATCCTGCCGGGCAGGGAAGGCCTCATCCGGATCGGCGAGCTGGCCGACTACCACGTGCCGTCCGTCGAGGACGTCGTGTCGGTGGGCGACGAGGTCATGGTGGTGGTCACCGAGATCGACCGCCAGGGACGGGTCAACCTGTCCCGCAAGGCGGCGATGCAGCGGCACCTCGCCAAGTAGCCGTAGCAGAAACAAGCGCTCAGGAAGCGCCCCCGCGGCTCCGGCCACGGGGGCGCTTCTGCGTCCGGGCCCCACGTGGGCGCCGCGGCGCGGGGCCGCTCGGGGTGCGCCTGCCCGATATCGGCCACGGTGCGGCTGGCCGCGAGAGGCCACGGGCGGCTGGCCCGGGGCCCGCTGGTATACTCCGCCGGTGCCCGACAATCACCCGCTAGCAGGTCGGACCGTGCCTGGAGCCTCACCCGAATCGTTGACCGTGGCCGTCGTCGGAGCGACCGGCGCGGTCGGTCGGACGATGATCCAGGTCCTTCTCGAGAAGCGGCTTCCGTACACCGACCTGCGCCTCTTCGCCTCGTCCCGATCTGCGGGCTCCACGATGACCGTGGCCGGCCGCGAGATCGCCGTGGAGCTGGCCACCCCCGACGCATTCGAGGGCGTCGATATCGCGCTGTTCAGCGCCGGCGGTGGCACCTCGATGGAGCTCGCGCCCGAGGCAGCGAAGCGCGGCGCGGCCGTCATCGACAATTCCAGCGCGTGGCGCATGGACCCGGCCGTCCCGCTGGTCGTCTCGCAGGTGAACCCGGACGACCTCGAGTGGCACGATGGGATCATTGCCAACCCGAACTGCTCCACCATGCAGCTGATGCCGCCGCTGATGGCGCTGCGGGACGCGGTGGGCATCGAGCGCGTGGTCGTGGACACCTACCAGGCCGTGGCCGGCACCGGGCAGAAGGCGATCGTGGAGCTCGAGGAGCAGGTGCGGGCGCACGCCGAGGGACGCCCCAAGACCGCGAGCGTCTACCCTCACCTGATCGGCTTCAATGCCCTCCCGCACATCGACGTGTTCCTGGACAGCGGGTACACGAAAGAGGAGTGGAAGGTCGTCACCGAGAGCCGCAAGATCCTGCACCTGCCGGAGCTCCGCGTCTCCTGCACCGCCGTCCGTGTGCCGGTGTTCGTCAGCCATTCGGAAGCGGTCCACGTCGAGACGCGTGATCCGATCACGCCGGATCGCGCCCGGGAGCTGTTCGCGGCCGTGAAGGGCGTTGTCGTCCAGGACGACCCGTCGACCAACCTCTACCCGCTCGCGACCGAGGCCGCAGGCTCGGACGACGTGTACGTGGGCCGGGTGCGGCAGGATCCCTCCGTTCCGGGCAACAGGGGCCTCGCCTTCTGGGTGGTCTCGGACAACCTGCGCAAGGGCGCGGCGTCCAATGCGGTGGAGATCGCGGAGGTGCTCGTCGAGCGCAGCTGGGTTCGCAAGGCGCGTGAGCGCCGACCCGTGGGTGCGTCCGGGGGCGCTCCGGGTGACGCGACGCGAGCGCCTTGCGGCGCTCGACCAGATCGGAGACGAGGTCGGGACCTGTACCCGCTGCCGCCTCCATGAGGGGCGGACGCGAGCCGTCCCTGGCGAGGGCGATCCCGACACGGAGGTCGTCCTGGTCGGCGAGGGTCCGGGCATGAACGAGGATCGCGAGGGGCGCCCGTTCGTGGGCCGAGCCGGCGGCCTGCTCGTCCGTCTCCTCGCCAGCATCGGCTGGAAGCGCGAGGACGTGTTCATCACGAACGTCGTGAAGTGCCGCCCGCCCGACAACCGGGACCCGCAGCCGGACGAGATTGCCGCCTGTGCGCCGTACCTGCGCCGGCAGCTCGCCGTGCTCGACCCCGCCGTGGTGGTCACGCTCGGCCGCCACTCGATGGGGACCTTCATGCCCGGCTCCCGCATCGGACAGGTCCACGGCACCAGCCGGCCCGCCGACCCGGAGACCGGCGCCCGCGACGCTCTCGTGTTTGCGATGTACCATCCTGCGGCTGCGCTCAGGACCGCGTCCATCGAGCGAGAGAGCTTCGACGACATCGCCCGCGTCCCGTCTATCCTGGTCGGCGCCCGAGGGCGTCGCACCGCGGGTGGGACGGCCAACCCGACGGTGACCACGACGCCGGCATCCGCTCCCGACGTCAGTGCGATCCCGGCGCCAGTCACCGCGTCGGACCGTGCGACCCCACCCCCCAACTCCGTCCAGGCCAACGTCGCCGCCGATCCCGTGGCCGACGATGCCGCCCAGCTGACCCTGTTCTGACCCCTTCGAGGACGATCGAGACCCCCATGGCAGACTCCAACACGCCCCTCCGCATCATCCCGCTCGGCGGGGTGGGGGAGATCGGCAAGAACATGTACCTGTTCGAGTACGGCGACGACATCGTCGTCATCGACTGCGGGCTCATGTTCCCCGACGAGGAGATGTACGGCATCGACCTCGTCGTGCCCGATGTCACCTACCTCAAGGAGAACCGCTCGAAGGTCCGGGCGTTCCTCATCACGCACGCCCACGAGGACCACGTCGGCGGGCTTCCATACGTCCTGCCGGAGTTCCCGGGCGTCCCCGTGTACGCCAGCACCCTGGCTCGCGGCCTCCTCGGCAACAAGATCAAGGAGCACAAGCTCCACAACAACCCGTTGATCGCGCTGGAGCCCGGCGACGAGGTGGAGATCGGGCCGTTCACCGCCATCCCGTTCCGCGTCGGTCACTCCATCCCGGACGCCATGGGCATCGCGCTGCGGACGCCCGTCGGGATTGTCGTCCACACGGGCGACTTCAAGTTCGACCACACGCCGGTGGACGGGCGGCTGTCCGACTTCCACATCCTCGCCCGCCTGGGCGAGGAGGGCGTGATCTGTCTGCTCTCGGACTCGACCCGGGCGGAGAACCCGGGCTACACGCCGTCCGAGCGGATCGTCGGCGAGGCCTTCCGGGAGATCATGGAGCCGCTCGACGGCCGCGTGATCATCGCAACCTTCGCCAGCAACATCGCCCGGGTCCAGCAGGTCCTCGATGCCGCCGCCGACCTGGGCCGCAAGACGACCGTCATCGGCCGCTCGATGGAGCAGAACTTCCGGATTGCCAGCGACCTCGGCTACCTCAAGTACGAGCCGTCGATGATCGTCGCCAAGGACAAGATCAAGGACGTCCCCCCGGGCAAGCTCGTCATCGCGACCACGGGTGCCCAGGGAGAGCCCATGGCGGGTCTCGCCCGCATGGCCAACCGGGACCACCGTTTCGTCGAGATCCAGCCCGGCGACACCGTCATCGTGTCCGCCAGCCCGATCCCCGGCAACGAGGAGTATGTCGCGCGCACGATCGACAACCTGTTCAAGGCCGGCGCCAACGTCTACTACCACGCGATCAAGCGGGCCCACGTCTCGGGCCACGCGAGCCAGGAGGAGCTCAAGCTGATGCTCGGGCTCACCAAGCCCAGGTACTTCCTCCCGATGCACGGCGAGTTCCGGATGCTGGTCCAGCACGGCCGGCTGGCCATCGAGACCGGCGTGGACCCCGAGAACGTGTTCATCATCGAGAACGGCACACCGATCGAGATCTTCGACGACGGCAGTGCCCGGCGGGGGCAGCCGGTTGCGGCGGGCTACGTGTACGTCGACGGGCTGTCCGTGGGCGAGGTGGGGGACGTGGTCCTGCGCGATCGGCGGGCGCTCGCCAACGACGGCATGTTCATGGTCGTCGTCCAGGTGGACAAGCAGACGGGTCGTGTCGTGGGCCGGCCCGAGATCATCACCCGCGGGTTCGTCCATGGGAACGAGGAGGATCCGATCATCGAGGAGGCGATCCGTCGCATTCGTGCGGCCGTGGACGCCCCGGGGGACCGGATCTCCGAGGTGGCGTTGCTCAAGTCCCAGATCAAGGACAGCCTGTCCCGGTTCCTGTATGAGCAGACCAAGCGCCGCCCGATGGTGTTCCCGGTCGTGGTCGAGGTCTAGCGGATGGCGAAGCCGCGGCAGACTCCGCCGCGCTCCACCCCCCGTCGGACGACGCGCCCCCCCGCGTCGCGCAGCCGCGCGCGCAACAGCGGCCTGCCACTGCCGAAGATCTCGCTTGGCCTGTCGCCGGCCGTCGTCCGCTCTCTGGTGGGGATCTTCCTCCTCGGGCTCGGCGCGGTCACGCTGATCGCGTTGCTGCTGCCGGGCGAGGGCAGCCTCACCGACTGGTGGCGCAACACCTCGGTCCCGTTCTTCGGGACGGGCCGCTGGCTGCTGCCGGCGGTGCTCCTGATCGCGGGCTGGTACGTGGAATGGGGTCCCGGCCGAGAGCCCGGCGCGCCCTGGGGTCGGACGCTGCTGGGCATCGGGATGGCCTACGTCGGCCTCCTCGGCCTGATGCAGCTGCTCGAGATCAACAATTCCACGGGCGGCCGTATCGGCAGGTTCCTCGTGGGTGCGCTCCAGCCGCTGCTGACGACGCCCGGTGCGTTCGTGATTCTCATGGTCCTGATGTTCGCCGGGCTCCTGATCGCCTTCGATCGTCCCCTCCGGTCATTCCTGTCACCCGCAACGCGCGCGGCACGCGCAGCGGGCTCCACGCTCCAGGACAGGACTGCGAAGGCCGGCACGCCTGCTCCGGCGAGGGCAGGGGCAGGCGGCGCGGCCGCAGCCACGTCGGAGCCTGGCGCACCCACGGAGGGTGGACGCCGCGGACGCGCCGTACGCATTCCGGCGGTGGAGGCGCCAGGCCAGACGGGCGTGTGGGGTTCGGAGTCTCCCGAGCCCGGCATCCCCAGCGCGGTCCCTTCGGCGTCGCCGACGTCCTCCACCTTCGCGCCGGCGCGGGCCGCCGGGGCTGTCGCGGGTACCGCTCGCGCTGCGACCGCGCTGCCGGTGGATCGGGATCCCGAGGACGTGACCGACGCCTCCGACTCGCCCCCCACCCGCAATGCGATCGAGTGGCGCCTGCCGCCCCACGAGCTTCTCGATCCCGGCGAGGTCCCCAACGCAGCCACCACGGACATCGCGGACGCCGTCCACGCCCGGAACGAGGAGATCATCGTCCGGAAGCTGGCGAGCTTCGACATCGAGGCTCGGATCATCGGCCGCAACGCGGGCCCGGTCGTGACCCAGTACGAAGTGCAGCCGGCCCCGCACATCAAGCTCAGCCGGATCGAGGCGCTCCAGGACGACCTGTCGATGGCGCTCGCCGCGCGGAGCATCCGGATCGAGGCGCCGATCCCGGGCAAGAGCGCGGTCGGGATCGAGATTCCCAACAAGGAGTTCAACATCGTCGCGCTGCGGCGGATCCTGGACGAGGTCGACTTCTCGGCCTCGGGATCAACGCTCACCTTCGCGCTGGGGCGCGACGTGGCCGGTCGCGCACAGGCGGTGGACCTGTCCAAGATGCCGCACCTGCTGATCGCGGGCGCCACGGGCTCGGGCAAGAGCGTCATGGTCAACGCCCTGATCACGAGCCTGCTGTGCAATGCAACCCCTGACGACACGCGGATGATCCTGATGGACCTCAAGCGCGTGGAGCTCGCAGGCTACAACGGCCTGCCGCACCTCCTGGTCCCGGTCATCACCGAGCCCGAGCGGGCCAAGTCCGCGCTCAAATGGGCGGTCGCCGAGATGGAGAACCGGTACCGCAAGTTCGCGGGCGCCACGTCGCGCAACATCAAGGCCTTCAACGAGACCCGGGTGGACCCCGCGGACCGCCTGCCGTACATCGTGATCATCATCGACGAGCTCGCGGACCTGATGATGCGCGAGGGCAAGAACGTCGAGGACCCGATCGTCCGCCTCGCCCAGAAGGCCCGTGCCACCGGCATCCACATGGTCCTCGCGACCCAGCGCCCATCGGTCAACGTCGTCACCGGGCTCATCAAGGCCAACTTCCCGTCCCGGATCGCGTTCGCCATGGCCAGCCAGATCGACAGCCGCACGATCCTCGATTCCCCCGGGGCGGAGGACCTGATCGGCCGCGGCGACATGCTCTACCAGCCATCCGACCTGCCGCGGCCGATGCGCCTCCAGGGCGTGTTCGTCTCCGATCCCGAGATCGGGCGCGTCACGGAATACTGGCGAGACCAGATCGACGACCCCCGCTACGACCTCTCGATCATCACCTCGGACGAGGAGTCGAGCGGTAACGTCGAGGAGCTGGCCGAGGACGATGCGGACCGGTTGCTGATGGATGCCGTATCGGTCATCCGGGAGTACGATCGGGCTTCCGCATCGCTGCTCCAGCGGCGACTGCGGATCGGGTATGCGCGGGCAGCGAGGATCATCGACCAGCTCGAGGCGCGCGGGTACGTGGGGGCATTCGACGGCTCGAATGCCCGGGCGGTCCTCCGTCGGGATGACGGACCTGCCGCCGGCGGAGACGAGGACGAGGCATGACGACGCGAGACGATGCACGGCGCCGTCGCGCGGATGCGCGCGGCGGAGACCGCGCGTACGCCGCCGAGGCCGGACCGTCGCTGCCCGAACGGCTCGTTGCCGCGCGTGAGCGCAAGGGCGTGGACCTCTATCGCGCCGAGCGGGACACCAAGATCCGTGTCCGCTACCTGCAGGCGCTCGAGCACGGCGAGTACCGGGAGCTCCCGGGCGCCGTGTACACGAAGGGCTTCCTCCGCAACTACGCGCTCTACCTGGCGCTGGACCCGGAGGACGTCCTCCGGCAGTGGAAGCGCGAACGCGGTGATTCGACGATCGCGGCCGAGCCGGTGCTGACCGTGCCGAAGCCCATCATCGCCCCCCGGCAGGGCCTGAACTTCTCGCCGGTCATCGTCGTCGCCGCGCTGCTCACGGTCCTGATCGGCGTGTTCGCCGTCTACATGGGCATTCAGCTCGTACGCTTCGCGAAGCCGCCCACGCTTGCGGTCACCACCCCATCGCAGCTCGTGATCGAGGTCCCCGAGGAGTCGACCGCCTACACGCTCCGCGGCACGTCCATCCCGGGCGCGACGATCACGATCACCGCGGCCGGTCGGGACCAGCCATACCGCGTCTCCGCGGACGCCACGGGTAGCTGGACCGCGGACGTGGAGCTGCGGCGTGGGCGCAACCAGTTCGACATCAATGCCCTGGATCCCGAGACCGGCAAGACCGCGGAGACGGCCGCGCGCGTCTTCATCACGGTCCCGTATCTCGTGATCGAGGCGCCCACGCTTGTCCTGATCTCCCCGGCCGACGGTTCGCAGTTCGAGAACGGGGCCATTCCGATCAAGGGCATGACGACGAATGCCACGACGGTCGCGGTGTCGGCGATTCTAACGTTGCCTGCCGGGGCCGCGCCCCCGTCCACGGCGCCGCCGTCGGAGGCGCCGCCGCCGGCAGTGTCTCCGTCCGGGGCGCCCGCGGCTGGTTCCTCCGCGTCTCCGTCACAGATCGCGAAGCCTGACGTTGGTCCCGTCACCGTGGATGTCGCGGCGGACGGCTCCTTCGAGACGCCCCTGGACCTCTCTGCCGGGAGCTGGCAGATCGTCGTCACGGCGACATCCGCCGAAGGCAAGGCCGTCACGCTGACGCGGAACGTCTCGGTCCAGTACAAGGGCGTCACCCTCGTGGTCTCGATCAAGGGGGCACCGGCGTGGTTGAAGGTCTGGGTTGACGGCAAGGTGTCCAGCGTCACCGGTGCCGGGGGCAAGACCTACGGCCCGGGCAAGGTGGTGACGTTCACGGCCAAGGAGTCGGTCGAGGTCCGGACCGGCAAGTCCAGTGCGACCTACTTCACCTTGAACGGCAAGGACCTGGGCCGGATGTCCACGAAGAGCAACCCCGAGACCTGGCTGTTCGCACCCCCAGACGATCCGGTCAAGACCAGCCGGAACTGACGTGGCGGACCCGCTTGTCGATCTCGCCGCCCGCCTCCGGGCGAGGTGCGCGGGTCGCGGCCTGACCGTGGCCACGGCGGAATCGTGCACCGGCGGGCTCGTCGCCCACCTGATCACCGAGGTGCCCGGCTCGTCGACCTATCTGCGCGGCGGGATCGTGGCCTACGCGGACGAGGTCAAGCGATCCCAGCTGGGCGTGCCCGGCGAGGTTCTGGCCGCCCACGGCGCGGTTTCCGCCCAGACGGCGATCGCGATGGCAGATGGCGTCCGGAAGCGCTTCGGCACGGACCTGGGCTTGGGCATCACGGGTGTCGCCGGTCCGGACGGCGGCAGCGAGGCGAAGCCGGTTGGGCTCGCATACGTGGCCGTGACGGGCCTGGGCCCTCCGGACGTCCGACGGTTCCTGTGGTCGGGGAACCGGACGGACAACAAGCGCGCCTCTGCGGAGGCCGCCCTCGAGATGCTCCTCGAGCGAGTGTCCGGTGGCGAGGCGGAAGGTTGAGCACCCGGGGGGCCGCGGAGATCGGGGCGGGTCTCGCGCCAGCACGTGCGGCCCGAGCCATCGCCACCGGAGAGCGCATCCACGTCGTGGGCGCAGCGGGAGCGGGCGCGTCCGCGGCGGCGCTGCTCGCGGTCTGGTCCGGAGCCGTCGTGGATGGGTGCGATCCCGGTGGCGCCGGCCAGTACACGCCGGCCCTGGCAGCCGCGGACGTGCCGGTCTGGCCGGCGCACGACGCGTCCCACGTCCGCCGAACACCTCCACCCGAGCGCCTGGCGGTGACCAAGGCCCTGACGGCGATCGACCCGGACAACCCGGAGCTCGTCGCGGCCCGGGACAGGGGCATCCCGCTGGAGTCGTGGCAGCAGGTCGTCGCTGATGCAGCTGCCGGCCGGAGGCTCGTGGCAGTAGCTGGAACGCACGGCAAGAGCACCTCGGCGGGCTGGCTCGTGCATGTTCTGGCCGCCGGCGGGGCGGATCCCGGCGCGTTCGTCGGTGCGCTGCTGCCGGCGGCTCTCACCGGGATCGGGCTCCCGGCGACGGCCCGGCGGGGCAGGGGAGCGCCGTTTGTCGTGGAGGCGGATGAGTACGCCGGCAACTTCGACCCGTACCGTCCCGAGGTCGCAATCATCACGTCGGCCGAATGGGATCACCCCGACGTGTTCGCCGACCGTGCCGCCGTCCTCGCCGCGTTCGAGACCTGGATCCGGCGCATGGGGGAAGGCGGGGCCGACGGCGCCAGCACCCGCATCCCGATCCTCGTCGCGAACATCGCGGACGATGGCGTGGCCGAGCTGGCCGGCCGGCTCGCCGACTGGCCGGGACGGATCGTGGCCACGGCGATCGTGGACACTTCCCCACCGCGGCTCGATGGGTACGTCCGGGACATCGCCGAACGGTTCCCGACGGGCGCCGGTCCTGCCTCCCCGCTCATCGGCCGGATCACCGCCGCCGAGCGCGACATGACCCTGCTGGAGGTCGTGGGCCTGGATGCCGAAAGTGGCCCGCGGACGGTCCGCCTTCCCACTGCGGGTCGCCACAATGCGGCCAACGCGCTCGGGGTTGCAGGCGCCGCGAGCGCAGTGGGGCTGTCGGCCGCAGCCACCACCCAGGGCCTCGCGACGTTCCCGGGTGTGGGTCGCCGGCTGGAGCGCAAGGGCGAAGTCGCCGGTGTGGTTGTCTACGACGACTACGGCCACCACCCCACGGCCATCCGCGAGACCCTGGCCGCTGTGCGGCAGCGGGAGCCCGGCCGCCGGGCCTGGGCCGTGTACGAGCCGCTCACCTTCCATCGAACCGCGGCCCTGCTGGATGCCTTTGCGGAGGTCCTGGCGGGAGCCGATGCGGTCGCCGTCGCCGACATCTGGGCCGGGCGTGACCCGGACACCACCATCGCCTCCGCCGAGGAGCTGGCGCATGCCGTGGCGGCACGCGCCCCCGGGATCCTGGTTGCGGCGCCCGGATCCGTGGAGGCCACGGCTCGCTGGCTGGCCGACGAGGTCCGCGCCGGGGACGTCGTGCTGGTCATGGGTGGGGGGCTCTCGTACCGGATCGGCGAGTTGCTCCTGGAGCACCTGGGATCCCGATGACGCTCAGCTATGCCCAGGGCCACGATCTGCTGACGTCACTCGTCCTCGCCCGACGCAGGTACGACGGGGATGCCTACACCGATCTGTTCACGGAAGACGCGCAGCTGGTCCTGGACCCCTTCACGCCTGCGCTCGCCGGGCACAACGCCCTCCGGGCATACTTGCTGGAAGCGGCAAGCGCGGAACGCTACTACGATCTGGCCATCGAGCGCCACTGGGTCGCAGGGGACACCGTGCTGGCCGCGTGGCATGCAAGCTGGAACCGGACGGCCGCGGAGGCCAAGGTCCGGCAGGCCGGCTTCCTCTCCGCCGAGATTGGAGGGGACGGGCGCATCGTGCGGCTGAAGCTTTGGACGGTGACCCGCGAGCACCTCGCGGGCTGAAAGGAGTGCCGATGGCGGGCGAGATCTCGTTCGACGTCGTCTCGGACTTCGATGAGCAGGAGCTTCGGAACGCCCTGGACCAGGTGCGCCGGGAGGTCCAGCAGCGCTACGACTTCAAGGGTGCGCACGTTGACCTGACGCAGGAGAAGGAGCGGATCGTCCTGGTGACGGACAGCGAGATGCGGGCGCGGGCCGTCCGCGACCTCATCGAATCGAAGGCCGTCCGCCGGAACCTGTCCCTCAAGATCTTCGACTGGGGCGAGGTGCAGCAGGCCGGTGGCAACAAGGTCCGCCAGGAGATCGCCCTGAAGCGCGGTCTACCGGACGATCTCGCACGGAAGCTGGTCAAGTTGATCCGGGACGAGTTCCCGAAGGTGCAGCCCCGTATCCAGGGGGATGCCATCCGGGTGGCCGCCAAGAGCAGGGACGAGCTGCAGAAGGTGATCGTTCGCCTGCGAGGCCTCGATGAGGTCGTTCCCCTCCAGTTCGACAACTACCGGTAGGAGGTTCCCCATGCCCGGTGCCCGAACGGGCCGCCTGCTGATGATCATCGTCGCCTTCGTTGTCGTGGCTGGGTTGCTGGCCGCGATGGTCGGAGCGCCCGGCGCAGCAGTACCCGGCTGAGTCAAGCCGCACACCCCGAGCCCCCACCAGTCCCGCACGCCCCGGCCCCGGACGGACCGCCGTCCTGGCCGGCTACAGGAGGCCGAGATGCATCCCCACCCGGACCAGGAGCCCGTCGCACAGGACGCCCCTGACGCGGCAGAAGCAGGGCAGGAGCCAATCGAACGGGTCGAGCCCGAGGAGACCGCCGAGCCCGCCGCGGCTGTCGAGCCCGAGGAGGGCGAGGTTCCGCAGGCTGTCGAGCCCGAGGAGGCCGCCGAGCCCGAGGAGGGCGAGGTTCCGCAGGCTGTCGAGCCCGAGGAGGCCGCCGAGCCCGAGGAGCCCGAGGTCCCGCAGGCTGTCGAGCCCGAAGAGGGCGGCCGGCCGGACCTGGCCGAGCCGGAGCCAGTTCCGGAGCCCGCGGCCGAGCGCGACACGCACGTAGCCGAGACCGGGTTGAAGGTGGCCGAGCCCGAGCCTGAGGCCGAGCCACATGCGCCGCGCACGGTCGCAGAGCTGATCGCCGCCACGCTGCGAGGTGCCGGAGTGCGCCTCGCGTTCACCGTTCCCGGTGAGAGCTTCCTCCCGGTCCTCGATGCCCTCGAGGCCGCCGGCATCCGGATCGTTGCGACCCGCCACGAGGGGGCGGCCGCCTTTGCCGCGGAAGCCTACGGCCAGCTGACCGGCCGGCCGGCGGCCTGTCTCGGGACGCGCATCGTGGGGGCTGCCAACCTCGCGATCGGCATCCATACCGCCACGGCGGATTCCTCGCCCATGTTCGCGCTGGTGGGCCAAGTGGATCGCCATCTCCGTGGTCGGGAGGCTTTTCAGGAGGCAGACCTCGTCAACACCATCGGCAGCCTTGCGAAGTGGGCCGGTGAGATCGACGATGCCGAGACCGCCGCGACGGTCCTCGAGGACGCCGTGCGGGCCGTGCTGGAGGGACGCCCCGGGCCTGCTCTCCTCGCCCTCCCCGAGGACGTCCTGTCGCTGCCGATCCCGGAGGGCACGCGCGTCCCGATCATCCGCTCCCACCCTGAGACACCGTCCGTGGAGGACATCCGCGCGGTCCTTCACTTCCTCGCGTCGGCCGAGCGGCCGGTCATCATCGCTGGGGCCGGTGTTCTTCGAGCACGTTGCTCCAACGACCTCGTCCGCCTCGCCGAGCTCCTCCACGTTCCGGTCGTCGCGAGCTGGCGGCGCGGGGACGTGATCCCCAACGACCATTCCCTGTACCTGGGCATGACCGGGTACGGCAGCCCTGACACGGTGCGCGCCCGCCTGGAGGCCGCGGACGCCATCCTCGTGCTGGGCGCGCGGCTCAGCGAACCGACGAGCTACGAGTACGCCATTCCGGCGCCAGGCCAGCCGTGGATGCACGTGGACCTGGAGCCGCGGACCGAGGCACTCGGAGTCACCTCCAATCCCGTCCTTGCTATCCGGGCAGATGCCCGCTCGTTCCTCCGTGCTGCCGTGGCCCGTCTCAAGGACGGCGTCCTGGCCGCAGAGCCGTTGGCCGCGCGAGACCGCAACAACGCCGAGGACCGCGCGGCCTGGGAGGCGTCCACCGTCGTGGATGCAGACCCGTGGTTGGGACCCGGCGTCCATCCCGGGCAGATCATTGCCGACCTCCGACGACTCCTCCCCGAGGACGCGATCCTCACCACCGACGCCGGAGCGTTTGCCGGCTGGGCGGCCCGGGCTTTCCGGTTCCGGAGGCCAGGCACCTTCCTGGGGCCGACCTCGGGCGCCATGGGATATGCGTTCCCCGCAGCGCTGGCGGCGGCGCTCGTGCATCGCGAGCGTCGGGTGGTGGCGCTCATGGGCGATGGCGGCATGGGCATGATCCTGGCTGAGGTGGAGACCGCGGTCCGCGAGGGCGCGCACGTCGTGGCGATCGTCTTCGACAATGAGCGCTACGGGGAGATCCGCGCCCACCAGGACCTGGCTGGCAGCCCCACGGCACCGGGGACGGACCTGGGCCCCGTGGACTTCGCCGCGGCTGCCCGAGCCTGCGGTGCGCGGGGCGTGCACGTGGAGGCGAACGCCGCGTTCGAACCCGCGCTGCGGACTGCCCTGGCGGCGTCCGGTCCCACCGTCATCCAGGTGGCGCTTGACCGACGGTGGGTGGGTGTCGATCAGCCGGCGCCGGCTGAACCCGCGTGACCCGGCCAACCCTGCACCTGGTTCCCGAGGCGGTCTGGGAGGCGCACGACCTGACGTCGGGGTACCTCCCCGCCGCCTATCCGGAGGACGGCTTCGTCCACTGCACGGACGGCGACTCCGAGATGGTCACGGTCGCCAACCGGTTCTACCGTGACGACCCGCGTTCGTTCCTGCTGCTGACCCTGGATCTCGAGCGAACGGGCAGCCCGTGGCGTTTCGACGATCCGGGCCAGCGGTTCCCGCACGTCTACGGCCCGATCGATCCGACCTCGGTCCTGGAGGTGAGGCGGATGCTTCGCGACCCGAACGGAGGGTTCGTCGGGATCGGACCGCGCTGACAGGGCTGGGGCGGCGCGTCGTGCCTGCAGGATCCGTCGCCCGACGCTCGGCGAGCCGGAGCGGTGCACTCTGTCAGCCGCGCTGGCGATGTCCCTTGGGGCGCGGCTCCGTGGCCTCTCTGGCCTGGTGATCCAGGATCTGCTTGAACACCTTGGCGATGCCCGGGCGCATCAGGTCGCGCCCCTCGGCGTGCAGGTCGTGGTCGCGCCGACGCGACCGTGCGACCTCGCGCGCGTCGATGAACTCGAGCGGGTCGTCGTCTTCGGGCGGGCCGGTCTCTTCCACGGGCTGATCCTCCCGCGTTCGCCCGCGCGCGTCAACGGCCGGCATGGTGCAGGTGCTGGCCGTCAGACGCCACGGGGTCAGGCGCCGCGCGTGGCCGTGACGGAGAAGGAGAGGGGAACCCGCCCCCGTAGCTCGGGACGAACGTCCCGGTGGCCGGCCCACCAGTCCACCGGGTGCTCCGCCACCTCGTCGAGCTGGAGGCCGGAATGCAGGAGTGCCGTGACGACCTCGCCCAGCGTCCACGCCCGGGCGAACTTCCAGTGCTGTGCCTCGTCGGGGATCGAGAGCCGGTCGATGTAGGCGGGATCCCACCCGCGCGAGGCTTCCGGCCCGCCGAAGTAGTCGTAGTCGGTGAGCATCCAGCCGCCAGCCTCGTCGGCGTCGAACAGCCACTCTGCCGGGTGGCCCTCGAAGATCACGAGACGGCCCTGGAGGGCCAGGAGCCGGCGCAGCACCCCGGCCCACGCGTCGAGGTCCTGGAGCCACATCAGCGATCCGCGCCCCGTGTACAGCAGGTCCGCGGTCCCGTCCAGATCGTGCGGGACGTCAAGCACATCCGCCTCGACCCAGCTGGCCGGTGCGCCTGTGGCCTCCGTCAGCCGACGGGCGAGATCCAGCATCCGCGGGCTGAAGTCGACGCCCACCACCTCGTCAGCGCCCAGGTTCCACAGCGAGAGCGTGTCGCGGCCCCCGGCGCACTGCAGGTGGATCGCCCGGCGGCATCGCCCTCGCAGGTCGCCGATCAGCGCGTGTTCAACCGGAAACAGGTTCGACCCGCCGCTGCGGATCTGCGCGACCGACTCAGCGAACCACCCCTCGTATCGTTCGGCGGCCTCGTCCCACGCCGACCTGTTCGCCGCGTGCATGCCCCGTATGTCGACGGCCTCGGCGGGTGTGGCCGGGCGCACATCAACCGCATCGTCGGGTCCGGTCTCACTGGCCATGGGGCGGAGTCTAACGCCTGGTCCGCTGGTCTCCGGGAGCAAATGGCTCCGGCGTTGCCGCGGATGTGCGAGGGCCGTCGTCCCCTCGGACGACGGCCCGGCTGTCATTCCTGACGAGGCCAGGCGAACGACCGGCCTCGGTTCGCGGCGGTCGGGCTCATGCCCCCGACCGCCCGGACCTGCCGGCGCGAGTTTCATCCGAGAGGTTGCCCGCACGGGGACGTGTCACCGGGTTCGAGGCCCCGCGCGATGCGTCTTCGCTCGCGGTAAGCCGACGCCACTCTTCGCGCCGTCGCAAGCCGAGCCGTTTGGCCGTTCGCATCGCCAACACCGGATACCTCCCGGGACGCCCTCCGCGGGGGAAGGACGAGAGGACTCCATTATGGACCCCGGCGCAACCCCCCCGGCACACCGCTCCGGCGCACCCGCCCTGTTCCGTTCGACCCGCCAGCTCGCGGTCGTCTGGCAGGCGTTCACGGAACCGGCGACCATGGGGGCATGTCGCGGCTACCCTCGCGCTCCGGCGCCGACATCCACCTGGCCGACGCCTTCGAGGCTCCCGGCTGCCCGGTCTGCCGGGAGCTGGACCGGATGGAAGCCAGCTACCTCGAGTCAATCCTCACCGAGAGCGTGAACGACATCGGGTTCCGCGGGAACCTGGACGCGGCACGCGGCTTCTGCGGCAGGCACTCGCAGGCTGTGCTGGACGCTGACCGGAGCCTGTCTGGCAGCCTGGGGGCGGCGATCCTGTTGCGGGCGACCCTGTTGACGAGGCTGCGTGATCTCGACGCGGTCCATGCCGCCCGCGGCTGGAACCGGACGAAACGCCTGGCGGAGGCGATCAGGCCCCCGGCGTGTCCTGCCTGCGTCCGGCTGTCGAAGAGCACGACCGGATTGCTGGACGGCCTTGCCCAGCTGGTGGCGGACCCGGACTGGGCGGCAGCTGTCTCGGCCGCGCCGTTCTGTCTCGAGCACCTCCTGGGCCTGCTCTCGCGCCGCCCGGTCACGGGCGCCTGGGGCGACATCGAGACGCGCCACCTGGAACGGCTGCGGGATCTCCGGGATCTCCTGGAGCGCTACGCCCATGCCTCGAGCCACGACCGCGGCCATCTCCAGACCGACGCCCAGCGCGCGTCGGTGGACGCGGCCGCCGGCCTGCTCTCCGGTCACCGCGGGCGAGGGCCCCGCTGACTGCACCCGTGCCGGGCTGACCCCGCCGGGCGCTCGCCGACCACGCCGTGCCCGATCAGCCGCCCGACACCGCCGGGATCACGTGGATGTGCGCGCCCACGGGGACGGGCGTCTGCAGCGAGGCCCGTTCGCCCTCCACGTACACGTTCAGGTGGCGGCGGAGGCTGGGCCCGGCATCGAGGATGCGGTTCGCGAGCCCGGGAACCTGGCGATCGATATCGCGAATGACCGCCTCGACCGTCGCTCCCGTGGCCTCGATCTGCCGCTGGCAGTCCGGGAACAGGGCGACGAGTGACCGAGGCAGGTGCACGACCGCACGACGGTCGGCCGGCTCAGCCAAGGACCATGGCCTCAACCGACCAGATCGGTGGCAGGTTGTCTGCGATCCTGGACCAGGTCCTGCCCTCGTCGGCGCTGGCGTAGACCTGCCCCGTGCTGGTGCCGAAGTAGACCCCCACCGGGTCGAGCCGGTCCACCGCCATCGCCTCTCGCAGCACACCGACGTGGGCGTCCGCCTGCGGCAGGCCGTCTCCCGCACGGATCCAGGTTGCACCCGCGTCATGAGTCCTCCAGACCGCGGCGCTGCCGTCGGGCATCATCCGGCCTGCCTCGGGTTCCGTCAGCGGGATCGTCCAGGCGGTCTGCGGGTCACGAGGGTGGGCTGCCATCGCGAACCCGAACTGTGAGGGCAGCCCTTCGGTGATCTCGTCCCATGAGCGGCCGCCATCATCGGTGCGGTAGACGCCGCAATGGTTCTGCTGGTACAGGCTCTCGGACGAGCCCGAGGCGAGAACCAGCTTGTGCACGCACTGCCCGAACTCGGGGTACTTCTCCGGGTGGAAGTCGGCGCGAACACCGCGGTTGCGGGTATCCCACGTTCTGCCTCCGTCCTGCGTCTCGAACACGCCCGCGGCCGAGATCGCCACCCACATCCGCTGGGGGTCGGTCGGGTGGGGGACGATCGTGTGGAGGATCAGGCCGCCCGCGCCGGACTGCCACTCCGCCCGCGACGGGTGGGCGGTGAGTCCCTCGACGTGCGCCCAGGTCCGCCCCTTGTCGGTGCTGCGGAACAGCCCCGCCGGCTCGACGCCCGCATAGATCGCGTCCCGGGTTGCGGTGACGTTCCAGATCGTCTTGACCTGGGGGCCCTCATCCCCGTAGGTGATGCCCTCGCTGGAGTGGGTCCAGGTCCGGCCCAGGTCCTCGCTGCGCCAGACGGCGGCGCCCCACCACGGACTGCCGCCGCCGGCAAGGACCGCGTTGGTGTCCGGCTCCACGGAGATGTCGTGGATGGGCCAGCCCTCGCAAAAGGGCCCCAGGAGATGCCAGTCCCGGCGGGCGGAGTCACCCTCGAGCAGGAAGGCTCCCTTGGGGGTACCGACGAGGAGGACGCAGCGCTTGTTCATGACGAGTCTCCCGGGCGTTCGCGGCGGTCGGCTTCCGATCGCGTAGCGTAGCCAACGACGGCGCATGGTGCACCGGACCACGACTCCGGTGCCGCGCCGGGTGCCGTCGCGCGGCTGCGTCGGCCGTCCCGTAGAGTGTCCGGGCACGGCCGACGGCCGTCCGACACGGAGGTGGATGCGCGAGATGGCGGTCAGGACGGACGCCGCAGGACGAGGCGGCCCCTCCACCTCGCTGGTCATCGCCCTGGTGCCGCTCGCCGTCGCGATCAACTTCGTGGCGAGCTGGTTGGCAGGGATGCTTCGCCTGCCGATCTACCTCGACACGATCGGCACGTTCCTGGCGGCCGTGCTGCTCGGTCCCTGGTGGGGTGCCCTTGCGGGCGTGCTCACGAACGCGGTCGGCGTGACGGTCAACGGACCATCGAACCTGCTGTTCGCCCCGGTCAACGTCGCGGCTGCGCTCGTCTGGGGCTATGGCATTCGGTCGCTGGGTCTCGGCCGCAACAGCGTCAGCTTCTTTCTGCTGGCCGCGTTCGTCGGCGTCGTGACGGGGGTGCTGGCAACGCCGATCGTGCTGTTCGTGTACGGCGGAGCCACCGGCCACCCGTCGGACCTCATCACCGCGGCCCTTGCCAGCTTCGGCCTGGAGCGCGCGACGCTTGTGTCCAGCGTCATGTCCTCGATCCCCGACAAGCTCATCTCCGCGTATGCCGGCCTGGCCGTGACGGCGGCCCTGCCGGCGGCGGTGGCGGCGCGTGCCGTCCTCCCGGAGCAGCCCGGCAACCGTCGCCTGATCGCAGCCCTGGTGGGGATCCTGGTGGGGGTTGGCCTGGCGATCGCCGTCGTTCTCCTCCAGCCGCCTGCCTGAGGCTCGACCGTGATGACCGACCGGGCCACGGGGCCAATCCGCACCGAGGGCCCGGACCCCCCCGTCCTCTCCGTGCGCGGTCTCGGCGTGCGGTATCCGTCGGCCGGGGCGGATGCCCTTGAGGACGTGAGCTTCGACCTTGCCAGAGGCGAGCTCGTCGGCCTGCTCGGCCTGAACGGGGCCGGCAAGTCCACGCTGTGCCGATGCCTCAACGGCATCGTTCCGCAGCTGGTGCCGGCCGATGTCTCCGGCTCCGTGACCGTCGGCGGCAGGGATGCGCTGCGAACGCCGGTCCGCCGGATGGCGTCGCTGGTCGGCATGGTGCTCGACGAGCCCGCCGCCCAGCTCAGCCAGGGGACGGTCGGCGAGGAGGTGGCGCTCGGCCTGGAGTCGATGGCCGTCCCGTACGCGGAGATGGTCGCCCGCGTTGATGACGTTCTCGCCCGGGTCGGCCTCGACGGCATGCTGGACCGATCGCCGCTGACCCTGTCGGGCGGCGAGCAGCAGCGACTCCTGCTGGCCTGCGTTCTTGTGGTCCGCCCGCGCCTGCTGGTCCTGGACGAGCCGACGTCTGGACTCGCCGCCCGCTCGCGCGAAGCGGTCTTCGACCTCCTGGCGGAGGTGGCGGCACGAGACGGGACGTCGATCATCGTCGCCGAGCACGACGTGGAGCTCCTCGCCGAGCGCGCCGATCGGCTTCTCGTGCTCCACGAGGGCAGGCTGGTGGCGAACGGCCCCCCGGCGGCGGTCCTCGACAACGTGCCCGCGATGCGCAACGCCGGGGTCCGGGTGCCGGACGTGACGGCGGTTGCGCTGGCTCTCGGAGGCACCACCCGGAGGCGGTTGCCGGTGACGCTCGAGGGCGGGATCCGCTGGCTGACGGAGATCCTGTGACGGGCGCCCAGCCGGTCCTCGTCGTGCGGGACGCGACCTACCGGTATCCGGGAGGCGTGGTCGCGGTTGATGCCGTTTCGCTGGAGGTCGCCGCGGGCGAGGCTGTCGGGATCGCGGGCGCCAACGGGGCGGGGAAGTCCACCCTGGCTCGCCTGCTCAACGGGCTCCTGCGGCCGGTGGCGGGGTCGGTCATGGTCGATGGCCTCGACACGCGTCGTCACGACGTTCGTGACCTCGCACGAACGGTCGGCCTGGTGTTCCAGCACCCGCGCTCGCAGTTGTTCGCCAGGACGGTGGGGGAGGAGCTTGCATTCGGACCGCGGAACCTCGGCCTGGCGCCCGAGGAGGTTCAGGCCCGCGTGGCCCGGGTGGCCGCACTCCTTGGTCTGGACGACGTCCTCGCGACGTCGCCCTTCGAGTTGCCGGCGCCGCGTCGCCGGCACGTGGCCATTGGGTCGGTGCTCACGATGGAACCCCGCGTGCTCGTGCTGGACGAGCCAACGACGGGGCAGGACGATCGCATGGCTGCCGTCGTCGCGGACATCATGCATGACCTTCGGGCCGAGGGGCTGGCGGTGGTGTGCATCTCGCACGACATGCGGTTGCTGGCGGCCGCGGCCGACCGGATGGTGGTCATGGCAGCCGGCCGGATCGTGGCCGACGGGACGCCCCGGGTGGTGTTCACGGACACGGACGGGCTTGAGGCCGCCGGTCTCGTTGCCCCCCAGGTCACACGGCTGGGTCTGGCCCTGTCGCAACGTCTCGGCTTGCCGCCAGTGCTCAGTGTGCAGGAGCTGGTGGAGGGGCTCGGGGCGGCGTTGGAGTCAGGCCCGGGGACGGGCTGACGATGATGGCCGCGCCCACCCTGCTGGCCTACGTGCCGGGTCGCTCGTGGCTTCACCGGGCGAGCCCCCTGCCGAAGCTCGCGTGGCTTGCCGGGTCGGTCGTTGTGGTCCTGGCCACCTACGAGCCCACGGTTCTGGCCATCATCGCGGCGCTGGGGTTCCTCCTCGCCGCCTCGGCCGGGGTGGGCCACGCAGCGGTCCGGACCGTCATCGCGCTCGCCCCCATCGCCGCGTCGGTGCTGGTCCTGCAGACGCTCGCCCCGGTCGCATGTCGCGCGGGCTGCACGCCGGCCGCGACTCTCGGTCCGGTGACGCTCTACCAGGAGGGCCTGTCGCACGCGCTTGCGCTCGTCGCCCGGCTGCTCGCGATGGAGACGGTCGCGGTCGCGATGCTTGCGACGACCCACCCGTCCGACCTGTTCGCGGCGCTGCGCCGCCTGCGCCTCCCATACGAGGTGTCGCTGATGGCGATGCTCTCGCTGCAGCTCATCCCACAGCTTCAGCAGGAGCTCCGGACGGTGCTCCAGGCGCAGCGCTCGCGCGGGCTCCGGGCTGTGGGGGTCGCGGCCCTCGGGCCGACGCTCGTGCCCGTCGTCGCCGGCTCCTTCGACCGCCTCACCACGCTTGTCCAGAGCCTGGAGGCGCGGGGCCTCGGCGCCGGGCCTCGGACGTCATACCGGCGCGTTGCCCTGCGGACCGTGGACAGGCTTGCGACCCTTGCGGCCGTCCCTGCGACCGTCGCTGGGGTGGCGGTGGCGATCACGCGCTGGGGCGCCGATCAGGCGAGCATCATCCACCTCCCGTCGGCAGTCGCGGTAGGGATCGTCGCCGGCGCCGGGGTGGTGTTCGTGGTGGTGATGGTGTCCGGTCTTCGGTCGCTGTCCCGCCGCTGATCGCCGCTGATCGCCGCGCCGATCGGACGGGCGACGCGCGAACAGGCGCGCTCCGGTGGATGGGTCCCGTTTGACCGATCGGTCACGCACCCGCACGCTGGGGAGGTGATACCGATGATGCGGCGCGGGACAGCTGCGCGTTCCATTCTTCTCCTGACCACGGCCGCCTCGCTGCTCGCGTCGTGCAGCCCCACCAGGACGATCGAGACAGCGTCCCTCACGCCCTCGGCTCCCCTCGCGTCGGCGGCGCCACCGGCAACGCCTCGTCCGGCACCGGGCCATGAGCTCTACGGCTACCTCCCGTACTGGGAGATGGACGACACGATCGTGGATCACGTGGCGGTCACGCCCCTCACGACCCTCGCGTTGTTCAGCGTGACGGACACCGCCAAGGGCACCCTGAACACCCGTCAGACGGGGTACAAGCACATCACCGGGGACGTGGGGGCCAAGATCATCCGGGCGGCGCATGACCGCGGTGCCCGGGTAGAGCTGGTCTTCACCAGCTTCGGCCAGGATCGGAACCGCGACTTCTTCGCGGACGAGACGCGCCAGGATGCCACGATCGCATCGCTGGTCTCGCTTGCCGGGGACCTTGGGCTGGACGGGATCAACGTGGACATCGAGGGCCTGGATCCGCTGTCCGTCGACGAGTTCGGCTCGTTCGTGGGGCGCCTGCGCACGGCGGTCGTGGCGGCCGACCCGGGCGATCGCGTCAGCGTGGCCACCCAGGCGAACGTCCTCGGCGCTGCGATGGCGGCGGCCGCCATCGCGGCCGGCGCGGACCGGGCCTTCCTCATGGGCTACGACTACCGAGTCGCGGGGTCAGCGCCCGGCGCAACCTCGCCCCTCGACCGCCGGGGCGGGGAACGCGATCTCGCCTGGTCCATCGAGCTATATGAAGCGGCCGGTGTCCCGCCGGCGCAGACGCTGCTGGGGCTGCCGCTGTACGGCATGACCTGGCCCGTGGCGGGGCCGGCGGTGGGGGCTCCGGAAACGGGCCGAGGCGAGGCCTGGGTCCCGCGGCGGCACCTGGACCTCCTGGGGAACCCGGCTGCGGACGCGGAGCGCGACGAGCAGGAGATGGTGGAGGTCTACCTCCTCGGCTCCGACGGCTCACTGGGCGCGCCGTCCCCGGGCGCCTCGGCCCCAGCGGGGGACCGGACGTGGACAGCCGTCTACGTCGATTTACCGGAGACCCTGGCGCCCAAGATGGCGCTGGCCAACGCGAGCGGGTTCGCCGGCGTCGGGTTCTGGGCGATCGGGTATGAGCGCGGCCTCCCGGGCTATACCGCGCTGATGGAGCGGTTCGTTGCGGGGGAGCCCCCGCAGGCGGCGGCCGGCGGCTGAACCCGGGTAGCCTTCGGAACGGGTGACTCCCGCGGAACCGGCAGCTCCCTGAGCCCGTCCTGATGGTGACGCTCTCGGCCCCGGCCTCGCGCGCACCCGCCATGTTTCCAGGCCCGAGCCATCCCCCCGTTCCGAAGGTGACCCACATGCGCCCGCTCTCCATCCTGGCCGTCTCGCTCGTCGCAATCCTTGCTCTCGCCGCGTGCGGTGGTGCGGCCGCGACGCCATCACCCTCGCAGGAGCCCAGCGAGGATCCAGCAGCGGACCTGGAGGGGCGGACCTTCCTGTCCACCGGCATCACCGGCCACGCCCTGGTTGCCGGGTCCCGGGTGCGCATGGCGTTCCAGGGTGGATCCCTCTCGGCGAACGCGGGCTGCAACGCGATGAGCGGCGCCTACGAGGTGGTGGATGGCCGCCTGCGGACCGGCCCGATGGCCACGACCGAGATGGGGTGCGAAGAACCGCTGATGGCCCAGGACCAGTGGCTGGCGGCCTTCCTGCCCGACGCCGAGCTCCGCCTTGACGGCGACACGCTGACGCTGGCCAAGGACGACGTGACCCTGACGCTGACGGACCGCGTCGTCGCGGACCCGGATCGGCCACTGCTCGGCACGCGCTGGGTCGTGGAGAGCCTGGTCTCGGCCGGGGCGGTATCCAGCGTCCCGGCCGGGGTGATGGCAGCGCTGACGTTCTCGGACGGCACGGTGGACGTTGAGGCCGGCTGCAACCGCGGCGGCGGCAGCACCCAGGTGTCCGACACGACCATCACCTTCGGCCCCATCCGCACCACGAGGATGGCCTGCCCGGAACCGGCTATGTCGGTCGAGAACGCCGTCCTTGCCGCGCTGTCGGGCGAGGTGGTCTACGGCATCGAGGCGGACACGCTTCTGCTCGAGGGCAACGGCGGCCTGGTGCTGCGCGCCATGCCATGATCAACGGATGGAGCCGCAGGATCCCGCAGCAAGACCTTCTGGTGGCGCAGCACCCGCTGGCCCGACCGGCGCGAGGGGAATGGCAACCCGGGTCCGCGAGCTGGGTGGCGTCCCGTGGCGCCGCCTCTTCGGCTACCTCCGTCCGCACTGGCGGCCGTTCTCCATCGCCATCGTCGGCCTGGTGCTGGGCTCCGGTCTCGCCCTGCTCGTGCCGCTCGTCGTCGCGGGCCTGGTCACGTCCGTCGTCGCAGGAGGGGACGCCGCCGGCCTCGACCGGCTGATCGCGGGACTCGTCGTCCTGTTCCTGGCCCAGTCGCTGGGCGGGTTCGTCCAGGGCTACTTCCTGGGTGTGGTGGGGGAGCGGATGGTGGCCCAGCTCCGCGGCGAGCTGTTCGAGCGCCTGGTCACGCTCTCGCTCGACTTCCATGGGCGAAGCCGGGTGGGGGAGCTGGTGTCCCGGCTCTCGAGCGACGTCACGCTGATCCGCACGATGCTCACCCAGACGACGACCGCGCTCCTGTCGTCGGTGATCGGCCTCGTGGGGTCCGTCGTCATCCTGTTCATGCTCAGCCCGACGCTCCTGGCCGTCGTCCTGGTCCTGGCGCCCGCGCTCATCGCCGTGGCGATCGTCTTCGGGCGCCCGCTCCAGCGCGTGAGCACCGAGGTACAGGACGCCATCGCCCACAGCACGGTCACCGCGGAGGAGGCGCTGTCCGGGATCCGCGTCGTCAAGAGCTACGTGAGGGAGGCGTTCGAGGTGGCCCGCTACGGCGGTGATCTGGCCGGCGTTGTGGGCTCGGGGACTCGCCTCGCGCTGTGGCGGGCTGGGTTCGGGGCCATCATGGGCTTCCTGGGCTTCAGCGCCGTGGCCGTGCTTCTCTGGTACACGGGGCACCAGGTGATCGAGGGGAGCCTGGGCATCGGGACCCTGACCGGGTTCCTGCTCTACGGGATCACGATCGGCGCCAGCCTCGCCACCATCGCCAGCCTCTACGGGCAGTTCCGCGAGGGCACGGGTGCGGTGACCCGGGTGTTCGAGCTCATCGACATGCAGCCGACGATCGTGGATGCCCCGGACGCGATCGAGATCGGCCGGGTGGACGGCGTGATCGAGCTGGACGGCGTCAGCTTCGCCTACGACGGCGTCAACCCGGTCCTCCGGGACGTGAGCCTGATGATTGCCGCGGGCGAGGTCCTGGCTCTCGTCGGACCGTCCGGGGCGGGCAAGACAACGCTGGTCGGCCTGCTGCCACGGCTGTGGGATGCGACATCGGGGGTGATCCGCATCGATGGCCGGGACGTCCGGGGCGTGACCACGGCGAGCCTGCGCGAGCGGATCGGCCTGGTGCCCCAGGAGGCAACCCTGTTCGGGGGGACCGTCCGCGACAACATCCGGTACGGGCGCCTGGAGGCCACGCACGAGGAGATCGTCGCCGCGGCCCGATCGGCGAACGCGCACGAGTTCATCACCGCGCTCCCGGACGGGTACGAGACCCTCGTGGGAGACCGTGGCTCCCGGCTCTCCGGGGGTCAGCGCCAGCGGGTCTCGATCGCCCGAGCCATCCTGAAGGACCCCCCGATCCTGCTCCTCGACGAGGCGACAAGCTCGCTCGACAACGAGTCGGAGCGGCTGGTCCAGGAGGCCCTCGATCGCCTCAAGGTGGGGCGGACCACGATCATCGTCGCGCACCGCCTGTCCACCATCCGGGCCGCGCACCGGATCGCCGTCCTGGACGACGGCTGGCTGGTGGAGCTGGGCACCCACGAGGAGCTCCTGGCCCGGGACGGCCTGTATGCCCGTCTCTACCGGCTGCAGTTCTCCGAGGTCGTGTCGGCCTGACATACTCTGGAGCATGAAGCTCCATCCGAATCCGCCGCGGCTGGTCACGGTCGGCCTGGCGGTTGCGCTTGCCGTGATCGGGTTCATCTACGCGTGGCCTCTCGACGGGCTGATCGTCGTGCTGGCGCCGGTGGCGGACACGCTGTCGGGCATCGGCCTGACCCTGGACCGCGAGATGGGGTACCTGGGCCTGTTCGCGTCGGGATGCCTGCTGGTCGCAGGCTCGCTGTTGCCGGGGATCTGAGCGATGGGACGCACGAACTTCGCACCCACGGCGCGCACGATCATCGTCGCGCTCATCCTGATGCTCGTCGGGCTGCTGGGCACCTACGGGTCGCTGATCCCGGACCAGCTGGGTGTGCTCTCGCTCACCGGCGCCGTGGTGATCATGCTGGCCGGGATCGTGTTCCGGAAGATCTAGCCAGCGGCCACGGACGGCGGATCCGGCACGCGGGGGGGCTCCGGTGGGCCGGCAGCCCAGGCGACCGGCATCGCCACCCGCAGGCTGGTTGGTCCGCCCGCCGGGCTGACGACCTCCAGGGTGCCGTCCAGCGCCTGAACGCGATCCCTCAGGCCGGCAAGCCCGCCTCCGGGGCTGATCGCCGCGCCACCGGTCCCGTCGTCGCGCACCTCGACGAAGAGCCATCCGCTCGAGGCGCGCAGGAACACACTGCAGCGTGTGGCGCCGCTGTGCTTGGCGACGTTCGCCAGCGCCTCTGCCACCACGTAGTACGAGGCGCGCTCCACCGCGTGCGGGAGCCGTTGCCCCACCTCGAGCGAGCTGTCCACGTAGGTGGGCACGGGGCATCGGCCGGCCAGGGCGCCCAGGGCGGCCACCAGGCCCCGGTCCACGAGGATGGACGGCGCCACGCCACGGACCACGTCGCGCAGCTCCGCCAGCGCCTGGCGGGCCTGTTCGCGGGCGTCCACGACCAGGCGCTTGGCGGCGGCCGGGTCCGTGTCGATCCGCTCCTCGGCCAGGCCGAGGTCGATGGCCATCAGGACCAGGCGCTGCTGGGCACCGTCGTGCAGGTCGCGCTCGATCCGCCGGAGCTCGCTGGCCTCCACCTCGAGCGCGGCGGACCGGGTGTCGCGGAGGCGCTCCACGTCACGGCGGAGGGCGGCACTCGGATCAACGCACAGCAATCCCTGGACCACCGCGCGGTGCAGGACGATGAGCCCGCGCGTGACGGAGGCGGCGACCGGGAGCAGTAGGAGCCCCATCACGAACAGGACGGCCACGAGCGCGACGGGATCGACCGCTCCCGGCAGCCACACCAGGCCCCCGGGGCTGGAGGATCGTGCCGCCATCCAGAACAGCGGCGCCAGCATGAGGGCCAGCGAGGTCGACCACAGCATCACCGAGACGGTGAACTCGATGATCGTGAGCGGCAGCGCAACCAGCACGTAGAGGACGTCCAGCCAGCGGTTCGCGTCCAGGAACTCGGCCTCGGCCCACTGCCGGACCCAGGGGCCCCACGGCGCGGTCGGATTCGGTTCGAACCCCCGGTACGGGTGAGGCGTCAGCGGCTGCCCGTCCACCATCGACATCCGCCACCGCTCGACCCGGGCGAAGACGCGCGCCGCCTCGATGGCGAGCCCGATGAACGGGATCCCGATGATCAGGAAGAGGAGCGACCCCCCGATCGAGAACAGCGTGCTGAGCACGCTGATCGAGGCGATGGAGACGAACAGACCCAGCCCGACGGCCAGGACGGCCCGCCACGTCTTGATGGCGAACGGCGACCACGCAAACGAGCGCATCGCGTCCAGAGCGCCGTGTCCAGCAACGGGGGCCCCGGGGGTGTTGTCTGCCGTCATCGAAGCGACCCTACCATTCGTGATCCTGCCGTGAGTGAGCGTTGTGAGCCTGATCGTGGGCCCCGCCGGCGTCCCCGCCCAGCCGGGCAGCGGGCATCTTTGGGGTGGGGGTAGCCCTACCGGGCACGTCGGATCGGTCGGGCCGAGTCGTGTCGTATGGGGCATGATCGGAACATGAACCGGCCGTTGCTCCGCGTGGTCATCGCCGATGACTCCGTCCTGCTCCGAGAGGGTCTCGCGCGCCTCATCGAGGAGTCGGGAGGTGAGGTGGTCGCGCGCGTCGGCGATGGGCCGGCTCTCGTGGAGGCGGTGGTCGAGCATCGACCCGACGTGTCCGTGGTGGACGTCCGCATGCCACCGACCCAGCGCGACGAGGGACTCCGCGCCGCCATCGAGGCCCGCCGTCGCGTGCCCGGCACCCCGGTGCTGGTGCTGAGCCAGTACGTGGAGCGCCAGTACGCCACGGAGCTCCTGGCCGACCGGGCGGGCGGCGTCGGTTACCTGCTCAAGGACAGGGTTGCGGACGTCCGGGACTTCATGGATGCCCTGCGGCGCGTGGCCGCGGGCGGGACGGCGCTGGATCCTGAGGTCGTCGCCCAGCTGATGGTCCGCCGCCGACGCGATGACCGCCTGGCGGCGCTTACCCCACGTGAGGTCGAGGTGCTCGCGGCGATGGCGGAGGGCCGCACGAACGCCGGCATCGCGGAGGCGCTGACCATCTCCGAGGGCGCTGCGGAGAAGCACATCACCAGCATCATGGGCAAGCTGGATCTCCCCGATTCCAGGGGCGACCACCGGCGCGTGCTCGCCGTGCTGACGTTCCTCGAAGCGGACGCGTAGCGGAAGGGCCTGGCGGCGGGCCGCGCTACCGCCGGCAGGCTAGACTCACGCAACCCTCAGAACGAGGCCGGCCCGCTGGAGACCGTATGTCCATCGATCCTGCGGCGATCCTGCCGCCCGACAGCCCGGCCGCCAGCTCCATGGCACGCGGTCGCGACAGGCGCAGGCAGGTGCCCCGACGCAACCACGGAGCGTGGGCGGCGCCGGCGGGGCGGATCGATCCCGTGGACACCGTCATCGCGTCCAATGATGGCCGGCTGACGGACCTGGTCCCCATCCGCATCGGGCGGATGATTGAGTCGCCGTTCGCCTTCTACCGGGGCTCGGCCGCGATCATGGCGGGAGACCTGGCCACCACCCCGACGTCGGGACCTGTTGTCCAGCTCTGCGGGGATGCGCACCTCGCGAACTTCGGCGTCTACGCCAGCCCGGAGCGTCGCCTGGTGTTCGACCTGAACGACTTCGACGAGACCCACCCGGGCCCCTGGGAGTGGGACGTCAAGCGGCTCGCCGCCAGCTTCGTGGTGGCCTCACGGGCCAACGGCTACAGGGACTCGATCGGCCGCGACATGGCCGAGGTCGTCGGTCGCGAGTACCGCACCTGGATGCGGCGGTATGCCGGCATGCGCGCGCTGGACGTCTGGTATGCGGCGATCCCGATCGAGGCGATCCTCGATCGCGTCGAGCGCGAACGCCAGCGAGTGGCGCTCTCGACGACGCTGGCGGCAACGCTCGAGGCTGCCCGTCGCAAGGACCACATGGCCGCGCTGGGCAAGCTCTCCGAGGCCGGTCCCGATGGCGGTTGGGTGATCCGTCACCGCCCGCCGCTGCTGCGGCAGATCCCGGCCGGCGATCCGCTGCGCCAGGCCGTCCCGGACGTCTACCGCGACTACGTCAAGTCGCTGGCACCGGATCGCAGGGTCATCGTCGAGAAGCACCGTCTCGTCGACGTCGCCCTCAAGGTCGTGGGCGTGGGGAGCGTGGGGACACGCTGCTACATCGCGCTGTTCCGCGGGCCGGCCGGCGGACCGATGTTCCTGCAGGTCAAGGAGGCGCGGCCGTCGGTCCTCGCCCCGTACGTTCGGGGCCGGCGGATCCGTCACCAGGGCGAGCGCGTGGTCAACGGCCAGCGGATCATGCAGGCGGTGTCGGACATCTTCCTCGGCTGGACGCGCTCGCCGATAGCCGACCTCGAGTTCTACGTGCGCCAGCTCCACGACATGAAGTACGGCATCGACATCGCCGGGCTCCGGCCGCCGGGGATGGAGCTCTATGCGCAGGTCTGTGCGTGGGCGCTCGCCCGCGCCCACGCACGGTCCGGGAACGTGGCGGAGATCGCCGGCTACCTCGGGCCCGGCGACGTGTTCGACCAGGCGATGGGCAGATTCGGCGTGGCGTACGCGGACCAGGCCGAGCAGGACCATGCCGCGCTGGTGGCCGCTGTGCGTTCCGGCAGGCTTCCGGCCGAGACTGGAGTCTGAGACGGGTCATGGCAAGGACCCCATGAGCTTGCTGATCGATGTCGCGCTCCTGCCGCAGGTCGCGGACCCCACCGCACCCGGGGTCCTGATCGTCATCGACCAGATCCGCGCCAGCACGACGATCACGACCCTCATCGATGCCGGGTGCCGGGACGTCTACCTTGCCGGCGACCCGGATGAAGCCCGTGCCGTGGCCCGTGAGACGGGCAGCCTGCTGGCGGGCGAGCTGCACGCGGTCAAGCCAGCCGACTTCGACTTCGACAACTCGCCGTCGGAGCTGTGCCGGGCTGATCTCCGGGGCCGGAGCGTCGTCCTCTCCACCACCAACGGGACGGCAGTCATCGCGCGTCTCAAGCGCGAGGAGCCGGTCCTGGTCGGCTGCATCCGCAATGCCAGCGCGGTCGCGGCCGCAGCCCTGGCGATGGCGGGCGATGCGGGGACCATCGGCATCGTGTGCGCCGGGCGCGAGGGGATCTTCGTCCTGGATGACGCCGTCGCCGCAGGCGTCATCGCCGAACGCTTGGCCGAGCTTGCCGGCCGAAGCGCGGTCGTCGCGCAGCTCTCGGATGGGGCGCAGGCCGCCATCCGCCTGCGCAGGAGCTGGCCGACCCTCCTGGCCGCACTGGAGGCGTCCGATGGCGGGGTCACGCTGCGGCGCATCGGCGCGCCGGAGGACGTCGCCTTCTGCGCCGGGGAGGACCTGACCCAGACCGTCCCCCTGGTCCGCTACGACAGCAGGATGCGCGCGGTGTCGCTCGCGACCGCGGGCGACGGGTTTCCGGGACCCTAGCGGCCCACCTCGATCCGCCCGTTCCAGAGCACGTAGTGCGTGTAGAACGTGTCGCGGTGAACGACGTTCCCCGCCGCGTTCTTGACCACCCTGGTGACCGCCACGTTCATCGCGTTCGAGGGGTACTCAACCTGCTCCCGGACGCCGTGGGGGAGCGTGTCAACGACGACCTCCGAGGTGATCGCCTTGCGCAGGACCGAGACGGATGGGCGCGAAATCGTGACCTTTCGTCCGTCCGGAACGCCCCAGATCTCGTAGGTCACGTACCCGCGGCCGCCCGAGCGCGTCCGGATCCCGCGGATGTAGATCTCATGCTTCGTGTCGTTGGTGAACGACATCGTCTGCACGCTGTTGCCAACCTTCGAGACCGTCGCGTCGAGGCCGAGCGGATAGCGGTTGATGTAGTACTTGTGGTTCGACCGGGCATTGATCTTGAGGCCGGCCCGCAACGCCGCGTTGAACAGGGTGGTGGAGCTGGAGCACATGCCGCCACCCAGCGCGCCTGTGGGGTCCGTGCGATCGGACCTGATCACGCCGCCCGGACCGAACCCACGCGCAGGAGTGACCGGGCCGACCGCGCTCCACCATTCGAATCTCTGTCCCGGCTTGAGCACGGTCTGGTTGATGATCTTGGCTGGCAGCCAGATATTGGCTCCGAAGTAGTTGCGGTCGCTGATCGGGAAATACGTCTTCCAGGAGCCGAGCTTCACCATGAGCGGCGCCGTCCTGGTCGCCTCTTCGGTGCTCAGCTTCGGCTGGTACGGACCGACGGCGGCAGGGACCGGGGCGGCGAGGTCTCCGGTGGCCCGGCCCTCCAGCTCCGCCTCGATCCGGGCGACGGTGGCTTCCACGTCCAGCTGGCGGCCGTCCTTCGAGGCCACGACCCCGACAACCCTGCCGTTCCGTGCCTTCAGGAACGTCGCAGACTTGGCGACCTTGAGGACTCCCTTGCTGACGGCGTCGAGGGAATTCTTGATCGGGACGGTTGCGATGACCGGACGCACGGAGCCGTCGGAGGAGTACCGGAAGGATGCCCAACTCCGGACCGTGTCGGCCTTGATGGTCCAGGACTTCTTGCCCGAGACGATGACGATGTCGTTGACCAGCCGCTGAGCGAGGATCTTCGCCACCTGTACGGCTTCGTCGTCCCGAGCCGGTTCGACTGCGGTGACGTCCACCGGGATGACGACCTCGGCCGCCGCGTCCAACGATCTCGCCGCTGCGAGAGCCGTCGCTGCGATGGGCGCCGGGCTCGCCGTCCGGCCGGCGGAGGAGGGCGTGGTCACCGGTCCGTCGGGGCTCATCCTGATGGTGGCATCCACCGGCTTCACCTCGAGGCCCGACAGCGTGGTGGCGACGGCTGCCTCCAGGGCCGTGTCGTCGAGGAGGAGCCGGGGCTGCAGGTACGTGCCACCCAGTGCCTGTCGAACCTCGGCGACGGCCCGCTCGATCGCCGTTCCCGTCCGGCCGGCCGCAAGAGCCTCATCGACCAATCCGTCGGCGTCGGCACGCCGCCCGATGGCGGCGTACGGAATGAGGACGTCACCATCGGGCGTCCGGAGGATGATCTGGCCCTGTTCGAACGGGTAGGCGGTCGACAGTGCCCGGCTGGCGGCCGCACGGTCCAGGCCGGAAAGGTCCACGCTGCCCACGTGGACGCCGGGCAGGATCCTGGCCTCGTAACCCGCATCCCAGGCCGCCACGCCGATGCCAGAGGCTGCAGCCACAGCGGCGACACCGGCCACGAAGGCAACGAGAAACCTCGCGCGACGGCGAGGCCGCGGGATCCCTGATGTCACGGGCTCAACAGGCGTGGTCATGAACTCGCAGGATAGCGAGCCGGGCACGCCCGAGCACGGCGCGAGGTCTCGACTGGTGTGCCACCATGGACGCATGGCTGATTTCGAGCGGAGCGCGACGGTCGGCGTCGGCGCAGACGCCGCGTTCGCCCTCTTCGCGGACCCCGAGCGGCTGCCGGAGTATGTCTCGACGATCAGGCTCGAGGAGACCACCGCGGTTGACGGCGACCCGGAGGCTGAGACCGAGGTCAAGGGTCGGCTCGATGCCCGAGAGACCCGGTTCATCGCGGATCGGGCCGCGCGCCGCGTGGAATGGGGCACGCCGGGCGGCGACTACCACGGTTCGGTCACGGTCAGCGAGGGCACGCCCAGCACCTGCGGGGTGACGCTCCGTCTCCACCTGCGCGATGGCGCCGGCCCGGCCGAGGTCAACCTGATGCTCGACCAGACAATGCGGAACATCCAACGCGTCCTGGCCGTTCGCCGCCGCTGAGGGCGCCGGCAAGCCGGGCGGTGCCTCGTCAGCCGGTGATGGGCGGCGGTGTCCCGATGGATGCCCCTTCGCCGATCCGCCACGCCCGGAGGCTCGCGCGCCAGGTCGCCCGTTCGTGGTAGGAGCCGCCGGGGCGGATGCCGTCCAGCCCACCGGCGCGGAGGAGGGTCTCCAGGATCGGCGCGACCTGCGATCCGTACACGTACATGCAGGGCTCCGGGCGGACGCCGGGCCAGGAGTAGCAGGACACCGTCGTCCGGCGATGATCCGCGGGGATGCTCGGCGGGACCGCGTCCCAGGCCGGGTCCTCCGGTTTGAACTCCCACTGGTTGAGGTCACCTTGCGGGACGCCCTCGATGCCGCGAACGACCACCGGATCGTTGTCCAGCAGGTAGGGGTCCACGACGAGGTCGCAGACAACGGCATGATCCGGCATGAGCCCCAGCCACTCGTTCGGGACGAGCGGGACCGATGCATCGCGGCGCTGCGTGGCGTCCACGAGGATGTCGGTCATGGTGAGCCTCGCCCGCAGGTACTCCGGGTCACGGGTGAGGTTGCGACCCGTGGTCACCACCTCGACACCGGCCAGGCCCAGGCGCATGAACGCCTCGTTACGGGCGTCGTCGCCGTACTTCGTGGCGAACTCGACCGCGTGCTTGCCGACCGTTCCGGCGCCCATGATGGTCACCCGCACCGGCGGGCGTCCGGGGACCGTCATCGCCGGCCACTGGCGCTCGAGGGCCAGGAAGGCGGAGCCAACGCCGTTCCAGGCCACGCTCCGCAGGTTCTCGATGAGTCGCTTGCCCTCATCGTCGACGATCGTGTCCAGGCTGATGGCGTCGATCCCTAGGTCCGAGAGCATCTGGACGCGTGCCGGCCGGGTGGGGAAGTGCAGCATCGAGATCAGGACGGCACCGCGGCGCAGCAGCTGGTAGCGGCCTTCGGGCGCCCGGAGGATCACCACGATGTCCTGGCGGTAGGCCCCCTCCTCGTCCGTGGCGTGCACGTTGGATGAGACGGAGGTGTAGTCCATGTCCGAGTAGCCCATGCCGGACCCGATCCCGGACTCGACGAACACGTCTGCGCCCTGACCCGCGAGGAGGCCGATCAGCGGGGGCAGGAAGTCACGATGCTCGCCGGCCTCCTTGTGCATCCTCGGAAAGCCGATGGACAGGCGGCTGGAGCTCTGGGTCATCCGTGACCTCCACTACGTCACGCAAGGGTAGCGGCCCGGCGGATGCGTGACGCGGCCGACCTGCCTGATCGTGATCCGCCAGGCGGCCCCCGACCGAGTCCCGGCGACACATCGTCCGGCCGTTGACGCCGCGACCAGCAGGGCCCAAGGTCGGCGTCAGCGCACACGCGCAGGTGGGACTGGAGAGGTACATGGTCTCGATCTCGTTCGGCGGGAGTGGCTTCGGCTTCACCGCGCACCAGGGCCGCTGCCCGGAGCCCTTCGACGCCGCGAACGGCAACCGGCTCGCCGGGCTCGAGGGCTCGCACCCGCTGCACGTCATCTCGGCCGACGCGCTCCTGCGGCCGTCGCATGGTGCTGTGGAGGGAGCGTTCATCCTGGACGGCCCGGTTCGGGTGGGGGAGGGGATCGAGGGTTCCCTACGCCTGGTCGCCCGAGAGGCGATCTCGGCCCGCAAGGCCGCGCTGCGCCTGGTAGGCCTCCGCCTCGTCGAGGAGCGGAAGAGCGAGACCCATGACACCGGCCAGAACACCAGCCACACGGAGAACTGGGTCGAGGCCAACGGACGCCTGTTCGTGGAGGATGCCTTCCTGACTCCCGCGATCCCCGCAACCCTCGCCGCTGGGCAGGTCTTCGAGACGCGTTTCGCGGTCCCGGCCCCGCGCCTCGGGCCGCCGAGCGCCCACCTGGGCGAGGCGATCGTGGCCTGGGCCCTGGAGGCCCGGTGGGACGTGGCCATGGGCGACGATGCCTTCGTGGCGATCCTGGTGCCGGTCGCCCAGCACCCCGACCTGATCCGTGCCGGGGTGGGCAAGCAGGGTGGCATGGCGATGTTCGAGACCGTCACCGTGAACGGGGCGACCATCGCAGTCACGAGCCCGCTTCCTGCTACTCCTGGCTCCATCGTGGGAGTCCGTGCCGCGTGGCCCGGCGCTCCCGGCGGACCTGCCCGCATCGAGCTTCACCGCCGCACGAACGCGCCGAACGGGACCGAGGGCATCATCGCGGTCGCGACGACGAATTCGGACGCCCTGAGCGCCGGGAACGCGGAGGTCACGCTGGCGCTGCCGCTCGGCATCGCCCCCTCGTTCGACGGAGCCGACCTGGAGATCACCTACGTCGTCCGAGTCCTCGTCGATCGCCGGTTCATGCCCGATGCCGCCATCGAGCGACCTGTTGCGGTGGCCTGAGCCAGCCTAGGAGGCGAGCTCTTCGCGGAGCTGTTCCACCGCCCATTCGAGATCTGAGCGCTCGATCACCAGCGGCGGTGCCAGGCGGATCGTGGACCCGTGGGTGTCCTTCGCGAGCACGCCGCGCCGCATGAGCCCCTCGCATACGTCGCGCCCCGTCCGGCCCACGATATCGATCCCGGCCCACAGCCCGCGTGTGCGAACGGCCGAGACGCGGTCGTGCGGGAGAGCCTCGAGGAGATCCCGCAGGACCGCTCCGAGCTCGCGGGTCCGCGCCTGGAACTCGCCGGTCTCGAGCATTCGCACCACCTCGATCCCGACCGCGCATGCGAGCGGGTTGCCACCGAAGGTGCTGCCGTGCTCGCCTGGATGGAAGACCCCCATCACGTCCGCCGAGGCCACGACCGCCGAGACCGGCAGGATCCCGCCGCCGAGAGCCTTGCCCAGGATGTACGCGTCGGGCACGACGCCCTCGTGTTCGCACGCGAAGGTCGTTCCCGTGCGGCCCAGCCCCGCCTGGATCTCGTCCGCCAGCATCAGGACGCCGTTATCGGTGCACAGCCGGCGGACGTCGGCCAGGAAGCCCTCGGGCGGGATGATGACCCCCGCCTCGCCCTGGATGGGCTCGAGCAGGACCGCCACGGTGTCCGCATCGATGGCCCGGCCAAGTGCCTCGGCATCGCCGAACGGAACCTCCGTGAACCCGGGCGTGTAGGGGCCAAAGCCGGCGCGGGCGCCCGGGTCGTCCGAGAAGCTGATGATCGTGGTCGTCCGACCGTGGAAGTTGCCGCCGAAGACGATGATCGTTGCCCTGCCCTCGGGCACGCCCTTCGCCTGATAGCCCCACTTGCGAGCCATCTTGAGCGCCGTCTCGACGGCCTCGGCGCCCGTGTTCATGGGCAGGATCGTGTCCATCCCGCACAGTGCCGCCAGCTCCGTCGCGAATGTCCCCAGCAGGTCGTTGTGGAAGGCACGACCGGTGAGCGTGAGGCGCCCGAGCTGGCGTTCGGCCGCCGCGACGAGGCGTGGATGGCGGTGGCCGAAGTTGAGCGCGCCGTAGCCTGCGAGCATGTCGAGGTATCGGCGTCCATCGACGTCGTAGACCCAGGCGCCCTCGCCCCGGGCGAGCACGACGGGCAGGGGATGGTAGTTGTGCGCCGCGTGTGCCTCGACGTCGGCTATCGCCCGTTCGCCCTGGTGCGTGGCCGCGCCAGGGACGGCAACCCGATGCTTCTCCGACGCCATGATCTCAGCCCTCATCCCTGCCTGGACGCGTGCGCCCCCATGGTTGCACGAAGTCCTCGCCCACGAGGGGTACGATCGATCGATGCGGTTCGTGCCCAACATCCTGCTCATCCTCTCCCTGCCGGCCGGAATGGCCGGCTACTGGGTGGGCGTGCAGGTCGTGTCGGCGGTCCTGCCCGACCAGGCGCTGGGGATCGTCATGTTGTTCGTGCCGCTCCTGATCGCCGGCCTGTTCATGCTCCCGTTCCTGGTGCCGTTCATCGACCGCAAGGCAAAGCAGGACCTTGCCGCGTACCGGGCCCGACAGGGGAGCGAGGAGGATGGAGGCAACGCTTCGGGTGAGCGGCAGTAGCGTTGCCGGGGCCGCGCTGCGAGGAGAGCATTGCCCGGGAATGGTGAGACCGGGCACCACGGTGGAGGCGACCAGCGATACGGCGGGGACGGGTAGGATGATCGCCAACGGGTGCTCACCTCGGCTTCGCCCCTAGAGGCCCTGGCACCAGGGCTGCCCCGTTGTCTCGCCACGCCGGAGGTCCTCATGCGCCGTCAGATCGATCTGGCCGTCACCGTCGTCGTCGGCGCAGGCCTGCCGATCTCGCAGCTTGCGATCAAGCGTCTCCGGTGGCCCGGGGCGGCCGCCGTGACGGCCGTGTCCACCGCGATCCTCGTGGCCGACCTGGCGAACCTGGCGACGAACCGCAGCACGGGGACAATCCGCCGCCTCGTTCGGCTCGAGGCCGCGACCGCGGGCGCCGCGACGATCGCCGGGGCGCGGCTCCTCCTCGACCCCGGGGTTGAATCAGCCCTGGCCGAGGGCTGGCAGATCCGCAGGTCCGAGATGCTCCGACGCCTTGCCCTTGGACTCCTGTTTGGCATCCTGAGCGCGCGGGTCCGGTCCCAGAGAGAGACGGCAGGTCAGGCTGCGGGCACGCCCGAGTCGCAGACGTAGGCGGGGGAGACACGCCCCACCCGAGGAAGGACGACAGAGGCAGGAGATGGCGAACGAGCGCCGACTCACGGTCGGCTTCCCACGGATGTACAACGAGCCGGGAGAGCGCCGCGCGTTCCTGCCGCCGTTGATCGGCCTGCTCGCGGACATTGGCATCGACGTGCACGTCGAGGCCGGGAGCGGGGAAGGCATGGGCATCTCCGATGACGACTACGTCGCCGGCTCGCCACGCGTCCACATCGTCGACGAGGCCACGGCGTACGACCAGGACATCGTGGTGGTGCTCCGGGCCCCTGAAGGCCGCTACGAGCTGATCCGGCCCGGCGCGATCCTGATCTCGATGCTCCATTTCGCCACGCGGCCCGAACGCGTCGAGCTGCTCCGCGACCTGGGCATCGAGGCCATCGCCCTGGACATGGTTACCGGTGACGACGGGCGGCGCCTGGTCCAGAACCTGCGCGACGTGGCTCGCAATGGTCTGGCGGCCGCGTTCGATGCCCTCGAGCGGCGGTGGCCGCCGTTGCTCTCGCGGTCGCGCCCGGCGGTCAGCGTCACGATCCTGGGCGCCGGCGGGGTCGGCAAGCACGCCATCGAGTGGGCCGCCAGGTGCGGGGACGAGACGCGCAGCGAGCGGTTCATCCGCGAGGGCCTGCCCGGGGTTGAGGTGGTGGTGGCCGAGCAGAGCCTGGCCGGCAACGAGGCGTACTTCCGGCACCGCCTGCCACTGACCGACATCCTCGTGGACGCGACGGCACGACGCGACACTTCGCGGCCGTTGTTCCCCAACGCCTGGCTGGGCCTGCTGCCTGCCCATGCGATCGTCTGTGACCTGGCGGTCGATCCGTATCTGCTCGATGACGATCCGCCCGTGGTGCGCGGGATCGAGGGCATCCCACAGGGCAACCTGGACCAGTGGGAGTTCGGACCGGAGGACCCGGCCTGGGACCGCCTGCCCCCCGGGATCCCCACCGCAGAGCGGCGCACGGTGGTCTCGTGCTACTCGTGGCCGGGCGTCCAGCCCAAGGCGTGCATGGAGGCCTATGGCTCTCAGGTGACCCCGCTGCTCAAGACTCTCCAGTGGTACGGCGGGCTGCGGGCCATCGGACCAGACGTCTCGTTCCACGGGCGGGCCCTGTGGCGCGGCAGCCTGCGGCATTGGCTGGAGGAGCACCCGGTCGCCTGACCGTGATCCCGGTTGCGTGCGGTGTCGTTCGGCGACGTCAGCCGGCGGAGCCGTCGAGGACCCGGAGAACCTCACCCGGCACGCGGAGATCACCGCCCGTCTCGGCGATGACCTCGAGCTGGAAGCGGATCGGCAGCGCGAGCATCGCCTCGCCGACCGTCGCCTCGCCGCCCTTGGTCGCCGTTGCGAGCGCGACCAGTCGCGCGACGACGAGCTGGTTGAGGATGATCCCGATGGCCGCGGTCGCGGTCTTCTCGGAGGCGTCGAGGCCCGCGCGCTCAGCGCGGGAGAGCAATGCTGCCTGCTCGACTGCGGTGAGCTCCGCCCATGTCCTGGCGGCCTCGATCGAGTAGGCCCTGATCCGGAGCAGCTCACGGACGCGCTGGGCCTCCCGGAAGCTCGCCCGGGCCTCGTCATCGCGGCTTCGGTCGCTGGCAAGCGAAGCGACGAGGTGCTCGTGGGCCTCGACCCACGCGATGGCCGCGGCGACCTCCGCTGCGCTGCGCGCGACGAGATCTGCCCGTGCGGCGTCCGAGATGGTGCCCGCGGGACCTCGTTCGATCGCGATGTCCTCCCACATTCCCCGAGGATACCCGTCCGATCGACCAGGATCAGGAACACGACCGGCTCCTCGCCCACGGTTGCCGCCAACCCGAGACGAACCTGGGGCACGTCTGCGGCATCAGGTTCAGTGAAGAGGCTGCGAGGCGCGGTCCCGGAGGCCGCCATTCCCTGAGCGATCAGGATCCCCGAATGCCGTCCCGAGGAGGACAGGACATGCGCTCAACGGTACGCGCGGGCGTCGCCCTCGCACTGGTGTGGGCTCTCGTGGCTGCCTGCGGCAGCACCGCCACGCCGGCGTCGGAACCCACGCCAGCCCCCACCGCCACGCCAGCCCCCGCGGCAACCCCGACGGCCACGGCCGCCCCCACGGCCACGCCAGCTCCCACGGCCACGCCAGCTCCCACGGCCGCCGCGTCTGGGGTCGTGGAGGTGACCGGCAGCACCGGCACGTGTGGCCAGGACGGCGACGACACCGTCTGCGACAACATGACAGCGTCCGATGAGCGGCTGGTCGGAACGGCCAGATACTCCCCCAACTGCGAGGAGACAGTAGATGGGGACACCACGGTCGCAACCTGCTCGTTCCCCATCACCATCACCAACGTGGGCGGCACGTGGGAAGGGACGATGGAGGGCACATCCACGTGGAGCGTCGCCGCGCCCGAACACGTCCACGTGTTCGACGCCACGTATCTGGGCACCGGAGCGTACGAGGGCCTCCGCTTCGTCCAGCACCTCGAAGGCGTGGACTACCCGTGGCCGTTCACCGGCCGGATCGAACCGGTGGGCTGACCAGGAGCTCGAGAGCGGGACTCGGAGGGCGACCGCCCCCACGCGACCGCAGGCACTCCTGGCTCACCGCGGGCTCCGGACCCGGTCAGTCGCGCCACGACGCGAGTCGGTCGGCGATCGCGGTGACATCGTGGAGGCTGCCCTCGGCGATGGCGACGATCAGGTCGAAGGCCGCGTCCGGCGCTGGGTGGACATCGGAGCCGTTGAGCCGGTAGAAGAGTCGCAGCGCGACCCAGCCAAGACGCTTGTTGCCATCGACGAGGGGATGACCGGTCACGAGCGAATGCAGGAGCGCTGCCGCCTTCAGGTCGAGGGTCGGGTAGGCGTCCTCGCCGAAGGCCGACGCCTGGGGTCGCGCCGCCGCGGCCTGCAGCAACCCGACGTCACGGAGTTCCGCGGGATGCCCGAGGGCCGCTTCTGCCGCCGCCAGCAAGTCCTCGAGGTCGAGGTGCTCGGTCACATGCTGCCGAGGCGCCGCAGCAACTCGGCATCCTCAGTGGCGATCGCAGCCAGGTGCTCGGTCCGGCGTTGCGTCCGGCTTGATACGTAGACGGCAATCGCCTCGCGCGCGACCTCCTGCATGGACCGGTGCTCCCGGCGTGCGGTCTCGCGGAGTGCCTCGGTCTCCCCGGGCGTAAGGCGAAGGGTCATCGGCATGTGTTGATGATACCGCGTGGTATCATGGTGTCAACCGTGGCGACGCCGACGCCCGGAAGCGTGAGCGGTTGGAAGCTGGAGCGGAGGCCTCAGTCGACACGACCGGGCAGTCCCCGGACGACGTCGGACAGGCCCATCCGGGTGAGCCACGCGGAGGCACGGTCCGGATTGTGCGCACCGACGCGCCCCGCATCGGGGTCGAAGGCAGGGGACAGGGGAGCGCCGCGGCGCAGGGTGGCGAGATCGAGGCAGCGGAAGGCGTCCTCGCGCCCCGCCAGCAGGCGATTGCGCACGCCCACGGCCTCGACCTCCTCGATCCGGTCGTACAGAGCCGCCAGGGACCCGAAACGCCGCACCAAGTCCGGCCCTACGGACGGCCCGATGCCCCGCACGCCGACGTAGGCGTCGGTCGCGTCACCGATGAGGGCCTTCACGTCCGCAACGAGGGCCGGCGGGACGCGGTAGGGGCTCCGCTCCTCGACGTCGGTCGGCCCGAACCGGTCGACGCCTCCGCCGGCACGCGGCATCAGCACCGCCACCCGGTCGCTGACCATGCCCAGCAGATCGTGGTCACCCGTGTGGAGCAGGACTTCGTCGAAGCCTGCGGCGATGGCGGCGTCCGCGATCCCGGCCATCGCGTCGTCCGCCTCCCAGCCCTCGGCGCGGTACCGGGCCCAGCCCATGCGGCCCGCGGCGATGTTGGCGTCACGCAGCTGCGGCGAGAGATCGTCCGGTTCCTGCGCCTTGCGCGGCTTGTAGTCCGGATACAGCTCGCGGCGTCGCGAACCGGTCGTGCTCTCGAACGCGAGCGCGACGTGGGTGGCCTTCTCCTCGCGGATCCGCGCGAGCACGAAGCGCAGGAACGTGCTCACCAGGAACATCGGCCGCCCGTCCGGCGCGTACGTGGGCTTGCCGCGTCCCGCGAAGTAGGCGCGGTGGGCGATATTGGCGAAGTCGACGACGAGCAGGCGGCTCACGCTGGTGATCGTCGCATGCGCGCGTCCCTGCATGGGCGGCCCCGGCCGCGCGCGAGTCAGGGCTTTCGGTCCCGTCAGACGCGGTCCAGGAACTCCAGCACCCGGCGGGTGAGCAGCGCGGTGGCATCCGCGTCGTACGACGGCAGCGAGCTGTCGGCGAAGTAGTGCTGGTCGCCGGGGTAGAGGAAGAGCTCCGCGTCCTCGACCTTCTCGACGATCTCCCGCGCGGCCTCGACATCGCCCTCGCCGACGAAGAATGGGTCCTTGTCCATGCCGTGGATCTGGACCGGGACGCCATCCGGCCAGGCTCCGAAGGCCCACTCGCCGCTGATCGGGACGCAGGAGTAGAAGAGCAGGGCCCCGCGGGCACCGGGCCGCGTCTGGGCGAGCTTCTGGGCGGCCATCACGCCGAGCGAGAAGCCGCCATACACGAGGTCGGCGGGAAGATCGTCGGCGGCCCGCGGACGCCGCGCTCGAGGATTTCGTCGAACCCGATCTCCTTGACGGCGGCCATGCCCTCGTCGATCGAGGCGAACGTGCGTCCGTCGAACAGGTCCGGCGTGTGCACCGTGTGCCCGGCAGCCCGCAACTCGTCGGCGAACGCGCGGATGCCGGGCGTCAGCCCCTGCGCGTGGTGGAACAGCAGTACCTCGGCCATGGGACGCCTCCAGGTGGGGATGCTTTCGCGGAGCGGGATCACCAGGTTCGTAGAATCCGACCAGGCGATGGTACGCGGGAGGCACGCTACCCGGATCCGGCACCAGGCCATCCTCGTCTATCGCGACCTGGAACTCGTCCTGCTACCGGCCCTTGACGGGTGAGGGGCCGGTGCCGACAGTCAGCTTCAAACGGATCGAGCTGCAATGAGGTCGGGGATGTCAAGGACCGGCAAGACGATCGCGGCACTGGCCGGTGCTGGGGTCCTTCTCGTGATCGCGGCCTGGTTCGACACCATCTTCCTGCGCGACGCGCTGCGCAACCGCGCGGCGACATTCGACGCCTCCGGGTCCAGTGCGGTGCTCGTGCTCGGATCCTTGCTGGTCGCGGGATCCGTGCTGATCGTATGGATCCTCGCGTCGCGTGCCCGGTCCGTGGTCGTCGGCCTCACCTACGCCATTGTGGGCGGCTTCCTGGCTGCGGTTCCGTGGCTCGTGTGGAACCTCGCGGCCGAGACCAATGACGGGCCGCCGGTCCTGTCCGAGCCGCTGCTCACGGTGGTCTCGGAGATCTACTTCAGGACGAGCGGCTCTCTGAACGCCGTCGGGACGATCGGCGCTGCGATGTTGATCGCCGGAGTCGTGGCGCTCGTCCGGTGGCAGCGGGATCGCGCCACGGTCCAGACATAACTCACATTATCGGCAGTGGCATCCTCAGCCCCTGGGGGTGAAGAGGCCTGCCTGGGGTCGCTCCGCGCATGATGTCGTCTGCCTCAAGCGGCAGCCGCTGAAGCCGGCCCCTCCTAGTCGGGCGCGATCAGCTCCAGCGTCGGGAAGTACGTGCGATAGCGCGATGCATCGCGGGTGAGCAGCCGGTAGCCCGCCACGGCCGCGTGCGCCCCGATGAAGAAGTCAGGCATGGGACTGGTCCGGGTCCCGCCTCTGCGCCTGTACTCGAGGATATGCCCGACCGGCCAGGAACGCGGCAGCGTACGGGAGTCCCTCACGTTCGATGAGCTGCGGCTGGAGCGCGATGTCCAGCTCCTCGATGGAGGCAAACCCCAACGAGAGCTCGCCGTACACGATCGGATTGATGACAAGGATCGCCTCGTCCGCCACACGCTCCAGGTTGCTGTCCGACCACGTCGCCCAAACGGGATCACGGTGGAGTACGTCGATCAGGACGTTGGTGTCGACGAGGACTGGGGTCAAGGCTCACCCCGCGTCAGGGCCATGAGCTCGTCGGTGGTCATCGTGAAGTTTGCGCCATGGCGACGCAGGTGCCGGACGACCAGTTGACCGCGCGTCGACTTGCCCGACGCAGTCGCCTTGACAAGCAGCACGAGATCTCCGTCAACGACGAACTCGACCTCCGTGTTCGGCAGGAACCCGGCCTTCTCCCGGATCGCCTGCGGAATGGTCACCTGCCCCTTCGATGTGATGCGCACGTTTCACCTCAGGTATTACCCAATGAAGTAATACCGCTGGGATCGGCCCTCGTCAAGGTGCATCGCGTCAAGCGGCAGCGCGGCAGGCCAGCCCGACGTACAGCGCGATGTCCGCGCCCACGTGGATGCCGATCGGGATCCAGAGCGACCCGAGCTTCCATCGGGCGATCCCCGCGGCGACACCGACCGCGGTCAGCACCGCGATGTGCAGCGGAAGGAGCGCTACGACCTCCGGTCCGGCATGCACGATCCCGAACACGAGCCCCTGGAAGGCGATCGCCAAGGCGATGGGCGCCAGCCGCCCCAAGCCGGCCTGCAGGACGCCCCGGTACGAAACCTCCTCCAGGACGCCGTTGGCGATGCCGAACAGGACCGCCGGCACGATGACGGCCGCCGGCGTTGCGAATTCGATCGGGCCGAAGAACGGTTCGGCGAGGATGGGTCCGATCACGGGGCCGCCGATCCCCAGCACCAGGAGCCCACCTAGCGCCACCCCAGCCTCGCCGCGGCGAGGCCTGCGTAGGCCGAGCTCGGCGAGTTCCATGCGGTGGACGATCGAGACCACTCCGGCCAGCCCCAGCCCGACGGCCGCAACGATGAGTCGCCGCAGCACGATGTCCGAGATGGGCGCGATGCATGCTGCCTCGCCCAACGGGATGTCGATCCCAAGGATCCACGGCCAGACGAGCGGGACACCGACCGGTAGCGTCGCTGCCCACGCCAGCGCCTCCGGCCGACCTCGGAAGAGGAGCAGCAGCCACCCGGAGAGCAGCGCGACCGCCACGACCGGCCGCAACCCGGGGACCAGCGCGGCGAGCAGGAGGAGGGCCGGTCCGCCACCGGCCACCGCTGTCGACGCGCGCATCCCTGCCCTCCGGAGCCGTGGACCGTCGTGATCAGCAGCAGGGACGCGCCAGGCCGGCGTTCCGTGTCAGGAGGAGGGCCTCTGCACAACCCGCGGGCCCGCAGACAACGAAACGCCCGAAGGAACTTCCTCCCCGACGCCGGTTCCGCTGATGCAAGCATCTGCGGCTCCGTTCGTCCCCGCTTGTGCAAGCACTCGCGGGTCCGTCGCCAGTTCGTCCGCCCCTTCGGGCAAGACGAATACTACGTTACGCCGCACGACCGGCACAACGGCGTTATCCACGAGAATCCCAGCGCGACGGCATTCGCGGCGCGCTTGTCCACACCCCGTCCACGACGGGCTCCCCTACCCGCCCGGCGCGAGCTCCAGCGGCCAGTCCCCGCCCTGCTCCATGTCCGCGGGCACGCCGTCCTCGTCCAGCACCAGGAGCACCGACGGTCCCCCATCGGCAGCGAGCAGCCGCCACCGACGCTCCCCGGTCCTCGCGGCGCGCCAGGTCGCCTTGCGGATCGAAAGGGCGTCGCCCACCTCGACCGCCGGCACGGACGCCCCCTCCCCCACCCCGACCCGTGCCGCCAGGTGCACAGCCGCGACCGCGGCAGTCACCGGCGAGGCGCCGACCATCAGCACGTGGGCAGGCGTCCACGGGAGAGCGATGTGCTCGATCCCCTCGGTGCGGACCACGTTCCCGTGCAGCATCGACGCGTCGGGCTCCGGATGGAGCGTCAGCAGCCCACCGGGTGCCGCCACCTCGACCCTGGCCAGGGTCCCGTCGGGCGAGACCTCCAGGAGCACGGCGTGCAGCATCCGGTCCCCGGAGGTCGTGATCGCCCGCCAGCGACGTCCCCGGTGCCCATCGGCCACTGTCCAGGTCACGCGTCGTCCGCCGGGGAGAATGCCCGTTCCGGCCCGGCGCACGAAGGAACCCTGCTGCGCGGGGGTCATGACTCCGTGCCTCCTTCCGCGAGCGCGGCCTCCCAGCGTTCCGCGGCCGCGCGCAGCTCGCCTGCCATCGCGGGGGCCATGCGCCCGATGACACGCACGTCGCGATTGCCGTACTCCAGCTCGACCGTCCCGCGCTCGCGCACCCGGGCCAGGAGCTCGCCCGCGGCATACGGAACGGCGACGTCCACGTCCTCCCACATCGACGCCAGCAGTGCGGCGACCTCCGCCCGCAGCGTGTCGAGGCCGAAGCCCGTCACGGCCGACACCAGGACGGAACCCGATACGGCGGGGGCCGGCTGATCGCCGTCTGCGCCCGGGTACAGGAGGTCCGCCTTGTTGAACGCGGCCAGCCGAGGCTTGTCTCCCGCGCCCAGCTCCTCCAGCACGGTCTGGACCGTCGCGCGATGCTCGGCGCCATGGCCGTCCGAGGCGTCCACGACCTCGATGAGCACGTCGGCGCGGGTGACCTCCTCCAGCGTGGCACGGAACGCATCGACCAGCTGGTGCGGCAGCTTGTGGATGAAGCCCACGGTGTCGGTGACGATGGCGGTCTGGCCGTCGCCCAGCTTCACCTGGCGTGACGTGGGATCCAGCGTGGCGAACAGCTTGTCCTCGGCCTTGGCGACCTCGCTGCCGACGAGCGCGTTGAGGAGCGTGGACTTGCCCGCGTTGGTGTAGCCGACGATCGCGACCGTGGGATACAGGCGCCGGTCACGGCCTCGTGCGGTCGTCTGCCGCTGCTGGCGGACGCTCTCGACCCGCACCTTCATCTTCTTGATCCGCTCGCGGATGAGGCGCCGGTCCGTCTCGAGCTGGGACTCGCCCGGACCCCGAGTGCCGATCCCGCCGCCAGTGCGCGAGAGGTGCGTCCACAGGCGGGTCAGGCGTGGCAGCTGGTACTCGAGCTGGGCAAGCTCCACCTGGAGGCGTCCCTCGTGCGTCTGGGCGTGGAGGGCGAAGATGTCGAGGATCAGGCGGCTGCGATCGATCACCTTGACGTTGAGCAGGCTCTCCAGGCTCTTCTGCTGCCCCGGGCTGAGCTCGTCATCGGTGATGAGGAGGTCGAAGCCGGTCTCGGACTTTGCCTGGAGGAGCTCCTCCGCCTTGCCCTTGCCCAGGTACCAGTTCGGGTCCGCGTGCCGGCGGTTCTGCCACTCGGCTCCCACGACATCCGCGCCGGCGGTGGCCGCGAGCGCCGCGAGCTCGGCGAGGCTGTCCTCCGCGCCCCAGCCGGGATCGTCTCCGGTGTCGACGGCGACCAGGAAGGCCCTCTCGATCGGCGGCGCGAGATCGATCGGTTCGCTGTTTCGGGGGCTCATGGTTGAGCCAGCATACCGGCGAGGAAGCCGTCGAGCCGGTGGCCCGCCTCGGGGCCGGGGTCGTCCGTGGCATCCAGGATCGCGAGGGTCCGTTCCGACCGGAACCAGGTTCGCTGGCGCTTTGCGAAGAGGACGTTGCGGCGAGCGTCCTGCTCGACGGCCTGCTCGAGCGTGATCTCGCCGTCCAGGTACGACCAGCTCTCGCGGTAGCCGATAGCGGAGAAGGCCGGTAACGCCGGGTCGAAGCGCTCCCGCAGGGCCCGGGCCTCGTCCACCAGGCCGGCGTCGAACTGGGCACGCGCTCGCTCCGTGATGCGTCGCAGGTGCTCGGCGGCCTCCGACACCAGCTGCAGGCCCAGGACCGGCGCGGGGTAGCCCAAGGGCTCTGGCAGTGGCGCATCGCCCTGCAGCGAAGCGATCTCCAGCGCTCGCACCACGCGGCGGGGGTTGCGCAGGTCCGTGCGCGACGCAAGGGTTGGCGCCTTCGTCGACAACCGGTTCGCCAGCGAGGCCACCCCGTCACGCGTCAGCTCGGCCTCCAGCCGGATTCGTACGTCCTCGTCGGACGGCAGCGAGTCGGTGTCGATGCCCGCGAACACCGTCCGCAGCCAGAACCCCGTCCCGCCGGCCAGGATGCCGATCCCGCCGCGAGGCCCCAGCGCCTCGAGCGCTCCCAGGGCATGCTCCCGGAACTGGGCGACCGAGAAGGGCTGGTCGGGCTCCACGAGGTCGATCCCGTGGTGGACGACCCGCGCCCGCTCCTCGGCCGTTGCCTTGGCCGTGGCGATGTCCAGGCCCCGGTACACCTGGCGCGAGTCCGCTGAGACCACCTCCGCCGGGATTCCTCGCGCCGCCAGCCTCTCGGCGAGCGCGATGGCCAGCCCGGTCTTGCCCGTGGCGGTTGGCCCGCCGATGACGACGAGGGGCGCCAGCGATCCCGCCCGGCCGTCAGGCAACACCGCGTCGCTCAGGCCAGGGTCCCCCGAAGCGCATACGGTCCCGCGTGGTCGATCTCCACGCGAACCTCGCACCCCAGCAGGTCAGGCGAACCGGCCACGTGGACGAGCTTGCTCTCGCGCGAGCGCCCAAGCAGATGGGCCACGCCCTCGGGCAGACGCGCGAAGGCGTCCCTGGACGCGGAGGCCCCGGCATCCTCGTGGTCCTCATGGTCATGCGTGCGCGGCGGGACCACCGAGTCGACCAGGACGTCTGCCGTGCGACCGAGCCAGGCCCGGTTGCGCTCGAGGCCGATGCCTTCCTGCACGGCCAGCAGCCCGACGAGGCGCCGGCGCTTCTCGGCGACGGACACGTCATCGGCCAGCCTGGTGGCCGGGGTTCCGGGCCGCTCGCTGTACGCAGCCGCGAAGACCTGGTCGTACCGGATGTCCTCGAGGAGGCGCAGCGTGTCCTCGTACTCGGCGTCCGTCTCGCCGCAGAAGCCGACGATCACGTCGGTGGAGAGTGCGATCCCGGGGACGGCCTCGCGGATCCGGGACAGCCGATCGCGGTAGTGCTCGATCGTGTACTGGCGGCCCATGCGACGGAGCATCGAGTCGCTGCCGGACTGGACGGGCAAGTGCAGCGACTCGCAGACGGACCGGCAGTCCCGCATTGCATCGATGAGCCGGTCCGACAGGTCCCACGGATGCGAGGTCACGAACCGCAGTCTCGGGATCGCGGGAGCGCCGTCCCCGTCGTCGTCCGCCCGAAGTGCATCCACCGCCCGGATGAGCTCCGCGAGATCCGGCCTGGCCGCCCGGTCCTGGCGCCGGCCCACGGTCCGCGTGCTGTCGACGTGCCCGAACCGCGCCTCGGGCGGCAGGTCGTGGCCGTAGCTGTTGACGTTCTGGCCCAGGAGCGTGACCTCCCGGTAGCCCGCCGAGGCAAGGACGCGTGCCTCGTCCACGATCTCGTCGAACGGCCGGCTTCGCTCGGGACCCCGGCTGAATGGGACGATGCAGTAGCTGCAGGTCTTGTCGCAGCCGTAGATGATCGGCAGCCAGGCGCTGATCGCGGAGCCCCTGCTCACCGCGCCCCCGGCCACCGCATCGGCCCGGGCGCGGACCAGGTGCGTCGCATCCGAGACGGGCGAGCCCTTGACCAGCGTCGTCGCAGCGGTCGTCGCCCGCGCGCCCACCTGCGCCAGCGAGCCAACCCGAGCCTGGGCGGAAGCCAGCCCCAGACGATCGACCAGCTCGGGCTCTTCGTCGGGCCGCAGGAACAGGTCCACGGCGGGGTACCGGCGCTTCAGACCGGCACGGTTCGTCTCCCGGACGGAGCACCCGGTCATCACCACGCGCATCCCCGGGTTGGCCAGCTTCAACGTGCGCAGGTGCCCCTGGCGACCGATGACCTTCGCCTCCGCAGCCTCGCGAATGGCGCACGTGTTGATGACCACCAGGTCGGCCGACTCCATCGATGCCGCCTCGGGACAGCCCGCGGCGAGGAGCCGGCCCGCCATCTCCTCCGAATCGCTCCTGTTCATCTGGCAGCCCAGCGTCCAGACGAGGAACGACGGCATGGCCCTCGTCTCCGGGCGGAACTCGCGCAGGCGCTCGTCGTCGGGCGAGACGGGCTCCCGCGGCCCCTCGGCGGGGATGACGGGCGGGACCAGGTCCAGGACGGCGAGCGATCGGGGCGGCATCTCGGGGAGATGGTAGTGCCTCCGGCGGGATCGCCAGCGGCGAGCAGCCTTCTCGCCGTACGATCTGGGCCATGGACTGGATAACGAGCCCCGAAGGCTGGATCGCCCTGCTCACCCTGACGGTCATGGAGATCGTCCTGGGTATCGACAACGTCGTCTTCATCTCTGTGCTCGTTCAGCGCCTGCCGGAGTCCCAGAGGGATCGCGGTCGCACGATCGGGCTTGGCCTGGCGATGGGGATGCGGATCCTGCTCCTGCTCTCGATCACCTGGATCATCGGGCTGACGCAGCCGGTGGTCACCATCGGTGATCATCCCGTTTCTGTCCGCGACCTGATCCTCATCGGTGGCGGCCTGTTCCTGATCTGGAAGGCCACGACGGAGATCCACGAGGCGCTCGAGGGGGACGAGGGTCACACGGTCACCGGCCCAACCGCCTCGATGCGCTCTGTCCTGATCACGATCGTGCTGCTGGATATCGTCTTCTCGCTCGACTCGGTGCTCACCGCAGTGGGCATGGCCGACGACGTCGTCATCATGATCGCCGCGGTGGTGATCGCGGTCGGCTTCATGCTGTTCGCGTCGGGACCGATCTCACGCTTCGTCCACGAGCACCCGACGGTCAAGATGCTCGCGCTCTCGTTCCTCCTGCTGATCGGCATCACGCTGATCGGGGACGGTGTCGGGTTCCACGTCCCCAAGGGCTACATCTACGCGGCGATGGGCTTCTCGGTGTTCGTCGAGATGCTCAACCTGACCGCCCGCAAGCGTCGCAGGGGGAACGCAGTCGACCTGCACCCGACCTTCGTCAAGGACGAGCGGGCGCCTGACGAGTCCTGAGGGCCTCCCGCAGGTCCGAGATCAGTGAGTCGGGCATCACCAGCAGCGCGTGCGTCTCCGCGTACGGCCCCAGGTCTCCGTGGTAGTCGGAGCCCCCGGTCTCGACGAGGCCCAGGTGGACGGCCGCCGCCGACATCGCGCCGCGGGTCTGGGCATCGAATGACCGGTGGTGGGTCTCGAGGCCGTCCAGGCCCTCCATCATCAACTCGCGCATGAGCGGCAGGCGCTCTGGGGCAGTCGGGAAGTGCGCCAGCGACGCGAGGCCGCCGGCAGCCCGAATCGCCCGGATCGCCTCGATCGGGCCCATGCCGGTCAGGGGAATGTAGGCGGCCTGCCCGTGGGCCAGGACGTTCTGGAAGGCGTCCTCCACGCTCTGCGCAAACCCCGCAGCCACGAGGGCCCGCGCCAGCGTGGGGCGGCCCAACGCGCCGTCGCTCTCGATGATCGCCGTGTCGAGGTGCGACTCGACCGGCAGCCCGAGCTCCCCGAGCCGCGCGACGATGGCGGCGAACCTCGCCCGGCGCGCGTCGCGCTGTGCCGCGAGGGCGGCCTCGAAGACCTCGTCCCCTGGATCCACGCCGATGCCGAGGATGTGCAGCTCTCCCTCCGGCAGGTCCATCCGGAATTCGCGTGCGATCGCGTTGATCTCGACGGCGGGGAGCAGCTCCATCCCGGCCGGCAGCGGCTCGGCACCCGGCCCGGTCAGCTCGCGATACGCAGCGAGGTTGTCGTGGTCTGCGATGGCGAACAGGCGGATGCCTGCGGCATATGCCTGGCGCATGAGCTCCGCGGGCTCAAGGACGCCGTCCGAGCGCCGGGTGTGCGCGTGGACGTCGGCCACCGCCATGCCGGGCCCGGGCGGCTGATCGAGGGCAGTCGCGTGGCGAGAGCTCACCGCTAGACCTCGACGAGGCGCTGGATCCGCTCGATCTGAAGCGCGCGACCCGTGGCGGGATCCACGTCCACCTGGCAGGCGTTGAGGACCACGGGTCCGTCACCCACGGCGAAGCGCGTGGGCAGGGAGTTGATGAACCGCGGGAGCACCGTTGCCGGGTCGAACCCGATGACGCTCCAGAGAGGCCCGGTCATCCCGAGGTCCGTCAGGAATGCCGTCCCCTTGGGGAGGATCCGCTCGTCACCGGTGACCACGTGCGTGTGGGTCCCGACCACGGCCGAGACGCGCCCGTCGAGGTAGAGGCCCATCGCGGTCTTCTCGGACGTGATCTCACAGTGGAAGTCGACGATCCGGATGGGCGGCAGCGGCTCCGAGGCCTCGTCCATGAGGCGGTCAGCATCCGTGAACGGGTTGTCGATGGGCTGCATGTGGGTCCGCCCCTGGAGGTTGATCACCGCGATCTCGCTGCCGTCAAGTGCGTGATACGTCCCCCAGCCTCGTCCGGGAACGCCGTGGGTGCCGTAGTTGAGCGGGCGCAGAACACGGTCGCTCGTCTCCAGGAAGGGGTAGATCTCGCGCTTGTCCCAGATGTGGTTGCCGCTCGTGATCACGTCGACACCGGCGGCCAGGAGCGCCTCGGCGGTGGAGGGCGTGAGGCCCATCCCGCCGGCCACGTTCTCGCCGTTCGCGGTCACGAAGTCGATCCCGCGCTCATCGCGCAGGCCGGGCAGCACCTGCTCGATGGTGACGCGACCGGGCTTGCCGATGATGTCGCCGATCATCAGGATCCGGCAGGCACCCGCGGGCCGCGGCGCGTTGCCGTTGACGGGGTTGCCGAGGCCGGCCAGGGGGCTGCGGCCGATCACGGGGAGCGCTCCCCTACTTCGCGTACTCGACGGCCCGCGTCTCGCGGATGACCGTCACCTTGATCTGGCCCGGGTACGAGAGGTTGTCCTCGATCTTCTTGACGATGTCGCGAGCGAGGCGCGTCGCGGTCAGGTCGTCGATCTCCTCCGGGCGAACGAGGATGCGGACCTCTCGCCCGGCCTGGACGGCGAAGGAGCGCTCGACGCCGGTGAAGCTCTCCGCGATGGCCTGGAGCTCCTCCAGGCGCTTGACGTACGTCTGCATCGTCTCGCCGCGTGCGCCGGGACGGGAGGCGGAGATGGCGTCCGCGACCTGGACGATCGGCGCCTCCAGGCAGGCGTACTCGACCTCCTGGTGATGCGCGGCGATCCCGTTGACGACCTTGAACGGCAGGCCGTTCTTCAGGGCGATGGCGGCGCCGATGGCTGCGTGCGGGCCCTCGACCTCGTGATCCACGGCCTTCCCGATATCGTGCAGGAGGCCTCCGATCTTGGCCGCCTGGACGTCTGCCCCCAGCTCCGCCGCGATGATCGCCGCGACGCGGCTGGTCTCAACGCTGTGCACGAGCACGCTCTGGCCGTAGGAGGTGCGGTACTTGAGGCGGCCGAGGAGCTTGGTGAGCTCCGCCGGGAGGCCGGGAACGCCCGCATCGTAGGCGGCCTGCTCGCCTGTCTGGCGGATCACGAGATCCACCTCTGCGCGAGCCTTGGCGACGACCTCCTCGATGCGCCCGGGGTGGATCCGGCCGTCGGCGATGAGCTTGGTGAGCGCGAGGCGGGCCACCTCCCGGCGCACGGGATCGAAGCCCGAGACGATCACGGTCTCGGGGGTGTCGTCGATGATCAGGTCAACGCCCGTCGCCTGCTCGAGGGCGCGGATGTTGCGCCCCTCGCGGCCGATGATGCGACCCTTCATCTCGTCGCTCGGCAGGTGGACCGACGACACCGTGTGCTCGGCCGTGTGGTCCGCAGCCACCCTTTGCATCGCGGTGACGATGATCTCGCGTGCCTTGTCCTGGGCCTCGTCCCGGGCTCGTCGTTCGATGGAACGGGCCAGCTTGACGGCGTCGTGCTCTGCCTCCTCGCGGATGGCCTCCGTCAGGACGCCCTTCGCGTCCTCGACGGACATCCCGGACACCTGCTCCAGGGCCGCGATGCGCTCCTGACCAAGTCGTGCGAGATCCTCGCGCTGGTGCTCGATCTCACGCTCACGGTCGTTGATCTTGCGGCTCTTCTCCTCGAGCATGTCCGCTCGCTGGTCGAGCTGCTCGTCCCGCGTGAGGAGGCGCCGCTCGAGGTTCCCCATCTCGGCCCGCTTCTGGCGAGCCTCCTCCTCGGCCTCGCGCTGCCCGCGCAGCTTCTCGTCCTTCGCCTCGAGGATCATGTCCTTCTGCTGCGTGCGGGCCTCGGCCACGATGCGCGCCGCCTTGTCCTGGGCGGACTTCACGGTCTGGCTGGCCCACATGCCGCGGGCGAAGAACCCGACGACAACGCCGACGACAGCGGCAACCACAGCCGCGCCTACGACGACTACTTCCATCTTCAGTTCCTCCCCGCCGGCCGGGTGAATGGGCCGGAGGCGTTGTCAAGAAAGAGGATCGGGCTACGCGGCACCGGCGTTCGCTTGGGCTCGGGATCGGGCGGGCCAGACGAGGGCTCCGCATGATCTCGGCCGATAACCGCGGCTCGCCCGGAGGCGGCCTTGGGTCCGCATCCGGTTGACTTCCAAGCCTACATCGTTCGACCGGAACCGGCTCGCAGCCATCCCGCTCCGCGTTGAACCCAGGACCTCAGCCGTCCCCGTGCCCGTCGGACTCCTCGGGCAACCCGGCGACCTGCTCTGTGAACCGCCTCGAGATGACCGCGCACACGTCCGGCGAGAAGCCGCTACGCGCGAGCAGCGCGTACGCCCTCTGCCGGCGGCGACGTGCGTCGGGTTCCCGAAGCAGGGCCGGCAGCTTCTTCTCCAGGAGCCGCTCCGCCGCGGCTTCGTCCGGGCTCTCCTGCCCCTCGCCTTGATCCCCCGCCGCGCCTGCCAGCGCCGCCTCGCGGCGATCATCCAGGATCGTATCCACGATGGAGCGCTCCACTCCCTTGAGATCGAGCTCGCGCCGCAGCGCATGCTCGCCGCGGGGCCGCGCCCGATCGCGGGACTCGATCCAAGCACGCGCGAAGGCGTCGTCATCGAGGTACTGCAGCTCGATCAGCCGTTCCACGGCCGCCTCGATGAGAACTGGACGGTAGCCGGCTGTGGTCAGCCGCCGACGGACCTCGGCCACCGAACGAGGGCGCGCCTCGAGGTACCTCGCCGCCGCCTCCAGGACATCATCGACGCTCTCGACGGCAGCGCGCCGCTCACGACGTTCCGCAAACGTCGCCTTCCGCCGCGGGGACGGCCGGTCCGACTCCACCGAGGGGCTACTCGGCCTCTTCGATGCCCTCGACCGGGAGATCCACCTCGGCCATCTTGGCCCGGATGCGCCGGTCGATCTCGGCAGAGAGGTCCGCATTCCCCTTGAGGAACTCCTTGGAGGCCTCACGACCCTGGCCAAGGCGGGTGTCGCCGAAGGTGAACCACGCGCCGGTCTTGGTGACGACGTCCATGGCCACGCCGACGTCCAGGAGCCCACCCTCCTTGGAGATGCCCTCGCCGTACATCACGTCGAACTCTGCGACGCGGAACGGCGGCGAGACCTTGTTCTTCACCACCTTGACGCGGACCCGGTTGCCCACCGAATCGGTACCGGTCTTGATGGTCTCGATGCGGCGGATGTCCAGGCGGACCGAGGCGTAGAACTTCAGTGCCCGGCCGCCGGGCGTCGTCTCCGGATTGCCGAACATGACGCCGATCTTCTCGCGCAGCTGGTTGGTGAAGACCAGGGAGGTGTTGGACCGGCTGACCGCGCCCGTCAGCTTCCGCAGCGCCTGGCTCATCAACCGCGCCTGGATGCCCACGAAGCTGTCGCCCATCTCGCCCTCGATCTCCGCCCGCGGCACGAGCGCCGCCACGGAGTCCACGACGACGATGTCCACGCCGCCGGAGCGGATGAGGGTCTCGGTGATCTCGAGCGCCTGCTCGCCGGTGTCCGGCTGCGAGACGAGGAGCTCATCCACGTTCACGCCACAGGCACGCGCGTAGGCAGGATCCAGCGCGTGCTCGACGTCGATGAACGCGGCGATCCCGCCCTTGCGCTGCGCCTCCGCGATGACGTGCTGGCAGACGGTGGTCTTGCCCGACGACTCCGGGCCGAAGATCTCCGTGATGCGACCGCGAGGAATGCCGCCGACGCCCAGCGCGAGGTCCAGCGCGATTGACCCGGTGGGGATCGAGTCCACGGCCTGTCGTTCCCGCGAACCGAGCTTCATGATCGATCCGCGACCGAACTGCTTCTCGATCGTCAGGATCGCGGCATCGACCGCGCGCCCACGGTCGGCCAGCGCCTTCTCCGTCACCTGCGGGACAGCGTCCCTGCCGTTGTTGGCCATCGTGTCCTCGCTCCTGGCGGCTTCAGCCGACCCGACGGAGCGGGACCCGGTCCCGGCTCGGCGGTGTCAGCTCTCGTCGGACGACGTCTCCCGCCGCGGCTTGCGTTCCTTCCGGATGAGCTCCGCCTGCTGCGGGGCCTCGGAAAGCGGCGCCAGCTTCGCCTGGGTCGACTTGTCCTTGGGCTTCTTCTTGACTTCCTTCGCGGGGCGGTCTCGTGAACCCATCGCTCGCCTCCACGTCCACAGACGCTACTGCCACGGACTTCACGCCGGCTTTGCGGCGGCTTCACCGCCACTCATCCGGACCGCGCGACGGCGCAACTCCGGCAGTTCGACGGGGAAGGTTCCGGCACGCAGCGCGGACCGGATCCTGTCCATGAAGTCTAGGGTGAAGGTGAGGTTGTGACAAGTCGCGAGCCGGTACGCCAGCATCTCCCTGGCCCGGAACAGGTGGGCGAGATAGGCCCGGGAGAATCGGGTGCAGAGCGGACACGGGCATCCGTCCTGGACGGGCTCCGGATCGTCCCGGAACTGCTCGTTGCGCAGGTTCAGGCGTCCGCCCGGGATCCACAGTTGGCCGTTGCGCGCGACGCGCGCCGGCAGCACGGAGTCGAACAGGTCCACGCCCCGGTGGACCGCCTCGAGCAGGTCCAGCGGAGACCCGAGACCCATCAGGTACCTCGGCCGTGGATCACCATCCAGGTGCGGGATCGTGGCATCCAGTGCCTCGTTGCGCTGGTCCGGCGTCTCGTCGCCGGCGAGACCGCCAATGTTGATGCCGTCGAACGGGAGCCCACTGACGAACTTGGCCGACTCCTCCCGCAGCTCAGGGTCCAGACCCCCCTGGACGATGCCGAACAGCGCCTGGTCCGTCCGGGTATGCGCCTCAAGCGATCGGACCGCCCAGCGATGGGTCCGGCGCATCGCGTCCTCCACGACGGCGCGAGGCTCGCTCGGAAACACGGGCTGGTCCAGGACCACGGCCACGTCCGGCCCCAGGGCCTGCTGGACCGCGATCGAGTGCTCCGGCGTGAACCGGTGCGTCGACCCGTCGAGATGGCTCTTGAAGGTGGCCCCGCCGTCGTCGATCGAGCGCAGCTCGCCGAGCGAGACCACCTGGTAGCCGCCGGAGTCCGTGAGGATGGGCTTCTCCCAGCCCATGAACCGGTGGAGGCCGCCCAGGCGCTCGATGCGCTCGTGGCCGGGACGCAGGTAGAGGTGGTAGGTATTGGCAAGCAGGATGCTCGCGCCCGCGGCCTCCACCTCGTCCGGATGCAGCGCCTTCACGGTGGCGTTGGTGCCGACGGGCATGAACTGCGGCGTCTCCACGACGCCGTGCGGCAGCGTCAACCGGCCCAGGCGGGCGCGGGTGGAGCCGTCCCCGGGCGGCGGGACGAGCACCTCGAAGCTGGCGGCGCCTGGCATGGTGCGTCCCCCGCTCAGCGCGGCGCCAGGTCGTCCCACAGGGCCGGCATGTCCGGTTCCGCGCGCCGAGGCACGGGGACATCGAAACCCAGGGACGCTAGATGGGCGCGGGCGGCCTCGGTGGCGATCCGTCCCTGCGGTGTCCGGTCAAGGAAGCCGAGCCGCAGGAGGAACGGCTCGTAGACGTCCTCTATGGTCTCCGTCTCCTCCGCAAGGACCGCCGCCAGCGCCTGGACGCCCACGGGGCCCGACTGGAACTTCTGGACGATCGCGGCCAGCAGCTTGCGATCCGTCGTGTCCAGGCCCAGGTCATCGATGTCCAGGATCGTCATCGCCTCGGCAACCTGATCGACGTGGACCGTCCCGTCCCCGAAGACCTCCGCGTGGTCCCTGACCCGGCGCAGGAGCCGATTCACGATCCGGGGCGTGCCACGCCCGCGCATGGCGATCAGACGCGCCGCGTCCGTGTCCACCGCGACGCCCAGGATCCCCGCGGACCTGCGCACGATCGCCGTGAGGTCGTCCTCGCCGTAGAAGTCCAGGCGGTACGTCATGCCGAACCGGTCCCGCAGCGGCCCGCTGATCCGTCCGGCCCGCGTGGTGGCGCCGACGACCGTGAACGGCTTGAGGCTCAGGCGCAGGCTGCGTGCGCTGGGGCCCTTGCCGATCATCACGTCAAGCGCGAAGTCCTCCATCGCCGGGTAGAGGATCTCCTCCACCGCGCGATTGAGGCGGTGGATCTCGTCGATGAACAGGACATCCCGCTCGTCCAGCGACGTCAGGATCGCGGCCAGGTCTCCCGCCCGCTCGACCGCCGGCCCGCTCGTGTAGCGGACGTTGACCCCCAGCTCACGGGCGACAATTGTGGCGAGCGTGGTCTTGCCAAGGCCGGGAGGGCCGTAGAGCAGCACGTGGTCCGCCGCCTCGCCCCGCCCCTTCGCCGCCTGCAGCAGGACCGACAGGCTGGCCTTGACCTCCCGCTGGCCTATGTACTCGTCCAATGTGCGCGGGCGCAGCGAACCCTCGACCGCGAGGTCCTCGGGGTCACCGGCGCCGGCCGCGAGAAGGCTCAGGGGATCGTCCGTCATCGGCGGCAGTCTAGCAGGTTTCGTGCACAAATGGTACGGATGTTCGGTCTGATCGTGGGCGACTGCCCCCGATCGCGAGAATCGGGCGGGTCAGCGTCGAGCGCCACGCCGCCCCAGTCGTGCCCGACTCAGTCCCGGAGCAGCGTCCGGAGCGCTGCCTTGACGCGTTCCTCGAGGCCCGCGCCCACGGCCGGGTCGTTGACGGCAATCCGAGACGCCTCCCGCGCCTCGCCCAGCGAATAGCCCAGGGCCTGCAGTGCGGCAACGACCTCCCCCTCGGACGCCGAGGAGAACGCCGCCGAGGAGCCGGCCGCGACGCCCGCGGCGGAGACCTTCTCCTTGAGCTCGAAGATGATCCGCTCGGCGAGCTTCTTGCCGATCCCCGGGATCGACACCAGTACCGCCTGGTCCTGCTGGAGGATCGCGAGCTGGAGGTCCGCGGTGGGCCGGGAGCCGACGATGGCCAGGGCGACCTTGGGGCCGACTCCGGTCACCGTCAACAGCAGGTTGAAGAACCCGAGCTCCTCTGCGTTCCGGAACCCGAACAGCGATTGCTGGTCCTCGCGGACGAGATGGTACGTGTGGAGCTTGAGCCTGCCGCCGGCGGTGGCGGTGGCGAGGACCGCAGGGGCCGCGTACACCCGGTAGCCGATCCCGCCGACCTCGATCACCAGCGAGTCTGCGGTGATGGCACCGACCGTGCCCTCGACGGAGGCAATCACCCTCGGCCGCCCCGCGTCATGGCTTCGGGCTTGCGGCAGGCGAGCCGGCCCGCCTTGACTCCCGGGCGAGCGCCTCACGCACGGAACGCTCGTACGGCGTCTCTCCGCGCACGATCGGGTTGACGGCCGAGCGGTCCAGGAGCGACGCCTTGCCGGCGCCCGTGCCTCCGTTGAGCCTGTCGGCCGCGCGCTCCGCGTTGGCGATGCACACCGCGATCGCGAGCGCGTCCGACGTGTCGTCAGGCGTCGGGACCTCGGCCAGCTGGAGGATCACGGCGACCATGCGGCCCACCTGCGCCTTGTCGGCAGCGCCGTAGCCTGTGACGGCCATCTTGACTTCGTTGGGCGTCGCCTCGCGCACGGGAACACCGGCCTGGGCGGCGGCGAGCAGGACCACGCCGCGAGCCTGGCCTACCGCGAATGCGGTCTGGGCATTCCTGGAGAAGAACAGGCGCTCCACGGCCACCAGGTCGGGCGCGTGGGTCTCGATCAGCTCCGAGACGTGAGCATGGATGGCATTCAGACGGTCCGGGAGCGACCAGTCCGCGGTGGTCGTCAGGCAGCCGTAGTCGATCGCACGCAGGACCGCACCGGTCCGTTCGAGGATCCCGTAGCCGAGGGCTGCCGTCCCTGGGTCGATCCCCAGGACGATCATCCGGCCATCTCGGCCAGGAGCTCCTCGGGGATATCAACGTTCGCCGTGACGCGCTGCACGTCGTCCAGGTCCTCGAGCAGCTCCACCAGCCGTAGCGCTTTGCGCACGTGATCGGCGTCCAGGCTCACGGTTTGCCTGGCGAGCATCGCCTGCTCTGCGGACTCCACGCTCACGCCTGCCGCGTCCAGCGCCTTGCGCACCGCCTCGAGATCGCCGGGCTCGGTGTAGATCTCGATCGGATCCACATCCGCGTCGACGTCGGCGGCCCCGGCATCGATGGCAGCCAGGGCCACCTCGTCGGGGTCTGCGCCCTCCCGCGCGACGGTGATGAGGCCCCGCGGCTCGAACTGCCAGGCCACGGCGCCGCTGCCGGCCAGTTGGCCGCCGGTCTTCGCGAAGATGGACCGGACCTCGGCCGCGGTGCGGTTCCGGTTGTCGGTCGCCGCCTCGACGAGGACCGCCACGCCGCCCGGGCCGTAGCCCTCGTAGATGATCTCCTCGTACTCGACCTCGTCCCCGCCGCCCGTGGCCTTCTCGATCGCCCGCTTGATGTTGTCGGCGGGCATGTTGATCGAGCGTGCCTTGTCCATCGCGAGGCGGAGACGGTAGTTGGCATCGGGATCACCGCCCCCGACCCGCGCGGCGACCGCGATCTCGCGCGCGACCTTGGTGAACATGGCGCTGCGCTTGGAGTCGTTGACGCCCTTCTGGCGCTTGATCGTGGACCATTTGGAATGTCCTGACATCGGTCGGGAGTATACCGACTATCATCGGGAGGACGGATCCGTCCCCTGGCGTCCGGGCCCTCCCGCCGTCTTGCGGGTGGTGTCCGCATCGCCAACCGCCCACCCTGCGCCACCGTTCCGCCCGCAGCCGGGGACCCGGCAGGGCGGCCGCATACCGAGAGGAACCGCGCGCGATGACGTTGAAGAGCCACGATCTGACCCACATCCGAAGCGTCGTGCTCGCCGGCCATGCCGGCAGCGGCAAGACGACGCTCGCCGAGCAGGTGCTGTTCCGCGCCGGGGCGATCCCGCGGATGGGGAAGGTCGACGACGGGACTGCACACCTCGACTACGAGCCCGAGGAGCAGAAGCAGCACCGTTCGCTGAGCCTCGCGGTCGGGACGTTCGAGCATGGCGAGCACGAGATCACGGTCGTAGACACGCCGGGCTACCCGGACTTCGTGGCGGAGATGATCCAGGGCTTCCACGCGGCCGACGCGGCGCTCTACGTGGTGGACGCCTCCGGCGGCGTGGATTCCGGCCTCGAGGAGGCGGTCAAGGTCGGGCGAGCCACGAACACTGCCGCCTGCTTCGTCATCAACAAGTGCGATCGCGAGAATGCCGATCCCGCGCGCGTCCTCGACGAGCTCCGCCGCGAGTTCGGCAACAAGGTGGCCCCGCTGCACCTCGCCATCGGGACGGCAGACACCTTCTCCGGCTACGTGGACCTCGTCCACCGCAGGGCATGGCGGTTCGAGGGCGGCACCGAGGTCGAGATCCCCGTCCCGGCCGAGATGGCCGCCGAGGTGGCCATGCGCCGGGACCAGCTGCTCGAAGCAGCGGCAGAGGCGGACGACGCGGTCTTCGAGAAGTACCTGGGCGAGGAGGAGATCTCCGACGCCGAGCTGGACGCCTGCCTCCACAAGGGCGTCAGAGAATCCGTGCTGGCCCCGGTCCTGGTCGCCTCGGCCTCCAAGGGGATCGGCCTCGCCGCCCTGCTGGACGCCATCGTCCGCTACCTCCCCTCCCCGGAGGAGGAGGGTCCCTACGGCGCCCAGGACAAGGCCGGCAAGGACGTCGTGGTCGAGGCGTCGGAGGCGGGGCCGCTCCTGGTCCGCGTGTTCAAGACAGCCGCGGATCCGTACGTCGGGCGCCTGACCTACCTGCGAGTCCTGTCGGGCACGCTCAAGAGCCAGGGCGGCGTGTTCAACGTCAGCAAGGGCGAGGACGAGCGCATCGGCCAACTCCTGTTTCTCCACGGCAAGGAGCAGGAGCCCGCGGCGGAGCTCCGGGCGGGCGAGATCGGCGCGGTCGCCAAGCTCAGCGTCACGGCGACCGGCGACACGCTGGGGTCTCGCGACCACGCCCTGCGCCTGTCCGAGATCGCCTTCCCGAACCCGATGCTCCAGGTCGCCATCGATCCCCTGTCCAAGGGAGACCTGGACAAGATGGGCCCTGCTCTCCAGCGGATGCTCGAGGAGGAGCCGACCGCGCGCGTGGAACGCAGCGAGACCGGCGAGCAGATCCTGCGGGCGATCGGCGAGGCCCATGTCGCGGTCATCTGCGAGCGGTTGAAGCGCAAGTTCGGCGCCGCGATCGTCACCCGGACGCCCACGGTCCCCTACCGCGAGACGATTCGCGGCACGACCAAGGCCCACGGCCGCTACAAGAAGCAGACCGGGGGTCACGGCATGTTCGGCGATGTCTGGATCGAGCTTGCACCGAACCCGGCCGCGGGCGTCGAGTTCGCCGAGAAGGTGGTTGGCGGCTCAGTTCCCAGGGGCTTCTTCACCGGCATCGAGAAGGGCGTCCGCGAGACGGCCGCCGAAGGCGTGCTGGCGGGCTTCCCGCTGATCGACTTCAAGGCGACTCTCTATGACGGCTCGTTCCACCCGGTGGACAGCAACGAGCTGTCGTTCAAGATCGCTGCCTCGATGGCCCTCAAGGAGGGGGTCCTCCAGGCGCGACCTGTGCTCCTCGAGCCGATCATGACCGTCCACGTGAACATTCCGGAGCAGTACATGGGAGAGGTCAACCGCGACCTCAACGGCCGGCGCGGCCGGGTCATGGGCATGGACACTGCCGACGGGATGCAGGTCATCGCCGCGCACGTTCCGCAGGCAGAGCTGTTCTCGTACGCCACGGAGCTCCGGTCGCTCACCGCGGGACGGGGTACGTTCAGCTCGGAGCTGGACCACTACGAGGACGTGCCGGCCCACCTCGCCGAGAAGATCATCGAGACCCACAAGAAGGAACTGGCCGAGGGCCACTGACCCGGGTGCAACCAACGCGCCCAGGTGCGGTGAACGCGTCCACGGCGGTGGCCGCGTTCAGTCTCCGCGTGTCGCGTCCCCCAGGGCGCGTATGAGCTCACCGAGATCGACTCGTCCCTCGTAGATGGCACGGCCGACGATCGCGCCCGCGCAACCGGCGGCCCGGGCGGCAAGGACGTCGGCGAGCGAGGACACACCACCGGACGCGATGATCCGGCCCTGGCCGAGGGCAACAAGGGAGCGCAGCAAGGCGAGGTCCGGCCCACCGAGGAGCCCATCCCGGTCGATCGCGGTCACTTCGAAGGTCTCGATGCCGGCCGCTGCGAGCATCGCGACGGCGTCCGCTGCGACGACGCCGCCGGAGCCCACCCTCCAGCCCTCTCCCAGCGCGAGGCCGTCACGCACGTCGATCGAGGCGACGACACGCGAGGCGCCGTGGCGGGCGACGATCGAGGCGACGAATTCCGGGTCCCGAAGCGCCGCGGTCCCGACCGCAACCCGGGCACATCCGGACCCCAGCGCCCCGGCGACGGCCTCTGGCGTGCGGAGCCCGCCGCCGACCTCGACCTGTGCCCTTCCGTGGACCTCTGCCACGATGGCCGCCACGAGGTCCAGCTGCGCCGGCTCACCCATCCTCGCGCCGTCGAGGTCCACGATGTGGAGCCACGTGGCCCCGGCGTCCACGAAGGAACGCGCCACCAGGACCGCGTCGTCCGCATAGGCCGTCTCACGGGCGAAGTCACCCTGGCTGAGTCGGACGACGCGGCCTTCCCGGAGGTCGATGGCCGGCAGGACGTGGAACGCGGTCAAGGGCTCATTCTCCCACTAGCGTAGTAGCACGCTAATACGATATCATGTCGACAGGCGAGCACATGATGCCGGGCTCGCAACTTCAAGAAGGACAGCCGACCCATGGCCGACGACTGGCGGACCCCGGAGACCGAAGCGCTCGTCGACGCCATCCTGCGCCTCGACGATCGTGATGATGCAACGCGGTTCCTGCGCGACCTCTGCACCCTCGGCGAGCTTCACGATCTGGCCCAGCGATGGGCCGTGGTCCGACTCCTCAACTCCGGCATGCACTACGCCGAGATCTCCCGGCGCACGGGCGCGAGCACCGCGACCATCACCCGCATCGCGTCGTGGCTCAATCACGGTGAGGGCGGCTACCGCCGCATGCTGGAGCGCCTCGAGGTCTCGGACGGCACCACCCCCTACCCCACGGGAGCCGAGCGTTGAGGGAGCGTCTGCGCCTGGCCGTCCCGAACAAGGGCCGGCTCGTCGAACCCACCATGAGCCTGCTCCACGCCTCCGGCCTGATGTTCGAGGAGCATGACCGGAGCCTCGTTGCCCGTGTCCAGAACCATCCGCTGGACATCCTGTTCGTCCGCACCGGCGACGTCATCGAGTTCGTGAACGACGGCGTGGCCGACGTCGGCGTCACCGGTGGCGACATCCTCGCCGAGTCGGGCGTGGACCTGCCGGTCATGCGCAGCCTGGGCTACGGCCGCTGTCGCCTCGCTGCCGCGGTGTCCTCAGACTCTCCGTACGCGGCGATCGCGGACCTCGGCGGCGTGCGGATCGCCACCTCGCACCCGAACATCACGCGCAGCTTCTTCGCCGACCAGGGGATCGCGGTGGACGTCATCTCGCTCTCGGGTGCCGTGGAGGTCGCGCCGCGCCTCGGCCTGGCGGACGCGATCGTGGATCTCGTCTCGACGGGCTCCACCCTGGCGATGAACGGGCTCCGTGCGATCGGCGACATCCTCGCCTCGGAGGCCGTGCTCGTCGCCAGCCCGACAGCCATGCGCCAACGTCCGGATGAGCTCGAGGGCATCGTCACGATGCTGGGTTCCGTGATCGCGGCCCGCGGGCGCAAGTACCTGATGATGAACGCACCGGCGGCGAAGCTCGAGGAGCTCGAGGCGCTCCTGCCGGGCCTGGAGTCGCCGTCCGTGATCCCGCTGGCGCACGCCGGGATGATCGCGATCCACTCCGTCGTTGGGGCTGACGAGGTGTGGGGCCTGCTGCCTCGCCTCAAGCTCGCGGGCGCTTCAGGGATCCTCGTCCTCCCGATCGAGAAGATCCTCCCGTGACGGACGTGTTGACCCTCCGGCGCCTGGACCTGAGGAACCCCGATCCGGCTGCGCTCGCCGCCCGGGACGCGCTGTTCCGGCGGGGCGCCGTTCCCGACCACGCCGTGCGCGAGGCGGCACTCACGATCCTCGCCGACGTACGCGCCCGGGGCGCGACCGCGGTCCGCGAAGCATCCGCGCGCTTCGGCGGCGGACGAGCCGACGGGCGGCTGATCCTGGGACGCGAGGAGCTCCTGGCCGCCGCCGATGCCCTCGCCCCCGCGCAGCGGGACGCGCTCGAGACGGCTGTCGCCAACGTCCGACGCTTCGCGGAGACCCAGCGCCCCGCCTCCACCCGGACGACCATCATCCCGGGCGTGGAGCTCGAGCGCCGCTGGCTGCCCGTGGCCCGCGTGGGCGCCTATGTGCCGGGAGGCTCCGCCCCGTATCCCTCGTCCCTCGTCATGACGGTCGCGCCCGCGCGCGTCGCGGGGGTCGGCGCCGTCGTCGTCGCCTCGCCCGCCGACCGCGGTGGGGAGGTCCACCCGGTCCTCCTGGGTGCAGCCGGCCTGCTGGACGTCGATGCCCTGCTGGTCGCCGGCGGAGCCCAGGCAGTGGGGGCCCTCACGTACGGGCTGCCGGACGAGGGGCTGGACCCAGTCGACCGCATCGTCGGCCCCGGAAATGCCTGGGTCACCGCGGCCAAGATCGAGGTTGCAGGGGAGGTTGGAATCGACCTCCCGGCCGGTCCGTCGGAGGGTCTCGTCCTCGCCGACGGCACCGCCGATGTCGTCACGATCGCCGCCGACCTCATCACCCAGGCGGAGCACGGCGTTGACTCCCCTGCCCTGCTCGTGACCGCGGACGAGGCGCTTGCGGACGCCGTGGAGGCCGAGGTGCGACGTCGCCTGGCGGTTGCCGCCCGCCGGGAGATCCTTGGTCGGGCGCTCGCCGATCACGGCCGCATCGTCCTGGTCCCGGACACGGCGGCCGGGATCGAGTTCGTCAACGGCTACGGGCCGGAGCACCTGTCGGTCGAGGTCGAGGACCTCGAGGGTGCCGTCGCGGCGATCCGCAACGCCGGGTCCATCTTCGTCGGTCGCTGGTCCCCGGAGAGCGCGGGAGACTACGCCTCGGGAGCCAACCACGTCCTGCCGACGGGCGGCCTCGCCCGGAGCTGCGGCCCCCTGGCCGTGGAGACATTCGGCAAGTTCAACCAGGTCCAGCGCATCACCCGCGAAGGCCTGGCAGCGTTGCGGCCCGCGATCCGCACCCTGGCCGAGGCAGAGGGCCTGCTGGCTCACCGTGACGCGGTCGAGGTGCGCTTCGAAGGCCATGGCGCCCAGGAGGAGGTCCGATGAGCCCCAGCCCTGTGACGTTCTCGTCACCCAACCAGCCGGCCTCCTACAGCTGGGAGGCGACCGACGAGGGTGTTGCCGAGCGGTACGGGCTGCCCATCGACCAGGTGGTTCGCTTCGACCTCAACACGTCGCCGACGCCCCCGCGATTCGCGACCGAGCTGCTCTCAGCGGGCGTGTTCGAGTCATCGCTCTCGGAGTACCCGCCCGGCGACTACCGGAGGCTCGTCGAGGCAGCAGCCAGCCGCTACGGGGTAGGGACCGATGAGGTCGTGCCGGGTGCGGGCGCCGACGAGGTCCTCGAGATGTGCGTCAAGGCCTTCCTCGCGGCCGGAGAGGCCGCGGTGGTCCCCATCCCCAGCTACGCGATGTACCGGGTCGTCACCGAGCAGCGGGGCGGCCGGGTGATCCCAGTCGCACGCCACGGGCCCGACCTCGGGTTCACCCTGGACCTCCCCGCAGTCCGGGCCGCTGCCCGTGAGGCCGGGGTGATCTGGGTATGCAACCCCAACAACCCGACGGGCCTGCTTGAGCCCGCGGGCGCGATCGAGGCCCTCCTCGACGGCATCGAGCAGGACGCCAGGGAAGCGGGTCGCCGGCCGGCCACCGTGATCGTCGACGAGGCATATGCCGAGTTCTCGGGCTACAGCGCCATCCCGCTCCGGGCGCGCTACCCGAACCTGGTCGTCGTCCGGACGGCCTCCAAGGCCTATGCCCTGGCCGGGCTCCGGGTGGGGTTCGGGATCGCTGCACCCGGGACCGCCGAGCGGATCGCGCTCTATCGGCCGCCGGGGTCCATCAGCACGATCTCGGTGACGCTGGTCACCCACGCCCTCCGGGATGCGGAGGAGATGCGCGAGAACGTCGCCCGGGTGGAGCGCGAGCGTGTCCGCCTCGCCGACGGTCTCGCAACCGCCGGCTGGCTGGTGCACCCGTCGGTGACGAACTTCCTCCTCGCAGATCTCGGGACCGCCGAACGGGCCGCAGCCACCGCCGAGGGCCTGATGCGCCGCGGCCTCGTCCCGCGCACGTTCGGTGCCGGCCATCCCCTAGCCCACTGTCTCCGGATCACGGTCCGCGACGCCCACGAGAACGACCGCCTGCTCGCCGCCGTGCGCGAGCTGGCCGCGGAGGTACCCGCATGACCACGCCGCTCGGCTCCCTTGCCGTCACCGCCATCGATGCACGACACGTCCGGGTGACCCGGTCCACGCGCGAGACGGACATCACGATCGAGCTCGGCCTCGATGGCACAGGTCTCGTCGACATCGGGACCGGCATCGGCTTCTACGATCACCTGCTGGGGTCCCTGGCCCACCACGGCCTGTTCGACCTGGAGGTCCGGGCGAAGGGCGACCTCGAGGTTGACGAGCATCACACCACCGAAGACGTGGCCCTCGTGCTGGGTGCGGCCTTCGCGGAGGCCCTCGGCGACCGCGCCGGCATCCGCCGCTTCGGAGACAGCACCGTCCCCATGGACGAATCGGTCGCGACCGCCGTCATCGACATCGGGGGGCGGCCGTATGCCGTCATCGACCTCCCGTTCCGTGGCGAGCGCGCCGGCGGACTGCCCCTCCAGCTCGTGGACCACGCCCTCGAGTCATTCGCCCGGACCGCGGGCGCCACGCTCCACGTCCGTGGCGCGGGCCGCAACGATCACCATCTTGCCGAGGCCGCCTTCAAGGCGCTCGGCCGGGCCCTGCGCGTCGCGTGCGAGCCGGATCCCCGGCGCCAGGGTGTCGCATCCACCAAGGGTTCGCTCGGGTGACCGGGGCCGGGCCTCGCGTCGCCGTCGTGGACTACGGTGCAGGCAATCTCGTGTCCATCGAGCAGGCGTTCACCGCATCCGGCGCGCAGGTCCACCGAGCGGCCACTGCCGACGAGATCGGCGCAGCCGACCTGCTCGTCGTGCCGGGTGTCGGGGCGGCCGCGCCCGCGATGGAGCGGCTCCGGGAAGGCCGGTTCGTCGAGCCCATCAGGGCATGGATCACGGCGGACCGCCCGTTCCTGGGGATCTGCCTTGGTCTCCAGCTGCTCTTCGACGGCAGCGACGAGGACGGTGCCGAGACTCTGGGGGTCCTGCCGGGGCGGACGGTGCGGCTCGAGGGTGCCCCCACCCTGCCGCACATCGGCTGGAACCAGGTGGACCGGCGACGGGAGCACCCGGCCTTCGTCGGGATCGCCCCCGGTGCCGAGTTCTACTTCGTCCACTCCTACGTGGGTGCCCCGTCGGGCGCGATCGGTGATGCCTCGATCCTCGCCCAGACCGAGCACGGCCGGCCCTTCGTGTCCGCGATCTCGCGGGGACGGCTGCTGGGCGTCCAGTTCCACCCGGAACGGTCCGGCGACAACGGCCTGCGCCTGATCGCCAACGTCGTCCGCTGGGCGTGTGCCGCCTGATGCTCTGCCGTCGCGTGATCCCGTGCCTTGACGTCGCCGGGGGGCGGGTTGTCAAGGGCACCCGGTTCGTGGACCTCCGCGACGAGGGTGACCCGCCGGAGCTCGCGGAGCGCTATGCCCGCGAGGGTGCGGACGAGCTCGTCTTCCTGGACATCTCGGCAGCGCCCCAGGGACGTGGCACGCTCCTGGACATCGTTGAGCGGACCGCGCGGCGCGCGTTCATCCCGCTCACCGTCGGCGGGGGCGTCCGCAGCGTGGAGGACATGCGGGACGTGCTCCGGGCGGGTGCGGACAAGGTGGGCCTCAACACCCGTGCGGTGGCAGACCCGGGTCTGGTCACCCGCTGTGCGGCACGGTTCGGCAGCCAGGCCGTGGTCGTGGCGATCGATGCGCGTCGCGTCGCACCGGGCATCGACGGTCTTCCGTCCGGCTTTCAGGTGGTCGTCCAGGGCGGGCGCGAGCCCGTGACCGTTGATGCCGTCGAATGGGCCGTCCGGGCGGTGGAGCTGGGAGCCGGGGAGCTCCTGGTCACCAGCATCGACCGTGACGGCACGAAATCCGGTTTCGACACTGATCTGCTGCGCGCGATCTCGTCCCGGGTGCCGGTCCCGGTCATCGCCTCCGGCGGCGCTGCCGGGCCTGACGATTTCGTGGCGGCGATCCGGGATGGCGGCGCGGACGCCGTCCTGGCGGCCGGCATCTTCCACCGGCGCGAGGTCACGATCGCGGCGGCCAAGGCGGCGATGGCAGCGGCGGGCTACCGCGTCCGCGAGATCGATCCGGAGGTGGCGGCATGACGACGTCGAAGGGCAACCCGTCCGTGGCCGGACCCATCCCGATCGGCGACGGGCTTGACCCGGCCAGGGTCGCCTGGGATCCTGCCGGTCTCGCCGCAGGCGTTGTGCAGGACGTGGCCGACGGCCGGGTGCTGATGGTCGGCTGGCTCGACGCGGAGGCTCTCGCCGCGACGCTCAGCACCGGTGAGGTGCACTTCCACTCCCGTTCCCGGGCCCGCCTCTGGCGCAAGGGCGAGAGCTCGGGCAACACGCTTGCGCTCAGGTCCCTCGCGATCGACTGTGACGGCGATGCCCTGCTGCTGGGTGTCGAGCCCGCCGGTCCCACCTGCCATCGCGAGACGAGGAGCTGCTTCGACGCTGACGGGTCACGCGCAGCCGGTGCCACCCCTCGGGCAGCCGGCGCCGACCAGGGCTTCGCGTGGCTCGAGTCCCTCTGGGCAACGATCGCGGATCGGGCGGCCCACCGGACCCAGGGTTCCTACACGGTGAAGCTGCTCACGGGTGGCGTGGACGTCGCCGGACGCAAGGTCGCCGAGGAGGCCACGGAGGTTCTGCTTGCCGCGAAGAACGACGAGGTGGCAGAGGCAGCGGGTGACGATCGCACCGCGACCCGGGACCAGCTCGCCGGAGAGGCCGGCGATCTCCTCTACCACGCGCTCGTGCTGCTCGCGCAGCGCGGCATGGAGCCCCGTGCCGTGCTGGACGTCCTTCGCGCCCGCCACGGTCGGCCTGCCCGAGGCTAGGCTTCGAAGGGGGTCGCTGCCTGTCTCCATCGCGGCCCCTGGAGGGCTCTGCTTCAGCCGCGCGGACCCGACGGCGCACCCTCAGCCCCGGGTCACCCTCACCACGGACCGGTTGCGCTTGCCGACGCGGACCTCGAACCACTCGCCGGCGATCGGCTCCGGCATCTGCGCCGCGGGGTCCGTCACGCGAAGCCCGTTGACGGTGATCGCCCCACCCTGGATCAGGCGCCGGGCCTCGCCGCGGGACGGCGCCAGGGCCGTCTCCGCCAGCACGACGACCACGCCTCCGCCGATCACGTCCGCCCCGACCGATGGCCCCCGAGTGGCGGCATGCACGCTCTCGAGGAGCGCGGGGTCCGAGATCGCCTCCCGCTGGAACAGGGCCCCCGAGACGGCCACCGCGTCGTCTGCGGCCGCCTTCCCGTGCACGCGCGCCGTCACGTCGAACGCGAGGCGCCTCTGGGCCTCCCGGGCCTCCGGGCGCTCGGCAATCTCGACGTCCAGCGCCTCGGTCTCCTCGCGCCCCCAGAGCGTGAACCATCGGACGTAGGTGGGCACGTCGCGATCGTCGGCCTGGACCCAGTACTGGTAGAACGCGTACGGCGTGGTTCGGGCCGGATCGAGCCAGACGGAGTCGCCGCCTTCGCTCTTGCCGAACTTGGCCCCCGACGGCGACAGCAGCAGCTTGTAGGCGATGCCGTGCGCAACATGCTCGTCGGCACCGCCGCCGGTCCGGCGGATGAGCTCCAGACCGGCGGTGATGTTCCCCCACTGGTCTGCGCCGCCCATCTGCATCTCGACGCCGTGCTCCCGGTAGAGCGTCGCGAAGTCGAATGCCTGGAGGGTCATGTAGCTGAACTCGGTGAACGAGAGCCCGCGCTCCAGGCGCTGCTGGACGGAATCCTTGGCCAGCATGTAGGGCACCGTGAAGTGCTTGCCGGTATCCCGCAGGTAGTCGATGAGCGACAGGTTCCCCAGCCAGTCAAGGTTGTTCGCCATGACGGCCTGCGACGGTCCTGGTGAGAAGTCGAGGAACCGCTCCAGCTGGGCGCCGATCGCGGCCACGTTGTGCTCGAGCGTCGGCACGTCGAGCAGGTTCCGTTCCGATGATCTGCCAGACGGATCGCCGATCATCCCCGTGCCGCCGCCGACGAGCGCCACCGGCCTGCCGCCGTGCTCCTGGAGCCGGAGCAGGCCGAAGATCGGGACCAGGTGCCCGACGTGCAGCGAATCTGCCGTCGGGTCGAACCCGATGTAGGCGGAGATCCGCCGGCCGGTTGCCAGCCGCTCGGGCAGGCCGGGCGTGGTGGCGTGCAGGATCCCCCGCCACTCGAGCTCGTCGAGGAACCCCCGGAGCGCGGGGGCATGGTCGTAGCCAGGCACGGCGCTCACGCGCGCGTCACAAGCGCGGAGCCGGGGTCGTCAATATCCCGGCCCGATTGGGGAATTCGGGTGTCCATTACCCGCATGGTATCGTTCCGCCCGTCATGCCAACCAGCCTCGCACGGAGGCAGCGTCGCCGCCGAACGGCCGAGCGGCGTCGCCCGCGGGGAAGCGGCGCCGCTCGCGCGGCCGTCATCGCGCTTCCCCTCCTCCTGTTCACCACCCTTCTCCTGCTCGGCGCTGTCGGCGCCACGGCGTCGGTCGCGGCGTACTCGTTCGTCTCGAAGGATCTTCCGGAGCCACAGAAGACCCTCGAAACCATCGAGTTTGCCCAGCAGACGGCGGTCTACGACCGGACCGGTGAGGTCCTGCTGGCCAAGTTGGGGACCGATCGCAGGGTGGTCGTGGACTACGCCGCGATCCCTCCGGTGCTCATCGACGCTACGACGGCGATCGAGGACAAGACCTTCTGGGACAACTCCGGCTTCGACCCGCTTGGCTTCGTGTCTGCCGCTGCCGACACCCTCCAGGGCAATGACCGCGGCGGCTCGACCATCACCCAGCAGCTTGTCCGGAACCGGCTGCTGCCTGCCGCCGACACCGAGGCCGGGGTCGATCGCTACTGGAAGAAGGCGCGCGAGATCATCCAGTCGATCCGCCTGACCGAGGCCTACCCGGGCATCGAGGGCAAGCAGGCCATCATGGCGGCCTACCTCAACGACAACTACTACGGGAACCGCAGCTACGGCGTGGCTGCCGCTGCGCAGACCTACTGGCGCAAGGATCTCAAGGACCTGACGCTCGCCCAGTACGCGATCCTGGCGGGCATCCCGAAGTCGCCCACCAACTTCGACCTGGTGAAGAACGCGATCGAAGAAACCTACACCGACGAGAACGACAAGGAGCAGACGCGCCTCAGGGTCCCGGACGACTCCGCTGTCGTCGCCCGCAGGAACACGATCCTGGACCTCATGAAGACGCGCGCGCCCCTCACCTCCGGAACCTACACGGATGCGGACTTCGAGGCGGCCAAGCGTGAGCCGGTGATCCTCGCGTCGCAGGCGGCCGATCAGTGGCGCGCGCCGCACTTCGTGTGGCAGGCGCGCAGCGAGCTGGGCCAGATCCTGTGCGGGACCAGCGCGGACGACTGCGAGAAGCTCGATACCGGCGGCTACCGGGTCATCACGACCCTCGACTACGAGATGCAGCGCATCGTGGAGAAGTGGGTCTACGCCGCCGCGATCGTCCCCAACGCCAAGAGCCCCGACGCCGTGCTCAAGGCCCTCGGCGTGCCCAAGTCCGAGTGGTCCTGGATCAAGACCCTGCGCGGCCACAACATCCACAACGCCGCGGCCGCGGTCATGGACTACCGCACCGGCGAGGTCCTGGGCTACATGGGCTCCGCCTCGTACACGGCCAAGGGCAACAAGAAGTTCCAGCCCCAGTTCGACGTCCTCGCCGATGGCTGGCGCCAGCCGGGATCCTCGATCAAGCCCCTCGTGTACCTGGTCGGCATCGAGGACAAGACGATGACCGCGGCCACGATGTTCATGGACGTCGTGACCAACTTCGCGCCGTCCGGCGCGAAGGCCTGGTATCCCACCCAGGCCGATGGTCTCGAGCGCGGCCCGGTGCGGCTCCGCAACGCCCTGCAGTTCTCGCTCAACATCCCGGCCATCAAGGCGGGCTTCCTCAACGGGCTCGAGCACCAGCTCGAGCGGACCAAGGACTTCGGTCTCACCTATCCCGGCACCGCTACCGCCGTCGCATCCGAGAGCATCGGGACGCTCGAGGTCCACCCGATCGACGAGATCGGCGCGTACGGCATGATCGCCAACGGTGGGGTGCTCATGCCCCGCCACACGATCCTGCGGGTGCTCGACGCGGACGGCCAGCAGGTGTGGCCACAGGCCGATGCCGTGGTGAAGGGCGAGCGTGTCGTCTCGCGCCAGGCCGCCTACATCATCACCGACATCCTCGCGGGCAACACCATCAAGTCGGTCAACCCGTTCTGGGCCAAGTGGCGCGTCACCAACGGCATCAGCGGCTCCAAGGTCCGTCCCGCCGCCTACAAGACCGGCACCACCAACGACAACCGGGATGTCCTCGCGTACGGGTACCTTGCCCCGCCGTCCGACAAGACGCTGCCCGCTCTCGTCGCCGGTGCCTGGCTGGGCAACTCCGACAACTCCCCCAACGACGGCAAGCTGTCCCTGGACACGTCGGCGCCGCTCTGGAGCGCGATCCTGTCCGAGGTCTCCAAGGACATGAAGATCGAGGGCTTCTCCCGCGTCAGGCCGAAGGGCCTCGTGACGGCAACGGTGGACGCCTTCACGGGCCTGCTGCCGGGGCCGACCACCACGAAGACGGTGAAGGAGCTCTTCCTGCCCGGCACCGTCCCGACCAGCGCGGCCGACATTGCCGTGGCCGTCGACGTCGACGAGGCGAGCGGCCTTCTCTGGCAGGAGGGGTGCGTCGGACCGATGGTCACCGAGAACTTCATCGACCTCCAGGGCCTGGAGGCTGGCTTCCCCACCTGGCAGAAGGCGAACAAGGCATGGCAGGTGCGGGCCGCCAAGGGCCCGGGCAAGTCCGGAGGGCCGAAGCGCACCCGGACGGCCTACTTCTACGGGGGCAGCTTCTACCCGTTTGGCCGATCCTGGGGCGGCAAGTTTGCCCCCACCAAGACGTGCCCGCTCGCGCCGCCTTCACCGTCGATCTGCGTCCCGGGCGATCCGGCGTCGCCCTGCCCGTCGATCGAGCCGGCACTCCCGCCCGACGTCGTGAACCCGGGAAACGGGAAGCCGAAGCCGACGAAACAGCCCTGACGCAGTTCGCGCTCAGAGCCTGACGATCGTCGCGCCGTCACCACCCTCGCCGCGCTCGCCCGCCCGAAAGCTCTTGACCAGAGGGTGCCCGGCTGCCTGGGTTCGAACGGCGTCCCGGAGCGCGCCCGTGCCGAGCCCGTGGATGATGAGCACCTGGTCCAACCCGGCCAGGGAGGCGTCGTCCAGGTAGCGTCCAAGGGCATCAAGCGCCTCGTCCACCCGCGCACCGCGCAGGTCCAGTGACGAGGCGACCGTCCGCGCCCGGGACAGTCGGAGCGTGGAGATTCCGGGAGCATCATCGCCCCGCGCCGCAGATGCGGGCCCGGAGCGCGTCGCCGACCCGCCATCGGCGCCCTTGCCCGTTCCGGTATCGCCCCCGGGCACGGACACGGCGAGATCGAGGTCGTCCACGGCAAGGGACACCCGCATCCCGCCCGCCTCCAGCGTCGCCCGGGTGCCGCCCTTCTCGATCGCGGCGATCCGGCCCTCCCAGCCGCCGCTGCGACTCTTCGCCTGCTCACCGAGGCGCCACGTGTGCGGGACAACGGGCTCGGCGGGCTGCTCCGGCTCACGGACGGGGTCCTGCAGGCGGTCCAGGGTGCGCTCGGCTCGCGCGAGTGCCGCGTCGATCGCAGGAGCGGTCACGGTCTCGCGGTCCAGCTTCCGGCGGACCCCCGCCACGTCGTCACGGAGACCTTCCACCAGCCGCTCCGCCTCTACCCGGGAGGACCGCACCACCTCATCGCGCTCTCGGCGAGCGCGGCGGCGCTCCTCATCGGCCGTCCTCAGCGCATCGGCGGCCCTGCGCTCGGCGACACGCGCCCGTTCCACAGCATCCGCGATCTCCACCTCCTGGCGGCGGATCGAGGCGAGGGTCGATTCGAACGCGCGCTCGTTCTCGGACAGGCGTCCACGCGCGTCCGCGACGATCCCCTCCGGCAGGCCGAGGCGCTCGGCGATCGCAAATGCCTGGCTCCCGCCCGGGAGGCCGATCGTGAGGCGGTACGTTGGTGACAGGGTCTCGAGGTCGAACTCGACGGAGGCGTTCCGTGCGGTGGGCGTCTCGTGGGCGTAGACCTTGATCTCCGCGTAGTGAGTGGTTGCCGCGATCAGCGCCCCGGAGCGGATGAAATGGTCCAGGAGCGCCTGGGCCAGGGCTGAGCCCTCGGTGGGGTCCGTGCCGGCACCCAGCTCATCCAGCAGGACGAGGGTCCCCGGCCCCGCGTGGGCGACGATCCGGATGATCGATCGCAGGTGGCCCGAGAAGGTGGACAGGGACTGGGCGATGGACTGCTCGTCGCCGATGTCCGCGAACACGTCCCCGAAGACAGGGAGCCTGGACCCCGACTCCGCGGGGATGTGCAGGCCCGCCTGGTTCATGAGGGAGAGCAACCCCAGCGTCCGGAGCGCGACGGTCTTGCCGCCTGTGTTCGGCCCGGTGATCACCAGGGCCGTGTAGCCGTCACCCAGGCGCAGATCGATCGGCACCACGCGACCGGTGAGCCCCGGGTGGCGCGCCGAGAGGAGCACCACCTCCGTTCGATCCGCGAGGGCAGGGCGCACCCCGTCCATCTCAGCCGCCAGCTGCGCCTTGGCAGCCCAGAAGTCGAACTGGGCCAGCGCGTCCAGCGTCTCCCGGAGGAGCACCCCGTTGGCGGCAACAAGCGCGGAGAGCTCGTCAAGGATGCGGCCGACCTCCTCGTCCACTGCGGCCTGTGCCTCGCGCCACGCATTGCCCAGCTCGACGATGACCAGCGGCTCGATGAACAGGGTCTGGCCGCTTCCCGACGCATCGTGGACGATGCCCTTGACCTTGCCCCGGGCCTCGGCGCGGATGGGGACCACGTACCGGCCGTTGCGGAGCGTGATGATGGGCTCCTGGAGCGCCCCGCCGAGCTCCGAGCCCACGAGGCTGTCCAGGCGACGGCGCAGCCGGTCGTAGGTGATGCGGACGGCACCACGAAGCCCGCCGAGGCGCGGGGAGGCCGTGTCCAGCAGCTCGCCGACGGGGTCGAAGCTCCGGGCGAGGGTGCTGCGCAGAGCCGGCAGCGGGTGCAGGCGACGGCCCAGATCGCGCAGCAGCGGTCGCCGTTCTTCTGCCAGGGACGTGGCGAGTCGCGACGCGGCGTCCAGGGTCTCCACGATCTCCAGGAACTGCTGCGGGTCCAGCCGGCCGCCTCGCATGGCCCTGCCCACCCACGGTTCAATGTCATGGGCGGACCCGATACCCACCCCGGGCCGATCCTGCAGCAGCGCGCGCGCCTGGTCCGTCTCGTCCAGGCCGCGGGCCACGATCACGGGGTCGGCGGAGGGCAGGAGATCCTCGGCCATCCTGCGCGACGGATCGAACGACGTGTGCTCCGCCAGGCGCGCCCGGACCACGGGGAACTCGAGCAGAGCTATCGAGCGCTGATCCACCTCAGGCGCGCCGGCTCAGGGACGGGCTGCCTGCCACGACGAACCGCCACTGGGCGCTCCGCCACGGCTCCCCCGCCGACGCGATCCCGATCCGGGGCGTCGTCACGACGTCGAACGCCGGCTCATCGGGCTGGCGAAGCTCAAGGCGGAGCGGCGATGCCGGGTCACACAGATCAAGCCCGGTATGGCTGCGATCGATCCCGAACGCGGCGGCCACCAGGCCCGGACCGGCTGCAAGGCGAGCGTCCGGGATGCTCCGGAGGGCGCGCTCGCGCGCATCCGGGGACCGCCGCCGGCCTATGGCAGCCTTGCGCGCGACACGCATGTCGTCGACGCCCTCCATGGGTTCCACGGCACGGACGAGCAGCGCTGCCGGATATCCGAAGGCGTCGGTGACGACGTTGAGGCAGTGGTGCATACCGTAGACAAGGTACACGTAGGCGATGCCGGGAGGCCCGAACATGACCCGGTTCCGGTCGGTGGGGCCCATGCGCGCATGGGAGGCCCGGTCGTCGAGGCCGACGTACGCCTCCGCCTCAACGATGCGCCCGACCCGGCGCCCTGCCAGCCCGGGGAGCGCATCACGGACCAGTCGGGCACCCAGCAAGGCGCGGGCGGCCGTGAGGGTGTCGGCGGCAAGAACCTCGCGCGGGAAGGGACGCCGGACGATGCGGGCTCCAGGCTCCGATCGAGCGTCTGGGGCGTCGTCGGTCACTCGATCCCGTAGAGGGCCGTGACGCTCTTCGGCACGATGAACGAGAAGATGCCGAGGAAGACCGGGATGATCGATTCGTGCAGCGCCTGCCCGATGGCCGAGGTGTCGATCGCCGTCCAGATGGCCCGCAGAAACGGCAGCTCGTTCGAGGCCGCAGACGTGCTCGCGTACAGGAAGAACTGGTCAAGGATGATCGTCACGAACATGAGGAGCAGGAAGCCCTGCACCACCCCCAGCACGCCGCCGAGGACCTCGTCGACGATCGGGTGCTCCGCGAAGACCTCGGTCTTCTGGTAGGTGCCCTGGGTCACCAGCGAGAAGGCGACCACGCCCGCCACGAACAGCGTGAGGAACGCGATCATCAAGCTGTACTCGGGCGGGAACTGGGTCCAGTGCTCCGCGAGGAACCTGCCCAGTGGGACATGGAGCACAGCGGCCAGGAAGAACGAGAAGGTCATCGTCGCGATGCCGATCAGCCGGCGGATCGTTCCCTGGGCCCAGCCCAGGATGAAGAACGCGAACAGACCCAGGAGGATCAGCACGTCCACCACGCTGATCGTGCTCAGGAACTCGGTGATGTTCACGCACCCAACCTCGTGACGCCGGCGCCCCCCGGAACCGGGCGAAACCCCCGCCGAAGGGTAGCAGTGCCTGGAAGCGGGTCGCAACGGCCGTGGTGCCCCCGAGCGACACCGAAACGGGGCCTCAGGCCCGGAGGCGGCCTCCAATGCCCGGGAGCGACCGCGTGACCGCGGCGACGGCCGCCTCGACCTCCGGCTCGGTCAGGGTGCGGCCCTCGGCTCCAAACCGCAGCCGGAACGCGAGGCTCTTCTCCTCGGCGGCAAGCGGCACGCCGCGGTAGATGTCGAACAGGCGGACACCGAGGAGCAGCTCACCGGCATGGGCGAGCACGAGCGCCTCCACGTCCGCCGCGGGCGTGGCTCCTGGCACCACGATGGCAAGGTCTCGATCGACCTCCGGGAAGCGACCCACGGTGGGCGCACGTTCCGGGGCCAGGCGACCAGCGTCGAGGCCCTCGATCGCCACCTCGGCAACGAGCACCCGGTGCGTGGTCCGGAGCTCCCACGCCTCGACAAGGTCTGGGTGCAGCTCGCCGATGATCGCGTGCAGCCGGTCGCCAACGTCAGCGCGCGCCGTGCGACCGGGGTGGAACATCGCCTCGTCCGTCTCTGCAGCGTACGTGGGCCGCCCGAGGCCAAGGCGGCTTGCCAGCAGCTCCACGACACCCTTCGCATCGTCCAGGTCGTACGGGCGCGGGGTCCGGTTCCAGGCCGTGGCTTCCGCCGCGCCGATGAGCGCAACACCCAGGCGCCACCACTCGCGGGGGGCATCACCGATGCGCGCATAACCCTTGCCGATCTCGAAGATCGCGACGTCCTCGGTCCCGTGCCTGAGGTTGACGCCCACCACGTCCAGCAGGCTGCCGATCATGTTTCGCCGAAGCAGCGAGTGGTCCCGCGAGAGCGGGTTGCCGACGCCGATCGTGTCGCCCCCGGGCTGGTCCTCAGCGCCGACCGAGGGCACCTCGCGGGCCAGGACGAAGGTCTCCACGTGACGCGGCGAAACGAGCGCCGTGGTGACCACCTCGGTCAGGCCGGCGCCGGCGAGCGTCTCGCGGACCAGCTCACGCACTTCCAGGGGGGAGGGACGGAACCCGGGCATCAGGGTGTCCGGGGTCACGGATGGCACGAGCTCGTAGCCTCGGACGCGGGCGATCTCCTCGGCCACGTCGGCTTCGATCGCGATGTCGCGGCGCCATGTCGGAACGACGGCGGACAGGGCCTCGCCCGCGTCGGGGATCACGGTCAGCGGCTCAGGCAGCAGCGCGACCGGGACGGCCTCGCCTGCGGCAACCGGTTCCGTGGTGACACCAACGCGTCCCAGGAGGTCTCGCTGCACGTCGGGGGTGAGGTCGGTCCCGAGCAGGCGGTTCACGCGGGCGGGCCTGAAGGCCACCCTCGTGGGCACTGGCTCTGCCGGGGCCGTGTCCACGATGCCGGGCAGGATCTCGCCGCCGGCCCACTCGCGGACGAGCTGCGCGGCGCGGTCCGCCCCCAGGCGGGCGAGACGGAACTCCTGGCCCTTCTCGAAACGCGACGACGCCTCGGAGCGGAGCGCGAGACGCTGCGCAGTCCGGCGGATGCTGATGGGATCGAAGATCGCGGACTCGACCACGACCTGGGACGTGGTCTCGGAGACCTCCGACGCTGCCCCGCCCATGACACCGGCGATGGCGAGCGGCCCTGCGGCATCAGCGATGAGCAGCGTGTCCGGGCTCAGCTCGCGATCGACATGGTCCAGCGTCTCGAGACGCTCCCCAGTTGTCGCGCGTCGGACGACGATCGTGGCGCGCCCGTCGCGACCGGCCGTGATGGCGGCTCCGTCGAAGGTGTGGATGGGCTTGCCGAGCTCGAGCAACACGTAGTTGGACGCGTCCACGACGTTCGAGATCGGCCGCTGGCCGGCCGCGAGCAGGCGCATCTGGATGCGGTCCGGTGACGGCCCCACCGTCACGCCGCTGACCCAGCGCCCCACGAACCGTGGGCAGAGATCCGGGTCGCGGACGTCCACGGCAAGACGCTCCGAGAGATGCGGGCCGCTGCCCTCCTCCACGACCACCTCCGGCAGGCGGACCTGCTGGCGGGTGGCCGCGGCAACCTCACGGGCAAGACCCAGGATGGACAGAGCGTCACCGCGATTGGGCTTGACGTCCACGTCCAGGATCACGTCACCGTACAGGTCGGCCAGCGGGACGCCGAGCGGCGTGTCAGCCGGGAAGGATCAGGATCCCCTCGCCGTCACCCGTGAGTCGAAGCTCCTCGCCCGAGCAGAGCATGCCGTTGGAGACCACGCCCATCTTCTCGGCACGTTCGATCCGGCGGTCGCCGGGCAGCACCGCGCCGGGGACGGCCACGGGTACGCGCTGGCCTGGGGCGATATTCGTCGCACCGCACACGATGGACATCGGCTCGCCGCCGTCGCCGAGGGTGACCGTGGTGAGCGAGAGCCGGTCCGCCCGGGGATGCCGCTCCACCGTGAGCAGCTCGCCCGTGACCACGTGCTGCCAGTCGGCTCCCCAGCGCTCGATGGTCTTGACCTCCATGCCGAGGAGGGTCAGCCGCTCGGCCAGCTGGTCCGGGGTGAGCTGGATGTCGACGAACTCGCCCAGCCAGGAGAGGGGCACCCTCATCGGAACGCTCCCAGGAAGCGCAGGTCGTCCTCCATGTAGAGACGGAGGTCCGCGACGGCGTGGCGCAGGTTGGCGATCCTCTCGACGCCCATGCCGAAGGCAAAGCCCTGGTACCGCTCGGGATCGATGCCGCCGTACCTGAGCACCACCGGGTGAACCATGCCTGCCCCCAGGATGGTCATCCAGCCCGTGCGCGAGCAGGCGGGGCACTTCTCCCCATCACACATGACGCACAGGATGTCGAAGGCGACGGACGGCTCCGTGAACGGGTAGTAGCCGGGCCGGAAGCGCGTGGCGCGGTCCGAGCCGAACATCGCATGGGCGAACTGGTCCAGAAGCCCCTTCAGGTCCGCCATCGACGTTCCCTCGTCGATCATCAGGCCCTCGACCTGGAAGAACTCCGAGGCGTGGCTGGCGTCAACGGCCTCGTACCGGAAGCACCGTCCCGGCAGCAGGGCTCGGATCGGCGGCCGCTCCTGGTGCATCACCCTGATCTGTCCGGGACTGGTGTGCGTACGCAGCAGGCGACCCTCGACGTCCAGGTACAGCGTGTCCCACAGATCGCGCGCCGGGTGGTCCGGCGGGATGTTGAGCATCTGGAAGTTCGTGACGTCGTCCTCGACCTCGGGGCCTTCGTAGACGACGAAGCCGAACTGGGCGAAGACCTCCGCGATCTCGCGGGTGGTCTCCATGATGGGGTGCAGGCTGCCTCTCCGGATCGGGCGGCCCGGCGTCGTGACGTCCACCGCCTCAGCACGGAGACGGGCCGCCAGCTCCGCTCCGCCCAGCCGGCCGCGGGCCTCGGCGAGGGCCCCCTCGATCGCGGTCCGGACGTGGTTCGCCACCGCGCCAACCTTCGGGCGATCCTCCCCGGGGAGGGCGCCGATCCCGCGCAGGATCGCCGTCAGCTCGCCCTTCTTGCCGAGCACCTCAACCTCGAGAGCGTCGAGCGCGCCGGTATCCGGGGCGGCGGCGGCGGCGCCGACCGCCCGGTCACGGAGCACGTCGAGGTCGAAGGTGAGCTGGGTGAGGTCCATCAGAAGGGCTTCGGGTCCAATGCAGGTTCGGGTGGGCAGCTCAGGCCCCTCTGAATCACGAACCCCCGAGCGTCGGCGACGTCGAGGGTCCGGGCAGGGCGACCGAGCCGGTCAGGCGCCGCGGGCGACCTCGGCGATCTTGCCGAAGGTCGCGGAGTCACGCACGGCGAGGTCGGCCAGGATCTTCCGGTCGATCTCCACGTGGGCCTTCTTGAGGCCATTGATGAAATGCCCGTAGGTGATGCCGTTGATCCGCGCAGCGGCGTTGATTCGGATGATCCACAGCCGGCGCATGTCGCGCTTCCGCTGCTTGCGATCCCGGGTCGCGTACGCAAGCGCGTGCAGCTGGGCTTCGTGAGCCCGCTTGACCAGCTTGCGGTTCGTGCCGGTCCGGCCCTCTGAGGAATTGAGCAGGCGCTTGTGGCGCTTGTGGGACGTGACGCCCCGCTTGACGCGTGCCATCGCTTGCTCCTAGAGGTACGGCAGCAGGCGGCGCAGCTGCTCCTGGTGCTCAGGCCCGACAACCGACTTGCCCGCGTAGCGGCGCGTCCGGCGCGACGACTTGAGCTCGAGATGATGTCCACGCCAGGACTTCACGCGAACGAACTTCCCACTGCCGGTGACCCCGACTCGCTTCTGGGTCCCCTTGTGGGTCTTCATCTTCGGCACGCTGGCCTCACTCTCCTGCTGGCGCCGCCTCGGCCGCCGGCGGGGCGGAGGGCGTCGGGTTGGACGGGACTTCGGCCGTCACGGCGGCCGGGATATCGGATGAGATTTCGGCCGGGGCCTCGGGTGTCGTGGGCTCCGGTGTCGGGGGCTCCGGTGTCGGGGTGGCGCCGTCGGTCTTCGTCGCCGGGTTGCGGTGCTCGTGGACTCTGGGCTTGTGGACCGAGAGGAGGGTCATGAACATCGACTTGCCTTCGAGCGCCGGAGTCCGGTCCACGGTTCCGTGCTCCTTGACCTCCTCACCGAACTTCGCAAGCAGAGCCCGCCCGATCTCGGGATGCGTGAGCTCCCGGCCGCGGAAGCGGACGGTGACCTTGATCCGATCGCCGTCCTCGAGGAACTCGATTGCGCGATGGACCTTGGTCTCGAAGTCGCCGATGCCGATCTTGGGCGAGAGGCGGACTTCCTTGAACTCCACCGAGCGCTGCTTCCGCTTCGCCTCTTTCTCCCGCTTGGTCAGCTCGTACTTGTACTGGCCGTAGTCGAGAAACTTGACAACCGGTGGGGCTGCCGTCGGAGCGACCTCGACGAGGTCGAGACCCCGCTCCTGCGCCATCGCCATGGCCTGCGGCGTCGCCATGACGCCGAGCTGTGAGCCATCTTCGTCGAGGACCCGGACCTGGGGGACACGGATCATCTGGTTGATGCGCAGGTCTCGACTGATGGCGTGGTCCCTCTGCTCAGGTAGGCTTGGGCATTGCGGCGCGCACGAATACATCGTGCACAATCGCCGCGGGAGGATAGCACAGGGCCTCGATCAGCCGCAACGAACGGGAAGGGTACGAGGCCTCCCTGTCCGGCCCCCGGCGGTGCCTGTCAAGCCCGCGACACGCCTGCGGCGGGCGGCCATCCTCCCCTACCCCAGGCGCCGCTCCCGGATCTCGTCGCCGAGGCGCACGGCGAGGTCCGCCCAGGTGACGCCCTGCTCCTGCGACCCGTCGCGGCGGCGCACGGACGCGGTGCGCGCCTCGACCTCGCGGTCACCCAGAATGAGCATGTACGGGACCTTCTGGCCCTGGGCCAGGCGGATCTTGTTCTGCATCCGGTTGTCCGAACCGTCCACCTCCACGAACCGCACACCGGCAGCCCGCAGCTCGGCGGCCAGCTCCTGCGCCGGCTCGACGTGACGGTCCGCGATCGGGATGACGACGGCCTGCACCGGCGCGATCCACAGCGGGAACGCACCCGCAAAGTGCTCGACGAGGATCCCGATGAACCTCTCGAGCGAGCCGTAGATCGCGCGGTGGATCGCCATCGGCCGTTTCGCCTGCCCATCCTCGTCGATGTAGGTCAGGTCGAATCGCTCGGGCAGCATGACGAGGTCGACCTGGATCGTCGCCATCTGCCATTCGCGGCCCAACGCGTCGTCGATGTAGATATCGATCTTGGGCGCGTAGAACGTGCCGTCCTTGGGCTTGGTCACGTAGTCGCCGCCGGAGCGGTCCAGGGCCTCCTTGATCAGCCGCTCGGCCAGGTCCCACAGCTCCGGGTCCCCGATGGCCTTGTCCGGCCGGGTGGCATAGGCGAACCGCGGCTGGAGCCCGAACCACCCGAACGACTCGCGGACCTCGCCCAGCAGGGCCTCGATCTCCTCCGTCAGCTGGTCCGGGCGCAGGTAGATGTGCGCGTCGTCCTGGATGAAGTGGCGGACGCGTGTGAGCCCGGACAGCGTCCCGGAGCGCTCGTTGCGGTGGAGGCGGCCATACTCGTTGAGCCGGAGCGGCAGGTCCCGGTACGACCGCAGATGGCTCCGGTAGATGAAGGTGGACTCCGGGCAGTTCATCGGCTTGAGGCTGAACTTCTGCCCCTCGGCCTCGATGATGAACATGTTGTCCGCGTAGTGGTCCCAGTGGCCTGATTGCCGCCAGAGCCGCTCCGAGACCACGATCGGCGTGGAGATCTCCTCGTACCCGCGTCGCACCTGGAGCTCGCGCATCGCCGTCTCGAGCGTCCGCCACAGCCGCTGACCCTTGGGGTGCCAGAACGCGGAGCCAGGCGAGACGTCATGGAAGGTGAACAGGTCCAGTTGCGCGCCCAGCTTGCGGTGGTCCCGCTTCTTCGCCTCCTCGCGCCGCCACAGGTAGGCGTCGAGCTGCTCCTGCGTCTCCCACACCGTCCCGTAGATCCGCTGGAGCATCGGGCGCTTCTCGTCACCGCGCCAGTAGGCGCCGGCCACGGCGAGAAGCTTGAACGGCCCGATGTGGCCCGTCGACTCGACGTGCGGCCCCTTGCACAGGTCGCGGAACGAGCCGTGCTCGTAGAACGTCACCGGCGGCATCGGCTCCGCCGCCTCCACGGCCTTGCGGGCAAGATCGTCGAGGATCTCGACCTTGAACGCCTGGCCACCCGATTCCTCGATCGAGCGACCCTCGCCGAAGTCCACCTCTCGGCGGACGAAGGCGTGATCGGCTGCCACGCTCGCCGTCATGCCGGCCTCGATGGCGGCGAGGTCGTCGGGCGTCAGCGGCCGCGGTAGCTCGAAGTCGTAGTAGAACCCGCTCTCGATGGCGGGCCCGATGCCGAGCTTCGCGCCCGGGAACAGCGCAAGGACCGCCTCGGCCATCACGTGCGCCGTGCTGTGGCGCATGGCGTCGATGGGCGCGTGGGCGCCGGCATCGAGCAGCTCGTCGACGGAGCCCCGCTCCGGTGCCTCGAACGCGATCTCGTCCTCGTTGGCGACCGCTGCCGCCGCGTTGTCCTCTGCCATCGTCATGCTCCCGAGAAACACAGAACCTCTCGTCCCGACAGGACGAGAGGTTCGACCTCCCGCGGTTCCACCCGCCTTCACGCCACCGGTGCAACGGCGACGTGCGCTCGTGCCGCGCTAACGGGCGGATCCCGGGCCGGTTCGCCGACCGCTCGCGGGTGGTGCCGGCACCGGTGGGGTCTGCGGGGCTTGCAGCCGATGGCACCCGCTCTCTGGCGACGTCCCGGTGGGGCGCGTCCCGCTCAACGCGCTATGCCTCGACCCGACGGCCGGGGGTGGTGGGCGATACTGGATTCGAACCAGTGACCTCATGCATGTCAAGCATGCGCGCTAACCAACTGCGCCAATCGCCCCTAGTTACGTTCGGACAGAGCCGATCCTGTCAGCGCTCTTGCCTGCGTCCAGTATCGGGGGCTCTGACCCGACCTTGAGCGCGACTATACCCGAAGTCTGCACGCCCAGCGGTCTCGGCGGCGAGGTCACGACCTTCCGGCGGGCTGCGATCTCACGGACGCATGAGCCATGCCGCCATCCACCCGGTCTTGCCGCTCGCCGTCCGGACGCCGAGCCACACACGGAGCGACCCATCTCGCCGGCTCCCGGTGACCGTCACCCTCGTTCCCTTCGCGATCGTTCCGCGGGATGTGCTCGTCACGCGAGGGGCAGACCTCAGCACCACCGCGGTGGTCGTCCTCGCGACGCCCGTGAACTTCAACAGCCAGGCGGCGACATAGCCGGCTCTTCCGTTCGCCGTCTTCACCCGGGCCCAGGTGCGACCGGCGCTGTCGCGGGCGAACGGACCGGCCACGGTCAGCCGCGACGCAGCGGGGAGCTTCCCGATGGCGGTGCTCGTCGTGCCCGGCCGGGAGCGAACGATGACGGCGGTCGCGGCGCGCGCGAGGAGTGGCGTCCCGAAGATGCTGGCCGTCGAGAGCGACGGCGACGCCGTGACCAGTGAGCGATAGAAGCCGGCCTTGGCGGAATTGGGGTCGAGGTATGCCGCAGCTCCCGGGGTCCGCCGGGAGTCGAAGCGGCGCACGTTGTCGTTGCCCCCGGGGTCGGCTCGCCACGCCGCAAGTAGCGGTTTCGCCGAGCCGAAGAGGTAGGCCAGCTCCTCCGTGAGGCCACCATGGCCGTCCGCAATGACGGCAGCCGCGCCGGCCCGCAGGAAGCCCGCGGCGTAGTTGTCCACGCGCTCTCGGGCTGTTCTCCAGCTGGGCTGTGGCGAACCGGGCTCGCCGTTGCCGGACGCGTAGCACAGGTGCCCCAGCAGCACCACCGCACCGGGAGCAAGCTGGAGCGTCGTCGCAATCTGATCCTCGCCGTAGTACGTCGGCTTCGTGTTGCCGGAGCGCGGCGTCATGTTGAGGCCCAGCCCGTTCTTCGTTCGGCCCTGGAACGGGGCGTAGGGGCTCGGCCAGCCGTTGCCGTGGCCGAGGTAGATGAGAACGTTCGCGCCCTGGGCAGCGGCGACCACGCGGCTCCAGGTGGCGTTGGGGGTGTAGATCTCGGTCACCTGGGCGCCGTATCCCTGAGCCTGTGCGGCATACGAGCGGGCGCGCTTGAGGTAGCGGGTGGTGGAGGCACCCGAGGGTCCGACGACGATGACGACCTTCGGTGCGCCGGCTGTCGGCGACCCCGCGACGGTGGTCGCCGGTCTGAGCGTGACGCTCCCACCGGTGGCAATCGCGATGGCGGCGATGAACGGAGCCGCGCGGCGGACGAGGGATCCGGCGCGGTCGGTGATGAGGCTTGCAGACAGCAAGGGCCTGCCTCCTTCCTACCCGAACACCACGGTGGCCGTGGCGACGATGGGTCGGCCGCCGGGCGGCGGCGCTGTTACGTGGCGAAGAATGCGCCACGCTGTCAAGCAACGGGTACCGCTTCTCGGCCTTGGGCTCCCGTGCACCCGCGACTCATGCCGACCATCGCCGATGCGTGCGACCATGGGTCCATGGCGGATCTCGAGCTTCTCGATTGTGGTGGCGGCCGGCGCCTGGAGCGGTTCGGCGCGGCCATCGTTGACCGGCCAGCACCGACCGCAGACTGGATCCCGCGCCTGCCCGCCGAGGAGTGGAAGCGCTCCAGCTTCAAGTGGGGCAAGGGCGCCTGGGTCCGCGGCGCCGCGCTCGATCCTTGGACTGTCCAGGTTGGCGGGCTGACCCTCGAGTGCCGTCCCGCCGCAGGCGGCCAGCTGGGCGTCTTCCCCGAGCATGCCGGCACCTGGACGTGGCTGGAACGCGTCGTGGGCGAAGCGGGGACGAGCCTCGGCCGCGCGCCGGAGGTGCTCTCGCTCTTCGGCTACACGGGCGGAGCCACGCTGGCGTGCGCCCGGGCCGGTGCCCGTGTCGCGCACGTGGACTCGTCACGGCCCGCGGTCGCCTGGGCCCGCCACAACGCGGAGCTGTCGGGGCTGACGGACAAGCCGATTCGCTGGCTCATCGACGACGCCCGGGCCTTCGTCAAGCGCGAACGGCGCCGCGGCCGGAGGTACGACGGAGTGGTCCTGGACCCGCCCACGTACGGCCACGGCGAGGGCGTCTGGCAGATCGAGGAACACCTGGGCGCGCTCCTCGCGGATCTGGCCGCCCTGGTCGGGCCACGCCCCTCGCTCGTCCTGCTCAGCGCCCACACCACCGGCTACGACGCAGATCGCCTGGGCGCGCTCGTCCGAGAGCACTTCGGCGTGCCGGCGACCGGCGAGGCCCTGACCCTCGACAGCCGTGCCGGGTCACGCCTGCCGCTCGGCGCCTGGGCCCACAGCCCGGTCCGCTGACCCGGCCTCCTGCGAGGATTCCGCGAATGAACGAGCCCGCGATCACCAGCACCAAGAACCCGCGCATCCGGGCTGCCGCCGCCCTGCGCGATCGGCGGGAGCGGGACCAGGCGGGCCTGACGCTGGTGGACGGGGTTCGCGAGCTGGCCCGGGCTCTCGCGGGTGGTGCGGACGTGGCCGAGATCTTCGTGGACGAGGACCGGCTGGGGCACGAGGGTGCGACGGCCGTCGACGAGGCCCGGCGGCGTGGCGCGATCGTGACGCCGGTCTCGGACGCCGTCCTGGCCCGCCTGGCCTACGGAGACCGCGCCGAGGGGCTCGTTGCCGTCGTCCGTGTGCCGGACCTTGCGCTGCCGGGGCTCAGCCTCCCGGCAGATCCACTCGTCGTTGTCCTGGAGGGCGTCGAGAAGCCCGGCAACCTGGGTGCGGTCCTGCGGACGGCCGACGCGGCCGGCGCCGATGCCGTGATCGCCGCTGACCCCCGAACCGACCTGTTCAACCCCAACGCCATTCGCGCATCGCTCGGGACGATCTTCGCTGTCCCGATGGCCTCCGGATCGAGCGTCGCCGTCCGTGACCACCTCGCCGCGCGTGGCATCCGCCTGGTGGTCGCCCGGGTGGACGCGGACGCGCCCTACACCGACGTGGACCTTCGGGGACCGGTCGCGCTGATCCTCGGCAGCGAAGCGGATGGCCTCGGCGTGGCGTGGGCCGGCCCACTGGTCGTCCCGGTCAGCCTGCCGATGCTGGGCGTGGCGGACAGCCTGAACGTGTCGATCGCCGCCGCGGTGCTGCTCTACGAAGCACGCCGCCAACGCGGGGTGGGTATCGCCGTCGGCTGACAGGGGCTGAAAGCGAGCCGGCCGTCAGCCGCCCTTGCCTGCCGTCAGCCGCCCGCGCCTGCCGTCAGCCGCCCGCGACGACCTCGCCGTCCATCAGCACCAGCCGCGGCCGCGCGTTCCAGAGCGCGCCATCCACCTCAACCGGCTCGCACACGGCATCCGCCGGCAGCACCACGAGGTCCGCGCGATGCCCAGCCACCAGCCGGCCGCGATCCCGCTCGCCCGCGCTGAGTGCAGGGTCCAGGCATGCGGCACGCAGGGCTCGCCACAGGTCCAGCCCGTTCTCCGGGCCGAAGGGGGGCGTGCCCGTCGGCCACGACGGCGCGGATCGAGTCACTGCGCACGCGATCCCCGGCCAAGGGTCAACCGGCTCCACGGGCGCATCGGTTCCGGTCGGGATGAGCGCGCCCGTGGCCGCCAGCGCCGCGAGGGCGTATCCCCTGGTCTCCGCGCGGGGTCCCCACAGGCGCCGCGCCTTCGCGGCATCCGAGCGGACGTGCACCGGCTGCATCGACGCGGCGATCCCCAGGGCGGCGAACCGCGGGATGTCCGCCTCGGCTACCAGCTGCGTGTGCTCCACCCGCGGCATGAGCGGCGGTACGGCCCACCGTGGGCGCAAGCGCATCCAGGGCGGCCCGGACCGCCGCGTCGCCGATCGCGTGGATCTGGGTCGTGATCCCGAGTCCCGCGGCACGCGTCGCCTGGGCGCGCAGTTCCTCCGGCGGCACCAGCCAGACGCCGTAGCCACCGTTGGGGGGCACCGGTTCCCCGGGAAGGGGCTCCAACGGCTCCAGCAGCGCCGCCGTCCGGGACCCGAGGGACCCGTCCGCGAATGTCTTGAGCCAGCCCAGCCGCAGTCGGTCGAGGGGGTCCGTGCCCAGGGGTTGCCCGCTCCGCAGGCCTTCGGCCTCGGCCACGTCCAGCTGCTCCGGGCGCAGGCACGGGTGAACGCGCATCCCGAGCTCGCCCGCGGCGGCCAGCCCCCGGTAGGCCTCGAACGGACCCCTGAGGTCTTCCTGCTCGGAGAGCCCTCCAGGGTCGTGAGCGGCCACGAGACCCAGCCCGACCAACTCCCGGATCAGCGGACGCAGGGCCGCCGAGACGCTGGCGCCCGATGGTGCGGGAACCCTCCCGGCCACCAGCCTCGCCGCGGTCTCGTGCAGCACGCCCGTCGCATGTGCGTCGACATCGCGCCGGATCACGCCACCATCGGGATCGCCGCGATCGTCGTCGATCCCGGCCTCGGCCAGGGCGCGCGTGCTTGCCAGCAGCGCATGGTGGTCGTGGGCCCAGAGAGCGACGAGCCGCCCCGGGGCCGCACGCTCGAGGTCGGCGGCGGTCGGCCAACGCTCCAGCAGGTCCGCATCCCAGCCCGCGCCCTCGATCCAGGCAGCCGGGTCCGGGGCGGCAGCCGAGGCCTTCTGCACGCGCTCGAGCATCGTGCCGATGGAGCGGACGCCGTCCAGGTTGACACGGAGCCGCGCCAGCGCCGCCTCCGACAGGTGGATGTGCGCGTCGGTCAGCCCGGGGATCACCACCTCGTCCGGCCCCAACTCCAGCCGGCGCGTGGCCGGGGCGGCCAACCCGTCGAGGTCTGCCCGAGACCCAGCGGCGATGATCCGGCCGCCGGCGATCGCGACAGCTTCGACCCAGCCGGGGCCGGCGTCACCCGCGAGGGTCGCGATCCGCCCCGTGACGAGCAGATCGGGCCTCGCCACGCTCATACGTCCTCCGTGGGACCACCTGCCACGGCTTCCCCACCCAGGGCGCTCGCGGCATCGGGGTTCACAGCCTGAGCAGCCTCGGCTGACTCGGCGACCTGCGCGCGGATCCGGACATCCGCCGCCCGGCGCCCGTCGGCGTCCAGCAGCTCCGACGCGGTCGCGACGGCCACCGGGTCCAGGCCGGCAGGCGACGCGGGGCCATGTGCCGTCGCGCGGGCTTCCGCCGCACTGAGCGGCCCGCGCCGGACGATCGAGACGATCCCGGCGGCCGTGATGGAGATCGCCACGACGAGCAGGACGTTCGGCGTCCCGACGACGTCGGACATCGATCCGAGGATGATGATCGGGAGGAAGCTCGCCACCGAGACCAGCATGTTCAACACGCCGAACACGCGTCCGCGAGCGTCCTCCGGGATGTCCTCCTGCAACTGCGTCTGGGAGGGAATGGCGACGCAGGCATAGGCAATGCCCGCAAGCAGCGCAATGAAGACGACCACCGACAGGAGCGACGTGAAGTCGGCCACGGCCGTGGCGAGCCCGGCCGCGCGCTCCGCGTTCTGCAGCGCCCTCGAGATGGGTCCGGCCGCCACGATCAGCAGCACGAAGATGCCGAGGGCGATCAGGCCCCCCTCGATGATCCGGCGGCGTGGAAACAGGTGGCCGAACGAGTTGAGCAGCAGGATCCCGGTCACGATGCCGAACCCGAGCGGCAGGACGACCACGACGAAGTCCTTGTACTCGAGGCCGAGCGAATCGGTCGCGAACTTCGGCCCCAGGACGCCCAACACCCCGACGAGCGAGGCGGCGATCCCCAGGTAGAGCAGTGACCAGCTGATGGCCCTGTTCTCGCGGATGAACGCGATCCCCTCGCGCAGCTGACCGACCACCGAGCCCATCGCCTCATCGGCGCCCGGGTCGATCACACCCTGGCCCTCTTCCATACCGGCATAGCGCACGGGCGGGGACGGTGGCAGCCACCAGCAGAAGAGGGCCGCGACCAGGTAGAACACCGCGACCACCAAAATGAGCCCGGCGGCGCCAACCAGGGTCACGACCAGCGAGCCCATGAGCGCGTAGCCCACCGCGAAGGCGGCGTTGAGGGTGAGGGTGAAGACGCCGTTCGCGGCCACCAGCTGGCGACGCGGCACGAGCTGCGGGATCATCGACGCCTCGGCCGGCGCGAAGAACACCGTCACCGTCGAGATCAGTGCGTTGAGCAGCAGGAGGACCAGCAGGAAGTCGCCTGCCAACCACAGCAGCACGAACAGCCCCGCGCGCAGCACGTTGGTCGCCACCAGGACCTGGCGCTTGTCCAGGCGGTCCACGTAGACCCCGGCGACCGCCGAGAACAACACCGCCGGGCCCAGGAATGTGAGGATCAGGAGGCTCACGACCGTATTGGAGCCCGTTGAGGTGAGGACGATGACGGTCAGGCCGTAGAGGACCATGTTGCCGCCGATCTGCGTGAACAGCTGGCTGAGCCAGAGCAGCAGGAACGGGCGGTTCCGGAAGACCTCCAGGGCACCGGCCGTCTCCAGCGGCTCGTCGAGGCCGTCGACCTCCGTCAGCACTCCGGCGGGCTCCTCCGTCACGTCCGCACCGGTCCCACAGCCGCGCTGAGAGCCGGGTCGCCGCGACGGACAAACCCCGCGATCCGCCGCTCGAGGGCCGGACGCTCCACCAGGACGTGGCGGCCACAGGTCTCGCAGCGGAGGCCGATGTCGGCGCCCAGGCGGTCCACCAGCCACGTCTCGCCGCCGCATGGGTGGCGCTTCCGGAGGCGGACGACATCGCCCAGGAGGAGCTCGAGCACGGGGTGTCCGGTCATTGCGGCGAGGGTAGCAGAGGGTGTCAGGCGGTCAGAGCCGTGGCTTGCCGAGCACTGGGTTGAGATCGCGATCCGTTGGGGGGATCTCCACGAGATCGGCGTCGTTGACCGTGATCCTGACGTCCGGGTACCGCGCGGAGAGTTGAGCGATTGGCCCGCCGGTACGGGCGAGGGAGCCCGCCAGTGACTCCGGCTGGCCGGTCGCGAGGATCTCAAGCGGCCCTGCAAGCGGAACCCCGGCGGCGACGAGGGCGTTCGCGGGCCCGAACACGACCACGCCGGGCACGACACGGATGTCGCCGATCGAGATCGCCTCCGCCCCGGCGTTGCGAAGCTCGTTGAGCAACAGCTCCACGGCGTCGCCCGGCACCGGTCCCTCCACCACGACGCGCACGCCCGCCCCGGAAACGCCGAGCGCCCCCGACCAGCCGAGGATCCGGTTGAGATCCGTGCGCATCTGGACCGACGACGTGTCGCCTCGATCCACGGCCGCGGCGACATTCGCGTGCTGTCGCTCGAGAGTTCCGATCTCCTGCCGGAGCTGGTTGTTGCGCGTGGTGACGTTGGCCACCAGCTCGGTGAGCTCCTGGACGGACAGTGCCGCGAGGCCCTGGTCCGTGGTCTGGGAGCGCAGCTGGACCACCACGAGGAAGCCCAGCAGGAGGAGGAGGGCGGTCATGGCAAGCCGCCCTGACCCGCGCCGCATCAGGGTGCCTCTGACGGTGCGGCACTGGGCTCGACCCGCCCGTACCGGAGGTTGATCGAGCCGGCGTAGGCTGGCAGGTCCACCGACTCCGGGGTGGCGTACGACACCCCGATCCCGAATGTCTCGGCCCGGCTCCGCACGAAGTCCACGAACCCAATGGCGCCTGTCAGACGCTCGAACATGCCCTCCGGGCCGATCGCTGCCACCTGGTAGGGCGCGGTCACGTAGGCCGAGTTGACGAGGACCGAACCGCCGATGTCCACGATCGCCGTAGCCACGGTCACCCGCTCGCCGTTCACCGCGACGGCCTCCGCGCCGGCCAGCCACAGCTCCTCGACCACCGTCAGGACGTCGCGCCCCGACGCGAGGTAGTCACGGACATTCCCGTCCGGTGGCACCGCAACGGTCGCATCGCTCAGCTGGATCACGATGCCGGGACCGGACATCGGGACGAGACCGGCCGCGATCCTCGCGTTCTCCAGCCGGTCGTTGAGCTCCTTCGTGATGGCCGCCCCGCCCTGACCGGTCGCTTCCAGATCCTGGATCGAGGCGCGGAGGTCGAGGATCTGCTGCTTGAGCCCCTCCTGCTGCGCCTGAAGGTCAAGGGCCGTCTCCACGAGGGGCGTGCGCTCCAGGCTGGTGATCCGGATCCTGGGGCCCTCGGACGCGAGCTGGGCGGCGACGAGGAACCCCAGGAAGAGCAGTGCGGCACCCAAGGTGATCTGCCAGCTGGGGATCGCTCGCAGCCGCTCCGAGATCGCGTTCACGACGTCACGCCGGACCTGCGCGCCGCCGGACCACGACGAGCGCGATCACCACCACCGCCACGACCGCGAGGATGGCCGCGAGCACCGTCCCGGTCTCGAGCCCGCCGCCCGATCCCCCACCGTCGCCAGATCCCCCACCGCCGGCCGGGGTGGCCGACGCCGGGGCGGACGGATTGACGGCACCAGGCGTGGCTCCGGGACGCGGCGACTGGGCCGCGGCGTCCCAGCCCGGCGGCAGGGGTCCCGCAGGGGCCGGCTGCGGACCGTACTGCTCCGGCTGGTCCGCCCCCAACTCCTTGAGCCAGCCCGCCTGGAAGGCCGCGAAGTCCCGCCCCAACGCCTTCGTGAACGCCTCGTCATCGGTCAGGCCCTCGCCGTAGGCATCGACCAGCGCCAGGAGCGCGTCGTTCCCGTCGGTGCGGATGATGTGATCGATGGCGGACACGGACTCCGCATAGGCGAGATTGACGAGGTCGCCATACCTGGGGAACTGGTCGAGCGCGGTGAGCGGGAAGAGGTCCCGCGCGGCCGCCGCAGCCGCCACGTGGTTACGGTCCGCCGGCCCATACCCCTCGGACAGGTACACGGCCAGCCCCTCGTTGAACCAGAGGGGCGGCTGCCGGTAGGGGTTGTCGACGGCGGTAGCGAAGACGAGGTGGACGAGCTCGTGGGGGACGACGATGCCGACCCATGTGTCGTCGATCTGCCGAGGCGTGATCAGCGCGAACAGCGTCCGGATGTCGGAATGTGACGTGCCGCCGATGTTCTCGCGGGAGCCGGGGCCCAGGGCCGCACGGAACGACGCATCGTCGCCGTAGATGAAGAAGTCGATCGGCTCGGATTCCGTGACCCCGAGGAGCGCGGCCGTCTTGCGCACCGCGTCCTCCCCGATCCGCAGCGCCCTCGTGGCAAAGGCCTCGCTACCCTCGTACCAGTGGACGGTGACGAGGTCACCCTTCACCTCGCGCCACTCGTGGGCGGTGTCCTCGTAGCGGACGGTGAGCGGCGAGCTCAGGACCGGCTCCGCGTCCACGGACGTGTAGGCCGCCCAGGTGGCGACAACCGGCGTGTTGGGCGCCATGTGCCCCGAGCCCGATGTCTCCAGCACATAGCGCAGCGTCTGCGAACCGGCACGCGGGTGCCTCGATGTCGATCACGTACGGGCCGAGCGCGCCCGGGAACCCGAGCCGTAGCTCGATGCGCTCAGGCGCAGCGCCGGCGGTGATCGGCACCGTGAACTCGATGCTCTCGCCAAAGGTCGAGATTGCGTCCGGGGCCCCGAAGGTGACATCCGCGGCTCGCACCGCCCCGGTCGGCAGCAGGAGGGCGCCCACTGTGGCCAGCGCCGCCATGCACTCGATGAGCCGGGTGTGTGCCCGTGCGCCGCCTCATGGCACGTCTCCCCACGCGAGGCCGGCCAGCCGGAGGATGCCGGTTCCCGTCTGGCTCGCACCCTTGAGGCCATCCCTGACGAGAGAGAAGGAGGTGCCGTAGGAGACGGGTACGGCCGGCACGTCCTCCCTCAGGATCGTCATCGCGCGGGCGTACGCCGCGGTGGCATCGGTGGGATCGGCGGCCGAGGTGGCATCCGTGATCGCGGCATCGAACGGGGCCGATGACCAGCCACCCTGGTTCGACGTCGATCCAGTGCCCAGCAGGACCCCCAGGAAGTCATTGGGACCCGGGTAGTCCGCGATCCACGACAGGCTCCACAGCTGAGGCGGATCCGTGGCAAGTCGATCCTGGTACGCGGCGAAGTCCATCGTCGCGTAGTCGATGGTGACGCCCAGGTTCTCCTCGAGCATCGTCACGATGGCCTGGTCGTAGCCCCCACCGCTGCCGATGAAGGAGATCCGACCGAGACCCTGGCCGCCCGGGTAGCCGGCATCGGCAAGCAGCTGGCGGGCGGCCGCAGGATCGTACGGCGGCATGAAGTCCCCCTCCGGCGCGCCCGGCATCCCGGCCGGCACCATGCCGGTGGCCGCCACCGACGAGCCGGGCGTGTCGAGGAGGGCCAGCCGGCGCCAGTCCACGGCCTGCGCGAACGCCCGGCGCACACCCACGTCGTCGAAGGGCGGCCGCGTGGTGTCGAAGCCGTAGTACGTCACGGACAGGTCGGCGTCGCTTCGCAGCGACGGGCCAAGCTCCCGGTCGTAGGCGATCCAGCCCGCGTCGAGGTAGCTGATCGGGGTGACGTCTACGGTGCCCTCGACGAATGCATCGAGCGGGCTGCCCCCATCCAGTGTGGTCAGCATCCGGACGGTGCGGATCGCGGGCTCGCCGGCCCAGTAGCGGGGGTTGGCGATCAGGACGAAGGCATCCGGGTCAACGCGCTCCAGGACGTAGGCCCCGCTGCCCACGTAGCTGCCGGGAGTGGGCACGATCTCTGCGGCGGTGGTCGCAGGCGACACGATGGCGAACGGCGCCCCGGACACGATGGCGGGCAGGTCTCCCCCGCCTCGCTCGAGGTCCACGACCACCGTGCGGTCGCCCTCGGCACGAATCCCCAGCGTCTCGATATCGGTCGTCTGGCCGGCGAGAAGCGCCCGGGCTCCGACCACGTCGGCGACCAGCGAGGCAAGCGGCGAGGGATTGCCGGGGTTGAACAGGCGGCGCCAGCTGTGCACGACGTCATCCGCGGTCAGGGGCGTCCCGTCGCTGAACTGCAAGCCGGGACGGAGCGTGAACGTGACCCGCCGGCCCTCGTCTTCCACGGTCCACGACTCTGCGAGCGCCGGCCGGACCTCCAGCGTGGGGTCGACGGCCGTGAGCGTCTCGAACAGCTGGCTGATGAAGGAGGCGCTGCCGAGGTCCCCGTGGTAGGCGGGGTCGAGCGAGGCGGGCGAGCCGGCGAGAACGGTGACGACATCGGTGTCGGCGGGCTCAGCCGCGACCGTGACCGGCGCAACGGTGACCGACGCGGACGGCCACAGGCCCACGACCATCGCACCGGCGAGTGCGACCGCGAGGGCGGCGACGATGATCCTGCGCGCGCGCGACGGCGGAGCCAGCGGGCCCTCGTCGATCAGGTCAGCCTCCACCACGCCCCCTCCGGCAGTCCAGGGTCGGGCCGCCGCGGATCCGGCGACGCACGGGCGGAGTATACGGTCGAGGGCGGGAACGTCCCCCGGAGGGAACGAGTCGCCTCACGGGTCGTTGGGGCCGCCGCCAGATCATCACCCGACCCGGCCGCCCAGGCCCTCTGCCCTATGCCCCCGGCTCGCCTGCCCCCGCCTTCACCAGCAGGTCCCGGCGAGATGCGAACCGCTTGAGCACCCGGTAGAAGTTCTTCTTCGAGAGCCGGTCCCGCTCCTGGTCCGGGAGGCTGGCCCACCCTCGGTGTGGATGGCGCTGGATCGCGATCCCGGCCACCCGCACCGCGCGCCGGGGGGCGGCGTCGTCGGGATCGTCCTCACCCTGGTCCCGGAGCACGAGGCTCCACCAGAGGTCCAGGTGCCGGAAGAACACGAAGTGCTCGTCCAGCGGTCCGCGTGCGGCGTAGTCCTCCCGCCGGAAGGCCATCGCGTACCCCTCGATCGCGTCCACCACGACGGTCCCCGCGGCCGGCTCAGTGAACCGGCGGAGGTCCTCCGACACGACGCCGAACGGCCCGGCAACGGCGACACCGGGATCCTCCAGGGCGGCGACCAGCGGCGTGACGAGGTTCTCCTGCGGCTCAATGGAGGCGTCCATCAGCAGGACCACCGGAGCCAGGGCCCGTCGGATCCCCGCGTTGAGCGCCGTCGCGTAGCCGAGGCGGACGCTGGTCCGCAGCACCTCGAGCGTGATGTCGTCACCAAGCGGCCCGGCCTCCTCGAGCGCTGCCAGGGACGCCGCCTGCGCCTCTGACTCCCCGTTCGCGACCACGATGACCTGGGTTCCGGCGGGCGATGTCGCCGCCAACGCCCGGACCGTCCGCTCCACGTCCTCGGGCCAGTCCGTGGTCAGCAGGACAACCGACGCCAACCCAATCGGGGCCTCGTCCAGGCGGGAGGGAACGGACGAGCTGGAGCCGTACCGCATCGTGCCCCCGTCACTGATGTCGGCCGGCGCCGCGCGCTCAAGGTCGTACAGGGTGCCGACGTCGATCACCTTCCAGCCTGCGGCCTCGATGCGGGCGCGCAGATCGTCCGCGGCGGTCCAGTCCCGGGCTCGCCTGGCGGCGGCACGCGCATTGGCGAGCTGGACGATGTCGTCGGGTGCGGGATCCTGGGCCATCGGTCGAGGATACGGCCGCTGGGCCGCCGCCGTGCCCTCGGACGACGCCCGTGTCAGCCTCCGGGAGTCGTACCGACCGCCGCCGCGGCGAGGATCGTGACCGACAGGATCCAGGTGTGGGCGAGCCCGCTCCACACCACGGACCCGGTCCTCCAGTCCAGCCACCCGTACAGCAGTCCACCGATTAGGGTGCTGAGCGTCTCGATCTCCGGCTTGCCCAGGTGGATGAAGGCGAAGGGCAGCGTGGCGATGACGACCGCGAGGGGTCCGATGACGCGCAGCAGCGCGAACAGGAGGAACCCGCGGAAGAAGAACTCCGCTGGGATGACCTCGAGCGCCGTCGTCAGGAACACGTCCATGACGGAGGCCCCCTGCGGCGCGTAGTAGGCGGCGAAGTCTGCCAGGTGCACGGCTGCGAGGACGATGGGCATCATGACGATGCAGCCGCCGATGGCAACCGCCACGCCGGCTCGCCAGTCCCCGATCGCCACGCCGTATCGGCTCGGCCGATCGCGGAACACGAACAGCACGATGAGAAGCGGGACCCCGCCCTCAAGCAGCAGGCGTCCGACCGAGCTCAAACGCTTGGCTGAGGCAGGGTCGTTGCCGAAGGGACCCAGGACGGCTTCGACCAGGCCGTTGATGCGGCCGTGGTAGTCGAGGAGGAGGAGCAGTGCCACCGCGACCACCGCGATGGTGGCGCGCACGGGGAGCCGAAGCCCCAGGACGTTGACCACCCGCAGGTCCGCCGCGGTGGCTGGGTACGACGGCGCGGCCTCCAGCCACCGCGCCCCGCGCCGGAACATCTTCGCCGCCGATCGATCCTCAACGCCCTCCATCCTGGGCAGCCTACCTTCCCGCTGCACTTTCGTTGCGTTATCGTTGCCCTCCTGATGGCCTGTCCACAGGGGGCCATATGGCCTGCGTCATCAAACCCCCTGCGTCCCTGGCAGGTCACAGGGTCGTTGTCACCCCGTGGCCGGTGGCCGCCGGCGATCGTCGCCGGAGCGAGGGGTTGGAGGTTTCTCGTGGAGATCAAGGGCAAGTTCCACCAGCGAGGGGTGGCCCTGCTGCGTATCGCGGTGGGGATCATCTTCCTGTGGGCCGGACTGGAGAAGCTGCTGGCCCCCGAGGCGTTCGATGCGAGTGGCTTCCTCAAGTTCGCGACGGCCGGCACCCTGGGCTGGCCGTTCGTGGGCGGCGAGATTGCCGAGGGAACCGTGTTCAACCCGACGCACGCCTTCTGGGTCGGGTTGGCGGGCAACGCCTCGGCGATGAGCATCATCAACGTGCTGGTGCCGTTCGGGCAGCTGGCCATCGGCATCTGCCTCGTCCTCGGACTGTTCACCCGCTTCGCGGCCGCGATGGGTGCTCTCATGATGCTGTTCTTCTTCATTGCGGCCTGGGACTTCGCCTACGGCATCGTCAACCAGCACCTGGCCTATGCGCTCATCTGCGCGACGCTGGTTGGACTCGGTGCGGGGCGGTACTACGGCCTCGACGGCGTCCTGGCAGAGCGTGTCAGTCCGGCATTCCGGAGGTGGCTGATGTCCGGCAAGCCGGTCCCCGCGACCGCCTGACCGGACTCGGATAGTCTCCTGACCGGGCCGGCGGACGCCCCGCCGGCCCGGTGGCGGCTCAGCGCCCGGACCGTGATCGCAGATCTCCGTTTGATGCAAGATGTGCGGGTCGCCGGCGGCGTCCCAGGCGGCGCTCGATCGAGGCAGCCATGACCACCCGGGTGCTCGTCGCATACGCGTCCAAGATGGGCTCCACTGCCGAGATCGCCGAGTGGATCGCCGCCGTGCTCCGTGCTGCCGGCCTGGAGGCGACCGCGGAGTCCGCCCGCGATATCACGGACGTCACGGCGTTCGACGCGGTGATCCTGGGCAGCGCGCTCTACGCCGCCCACTGGCAGCGCGACGCCAACCGGTTCGTCACCCGTCATGGCCCGGCCCTCAAGGATCGTCCTGTCTGGCTGTTCAGCAGCGGTCCGCTCGACCGGCGCCTCGCGGCCGCGGACCTGCCGATCGCTCCCCAGGCGGCGGAGGTCACCGCGATGCTGGAGCCTCGCGGACACCGGACCTTCGGTGGGCGCCTGGAGCCCGACGCACCCGGGGTGGACCCACAGGTCCTCGCCACGCACCCGATCGGCGATTTCCGTGACCGGACCGTGATCAGCGACTGGGCGGCGTCGATCGCAGCGGAGCTGCTGGAGGCAGGCTGACCCTCGGCCCAACCCAGGGGCGGATCAGTACGGCGTGCGGTCCTCCATGGCGCGCCACTCCTCGAACAGCGCCGACGCGGAGTCGCCGGGCAGATGACGCATGGGTATCCGGCGAGCATCCACGGGCTGCCCGATCTCCTCGTAGATGAACGCGTCGTCGAACCCGGCCGCAGCCGCATCCGCACGTGTGCCGCCGTAGACGATCGCCTCCACCCGGGCCCAGTACGCCGCAGCCAGGCACATGGGGCACGGCTCACAGCTGGCGTACAGCGTGCAGCCATCAAGGAGAAACGTCCCCAGCCCGGCACAGGCGGCCCGGATGGCCGTGACCTCCGCGTGAGCCGTGGGGTCATTGGCCGACGTGACCCTGTTGCAGCCCACCCCGACCACGGACCCGTCGGGTCCGACCACGATCGCGCCGAAGGGACCGCCGACACGGCCTCGCATGCCCTCCCTGCCGGCGTCGATCGCCTGCTGGAGGTACCTCGCGGCGTCGCCAGGCAGGTCCGTCGACACGACCATCACATATCTCCCGGGTTCGAGTACGCCAGCGGGGCGGATCCCCGCCGGCCGCCCGCTACGGTGCGGCGTCGAGACCCTTCGCGCCAGAGGCGTTCGGCAGGATCCGCTTCGCGGCCCACGCTCAACCGCCGAGAGCGAAGAACATCGGGCTGAAGTACGGGATCAGCCAGATTGCCCAGACGACCAGGCTGAAGCGATGGAAGGTGAGGATCAGCCGCTCGTCCCGCCGTGCCAGCACGATCGTCGCCCAGATCGCATGGATCGCCATGAGGACGATGGCGAGGACGCCGGAGATGCCATGGACATCCGCGGTGAGCCCGCCGGCGAAGTCCAGCATCATCCCGGTGCCGATCGTGTCGCACACCAGGCCGGCCCAGAAGAACGCCAGGTGCCACGGTCGCAGCCGTCCCTGGAACCGCTCGCTCCAGACGCCGATCGAGTAGAACACCAGTGCCAGCGTGATGACGACTGCCGCGGACCCGTCCAATGCGTGTCTCCCGTGTGCGTCCCCCATCGCCAACGGTAGCGCGGACCGTCGATCCCGCGCCGGCCGCCAGCGCACCCTGCACCTCACCCGATGCCGGTGATGCTCTCGCGGGATCGACGCCCGCTCGCTCCCGCGCCTTCGTCGGCTAGACTTCGTGCCCGCACCCCATGCCGCTCGACATCGGCCTGATCAAGGGGCTTTGCGCACTGCCGGAGGAGCAGCAGGATGACCGAGCCGACCAGGTCGGTGCGACGGGCGCGGAAGCCCGTCCCGGACAAGGCAATGGCCGCGGAGTACGACGCCGCGTGGCAGGCCGACCTCCCGGTCCAGGGTCCCTCCTGGACGGCACGGCCGTGGGTCAATCCCGTGCAACGCGCAGCCGCCGGCAAGGCGCGGAGAAGGGAGGTCCCCCGGGTCAGCCACGCGGCGTTCGAGCCGGCACCCGGGCGTGACCCCATTGCCATCCTGGAGGGCCAGGAACAGGACAGGCTGCAGGATCTCGTGCCGCTGCGCCACGAGCGCATGGCCGCATCGGCGTTCGCCTACTACCGGGGCACACCCGCGGTGATGGCGTTCGACCTTGCGGGAACTCCGCGCTCGAACATCATCGTGCAGGCGAGCGGCGACGCTCACCTGTCCAACTTCGGGCTCTTCGCCTCGCCCGAGCGAACCCTCGTCTTTGACGCCAACGACTTCGACGAGACCCTCCCGGGGCCCTGGGAGTGGGACGTCAAGCGCCTGGCCGCGAGCATCGTGATCGCCGGCCGCGCCAACGGCTTCCATGCCGCGCAGAACCGGGCGGCCACGATGGCCACCGTCCGCGCCTACCGCCAGTGGATGGCGCGTTTCGCGGGCATGCGCCTGCTCGACGTCTGGTACACGCAGATCACTGACGCCGACATCCGGGATGCGGGCGAGGCATCCGGCCTGCTGCAGGGTCGGACCGGGTCAGGCCGCCGCGCACGGCTGGAGGCCATCTTCTCCAAGGCGCGCCGTCGTGACGGCATGCGGGCCTTCGAGTCGCTCACCGCGGTGATCGACGGACGCCGCCTCATCCTCGAGGACCCGCCGTACGTCACGCATGTGGAGGGTGATGTGGGAGCCCTCGAGAAGGTCTTCACCGACTACCGGGCCACGATGCCCGAGAACCGGCGCGCCTTCCTTGAGCGGTACCGGTTCGTGGACCTCGCCCTCAAGGTCGTGGGAGTGGGCAGCGTCGGAACCCGCTGCTTCATCCTGGTCCTCGAGGGTCGTGACGAGAACGATCCGCTCATCCTCCAGGCCAAGGAGGCAACGGCCTCGGTCATGGAGCCATACCTCGATGCGAGCCTGCACGACCACCACGGCCAAAGGGTTGTCGTCGGGCAGCAGCTCATGCAGGCCACGTCAGACATCTTCCTCGGCTGGACATCGGGCACAGGCGGACGTGCCTTCTACCTCCGCCAGCTGTGGGACATGAAGGGATCCGTGGACACCACGACCCTGCAGCCCCCGGGCCTGAGCTTCTATGGCGGCATCTGTGGCTGGTCGCTGGCCCGCGCGCACGCCAGCACGGGCGATGCGGCCGCGATCGCCGCCTACATCGGCACGAGCGACACGTTCGATGGGGCGATCGCGGACTTCGCCGAGACGTACGCAGACATCAACGCACGGGATTACGCCGCCTACCGTGAGGCCATCGACGCCGGCCGGGTCTCGACGCCCGCCGGCTCCTGAGGCGAACCAGGGTGAGTATCCAGAGGAAGAGGGACACGAGATGCGCCGGCTGATCGACTTCTACCGGCTCCAGTTCCAGGTCATGCGGAGCTGGCAGCCGAGCCGCGGCGCTCGCATTCGCCGTCTGCTGGTCACGCTCGTCATCAGCGTCGCGTCGCTGGGCGGCGTGGTCTTGATCATGCCGGGCGTCAACCTGGCGCCCGGTGCGCCGATCTTCGGGACGCTGCTGCTCGCGGCGATCGCGCTGGGGCTGTTGAACCTACTGGTCCGGCCGGTATTCCTTGCCCTGTTCGCCGGGATCTCGGTCATCGCCGTCGTCATCGCCACCCTCATCTTCCAGGTCGCAACCTTCCTGCTGCTGCCGGTCTTCGTGAGCGATCTGCAGGTGAACGGCGTCCTGGCCGCGCTGATCGCGTCGTTCGTCTACGCGACGGTGAACACCATCCTCGTCGCGGTCTTCTCGATCTCCAATGACAACTCGTACTTCGCGGTCCTCATGCAGCAGGTAGCCGCCCGCCGGGAGGGCGTGGTGCGGACGGACAAGCCCGGCCTCGTCGTCATCCAGATCGACGGCCTCGCCCAGCCGATCCTGGTCCGCCAGATCCGGGCCGGTCGCGTCCCGCACCTGTCCAGCTGGGTTCGCTCCGGCCGGTACCGCCTCTCGGGCTGGGAGGCGCTCCTGCCGCCGACCACCCCGGCCAGCCAGGCCGGGATCCTGCACGGCAACAACGACGGCATCCCGGCTTTCCGCTGGTACGAGAAGGGGCCCGGCCGGGTCATGGTCGCCAACCATCCGGTTGACGCGATGGAGGTCGCGACCCGGATCTCGAATGGCGAGGGGCTGTGTTCGAACGACGGGGCCAGCGTGGGCAACCTCTTCTCCGGCGATGCGGTTCGCTCGTACATCACCATGGCCACGATCAAGGAGAAGGGACAGGGCCTGGGCCAGAGCCAGACCTTCATGACGTTCTTCGCCAGCCCGTACAACTACCTGGGCACCATCGTCCGCTTCGTGGCCGAGATGATCAAGGAGAACATCCAGGCGCGCCGCCAGGTCCGGGCAGGCATCGTCCCCCGGATGCACCGCGGCAGGCCCTACCCCATCGCGCGGGCCGCCACCAACGTGGGCCTCCGCGACCTGTCGACGTCCCTGGTCATCGAGGAGATGTACCGCGGCGCGCCGGTCATCTACGTCGACTACACCGACTACGACGAGATCGCGCACCACAGCGGGCCCGAGCGGTCCGAGACCCTCGATGCCCTCGACGGCGTGGACCGGGCGATCGCGACGCTGGAGAAGGCCTCCGCGTCCGCGCCTCGTCCGTACCGCTTCGTCATCGTGTCCGACCACGGCCAGACCCTCGGCGCGACGTTCCTCCAGCGCTACGGAAAGACGCTCGGCGACGTGGTCAAGGCGCTGATGCGTGGCGATACGAAGATGGAGGAGGAAACCGCGCGTGTCGAGGAGTGGGGGCCGACGAACGCCTTCCTGTCCGACCTGACGAGCACGAAGGGGGTCTCCGGGAGGGTCGCCCGGACGGCCCTGCGCTCACAGACCTCGGACGGTGTCGTGGAGCTCGGACCGTCCCGGGCCGACAAGTCAGAGGCGGCAGCGGCCCCCGGAGGGGCACCCGCGGAGCGACCAGACCTGATCGCCATCGCCTCCGGCAACCTCGGCCTTGTCTACTTCCCGCAGATGCCCGGGCGGGTGACGCTGGAGCAGCTGGCCGAGGCGCACCCGGGCCTCGTCGACGCGCTTGCCCGCCACCAGGGCATCGGCGCGATGCTGATCAAGTCCGAGCAGCACGGTTCGATCGTCATCGGCCGCGAGGGCATCAACTACCTCGAGGAGGATCGCGTCGAAGGCGTGGATCCGGTCGCCCAGTACGGCGGCCGCTCGCGCGAGGCATTCCTGCACCTCGACGGGATGGACTACGTGCCCGACCTCTCGGTGATCAGCCTGTACGACCCCGAGTTCGAAGAGGTCGCGGCATTCGAGGAGCTCATCGGCTCGCACGGCGGCCTGGGCGGCCCGCAGACCCTGCCGCTGATCATGCACCCTGCCGACTGGGAGCTCGACGAGGACCTCGTCGGGGCCCCGGCCGTCTATCGCCAGATCCGCCGCTGGGCGGAGCGGCACCTCGACCATCGCTTTGGCAAGGACGGGAGCGCCGAGCCGCTGCCGATGCCGGAACGGGCGCCGGCCGACGAGGAGATCACCGCCGCCTGAGGGACGCAAGAACCTCTGAGCGGCCGGCGGAAGGTGACGAGAGCGTCGCCTGGCGCCGTGATGTGACGTGCACATCATGTGACGTTTGTCACATAGCGCCCTCCTTCCGCCTCTGGCACGCGCTGCACGCCATGTCATCTACTTGACGGAATCCTGGAGACCGAGCCAGGGACGCGCTGCGCCTGTGAGGTGGCTCGGTCCGCGGATCCGCAGCCCCAGCGGGAGGGCAGCGCGATGTCCGTCATCGAGACCGAGAAGCTCACCAAGTTCTACGGACCACACCGCGGCATCGTGGAGGTGGACCTCGCCGTCGAGGCAGGCGAGATCTACGGCTTCCTCGGTCCCAACGGCGCCGGCAAGACCACCACGATCCGCCTCCTGCTCGACCTGCTGCGTCCGACCTCCGGGCGAGCGCTGGTCTTCGGCATCGAGACGACCAGGGACCCGGTCGCCATTCACCGCCGGATCGGCTATCTCCCCGGCGAGTTCGCGCTGTTCGATCGGCTGACGGGTGCCCAGACGATCGAGTACTTCGGCAACCTCCGGGGCGGCGTCGACCCTCGCTACCAGGCCGACCTGGTTGCACGCTTCGACCTCGACCCGTCCCGACGCTTCCGGGAGTACTCCAAGGGCAACAAGCAGAAGGTGGGCCTGGTGATCGCGCTCCAGCACCGGCCCGATCTGCTGGTCCTCGACGAGCCGACGTCCGGGCTCGACCCCCTGGTTCAGCAGACCTTCTTCGAGCTCCTCCGTGAGGTCGTCGCGGAAGGACGGACCGCCTTCCTCTCCTCTCACATCCTGGGCGAGGTCGAGAAGACGTGCGACCGGGTGGCGATCATCCGGGATGGCCGGCTGGTCGCGGTGGACCGCGTCGCGGCGCTCCGGGACCTGGCGCACCACGTGGTTGCGCTGCGGTTCGAGTCGCTCGTGCCCGCCTCGGTGTTCTCCGACCTCCCCGGCGTGACAGACGTGACTGTCATCGACGGCGGCCTGCAGATGCGCGTCACGGGCTCCATGGCGCCCATCGTCGAGGCGGCCGCGGGTCGCGGCCTGATCGACCTCGAGACCCGGGAGCCGAGCCTGGAGCAGACGTTCCTCGCCCAGTACGGCCGAGAGGCCGTCGAGGTGGTCAACCATGGCCGTTGAGATCCGGCGCATGCCCGTTCCGGCGCCTGCCCCTCACCTCCCCTTCCACAGCAGGCTCTACGGCCTGGGAAGCGTCTTCGGCAAGACGCTTCACGACGCCCGCCTCGGCATCCTCGTCGTCGCCGGCCTCCTGGGCGTGATGACCATCGCGGGCGGCGTGACCATGTCCTCGACCTATGGGACGCTCGAGACGAGGCAGGAGCTCGCGGCGATGTCGACGGGCATGCCCCCGATGATGCGCGGCCTCTACGGGAACCCCGTCAACGTCGACACGCTGGGTGGGTTCGTCTCGTGGCACTACGGCGCGTACTTCGCGCTGTTCGCCGGGCTCTGGTCCATCCTCGCTCTGTCCTCCACGCTCGCAGGCGAGGCCCGGCGGGGCAGCCTGGAGTTCGCCGTCGCCGCGCCCCACTCCAGGCGTTCGATCGCCCTCCAGAAGGTCTCCGGGCACGTGGCGGCGCTGGGGATCGCCATGGCCGTGGTGGCGGTTGTCGCGTGGGCGACCGGCATCTTCGGAGCCTCGTTCCCGGATGACTCGATCTCGCCGGCCGCAGCGATCGCCTTCGGCATCGGAATCGGTGTCCGCGCCCTGATGGCCGGGTCCGTCGCCTTCGCCCTGGCGCCATTCTTCGGTCGCGGCGCGGCTGCGGGGATCGCGGGCGCGGTGCTGCTCGGCGGCTATGTGGTGAACAGCTACCGGGCCGTCGTTCCGGTGTTCGACACGCTCTCCGGCGGCACCTGGTTCGCCTGGACCGCCGACCACCTGCCTCTCGCCGGGCAGTCGGACTGGGCGGGGATCGCCCTGACCGCGCTCGCAACCCTTGTCCTGATCGGGATCGGCGTCCTCGCGTTCGCGCGGCGCGACGTTGGCGTGACCATCTCCCTGCCGCTGCCCGGGCTGCCCCGCGCGCTGCTCGGTGTCCACGGGCCGCTCGACCGCTCCTTCGGCGACCTGCTGCCGACCGCCACGGCGTGGGGCATCGGCCTCGGCATCTACGGCATCCTGATGGCCGCCGCGTCGGGATCGCTGCTCGACATCCTGAACGACTCGCCCGCGATGGCCGAGATCTTCCGAACCATCATCCCGGGGATCGACATCACGACCGCCTCAGGATTCCTCCAATTGGCCTTCGCCGACCTCGGCTTCGTGCTGATCGGCCTTGCGGCCGCCACGTTCATCTCGGCCCGGTCATCGGACGAGACGTCGGGCCGGCTCGAGCTCCAGCTGGCGACCCCGCTCACGCGCGTGCGCTGGGCCGTTGCCAGCGGGATTGCGGTCTGGCTGGCGATCCTCCTGGTCACCGTCCTGCTGGCAGTGGCCGTGGGGCTGGGCGTGGCCTCGGTCGGACAGGAGGCCTCCACCCCGGCGATGGGCACCTTCGTCCTGGCCGTGTACGGCGCCGCCCTGGCCGGGATCGGCGTGGCCGTTGCCGGGGTGTTCCGCGCCTCGCTGGCGACGGCAGCCGTCCTGGCCGTCACGATCGGGACGTTCCTGATCGATCTCCTCGCGCCCATCCTGCGGCTGCCGGACTGGATGCAGCAGCTCGCTCTCACGGCACACCTCGGCGAGCCGATGATCGGCGCCTGGGACGGCGCCGGGATCATCGCCTGTCTCGTGCTTGCACTGGGCGGCCTCGCCGTCGGGGCCTGGGGCATGGGGCGGCGGGACGTCGGCGCTTGACGGAGGACGGCAGATGACACACGACGCCGCGACGGACCGACCGGTCGAAGCTCGTCGTTGGCTGCTCCTCATCTACCGGATCAAGGCCGAAATCCTCCGGCAGGAGGACGTACGTCTGGCGGCAGCTCCGCCAGCTCGGCGCCGTCTACCTCCAGCAGGCGGCTGCGGTCCTGCCCGACCGGCCGGAGCTCCGGGTCGAGCTGGACCGGCTCGGGCAGCGCATCCAGGGCTCCGGCGGGGAGGCCTCGCTCCTGGAGACGATGTCGCCGACCCCGGCCTGGGAAGAGGAGCTTGTCGCGCGGTTCAACGCGGCCCGTGACGCGGAGTACGAGGAGATCCTCGACAGCGTCGAGAGCTTCGAGGATGAGATCCGCCGGGAGACCGCCAAGAGCCGGTTCCGGTTCGCCGAGCTCGAGGAGGGCGAGGCCGACTGGGAGAAGCTCCAGCGCTGGTTCGCCCGCCTTGCCGAGCGCGACTTCTTCGGCGCCGCGGGTCGGACGGGTGCGGAGGAGGCGCTCGCCCGCGGGCGCGGGCTTCTCGACGAGTTCACGCAGGAGGTCTACAGAGCCGAGGGGCTCGAGCCCGGCGCGGCCGAGGATCGCGCCGGGCGCTGACCTCGACCCCCCTCAATCGACGCGAGGTCGCTAGTCTTCGTCGCCTTCGTCGCCCTCGCGAGGTGGCTAGTTCTCATCGCCGTCACTGCCTTCACCGCTCTCGCCGACCGAGCCGGCCCCGAAGGTCCTGCCGAGCCCTTCGACGAGCGTCTGCGTGTCCGCGTCCGACAGCCTGGCTTCGGGGTGCAGGATGAGGTAGTCCCAGGGCGGCATCTCGCCCTCCTGGACCACCTTGACGATCTTCTCCGTCTCCTGCTCCCCGGTCCCCCACTCCGAGAGGTTGAGCTTCTCGCGCCCTTCGTCGACGTGATTCTGGAGGCGCCACGAGACCGGCGCGATGTTGGAGTACCACGGCCACCTGGTCTCGTTGCTGTGGCAGTCGAAGCACGCCTTCACGGCAAGATCGCGTGTCGCTGCCGAGTCCCACGACGGCTCGCCGGTAACGGGAGGGTTGCTGTGGTCGCGGCCGTAGGGCACGACCTGGATGGCAATGAAGGCGACCACGAGGGAGGCGGCCACGATGAGGATGAGTCTGCGCATCTGCTGAGGGTGCCGAAGGACCGCTCCACCACACAGTGACAAACGGCCCGATATGCCAGCCGGTGGCGGGTCCGTCGCCCCGGCGTCGCACCCGCGAGCCCTCGATCAGCCCGCGAGCGGGTCCGCCGTGGGCTCGGCCGTGGGCGTCGGTTCGGCCGTGGGCCTCGGGGTCGGCTCGGCCGTGGGCGCGGGGGTCGGCTCGGCCGTGGGCGCGGGGGTCGGCTCGGCCGTGGGCGCGGGGGTCGGCTCGGTTGTGGGTTCGCTTGTGGGTTCGGCCGTGGGCGTGGGTTCGGCCGTGGGCGTGGGCTCGGTTGTGGGGTCGGCCGTGGGCGTGGGCTCGGTTGTGGGCTCGGTTGTGGGGTCGGTTGTGGGCTCGGCCGTGGGCTCGGTTGTGGGCGTTTCGCTCGGCGTCGGCTCGGCCGTGGGCGTCGGGTCGACGGGCCCTTCCGGGGTGGCGGGCAGGATCAAGTCGACGGGTGGCGGCGCGGGGGTCGCACCCCCGCCTATGACGGTCTCACACCCCTCGAACACGTCCTTCGTGGTGCCATAGCACGTGTCCGCGCCATCGCCACCGTCGAGGAGGTCCTTGCCGTTCCCGCCCTCGATGACATCCTCGTCTCCGCCGCCGTGCAGCGTGTCGTTGCCGTCGCCGCCGAGCAGTACGTCCTTGCCGTTGCCACCGACCAAGGTGTCGTTGCCGTCACCACCCACGAGGCAATCCTTGCCGTTGCCACCGTCCAGGGTGTCGTTGCCGCCCAGCCCGAACACGAGCGCACTCCCGTTGCCGGCATGGATATGGTCGTCGCCCGCCGTGCCGACGATGACCTCGCTGAAGGTCATCCCCTGGCACTCCTCGGGGATGGGCGGCGGCGCGGGGGTGGGAGTCGGGGTCGGTGTGGGGTCCGGAAGCTGCACGAGCAGGGTCATCGTGAACATGACCGAATCGGAGAAGTAGGCGGTCGTGCCGCCCGTACCCGAGGCCAGACCGGCGACGACGAGACAGGCAGCCGCATAGCGGGGGGCGCGCCGGGTGTTACCCCGCATCGGGGTTCGCCTCCTCGCCGGTCGCCGCGGCAGGCGCGGCGCGTCTTCGACGAATCGCGCGCAGCTCGTCGGCGATGGTGCGGACCGGGGTGGCCATGAGCAGGGCGCCCGCCATGAGCAGCAGGATGAGGAACACGGCCGGCTGCTTGAGGACCACGAGGAGGTAGCCGAGGTACGGGACGCTGAACCGGATCGTTCCGATCATGGCCGAGAAGGGCCTGCTCGTGACGTCTGCCGACGCGTTGGCGTCCCCCTTTGTGTCGAAGAAGCCATCCGCCACGCGGGTGACGCGATGTGTGACGACGCCGCTGTCTGGGTCCTCGAACATGACGATTGCCCCGGCGACCGGGATGCGATCGCCGCGATCGACGACCACGGCGCTGCCGAGGTGGATGGCGGGCTCCATGCTCCCGCCGCGGACGATGAGCACGTCGAAGGACGAGACACGCGGCAGCGCGAGCAGCGCAACGATCGCCACGAGCGTGACGACCAATGCAGCCTGAACCATCGCTCCGATGGCGCGCAACATTCGGCGCATCGTCGATCGGCCGGATCGGATGGATAGGGGCGCCGTCAATCGGCGCCCCTATCGAGTTCCGAAGCGACTACGGGGTCCGGCCGATGAGCGTACCGGTCAGTGAGATCGTCTTGCCCATGAGTGCGCTCTGGTCCCCGCCGGTCTCGAACCAGCGAAGGCTCTCGAGCACCCAGATCTCGCCACCAACAGCAAGAGTTCCATCGAGCGGCTGTGCGCTGTTGTAGTACTCCGACAGCTTGTATGGCGTCCCAGCCGCATTCGCACACGTCGCGACAGTGGATCCAACTGCGATGCCGAGGGTGACGTTGTCGCCCAGGGCCATGTCACCCGTGTAGGTGAGGGTCTGAGACAGGTTCAGGGGGACCTGCCCGTCGTTCCTGATCTTGACGCAGACGTCGGCGCTGAGGGTGGGGCCCACGAGCATGGGAGAGGTCGGGAACGCGCCCTCGGGATAGACGGTGAGACCCGCGGTTGCGCCAGTAAGCGCGAATCCGCCCTGGGACTGCACTGTCTGGAAGTACGCGCCCGTAGCGAAGGCGCCGACGCCGAGGAGCGCCATGATGACGAACAGGGATGACAAGATTCTCTTCACGATACGTTCCCTCCGGTGCACCGCGGGCTGCAGGGAATGCGGCGGCGGCGGTGCGGACAGACGCTTGGTCGCATATCCACGCGATCCGCGACCATGAGGCCCGTCGTCACCGGCGTCTGCTCGGTGACGGGGGAGCGCGGCCAACGCTCGGGCACTCGCGGCCGGCGAACCTCCTGTGGATCGATGCCAGGCCGCCTCCTGCTGCCTGGAGAGGTGCAGCCAACGTAGGGCTCCGCCGCGGAGCCGCCATCAGGGGCTCCCCGGACCGGTGTACGGGTTCGACCATCCGTACCCCGGTGACACCAGGCAACGGGGGCGCGGCGGATCCTGGACACGTAGGGGCGAACCCGTAGGCGGATCAGTACTGCCCCCGATGGTCAGCGGTCAGGCGGGCGCCCTACTGTCGCTTCATGGAGCGCATCGGCAGCCAGGCGGCCCCGGACAGCGCGCCCGATGACAGGCGGGCGGACGCGCCCGCGATCCGGGACGCTGCCGAGATCCTCGCGCGCGCCGTTGCAGACGAGGCAGCCGCGGCCCAGGCGCGAGCGCGACATCGGGTCCAGCCGCTACAGGTGCTCGAACCGGAAGCCCGCATCGCTCCCCTGCTCGCCCCTGACGAACAGGTCCTCGCCGTGCGCCGGAGCGTCATGCTCGATCGGTACCCGTCGCGATCGGGCTCGGCCGTGCCCGTGGGCGTCGGGGGCGACCTCTACCTGACCGCCCGGCGACTCGTGCTCGTCGGCCTCGTCGCCCTGTCATTCGACCTCGACGAGATCGATGAAGTAGGGCTGTCCGGGGAGCGCCTGCTGCTCGTGATGCGCAATGGGTCCAGCGTCTCGCTCGATGTGGCTGAGCCACGCCTGCTCAGGGTCGAGATCGGAAGCGCGCGGGCCGCCGCCCGGGGATGATCTGTCCCCCCGGCCGCGTACAGAACCGATCAGCCGTGGTGTCTGAAGCGCTGCGCGGCCTCTGCACGGTTCCTGACGCCGAGCTTGTGCAGGATGCTGCTCACGTGCGTCTCGACGGTGCGGGCCGAAATCGTGAATGCCTCGCCGATCTGGCGATCGGTTAGCCCCTCGGCAAGGAGGCGGAGGACCTCGACCTCGCGTCCGCTCAGGCTGGCCAACGCGGGATCGTCCGTTGTCGGTGAGCCCCGTGACGCCTCGACCAGCCGCCGGACCAGGCGGGCGGCCATCCGTCTCGGCATGGCCAGCTCGCCTGCGTGGGCGCTGCGCACGGCGCGAAGGAGTGCCTCGGGAGCCAGGTCCTTGGTGAGGTACCCGCACGCCCCGTAGCGCATGGCGTCCACGAGGTGGTGGTCGGCGCTGGACACCGTCAGCATCACGATCCGTGTGTCCGGGAGCCTTGGCGCCAGCTCGCGGACCAGGCCGACGCCGTCCATGCCCGGCAGGTCGATGTCGATGAGCAGGACGTCCGGACGCACATCGACGGCCAACTGCAGCGCCTCCTCCGCGGAGCCCGCCTCGGCGACCATCTCGACATCGGGCGCCGTGATCGCCTGGCGTACGGCGGCCCGAACCAGCGCATGGTCGTCGACCAGCATCACGCGCAGGTGCGTGGAACGGGCGGCGACCATCAGCGGAAGCGCTCGGAGGCAGGGGCCACGACGAGCGCCACCGGCACGAGCAAGCTGATCCGCGTCCCATCCAGGGGCCGCGACTCGATCCGTAGCTCGCCACCGATCAGCGCCGCGCGCTCCCGCATGCTCGCGAGGCCGAACGCCGACCGACCCACTGCGGCTGGGTCGAACCCGCGACCGTTGTCATGGACGATCATCACAAGGCGTCCATCCTCCACCGAGGTCCGCACCCGAACGACCGTCGCATCGGCGTGGCGCCGGACGTTGCTGAGCGCCTCCTGGACAATCCGGAGTGCCTCCGCCTGGGCGCGTGGCGACAGCCGGGGAAGATCGGCCTGAGCCTCGAACTCGGCACGCAGGCCGAACCGGTCCGCGAACTCGTCCACAGATCGCCCCATCACCTCGGAGAGCGTGCCCGTCGGCTCCGCCGACAGCCGCAAGGCGGCGACGGCCTGCTGGGCTTCCACGAGCCCCGCGTCGATCGCCTCTCCCAGCTCGCCAGCGAGGGCACGCCCCTGGGGTCCCAGGTCCGGCAGGGCCGCGAGACGCCCGGTCTTCAGCTTCGCCAGCCAAAGGTCCTGCGCCAGCCCGTCGTGCAACTCCCGCGACAGGCGCGTCCGTTCCTCCAGAGCCGCGTGCTCCAGCTCGACGACCTGCAGGCGAGCCTGGTCTGCATGTGCACGCTGGAGCCTCGAGAGGGCGGCTCGCGCCTCGGCCTGGATACCGAGCAGGAGGATCACGTCGAACGCCAGCTTCAGCAAGTCTCCAGTCGTGACGAGCCCGGTGTAGACACTCGGGGAGGCCGCGGCGTCGACCTGGGCGAACGCTGCGAAGACGAGCCCGATCGCCAGGTATCCATCGCCGATCCCCCGGTCTCGGCGGTACAGCCGTCGTGACAGGCCGGCCGCCCACAGGAACAACGCCGCGCCAAGCACCTGCATCGCCGCGCCGAGCGGCATCGGGGTCGGGAGGAGCGAGCCGGCTCCCGGTGCGGTGCCCTGCAGGCCCAGCACCCCGATCGAGCCCAGGGAAGGCAATCGGTCCGCACCAACCTGGGCGAGCGCGATGATGAGCAGCATCGCGGCGGCTGACCCTAGGACGATGACGGGCGCGTGGTCGACGCGCCTCCTGCGGATCGATGCTATGCCTCCCAGGACGAGCAGCGCCGCCGCGAACACGCGGGCGAACGTGAACACGTAGAGAGGTGCCTGTCCGGGAGCCTCCAGGGCCAGGCCGGCCTGTTGCTCGAGGCCCGTGACCGCGAGGACGACCAGGAGCCCATTGGCGATTGCGAGGACCAGGAACGCGGCCGCCCAGAACACGGCCATCGGCTCACCGCCTTCGCGGAACCGGGCCCAGCCGAGCAGAGCGACGGCGAGGGTCACGACTGTCGCAAGCGTGTCCAGCACGAGGTCGAGCGAGGGTTCGACGACATGCACGTGCAGCGCCGGCACGACGACCGAGGCCCCCGTGCTGACCGCCAGGACGATCACGGTTGTGATGAGAACGCCGTCAAGGGGCATCGTCGATCGCGACCGGGAAGGAGATCGACGGGCCGGCGTGGGACTTCCGATCGAAGGTCCTCCTGTGCGCTCGCCGCCCTGCAGGATGGACGGTGAGGCGTCCTCACCCGAGTCTACGGGGTCATTCGGCTCCCCGATACACCCTTCGTCCGATTCCGGCCGGGGGACACGAGCGCGGCGATCCCGTCGTGCTCGGGCACTAGGAGGCGGCGGGACCGCCAGTTCCCAAGACTAGCGCTGTTGCACGTGTCCGCAATGTCATAGTTCACAGATGCGCGCAAGCCCGCCTTCGGCACGATGGGCGGGACACGAGGAGGATGTCGGTGGGCGCGATCGAACCGGTGGGTACCCATCTCGTACGGCTGCTGCCGCACGCCTCCGACGACACAGTGCGTCGCCTCGAAGGTGCGGTTCGCCAACAGGCATTCCGCCGCCGCGAGCTGCTCCACGCAAGGAGGATGCGACTGCCGCCATTTGTCGTGCTCGAGGGGCACGTCATGTATCGCCGCGTCGTCGAGACGGGACAGGTTCGCGCCGCGCTGATCGCAGGGCCCGGCTTCCTCGGCGGGCTCCGCTCGATCAGTGACCCGGAAGCCGACGCGCTCTATGAGCTGGTGGCCCTGACCGACGGGACCTGGGCGACATGGGATCCCAGGTACCTGCGGGGGCTCGCGCTGCAGGACGCCGGCCTTGCCGTCGGCCTCCTTGACCTCGCATCGGAGCACGAGGTCGTGCTCAACATGCGGCTCGATGAACGGTCCTTCGCAAGTGCGCGCCAGCGGATGGCCTCCATCCTCCTTCGCTACGGGAACATCATCTTCGACACGCCGCATCCGGTCGCGCAGCGCGCCGACTTGGCAGCGATGATCGGTGCGAGCCGCGTGATGATGTACCGGACGTTGCGCGGCCTGGAAGCCGATGGCCTGGTGACACGCGATCGCGGCGGCGGCATCCGCGTCCTCGACGAGGAGGGCCTGGCGCGCCTGGTGGAAGTGGCCGCTCCGCACGGCGCCCCTGCCCTCTGACCGCCGGGCAATCGGCACCGGCCTACATCGCCGTCAGCCCGCCAGCCGCTTGTACCTGATGCGGTGCGGCTGGTCGGCCGCGGAGCCGAGCTCCTTGTGGCGGAAGGCCTCGTAGTCGCTGACGTTGCCCTCGAACCAGCGAACCTGGCTGTCGCCCTCGAAGGCCAGGATGTGGGTCGCGATGCGGTCCAGGAACCAGCGGTCGTGGCTGATCACCACGACGCAGCCGGGGAACGACTCGAGGCCGGCCTCCAGCGCCCGCAGCGTGTCCACGTCGAGATCGTTGGTGGGCTCGTCGAGGAGGAGCACGTTGCCGCCGGACTGGAGCAGCTTGGCCAGGTGCACCCGGTTCCGCTCCCCGCCCGACAGGGTGCCGACCAGCTTCTGCTGGTCCGTGCCCCTGAAGTTGAAGCTGGACACGTATGCCCGCGCGGGGATCTCGCGCGAGCCAACCTTGACGATCTCGACGCCCTGGGTGATCTCCGCGAAGACGGTGCTGTCCGCCGCAAGGTCGTCGCGCTCCTGGTCCACGTAGCTGAGCTGCACCGTGTCCCCGACCTGGATGGTGCCGCCGTCTGGCGCCTCCTGGCCCACGAGCATCCGGAACAGGGTGGTCTTGCCCGCCCCGTTCGCCCCGATGATGCCGACGATCCCGGCCCTCGGCAGCGAGAACGTCAGGTCCTCGATGAGCAGCCGGTCGCCGTACCCCTTGCGCAGGTCCTTGACCTCGATGACCATGTCGCCCAGGCGCGGACCCGGGGGAATCGCGATCTCGAGCTCCCGGGCGCTGCCCTTGTCGTCCTGTGCCTCGGCGAGCAGCTGCTCGTAGGCGCCCAGGCGCGCCTTGCCCTTGGCCTGACGTGCCCTCGGCGAGAGGCGCACCCACGCGAGCTCGCGGGCGAGCGTGCGCTGGCGGGCATCGACCGCCTTCGATTCGCTTGCCAGGCGAGCGAGCTTCTGCTCGAGCCAGCTCGAGTAGTTGCCTGAGAACGGGATCCCCCGGCCGCGGTCCAGCTCCAGGATCCACTTCGCGACGTTGTCGAGGAAGTACCGGTCGTGGGTGATCGCGACGACGGTGCCCGCGTACTCGCCGAGGAACCGCTCCAGCCACTCAACCGACTCGGCGTCGAGGTGGTTCGTCGGTTCGTCGAGCAGGAGCAGGTCGGGGTGCCGGAGCAGCAGCCGGCAGAGCGCAACGCGACGCTTCTCGCCGCCGGACAGGACGGTGACGTCGGCGTCGTCCGGCGGGCAGCGCAGGGCATCCATCGCGATGTCCACGTTGCGTTCCAGGTTCCAGGCGTCGGCGGCGTTGATGCGGTCCTCGAGGGCGCTCTGCTCGGCACCGATGGCGTCGTAATCGGCGTCCGGCTCGGCCCACTTGGCCATCACGGCGTTGTACTGGTCGATCAGGCCCTGCACCTCGTGAACCCCGTCCAGTACGTTGCCCTTCACATCCTTGGCCGGATCCAGCTGCGGCTCCTGGCTGAGGTAGCCCACCGTGAAGCCGGGCGTGAGGCGGGCATCGCCGGTGAACCCGTCGTCCAGCCCGGCCATGATCTTGAGCAGGCTTGACTTGCCGGCGCCATTGGGGCCGATGACGCCGATCTTGGCGCCCGGATAGAACGAGATCGAGATGTCCTCGAGGACCGTCCGATCCGGCGGGTAGTGACGGGCGAGCTTGTACGAGGTGTAGATGAATTCAGGCGGCATGGTCGCTCAAGGGTAGCGACTGCGTGGAACTCGCGACGCGAACCTCGGCCGCGGGTTGGCAGCACATCGCGTCAGTCGCGGCGCCACCCGCCAGGCCCGACGGCGAGGCGGCCGGCGTCCCGGATCAACGCATGCCGGGCTCCGACGGCTGAGGCGGCTCCTGCTCGATCACGGGCACCTGCACGCTGTCGATCGTCAAGGTGAAGGTCCAGGCGGCCTTCGTCCCGCCTGCCCAAGGCTGGCTGTAGGTGAACACGACGTCCGAGCTCCCGCAGGCGAGCGGCGCGGTGGTCGGGCAGCCGAGCGACCGGAAGACCCACGTGTCACCACCCGGCGCGCCGGGTGCCGAGGTCGTCGGCGGCTGGGAGGTGTGGCTGACGAGGGCCAGCATGGACGGGTCGTACCGCGGATCCTCCCACGCGAAGCCGGTCGAGGCGTTCGAGCACAGCGTGATGGTCGCCTCGCCGTTCACCGTGAGGCGGGCGGTCCCCTTGAGGGTGGCCGTCCCTGTTGCCAGGTCCTGGGCGGCCAGGAACTCATCGCACGAGACGGTGAGCCGGAATGCCTCGTAGCGGGACGCCGCCCTGGTCGGCTTGGGGCTGGCGGAGACGCTCCCGGTGCTTGCCGCCTGGGAGCCCGTGCCGCCCTCGACCTGGGGGACAGCCGCGTCAGTGGGCGTCACCTGGGCCGAAGATGCCGTACAGCCGACGATCGACGCAGCGATGACGAGCAGGAGCAGGGCCGCGGCCACCGGGATTGCTGATGTTCGAGGGTTCATCGGGAGACTCCGGCTGCGACGGGAGAGACGCATACCGGGGACGCTCCCCACAGGCAGCGGGTTCCGTGAGCCCCGCGGGCAGGAAGAGGGCGACCACCGGGTTCCGGTGGCCGCCCTGCGCGTCGCGCCGGATCGACGCTACTTGTGCGGTGAATGCTTCGCGACGACGGTGGTGGTCGTGGAGTCCGTCAGGACGCCCACGGCTCCGTCCGTCAGCGTTGCCGTGTTGGTGATGACCGTGCCCGCGGCCGCGTCGCGATTGACACGCACCTTGAGCACGATGGTGGAAGTCCCCCGTGCCGGCACGGTGCCGGTCACGTGGACGCTGTTGGTTGCCTTGTCGTAGTCATGCATGTGACCGACGATCGTGGTGCCGGCCGGGACCATGTCGTCCAGGACGAACGGCTGCGGGGCGGGTGTCAGGTTCTGCACCTTGATGGTGTAGGTCAGCAGGCTCCCAGGCTCGGCCTTGGAGCGGCTCACACGCTTGTCGAGGCTCAGGAGGGCCGGCGAGTTCCAGACCTTGATGATGCCCCAGGTGCCGTCGCGGGCCTTGTCGGTCACGGCGATGTGGAGCCCGTACTGCACGCCCTCGGCGCCGGGATTGCCCGTGCCGAGGATCGTGTCTCCGAGGTCGGCCCCGTAGAGGTCCGTGGCCGGGGTCTTGTCGCCCCAGGTGATCTTCGTGGTATAGGCGTCCGTGGCCGGGACGACCAGGCTGGCCGCGGCATCCCAGAAGTACAGACCGTTGTTGGCCTCCCGGAACCTCAGCCCGGGGTAGTAGCCCAGTGAGTCGTGGAACTGCGACACCGCCGGTAGCTTCTCGAAGGTCTTGGTCTCCAGGATGTTGCCTGCCGCGTCCGCCCGGCGAACAGTGAACGGCGTGGTCTTCTGGATGGTGAACGTGGCGTTGCCGGGCTGGCAGCGCGAGTTGAGCCGCAGGTGCGCATCGGTGGTGCCCATGCCCTCCCACTCCATCGGCCAGTAGTGGCTGTCGACGACGAGCAGAGCATGCTTCGGCCCGTAGCTCGGCGGGTCATAGATGGAGTTGTAAAGCGTGTAGTCGAAGTCCTGGGCCCCGTTGCGCAGCCACAGCAGCATCCCGGGCGCGGTATAGGGGCAGCGATCCACTTCCCACTCGGTGTCGCTGCCGTAGATCGTGGTGTAGGGGTACTTCAGGCCGCGGTCGAAACCACTCAGGTTGCGCCACTCGGCCAGGTAGTAGAGCGGGTAGGTCCGGGTGAGCGGCACGAGCACGAAGTTGTTGGTCGTCCAGCCGTCCGTCCCGGCCTCCACGTCGTCGGAGAACAGCGTGGCAGCTCCATCGGCGAGCTTGAAATCGTCCCCCCACCAGCCTGCCCACTGCACGCCCACGTCGCTGGTGTAGTGCAGGCGCAGCGCGATGGTCTTGCCGGCATAGGCCGCCAGGTCGAAGCGAAGGGTCCCCTGGCCCTCGCCGTTCAGGCCCAGATTGCCCATGCCGTCGTCGACGAAGACGCCGTCCATGTCCGGCAGCTTCGTCCAGGTTGCGCCACTGTCCGTGGAGACCTCGACGTAGCCGTAGTCGTAATCCGCCTCGAAGCTCCAGGCGCTGGCGAACGAGAAGACCGGTGCCGTGGTCCCCGCCAGGTCGAAGTCGTGGGCCAGGTAGAAGTCCGCCAGGTCGGCCCGGTCGGACCACCAGGCCTTGCCGGTGCCAAGCGGGTTGGGAGTGTCGACCACCTGGTCGGGCAGGTTGATCTTGATCCCCTGCTCGGTGTGCTTCGGGCGCAGCGAGAGCTGGCCCACCTTCGCGGTGGTCGCCTTGGTGGTGTAGTCGAGCTCGACCGGGTCGACCCAGCCGATCAAGTAGCGGAAGAACAGCGGGAACGGCGCGGGCTGCATGCCGCCCAGCTTGCCGTTCCAGGAACCGGCTTCCATGATCGACCAGTTGGACGGCGAGCCCTGGGCATCGGTGGTGTAGATGTCGGGCAGGCCGAAGGCCGCATGGCCGAACTCCTCGGAGATGACACCGATATCGATGTTCTCCGGGTCCATGCTGTACTCGCGGACGAAGATGTCGCGGTCCGGGCAGCCCGCGGAGCCGGCGGTGCAGGCCAGCATGCCGGTGGGATAGTCGATCGCCGAAGCGTGCGACCAGATCGAGAAGTCGCCCTGGGTCCCGCCACCGGCCTCCTGCCCCATGCCGGCGTGGATGACGGTGAAGTTGTCGACGACGCCGTTGCCGTCGCCGTCGTAGGTCTGCCATGCGAACGCGGCATCGTCGGTGTTGACGGCGTCGACGACCTCGCGCACGAGGTCGGCGGCGAGCACGTTGTGGTTGCTGCCGGTGCAGTTGTCGGCGCCGTACCAGCCCTCGGAATGGGCCGCCTGGAGCCACTTCGGGTAGATCAGGCCCTTTGGGACGAACTTGCCCTCGGACTGCTCCAGGTAGTAGTTGGCCATCGTGTTGCCGCGCAGGTCCACGGTGCCCAGGTTCGGGTGCTCGACGATCACGCCGGCCTTGGGGCCGACGCCGAAGTACAGCTCGTCGTAGAGGGCAGGCGCCGTGTCCTGGTACCACACGGTGTTGTTGTCCCGGGGTCCCGGCGGCGGGATCTGGTTGTGGAGCGGACCCTCGGTCGTCACCGTGCTGCCGCACCAGTCGAACGTGTCGCTGTTCGGGAACTCGACCGGCACGGCCAGGCTCATGATCTGCGGCGTCGTGGCCGGTGCGGACTGGGCAGACAGGGTCGAGGCCTTGACCACCCCGCGTTCCTTGTCCAGCAGCTTCTGCAGCTTCTTCGGGTTCGGCGTCGTCGGGTTCCGCTCGATGAACGCCTGGCGCCACTTCTGGACCGCCTGGCTCCTGACCGCAGGGCCCGACCCGGGCAGGAGGATCCCCTCTCTCTCCAGGGTGCTCTCGATCGCGTCATCCCGCGGCGCGACGTAGTGGGCATCGAACTTGTCGGCACTGAAGATGCTCGCCGATCCGGTGTCCTTGGGGTTCGCCAGTCTCGCCGAGGACGCCGCCGGCAGCATCGCCATCGCCAGGACGGCGACAAAGAACAGACCAGCGCCCCGCTTGGAACGCTCCGAGACCTTCATGACTCCCTCTCCACATGCGGTGTGAGACGTGTCGAATGGATCGCGAGGCACGATCCCCCCCCCGGGGGGGGCACCCTTCATTCGGAAGAAACGCCTCCCTTCTGTCGTCAATCGCCGGTGGAGCGCCGGTCGTGGAGCGCCTCGCTCGCGCACCTCCAAGGGAGGGTGAGACACCCGCAGTCGCGGCCAGGGGCTGACCATGCCGGACACTCACAAACCTGCAGCGGGTCGGTCCCTCCAATGACTCGGCTCACCGCGGCGGTCCGGATCTCGACTGCACGCCTACGCCCGACCGCCTGTCCGCGACAAGGTCGACCGACGGTTGGCCATTCGGTAGAGCCGTTGGTCAGCAAGTGCAGCAAGCGGTGCGCGAAACGCACTGGCCCGCACTGGTTCGATGAAGCCGCCCCCGCGCCACCGGGCCTCGAGGCGAAACCTCGCGACCCGCCGTGACCTCATCAGGAGCGGCCCTCGAGTCGTGCAGGAAGCTGGACAACCCGATGCCCCGTCGCATGGTGGATGGCGTTCGTGATGGCCGGCGCGACAGGCATGTTCGAGCACTCGGCCACGCCCTTGGCCTCCAGCTCGGGCGGCTCACCGGTTCCACCGACGAGGATCGTGACCATCTCGGGCATGTCCCTCGTCCGGGGCACCCGGTACTGCTTGAAGCCGGTGGTCTCCCCGGGAATGAACTCCTCCGTGAGGGCGAAGCCCAGGCCCATCGCGATGCCACCTTCGATCTGGCCGACGACGCCCTCGGGGAAGACCGCCCTCCCCACGTCGTGCGCGGCGACCACGCGCAGGACCCGGACCGCCCCCGTCCCCGTGTCGACCTCGACCTCCGCCATCTGCGTTCCGCTGACGTACATCGCGTAGGGCTCGCCCTGCCCGAGGCTGGCGTCGTAGGCGGGGACGTCGGCGTCGAAGTACCCGTCGAACGTGTTCGTGCGCTTCGCGTCCGCCCTCGCCCGGGCGATCTCGGACAGCGGTATCGCGTCCTGGGAACCTCCGCGGCTCCTGACCTGCCCTTCGCGAACCTCGAGCTCTCCGAACGGCCGACCAAGGAGCCCACTCGCGGTTCCCAGGATCGCCTCGCGGAAGTCGGCCGCCGCGTTCCGCACCGCGTTGCCGACGAAGAAGGTCACCCGACTGCCCACGGCGGGGCCGGCATCCGGGCACGTCGCCGTGTCGCCGGTCAGGACGTTCACCCGATCGAACGGGACGCCGATCTCCTCCGCGGCAATGATGCCCAGGGCCGTTGATGACCCCTGTCCAAGGTCGAGCGCGCCGGTCCGGAGCGTTATCGACCCATCGTCGCCGAGGTCGATCGCGGCTCGCCCCGGACCGCGCCCCACCGTGAGGGCGGGGTCCTGGCCGGGAACGGGCCCGCCGCCCCCACCCCCGATGCCGTACCAGACCGATGCCACCCCTACCCCGCGGCGCAGCGGGCCATCGCCGGCCCCCGGCTCGGCGCACCTCGCCCTCGCCTCCAGCCAGTGCGGCCGGATCGCCTCGATCGTCGCGCCGTAGGCCGGGTCCCGCTCGAGGACCTGGCCGGACAGGAGACGGTCGCCCTGCCGGAGCCCGTTCCTCTCCCGGAACTCGAGGGCATCCATCCCCAACCTGTCGGCCAACTGGTCCATCTGCGATTCGATGGCAAACGCGACCTGCGTCGTCCCCGGGCCGCGCATGCAGCCGGCCGTCGGGTTGTTCGTAAACGCGACACGCCCGTGAAGCTCCACGTTGGGCCAGCGGTACGGACCGGTTGCCGAGGCGAACGTCTTGACCATGAGCCCGGGGCCGAACGAGGCGTACGCCCCCGTGTCGGCGAGCATGTCGACCTGGAGGGCCGTGAGGTCGCCGTCGCGTGTGGCGCCGGTCCGGCACCTGATCCGGTAGGGATGTCGCTTGGTCGTCGTCTCGAACGACTCGGCCCGGCTGTACACGATCCTGACCGGCCTGCCCGTCCGGTAGGTGGCGAGCGCCGCGAGGCACTGGCACGAGATCTCGGTCTTGCCGCCGAACGCGCCTCCGACGACGGTGGGAAGCACACGGACGCGCTCGACCGGCAGGCCCAGCGTCCTCGCGATCTCGGCCCGCTGGTAGTGCGAGTACTGCGTCGCCGTCCGGACGACGAGCGTGTCGTCCTCCCAGAAGGCGAGCGCCGCCTCCGGCTCGAGGTAGGCGTGCTCATTCCAGGGGGTCGTGTAGATGCTCTCCACGACGACATCCGCGCGAGCGAACCCGTCCGTCATGTCGCCCGACCGCAGCCAGTGCTCCGCCAGCAGGTTGCCGCCGGGATGGATCGCCGGTGCGCCGTCCGCGAGTGCGTCATCGGGCGTGAACACGGCGGGGAGCTGTCGATACTCCACCTCGATCATCGAGAGCGCCGAAGCCGCCACCTCGGGCGAGGTCGCAACAACCAGTGCAACCGGATCCCCGGCCTTCCGCACCCTTGACCCCGCGAGGACCGGCTCGTCCTTCACCTTGCGTCCGTAGCTGTTCTCGGGAACGTCCGGTGCGGTCAGGATCGCCTCGACGCCGGGCAGCAGTCGCGCGCGCTCCGTGTCGATACGCACGATCTCCGCGTGCGCGTGCGGGCTGCGCAGCGCCCGGGCATGCAGCATCCCATCGACCGCCAGATCCGCCGCGTAGAGCGCGCTGCCGGTGGCCTTGTCCAGCGCATCCACGCGCCGATGACCCGCTCCCTCCGGCGGCTGCGTCGCGCCCTCCGGCTGCGCCGGCCAGGCGCGCGGCGAGCCCTGCTGCCCGTTGGCTGCCCACTCGATCGCATCGATGATGCTCTCGTACCCGGTGCAGCGACAGAGGTTGCTGCCGAGCCACTGACGGATCTCGCTCCTGGTGGGACTGGGGGTGCGCTCGAGCAGCGCCGCGGCCGCCATGATCATGCCGGGGGTGCAGAACCCGCACTGGACCGCATCGGCCGCCACGAATGCCTGCTGCAGGGCGTGCGGGCGCTCGACGCTGCCGAGCCCTTCGATGGTCAGGACATGGCTTCCCGCCGCCTTCGTCGCGGCCGTCCGGCAGGCACGAACCGCCTTCCCGTCGACCATGACGACGCAGGTCCCGCACGTGCCGTCGTCGCAGCCTTCCTTGCTGCCCACGAGGCCGAGGCCCTCGCGGAGCAGGTCCAGGAGCCGCCACCCCGGAGGGACGTCGAGGCTGCGTGAGGTGCCGTTCACCACCAGGGCCACGTTCGTCCGTTGGGTCATTCGGCAATCCCTGCTGTCGTGTCCGGCCGGTCCACCCCGAGATGATCTGCGGTTCGCCGGATGGCCGTGAGGCGCACCGCATTATGTGCCGGTCGGGCGCGTTTCCGTAGGGTACGGTCTGGTTGGCTGCACCTCACACTGGGTGATGACCGCGGCCATCCAGCCCGGGAGCGACCATGCTCAGCGACATCCTTCTCGCCATCACGCAGGTCGCGATGCTCACCTTCGTCGTGACCGGCATGGCGGCGATGGGCCTGGGCCTCACCGTGGACCGCATCCTGGAGCCGCTCCGTGACCTCAGGATGGTCGCGCTCCTGCTGGTCGCCAACTTCGTCGTCGTGCCCCTGGTCGCCATCGCTGTCGGCCGCCTCCTGCCCATGGAGGACGCCGCATCCACGGCGGTGATCCTGATCGGCTGTTGCGCCGGAGCTCCGTTCCTGCCCAAGCTGGCGCAGCTGGCCAAGGGCGACGTCGCCCTCTCGGTGGGCGCCATGGTGCTGCTCATGGTGGTGACCGTCGTCTACGCCCCCATCGTCGTGCCCCTGGCCGTGGAGGGTGCGACCGTGGATGCCATGGACATCGCCGGCTCGCTGGTGGTCCTCATGCTCATCCCGCTGGCAGTCGGGCTGGTCGTCAGGGCGCGCTACGCGGCGCTGGCCGACGCCTGGGTTGGCACCGCGAGCCAGACCAGCAACGTGGCTCTCCTGCTGGGTATCGGCGCGGCGTTGCTCGTGTCCTGGCGTGACATCCTCGGGGCCGTCGGCACCTGGATCTTCATCGGCACGGCGATCGTCCTGGTCGCCGGGCTCGTCGCGGGCCATCTCGCGGGCTTGGGGCGAGCGCCCGGTGACAGGAGCGTCACTGCCCTCGCGACCGCTCAGCGCAACATCGCCGCGGCGATCGTGGTGGCCGTGTCCGTCGGCGGCGACGCGGTTGTGCTGACCCTGGTGGGCGCGCTCGTGATCCCCATCGTGCTGATCGTCCTTGCGGGTGAGCTGGGGCGCCGGGCCGCACCGTCGGCAACGAGTGCGGGCGACGCCCAACCCGACGCGGGCCAGGCGCCGGCCTGACGGGGGACGCCGCAGGCGGCGAGCGTTGCGGGAACGGTGCCTCTGCGGCCGTGCCTCTCGGCCGGCCGTTCAGGTGGTGATGGTCACGCGGATGATTCTGGTACGCCCGCGTCAGAACGGCGTCGGGATGTACTTGAGCGGCAGCTTCGACTCGGCGGACCTGGCGCTCACCCTGCGCTTCGGCAGCGTGATGTCCTTGGTCTCGAGCGGCTCGTAGGGCACCTGGCTCAGCAGGTGGCTGATGATGTTGAGCCGCCCTCGCTTCTTGTCGTCGGTGTGCGCGATGTACCAGGGCGCCCACGGCGTGTCGGTCGCCGCGAACATGGCATCCCGCGCCCGCGAGTAGTCCGTCCAGCGGCTGTACGACTTGAGGTCCATGTCGGTCAGCTTCCAGACCTTCCGCGGGTCGTGGATGCGGCCCTCCAGACGGCGCGTCTGCTCGTCGGGGCTGACCTCCAGCCAGTACTTGAGCAGGATGATGCCGGAGTCCACCATGGCCTTCTCGACAGCCGGGCGTCTGCTCGAGGAAGCCCTCGGTCTGCTCCGGGGTGCAGAAGCCCATGACCCGCTCGACGCCGGCACGGTTGTACCAGCTCCGGTCGAAGATCACGACCTCGCCCGCGGCCGGGAAGTGCGGCAGGTACCGCTGGACGTACATCTGCGACTTCTCGCGCTCGGTCGGGGCGGACAGGGCCACCACCTTGAACACCCGGGGGCTGACCCGCTCGGTGATCCGCTTGATCACGCCTCCCTTGCCGGCGGTATCCCGGCCCTCGAACACGATGCAGACCTTGGCGCCGGTCGCCTTGACCCACTCCTGCATCGCGACGAGCTCTCCGTGGAGACGGCGCATCTCGAGCTCGTAGTCCTTGGTCTTCATCTTCGCCGGGGGATCGGCAGGAGCGGCTTCCGCCTGGTCGCGCTCGTCGTCCTGGCTCGGCAGGTCGTGCGCAACCTTGTTGTTCTTCCTGGCCTTCTTCTTCGCCACGGATCTGATCCTTTCTGGTGAGCGGACGGAGCCGCGGCCGGCTTACGCCGCGACGGCGACGGCAGCCGACGATGTCGGGGCCGGCTCGTCGCCGGTCCGGACCTTGAGGAGCTTGCGCACTTCTTCGACCACGATGAGCGACAGCGGGACCACGATGCACACGGCCCACTGGTCGGCCGACAGGCTCGCCGTGCCGAGGATCTTCTGGAAGAAGCCGAACTCGGTCGCGAGGATGATTGTCGCCACGGACAGTGCCGTCCCGATCAGCAACGGACGGTTGGCGAGGATCGATCCCGAGAACAGAGACTCATCCTCGTCCGCGGTCTCAAGGGAGGAGAACAGGCGGAACAGGGCAAACGTGGTGACACCCATCGTGCGGGCGATCACGTCGCCGTATGCATTGTTCGCCCACGCGAGCACCCCGAGGGTGCCCGCGGCCATCACCAGCCCGCAGAACACGAGCCACGTCGCCAGGCGGCGGGGCATGATCAACTGCGTCTTCGGCCGCGGCGGGACCTCCATGAGGCCCTCGCGCGGCTTGCCGTAGCCGAGCCCGATCGCCTGGAACACGTTCACCGTGAAGTTGAGCCACATGGTCTGGAGCGGCAGGAACGGGATGCCGCCCAGGATGTTGAGCAGCGACGACCCGAGGAACGTGGCGATGTAGGCGAACAGGCCCGCCATCTGGTAGCGGATGAAACGCAGCAGGTTGTCATACACGGCACGGCCGAGGCCGACAGCCTTCAGGATCGTCCCGAAGTTGTCGTCGGTGAGGATCATGACCGCGGCCTGCTTGGAGACTTCCGTCCCGGTGATCCCCATCGCGATGCCGATGTCGGCCTTCTTGAGGGCAGGGGCGTCGTTCACGCCGTCCCCGGTCATCGCGACGACGTGGCCCTTCTTGCGCAGGATGTCCACGAGGTGGACCTTGTGCTCGGGCGAGACGCGGGCGATGACACCGATGCCGTCGATCTGACGCACCGCCTCATCGTCGCTCATCGCTCCGAACTCGGCACCGGTGATCGCGCGCCCCTCGATCCCGAGCTGGCGGGCGATTGCCTCGGCGGTGACCGCGTGGTCGCCGGTGATCATGCGGACCTGGATCCCGGCCGCCTTCGCCTGGGTGATGGCGTCCTTCGCGGCCGGCCGCGGCGGATCGACGATGCCGACGATCGCCAGGAGCGTGAGACCGTCGAGTGCCGGCAGCAGGTCGGCGTCCGGGTCGAATGTGCCCGGGTCGAAGTCCTTCTGGCCGGTCGCCATGACCCGCAGGCCCATGGTGCCCAGGCGCTCGTTCTCCGCCAGGTAGGCATCGCGCAGCTTGTCGACAGGCACCTCGGTGCCGTCGGGCCCGTGCGCGCTCGCGGCGCGGGCGAGCAGCTGGTCGGGTGCCCCCTTGACGTAGCAGCGGATGACGTCCTTGCCGCGCGAGTCCTTCATGCGATGGAACGTGGCCATCATCTTGTAGGCCGCGTCGAAGGGCAGGGTGGCGACCCGCGGGTACTGCTCGCGGGTGAGCGTCGGATCGACGCCTCCCTTGGCGGCAAGCACGACGAGCGCCCCTTCGGTCGGGTCGCCCACGAGGCCGCCGTCACGGACCTCCGCATCGGCACACAGCGCCATCGGCAGCAGGTACTGATCCAGGGGGACATCGGGCTGGCCGCCCGTATGGGTGATCTGTCCGGCCGTGGAGTAGCCCTCGCCCGAGATCGTGTACCGGCGCCCCACGATCGCCATCTGGACCGCCGTCATCTGGTTGAGCGTGAGGGTGCCTGTCTTGTCCGAGTTGATCGCAGACGTGGACCCAAGCGTCTCGACCGACCGCAGGCGCTTCATGATTGCGCCCGCCTCGGCGAGCGTCTGCGAGCCCTTCGAGAGGATCGCCGTGACGACCGCCGGGAGCGCGGTCGGGATCGCCGCGACTGCGAAGGCGACGGCGCTGAGGAACAGCGCCTGGAACTCCATGCCCCGCCAGAAACCGAGCGCGAAGGACACGGCGAGCGCGATGCCCGCGATCACGAGGATCTGGTTGGTGAGCGCGTCGAGCTGCTTGGTCAGCGGCGTCTTCTCGACCGCGGTGGCCTGGAGCATGTCGCTGATGTGGCCGACCTCGGTGGCCAGCCCGGTGGTGACCACAAGGATGGTGCCGGAGCCACGGGTGACCTGGGTGTTCATGAACGCGAGGTCCACCCGGTCCCCGAGAGCCGCATCGGCGGCGACCGCATCCACCTGCTTGGGGGTCGGAATGCTCTCGCCGGTGAGCGCGGACTCGTCGATCTCGAGGGTCGCCGCGGTGAGGATGCGCGCGTCCGCGGGGACGAGGTCGCCCGCCTCGATGTTGACGATGTCGCCCGGGACGAGCTCCTCCATCGGGATCTCGACGAGATCGCCGTTCCGGCGGACCTTGACCTTGACGACCATCATCCCCTGGAGTGCGGATGCGCTCGCCTCCGCCTTGCCCTCCTGGTTCATCGCCATCCACGCGTTGAACATCGTGAGCAGGATCAGGAACACGCCGGTGTAGAACTGGCCCTCCAGGAAGAGGCATCCGATGCCCGCGATGAGCAGCACGATCTGCATCGGATCCGCGTACTGGCGGGTGAATGCCTGCCAGCGCGAGACCTTCTTCGCCTCGGCGAACGCGTTCTTCCCATACTTCGCACGCCGCGCTTCGGCCTCAGCCGATGTCAGGCCCGCATCACTCATGACGCCCTGCGCCGCGAGCGCATCTTCGGGGCTGAGCGCATGCCACACGGGGGATGCCCCAGCGGCCTTCGCCGCGGCACCCGGGCCGGGCTGCTCGAGCGCTGATGTCATCCCGCGTTCCTCCTCAACATGGATTCGACCGAAAGGCGCAGCCGTGCGATGGCCGCGCCGCATCGAGGGAGCTCCGATCGTTCAGATGAGCAGCATACGCGACCACGCTGCCCATGCGCACTCGGGATGGCCCGTCCCCCTTGCCGCCCCGGGACGTCTCGGCGTCTAGCCGAGTCCCATCCGGCTCGCCAGCGCGCGAGCATCTCGCGGGAGCCCGACGAGGGTGGCGGACATCTGGTCGTGCTGCCAGAGTGATCCGAGGAAGTAGAGGCCGGGCACCTCGGAGACCCCGCGACTCTGCCGCGGGAAGCCCATCTCGTCCGTGACCGGCGGATCGATCCAGCTGAAGTCCTGCCGATACCCGGTTGTCCACAGGACGGTCGAGATGCCTGCATCATCCAGGGCGAGCTCGGCGATGGCCGGTGCCTCGAAGGCCGTGACGACGGGCGGTTGGCCGGGCGGACAGTCCATCCCGGCTGCAGCAATGAAGGCGTCGATCGGACCCTGGAACCGCTCGCCAAAGAACCGGTCCGCGGACGCGAGGTTGGCAGTGAGGTCTGCGCCAAGGCTGATGCGCTCGCCGTCCATCGCCAGGAGCCTGCCCAGCAGCGTGGTCCCGTCCCGACCGAGCTGGCGGAGATCCATCTCGTGGCCCCCACCGTGGCCTGACAGCTGCGGGTTGCCGGCCAGACGTCGACGTGGATCCGGCAAGGTGTCGACGGCCGGGAGGGTGACCCCTACCTCCTGCCCGCGTTCGACCAGCTGGGACAGCCAGAAGAAGATGTCCCGGCCCCGGTACCGGCGCGGCACGCGACCAGCCCCGCCGACACACACGTAGACCTCCCGGCCTGCCGCCCGCAGCTCCTCGACCAGCTGCGTCCCCGTCTGCCCCGATCCGACGACGAGCACCGCGCCGGGGGGAAGGTCGGCAGCCCGCCGATAGTCGTGCGAATGCAGGCTCAGGACCCGCGGTGAGAGATCGTCTGCGAGGGCTGGAACGTGTGGCACGTGGAACCCGCCGGTGGCGACCACGACCTCGCTGGCCATCACCGGACCCTGCGACGTCTCCAGCGCAAAGCCGTCTTGCGTGCGGCGGAGCCCCTGCACGCGCGTCTCGAGGACGACCGGGGCGCCGATCGCCTCCGCGTAACGCGCAACGCGACCGATGATCTCGTCACGCGCCATGAACCCATCCGGGTCGGTCCCGTCATATGCAGCGCCCGGGAACGATGCCGTCCAGTTCGGCCCGACGAGCCGGAACTGGTCCCACCGGTCCTGCCATCCTCCGCCAAGGGTGGCGCGTCCATCCAGCACGACGTGGTCGCGGCTTGCCTGTTGCAGGTGCCAGCTCATCGTGAGCCCGGCCTGCCCGGCACCGATGACAACGGTGTCGACGCGAGTTGGGAGGGACGCCATCGCCGAACCCTACACGGTGCAGGGCGACCTGTATACGAGGATCAGGACCCCTTGGGCTGCGGAAGGTCAGCTGGCGAGGGTGCTGGACACGTGGATGACGGGTGGCTGCTCGAAGTGCTTCTTCACCGCACACTGCTCCGCCGCTCGGACGACCGCTTCTGCATACTTCGCCGGGAACCCGTCGGGCAGCTCGATCGTGACCTGCACCTCGTTCACCAGGCGGGTCATCGGGTCCACCTGCATCCGCTGGACGAGACGAATGCCGTCAGTCGAAATGCCCCGCTGGCGGCAGAAGCCCAGCACGTAGATGCCGGCGCACGTCCCGATCGTCGACAGGAAGGTCGCGAACGGCGTCGGGGCCGAACCCTCACCCCCACCCGACGGCGGCTGATCGGTCGGCACGGAGAACCCGCCGAAATGCGCGTCGACGCGCGACCCGCCCGGGAAGTCGATGATCATCTCCACGAAGTGAACCCTCTTCCTGCCGGCACGGGATGGCGATCCCAGGATGACACCGGCAACGGCTGAAGGGTATCAGCTACTTGCGTATACGCGCAAGTATCCCCGCGACACACCTGCCTCGCTGCTACCGTGGCCCTATGCACGCTGCCGATGGCCACGGTCTGATCAGGGTCCAGGGCGCCCGGGAGAACAACCTCAAGAACGTCAGCGTCCAAATCCCTAAACGCCGGCTGACGGTCTTCACCGGCATCTCGGGTTCCGGCAAGAGCTCGCTGGTCTTCGCCACCATCGCCGCCGAGTCGCAGCGGCTCATCAACGAGACGTACAGCGCCTTCCTGCAGGGTCTCATGCCCAGCCAGTCCCGTCCCGACGTGGACCGGATCGAGGGCCTGACCACCGCGATCATCGTGGATCAGGAGCGGATGGGCGCCAACGTCCGCTCGACCGTGGGCACCGCCACCGACGCCAACGCCCTGCTGCGGATCGTCTTCAGCCGGCTCGGCCAGCCGCACATCGGCACGCCCAAGGCATTCTCCTTCAACGTCCCCTCGGTCCGCGGGGCAGGCGCGGTCACCGTCGAGCGCGGCAGCAGGAAGATCGAACGGAAGAGCTTCACCGTCATCGGCGGCATGTGCCCGCGGTGCGAGGGGATCGGCACCGTCTCCGACATCGACCTCGCCCAGCTCTACGACGAGAGCAGGTCGCTGGCCGAAGGTGCGATGACCATCCCGGGTTACAACGCTGGCGGCTGGAACTACCGCCTCTACGCGTCCTCGGGCTTTGTCGACCCCGCCAAGCCGATTCGCGAGTACACCGAGCAGGAGCGCAATGACTTCCTCTACCACGAGCCGGTGAGGATGAAGATCGAAGGCATCAACATGACCTACGAGGGTCTGGTGCCGCGGATCCAGCAATCGTTCCTGGCCAAGGACGTGGAAGCGATGCAGCCCCACATCCGGGCGTTCGTGGAGCGGGCTGTGACGTTCACCGCCTGCCCCGCCTGTGGCGGCTCCCGGCTCAACGAAGGGGCCCGGTCGTCGAGGATCAAGGGGATCAACATCGCGGACGCCTGCGCGATGCAGGTCACCGACCTGGCCGCGTGGGTTCGCGGCCTCGATGCGCCGTCGCTGGCGCCACTGCTCGAGGCGCTCGGGCAGACCCTGGACTCGTTCGTGGAGATCGGGCTGGGCTACCTCTCGCTCGACCGGCCCTCGGCCACGCTGTCGGGCGGCGAGGCGCAGCGCACCAGGATGATCAGACACCTCGGATCGGGCCTCACCGACGTGTCGTACATCTTCGACGAGCCGACGGTGGGCCTGCACCCGCACGATGTCGCCCGGATGAACCAGCTGCTGCTGCAGTTGCGCGACAAGGGCAACACCGTGCTCGTGGTGGAGCACGAGCCGGACGTCATCGCGATCGCCGACCACGTCGTCGACCTCGGTCCAGGTGCCGGCCCCGACGGAGGCACGGTGTGCTTCGAAGGAACGGTCGAGGAGCTGCGGACGAGCGACACGCTCACCGGCCGCCACCTGGGATACCGGGCCGGGCTCAAAGCGGCCACCCGCACGCCCGTGGGCGCCCTGGAGATCCGCCACGCTGCCCGGAACAACCTGAAGGACGTGAGCGTGGACGTTCCCCTCGGCGTGCTGTGCGTGGTGACCGGCGTCGCTGGATCAGGCAAGAGCTCGCTGATCCACGGCTCGATGCCGGCCGGTGGGGGCGTCGTCTCGATCGACCAGGCGCCGATCAAGGGCTCATCGCGCAGCAACCCGGCGACGTACACCGGCCTGCTGGACCCGATCAGGACGGCCTTCGCCAAGGCAAACGGTGTCAAGCCCGCGCTGTTCAGCTCGAACTCCGAGGGTGCCTGCCAGGGCTGCAACGGCGCCGGCGTCATCTACACGTCCCTGGGCGTGATGGCCGAGGTCGCCACCGTCTGCGAGGAGTGCGAGGGCAAGCGGTTCGACGCGAGCGTGCTCGAGTACAAGCTCGCCGGGAGGGATATCAGCGAGGTGCTCGCGATGTCGGTCGCCGAGGCTCTGTCGTTCTTCGGCAGCGGCGACGCGAGGACCCCGGCGGCTCGCGCGGTGCTGAGCCGGATGGCCGACGTGGGGCTCGGGTACCTGCGCCTCGGCCAGCCGCTCACCACGCTATCGGGCGGCGAGCGGCAGCGGCTCAAGCTGGCCATCCAGATGGCCACGGACGGTGGCATCTACGTGCTCGACGAACCCACCTCGGGTCTGCATCTCGCGGATGTCGAGCACCTGCTCGGGCTGCTCGACCGGCTGGTGGACGCCGGCAAGTCGGTGATCGTGATCGAGCACCACCTGGCGGTGATGGCGCACGCCGACTGGATCATCGACCTCGGGCCTGGCGCAGGCCACGATGGCGGGCGGGTTGTCTTCGCCGGGCTGCCCGCGGACCTGGTTGCCGCCCGCAGCACCCTCACCGGCCAGCACCTCGCCGCCTACGTGGGCTGACCGGGGGCAGCCATTCGGGATCTCAGCGTTGAGGCCGCCTACCCGGCGAGCACGGCCTTGGCAAGGTCCACCGCGGCACCCGCGTCGGGGGCGTAGCCGTCGGCCCCGATCTGGGCCGCGTACTCGGGTGTCAGCGGCGCGCCGCCGACGACGACCTTCACCCCGGGCGCCTCGGCGCGGACGGCTTCGACGATCGCCCGCATGTTGGGCATCGTGGTGGTCAGCAGCGCGGACAGGCCGACCAGCTCCGCGTCATGCTCCTTGACCGCGGCCACGAACTGCTCGGCCGTCACGTTGACGCCGAGGTCGACGACCGCGAAGTTGGCGCCCTTCCACATCATCCCGACAAGGTTCTTGCCGATGTCGTGGAGGTCGCCCTCGACGGTCCCGACGACGGCGGTGTGGTCGGGCTTGACCCCTGCCTGGACGAGCAGCGGCTCCAGCAGCTCCATGCCGCTCTTCATGGCACGGGCGGCGATCAGCATCTCCGGCACGTACAGCTCACCGCGCTGGAAGGCGCCGCCGACGGTGTCCATCGCGCCGGTCATCGCGCCCAGGATCTCGGCCGGATCCGCGTGCGCGTCGATCGCCGCCTGCGTCAACGCGATCGCCTCCCTCCGGTCCCCGCGCTCGACGGCCGCGGTGAGGGGTGCCAGGTCGCTCATGCTCGGTCTCCTTGCTCGGGTCGTGGGTGTCGAAGGAGCGATCCCCGATGGTACCTCTCGGTCCGGTGGTGACGGCTCCCCTGCCCCACCGCGCCGGGCCGCCCCCGGAGTCCGCAGCCGATTGTCCTCGCACGAGACACCCATTCGTGCCATTTATCCCGCCGCCGCCATTTGGCACGCTACGAGCGTGGCTTCGGTGTCACGGGGAGAGGATCTGTCCCGCGAAGTGCAGCAATGTTCATTCGGGCGAAACCTCTTCGCTGGCCGATGACACAGAGATATGACAACTGGAACCCGCTGACCCCTGTCCCCGCCACGCGAGGCGCCCCGATGTCATGCGTCCCCCGACACTTGCACCACGCCAGTTCCTTCGGGCGGGGCCCTGCAATCGCGCCGCCGATCGGGTCGGCCCTCCGCGTTGCGACCCGATCCCCCACCGTGCCCGCGGCTGGATCCGCGACGGCTGACGGGGCCCACGACACCCGCCAGCTCTGCGGACGCCAGCTCTCCGGACGCCAGCCATGATCAGCAGCCCGGTCAGGCTCCTCGACCGAGACAGGCTCAAGCGTCGCGCCATGGTCTCCGCGGTGGTTGTCGCGGAGCGGATCCGCTGCGTCGAGTGCGGCATCTGCACGTTCAACTGCCCTCTGGGCATCGACGTCCGGTCTCATGTCCGTCTGGGGCAACCGGTCTCCGACCGTTCCTGCCTGACCTGCGGCGAATGCGTTGCGCGCTGTCCGCGCGGCACCTTGCGGTTCGAGGTGTCCTCAGTGTTCACCGCCAGATCGTCCCCAGGTGGTGGCTGACGTGACTCGACGCTATGTGATCGTCGGCAACGGACCGGCCGGGTTCGCGGCAGCGGAGACGATCCGGCGGCACGATGCGGGCGGTGAGATCCGCATCGTGGGTGGTGAGAACGTCGGCTTCTATTCGCGGCCCGGCCTCGCCTACCTGCTGACCGGCGCGATCCCGGAGACACGGCTCTTCTCGCGCAAGGAATCGGCCTATGAGCTGGCTGGGATCCAGCGGACGGTGGGCACGGTCCAGACGATCGAACCACGCAGCCACCGGATCGAGCTGGCCGACGGCAAGGTGCTCCGCTACGACCGCCTGCTCCTGGCCGTCGGGGCTCGAGCCGTGCGGCCGGAGCTCCCCGGGATCGACCTCCAGGGCGTGGTGACGCTCGACAACCTCGAGGACGCCCGGCACATCCTGCGCCTTGCGCGGAAGGCCAAGCGGGCCTGCGTCGTCGGGGGCGGGATCACGGCGATCGAGCTGGCCGAAGGCCTGGCGGCGCACGGTGTCGAGACCCACTACCTGATGCGCGGTGACCGCTACTGGGGGAGCGTCCTCGACCCGCACGAGTCGGCGCTGGTGGAAGAGCGCCTGGTAGAGGACGGGATCCGGATCCACCGCGGCGTGGAGCTCGCCGGCATCATCGGGCGCAACGACCGTGTCTCGGCGGTCAAGACCCGGGACGGCGCCCTGATCCCGTGCGACCTCCTCGCGATGGCAATCGGCACGCAGCCGCGGCTCGAGCTCGCGAAGCAGATCGGCCTGGAGACGGGCCGCGGAATCTGGACCGACGAGACGTTCCAGACGACCTACCCCGACATCTTCGCGGCCGGCGACGCAGCCGAGGTGCTCGACCCGGCGACCGGCAAGCGCAGCGTCGAGGCCCTCTGGTCGGTCGCCCTCGAGCAGGGACGGGTCGCCGGCGCGTTCCTGAGCGGTACCGGCGTGCCCTACCACCGAGCGGCGCCCTTCAATGTGACCAAGATCGGCGGGGTGACCACGACGCTCATCGGCGCCATCGGCACCGGCGGCCGGGAGGGGGACCTCGTGACCCTTGCCCGAGGCGACAGCCATGCCTGGCGGGAGCGGCTGGATGCCTTCGCGGTGGTGTCGGACAGGGATGCCAACCATCTCCGGCTCGTGCTGGGCGACGATCGCATCATGGGCGCGGTGGTCATGGGTGACCAGGCCCTCTCGCGTCCGTTACAGCACCTGATCCGCGAGCGGGTCGACATCCGTTGGGTGCGCGAGCGACTGTTCCGGGGTCCGGCCGAGGTGCACCACGCCCTTCGGGCGCTCATGGAGAGGGCGGTCTCGCTTGGCGCGGCATAGGGAGCTGGTGCTGGCGCTCGTGGCGGTCGTCGCCATCACCGCGCTGTACGCCGGCTATGCGCAGGCCAACACGGTTCCGGCAGCGAGCGGACTCCTCGGCCACTCCCTGGGGATCATCGGCTTCGTGCTGATGCTCATGACGGAGACGCTGTACTCGCTCCGCAAGCGGGCCATGCGCCAGCCGCGGGGAAGCATGCGCTCCTGGCTGCAGTTCCACATCTTCACCGGCATCGTCGGGTCCTACCTCGTCGTTCTTCACTCGGCCTGGAGCTTCAACGGGCTGGCGGGACTGCTGGCGCTCATGACCGCGGTGGTCGTTGCCAGCGGGTTCATCGGGAGATACATCTACACCGCCGTCCCGCGCACGGCCGACGGGGTGGTGATCGAGGCTCAGGAGCTGCAGATGGAGCTGGACGTCGTGCGGCAGGAGATGGCCCTGGCATCGGTGTCGGGCGCGGGGGTCTCCGCCGTCGCGGTGCGGAGCATGAACCCGGCTGCCGCGAGCCGCTTGCGCGAGCTCGAACGGCAGATAGCGGCGCTGCGCTGGGCGAGGCGGATGCTGGCAACGTGGCACACGATCCACATCCCGTTGGGGATGGTGCTGTTCGTGATGGCCTTCGCGCACATCGTGGCCGCCGTCTACTACGCCACACTGCTGCGCTGAGGTGAGGTAAGCGAGATGCGCCGTCCCCTGGGCTGTCTCACCTTCTCGGCGCTCGTCACCGCAGTCCTTGCGGTAGCGGCGATCATCGGCGCCACCGCGGTCAGCGGGAACGGCATCTTCAGCCCGGGCGCCTTGAGCAGCGAGGAGCAGGGCGTTCCGGTCGGGGGCGTGCACTCACATGCTGATCTCGAGGCCCGGTGCGACGCCTGTCACGCGGCCGCCCTCTCGGGTGAACGCATGGGCGACCGGTGCCTGACGTGCCACACCCTGGTCAAGCAGGAGATCGCCTCGAAGGGGGGCCTGCACGGCCGCCTGCTCGCGACGACGGCCAACTGTCGCGACTGCCATACCGAACACCGGGGAGCGACGGCGTCGGTGACGCTCGCCGATCCGCGTGTCTTCCCGCACGATCAGACCGGATACGTGCTGACCGCGCACCCGCTCAGCAGCCAGGGCGGAAGCTTCGGCTGCCGGGACTGCCATCCGGGCTCGCCGGTGTCATTCTCCCCGCCCACGTGCGCCGGCTGCCACGAGGCGTTGGACGAGCCCTACATGGCGGAGCACGTCAAGACCTTCGGCTCGACCTGTCTGAACTGCCACGACGGCGCCGACAGCTACGGGAAGACGTTCAGCCACGCGACCTATCCCCTGGAGGGCGGCCACGCACAGGCCCAGTGCAGTGGGTGCCACCGTGAAGCGACGACCCTGGCGGTCCTACGCGCCACGTCCACCGAGTGCGTCGACTGCCATGCGGCCAAGGACGTCCACGAGGCCCGTCTTGGGACCAACTGCGCGGAGTGCCACAGCCCCACGACCTGGGCGGACGCCACCATCGACCACAGCCGGACGCGCTTTGCCCTCGTCGGGCAGCACGTCGGGGCGCTGTGCGAGTCCTGCCACGTCGACCGGCACTGGACGGGGATCGGCCAGACCTGCCGCAGCTGCCATGCTGCGGAGAATCCGCACGGTGGCCAGTTCCCCGGCGACTGTGCTGCCTGCCACGTGGCGACCGGCTGGAAGGACGTCACCTTCGACCACGCCACAACGCGGTTCGCCCTGGTCCTCGCGCACGCCAAGCCGGACTGCGTGTCCTGCCATGCCGGCGGCAAGTACGTCGACACGCCGACGTCGTGCATCGGGTGTCACGCGGCTGACGACCGGCATGAGGGGGCCCTCGGCAAGAACTGCGCGTCCTGCCACAAGGCGACGACCTGGGCGTCTGTGTCGTTCAACCATGACAAGGCCAGGTTCCAGCTGACCGGAGCCCACAAGAGCGTGACCTGCCAGAAGTGCCATGCGGGGAACCAGTTCAAGGGGACGCCCAGCACCTGCTCTGCCTGTCACACCAAGCCGTCCTCGCATGGCAGCGCATTCAGCGGCACCTGTTCGTCCTGCCACGCGACCAAGGCCTGGCTGCCTGCGAAGTTCAACCACAGCAAGACGAGGTTCCAGCTGACCGGGGCGCACCTGAACGCGACCTGCCAGAAATGTCACAAGGGTGGTGTGACCAAGGGAACGCCCACCGCGTGCTCCGCCTGTCACACCAAGCCCTCCTCGCATGGCAGCGCCTTCAGCGGCACCTGTTCGTCCTGCCACGCGACCAAGGCCTGGCTGCCTGCGACGTTCAACCACAGCAAGACGGCGTTCAAGCTGACCGGGGCGCACCTGGGTGTGACCTGCCAGAAATGTCACAAGGGCGGTGTGACGAAGGGAACGCCCACCGCGTGCTCCGCATGTCACACCAAGCCCTCCTCGCACGGCGCCAACTTCAGCAACACTTGCTCGTCCTGCCACACGACCAAGGCCTGGAAACCTGCGTCGTACAGCGGGCCACATACGTTCCCCCAGACCCACGGCGGCGCCGGTGGGACCTGCGCGACCTGCCACCCGTCCTCGCTGGCCAGCTACTCCTGTGCGCGATGTCACTCGAACACCAAGATGACGGAGCACCACAAGGAGGTGTCGGGCTTCACACTGACGACGTGCGTGAAGTGCCACCCGAAGGGCAGGGGCGACTAGGGGCCAGCGTCGACAGCTGTCAACGCGGGCGGCGCGGCCGCTGCAGGCCTCACAAGTGTCCTCGGGCCTTGTGCGATGAGGGTGGTACGCACTAGCGTGCGGTCTGTTGCACTTCCCGTGCAGCACGTGGTAGGCGCCACGGCGGCACGGTTCGCACTCACGGTTTACGACCCGGCCATCGTCATGGCCCGCCGCCTGCTGACCACGCCCACCGTCTGAGAAAGGACCCACCGGGCATGACCGAGCCTCTGTATCCCGCTCCCCTCCCCCGCGACCCGGCGTGGACCGCCGACACCGTCGCGGTGCAGGCCGGCCGGCCCGCGCGCGTCCCGGGTGCCCCCATGAACGCGCCGGTCACCCTCAGCTCGACCTACGTCCATGACGCCACCCTGGAGTACGGCCGAGACGGCAACACCTCGTGGGGGGCGCTCGAGGAGGCGCTGGGCGCGCTGGACGGCGGCCATGCCGTGACCTTCGCTTCGGGCCTTGCGGCGGCGACAGCGATCGCCGCACTGGTGCCGCCCGGCGGCACCGTGGTGCTCCCCTCGGTGGCGTACTTCGGCGTGCGGAACATCTTCGACCGGATGCGAGCCGATGGCCGCCTCAGCGTGCGGATGGTGGCGGCCGATGACACGGCCGCGGTAATCGCCGCCGTCGTGGGTGCCGACATGGTCTGGATGGAATCGATCGCGAACCCGCTGATCGTGGTCGCCGACGTCCCGGCGATCGCGGCCGCCGCCCGGGAGCGCGGGGCGATCACCGTGGTCGACGCGACCTTCGCGACCCCGCTGCGCCAGCGCCCGCTCGACCTCGGTGCCGACGTGGTCCTCCACTCCGCGACCAAGCTGATCGCGGGCCACTCCGACGTGCTCGTCGGCGCGGCGGTGTGCAAGGACCCAGCGCACGCGGCGTTCCTGGCCACGTACCGCCACGACCACGGGTCGATCCCCGGCGCTCTCGATGCCTTCCTAGCCCTGCGCGGGCTGCGCACCATGGCCGTGCGGCTCGACCGGGCCGAGGCGTCCGCAAACGAGCTCGCCCGGCGGCTGGCGGCGCACTCGCACGTCTCGCGCGTCAACTATCCCGGCCTGCCCGGCGACCCCCAGCACGAACGCGCATCCCGCGTCCTTCCCAGTGGCACCGGCCCGATGCTCTCCTTCGATGTCGACGGCACGGTGGAACAGACGGAGGCCTTCCTGGCACGGCTTCACCTCGTGGCGCACGCCACGAGCCTCGGCGGCGTGGAGTCCCTCATCGAGCGTCGAGCGCGGTATGCCGGCGACGCGTCGATCGTGGGTCCCACCCTCTGCCGCCTGTCGGTCGGCATCGAGAACGTCGAGGACATCTGGGCAGATCTTGACGGGGCCTTGCGCGCGGTTCTTGGCTGAGGCCGGGGAAGGTTGCCGTGTGGAACTCGTCGTCGTGGGTGCCCGGCCGGAAGATGAACGAGATCGGGTACACCAGAGGAACCGCCGGACTGCCTCGAGCGGCCAGGCGTCAGGCGCGATGGCAGCCGACAGAGATGTGGCGCCCCCGGACGGACTCCGGCCCCCAATACCCACGCAGCGTTCTGGACTGGTACCTCGAAGTCGGGTAGCGGGTCTCCCCCACCCTGCCCGATCGATGATCTGGTCGGGGCGAGAGGACTAGAGCCGACACGACGTCGCCATCTCAGCTGATCCCCGTCACGAACGTCCCGAGCTACGTTCATCGGGCCTCGGAGATCGCGTAGGCAGCCCTCCGCCGCATCCCGGCGACCAGACCATCGTCATGTCCCGGACGGCCCGGACCGCTGGCCACTTGCGGCGGGATCGCCGGACCGGCGCCGGGGTGCACGACGGCGCTAGAGCGGGTCGCTCGTCTCCGGCTTCAGTCTCCTGATCAGCCGGCCAACCAGGTAGCCCCCCGCAACGACGAACAGGCCGAGGACGGCTGCAACCGCCGCTGCCAGGAAATCAAGCATTCCGTAGTACGACGACCGCATCGCTGGGTCTGCGCCAGGTTCCACCCCGACCGCGCCGGCGGACACTGCGACGATGGTGGCTCCGACGATCCCACCCACATAGATCACGAGGGCTGCGACGCGGTCACCCCACCATCCCGCCAGGCAGGCGAGGGCACCGAGGGCCAGGTACGGACCGAGATAGGCGTTGTCATGGCCCGACCCGATCACCAACCATGCCGCGCCGATATCACGCCGGCGGATAGCCAGAGTCCGATGCGACGAGACGTGACTTGCATGACGAGGGTGCCTCGATGCCTTCGGGCTGCGAGAGGATCGTGGCCGGGTCCTCGCCGCTGCACGAGAGTCGCCGGTCACGAAGAAACCCACCGGTCGCATGACCCGGTCGGGGGCCGTCGCTCAGTCGTCGAGGCAACGGCGCAGTCGCGGCAGGGGCGAGGCCTCCGGGACTGGCGTGCCCGCCAGCCCACGGGTCAGCCCGACGATCGCCGGACGGGTAATCGCTGCGCAGTTCGCGGGCAGTTTCGTGGCCGTCAACCTGGTCAGGTTGTGGTCCCGTGGTCAGGTCGGTGGAGCCGCGACGACCTCCTCCCATCGCTAGCGCAAGGACGGGGCGAAGATCGTAACGAGATAGAGGAGAACGACGTAGACGATCCAGCCGACCAGGAACATGGGACTGCCGCTTACGGCAAGGTATGCAGCGCCGACGAGCAGCGGGATGGACGCTACCCACCCGATCCCTTCGAGGCAGAAGAAGAACCCCGCTACCGGTCCCGAGTTTCGGCGGTCCTCCGAACGGGCGCGGATGATGCGGCGCTCACGCTCCAGGGAAGCCTCGCGTGCGCGTACTCGGTCGGCAGCGACTGCCGGCGCGTCGTGGGCGGTGCGAGCATAGCGCGGTCCCCAGGCCCGCTGGCCATGCGGAGCGACACGCGACGACCCGCTACAGGGCGAGCCGCTCGCCTTGCGTCCGGCGGTCGTCAAGGGCGGACCGTGCGAACCACGGCGCCGATCGGGTCGGACCGACGCAAGGAGCACTTGCGCCTCCGGGCGCCGCGCTTGCGCGAAGCGGGTCCCGACCGCGAACATCAGGGTATGCAGATCGTAGCCGGACAGATAACCGTCGCAGCCCTGACCGCCATGGCCGAAGCCACGTTCGGTGACCTCGTCAAGGCGGTCGTCGATGTGCAGCGAGGCCTGCTCGCGGTGGACGCCGGGATGCACAGCGATCTCGAGGCGCTGCTACTCGATGCAGGGTCACGCCAGGCCGACCTCTGGGGGATCAACCTGTACCCGGCGGAGTTCGGTGCGGCGGGGTTCCTCGAGTTCGACTCGATGATCAACCTGCGGCCCAGCCAGGGGAACCGGACACGGTCGGTGGACGACCCCGATGCACGCGCCGCCATCGAGGCACTCGTCGGCCGGGTGGTCGTTCCGTGAGCATGCACCCTGACCTCGTGCCGGAGCGGTGGGAGCGCATGACGCTCGCGGAGCAACTCGGGAATGCCGGCGCCGACGTTGGCCGCGCCATCAAAGCGCGCGAATCCGGGAACGAGGCGCGCTGTTCGGCTGCCCTGGCCCGGGCCCTTGCCCAACTCGATCTCACCCTCGCCGATCCGCGGTGGGCTGGGCATCGGAGGCGGGAACTCGCGCGCGCCCGCGAGGTCGTCTGCGACCTCCTCGCCGGCGACAACGTGTACCGCTCGACGCCGGAACAGACTGAGGCCTGGTTCATGGCGTATGCCGTCCAGGCTCGCGCGGGGCGCTGAGCGAGACCGAGGCGCCCGGGCCTCCACCGGAAGTTGATCGGCCGTCCTGCTCGAGGCCGCCCACCGGGACCACGAGCCTCTGGATGGTCTGCGCATCGACCATGTCGGCCATTGGCGATCGACTCGACCGGGTCTTGACAGCGTCCCGAAACGGCCCGCGATCATGGGTTCAGGCAGGAACTGGCGCCCCCGGACGGATTCGAACCGCCGACGCCAGCCTTAGGACGGCTGCGCTCTATCCACTGAGCTACGGGGGCGCGGACCTGCATCGTACCCGACGGCGGCGCCCCTCAGCCCGCTACCGGATCCTCGTCCCGATTGCGCATGGCGTCGGCCGCCTTCGCCATGTAGCCCTCCAGCTGCTCCCGCAGGTCCGGCGGCGCGTCGGACGCATCGATCGACGCCTGCATGTGGTGGAGCCAGCGGTCGCGCTCCAGGTCCCCGATGGAGAACGGGAAGTGCCGGGCTCGCAGCCGAGGGGGACCGCGTTCCTCGAGGTACGTGGTCGGCCCGCCCCAGTACTGGACGAGGAAGAGCGTGAGCCGTCGACGGGGCCCCGAGAAGTCCTCCTGCTCCGCATACATCGGCCGCAGGACCGGATCCGTGCGGACGCCCTGGTAGAAGCGCTCGACCAATCGCTCGAAGAACGGCATGCCACCGACCTGGTCGTAGAGCGTCACCTGGGGCATGACCGGATTCTAGGGAGCCTCGCAAAGCCGCACACGGCCCGGGCGCGTTTGCGGGGCGATGGGCCCGACGCCCCTACAATTCATGCCGTGACCGCTCCCCTCCCCGACCTCATCCTCTACAGCCGCCCGGGCTGCCACCTGTGCGAGGACGCTCACGCGATCGTCGGCGCCCTGCTGGCGCGACGCGCCGAGACAGGGCTGCCCGTTCCCGGGTTCGTCGATCGCAACATCGAGGAGGACGAGATCTGGCACCGACGCTACCTGACCACGATCCCGGTGCTCGCGATCGGTGAATCGGAGCTGGAGCTGGCGACGAGCACCGACAGGGTGAGCCGGTTCCTGGCCGAGGCGCTGGACGGGCCCGAACCCCGATGAACGGCGATTACACCTTCTTCGTGGCCATGGCCGCAGGGCTGATCTCGTTCCTCTCGCCCTGCGTCCTGCCGCTGGTCCCCGCCTACCTGGGCCAGCTGACCTCGGTTGCCGTCGCGGCCCAGGGTGACGCTGCCGGCGCGCGACCCTCTCGTTGGGCCGCGGTGCGCCACTCGCTCCTGTTCGTGGCCGGGTTCGGGACGGTGTTCACGCTCCTCGGCGTCACGGCCGCCTTCGCGGGCGGCGCCATCGCCGACTACATCAAGCCCCTTCGGACCATCGGAGGCGTCGTGCTGGTCGTGATGGGTCTCAGCCTCGCGGGCATCCTGAAGATCCCGATGCTGGAGCGAACGTGGCGTCCGCTCGACGCCGGGGCCTCCGCCAGCCTCGCCACGACGACCGGCGGCATGTCGCTCGCCCCGGCGGACGGGGGCGGCATGGGTGGACGCGTCGGCAGCCGGCTGGTGGCGGGCCGCACGGGTTTCGGGGCCGCGTTCGTGCTGGGGGCCGTGTTCGCGATCGGGTGGACGCCGTGCATCGGGGCGATCCTGGGCGGGATCCTGACGATGGCCGCCACGTCCGAGGGCAAGCTCAGCGGAGCCCTGCTGCTGGTGGGCTACACGATCGGCCTGGGGGTCCCGTTCGTGCTCATCGCCGCCTTCTACGATCGGTCCCGCAGGCTCGTCCGGTTCCTCGTCCGGCACGGACAGGTTGTGTCGCTGATCGGCGGCCTGCTCGTTGTGGCGATAGGCCTGGCGATGATCTTCGATGTCCTCGTGCTCCTGCCGAAGTACTTCCAGTTCTCGCCAGCACTGTGACGGGCGCTCCCCTGTGACGGGCGCTCCCCCGGATCCTCACCCGTCTGCGACGCTCCCCGAACCCCCGGCGCGACGCGGCGGCATCGGCCCCTTCTCGTGGCGTCAGCTCCTGACGGTGGTCGCTGTCATCGGCGTCGCCGCTCTCGCGTTGAGCCTCGCAACGCGGCCCATCGGCGCCGTCCCGGCCGGTGCCACGGCGCTCCCGGAGTCCACCGCGTACGTGGTCGGCACGGCCAAGGAGGGCCTCGCGATCGGCGACATGGCCCCGGAGCTCTCGTGGACGTCTGAGGACGGGACCACGCAGGAGCTGCGCGACCTCAAGGGCAACCCTGTCCGCCTCGCCGACCTCCGGGGCAAGCTCGTCTGGCTGAACTTCTGGGCCACCTGGTGTCCTCCCTGCCAGGGCGAGACTCCCGTCCTTCGTGATCTCGCGGTCAACAGCGGGGCCGGCCTGGCGGTCATCGGCATCGCCGTCCAGGAGACGACTCCCGCCGACGTGCAGGAGTACGCCGACCGGTATGGCCTGCCCTACACGATCGCGTTCGACGCGACGGCTGACGTCTTCAAGAAGTACCGCGTGTACGCCTTGCCGACCCAGGTCCTCATCGATCGGGAAGGCCGCGTCCTGCGCGTCGTGAACGGGCCGATGACGTACGAGGCAGCCGAGTCCCTGCTGCGGGAATGGCTGAACACTCCCAACCCCGGGCCCAGCTGAGCCGCCGGCCGTCTACAGCGCCTCGAACCGGAAGCGGTCCCGATCCGGGATCAGCTTCCCGACCGGCGATCGCGCCTCGTGCGACATCGCCACGATCCAGTCGTCCTCGACCGCGCGCCGGAACAGCTCACCCTTGACGGAGACGCTGTCCAGCGGGAAGTCGTCGAACGCGGTCACCCAGCGCGGGTTCGCGGCCCACGGGCGCATGCACAGGTCGCCGAAGAAGGCCAGCGTCCGCGCGCCCGGCCCGGACCCCCTCACCACGATCGCCTGGTGCCCCGCGGAGTGCCCTCCGGTGCGGACCACGGATACTCCGGGCAGGAGCTCACGGTCTCCCTCCGTCCAGCCCTCTGCCCCCCAGTCCGCGACCAGGCGCAGCTCCGGTTGGTCGTAGGACGCCACCAGACGGCTGTTCCCGCCCAGAGCGATCTCCCACTCGGACCGCTGGGCCACGATCCGCGCCCGCGGGAACGCCCGGGTCCCGTCCGCCAGGAGCAGCCCGCCGGCGTGATCGAAGTGCAGGTGGCTCATCGCCACCAGGTCCACGGTGCCGGGGTCGAAGCCCGCCTCTCGCAACGCCGGGACGATCGGCGTGCCCAGGTAGCCGCGCATCGCGGTGTTCTTCTCGTCCAGCCGCTCCCCGATCCCCGTCTCGATCAGGACGCGCCCCGCGGGCGTCTCCACCAGCAGGCAGTTGAGCGCCTGGATGAGCCGCCGATTCTCGTCCAGCTCGCCTTCGGCCCAGGGGCGCCACAGGATCCACGGCACGGGTCCGAAGATCGCGCCCGCGTCCGTGCGGAACGTGCCGGCCTGGACCAGGGCGACGGTGGTCCCACCGCCGAGATCCGACCGCCAGTGGACGGCGTCGTTGATGCTCGTGGTCAGGCCCCTTCCTGGATCTTCCGCCCACGCTCGAAGTCCGCGTGATAGGCCGACGCCGTGGGCTCTGACTGGCCCTGGTACTTGGACCCGAGGTCCTTGCTTCCGTACGGCCGCTCCACCGGGGAGCTCATCCGGAAGAAGCTGATCTGGCCGATCCGCATGCCAGCGTAGAGGGCGATCGGCAGGTTGGCCACGTTGGACAGCTCCAGCGTGAGCGTGCCCTTCCAGCCCGGGTCCACGTAGCCCGCGGTCGAGTGGATGAGGAGACCCAGGCGGCCCAGCGAGCTCTTGCCCTCGAGCCTGGCCACGAGGTCGTCCGGCAGCTCCACCCACTCCAGGGTCTGGCCCAGCACGAACTCCCCGGGGTGGAGGATGAACGGCTCATCGTCGGTGATGGACAGCAGCTCCGTGAGATCGGGCTGCGGCTGACGCGGGTCGATGTACGCGTACCGGTTGTTGCGGAAGACCCGAAAGCTGCGGTCGAGGTGGAGATCCACGGACGAGGGCTGCAGGTCAGCGGGGTCGTACGGGTCGATCCGGACGCGGCCGGACTCCAGCTGCGCGCGGATGTCGCGATCGGCCAGGACGCTCATCCGCCTCGCTTCCCCTTCCCCTTCTTCGGCGTGCCCTCGGCGAACAGCTGGTCCACCTCCCGCTTGAGATCCGCCAGGTCCTCGAAGCTCTGGTACACGGACGCGAACCGGATGTAGGCGATGTGGTCCAGTGCCCTCAGCTTGTCCATGGCCATCGCGCCCACGCGCGAGCTGGGGATGTCGGACAGGCCCGACGACCGCAGCTCCCCCTCGATCTCGTCGGCGGCACGCTCGGCTGCGTCGTCCGGGACCGGGCGCCGGGTCAGGGCCTTGGCCAGGCCCCGCGCCAGCTTGTCGCGGTCGAACTCCTGGCGGACGCCGTCGCGCTTGACCACGACCAGCCGGGCGGCTTCGACGCGCTCGTAGGTGGTGAAGCGGGCCGAGCAGGTGGGACACTCCCGACGGCGCCGGACCATCGCGGACTCATCCAGGTCACGCGAGTCCACGACGCGCGAGTCACGGGTGCCGCACTGCGGACAGCGCATGGACCCTCCGTCCTCCTCCACCACTATCCCTTGTGGTGTCGACCGAGAATACCACTACATGCGGGGTTCGAAGGACCCGTCGACGTCCTGGTCCTCCTGGCCGGTCGGGACGAGACGGGGCGTCGGGGCAGGACCGTGGAGCCCGTATCCGGGACGCCCGGCGACGTCCGCGGGACGCAGCGCCGCCACGTCTGCGGCGGCGCGCCCGAACGCCTCCCGTGCGTGGCGGAGATTGAGGGCTCCTCGCTTGAGAGACGTCTGCGCCTCCAGCTCCCGGTTCCCCCGTGCGGTGAGCATGGCGTCCAGGCCGTGCTCGACGAGCCCCGCGGCCCGGGTCGCGCGCTCGGTCTCGTGGATCATGACCGCTGCCTGATCCGCGAGGACCTCCGGCAGGCGCAGCGCCCGCGCCTCGGCGGCGAGGTCCCCGAGCATCGCCTGGGCCGGCCCAAGGTCCCGGGCCAGCGCCTGCGGATCTCCGCCCCGCCGCCGGATCTCATCCAGCCGGGCCGCGAGGGGATCGATCACTGCCGCCAGCCGAAGGTCGATGCTCTCGACGGACAGCTGCACGCGCTCGAGATCCCGGGTCCGGGCGATCAGCACCGACATGCGGCGCGTGGTGACGAGGAACACCAGCAACAGCCCGGCGAGGACGCCGATGAGAACAAGCCACAGGATCGCGCCTCCCGTCACGTCCGACCCGCCCCCGCCCGCTCGCTCAGCCGCCGCCGTGCACGACCGAGGGCGGCGCCCAGCGATCGAGCCGGTGGTCACGGCCGAACCGCCCGGCGTCCGATGCCGGAACCGGTGCGGGCCTGGTCAGGACGAGGATTCGCACGCGCGCAACGCTCCTGGGTGGGTGGACGCCGCCCCCGTGTCAGCCGCTCTTCGCAAGCAGCGACCGGGCGACGATAAGCCGCTGGATCTGCTGGGTCCCCTCGTACAGCTGGGTGATCTTGGCGTCGCGCATCATGCGCTCCACGGGGTACTCGTCGATGTAGCCGTATCCCCCCAGCACCTGGACGGCGTCCGTGGTGACCCGCATCGCCGTGTCGCCTGCCACGAGCTTCGCGATCGCGGCCCATCGGGCGGCGTCGGGCGTTCCCGCCTCGATCTCCTCGCAGGCGGTGTACAGGAGGTGGCGTGCCGCCTCGGTGGCGGCGTCCATGTCCGCGAGCATCGCCGTGACCATCTGGAGCTCACCGATCGGCTTGCCGAACTGGCGGCGCTGGGTGGCGTACGTCGCGGCGGCCTCGAGCGCGCCCTGGGCGATGCCCACGGCCTGGGCCGCGATGCCCGGCCGCGATCGCTCGAACGTCTGCATCGCGATCGCGAACCCCTGGCCCTCGGCCCCCAGGCGGTTGGTCACGGGGACGCGGACGCCGTCGAAGGCGAGCTCCGCCGTGGGCGAGCCCCGGATCCCCATCTTGTGCTCGATACGCGTGACCTTGAAGCCCGGGCGGTCGGTCTCAACCAGGAGGGCCGACAGCCGCCGGCTGGACTTCTCGGCGTCCGGGTTGGTGACGGCGAAGACCACGATGTAGTCCGCCACGCTTGCGTGGCTGATGAACCGCTTGGAACCCGTGATGACATAGTCGTCGCCGTCGAGCACCGCCTTCGTGCGGATCCCGGACGGGTCCGAACCGGCCTCGGCCTCGGTCAGGGCGAACGCGATGAGCTTCTCGCCCGACGCCAGGCCCGGGAGCCAGCGATCCTGCTGCTCCGGCGTTCCCGCGACCTGGATCGGGGTGGCGCCCAGGGACTGGACCGCGAGGATGAGGCCCGTCGTCGCGCAGTGGCGTGAGAGCTGCTCGATCGCGAGGCACAGCGTCAACAGGTCCGCGCCCAGGCCTCCGTGCTGCTCCGCGAACGGGATGGCGAACACGTCGTGCTCTCCCAGGAGGCGGCGCATGTCCTCGGGCCACGCCTCGTCGCGATCGATCGCGGCGGCGCGAGGGGCAACCTGCTCGTCGGCGAGGATGCGCACGGCATCGCGCAGCAGGATCTGCTCATCGCTGAGGCGGACCGAACCGGGGGCGGGCACGCTCGTGCTCATGGAAGGCATCGTAGCAGCGCCGCGGTACGCCGAACGTCCGGGGTGACATTGCCTGATGACAGGTCTACCCTTGATCGCGCCGGCACCGACCCTCTCGACCGCGGGGGTCTCGGGTGATCGGGGCCGCGGGAGGTTCGGTCGTGGACCAGACGTACGTCATCGCGTTCGCCGTCGCCGTCATGGTCGCCCTCGCCTCGCTGGGGTTCATCCTGGTGAGGCCCCGAAGGCCGACCACGCCCGAGGGTTCCGACTCCCCGTTCGCCGTCTCCACGGAGGGCGAGAAGATCTGCCCGAAGTGCGGCATGGGCAACCTCTGGACGGACCGCACCTGCATCTCCTGTCAGGCGCCGCTCAAGGGTTGACGGGGCGCACCGCCGCTCGGGCCGCTGACGGGGCGCACGAGCCGCACAGGCTGCTCACCGGGTCGGGCGTCGCCCATGGGTCAGACCACGGGCAGCGCTCGGCCCTCCGGAACGTCCCTGCCGGCCAATGCCTGGGCCGGCGCCAGCGCGGCCGCGAGCAGTTCGCTGATGTCCTGGGCCGAGACCGCGTTCTCGGTGTCCCCTCCCCGGCCCGCATCGGCCAGGCCATCGCGCAGCATCACCATGCAGAACGGGCAGGCCGTGGCAACCATCGCGGCGCCCGTGTCGAGGACCTGCAGCGTTCGAGCCTCGTTGACGCGCGTGCCCCGGGTCTCCTCCATCCACATCCGGCCGCCGCCCGCTCCGCAGCAGAACGACTGGCGGCCGCTGTTGTCCATCTCGCGCAGTTGGAGACCGGGAATTGCCCTGAGAACGTCGCGCGGGGGTGCGATGACGCCGTTGTAGCGCGCCAGGTAGCAGGAGTCGTGGTACGTGATCGACCGGCCCGGCAGCCCATCCTCACCGATCACGAGGCGGCCGCTCTTGACGAGGTCGGCGAGGAACTCGCTGTGGTGGCGGATCTTGAATGTGCCGCCCAACTGGACATACTCGTTGCCGATGCTGTTGAAGCAGTGCGGACAGGCCGTGACGATCGTGCGCTGCTCGATGCCGTACTTCTTGAGCGTGTCGATGTTCTGGCCGGCAAGGATCTGGAATACGTACTCGTTGCCCATCCGGCGGGCCGGGTCGCCCGTGCAGGCCTCCTCCTGGCCGAGGACGGCGTAGGAGATGCCCGAGGCGTCGAGACAGGTGGCGACGGCCCTCGCGACGCGCTTGTTGCGGTCGTCGAAGGCGGCCGCGCAGCCTACCCAGTAGAGGACCTCGAGGCCATCGAGCTGGCCGGCGGCCTTGACCTCGGCGACTGTGCGGACCTTGAACGAGAGACCCTTCGTCCAGTCCATCCGCGCTGACGGTGGCTGGCCCCACGGGTTGGCGACGCTCTCCATGCCGCGGAACGCCGCCGTGAGCTCCTGCGGGAACCGGCTGTCCTCGAGGACCATGTTGCGCCGCAGCCCGATGATCTTGTCGACGTGCTCGATGGTGACCGGGCAGGCCTCCACGCACGCTCCGCAGGTCAGGCAGTCCCAGACCGCGTCATACGGGATTGCGGTATCGACGATGGAGGCCGCCATTGCCGCCGGGTCCGGATGCGGGTCCGGCCGACCGTAGGTTTCGCGCACGGCGCGGCCGTCGGGGATGAGGTCGATCCCGGTCTCGGCGCTCTTGGCCATCTCGCGGATGCCCATGATGAGCTGCTTGGGATTGAGCGGCTTGCCCGTGGCAAAGGCGGGGCACGCCTCCTGGCAGCGCCCGCATTCGGTGCAGGTGTACCCGTCGAGGAGGTCCTTCCAGCGGAGGTCTGCGAGCGACCGCACCCCGAACGTCGCGTCCTCTGCCTCCAGGTCCATCGCCGGCAGCTGGCCGCGGGGGCTCAGCTTCCGCAGGTAGACGTTGAAGAAGCTCGTGTAGACGTGGAAGTGCTTGTTGGTGGGGATGAAGACGAGGAAGACCGCGAGCACCGCGATGTGTCCCCACCACAGCAGCGCGAACATCGCCTCGGTCACCTGGTCGTCGAGACCGGCGAGCGGGACGGCCAGCGCGTTGGTCACGAACGACCCCGGCACGTCGCCGTACCTCGCCGCCTCGAACACCAGCGCCAGGAACTCCGTCGCTACGACGAGCAGGATGAGGACCAGGACGATCATGTTGCCCCGGCTCAGTGTCATCCGATCCGGGCGCTCCACGATCCGTCGCCAGAACGCGAACGCGAGGGCGATGAAGACGGCAACGGCGGTGATGTTCTGGAGTCCGACCAGGAGAGCCCACAGCAGGCCGTCGATGGGCCACCCGATGACGGCCGCGAGCAGGCCGCCCGTGACGATGTTGATGTTGCCGATGAGCAGGGTCGTCGAGCCCAGGAAGATCGCGTAGTGCACGATGCCCGCCCGGGGATGGCGGAACATGCGCGTCTGGAGGACCGTGAACCGGACCAGGCCCCAGAGACGCCGTCCGATCTCCGTCGAGCCGGCGGGGCCGTCCGCGTGAGCCGCGGTGAAGACCCGCAGGCGCCGGACCACCATCAGCCCGAAGATCGCAAAGGCACCCCAGAAGATCGGGAACACCAGCGGGTAGTACGGCACCTCGGCGAATTGCTCGAACATGGCTCAGGCTGTCTCCGGCAGATCGGGTGGCAGGTCATCTCGCCCGGCGGCCCGGGCCGCGGCGTGGTCGAAGGGTCCGGTGAGGGTCTCCAGGGCATGGTCGAGGAGCGGGACGAGCACCTCGAACGACTCCATCGACCCCTTTGGTGACCCGGGCACGTTGACGATGAGCGAGCCGCCGCGAACACCCGCGAGGCCGCGCGACAGCGCGGCGAACGGCGTGGAGCGCCGGCCCTCGGCCCGCATCGCCTCCGCTATGCCGGGCACCTCGTAGTCCAGGACGGTGGCCGTCGCCTGCGGGGTCACGTCGCGGGGCGTCAGGCCGGTGCCGCCGGTGGTGATCACCAGGCGGTGCTCCCGTGCTCCGGCGATGATCGCTGCGGCAATCGCTCCCTCGTCGTCCGGCACGACGCGTCGCTCGACGACGACACCCAGGGCCGCCAGTCGGGCCGCCAGCAGCTCGCCGGACTTGTCCGCCCGCTCACCCGATGCGCTGCGATCGCTCACCGTCAGGACGAGCGCGGAGCGGGGCACGGAACGACTGGCCGCCATGGGCGCGGATGGGGCCGTCAAAGCGGCTTGCGCTTCCCGACGCGGCCGGCGATCCGGTCGCCGGGCCGGCGGCGCGGCTGGACCACACCCTCGTCCAGGGGGGTCGGACGGTGCCAGTCCCCGCTCTTGCCGCCGGTCTTGCTGAGCAGCCGCAGGGAGCGGATCTCCACGCCGCGCTCCACGCCCTTGACCATGTCGTACACGGTGAGGGCGGCCACCGACGCCGCCGTCAGCGCCTCCATCTCGACGCCCGTGGGACCGACCGTCGCTGCCTCCGCCCGGATGCGGAGCACCCCGGCGGCGCGGTCGGGGGTGATCGAGACGAACAGGTCTGTCAGCGCGAGCGGGTGGCAGAGCGGGATCAGCTCCGCGGTGCGTTTGCCGCCCATGACGCCCGCCAGCTCGGCCACGGTCAGCACGTCACCCTTCTGGTTGCCCCCGTCGATGACGAGGCTCATGGTCTCGGGCGAGACCGCCACCTCGGCCTCTGCGACGGCTCGGCGGGCCGTGGGAAGCTTGGCGCCCACGTCCACCATCCGCGGGCGACCGCGCCGATCCACGTGGGTCAGGCGTCGGCGTTCAGCGCGCGGGGCATCGGGGCGATCCATGAAACCTCCTGCTCGTCGTCGATCCTACCGGGTCCGCGAGCCCCCGGTGACCCGTCAGCGACCCAGCCAGCGCAGTTCGACCTCCGTGCCCGCCTCCGCGAGCGCACACGCCTCCGGGATGACGGCCAACGCATCCGTCGAGACCAGGGCGGAGAGCCCGTGGCTCCGCAGCGTGCCCGCGAGGCGCACCCGGATCCGGCCTGCGCCGTCGCGGAGGGGTGTCCCCACGTCGTCGCGAAGGGCGACGACCAGCTGGTAGCCGCGCCGACCCGGGCTCTTGCTGACCGGCTCCTCCAGGAGGCCCCGATCCGCCGCACGGTGGAGTGAGGGCTGCCCGGCGAAACGCCGGATGGCCGGTCGCACGAACAGCTCGAACGTGACGAAGGAGGCCACGGGGTTGCCCGGCAGGCCGAACAGCAGCACGGGCGACTCCCGGCCCTCGGCGTCCGCACGCCCGAAGGCGAAGGGCTTACCGGGCTGGATGGCGACCCGCCAGAGGTTCATGTGGCCAACGGCATCGAACGCATTGCGTACCACGTCGTCTGGACCCACGGACGCGCCGCCGGAGACCACGACGAGGTCCGCCTCAGCGATCCCCCGCCGCAGCTTCTCCACCACGTCCTCCAGCCGGTCCTCGGCGATCCCGAGGTCCAGGGCCACCGCGCCGGCGTCCCGCGCCAACGCCCGGAGCCCGGGCCCGTTCACGTCGGGGATGCCCGCGGATCCCAGATCGTTGCCGGCCAAGCGGATCTCGTCGCCCACCGCCAGCACCGCGACCACCGGGCGCCGCCGCACGACGATCGATCCGGCACCCATGCCGGCCGCGAGCGCCACCGCCGCCGGCGTGACCGTCTCGCCGGCCTGCACCACCTCGGTGCCTGCCTCGACGCTGGACCCGGCGCGCCGGATGGCCCAGCCGATCGGCACGCTCTCGTGGACCAGGCACGCGGCCGGCAGGGGACCGGCCGCCTCCCGGCCGCGGGGGCTCGGGCTGCCCGACTCCCCCATCGGGGTCGTCAGCTCCACCGGCACGACGGCGTTGGCGCCCGGTGGGATGCGGGCGCCCGTCGCGATCCGGACCGCGGTATCGGACAGCACGCGGACGTCCGGGTCCCGGCCGGCACGAACCTCGCCGACCACCGTGAGCCGGACCGGCCCCGCGTTCGTCGCCAACCGCAGGTCGGAAGCGCGGATCGCGTAGCCGTCCATGGCAGCGCTGTCCCACGGCGGGATTGGCGTGGCGGCCACCAGGGCCCCCGCCAGCACGCGGCCAAGAGCATCGTCAGGCGCCAGCGTCTCGGTCTCCGCCAGGGTCTCGACACCGGCCAGCACCGTCGCCTGGGCTGCCTCGACGCTCAGCAGGGCGTCGCTCATCGTGTCCGGTCTCCGGTAGCAGCGGCTTCCCGCGCCTGCAGGCGGCCCCGGATCAGGTCTCCGATCGCCTGCCGTGTGACGATTCCGACAAACCGGCCGCCCTCGACCACCACGAAGCCTTCAAGTCCGCCCAGGTTCAGCGTCTCCACGGCAGCCCAGAGGTCGTCCTCGGCCGCGAAGAATGGCGCCTGCGGCGGTGCGGCCATCGCGTCCACCGCCCGCACGGTCCCGAGCTTCCGGCGGCCCAGCCGCTTGAGGCGCTTCGCTCCGATGACACCCAGGGCAAGCCCGTCCTCCACGACCGGGACCGCCGTGACCGCATCGGGGCCCTGGAAGCGGCCGGCGAACGTGTCCACCGTGAGGTTGGGCGGGACCACCGGGCCATCGGTCTGCATCGTCTCGCCGACGGTCGCGCCACGCAGCAGGATCTCCAGGTCCAGACGCCTGTCCAGCGTCCTCCCACCGGTGGCGACCAGCCAGCCGAGGGTAAGGACCAGGAGCCCCACTGTCACGAGGTCCGCCAGCGCCAGGGCCGCGCCCACCCCCACGGTCGCCCAGCCGAGCATCCTGCCCACGCGTGCGGTGATGCGCCCGGCGCGGTCCGGATCGCCGCTCCGAGCCCAGGCCAGCGCACGGACGACGCGGCCCCCGTCCAGCGGCATCCCGGGCAGCAGGCTGAGGAGACCAAGGATCAGGTTGAGCCCGCCGATGAGGACGAGGCCGCCGGTGACGGCCCCGAGCCCCGGGCCCGCCATGTCGGTCACGATGGCGGCGAGCAGGAGGAGCGCCCCGACGATCAGCGAGAGCAGAGGGCCGACCAGGGCGATGACCAGCTCATCGACCGGCCTCGGGGCCTGGATCGAGAGCGGCGCCAGGCCCCCGATGAACGCCAGGGTGATCGTGCTCGACGCCACGCCCCTGCGGCGCCCGACCAGGGCGTGCGCAAGCTCGTGGGCAACGACCGAGATGAGGAACCCGAGCGCGACCGCGCCGCCGATCACCCACTGGAGCGGAGCGGCGATCCCGGGCGCCATGATCGCGGCCTGCTGGGCGCCGAGGAGCGTCACGATGGCGGCCAGCACCGCCCAGGCGAGGGAGATGCGGATCTCGATCCCGAACAGGCGCGCGATCGGCACCCCGCCCGGGTTCACCGGCCCAGCCCTGCGGCGCGGCGCCCAGCAAGCAGCCCCAGGCCAACCGAGAGCGCGATGACCACGACCCCGACCCCGATGGTCGTCTCCACCCAGAACTGCTCCGGGAAGAGCTGGACGAGGCGATCCGTGCTCGGATCGAAAAGGTACGTGCCCGCCGGGAAGAAGAGCCGGTGGAACACCTCGAAGGCGGTGTCGAAGAAGAAGACGCCGGTGATGCCGCCGACGACAGTGACGACGGCGATGACCTTGCCGCTCCCGGACAGGCGCCGCCAGAAGGCGATCCTGGAGCGGTCGCCACGCCAGCGGGCAACGAGGTAGGCACCCACCAGCACCAGGGCGCCAACGAGCGCGGCCGCGTAGAACGCGACGAACACGTTCCGGACGTCCCTCATGTGCTCGCGCTCCCGTTCCACGAGCACTGGGTGGCCGTCCAGCTCCACGTCGAACGCCGGCGGCCCGATCACAAGGTCCGCCAGGATCTCGCCTGTGACGATGGCGAGGTCCTCCGGGCCGAACCCCGTCCAGGCTGGGGCCTCCGCGCGGCCCTGCTCGAAACCCACCCACACGGGGTTGAGGAACGGGAGGATCGCCAGGGCCACGATCACGAGGGCCGTCGCGATGCCGGTGACGAGGGCCGCGAGCACGTCGCGCAGGGTTGCCATCAGGCGCCGATGGTACCGGGTGCGAGCCGGGTCACCCTCCGCGGGGTCCCCCGGCCGGGGCTCACGCCTCCTCGAGGGTCCGCGCCTGCTCCCACCAGGTCTCGACCATCAGGTCCGGCGGCACCTCCCAGTTGAGCTCCGTCGCCGCGCGAGCCAGCCGCACCTTGAAGGGCGCGAGGTCCACGTCCAGCAGGTTCCGGAGCCCGCCGATGCCGGCCTGGACGAAGAGCTGGTGCTCCTGCGGCCCGAAGCCGGCGAGGTTCAGCATCAGGGCCTCGTCGCGCCAGGTCGCGACGTCGTTGGTGGTCGCCTTGACATGGTCCGCAAGTGACTGGCGACGGGTGGGCGTCTCCGAGACCTCGAGCAGGATCCCGGTGGTGAAGATGCCCTGCTTCTCGAGCCGCGCAAGGTGAACGGGCTCGATGCGGGAGAGCTCTGTGATGGGCGGCACGGGCGGCAAGGGCCTCCGGTGGACGGGCGGATCAGGGCGCCCATTATGCGGTCCGAGGACGCCTCGCGCCCGCCGGCTCGATCGTGGTCAGCGCGGGAGCGGCTGATCCTCGAGCACCACGTCCCAGTGCGCGTCGAGGATCTCGAACCGCCGCTGCTCCTCGCTCCTGAACGTCGCCTGGTCCGGATACAGCCGGGCAACGGTGCCCTCGTCGGCGTGCTCCTGGATCGCCGCCCAGTCCCGGTAGGTGATCGAGACGAGCACGTCCCATTCGGCCTCCCCCACCCCGTGGAACCGAGGAGCCCAGAGCTGGACGTCCGTGTACCGGCCGGCGGCCTGTCCCTCTCGCAGGATCGGCCAGTGGTTGCGCCTGAACAGCTCCAGGAACTCGTCGTGGTGGCCCCACTTCGTGCGATAGAAGTAGAGGACCTCGATCGGCTTGGACATCGGTGGCGCTCCTTCGGGCTTGGATTGGCTGAGGGCGGTCGGTCAGGCGTCCAGGCGGGCAGCCTCGGACCGCAGCAGCGCCCAGGCCCGCTCCACGTGCCGCGGCTCGGTGTGCAGGTTGCCGATCGCCATCCGGATCGTGAACCGGTCGCGGAGCCGGGTGTGCGAGAGGAAGACCTCACCCGTGCGGTTGACGCCATCCATCAGGCGGGTGTTGAGGTCATCGAGCTGCGAGCGGATCTCCGGTGCATCCTCGCGTCCGACGAGCCGGGCGGGGCGATACCGGAAGCAGACGGTCGAGAACGGGGCCGGTGCGAGGCGCTCCCAGTCCGGGTCCGCGTCCACCCAGGCGGCGAAGCCCGCCCCGAGATCCAGGTGGTACCGGATCCTGCGCCGGAGTCCCTCCATCCCGAACCAGCGGAGCTGCATCCAGAGCTTGAGCGCCCGCATCCGGCGCCCGAGCTGGGGCTGGTACTCGTTGTAGTCCACCACGGGGTTCACGCGGTCGAGGGTGCGCAGGTACTCGGGCACGAGGCTGAACGCCGCCCGGAGCTGGTCCATCCGCCGGCTGAGCAGGAGCGAGGCGTCGAGGGGCGTGAACAGCCACTTGTGCGGGTTGACGACGATCGAGTCCGCGCGCTCCCAGCCCTCGAACGGTCCCCGTCGCTCGGGGACCAGGGCGACCACCCCGGCGTACGCCGCATCCACGTGGAGCCACAGGGCCTCGCGCTCGGCGATGTCCGCCACGGCGGCCACCGGGTCCGCGGAGGTGGACGACGTGGTGCCGACGGTCGCGACGATCGCGATCGGGCGCAGGCCGGCCGCACGATCCGCGGAGATTGCGGCGGCGAGGGCCGTGGCGTCCATCTCGTACCGGTCGTTGGTGGGGATCTTGACGAGGGCGGCGCGCCCGAGGCCAAGCGTCATGCAGGCCTTCTCGATCGAGCTGTGCGCCTCCGCGGATGCGTAGACGCGCGGTCGCGCCACGTCCTCTCGCGCCGCCAGGCCCAGCGCTGACGCGTCCAGGCCCGCGGCCTCTCGGGCGGCGGCAAGGGAGATCAGGGTGGACGTGGAAGCGGTGTCGGTCAGCAGGCCGTCGAAGGCGTCCGGCAGGCCCAGCCCCTCACGGAGCCAGCGCACCACCACGCCCTCGAGCTCCGTGCCGATCGGCGATGTGCGCCACAGCATCGGGTTCTGGCCAAGGGCGGCGGTGATCATCTCGCCCAGGATGCCCGGGCCGGACGCGCTGGTTGCGAAGTAGGCGAAGAAGCCCGGGTGCTGCCAGTGCGTGGCATTCGGGAAGACCAGGCGGTCCACGTCCGCCAGGATCACGTCCATCGGCTCCGGCCCCTCGGGCGCGTGCGCGGGCAGCTGGGGGGCGATCGTCCCGGGCTCGATCGGCGGGAACACCGGGTACCGCTCGAGGTCCGCGAGGTAGTCCGCGAGGCGGTCCACCACGGCGTGCCCGGCCGAGCGGAACGCCTCCGGGTCCATGTCGTTGCGGCCGGTGAGCTGCTCCTGATCCAGATCCTGATCGTCGGTGGTCACCCGGCCAGTCTACCGGTGGGCGCCCTGGTCAGGCCTTGATCCGTCAGGCCTTGATCCGGAGGCGATCCGGGTCGTACATCGGGCGGACCGACGCGCGGGCCGGGTAGCGGACGCCGGCGATGTCGATCTCGAACCGCCCGTTGTCGATGGCATCCGCGGGAATCCCCGCCTCGTCCTCGACCATCGCCATGCCGATCGCACCGCCCAGGGTGTGGCCGTAGCCGCCCCACCGGACGTGGCCGAACCACTTCCCGTCGCGGAGCACGGGCTCAGCGTGGTAGAGGATCGGTTCGGGGTCCTCCAGGAGAACCTGGACCAGGCGGCGCCTCGGCGGCCCCGGCCGGCGGACCGCGAGCAGCGCGTCCCGGCCAATGAACCCACCCGGCTTGTCCCACGCCACCGCGAACCCGAGGCCCACGTCGAGCGGCGTGTCGCTGTTGTCGATATCCAGGCCGAAGTCCCGGTATGCCTTCTCGAGGCGCAGGCTGTTCAGCGCACCCATGCCGACGTTGCGGTAGCCGAGGCCGGAGCCCGCCTCGCGGAGCGCGTCATAGACGGTCAGGGCCTGGTCCGCGGGCACGTGCAGCTCCCAGCCCAGCTCCCCAACGTAGGTGACGCGCATGGCCATCACCCGGGCGTAGTGGAGGTCGATCTCCTGCGCCGTGAGATACGGGAACGCCTGGTTGGACAGGTCCGCGCTCGTGAGCGAGGACAGGAGCTCCCTCGACCGTGGTCCCTGGACCGTCATCAGGGTGATGCCGGCCGTGACGTCGGTCACGGTCACGAACTCGTCATCGCGCGTGTGGCGCTTGATCCAGGGCGCCATCCGCCGGTGGATCGTGTCCGTGACCACGAGCATGAACTCCTGCTCCGCGGTCCGCGTGACGGTCAGGTCGGCGATGATCCCGCCGGCCTCGTTGAGCCACTGCGTGTAGACGAGGCGGCCGACGGGGACTGACACGTCGTTGGCGCACACCCGGTTGAGCACGCGCTCCGCGTCACGACCCTGGACCAGGAACTTGGCCATGCCCGACATGTCCAGCATGCCCACGGCCTCGCGGACGGCCCGGTGCTCCGCCGCGACGTACGCGAACGTCCCGTTGCGCCCCCAGCCCTGCGGCTCTGCCGGGTCGGTCCCGTCAACGTCGAACCAGTCGGGGTACTCCCAGCCGGACGACGGCGTGAAGTGCGCCCCGTCCGCGGCGAGCCGGTCGTGGATGACCGAGCGACGCACATAGCGAGCCGACCACGCATGCCATGATGGGAAGGCGGCATCCCCGAACAGCATCCCAAGCTGCTCGACGGTGCGGTCCTTCCGGAACCGCCGGCTGGTCTCGAAGGTCTGGGCCCGGTCCACGGTCATGCCGGTGACGTCAACCGGCGGCACGCCGTCCGCGATCCATTGCGCCGTGATGCTGCCGACCCCGCCGGAGAAGAGGATCCCCAGGCTGTTGAGCCCCGCGGCCACGAACAGGTTGCGGACCTCCGGTGATTCGCCCAGCTGCGGCATGACGTCCGCGGTGAAGCTCTCCGGACCACAGAACATGGTCCGGACGCCGGCCTCGCGCAGGGACGGGAACCGGTCCAGCGCGGTGTCCAGGTACGTTCCGATGCGATCCCAGTCGGGGGGCAGGCTGGCGAAAGCGACGTCACTCGGGACACCGTCCAGGGACCACGCCGCGGCCTTGGGCTCGAACAGGCCCACGAGGATGCCCCCTCCCTCCTCGCGGTAGTAGCCATACCGGTCGGGCTCCTCGACGATCGGCAGGTCCGGGTGCGCCCAGGGCACGGTGTCCGTGACGAGGTAGTAGTGCTCGGCCGCCTGGAGCGGGACCGACACCCCCGCCATCGCGCCGACCTCGCGGCCCCACATGCCGGCCGCGTTGACCACGTACTCGGCGCGGATCGGTCCCTGGTCCGTCTCCACGCCGGTGACGAACCCGTTCGCCTGGGTGATGCCGGTGACCGTGACGCCCTCCACGATCCGGACGCCGTTCATGCGTGCGCCCTTCGCGTAGGCCTGGGCCAGGTCGGCCGGGTTCACGCGGCCTTCGTCGGGCACGTAGAACGCCGCCAGTACGTCGTCGGTCCTCGCCGCCGGCCACATCCGGCCGAACTCGGCGCCCGAGATCTCCTCGTTCGGGATGCCGAAACCCCGCGCGAACGCCGCCTCGCGGCGCTGGCCCTCCAGGCGCTGAGGCGTGGTCGCGAGGTGAAGGTGCCCGATCGGACGGAACCCCGTCGCCTGCCCCGTCTCCGCCTCGAGCGAGACGCACAGATCCCGCGTGTACCGGGACATCCACAGCTGCGTCTCGGACATCATGCCCGCCGAGGTCATGAGGCCGGCCGCGTGCCACGTGGTGCCGGCGGTGAGCTGGCGCCGCTCGAGCAGCACCGTGTCCTTCCAGCCGAGCTTGCCGAAGTGGTACGCGATGCTGGTGCCGATGATGCCGCCGCCCACGATCACCACGCGGGCCTGGTCCGGGATGCTGCCCTTGGCGTGAACCTGCTGCGGCGTGTCCATCGGTCGTCCTCGTGTCTGCGGGCTGGCGGCTGTCGGGCGTCGGCGGTACCGCCGCTGATCCTAGCCCCGGCGCAGGTGCGCCCGCCGGGAGGCTCCACAGGACGGGACGGTGCGGGTCAGGGGGAGTCCCACCGCTGGCCGCGGTCCTGCCCACGCACGCTGCCGAACGGTCGTCCGAAGTGGCTCACGGCCACGCCCCAGCGCTCGTCCCGCGCCCGCGCGAGCAACCCGACCCGCGATGCAGCCCCAAGCTCCGGCTCCTCGTCGTGACTGGACGCCCACTCCGGGTGAGACACCTGGATCGGCAGGTGGAGAAGGTCACCTGTGAGGAGCATCGAGAGCGGGGCGTCGGTCAGGAGCACGCTGCGGTGTCCCGGCGTGTGGCCGGGGCTGTGCAGGACGCGCACACCCGGGGCGACATCGCGGTCCTCGGGGTCCAGGTCCAGCATCCCGAGCTCCTGGAGCCGGCGCATCGCGCTCCGTCCCTGGAAGTCATCGGGGTCGTCCGCTCCCGCGAAGAAGTCCCAGTCGGCCGGGTGGACGTGGTGGACGGCGTTCGGGAACCGGGGTTCCCCGTCCGGCCCGCACGCGCCCCCGGCGTGGTCGGCGTGGAGATGCGTGTGGATCACGTGCCGGACGTCCGCCGGGGTGATGCCCGCCGCCTCCAGCTCGCCGTCGATCCGTCCCGCCACGTCGTAGGGCGGACGCCCCAGGTGACCGATCCCGGTATCGACGAGTACCGATCCCCCGCTCAGCCGCAGCAGGAAGGCATGGACGTGCCAGGCCCAGGCCCCGTCATCGGCGCCGTCGTACGCCCACGGATAGGACTCGCGCTCCACGGACCAGTCGACCTCGTGGCCTGGAACCTCGTCCGAGAGCGGCAGCGGCGCCCATCCGTCGCACAGGGGCACGACGTCCACGCTTCCGACCCGGACCAGTGGGTGGACCATGACCGAAGACTAGCCCGACGCAGGCTCAGGCGCTCGGGTCCGGAGCAGCCGGGACCTCGGCCTCTTGTCGAGATGGATTCATGCGTGGAACCTGTCGTGATGGACGGTCTGGGCTTCAATTCTCGCGGACCCGTGCCGGCTTCTTCCGCCAGCCGCGCCTTGCTTCTCTTCGCGCTCGGCGCGCTTCTGTTGGCCGGTTCCGTCTCCGGCTGCGGCACGCCCGGTCCAAGCTCCACCTCGCCTGCCACCGCCAGCCCCTCGCTGCCCGGAGCCACCGGCGGTTCGTCGGCGATCCCGGCCGTGCCGCCACTCGCGGCCGCGCTCCGGGACGCCGTGGACGCCGACGCCATGCTGGCCGATCTCGCCGCGCTCGAGTCCCTCACCCGCGAGCATGGCGGCACACGTGCCGCGGGCGGCGACGGCAACGCGTCCGCCGCCGATTGGATTGCCGACCAGCTGCGCGCCGCCGGCTACGAGGTCACCCTGGACTCGGTCTTCGTGCCGCTGTTCGCACAGACCGGGCCAGGAGAGCTCGAGATCCTGGCCCTGGGCGGTCCTGCCCTCGAGGGGCCGCGCGACTTCAAGGCGATGCTGCTGTCCCCGTCGGGTGACGTGACGGCGCCGCTGTTCGCACTCGGCTTCGACCCCGACGCACAGCCCGAAGACCGCAACGGCATCGGCTGTGATGCGGACGCCTGGGGTGGCGTACCGGCAGGCGCCATCGTTCTTGTTCAGCCCGGACCGTGCCGTGCCCGCCAGACAGTCGTCAATGCCCAGGCAGCTGGCGCGGTCGCGCTGATCTCCTCGTACCCGATGTGGGGCCCGGACCAGGTCCGCCGCCCGACGCTGCTCGATCCTGCGGGCCTGACCATTCCCGTGGTCGCCGTGACGCGAGACGCCGGCCTCGCGCTGGCCGATGCTGCTGCGGCGGGCCACGACGTACGGATCAGCATCCCCACGACCACGGAGATGCGCCGGAGTGACAACGTCATCGCCGAGACCCAGGGTGGTGACCCCGACCACGTCCTGATGCTCGGAGCCCACCTCGATTCGGCGCTCGACGGCCCCGGTATCAACGACAACGGCTCAGGTACCGCCGCTGTCCTCGAGATCGCCCGGCGACTGTCAGCCCTGTCCGGGGGGCAGCCGGGCTGGAAGGTGCGCGTCGCGTTCTGGACGGGCGAGGAGATCGGGCTGTGGGGCTCAGCTCAGTACGCAGACTCGCTGAGCGACGCGGAGCGGGGCGCGATCGCCGCCTACCTGAACTTCGACATGATCGCCACACCTGGAGGGCCCCGCCAGGTGTACGACGCCGCCACCCTCAACAGCCCGTCATCGTCCACCCTCGAGCAGCTGTTCGGCCGGGCCTTCGACGACGAGGGGCTGCCCTGGGAGAAGGCCGACTTCGGCGGCGCCAGCGACCACTATCGGTTCGACGAGCTGGGCATCCCTGTCGGCGGGATCGGGTCCGTGGTCGGCCACGACCCCTGCTACCACCTCGCCTGCGACACGCTCGACGGCGTCGATCCCGTCCTGCTCGAGCAGATGACGCGGGCCGCCGCTTGGGTCACCGGATACCTCGCCGCCGGGGAGCAGGAGCTCGAGCCATGAGCGCGGCCTCTGCCCACGCGGCATCGGGACGTCCCCCCGCATCGTCAAGGTCGGGACCCGGTCGGGCGAGCTCGTCGACGCGCGTGCCGCGCAGCCGGTGCGTCGGTGCGAGAGGACTCGGTGGAGCTCCCGGGGCCGCCGAGTGCCTTGCGGCTGAAACCTTTGGCGAGCGGGCCCGCTCAGGAGAGACGAGGTCCCGTTTCGCGAGCACTTCCCCGCGGCGCCGCTGGAGTTCTCCCCCACCGGCGGCGCCGCACCCCCCGCGACAACCCCGGTCGCCCTCCAGTTGCGGCGGCTTGCCGAAGAGACGGCTGGCCGTCTGTGTGGGATCGCAGGACCGGGAGCAGGGGTGTGAAGCGGGGAGGCTAAACGCGAGCGCGTCTTGCTGGGGGTCCGGTCAGTGCCCGAGGGTGAGCCAGCCGCCGAGATCGCCTTCCGGGAGATGATCGGTCGTGCTGACCATGTCGGCCGAACCAGCGGTCACGGTTGTGGCAGAGGTGACGCTGAGCTGGATCAGGTGGGGGTTCCCGAGGGCGGCCAAACTGACCGTCCACACGATCGTGTCGCCCGCGACGACAGCCGTCCCCGGGAACTCGTGTCCCTTGTAGGCGATCGCCCTCGTCTCGACATCTGCCGGGGCCGGTAGGTCCCACAACGTCGGTTGGTAGCTTCCCGACGGGGTCAGCTTGGAGAGGCTGACCGTGTAGCTGTGGCGGCCGCCCTGGCCGTCGAGCCCGGGAAGGACATCGGCGTCCGTCAGCAGCGAGATGTTGTAGTTCAGGCGTTCGGCGGCCAGCGGCGGCGGCGGCAGCTCGTCCAGGAGGGTCAGGGTCAGCCGGAGGGTCGTGCCGTCGGCGACCGCCTCGAGATCGCGGATGTCGAGGTATGCCGGTGTCTTGACCGGCTTTCCGTCGCTGTTGACGAGGTCGCCCACCGCGTCGTGGAGCGACCCCTCCCCGACGACACCTGGCATGACCGAGGGAGCGGCCGGCGTCGGGACCGGCGCGACGATCGGGGCCAGGGTTGCGGCAGGCATCACCGCCGTCGTCGGCTCGGATGTGCCGCCACAGGCCGAAACGAGGAGGGCGATCGCCAGGAGTCGCTTCATCCGGGCATCCCGCCTCGGGGTCGGGCGCTCTGCGCCGAGCCGGGGGCGATGCAGGGGCTACTCGAACAGAGCCCGATCGGCCTCGGACGACTGTCCCTGGCAGACGCCTCTGCCCTGGTCACCTTCGCACGATATTCGGCTCACGTGCGTAGTAGGTCACCTTCTGCCAGTGCACGCCGTCGCGTCCTACCCTGGCCAGGGCGGCGCCTTCCTGCGACACCAAGGTGGCGCCTGTCGGCGCCTCCATGCTCCACCAGCACCATGCCGTTTCCAGACCGTCGATCTCCTCGGTCACGATGTCCGTGATCGTGAGGACACCCTCGCCCAGAGACTCGAAGTAGGCCGGGAACTCGGCCTTCGTGAAGCGCCCGTCAATGGCGTCGTCGAACACGAAGTCCTCGGCACAGGCGCTCAGGAGCAGCTCCACGTTGCCCTTGGCCCAGCCTTCCATGAACCTGTCGAAGTGCTCGCTCATTGCCCTCTCCTCTCACGGACCGCGGTCCGCAGCAACTCCGCCGCTGGAGTCAAACAGGCGGAAGCCCACGAGCGGGTCGGTCTCGCCAGTGGCTCGGCGCGGTCCCGGCGGCCTGATTGTTGGGCCGCGCGTCAGAGCCTCCCACGCGCCACAGAAAGGATGGCCGAGGCAACTGCCGCCGCCAAGGTGCAAAGAGCCTCATCGGCCACCGGTCGGCCGCCGGCCCTGCCGATCGATCAGGCGACTGCGGGCCGGGACCGGGGGCACAGGAAGACCCCGGTGCCTCGGGCCGAATCATCGGGGTCTACGCCATCGCCACCAGAGTGTGAGCCGATCGTCGTCCCGACTGGTGCCCTACGCGGGCTGCGGCGCCTTCGCGAGGACGAGGTCGTGAAAAGTATCCAGCGAGGCGTGGAAGTTGCGGTCGATCGCGCGTTCCACGAGAACCTTGTCGAAGAGGCTGAGAAGCGCCCCGGGGGCGTCGTAGTCGTAGGTGAGGTCGAGGTCAGTTCCTTTCCCCGATGGGCGGAACTCGTTGCGCCAAGTCCACTTGCCCCCGATGGACTGCGTGCCCTCGAAGGCGATCAGGCGGAGCGGTTCGAACTCTGTGATCCGACCCTTGAAATCCATGTCGCGCCCGAGGATGCGACCGGTCCCGTGGAACTGCTGCCCGACGGCCGCAAATCGGTCAGTCGGCTCGAACGATGTGAACCAGGTCGCCCAGTCGATGGTCTTGGTCGCATCGCACGCGACCTCCCAGACGTGCTCGATCGGGGCGTCGAGGTGCTGCGGAATGTGGATGTGACCCATGCCGTTCCCCTGTGGTGTCAACGGGTCGGTCTCGCCAGTGGCTCGGCGCGGTCCCGGCGGCCGTGGGTGTTGGGCCGCGTGTCAGAGCCTCCCGCGTATGTCGCACAGTCTGGCGCAACCGCCGTCAATGCCAAGGGGCATAGGGCCCAAACGGCCCCCGGTCGCCCGACGGTCGTGCAGGTCGGTCAGGCGCCGAGCCGAGCGCGGTTCGGGAGCCACGTCCCTCGCGATCACGGGTTCGAGCGAGACCTCGGCCCCCCATTTGGTGCTGCACAGCCGACGGCGGGACTGGACCCGGCTGCTACTGTCGGTTCGCAGCAGCCGGAGGAGAGCCAACAGTGATCGACGCGAACGGGGACGGGCGAGAGCGCGCATGTCCATGGTGCTCGACCCCAGTGACGTCCTCAACGTCGCACTGTCCCTCTTGCGGTGGCTCCCTTGCCCAGCGCGAGTCGATCGATGGCGTCGCGATCGCCGGCGTCACGATCGTGGACCCTGGTCACCAGGCCTACGCCGACCGGCCACTCCACATCCCATTGCCGGTCCCGTCGGGCGTTGGACCCGTGTCGAATGTCACCGGGAGCATGGCGGCGCTGGCCTCGCTGGCCGAGCCGTACGGCAGCAGCCTCCGACGTGACGAGCCGGCTGATCCGAGCTCCGTCGGAGAGCCGAGTGACGCCGCCCTTGAGGCCGCCGAGCGCATGGACCGGGAGGACGAAACCGGCTGAATCGGTTTCGCGCGTGGTCAGGCGCCATCCCGGCGGCCTGAGCATCGGCCGCGGCTGAAGGCTGGTCTGGGTACGGACCCCAATCGAAAGCCCCCGGATCGCTCCGGGGGCTGTTTCGTGCGTAGAGAGTGGTCGGGGCGGAGCAATTCGAACGCTCGACCTCCTGAACCCCATTCAGGTGCGCTACCAGGCTGCGCCACGCCCCGAGGGCGACGAGTCTACCATCCGAGCCCTGGCGGGCGGGAATGCTCGATCGCTCGGATCCGGCTGCAGAGAAGCTCTGAGCCGGACGCCGCGCTGAGTCTCCAGGAAACCGCCAGATGCCAACCAGCAGAGCATTCGCCAGACGGTTGGCGGGTGCGTTGGACGATGGTGAGCGTGGGATGGTCCCTCTGGCCCGCCAGATGCAGCGTGATGACGACATTTGGCGGCGCGTGGGAGGCGAATGACAATCAGGACGACATTTGGGGATTCCGGAGTCTCGAGCGGCGGCCCGGGGAGGTTCCGGAGTCTCGAGCGGCGGCCCGGGGAGGTTCCGGAGCGCGGGACCGAGGGAGCGGAGCGCGGGGACGCGGGGCGCGGGGCCGAGTGTCGCTAGGCGCCGGCGCCCTCGCTACCGGGCCGGGCAGTCCAGCGGTCGTAGTCGGCCAGCTCGTCCTTCGACTCCCGGGAGAGGAGGTCCACCAGGCACCGCTGGACGCTCTTGCCCTCGAACAGGGCGTTGTGGACCTCGCGGGCGATCGGCATCTCCACGCCGAGGGACGCCGCGAGTTGGAGCGCTGCGTCCACGGTGTAGGCACCCTCGGCAACGCCGGGCAGCGTCTCCTCGATCTCCGACCACGAACGCCCGCGCGCCAGCTCCGTGCCCAGCCTGTGGTTCCGGGACAGCGTCGACCCGCAGGTGGCGATCACGTCGCCGATGCCCGCCAGACCGGCGAAGGTGAGCGGGTTGGCGCCGGCCACGATCCCCACCCGGGTCATCTCGGCGAGGCCGCGGGTCATGAGCCCGGCCTTGCCGTTGTCACCGAACCCCAGCTGCTCCGCGGCCCCCGCGGCAATGGCGATGATGTTCTTGAGCGCCCCACAGAGCTCCACGCCCAGGATGTCCCGGTTGACATAGAGCCGGAACTCGCGCCGCCCGAGCCGCGCCCGGATCCGCTCCGCCAGCGCCTCGTCCTCCGCGGCCACGACCGCCGACGCCGGCAGCCCCCGCGCGATCTCCAGGGCCAGGTTCGGACCGGAGAGGGCGGCGATGCGCGCGGCCGGCAGCCCGCCGGCCTCGGCGATCACATCGCTCATCCGAAGGTGTGTCCCGCGTTCGATGCCCTTGACCACCGACAGGAGGTCCGCGGCAGCCGGCACGAAAGGCGCCACGGCGGCGACGGTCGCGCGCAGGTGCGTCGATGGCACCGCGAAGATGACCAGGTCGCGGGCGTCCGCCAGGTCGGCGGGGTCCGCCGTGGCCCGGAGGCCCTTGGGCAGGTCGATGCCGGGGAGGCGGCGCTCGTGTCGGCGCTCGGCCTGGATCCTGGCCGCGGTTGCCGCGGAATGGCAGAGGAGGGTCACGGGCTCCCGCTGGGCGACGATCGCCGCCAGCGTGGTGCCCCAGGCACCGGATCCGACCACGGCGACCCGGGCGCGAGTCGGTTCCATCTCCGGCGTGGGCACTGGAGCGCCGGTGGCGTCCTCCCCTGCCCCGCCCATCAGTTGCGCCGGGCCTTCGCCGCGCGTCCCTTCGGGCGCTTCTCTCGCACCTGCTCCCGGAAGACCAGGCGGATCGGGGTGCCGTCGAAGCCGTAGGCCTCCCGGATCCGGTTCTCCAGGTACCGCCGGTACGAGAAGTGGATCGACGTGGGGTCCGTGGCGAACAGCACGAACGTGGGCGGCGCCACGGCGGCCTGCGTCGCGTACCGGATCTTGGCTCGCTTGCCCTTCACGATGGCCGGCGGGTTGCGTTCCACCGATGTCGCAATGAGGCGGTTGAGCTCCCCGGTGCCGATGCGCTTGCGGCGCTCGCCCCAGACGTCCACCGCCAGCTCCAGCACGCGCTGGACGCGCTGCCCGGTCTTGGCGCTGATCGAGACGACGGGGGCGTAGTCGATGAACGGCAGCTCACGGCGGAGCGTGGTCACGAACTCGTCGAAGCTCTTGTGGGTCTTGTCCTCGACGATGTCCCACTTGTTGACCGCGATGATGAGGCCACGCCCCTCCTCCACCACGTAACCGGCCACGTGGGCGTCCTGGGCCGTCAGCCCGTCCTGGGCGTCGAGGAGCAGGATCGCGACGTCCGCGCGGGAGATCGCCTTGAGCGCCCGCATCGTGGAGTACTTCTCGGCAGCCGGCCCCGACGCCACCTTGCCGCGCTTCTTGATGCCGGCGGTGTCGATCAGGACGATCTCGCTCCGCCCCCAGGGGATCGTCGTGTCGATCGCGTCCCGGGTGGTGCCCGGGATCTCGGACACGATCATCCGGTTGTCACCGAGCAGGGCGTTGAGCAGGCTGGACTTGCCCACGTTCGGGCGGCCCACGAAGGCGATCGCGGGCGGCTCGTCATCATCGGCGGCCATCGCGGCGTCCCAGCGGGCCGAGACGTCGCCCACGGTTCCTGGCTCATCGGCCGCATCGGCATCGGCACCCTCGGCGTCCTCTTCCCCGTCATCGGCGTTGCCGGGATCACCCACCACGTACGGGGACGGCTTGGCGCGGGCCATCTCCCTGGCCCAGGCCTCCGCCTCCTCCTCACGCGCCTTGCGGGCGATCTCCTGCTCGCTCTCGGGCGGCATCGCCCACACCACGGCGTCCAGAAGGTCCCCGACCCCGCGCCCGTGGTTGGCCGAGATCGCGAAGGTGTCCTCCCAGCCAAAGGCGTAGAACTCCGTGGCGTCCCGCTCCCGCCGCTCGTTGTCCGCCTTGTTGGCCGCGACCAGAACGGGCTTGGTGGTGCGGCGCAGAAGCTGGGCAGCATCCTGGTCCGCGGGGGTGGGGCCTGTCGCCGCGTCCACCATGAACACGATCACGTCGGCCTCGTTGATGGCGAGGCGAGCCTGGATCTGGACCTGCTCCTCGATCGCGTCGCCGGGGGCGATCTCCAGCCCGCCGGTGTCCACGACCACGAACCGTCGACCGTTCCACTCGGCGTGGCCGTAGAGGCGGTCTCGCGTGGTCCGGGCGCGGTCCTCGACGATCGCCGCGCGGTCGTCGCCGACCACGCGGTTGAAGAGCGTGCTCTTGCCGACGTTGGGGCGCCCGACGAAGGCGACGACCGGGAGGCCGGCGCGACCGTTTGGTCACTGGGATCAGGCCGCGCCGGCGTGGATGGGAAAGGTCGGCAGGGAGGTTGTCCGTCCCGCGGGGGTGGCTGCGGCGCCGAGCGCCTCGCGGGCGAGCTCCGCGGCGCGGTCCCGCATGTCCGGTGCGCCGGCGATCGCGAAGATGCGCTCCGCCACGTCCCGCAGGTCCTCGATCGGGGTGGAGGTTCCGCCCGTCACGCCGACGACGGTGACGCCCTCGAACGGCGCCTGGTCAACGAGATCCCGGGCGTTCTCGATCTGGAACACCGGGGTCCCGGCGATCGCGCACAGGCGGGTCAGCTCCTTGGTGTTGGCCGAGTGTCGGCCTCCCACCACGACCATCAGGTCGACCTGGCGGGCAACCTCCAGGGAGTCCTCCTGGCGGCGGATGGTCACCGGACAGACGGTGTTCACGATCTTGAGCTCGTGGGCGAGGGACACCATGTACGCCGCGAGCTTCTCGAACTTCCAGGGCGGCTGCGTGGACTGCGTGATCAGGGCCATCCGCTTCCGGCGCGGGATCCGGTGCCAGTCCTCCTCCTCGTCCACGACGATCGCGTCCGGAGCGAAGCCGAGCAGGCCAACGACCTCCGGGTGCCGCGGGGTGCCGAGGAGCACGATGGTGTAGCCCTCGTCCACCAGCGACTGCATCTGGCGCTGCTCCTGGATGACCCAGGTGCAGGTGCCGTCGATCACGTCCAGCCCGCGGGCCTCCGCTCGATCGAACACCTCGGGCTTCACGCCGTGGGCGCGGATGACGACGGCGGCCCCATGCGCCACCTCGTCGATGGTGTCGACGCTCTCCACGCCGGATCGCTGCAGGTTCCGGATGACGCCCTCGTTGTGCACGACCTGGCCCAGGGTGTGCGTCGCCTTGCCCGCTGCCGCCGACTCCTTCGCCTTGTCGATGGCCTCGCGGACGCCGTAACAGAACCCCGTGCGGTGTGCGATTCGAACTTCCCGGACCATGCTCATAGCTGCCGATGTTCGCATACGTCCGGGGATTCCGCCGTCAGGCGAACGTCGGGCTCAGGGTTCGGACGTGGTCTCCTCGTGGACGGCCGAGGCGTAGACGCCTTGGTGACGCGGTTCGAGGAGGGCGGCGATGCGGCGCATGATCGCGGCCGTGGCGACGGCCTTCGCCGCGCGCCGTTCCGTCCCGGCGGGCACCACCTCATTCGCCGTGAACGGCTCCCCGATCCGCACGGTGATCGTGCGCCGCGGGAACGGGCTTGGCAGCTTGCGGCCCTTCGCCCACACGGCGTCGCTGTTGTTGACGCCGATCGGGACGATCATGGCGCCGGTCCGCAGGGCCAGGGTCGCCAGGCCGTCCTTCGCCTCCTGGAGCTCGCCCGTGGGGCTGCGCGTGCCCTCGGGGAAGATCAGCAGGACGTCACCGGCCTCCAGGATCCGGATGGCCAGGCGGAAGGCCTCCACGTCTGCACTCCCGCGGTCCACCGGGTGGACGCCGCCGTGGGCAGCGAGCCAGCCGACGAACGGCCAGTCGAACAGCTCACGCTTGCCCAGCCAGTGGATCCTGCGGTGCCTGAGCGCAGGCGTGATCCACGCGCCCGACACCACGGCATCGAAGTTGGATACGTGGTTGATGGCGAGGATCACGGGGCCCGTCCGGGGGATCCGGTCCAGGCCCTCGAACTGGATCCGCGCGAAGACGCGCGAGAAGATCCGCGCCACGAGGGCCGTCATCCGCACCAGGAGCGTCTGGTCGTTGTCCAGGCGCATCGCCCTCTCGAGGAGCCGGCTCCGCTTCGTGGGCACCAACGGCTGGGCCTTCGCCGCTGCCTGATGGGCCGGGGTCGTGGGAGCCCTTCCGGCCGGGGCCGCGGCGCCCGCTCCGGCCGGGGCCGCTATGGCCGGAGTCTCGGCGCGGGTGATCGCTGCCGCCACCAGGTCAACGGCCTGCTCGAAGCCGAGGCCGTCCGTCGAGATAACAACCGCGTCGGGGGCCGGGCGGAGCGGCGCCACCGCGCGTCCACGATCCTGCGCGTCCCTGGCCCGCAATTGCTCGCGCACCAGGTTCGCCTCGTCACCCTCGGGATCCAGGCCGCGCTCCGCGATCCGGCGGGATGCGCGCTCCTCGACCGACGCGTCGAGGTACAGCTTGAGCGGCGCCTCCGGCAGCACGACCGTGCCGATATCCCGCCCTGCGAGGATGATCCCGCCGCCCACGGTCAGCTCGCGCTGGCGGTCCATGAGCGCGGCGCGCACCTCCGGCACCCGGGCGACGGCGGACACGGCGGCGTCCACCTCCTGGGTGTGCACCGTGTCCGTGGCATCGTCACCGTCCAGCAGGACCCGGGCCAGCCGCCCGGCGCCGTCATCGCCCAGTGCCACGCGGTCAACCATCGCCACGAGGCCGGCAGCATCGTCCGTGGCCACTCCCTCGCGCCGTGCCAGCGCGGTCAGCGCGCGGTAGATGAGGCCCGTATCAACGAAGCGGAGCCCGAGCCGCGCCGCGGCCGCCGAGCCGACGCTGCTCTTGCCGCTCGAGGCAGGACCATCGAGGGCGACGACGATGCGTGTCGCGGGCTCTGCGGGCATGTCGGACATCACCCGGAGCATAGCCCGGCGGTGCATGCCCCAGCCTCGGGGACGGGCGCACGGTTCGGCGCGGAATGCCGAAGGAGGTGGCGGATGGTCAGCCCGATGTCGCTCACCTCGCGTCACGCTCCAGGGCGCCCACTCCGAGGCGCCGAACCTCGGCCGGGGTCAGGGGGCGGACGTCGCCGGCGGCAAGACCTTCCAGGCGTAGCGCTCCGATGCGCACGCGCACCAGGCGCCGGACCGGCGCGCCGACCTCCGCGAACATCCGCCGGAGCTGGCGCTTCCACCCTTGGTGGATGGTCACGCGAACCCACACCAGGCGATGGTCGGGCGGCGGATCCAGCATGTCTCCGAGGCGACGGTCCTCGGTGTTGGTCTGGCCGCGGAGGCCTGTCACCGTGGCGACGCCCTCTGACAGCTCGACGCCCGTCTCCAGCGCCTCGGCCTGGGCCCGGGTCAGCTGCTGGACCAGGCCCACGGCGTACTCGCGCTCCACGCCGTACCTGGGATGCAGGACCCGCTCCGCCCAATCGCCGTCGTTGGTGAGCAGGATCAACCCCTCGGAGTCCTGGTCCAGGCGGCCCACCGGGTAGAGCCGGGCACCGCGCGACAGCTCTGCCGGCACCAGGTCCACGATCGTCCGGTCCGCGTGGCGATCCCTCACCGTGGAGGTGACTCCCATCGGCTTGTGCAGGGCCAGGTGGATCGGGCGTGCCTCCGGCATCCGCAGGAGCCTGCCGGACACCTCGATCCGCTGAATCTCAGGGTCCACGCGCTCCCCGAGGACGGCCGGGCGGCCATCCACCGTCACGCGCCCTGCGGCCACCAGCTCGTCGGCACCTCGGCGCGACGCTACACCCGCGACGGCCAGGACCTTGGAGATCCGCTCCGCCGGCACGGGTCAGGCCTCCTCGTCAGGATCGCCCGCCGCGCCGTCTCCGCCCGACGCGCCGTCTCCGGAGGCCGCGGCCACGGCTGCGGCGGCGAGGTTCGCCACGGGATCGCCGGTTCCGTCCGGGCCGTCGACGAGTCGCGCGGCCACGTCAAGGTCCAGCGGCGGGAGTTCATCCAGCGACATGAGCCCGAAGCGCTCCAGGAACTCGAAACCCGTGCCGTACAGGTTTGGACGCCCGGGTGCCTGCGAGCGGCCGAGCTCCACGACCAGGCGGCGGTGCATCAGGCCACGGATGCTGTAGTCGGAGTCCACGCCGCGGATCCGCTCGACGCCGCCCTTCGTGATCGGCTGGCGGTACGCGACGATCGCCAGGGTCTCGAGCGCCGCGGGTGACAGCCGGACCGCGTCCGCGCCCACGTAGCGGGCGATGAGGGCGCCGGCATCGGGCGCCGTCACCAACTCCACGCGGTCTCCCGACAGGGCCAGGCGGATGCCGCGCTCGGCCAGCGCAACCTCCAGGTCACCCAGGCGTTGGTCGACCGTCGCCCGGTCCACGCCGGCGATCGTCCCGATCTCGCGCCGGGAGAGCGGCCGCTCCGCCACGAACAGCAGGGCCTCGAGCTGGCTCTCCGTCAGGATCGCCTCCGGCGGCAGCTCCTCGCTCTCCGGCGACAGCTCCTCGCCCTCCGGCGGCAGCTCTTCGCCCTCCGGCGGCAACTGCTCGCCCACGGGCACTGGCCCTTCGCGCTGGGGCGTCGCCTCCTCGCTCATGAGAAGGACTCCAGCGACTCGTCCATCGGGGCCTCCTCGTCGATCGCCCCGGTGATCCCGGCAGCGGCTCGCTCCTCGGCGGTGGTTCGGCGCACGGTGATGGGGCCGAAGGGCTCGGCCTGCTCCACCGCGATCTCGTGCCGCTTCATGAGCTCGAGCATGGCGAGGAACGTGACGGCCGCGACGACCCTATCGCGCACTCCCCGGAGGAGCTCCTGCAGCACGATGGCCGGGGCGCCGTCCAGGGCGCGGCGGATGAGCGCAGCCCGCTGCGCCAGCGTGATGGAGCGGCGGACCGTCTCGGGCGGTGGCGGCGGCGGCGGCGCGACGCGCGCGATGCCCTCGAGCGCCGATACCAGGACGGACGGCGACAGCGGGTCCGACACGGCCGGCGTGGCACCGGCGATCCCGGCCGCGCGCGACACCGTGGGCTCCCGGTGGAACAGCCCGACCCGCGCCTGCGCGTCCTCCAGCAGCCTGGCTCCCCCGTCGCGGAATGCCCGATACAGGATGAGGCGGGCGCGGAGCTCCGCCTCCGGGTCCGGGCCCTCATCCGCGAGCGGGACCGCGCCCTCAACCTCCCGTCGCGGCAGGAGCGCCCGCGACTTGATCAGGATGAGCTGGCTGGCGACGGCGACGAAGGTGGACACATTCCCCATCCGGTCCCCGTCCAGCGAGGCGAGGGCGTCGAGGTAGGCATCGGCAAGCGCGCCCAGCGGCACCGTCAGGACGTCCAGCTGGCGGGCCTCGATCAGGGCCAGCAGCAGGGCCAGCGGGCCGTCGAACGCGGGCAGCGTCACCCGCGTCGAAGACTCGGGGCGACGGCCCTCCCCGAAGGCAACGGACGGCGGGGCGGCGGTCGATGCGGCCAGGGTCATCAGCAGGCCTCGTCGGCGGCGTGGAAGCGGGTGCCGTATTCGGGGTCCCGCGGCGCCTCCTGCGAGCGGACGAGGTCCACGGCCCGCGGCGACAGCCCGGCGTCCGCCAGGGCATCGGCGGACGCATCTGCGTGATCGCGGAGGCGGTCCATGGCGTCGCCCCAGCCCGGCAGGCGGGCGGCTGCGGCGGGGACCCACGACCCCAGCATCTGGCCGAGTGACCAGGCGATGCGCGGACCTGCCCCGGTGTCGCCCTTCGCGCAGTCGTGGAGCAGGCCGGCGGCGAGGACGTCGCGATCTGTCACCCCGGAACGCCTCAGGTGCGCAACCACGTCCAGCCCGTGACGGCGGTCCGCGACGTGCATGGCATCGAACAGGGCGAGCTCGGCAGGGCGGGTCCAGGCGGCCAGCGTCCGGCGCTCCTCCGGGCTCACGCGGGCGAGGAGGTGCATCCGGAGCTGGCGGGCCTTACGCGCCCACCAGGAGGTTCGCGACACCGTAGATCAGCTCCGAGAGCGGGCGGCTGAGGAGGAGGATGAATGCGATCAGCACGAAGAACCCGTACTGCGCCAGGAGCGGGCGGACCTGCCACACCTGGTGCGGTGACAGGAACCGGAACAGCACGGCCGAACCGTCGAGCGGCGGGATCGGAATCAGGTTGAAGATCGCGAGCGCGACGTTGAACACCACGAACATCCAGATCGCGTACCACCCGATCGGCGGGACCGGCACAGCCAGGGCGACCAGCACCCGGAACACGCCCGCGCCCAGGATCGCCATCAACAGGTTGGACGCGGGACCGGCGACCGCCACGTACAGCTCGCCGTTTCGGCGATCGCGAAGGTTGGATGGGTTGACGGGCGTGGGCTTCGCCCAGCCGAACAGGAACGGGGTGAGGAAGACCGTGATGACCACCATCATCCCGCCGAACCGGTCGAAGTGGACGATGGGGTTGAGGGTCATCCTCCCGAACAGCTTGGCGGTGGCATCGCCCTGCATGTAGGCGACGGCGGCATGCGCGAACTCGTGGACCGGGAAGGCCACCAGCAGGAAGATCCCGATCAGGATCAGGTTGGCGACGAGCTCTTCGGGATTGAGGGACACGCGGGCCTCGCAGAGGGTCTTGGAGTCCCGCGTATGGTACCCGCCGTCGGCCGTTCGCCGGGGTGGCGTCCCCCGTGCCACGGTCCGGGCATCGGGGGCCCCCGGTGCGGGGTCCCTCAGGCCCGGGGGTGAGCCCGCGTGTAGACCTCGCGGATCCGCTCGCCGGTGAGGTGCGTGTAGAGCTGGGTCGTTGCGATGCTGGCATGTCCCAGCAGCTCCTGGACGACCCGCAGGTCTGCACCACCTTCCAGAAGGTGGGTTGCGAAGGAGTGTCGCAGCGTGTGCGGCGAGACCCGGTCGTCCAGGCCCGCCCCCGCGGCGGCCCGCTTGACCGTCGCCCAGGCCTGGCCCCGCCCGAGGCGACCCCCCCGCTGGGTCACGAACAGCGGGGCGCGCGGATCATCTCCGGTTCCGGCCGCCATGAGCCACGCCGGGCGCGGCCAGGCGAGGTATCGCGCGAGCCAGGCGAGTGCCACCTCCCCGACCGGGACCACCCGTTCCTTGTCGCCCTTGCCGATGACGCGGACGAAGCCCCCGTCGAGCGCCAGGTCCTCGAGATCCAGCCCCAGCGCCTCGGACACCCGGAGCCCGGCCGCGTACAGCAGCTCCAGGAGCGCCCGATCGCGCAGCGACGCGCCCTCCGCGCCGGTGGGCCTGCGACCGGGGACGGGTTCGGCGCCGGACGCCTCCAGGAGACGCTCGACCTCGTCCACCGTCAGCGTCTCCGGGAGCAGGCGCGGCTGACGGGGCAGGTCCAGGTGCGCGGCCACGTCGACCGGGATCAGCCCGTCCCCGAACGCGAACCGGTAGAACCCGCGGATCGAGGCCGCGCGCCTCCGGAGGCTGCTGGGGGCAAGCCCCGGATCGGAACCCAGTCCGCGCCGCGCCCTGGCCGCCAGGTAGCGGTGGGCAACCTCCGGTCCAGTTGCCCAGCCACGCGCGGCGCCGCGGCTCATCGCGAAGTCCGCGAGATCGGCCCGGTACGCGGTGAGGGTTGCCTCGGCCACGCCGCGCTCGACGCGGAGGTACGCGAGGTACTCCTCGATGGCGCGGTCCAGGACCGGACCGTCGGCACCCATGGCGGACGTCAGGCCACCGTCTCCGGGAGACGCGCGGCGCGCCACGCCCCGGCCCGGTCCAGCAGCTCCCGGGCAGAGAGCCGCGACGCCTCTCCGCCGTCGGGTCCGCCGACCATCTGGGCCAGCTCGGTCTCGCGCTCCGCGTCGGACAACCTCGCGACCTCCGTCACGGTGCGTCCGCCCCGCTCGCGCTTGGCGATCCGGTAATGCGCATCCGCGTAGGCGGCGATCTGCGGCAGGTGGGTGACGCACAGCACCTGGTGGTCGCGTGCCAGCGCCCACAGGCTCCGGCCGACCGGGTCCGCGCTCCGCCCGCCGATCCCGGAGTCGATCTCGTCGAACACGAGCGTCGGCGTGTCGTCAACGCCGGCCAGAACCTGCTTCACGGCCAGGGCCACGCGCGACAGCTCGCCGCCCGACGCGATCCGCGCGAGCGGCTTCGCGGGCTCCCCGGGGTTCGGCCGGAACGTGAACACCACGGTGTCGATGCCGGTGGCGTCAAAGGCCACCGCATCCCCGTCCACCTCGACCGCGGCGTCGTCCCGCGCGGCGGGCCGGCGGCCCATCGCCACCAGGAAGGCATCCACCGGGAACCCGAGCTCGGCCAGCACGACCGACACCGCCCTCCCCAGCTCACCGGCCGTCCGCGAGCGCAGGATCGAGAGCGAGGCTGCCGCATCGGCCACCTGGAGAAGAAGGCGGGCATCCTCCTCGGCACGCTTCGCCCGCTCTTCCTCCAGGCCACGCAGCCGGGCGATCTCCACGGCGGTGCGCTCGTGATGGGCGATGACCGATGCCTCGTCGTCACCGTACCGGCGGAGGAGCCTGTGGATCTCGCCCAGGCGGTCCTCCAGCCGCGCGAGGGAGGCCGGGTCGTGGTCCACGGTTTCGGCCAGCGAACGAACCTCGGCGGCAACGTCCTCCAGCTCCGCCTCCAGGCCCGTGAGCCTGTCCGCCAGCGGCTGCCAGCGCGCGTCGACGCGGGCGAGCGTGTGCAGCTCCTGCTCCGCCCGGGCGACCCGCTCGCGCGCGCCGCGTCCGTCGCCGAGGAGCGTCTCGCGCACGGTGGCGGCACCGGAGATGATCGTCTCCGCGTGCTGCGCCGCCGCGAGCTGGCGCGTGATCTCGTCCGCCTCGCCGGGACGGAGTCGCGCGCCGTCGATCTCCGCCGCCTCGTGCTCCAGCAGGTCGAGCCGGCGGAGCACCTCGCGCGGATCCAGGTCCAGCGCCGCCAGCGCCGTGCGGTTCGCGCGCCAGCGCTCCACCGTGGTTGCCACCAGCGCCCGCGCGTCCCCGTGCCCGCCGAACGCGTCCAGCAGGTCACGCTGCCAGCCCTCGTCCAGCAGCCGCTGCTGGTCGTGCTGGCCGTGGATCTCCACCAGCCCTGCCGTGGCCAGCGCCAGGCGACCGGCCGTCACCGTCTCGTCGTCCAGCCGTGCGGTGGACCTGCCGCTGCTGCTGATCTCGCGAGCGGCGATGAACGGCTCCGGCACCCGGTCGAACAGCGCCTCCACGCGCGCGCCATCCGCCCCGTGCCGGACCAGGGTCGTGTCCGCGCGCGCACCGAGGGCCAGCCCCAGCGCATCGATCAGGAGGCTCTTGCCGGCGCCCGTCTCACCCGTCAGCACGTTCAGGCCCGCCTCGAACGGCAACCGGAGGCGGTCGATGAGCGCCAGATCGCTCACCGCCAGCTCCAGCAGGCGGCCCGCCCGGGCCGGAGTGCGGTCGATTGCCATCGTCAGGACGGCAGCAGCTCGACCTTCGTCCGCAGGAGGTCCCAGAACGGGAGGGCGCCCGCGGGCTCCACGAACCGGATCGGCCGCTGCATGGCCCGGACCTCAACGACGTCGCCCACCTCGATCCGCCGGTCCTCGCGCCCGTCGATGCTCACCAGCGCCTCGTCAGCGGCCACGACCCGGCAGCGGACAACCCGGGTGGGCGCGATGACGACCGAGCGGATGGCCGAGAGATAGCCGGCAATGGGGGTCACGATGAGGTTCCAGCTCTTCGGATCAACGATCGGGCCGCCAGCCGAGAACGAGTACCCGGTGGAGCCCGTGGGGCTGGCGATCACCAGGCCGTCCGCGACGAAGGTTGCGAGGTGGGACTCGTCGATCGTGACCTCCACGCGGACGACGCGCGCCAGCGAGCCCCGGGCGACGACGATGTCGTTGAGGGCCGTGAAGGTGTCCTCGGACGGGCGGCCTCCCGGCAGGATCGAACCGACGAGCCCCATCCGCTCGCGGATCGTGAACTGTCCGGCCACGAGCTTCTCCAGGACCCTTTCCAGCTCGTTCGCCTCCGCCTTCGACAGGAAGCCCACCTTGCCCAGGTTCACCCCGAGGATCGGCACGTCGATCTCCGCCACCGACTGGCTCGCCAGCAGCAACGTCCCGTCTCCACCAAGAACCACGAGGACGTCCGTCGTCGGCAGCTCCCGGCGATGGGCGACCAGGTCTCCGGCCGCTGCCGCCCACTGGTCCACGTCCCGCATCCGGCACCAGCCCGCCCCGCGCTCTCGCAGCTCCAGGGCAAGCTCGTTGGCCGGGTTGTAGACGAAGCCGATGCGCCGGACGCTCACGTCGTGGCCTCCCATGCCGCGGCAACCGCGGCCTCGATCCTGTCCTCGACCTCCGCGCAGGACGGCCCGGCCGCGATCCAGGCCAGGAACTCCCGGTTGCCCTCCGGCCCACGGATAGGCGAGGCGATGACGTCCCGCGTCCCGAGCCCCAGCACCGACGCCCGGGCGATCGTCTCGGCCAGGACCCGGCGATGGACGTCCCGGTCCCGGACGACGCCCCCCTTCGCGTCGGCGCGACCCGCCTCGAACTGGGGCTTGACGAGGGCGACGATGGATCCGCGGCCGTCCCGGAGCACGGAGCGCACGGGTGCCAGGACCAGTCCCAACGAGATGAACGAGACGTCCACGACCGCCATGTCGGCGGCCTCCGGGAGGCTCTGCGGCGTGAGCGTCCGGGCGTTGACCCGCTCCATGGACACCACGCGAGGATCCCGCCTGAGCTTCTCCGCCAGCTGGCCGTACCCGACGTCCACCGCGTAGACCTTCGACGCGCCCCGCTCCAGGAGCACGTCGGTGAAACCGCCCGTGGACGCCCCCACGTCCACCGCCACCCTGCCCGTCGGATCGATCGCGAACGCATCCAGCGCGGCGATCAGCTTGTGCGCCCCGCGGCTGACCCACTCCCGGCCACCGGCGACGGCCACCGGGGCTCCGCGATCGACGAGGTCGCCGGACTTGAGGTCGTGGCGCGCCGCGTCGCCCTCGCCGACCAGCACACGGCCCGCGAGGACCAGTGCCTGGGCGCGCGACCGCGTGTCGGCGAGGCCCCGCTCCACGAGAAGCTGGTCGAGTCGCAGGCGGCGCGTGGTGGTGGCAGGCATGGCCCTATCGTGGCACAGCCGGTCTTACCGGGCGCTTCGCCCCGGTCAGGCTGGCTCGGCCGCCGGTGCAGTCAGCCCGAGCTGCTCGAGTGCCTCGGTGACCTGGGCGGTCAGGCCCGTCACGTCGAGGCGGATCAGGCGGCGCAGATCCGCCACGGCGCCGTGGTCCACGAACCGGTCGCCCGGGATCCCGAGGATGCGGACCAGCACGTCCCGGTACACGGGATCGGCCAGCCGGGCCTCCTCGAACGCTTCGAGGACCCCGGACCCGAACCCACCCGTGACCACGCTCTCCTCGAAGGTCACGACGAGGCGCTTGCCCCGGGCCTGGTCGAGGATCAGCTGGCGATCGAGCGGCTTGACAAACCGGGCGTCGATGACGCACACGGACCACCCGCGCGCCTCGAGGGCGTCGGCGACCTCGACGGCCCGCATCGTGATCGGCCCGAAGCCCACGAACAGCAGGTCCCGGCCCTCCCGGACCACCTCGCCTCGGCCGATGGGGATGATCTCCGGCGTCTGCTCCGCCACCCCGAACCCTGCGTCGCGCGGGTAGTGCAGCGCGAACGGGTGGTCCTGCGCGAAGGCAGTGCGGAGCAGGGACCGCAGCTGCTGCTCGTCCCTGGGGCTGGCGATGACCAGGTTGGGCAGCATCCTCTGGGCAGGGATCGTGAACATGCCCTGGTGGCTGGTGCCGTCCTCGCCCACGAGACCCGCCCGGTCCACGGCGAGCACCACCGGGGCGTCGTTCTGGCACACGTCGTGCACCGTCTGGTCGAACGCGCGCTGGAGGAACGTCGAGTACAGCGCCACGACGGGCCGCATCCCGCCCAGCGCCAGGCCGGAGGCCAGGGTGACGGCGTGCTGCTCGGCGATGCCGACGTCGATGAAGCGATCCGGGTACGCGGCCTGGAACCTGGCCAGCCCGGTGCCGGTGGGCATGCCCGCCGTGATCCCGACGATCCGGCGGTCCTCCGCGCCCAGCGCCAGCAGCTCCTCCGCGAAGAACGCCGTGTAGTTCGGCGTCTTCTTCTTCGCCTCACGCTTCTGCTCGGGCGCAGCGGACGGAGGGGTGATGTCCTCGCCGTCCGCCGGCGGGGCGTGTGACCGGCGGTCGCTCATCACCGACCTCGAGGGAGGCGCCCCCTCATCCGCCTCCCGAGAGTGCGTGACGGACGCGCCCCCGGCCGCGGACGATGTCATCGGGTCGCCGTTGGTGAGGGTGCCCGGTCCGATCCGGTCGTGGATATCGATGGTTGGCGCGAGCGCCATCGGCGGCAGGGCGGCGCCGTGGAACGAGACCTGGTCGGCCTCGGCCGGCTTGTAGCCCTTCCCCTTCTGGGTCCGGACGTGAACGATCACGGGGCCCGTGAGGGCCAGCGCCCTGCGGAACGTCTCCTCCAGCAGGCGGCGATCGTGGCCGGGCATCACGCCGATGTAGGTGATCCCGAGGTCCTCGAACAGCTGGCCCGGCTGGGCGAACGTGACGACCGACTGCCTGAAGCGCCGCGAGAGCTCCACGGCGAGGGGCCCGAAGACCGGCATCCGCTCCGTCACCGTGTCGAAGGCGGTCCTGCTCTGCTGCCATGTCTGGGAGAGCTTGATCTCGGACAGGTACTTGGAGATGGCACCCACGGACGGGCTGATCGACATCTCGTTGTCGTTCAGGACGATCAGGAGCTGCGTCTGCCGGTGGCCGATGTCGTTGAGGGCCTCCAGGCTGAGCCCGGACAGCAGCGCGGCATCGCCCACCACCACGGCGATGCGCTCCATCGAGTGGCGGATGTCGCGCGCGGTGGCCAGCCCCTGGGCGATGGACAGGCCCGTGCCCGCGTGCCCGCCGTCCATCACGTCGTGAGGGGACTCCGAGCGGCGCGGGAAGCCGCCCAGGCCATCGATCTGGCGGAGGGTCGGGAAGCGGTCGAGGCGGCCGGTCAGCAGCTTGTGGGCATATGCCTGGTGCCCCGTGTCCCACACGATGTGGTCCCGTGGCGACTCGAGAAGGCGGTGCAGGGCCAGGGTGATCTCCACCACGCCCAGCGAGGACCCGAGGTGCCCCCCGGTCACGGCCACGGTGCGGATGATGGTCTCGCGGATCTCCGCCGCAAGCTGGACCAGCTCCGCCTCAGACAGGCCGCGAAGCTCCGCGGGGTCCTGAAGTCCGTCGAGGATCGGCACTGCCACTGGCTCCTGCTGCTCGGGTTGGCGGTCCAGCCTTCGACGGGCGGGCGGGCGGATCGGTGATGCACCTGCCCGATCCTGGCCGGTGAGCACCCGGCGAATCGGCTCGCGTTATTTGCTATCGGATCGTAGCACGATGGATCGTGACCCAGACCGCGGCAGGATGGCGTGGGCCCCTAATCGACGACCTCGTCCGGGCGGACGTCGATGGCACCGAGCGTACCGTCCGGGCGCGCCATCAGCTGCTGCACGCGCAGCTCCGCCTCCGCCAGGAGACGCTCACACCGGCGCTGGAGCGCCACGGCACGTTCGTACTGCGCGATGGTCGCCTCGAGTGAGCCACCGCCAGCCTCCAGGGCAGTGACGACCCGCTGCAGCTCCGCGAAGGCATCGTCGTAGGCCAGTGTCTCCGCACCCGGTGCGGTGGCGGGGCTCTCGGCGTCGGTCACGGCTGCTGCTCCTTCCCGGGCCGCTCCTCGTCGCGGGGGGCGGGGCGCGGGGCCGTGATCCGGTCGATCCGGCCGGCCACGATCATACCCACCACGATGCCGACGACGACCACCAGGCCCACGATCGACACGAAGACGACCAGGTCGCCGATCACGTCGGGTCTCCCTCCGGCGGGCGCGCCGGGCCCCTGCTCGTGGCCGCCAGGGAGCCGGCCGCGAGCGCCACGACAAGGGGGGTGCCGGATGGAGCCGACGCTGGATCGCGCAGGATGACACCGTCGCCGGCCCTGCGGACGATCGCGTAACCGCGCTCCAGCGTTGCCTGCGGCCCGAGCGCCGCGAGGGACGCCCCAGCCGCTGCAAGGCCGCCCGACGCCGCGGCAAGCCGTGCCTCCACCACCCGCGGGCCTCGTGCCCGGAGCATCTCCAGGCGGCGCCCGTCCTCCGCCAGCCGATCCACCATGGCGCGTGCCGCCCTGTCGAGCAGGAGCCCGGCTCGCTCCCGCAACGAGGCGAGCTGCGCCCGGGGTTCGAGGCGGTCCAGGGCTCGGCGCTCCGCGTCCGTATCGCGACGCGCCGCAGCCAGCCGCCGCGTGGCCGCCGCCGCGCCCCGCCGGCCGATCGTCCCGACGGTGGCGGCCATCTCGCCCCGGTCCGGAACCACCAGCTCTGCCGCGGCGGAAGGAGTGGGCGCTCGCACGTCGGCGGCGAAGTCCGCCAGGGTGACGTCCGTCTCGTGCCCCACGCCGCAGACCACCGGGACCGGATGGCCGACGATCGCCCGCACGACCCGCTCGTCGTTGAACGACCAGAGGTCCTCCAGCGAGCCGCCGCCGCGGGCCAGGATCGTCACCGACGGGACCTCGGAGGTGCCTCCCGACGCCTCCGCCTCCGCCTCCCCCATCCAGCGCTCCAGCCGGCGCAACGCCGCGACGATGCTGGCGGGCGCGCCCTCGCCCTGGACCTGGCATCCCACCAGGACCACGCGCGCCAGCGGCCAGCGCCGGGCCAGCACGTTGCACACATCACGCCAGACGGCCCCCGTGGGAGACGTCACCACGGCGATGGTCCGCGGGCGCACGGGCAGCTCCCGCTTCCTCGCCACGTCGAACAGACCCTCGGCCGCCAGGCGTGCCTTCGTCTGCTCGAACTGGACGGCCAGGTTCCCGAAGCCGGACGGCTGGAGCAATTCCACGTACAGCTGCAGGGCGCCCTGTGGCTCGAACAGGTCCATCCGCCCGTGCGTCACCACCTGCAGCCCGGTCTGGGGCTGGAACGGCGAGCGCACCCGATCATCGCGGAACCACACGCACTGAAGCTGCGAACGGGCGTCCTTGAGCGTGAAGTAGGCGTGGCCGGCCGTGGACACGGTCACCCGGCCGATCTCGCCCTCGACCCACAGGTCTCGGAGACCATCGTCCGAGCGGACGCGCTCGCGGATGGCGCGGGTCACCTCGGTCACGCTGCGCACCCGCAGCCCCAAGGTGCCAGGAGGCGCGGTCACACGACCCGCAGGAGCATCGGGTGGCTCATCCGGGACCGCGTCCCACGCCGGCAGGAGCCAGTCGGGCGGCTCCGGGGCGCGGCTCATCCGGCCACCTCTCCACCCGCCACGAGGTCCGGGGCTAGAGCCGTGTCTGGTACTCGCCGGTGCGGGTGTCGATCCGGAGGGTGTCGCCCTCGTTCACGAACAGCGGCACCGTCACCACGAGGCCGGTCTCCAGGGTTGCGTTCTTGCGCGCGCCCTGGGCCGTGTCGCCGGCGAAGCCGGGCTCCGCCTCGACCACCAGGAGGTCCACGGTGACGGGGAGCTCCACGCCCAGCGTCTCGCCCTGGTAGCTGGTCCGGTCGAGGGTCATGCCCTCCTTGAGGAAGCCCACCACGTCATCGAGCGTCTCGGCCCGCAGGCTGAACTGCTCGTAGGACTCCGTCTCCATGAAGTGGAGGTCGTCTCCGTCCCGGTACAGGAACTGCACCGGCCGGCTGTCGATCTGCGCCCGCGGCCAGCGCTCACCGGCCTGGAACGACTTCTCGACGGTGCTGCCCTTCTTGACGTTCCGGAACTTGATCCGGACCTGCGCGGAGCCGCGGCCCATCTTGATGTGGTGGTAGTCGAGGATCTGCCAGAGTTCGCCGTCAAGCTCGATGACGACGCCCTTGCGCAGCTCGCCGGTGCTGATCATTGGGTGGTGCTCCGGTGGCGCGTAGCGCGGTCGGGATGCATGCAGGGCTCCCCGCGCAAACGATTGGATGTGCCCCGGGATGCTACCAGAGGCTCCGGCAGATCCCGGCCCGACCTCAGGCCTCGACGACGATCACTCCCCGCGGGAAGCGGGTCAGGAGCTCGACGACTCCGTGGGACGCGTCCAGGTGGACGAGGTCCTCGATCCGCACGCCCGTCTCGCCCTCGAGGTAGATGCCGGGCTCCACGGAGAACACCGTGGGGCTGGGCAACGGCGTCTCCGGCGCGGATCGGGACAGGCGCGGCTCCTCGTGCGTGGCGAGGCCGATCCCGTGGCCCAGGCCATGGCCGTAGGCGGGCCAGGTCCCCTCCCCATCGATCACGCCGCGCGCGACGGCGTCCAGCTCCCGGCCGTCGGGGATGGAGCCCTCGCGGACGCGGGCCTCGAGCAGGTCGATGGCCGCCTCCTGGGAGCGCCGGACGAGGTCGTACACCCGCAGGTCTCGCTCCGCCGGCTGGCCGACGAACAGGGTCCGGGTCATGTCGCTGCGATAGCCCTCCACCTGGGCACCGAAGTCGAACAGCAGGACGGCACCGTCCCTCACGGGGCGGTCGCCCGGCGAACCGTGCGGCAGGGCGGCCTCGGGTCCAGCGAGACAGGCGACGTCGAACGCGAGCGCCTCCGCGCCGCCGGTCCGTATCAGCCACTCCAGCCTGAGGGCGAGCTCGTGCTCCGTCACCCCCGCGCGGATCTCGGGCAGCAGCGTGGCCAGCGCGCGATCCGCGACCGCACACGCCGCCGCGATCCGCTCGATCTCGTCCGGCGTCTTCTCAGCCCGCATCGCCTCGATCCAGCCGTCGACCGGAACCAGCTCGACCTCCGGAGCTGCCGCGGCGAGCCGCTCCCAGAGCGAGTGTGAGACGGCGGCAGCCTCGACGGCTACGCGCCGGGCGCCGACCTCCGCCAGCAGGCGTGGCCAGGCCGTGGCGAGCTCATAGCCGATCTCGTCGATGACGGCGTCCAGCGCCTCGCGCCGGGCCTGGACCGTGTAGCGGGAGTCCGTCACCAGGGTCACCCGGTCCGCCCCCACGAGGAACTGGCCGGAGTGGCCGGCGACCTTCTCCTCGCCCTCGGCCAGGGAGAACCCGGTCAGCCACCGCATGTGCTCGCGCTTGAGGCCGAAGTAGGCATCGACGCCCTCCGTGACCAGCTGCTCCCGGAGACGCGCGAGGCGGGTCGGGCGGTGGTCGCGATCCGCCTCCAGCCAGCGGGCCCGGGTCACCGCGTCCGGCGGACTCGCGAAATCGTCGGGGACGGGGAGACCGCGGATCGGGGCGACCACTGCTAGTACCCGTACTTCTTGAGCTTCTTCTCGTGCTCCGCGAGGGACTTCGAGAAGTCGTGGGCGCCCTTTCCCTCGGGGATGGCGACGAAGTAGGTGTAGCCGCTCTTGGTATCGGGCGTGAGCGCCGCATCGAGGGACGCCAGGCTGGGCGTGGCGATGGGGCCGGGCGGCAGGCCACGGACGACGTAGGTGTTGTACCCGGCCAGTGATTCGGGCAGGGGCTGGTCCTTGAGCGACCCTTCCTTGGGCACGGTCCAGAACACGTAGTCGACCCAGGTCGGGTCGTAGTCCCCGAGGTTGACGGTGTCCACGGCGTAGATGACCGTCGGGTCTGCCTGCAGGAGCCCGTGCTTGACGCTCGGGACTTGATCGATGCGGTTCTGGTAGACACCCGCGATGAGCGGTCGCTCATCGTCCAGCACGGCCTCGCGGTCCACGATCGACGCGAGGGTGAGAACCTCGTAGAACGTGAGCTTGCGTGACTCCGGGACGTCCAGGCGATCAGGCCCGACCCGCTTGTAGAAGGTGTCCAGCATCATGCGGACGAGGCCCTCCGCGTCCGTCGGAGACGCCGCCTCGGCGCGGAGCGTGTACGTGGCCGGGTACAGGAAGCCCTCGAGCGATGCGCCTTTGGGCCTGACCTTCTCGTCCAGCAGCCACGGGTAGTCGGCGAGGAGCGCGTCGGGGGGGTTCCTGGCGAGGTCGAGGAACTCGGCCGGATCCACCTGCGTCCCCGTGACCGTGGCCAGCTTTGCGGTCATCTGCTCCAGGCGCAGACCTTCGCGGAAGGTCACGTTGACGGTCTGGATCACGATCCGGTTGTTGACCAGGCCGTCCACAACGCCACCGGGCGTGAGGTTGAGGGTCAGGGCAAAGCGCCCAGCGTCCAGGTTCTCCGCCAGGCCGTTCATGCGGGCCTCGAACAGGAAGGCTCGGGGGCTCGTGATGATCCCCGCCTTCTCGAGGCGCGGAGCCAGGGTGGCGGGCGTGTCCCCGCTCTCCACGACGAACTCGACCTCTGTCGCCTGTGTGCCCGCGGGCTGGGTCAGGGCGTCCCCCAGGTCCTCGCGCACCAGGTCCGCAACGAACCCGATCTGCAGAGCACCCGGATTGCCCTCTGCGAACGGCACCACCACCATGCGGACCATGGGGCGCGCAACGGTCGCCATGACGAGCAGCACCACGGCGGCGAGGATGACGAGGAACAGGGCGAAGCGGATCAGGCCTCCGAGCCCGCCGCCGCTGTCGCCGTACGCCTCGTAGCGACGCTGATCGCCCGGTCCGCGACCGTACCGCCCGGTCCGGTGGTATCCGTTCCTGCGTCGCCCGGTTGTCGGCTCGGGTCCCGCCATCGGATCCCGGGGGCTGCGGCCGCCTCGCACGCTCATCGCTCCTCCTGCCCGTCCTCACCGGCTGCCCGCATGGGGGCCGCCTCGGCCGACTGCGCCGGGGATCGGCGCGCGTCCATCTCGTCCTGGAGAATGACGCTCGCGGCCTCACGATCGATACGCGCCCGGAAGGCATTCCTCTGCGTCCGCGATGGCGGCCCGCCCGACCGCCCTCGGGGCATGCGGCCCAGGCGGCCCTCCGCCACGAAGGAGGAGAGGCGCTCGTCGCGCATGACGACCGGCAGGCCCAGCCGGTCACCCACCCCGGCTGCCCACTCGCGGGCACCCGCTGCCATCTCGCCCTCCACGCCGCTCGCCTCCACCGGCAGCCCGACCACGAGCTCGCCGATGCCCTGCTCGCGGCAGACACGCCCGATCGACGCCGCGTCGGCATCGAGCGAGGCCGCACGATTCACGGTGGCCAGGGGTCGGGCGATCCCGATGCCCGCGTCCGCGACGGCGAGCCCGATGCGCCTGGAGCCCAGATCGACGCCGAGAAGACGGCCGGTCATGGGCAGGACGCGTCGGCCGGCCGGTGCGTGGTGGCCGTGGAGACGGGGGTCGGCATCAGCCGGATGGTACCGGCTCGCTCGCGGGGACGTCTCCGGAGGCATCTGGCTGGAGGGAGTCCACGGGCTCCTGCGTGGGGCTGGGCGATGGCTTCGGCGTGGGCTCCGGCGTGACGTCCACCGCTTCTGTGACCGTCAGCCTCACGCGCTGGTCCAGCGTCGGCACCGAGGTGACCCATCCGGGCCAGAGGACGACGACGACGTCGCCGTACGGCGCCAGGACCGCCTCGGCCTCCGCCTTCGTCAGGCCCAGGACCGCGAGCTCCAGCGCCGCGGCATCGATCGGGCGCACCTGCCGTGCCGAGCCGATGACGGGGAAATCGACGAGGCCCTCGGTGACGGTCCCCTCGCCCACCTCGACCCGGGTGGATCCCTCCACGAGCTCATAGCCATCGTCGACGGCCTGGGCCAGCTGCGCCTCGGCGATGGCCTCGATGGGGCTCTCGTCCACGGCCAGCACGGTGCCGCTGGCGGTCAGGCCAAGCGTGAACGTCTCGACCTCCTGACCCACCAGCGTCGCGGGGTCCACGGTTGGAGCGGGCTCGCCGGCAACGGCAGTCTCGGGGAAGATCGTGGTGCCCTGCGGGGCGAGATCGGGATCCTCCACCTCGATTGCGAACTGGGCCCCGAGCTCCGCTTCCAGGGCGAGGAGCGCCGCATCCACGTCCTTCTGCGACACGCGGGTGAATTCCGTTCGCGCGCCGCCGGTCGTCGAGGCCGGGTTGGTGACGCTGATGACCTTGCGGTTGTACTTGGCGGGTACGACCTTGATGGCGCCGGCGGCGACGTTGCCGTCCTTGCCCGCGTCAACGGCGGTCACGTCGACATTGCTTGTCTGGCAGTCCAGCACGTTCCCGGCAAGGATCGGGGCGACGGGCAGGAAGACCCCCTCGCCGGTTTCGAAGGCGACACCGCCGGTGGTCCGGACCAGCGTGCCCTTGGGAATGGTGTACGAGGCCGTCGGATCGCAGTTCGTCCAGCGCACCGTCCCCTTGGCCTTGGTCTCCTCGACGCGCTTGCCGGTGGCCGGGAAGTCGCCCGAGACCTCTACCGGGACCTCCAGCGTCTGCGCCGGGATGACCAGCGCACCGGGATCGACCGCGGTGACCTGCGGGTCCGCGGTGACCGTGATGGATATGGGACCCACAGGCTCGATGTGGGGCGTGACGGTGATGTCCGCGGCCGGCAGCACGAGCACCGCGGCGGCGGCGCTGACGACGATCGCCAGCACGAGGATCAGGGACGCCACGATGGCGCCGGTGCCCGGCCGACGGCGCCGAGGACGGGCCACGGGCGGCTGGCGGCCCCCGGCGACGAACTCGTCGAGCTCCGCCTGCTCGCCCGCATCTGGTGATGGTCCCGGCTCCGGTGAGGGTCCCGCGAGCGACGCCGCGCCAGCCCCGGCCGCGACGATCGGGATCGCCTCCTCCGTCGCATTCCTCGTCGTCGCGGCAATCACGGCGCCTGCCGCCGCCGCGGCAGCCACACCGGCATCCCGGTCGTCGAGCCCGCCGTCCAGCGCCGCCTCGTACTCGGCGACGGACGCGAACACAGGGAGCCCGGCAGAGGCCGCGAGCGCCCGCGACGAGGCGTCGGGCGCCACGATGTCCAGGCGCTTGCCGTTGCTCTGCGCCTCCCGGGCCAGCAGCCGGAAGTTGATCCGCGACGTAGCCACGCGCGACCCGAACGGCAGGACGAGACCGATCCGGGACGCCTCCGCGTTCCGGATCCGGGTGGCGGCAGAGGTGATCTCGTCGTCGGCGTCGAGGTAGACGATGGTTGCCATGGGGGGCGGCCTGGGTCCCTAGACCTTCATCGCCCGCAGGACGCGCCGGAGAGCGGCGTCGAGCGGGTCCTCGGAGGTCTGGAGCTCGATGGCCTGGTACGCCAGGCCGAGCGGGGTCACGTCCTGCTGGTCCACCAGGAGATCCGTGGCGTCCTTGATGGATTCGACCTGGTCGGGCGCCATGATCGAGACGTCGGGCGGGCGGGCGAACGGCAGCTGCTTCCAGAAGCGCTCCGCAACCAGGGCCGCTCGGATCTCGGGCAGACGCGAGCCGCCGCCGCACAGGTAGATCCGGGCCGGGAGCATCTCGCCCGCGGCCATCTCCTCCATGACCAGCTCCACGCCGGCAGCCCACACGTTCACGTCGTCGCGCACGATCTCGGCCACGTCGTCCCGGTGCTCCACCTCCAGCCCGCGGGCGTAGTCCACCTTGATGGACTCGGCGCGCGGGAACGGGAGGTCCAGGTGATCCGCGATGGACTTCGTGAAAGCGCGGCCGCCGAGGGCGAACATCCGCGTGCCCTCGATGCCGCCCTGGCGAACGAGGGCGACGTCCGTCGTCCCGCCACCGACGTCGATGAACAGGGCGCCGGCCTGGCGGACATTCTCCGCGCCGAGGACCCGCGCCACGGCGTAGGGCTCCGCAACGACCTCCAGCAGCTCCAGGTCCAGCTGGCTGGCCACGGACTGGAGCGCTCCCAGATGGACCAGCGGGGCGAAGGCGTTGAAGATCCCGATCTTGACGTGCCGGCCCTTGAACCCGACCGGGTTGGAGAGGCCGTAGCCGTCGATGGAGGCGCCCACGATGGCGCTGTGGACCAGGCGCACGTCCACGTGCGGCAGGCCTGTCTCCCAGGTGATCGCACGCTCGGCCTCGCGCAGGGCCTCCTTCTGGACGCTGTCGATGAGCTTGACCAGCTCCGCGTCGGTGATCGGGACATCCGGCTTCTTGCGCTCCTGGGTGAGCGTGGTGGTGAAGCCCTTGACCAGCTCGCCCGCGATACCGATGACCACCTGCGTCGGGCGGAAGCCCGCCATCTCCTCGGCTTCCTGGAGCGCGACGGCGCAGTTGTCCACCACGGCAGCGATGTCGGCCACGGTCCCGGACTGCATGTGGGACAGGCCCTGGCGCTTGCGTCCCACGCCCCGGACCGTGCCCTTGCCCGCGTCATCGATCTCGAACACGAGCGCCTTGGCGAACTCCGTGCCGATGTCGAGCGCCGTGCACGCGGCTGGGACGGGCTCCTCCTCGCGGCTCCAGAGGCGGCGCAGGAACGCCATCTATGCTGCCCTGCCTTCGGTGCGGGCGAAGCGTGTCATGAGCCGGTGGCCTGGGCTATGGCCGCGGCCCTGGCGGCAGCGAGCGCGTCGGCCAGGCCGTCGCGGCGGGAGCCCTTGCCCTGGGCCATCTCCGGTCGCCCGCCACCACGGCCATCCATGGCCGGCACGGCGTCCCGGACCAGCGCCCCGGCCACCATGCCGCGCGCCACGAGGTCGTCGCTGACGGTCACAAACAGCTGGGGCTCATCCGCATCCAGCCCGAGCGCGATGACGCCGCTCGGAAGCACGCCGCGCATGTCCTTCGCGAACCCCTTGAGGGCATCGATGGACTCGAGATCCAGCGCGGCCCCGACGAACAGGACGCCAGGCGCGATCTGCTCGGCCTTCGCGGCCACGTCCGAGGGCTTCGGGCGGCCACCGGCGGCCGCCCCGGCCCGCAGGCGGCGCTTCGTCTCCCGGAGCTCGTCCTGGAGCGCGGCGATCCGCTCCTCCAGGGCCTCCGGTCCGCGCGCGCCGACAGCGGCCGTGGCGCGCTCCACCAACGCGAACCGCTCCTCCATGAGGCCGTCCGCGACGGCGCCGGTCACGGCTTCGATGCGCCGCACGCCGGAGCCGATGCTCCGCTCGGCCGTGATCACGAAGTTGCCGATCTGGCCAGAGGCGCGGCAATGGGTGCCGCCGCACAGCTCGTGGCTGAAACCCTCGACGCGGATCGTCCGGACGCGCTCCCCGTACTTCTCGTCGAAGAATGCGTCCGCACCGGCGCCCTGCGCCTCCGCCATCGTCATCCACTCGATGGCCACGGGCCGGTCCTCGCGGACCACACGGCGCACCTCGCGCTCGATGGCCAGCTTCTCGTCCTCGGTGAGGCCCCGGTCGAACGGGAAGTCGAAGCGCAGGTAGTCCGGGTGCACGAGCGAGCCGGCCTGGCGCGCCCGCTCCCCCACCACGTTGCGCAGCGCGCGGTGGAGCAGGTGCGTGCCCGTGTGGTTGCGCATCGTGTGGGCACGGCGCTCGGCGTCCACCTCGGCGTGCAGCGTATCGCCCAGGCGGACCCGTCCGCGGAGCGTGCCGCGATGGATGGTGAGCCCGGCAGCCTGCGTCCCCGCCACGCGCTGCACGTCCTCCACCTCGAACACGACCGTGCCGTCTGCTGTTCGGATGACGCCGGTGTCGGCCACCTGGCCACCGCTCTCGGCATAGAACGGCGTCCGGTCAAGGATCAGCTCGGCCTGGGCTCCCGCCTCGGCCCGGAGCTCGATCTCGGCGACGGCTTCGAGTGTCTCGTACTCCACCCCGTCCCGCAGGATGGCCGCGACCCGCGCCTCCGCGGCCGTGGTCTCGTAGCCAAGGAACTCCGTGGCCCCGGTTCGGCCGAAGATCTCGGCATACCGGGACGCCGCGAGCGCGGCCTCGGCCATGCCCGTCTTCGTGTGGCTCCGGCTGCGGTCGCGCTGCTCGGCCAGCGAGTCCTGGAAGCCGGCGAGGTCGGTCCGAACGCCGTACTCGGCCGCCAGCTCCACCGTCAGGTCGATCGGGAAGCCGTAGGTGTCGTGAAGGCGGAATGCCACGACGCCAGGCAGCACGGGGGCGTCGGCTGGGAGGGTGTCGGCCAGGCGGCCCACGGTCCGCTCCTCAGAGGTCAGCGGGATCAGCGCCTCCTCGAGGTGTCCCACGCCGGCCTCCAGGGTCCGGTTGAACTGGCGCTCCTCGCGCTCGATGACGCCCAGGACCTCGTCGCGTCGCTCCTCGAGGTGCGGGTAGGCCGTGGCCATCGTGTCGATCACGACCTGTGCGGTCTCGCCCAGGAACGGCTCCGTCCGACCCAGCAGCCGGCCATGGCGGATCGCACGGCGCATGATCCGGCGCAACACGTAGCCGCGGCCCTCGTTGGCAGGCAGAACGCCGTCGGCGATCAGGAACGTGACCGCCCGGCTGTGGTCCGCGATGACCTGGTAGCTGAAGCGCTCAGCCTCGAAGCCCTCGGGGTCATGGCCCAGCAGCTCCCGCATCCGGGCATGGATCGGGGCGAACAGGTCCGTGTCGTAGTTGCTGCCCACGCCCTGGACCACGCTGGCGATGCGCTCGAGACCCATCCCCGTGTCCACGCCGGGGGCAGGCAGCGGGGTCAGGCTCCGGTCCGGGTGGAGCTCGAACTCCATGAAGACCAGGTTCCAGACCTCCAGCCAGCGCGGGCAGTGCTCAGAGTGGTCCGGGACGCACTCGGGGCCCTCGGAGAGGTGGGCGCCGCGATCATAGTGCAGCTCGCTGCAGGGGCCGCATGGGCCGACATCGGCCATGCGCCACCAGTTCTTCTCGTCGCCGGCAGGGAAGTCGCCCCAGCGGACCAGGCGCTCCGGCGGCAGCCCGATCTCGTCCTTCCAGATGCTGTGCGCGAGGTCGTCCGTGGAGTAGACCGTGGCGGCGAGCCGGTCAGCGGGGATCTGCAGCTCCCTGGTGAGGAAGTCCCATGCCCAGCGGATGGCCTCGCGCTTGAAGTAGTCGCCGAAGCTCCAGTTGCCCAGCATCTCGAACAGCGTGTGGTGCCTCGGCGTCCGCCCGACCTCCTCGAAGTCGTTGTGCTTGCCCGCGACGCGGAGGACCCGCTGGTAGTCCACGGCGCGGACGTAGTCCCGCTTCTCCGCGCCGGTGAGCGCGTCCTTGAACTGGACCATGCCGGAGTTCGTGAACAGGAGCGTCTGGTCGCCCGCCGGCACGAGGCTGGCGCTGGGGACGACGGTATGGCCGCGCTCGGCAAAGAACTCGACGAACCGGCCGCGAATCTCCGCGCCGGACAGGTATGGGATGGCGCGGTCGATGGAGTCGGGGGTGGGCATCCCCGCCATGGTACCGAACGGGGCGGCGGTCGCTCACACGGAGCGGCGGGGTCGCTCCCTCCGAGCCGCGGGACAGGCATGCGAGACTCGCTCCGTGGCCCTCTTCCGCTATGACCCGGAGATCATCGCCCGCTACCCGGCGGTGATCGGCGGCGTGATCCACGCGACCGGCGTCCGCAACGGCGCTGTTCCGCCCCGGCTCGCGGCCGCATTTCGGGATGAGGCGCTCGAGGCCAGGGCGAGGATCGGCGAGACGCCCCTCAGCGAGCTGCCCGCCCTCGCGGCGTGGCGCAGGGTCTTCCGCAGCTTCGGCGTCGATCCGACGCAGTACCGGTCGGCCGCAGAAGCCCTCCTGCGGCGCGTGACGAAACAGGACGAGCTGCCCTCCGTCGGGACGCTCGTCGACCTTGCCAACATCGTGAGCATCCGGCACACCCTCCCGGTCGCCGTGTTCGACCTGCGTGGGATCGCGGGCGGCATGGCGGTGCGCTTCGCCCACGGCGACGAGCGATGGGCGGATCTCGGCGCAAGCCAGGCCGCGCACCCGGAGCCGGGCGAGGTGATCTTCGCCGATGAGACGGATGTCGTGAGCGCTCGCCGCTGGTGCTGGCGGCAGAGCGCCGGGAGCGCCGCGCGAGAGGATACGACCGAGATCCTGGTCACGGTGGAGGGCCACCACGAGACGGCCGCCGACGACGTTGCGCTGGCCCTCGCCGATCTCGAGGCCCTCCTCGACGCCTACGCGAGCCCGGCCACGCTGCGGCGGGCGATCCTGGGTGCCCACGCGCCGTCGTTCGAGACCTCGGGCGGTTGACCGCAACGCCCGTGTGCGGCCGTCGCGCGGCGGTCACTCGGCGGTCGCGCGGCCGGTCAGCCCCTGTCGTCGCGCCCCGAGGACCGTCGTCGCAGCGCCGCCACGCCCGCCACGGCCGCTCCCACGAGTGCCCCTGCGATCAACCCGCCCAGGAACCGGCTTGACCGGTCGCTCTCGCCACCCAGCAGCTCGGCGAGGTCCGCGAGGCCGCCGAGGGGTCTGGGGGCCGTCGGAATGGCAAACCTGCGGTCGCCTGTCGGACGTACGTCGCCCATCGTCAGCCCGCCTTCTCCGATTGTGGCCCAAGGGTCGCCAGCACCGCCACGATCCCGATCCCCAGCCACGAGACGATCGAGGCCGGAATCAGTGCGAAGTCCCCGATCGCAAGCCAGTCCAGGCCCACGCGGCCGCCAATTGCCGCACCTGTCCATGCCCCGAGCACCGCCGCGATGTAGGTCCATGGGAGGCGCCCGCCCGCGTTCCCACGAAGCAGCACGTAGATCGCCGTGTGGACCAGGCCCACCAGCAACGCCAGGGGAAGCGCGGGGCCGATGGTCACGCGAAGACGCCCGCTGGCACGGCATCGACCGCGGCGGCCGAGTCCGGCGTGCCGCCGACCGCGCTGGCGATCCGACCGCCGCCCAGGCAGACATTGCCGTCGTACAGCACGCAGGCCTGGCCGGGGGCGATGGCCCAGACAGGTTCTTCGGTGGCCACGATCCAGCGCCCATCCGCCGTCGCGCTCACCGTGGCCTCGACCAGCGTCGCGCGGTGGCGGATCCGGACCTGCGCCCGGAAGGAGCCGTCGCCCGCCGCACCAGACGAAGGCGGCTCCCCCGCGACGAAGCTCACGGCCTCCAGCGGCACCTCACGCGTCTCCAGGTCCTCCCGTCGGCCAAGCACGATCAGGTTTGCCGCGGGGTCGATCCGCGACACGAAGCGCGGCTCGCCGAGCGCAACGCCAAGGCCCTTGCGCTGGCCGACCGTGAACCCTGCCGCGCCGCCGTGCTCGCCCACCCGGCTCCCATCCGCGTCAAGCACGGCTCCTGGCTCCGGCGACCAGCCGCCGCGCGCCCGCAGCTCATCCCGATAGTCGCCGCCCGGCACGAAGCAGATCTCCTGGCTCTCCGGCTTGTCGGCCGTCACCAGGCCCAGGCCACGAGCGACGTCCCGCACCTCCGGCTTGGCCAGGTCCCCCAGCGGGAAGCGGCTGTGCCACAGCTGGTCCTGCCGCAGGCCGTAGAGGAAGTACGTCTGGTCCTTCTGCTCGTCGGCGGCCCGAAGGAGGCGGGCGCGCGGCCCGGCTGGCGTCTCCACGACCTCGCGGCGGGCGTAGTGCCCGGTGGCTACCGCCTCACACTCGTACAGGTGGCGGGCCCGGTCGAGGAGCGCCCCGAACTTGACGAGGCTGTTGCAGTCCACGCATGGGCTGGGTGTCCGGCCGGCCAGGTAGGCCGCCACGAAGGGCTCGATGACGCCGGTCGCGAACTCGCGCTCGAGGTTCATGACGTAGAACGGGATCCCGAGCTTCGCCGCCACCCGACGCGCATCGTCGGCCGCATCAGCAGAGCAGCAGCTCTTCCTGAACTCCGAGTAGCTGTCGGCCACGTCGTGGAGCCGCATCCAGATCCCCACTACGTCGTGCCCCTGCTCGTGGAGCAGCGCGGCCGCGACGGAGCTGTCCACGCCGCCGGACATGGCGACCAGGATTCTGCTCACCCCGTGGGCACCCCGGCCGGAGCGACGGCGGCCATGCGCGCGATCACCTCGGGCACCACGCGGACTGCCTCGTCGATCTCGGCATCCGTCGTCGTGCGACCGAGGCTCAGCCGGAGGGCACCGCGCGCCTCGTCAGCCGGGAAGCCCATCGCCGCCAGCACGTGGCTGACCTCGGTGGATCCCGACGCGCAGGCCGAACCGGTCGAGACCGCGATCCCCGCCAGGTCCAGCGCCAGCGCCACGGAGCCGCCGTCGATGCCGCCCACCACCACCGAGAGAATGTGCGGCAGGCGCTCGACCGGATGGCCGGTGAGCTCAACGTCGGGAAGCGCGAGCAGGGCCACGGCCAGCCGATCCCGCAATGCCGTGACACGGGGCACCGTGACGGCACGTTCAGCAGCTGCCAGCTCGAACGCCGCCGCCATGCCCACCGCCCCCGCCACGTTCTCCGTCCCTGCCCGCCGGTGGCGCTCCTGTGACCCGCCGTGCTGCTGGGGGAGGATGTGGGTCCCACGGCGGATCCAGAGCGCCCCGGTGCCCTTCGGTCCTTCGACCTTGTGCGCCGCCAGAGCCACGAGGTCCGCGCCCAGCGCGCCGACGTCAAGATCCACCCAGGCCGCTGCCTGCACCGCGTCCACGTGGAACAGGGTGCCGCGGTGGGCGTGCACGACATCCGCGATCTCCCGGATGGGCAGGACCGTGCCGACCTCATTGTTGGCGAGCATCACCGACACCAGGATCGTCCGGTCCGTGAGCGCCGCCTCCACGTCCGCCGGATCCACGCGCCCATACCGGTCCACCGGGACCTGGACAACCTCGAAGCCGAACTTCTCCAGGTACGCCAGCGTGTGACCGACGGCGTGGTGCTCCACGGGCGTGGTGACGATCCGGTGGCCCTTCGCGCGGCCCGCCCATGCGGCACCCTTGAGGGCGAGGTTGTCGGCCTCGGTTCCACCGCCGGTGAAGACGATCTCCCGGGCCTCGGCGCCGATGGCCCGCGCCAGCCGCTCGTGGGCATCGTCCAGAGCCTCGCGCGCAATGCGGCCGAAACCGTGCGCGGACGAGGGGTTGCCGAAGATGCCATCCAGGTGCGGAAGCATCGCGTCGCGAGCCTCCGCGCGCAGCGGCGTGGTCGCGGCGTGATCGAGGTAGATCGGCATCGTCCGCGGATTGTAGTCCGGTCGCCTTGCGGGACCACTGACCCGCCGGGGGCGTGCGAATCCGGTCGCGGCTACACTTGCCGCGCCGACGGCCCACATCACGGGCCGGCCCGAAGGAGTCTCCCCACGATGCGTCGAACGTTCCTGCTTGTCGCGCTGCTGGCGCTGATCGCGCCCGTCCTTGCCCACGCCGGGCCGGCGGCGTCTGCCGCCGAGAACGCGGTGACCGGGAACGTCACGAGCAGGGAGAAGGTCGCGCTCGGCCCCGATGCCGTCACCGTCGTGACCCTGGTCGACCAGCAGGCCGGCCCGACCACAAAGGTGGTGGTCGGCCAGCAGGTCATCACCGGCGGGCAGTTCCCCATCGCCTTCAGCGTCCCGTTCGAGGCCGGGGCGATCGACCCCACGCACAGCTACGCCCTGTTCGCCAGCACCCTCGACGCGGGCAAGGTCCGCCAGACCGTCGAGGCGGTGCCGGTCATCTCCGGGACCTCGAACGTGGCCCTGCCCGTGGTCGCCGTGTCCTCGGCCGCGACTGCGTCCGTGACCGGAACGATCACCAAGGCTGACAAGGCCGCCCTCACCCCGGAGGCCGTGGCCTACGCGATGCTCATCAACACGGACACCGGCACGCTGACGGCGCGCCAGGTCATCCCGACGCCGGGCGCCACGCCGGTCGCATTCCGGATCGCCTACGACCCCGGCATCATCGATCAAGCCGCGACCTACGTCGTGAAGGCCATGATCATCGATGGGCCGTCTGCCTGGGAGGCCCGGACCGGCGTCCCGGCCGTGACCAACGGCGCGCCCAGCGAGGGCCTCGTGGTAGGGGTCACGATCGCCGGTGGATCGCAGCCGACGGCGGCTCCGACGGCGGCGCCCACCGGGGCGCCCACGACCGCACCGACGGCGGCTCCGACGGCGGCACCCACGGCCGCACCGACGGCGGCTCCGACGGCGGCTCCGACGGCGGCACCCACGGCGGCACCCACTGAGACGCCCACGACCGCACCGACAGCGAGCCCCAGCGAGGCCTCGACCGCGTCCCCGACTGCGTCGCCGACGGCCGAACCCACCACCGGCACCATCAAGGGGACCCTGACCTGGCACGAGGACCACGCGCCGACCGCGGAAGCCCACGCCGTCGTCCTCCTTGTCGAGGGGACCGCGGGTCCGGCCGCCGGCACCATCATCGCCTCGACGCAGATGACGGACCCGGGTGACCAGCCCATTCCCTGGGAGCTCGCATACGCGTTCTCGGCGCTCACCAAGGACGCGACCTACCGCCTGTATGCCGGCCTCGCGGACGGCGATCTCGCCTGGGTGACGCCGATCGGCGTGCCGGTCGAGACCGGCGTGGCGCTGGTCGAGGGCGTGGAGCTCCCGCTCGCGTTCCGTCCGGACCTCCTGAAGGGCGCCGTGACGGGGACGATCTCCGGCATCGGGCTGGACTCGGCGACGGATCCGGAGGCCTACGGCACGGCCCTCGTGATCAAGGTCAGCACCGGCGAGACCATCGGGTTCCAGTACATCCAGCCGACCGGTGCGGCGCCCGTCCCCTACTCCGTCCCCTACGACCCCGAGACGATCGAGGACGGTGAGGACTACGTCGTCCGCGGGACGATCTGGGAGAGCGGCACGCTCTGGGCAACCCAGGTCGGCACGCCGGTCATCACCAAGGGGAACGGGCGGTCCGACATCCCGCTGACGGTCACCGTCGTCAGCTCACCGTCCCCGACGCCCACCGCAGCCCCCACGCCGGCGCCCGAGCCTCCCGCCGAGAGCGGAAGCGATGTGGGCACGATCCTGATCGTGCTGCTCGTGATCGGCGGTGTGATCGGCGGCGCCGCGCTCGTGATCCGCAACCGGAAGAAGTAGCTCCGTCGGAAGGGCTCTACGCTTCGGGCTCGACCCTCGACAGGTCGTAGGCTCGACCGCGCTCACGCTCGCGCTGGTGCTTGAGCAACATGCGCTTGCGGAGGCGGATCGCCGACGGTGTCACCTCGACCAGCTCATCCGTGCCGATGAACTCGATCGCGCTCTCCAGGGTCAGCGGGCGCGGCGGCGTGAGGCGGAGTGACTCGTCGTGCGAGTGGGTCCGGATGTTGGTGAGCTTCTTCTCCTTCGTCGCGTTGACGTCCATGTCGCCCGACCGCGCGTTCTCGCCGACGATCATCCCCTCGTACACGTCCTCGCCCGCGCCGATGAGCAGCTCCGAGCGGTCCTGGAGGTTGAACAGCCCGTAGGCGTTGGACGTCCCCGTCCGGTCGGCCACGAGGACACCGTTGGTGCGGTGCGTGACCTCGCCGGCCCACGGGCCGTAGCCCTCGCCGATCTGGTGGAGGAGGGCGGTGCCCCGGGTATCGGTCAGCAGCTGGCCCCGATAGCCGATGAGGCCGCGCACCGGCAGCACGAACTCCATCCGGACACGGCCGTCCGCGTCGGTGGTCATCTGGTCCAGACGGCCCTTGCGTCCGGCCACGGCCTGCTGGACGACGCCGATGTAGTCCGGCGGGATGTCGATGGTGACCCGCTCGTACGGTTCGTGGATCTCGCCGCCGATCGTTCGGAGGATGACCTCCGGGCGGCTGACGGTGAGCTCGTAGCCCTCGCGGCGCATCTGCTCGATCAGCACGGCGAGCTGGAGCTCACCGCGCCCGCGCACCTCGAAGGTGTCTCCGGACTCGGTGGGATAGACCTCGATCGAGACGTTGCCAAGGACCTCGCGCTCGAGGCGGGCCTTGATCTGCCGCGACGTGACGTACTTGCCGTCGCGTCCCCCGAGGGGCGAGGTGTTGACCCCGAACGTCATGCTCAGCGTCGGGGCGTCGACGTCCAGGCGCGGCAGCGGGCGCGGATCGCCGGGCTCGGTGATGGTGTCGCCGATCGTGACCTCGGGGAGGCCCGCGACCGACACGATCTCACCCGGGCCCGCCTCGGTGATGTCGATCCGCTCCATCCCGTGCGCGGTCTGGAGGCTGGCCACGGTGCCGGTGAGGGTGACGACTCGACCCGGCTCGATCGTGCCCGCCGTGTCGTCCGCTTCCTCGCGCACCACCGTGATCCGCTGCCCCATCCGGATCGTGCCGTTGCGGATCCGCCCCACGGCCATCCGGCCCACGTACTCGTTGGCGGACAGGTTGGTGACAAGCAGCTGGAGGGGGTGCCCCGGCTCAAACACCGGGGCGGGCGTCACGTCCACGAGGAGCTTCAGCAGCGGCCGCAGGTCCGTGCCGGGGACGGCGAGGTCGCGGGTGGCGGTGCCGAGCTTCGCGTTCGTATAGACCACCGGGAACTCGATCTGGTGCGCGTCCGCGCCGAGGTCCATGAACAGCTCGTAGACGTCGTCCAGCACCTCGGCCGGGCGCGCGTCCTGGCGGTCGATCTTGTTCAGGGCCACGACGACCGGCAGCCGGCGGGCCATCGCCTTCTGGAGGACGTAGCGGGTCTGCGGGAGCGGGCCCTCGGCCGCGTCGACCAGCAGCAGGACGCTGTCCACCATGAGCAGGCTGCGCTCCACCTCGCCGCCGAAGTCGGCGTGCCCGGGGGTGTCCACGATGTTGAGCCGGACGCCCCCGACGTCGATCGTCGTCTGCTTGGCGAGGATCGTGATGCCCTTCTCGCGCTCGAGGTCGCCCGAGTCCATCACGCGGTCCACCACCGCCTGGTTCTCGCGGAACGCGCCCGTCTGGCGGAGCAGCGCATCCACGAGCGTGGTCTTGCCGTGATCAACGTGGGCGACGATCGCGACGTTCCGCAGGTCCTCGCGGACCGCGGGGTCAGGGTGGGCGGTGGGCGCGGCAGCGCCGGGTGAGTCGTTCATGGGCCGGCGAAGTGTCGCACATGCCGCGGTTTCGGGCCGCGCGGCCCCCGTGAACGTGCGGTCGTGCGGCCCCGTGAACGCGCGGCCGTCCAGCACCTCGACCACCCGACCGGCGCCCTCGAGGCGGTCCGAAGGATCCCGGCCGGCGGCTACACTCGGGCCGTGCAGGAGGAGATCGCATGACCGTCGCCGCCGTCATCCTTGCCGCGTCCGAGGCGTCCGCGCTTGCCGACGCAGACGGCACGCCCGCCGTCCGCCGCCTGGCGAGCGTCGCGTGGGCGGGCGGGGCCACTCCGGTTGTCGTGTGCTCGTTCGACCTGGACGGCACGGTGAGCGGCGCCCTCGCGAATGCGGAGGTCACCATGGTGGATCCGGTGGCGCAGGCACTTGGGCCGGTGGGTCAGATCGTGAACGGGATCGATGCGGCGATCCGTCTCGTGGTGGAAACCGACGCGGCGCTCGTGTGGCCGGCCCGGCTCGCGTGGGTTGACGCGGAGACCGTGACCACGCTGATCGCCGCCCACGGCGACGACCGCGACGCCGTCCTGCGTCCAGCGTTCGGGGGCGAGGACGGCTTCCCGGTGCTCCTGCCCATCGCCCACCTGCCGGCGCTCCGGGGCCTGGACGCCGGCCGCATGCCCGACGAGCTGTTCGAGGATCTCGCTGCCGCCGGCGTGCCGCTCCGCTCCATCGATACCGGCGATCCCGGGGTCACCCACGACGTCTCGATCCCCCACGCGGACCTGCCGCCGTACGACGGCCCGCCGGAGCCCGCTGACGCCCGCGCGTACGAATGGGGTGCGGCAGCCGCCGAGGAGGCGGACGGGGCTCCGGCCTCCGGACCCGCACACCTGGCACCGGTCGACCACACTCCCTGAACGGAGCTTTCCATGGCCTCCCTCCACCGTCCGCGCCGCCGAACTGTCGGCCTCGCCCTCCTCGTCGTCATCGCTCTGGCGGTGGCCGGCTGGTTGTGGTACACGCAGCCGCAGCCGCTCCTGCCTGAGGCCGCCGCGTCGCTCGCATCGACGCCGGAGGTGACGTTCGCAGAGGTGGACGGGCGTCTCGAATGGGCGCCCTCGGATCGCCACTACGACGCGGGCCTTGTCATCTACCCCGGCGGCAAGGTTCCGGCAGCGGCATACGGGCCGCTGGCGCAGGCCATCGCCGCCGAGGGCTTCCTCGTCATGATCACGCCCATGCCGTTCAACCTGGCCGTCTTCGGGATCGACGCGGCAGGCCCGGCGATCGCCGCCCACCCCGAGGTGTCCGCCTGGGCGCTGGCCGGGCACTCGCTCGGGGGATCCATGGCGGCGCAGTACATTGCCGACAACCCGGAGGAGATCGACGGGTTGGCGCTGTGGGCCTCGTACCCGGCAACGGACCTCTCCGGGCTGGACCTGGTCGTGGTCTCGATCTACGGGACGCAGGACCCGGGGGCCGCCCGGATGGCGGGACCCGAGGCACAGGCGAAGCTCCCGCCGGACACCGTCTTCGTGCCGATCGAGGGCGGCAATCACGAGCAGATGGCCTGGTACACCGGCCAGCCGAACGACGCCCAGGCGACGATCACACGGGAGGAGCAGCAGCAGCTGGTGGCCGAGGAGACCGTCGCGATGCTGGCCACGATCGCACCGCCTCCGCACTAGCGCGGGCTACGGGGCGGATCTGCGGATCGCCAGTGCCATTCGGATCCGGGCCGGCGCCCCGGTCGCCAGCGCCATCCCGCCGAGCACCAGCGCCACACCCGCCAGCTGCCAACGGGAAGGGGCCTCGGCCAGCAGGATCGCTCCCAGCACGAGGGTGGCCACCGGCTGCACGAGCAGCAGCACGGATGTGATGACCGCCGGCAGCCTGGGCAGCGAGGTCTGGATGAACAGGTAGCCGATGGACTGCGACAGGATCCCGAGCGCCAGCAGGTAGACGAGGGACGGAAGGCCTGGCGCGAGGTCCAGGTCCCCGACCACCGCCCCGAACAGCCCGGCGAGAACGGCCGTCACGGCGGTGGCGATCGCGACTGGTCCGGCAGGCCTCCGGTCCGGGCTCGCACGACGGATCACCAGCAGGTACCCGGCGTACGCCGCGGCCGTCACCAGGCCGATGAGGACGCCCAGCTGCGGGTTCGACCCGTACGCTTCTGACCCCAACAGGCCCGAGATCAGCACCACCCCGGCCAGCATGATCGGCAGCGCGACGACGACCTCGCGGCGCAGCCGCTCGCCGAACAGCGCCCAGGCCGCCAGGCCGACGATCAGGACCTGGAGATTGCCCATCACGGTGCCCAGACCAGCCCCGATCAGGTCGACGGCGTAGTGGAACGTCAGGAGGTCGACCGCAAAGATCACGCCGGCCAGCGTGCTCAGCGCGATCGTCCGGCGGGTCATCGGCCCCAGCGCCCGCCACTCAGAGCCCGCCACCAGCAGCAGGATCGGAAGCCCGTACAGGCAGCGGAAGAAGACGCCCGTTGCCGGCGACACGTCCGCCCAGACGTAGAAGATCGCGGAGAAGGCGATCGCGAGGGCGCCGGTGACCGCGGCGGTCCGCGGCCGGGAGGCGACGGCCCCGAGCGCGGTCACGCCTCGGACCGCTCGGTCAGGCGGGCTTGCCCGGGAGCCCGACGAACCGCAGCCCGAGCTCCGCGTACTGGCCCTCGTCGGGGGCCGACGGAGCCTCGAGCATCATGTCCGCGCCGGATTGGGTCTTGGGGAACGCCATCACCTCGCGGATGTTCGTCTGGTAGCTGAGGAGCGCCGCCCAGCGGTCAACGCCCAGGGCGATCCCGGCGTGAGGCGGCGCGCCGTACTCGAACGCCTCCAGGATCGCCCCGAAGCGCTCCCTCATCTGCTCGAGGGTGTAGCCCTGCAGGTTGAAGCTCCGTGCCAGCAGCTTCGGGTCCCAGATCCGGACCGAGCCGCCGCCCAGCTCCCAGCCATTGAGCGCCACGTCGTACTGCATCGCCCGGGCCCGGCCGGCCGGATCGCCCGGCGAGCGGACGTCCAGGTCTCCCGAAGTGGTCGTGAGCAGGACCTCGTCCTCGGGGACCACGCCGCTGAACGGGTTGTGGGTGGCGTCCCAGCGCTGGAACGGCTCATCCCACTGGTACATCGGGAAGCGATGGACCCAGCAATACGCGAGCTCGTCCGGGTCCGCGAGGCCCAGGCGGGAGCCCAGCTCCACGCGGAGGCGGCCGAGCACGTCGTTGGCCGTGACGGAGCCGTCGGCGATGATGAGGATCAGGTCGCCATCACCGGCGCCGGCGCGCTCGCGGACCGCCGCCTGCACCTCGGCGGAGAGGAACTTGGCAATCGGGCCGTGCAGCTCGCCGCCCGGCTGGACGGCGAGGTGGACCAGGCCGCGGGCACCGAACCGCTTCGCCAGCTCGGTCAGCTCGTCGATCTCGCGACGGGTGGCGCCGCCCATGCCCGGAGCGGTGATGCCCTTGACGCGGTTTCCGGCCGCCAGCGTCTCGTCGAACACGCGGAAGCCGGACGCCGGCGCGCCATCGGCCGCGAGCAGGGCGGGCGCCAGGTCGAACAGCTCCATCGCGAACCGGAGGTCCGGCTTGTCCGAGCCGAAGCGCTCGATGGCGTCGTCGTAGTCGAACACCGGGAACGGGATCTCGCGGATCGGCCGGTCCGGGGCGGTTGCCCTCGTCACCTCGATGACCATTGCCTCGATGAAGGCCATGACGGCGGGCTCGTCAACGAAGCTCATCTCGAGGTCGAGCTGGGTGAACTCCGGTTGCCGGTCGCCGCGCAGGTCCTCGTCACGGAAGCAGCGGGCGATCTGGAAGTAGCGGTCGACGCCGGCCACCATGAGCAGCTGCTTGAGCTGCTGGGGGCTCTGCGGCAGGGCGTAGACGGTGCCCGGCTGGAGGCGGCTGGGGACGATGAAGTCCCGCGCGCCCTCCGGCGTGCTCTTGATCAGGTTGGGGGTCTCCACCTCCACGAAACCGTTGTCGTGGTGGACCTCCCGGATCGCCTGGACCAGGCGGCTGCGCAGGAGCAGGCGGCGCTGCATCGCCTCGCGCCGGATGTCGAGGTAGCGGTACTTGAGGCGAAGGCTCTCGTCGATCGTGGCATCCGGGTCGTTGATGTAGAAGGGTGGGGTCTTCGCCTCGCTCAGGATCGTGATCGTGCGGACCTGGAGCTCCACGGCGCCAGTATCCAGCCTCGCGTTCTCCTGGCCTGGCTGGCGCTTCTCAACCACGCCCTCCACGACGATGACGAATTCCGGGCGGGCCCGGTTGGCGATCTCGTGCGCCTCGGGAGCGTCGGCGGCGTCGATAACGACCTGGGTGATGCCGTGGCGGTCCCGCAGGTCGATGAAGATCAGCTTCCCATAGTCGCGGCGGCGGTGGACCCAGCCGGCCAGCTTCGCGGTCGCGCCGGCATCGTCCGTGCGCAGCGCCCCACAGGTATGGGTGCGATACGGGGTGGCGAGCGACGGGCGATCTGCGGACAAGGACGTGGTCTCCGGTTTCGGTTCCAAGGGGGGACCATCCTACGTCACGCACCCGGCCTGGGGGCGGCGACGCCCGGTCGGGGTCAGCCGTGCCTGTGGCCGGCCTCGGCGCGGGCGAGCTCGCGGGCCAGGTCGCCGATCGGGACGAGGCGCTGTGTCCCCGCCAGGAGGTCCCGAAGCTGCACCTGTCCGGCCTCGAGCTCGTCGCCCAGGATGACGGCGAAGTGGGCGCCGTCCCGGCCGGCGGCCTCGAGCTGGCGTCCCAGCTTGCGCCGGCCGAGATCTGCCCGGACGCGCAACCGCGCCGACCGCAGATCCGTTGCCACGCGGAGGCGCGCAACCGTGTCGTCCGGGTCCGCGCCCACCACCACGGCCAGCGGGCCGGGCTCTGCATGCACGGCCGCGCTCCCCTGCTCCGCCAGCACCAGCGCTACGCGATCCAGCCCGAGCCCGAACCCGATGCCCGGCGTCGGCCGGCCACCCAGCAGCGCCACGAGGCCGTCGTACCGTCCGCCACCACCCAGTGCCTGCTGCTGGCCCTCGCGCCCGGCCACGTAGAACTCGAAGGCGGTGCGCGTGTAGTAGTCCAGTCCTCGGACCAGGCCCGGTTCGACGCGGAACGGGACGCCCAGCGCGTGGAGGTGCGCCTTGACGGACTCGAAGTGCGCCGCGCACGCCTCGCACAGGTGATCCGTGATGCGCGGCGCCCGGGCGTTGAGCTCCGTCATCGCAGGGTCCTTGGAGTCAAGCAGCCGCAGCACGTTGCGCTCGAGCCGCTCCAGCTCCGTGGGCGGCAGGCTGGCAGCGTGGCCCCGGTAGTGGTCCGTCAGCCCGGCGATGTAGGCCGGTCTGCACGTCGGGTCGCCGATGGAGTTGACCAGCACCTCCACGTCCCGGACGCCGGCCTCTGCGTAGAAGCGGTGCCCCAGCTCGATGATCTCGGCGTCGATGGCCGGTCCCGCGTCACCGATGGCCTCCACGTCGAACTGCCAGAACTGGCGGAAGCGGCCAGCCTGCGGGCGATCGTAGCGGAACATCGGCCCCGTGGTGGTCAGCTTCACAGGCTGCGGCCACGTCTGCATCCCGTGCTGGATGTAGGCCCGGACGATCCCGGCGGTCGGTTCCGGCCGCAACGCCCAGGCCTCGGATTCCTCGGTCCGCGGGGCGAGCCGGAACAGTTCCTTCTCCACGACGTCCGTGACCTCGCCGATCCCCCGTTCGAAGACCGCGGCCTGCTCGAACAGCGGGGTCTCGATGGGCCGATAGCCGTAGCGCGAGGTCAGGTCCGCGGCCGTGCGCAGCAGGCGGTCGAAGACGGCACGGTCATCGGGCAGGAGGTCACGGGTGCCCCGGGGGGCGCGGAAGGTCGGCATGGCTCAGAAGTCTAGGGCCGGAAGGGCATCCGCGGCGGGTCGCCGCCGGAACGGGGGCTCAGGCGAGGCGACCGGGCGGGCGGCGCGTGTCGCGCTTGGGCACCGGGGCGGAGGCAATCGTGAGCAGCAGGTCGCGGTGCCTGGCTCCGATCTGCCACCAGGTCATCGCCCGGCTGTACTCGTGGGCCAGGCGGCCCATCGCCACGCGTCCCCCGGTGTCCCCGAGCAGGCCCACGACCGCGGACGCAAGCGCCGCCGGATCACCGTGCGGGACCAGGACGCCGCGGCCGTCCGCGAGCACCTCACTGGCGTGCGCAAACGCCGTGGCGACCACCGGCCGTCCGGCGCCCAGGGCATAGGGCAACGTCCCCGACGCGCTCTTGCCCGGGTCCGCGTAGGGCGCGAGGATGACGTCCGCCGCCTCCAGCCAGCGGGTGAGCTCCACCCGCCCGAGGAAGCGGTCGATGAACTGGACGTGCTCCCCGACGCCCATCCGGGCCACCTGGGCGACAAGCCCGGCGCGGTAGGCGGCCGCGACCTCGGCCGACAGGTTCGGGTTGGTGGCCCCCAGCACGATGTACATGGCCGTGGGGCGCGCGGCGATGATCTCGGGCAGCGCCTCGAGGGCCAGGTCGATCCCCTTGCCCGGCCCCAGCAGCCCGAAGCTCAGCAGGACGTCCCGGCCGCCCATGCCCACGGCGGGCTTGACGGTCTCGGCGTCCAGGAACGGCAGGTCCGGGATCCCGTGCGGGAGCACCGTGATGTCCGCGGGATCCACCCCGTAGACGTTCGCCAGGAGCGCTGCCGCGGCCTGCGACAGCGCGACGGTGCCAAGGACCGCTGAGGCGACCCCTGCGATGACGCTGTGCTGCTCGGGCGTGGGCGAGGCGGGTACGTCGTGGAAGGTGGCGACGGCCGGGACCTCGAGCGCGTCGGCGAAGTCCAGGACGGCGGTCTCTTCCGGTCCCCAGATGCCGAACGCGTGCTGGATCGAGACGACGTCGGCGCAGGCACGCAGCGAGGCTGCGGTGCGCGCGAACTCATCCGGCTCCGTGACGCGGAGGCGATGGTGCACCTCGAGCGGGTATGGCGAGGGCAGGTCCGATGCGTGCAGGGCCACGATCTCGCGGCCGCCGACCGCGGTGGCGAGATGCTGCGTGTAGGTGGCGACTCCGCAGTGACGGGGCGGATACGTGGACACGAACGCCGACCGGGTCATGCGGGTTCCTCGTGGGATCTGGCCGGCTTGGGCACGACGTTCGCGGACAAGGGTCGGGATGACGCGGCGCCCGCCACGTGGACGGGCGCCGGTCGTTCTCTCAGGCCGCGCGAACGTGGTTGGCGCGGGGGCCCTTGGGGCTTGCCTCGACGTCGAACTCGACCTTCTCCCCGCCGACCAGGCGGTCGAACTCGAGCGATGCGTCGAGACCGCCGCGATGGAAGAAGTACTCCTTCTCGTCCTCGGCGGCGATGAATCCGAAGCCGCGGTCGGCAACGATGCGCTTGATTGTTCCGGTGGCCATATGGGCCTCCTTCGCTCCCCGAACAGGGAATGCTTTGACGCACGGTCCGTTCGAAGAGAGAGGTCGACCACGCGACGCATCGCGACGAGGGGTCGCGAAGGCTTCCATTGTCGCACGGAAGCCCGAGAACGGCCACGACGACGCCCTAACCCTAACGTTTACGCGAACGGTAAGGTCGCCATAGAATGGTGGCGTGACCGAACTCGATCCACCCGACCGCGACGCCGTCACGGCGCCCCTCCTGCGTATCCAGGAGGTCGCCGAGGCGACCGGGCTCACCCCTCGGGCGATCCGCTACTACGAGGAGCTGGACCTCCTTGCCCCAGCCGCGCGGTCCGGCGGTGCCTACCGCCTCTACGACGCAGAGGACCTGCAGCGCCTCCGGTTCATCCGCGGGCTCCGGGATGACGCCGGGTTCTCGCTTGCGGAGATCGGGCAGCTCCTCGAGGACGACCAGGCCCGGGCCCGCAACCGGGCACGGTTCAGGACGAGCCTGGACGCGACCGAACGACGGGCCCTGGTGGTGGACGCCCTGGACCGGGCGGAACGCCAGGTGGCCACGCTGCAGGGCAAGGTCGCGAGGCTGGAGGCGATGCTCGCGGAGGCTTCCCAGCGGCGGACCCACCTCGAGGGACATCTCGCGGACATCGATGCCGGCCGGGAGCCGGTGCATCACCCTGATCCCGGCGCATGAGCCTGCTCGCCAAGGGATCGCGGGCTCTCGCCCACCGCAACTACCGTCTGTTCTTCACGGGCCAGCTGATCTCTCTGATCGGGACCTGGATGCAGCAGGTCGGTCAGGCATGGCTCGTCCTGGAGATCACCGGCGACCCGTTCATGCTCGGCCTGACAGTCGCGATGCAGTTCCTGCCGGTGATGATCCTCGGGCTGTTCGGCGGGCTGATCGCAGACGTGCTGCCGAAGAAGCCCACGCTGATCGCGACGCAGGTCGTCCAGATGACGCTGGCGCTCATCCTGTTCGGGCTCTCGGCCAGCGGCGTCGTGGAGGTGTGGCAGATCCTCGTGCTGGCCGCGCTGCTGGGGATCACGAATGCCGTGGACATGCCCACCCGCCAGTCGTTCGTCGTGGAGATGGTGGGGAGGCGCGACCTGCCCAACGCGGTGGCGCTCAACTCGGCGGTCTTCAATGGGGCACGCATCGTGGGGCCCGCCGTCGCCGGCCTGGCCATCGCCGCCGTGGGCATCCCGGTCGCGTTCCTGCTCAACGGGATCAGCTTCATCGCCGTCATCGTGGGCTATGGGCTCATGCGCGACGAGGACCTGGACTCGCCGCCCGTGATCATCCGGCCGCACACGGTCCGAGGTGTGGGCCGGTCGCTCGCCGAGGGCCTCCGCTACGTGCGGCAGACGGACATGGTCCTGCTGGCGACGATCGTCGTCGGCCTGGCAGGCCTGTTCGCGATGAACTTCAACGTGGTCATCCCGGCCCTCGCACGGGACGTGCTCCACACCGACGCCGCGGGCTACGGGTTCCTCATGGCAGCCTCGGGCATCGGGGCGCTGATCGCGGCCCTGTCGATCGCGTTCTCGGGGCACGCGAGGCCAGCATTCATTGCCGGTGGCGCCCTGCTGCTGGGCCTGGCCGAGATCGGTGCCGCCGCGGTGCAGGTCTTCCCGCTGGCACTGCTGGCGATGGGGTTCATGGGCTTCGGGGCGATCGCGATGGCGGCCACCGCCAACACGGTCATCCAGCTGGCGGCACCGGACGAGCTGCGCGGCCGCGTGATGAGCGTCTACACGACGGTGTTCGCCGGCTCCGCGCCGATCGGCGGGCTGCTGATGGGTTGGATCGCGTCCCGGTTCGGGGTGGACGTGTCGCTGGCCGTCGGCGGCATCGCCTGCGCGTTGCTCGGACTGGCCGCCTTCTGGCGGCTGCGACAGATTCGGACGATGGACGTGCACAGGGAGTCCATGGCGCCGGGGACGGCAGGCTGAACCCAGCCCGCCCTGCCCCGCCAGGCGACCCTCGCACGGGCTCGATGACCCGCCGCCCGACGCCGGACCTAGCTCAGGTCACGCTGGACGCTGACGACGTCCTTGAGCTGCTCCGCTCGGCTCATGACCTTGGCCAGCTGGGCAACGGATGCCACCTGCAGCGTCATCGTCACCACCGCCGAGTGATCCGGGTTCACGCCCACGTTCGCCGCCAGGATGTTGACCTTGTTCTCGGCCATCACCTGGGTGATGTCGGACAGGAGGCCGGTTCGGTCGTACGCCTCCACCCGGATCGCGATCGGGTACGTCTGCGCTGGCGCCGCCTCCCACTCCACGTCGATCAGGCGCGTCACCTCACGCTCGTTGAGGACCGTGGGGCACGAGCGCAGGTGGACCGTGATCCCCTTGCCCCGGGTGATGAACCCGTGGATCGGATCGCCCGGGATCGGATGGCAGCACTTGGCGAAGCGGACCAGCAGGTCCCCAACCCCCTTGACCCGGACGCCTCCGGTCCGGGGCGGCTGCGGCGGGGCGACCGTGGGCAGCGTGATCTGGCCGTCGTCGAGGACGCCCAGGCGCATGACCACCTGCTGGGCCGAGATGGCCCCGTAGCCGATGGCGGCCAGGAAGTCGTCCACCGTCTCGTGCTGGTAGAGCTTCGTCACATCGACCAGCTTCTCGTGGCCGATGGCCTGGAGGCTCGTCCGGGCGAGGCGTCGCAGCTCGCGCTCCAGGGACTCCCGCCCGTGGACGATGTTCTCCGCGCGGTCCTTCTTCTTGAACCACTGGCGGATCTTCTCGCGGGCGTGCGAGGTCCGGACGATGTTCATCCAGTCGCGCGACGGACCGTGCTCGCCCTTGGTCGTCACGATCTCGACGATGTCGCCGTTCTTGAGCCGGTAGTCCAGCGGGACCAGGCGGTTGTTGACCTTGGCGCCGATCGTGCGATGCCCGACGTCGGTGTGGATCCGGTAGGCGAAGTCGAGCGGCGTGGCGCCTGCGGGGAGATCCTTGACGTCGCCGCGCGGCGTGAACACGAAGACCTGATCCTGGAAGATGTCGAGCTTGATCCCCTCGACGAACTCGGTCGCGTCGGACTCGCTGACGTCGCGCTGCCACTCCATGAGCTGGCGAAGCCAGGCGAGCTTCGCGTCGTAGTCGCGCTCGGCCCTGGAACCCTCCTTGTACCGCCAGTGCGCCGCGATGCCCACCTCGGACACCTGGTGCATCGCGTGGGTCCGGATCTGGATCTCGAGTGGCTTGCCGTCGAGGGCGATGACGGCGGTGTGCAGCGACTGGTAGAGGTTGTTCTTGGGGACCGCGATGTAGTCGTCGAACTGGCCCGGGATCGGGCGCCACAGCGCGTGCACGATGCCCAGCGCCGCATAGCATTCCCGGATGTCCTCGACCAGGAGACGGATGGCGTAGACGTCGTAGATCTCGCCGAACTCCGCGCCCTTGCGCTGCATCTTCTTCCAGATGCTGTAGATGTGCTTCGGGCGGCCCTGGAGCTCGGCCTCGATGCCCGCGTCCGCGAGCCGCGGGCGGAGCTCCTCGATGGCCCGCTCGATGAAGGTCTCGCGACCGGTCCGCCGCGTGTCCAGGAGCTTGGCCAGGTCCCGGAATGCCTCGGGCTCGAGGGCCTTGAACGAGAGGTCCTCCAGCTCCCACTTGATCTGCCAGATCCCGAGGCGCTCCGCGAGCGGTGCGTAGATCTCCATCGTCTGGCGGGCGATGCGCTGCTGTTTCTCCGTCCGGAGGGCGCCGAGGGTGCGCATGTTGTGGAGCCGGTCCGCGAGCTTGATGAGGACGACCCGGATGTCGTCCGCCATGGCCAGGAACATCTTCCGGATGTTCTCGGCCTGCTGCTGCTCGTGGCTGTGGGTGCTGAACTTGGACAGCTTGGTCACGCCGTCCACCAGGTGGGCGACCTCGGGCCCGAACCGCTCTTCGACGTCGGCGAGGCCGTACTCGGTGTCCTCGGCGACGTCGTGCAGGAGGGCGGCGGAGACGGCCACGGGATCGATGCCGAGATCCGCGAGGATCTGCGCCGACGCGATCGGGTGCGCGACGTACGGCTCGCCGGATGCCCGGACCTGGCTGCTGTGCGCGTCCACGGCGAGATCGAAGGCGCGATCGATCATGGACAGGTCGGCCTGGGGGTGGTGCTTGGCGACGGACGCGAGCAACTCGCCGCGGAGCGCCGGGAGATCCAGGGCCATCGCAGCGGGGATGGGGCCGACGGCCGGGATCGGCACGACGTCCGCGATCTCCACCGCATCCATCTCGCGACGCGCGCCGCGGCGCCCGCCTCGGGATGCAGCGCGGGCCGCAGCGAGCGGGACCTCGGGATCGCGGACGACCTGGTCGGGCATGGCGGGAGTCTACCCGGTGGGGCGGGCGACGCTCCCGGAAACGCTCTCGGCCGGTGCGCCTCCGGGCGTCAGCCGCCCACGAAGCCCAGCAGCCCGATCTCGAGGTCGCCGGTGAGGCGGAGGTCGCCGGCCGCGGTCACGCGGACACGCGTCAGGCGGATCGGGAGGTCGTCACCACCGCGGAGGAGCGTCAGGGTTCGGCCGGCCTCGGGTCCGTCGAGCACCTTCGCAACGAGGTCCCCCGCCGCGTTGACGCGAAGGCGGGCATGCACCACCACGCCCATCCGCGCGGCCACCCGGTCTGGGACGGAGAGGGTGACGGCGCTCGGACGGACTCCGAGCTCGGCCTCGACCGCGTCGGCCAGGAGCGCCTCGGCGTCCGCGCCGGCAATCGTCGTCGATGCGGTCACCGTCTGGCCCCCGCCGCCCAGGGTCACCATCGCCAGCGCGAGCGGGCGCCCGCCGACGTCCGGCACCGTCACGCCGGCCAGGGTCCCCTCCACGGTTCCGACGGTCCGGTCGATGATCGCCACGTCACCGAGCGCGACGTCCAGCTCGCCGATCTCGAGGCCGTGGAACCTGGCGTCCGTGGCGCGGATGCGGACCCGGTCCGCGTGTAGCCCGAGGAGGTCCGTCGGCTGGTTGCTGGCAACGCCAACCGTGGTGTCGTCGGCCTGGAGCCCGGCGGTCGTGATCGCGCCGGTCAGGATCGCGGACGCGACGGCAGGCAGCCCGACCACCACGGCGAACGCGAGGACGATCGCGCCCAGCAGCAGCGTGAACAGGCAGCCCCGCACGGTCAGCCGGGGAAACCCATCGCCGCCAGCGCCTGGCGGGCGACGGTGGCCTCGTCCCACGGCAGCTCGTGGTCGGCGTACAGGATGGCCACCTCGTGGCCCTTGCCTGCCAGGAGGACCAGGTCCCCCGGCCGGGCCTGCCCGAAGGCGACGGCGATCGCCTCGCGGCGGTCGGCGATCGCCAGGACGCCCTCGCCGCGGAGGCGGCCGGCAGCCTCGGCGCCCCGGACGATCTCCTCGATGATGACGTGGCGGTCCTCGCCGCGGGGGTCCTCGTCCGTGGCGATCACGACCCGGCACCGCTCGCCCGCGATACGGCCCATGACGCCGCGCTTGGCCGTATCGCGCTCCCCACCGGATCCGAAGACCGCGATCAGGGTCCCGCCCTGCGCGGCGGCCACCGGCGCCAGCAGATCCAGGACGACCTGCAACGACGCGGGCGAGTGGGCGTAGTCCACGACGATCCCGAAGGGCTGCCCGGCATCGATGCGCTCCATGCGGCCGGGCACGCCCGCGACGCCCTCCAGGCCGCCGCGCACGGCGACGGGATCGAGGCCAAGCGCCTCCCCAAGCGCCACCACGGCCAACGCATTGTGGACGTTGAAGCGCCCGGCCAGCCGCAGGGCCAGCTCCCCCGGACCCGACGGCGCGTCGAAGCGGATCCGCAGGCGGTGCGTGTCCTCGTCGACCGTCGTGGCACGCACGTCCGCCTCGTGGCCCGTTCCGTAGCCCAGGACGGCAGCGCCCGCGGCACGGGCCGCCGCCTCGAAGGCCGGCGCGGCGGGGTCGTCCATGTTGAGCACCGCGGTCTTGGGCCATGGGCGCCCGGCAACGGACTTGAGCGGGTTCGCCGGGCCCGCCGCCAACGCCGTGAACAGTCGAAGCTTGGCATCACGGTAGCGCTCGAAGGTGCCGTGCAACTCGAGATGCTCGTGGCTGAGGTTCGTGAACACGGCCGCGTCGTAGGCGATCCCGGCCACTCGCTCCAGCTCCAGCGCGTGAGACGTCGTCTCGAGGACGGCGGCTGCGTTGCCGGCGGCGCGCATCGCGGCCAGCGTCGCGTGGAGCTCCGGCGCGGCGGGGGTGGTCACGTGGGCCTCGTGGCGCTCCCGCAGGTCCCCCACCTTCGTCTCCACGGTGCCGATCAGGCCGGTGGAGATTCCCGCCGCCTCCAGCGCCGCGACGACGAGGAACGACGTCGTGGTCTTGCCGTCGGTGCCCGTGATCCCGATCACGCCGAGGTCCCGCGACGGGTCTCCGGCCCACCAGCCCGCCGCCTCGGCGAGTGCCGACCTCGCCGCCCCGACGACGACCTGGGGCAGGCTCGCCCCCGGGACCGGCCGTTCGACCACCACCGCCGCAGCCCCGGCCGTGGCCGCCCGCGCAACGAAGTCGTGGCCGTCCACGTGGAAGCCCGGCACGGCGACGAACAGCGTCCCGGCCCGGACCTGCCGGGAGTCCTCCGTCAGCCCGGTGATGGCGGTGCCCGCGACATCGCCGATCGTGGCGGCTGCGCCACCCGGTCGGACCTCGCGGACCAGACCCGCGGCGTCGAGACGATCCAGCAGCGGACCGAGGGCTCTCGGCTCCCGTCCGACCGCCGACTCGACCAGGCGCTCCAGCGGCGTGGGCTGCGGGCTCACGTGCGGCCCCTGCCCCGACCCAACGCCCGGGTCAGCCTCGTGGTCGCCCGCCCGACCGCATATCGAACCGGGCTCCCCACCCGCTCCTGGGCGCCCGCCAGCTCGACCCACGCCGCCCCGAACGAGCGCTTGTGCTCGTACAGGCCGAACATGGGCTCACCGGGTAGCGGTGGCCGGCGGGCGCCGGGAACGTCCACGCCCCCCAGGTCCATCTCCAGCCGCCCCTCGGCGAGGGCCAGCTGGATAGCCCGCCATCGGAGCAGGTGCATCGTGCCCGGGTGGTCCCGTCGGCTGTCGGCGACATCGCCCGAGTGCGCCGTGGACAGGCGGCGACCATGACGGTAGAGGACGAGCCCGCCCAGCACCTGGCCCTGCTCGCCGCCGTCGCGGGCCTCCAGGTAGACGAGGTGGCCGGCGTCCAGCGCGCGCAGCCACCATGCGAGGTAACCGACGGAGCCACCCAGCGAGAAGCCGAGCCGCTCGCCGGTCGCGTGGAGCAGGTCGTAGAAACGCCGCAGGGCGACCTCGGCCGGCTCGCGGCTCGTCGTGAACCCGGCGAGATCCTTCGCGCGTGCGTCGTGGCGCAGCACGACGACCCCGTCGCGCTCGGCTCGCCGGATCCGCTGGCGCGTTGCCTTGGCGACCCCGGCAAGCACGCCCGCGACGTCGCCGCTGCCGGGCAGCTCGAGCGCCATACGGTGCTGGGAGGGCTGGATCTCCGGAATGCCGTGGAAGCCGGCCGCGTCGAGCGTCGCCAGGTAGGCCGTGTCGGCGGCCGCCACCTCCGCGTCCGCGGCGATCACGTCGACCCCGTGGCTCGCGAGGTGCCGCGACGCCGCCACCAGCGTCTCCCCGATCACGACGCCCGACCCGTCAGCGGTCCAGGGCGTGGCCTGGCCGACCGGACCCCGGGGCAGATACGCCGACCCGCCACCGGTCAGGGGCCACGGGCGCACCAGCGCCAGGGCGCGCGCGTCGCCGGCCGCGAGGAACCGCGGCTGCCAGCCACTGGACTCGCGGTGTGCCGCCCACGCCCTCGACTGGAAGACATGCCCGCCGGGCGCATCGACCGCCGCCGCATCCCAGGCGTCAAGCTCCGGGCCGACCAGCTCCCGCACGGCGGGCGTCACGCGTCACCCCCGGCGTCGCCCCCGCCCGAGTACCCGGCCGCCGTGGTCGCGGCGCCGCGAAGCCCGTGCCGGAGACGCTCCACGCGGACCCGGGAGCGCTGGGCCATCTCGTAGGTCCGCCGTCCAAGGGCGTCCAGAACCAGGTCCCAGGCTCCGACGTACTGGATCTCCCGCCCGCCAAAGCCGGTCTTGAAGTGGGCGATACCCGGATGGGCCAGGCCCCAGAGGTCGTAGCTGGTCGCGCCGGCCTCCCGCGATGAGCGAATCGCCTCCCACTTCAGGAGGTAGTTCGCCCGGCTCTCGGCGCCCGCCTGGGTCATGCCGCCGTACGGCTCCACGACGCGGCTACCGGACCGCACGAGGAACAGCGTCGCCGCGGGCGTCCCGTCGGGCAGCTCGGCGAAGAGGAGGCGGGCACGGCCGTCCGGCCCGAAGGCATCCCACGCGTCGCGGTACGCGGACTGGGCACGGATCAGGAAGCCCGCCCGGTCCGCGGTCTCGCGGTAGATCCGGTAGAACTCGTCCAGGCGCTCCGGCCCCGCGTCAACGATGCGAACGCCGCTCGCACGGGCCTTGTTGACGTACTGGCGCCACTTCTTGCGCAGGTCGCCCCACAGCGCGTCCTCGTCGGCCGCCAGGTCGATGACGCGCGTCGAGGTGGGCTGGATCGGCGGCGCGGCCCGCCAGCCGGCGCGGACCAGGCCGGCCACCACGGCACCGCCCTCGTCGGGGCCGGCATCCCGCTCGATCTCCGGGTCGATCCGCAGGTGGCTCACCCGGCCGCCCGTCCGGAGGCCAGCCTGCGCCAGGCCCGTGAACCGGGCGATGGACTCCGCGTCCCACCGCTCCAGCACGGGGCCGCGCGGGGCATAGGCGAAGGCCCACGGCAACGGGCCGGGACGGCGGAGCAGGACCTGGGCGCCCACGGCCGGCACCCTGGCGGCGGCGGGATCGTGGAGACGGCGCGAGGACCATCCGTTGACCGCCTTGACCCGCGCCCAGCCGGTGAGCTGGAGGTACGAGCCGCGCGGGCTGGCCTCGACATAGGCGTCCCAGGCGGCGGGCTCGGCCTCGAGAGCAGGGCTCACGGCAGGCGGGCCTGCACCGGCCTCGCGGCCCGTCATGCGCGGCCGGGCCGGCGGAGGAGGTCCTTCACGACCCCGACGATAGTCCGGAGCTCCCCGATCCGCAACGCCAGGGACCCGGCCACCACCACGGCGGCGCCGGCGGCAGTCGCCAGGACAAGCCGGAGGAGCACCAGCAGCACGGAGGCATCCTCCGACCAGGCTCCCACCAGCACGACCGTGACGGCCCAGGCCGCAGCGGCGCCGAACGCGGAGACGATGGCCGTGAGGAGGAGGACGCGTCCAACCTCGCCGAGACCGAGGCCAGGCACGCGCCGCCGGAGCAGCGTGACGAGGATGATCATCTCGAGCCAGGCCCCGATCGCGATGGCAGTGGCCAGCCCCACGACCCCCAGCGGCCCGACCAGGACGAACGCCAACAGGATGTCCACGATGACCGCGACGATCGCCGCCGCGACCGGTGTCGCCGTGTCCTGGTGGGCGTAGAAGGCCCGGGCCAGCACGGCGATGAGCGAGTGGGCGGTGAGCCCGACCATGAACGCCGACAGGGCGGCACCCGTGGTCTCCAGCGCCGTCTCGGACATGCTGCCGTTGCCGAACAGGAGGCGGGTGACGTCATCCGCCACGACGAACCCGATCGCGGAGATGGGGACCATCACGTAGGCCAGCAGGCACAGCCCGCGAACGAGGAGCCGCCGGAAGGCCCCGGTATCGCCCAGGGAGGCCTCACGGGAGAGGGACGGCAGCAGGACCACGCCCAGCGGGATCCCGATCACGCCTATCGGGATCTGGAGCATCGCGAACGCGAATGTGAACGCCGAGATCGCGCCCGCACCCAGGGTCGAGGCGAGGCTCGTCATCACGAGGAACACGACCTGCACGGACCCCAGGCCGAGGGCCCGCGGACCCATCAGGGCGATCGCCCGGCGGGCCTGCGTATCCCCGAGGTCGGCCATGGGCCGGATGCGCGCCCCGAGTCGGCGGAGCGTGGGCACCTGGACGAGGACGTGGCCGATCGCGCCCAGCACGACCCCGATCGCGATGCCGGCCACGCCGAACGTCGGCACGAGCAGGAGGGCGCCCAGGATGATGGCCATGTTGTAGACGAGCGGGGCGAGAGCCGCCGCCCCGAACCGTCCACGGGAGTTGAGGACGCTCGTGGCCACCGCGCCCGCGGCAAGGAACAGGGGTGCGAGCACCATGATCCGCGTCAGCTCGACGGTGAGCGCGGTCTCGGCCTCGTCGAAACCGGGTGTGATCAGCGGCACGAGCACCGGCGCCGCGACCAGGTAGGCGGCGGACAGGACCGCCAGGGTGCCGAGGACCAGCGTGCTGACCGTGGAGACCACCCGCCAGGCGCGGGCCTCCTCGTCCGCGGCGAACAGCCCCGCGATGACCGGGATCAGCGCCGAGGAGAGGGCGCCCGCGGCCACGAGCATGAACAGGAAGTCCGGGATCCGGAAGGCGGCAAAGAATGCGTCCAGCTTGGCCGGGTCCGGCTCTGCGGCGGCAATGACCACGTACCGCAGGTAGCCCAGCACCCGCGACGCCGCGAAGGCGACCGTGACGACCATGCCCGCCCGGGCGATCGACTGCCTCGTCGCAGAGCCGGCCCGCGAGGCCGGAACGGCGATGGCCGGCTCCTCGATGGTGGGAAGCGGCTCGTCGATCACGTCGTCGCCCGCGCACGGGGGTGCGCCGACCGGTACGCGTCCTTGAGCCGGGCGGGTGAGACGTGCGTGTACACCTGCGTTGTGGCGAGGCTCTCGTGCCCCAACAGCTCCTGGACGACGCGCAGATCCGCGCCGCCCTCGAGGAGGTGGGTCGCAAAGCTGTGGCGGAGCGTGTGGGGGCTCACGCCTTCGGGCAGGCCGGCCCGGCGCCGGAGCCTGTCCAGGCGGCCGCGCAGGCCACGGACGCCGAGCTGGGCGCCGTGGTGGTTCAGGAACACCGCGGTCGGGACGTCCTCGAGAGGTGGCAGCCGGCCAAGGAGCACGGGGCGGCCCTCGTCCAGGTAGCCGCGCAGCGCTTCCCGTGCGGGTCGGCCCAGAAGGCCGATCCGCTCCTTGCGGCCCTTGCCCAGCACGCGGAGCTCCCCGCGTCGAAGGTCCAGGCTGCCCAGGTCCGCCGAGGACAGCTCGCTGATCCGCAGCCCGGCCGCGTACGCCGTCTCGACGAGCGCCCGGTCCCGGAGGGCGAGGGCACGGGCGAGCTCCGGGTCACGCCGGGCAGTGGCGGACCCTCCGTCCGCGGCGTCGGCGAGGTCGGCGTCCACGGCGGCGATGAGCCGTTCCACCTGCTCCACCTCCAGGACGCGCGGCAGGCGTCTCGGCAGGCGGGGCGTGGCGATGGCACCCCACGGGTCGCCCGGTGCCAGGCCGGCGCGCGAGGCGTACCGGTGGAAGGCGCGCAGGGCCGCCAGCCGCTGCGCGACGGAGGTCTTCGCGTGGCCCTCGGAGAGCTCCGCCAGGTAGGCGCGCAGGACCTGGCGGCCGGGTGTCCGCCAGTCGGCGTCATTGGCGGCCAGCCACGCGAGGTACGCCTCCACCGTGGCCTCGTATGACCGGCGCGTGTCCGGCGAGGCGTCCCGCGCCTCCAGAGAACGCACGAACCGGCGCAGCGCCTCGGAGCCCGTCACGAGGTCGCCATCCCGGTCACGACCCGGTTCGCTTCGATCCGCCCCCAGCTCGAGACGTGGCGGCCGGTGCGCGCGTCGTGCGCCTGGCGGTCCCACCGGCCCTCGGGGCACCCCGTCGTCCGCCGCCGCGGGCAGGCTTCGCGAGCGCGGACGGGTTCGCGGGTCCGCCGGCCAGCCGCAGCCCGACGAGGCTGCCCTCCGGCAGCTCCACCGCAGCGCCGCAGGTCAGGCACAGGCCGGCCTCGCCCTTCCGCGCCACCGATCCCTTGCCGTCCTCGTGGGCATCGTGAACGCCCCCGGTCGGCTCGTGGTTGGTCGTGAAGTCGCACTTCGGGTAGGCAGAGCACCCCCAGAAGACGTTCCCCGTCCGCCTCGCGCGACGCGCGACCAGGTGGCCGTCGCCGCTCTTGGGGCACGGCACCTCGAACGGGAGCTGGTCCGGGGGCGGCGGGCCGTCCTTCTTGATGTAGGCACAGTCCGGGTAGCGGGAGCAGCCCACGAACGCCCCGAACCGACCCCGCTTCGTGGCCAGGACGCCCTCGCCGCACTGGGGACAGGCATCGCCGTCGCCCTCGAGCGTCGGGGTCTCGTCGCCGGGGAGCGGTCGCGTCTCCTTGTGCTCCGGGAAGGTGGAGCAGGCCAGGAACTTGCCGTTCCTCCCCAGGCGGATGACCATCGGGTGGCCTTCCGAGCAGATCTCGTCGGTCTCCTCGGTCGTGAAGTCGCGGCGCTTGAGCTCCTTGCGCTTCTCGTCCACGAGCTCCTTGAGCGGCCCGAAGAACGCGCGCAGGAGCGGCACCCACTCACGCTCGCCCCGGGCCACCTCGTCGAGCTCCTCCTCCATCCGGGCCGTGAAGGCGAGATCCACGTACTTGCCGAAGTGGGTCACAAGGAGGTCCGTGACGATCTCCCCGATCTCCTCAGGGTGCAGCCTCCGCTCCTCCACCCTGACATAGCCGCGATCCACGATGGTCGAGATGGTGGCGGCGTACGTGGACGGCCGGCCGATGCCGTGCTCCTCCAGGGCCTTGACCAGGGTCGCCTCGGTGTAGCGGGGCGGCGGCTCCGTGAAGTGCTGGCTGGGCGTGACGGACTCGACGCTGCTGACGTCGCCCTCGCGGAGGGGCGGCAGCGTCCGCTCGGCCTCCTCGGCGCCGTCGTCCCGGCCCTCCGTGTAGACGCGCGCGAACCCGTCGAACAGCGTCCTGGTGGCCGAGGCGCGCAGGCGGTAGTCCCCGGCGACCAGCTCGACCGTCGTCGTCTCCAGCTCCTTGGGCGCCATCTGGGATGCGATCGCGCGCTGCCAGATCAGGCGGTAGAGCCTGTGCTCCTCGGGCTTGAGGTGGGCCTGCATGGAGTCCGGGTCCCGCAGGAACGAGGTGGGGCGAATGGACTCGTGCGCCTCCTGGGCGCCCTTCGCCTTCGTCTTGAAGAAGCGTCCCTTGCCGGTGCCGTACTGCTCCCCGAAGCGGTCCTTGATCACGGCCTGCGCCTCGGCCATCGCCACCCCGGCGATCGCCGTCGAATCCGTGCGCATGTAGGTGATCAGGCCGACGTGGCCGTCGGGCGTGTCCACGCCCTCGTACAGGCGCTGGGCGATCGACATCGTCCTCTTGGGGCTGAAGGAGAGCTTGCGGCTGGCCTCCTGCTGGAGGGTGCTCGTGGTGAACGGCGGGGACGGGTTGCGCTTGGAGGGCTTCGTGGCGACCGAGTCGACGACAGGCTGCAGGCCCCGCAGCGCCTCCGCGTGATGGGTGGCGGTCGCCTCGTCGCCGATTGCCACGGTCTTGCCGTGGATGCGAACGAGGTCCGCGGTGAAGGCGTCGCCCGCGACCGACCTCAGGAGCACCTCGAGCGTCCAGTACTCGCGGGCCGTGAACGCACGTATCTCGCGCTCCCGGTCCACGACCAGGCGCAGGGCGACGGACTGGACGCGGCCCGCGCTCAGGCCGCTGCGAATCTTGCGGGAGATGAGCGGACTGAGCGTGTACCCGACGAGGCGGTCAACGATCCGGCGCGCCTGCTGGGCGTCCACGAGGTTCGTGTCGATGGAGCGAGGGTTCGCGAAGGCGTCCTTGATCGCGATGTCGGTGATCTCGTTGAAGGTGACCCGGTGCGTCTTGGAGGCCGGGATGTGCGCGGCCTCCGCCACGTGCCAGGCGATCGCCTCGCCCTCGCGGTCAAGGTCGGTGGCGAGCCAGACGTCGACTGCGCTCCGGGCCGCCTTCTCGATCTCCACGACCTGCTTCCGGCGATCTTCGGAGATCACGTACTCGGGTGCGAAGTCGTGATCCACATCCACGCCGAACTTGCCCTTGCCCGGGTTCTCGGGCAGGTCCCGCACGTGACCGTACGAGGCGAGGACCTTGTAGTCCTCGCCGAGGTAGCGCTCGATGGTCCGCGCCTTGGCAGGCGACTCCACGATCACGAGATGCTTGGGCATGGCGGCCGGGAGTGTAGCACCGGCTCAATCACCCGCCGCTTGCCTGGGAGCTGCCCTCAGATGTCGCGGATCCGCTGGAGGAAGCCCTCGTCGATCTCGATGTCGCCATCCAGGTCGTCGTCAACGACCTCATCGGCCGGACCCTCGACGGCGATGGCGAGACGGCTGTCGAGCTCCTCGCCGGCAGCGCGGGCGTCCCCCGGCTCGGATGCTCCCCCGCCGACCCGGTCCAGATCGACTGCGCCTTCAGGGATCTCGAGGAACCGGATGACGTGGTACGGGAAGAAGAAGGTCCCCGTGATGCTGTCGATGAACACCGGCCGCTTGCCGTCCATCATCCGCAGGTTCGTGCACAGGAGCCCGGCATCGGACGCGCTGGGCAGGTCGAACAGGTCGGCGAGCAGCGGCTGCTCGTTGGACACGTGGAGGCAGACGTTGCGGATCACGGACCAATGCTCGTCGATCCGGCGCGTCGCGTCACCCGCCCGATGGTCCCACCGAAACTCGGGACGACCGGTCAGGGGTGGTAGAAGTCCACCACCAGCCGGACACGGCCACCGGACACCCAGACCCCGATGCCGGCCCGGTCGTAGGCAGGGTTCATCATGTTCCGGTAGTGGCCGCCGTTATAGGGCTTCTCGCTCTGGAAGAACCGGTGGGACCCGAGGACGGCACTGTACGGGTTGCCGGACCGGCAGCCAAGATTCTCCGCCCAGCGGTAGCTGCTGAAACCCGCCCGGCGAAGCCGGTCCCCCGGGTTGCCGCCGCTGAAGTGGCTGCAGATCCCACGCGTCGCGAGGAGCTTGGCGTAGGGCCGCGAGACCTTCGCGCTGATAGGTCCGCTGAGGGACAGTGCGGCGACGGCGCGACCACCCGGCGAGGAGCAGGCGCCAGTGGAGGTGACCCAGCCACCCGTCCGGGTGCAGTTCATCAGCTTCAGGTAGTACGCCTCCACGGCAGACCAGCTCCCGGAGACCGCACCACCGCCGCCCGACTTGGAGATGGCCTTCGTCGAGCTGGTCTTCTGGCTCGCCGCGGGTTTGGGGGCGGGCTTGGGCGTGGGTTTGGGCGCGGGCTTGGGCTTGGGAACGGTCGTGAAGGTGCCCGAGACGGGTTGCCCGATGGGGACACCGTCCCTGGACAGCGCAGTGGCATCCACGGCGGCGACGACCTTGGCGCCGTACGGTAGGGCCGATCCCGGGTCGAACACCAGCACCTTGCCCTGCTCGGCCCAGGTGACCTTGCCCGGCACCGCCTTGCCGCCCGTGGTCACGCGGAACGCGGCAGCGGTCGCCGCGCGGTCCATCCGCTCGGTGAACCGGACCGAGATGGTTGCTCCGGTTTCGACAGCCTTGGTGTCGTCGCGGGGTCGGAATCGGACCACGGAGGGCGACTTGATGGTCTTGATCGAGAATGCCGGCGAGGTGGTGAACGCCACGCCGTCGGTGTCGGCCAGACCCTCGAACCAGACGCGGTAGGTCATGTTGGGCGCGAGCTCTTGTGACGTGCTGAGGACATACTCGCCGATGGTCGCGCCCGGAGTCAGCACGCCGCCGATCGTGGGCTCGGTTCGCAGCGCCGCTCGCAGCACGTCGAGCTCCACGGCCCGGTCGAGGCTGATGCGGAACCCGGTGTCAAGCCGGGCACGGTCACCCGAGACCCCAGTTGCGAGAATCTCCCCCGACCCCGCATGCCCTGTCAGCACCAGGGCTCGAACGGGCGTCGTGAGCGCGCCCCCGTCGACTCCCCGGGCCGCCGCCGAGACGCTGATCGTGTAGAGCGTCTCCGGGGACCAGTGTGCGAGCGGACTGATCGTGAGCACGCGCCCGGCGGCGTCCCAGCCGAAGGTCAGCGCGGTCTCGGGCATGACACGGAGCGCCGCAGCGACGGACGCCGGATCCATCGCGGCATCGAAGCTGATGGCGATGGGGGCCGTCAGCGAGTGTCCGGTGCGGATCGTGTTGAGCATCTCGGCGGCGACGGGCTTCGGCGGGGATACCGGGGCAGCGGCACTTGGTGCCGGCGGGAGGCTGACGACGACAACGAGCCCGATCGCGGCCGCAGCGGCGAGGCCGGCGGCGATCCGGGTGCCGATACCGCGCCGGCTGAACGACGCCAGGTAGACGAGGGCGACCACGGGCAAGGCGAGCAGGGCGGCGCCGAGCTTCCGCAATAGCGCGTCCTCCAGTGCGTCGGTGGCAGGCGCCCGAGGAGCTTGGCGCCGGTCCCGGGCGGACTCCCGCGCACCCTGCGCGGATCCTGTGTACAGCGCGCGAGGGTAGCACCGCCCTTGCCGGAGCGGCAACCATGGGCCGGGTGCCATGCTGGGGACACCCGCCCGCGCAAGCCCGTCACGCCACCCTGGCGCGCGTCGGTCGCGGCCGGTGGGTGTCGGCTGCAGAGGCCAGCGGGCCTGCTGGCCGATACCTTCCGAAGGCCTCCAGGACCAGGCCGCGGACCTCGAGCACCGTCAAGACCCCCAGCACCGACGCGCTGGCTGCCCCGGTCGCCAGGACCAGCTCGTCAACAGTCCCACGACCCGCGGCGACCTCCTGGGCCACGGCCCGCTCGAGCGGGCCGAGGCAGGCGAGAACCGCGTGGAGCGACGTTCGCGGGGCGTGGCCGTTGCGGACACCGTCCGGAGCACGTAGGGTCCTGCTCTGTGCCGCGACGGGATCCCCGAAGAGCCCGAGGTCCTCGAGCAGCTCCGGGATGCCCGCTACGATCCGGGCCTCCGGCCCGGCCTCCCGCAGGAAGGCGAGGCAGCCCGCCACGGCCGGGTCGTCGAGACGGCCCGGCACGAGGTGCAGTCCCCTGCCCTGCTCCAGCGCCCATGCCGCCGTCGTCAGTGCCCCGCTCCGCGAGCCGGCCTCCACGACGACGGTCGCGTCCGCCAGGCCGCTGATGATCCGGTTCCGACGCGGAAAGGTCCCACGGGTGGGAATCGTGTCGGGGGCGAACTCGCTCACGACCGCCCCGCCCCCGGCGGCGATAGCCCTTGCGAGGCCCCGGTGGCCGGCCGGGTACAGGCGCTCGTGGCCGCCACCGATCACGGCGACCGTCGGACCGCCGAGCCGGACAGCGGCGGCATGTGCCGCGGCATCGATGCCGAGCGCGAGTCCGGAGACGACGGTGGCACCGAGTCCGCTCACCGCTTCCGCGATCCTGACGGCGGTCACGCGCCCGAGACCGGTGGGGCGGCGAGTGCCGACGATCGCGACCGAGCGGGCACGGTCCAGCGCGGACGGATCCCCGTGGAGGAACAGGACCGGCGGCGGCAGGTCGACCCTTCGGAGCCGCGCGGGATAGGCCTCGTCCGCGAGGGTCAGCACCTGCAGCCCGGCTCGACGGACCGCAACCAGCATCGGGCCCGGATCCCGGGCGGCCACCACGATCGACGCTGCCGCGACCTGCGCCAGGGTCGGGCCGCCGCCGTCATGTGAGCCGGTCGCCGCGACGAGCCTGGCGACCGCTCCCGTGCGTCGGGCGGCTGCCAGGACCGCCGCCGCACTGCCGAATGACGCGACCAGCCTCCCGAACGACACGGGCCCGACGCCGCTCACGCCGTTCAGGACGACCCACGCGTCACGCTCCACATCATCGGGGTTCCGGGGGCCACCGACCTCTGCAACATCCGCGCGTCCGAGGGGGCCGGCGCGACCCACACCGAGCATCAGCTCGCCTGCCGCAGCGTCATCCGGTCCACGGGAGCCCGGAACCGTGCTGCTTCGTCGAGGTGGACCGGGCCGACGGCCGCGTCGCCCGCGAGGTCCGCTATGGTCCTCGCGACACGAAGCAGGCGGTCCATGCCCCGTCCGGACAGCCCCTCTCGCTCGGCAAGGACCACGGCCCTGTCCTCCGCGACGGCGTCCATGGCACAGGCGGAGCGGAGAAGCCGGCCCTGGAGCCTCACGTTCGCGAGGTCTCCAGCCCGCGATCGTCGATGCTCTCGGGCCTCCGCAATTCGCCGGGCGACCACCGCGGACGCCTCCGGGACCGGTCCCCCGAGCAGAACCGCCGGCGCGACCCGGTCCACGCGGACCCACAGGTCGATCCGGTCCCGGAGGGGGCCGGACACGCGCCGCCGGTACCGCTCCGGCACGTGTGGCGGGCAGGTGCAGGCCCTGTCCACGGCGCCGTCCTGACCGCACGGGCACGGGTTCATCGCCGCGATGAACGTGAACCTCGCCGGGAAGGTCGCGGCCCGACCGACCCTCACGACCGAGACATGCCCCTCCTCGAGCGGTTGGCGAAGTGCCTCCAGCACGTCCCGCCCGAACTCCGGGAGCTCGTCGCAGAACAGGATTCCCTGGTCCGCGAGGGTGACTTCGCCGGGCGAGAGGCGCGGCCCGCCACCGACCATTCCCGCGTAGGAGGTCGTGTGGTGCGGCATCCGGACGGGCGGACGCCGGACGAGCGCCTCGACGGGCTCCTGGGATGCCACGGAGGCGATGACCGTCGCCGCCAGGGCCGCTCCGTCGTCCAGGTCCGGCAGCAGCGGCGGAATGGTCCGGGCGAGGAGCGTCTTGCCGGCGCCCGGCGGCCCGATGAGGAGGAGCGCGTGGCCCCCCGCAAGCGCGATCTCGAGCGCCCGCCGCGCGACCGCCTGCCCTCGAACGTCCGCGAGGTCGACCACCATCCCATCACCGGCGGGGCCGGATGCCGCCCCTCGCTCCGCCTGCGCCGGGACATCGGCCATGACCCCAGCCCTTGGCAGAGCGACCGGCACGGCCCGCCGCGATCGCGGCGATCGCATGACCTCGGCGGCCTCTGCGACGCTCGCGACCGGAACCGGGTCCACACCTGGCGCAAGCCGAGCCTCCGCGTAGCCGTCCGCCGGCACGGCGACACGCCGCACGCCCCCGGCCGCGAGGGCGAGGCACATAGGCAGGATCCCGGGGACACGCCGCACCTCCCCGCCCAGGCCCAGCTCACCGATCATGCCGACGCGGCCGGGACCGGCCCGCAGCTGCTCAGAACCGAGCAGGATGCCGATCGCGATGGCGAGATCCAGCGATGCCCCTGCCTTGCGCAGCTCCGCGGGGGCGAGGTTCACGGTGATGCGACGCGGCGGGTGGTGGAAGCCCGAGTTCCGCAGCGCGCCCCGGACGCGCTCCCGCGCCTCCGACAGGGCCGCGTCGGGCAGACCGACGATGGTGAAGCCGGGCAGGCCGGGCGCAACGTCCACCTCGACGCGAACGACGCGACCCGCGATCCCGTGGAGCGTTGCGGAGAGCATGGTTGCGAGCACGAGCAGCACGGTAGGCCGCGCCGCTCACCTGCGGCTTATCTCATCTGTCGGTGCAACTGCGCCGCTCACCTGCGGCTCGTCGCCGGGCACGCTCGGCAGGAGGGCGTGTCCGGCGAAGCGGCTACCGCCCCGTCGTCGGTGCCAGCTGTGCCTGCGCCCGTCCGCCCGACTTGTCGACCGCCGTCGCGAAGTCCAGGACGGAGCGTCCGAGGACCGAGTCCGCCTTGCTCGCCATGAACGGCTCGCCGGTGTTGAGGGCCGAGATGGCGCCGCGGTACTCGTTGACGATCTGGTACTCGATCGGCCGGCGCAGCGCCCCCTCGGCGCTCTTCACGTTGATCCCCGTGAAGGCGTTGGAGCGGTTGAGGACCAGCTTGAGCTTGCCGGCCTCGTAGCCCAGGTGGCCGATCGTCTCGAGCACCAGCCGGACGTTCTTGAGGCACGAGAGGTCCGCCGTCATGACCGCGAAGATGATGTCCGCGACGTCGAGCACCATGAGGTTGACGTCGTCGAGGCGCTTGTCGATGTCCACGATGACGTAGTCGTACTCACCGCGGAGCAGCTCCAGGATCTCGTGCATGTGGGCCGGCGTGATGAGGTCCGCGGCTTCGGGCGACGGTGGTGCGAGGAGGAGGTCCACGCCCGAATCGTGCGTCTGGACGATGCTCTTGATGAGGTCGGCATCCATGGTCGGGGAGCTGACCACATCGATGATGCCCTTCCGGTCAAGGCTCAGGTCCAGGAACACGCGGTGGTCACCGAACTGGAGGTTGCCGTCCACGAGGCAGACGCGCCGGCCCAGGCCCTGGAGGGCGATCGCGGCGTTGATCGCGATGGTCGTGGTTCCGACGCCTCCCTTCGCCCCGTAGTAGGCGTGGATCCGGCCCATCGGCGCACGGCCGACGATCGTCTCACCGGGGGCGAACCGCGCGATCAGGCTCTTCATCCGCGCGAGCAGCTCCGCGGGATGGAATGGCTTGATCAGGTAGTCGTCCGCGCCGGCCCTCAGGGCGCGGACCTTCTGCTGCACGTCCCGCTCCGCGGTGAGCATGATGATGGGGACGTGCCTGTCCGAGCCCTCGGCGGCGCGGATCTGGGTGGCCACCTCGTAGCCGTCGAGCTCCCGAAGCGTCACGTCCAACAGGACCAGCGACGGCTTCTCCTGCTGCCAGAGGCGGAGCCCCTCGGGCCCGTCGCTGGCGATGACCACCTCGAATCCCTCCTGGCGGAGGGTGTTCTGGAGCAGTCGCTGGACGCCCGCGTCGTCGTCGACGACGAGTACCTTCCCGGCCATGCGACCTCCTGGCAGGGCACCAATACGACGAGCGCGTGCTCAATCCCGACGGTGCCGGGGTGAAGTATAGGGCGAGGCGCGCATCGTTCTCGCCGCTACCCTCGCGCGTCGGCGAACGCCGCGCGCAGCATGTCCTCCACGGCGGCCTCGTACTGCCGCCGGGTCCGTCGCGTGACCGGCGCCGTGATCGGCTCCCGCGATCACGAGATGACGGGTCCCGGGCGGCGCGGCGGCAGCCAGGCGGCGACCATCACGGATGGGAAGCGTCCGGTCCTCCTCGCCGTGCACCAGCAGCAGCGGCACGTCCTCGAGCAGGCCAACCGTCGCGATCGGCTGGGTGGCCCGTGGATCCCCGCCGACGAGACGCTCGAACCGTCCAAACGCCCGCTCTGCGATCCGCCGCCCGAAGGGCAGGGCCAGCCGGCTGCCGACCACGACCGCCAGCTCCGGGGTCACGGAGTCGGCGACCACCGCCACGATCCGCGGCGTTGGTGCCTCGACGGACGCCGGCGGGTGCCGCGGGGTTGGCATCGGCCGCCGCCAGCCGTCCGTCCCCCAGCACGGCCACGGCCGCGATCGCGGTGATCCCGCCCATGGACGAGCCGACCAGCGCCACGCGTCGCACGCCCCTCTCGCCGAGGAACGCGAGCGCCCCGGCCACGTCCTCCACCTCGAGCAGCCCGAACGTCGTGGGTCCGTCATCCGAGGCACCGTGGCCGCGAAAGTCCAGGCCGAGCACGCCGGCCGTCCGGCGCAGGAACGGCCCCACCTCGACCAGGTCCGGGGCCACGGAGCCGTTGTACCCGTGGAGCAGCAGGATCGCCTCGCGCGGGTCCGGCACCCACCCTCCTGACAGCGTCCGCGTCCGCGGAGCCCTGGCCGGCAGGCGGGTCCGCCGGCAGCCACCGGCCCACCAGCCGGAGCCCGTCCCGGGACCGAAGGCGGACCACCTCGCCGCCCAGCCGGTCGAGCGCTGGCGCGAGCCCGGCCTCTCCGGGCAGGCGCCGTGGCGCCTGCGTCATGCGGCGGGCGAGGCGGTCCAGCACGGGGCCCCGGGCGCCGGCCGCGAGAGCCGGGGCCGCCGCGAGCAACAGGATCCGGCGCATCACCGGTCCGCGGCCCCACCCCCAGCGCCCATTCCCTGCCCCAGGTAGCTGCCGATCCGCTCGGCGAGACGCGTGAACTCGGTCGGAATGAGGAACTTCGTGGACGGACTGGCGCCCAGCGCCTTGAGGGCCTCGAGATACTGCAGCGACATCGTCTTGTCGTCGATGCCCTTCGCGGCCGCGTAGATCCGTTCCAGGGCCATGCTGAACCCCTCGGCCCGAAGGATGGCCGCCTGGCGCTCGCCCTCGGCCTTGAGGATCTCGGCCTGCTTCTGGCCCTCGGCGACGTTGATCGCCGACTGCCGGGAACCTTCGGACTCGGTGATCACGGCGCGCCGTGTCCGCTCGGCGGACAGCTGGCGGTTCATCGCGTCCTGCACGTCGCGGGGCGGCGTGATCTCGCGGATCTCCACGGTCGTGATCTTGCCGCCCCAGCGCTCGGTGATCTCGTCCAGCTTGATCCGAAGGACCTCGTTGATCTGCTCGCGCTTGGACAGGACGTCGTCGAGCAGGATGTCGCCGATGACCGCGCGGAGGGTGGTGGTTGCGACGCCCTGGAGCGCGCCCGGGAAGTTGGCGACGTTGACGACGCTCTTGAGCGCGTCCGCGATCCGCCAGTAGATCAGGAAGTCGACGTTGATCGGTGCGTTGTCCTTGGTGATCGTCGTCTGGCTGGGGACCTCGATGAACTGCTCGCGCATGTCCACCTTCACCGGCCGGTCAACGACCGGGACGAGGAACCTGAGGCCCGGGTCGCGGACCATCGACTCGTTCGTCTTGCCCAGGCGGAAGACCACCATCCGTTCGAACTGCTGCACGACCCGGACCGACAGGTACAGGATCACGAGCAGCACCACGGCGATGAACGCCAGGGTCGCGAGGACGATGATGAGCTCCATGCCGGCCTCCGGGGCTACGGCCGATCCGCGTCCCCTGAGGGCGACACGTGGTCGGATACGTTGTCGATGGGCTCCACGATAGCCGTCAGGCCGTCGAACGCAACCAGTCGTACGGAAGTATCGCGAGGCAGTTGCGCCTCGTCCGTGGCGCGGGCGCTCCATGTCTCGCCGGCCAGGTGGACGGTGCCGCCCGGCGCCAGCGGCGACTGGACGATCCCCGCGGTGCCCACCGGAACCGCTGCACCGACGGTCCCCGGCGTCGCCCGCATCCTGCGCGTCCGGACGGCCGCCACGACGATCAGCCCCATCAGGCCGCCGATTGTCACCGTCGCGACCAGGATCACGGGAGGCGCCACGGCCACCAACGGGGCCGTGGGCGTCAGCGGGGCCGTGTAGAGCGCCGCCGCGCCGAGCGCCAGGCAGATGATCCCGCCGAGCGCCAGCAGGCCGTGGCTCGTGATCTGGGTCTCGAGGAGGAACAGGACGAAGCCGAAGGCCAGGAGCAGGAGCCCACCCACGTTGAGCGGCAGGCTCCCAAACCCGATGAAGGCGAGCAGCAAGCGCGAAGGCGCCGAGGATCCCCGTGACGAGGTTCGTGTTGACCAGCTCCGTCGCGAGGCCCAGGGCCCCGATGAGGAACAGCAGGAAGGCGATGTTCGGATCGGACAAGAGGTGCAGGAAGCCGAGCAGCGGTCCCATCTGCGCCTCGACCACGGTGGCGTCGGCCAGGTCCAGGGTGACAGCCGTGCCCCCGGCCACGGTCACCTCCTGCCCGTCGGCAGCGGCCAGCACCTGGTCCAGGGTCTCCGCTATCCCGTCCACGGCACCCGCCGCGACGGCCTCGGTCGCGGTGTAGGAGCGGGCGTCCGCAACGGTCGAGACCGCCCAGTCGACGGGCCGGCCGCGAGCCTCGGCTGTCGCCGAGATGGCCGCGATGGCGTCGTTGCGGACCTTCTCACCCATGGTGCCCGTGATGTCCTCGCCGCCGCTGCCCACGGGGGTCGCGGCGCCTATGTTCGTGCCGGGCGCCATGTAGGCAAGGTTCGCGGCGAGGGTGATGAACGTCCCTGCGCTCGCGGCTCGGGCGCCCGAGGGCGCCACCCACACGATCACCGGGACCGAAGAGGCGAGGAAGGCCTTGCGGATCCGGTTCGTGGCGTCAAGGCTGCCGCCCGGCGTATCCAGCCGCACGACCACAGCCTCAGCGCCGTCCGCCGCCGCCGCGCTCACGCCCTCCTCGAGATACCCGGCGAGGGCATCATCCACGACCCCGTTCGCGGTGAGCACGACCACCTGCCCGCCTGCGGCCTGCGCCACGCCGGCGGCGCCCAGCAGCGTCACGCCCAGCAGCAGGAGGATGCGGGCGACCCGATGACGGACGGCGCGCGTTCGATGAGCCATGGGACCTCGCCGAGTATGGCATCGGACGGGTCGGACGTCCCGGGCCGCACGGCCCGACGGGCCGGTCAGTCGAGCAGCGCGTCGAACACCAGGCGGCTCCAGGTCTCGAGGCCGTCGCGGACCGCTGTCACCTCGTCCGAGGTCGCAAAGGCGCCCACCAGCTTCTCGGTCTCGCGAATGGCGACAGGCCGGCCCGCAGCGTCTGCCAGGTACACGATACCGACGTGGACCGCACCCACGGACGTGGTGTCGTCGTTGAGGAGCCCCACAGGCGCGAAGTCCGGTACGAAGTCGGCGACCAGCTCCTCGGCCCATTCGCGCCGGAGCCCGCCCAGGACGTCCCCGTCACCCGGGTTCAGGTGCCCGCCGACGCCGATCGACCAGCGGTCGTGGAGGCGGGCATCGCCCCCGGCCTTGGTCCGGCGCATGAGGAACCAGCAATCGCCGTCCCGGAGCACGAGGTATGGGATCACCTGCTTCAGGCCAGGATCGTCCTCGGCCATGGCGCGCAGGACGAACCGCCCCTCGCGGGTCACGGCCGCCAGCGCCGCATCGATGCCGTCGCGCCGCACGCCCAGCCACCCCGGACCGGGCACGATTGCCTCGCGGGGCACCACGAGGACCTGCTCGGCGGGATCTCCCACCGTCAGACCTCCAGCCGTGAGCGTGCCGCCGCAAGGCGTTCGCCGATGACGTCCCGGTCCGGGCCGTCGGGCGCCTCGAGGATCGCGAGCCACTCGTCCAGCCGGTCGCGGTAGGCGCGCAGCCGGACCGCCAGCGCCTCGGCGTTGGTGACCGCGATCTCCGCCCCCATCGTCACGTCACCGCGGGCGAGGCGCGTCGTGTCCCACCAGCCGGATGCCGCGAGAGCCGCGGCCGCGGGCCAGTCCTCCGTCGCCGCCCCGGGCGTGCCGGCGACGGCTTCCACGAGCGCGACGGACGTCAGGAGCGGCAGATGGCTGATCGCTGCGACCAGGCGGTCGTGCCGTTCCGCCTCCATCTCCACCGGGCGCGCGCCGCAGGCCAGGGCCAAGGTACGGACCAGGCCCGGGTCGCCACCCGAGACCGGCTCCGTGATCACCCAGGGCCGGTCCCGGAACAGCGACGCGTCAGCGGACCGATAGCCGCTGGTCTCCCGCCCGGCCATCGGGTGACCGCCGACGTACGGGACACCCTCCTCGCGGGCGGTCCGGATGAGGACGCCCTTGGTCGACGCAACGTCCGTCACGGTGGCACGGGGCGGGAGAGACGGGCGGAGGTCGCCGCCCAGCCGCCGCAGCAGCTCGGCGCAGGCCAGCGGCGGCGCGGCCAGCACGACCAGGTCCGCCCCGGAGATCGCGGTCCCGGGATCTCCGGCGACCGCGTCGATCACGCCCTCCGCCAGCGCCCGGCGAGGCCCCTCACCATCGGGCGTCCACGCGACCACCCGATGCCGGGCCCGCGTATCCCGGTCCGACTCACGTTCCGCGCCGTTCCTCAGCCGTCCTCAGCGAGCGCCCGCGCGATGCTGCCGCCGATGAGCCCCAGTCCCAGCAGTGCGATGTGCATGGGCCCGATTATCGCGGTCTCACCCCACCGCCGGCAACGCCGCGAGGGCCTCCGCGACCCTCTCCGCCGGGTACTCGTAGTCCTCCAGCGCCCCGCTCAGGTAGCGCTCGTACGACGTGAGGTCGAAGTGGCCGTGCCCCGACAGGTTGAACAGGATCACCCGCGCCTCGCCGGCCGCCTTCGCCTCGAGAGCCTCGTCCACCGCCACGCGGATCGCGTGCGTGCTCTCGGGCGCCGGCAGGATGCCCTCGGCCCGGGCGAACTGCACGCCCACCTCGAAGCAGGCGCGCTGGTGCACGCTCCGCGCCCCGATGAGCCCCTCCTCCTTGAGCAGCGACACCAGGGGCGACATCCCGTGGTACCGCAGGCCTCCTGCGTGGATGGGCTCCGGCATGAAACCCGACCCGAGCGTGTGCATCTTCACGATCGGGGCCATCTTCCCGGTGTCGCCGAAGTCGTACGCATAGACGCCGCGGGTCAGCGAGGGCGCAGCCTCCGGTTCGACAGCGATCACGCGGTAGGACCCCTCGCCGCGGAGCATGCGCCCGACATACGGGAACGTCAGCCCCGCGAAGTTCGAGCCACCGCCGGCACACGCGATGATCACGTCCGGCTCCTCGCCGGCCATCGCCATCTGCTCCTGCGCCTCGAGGCCGATGACCGTCTGGTGGAGCATCACGTGGTTGAGCACGGAGCCGAGGGCGTACTTGGTGTCGTCGCGGGTCGCCGCGTCCTCGACCGCCTCGCTGATAGCCATGCCCAGCGAGCCGTTGGAGTCGGGTGTCGCGGCCAGGACCGAGCGTCCGTAGTTGGTCGACGGGCTGGGGCTGGCGACGACCTCCGCACCGTAGGTCTCCATCAGGATCCTCCGGTACGGCTTCTGGTCGTAGCTCGCCCGGACCATGTAGACCTTCACGTCAAGGCCGAAGACGGCGCCTGCGAAAGCGAGCGCGCTGCCCCACTGCCCGGCGCCGGTCTCGGTCGCGAGGCGCTTGACGCCCTCCTGCTTGTTGAAGAATGCCTGAGCCAATGCCGTGTTCGGCTTGTGGCTGCCGGCTGGGCTCACGCCCTCGTACTTGTAGTAGATGTGGGCCGGCGTATCGAGGACCCGCTCCAGGCCGTAGGCACGATGCAGCGGCGACGGCCGGTAGAGCTGATATGCCTCACGCACGGGATCCGGGATCTCGATCTCGCGCTCGGTGCTGACCTCCTGGAGGATCAGCGCCATCGGGAACAGCGGCGCGAGGTCCGCCGGCCCGATCGGCTGGCCTGTACCCGGGTGCAGCGGCGGCGGCGGAGGGGTCCGGAGGTCGGCGGCGATGTTGTACCACGCCCGCGGGGTCCGATCCTCGTCCAGGAGGAACTTGGTCCGGTGGGGTTTGGCGCTGGTCATCGTCGAGCGACCTCAGTACGGGGCGGTGGGGCCAGGCGAGCCTATCGCGTCCGGCTCCGCCCCGGCAACCACACGAGCCGCTCAGCCCAAGAGAGGCGCCTCGTGGACCGGCTCGTAACGCGGAGGGCCTCCGCCGCCGAGGTGGCTCCGGTAGAGCACCACCCGGTCCGCGGTGAACCCGACTCGCCATCCCTCGGCCGCCTCCCGAAGCGCCGCCGCCACCGCAAGCGAGCCCGAAGTGCCCGCCGCGTCGGTCCGGGCGACGGTGAGATGCGGACGGAACGGCCTGTCGTCGGAAGGCATCCCGGTCAGCACCAGGGCGGCGTCCAGGGCGCGCGAGATCGTGCCGAGCTCGTCAGCACCGCGCTCGATGCCGAGCCAGATCGCCCTGGGGCGCCGGTCGCCCGGAAACGCCCCCGCCCCGGCCAGGACAACCTCGAACGGCGCGATACCGGTCGCCGCCGCGTCGACCGCCTCCCCCAGGCCATCGCTCCGGGACGGTGGCAGCAGGCCCAGGAAGCGCAGGGTCAGGTGAAGGTTCTCCGTGCGCACCCAGCGCACACCGCGACCGCCGTGCAGGGCCTGGAGGGGCCCCAGCAGCCCGGCACAGGCAGCCAGCGCTTCCGGCGGAACGGGGACCCCGACGAACAGCCGGTCGAGGTCCTCAGCCACCGTGCTCGTTCTGGAAGCGGATGCGGTCGGCGGTCAGCACCTCGAGCGCGCGGTCCCGGTCGCGCCAGCCCAGGACGTCGACGTCCTTCTCCTCGAGGAGCTTGTAGGTGTTGAAGAAGTGCTCGATCTCCACGAGCCGGTGGGGGCGCATCTGCTCCAGGCGTTCGATGTGCTGCTGGTGGGGATCGCCGATCGCGACGCACAGGGTCTTGAAGTCGAAGCCCTTCTCATCGCGCATCTCCAGCCCGCCGATCGGGCGAGCCCAGACGTGGCAACCGGTGAAGGTGGGCTCGTCGATGATCAGCAGCGCGTCCGTGTGGTCACCGTCGTCCGCGCGCGTGCCCTCGATGAAGCCGTAGTCGAAGTTGTAGAAGACCGCGGACGACAGGACACGATCCAGGCGGTAGACGCCGGCCGTCTCGTCGAACTCGTACTTGTTTCGAGTTCCCCGCTGGATCTCCACGACGATCTCGACCACGCCGGGAAAGGCGTCTGCGTACTGGGTGTTCATGCGCGCACTCTACCGCGCGGCGCGGCCGACACGCCGGCACCCGCCCCTAGTCGTTGTAGAGGCGTTCCTCGATCAGCTTCTCCTGCACCGTCCGCCCGTTCGGGTCGAAGCAGGAGAACTCGAAGTGCTTCTCGTACTCCAGGTCCACCTGGTCCTGGCCGCCGCGGTTCTTCTCCACCGACACGATCACCCAGTCCCGGAAGCGCTGTGCCTGGTACGGGTTGAACTCGATGTTGACCTTGGCCACGATCTGGTACTTCTCGTTGAGGATGACGATGATGTCGGCCTCGTAGTTGATGGCCGAGGACCCGCGCAGGTGATAGTTGCGCAGCCGGGACGCCTTGAGGCCCTCCTTGTCCGCCGCGACGATGGCGACCATCGGCACGTCCTCGGACAGCGCGATGTCCTTGAGGCCATTGACGACGTACGTCACCTTCTCGGTCTCGTTGGGCGGCTCGGGGATCACCGGCACCTTCTGCAGGTAGTCCACCATGACGACCAGCCGGCGGTCGCCCGACAGGTCGCGGTGCTGGCGGACCAGCTCGCGCAGACCCTCGATGGTGCTGGCCGTCTGCGAGCCGCGCAGCAGGAACAGGTTCTGGCCGTACCGCGCGATCCGGTCGAGCGAAGGACGGAGGCGGGGGTTGGCGGCGAGCTGGGCGGCCCCGCCACCCTCGGCCATCCAGGTCCCCAGGATCTCCTTGCGGACATCCTGGATCTTGATGGCTCCCGTCTTGTGCGGGAGATGGGCCAGAGCCGACTCGGCGGCGATCAGGCGGTTGAGCAGGTACAGCTCATCGTGCTCGAAGCAGACGTAGAGGACGTTGGCCTGGCCGCCGGACGCCACGTTGCGCGCCATCTGCAGCGCCATGGTCGTCTTGCCCGTGCCCTGCGCCCCGCCGATCAGCAGGAGCTCGCCGGCGCGCATCCCGCCGCCGATCGTCTTGTCGAGCGGGGTGAACCCGAGCGGCACCGGCTGGTACTCACCAACCTGCCCGCTGGTCACCTTGTCATTCAGGTCGACGAGCACCTCGATCGCCGACCGGGGCGCCATGCTCCCGTTCGGGCCGTCAAGCCGCCAGTTCGCCCTCGGCGTCGTCTCCGGTTCGGTCGTCACGCGCAGTCGTCCTCCCGCCAGCAGTTGCTCTGCCGCGCATCCTAGCACCGGCCCCCAGCAGGGCCACCACGCGCCCGGCCCCCGCCGTCCAGCCGAAGGTACCGGTCCGGACGCGGCGGCCAGTCCTCGCGAAACGGCCGGCCCGGAGCTCCACGGGTGGTGGCAGCTACCGAGGTATCGCGGCGAGCTCGTCCCAGAGCCGCACGATCACCCGCGTGCCCAGCTCGAAGTTCTCCAGGGAGAACCACTCGTTGGGCGCATGCGCGTTGCACGACGGCTGGGCGAACCCGAGGAGCACGACGGGCAACCCCAGCGCGTGGTCGAACGCCGACGTGACCGGGATGGAGCCGCCCTCGCGGATGTAGACGGGGTCCACGCCATGCACCGCCCGGAGCGATCGCGCGGCGGCCTGCGTCGCCGGGTGGTCCATGGGGGTCAGGCTGGGCTCGCCACCGTGAACGTAGGTGGTGGTGACCGTCACGCCGGGCGGCGCGACCTCGGCCACGTAGTCGCGGAGCGCGGCGTAGATGGTGCGCGGATCCTGGTTGGCGACCAGCCGCGTGGAGACCTTCGCATGGGCGTGCGCCGGGATGATCGTCTTGGCGCCCTCGCCCTGGAACCCGCTCCACATCCCGTTCACGTCCAACGTCGGGCGCATTCCACGTCGCTCGAGCGTTGTCCAGCCCGTCTCGCCGACCAGCGCCGGCACCGGGATCCCGGCCCGGTAGGCCTCGTCGTCGAACGGCAGCGCGGCCATGGCCTCGCGCTCGGCCGAGGTCGGGCTCACCACATCGTCATAGAACCCCGGGATGCGGATCCGGCCGTCAGGTCCCTTCAGAGCGGTGACGATCCGGGCGAGGGCATTGGCCGGGTTCTCAACCGACCCGCCGTACATGCCCGAATGCAGGTCCACGGGTGACAGCTCAACGTCGATCTGCGCGTACATGATGCCGCGCAGCCCGACCGTGATCGCCGGCACGTTACCCTCGAAGTAGCCCGTGTCGCTGATAACGGCGACGTCAGCTGCCAGGCGGTCGCGGTTGGCCTCGATCCACGCGTACAGGCTTTCGGAGCCGAACTCCTCCTCGCCCTCGAACACGAACGTGAGGTTCACGGCGGGCGATCGCCCCACCGCTCGCAGCGCCTCGAGCGCCGAAAGGTGCATCACCAGCTGGCCCTTGTCGTCGGCAACCCCTCGCCCGACGAACCGGCCGTCCCGGAGGAACGGGTCGAACGGCGACGTCTCCCAGAGCTCGATCGGGTCGACCGGCTGGACGTCGTAGTGGCAGTACACCAGCACCACGGGCGCGCCCGGGGCCTCGTGGATCCGTGCGTACACAATGGGGTGCAGGGCGGTGGGCGCCACCTCCACGTCCGTCGCGCCCACGCCGCGCAGCCTGGCCGCCACCCACTCCGCCGCGGTCACCATGGACGTGGCGTGCTCCGGCAGCGACGAGATGCTGGGGATGCGCGCGAACTCCAGCAGGGACTCCGCGCGGGCGTCCTTCGATCCCTGCAGCGCGGCCTCCACGGCCGCGTCGATCGGGGGAACGTCGGGCGGGAAAGCGTCGGGCGGGAGAGCGTCGGGCGAGAACGCGAACTCGGTCATCGGATCTCCGTGGCTTCGGGGGCACAGACGATCGTAGCGGACGGCATGAAGGGCGGACCGGCGGTCCGCCCTTCTACGATGGTCGCCTGGTGTCCGGCGTGTGCCGGGACCGGTCAGGCCGGCTGCGGTGCCGGGTTCGGCGAGGGAGCGGTCGGGCCGCCGTCGGTGCCGGGGGCGATCACGCGAGGTATACCGGCGAAGCGCCCGGCCTTGGGCGGCAGGTCATCGAACAGCTTCTCGAACTCGGCGGACTCCACCGACTCCTCGGCGATCAGCTTCTCGGCCAGGCGGTCCAGCCGGTCCCGGTGCGTCGTGAGGACCTCCGTCGCCCGATCGTAGGCACGGTCCACGATCGCGCGGACCTCCTCGTCAATGATGCGCGCGATGTCGTCCGAGTAGTCGCGAGACTCGCCCATCGACCGCCCGAGGAACACCATCTCGTCGCGCTTGCCGAACGAGAGCGGCCCGAGCCTGTCGCTCATGCCGAACTCGGTGACCATGCGCCGGGCCAGGTCCGTGGCCTTCTCGATGTCGTTGCTGGCACCCGTGGTCGTGTCGCCGAACACGAGCCGCTCGGCAACGTTGCCGCCCAGCAGGCCCGCGATCTTGTCCTCGAACTCGGTCTTGCTCTGCAGGTATCGGTCCTCGGTCGGCAGCGCCATCGTGTAGCCGAGGGCCATGCCGCGGCTGATGACGGTGACCTTGGCGACCGGGTCGCACTTGGGCAGGATCCGCTGCACGACGGCATGCCCGCCCTCGTGGAAGGCGATGATCCGCTTCTCCTCGTCCGAGATGACGCGGCTCTTCCGCTCCGGCCCCGCCACGATGCGCTCGAGGGCCTCGGAGAAGTCGTTCTGGCCGACGACCTTCTTGTTGCGGCGCGCGGCCAGGATCGCGGCCTCGTTGACCAGGTTCGCGAGGTCGGCGCCCGAGAAGCCGGGCGACTGGCGGGCGACCTCCTCCACGGACACCGTCTTGTCGAGCGGCTTGCCCTTGATATGGACCTTGAGGATCGCAGTGCGTCCCCGCATGTCCGGGCGATCCAGGATGACCTGGCGGTCGAAACGGCCGGGCCGCAGGAGCGCCGGGTCCAGGACGTCGGGGCGGTTGGTCGCGGCGACGACGATCACGTTGGTGCTCGTGTCGAAGCCGTCCATCTCGACGAGGATCTGGTTCAGGGTCTGCTCCCGCTCGTCATGGGAGCCGCCAAGGCCTGCCCCGCGCTGGCGGCCAACCGCGTCGATCTCGTCCACGAACACGATGCACGGGCTATTGCGCTTGGCCTGGTCGAACAGGTCACGGACGCGGCTGGCGCCGACGCCCACGAACATCTCGACGAACTCGGAGCCTGAGATGCTGAAGAACGGCACACCGGCCTCGCCGGCCACGGCCCGCGCCATCAGCGTCTTGCCGGTTCCGGGAGGACCCACCAGCAGCACGCCGCGCGGGATCCGAGCGCCGAGGGAGTTGAACTTCTCGGGATACTTCAGGAACTCCACCACCTCCTGGAGCTCAAGCTTGGCCTCGTCCACACCGGCGACATCCGCGAAGGTCACCACGGTCTTGTTGCCGAGGAACATGCGGGCACGGCTCTTGCCGAAGGACATGGCCTGGTTGTTGGTGCCCTGGGCCTGGCGCATCATGAAGAAGATGAAGCCGCCGATCACGAGCAGCGGCAGCAGGCCCGTCAGCAGCAGGCCGACCCATGACGTGTCGGCCGTCTGCTTCCTGGCGTAGACGTCGGCCGGCAGCGTCGCGTTGCCCTCAAGGGCAGCCCTCTTCATGTCCGTGAGGACCTCACCGGTGATCGAGTTCTGCACGACGACCGTGTAGGTGACCCCACCCCCCTTCGGCGTGACGGTCAGGGTCTCGCCGTCCTGCACGACCTTTTCGACCTTGCCGGCCTTGACCGCGTCGAGGAACGCCGAGTAGCCGGTGGTTTCCGTGGGCGTCGACGAACCCACCCACGTCAACAGCAGGGCAACGGTGCCCGCGACGAGGACGAGCATGACAATCCCGTTGCGCAGGAATTTCGCGTTCAAACGGAGCGCCTCCGAGTGGGACAAACCGGTGGTGACCGGTATTCGGGGGAGTATACCGCCGGGGTTCCCGACGGCCGCCGGAGCGGGCCCGGATGCCGACCGTACCAGTTGCGCGGCCGACACGCCCGTCCGGATGGTGCATCGCCGATTGCGTCGAGGTTCAGGTTTCGCCATGATCGGGACCCGAACGGCATTCGGCTCATGCGGATAGTCGAACGCCCGGACCCTGGGGTCCGGGCGCCTTGATCTCGATTGGTAGCGGAGGGCGGATTTGAACCACCGACCAAGGGCTTATGAGTCCCCTGCTCTACCACTGAGCTACTCCGCCGTGCCGCCCGGATTCTAGCGCCACGCTCGCCGATGTGCCAGAGCCGGTGATCACGCGCTCGGGCAACGCGGATCGGCATTGAGCAACCGTTCGCAAGGGCGGACAATGCAGGCAGCCATCACCGACCGCACGGGGGAAACGATCGATGTCCACTGAGACGCCGGGCGAGGATCCTGTCCACGGCCCGGGCCAGCCCAAGCCGGAGCCTGACCCCGAGGAGGTCACGGCACCCTGGCCAACTGACGTCACGCCGCCGGAGACCCCGTGGCCGGCCGCGGCCGTGCCGCCCGTCGTCGAGCCGGTCCCTGCCGCGCCCTGGAGCGTTCCCGAGCCCGCCTCGCAGCAGCCATCCTGGGGAGCCCAACCGCCCCAGCAGGCCCCGGGCTGGGGCGCGCCGCCGCAGCAGACCCGCAGCCGGCTGGGGCGCTCCCGCCCAGCAGACCCCCGGCTGGGGCGCTCCCGCCCAGCAGCAGCCGCCCGGCGGCTGGGGCGCGCCGCCCCAGCAGGCCCCGGGCTGGGGTCCCGGCGGTCCCGGTGCCCCGGGAGGTCCACCCGTCGGCTGGGCGCCAGCGCCGGCACCGTCCGGCGGCAGCGGCTGCGTCAAGGGTTGCCTGATCGTGGCCGCGATCGGCGTGGTGCTCGTCATCGTCGGCGCGATCGCGCTGATGGTGTTCGCCCAGCAATTCACCGAGGACATGGGCATCAACCCGGACGGCACCGTCACCGAGTGCGCGCTGATCTCCTCGAGCGAGCTGTCCAATGCACTCGACGGGACCGCCGAGGCACTGCCGCTGGGCGGGATCGTGGACGCGACCGTCGGCCGGCTGCTCGACAAGCGGGTCCTCCCGGACGCAGATGACTGCTGGATCGCCGCCGAGAGCTCGGCCACCGGGCGCATCGCGCGGCAGGTGGGAGGGGACGCGTCGGGCGCCTACCGCACGGCGCTGGACAACGCCAAGTCCGGCGGCTACTACGCCGGCGACCTGTCGGAGGGTGATGAGGCGTTCTGCACGGCCGTGTCGGAGGTGGGGTCCGTCGGCGTGCTCGTGCGGCGCGGCGACACGCTCGTCTACGTGAGCCTCATCGATCCGGCCCTCAACAGCACGGGATTCGGGACGAACGAGGACGGCGAGCTCACGTCACCCGAAACCTGCGCGCTGGCCGCGCAGGTCGCTTCCAGGGTCCGCTGACGCTTGTCCATCCGGGGCTGGACACACGGGAGCGCGACCTGCGGTCGCGCTCCTTCGTCTTCCTGGCCGGCGCTGGACGCCGCTCAGCCGGGGCGGTCGGTGCTCCCGGCGCCACCACGGCGCTCGTAGGCGTCCAGGAGCACTCCGATGGTCACATCGCCGTAGCGGGCCTGGAGGTCGTCGCGGGCGACGCCCCACAGGGAACGCAGCGTGCGTGGCCCGCTCGTCTCGAGATCCCGGAGCCTGGTGCCCCCGAACCGCTCGATGCCCGGGATGCGCTGCAGCTCCTCGGCCAGCCGGACGGCGGACTCGCTGAGCGTGGCGGACTCGGTCAGGCCCGCAGCCGACACGGCGGCCTTGGCCATCCGCCGCTTGTCACTGGGGCGGACGTCGGAGACGGGTGGCATGGGAGGCATCGGCGACCTGAGGTCGCCAAGCGCGGTGGCGGATGGCGCGGTCGCGCGCGCCGTCGCCTTGCCGAGCGTCTCGGCGGCCTTTGCGAACCGTTCCTCGGGCGTGGGTAGCGCGGGCTCGGGTGCAGGCGTTTCAGCCTGGGTCACGGGCTCCGTGGACGACCCGGCGTCCGACGACCCAACCTCGGGGGTCCCGCTCGACGCGGTCGTTCCGCCGGATCCGCCCGATGGGGCCGGCGGGACTCCGCCAGCGTCGGCGCCGCCGTCCGGCTCTGCGCCTCCATCGGACCCGCCGTCATCCGGTCCGCCGCCATCGTCATCGGGATCGCGCCGCTGTGCCACGACGATCGGGGTCGACGACTCAGCCGCGGTTTCGCCGGTGCCGATGGCCGAGTTGATCAGCGCCGGGATGTCGATGCCGGTGAGCCCCTTCACCGAGGCGGAGGCCTCGGCGAGGGTCCGTGTGGTGGTCTTGACGACATCGGACGCACCCTCGGACGAGAGGACGGTCAGGCTGTCGATGTGGGCCAGCGGCTCCGCGGCGGCGCGGACGATGTCCGGCAACATCGAGAGGACCGTGGAGATGATGGCCGCGTCATTGAACTGCCGGTAGGCGTCGGCGCGGAGCGCGAGCGCCTTCGCCTCGGCCTCGCCCTTGGTGAACGTGATGCCGGCCTCGGCGTTGCCCTCGAGGGTCGTCTGCTTGGCGACGGCCTCGGCATTGACCAGGGTGACGCGCGCCTGAGCCTCGCCCTTGGTGACCTGGACGGCGGCCTCGGCGCCGCCGGCCAGCTTGACGCTCTCGGCGCTGGCCTGGGCCTGGGCGATCCGGGCGCCCTTGTCGCCCTCCGCTCGCCGGATCTGGGCCTCCGCCTCCGCCTCGGCCGGACGGATGGTGCTGGTGATGAGCTCCTTCTGCTTGCGCACGGCCTCCAGCTCGGCCAGCTCGGTCTGGCGCCGGACGACCTCCTGCTGGGCCTGGGCCTGGGCCAGCGGGCCCGCCTGTGACGCCTTCGCCTCGGCCGCCGCCGTCAGGGAGATGACCTCCGCCTGCCGGAGCGACACGTCCCGCTGGGCGTTGAGCTTGATCTGCTGGGCCTCGGCCTCCCTGACCGCCGCCTCCTGGTCTGCCTGGGCCTTGGCCATGCGGGCGTCCCGTTCGCGGCGGGCCGTCTCCTGCTGGCCGATGAGGTCCATGTAGCCGACCTCGTCGCGAATCGCCTGGATCGTGAAGTTGTCGATCGCCAGACCCGACGTGGCGAGGTCCGCCTTCGCCGCGCCCTGGACCTCCTGCTGGAACTTCTGGCGGTCGTAGTTCAGCTCCTCGACGGTCAGCGTGCCCACGATCGACCGGAGCGAGCCCTCGAGGACGTTCTTCACGATCGAGTCCAGCAGGTCCTCGTGGTCGAGGAACCGCTCGGCCGCGTTGCGGATCGACTCGTCGTCGCCGCCGATCTTGACCGTCGCCACGCCCTGCACGGCAACCTTGATGCCCTGCTTGGTGACCGCGTCTGACAGGTTGATGTTGATCTGGCGTGCGGACAGGTGGATCCGCCCCAGCCTGTGGACCAGCGGCAGGACGATGACGCGCCCGGCTCGGACCACCTTGAGCTGCGTCGGTGCGCCGCCGAACACGCCTCCCGTCCGGACCAGCGCCTCGTTGGCACCCGCGACCTTGACGCGGCTCGTCGCATAGGCGAACAGCAGGGCGATGATGATGATCGGGATGATCACGGCGAGCACGCCGCCACCCAGGATGTTGAACAGCTCGTCCATTCCCCTACCCTTCCGCGGCGCCGGCCGCGCCGGCAGCTGTGGCTGTGTCCTCGACGATGAGGCCGGAGCCGGCCACCCCGATGACCGCGACGGTTCGGCCCGCCGGAATGTCCGCCGCGGCCGTGGCCGAGAACTCGTGGGTCTGGCCTTCGGCCTTGACCAGGACGCTGCCGTAGCGGCCGGCCGGCACCGCGACGCTCACGTAGGCGGTCCCGCCGACCAGATCCGCCAGCGTGAACGGTTCCGCGCTCTCGCTCCGGCGCAGGACTCCGAAGAGACCCGCCGCGAGCGCGGCTCCTCCGGCGCCGGACAGGACCCCGATGATGGCGGCCTGGGCGCCGTGCACGTCCAGGACCTGCGTAGCGAACAGCCCGCCGGCGCCGAACATGCCGACGAACCCGAGCAGGATGGGCGTGAAGGAGGTCCCGCCGATGTCGAAGCCGAAACCGTCCAGGAGGCCCCCGAGGAGATCGTCGAACACGACGGTGATCAACAGGAGAACGCCGCCCACCAGCGCGGCCACGGCAAAGACCCAGTCCTCGACAGGGATCGTGATCATCGGCGCCCGGCCCACCCTCCAGTGGCGGCACCGGCGAGGCGGCGCCGCACGACGCGCGCCCGCGCGGAGAGGCGGGCGCCTGCCGCCAGCATAGAGCGCGGGCCCGGCCGCGGGAAGGCCGATCCGACCGAGAGCGACGGCCGGCGGGTGTCAGCCTCCCCGGCAGGTGTCAGCCTCCGGCGGCAGACCCCGTGGCGGCTGCCGGATCGCCGCCCGGACCGAAGAGCAGCTGGAGCCAGGCCTCGAGCGGGCTTGCACGCTCCACGGAGGCGCCGAGACGGGCCGCGACGGTGCCGGGGGCATCGGCAGCCAGGGCCGGCGCATCGTCCGCGAGCGCAAACGGGATCTCGCGCGGCTTGCCAAGCCTGTACCCGCGCGCCTGCTGCTCGATGTAGGCCTGGCGCTGGATCAGCGTCAGCTCGTCCTCGAGTGCGGCCACCTCGGCCGCGAGCACGACGTTCGCGGTGCGCATGTCCGCGGCCCGGGCCGTCGCATCGCTGGCTTCGCCGACTTGGCGGGCGAACAGGATGATCACCCAGGCGGCGACGAGGGAGCCGATCAGGAGCGCGATCCGCCGACGTGTGAGGCCGGCGACGGGCAGATCCGACAGGCTGCCCAACGACGCGGTTGCGGCCGGCGTGGGCGTGGCCGTGCCCGGTTCCGGCACGCGCCGGGCGGGCGTCTCGAGCGGGGGTTCGGCGCCTGGGTGGCTGGCGGATCGCGGCATCGGATCGAGGGTAGCTGCGCCCGATTCGGCTGTCAACTCGTTCTGCGCACTCTGCCACCCGTCCCGGGTCGAGCGTCCACGCACGGGACGTGACACGCAACCTGTCACAGGCGGGCGGCAGCGTGGCGTATGCTTCGGCTGATATCGCTCATCCGTTCTGTTTGACACACCGGGAGCCCGGCATGCGCACCTACGCCCCCGCCCCGACCCTCGCCGTCCTCGAGCGACTGCTGGAGGAGCCCTCGCTCGCTCGCGGCGTCGTCCACCACGAGGTCCGGCCGGCCCGGGAGGCGGTCCACGCGGACTGGCCGGAATGGCTGGACCCACGAATCCGAAACGGGCTGGCCAGGCGCGGCATCGAGCGGCCCTATACGCACCAGGCGGACGCGATCGAGGCGGTGCACGCGGGCGAGGACGTCGTCGTCGTCACGCCCACGGCGTCCGGCAAGTCGCTCTGCTACACGGTGCCGGTGCTTCAGGCCCTGGCCGAGGATTCGTCGGCGCGGGCGCTGTTCCTCTTCCCCACCAAGGCGCTCGGCCAGGACCAGGTGGCCGAGTTCTCGGAGCTGGTCCGGGACGCGGGGCTGGAGGTCTCGTCGGCGTGCTACGACGGGGACACGCCCGCGCCGATCCGCTCGGCGATCCGCAAGGCAGGCCAGGTGGTGGTGACCAACCCGGACATGCTCCACTCGGCCATCCTCCCCCACCACACTAAGTGGTTCCAGCTGTTCGAGCAGCTCCAGGTGATCGTCATCGATGAGCTGCACACGTACCGGGGCGTCTTCGGCAGCCACGTGGCGAATGTGCTTCGCCGACTGCTCCGGCTGTGTGCCCACTACGGCAGCCATCCCGTCATCGTGTGCTGCTCGGCAACGATCGGGAACCCGGCCGAGCTGGCGCAGACGCTGACGGGGCGGCCGTCCCGGCTGGTGGACCGCAACGGCGCCCCGTCGGGCGAGAAGCACCTGCTCCTGGTGGACCCGCCGGTGATCGACGGCGCCACCGGCGCCCGCGGCTCCGCTCTCACCCTGGCGGAGCGCTGGGCGCTGCCATTCCTGCGCGCGGGGCGCCAGACCGTCGTCTTCGGGAAGTCCCGGGTGGCGGTCGAGATCATGCTCAGCAACCTGCGCGAACGGCTGCGGCAGGACCTGGGCCCGCGGAACCGGGTGCGCGGCTACCGGGGCGGCTACCTGCCCACGGAGCGCCGCGCCATCGAGCGAGGCCTGCGGGACGGCGAGGTGCTGTGCGTCGTCAGCACGAACGCGCTGGAGCTGGGGGTGGACATCGGACGGCTGGACGTGGCCGTCCTGGCCGGCTACCCGGGTTCGATCGCCGGGACGTGGCAGCAGATGGGCCGGGCGGGCCGGCGCGGAGACGTCAGCGTGGCGGTGCTCGTGGCCTCGCCGGCGCCGGTGGACCAGTACGTCATCCACCACCCGGAGTTCGTGCTGGGCGGACGCCCGGAGGAGGCCCGCCTGGACCCGGACAACCTCCACGTGCTGCTGGCGCACATCCGCGCCGCCACGTTCGAGCTGCCGTTCGAGCCCGGCGAGTGGTTCGGGCCGGGTCCGGCGGATGACCTGCTCGCGTTCCTGGGCGAGGGCGGCCAGGTCCGCCAGGCGGAGGACGGGAGGTGGTACTGGAGCTCTGAGAACTTCCCGGCGTCGGAGGTGTCGCTCCGCGCCGCGGCGCCCGAGAACGTCGTGATCATCGACACCACGCCGGACCGGCCGCGCGTCCTGGGCGAGGTGGACCTGTTCAGCGCCCAGGTCCTGGTCCACGAGCACGCCATCTACATGCACGATTCCACCCAATACCACGTGGACCGGCTGGAGTGGGGTGAACGGAAGGCGTACGTCCACCGGATCGACGCGGACCACTACACCTACGCCAACCGCGCGGTGACGCTCAAGCCGCTCGACGTCTTCGCCACGGCGCCTGCCACCGGTGGAACCCGCGTCCATGGCGAGGTCATGGTCGCCAGCCTCGTGACGCTCTACAAGAAGCTCAAGTTCGGGACGGACGAGAACGTGGGCTGGGGGCCCATCGACCTGCCGGAGATCGAGCTCCAGACCACCGCCTACTGGCTGACCGCGGAGGGCGCGGCGACCGGCTGGCGCCGGGACGAGCTGGACGTGGCGCTGATCGGGGCCGGCCGGGCGATCCAGGCGGTGTCCGCCGTGCTCCTGATGGTGGACCCCCGGGACCTCGGGCTCGTGTCCCAGGTCCGCTCGCCCCACCACGAGGCGCCGACCATCTACCTCTACGAGGCGATGCCGGGCGGCGTGGGGCTCTCGGAGCGGCTGTTCGCCCGACACGACGAGCTGGTCGCCGGCGCGGTTGACCTCATCCGGGACTGCCCGTGCGATGCCGGATGCCCGGCCTGCACCGGCCCGCGCCTGGAGCCCGAGGTGGACGGCAAGTCACTCGCCCTTCGGCTGCTGGCCGCCCTGGGGGCCGGCGCGCGCGACCGGACGGCGGTCGCATGACCGCGGAACCGCTCGCGGCCGTCACGCGGGAGCGCCGGCTGGCCAACCTGCGGGCATCCATCGCCCGGGCCGGGGGGCCGGCCGCGGGACCGGACCAGCTGCCCGCCAGGGCGCCTTTCTCGGGCCGCCGCAACGGGAAGCTCGCCGCGCGGCTCGCCGCGGCGCTGGGGGCCGACGCCCTGGACACGCCGGGCGGCTGGCTGGTGCGGCGCGTCCTGCCGCCCGTCGAGATCCCGCTGGACCGGGAGCGGCTCGCGAGGCTCCCCGGCCACCCGCCGCCGGACGCGCCGCTTGTCTGCCTGGATACGGAGACGACGGGTCTCGCCACAGCGGCCGGCACGCTGGCGTTCCTCGTCGGGCTCGCGCGCTGGGACGGCACGGAGTTCCGCCAGACGCAGCTGCTCCTCCCGGACCACGCGGACGAGCCAGCGCTGCTCGCGGAGATCGAGACCTGGGTCACGCCGGACGCGTGGCTCGTGAGCTACAACGGGCGCGGCTTCGACTGGCCCCTGATCGAGGCCCGTTTCCGTCTGGCCGGACGGGCCGCGCCCGCGCATGCCGGCCACCTGGACCTGCTGCCGTTCGTGCGCCGGGTCTTCAGGCACCGCATGGAGGACGCACGCCTGCAGACCGTCGAGAACCGGCTGCTCGGCGTCTCGCGGATCGGGGACGTGGCGGGCTGGGAGATCCCGGGGATCTACCTTGACGTCCTCCGCGGCGGGTCCGTGAACGCGCTGGCGGGCGTCGTCATCCACAACGAGAAGGACGTCCGCTCGCTCGGGCTCCTCCTCTCGCACGTGGAACGGCGATACGCAGGGCGCTCCTCGCGCCACGACGCTCCGCGCGGGGACCTGGCCGGGCTGGCGCGCGCGTACGGGCGGGAACGCCGGCACGTCGAGGCCCTCGAGTGCCTCGACGATGCGCTGGCGGCGCCGGGGGCGGCCAGGGACCCGTTCGGACGGTCGCCGGTCGCATCCGCGGCGGCCCGGGAGGCGGTGGAGGAGGAACGGGACGCCTGGTGGACGCCACGCACCCGACCCCATTTCGGCGGCAGGCCGCCGCGCTCGGGCTGGCGCGGGGACCTCGCCAACGGACGCGGGGGACCACTCGGGCCTGTTGCGGCAGCGACAGCCTGGGACGCCGGTCTCCGCTGGACCGACGAACGCCTTGCGGCCGAGCGCGCCCGCGTCCTGCGACGGCTCGGCCGTTGGGCGGAGGCTGCGGAGGCATGGCAGACGGCGGCCGCGGCGGGTGGCGGCCTGGGCGCGATCGCGTGGATCGAGGTGGCGAAGCTGCGCGAGCATCGCCTGGGGGACGCGTCGGGCGCACTGGCGGCCGCGCGGGCGGCCTCACGGCTGCTCGAGCGCTCGCGGGCGACCGGGCGACCCTACCCGCGAGTGGAGGCGGACCTGCAGCGGCGGGGGGCCCGTCTCGTGGCGCGGATCCGGCGTGACGGACCACCCGCTCGCGAGCGCGACGCGTAGGTCAGTCCGGGTTGTTGCCCCCGAACATCCGGCGCAGCGCGGCGTCGTGATCCGGGACCCCGAACAGGCCGGGACCCTCGAGGACCAGGGACCCGCACGCAGCACCCAGGCGCAGGTCGGGGTCCGGGCCGGTCCATGTCGAGACCAGGCTCGGGTCCACCAGGGCAGCGAACACGCCCGAGAGGAACGAGTCGCCCGCTCCGACCGCGTCCACGTAATCGCGGATGGGGATGGAGTGCCAGTGACGCGTCGCGGCAACCCCTCCGTCCTCACCCACCTCGTACGCGTTCCCGCCGTGGACCCCGTCGGTGAGCAGCAGCGTGGCGCCCGGGTGCATGAGGGACGTGAGGTCCGCGGACCTGATCGAGGCGTCGATGTCGTCCCGCCCGACGCCGATCAGGTCCGCGCGGCGCACGACCGCACTCGGGCTCGGGGGCAGGTGCCGGACCTCGCCGCCGAGCGTCAGCACGCGGAGCATCCCCTGCCACCCGAGGGCGACGAGGGCATCGGGTGGCGGCACGTCCGCCCACGCGTCGGGCACCTCGGCCGCGACCGGGCCGAACATCCACGCGGGGGCTCTGCGCCATGCCGCGGGCAGCGCCGCCGGATCCACGGGATCCGACACCTGCGGCGTCTGCTGGATCCGACCGGTGGGTGTCTCGACGTTGATGAAGACCGGCCCCCTTGCCCCGGGCACGATCTCGACCTCCACCCCGTGGTCCCTCAGCATCTGGATCTCGCGCGAGCCCGCGGCGAGCGGATCTGCGACGACCAGGGCGCCCACCCTGAGACCGAGCTGCGCCAGCGCGAAGGCAGAGTACGAGGCGCCGCCGCCAAGCCGCCAGCCTCGCTCGTCGTCGTCCACCAGGTCACGGCACGCGGAGCCGATCACCACCACCGTGGGCGTCTCGTTCATCCATCCTCCGCGGGGACCCCTCAAGAGCCCGCCTATACTGGCCGTCACTGGCGCGCGCCTGTGCGCACGCGGCCCGTTCCTCCCGGCCGCTCCCGGACCGAGGTCTACATCATGCACTTCTACGAGCTACACGAGGGCGACGACGACATCTTCGCCGACCTGCTTCTCGCCCGCGAGGACGAGATGGACCCGGGGGACTTCTTCGACCTCGTCCAGTCGATCCGCCGCAGGATCCAGGACACTCACGTGAGCAACACGCTCGTGGAGGCCATCGCCGATGAGCTCGAGCGCGACTACGAGTTCGTCGCCATCAGCGACGACCGCCTGACCGCCGCGGTGAACGTGTCCAAGGAGGACGAGGAGAACTTCCTCGCCGACCTCGACACCGAGGAGGAGGGCGTGGACTACGCGACCATCCTGGCGGACCTCCAGGCAGGCGACCCGCGACTCAACTGATCGAGGCGCCCGAGCCGGAGGGACCCGAGGGCGCCCGGGTCCGCTGCGGCCTCGCCGTCTGCTCGGTGGCGGTCACCTGCTGAACAGGATCTCGATCACATCACCGTCGCGCACCCGGTAGGTCTTTCCCTCCGAGCGCACCTTGCCGTGCTTCTTGGCCTCCGCGATGGAGCCCATCGCCAGCAGCTCCTCGTACCCGATGGTCTCGGCGCGGATGAACCCCCGGGCGAGGTCGGTGTGGATGGCGCCGGCCGCGTCCACGGCGTTGGACCCATCCGGGACCGGCCAGGCGCGGACCTCGTCCGGGCCGGCGGTCAGGAAAGAGATCAGGCCGACCAGGCGGTAGGACAGGGCGATGACCCGGTCCAGGGCGGACTCGGCGAGCCCCAGCTCCTCCATGAACACGGCCGCCTCGTCTGGCTCCAGCTCGCCCAGCTCCATCTCGATCTTGGCGGAGAGGGCATCCACCATCGCGTGCCGGTGGTCATACGTGCCCCGGATGCGCTCGACCAGCGCCGCCGCCTCCGCCAGCTCCCCCTCGCCGACGTTGAGCAGGATCAGCACGGGCTTCTGGGTCAGGAAGCGGAAGCCACGCAGCGCCTTCTCCTCGTCCGCGTCCATGGCCTCGTCGCGGATCGGGCGACCTGCTTCAAGGGCAGGCTTGAGGCGCGTCAGGATCACCTCTTCGCGCTCATTCGCCTCGCGCTCCGCCGGGGTCCCGTGGCGGCCCGAGTCCCTGAGGCGCCCGAGGCGCCGGTCGATCATGGCGAGGTCCGCGAGGATGAACTCGAGGTCCAGGCTCTCCAGATCACGGGCCGGATCCACGGACCCCGTGAAGTGCGGGTGTGCGGCATCGTCCCAAGCGCGGACGACGTGGATCATCGCGTCGGCGTCGCGGAGTCGGGCGAGGTGCTCGGCGGGCAGCTCCTCCGTCCCGACGTGGAACTCGGTCGAGGCGGGCGGGGCGGGCAGATCGATATAGGTGACGTCCGCATGGACGATCTTCTTCGGCTTGAAGACGGCGGCCAGCCTCTCGAGCCGCGGGTCCGGAACCTTCACCACCCCGACGTTGAGCTGGAGGCCGCCGTACCCGCCGGTCTCGGCGTGACCGCGGGTGAGCGTGTTGAAGACGGTCGTCTTGCCGCACCCGGCGAGACCGACGATGGCAATCTGCATGGGGTGATTGTGCCCCTGTCGGGCCGCCGGTGGATCGGGGGCCTAGTACCCCGCGTCCGGGTCCACGACGTTGACCAGCTGGCGCCCGGCGGCGAACCGGCGCAGGTTCTCGCAGAACAGGTCCACGGACCGGTCCAGCACGCGCGTGGACGACCAGGACGTGTGCGGCGTCAGGATCACGTTCGGCAGGTCGTAGAGGGGGGATGTGGGCGGCAGGGGTTCCTCGAGGAAGGTGTCCAGCACCGCCCCGCCCAGGCGCCCGTCCAGTAGCGCGCGGCCGAGAGCCCGCTCGTCGATCAGCTCGCCGCGGGCCACATTGATGATCCAGGCACCCGGCTTCATGCGGGCTATCGCCTCGTTCGAGATCAACCCGAGGGTGTCCTGCGTCAGCGGCGCCGCCAGCACCACGAAATCCGACTCTGCGAGGAGCTCCGACAGGCGTTCCGGCGGCAGGACACGGTCGAGCATCATGGAGCCCAGGAACGGCTCGTCGCCGGCGCCATCGGTCGCGTGCGAGCCCGCCTCGGGACGTCGGCGGGTGGCCATGACCCGACACCCGAAGGCAGTCCCCAGCGCTCCGACGGCCCGCCCGATGGACCCGAGGCCCACGATCCCGACCGTGACGTCGCGCAGCTCGCGCGCCTCGAGCGGCTGCCAGGTGCGCTCCGCCTGGAGTTCCATCAGCTCGGGCAGGCGGCGGGAGATCGCCAGGATCATGAGCATGACGTACTCGGCGATTGGCCGGCTGAACACGCCGCGCGCGTTCGTGATGACGAGACCGCGGGAGCGGCTGGACGGGGTCAGCACGCGCTCCACCCCGGCGGTGGCGGAGTGGACCCAGGAAAGCGACGGCGCGCGATACAGGATCCGGTCGAACGTCTCGGCCGGGAGGCGCCCTCGGAGCATCGCCTCCACGTCGTCCATCGGTCCGTCCGCGTGCCCGTCGAACCCGATCGTGACGATGCGTGCCCCGGGTGCCGCGGCCCGGATCGCCTCGAGGTCGCGTGTCCGGTAGCGCGCCGCCAGGATCGGCGTGAGGGCGATGGCGACGGGGACGCCACCGGGGCCTGCGCCGGGTCCCGGGCCGTTCGAGGTGCCGTCGGTCACGCCATGCCTCCTTCGGGCCGGTCCAGGCCCATTCGCCGGACCCAGGAGTCCGGTGCTTCGATCTCCTCGGGCGTCGGCAACGTCTCCGGGCCGTCCCACAGCCGGCGCAGTCCCGCGGCCCCCGCGGCCCGCTCGATCCCGGCCACGAAGGCCTCGCCCTTACGGTACTGCTCCAGCTTGAGGTCCATGCCCGTGACCCGCAGCATCGCCCGCTCGAAGGGCGTCCGCTGCGCTCGGCGGCCGTGGAACCGCGCCGAGATGCGCTCCACGTCGGGGACCAGGTCCTTGCCGACCGCGTCCATCACGTGGTCGCTGAAGCCTTCCAGCAGGCTCATGACCGCCTGCATCTCGCGGAACAGCGCGCGCTGCTCCTCGGTCATCATCCGCTCCAGCCAGTGCATGTCGTCCCGGCGACCGTCACCACGGAGTGCCGCACCCAGGGCCCGCACCGCGTCCTTCCCCAGCGTCGTTGCGTCGTCCGAGAAGAGCGACAGCTGGCGCTCCAGGCGCCCGGCAAGGTAGGGACGCAGCCACGGATGTGCCTCGAACTCGAAGGCGTGGGTGGTCTCGTGGAGGGCGATCCAGGTCCGGAAGGGCTCCAGCGGCACGTCCATCGCCCTGGCGGTCTGGCGAATGTTCTCCTCGACGAACAGCAGGCGACCCGGCGTGGTCTCTGCCGAGAGCAGCGCGAGGTCGTACTGGCCCAGCACCCGCTGGCCCATGAACCCCAGCAGCAGGCCCAGCTGGCGGGTGGTGACCCACCGGTTGGCGAGCGTCACCGCCGCCTTGCCGAAACCCCCGCCCGGGGGGAGCATCTGGTCCAGGAGGTTGCCCTCGAGCCGGCCGATGAGCGCCGCGAATGCCTCGGTGTTGGCGCGGACCCACGCCGCACGGTCCACCACCGCCACGCGGTCCACCACGCCGGGCAGGTCCGTGCCGAGGTGGGCGCCCAGCGCCGGCACGACCCGCGCCATCGCGGCGGCGTAGCTCCCCTCCGTCGCCCGCAGATCGGCCTCCGCCAGGGCACCGGGCGCACGCCGCAGCCGCCGGAGCGCGATGTCCTCGACGCGGCGCCAGTCCACGAGGCCCGCGCGGCGCGCGGAATGCTCAAGCCGCCGGCCGGCGACCGTCACCGTCGCCCCGACCACGGAGCCGATCACGAACCCGACCTGCCACAGGCGCTCATCCGGGATCCGGCCACCTCGCCCGCCGACGGGACCGCGGCGTCCGTCGCCCGGCATCAGCTGTCCTCCCGCAGCGTGACCGCCTCCACGTCCGCGAACGACTCGCCGAACATCCGGGACGCGATCGACCGGAAGCGCTCGACGTCGCCGGTGGTCAGCTGGATGTGCGACGCCGGCGCCCCGTACGCCTCCGCCGGCCGCGAGTGGCCGGCCTTGCCCGGATCCGCCGCCGTCCCCCGGGTGGTGCCGGGCGCCTCCAGGCCGTTCACGGAGAGCAGTTCCGCAAGGGTGGCCGCCGTCGCCGTGGCGGAATCCACGATCGCGACCCGGTCCCCCACCCTGGAGGTGAGCAGGCCGCGCAGCAACGGGTAGTGCGTGCAGCCAAGCAGCAGGGTGTCGATCATCGCTCCGGGTGGCCGCGGAAAGACGAACTCGCCGGCCCCGTCGCGCTCTCCCAGTAGCGGGGCCAGCTCCTCCTCCATCACGGCCTCGAGCTCCGGTCCGGACAGGATCCCAGCCTCGATCATCGGCACGAAGCGCGGGGTCGCGTGCTCGTAGACCTCGACGGCGGGGTTCTCGTCCTTGATCGCGTTGAAGTAGGCGTGCGAACGGACGGTGGCGGGCGTGGCGATCACGCCGACGCGCCGGTTCCGCGTGGCGAGGGCAGCGGCCGCGGCACCCGGGCGGACCACGCCCAGCACCGGCAGGTCGTAGCGGGCGCGCAGGAACCGCAGCGCGACGGCCGTGGACGTGTTGCAGGCCACGACCAGCGCCTTGACGTCGCGTGCCGCCAGCTCGTCCAGTGCCTCTGCCGAGAACCGGAGGACCTCGTCGTCCGTGCGCGTTCCGTATGGGGCGCGCGCGTTGTCGCCCAGGTAGATCGTGGACTCGTGGGGTGACCGGCGCAGGATCTCGCGCAGGACGGTGAGACCGCCGACCCCGGAATCGAAGATGCCGATCGGCCGAGGGTCCGACACCCCCGCGCTACCGCCGCGCAGCCACTGGCGCGCCGCGCTCGACGAGCTCCGACGCGGTCCGGATCACGTCCTGGCTGATCTGGGCCGACGGGTCGGCAAGGACGAACGGGATGCCCTCGTTGTTGGCCCGGACCACGAGCGCCCCGCCCGAGCCGATGCTGTGCTCCGGGACACGGCCGAGGGCCTGGTGGAGGACCCTGGGGTCGAAGCCACCCTGGGAGTCGGAGCGATTGACCAGGTAGTGGACCTTGGTCGGCGGGTAGCCGATCATGCGGAAGGCGTCGGCCATGACCATCGTGCTGTGGATGGTCGTCGAGTCGTACGTGACCACCTCGAGGATCGTGTCCGAGGCGTCGAGGAAGGCCAGGTTGACGTCGTTGATCACGGCCGGCGTGTCCACGATGACCACCTCGTACACGCGCCGCAGCAGCGAGATCGTCTTCTCAAGGTCCCGCACCGTGACCATCTCGGCCATCTCGATTCGCGGTGGTGCGAGCAGGATATCGATCCCGGATGGGTCCCGCCACAGGACGTCCTGCAGGTCCGATTCCGCGATCCTGTCGGTGGGCAGGTCCAGCAGGGACGGCGCCTCCGTGGGCACCTTGAGCAGCGCGCGCATGTCGCCGAACTGGAGGCTCCCGTCGATCAGGACCGTCTTCAGGCCCAGTTGCCCCACGGCAACGGCCAGGTTGAAGGCGATGGTCGTCTTCCCCACGCCGCCCTTGGGCGCGAAGATGGTGACCATCCGGGCCGATCCCTTGGCCTCGCTGGCCGCAGCGGCCTGGTGCACCTGCTGGATGCGCGTCACCAGCTCGTAGCCGGTGAACGGCATCGAGAGCACGGCATGGATCCCGGATCCCGGGTTGGGCTGGACGGGCTGCTGGGGCACGGTGAGCACGATCACCGGAACCTGCGCGCCTGAGGCGTGGATCTGCTCCACGAGGGCGGCCCCCTTGATCCGGCCCTGGAGGAGCGCGTCCACCAGCACCACGTCCGGGTGGAGCTCGGTGATGAGGCGAGCCACCTTGGTGCCGTCGCTCGCCACGTCCAGCAGCTTGATCGCGGACTGTGTGTTCAGCAGCCCGCGGATGTACTGCGCAACCTGGGGAACGTCCTCGACGACGAGAAGGCGGATCTGGTCCGGCATCGGGCCGACTCTACCATGCGGGCGGGACGACCGACCCCACCCCCGAAGGTCCCATCTGCACCCTCCGCTAGGGTCCTCAGCGCCGGCGGGCGATCAGCACGACGCGCTCCGCACCGGGTGCCAGGTCACCGAGCTCGTAGTCACCCGCGAGCGTCTCCACCTCGAGCCCCGCGGCCTCGGCATAGCCGACAAGGTCGTCGGGGCTCGCGAGCCGCAGTCGGTCCGCCCGAACCCAGCGCACCGGCGCCTCGCCGGGCAGGCCGGCCTCGAAGATCGTGGTGAGCCTGATCTCGCCCGTGGTCTGGTCGAAGACGGCGCTGCCGCTCTTGGTCACGGTGCGCCCCGTACCGGGATCGTCGCGGACCCACTCCAGGATCAGGCGGCCGTCGTAACGGGACAGGTCCTCCGCATCCGGCAGCCACGCGTCCACGACGGCCAGCCCGCCCGGGGCCAGGTGGGCAGCCAGGGTGGAGACGGCGGCGGCCTGGTCCGCCCGGCCGCCCATGAGGAAGATCGAGTTGAGCGGGATGAACGCGAGGCGGAAGGTGCCCGCGCCGTCCAGGCGGATGGTCCGTGCGTCGGCCTCTACCAGGCGGATGCGGCGGGCGGTCGCCTTGCCGGCACCGTCAGCCGCACGACGGGCGCGGGCGAGCATCGCCGCGTCCACGTCCACGCCGGTGACGTCGTGGCCCGCGGCGGCCAGCGGGACGGCCAGCCGCCCGGACCCGGCCGCCAGCTCCAGGATGGGCCCACCGGTGCGCCCCGCCAGGGCCAGGTACAGGTCCAGGTCGCCCGGGTCCTCCGACAGGTCCAGGTCGTAGAGGCGGGCGAGCGCCGCCGCGGCGGATTCGGCAGTCACGCTGGCTCCGGGCGCTCGTAGCGGATCGTCTCGCCGGCGAGGCGCTTGGTCGCGAGCGCGGAGATGAACTCCAGCGCCACACGGTTGGCGGCCATGGATGTGACCTCCGCATGGTCGTACGGTGGGGAGACCTCCACGATGTCCATGCCGGCGATGGGAACCGCCAGGGCGATCCGTCGGACCGCCCGCAGGAGCTCCCGAGGCAGGAACCCGCCCGGTTCGGGTGTGCCTGTCCCGGGGGCACTCCCGGGATCGATGACGTCGATGTCCACGGAGATGTAGACGGCGTCCGGACCATCGAGTGCCTCGGCGATCGCGTCATCGATCACCGCCTCCGCGCCACGCTCCTCGACCTCGCGCATCAGGTGCCAGCGAAGGCCGTGCTCCTTCATCCACTCGAACGTCTCGAGCGGCGGCCAGTAGCCGCGCAGGCCGACCTGGACGAAGTTGCTGCCCTTGACCGCCCCCGATTCGATCAGCCGGCGGATCGGCGTGCCGTGACCGGCCAGGACGCCCCAGTCGTCGGCGGCGGTATCCGCGTGGGCGTCGAAGTGGACGATGCCGATGCTGCCGGGGCGGCGCACGTCGGCGACGGCCGTGGCGGCGGGCCACGTGATCGAGTGGTCGCCGCCCAGCACGATCGGAATCGCGCCGGTCGCGGCCACGTCGCGGACCTTGCGGTAGATCAGCGCATGAGCGCGTTCGATCCAGGAAGGAACGATGTTCGCATCGCCGGCATCGACGACGGTGAGCACCTCGAACGGTTCCACGTCCAGCTGGAGCGAATAGACGGAGCCCGACGTGTACTGCGCCTCGCGGATCGCCCGGGGGCCGAAGCGCGCGCCGGAGCGGTGGCTGACGGCATCGTCAAACGGGGCGCCGACGATGGCGATGTCGACGTTGCGGGCCTGCAGCTCCGCCGCGTCCGGCACCCACGGGAGCTTCATGAACGTCGGCAGCCCGACGTAGGTGGGCAGGTCGGAATCGGCGTACATCTCGTACACGCCGCCCCAGCCATTGCGTGCGGCAAAGTCGTCGGCTTGCGGGTGATTGGGGCGCTCGGCCACTGGCGATCCTCCGGCGGTCGCGCCTACCGGGCGTCATCTCGGCTCCGGGAGGCGTGTCGCCCTGGGCGCGGGAGCCGCCAACCGGTCCACCGTCCGGCGGGGCGCGCAGAGCGGCATGGTACCCGTTCCCCCTTCCCCCGGCGAGAGTGGCCGGACCGTGAAGCGGCGGCCCGCGAAGTCCAGCCCGCGAAGTCCATGCCTGCGAAGTCCAGCCCGCGCCGTGACTCCGCTATGGGTCTCACGAACCCGACCAGGAAGCCCACCAGGCGCCCGTCGCCCGTCTCGGCTACCCACGATGTGCCCGTGAAATGCTGGAGCCAGAGCCTCGGCACGAGATGGTGAAGCTGGCGCCCGCCCCACCAGTCGTCGATGACCGCAACGATCCGCCGATGGTCATCCTCGACCGGTCGCCGATACCGCAGGGCCGCCTCAGCCCGGAGTGCGTCGGTCATCCCGCGCCAGGCTCCCCGCGGAACTCCCGCCAGGCTTCCTCCACCAGCACCGGATCCAGCAGGATGTCCAGCGCCGTCTGCGCGACCAGCGTCGCCGCCAGCAGCACCGTCCGGTCCGCCCGCGGGCGCGCCGCCGCGTCGCGGAACTCGATCGAATGGCCGGGCGTGGGCACATCGACGATCGCTAGGTCGGGGTGGATCGCCGGCATCGCCCAGGAGACGTTGGCCATGTCCGTGGAGCCGGACGTCGGGTCCATGCCCTCGTCGACGATGCCGTACGCCTCCGCATTGGCGATCCAGCGCTGGGCCAGCGTGGAGTTGTGCTTCATGGTGGACGCAGCGCCGGAGAACTCGACCTCCACCGTGACGTCCGCCGCCATCGCCGCCGCCTCGCACAGCTGGCGGAAGCGGGCCTTCATCACCTCGTAGTACGGCTGGTCGGCGCTGCGGATCATGAACCAGGCACGCGTGCGGTCCGGGATGATGTTCGCGGCGGTCCCGCCCTCCTGGATGATCCCGTGGACCCGGCAGTGCGGCGGCAGCTGCTGGCGCCACAGCCCAACCGCGACGAACAGCGCGATCATCGCGTCGAGGGCGTTCTTCCCCGCCCACGGCTCAGACGCCGCATGAGACTGCAGGCCCTTGAACACGACGACCACGTCCTCCGAGGCGAGGGGTGCGATCTCGACGTGGTTGCGGTCGCACGGGTGGAACAGCAGCGCCGCGTCGAGCCCGTCGAACAGGCCGTCCCGCAGCATGATCTCCTTGCCGCTCCCGCGCTCCTCAGCGGGCGTCCCCAGGAAGACCACCTCGCCCGCCCAGCCATCGCGAACCGCCGCCAGCGCGATCGCCGCACCCACGCCGGACGACGCCATCGTGTTGTGGCCGCATCCGTGGCCCAGGCCGGGCAGCGCGTCGTACTCCGCCAGGATCCCGATCCGCGGCCCGTCCGGGCCCAGGCCCCCGGTCAGCCGGCCGCGGACGGCGGTCGCGAGCGAACCGGCCGGGTGCTCGACGGCATATCCGTGGCGGGCAACCGCCTCGGCCACCCACGCCGACGCCTCGTGCTCCTCGAAGGCCGGCTCCGGGTTGGCGTGGATCCGGTGCGAGAGGCCGAGGATCTCGTCGCGGGCAGCCTCCACGGCTGCGGCGGCCCGTACCTTCACGTCGGCGAACGGTTCGGCGGGACGGGCAGTGAACGTCGGCTCGGGCACGGGGGTCTCCTAGCGCTCGGCCGAGAGCGTGATCTCGGCCACGACGAAGATGGCGGCGAGGAACAGGACGATCGGGAGCTGGAACGCGTCCACGAGGCGCAGGATCACGATCACGGCCACGAGCAGGCCGATCCAGCCCCCGCGCCGCGCGGCGCGGAACCAGTCGCCGCTGTAGGCGATCCGCCGGTGGCGCGCGAACACGATCAGCCAGGCCAGCGGGATGGCGGTGATGCCGACCGCGAGCCCGATCAGGAGCGCGCCCAGGTAGCCGGCCATCGCGTCCGCGTACGGGTCCCGCGTAGTGACGACGATCGCCACCAGCGCCCAGGCGACGACGGCCGCCGCCAGCAGGCCCAGGTTCGCGACTCGGTCCCGCGTCTCCATGGGACCGAGTCTACCGAGGCGCGCGGGTCCCGGGGCGCGACCCGGGATGTTCAGCCGCGATCCGCGGCCTCCAGGATGGCCAGGCCAGGCTCAAGGTCGGCAAGGGTATCCAGCTCGAGATCCGCCACCACCTCGTCGCCCCGCTCGCTGCCGGGAAGCGGCGAATCGTCGGGCCGTGACGCGAGGTACGCGGCGCGCCAGCCCGCCCGCTTTGCGCCGAGGACGTCCGCCGCCCAGTCGTCCCCCACGTGGAGGATCGCCCCGGGCTCCGGGTCGCCGAGTGCTGTCCGTGCCGCGGCGAAGATCGCGGGGTGGGGCTTGATGGTCCCCACCCGCTGGCTGACCACGACCGCGGCGAGATGCGGCGTCCAGCCGGCAGCCTCGACGTAGCGGTCGATCGTCACCGCGAGCGGCCAGTTGGACAGGATCGCCAGGCGGTAGCGAGAGGCGAGCCGGGCGAGGAGGGCCGTCGCCTCGGGGGCCGGGGGCAGCGCCGCCACGAACCCGCGCGAGTAGACCTCCACGGCCCAGGCCACCTCGGCGGGGTCGCTGAACGAGGCCGCGACCTCGTCGTCCCAGCGGGCATCCACCGGGGGCGGGACCATTCCGCGGAGCCGCGCCAGGATCCGGGTGATGCGCCGGGCGAGGTCCACCTCGCGAAACTGGGGCACCTCCTCGCGGAACTGGCGCTCGCGTTCCTCGGCCCAGGTGCTGACCACCTCGCTGGCGTCGGAGGTGCCGAGGCGCTCTGCCATCGCGCGCGCCGTGCCGGCCACCACGCCGTGCAGGCCCGCGGCCGAGACGGGGACCAGCGTGTTGCCGAAGTCCAGGGTGATCGCCGTGATCATCCGGTCACCTGCGGTCCGGGTTCGGCCGCCAGCCGCGCCCGGGCGATCGCCACCGCTGCCGGGTTCCTGTCGATCAGCAGCCACCGCCGACCGAGCCTCGCCGCAGCCACCCCGGTCGTGCCGCTCCCCGCGTACGGGTCCAGCACGAGCTCCCCCGGCCGGCTGGACGCCGCGATGATCCGCTCCAGCAGCCGGACCGGCTTCTGGGTCGGGTAGCCCGTCCTGTCCTTCGAGCCGGGAGGCACGATCGTCATCCACCAGACATCCGTGGGCAGCTTGCCCCGGGCCGCCTTCTCCGGGCCCACCAGCCCGGGTGCCATGTACGGGATCCGGCCGATGGCGTCGCGCTCGAAGGTCCAGGCGTCGCCCTTCGCGTACCACAGGATCGTGTCGTGCTTGCGAGGCCAGCGGTCCCGCGTCCGGCCGCCGTAGTCGTAGGCCCAGACCAGCTCGTTGAGGAACCGCTGTGCCCCGAAGACCTCGTCCAGCAGGAGGCGCACGTGGTGAACGGTCCGCCAATCCACGTGCAGATACACCGACCCCTGGGTCGCCAGCACGCGGTGGACCTCCGCCAGGCGCGCGCGGATCGCGGCGAGGTGCTCGGGGAGCGGCAGGTCGTCCGCCCACGCCTGCTCGCCCACCACCTCCCAGGCCACGTCGCGGCCCCCAAAGCCACGGCGGGTCCGCTCCCCGGATCCCGTCCGGATCGACGTCAGACGTTGCACGTCCCCGGTCGCGAACGGCGGGTCCGCATAAACGAGGTCAACCGTGCCGTCCGGGATGGCGGCCAGGGCGTCCAGGTTGTCGGCCTCGATCACGGCTCCGGGGCGGGTGCCAGCGAGCACCTCCGCCAACTCGACTCGCTCCTCCGTGGCCAGGTCGGGCATGGTCAGCGGACCGCGCTGGACGGGCAGATCTCCCGGAACGCGCAGTAGGTGCAGGACATGTGGTCCGGCCTGGCGGCGAAGTCCCGGGCCCGGATCCCGGCGGCCGCCGTCCTGACCGACTCGCGCGCCTTCTCGATCCGCTTGCGCTGCACCGGCGCCGTGCCCACGAGACCCGACTCAAGGAAGTGCAGGGCAACGGCGTCCGGCAGGCGACCGGTCATCGCCTCGTAGCCCATGGCGTAGATCGAGAGCTGCAGGGAGTCCTTGGCGCGCTGGCGGGCCTTCACAGGATCCCGCACGTCGGAGGACTTGTAGTCCGTGATGACGACCCGCTCGGGCGCCAGGCCCAGCGTGGGCTCGACCACGTCGGCACCCGAGGCCGGCTCGGCGGGCGCACCCTCGTCCGCGGCCGGCATGTCATCCCCCGGCGCTCGCGGAGTGATGTCCACCCGGTCGTACCGGCCGCGCACGCGGTCGCCGTCCAGCATGAAGCCGAACTCCCGCTCCACGTAGGCAGGGATCACGGCGCCCGGCGCCAGCTGCTCCTCGCGGAACCTGTGAAGCGCGGCGCGCCCCGCCGCGAGGCGTGCCTCCTCGTGCTCGCGCGAGAGGAAGCCCTCGTTCCTCCAGGCCGCGGTGAACGCCTCGACCAGCGCGTCCTCGCTCATCACGTCGCCGCGGGCGTGTCGCTTGTGGAACTCCGAGACGGCGGCGTGCAGCGCCGAGCCGTAGATGATCGAGTGGTGGGGCGCCAGCGGCACCCGCAGCAAGTGCGCGAACTTGTACTTGAGAGGGCAGGTCAGGTAGTCGTCGATCGCGTAGAAGGACAGCATCAGCGGCTCCCCGGACCGCGGCCTCCCCACCCTGGGGGCAGCCTCCGTCGGGACGGTCTCCGCGCGCTCGAGGCTCGCCATCCGCTCGAGGGGCGAGGCGGACTTCGCGCCTGCACCGGCCACGCCGGACGCCACCGGGAGATCGAGTGCCTCCAGCACGAACGGCGACACGCGTCGCGCCCGCTGGCCGCCGTAGTCCGCCGCGTGTGACAGGACCAGCTCGTCCCGGGCCCGCGTCATGCCGACGTAGAACAGCCGCCGCTCTTCCTGGAGCTGGTAGTCGCCCTCCGGCAGCGTCTCGTTGACCAGGGCGAGCGGCAGGCCCAGCGGCTCGCGGCGCCCCACGGCCGGGAAGCGTCCGCTGACGAGCCCGGGCAGGTACACGAACGGGAACTCCCGGCCCTTCGCCTTGTGAACGGTCATCACGGCCACCGCGTTCGCGTCCGGGTCGATGTCGGCGGTGGGCGGGTCGTCCCCAGCCTGGATCAGCGTCTGGAGGTGCCGCGCGACGAACACGGCGCGATCGTCGGTGAGGAGCGCCGACTGCGCGCGGATGATGTCGAAGAAGCGGGCGATGTTCGACAGCGCCTCCTCCGCCGCCACGGTCTCCGCCTCTGCGAGACGCTTGAGCCAGCCGGTCCCCTTGAGGAACGCGTAGACGACCTCGCCGGCGGGTCGCTGGTGGGCAAGCTCCACGTACGCCTGGAGGTCCGCGACCAGCCGGACCGCCGCAGCCCGCGTGCCCGGTTGGAGCCGCAGGATCCCCGGCTGGCGGCCGAGCTCCTCCAGGACCTCGAACACGGACCGGTTCCGGCGCCTCGCCATCTGCACGATGTCCACGAGGTCCGTCCCGCCGAGCCCGTAGAGCTCGGAGGCCGCCAGCGCGTACACGTCCACCGACGAGGCCGGATCCGCCATCACCCGGAGGAAGGCCAGGAGGAGCTTGACCTCCGGCCTCGCGTACAGGCCGCTGGTCCCGGAGAACCGCCACGGGATCCCTTCCAGGTTGAGCGATCGCAGGACCGGATCCGCCGCCGCGTTGGAGCGGACGAGGATGGCCACGTCCTGCGGGCGCGCACCGTCCCGGATCCGCTGCGCGATGTCCCGCGCGGTCCAGTCCGCCTCCTCGGCACCGGTGGCGAACGCCTCGTGGCGGACCGCGGGCGCGCCATCGCCACCCCGCTCCGCCACCAGCTTCTTGACGATGCCGGCACGGACCTCCAGGCGATCCGGGTCGTTGTGGCGGACGAGGCGGTACGAGGCCTCCAGAATGGGCGTCCGCGACCGGTAGTTCCGCCGCAGCACCACGACCTTCGCGCTGCGGTACCGCTCCCGGAACTCCAGGATGTTGCTGATGGCGGCGCCCCGGAACTTGTAGATCGACTGGTCATCGTCCCCCACAACCGTCACGTTGCGATGGCGCTGTGCGACGAGGGCGACGAGCTCCGCCTGGGCCCGGTTCGTGTCCTGGAACTCGTCCACCAGGACGTACCGGAAGCGCTGCTGGACGACCTCTCGGGCCGCCGGCGACTCCCGCAGGAGCCGGAGGGCCAGCGACACCTGGTCCCCGAAGTCGATGGCTCCGCTGGCGGCCAGCAGCGACTGGTAGCGCGCATAGGCGCGCGCCAGCTCGCCCTGCCGGCGCGCCTCCTCCTCGAGCGCCGCGGCGGAATCCCGCTCTGCCTCCGTGGCCGCGTCGCCCCGGGCACCTACCACGCCCGACGCCGCGGCCGCATCCCCGGCCAGCTGCGCCGCGTAGGCAAGGTAGGCGTCCGGCGAGACGTCCTCGTCCTTCGCCCGGGAGAACAGCGTCACCAGCGCGTCCAGGAACCTCGTCGGGTCGCCGAGCGGTCGGTACTCGTCCAGCTCGAACTCGAACAGGTGCTCCCGCATGAAGACCACGGTCTCCGGCCGGGACAGCACCCGCACGTCGGCCGGCAGCCCCAGTTCGAGCGCGAACTCCCGCACCAGGCGATCCCCGAAGGCGTGGAACGTGGAGATCGCGGTGTCCGTGTAGCCGTACGGGACGAGCTGGTCCACCCGGACCTGCATCTCGTCTGCCGCCTGGTCCGTGAACGTGAGCGCGAGGATCTCGGACGGCCTGGCGCGGCGCGTGGCGATCAGCCACGAGATGCGGCGAGTGATGACCTGCGTCTTGCCGGTGCCCGCACCGGCGACGACCAGCAGCGGCCCATCACCGTGCATGACCGCGCGACGCTGCTCTGGATTGAGCCCGACGAGCAGCTCGTCCGTGCCCTCCGGGGCGGGCTGCTTCCTCCGTCGGCGCCTCCACTGGACCCCAGACGGGGATCTGGACCAGGGGCGCCGGCTCGCCACGCCCGACACGCCGTCTCACGCGACGGGGCCGTGCGACCGCCGCTGAGCCGGGGACGGTCTGGGGAGCCGGCGGGCGTCGGTCTGCGGGGCACGACGCCACCGTGCCGTACCTCCGTGCCAGCTCAGGTGTCACGGCCGGGGCACGGATCAGCCGGGCCGGGCGGGACCCGACGCCTGTGCCATTGCCTCGCGCAAGCGCCTGCGACTCCTCATCGGACAGCGCCGCTTCGGACTTGCCGCCCTTGACGGCCTTGCCGTACACGCGGGTCAGGGCGCGAGCGTGCAGGCTGCTGACGACGACGCCGTCCCCGTTGATGTCGAGGAGTGCGAGGGCGAAGCTCTGGTTGCCCGCCGGTGTCCTCGAACGGGTTGAAGCGCACCAGGCCGACGCGTTGGACGGCCTTGCGCTGGACGGCCTCCAGGACCGCAGACCGGGCAGACAGCTCGTCCACGTCGCGCGCGACCGCGTAGACCTTGTCCAGGTGCGCCTCGAGCATCGTCTCCAGGCTGCGACCGTCCTCGCCCCGGGTCAGGCTCTTCAGCCGCCGGTCGATGCGTGAGGTTCGGCGGACGAGCAGCACGACCGCGACGAGCAGCACGATGCAGGCAACCGCCAGCGCAATGGTGATGGCGCCGAGATACGGGGCGACGAGGGTGTTGAGGGCGTCCACGGGTCTCTCCAGGGGGGCCGCCCGAGTCTACCAGCCGGCACCCGTCCGCCACTCACGGCGGTGCCACCCGGCGCGGCGCGATCCCGACCCGGTGTATCCTCTGCCGCCGAAGGTCCCGCGTCCGCGTGGACCCTCGACGAACCGCTCCAAGCAGGAGGCCTCGAACCCCGCCATGGCGAAGCGCGCCCGCGGCAGTGTCCGTCCCGGTCAGCGCCGGCCTATCGACCGGCGACCCGGATCCGCCGCCGCATCTGCGGCCGCGCCCGCGGCCGCGGCCGGCTCGACCGCTCCCGTCGCCCCCCGTCCCAGCGGCCTCACCGAAGCCGAGACGGCCCGCGCGGCGGAGCTCGAGGCCCAGCTGCTCGCCGAGGAGCGAGCGGCCGAGACCGCGCGCAAGCGCACCCAGCAGCCCCGCACCGTCCGCGACGGTGGCCCCGCCGGCTCCATCGCGCTCAGCGCGGAGACGGAGTACGCCTACGTCGCCCGCGACGTGAAGGACATCGTGCGCATCGCAACGCTGCTGCTCGGCATCCTGTTCGCGCTCTGGATCGTCATCGACGTCCTGTAAGGCCGGCCCGTTCGGCTGACCCCGGCATCCCTCCGGTTCTTCACCGCGGACCCCGTTCCCGCCACGCTCGCCTGACCGATCCGGGGCGATCCCCGGTCGCGACCGGTGGGGAGCGCTACCATCGCGCCCATGCCCCCCCGGCGCTCCGTCTCCGGCGCACGTCCCGAAGCCCTGTTCCGGCCGCCCCCGGAGCGGCAGCCCCTTGCCGCCCGGATGCGCCCGCGCACCCTCGACGAGTTCGTCGGCCAGTCCACGATCGTCGGCGAGCGCGGCCCCCTCCGCCGCTCGGTCGCTCGCGGCCACCTGTCGTCGCTCCTGCTCTGGGGCCCGCCGGGGACCGGCAAGACGTCTCTCGCCCGCCTGCTCGCGGACGCGGTCGGCGCCGATTTCCGCTCGGTATCCGCGGTCATGTCCGGCGTGGCCGAGGTCCGAGCGACGATCGCGGAGGCGCAGGAGCGCCTGACCCTGGAGGCTCGCCGCAGCGTCCTGTTCGTGGACGAGATCCACCGCTTCAACAAGGCCCAGCAGGACGCGCTGCTCCCGCACGTCGAGGACGGCACCGTCACCCTCATCGGCGCCACGACCGAGAACCCCTACTTCGAGGTCAACTCGGCGCTCCTGTCGCGGATGCGCGTCTGGCGCCTGGAGCAGCTCACCGACGAGGACATCGCGACGATCGTGCGGCAGCGCGCTCGGGGACGCGGATCGCGGGCTCGCGGGCATCTACGGCCCCCGGGGCGGCGTCGCCCTGGCGGAGGACGCATTCGAGCACCTCGTGGACATTTCCGGCGGCGACGGGCGCCAGGCCCTCAACATCCTCGAGAGCGCGGTTGCGCTGGCCGAGGACGACGACGTTCGGGACGCCTCGGACCACGTCTCCCCCACCCTCGGCCACGTCGAGACCGCGGCGCAGCAGCGTGTCCTCGCCTACGACCGCGCGGGTGACGGCCACTTCGACACGGTCTCCGCCTTCATCAAGAGCCTGCGCGGCAATGATCCGGATGCCGCCGTGTACTGGCTGGGCGCGATGATCGCGGCCGGCGAGGACCCCCGGTTCATCGCCCGGCGGCTGATCATCTCGGCATCCGAGGACGTGGGCAACGCCGACCCGCGCGCGCTCCAGGTGGCGGTCGCGGCCGCCCAGGCGCTCGACCACGTCGGCCTGCCGGAGGCCCAGTACGCGCTCGCCCAGGCGACCCTGTTCGTCGCCGGATCGCCCAAGTCGGACGCGGTCGGCCGGGCCTACTTCGCGGCCATGGACGACGTGCTCAAGATGGGGGCCCAGCCCGTTCCGCTGCATCTGCGCAATGCGGCCGACCGGCGCATGAAGAACCACGGCATCGGCATCGGATACCTCAACCCGCACGACTTCGAGGGCGACGACGTGGCGCAGCTGTACCTGCCCGAAGCCCTCGCCGGCCGGCGCTACTACCACCCGTCGGACCAGGGCCACGAGATCACGATCGCGGCGCGGATGGAGGCGAGGGCAGAGGCACGACGCGAGAAGCCTCGCCGGAAGAAGATCCGGTACGCGGCCGATTCGATGTCCGTCGCGGGCGCCGCCACGCGTTCCGCGGCCGATGCCCGGGCGAAGGTCGCCAGGACACAGCGGGACGACGCCGGGTAGGGTGGGACTGGAGGGCGACCAGGTCCTCGCGAGGAGAGGCCGGCGTCGCCTGGCGCCATTCGACGTAGCGGCGGCCACCCTCCGATCCCGTACCGTCCCACCCAGCCCTATCCGCGCGTCGGAGGGGCACGCCGAGCCGGGCGCCGTGCACCCGGCTGCTGCACGAGAGGTGGACGTGACGCGGATCCGGGAGCTGCTGGCGCGATTCCTGCCGCAGGGAGCGATCCTGCTCTCGGTCCTGACCTTCGCCGCCTACGCCGCCGGCCTTGTCCGGGACCGGATCTTCGCGCGGACCTACGGCGCGGGCGCTGAGCTCGACGCGTACAACGCGGCCTTCATCCTGCCGGAGCTGGCCCTCGACGTGCTGGTCGCCAGCGGCCTGGCGGCGCCGTTCGTCCCGGTCTTCACCAGCCTCCGCCGCGAGAACGCCGACGCCGCGATCCGCTTCGCCCAGACGGTGCTCACCCTCGCGATCATGGTGATGGGCGTCGCCTGTCTCCTGCTCCTGCTGGTCGCCCCCGCGACCGTGAACCTCATCGCCCCCGGCTTCGACGATGTCAACAGGGCGCGCTACCTCGATCTGTTCCGCCTGATGCTGGTGACGCCGATCGTGTTCGCGGCGTCGATCACCCTCGGCGAGATCCTGGTGGCCGAGCGCCGGTTCCTGTACTACGCCCTCGCGCCCATCCTCTACAACCTCGGCATCGTGGCCGGCACCGTGCTGCTCCACGACAGCCTGGGCATCAGGGCAGCAGCAGTCGGTGCCGTCGTGGGTGCCTTCCTCCACCTCGGCATCCGCGTGGTCGGGATGCTGGGCTCGTCGGTGCCGCTGCGCTTCAGGCTGGACCTGCGGCTGCCGGCCCTGCGCGAGTTCGTGCTGCTGATGCTGCCCAAGATGCTGAGCCACCCCATCGAGCCCCTGGTCTTCCTGTTCTTCACCAGCGTGGCGAGCATGCTCGCGGCGGGCAGCGTGAGCTCGGTCAGCTTCGCCCGCAACTTCCAGAGCGTGCCCGTGGCCCTGTTCGGGGTGTCGATCTCGCTCGCTGCGTTCCCCGCCCTCTCAGCGGCCTGGGCGGCGAACGACCGGGCTGGGTTCCGGCGCCAGGTCCGGACGAGCGCGATCACGATCACCGTGCTCACGGTGGCCTCGGCGTTCGCGCTCGCGGTGGTCGGTCCCCTCGCGATCGAGGTCCTGCTCGGCGGCGGCGCATTCGATGCGGAGGACGTCCGGGTCACGGCGGCGGTGCTGGCCGCGTTCGCTCTCGTGGTCCCGTTCGAAGCGCTTGGCCACCTCACCGCGCGCGGCCTGTACGCGACCCACAACACCCTGCTGCCCGTGCTCGCCTCGCTGGCCGGCTTCGTGGTCACGATCGGGGTGACGCTGGCCCTGGTGGAGCCGGTCGGTGTTCTGGCGATCCCGTTCGGGTTCGGGGCGGGCGCGGCTGTGCGGACAGGCCTCCAGGGCCTGCTGCTCGTACACCGGACCCGCGACGCGGGGCCGGACCCGGCGGCACCGGCCGCGCCCGCGGTCCCCGCTGGCCCAGGTCCCGGCTGACCTCAGCGGTCGAGGCGAACCGTGGGAACCACCGCGACGAACAGCCCGTCTCGCGTCGGGTACTTGCCCTCGGGACGCTTCCATGGCAGGTAGTTCCGACGCATCTCGGCCGCGTCCTGGTACGTCCCCGGCGGGTCGGACGGCCCCCAGATGGAGGACACCCGCGGGTACCAGGGGTCCAGGATGTAGGCGCCGGTGACCTTGACGTCGTCGAACAGGAGCGGATCTGCGTCGGCCCGGTACCCGGTCATGACCCAGGTGTGGGCGCCGCGCCATGTGAGCAGGATGACCGGGGCGTTGAACTTTGAGATGGCCCGGGCCGCGTCGCGCAGCGCGTCGGCCCGCGTCTCGTAGATGCGCACCTCGTAGCCCGGCACGCCGTACGCGTCGAGCGCCTTGACCATCGCGGATGGCCCCCATTCGCCGTTGATGCTGTCCCGGCGGCTCTCCCACTCCCCGACTCTGGAGGCCAGCTTGCGCTGGAACGCCTCGGACAGGGCCGCCTTGCCGTGCGCGGCGAGGACCATCTGCGTTCCGGCGACCGCGCACCAGTCCTTGTGGAACTCCGTGATGAAGCGGGCGTCGGGGTGCTTGTACAGGTTGACGTCCACCCGGACCCGCTGCGGGACCGGTGTGGGCGATGGCGTGGGCGATGGCGACGCGGTCGGCAGCGGCGCCGTCGCACCCGGGGCAAGCGAGGCGACCGGGGTCGGCTCGGGAGCGGATGTCCGCGTGGGCGACGGGCGGGGTGTGACCCGCACCTCGTCGTCGATGGGACGATCCGGCGGCGGATCCACGACCAGCTCGATCCTCCTCGCGACCTCGTGCACCTTGTCGCCCACGCCCAGTGCGTTCGACCACACGGCGACGGCGCCGAGCAGCGCGAGCGCGATGACGATGACGACGAGGCGACGCCACGCCGTGCGGTGGGAACGCATGGGCAGGCTCCGGAGCTTCAGGCCGCCGGAGGGACGCGCGGTGCCGTCATGGTGCGACCTCCGCCCTCAGTGGCGATCAGCCGGCCTTCGGCTTGCGCCCGCGCCCGCCGGGGAGCGCGCCCGTGGAGATGTAGATCGTTCGGCCGCGGATGGCCAGGTTGACGCCCGGCCTATGGGCCGCGATGGCCCGCTTCACCGCGGCGCGCATCGTGGGGATCTTCTCGGTCGGGTCGAGCTCCAGGGCCAGGATGTCGTCGTCCGACTTCAGGCGCGCGAGCGCCTTGCGGATCTCCTCCTCGCGCTGCAGTGCTGCGAGCTGGCGGGGCGACAGCGCGCGCTCTCGCGTCTTGGGCGTCAATTCCTCGATCTTCGCTGTTCGAATTCGCATTTCGGTTGTCCTGCTCCAACAAGCATGGATGTGGTAGCGATGCGGATGATGGCACGGATCCAGTACGTCGCCAAACTCCACGCCGACATGATCGGGGCGGTGCGCTTTCACCTCGCGACCAGGTGGCGACCTGCACCGGATTCATCATCCGGGCTCGATCCTGCACGCTGTCGGGGCGCGGTCGGGCCGCAGCTTCTGCCGGGCGACCGACGGACGAGGACCATCGGATCCCCGCCGGTGCGCGAATCGGGGTTCCCCCGGGTCATGCAAGCGACTATCCTCCACGCGGAAGGCGCACGTTGCGCCGACGAGGGAGGTGTTCAATGACGGACCCGGCCGGGGGCGCGCCGCCCCCCCAGGACCCAGGTAACTGGCAGACCGCCGCCGCCGGCTACGCCGCCGCAGTTCCAGCAGGCACCAGCCGCCGCGGGTCCGGCGCCGGGTGTCGTGTACGCGGACACGGTGACCCGTGTCATCGCCTACATCATCGACTCGATCATCTTCTTCGTCGCCGCGATCTTCATCGGCGGGGCGCTGGTCGTGGCGATCTTCGCCGGCGGCGACATCGTCACGCTGTTCGGGACGATCCTCCTGGCCATTCTCGGCCTTGTCGGCAGCGCGATCTACTTCGTGTACTGCTGGACCAAGCTCCGCGCGAGCCTCGGGCAGAAGGTGCTGGGCCTCGAGACGGTCAACGCGGCCGACGGCGCAACCCTCACCCAGCCTCAGGCGATCCGGCGCTGGGCCTTCCTGTTCGGCCCCATGGCCCTGGGCTCCGCGCTGAGCTACGCGCCCGGCATGCTGGCCTTCCTCGGGTCGCTGGTCGGGCTCCTGGCGTTCCTGTACGCGATCTACCTCCTGTACACCGTGACCAAGGACCCCAAGCGCCAGGGGTTCCATGATCTCCAGGCCGGCACGGTGGTCGTGAAGCGCGTCGCCTAGCGCGCCTGCACACCCACAACGCCCAGCAAACGGGGCCGGTCCGCCGGCCCCGTTTTCGATTCCCGGTCGATCGAGCCGGCCGAGATCGTCCGCGTCCAGCAGAATGGTCGTGCGAACTGCCAGACCCTGACGTCCGCCTGATCCCGGGTGGCATGCATGTCACCTCGGGCACCTTCCGTACGCCCCATCGCGACCCCAGGAGAGAGCCCGCCCGTGACCCGCTTCGAACCCGACCTCCGCACCCCCGCGCCGACCTCCCTCCCGCCGTGCGTCGGCGGGGCCGGCGGCCGGCCACCGGGCGCGACCGTCGCCGCAGCCCAGCAGGCGCTGCTCGAGCCCGGAACCGCGGAGATGCTCGCATGAGGATCCTGGTCGTCGAACCGCTCGCCGCAGAGGGCCTGGAGATCATGCGCCGCCGCCACGAGGTGGACGAGAAGCTGGGTCTCTCGCCCGAGGAGATCGCCGCGATCCTGCCCGGCTACGACGCCCTCGTCGTCCGGAGCCAGGTCAAGGCCGACGCCGAGATGATCGCCGCCGGCACCCGCCTCGTCGTCATCGGGCGCGCCGGCGTCGGCGTGGACAACGTGGACCTCGAGGCCGCAACGCGTGCCGGTATCACTGTCGTCAACGCACCGACCGGCAACACGATCGCGGCCGCCGAGCACACGTTCGCGCTGATGTACGGGCTGGCGCGCCGGACCGCGGCCGCCGACGCCTCCATGCGCCGGGGCGAGTGGAGCCGCTCGCAGTTCACGGGCGTGGAGCTGCGCGGCAAGACCCTCGGCATCGTGGGCCTGGGCAAGATCGGCCAGGCCATCGCCAAGCGCGCCCACGCGATGGAGATGACGGTCATCGGCTCGGACCCGTTCGTCACCCCGGAGCAGGCCGTCACCCTGGGCGTGGAGCTTGTCACCTTCGAGGACCTCATCGGCCGCGCCGACGTCATCACGGTCCACGTGCCCAGGACGCGCAGCACGACCGGGCTCATCAACGCCGCCGCCATCGACAGGATGAAGCCCGGCGTGATGCTGCTCAACGTCGCCCGCGGCGGCATCATGGACGAGGGGGACGTGGCGGAAGCGCTGCGGTCCGGACGCATCGCAGCTGCCGGCTTCGACGTGTTCAACACGGAACCACCGACCGGCTCGCCACTGCTCGACGCGCCCAACACGCTGCTCACGCCCCACCTCGGCGCCTCCACGGTGGAGGCCCAGATCGCCGTCGCCGAGGAGGTCGCGGAGCAGATCATCGAGGTCCTGGACGGCCGCCCGGCGCGCTCCGCGGTCAACGCGCCGCTGCTCACCCCCGAGACCGCCCAGGCCATCGCTCCCTTCCTGCCGCTGGCGGAGACGCTCGGCCGGTTCCTCTCGCAGTTCGCCCGTTCCGCGCCGCGTGCCCTCACGCTCGAGATCGCCGGCGAGCCCGCGGCGTACGACGCGTCGTCCCTGGTGGCGGCGGTGCTCCGGGGCCTGCTGGAGACGACGACGACGGAGCGCGTGAACCTGGTCAACGCGGCCACGCTGGCGAAGGCCCGCGGGCTCACGATCGTGGAGCGCAAGACGCCGAACGCCGGTGCCTTCACGTCGCTCCTGACCCTGACGGCCGAGACCGAGAGGGGCGCGGTGACCGTGGCCGGAACCATCGCCAACGGCGAGCCCAGGATCACGCGGCTCGACGAGCACGTGATGGACCTGGCCCCCGCGGAGTCCATGCTCATCACGCGCCACCACGACCGGCCGGGGACGATGGGCAACATCGGCCTGATGCTGGGCGAGGCCGACATCAACGTCAGCGCCATGACCCTCGCCCGTTCGGCACCCCGCGCGGACGCGTTCATGGTCCTGGCGCTCGACGAAGCCGTCCCCGCGATCGTCGCCGAAAGCATCCTCTCGCTTCCCGCCGTCATCGACGTCTGGACCATCGACCTGGTCGGCGACCGATGAGCGACGCCTCGACGGCACGTCGGGACTCCGTCCCCGACGGAGCGCCACCGATCCCCGACGGCCTGGATGCCACGCTGGTCCTGGTCCGCCACGGCGAGTCCGAGTGGATCCGCGAGGGCCGCTTCCAGGGCCAGGCCGAGACGCCGCTGTCCGGGCTCGGCCGCCGTCAGGCGGTGCTGGCGGGCGATCGGCTGGCGCACCCACTCGCCTCCCCTGCCCTGCCGGTCCCGGGCGGCCGCCCGGTGGAGATCATCTGCTCGCCGCTGGCCCGCACCGCCGCCACGGCACAAGCGGTAGTCGACGCCCTCGCCCGGGCGGCCGGGCCCGACGACCAGCGCGTCCCGATGCGCCCGGAACCCGGCATCCTCGAGCTGGGACAGGGCGAGTGGGAGGGCGTCACCCATGACGACATCGCTCGCCGCTGGCCGGCGGAGCTCTCGGCCTGGCGGCACCGGCCCTGGGAGTCCGTGGCACCCGGCGGCGAGTCGCTGGCCGCCGTCCAGGCCCGCGTCCGGCCAGCCCTCCGGCGAGCGCTGGAGACGCTGGGACATGATCGCCCGAGAGGCACCTTCGATCGCTCGCAGGTCAGCGGCTACGCGGGAGTCAACCAGGGGCCCGACCAGCCGTGGTCGGTGCTGGTCGGGCACGACGGGGTGTTCAAGGTCGTCCTGCTGACGCTGTTCGGGCTGCCCCTGACCGAGTTCTGGATGTTCAGCTTCGGGCTCACCGGGATCACGATCGTCGAGCTCCGCGGCGGGCGACCCGTCCTGCGGGCGCACAACCTGACCGGGCACCTGGCGCCGCTCGAGGACGAGCAGAGCCGCGAGGCCGCCGAGCGCAGGGCACGGTCCGGGGCCCTGTAGCCCGGGAGCCCCGGGGAACCTCGGGGTCCCGGGCGGCGAACACCGCGGCTGTCCGCGCCTAGCGCCGACGCCTCCACCGTCGCAAGAGCAGCCGCGGCAACGAGAGCCGCAGCCGCCTCGTCGCTGCCCGGACCGCGTCCAGGCGGGCGCCTCCAAGGCGAACGCCCGCGTAGGTCGTCTCGACCTTGGCCGTCGCGACGACCTCCAGATCCTCCCGGGCCACGGGGATCAGCTCGCTCAGCGCCGCCGCGTACTCGTACACGGTCTGCGTCGGCCGTGGCGCGAACCCGAAGCGCGACGCCGAGCGGGCCATTCCCCGCCACGCCGCGTCCGGGCTCATCTCGCCTCGGGGGCCGCGTACCCAGGCGGCGAGCGCCGCGGCCAGCACGAGCCCCCCCAGGATCAGCGCCATCACGATCAACAACCCACGGTCATCGGTCCGGCTGCCCGGCGTCGTGCCTCCACCAGCACCATCCTCCAGCAGGTTCTCGTCGACGCGGCGCGTGGGGGCCGGCCGGTTCGGGTCGGCGCTCCAGGACGGCGTCGGGGCGGCGCTCTGCACCGGCGGGCCGGGCTGGATGACGTTCGGTCGGCCAACACCCCCCCCGGTCGGGTCGAACGGGATCCAGCCATAGCCCGGGAAGTAGACCTCCACCCAGGCATGCGCGCCGAGGTTGCGCACGGTCTCGACGGTGCCGACGCGCGTGCCAGGCAGGAAGCCCTGCACCAGGCGAGTCGGGATCGGGTTGTCGGGGATCGCGGCCCGCAGCAGCATTGCCATCGTGGACGCGTAGTGCAGGCAGTAGCCACGCTTGTGGCGGGCGAAGCACTCGACAGCGCCGTCATCGCAGGCGACGTCGCGGACATCGGTCGTGTAGGTGAACTCGTCGCCTCTGAGGTACTCCCGCGTCGTGGTCGCGATGTCGTACGGGTCCATGCTGGGCGAGAGGGCGAGAATGGTCGCCAGCAGCGCCTCGGCATCCGGACCGAGGGCCCCGCGCGGGACCTCCGTGTACTGGGCCGTGATCTCCGCCGGGTAGTCCTCCGTGGCCGCCTTGAGCCTGTTCTCGCTGATCACGTCGTCCTCGTCGAGGCGGAGGAGGCTGGTGGTCACGGTGTACCCGTTCCGTTCTCCGGGGACCTCCACGCCCGCAAACCAGCCCTCGTCGCCGGCGACCAGCACGGTGGCCCGGCGGTCCAGGAAGGTCGGCGTGCCCGGGCTCACCAGCAGCGAGGAATGGTATGTGTCCGGGCGGACGGAGACCCGGATCTCGCGCGTCAGCTCAGGCAGAGGGTCCTCCGGTGTCCCGGCGAGCAGGGGCATGCCCGGCTCCACCGGCACCCGGGTCGTCTCCGTCTGCTCCCAGCCGCCGAGGACGAAGGCGTTGTAGGTGGCGGCACGCCAGTACAGCTCGGGAGCGCCCGGCGGGACGGCCGCCTCGAACGCGATCCCGGGATCCTCGGTCCAGCGGCTGGTGATGCGCGCGCTCGAGCCGAAGTTGACGCCCGCCCCCGGCCGCATGTCCCCGCCCACCGGGAACACCCGGGAGATCGTCTCGCCCATCTCGACAAGATGGTCGTTGACGCCCACCCAGGCGCCTGCCAGCGGCGCAGACGCGGCACCCTGGGTGAGGACGAGCGATCCGAGCAGCGCGGCGACGATGAACACCGTCCCGCCCCGCAGGTAGTGGGCAGAGATCTCTCCCGGGTCACCGATCCGGCGCCGGAGCCACATCGTCCGCTCATCGAACGCATGCATCTCGATGAGCAGGAACAGCGACGCGCCGGCGAACATGATGAGGTAGGCCAACTGGTCCCGACTCGTGAGCGCCATGTTCCCGACCAGGACGATGCCGCCGATCATCACGGCGACGAGCGGGCCGCCGGTGCCCGAAGACGGCGTACGCGACGAACTGCGCGGTGCCCCATATGAGCGCGCCGAGCACGAGGACGTAGTGGATCTCCTGCGTGGTGAACTGTCGCCCGCGCCGAGCGATGTCCAGGTACGCCTGGGTCGTACCCTCGGCCGTGAGCCGGAACGCCTCGCCCGCGGGAATGTCGGCCTGGAACGCCCAGCCCGCGAACACCGGGATGAGGAGGCCCGCGAGCAGGGCGCCGATGACGTGTGTGGTCCAGCGCCCCCAGCCGACCTTCGGGCCGATCAGGCCCACCGCCATGCCCAGCAGGGCGAAGAGCACGAGTCCGTCGGTCCGCGCCTGGTTGCCGGCCACCCAGGCGGGATCGTCAATCGCCCAGGCCAGCACGAGGACGATGACCAGCACCATGCCGACGGTGAGCCAGCCCTCCGCGGGCCGCCCGAGCCGCCGCTCGCTCACGGGCTCCTCGCTCATGGAGCCAGGGACTCGGCCAAGCGACCGGTCCGGTCGCAGCATGTACGTCGTCAGCTCGTACTCGGCCAGGGCGTGGCGCAACGCCCGCGCCCGCTGGCGCTGCGTCTCGAGGCCGTCCGCATCGGGGGCGGAGACGGGCGCGAACGCAGCCGGGTCCAGGTGGAGGACGACCGTGCCGACGCCCCGTGCCCGGAGCGCGGCCAGGGGCCGGATGAACGACGGATCCTGCGATGCCGTGATCACGATTGCGGTCATGCCGCGCCGCAGCCGGCCGATCCCCGCGATGAGGGCCTCGTCCAGGGGCGTGCGGCCGTCCGCCTCGACGGCGGCGAGCAGCTGGAGGATCTTGAGCCTCTGGCGCGCCCCGCGGTCAGCAGTGAGCACGGTGAGCCGGTGGCCGTTGACGGAGATGCCGACGGCGCGGTTCTCCTCAAGGGCCTTGTCGGCGATCGACGCGGCCGCGCGCACCGCGACCTCGGTGGTCGATTCGTCGCCCTCCCCGGCGACGAAGGCCTCGTCCATGTCCAGGAACAGCCACGCGTCCGTCGTCTGCTCCAGCTCGAACTCCTTGACCTGGATCTCGCCGGTGCGGGCCGTGCTCCGCCAGTGGATCCGGTTCATGGAGTCCCCCGGGGCATACGGCCGGACGGTCGTCGCCAGGGGGGTGGTCTGCAGGGTGCGCTCCGGCGAGGCGTGGGAGCCCTCGATGTTGGCCGGGGGAAGCCGCCACAGGGGCAGCGCGTCGATGCGCGGGTAGACGACCAGCGTGACCCCGTGACCGACGCCGGCGGCGGCCTCGAAGAACCCGAACGGGTCGCCCGTCCGGATCTGGAGCGGATCGATCCGGAAGTGGCCCCGCCGCGTGAACTGGAGGCGGACCATCCATGAGCGCTCCTGGCGTACGCCGAGGGACAGGGCACGACCCGGGAGGCCGCCGGGGAGGCTGGTCGGGTTGTGGACCTCCAGCCACGGCTTCGGCGCCCGTCCGGTGTTGCGGAGCGTGTAGGTCACACGCAGCCGGTCACCGACGTGGCCGGTCAGCTGGCTCACCGCATAGCCCGCCTCCAGGTCTGCAAGGCCGAGGCGGGTCAGGATGTAGCTGCCGCCCCCGATCAGCAGGCCGAGGTAGACGAGAAAGAACAGGAACCCCCAGCCGGTCGAGAACGCCGCCACCAGGAGGATGACGACGAGGACGAGAAGCTGGAGTCGGCGCAGCACGGCGGTCGATCCTCGGCAAGGGCCAGATCCGGCCCGATCAGGCCGTGGTGGGAGTCGGACGGACCTCGCGGGGGCCGCCTCCCTGCCGGACAGCCTCGATCGGGGTCGCCTCAAGGAGCTCGCTCACCACGTGCGCGGCGCTGATGTCGTGGATCGACGAGCTGGTCTTGATGATCACGCGGTGCGCGAGCGCGGGCTCCGACAGCACCTTGACATCGTCCGGAATGACGTAGTCCCGGCCCAGGAGCCCGGCAAGCGCCTGCGAGGCGCGGTAGAGGGCGATCGAGCCCCGTGGGCTGGCGCCGAGGTAGACGTCCGGGTGGGTCCGGGTGGATGCGACGAGCCGGACGATGTAGTCGCTCACCGCGGGGTCCACGTAGATGTCGCGCACGGAGGCCTGGAGCGCGCGCAGCTCGTCCCCCGAGCAGACCTCGGTCAGCGCGTCGAGCGGGTGGGTCCGCTTCTGCTCGTCCAGGATCACCACCTCGTCCAGCAGGGCGGGGTAGCCGAGCCGGATCCGCAGCATGAACCGGTCCAGCTGCGCCTCGGGGAGCGCGAAGGTGCCCTCGTACTCGATCGGGTTCTGCGTGGCGATGACGAGAAACGGGTCCGGCATGAGATGCGTGACGCCGTCGATGGTCGCCTGGTGCTCCTCCATGCACTCGAGGAGGGCGCTCTGGGTCTTGGGCGTCGCGCGGTTGATCTCGTCCGCGAGCACGACCTGGCTCATGATCGGCCCGGGCCGGAACTCGAACTCCTGGGTCTTCTGGTTGTAGATCGACAGGCCGGTCACGTCCGAGGGCAGGAGGTCCGGGGTGAACTGGATCCGCCGGAACGTGCAGCCGAGGCTGCGGGCGATCGCCTTCGCGAGGACCGTCTTGCCGGTGCCAGGGACATCCTCGATCAGGAGGTGGCCGCGGCACAGGAGGGCGACCAGCGCCAGCCGGACCTCGTGGTGCTTCCCGACGATGACGCGCTCGACGTTGGCGAGGACCTTGTCACCAACCTGCTGGATGTTGCTCATCGGACTCCCGTCGTCTGCGGCCCCAGACCGCGGTTCTCCCGATCCCGGGTCGTCAGGACGCCCGGCTCCCCCACTGGGTCACGTGGCGCAACGGGATCGGGACGCCGCCACGTCGTGCCTCGCTTCAGTGTACGACCGTGTCCGACAAGTGGCTTTCAGCCCCGGATCAGGGTGAGCCCGCCCAGCCAGAGGACCATCAGCGCACCGGCCGCTCCCATGACGCCCAGGAACGGCTCGCCGCCGGCGAAGGCCGCCACCGCGACGACGCCGAACAGCGCCCCGATCACGATCGCGATCCCCGCCATGCCGATCCGCTCGATGAGCGGGCGCGGCCGGAGGTCCGGAGCCAGGGCCGAGGGTGACGGAACCGGGACGTCTGCCATTGCAGGCGAGACGGTCGTTTCGGGTGACACGCTCGCCCCAGGGTCCCTGGGCGCGCTCTCGAGGGGCTCGGTCATCGCGGGCAGCGTACCCGGTCCCACGCCGCGACCACGCTACGGCCGCCCGTACAGCTCGAAGTACTTCGTCAGCAGGTCGCCGGCCAGCGGCGCCGCCCGGTCCCCTCCCCGACCGCCCCGCTCGACCAGCACGGCGATCGCAACCTGCGGGTTCTCGACCGGCGCGAAACCGATGAACCAGGAGTGCGGCTCCCCGGACCCGCCCAGCTCCGCCGTCCCGGACTTGCCGGCGGTGGGCACACCGGCGACCTTCGCCCCGGACGTGAACTGGCGCCCGATCGGCCCCTCCACGGCCTGCTGCATCGCCACCTGGATCGCCCGGGCGTCATCTCCCGCCAGCACGCGGCGCCAGACCTCGGGCTCGATCGTCCGGGCTCCCGAGCCGTCGCCCGTGAGCGCGGTCACCAGGTGGGGCTTCATGAGGATGCCGTCGTTGGCCACGGTGGCAGCAACAAGCGCCATCTGGATCGGGGTGACATAGGTCTCGGCCTGCCCGAAGGAAGCCGACGCCAGCTCGACATCGTCCTCGAAGCCGCCCGGGGCGCTGCCGTCCCCGGATGTCACCCGGCTGATCGCCGTGGGCAGGTCGAATGGGATGGCCGTGCCGAACCCGAAGTCGGCGGCCATCGACGTCAGGCTCCCGCCGCCGGTGCGCAGGCCGACGAGGGCGTAGAAGATGTTGCAGCTCGCCTCCGTCGCCTCGGCCAGGTCCAGGGGCCTGCTACCGGTCTCGGGGTGATGGCCGTCACGGATCCGGAAACCGCTCACCAGCAGCCCCTTCTTCTCGGCTGGCGGCTGCTCCGCGAACGTCGTCGCGGGCGTGATGGACCGGCTGTCCAGCGCGGCGGCGGCGGTCACGATCTTGAACACCGAACCGGGCACATAGCGCCCGAGCGTCGCCCGCGGCAGCAGGGGGTTCGTCTTGTCCTCGCGGAGGGCCCCGAACGTGTCCGCCGCCGTCCCAGGGTCCGCGACGGCCGAGGCGTCGTACGTGGGCGTGGACGCGAGCGCCAGGACCTCACCGGTCGCGGGATCGAGCATCACGACGGCGCCGAAGTCGCGACCGAGTGCCTTCAGTGCCGCCCGCTGGAGGCGCAGGTCCAGCGCCAGCCGGAGGCCCAGCGGGTCCCGCGGCGTGAGGTCGAACTTGTCCGTGAGCCCGCCGAACGGGTCCGAGCCCACGAGGCCAAGCAGCTGCGCGTTGTAGGCGCGCTCGAGGCCGCTTGTCCCGAACTGGCGGGAGGCATACCCGACGACGTGGCTGATCGACGTGTCGCGATAGCGGCGGGTGGCCTCGCCGTTCTCATCGCGCTCGCTCTCCGCCAGCCACTGGCCCCGCCGATCCACGATCGGGCCGCGCAGGGTCCGCCGAGCCAGTGCGATGACCGCCGGGTTGTCCGCCGCGGTCGCCAGGCGCTGCGCCTCGACGACCTGCCACCAGCCTGCACCGATGGCCAGGACGGCGAACGCACACGCGAGCGCCAGCCCTGTCCGAAAGATGCTGGCCCCGATCGGGCGCGCACCGGGCCGGCCGTCGGCCGCGCCCGAGCGTGCGTCGGCCGTACCTGGGCGCCCGGCCGCCGCGCCGGACCGGGCCGTGTCCCGGGTGTCGCTCATGCGCCGGACCGCCTGAGGCGCGCGACGGGACCTCGCCGGTTCCGCGGTGGCGCCGGTGCCCCGGCACCGCGGTCCGAGAGCGCCAGGAGGAGACCGACCACGATCGCGTTGGCCAGCAGGGACGAGCCGCCGTAGGAGATCAGCGGCAGCGTGATCCCCGTGAGCGGGATCAGCTTGAGATTGCCGGCCGCGATGATGAACGCCTGGATGCCCATCACCAACGCCAGGCCGGCCGCGAGGATGGACCGGAAATCATCGTGCGCCGCCGCCGCGATCCGCAGGCCCCGCTCCACCACCACCAGGTACAGCCCCAGGATCGCCAGCATGCCGATGAGCCCCAGCTCCTCGCCCAGCGCCGCCAGCGGGTAGTCCGTATGGACAGCCGGAACGGGCAGCCGCCCGCCGATCGTGGGCAGGCCGGCGCCCAGCCCCACGCCCAGCAGCCCACCCCGTCCCAGTGCGTACAGCGCCTGGACCGCCTGGAAACCGGAGCCGGACGGATCGACCCAGGGGTCCAGCCAGTTGTCCACCCGCTGCTGGACGTGACCGAACAGGTTGTAGAGCACGAACGCGCCGGCGATGAACAGGATCAGGCCGCCAACCACGTAGGAGACCCGCCCGGTGGCCACGTAGAGCATCGCCAGGAACACGGCGAAGAACAGCAGGGCCGCGCCGAGATCCCGCTGGACGACCACGATCCCCAGGGCGATCGCCCACATGGCCGCCATCGGCGCGAGGTATGGGATCGGTGGCAGACGGAGCGGCCCGAGCCTGGTGGTCTCCTCGGCCAGAAGCGAGCGGTTCTCGGCCAGGTACCCGGCCAGGAACACGACCAGGATCACCTTGAGAAGCTCCGACGGCTGGCCCGAGATCGGACCGATCGAGAGCGTGAGCCGGGCGCCATTGACCTCGCTGCCGAAGACGAAGGTCAGCAGCAGCAGGCCGATGCCGACCGCGGCCCAGGTGTACTTGTAGTTGCGCAGCCACGCGTCCGAGCGGACGGCGAGAGCGAGCGTGCCGATGACCGCCATCGCGATCAGCAGCCACATCGCCTGGAGCTGGCCCAGGCCGAGGACCGGACCGAAGAGCTCCTGCTCAACGAGGTCCTGCGGCAGCCGTTGCATCAGCAGCAGGCCGATCCCGCCCAGCAGCGCGACGGCAGGCAGCAGCACCTGGTCGATCCTGCGGCCGGCCAGGATGAACACGACGTGGACGAGGCCGACCGTGCCGAGATAGACAGCCAGGGCGACCGGGTCCGGTGCCCCGAAGTCGAGCGCCGTCGGAGAACCCCCGGCGTTGGCGGCCTCGATCAGTCGCTGTGTCGCGCCGAGGGTGGCAGCCCCCACCAGGAGGGTCAGCGCGACGAGCGCCAGCAACGCGGTCTCCGTCGTCCGCGGGCGCGGCCTGAACCGCGGCCCGGCGCCGGCAAACGGACGAGCCTGCGCAGCGACGCTCATGATCGCCCCCGATCAAGGCGCAGGCGGACCTCGCCCACCTGGAGCTCATCTCCGAAACCCATCTCGGCGATGCCCTCGACCTTGACGCCATTGACATAGGTCCCGTTTGTGCTGGCGAGATCCTCCACGTACCAGGCGCGTCCGCGGAACGTGAGCACCGCGTGTTCAGCGGACGCGAACGGGTCGTCAACGACGATGCTGTTGTTCACGTCACGTCCGATCGTGGTGACGGCATCGAGCGGGAGTGAGGCGCCGCGAACGGGCTCGCCGCGCGGCGACGCGGCGACGACCAGGCGCCCGAGCTCGGCCGGGCCGCGCGACGCGACCCGCAGATCCCGCAACAGGACCCGGACAACCGCGAACAGGAACACGTACAGGAGGGCCAGGAACAGGAGGCGCACCAGCCACAGGGTGAGGACCATGCCGTCCATGGATCAGCCCGGCAACGTCTCGACGACCATCACGATGTCGCCGACCTGGAGGCGGTCGCCCTCGCCGAGAACGATCTCGTCCACGCGGACGCCGTTGACGCGAGATCCGTTGGTGCTGCCGAGATCCGTGTAGACGAGCGTGCCGCGGCGAGTCTGGAAACGTCCGTGGTGGCGCGAGACCCGACCGTCGTCGATGACGAGAGTGTTGTCCTGCGACCGACCGATGGTGAGCGGGGACCCGCCGACCTCGATGGTTCGCTCAACGCCATCCCGGGCCGAGATGCGGAGGATCGCCTGGGCCCCCTGGGGCGCGGGGCGCCGGAAGACAAGCGTCTGCGACCCATCGCCCCGGATGCCGGTCGCCGGCGGCGTTGGAGCCGCCTGGAGCGCGAGAAGCAAACGCGAGGCCGCGGGCGCTGGTTCGGGGGCAGTTGCGACAGCCGGCACCCCTGGAGGGGGCTTTCGCGTGGCCGGCTGGGCCGGAGGAACGGCGGCCTCCGGGCCAGCAGGTGGGGGCGCTGGAGAGGCGAGCGGCAGGACCAGGTTCGGCGTGCCCCTGGCGACGGCGTTGACCTCCACCTGGCCGCGTTCAACCACCGGGTCCGCGATCAGCCACACCTCCGGCCGTCCGACGAGGTGATAGCCGTGCGAGCGTGCAAACGTCAACGCATTCTCGGCCAGCCTGACGGCGACCGCCTCGGCGCCACCGGAACGTGAGGTCACATCCGCGAGGTCCGACGGGTGAAGCCGCACGCGGTATCGCGCAGGGACGGCGATCCTGGCACCGTCCGGTGTCCGGGCACCTTCCATCGCGCGCTCCACGCGACGCTCGAGATGCACGACCTGGATGCGGGCCCGGAAGAGCAAAGCCGTGGTGCGCTCGAAGACACGCTCCAGCAGGCGTTCAAGATCGGAGACAGCAGCCATCGCGCGGAACCCTACCAGAGGCGGACCTCCCGGCCCGCCGGCGAGAGCAGGGACCATAGGCGATGCGGCGGGGTACGACGGGACGAGGGCCCGCTAGGGCGCGCGGCTATACTCTCTGCCTGCCCGGCAGGAACGCTGTCGCGCGCCGAGATCCGAGTTCCCGGGGGCCTGATGACCGAGATCCTCACCGAGTCGTTCTGCGAACGGTGCGGTACCCGATATACGTTTGAGTCCGGCCGACCGCGCAGGTCGCCCGTCGGTCGCGTGAGGGTGTTCTCGAAGGGTGTCCGCAACTTCGTCCTGACCGACGACTCGTCCTTCTCGGAGGCGATGGCGGAAGCGCGGAGCGCCGAGGAGCAGAAGGCGACGACCCACCAGCTCGACGCGTTTCACCGGACCTTCAACTTCTGCCTCGACTGCCGCCAGTACACGTGCGGATCATGCTGGAACGCCACCGAGGGGCGTTGCCTGACCTGCGCGCCGGACCCAACGCTCGAGGCCGCGTCCGCCGTCGCCGAGGCGGTCGCCGTCATCGAGGAGATCCCTGTTGGGGACGCCGCTGAGACCGGGGGGTCGATCCCGGCGGACGCCTGGCCCGAGATGGACGTCCCGGCCGACCGCCTCACACGGGTCGTCGGAGACCAGGTTCCGGCCGAGGGCATCGTGCCAGCCGGGGCAGTCGAAGCGACTGAGGCTGAAGCAACTGAGGAGGCTGAAGCGACTGAGGCCGAGGCGGTTGGGGCCGAGCCTGAAGCGGTGGACGCACAGCAGGACGTCGAGGCCATCGCGCAGGCCGCCGCCCTGATCGCCTCGATCGACGCTGCAGCCGATGAATCGGAACCCGTCCGCGCGGCGCCCGTCCAGGGCCTGCTCCCCGGCCAATCACTGGACGACGCGATCGCCGCGTGGGAGGCGCAACAGCTCGCCACCGAGCCCGAGCCCGAGCCGGAGCCCGTCGCAGCGGCCGAGCCCGAGCCCGAGCCGGAGCCCGTCGCAGCGGCCGAGCCCGAGCCGGAGCCCGTCGCAGCGGCCGAGCCCGAGCCCGAGCCGGAGCCCGTCGCAGCGGCCGAGCCCGAGCCCGAGCCGGAGCCCGTCGCAGCGGCCGAGCCCGAGCCCGAGCCGGAGCCCGTCGCAGCGGCCGAGCCCGAGCCCGAGCCGGAGCCCGTCGCAGCGGCCGAGCCCGAGCCCGAGCCGGAGCCCGTCGCAGCGGCCGACGACGTTGTCCAGCAGCCCACCTGGCCCGTCGCCGCCGCCCAGCCCCAGGCCCCCGAGCCGGCCACCCCAACCGCTCCGACTCCGCCCGCGCCGGCTCCGTGGCTCACCGTGGCTCCCGATGATGGCCAGGGGGCACCCCAGTGGCCGACCACCCCCGCGTGGCCAACCCCCGGCCCTCATCGCGACTCACCCACAACCCTTGCCGGGCGCCCGCTGCTACCGCAGGGCGACGCGTCCGCCCTCTGGGCTGCGTCCGCGCGCGAGGTCCTGTCCGCGGCACCGGCGACCATGCCGACTGCGGCCGCTGCTCCGACCGCGCAGCCGTGCATCGGCTGCGGCCTGTCCCTCTCGGCCAGCGCGCGGTTCTGCCGCCGCTGCGGCACGCGCCAGGTCTAGCCCAGGACCTCGGGCGGCCGGTTGGGTGCCCGCGCACCCGTGCAGGGACCCACGGGCGGGAACTCAAGCAACCGGTGCCCGCCGCGGAGGCGGGTGAACGGGTACGCGATCACCCCTCGACGCCGTCTCCCGGCAACATGCGATCACGCTCGCTCGCGGCCGGATCAGCCCCAATCGGTCCGGCGTCCGGAGCGGTCTCCCTCGGTTCTGCATCCGGCAGCATCGGCTGCGACATCGCCAGTTGACGCACTCGGGTCCACGAGGCGCCCAGCAGCAGCACGTTGAAACTGATCGACAGCCACGCGAGCAGGACGAACACCGTGAGGATGGCGCCGTACAGCGCCGCGACTGCGGACATGCGCGGGGCGATGAAACCGAAGATCTGGGTGAACACCGCCAGGACGAAGCCCGAGACCAGGGCCGGCGGCAACAGGGCCCGGGCCGGCACGTGGACCGCGGGCACCCACCGGTAGACCGCGGCCATCGCCCCCACGAACAGGACGAACGAGCCGAGCGGGGAGACCAGTCGCGGCAGCAGGCCGGCCACGACCCCGAGCTCGATCCCGTTCGGGGTCCGGTCCGCCACCCACGTCCCCACAGCACCGGCGACGATGGCGGCGATGGGCAGCACGATGAAGATCCCCGTGACGAGGACGCCCCGGAGGGTCCGTTCGATCTCGTTGCGCCGTGGCGCGTTGTGGAACGCCTTGGAGAATGCGTAGTCGAGCGCGCCGTAGAACCGGCTGGATCCCCAGAGCAGGGCGATGAAGGCGACGACCCCGGTGGGGACGGCCCCGGCCGCAACCTGCTCCAGGGCCGCGCGAGCCAGATCCTCGAGGGGCGGCACGGCCACAGCGATAAACGCCATGACCTGCTCCAGGGTCGCCGGGTCGCCGACGAGCATGCCTATGATCGAGAAGACCAGCAGGAGGCCCGGCAGGAGGGCAAGCAATGACGCGTAGGCGAGGCCGCCGGCCACCAGTCCGCCGCCGGCCAGGTCGTACACCGCCAGCGTCGACAGGAGCACTCGGACGGCCGCCAGGCCACCGACACGCCGGACGACCCGTCCCGCCAGCGCCCGCCACCTGTCGGGGCCGGCCTCGCCGTCGGTGCCGCTCATGGGATCAGGCCAGGTCCTCGAACAGCCCGGGCTGGATGTCCTCTCCACGCACCCGACGCGGCGCGGCGACCAGGGCGCGGACCTCGCCTCGGCGGACGTACCGGCGACCCCCGAGCTTGATGCTCGCGAGGCGTCCGCTGCGCGCCCAGGCCCCGATGGTCTCGGGTCGGAAGTGGACGTTGGCGACGGCAAGGATCTCGGCGGCTTCGCCCAGCGTGATCCAGTCGGCGGCGGCGGGCATGGGCGTCAATCCCCCTTGCCCGATGACGAGTTGGGCGAATGGGCGTCCTTCGATCCAGTTCGTCCGGAGCTCGTCGAACCGGTCGAGTCGGAACTGGTCGATCCGGTCGAACCAGTGCTCTTCGATCCGGTCGAGTCGGAACTGGTCGATCCGGCCGAGTCGGAGCTCGTCGAGGATCCCGACTCGCCGCCCGACCCGGCATCCTTGCCGGATGGAGAGGCGTCGCCACCCTTGGCGTCTTTCCCCTCGCTCGACCCGGACGCGGCCGCGGCTCGGGTCGCACTGGAGCTGCCCCGGTCCTTCTTCGCCCACCCTGAGCCCTTGAAGTGGATCGCCGGCGTGGTGAACTGCTTGCGCATCGCCCCTTCCGCGCCGCACGAAGGGCAGAAGTGCGGGCCGGGATCGTTTATCCCGTGGAGGATATCGGCCCGGTGGTCGCAGGCGGTGCAGAGGTAGTCGTAGATCGGCATCGTCGTGGGGTGGTGATGGTGCGATCAGCCGCGAAGCAGCCGCATCCCGCACTTGGGACAGTAGAACGCGCGCTCGTGGCCGGAGGCAAAGCCGCAGTGTGCGCACACCAGACCGCCCCGACCGGCCGCGGGGACCGGGCGATCCACGGCGGTGAGGCCCATGGCGTACTGGTTCGCGAGGATGTTGGTAAGGAGCCCGCCGAGGATCCTCGAACCGAGCCGGTCAGTATCGCCACGGACACCTCGGCCGCCCCAGCCAACCACCCCGCGCACGATCATGTCGCCCGTCGCCTCGTCCCAGTGGGACGCGACCCCACCGATGATCGCGTTGTACTGCGGATAGCCGGACGTGTCGGTCTCACCGTCGAGCATCGCGCAGGCGAAGGTATCGAAGGCAAGGTCCACCGCGTCGATCGACTCGAGGACCAGCAGCGCATGCCGTGTGATCGGGCTGAGCTCATGGTGGGCGTTCAGCCACTGCATCGCCTCCGACGGGCGCGTGATCTGGGGAATGGCCTGGGCGAACTCCAGGGCCAGCGGCTCCACGACCTCGACCTCGCTCCGCGCGAGGCCGGCGAGCATGTCCGGCAGCTCGTCGAGGGCGCGTGGGCCTGCACGCATGCGGACGCCCTCCGTGCTCTTGCCGGCGTACTGGAGCTTGAGCTGGAACTCCTGGGCGACGACCTCCTCCGGCAGCCCGACGGGTTCCGGGGGCTGCGGGGCAGGTGCGGGCTTGTCGGCATCGCCGCCGCGGCGCTTCAGGAACTCGAGGGGCACTGGCAATCTCCCCGGGACTGCAGGGACGGGGGGTCATGGTAGCAGGGCGGTCACCAGGAATTGGTCGAACGGCACCGGGCGTCGTGCCTGCGTCCCCTGGCCCGGGACCAGCCAGCGCACCGCGCGCGCGGCAATCCCGATGGGCGTCCCGGCGGGATGCCGCGATCCATCGAGCAGATCGACGACGTTGCCGCTCGATGATGCGGGCAGCATGCCGGCCGGGACGGACCCCGGCGTGTCGGCAAAGTTGCTGACCGAGACCAGGGCTCCGATCGGGTGGTCACGGCGGAAGGCGAACATGCCCGCGTCACCCGGCTCGAGCACCTCTAGCGGCACCGCCGCGTGCAGCTGGGGAGCATCACGCCGCGCCACGATCAGCCTGCGGAGATCCCCGTAGACCCGCCCTTCGATCGTCCCCCCTTGCCGCCGCCGCCTCGCAGAGTCCCAGTCCATCCTGGGGCGATGCAGCCAGCGGTTGTCGGCCTGGTGCCCGGGATCCGCAAGGTACTTCCAGTCGTTGCGCATGCCGATCTCATCGCCCATGTAGAGCAACGGAAGCCCATCCCAGGCGAGGATCAGGGCATGCCCGAGCCGGATGCGCTCGATCGCGGCGGTCACGAGCGCCGGATCGTGGGCGTCGAGCGCGGCCTCGAGACCGGCGAGGCTCGCGAAGGTGCCACTGATCCGGCTGTCGCCGGTCGAGGGCTCGAACTGGAAGACCTCGCCGCGAGCAAAGCTCCCTGGGAACCGGCCGGCGTAGAACTCGGAAAGGAACCCGCGGTGCGCCGGACCGTCCCAGCCGACCGCCGTTGCGGCCTCGTCCACCACAGCCCACCCAATGTCGTCATGGCAACGGATGTACGTGGCCCAGGCGGTGTTCGGCGGCTTGTGCGGCAGGGCACGCAGGACCTGGGTTGCGAGCCGGGCATCGCGGGTTGCCAGCGCGGACCAGAACTGGACCATCAGGCTGTTGTGGTACGCCATGTCCGAGACGTGCCCGTGGTGGCGCCCGACGCCGAGGTAGCGGACGAGGTCGTCGGGACCGACGATGGCTTCCGCCTTGAAGATGACCGCCGGCGCGACGATCCGCGCGCAGGCCCGCAAGGCCTGGAGGAGGTCGTGGACCTCCGGCTGGTTCTGGCAGTTGGTGCCGAGCCGCTTCCACATGAACGCGACGGCATCCAGGCGGAACACCTCCACTCCGCGAGCGGCGAGCGCGAGCAGCACGTCCAGCATCTCCAGGAAGACCCTTGGATTCGACCAGTTGAGATCCCACTGGAAGGAGTTGAAGGTCGTCCACACCCAGCGCCCGTCCGACAGCCGCGTGAAGTTGCCGGGCGCGGTCGCCGGAAACACCTCGGGAAGCGTTCGCTCCCACCGGTTCGGCTGCCTGCGATCGGGGTAGATGTAATACATCGCTGCTGCATCGGGATCGCCGGCGGCGGCGGCGAGGGCCCAGGGGTGCTCGGCGGCCGTGTGGTTGAGCACCAGGTCGATGCACAGGCTCATCCCCCGTTCGCGCAGCTGGTCGCACAGGTGCTCCAGGTCGTCCATCGTCCCGAGCGATGGCTCGATCTGTCGATAGTCGGCGACCGCGTATCCCCCATCGGCGTCGCCCGGCCGGCTGCGCAGCAGCGGCATCAGATGCAGGTAGCGGACATCCAGCTCCGCGAGGTAGTCGAGGTGCTCCGCGACGCCCGCAAGCGTTCCGCCGAACCGGTCCGCGTAGCAGACGTAGCCGATCATCGACGGCTCCTGGAACCAGTCTGGCCGAACTGACCGCTGGAGGTCGAGCGACACGAGGGCGGAAGGACGCTCTCGGTATCGGTCCGCCAGCAGCTCGACGAGCGCCACGAGGGCGCTCTCGCCGCTCGGGTGAGGGCCATAGATCCTGGTCCAGGCTCCCGCCAGGTCGGTCCACCACCTCGCGAGCCGGATGAGGAACAGCTCGATGTCGCGGTCCGGCATCCCGGCCAGGCGCGCCGCGGCGAGCGCGGTCGCCGCAGGCAGGTCGAGCAACGGACCCGGCGGCCCGGAGGAGGATTTCCGGGACGCCGGGGGGCGGGGCCTGGAGGACGAAGGCCTTCCGGTCAACCCTTGACCGAGCCGGCGAGCAGCCCCCGCACGAAGTAGCGCTGCAGGCCCAGGAACACGATGACCGGCAGGATCATCGACACGAAGGCGCCTGCCGTCAGGAGCTGCCAGTCCTGGCCGCGGGACCCCGTCATCGACACCAGGCGCTGGGTCATGACGGCCACGTCCTGGTCCGTTCCCAGGAAGGTGGTTGCCACGAGCAGGTCGTTCCAGACCCACAGGAACTGGAAGATCGCGAAGGACGCCAGGGCCGGCACCGACAGCGGCAGGATGAGCTTCATGAAGATCGTGAAGTGGGACGCCCCGTCAAGCGACGCCGACTCGATCAGGTCCTTCGGGAGCTGGCTGATGTAGTTGTAGAGGAGGTACGTCGCGAGGGCGAGCCCGAAGCCTGCGTGCGCGAGCCAGACCGCGAGGAACGTGCCGTTGAGGTCGATCGCGAGGTAGGCCTTGAGGACCGGGATCAGCGCGATCTGGAGCGGCACCACCAGCAGGGCGACGACCGTGATGAACAGGATCCGGCGACCCGGGAACTGCATCCAGGCGAACCCGTAGGCGGCAAAGGCCGCGATCAGGATCGGGATGACCACGGCCGGGATCGTGACGGCCAGCGTATTGAGGAACGCCGTGGCCATCCCGTCGCCGCCGAACAGCACCTTGTCGTAGTTGTCGAGCGTGAAGGCGCCCTGCGGGTTGGTGAGCACGGTCCACCATCCCGAGTTGGAGATCGCCTGCTTGTCGCGGAACGAGGTGATGAACAGGCCAAGGGTTGGCACCGTCCAGATGACGATGAGGGCGATGACCGTCAGGTTGATCGCCACGCGGGACCAGGTGATGGATCTCATGGCATCGGCCTCAGATCGCCCGGCCGCGGAACTGCCGGAGGTTGTACCAGATGACCGGTGTCACCGCGATCAGGAGGATGATCGCGAGCGCCGCGCCCCGACCGGCGTCGAAGAAGGTGAAGGCCTGTTTCCACATGAGGGTGGCGATGACGTGCGTGTTGAAGTTGCCACCGGTCATCGCGACCACGATGTCGAAGATCTTCAGGGTGAGGATCGCGATCGTCGTCGCGACCGTGACGATCGTCGGCCAGATGGTCGGCACGATGAGGCGGCGGAAGATCTGCCACTCACCGGCCCCGTCGATCCGGCCGGCCTCCAGCATCTCGTCCGGGACGCCCTTCAGGGCGGCCGAGATGATCACCATCGCGAAGCCCACCTGGCCCCAGATCAGGATGACGATCAGCAGGATCGTGTTCAGCGGCTCGCCCGTGAGCCAGGAGACGGGTCCCAGGCCGAACGCCCCGAGGATGGCGTTGAGCAGCCCGATCTGCGGCGCTCCTTCCGGCTGGTAGGAGTAGACGAAGCGCCAGATCACGCTCGCGCCCACGAACGAGATGGCCATCGGCAGGAAGATCAGGGTCTTGGCCACACGATCCATCCGCGACCGGTCCACGAGAACGGCAATGGCCAGGCCGAGCCCGGTGCTGAAGAGCGTCCCGAACACGAGCCACAGCACGTTGTTCCGGATCGCGGTGACCATGTCAGGGTTGGTGAACGAGTAGATGTAGTTGTCGAGGCCGACGAACTCCTGGCCGGTGGCATTGAACAGGCTGGCCCACGCCGTCAGGACGGCCGGGACCAGCAGGTAGAAGGTCAGGATGGCGATCGCGGGTCCGACGAAGACGAATGGCAGGATCCGGCGCTGCCACGCTGCCGGCAGCTTCTCGGTCAGCCAGTTCGCCACCACGTAGAGCATGGCGACGCCCCCGATGCCCCACACGATCGCGACGAGGACGATGACGATCTTCGGGGCGCCACTGTCCTTGAGGAACAGGAAGCCGGCCCACAGGACGATAAAGGCGACGAGCGGGACGAAGATCGAGACCACGATCCGTCCAATACCCGTCGCGAGTACCTGGCCTATGCCCCTGGGCGGGGGCGCCGCCACGCTGTCAGCCGGTCGCATCCCTTCGATCCTCCACTCGGCGGGACTGGCACGTGACGTGGCGGCGCCGCCGGAGCGACACCGCCACGACGCTTGCGGTTGCTACTTCGGCCAGCTGGCCTGGATGTTCTTGAGGGTCGTGTCGATGTCCTGGCTGCCGTTGATCAGCTTCACGGACTCGGACCAGAAGGTGCCCGACCCGACCGCCGCCGGCATCGCGTCACCGCCGTCGAAGCGGACGAACGCGGCGTCGACGATCGACTTCGCCCACGCCTGGCTGAGAGCCGACGAGTAGAGGGTGACGTCCTGGGTCTTGTACGGGAACAGGGCGCCCCCGGACTTCTGCCAGGAGACGCCGGCCTCCGGCGTGGAGAGGTACTTCAGGAATGCCCAGATCTCGGGCCGATCGGCAAAGGCAACTGCCTGGTCACCGCCCACCTCGGCCGGGGTGCCGATCGCGGGGTCGATCGCCGGCAGGTTGAAGACGCCGACCTGGTTGTCGAGGTCCGCCTTGACCGCATCCGGGAAGAAGTCCGTGATGAAGTTGCCCTGGTTGGTCAACAGGCACTTGGGCGGATCGTCGAAGGCAGCCTTGGGCGCCTCGCCGAAGTTCGTCTGGACGATGTACTGGGGCCCGCCGTAGACGAGCTTCGGGTCGCCGAAGATGTCCATCATCATCTGGAACGCATTCTTGACTGTCGGGTCGGTGAACGGCGTCGTGCCGGCGACCCACTTGTCGTAGCCGTCCGCGCCGACGGTGCGGAGCATGATCTCCTCGACCCAGTCGGTGACAGGCCAGCCGGTCGCGGCGCCGCTCTCGATCCCGATGCACCACGGCGGCGTGCCGTCGGCGACCATCTTGTCCTGGAGTGTCTTCATCTCGTCCCACGTCGTGGGCACCGTGTAGCCCTTGGCATCCCACACTGCCTTCGGGTAGAAGACGAGGCCCTTGAGGTTGACGCGGTGGAAGACGCCGTACGTCTTGCCGTCGTCGGCGGTCCCGACCTCTTTCCAGCCGGGGCCGTAGTTGGCGTCGATGGACGCGACGATGTCGTCCGGCAGCGGGAAGAGCTTCCCCTGCGACGCGTAGTTCTTCATGCCGCCGGGCTGCGGCAGCAAGGCCACGTCAGGCGGGTTGCCGGCCTGGACCTGCACGTTGAGGTTCTGCTCGAAGGACTTGTCGCCGCTGTAGACCACCTTGGCACCGGTGGCATCCTCGAACGGCTTCACGGCCTCCGCGAACGCCGCGGCCTCCGTGTCGACGAAGGCGCCGCCGACGGTGATCGTCTTGCCCGCGAGGTCCGTTCCGCCTCCGCCGCCCGATGACGCAGCCGGCGTGCTCGCACTGCCGCCGCACGCGGCAGCGATGAACGCGGCCGACAACACGCCGGCCAGTATCCGTTTGTTCATGAATTCCTCCTGTGGATGGTCCGACGCTGAGACCATCCTTCCGAGGCCATGGAACCGGTTCCACGCAGCCTCTGCCGCTAGCCTACCAAGGGCTGTCAAGCCCCGCCCTCCCCGGCCGCACGTCGTCTAGGAGACCGGCGGTGCCGTGGACCGCCTGACGACAAGGCTGATGTCCTGGACCTCGCGGAGCGGTTCCGTGGGGAGCCCGTCAAGAGCCCGGAGCAGGCGCTTGACCGCCCGGACCCCGGAGTCGAACAGGGGCTGACGGATGGTCGTGAGCCCGAGGTGGTCGGCCAGCTCGATGTCGTCGTAGCCGGTGACGGACAGGTCGAGCGGAACCTTGAGGCCAAGATGGCCTGCCGCCTCGAGCACCCCGGCCGCCTGTGTGTCGCTCGCACACACGATCGCGGTCGGCGGGTTGGGCGACGTCAGCATCCGGGTCGCAAGCTCCGCTGCGCGACGGCGCGAATGCTCCCCGGTCCCCACGAGACTCATCGGCAACCGGATGCCGGCCGCGTTGGCGGCCTGACGAACGCCGGTGAGGCGCAGGCGGCTCGACGTGAAGGCAAGCTCGGTCCGGGAAAAGTCACCCAGGAACGCGATCCTCCGGTGGCCCAGCCCGATCACGTGCTGGGCCGCCAGCCGACCCCCCAGCACGTCGTTGCCAACCACCCGCGACAGCGAGCGATGGTGGGCATCGACCAGCACCGCGGGCAACCTCGACCGCACGATCCGCTCGAGCTCGTAGGGGTGCGGTGACAGCGAGACGATGATCAGGCCATCGACCCGCTCACGACGCGGGAACTCCAGGAACACCGCCTCGCGCCGTTCCGCGGTCTCGATGTTGAACACGAGCGCGTCGTAGCCGGCCTCCGCGAGCGCATGCTCGACCCCGCGGAACCGTTCGATCGCGGAGGGGCGGGACAGGAACGGCACGATCACGGCGACCGTCTGCGTTCGCCGCAGGCTCAACCTCCGGGCCGTCTGGCTGGGCACGAAGTCGAGCTCCTTGATCGCCGCCAGGACACGTGCTCGCGTCGCGGGGTCCACGTTGGCCCGGTCGTTGAGCACCCGGCTCACGGTGCCGCGACCGACTCCCGCCAGTCGGGCAACGTCTCCGATTGTCACGCCCACGCCAGCACCGTCCTTCCAATGGAACCGGTTCCATTGTAGGCATGGCGTGTCAACGTTCCAGGCGATCCCTCAGGCGCTCGACCTGGTCGGCCAGCTCGGCCTCGCGCGCGCGTGCCCCCTCCACGACCGCCGGCGGCGCCTTGGATGTGAAGGCGTCGTTGGCCAGGCGCCCGCGGGCTGCCTCGAGCAGCCGCTCGGCATCGGCCAGCTCCTTCTCGAGCCGGGCGCGATCAGCCTCCGCCGCTGCCGGATCGGCCGTCGGCGCCCCGATGACGGCCTCCACCGGCCCCGCGATCACGGTCAGGCCGCCTGCGGCCGCGGGGATCGCATGGAGCGCCTCGCGCGTGAGCCGCCGCCGGAGCGGACGTGCCCTGGCGAGTCGCTCCAGCGCGGGCCGGAGGGCCTCCAGCGCCGGACCGAGCTCGGGCTCCACGTAGACGTCCAGCGGCAGCCACGCGGCGGGTTCCAGCCTCGCCTCCGCCCGCGCGTTGCGGACGGCGCGTACGAGTTCGACCAGCGCGCCCACCTGGGCCTCGGCCTCCGCGTCATGCCCCCCGACCGTCGGCCAGCGGGCGACGATGAGCAGCTCGGGATCGGCGGCCGCGTGCGGCAGCGCGGCCCACAGCCGCTCGGTGATGAACGGCATCACCGGGTGCAGGAGTCGGAGGTACGTGTCCAGCGCCTCCACCAGCGCCCACCATGTCGCCTCGCGCTCCGCGGCCGGCAGCTGTTCGTCGGCCAGGCGAACCTTGGCCAGCTCGAGGCCCCAGTCGCAGTATTCGCTCCAGATGGCCTCGTAGAGCAGGCGCGTCACCTCGCCGAAGCCGTAGTCGGCCATCGCCCTGTCCACGGCGGCCACCGTATCGGCGGCACGCGACAGCACCCACCGCTCGGCCGGTCCCAGGAGCGCCCGATCGGGCGCCCGGCGCGGCGCGTCCGCCGGGATCGTCGCCGGACGGGCGCCCAGCACGTACCGCGTGGCATTCCAGAGCTTGTTGCCGAAGTTGCGGGCGTTGTCCACCTTGGCGGAGGCAAACCGCTGGTCGTTGCCGGGCGTCGCCCCATGGACGACCGCGAAGCGCAGCGCGTCCGCGCCGACCTCGTCGATCGTGCCGAGGGGATCCACGGTGTTCCCCTTCGTCTTCGACATCTTCTGGCCGTACGGGTCCCGGATCAGGCCCGAGAGGTAGACGGCCTTGAACGGGACCTCCCCCATCAGCTCGATGCCCAGCATCATCATCCGGGCCACCCAGAAGAAGATGATGTCGTAGGCCGTCTCCATGACCGCGCCCGGATAGAAGCGGGCGATGTCTGCCGTCGCGTCGGGCCAGCCGAGCGTGGAGAACGGCCACAGGCCGGAGCTGAACCAGGTGTCGAAGATGTCGGGGTCCTGGGTGAGGGCCGCAGCCGGCTTCGCGCACACCTCGCAGACAGTGGGCCCGTCGACCTCCGCCGAGACCGTGGCATGGCCGTCCGGGCAGTACCAGGCCGGGATCCGGTGCCCCCACCAGAGCTGGCGGGAGACGTTCCAGTCCCGGATGTTGACCAGCCAGTGCTCCCAGGTCCGCTCGAAGCGCTCCGGCAGGATCCGCGTCGTTCCGCCGCGGGTCGCGGCCAGCGCGGCCCCGGCGAGGGGCGCCGTGCGCACGAACCACTGGGTCTTGAGTCGTGGCTCCACCACGTCCGTGCTGCGCTGGCAGCGGCCGATGACCATCTCGTGGGGTGTCTCGCCCACCAGGTCGCCGCGAGCCGCGAGGTCCGCGAGGATGGCCATCCGCGCCGCGTAGCGCTCGAGCCCGTCGTAGGGCGTGCCGGTGTTGGCGACGTGGGCCGCGTCATCGAGAATCGTCGGCATCGCCAGGCCGTGGCGCCGGCCGGTCTCGTTGTCGTCGTGATCGTGGGCGGGAGTGATCTTCACTGCGCCGGTCCCGAACGCCGGGTCCACCACGGGATCCGCGATGACCGGCACGTCCCGCTCCACGAACGGGATGCGCACCCGGCGGCCGACCAGGGCGGCGTGGCGCGGATCGTCGGGATGCACGGCCACGGCCGTGTCGCCCAGGATCGTCTCCGGGCGCGTCGTGGCAACCGTCATTGTGGCGTCCGGGTCCGGGTGGCCGGTTGTCTCGTCCACGAGGTGGTATCGGACGCGCCACAGGGTCCCCGTCTCGGGGGTGGCGATCACCTCGAGGTCACTGACGCTGGTGCGGCAACCCGGGCACCAGTTGACGAGCGCCTCGGCGCGATACGCGAGGCCCTTGCGGTAGAGCCGCAGGAAGGCCTCACGGACGGCCCTGCTGCTGACCTCGTCCATCGTGAAGCGGAGGCGCCCCCAATCGCAGCTGCCGCCGACCCGCCGCTGCTGGGCAAGGATGACGGTCTTCGTTTCCTCGATGAAGCCGTGCATCCGCTCCAGGTATCGCTCCCGGCCCAGGGTTGCCCGGGTCTCGCCTTCCCTGGCCAGGATCCCGTCCAGCACGAACTGGGCGGCGATGCTCGCGTGGTCGAGGCCGGGGAGGAACAGCGCCGGGCGCCCCTGCATGCGGGCGTGGCGCGTCATCAGGTCCTCGACCGTCGTCCTCTGCGCGTGGCCCAGGTGCAGGCTGCCCGTGACGTTGGGCGGCGGCTGGATGATGACGAAGGGCTCCAGGCTCCAGTCGGCGGTGGAGCCGGCGCCGTCGGGCGCGAAGACGTCCGCTGCCAGCCAGCGCTCGTAGATGTCGTGCTCGAACTCGGCAGGCACGTAGGCCTTGGCCAGCTGCCCGTTCGCCTCTTCCGCCATCGCTCGCTCCCGTAAACGCAACGACCCGCTCGTCCAGCGGACGAACGGGGTCGTGGTACCACCTGCTGGGTTTCGTGGCCGGGGTTGGCCGTTCGTCACGGCTCGCCTGCTTCCGGTCACGCTCTCGGCGCGCTATCGGGCGCCACCCGCACGGCTTGCGAGCGACCTTCGGTTCCGTCGTGCCGCGCGGCTCGCACCGTCCCGCGCTCGCTTGGGGCCGTCTCGGACCTACTCTTCCCGGTCATCGCCGTGAGGGCGGGAGTCTAGCACGCGGCCCCGCCGAAACAGGCGTTGTCGTTCACTCGCAGTGAACTCCTGTGGCAGAGCGGGTCGCCGCCAAGGGTGTCGCGGCAAGCCCAGCGCGAGCGAGCAGGTCCTAGGCGCTGGCGCTCTGCTCCGAGAGCCACTCGGCGTAGTTCGTCTCGTCCACGCCCTTGTCCACGTCCGACTTCGTGAGCAGCAGCGGGGCCCGCCGATCGCGGATCGTCTCCTCGGTGATGATGCAGCGGCGGACGTCGGTGCGCTCCGGGATGTCGTACATCACCTCGAGCAGCGCCTCCTCCACGATCGAACGGAGTGCGCGGGCGCCGGTCTTGCGGTCCAGGGCGACCTCCGCCGCGGCGATCAGGGCTCCGTCCGTGAAGACCAGGTCCACCTTGTCCAGCTGCAGGAACTTCTGGAACTGGCGGGTGACGGCGTTCTTCGGCTCCACGAGGACGCGCTTGAGGTCGTCGACGGACAGCGGCGAGAGCGTGACGATGACGGGCAGCCGGCCGATGAACTCCGGGATGAGCCCGTACTTCAGCAGGTCCTCCGGCATCAGCTTCTCGATGATCTTCGCCTTGTCGGCCCTGGACATCACGCCGTCGGAGCCGAACCCGATGGAGCGCTTGCCCACCCGCTCCTCGACGATCTTCTCCAGTCCGTCGAACGCGCCACCGCAGATGAACAGCACGTTGGTCGTGTCGATCTGGATGAAGTCCTGGTGCGGGTGCTTGCGGCCGCCCTGGGGCGGCACGTTGGCCACCGTTCCTTCCAGGATCTTGAGCAGCGCCTGCTGGACCCCCTCGCCGGAGACGTCCCGGGTGATCGACGGGTTGTCGGCCTTGCGGGCGACCTTGTCGATCTCGTCGATGTAGATGATCCCTCGCTGGGCCCTGGCAACGTCGAAGTCGGCGGCCTGGATCAGCCGCAGGAGGATGTTCTCCACGTCCTCACCCACGTACCCGGCCTCGGTCAGGGACGTGGCATCCGCGATGCAGAACGGGACGTCCAGCACCCTCGCGAGCGTCTGCGCGAGGAGCGTCTTGCCGGAGCCCGTGGGCCCGACCAGGAGGACGTTCGACTTCTGGAGCTCAACGTCATCGACGCTGTTGCCGACGTTGATCCGCTTGTAGTGGTTGTAGACGGCGACGGAGAGGACCTTCTTCGCCTTCTCCTGCGAGATGACGTACTCGTCCAGGTTGGCGGTGATCTGACGCGGCTTGGGGAGCTTCTGCTGGGCCGGGCGCGCCTTGGGCGCCTCCAGCAGCTCCTCCTCGATGATCTCCTGGCACAGGTTGATGCACTCATCGCAGATGTAGACGCCCTGCCCTGCGATGAGCTTGCGAACCTGCTCCTGGGACTTGCCGCAGAAGGAGCAGCGGTAGGGAACCTTGGTTCCCTTCGAACCAGTCGTCGACGTCGGCATGTGCCCTGCCCTACTCGTCCGTCTTGCCGCCGGCGAGCCCCGCATCGTGGGCCTGCGCGATCAGCGAGTCACCGGTGACGGTGTAGACGGCATCGATGATGCCATACGCCTTGGCGTCCTCGGGGCCCATGAAGTAGTCCCGGTTCGTGTCCTGGACGACCTTCTCGATGGACTGGCCGGTGTGCTGGGCCAGGATCTCGTGGTTGACCTTGACCAGGTACTCCCACTCCTTCATCTGGATGACGGCATCGGGCGCGTTGCCCCGGAAGCCACCCGAGCCCTGGTGGATCATGATCCGGCTGTGGGGCAGCGCGTAGCGCTTGCCCTTCGCTCCGGCCGCCAGCAGGACGGCTGCCATGGACGCCGCCATGCCGATGCAGATCGTGCTGACGGGGGCCCGCAGGTACTGCATCGTGTCGTAGATGGCGAGCCCGCTCGTCACCACGCCACCGGGCGAGTTGACGTAGAGGCTGATGTCCTTCTCCGGATCCTCAGACTCCAGGAACAGCAGCTGGGCGATGACCAGGTTGGCGAGGTGATCGTCGATCGCGTCGCCGAGGAAGATGATCCGCTCTTTCAGCAGCCGCGAGTAGATGTCGTAGGCGCGCTCACCACGGCTGGTGGACTCGATGACCATCGGGACGAGCATGGCGGGTCTCCCCTGCGGTGGATCGGGTGTCGGGATCAGGCTCCGGCAGAAGCTTCGGCGCCGGGGATGGCACCGGGGTCGGTGGCGTCGATGGCCGCGGCCGCCTCAGCCTCGGGAGCATCGACCGCCGAGGGCGCGTCATCCTCCATGTGCGGCAGGGCCGGGTGCTCGGGGTGGGCGGCGAGCCAGCGGTCGACGAGGGCCTCGACGGTCTGGGTGCGCCGGAGCGTGCTCCGGATGAAGTTCCGGCCACGCTCGGACTCGAAGTAGCGGACGGTCTTGGCGTCGTCATAGCGTGCGCGGGCGAGGTCCACCTGGGCCTCGATCTCGGCGTCGGAGACCTCCACGCCCTCGGCATCGGCTATGGCGGACAGGACAAGGAGGACCTTCGTGCGCTGCTCGGCCCGCGGCCGGAACTCCGCGTGCAGATCCGCCTCTTCCTGGCCCGTGGCCTTGAGGTACGCGGGCTCATCGATCCCCTGCCGGGCGAGCGTCGTGCGGAACTCGTCGTGCATGACCTCGACCTCCTGCTCCACCAGGACATCGGGGAGGTCGATGGTTGCGTTGGCCACCGCGTACTCGATGATCTTGTCGGAGAACTCGTGGCGGGCGCGGTCCAGGGCGTTCCGGCGCAACCGCTCGCCGATGTTCTCCTTGAGGGCGTCGAGCGTCTCGAAGGCGCCCATGCTCCGGGCGAAGTCGTCGTCCGCCTCCGGCAGGATCTTCTCGCGCAGCTCCTTGAGGTCCACCGCGAAGTGGACCTGCTGGCCGGCGAGGGTGGGCTCCGCGTAGTCGTCCGGGAAGGAGATGTCGAACTCGGTGGCCTCGCCGGGCTTCAGGCCGACGATGTGCGCCTCGAAGCCGGGGATGAGCCGGTCCTGACCGATGACCAGCGGCATCCGGTCCGTCTTGCCGCCGTCGAACGGAACACCGTCCTTCGTCCCATCGAAGCCGATGATGGCCCAGTCGCCGTCCTTCGCCGGGCGGTCCTCGACCGCCGACAGGGTCGCGTTCTGGTCCCGCAGCTCATCGAGCACCTTGTCGATCTTCGCGTCGTCGACGGTCTCGATCTCGGGCGCGAAGTTGAAGCTCCCATAGTCGCCCAGCGTCACCTCGGGGCGGACCTGGATCGTGGCCTTGAAGCGGAGCGGCTTGCCCTCCTCCGCCTCGACGATCTCGACGTCGGCGTTCGTCAGGGGCACGATCCCCTGCTCGATCACGGCATCCCGGTACGAGACCTGGACCAGCGTGTCCACGGCCTCCTCGAGCACGGCCGTGGGGCCGAGGACTCGTTCCAGGATCGGCCGCGGGGCCTTCCCGGGCCGGAACCCGGCAACGCGGGTCTGGCGCGACAGGCGCGCGACCGCATCGCGGATGGACCGGTCGAGCCGGTCGGCGGGAACCTCGACCTCGAGGATGATTGAGCTCTTGGGGGCAGGGGTAGCCGTCACATTCATCGCGGGGCGAGTATAGGGTGGGTCGCCGGTCCGGGCGGGCGCGCGACGGACGAGCACAGCCGGTAGCCGGTCCGGGCGGGCGCAGCCGGGGGCGGGGCGGATCCGGACGGCGCGCTAGACTCGCCGCACGGGCGAGTGGCGAAATGGCAGACGCGCCGGCCTTAGGAGCCGGTGCCCCGTGAGGGGCGTGTCGGTTCGAATCCGACCTCGCCTACCAGGTCCCGGCGCCTGCCGGGTCCGGGACGGATCAGGCCGAGTCCGGTCCCGTGGTGCCCGACTCAGGTCTCGTGGTGCCCGAGTCTGACCCCTGGGTGCCACCGAGCCGGGCGCGCACCGCATCCAGCCGGTCCCCGTACTCGGTGCCGTCCGTCGAGAAGATCTGCTCGGCGAGGCGCTTGCTGTAGCGCAGCACGAGCGGCCGGATGAACGCGATGGTCACGACGGTCGCCGCGCCGCGCAGGTTCCGCCCCTTGCGGGCGGGCTCGGTGTGCTCGAGGAAGCTCGCGAACTCGTGCTCGAGGAGGCCGCGGACCTTGTCGCCGTCCTCGCCCAGTTTCCGCAGCGACGCGTCGATCTCATCCGGGAGCATCGACTCCGGGAGCGGTGCGGGCCGGCCGAAGACCGCGTGACGGGCACCGCGCAGCACGCGCCGGGGTCCGCCGAGGACCACGAACGCGGCACCGCCGGCCAACCCGGCCGCCTTGACGGGGCTGCGCCTGATCTTGGCGGGGATGTCGACGGCCGCCCGGACGGACGCCTCGAGGCGGACGAGCTCCTCGTCCAGCGCCTCTCGGGCCGCTAGGACCTCGGCTCGCGCGACGCTCGTGCCTTCGCCCACTCGATGCTCTCCTTCGTTGTGTCGATGGTCACCTGCGGCCAGAAGCGCGCCTTGAGCTCCTCAAGGTCGATGCCCTGGCGCTGGACGCGAATACCCATGAGGACAGGCCACGCTGCCAGGAAGGCGGACACGCCGAGTGCAATGCCGACGCGCCAGCCGAATGTGATCGAGAGGAAGGCGCCCAGCACGGCGCCGAGAAGTGCCCCCACGACCAGGCCGCCGACTGCCGCCGATGCGCTGTCCCCGGCCCTCGCGCCGGTCACCAGGCCCACGATCGCGCCGATGACGACCATCAGCACCACGCCGACGACCAACGGGAGGTTCCCCTGGTCGACGCCCACGTTGGCCGCCTCGCCGATCGCGCGGAATAGCTGGTTGGGCAGCGAGGCGCCCAGGACGAGTGCGACGACCAGGCCAAGGATCGCGCTGATCCCCACGTCCCTGCCCAGGCCAGGCACGCGGAGCGCAAGCAGCACGGCCACCACCCCGATCCCGATCAGCAGCTCGGTCCCGTGCAGGAGACCCCACCCGATGGAGCCAAAGACCCACTCGCCGTAGAACAGGATCCCGCCGATCGGGACCAGGAAGCCGAGGAGGATGAGACAGGCGATCGCCGCGGCGGCGAGCGCTGACGCCCGTGTGGCCTCGGCCTTGATCCCCTCGGCCTCCGCCTTCGCCAGCTCGACGTGGGCGGCCAGCAGCCCCATGACGGCGTCCTTCACGGACCCCAGCTGGCGGCGGACGCCGGGCGGGTTGGGAGGGCGCGGTGGTTTGGGGTCGGGCCGGTGTTGATCCAGCGGTCGGGCTCCGGACGGGGCGTGGGCTATGGGTCTGGGGATGCCGACATGATACCAGCGGGCATCCCGCGATCGCAGGGCGCCTGCGGGCGAGGGTTCACGGGCGTACGCTGCAACCCATGCCCGACGTCCTCGCGAACGACCCCGCAGCCAACCGACCGATCCTGCGCGCCGAGCTGCTGGCCGTCGGCACCGAGCTCACGGTCGGCGAGACCACCGACACCAACAGCGGCGATCTCGCCCGCTCCCTCGTGACCCGGGGCGTGACGGTGACCCGGATCGCGAACCTCCCCGACGACCTGCCGATCGTGGTCGAGGCCCTGCTCACCGCCCTGACGCGGGCGGACCTCGTGGTCACGACCGGCGGCCTGGGGCCCACTCCGGATGACCTCACCCGCGAGGCAGTCGCCGAGGCGTGTGGCGAGTCGGTCGCCGTTGACCCCGGGGTCCTGGCCTGGCTCGAGGGCCTCTGGGCGCGCCGCGGTCACCCGTTCCCGAGCACCAACATCAAGCAGGCGTGGGTCATCCCATCGGCCACGGCGCTGCCCAACGCCCACGGCACTGCGCCGGGCTGGTGGGTGGACCGGCCTGACGGACGCGTGATCGTCAACCTGCCCGGCCCGCCGCGCGAGATGCGCCCGATGTGGGCCGAGTTGGTGCTGCCGCGGCTGGCGGAGCGCGGTGTCGGTGGGGACACCGAGGTCCGGACCATGCGCCTGTTCGGGATCGGCGAGTCGCAGGTGGCGGAGCGGCTGGGCGAACCTCTCCTGCGGGCGACCAACCCGATTGTGGCCACCTACGCCCGCCACGAAGCTGTCGACGTGCGGGTCTCCGCGCGCGCCGCGGACGTGCGCACCGCGTCCGATCTGGCCGACGAGGCCGAGGCGGCGGTCCTCGCGAGCGTCGGCGAGTTCGTGTGGGCGCGCGGGGACACGACGTGGGCGGGCGCGCTGGACGAGGCCCTCGGCAGCAGAGGCTGGTCGCTGGCCACGTCCGAGAGCGGCACCGGTGGCGCGCTGGTGACGCTTCTCCGGGACATGGCGGCGCTGCGGCGCGCAGAGGTCGCATTGGACCCGCCTGGGGCCACGGACCGGACGTCGCCCGAGGACGGCGAACCTGAGCTGCGCGAGGCGTTGCGGGTACGCGCGGAGGCGCACTCCGACGTGGGACTCGCGATCCGCGCAACGGCCCACGGCAACGACACCTCGGTCACGGTCGCCGTTGCCACTCCCGAGGGTCGCCACGTGGAACGACGCCTCGCCTTCCAGCGCGGCCGCCAGGGTGCGGACCGGGCGGCGATGAACGGGGCCTCCGTGCTGCTCGCGTTCCTGCGGGACCACCCGGGCGCCTGACCGCCGGACCGGCCGCCTACGCGTGGCTTGGCCGCCCTCGCGCGGCTCGCCGGGTTCGCGCGGCTTGGCCGCCCTCGCGCGGCCCCCGGATCTAGGTGATCGACAGGATCGGCGTCTGGGTGGTCTCCGCGCGCACGCTCATCCGCGCCGCGACCAGGCCCGCCATGTTCTCGAGCGCCTGCGCGGCGGGACCCGGCTCGCGCTGGGCCACCGCCGGCACGCCGGCGTCGCCCCCCTGGCGCACCGTGACGTCCAGCGGGATCTTGCCCAGGAAGTCCAGGCCATGCTGCTGCGCGAACCGCTCGCCGCCACCGTGCCCGAAGATCTCGGTCACGTCGCCACAGTGCGGACACACGAACCCGCTCATGTTCTCCACGATGCCCACGATCGGCACGTTGAGCCGTTGCAGCATCGCAAGTGCCTTGGTCACGTCCGACAGGGCCACGTCCTGGGGCGTGGTCACCAACACCGTGCCGCTGATCGGCACGGCCTGGGCCAGCGTCAGCTGCGCATCCGAGGTACCGGGCGGCAGGTCCACCACCAGGTAGTCCAGCTCGCCCCACTCGACGTCGCGCAGGAACTGCGAGATGGCTCCGCCGATGAGCGGGCCGCGCCACACGATGGGCTGTCCCTCGGGCACGAAGAACTGGATCGAGATGGCCTTCACGCCGTGGCGCTCCAGCGGGACGATCTTGTTGTTCGGGCTGGAGACCGGCTGACCCTCGAGCCCCAGCATCATCGGGATGTTGGGACCGGTGATGTCCGCGTCCAGGAGACCGACGGTCGCCCCGGCCTTCGCAAGCGCGACCGCCAGGTTGACGCTGATGGTGCTCTTGCCGACGCCTCCCTTGCCGGAGGCCACCGCGATCACGTTCTTCACGCCCGGTACCAGCTGCTCAGCGGAGCGTGGGGAGGAGCGCCGGACCATGGCTCCCCAGGTGATCGCAACGCCCGCGACCCCCACGGGCGCGAGCGCGGTGCGGACCTCCGCCTCGATCTGGTCCTTGAGCGGGCAGGCGGGTGTCGTCAGCTCGATCGTGAACGCGACGTCCGCGCCATCGATCGTGATGTCCCGGACCATGTTCCGGGTGACGAGATCGCCGCCCAGCTCGGGCTCCTGGACGGTGCGGAGGGCGGCGAGGACGGCAGCCTCGGTGATCATGGTCATCGTGTTGGATCTCGCTCCAGTGACACGGGGGGACGTGCGGCCGTGGGCCACGCGGGTCGCCGGTATCGTACCCGCGCCCCGGCGCGGGCGCGGTCGCGGGGTCGCGGCCCGTCTCGACCGTGCCCGGCGCGGCCGGCCCCGGTCCGTGCGAGAACGGAAGGACGCCCCGCGCCCCGGTGCGAATCAGGCTCCAGCAACCCATAGGGGGTACGAATCTCGCAACCGGAAGTGCCAGCCAGCGCCGGGATCGTGGATTTGACACTCACCACCCACGACCCTATGGTTCGAACGCCGACAGGGTCTAGCCGTGTAACGTCCGCACGGGTGGCCGGGATGACGCTCCCGGCCTACGGCCCATGGCGATGGAGGAGCCTCGCTTCAGCCGTGCCGAACGTCGACGTCCGTCTGGTCCAGATCACCAAGGCCTACGGTGACGTTCTCGCCGTCGATCACATCGACCTCGAGGTTCTCGACGGTGAGTTCTTCAGCCTTCTCGGGCCCTCCGGGTGCGGCAAGACGACAACCCTGCGCATGATCGGCGGCTTCGAGCAGCCCACGTCGGGCCTGATCGAGCTGCAGGGCCAGGATGTCACGTGGCTGGCCCCGTACCAGCGCAACGTGAACACCGTGTTCCAGAACTACGCCCTGTTCCCGCACCTCACGATCTTCGAGAACGTGGCGTTCGGCCTCCGCCGCAAGGGCGTGAAGGGCGACGAGGTGAGCTCGCGCGTCGAGCAGATGCTGAAGCTTGTCCAGCTGGAGGGCTTCGACCGCCGCAAGCCCACCCAGATCTCCGGGGGCCAGGCCCAGCGCGTCGCGCTCGCGCGGGCGCTCATCAACCGGCCGGCCGTCCTCCTCCTCGACGAGCCCCTGGGCGCGCTCGACCTCAAGCTGCGCAAGCAGATGCAGGTCGAGCTCAAGCGTATCCAGCAGGAGGTGGGAATCACGTTCATCTACGTGACCCACGACCAGGAGGAGGCGATGACGATGTCCGATCGCATCGCCGTGATGAACAAGGGCCACTACGAGCAGCTGGCCGACCCCGAGACCCTCTACGAGCACCCCACCACGGAGTTCGTGGCCGGCTTCCTGGGCGTCAGCAACCTGTTGCCCGGGCGCCCGGATGGCACGGCCGACGACTACGCGCTGGTGCGCATGGACGACGACACGCTGGTGCGGGTGCCTCGGGCGCTCAGCGATGGCACCAGCCGGCTGAAGGTGGGCGTTCGACCGGAGAAGATCCGGCTCAGCGATCCCGCCGCGGAGACGCCTGAGCACCACAACCGCCTCGCCGGCATCGTTCGCGACGCCTCCTACATGGGCGTCAGCACGCAGTACCAGGTCGAGACGGCGGGCGGCAGGCGCATCACCGTGTACGAGCAGAATGTCGAGCGCGCTTCACGATCGGAGCTGTGGAGGCCGGGCGAGGCCGTCCTGCTCACGTGGTCGCCCGACAACACCTTTGCCATCACCGGCACAGCGGCGTCCGGCGCGACGGACTGACCGACACAAGGAGGAGGCCCACGTGGCAGCAACCGATCTCGTGGCGTACCCGATCAGCCGTCGGGCCGTCCTCAAGGGAGGATCGCTCGTCGGGTTCTCCGCGTTCCTCGCGGCGTGCGGAAGCGGCGGCTCCACGCCCGCGGCGACCTCCGGGCCCGCGGCGACCTCCGGGCCCGCGGCGACCTCCGGGCCCTCCGCGGACGCCGGCTCGGGCCCGATCGTGGGCCCGCTCAACTTCGCCAACTGGCCCGCCTACATCGACCTCAACGACGACGAGTCCGCCTCCCCCACCCTGGAGGCCTTCCGGGCGAAGTACGGGATCGAGGTCAACTACGTCGAGGACATCCAGAGCAACGAGGACTTCTTCGCGACCCTCGCCCAGCCCCTCAAGGCCGGGCTCGACACCGGCTGGGACCTGATCGTCCTGACGGACTACATGGCGGCCCGCCTGGTGCGCCTGGGCTGGGCGGAGACGATCAACCCGGCCAGCGTGCCCACCGCGGTGGCCAACGTCCGTGACGAGCTCCGGGGCCTGGGCTGGGACCCGGACATGACCTATCACTTCCCGTGGCAGTCGGGCGCGACAGGCGTGGGCTACAACGTGGTGTCCACCGGCAAGGATCTGACCGCGATCGCCGACCTGTTCGACCCTGCCTGGAAGGGCAAGGTAACGCTGCTGACCGGTTGGCAGGACACGTACTCGCTGATCAGCCTCCTCCTGCTGGCGCGGGGCGAGATCAGCAACCTGCCGCCCGACCTCACCCTCGAGGACGCCCAGAAGATCACCGACTTCCTCCTGCCGTACGTCGATAGCGGCCACATCCGGGCCTTCACGGGCAACGAGTACCTCCAGGACTTCGGCTCGGGCGACACCTGGGTGGCCGAGGTGTGGTCCGGCGACCTCGCCTCCTCGGGCGGCGAGAACGACCGGTTCGTCTACCCGACGGAGGGGTCGATCATCTGGACGGACAACATGCAGATCCCGAAGGGCGCCGTCCACAGGGCGGCCGCCGAGGCGATGATCGACTTCGTGTACGACGTAAGCAACGCGGCGCGCCTGGCCGCCTGGATCTACTACATCTCGCCGGTCAAGGGCGTTGCCGATTTCCTCCGTACCACGGACGCCGAGCTGGCCGACAACCCGCTCCTGTTCCCGCCGCCGGAAGTGACGGCGAAGCAGCACGCCCAGGCCGACCTGACGGACGAGGAGGACCTCGCCTTCGTGGAGCTGAGCGCGGGGCTCGAGGGCAGGTAGGCCGAACCCGCCAACTGGTACAGCGGACGGACCGGCGCCACCGGTCCGTCCCGACCCGCCGCCAGCAAGGAGCATCCCGCACGTGGGCAAGTTGATCCACCGGTACAGGGGCGCCGTTCCCTACCTGTTGATGCTGCCCGGTCTCCTCTGGCTGCTGCTGTTCTTCGTCGTCCCGAACGTCCAGATGGTCATCTACGCCCTGTCGACGGGGACGCTCCTGACGGGCTTCGTCAGCCCGCCCGAGGTCTGGGCGTTCGGCAACTTCTGGGACAGCATCTCCAGGTACTCGTCTAACTTCGCCAACTCGCTCGTGTTCGGCGGGCTGGCCACGATCATCTGCTTCCTGATCGGCTACCCGCTGGCATATGCAATCGCCTTCCGCGGAGGCCGCTTCAAGAACCTGTTCCTGTTCCTGGTCATCGCGCCGTTCTTCACGAGCTTCCTGATCAGGACGATCTCGTGGCGCATCATCCTGGGCAACGATGGCCCGTTCCTGTGGGTCATCCGGGATGTCCTCCACCTGGTGCCGGCCAACTTCAGCGTGGTCGGGACGCCGCTGGCCGTGGTCGGCGGGCTCACCTACGAGTTCCTCCCGTTCATGGTGCTACCGCTCTACGTCTCGCTCGAGAAGGTGGATCGTCGTCTCATCGAGGCCGCGCAGGATCTCTTCGCCGGTCCCTGGCGCAAGGGCGGTGCGATCAGCGGGGCGATCCTGGGCGCCCTGCTCCTCGTCGCGCTGCAGATCGGCCTGGGGTACGGCGGGCTCATCGGCGAGGACGCCACGCCCGGGACCGTGGCCTTTGCGGCCATCCTGGGCGCAGTCGGCGGAGGTCTGGTCGGCATGTCGATGATCAACCAGGCCTTCCTGCGGGTGACGCTGCCGCTGTCAATGCCGGGCGTCTTCGCCGGTTCCATCCTCGTCTTCATCCCGGCGATCGGTGACTACGTGAATGCCCATCTCCTGGGCAGCCCGAAGACGCAGATGATCGGCAACGTCATCCAGGGCCGCTTCCTCCTCCAGAACGACTATCCGACCGCCGCGGCGCTGGCGTTCGTCCTGCTGGCCGCAATCCTGGTCGCGATCCTCGCCTACGCCCGAGCGCTCGGGACCGAAGAGCTGAGCTCGGGCATGGCATGAGCGACGATCGAGACCTCACCGGCCCGAACAAGGGATCCAGCCGCGCTCCGGGCGAGGACGAGCCGGTCCCGGACGCCCACCCGCGCTCCACCGTGGCGCGCAGGGCCACCCCGGGGCAGCGTCTCCGCCGGGGCGTGGACCGCTGGGCGCTGCCGCTGTTCGCCGGCGTCGCCATCACCTACCTGATGGTGCCCATCGCGGTGATGATCCTGTTCTCGTTCAACAAGCCCCAGGGCAAGTTCAACTTCGTCTGGCACGAGTTCTCGCTGGACGCCTGGGCGACACCGCTCAACCGACCCGGGCTGGCGGATGCGCTCTGGACCTCGATCCTCGTGGCCGCCATCGCCACCATCATCACGACCGCTCTGGGCACGCTCATCGCGCTCGCGCTTGTCCGCTACCGGTTCCGAGGCCAGGGCGCGACGAACCTGTTCATCCTGATCCCGATGGCCACGCCGGAGATCGTCCTGGGTGCCGCGCTCCTCTCCCTGTTCGTCGCCTCGGCGTCGCAGGAGCCATTCAAGAGCATCATCCCAGCGGGCCTGTTCTATCCGCTCGGGTTCAACACGATCCTCATCGGGCACATCGTGTTCGGCATCAGCTTCGTGGTGGTGACGGTGCGCGCGCGCATCCAGGGGTATGACCGGAACCTCGAGGAAGCGGCGATGGACCTCTTCGCCAACGAGTGGGTCACGTTCTGGAAGGTCACCTTCCCGCTGATCCGGCCCGGCATCATGGCAGCCGCGCTGCTGGTGTTCGCCCTTTCGATCGACGACTTCATCGTCACCAACTTCGTGTCGGGCATGGTCAACACGTTCCCGGTCTGGGTGTGGGGCACGATCCGCAACAACCTGCCGCCCCAGGTCCACGTCATCGGGACCGCCATGTTCCTGATAGCCGTGGGGCTCGTGCTCGCCTCCAGCGTGATGTCGGCGCGCGGCCAGCGACGCGTCCCCGTGCCCGAGGAGGCCCCCGTTGAGTGATCCCACCCCCGCCGCGCCGGCCGGCGAGACCGCCCCCCTCCCCGATCGCTCTGTGGTGCCGCCCGTCTGGGGCCGGATCACGAACCTGGTGGCGGACCACGGAGAGGGCTCGTGGCTGGTCACCGACGACGGCGAGCGGTACCTCGACTACACCTCCGGCATCGGCGTGACCAGCACGGGTCACGCCCACCCGCGCGTCGTGGCCGCCATCGCGGCGCAGGCGGCGAAGCTGCTCCACGGCCAGCAGAACATCGTCTACCACGAGCCCGGACTGCGCCTGTACGAGCGGCTGTCCCGGATCCTCCCCGGCGGGCCGTGGAGCGCGTTCCTCGCCAACTCCGGGGCGGAGGCGGTCGAGGCTGCCGTCAAGCTGGCCCGGGTCGCCACTGGTCGCCCGGCGATCATCGCCTTCCGGTATGGCTTCCACGGCCGAACTGCCCAGGCAATGGCGCTCACGGCGGCCAAGGACGTCTACCGCGGCGCCTTCGAGCCGCTTCCCGGGTCGATCTACCACGCCTCCTACCCGTACTGCTACCGGGCCTCGGGCGGTCCCCACGATCCGGCCGACTGCACCTGCGACTGGGAGGCGCAGCTGGACCTGCTGTTCCACCAGCTCGTCTATCCCGACAGGGTGGCCGCGATCATCGTTGAGCCGGTGATCGGCGAGGGCGGGTACATCGTGCCGCCGCCCGGGTTCCTGCCGCGCCTGCGCGAGATCACCCGGCAGCACGGCATCCTGCTCATCGCGGACGAGGTCCAGACGGGCTTTGGCCGCACCGGCGAGATGTTCGCGGTGCACCACTGGAACGTGGAGCCGGACATTCTGGTCATGGCCAAGGGCATCGCCTCGGGGATGCCGCTGTCCGGGATCCTGGCCCGAACGGAGATCATGGACCGGCTGTCACCGGGGTCCCACGGCGGCACCTACGGCGGCAACGCCGTGGCCTGCGCCGCCGCGATGGCCACCCTGGACGTCATCGAGGAAGAGGGGCTGATCGAGAACGCCCGGCAGCGTGGCGCCCAGCTCCTGGATGGGCTGCGACGGATCACGGCCGGGCGGGCGTCGGTCGGCGACGTGCGGGGCCTCGGCCTCATGGTGGCGCTGGAGTTCGTGCGGCCGGGTGACGGTGACGGGCGTGTCCCGGACGCAGCGCTGACCAAGCGCGTGCAGGCGGCGTGCTTCGATCGCGGTCTGCTGCTGCTCACGGCCGGCACGTTCGTGAACGTGATCCGGATCATCCCGCCCCTCGTCACGACCGCCGAAGAGGTCGACCTGGCCCTCGGGATCGTCGCTGAAGCACTGGACGCCGCGGGCGCATAGGCGCACCGTTCGGGCGAGGTGAAGACGCGATGACGGATGACGAGGCGGCCGCACGCGCCCGGCTGGAGGCGCTGTTCGCGACGTTCAACGGCCTGACCCCGGACGAGCTGGGGCACATCGGCCTGAGTCGAAACGACGGGCAGGCGCGCGCGGAGCTCCTGGCGACGGTCGAGGCCGCCGCGCGTCGCGCGGATCGCTCCGTCCTGCTGGGCGAGGCCCGGAGCCGGGCGGCCGAGATGGTGATGGGCCGGTACTCCGAGGGATCGCTCCATCCCACCTGGGTCGGGCTCAACTGGGGGCTGTCCCAGGGGACGATCGGTGACCGGGTGGCGATCGTGGAAGCGCTGGCAGACGCCGCCGCGGCGGCCGTGGTCGAGGACCTGGTGGACCGGTCCGTCGTGGATGCCCTGGAGCTCGATGCCGGCCACGTCATGGGGCTGTCGGGCGGGGAGGCATCCGAGGGTGCGCTGGCTCACGCCGTCGAGCCGCCGCCGCCCGGCTTCCGGGACACGCCGGGGCGCCGGATCGCGATGGTCGTGGGGGCGATCATGGTGGGGGCGCTGGTGTTCGTGGTCGGGGCCGTGCTGGTGGACCCGCTCGTGGGCCTGGCGGGCGGGATCGTGGTGGCCGGGATCGAGATTGCGCTGGCCCGGCGGGATCCCGGCGATCGCGACGATCGCGGCGAGAGCGCGGCCACCGGCGGCGCGGCCAGCGACGCTGCCGACGGCTAGTCAGCCGCTCGACTGGCGCCCCGCCCGCGCGCTCAATCCCGGCTCGGCCACCCGTTCGGCCCTCGCTCAGTCCCGGGCGCGCAGCCGGCGGAGCAGCTCCTCGTGCAGGTGCCCGTTCGAACCCACGAACGACGAGGCGTCGAACCGCCGCTCCCCGAACACGTCCGTGACACGGCCACCGGCCTCCTCGATCACCACCAGCGGACCGGCCAGGTCCCAGGTGTTCATGCCGGTCTCGAACATCGCCTCCGCGGCGCCCTCCGCGACCAGTGCGTAGCCCCAGAAATCGCCGAAGCCCCGCTCGCGCCAGGCGGCGGCGACGGTCGCGTCGAACCCCGGCATGTACCCCGACGCCACCGTATCGGTCCGGCTGCCATACAGGAGCTGCGCGTCCTCGAGCGCCGCCACCCGCGAGACGCGGATCCGTCGCTCGCCGTCCGGGCCGGCGCTCCAGGCACCGCCGCCGCGATAGGCGTACCAGCGCTCCCGCATCGCCGGCGCGGAGATCACCCCAAGCTGGAGCTCACCCTCGTGCTCCACCCCGAGCAGCGTCCCGAACAGGGGCACGCCCCTGATGAAGTTGTGCGTCCCGTCGATCGGGTCGATGAACCAGCGCGTGACCGCGTCGCCGGCCTCGGTGCCGTACTCCTCGCCCACCAGGCCGTGATCCGGGTAGCGGGCCAGGATCCGTGATCGGATCTCGCGCTCGATGCCCTGGTCCGCGACGGTCACGAAGGTTCGATCCGGCTTGCGCTCGAGGTCCAGGTCTCGCCGGAAGTGACGCAGCGCGATCTCGTCGGCGGCGTCGCAGGCCTCCAGGGCGAATGCAAGCCATTCGCGCAGGGTCCCTTCGGGGACCCGGGCAAGCGAGGCGGACCAGTCGGGGCCGAAGGCGCTTGATGTCATGGGCTGATGATGCCAGCCGGACGATGAGCGCGGTGGCCGCGCCACTTCAATGACAGGCGCCGCTCCCCTGGTCGCTGAACGAGCCATCGGTGGACGCGAACCGGAACTGCCACCCGTTGGGCCGCAGGGTCAGGGCGAGCACGCCGTAGGCGACGCTGGAGCGCACCACGGCGTTGTCCGCAGGCGTGGCGAACTCCCGGAGCGGGCCGCCTCCCGTCCCCACCACCACCTCGGTGAGCCCTCGCTCGCGGTCCTGGCGGCCCGCCGGATCCTGGGGAACGAACCGCTCGTAGTCGTGGTCGTGGCCGTTGAGCACCAGGTCTGCGCCGGCGGCATACAGGGCATCCCAGAACGGCGCGACGGCCCTGTCGTTGCCGTGCGTGCCGCTGCTGAACCGCGGATGGTGCCAGAGCGCCACCGTGCACCGCGCGTCGCTGGCCGCCAGGTCGTCCCGGAGCCATCGGAGCTGGGCGGAATCGGGGCCGCATCCCCCGTCCAGCGCATCGCAGTTGGAGTCCAGCACGATGACGTGCCACGCGCCGACGTCCTCGCTGAACCAGGTGACGCCGTCGCGGGTGGCCGCGTCACCGAAGTACGCCCGCAACGGGGTGCCGCCACCGGTCCTGATGTCGTGGTTGCCGGTCGCCACGAAGCGGGTGCGGTCCCGGAAGCGGCCCCAGGTGGGGCCGTAGCAGTCGCGCAGCTCAGCCTCGGAGCCGCTGTCGTAGGCGGTGTCGCCCAGCGTGAAGACGATGCCCGGGATCCCGTCGACCAGCGATGCGGTCGCCTCGTCGGCATCGGAATCACAGCGCGCGATGTCGCCGGCACCAACGAGCAACGGGTCGCCGGATGGGGCCGGCGATGGCGATGGCGCGGACGAGGACGCGAACGGCTGCGTGGCGACCGGGCCTGATCCCGCGGCGGCGGACGACGACGAGGCCGTGCGTGGGGTGGGCGATGCCGTCGCGGCAGGCGTCGACGCCGACAGCGATGCGGAGGACGGGTCCACGATGGCCAGCAGGCCCCCGACCAGCAACACCGCACCCAGGCCCGCCACCAGGACGCCCGCAGCCAGCCTGACCGGCTGCTGTCGGCGCGGGGGCGGATCTGGACGGGGTTCGGCCTGGGGCTCCACGGGCGAAAGCGTACCGCCTGCGGCCGCGCAAGCCCGTCAGGCGAGCGGCTCGAAGGCCTCCGGGTAGCGCACCGTTCCGCGCATCGCATCCGTCCAGGCGGGCAGCAGGCGGGCCATCCAGGCGGCGTCCGGCCACGCCGCTGCGGGCGGCTCCAGGCCCATGTCACGAGCGCTCCCGAATCCAAACCGCGGGTAGTAGGACGGGTGGCCGAGCAGCACGATCGCCGCCACGGCCCGGGCAAGGGCCAGGCTCATCGCGGTCGCCATGAGCGCAGACCCGACACCGCGGAGCTGGACCTCGGGCAGGACGGCGATCGGGCCGAGGGCCAGGACCTCCCCCACCCGCTCGCCTTCCTCGCCCTCGACGGGGCACGGCGACAGGAGCACGTGTCCCACGATCCCGCCCTCGGCGTCCACGGCGACCAGCGACTGCCAGCCAGTGGGTGCCTCGCGGCGGATCCGGTCCACGATGTCCGCCTCCTCGGGGCCGGTGAACGCGGTCTCGTGGACGCGGCGGACCCCCGCCTCGTCGCCGGGGGCCTCGAGGCGGACGGATACGGGGAGAGGCCCGGCCCCGCCGGTCGCGAACACGCCGTCGGGGCCGTCCGTCATGTCAGCCCGCGGCGGCGGCCTTGAGCGCCGCCGGGATCGGGCGCGCGACCGGCACCGGCTGGACGTACTTCTCGACCATGGCCATGGAGCCCGGGACCTTGAGCTGGTCGAACAGGAAGCCGATCTTGGCGCCCTGCGAGGCGAGGATCTCGTCCCTGGTGGCCAGGTCCCAGATCTGCCGCTTGAACGGCCCGATGGCCTTCTTGCGGGTCGTGTACAGGAACTGGTCCTCGGTCTGGTCGGCCTTGCGCTCGTCCGCGGCGTTGGTGCGGCACCAGTCGTAGATCTCGGTCATGAGCTCGGCCGGGAACGCGGGGTGATCGTAGAGGGCGTTCTGGAAGCCGGTGGCGAGGTGGATCTCGGCCGTCTCGACCGTGGGGAACCGGTGGAACAGATCGTCGGGGAGCGTGGATGCGCCGTGCTGGACGGCGCCGGCCAGGCCGTACTCGCGGGCGACCACGCCGAGCTTGCCCAGCACGTCGAAGTCCAGCTTGACCTCGGCCACGCCGCCCCCCGGAAGCGGCACGCCGCCGTGGCTGGTTCCGGTCTGGACGCTGACCTTGGACAGGCCCAGGGCGCCGGGCGCGCGCGCCTCCAGCTCGCGGGTGTAGCCGTCGAGGTACGCCCTGAGCTCCTCGGGGGTGGAGTTCACCTTGCCGACCTCGCCGATCTCGCCACCGACGCTGACCGTGACGCCATCCGTCTCGAGGCCGCGGATCAGCGCGGTGAGCTCCGCGGCACGGAGGTAGTTCTCGCGCTGCTCCTCGTCGAGGTTCGGCTTGGAGAGGTCCACGAGGGTGCTGCTGTCGATGTCGATGTTGCGGTAGCCCGCCTCGAGCGCCAGGCGGCAGCCCCGGCGGATCTCCTCGGTCATGGCCTCGGGGTCCGCGGCGTACTTCTTCGCGTTGAACTGGTAGTGGTCGCCCTGGATGAAGACGGGCGCCCTCCATCCGGCCGCGATGGCGCCGGCCAGGATCGACGTTGCGTAGTCCATCGGTCGCTGGAACGTGTAGGTCTGCTCGCTCCGGGCCAGCTCGAAGATCACCGCGCCGACATCGGCGCGGGCAGCGGTCTCGTAGAACGTGCGGGCCATGTCGAACGTCTGGAGCCGGATGTTGATAGCAGGCACCGTGAACCCGGAGACCTCGCCCCGGGCTCGGGCCATGTAGAGGTCCTGGATGCTGGCAGAGCGGGCACCCAGCGCCTGGCTGGCCTCCCAGACGATCCAGCGGACCGCCTCGGCCGTGGCCTCGTCGTCGGTGAAGGCTGCGGTCCAGGCGAGGTCGGCAGCCGCCTGCGAGCGAAAGCGGGTCTCGTCATCGATGACGAGCCGGGCGCCGTCGATGCGGGCGATCCCGGCCAGGTTGGCGAGCAGGGCGTGGATCGACGTGGCGACGTGGGTCATCGGGCGGGGTCTCCTGCGGGTGTCGATGGCAATGGTATCCGCGGGCGGCACGACGAGCCGCAGCCCGTGGCGGGGTCAGGCGATGCTGCAAGCATGCCGCAGCCGGCCGCCGAGCCGAAGGGTCGGAGCGACGTGCCGGTCGCGGTCCGCAGGTCCGGCTTCGGGGGCCGCTTGGACCGCCAGTCCGGGCCCCATGGACCGACCGCGTCAGAAGTTGGCCCTCGGCGGCCGGCCTGCGTTGTCGCCCGATCAGGTTGGCGTCTTCGCTAGAAGGGCTTGGTCACCATCAGGAACACGATGATGACCACGAGGGCGGTGAGGACCATGCCGCCCGTGCGGACGCGCCCGGCCGCGGCCCGGATCTCGGGCGACGGACCCGCGCCGGGTGCGGGCGGCTGCGACGTGAGCTCCACGAGCTTGCGGCCCGCGGGCGCCTGCACGGCCATCGCGACCACAACGGAGACGATGTAGAGCAGGATCGCCAGCTCCAGCCAATGCCGGCCCGCAGTGACGTTGGTCCATCCCTTGACGGCAATCAGCGCGATGCCAGTGACGGCCATGCTGATCGAGACCGGCGTCACGATCGCCCGGCCCGTGGCCAGCTGGGTGCGCGCGTAGAAGTTCGCGTACTGCGGTTCCCTGGCGACCATCGGCCCCACGACCAACGAGGCGAAGCCCGGTCCGAACGCGACGATTGCGCCCAGCGCGTGCAGGAACAGCAGGAAGAAGAACAGATCCACCGAAACCTCCTTGACCCCGTCAGCCCGTGGACGGTGCGGGCGGGATGCTAGCAGGGCGATCGGCCGCGCGGGTCGCCAGTTCCCGCGCCCGGACTGCCTGCTCACGCTCGAACTCCACCGGCCGGCGACCGGTCCGCCCGGCCAGCTCCCCCACCACGCCCCACGCGAAGTGCTCGAAGCGGCCCGCCGACGGGTCCCACGTCGCCAGCACGGCGGGTGGCAGACGCTGGATGTGCCCGTGGAGATCGCGCGCCACCGGGCGCAGGTAGTGCGCGGCAAGGACGCGCGGCCCGGCATCGGGGTCGCGGCCGAGGATCAGCACGACGCCCAGCCGGGTCAGCTCATCGTCGATCGCACCCACCGGCGCCGACGCCAGTCGGCCCAGCACGTCTTCGAGCCTGGTGCCGATCGCGGTCGCCGCCAGCCCGTAGCCCACCGCGAGGGCGCGGATCGCAAGCCGGGCATGCTCGCCCCAGGTCGCGGCGTCCGATCCGTCCTCGAGGTCGGCGACGAGCACCACCGGTGCGCCACCGTCCCCGGCGCGGATGCGCTGCATATCGGTATCGGTTTCCGGCACCCACGGTCCCTCGTGGCGCCAGCCAAGCTCAACCGCCTCGGCCATCCATGCGAACGTCTCCGCCTCGCCGGCCAGCGTGACGGTCCGGACACCGGCCGGCAACAGCTCCCGCAGCGCGTCGCGCAGCGCCTCCCGCCCGGTGCCGGCTCCCCCGGCCACGACGATCGGGATCCCGCCCTCCAGCGTGAGCCAGGCAAGGGCCGCCAGCTCCGCGTCCAGGACACCCTCGCGGAGGAAGGCGTCGAGCAGGTTGGCCGAGGGGGAGCCGGTCATCGCCCGATGCTAGCGCGTCCGCTCCGGGTACCCTGCAACCATCCAGCCAGCAGCCGCTCCATGGAGGAACCCGTGACCATCCAGCGTCTTGAGCCCGGTGCGCGCCTCTCCGAGGCCGTGATCCACGGTGGCCTCGTCTACCTCGCGGGGCACGTCAGCGACAACCCGGCCGCAACCGTGCAGGAGCAGACCCGCGAGATCCTCGCCGGGATCGACCGCCACCTCGCGGCGGCGGGCACGGACAAGTCGAGGTTGCTGACGGTCTCGATCTGGCTTTCGGACATCGACACGTTCGCGGACATGAACGCCGCGTGGGACGCCTGGGTGGACAGGGACAACCCGCCGGCCCGCGCCACCGTGGAAGCGCGCCTGGCCTCGCCGGACTACAAGGTGGAGATCGCCGGGATCGCCGCGATCTGACGCCCCGCCGGGAACCGGCGCCGCGTTCCCCGTGCCGCGCTCGCCTACCTGAAGAAGCCCGCAGCCGCGTACGCGAACTTCACGCCGTAGAGCGCCTTGACGCCCTTGCCGCCAACCTGGTCGATCTTCAGCCAGGCGTCGCCGGCGGACCCGCAGTTGCCGGCCGTGTACGGATCGCCGACGACGGTCTCCACCACGCGGACCTCCGTCCCCGCGCCGACCCGGACGATGAGAGCACCATCCGTGGACGCCTGCTTGCGGAGGCCGACGGCATTGCACGCGGCGGTCGTCGTGGTGGGTTCGCCCGGCGACGGCTCGACGATGGGCGCTTCCGTCGCCGTCTCGGTGGGCGCGACGACCGGGGCGTCGGACGGGGACGCCTCCGGGGATCCGGTTGCCGAATCTGACCCACAGGCCGCGATTGCGAGGGCGATGAACCCGACAACGAGCAGGCGACGCAGCATTCCGATACCTCCGAGGCGGGTTCAACGAGAGCGCAGATGATCCCGACCAGCATAGGCCGTTGGGGACACGCGGGCAGTGCCGGGAGCCCTCGCGGACCACTGTGTAACGCGGCAGGGTGAGGCAGCGTCCAACCCGTGGCGGAGGCTGAGACCGCACAGGCTTCGGGAGTCCGCCGTTGCCCCAGGGAGTCGCGCGATGGGCCGAGTGCTCGCATCGACGTTCGTCATCTGCCTGGCCGTGCTGGCGGTCGGCCTGGTCATCGTCACGGTGGCGCCAACCTCCCCAGTCGTCGTTCCGCTCGTGATCGCGCCGTTCGTCGGGTTCGCTGCCATCGTGTGCGTGGTCTTCGCCAGGGCGTGGCGCACGAAGGGGTGGTCCATCCGGCATCCCGGCCGCTTCGACGAGCGAACGCCGCTCGAATAGCCGGAACCACGTGTGGGCTGGCACTCCCGAGGGCAGCCGGAACGTGTCCCCGGCTCTACCCTTTCGCGATGGAGATCGTGCCCGCCTCGCCTGGGCTCTGGCCGCTGATCGAGGGCCTGTTCGCGGCCGGCGGTGATGCGAAGTGGTGCTCATGCCAGTTCTGGCGGAAGCCCGGCTCCAATGAGTCGAACACCAAAGCGGACGACAACCGCGAGGACCTGCGCGCACTCGTGGGGCGGCAACCGGCGCCCGGCCTGGTGGCGCTGCGCGACGGGAAGGCTGTCGGCTGGGTTGGACTCGGGCCACGCGAGGACTTCGGACGACTGGTGATGTCGCGCACGATCCCGCAGCTCCCCGGGGAGGGGGTGTGGGTCGTGAACTGCTTCGTCGTCGCGAAGGCAGCGAGGCGGAGCGGAGTGGCTGGAGCGCTGCTTGACGCCGCCCTCGCGTACGCGAAGGCAAACGGGGCGACCACCCTCGAGGGCTACCCGGTGGAGACCGGCGGGGATCGTGTGGCCTCGGCGGCTGCCTACACCGGCACGACCGGGATGTTCGGGAGAGCCGGGTTCGAGGTCGTCTCCCCCACCACGTCCAGGGCCGCGGGCAGACCGCGGGTCGTGGTCAGGCGTCGTCTCTGAGTCGACCGGCCGGCGGAGCGCTCCGACACCCCGCCGGCCGGACACCTGCGACTCAGGCGGGACCGAAGACCTCCCGGCAGACGTCCTCGCCGGGCACCATCGGGCGCACGGTGAGGCCGAAGGTGGCGCTCGTGGCCGCGTCATCCACCCACTGGGTCAACTCGTTCGCCGCCTGGAGCGCCGGCCGCAGCGTGACCGCGTCCTCGCCGGAGACCGTCCCGCACCGGTAGGAGCCGCCGGCGACCGGGCCGCCGAAGAGGCCCAACGACTGCAGAGAGTGGCCAATCCATCGGAGGCTGCGGAAGGTTGGGGTCGGGCATCGGGGCAGGGCCGACGAGGATCGCGTAGGCCGCGGCCTCGTACGGCGCCTCCGGACCCAGCTCGTCCGGGATCCACGAGCCGAGATCGCCGAGACGGCGCCAGAACTCCGCGAACGCGGCGGGCGAGCCGGCGGGCGGCTCACATGGCGTGGTCACGCACTCCATGAGCGCGTCCGGATTGCCCGTGAGCGTGATGAGCACGCCGTCCACGGTCAGCTCGATCCGACCGCTGACGCCGCCCATGATCGGCTCCCCCGAACTGAAGTCGGTCTTGCCCTCCAGCAGGCCCAGCTCCTTCGCCGCGGCGAGAATCTCTGCACGCCCGGCCTCGGACAGCTGGCGCACCTGCAGGTTCGGCATGAGCGGTCCCGGGAAGATGGCCGGAACGGGACCCTGGGTGACGACCTCGCCGTCGCCGGTGATGACGACATACGGCTGCATCGCGAACACGTTGACGGGCGGCAGGGCCTGGGTGGTCATGGCCCGGAGCCAGAAGGTCTGGGCGGGCGGGTCCGCCGAGGGTTCCGGGGTGGGCGCCGCAGGGGTGGACGGCGAAGCACCGCCGCAGGCTGCGACGAGCACGGCGATCGCGGTGACGAGGATGCTGGCGGGCAGGCGCATGGGTCGGGTCCTCAGTGATGGGCGCACGGTGTCGACGCACGGCGGCGGCGCACGGTTCCACCACGGCCGCCGGTGCCGGTGTCTGCCCCGGTCGCCGGTGCCGGGTGCATGCCACTCGCTGGTGCCGGGTGCATGCCACATTCCCGTCTCGTGGGCACTCGCCACCGGCGTGAGCGGCGCGAGGCTTGTTGCAGGGCATCGGGATCGGACTCGGCGCGGCGGGCGCCCCCGGGACGCGATATCGCCCACAACGCGGGCATTCGTCTGGGGCGAAGCGGGAGACGGCGGCGAGTGCCCGGCACGTGGGCGGATGTCAGGCTCACCAATCACCAGACCGTCGGATGGGGTTGACGAGCCCGCCGGGCGGAGCGTAGTATCCGCGGCGGCTGAGCAGGTCGCTCGGCACGTCCTGTTACCGGAGGCGGTGAGCCCCATGGTGAAGAACGCAGTCTTCTACCCGCGCAAGGCGGCTGCCCTCGGCACCGTCAGCGGTAGAGGTGTGCCCACCAGCAGGTAGGACGCGGGGCCAGGCGCCCCAGAGCGACCACCGAGCCGTGGGCCACCGGGCCCCGGCTCTTTTGTTTGTGCAGGCATCTCGACAGCCACGCACGACCCCGAGCCGCGGCCCCCGAACACCGGGCCCGCGGCTCGTCCCATGCCTAGGACCCCGCGGCCTGGTGCACAACCCGAGCCACCACCAACCACAGGAGGGTCCCGTGACCACCACCCTCGCGCCCGAACCGAAGACGACCACTCCGACGTCGAGCCCGATGTCTGCCAACGCCGACCTCGAGCCCGCCGCGCGGATCCCGGCCGGCCCGGACGCGGGAGGGCACGCCCCCCTGCTCCGGACCCCGGCCGGTCCGCCGGCTCTCCTCGTCGACCACGTCACCAAGCGTTTCAACGTCGACCGGCGCAAGCCCCCGGTCCTCGCGATCGACGACGTCTCGCTCCGCCTGGAGCGCGGCACGATCCACGGGGTCCTGGGCGCCAACGGCTCCGGCAAGTCGACCCTCATCCGCCTGATCTCGGGGTTGCTGACCCTGGACGAGGGCAAGGTGGAGGTGTTCGGCCTCGACATCGAGCGTGACGAGCTCGCCGTGAAGCGGCTCATCAACCGGGTGAGCGTGGACGCGGCCTTCTTCAAGAAGCTGAGCCCGATGGAGAACCTGCTCTTCGCCGCCCGCCTGTACGGCCTCGATGCCCGACAGGCGAAGCGGCAGGCCACGGCCATCCTCGCGAGGCTCGGCATCGCGGAGAGCCGCCTCGGACGCCCGGTGGAGCAGATGAGCCGGGGGATGCAGCAGAAGGTCGCGATCGCGCGAGCCCTGCTGACGAGCCCGACGGTGCTCCTCCTGGACGAGCCGACGACGGGCCTCGACCCGCGCAGCAAGCTCGACGTCCAGGCCTTCGTGGAAGAGATGAACGAGGCGCACGACGCCACGATCGTCCTCACCACGCACGACCTGGCCGAGGCGGAGCGCCTCTGCGACCGGATCACGATCCTCGATGGGGGTCGGGTGGTTGCCGAGGACTCGCCCGAAGGGCTCAAGCGCATGGTCGCCGACGTCCACGGGCAGGAGCCCACGCTCCACGCCGTGTTCATGACCTTCACCGGCCGCTCCCTCGACGAGGACGTCGAGGAGGACGGCGACACACCCGACTGAACCGATTGAAAGGAGGTGCCGTGATGGCCACCGGACCCGCAACGACCACCAGGCCTCACCCCACCTTCCGAAAGGATCCTCACGTGCACCACATCGCACTCCAATTCGCGAACTTCGAGGAGCGCAAGTCGTTCCATCGGGCGATTCGCGATGCCAACCGCGCGGCCATCGTGTCCGAGTGGTTGACCCACGGCGCCGACCGCGCGGACACCGTGTCCAAGCGCTCGATCCGCCGCCAGCTCGGCGAGTCGCTGGTTCGACTCGGCCGACGTGTCGGGGGCGACACCCTGGCCACCCCCGAGTGGCAGGGATGACCTCCGCCGCAGACGCATCCCGGGTCCGGGCAACCGGACCCGGGAGCGGAACCTCGAAAGGAAACCTCCGTTGGCTCTCGTCGCGCACGAGCTGAAGGCGTCGTACGCCTTCGTCGAACGCAACTTCTTCCTCACCCGCCGGTACTGGGGGTGGGAGCTCGCCTTCCTCGTCTACTCCGTCGCCGGTGCCCTCTCGATCAGCCTGATCGGCGCCGCAGAGGGCAACCAGCGGCTCCTGCTCACGCTCATCATCGGCGCGGTCTTCTGGAACTACCTGTCCGTCGTCTTCTCGTGGATCGCCGAGACGATCGCGATGGAGCGCTGGGAGGGCACGCTCGAGTACACGTTTATGGCGCCGGTCCGGCGCTGGACCCAGCTCCTGGGCTCCTGCGTCTACGCGATGGGCTACGGCCTGGTGCACACCGCTGCCATGCTCGTGGTGATGATGCTGTTCTACCGGGAGCTGGACCTGGGGGTGACGAACCTCTCGACCGCCGCGGTCTTCGTTCTCCTCGGGTCGTTCAGCTTCGTGGGCATCGGGATGATGGCCGCGATCCTGCCGCTGCTCTACGTGGAACGCGGGGCGCAGATGACCTTCGTCATCCAGTCGTGCCTGCTCCTCGTGTCCGGGGTCTATTACCCGGTCGAGGTCCTGCCGGAGTGGATGCAGGCGATCTCAAGGCTGTCGCCGGCAACGTACGTGCTGGACGGCGTGCGGGCAGGGATCCTCGATGGGGTGCCGCTCACGGCCCTCGTCGGGGACATCGTCCCGCTGGTGATCCTGGGCGTCGTGCTCATCCCGGCCGGCCTGTGGGCGTTCGCCCGCGCCGAGCGATACGCGAAGCGCACCGGCAAGCTCAAGCGGGTGGGCTGACGATGGACCACCCGACCAGGGTCGCGGCTCCCGCGACTCCGACCGACCTCGGCTGGGACCCGCGCTGGGCCGCCTCCTTCGCGCCGTTCGCGGCAACGGGGTGGCAGCCCGGCCGGGTCGTGGCCGCGCATCGGGCCGCGTGGGTCCTGGCCACCCCTGCCGGGGACCGCGACGCCGTCATCGCCGGCCGGCTCCGCCACACCGCGCTCGGCCCGGCCGACCTGCCCGCCGTGGGCGACTGGGTCGCTGCCGCTGGTGGCCCGGACGATGGCGGGCCCGCCGTGATCCATGCCATCCTGCCGCGGCGCACGGTGTTCCGGCGCGGAGCCGAGGAGGGCCACGCCACCGACGAGCAGGTGCTGGCCGCCAACGTGGACGTGGCGCTCGTTGTCGCGGGCCTGGACGGCGACTTCAACCTCCGCCGCCTGGAGCGGTACATCGCGGTGGCGTATTCCGGGGGCGCGATCCCCGTCGTCGTCCTCAACAAGACGGATCTGGCGGCGGATCTCGAGGGCCTGCGGACCGCGGCCGGGAACGTGGCCCCGGGGACGGACGTCGTGGCGATCTCCGCGCGGACCGGGGACGGCGTGGCCGACCTCGCGACACGCCACCTGGCTCCCGGGAGAACGGCCGTCGTCCTGGGCTCGTCGGGCGTCGGCAAGTCCACGCTGGTCAACGCGCTCCTCGGGCGCGAGCACCTGCGCACCAGCGCGGTCCGCGAGGACGATTCCCGCGGCCGCCACACGACCACCCACCGCGAGCTCGTCCGCCTGCCCGGCGGCGCGCTCCTCATCGACACCCCTGGCATTCGCTCCCTCGGCGTCGGCGGGGCAGCCGACGGGCTGGTTCCGGCGTTTGCCGACATCATGGAGATCGCCGCGCGCTGCCGGTTTGCCGACTGCCGCCACGAGCGGGAGCCCGGCTGCGCGATCGGCGCTGCCCTCGCCGACGGCCGGTTGAGCCACGCCCGCCTCGAGAGCCATCGCAAGCTGGAGAAGGAGGCGGCCCACGTCGCGCGCTCCGGGGACCGGCTGCTCCGCGAGGCAGAGCGGAAGAAGTGGAAGGCCATCAGCCAGGCCGCGAGCCGGCACATGGCCGAGAAGTACGGGAGAGACCGATGAACGGCATCGCCTACCGCCCGTATCTCGGGCCGGAGGAGCTGGCCGGCATGGCCGCGGCGAGTGCACGGCTGCGGGCCCGGCTCGGGCTGCTCGACGGCGTCAACCTCGCCGCGATGGAGCATCGCTACGCCCACCTCGTGAACTCCGATCCCCTGGTGGACTGCCTGATCGCGGAACGGGACGGGATCACCGTCGGCTACGCGCGGGTCGAATGGCACGACCTGGCCGATGGCGACCGGATCTACGACTCCACCGCCATCGTCGAGCCCGCCGCCTGGGGCCTCGGCATCGCCGAATCGTTCCTCGCGTGGACCGAGGCGCGCCTGCGGGTGATCGCCGGGACGCACGCCCGGGACCGCCGGTCCTGGTTCACCGCCTATGCGGACGAGGGCGACGACGAGTCCATCAGGGCGCTGGAGGATCGCGGCTACGAGGCCGTGCGCTGGGATGCGCAGATGCTCCGGCCGGACCTCCTGGACCTGCCGGCGGTGGACGTCCCGGACGGCTACACCATCCGCACGCCGGATGAGGACGAGCTGCCGGCCGTCTTCGACGTGATGGTCACGGCCTTCAAGGAGCACTGGGGGGAGTACGACGCCGGCGATCTGCGCTTCGACGACTGGGCGGGAGATCCCCGCTTCCGGCGCGATCTCGTCGTGGTGGCGTGGCAGGGCGACGTGCCGGTGGCGTGCCTCAGCAACTTCCTCGAGCCGGCGCCGGACGGCACGCTCCGGGGATACCTGGAATCCCTCGCCACGCGCCCCGATCACCGCCGCCGCGGCCTTGGCCGGGCAGCGATGGCGGAGAGCCTCCGGCGCCTCCGGGAGGCCGGGGCCGCCAGCGCCTGGCTCGGCGTCGACCTGGACAACCGAAACCAGGCGCTCACCCTGTACGAGGCCTGCGGCTTCCGCGTGGTCACGCGCAGCGCCAACTACCGCAAGCCGTTCGACCCCGGAGAGGACCGCCGATGAGCACGACCACCACGAACATCCCGGGGCTGACGCTCCGGCACGCCACGGCCGAAGACTGGGACGCCATGGCGGACGTCGCCAACCGCGCCAACCGCGCCGACGGGATCGAAGAGGCGCAGACGGGGACGACCCTCGCCGCCGACAACGCCGAATCCGCGACGTTCCGGATGGAGCGGGACGTCCTGCTCGCCGAGCTGGATGGTGACCCTCGTCGGGTTCTCGATGTGGTACCGCGTCGTCCGCGACGGCGTGCTCGTGGCGGAGTCCTGGGGCGTGATCGTGCCCGAGCATCGGCGCCGGGGCGTCGGGACGATGCTGTTCCGCGCGAACCGGGAGCGCCTCGTGGCGGAGTGCGCGGCCGATCCCTGGACCGGTCCGCGGGAGATGCGCTCCTGGGCCCTGGACCAGGAGACGGGCAAGCGGGCGCTGCTGGCCGCGGAGGGGTTCGTCCCCATCCGGTACGGGTTCGAGATGCGCCGGTCCCTCGCCGGGATCCTGCCGGAAGCGCCCCTCCCGGAGGGGCTCGAGATGCGGGCGGTCACGCCGGACCAGCACCGGGCGATCTTCGATGCCAACAACGAGGCGTTCGCGGATCACTGGGGCCATCGCGCGCCGGACGAGACGAACCTCCACTCCTGGTTCCACGGCCCGGACAGGGACACGTCCCTGTGGTGCATCGCGTGGGACGGAGACCAGGTGGCGGGCATCGTGATGAACGCGATCCTGCGCGCCGAGAACCGGCAGCTGGGGATCAGCCGCGGGTGGCTGGACCAGGTCTCGGTGCGGCGCCCGTGGCGCGGGCGCGGCGTGGCCAAGGCACTCTGCGCGGCATCGTTGCGGGTCCTGCGGGACCAGGGCATGACCGAAGCGTGGCTGGGCGTGGACGGCTCCAACCCGACGGGCGCGTTGCAGCTGTACGAGGGGCTTGGGTTCGGAGTTGCGCACCGATGGCAGGTGTACGGGCGCCCGCTGGACGCTCCCGCCCCGGCCGAGTGGCGGTCCGCGGGCCAGGAGGCAGAGGAGCAGCGCCTCAGAACGGGAGGCGACCCTCGCGCCTGACCAGCTCCATCCAGTCGCGCTCGTGACCGATCGTCGTGGCGGCACCGTGTCCCGGCAGCACGCGGAGGCGATCCTCCAGCTCCGAGAGCCGGGCGATGGAACCGACCATCTCCTCCGCGGAGCCGCCGGGGAAGTCCACGCGGCCCCAGCCGCCCGGGAACAGCGTGTCGCCGCTGAACAGCAGGCCGTCGTCGTCCGAGAGCAGGCAGACCGATCCCTCCGTGTGGCCGGGCGTGTGGAGCACCCGCAGCCGGATCTCGCCGAACCGGATCTCGCCGCCCTCGGCCAGGTCCACCGCGGGCACGGACGGCACGATCGGGAACGGGGCGAAGAGTGGCTGCGGGTCCTCCAGGCGGTGGCGGTCCGAGGGGTGGACCGCGATCGACGCGCCGGTGTGCTCCGCGACCGCGGCGTTGTCGCCGATGTGGTCCCAGTGGCCGTGCGTGCTGACGATCAGCTTGAGGGACCAGTCGCGCTCTTCCAGCGCGCCCGCGATCCAGGCCAGGGATGGCGTGGCCGTGTCGATGGCGATCGCCTCGCGCGTGGACGTGTCGGCCAGCACGTAGACGTTGGTGGCGAGCGGTCCGACGATGGCGTGGATGTGCTCCATGCCATCAGTCTCTCACGGCGAGGCTCTGCACGAGGCAGGGCGGGACGTCCGGCCCTGTCCCCGGGCGCGCGATCCGGCCCAGACTTCGGGTGGAGGTGATCGGCATGACGGGCTCCATCCACACGACTTCCAGCATCATCCCCTGGGACGACAGTGAGTTCGTGCGCGCCTACGAACAGGCCCGCGAAGTCGTGCACCAGGAGGCGCTTGGTGACGGTCCCGCTGCGGCGGCGGAGGTCCAGCGAAGGCTCCACGAGGCGGGCTACCCGCATGCCCGCGTGGACGTCGCCCGGACGGCCGAGGAGGCCATCGACCGCGTCTCGCACTGGGTGGTGAACCGCGACGGGTAGCGCCCCAATTCGGGTGCTGCCGGCGATGCCGCCGGCGGTTGCGCCGGGTGCGCAGGACCGCCGGCAGCCGGGTGCGCAGGGCCGAGGGTTCAGCCGGTCCCGAGCGTGGCGCGGAGCCGCTCCCACTCGGCGGCCATCACCTCCTCGTGGCGCAGCCCGAACTCCAGCGTCGCCCGCAGGAAGCTGTCCATCGGCACGGCGGCGAAGCCCGCGTAGACCGCCAGGCGGGCCCGGTGCTCGCGGGCCTGGTCATCGCACAGGCGCTCCAGGTCGCCCGGCGCCGCGAGGCTCGCGAACGCCAGCCTGAGCAGTCCTGGGTCCCGGAGCTGCGCCGGCTCGTCGGGCGGGCTCGCCAGCCATGCCTCCACGGCTGCCCGTCCTGCCGGGGTCACCGCGTAGCGCCGACGCCGGCGGCCGCCCTCCTCCTGGTCCTCCTCCAGGAGGCCGAGCGAGGCGAGCCGGGCCGCCTCCTTGTAGACCTGGGCGTGGGGAAACGGCCACAGGAAGCCCACCGAGCGGCCGATCGCGCTCTTGAGGTCATAGGCCGTCATCGGTCCGGCCGCGGCGGTGATGCCGAGGATGACGAAGGAGCTGGGGCCGAGCGTCGGGTCCACGGGAGCGACCTCAGCCGACCTGCGCGGCTGCCGTGAGCAACAGCACGACGGCGCCGAGGACGCTCATCACCGCCGACGCCTGGACGATCGGGCGCAGATCCCGGACGTCGGTGGAGGGCACCACGGCCGGGGTCCACCAGGTGCCGGCAACACGCGGGACGAGCACCCGATCCAGCACGACGCCGAGGATCACCATCCCGATGACGATGACGTGCTTCACGATGATCAGGAGCGTCCAGTCCGGGTTCGGCCCGGTGTGCGCCGCCATCAGAACCAGGCCGGTCACCGTGAACAGGACGATGGACGCGAGGATCCACGGCAGCATCCGCCGCTCCAGCGCGGCCACGACGCTCCCCGGCTCCGGGCTGCCGCCCGACGTGAGCCACGGCAGCACCACCAGGGACAGCGTCACGTAGTACCCCAGCAGCACCACGATCGCGATCGTGTGGATCCAGGTCGCCCCAATGGCGAGCTCGTTCATGACCGGCGCCCCTAACGTATAGACTAGACGGTCCACACTATATTGTTGGCGCGGGCACGAGTCAACCGGAGGCGGGCCACCGCCAGGTCACGATCCCGATGAAGCCCGCGGGTCGGTTGGCCAGGGTCCAGGCCCCGTCCCGCAGGACGACCCGGTCCCCCAGCACCGACCGGAAGTGCTGATCCTTGTCCGAGCCCTCGGTGATGAACAGTTGCCGGCGAAGGAGCGCGGCAAGCGCGTCCACCGTGTCGAACGAGCGCGGCGATTGAGCCACGCGGATCACCTCCGTCTCGCAGCCGCGCGCATGGAGCAGGCTCAGCAGATCCGACAGCGCCGGCAGCGGCACGCGCTCCTCGCCATGGACCAGGGGCCAGAACGGGTCCGCGACGGACGCCGGGCTCCGGTCCGTCTGGATGGCGATACACCGGTCCCGGGTCGCCGCCTCCATCCCCGCCAGGAACGGGCCGATCTCCTCGATGTCGTACCCGACGTGGGCGATGAGCGAGACATCCGCCGCCGGGAGCGGCGCCAGCAGGTCCAGCGCCTCGGGCCACGTTCCATCGATGACCCGCACGTTCGACAGCCCGTGCTCGTCGACCCCGGCCCGCAGGGCACGGCGCATGCCCGGTGACGGCTCCACGGCGATCACCTCTCGCACGCGGAGGGCGAGCGGGAGCGCGTAGCGACCGGCCCCTGCCCCGATGTCCAGCCACGACTCGTCCGGCGCCGTCATGGCGCGCAGCACCTCCAGCGCGGGTTCGTGGGTGCGCCGCGGGTCCGCGACGAACAGGCCCGAGATCGGGGCGTAGTGATCGCTGGTGGTGGACTCGCGGAGCCGCTCGGCCTGGTCGCGGTTGGCCCGGACGCGCTCCGCCCAGGCGGCCTCGATCCGGGCCGCTTCGCGGGGGCTGGGGTCAGTGGACACGGGCGAGATCCTCCGGGGTGTCGATGTCAGGGTTCGCGCCCGACGCCGCCACCTCGGCGACGAGGTCGGGCCGCTCAGCCAGCAGGTGGCCGAGGCCGCGGTCACCCGACAGGCCCGCGGCGAGGGCCCACGCGGCGCGGCGGACGAGGACAGGGTTGGGCGCGTCATGGTCCGCGTAGCGGACACGGACGATCGGCTGGGGCGTCGTCTCGGCCGCGGCGAGGACCGCCCGGATGACGTCGGGCTGGACGGACGGCTGGTCGCCCAGCAGCACCAGCACCGCGTCCACGGTCGGGTCCTCGGCCGCCGTGTCCAGGCCGATCCGGAGCGAGCTGGACAGGCCGTCCATGGGGCGCGGGTTGACCGCGATCCGCTCGTTCCGCCAGGTCACGACGTCCCTGATCGAGGCAGCCTGGTCGCCCAGGACCACGACGACGTCCGCCATTCCGGCCTTCGCCACGGCATCGAGCACGTGCTCCAGGACCGGGCGCCCGCCCATCGTGGCCAGGAGCTTGGGGGAGCCGAAGCGCCGGCTGGCGCCGGCGGCGAGGACGACCGCGAGGACCTTCACCTGCCTGCCGTCTCGTGCGCGCCGCCGGTCTCGTGCGCGTTGGCGGCCACGGGCTCGCGTGCGGACTCGCGCTCGCGTGCCAGGTCCCGCATCGGCCGCCCTCGCCCACCCCGGCGCTCGGCCACGACCTCCGCCAGGATCGACAGCGCGGTCTCGGCCGGCAGACGGCCACCAAGGTCCAGGCCGATCGGACCGCGGAGCCGGTCGAGGTCCTCCGCTGAAACCCCCGCCTCCAGGAGCCGCGCCCGCCGGTCTGCCTGCGTGCTGCGGGATCCCACTGCCCCCACGTACCGGCAGCCGCGGGCGAGCGCCGTCACGATCGCCGGCTCGTCGAACTTGACGTCGTGGGCGAGGACCGCCACCGCGTCCGCCGGCCCGAGGCCGATCTCGTCCGCCATCTCGTCCGGCCACCCGACCACCAGGCGGTCCACGTCGGGGAACCGCGCCGCGGTCGCGAACGCCGCGCGACCGTCGATCACGACCGTCTCGTAGCCCAGCTCCTTCGCCAGCCGGACGAGCGTCCGCGCAACCTCCACCGCGCCCACCACGACCAGCCGCGGGCGCACGGGGTACGCCTCCAGGAAGAGCTGCCGCCCGCCGATCACGATCGTCCTCGAGACGCCCTTCGCCAGCGCCTCACGGCCCGCCTCGACCAGCAGCGCGTCGGCCGCCGCATCGCCCAGCGTCCCGTCCAGGCGCCCGTCGTCATGAAGGACCAGAGGTGCCTCCGGCTCACTCCCCTGCCCCGGCGCGTGTGCCCCAAACGTCACCGGCGGCGAATCCGCGGGGAGCCGGGTCACGATCACGCGTCCGTCACCGCTCCCGTCGCGGGTCTCGCGGGCCGCCGTCTCCGCCGCGGCAGGGATCCCGGGCGAGACCAGCACGTCGATCGTCCCGCCGCACGCCAGCCCAACGTCCCAGGCCCGCTCGTCGCTGATCCCGTAGCGGATCACGCGCTCCCGGCCCGACCTGCGGGCGGCCAGGATCTCCTCGGCCACGGCGCCCTCCACGCAACCGCCCGAGACGGAGCCCGCGATCCGGCCGTCATCGGTGACGAGCAGGACGGCACCCTCCGGCCGCGGAGCGCTGCCGAAGGCACGGACGACGATCGCCCGACCGACGCCCATGTCGGCCGCCCCGGCGCGCCATCCGTCCAGGGTGTCCAGCAGCTCGCGCATCGTGGATTCCTCCGGTCCGGGGTCAGGCGCGGGATCGCGCGCGGTCCGACGCCAGCGGACGGGCGCGATCCGCCGTCAGCGGCGGCGGGTCCAGCTGGCGCGGCGGTGCGGCGTCCGGGGCAACCAGACCCATCGATGGGGTGACGGTGGTGGCGTGCGTGACGGCCGACCCACGACGGGCCGTCCCCTGCGATGCACCCGCCAGCACCTCGCCCAGGCGCTCGAGGCTGGCGAGCGTGCCCGCGGGCAGGAAGTCGTCGATGAACGGGTAGGCGGCCTTCATCCCGGCGGCCAGAGGCTGGTACCCGGGAGCGGAAGCCAGCGGGTTGAGCCAGACCAGGCGGTGGCAGTTCCGGCGCAACCGCGCGGTCTCCGCGGCGACGAGCGCCGGGTCTCCCCGGTCCCACCCGTCCGACACAACGATGACGACGCCCGACGACCGCAGCGTCCGGCGCGCCCACTGGCGGTTGAACTGCCGGAACGACTCCCCGATCCGCGTCCCGCCCGCCCAGTCCGTCACGGTGTCGGCCACCCTGGCCAGCGCGCGGTCCCGATCGCGGTCCTTCATCACGCGGGTGACCCGCGTCAGCCGCGTCCCGAACACGAAGGACTCGGTGCGGACCTCGTTCGTGCGGGCCAGCGCCTGGACGAACCGCAGGAGCAGTCGCGAGTGGCGCTCCATGGAGCCCGAGATATCGCACAGGATCACGAGCTGGCGCGGCTCCCTGACCTGCCGCCTCCAGACCCATTCCATCAACTCGCCGGTCGCCAGGTTGCGGCGGAACATCGCCCGGGCCGCCAGCCTCCGGCCGTGCGGGTGCAGCTCGTGGCGGCGGGTGCGGCGCCGCTCCAGCTTCGGCCGCAGCAGGTCCACGAACCGCTCCGCATCGCGCAGTTCGGCGGCCGACATCCGGTCGAAGTCCCGGTGGCGGAGCAGCTCGCCGCGCGAGTACGCATCGGGCGACAGCTTCTCGCCGTCGAGCTCGCCGCCCTCCTCCGCGTCCTCGGCCACCTGGACACCCAGCGTCGCCAGCTCGGTCATCGTGGCCTCGCCGCCCTCGGCCGCCTCGTCCGCGGTGCCGGACTCGCCCTCCTCGCGATCCGCGTCCGCGGAGGTCGGCGTGTCGGGACGGCCCTCGGGCAACGAGCGGCCGCGGCGGCGCCAGAAGCGATCGAAGGTGCGGTCGTAGATCTCGCGGTCGTCGCGCCGCCGCACGAACACTGCCGCCCCGGCGTCCCGCACCTGGTCCCGCCGGCCCAGGTCCACGAGGCCCAGGGCGCGGGCGAAGTCGATGGCGGCGCCCAGGTCCACCTGGAGCCCGGCCAATCGGAGCGCCCGCCCGAAACCGACCGCCTCCGCAAGCAGCCGGCGCCCATCGACGGCCTCGCCGGTGGACGCGGTCAGGATGGGGGGCGCGGAGTCGGAGAGCATGGCTACAGACTAGCCCCTTGGCGCGGGGCGGCCGTCGTTGGGCAGGGCGCGAACGTACCCGGACTTCATGTACTACCGGCGCGAGGCGCTCCCCCGGCGGCGCACGATGGCCAACACCATCCCGATGGCAATCAGCGCGCCGAGGGTGTCGATGCCCACGTCCACGGGCGATGGATAGCGACCCGCCACGAACCCCTGGTGCAGCTCATCGGTGATCGCGTAGCCGGCGGTCAGCCCCAGCGCCACCGCCCATGTCCGCGGCTGACGCCACTCCGTGGTCATCCCCAGCGCGCGCCAGGCAAGCAGCGCCAGGATCCCGAAGACCCCCGCGTGGCCGATCTTGCGGACGACGAAGTCAAGACCGGCGTCCGGCACGAACCGCAGATCGGACTGCGCCGAGAACGCGAAGATCAGAAACGCCCAGGCGAGCACCGGCAACCAGGCAAGGAGTCCCGACCGAATCGACATGCGCCAACCATACGGTGGGATGGCCGCAGGCGCGGGCCTAGACACCCGCGATACGCTCGGGTCCATGACACACGAAACGCTGCACACGGCCGTCGTCGGCGCCGGATACGTTGGCATCGCGACGGCGGTGGGCCTCGCCGAACGCGGCCATGCCGTCGTCCTCGTTGAGCAGGACCCAGAGCGCCTGGCGGCCCTGATCGATGGCCGCATCCCCTTCCATGAGCCGGGCCTGCCCGAGGTGTATGCCGCGCAGCATGCCGCCGGCCGGATCACGCCTGCCGGAGAGATCCCAGGCGACGGCCTGGACCTGGTCGTCATCGCCGTCGGCACACCGATCAACGATGCCGGAACCACGGACACCACGTACGTTGCCCGGGCGCTGGACCAGGCGGTCCCCACGATCGCCGCCGGCGCGACCTGCATCATCCGGAGCACACTGCCGGTCGGGTCCGCCGTGCGGCTGGCGACGCGACCCGGTGTCGTCACGGAGCGGTTCTTCGTCGCCCCGGAGTTCCTGCGCCAGGGCAGCGCGCTCGCGGACGTCCGGCACCCCTCGAGGGTCGTCATCGGCTGGGCGGGTGAGGGCGCGGATCCGGCCGCGCTGGCGCTGGTGACCGGTGCCCTCGCGTCCGAGGGATCGCCGTTGCTCGTGATGCGCGCGGAGGAGGCGAGCCTCGTCAAGAACGCCTCCAACGTGTTCCTCGCCCTGCGCCTCACGTTCGCCAACGAGGTCGCCGGCCTGGCTGAGGATCTCGGCGTGGACGTGGGGCCCGTGCTCGAGGGCATCGGGCATGACCCGCGGATCGGTCACGCCTATCTGCGACCGAGCTACGGCTTCGGCGGTAGCTGCCTGCCCAAGGAGGTCCGGAGCCTGTCCACCACCGGGCTGGACCGTGGCCTGCCGATGCACCTCGCCGGCGCGATCTCGGAGGCAAACGCGGACCACCAGCGACGGTTCGCACGGCGCATCGCGAATGCGGTCGGCGGGCTCACCGGCAAGCGCATCGCGTTCCTGGGCCTCGCCTTCAAGGCCGACACGGACGACGTCCGCTCGTCGCCCGCCCTGCGCCTGGCGGCGCGCCTCATGTACGAGGGCGCGGAACTGCGCGCCCACGACCCCGCGGCCGGCGAGAACGCCCGGCGCGTCCTGCCCGATCTCGTGGTCGTACCCACCGTGGAGGATGCCCTGCGGGATGCCGATGCCGCAGTCGTCGCCACGGAGTGGCCGCTGTACCGGGACTTCGACTGGGCGGCGGCACGACCCCTGATGCGCCGGCCGCTGATCCTCGACGGGCGACGCATGGTCCCCAACGCCGAGCTCCGATCGATGGGATACGCGGTGGTCCGCCTGGGCGACGGCGCCAGCTGATCGCGGTTTGGCCGAGGCCGCCGGTGCGCCCGGGCGTATAGTCGACTGGGGTTCAGGACGCCCCGGCGCTGGTCTCGGCGAGATACCGGCGGGCCGTCGCCCCGCGTACCTGGCGGATGTCCTCCTCGTACTTGAGCACGACGCCCAGCGTCTCGTCCACCACGTCACCGGTCAGCTCCGTGGCGCCCAGGCTGAGCAGGGCGGCCGCCCAATCGAGCGTCTCCGCGACGCCCGGGACCTTGGTCAGGTCCGCGGTGCGCAGCCGGTGGACGAAGTCCACCACCTCGCGGGCGAGCGTCGCGGGCGCGTCCGGCACGCGCATGGCGACGATCTCAAACTCCTTCGTCGCGGTCGGGTAGTCGATCCAGTGGTAGAGGCAGCGCCGCTTGAGGGCATCGTGGACCTCGCGTGTCCGGTTGCTCGTCAGGACGACGCGGGGGGCCTTGGCGGCGCGGATGGTGCCGATCTCCGGGACCGTGACCTGGAAGTCACTGAGGATCTCCAGGAGGTACGCCTCGAACTCCTCGTCCGCGCGGTCGATCTCGTCGATGAGGAGGACCGGCGCCTCGCCGTCGGTGGCCTCCAGGGCCTGGAGCAGGGGGCGCTTGAGGAGGAACTCGGAGCTGAAGATGTCGTGCGCTGACGCCCTGTCGATCTCGCCGCGCGCCTCGAGCAGCCGGATCTCCAGCATCTGGCGCGGGTAGTTCCACTCGTAGACCGCCGTGTTGACGTCCAGGCCCTCGTAGCACTGGAGGCGGATGAGCCTCGTGTTGAGGCTCTTCGCCAGGACCTTCGCCAGCTCCGTCTTGCCGACGCCGGCCTCACCCTCGAGGAGGAGCGGGCGCCCGAGCTCCAGGGCCAGGAACACGGTGGTTGCCAGGGAGCGCTCGGCGATATAGCCGTGGCTCCGGAAGACGTCCGTGAGGCCCTCGATGGAGCGTGTCTGTTCCGGGCGGTCCGCGCGGGACTGGGTCCGGTCGGCGGCAGCGGCTGTTGCGGCCGTTGCGGCGTCCGTTGCGGGTGCGGCTGGCTTGTCTGATCCCATGGAGGCCGATCCTACACCGGGCGGCCTGGGCGTCGCCCTCCTGCCATGCGCCCGGCATGTGGGCACTCGCCACCATGTCGAGTCACCCGAGGCGTCGGAGCCACCCCGTTGCGCCGCGAGCTGGCCGCGAACGAGGGTCATCGCCCACCTGGCGGGCGTTGGGCATGGGACCGGAGCGCTGCGGAGGCAAACACGGCCGACCCGGCGGCGAGTGCCCACTGGGTGGGCGTCCGGCAGGCGGTGAGTCGGCGGGCCGACGTCAAGAGGCCGCGGCAGGCGCTCGGCGGGCCGGCGGCCGGTGAGCAGGCGCCCGCCTACGCCGGCTACGCGGACGCCGCGGCGTTGCTCAGCCGGCGGCGACGTCCCGCAGAGCCGCCTCGAAGCCGTCCACCATCGTCTCGATCTCGGTCTCCGTGATGATGAACGCGGGCGAGATCTGGAACGCACCGCCACGGACGGCCCGCGTGAGCACGCCGTTGCGCCGCGCCGCTGCAACAACCGCGTCGATCGTGCCGGGGTTCGCTGCGAGCACCTCGTCGGTCAGCTGCACGGCGCCGGTCAGACCCACCGTCCGGATCTCGCCCACCAGCGGGACGCTCGCGAGACGCCCCAGCGCCGCCGCAAGCACGGGCTCCAGGGTCCGGACGCGCCCCACCAGGTCCTCGCGCTCGATGATGTCCAGGTTGGCCATCGCCGCGGCGCAGGCCGTCGCATGCCCGGAGTACGTGTAGCCGTGGCGGAAGATCGCCCCCGGCACCGGCTCGTCCCAGAACGGGGCCCGCACGCGCGGACCGGCGATCACGCCGCCCAGGGGCACGTACCCGGAGCGTGACGCCCTTGGCGAAGGTGATCATGTCGGGCTCGATGCCGTATCGCTGGCTCCCCCACCAGTGCCCGGTCCGCCCGAAGCCGGTGATCACCTCGTCGGCGATGAGCAGGATGTCGAACTGGCGGCACAGCTGCTGGACGCCGGCGAAGTAGCCATCCTCGGGCGGGATCACGCCACCGGCACCGATGACGGGCTCCGCGATGAAGGCGGCGATCTCCGCCGAGCGCGCCGCGAACAGCGTCTCGAGCGCGTCGAGGTCATGCGCGCCCGACGTGGACCACGTCGCCGACCAGCGTCCCGTAGCCGGCGCTGTTGAGCGGGATCCCGCCGAGCGAGGTCCCGAACGCCGCCATGCCGTGGTAGGCGTGCTGGCGGGCGACGATCACGCGCTTCTCGGGCCGGCCCAGCACGTCCCAGTAGCGACGGGCGAGCTTGCCGGCCGTCTCGATCGACTCGGAGCCGCCGGAGGTGAAGAAGACCGCGGCGTTCTCGACCGGTGCCATGGCCGCGATCCGCGCCGCCAGCTGGACCGTGGGCTCGCTGGTGTAGCCACCGAAGGAGGAGTACGCGGAGAGCCGCCGGATCTGGCTCGCGACGGCATCCGCGATCTCGCCGCGGCCGAACCCGACGTTCGCGTACCAGAGGCCGGCGGTGGCATCGAGATACCGGTTCCCGGCGACATCCGTCACCCAGACGCCCTCACCCTCGCGGATCACGAGCTCCGCGTCCTTGACGACGTGCATGTCGGCGAAACCGTGCCAGAAGGACGTGCTCATGGGTGGACCTCGTGATGCTGTTGGGCGACGGGTGCAGGGTGCCGGGTGCCGGCGGACGGTGGTGCGAAGCGGGACGCGCGGGCTCCGGGCAGGCTCAGGGTACCGCGCGACGGCGACGCGAGCGGGGAGGCGGGGGCGCGTCGGGCCCCAGCGCGGCAGTCCGGCTTCCGACCGTTCGCGGGTCGAGGCCCGCCTTCACGGCCTCCTGCAGCGGCCTGACCGCCAGGTCCGCCGCGCGCCCCAGGGTCAGGAGCGCCTCCCGGGCCCTCGCCGGATCCAGCCCCCCGAGCGGGGTCCCGTTGGCCAGCCCGATCCGTTCCAGCCCCCGGCCACCCGCGGAGGCCGCATACCGCGCAGCCCAGACGAGGGTCGGCAGCTGATCTTCGCCACCGGTCGCCTCCACGCTCATCGCCCCGCACACGATCCCCCGCTCCGGTGGGGCGGCCCGGACCAGGTACCAGTTGTCGGGGCCGGCGATCAGGTCGAACAGGTAGGACCGGTACGGCGCCGCGAAGATGGCCTCGGCCCCGGCTTCCCACGCCGAGCCGCCGGTCACGGCCAGCATCGCGTGCAGGTCCGGAAACGCCTCGGTGTCCGCGAGGAGCCGCTGCTGCGCCGCCGCGAACAGGGCCCGCTCCCAAGGATCCGCCCCAACCCCCACCGCCGCCGGTTCCTCGACGACCACGACGGGGCAGCCGGCCGCGGCGAGAGCCGCCAGATCCCCGGCCAGGGCCCCGGCAAGGCTGAGCGTGCGCTCCCGGCGCTCGTCGCTGTTCGGCGCGATGTCCGCGCACCCTCGCCGACCAAGCGTGTACGGCCCGGGCAGCGCCTGCGCGACGGGAACATCGGCCGCCGCCGCGGCATCGGCCACCGCCGCGGCCTGTGCCACCGCCGCGGCCTCAGACACCGCCGCCGCCGTCACCCCGCTCGCCCGCCACGCCCGCAGCAACAGTCCATCCGGACCGGAATCGCCCGCGTCGAGCGCAGCCAGCACCACGGCCGCCGGATCCGCCCACCGGACGTGGCCATCCGTCACGAAGCCCATCCCGGCCTCGGCCTGCGCCTCGATGGTCTCGCGAACCAGGGCGTCCACCGCCGCCTCCACGTCCGCCACGGCCCGCCGGCCGGCGGCGACATCCACCTCGAGCGCCGTGACATCCGTCCCATCGGTCAGCACGCGGGGCCAGGGGCCGCTCAGCATCGCAAACATCGCCCGATCCTACCTCCGGAACCGTCCCGTGGCTCCCGCGTTCAGCCGCAGGCGTTCAGCCCCAGACGGCCATCCCCAGCGTCCAGAGCAGCAGCAGGAACAGTGCAAGCGCCACGAGGCCGCCGATCCGGATGGCCCGGGTCCCGCTCGTCCCGAAGACCGGGGCCACCGTCCCGGGCACCGGGCCCGACCGCATCCACATGGAGCGCATGGTGGGCACGCGGTTCGGCGGGAACAGCAGGCCGATCCACAGGCCGGCGACCAGCCCGCCGATGTGGGCCCAGTTGTCGATCCCGGGGACCAGGAGCCCGAACAGGAGGTTGATGGCGATCAGGCCGCCCAGCTGGCCCAGGAAGCCCCGCGACTGGCGGTCGAGCAGGGGCCGATGCACGAGCTGCGACGCGAAGAGCAGGCCGAACAGGCCGAAGATGGCCCCCGAGGCGCCGACGCCGAGCGGCGCGTCACCGAACGCGAACGTCCCGAGCGATCCGGAGAGGGCGAACAGCAGGTACGCCCCCAGGAAGGCGGTCCGCCCGTAGAGCCGCTCCACGAACGGGCCCGCCAGCCAGAGCGCGTACAGGTTGAACACCAGGTGGAGCGGCATCTGCTGGAGGCTCGCGTGGACCAGCGTGACGGTCCACAGGCGCCAGATCTCGCCGTTGGCGACGGCGGGCTTGTCCAGCATCAGCAGCAGCTTGAGGGCATCCCCGTCCGGACCCGCGAAATTCGCCACCAGGGACACGATCGCCGTGACGGCCACCACGATCACCGCAAACGAGAACCCGGCATCGCCCCGGGCCTTCGCGAAGTAGCGGCCGGCTGCCCCCTTGTCGCCCAGCTCCTTGGACAGCCACCCGAGGCGCGAGGCGATCTCGGCCTTGTCTGCATCGGGCGCGCGCCGGTCCGCCTCGCGGTACGCCGCGGCGGCTCCGCGCAGGTCGCCCGCACGGACCCGGGCCGCGGCCACGTTGCGCCAGGCGGCGTACGTGGACGGCGTCTCCGGCAGCCGCGTGGCCTCCTCCCAGGTCGCCAGCGCCTGGGCGTCGTCGTCAAGGCGGTAGAGGGCTTCGCCCAAACCGAGCATCGCGGCCGCCGTCACGGCCGGATCGTCGAAGCCGATCACGCGCTGGTACAGACGGCCGGCGTCGGCGAAGTCCGCGGTCGTCATCAGCTCCGCCGCCCGGTCCAGCGCGGCTAGGGCCACGGGACGCGGCAGCGGGCCGTCGTGGGCAAGCACTGCGCCAAGCTCGAGGGGCGTGGGGTCGGTCACGGCCGCGACTGTACCTGAGGCGGGGCCGAGGGGCGAGGCGCTGGTCCCCGGGTAGACTCGAAGCGATGTGCGGACGGTTCACCCAGCAGCGTCCAACCTCCGAGATTGCGAGCATCTTCGAGGCCGATGACCTCGCGGATGATCCCGGCGGCCACTTCAACGTGGCTCCCACGAGCGAGGCCGCGGTCGTCGTCCAGCGGGAGGACCGGCGCGCCGTCGTTCGCTACCGGTGGGGCCTGGTGCCCTCCTGGGCGACGGACCCCAGGGCGGGCTCGAAGGCGTTCAACGCCCGGGCGGAGACCCTCGCGACGAGCCCGCTCTTCCGAGACCCCTTCCGGCGGCGGCGCTGCCTGGTCCCGGTGGATGGCTTCTACGAGTGGCGGCGCGACGGGAAGTCGAGGCAGCCGCTCTGGATCCACGACCCCGCCGGCCTCCCGCTGGCGCTCGCGGGACTCTGGACGGGACGCCAGGACCCGGAGTCCGGCGACTGGCGACGCACGTTCACGATCATCACCACGCGGCCCAACGACTTCATGACGGCCATCCACGACCGGATGCCGGCGGTGATCCCGCCCGACGCGTGGGCGCGCTGGCTGGACCCGGCCCCGGCCGACCCCGGCGAGCTTCGCGCGCTCCTGGAGCCGCGCGAGGACGTGGCGCTGGACGCCCGCGAGGTGTCCCTGCTGGTCAACAACGTCCGGAACGACGGGCCGGCGCTCGTCGAGGCCATGCCGGCCGCGGTTCTGCCGGAGTCCGAGGAACCGACCGCCCGCTGACCCAGTCCCGGGAGCAGCCAGGTTCCGTGCGCCGTGGGGTCCGTCGGCGACAGGACCCGTCGCCGACGTGCGGGTTCAGTCCCCCGGGGCGGGGGTCGGGGTGTGATCGGGCGTCCGGGACGGCCTTGGCGTCCGCGGGAGCGTCCGAGTGATGGTCTTCGTCCGTCGGGGTCGGCGTCGGCGTCGGCGTCGGCGTCCTCGTTGGTGACGGGGTGCGCGTGGCGACTGGCTTCTTCGTGGGCGCAGGCGTCTTGTCCGGCTCCGCCGACCCGGCGGGCTCATCGGTCCCGTCCTCGATCGAGGGCGACGGATCCGGCGAGCTGCTGGGCTCGATCGATGCCGGGCTCTGCGTCGGCTCCGCGGTCGGCTCTGCGGTCGGCGCCTCGGTGACCGGGACAGAAGGTTCCGTCGTCTCGGTCACGGGTGACGGCCTGTCGCCGTCGAGCACGCCGAGCGCACCCGCGGTGACCACGCCGGTGCCGGCCGCGAGGCCCGCGACGAGGAGCACCATCGCCATCGCCTGGGCCCGCATCGCCATCGGGAAGGCCGGGCTGACGGTGACCCTCCAGGCATCGCGGATGGAAGCGAGGAGCGCCCCGAAGGAGCCGTGGCGCAGCGCCATGCGCGCGGCGAGCACCGGGGCAGCGGCGGGCTCCTTCGCCACGACGGCCATCACACGCTCGGTGAAGTCCGAAGACGGACGGACGCTGACGCGGGCGGCGGTGCCCTCCAGCTCACGAGCCAGGCGCGTCTCCGAAGCCAGCTCGTCGGGCGCAAGGCCGGACACGCCGTCCAGCTCGTCGGCCCCGAACGGCCGCGGCTGTGCGCCGGGCCGGTTCTCCGTCATCGATCCGTCTCCTCGAGCGCGCGCCTCAGGCGCGCCAATCCGCGATGCAGGTGTGTCTTGACCGTCCCCAGCGGGCGGTCCGTCGCCTCCGCGATCTCCGCCAGCGATCGTTCCGCGAAGAACCGGAGTGCCACGACCTCCCGATAGGGCTCGTCGAGCGAGACGACGGCCGCCCGGACCTGGGCGTCGCGCTCGGAACGGATCACCGAATGCGCAGGATCGACCGCGTCCGTCGTCCCCATGGTGCGGAACCGGTCCCGGCCGGGCTGGTCGGCTTCCGCCGCCAGCGGGTCCAGCCAGGTGACCTGCTTGCGCTGGCCGGCGCGCCGGATGGCGAGACGGATCGCGATCCGCGACAGCCAGGCACCGAAGGCGCCGTCGGCGCGCCAGGAGGACAGCGACCGGTAGGCGATCACGAATGCCTCCTGGGCCACGTCCTCGGCTTCCGAGCGGTCGCCGAGCACCCGAGCGCAGGCCGAGATGATCGCGGGACCCTCGCGGTCCACGAGTCCGCGGAAGGCGTCGCGGTCACCGGCGAGCACGGCGTCAACGATCGCACGGTCATCGGTCGTGGTCCTGGCATTCGTGACGACAGTTCCGGTCCTGTCCGTAGAGGCCTCCTCCGAGCTTCGATAGACCGGGGCCATCCGCGTGGACGGTCCCGAGGGGCCCGGTGCGGTGCCCGACGATAGCATCGCGGGTCCGGACGGCTCCCATCGCAGGACGGAGGTCACGTGCCTCTGGTCGGAATGGCCGCGGCTAGTCGTCGCTCCCATCGTGGTCGCCACCGTCGTGGCTGTCGTTGTGATCGCCGCTTCCGTGGTCGCCAGCGTCGTGGCTGTCGTTGTGATCACCGCTGTCGTGGTCGACGCCCGGCTCGGACATCGAGTGGTCGCTGTCGTCGTCCGAGTCGTCGGCGCTGTCGCTGTCGTGGCCGTCGGCCGGCTCGGGCGAGGCGCTCGAGGACTTGGTCTCCGTCGCGGGCGATGCGCTCGGGGATTCAGTCTCCATCTCGGGCGACGCGCTCGGGGACTCGCTCTCGAGCTCCGGGCTCTCCTCGGCCTCGAACGTCGGCTCCGTGCTCGCCTCGGGCGACGCGCTCGGGGACTCGGTGGCCTGGTCGGCAGCCGGCACGCTGTCATCGGTGCGGACGCCGCCACCGACGAAGCTGCTGGTGGCAAGGGCCGCGCCGGCGACCAGGAACACCGCCACGAGCGACGTCCCGAGCGAGCGCATGATCCGGTTGTTGAACTGCATGTGGGCTACTCCGTCTGGTGGTGCGGCCCCCGTGCTGGCGCCGTCCTCACCCTGCCTGAGTCAGTCGGCGCGCCAAAAGTTTCGCGCCCGACGAACGAAGGTTCTACTCGCCCTGCGCACGAGGTAGCACGCGGTGGTTGGTGCGGTCAGTGCCTCCGCTCCGGCTCCCCACCAGCGGACGGTTCGGTGCCGGCGCTGGCGCCGGCACCGATGCGGCGCAGCTCGGGCACGGCCAGCGCAACCGCGACCACCGCTGCCATCGTCACCAGGCCCCCCGCCATGAGCGCGAGGGTCGGGGACGACCGCTCGGCCACGGTCCCGGCGAGCAGGTTCCCCACCGGGACGAGGCCCCAGGAGGTGAGGATGTACAGGCTCATGACGCGCCCCCGGAGGCGCGCCGGCACCAGGACCTGGAGCAGCGTGTTGGTCGTCGCGTAGTAGAGGACCTGGCAGGCGCCCAGGACGGCGAGCGCCGCCACCGACAGCGGCACGATCCGCGAGGCGGCGAAGACCACCTCCGCGGCCGACCCGACAACCAGTGCACCGAGCAACATCCGGCCGCTGCCGCCGGACGGACGGAGCACGGCGAGCACGAGGGCACCGGCAAGCGCTCCGACGCCGATGCCGCCCGAGAGGAGGCCCAGGCCGGCGGCTCCGATCTGCAGGACGTCGCGGGCAAACAGTGGGAGCAGGACGAGGTAGTTCAGCAGGAACAGGGCCGGCACCCCGGCGAGCAGCACGAGCGCCGCGATGACGCGTCGGGACCGGACGTACCTGACACCGTCCATCAGGTTCGCCCACACGGATGCGTCGCCGCGGTCCAGGGCGGCATGCGGCGCCAGCTTGAGCGTGGCAAGGATGGCGACGACCAGCAGGAGCGCGAACGCATTCCCCCAGAACGCGAGTCCGAGACCGCCTGCCGCGATCGCGACTCCGGCGATGGCCGGGCCGATGATGCGCGACAGGTTGAACTGGGCGGAGTTGAGGGCGACGGCACTGCCGATCGCGGACCTGTCCACCAGGCTGGCGACGATCGCCTGGTAGGCGGGCGTCTGGATGGCGGTCACGGTCCCCGCCAGCAGGGCCAGCACGGCAACGTGCCAGAACTCGATCCTCCCGGTCGTGGTCAGCACCGCCAGCGCCAGGGCAACGCCGGCAGCTGCGAGCTGCATCCGGGTGAGCAGGCGGCGCCGGTCCACGCGGTCGGCGATCACGCCGGCGAACGCCGACAGCACGAGGATCGGCACCGACTGGAGGGCCGAGACCAGGCCCATCGCGGCTGGCGAGTTGGTGAGCTCGAGGACCAGCCAGCCCTGGGCTGTGGCCTGCATCCAGGACCCGATCGAGCCGATCATCGCGCCCGCAAGGAACCGCCGGAACACCGGCGAGGCGAGCGCAGGGAGGTGGTGGGTGAGGCGGCTTCCCGGCGTGTCCGCGTGGATCGCGGGGGCCTCGGGAGCCCTGGGAGCCTCAGGCGTCGTGGCGGGCGCCTCCCGGAGTCGCCGCGGCCGGGTCCGGATCCACCTGGACCTCGACGGGGGCGATCTCCGCGGCGGCCAGCGCCTCCCCGAACGCGTCGTGGTCGCCCACGAGGACGATCGCCGCGCGCTCCGGATGGATGCTGGCCCGGGCGACGCGCAGGCAATCGTCGGCGGTGACGGCCTCGATGGCCGCGCGGTACCGGGCGAGCTCGTCGTCCGGGAGGCCGTGCACGAACAGGCCGGCCAGCGACCCCGCGACGGGACCCGGGGTCTCGAACCGGAGCGGGAACACGCCAACGAGATAATCCCGTGCGGCGCTGATCTCGGCGTCGGTCACCGGCTCCTCGCGGATCCGGTCCAGCTCCACGAGGAACTCCTGCAGCGCCGGGACCGTGGCCTCGGTATTGACGGCAGCCCGGGCAGTGAACGGGCCACGGGCACGGCGGAGGTCGAAACCGGCGCTGGCGCCATAGGTGTAGCCCTTCTCCTCGCGCAGCCTCATGTTGAGCCGGGAGTTGAACAGGCCCCCCAGGATGGCGCTCATGACGGACACGGCGTGGAAGTCCGGGTGGAGGCGCGGCAGGCCCGGGTGGCCGATGCGGACCTCGGTCTGGACGGCGCCGGGGCGGTGGATGACGCGGATGAACCGCCGGGTGACAGCGGTCGTGTCGTCGATGGCGGCCGTCGCGCCGGATCCGGATGCCTTCCAGTCGCCGAACAGCGCGTCGGCAACGCGGAGGACCTCGTCGGGAGCCACGTCGCCGGCCACCACGAGGACGGCACGCTCCGGGACGTACGCGGCCGCATGGATGCTCCGCAGGTCGCCCGCCGTGAGGGCGGCCACGGTCTCCGCGGTGCCGCCGGCCGGGCGGTGATACGGGCTGGACGGTGCGTAGATGGAGGACACGTAGGCCTCGTCGGCGCGGCGGCGCGGGTCCGCCTTCGCCTGCAACAGGTCCGTGAGGCGCTCGTCGCGCAGGCGCTCGACCTCGGAGTCCGGGAACGCGGGCCGCCGGACCACCTCCGCCAGCAGCTCCATCGCGGGCTCCAGGCGGGTCGCCGGGACGTCCAGGCCCGCGGAGGTGGCATCCCAGCCCGCCTCGGCGTGGATCGACGCGCCCAGGCGCTCGGTGGCCTCGGTCAGGGCGATGGCATCGCGGACCTCGGTGCCCTCGGTGAGCGCCCGGGCGGCCAGGACCGTCGCCCCGCCGATCGCCAGGGGCTCGTCCACGGCGCCTGTGCGCAGCGCGATGGAGGCGGCGATCAGGGCGCGCCCGGGCATGGGCGTGACCATGACGCGAAGCCCGTTGGAGAGCGTCGTGCGGATAGTGGCCGGGAAGTCGTACGGCCTGGGCTCTCCCGGCACAGGGCGCTGGGTGATCATGCCGTCGCGCCCGCTCACGCTGCCTCCTCGTCGCCAGCGCCGGAGGCGTCCCCGACGGGCCCGCCATCCGCGGCATCGCCTGGTTCGGCAACGCCCAGCCCGGCATCGCCCACCTCGTCCGGAGGTTTCGGGATGTAGGTCAGGACGACCCGGTTGTCGGCGCGGAATGCCCCGCGCGCCGCATCGCGGATCTGCTCTGCCGTGACAGCGAGGTAGCGCGGCAGCATGGTGTTGATGAGCCCCGGGTCGTCGAACAGCGTCGCGTAGGTGGACAGGCGGTCCGCCCGCTCCTCCACGCGCGACAGGGAGCCCAGCTCGTCGGCCTCCGTGAGCGCCTTGGCCCGAGCCATCTCGTCGTCCGTGGGCGGCTCGGCGGCCAGCTTCTCCAGCTCCTCGAGGTACACGGCCTCCACGGTGGCGATGTCCACGCCCGGCCTGGCCGTGGCCCAGCCGACGCAGACGGATGCACCGCCGACGAACGGCAGGGTGACGATGGCCACGTCCTGTGCGATGCGATCCTCGCGAACGAGGCGCCGGTGCAGGCGGCTCCCCTTGCCGCCGGCCAGCAGCTGCGAGGCAAGGTCCAGGGCGTCGAGCCGCGGGTCCCCGAACACCGGGGCCCGGAAGCCGAGGTACACGCGCGCAAGCGGGACGCGGTCCTCCACCGTCTCCCGGATCTCCTCCCCGATGACCTCCGGGAGCGACATGTCGGGCAGGGGCGGGATCGAGGGGTTGGCCGGGATCGGGCCGAAGTAGCGGTCCGCCCATGCGCGAACCTGGCCGCGATCGCAGTCCCCGGCGACGGAGAGGACGGCGTTGTTGGGCGCGTACCAGGTGGCGAAGAACTGCTTCACGTCATCCAGCGAGGCGGCGTCAAGGTCCGCCATGGAGCCGATCGTCGGGTGGTGGTACGGGTGCTCCGGCGGGAAGAGGTGGCCGAGCAGCTTCTCGTTCCAGGACCCGTAGGGGCGGTTGTCGTAGCTCCAGCGCTTCTCGTTCTTCACGACGTCGCGCTGGTTGTCCAGGTTCTCCTGGTTGAGCGCCTCGAGCAGCGTCCCCATCCGGTCCGCCTCGAGCCAGAGGGCCAGCTCCAGCTGGTGCGACGGCATCGTCTCGTAGTAGTTGGTGCGGTCCAGCCAGGTGGTGCCGTTGAGCGTGCCGCCGGCCGCCTGGACCAGCGCCATGTGCTCCGCCTTGCCGACGTTCGCCGAGCCCTGGAACATCACGTGCTCGAACAGGTGGGCGAAGCCGGTCTTGCCCTCGACCTCGTGCTTGGAGCCGACGTTGTACCAGAGGTTCACGGCGACGACGGGCGCGAGGTGGTCCTCCGCGACGATGAGGCGCAGGCCGTTGGGCAGGCGCTCGTCACTGAACTCCACGACGGGAACGGGCATGCGGGGAAGATCCTCGAGCGGTGGTGGGCTGGGGGCGATTGTAGGGTGCGGGCGCCCGACGGGCGGTCGGCGGGCCGTCGGCGGTTGGCAGAGCTGGTCTGGCCCGAACCCCTAGAGCGGAAGCAGCACCGCCACGATCGTCACCGGGAACGCGATCAGGAACGAGTCGCGGGTCATGCGCAGCGTGGCCTGGACGTCCGCCCGGTGGGCCGCCGGGTCCGCGACCGACTGCCGCCCCACCTCGCCGTCTGCGAAGTTGGTGATGCCCGCCATGGCGTAGGCGCCGCAGAACCGGCGGCGAGCCTGGAGCCACGAGAACGTCCCGCCCCAAGCCGGCAGGAGCACGAGGAGCCGCGCGATGGGCGGCGCGCCGACCGCAACGAGTGCGACGAACAGGACGATCGCCGCCGCGAAGCCGACGAGCGCGAACGTCCGGCGGCGGCGGATCTCCCACGGGCCGATGTTGCACACGCCGGGCACGTAATCGCCTTCGGGCGCGGCGTATGCAATGGACATCCTCGGTTCGGGGTCGGACGAGGTGGGCATGGCAACTCCGCTGGACGGCGGGACTGAGCCCGTCGTGACCCCGTCATCATCGCGCACCGCGGCCTGGCGCATCATCCTCGCTCGCCAGACCCGGGACGGCACGAGAACCCTGGACGGCGCGTTCCCGGCCCCGCTTGTAGACTCCGGCCCCGTGAGCACCAATTCCATCAGCCGGCGGACTGATCGACGCCACCGCCTCCGGAGCCTGTCCGTGCCCGGCCGGGGCATCTCCGTGGTGGCAGGGCTTCTGCTCGCGCTCTCCATCACCGCGACTGCGTTCGCCCACGCGGACCTGGTCGAGTCCAGCCCGAAGGACGGAGCCGTCCTCGAGACGCCGCCGGTGACGGTCACGCTGACCTTCTCCGAAGCCCTCGATGCCGGGAAGAGCTCGTTCAAGCTGATCGGTCCGGACGGCACGGTCGGTACCGGCAGAGTGACCGAGGCGAACGCGAAGGTGATGGCGCTCGACGGGCTCGCGCTGACCGCCGGTCCCTACGAGGTCAAGTGGACCTCGGCGGCGGCTGACGGCCACATCGCCCGCGGCACGCTCGCGTTCACCGTCGCCGAGCCGACGCCCGCTCCCGCCACACCCGAGCCGACCGAGGCCCCGACCGCCGGGCCTACCGCGTCACGCCACGACGCGCCTCCGACTCCCGGCGGACCACCGCGGCGCCGGCCTCCGCGGACCCGGCCACCCCCGCCCCGGCGACGACGCCGAGCCGGCCGCCACCTCGGCCACCGAGGTGCTGATCCCGATCATGGTGGGGCTGATCGTCGTGCTCGGCATCGGCGCACTCGTCCTCCGGCGCAGCCGCAGGGCCTGAGCGAGTGCCGCACTTGCGCGTCCGCGTGCCCGCACGCGTGCTGGGCGCTGGCGCTGGGATGCTGCTGGTCGCGGCACTGCCGGCCGGCGCCGCTGCCCACGGCCTGTCCCCGGTGTACCAGAGCCCCATCCCGCTGGTGGTGTACCTCGCCGGCGCGGCCGCGGTCGTGGCGCTCTCGTTCCTGTTCGTGCTGGCCCGGGACATGCGGGCGGTGCCCACAGCGGACACGCGCCTGGTCGCGGTTCCTCGCGCCCTCCGCCTGGTTCTTCGGGGCCTGGGTCTCGCGGGCTGGTCATGGATCATGATCCAGGGGCTGGCCGGCGGGTCGTCGGCTGCGGCCGTCGCGTCGCTGTTCCTGTGGGTGTACGGCTGGGTGGGAATCGCGGTCATCTCCGCCCTCGTCGGCCCGGTTTGGGAGTGGCTCGATCCCTTCGCCACCCTCCACGACATCCTCGCGTGGATCCTGCGCCGAGCCGGGATCCGGGGCCGGCGCCCGTCCCCCATCCCGACAGGGCTGCGTCTCTGGCCGGCCGCGGCCGGTCTCCTGTTCTTCGTCTGGCTGGAGCTGGTGGCGGTTGCGGGGAGTGAGACCCTCACCGTGGTCCTTCTCGGGTACACGCTCCTCACGCTCGCGCTGATGGCCCAGTTCGGGCGGGACGCCTGGCGCGCGGAGGGCGAGACGTTCACGGTCTGGTTCCGGACGCTCAACCTGCTTGCCCCGTACGGCACCGTCGCGGGCGGATCGCCGCATGAGGTGGACGTCGCCCGTGTCGTCCGGCGCCCGTTCGCAGCCGGATTGCTGGAGGCGGCCTGGACCACGCCCCGCATCGTGCTGGTGGCCGTCGGGACGGGGTCGATCATCTTTGACGGGATCTCGCAGACCGCGGCCTTCGCCACCGTGTTCGGCAACCCCACGTTCGGTGCCCAGTCACTCCTCCTGGGTGCGTTCCTCGGCGCGATCGTCGGCGCCGCGCTGATCGTGGCGCGCACCGTGAGCCCCGGCGCGATCGGCGCCGGCATGCTGCCGATCGCCGTGGGCTACCTGGTCGCGCACTACCTGACCTACCTGCTCATCGACGGCCAGCGGATCCTGATCGCGGTCTCGGACCCGCTCCAGCGAGGCGACGACCTCCTTGGCACCGCGTTCTTCGAGCCGTCCGGGGCATGGCTGCCGCCCGGGCTCGTCTGGACCGCGCAGCTGGTGGCCGTCGTGGGCGGGCACATGCTGGGTGCATGGGCCGGGCACGTCACGGCCCAGCGGGACATGGACGCCGAGCGCCCGCCGACGCCGGCTCGGGACATGCGCCACCGGAGGATCCATGCCCCGGTGGCCGCCCGCCCGCGCAACGTGCGCGCCCGCGAGGTCCCCCTCGCCGTGATGATGGTGGCCCTGACGACGCTGACGCTCTGGTCGCTGGGCCAGGCGATCGTCGTGGAGCAGGCCGAGGCGGAGGGACCGCGGCCGGTCGCCGCACACACAACCTGACCGTGCGGAGGGGGTTGAGCCCCGCCCTGCGTTGCGCGGGCACGAGCGGCGGCAGAGAGGGGGTGATCGTGGCGACGCGTGCCGCCACGATCACCCTGTCATCGAGACGTCGGGAAGGTCACTTCGCGGCGACTGGTTCGGCAAGAAGCTTGGCGAGCAGATTATCGATCTGGGTACGCTCGGAGTCGGTCATGCAGAACATTGCGAAGTGCGCCCACAAGCTATCGACGACGTGGAACTCGCTATTCGCAATGAGTTTCTGTTCCGCCTCGCAGTCCTCTGGAGGGAAGAACATGTCGTGTGAGAACGGGATCACGTAGGTCTTCGCGGTGATGCGTCCGAGTGCTGCGGCAAGATCGCCGTTGGTATGCAAGCTGACGTCACCGTGGCGCCACTTCCAGCCCATGCAGATCAGGTTGTTCGGATCCATCGGCAGGAAGTAGTTCTCCCAGAAGCCTTGCAGGAAGTCATCGAGTGATGTGAAGCCGACATCCCGCCACGCTTCCTGCTTGTAGAACTCCTGGCAGAGGCCCATGACTGCCCACACGTGTGCATGATGCCGCAGGCCCACGTGAACATCCCGCGAGTCCTTGTAGAACCCGTTGTCCCACGCCGGGTCGGTCTTGAGGGCGTTCTCGTGCAGCCGAACGAACAGTTCGTCATGCGGTGTCGTCTTGGCCGTACCGGCGAATGGCGCCGCACGCTTGACCATGTCGGGGTACCGCACGGCCCACTCGTACGTCTGCTCAGCGCCCATCGACCAGCCCAGGACGAGCTCGAGCTGGCCGATGCCGAAACGTTCGGTGATCAGGCGATGCTGGGCGCGAACGTCATCTCCGATTGTGACGTCGGGAAACGCGCCGCCATTGTATGGAGGCGGGGTGTTGCTCGGCGACGACGAGAAGCCGTTGCCGAATTGGCCGGGGAAGATGATGAAGTACTTGTCCGGGTCGATCGGACGCCCCGCCCCGGCGAACATCTCCATCGACTTCGAGGTTCCCGACCACATGTGCGGGAACAGGATCACATTGTCCTTTGCCTCGTTGAGCTTCCCCTGCGTCTTGTACAGCAGCCGCGCTCCCCGCAGCGTTGCGCCAGACTCCAAGGTGAAGTCGCCGAGCTCGAAGACCTCGTGCGGACCGTGGTTCTTCTCGGAGTAGTAGTCGTTCTCGTCCATGACGGACTCCCTTGCTGCAAGCACTCGGGCGGGTGGACCGTCCCGCACGAACCTTGTCGATCGAATGGGGCGCGAGCGCTGTGGATTCAGGCCTGTGGCACCTCCCTCCGCGGCGGGTTGATCCAGCCCTCAACGGGGACCGACAAGGCTGGCGATGATCCCTTGACGCAGCACTCGGGATGATGGCGTGACCGCCAGCGCGCACGTCGGCCCGGAGTTCGCACCGCCCAGCCATCTGGTCGGGTTGGATGTCGGGGGGGATCAGTGCCCAGGCCCGCATGCCTGTGCTCGGCGACGCGCTGACGCCACTCGATGAGGCGGCGGCTGCCCGGGCCCTCACCCCGCGGTGTTGGGCCCTTCCAGTCCGGCGCGGTCGCCTGTTCCGGCCCGTCGAGGCTCGACACCCCGTGGGCCGCGGCCGAGCGGCGAGGGGTCGGGCGTTGGGTGACCCTTGGATCGCAGGACACGTCCGTCGGCCAGGGGCGCCATTGCGACCGTGGAGGCACCGCCGCCACGCCGCAGGCGCCCCAGTCGCCTCCTATTGCAATCAGTCGAGGCGGGGCGTTTCACCCGGTATCGGGACGTCGGGAGCGAAATATCCGGCTCCGCTGAGCCTACTCCCATTGGTCCCGAAGTGCCATCGCTGCGAGCCACATGATGCGGGCGCAGAGGGGGGACCCCGCTGGGGATCAGCGCGCGACGGCGCCCCCGGCCGGCACCCAGTCGGTGATCGGCCGGACCACCGCGATGTCGTCGGCGATCGCCGGGTCGAGCGCCTCCGCTGCGGCGATCCCGGTCTCGATCGAGGTGAGGCACAGGATCCCCTCCGCGATCGTCGCGTGCCGGATGTCGGCGGCGTCCCGAACGGCGCCGGAACGCGGCGTCGGCGTGTTGACCACCAACCGGACTTCGCCGCCCTCGATCAGGGCCAGGATCCCGGCCTCCTCGCCCACGGCCTCGGAACCGAGCTTGGCCACCGGCTGAGCCTCGAACCCCGCCGCCAGCAGCGCCGCGCGCGTCCCGGACGTCGCCGCCAGCCCGTAGCCCGCGCGGACCAGCGCCCGGGCGAGGTCCAGGAGGCCGCCCTTGTCCCGGTCGGCGATCGAGAGCAGCGCGAGGGGCACCTCGCCATCCGCCGCCCGCGGCGGGATCAGCGACGCGCCCGTGAGCGCCTTGGCCATGGCGACGCGGCGGTCCACGGCGATGCCGATGACCTCGCCGGTGGACTGCATGAACGGTCCCACCGAGGGGTCCACGCCCTTGAGCTTGGCGGTCGAGAACGCTGGCGCCTTGACCGAGACGAACGCCGGCTCCGGCCGCAGCCCGCCCGACCAGCCCATCCCCGCCAGCGTCGCGCCCAGCGAGATGCGGACCGCCAGCTCCACCATCGGGACGCCGGTCACCTTGGACATGAACGGCACCGTCCGCGAGGCGCGCGGGTTGACCTCGATCAGGTAGACGCCGTCGTCGCGGACGATGAACTGGGCGTTGACGAGCCCCTTCGCGCCGAGCGCCAGGCAGATGCGCTCCATCGTGGCGACGATCAGGGCTTGGTCGCCCTCGGCCACGTGCTGCGGCGGGAACACCCCGATCGAGTCCCCCGAGTGGACGCCGGCCCGCTCGACGTGCTCCAGCAGGCCCGGGATAAGCACATCTGTCCCGTCGGAGATGGCATCCACGTCCACCTCGATGCCCTCGAGGAAGCGGTCGATGCGCACCGGCCGGTCAGGGTCCACGACAACGGCCGCTGCCAGATGGCGCGCGAGGTCCTCGGGCGAGTACGCGAAGTCGATGGCGAGACCACCGATGACGAACGACGGCCGCACGATGACCGGGTAGCCGATCCGCTCGGCGAGCGTCAAAGCCTCCTCGATGGACTCGGCCATGCCGCCCTCGGGCTGTGGGATGCCCAGGCGGTCCAGGAGCGCGGAGAACCGCGTTCGCTCCTCGGCCTGGTCGATCGCCTCCAGGTCGGAGCCCAGCAGCGGCACGCCGCCGGCGACCAGCGGCGCGGCGAGGTTGAGCGGCGTCTGGCCGCCGAATGCCACCACGGCCGGCAGCATGTCCGCGGCCGCGGCCGCCTCAATCCCGGTGGCGCCGCTCTCGAACTCGATGATGCTGCGGACGCTTTCCGCGTCCAGCGGCTCGAAGTAGAGCCGGGTGGACGCGTCGAAGTCCGTGGAGACCGTCTCCGGGTTCGAGTTGACCATGACCGCGCTCCAGCCCTCGCGGCGGAGGACGTCGGCGGCCTGGACCGCGCAGTAGTCGAACTCGATCCCCTGCCCGATCCGGACCGGGCCGCTGCCGATGACGAGCGCCGCGGGACGGGCCACGGGCGGTGCCTCCGGCGGCGAGCCGGCCGACGCGTAGGTCGAGTAGAAGTACGGCGTCTCGGCGGCGAACTCCGCCGCGCAGGTGTCCACCATCGCGTAGCCGGGGATCAACCCCAGGGCAGTCCGTGCGCCGCGAACAGCGGCCTCCTGCACACCCGCGAGGATCCCCAGGTCCCGGTCCGAGAACGCCGCGCGCTTGGCGGTGGCCAGGAGCGAGGCTGCCTCGCCGTCCTCCGGGTCCACGAGGCGGGCACCCGCCGTCCGCACGTCGCGCTCCAGCGCGAGGTTGCGGCCCATCTCCGCGAGGAACCAGGGCGAGATGCCCGTCGCCCGCCGGACCACCTCCTGGGGCACGCCGCGGCGCAGCAGCCCGAGGAGGCGCCAGAGCCGGGAGTCCGACGGCTCCAGGAACTGCCGCAGGACGATCGGCGCGGCCGAGCGCTGTGCGAACCGGGTGCTCTCACATGCCTCGCCACGCTCGCCCACCCACCGGATCGCGGTGTCGTCATCAGGGAGCAGCGGGTCCTCTTCCGCCTCGGCATCCGCCTCGGGTCCTGCGTAGACGGCTGCCAGGTAGTCGAAGGTGGGACGCCATGACGGGTCCTCGCCCAGCGGCCCGGCCCCGGCCTGCTCCAGGCCCCGGAGCGCCTTGTTGAGCGCTGCGCCGAAGGTCCGGTCGATCGCCATCACCTCGCCGGTGGCCTTCATCTGCGAGCCCAGGCGGCGGTCCGCGGTGGGGAACTTGTCAAATGGGAAGCGCGGCAGCTTGACCACCACGTAGTCCAGCGCGGGCTCGAAGGCGGCCACGGTCGTGCCCGTGACCACGTTCGGGATCTCGGCGAGCGTCCGGCCGGCCGCGATCTGGGCCGCGACGCGGGCGATCGGGTAGCCCGTGGCCTTGGATGCGAGCGCCGACGAGCGCGAGACGCGGGGGTTGACCTCGATCACGGCGTACTCGGTAGAGTCCGGCGAGAGCGCGAACTGGACGTTGCAGCCGCCCTCGACGCCCAGGGCGCGGATGATCGCGAGGGCGGCGCTCCGCAACCGCTGATGGACCTGGTCGGTCAAGGTCTGGACGGGGGCGACGACGATCGAGTCTCCCGTGTGCACACCGAGCGGGTCCACGTTCTCCATCGAGCACACTGCGATGCACGTGTCCTCGGCGTCGCGCATGACCTCGTATTCGATCTCCTGCCAGCCGACCAGGCAGCGCTCGATCATCACCTGCTTGATCGGGCTGGCGCGGAGCCCGGCCCTGACACGCTCCCAGTAGGCCGCCTCCGTCTCGACGATGCCGCCGCCGGTGCCGCCCAGGGTGAACGCGGGCCGGATGATGGCCGGCAGGCCGATGGTGTCCAGAGCCTCCTGGGCAGATGCCTGGCGCGCGTTGTCGTCGGTGCCCTCGACGATGAACGAGGGTGCGTACGGCTGGTCGATTCGCTCGAGCAGGTCCCGGAACGCCTCCCGGTCCTCCGCCATGCGGATCGCCTCGAGCGGCGTGCCCAGGAGGCGGACGTTGTGCCGCTCCAGGACGCCGGCCTCGGCCAGGGCCATCGCCAGGTTGAGCGCCGTCTGCCCGCCGAGCCCGGCCAGCAGCCCCTCAGGCCTCTCGCGGGCGATGACGGCCTCGATCGCCGGCACGGTCAGCGGCTCCAGGTACACCGCGTCCGCGACGGTCGGGTCCGTCATGATCGTGGCCGGGTTGGAGTTGACGAGGATCGTGCGCACGCCTTCGGCCCGGAGCGCGCGGCAGGCCTGGGTGCCGGCGTAGTCGAACTCGGCCGCCTGTCCGATGACGACCGGCCCCGAGCCCAGGATCAGGACGGACTTCGGCTTCGGCCGGTGCGGCCGCTCGTACGGGGGGACGGTCATCGGGCACTCATCCGCGGGTCACGCTCACCGGCGGCACGCATCCACGAACCGGTCGAACACGGCCAGCGCGTCGAGCGGGCCGGGCGCACCCTCGGGGTGGTACTGGACCGTCTCGATCGGCTTCTCCGCGTGGCGGAGGCCTTCCACGGAGCGGTCGTTGAGGTTGAGCTGGGAGACACGGAAGCCCGCGGCGGGCGGCAGGCTGTCCCCCACCACCTGGACCTCGTGGTTCTGGGCCGTCACCTGGACGTAGCCCGTGTCCAGGTCCTGGACCGGGTGGTTGGCCCCGTGGTGGCCGAACCGGAGACGGCTGGTCTCGGCACCCGCGGCGCGGCCGACGATCTGGTGCCCGAGGCAGATCCCCAGGAGCGGCCGGCCGTCCGCGATGACGGTGCGGGCCAGGGCCACCGGTCCGTCCAGCCGAGCCGGGTCCCCGGGGCCGGGCGAGAACACCACGCCCGCGACGTCCGACGCCAGCACATCCGATGCGGACGCCGTGTGCGGGAGCACTCGGACGCGCACGCCACGGCGCCGGAGCGAGCTGACGATGTTCGCCTTCAGCCCGAAGTCCACGATCGCGACGAGCGGCGTCGTGGGGTCGTCTCCAACCTCGCGGACGTCGGCGGGCGACACCTGGGCCACGAAGTCCTGGTCCTCCCACCTCGGCACCGCGCGGGCGAGCTCCACGGCCGCGTCCGGGTCCGTGAGCCCGGGCTGCGTGATGATCCCGCGCAGACAGCCGTTCGCACGGAGGTGGCGGGCGAGAGCCCGGGTGTCCACGCCCGCGAGGGCAGGGATCCCGTTCGTCCGCAGGAGCGTGGCCAGCTGGCGAGCGTCGTCGAGGACTGCGGCGGTTGCGTGGGCCACCACCAGGCCCCGGAGCCACGGATGCTCGGACTGGTCGTCCGCCACCAGGCGCCCGTAGTTGCCGATAAGCGGGTACGTCATGACCACGACCTGACCCGCGTAGGACGGATCCGTGGCGATCTCTTGGTACCCGGTCTGGGACGTGTTCACCACGAGGTCCCCGCCAGAGGCGACGGGCGCGCCGAACGCGATGCCGGGGAAGACGGTCCCGTCCTCCAGCGCGAGCAGGGCAGGACCGGCGTCACCGACGCGCGGATCGACGATCGCGTCCGCACGCGGCAGCGGAGGGTGTCCGGGGGACGGTGGGGCGATCACTCAGGTCCCGGCAGGGTGCGGCAGGTAGCCGCAGGCGGGCATGCGCACTGGCAGATTCCTCCTAGTCGGCCTCACGGGACCGGTACGCCGGCCTCACGGGACCGGCCCTCAGGATGACGTGAGCGTACCAGCCCGGGGCTCAGCCCGGGGCTCAGCCCGCAGCCGGCCCGGCAGGTTCCGTCGGTGCCTCCAGCTGACCGGCGGCGGTCGGCAGCTCCACCCGGAAAGCAGCCCCACCGGCAGTCCGGTTCGCCACCCCGATGCGCCCGCCGTGGCGCTCCGCGATCCAGCGGGCGATGGACAGCCCGAGGCCGGTACCCCCTGAGGGTGCGCCCGGAGCACGCCAGAACCGGTCGAAGACGTGCGGCATGTCCTCCGCCCGCAGGCCGGGACCCTCGTCCGTCACCTCGACGGACGCCGTTCCCAGCGCCGCCCGCACCGTGACGGTCACGGCGCCGTCCCTCGGGCTGTGCCGGATCGCGTTGTCCACCAGGATCATCACCAGCTGGCGCAAGCGGGCCGGATCCCCCGTCACCATGGCCGGCTCGGGGTCAACGGCTACCCGCACCCCGCCGGCGTCGGCCGTTCGGCTGAGCGCTGATGCCGCCTCAAAGGCAACGTCGCCCAGATCCAGCAGGACACGATCCAGCGGCACGGCCCCGGAGTCCGAGCGCGCAAGCAGCAGCAGGTCGTCCACGAGCGCCGTCAGGTGGGTCACCTCGGCGTCGATGTCGTCCAGCGCCTCCGTGGCATCGCCGATCGGCCGGTCGCGGTGGCGGGACAGGTGCTCCACGGACGAGCGGATGACCGTGAGCGGCGTCCGGAGCTCGTGGCTGGCGTCCGCCGCGAACTCCCGCTGGCGCCGGAGCGCGACACGCTGGGCCGCGAGGGACTCGCGGATCGGGACGAGGGCGCGGCGGGCGTAGACGGCCCCCAGTCCGAGGGCGACCACCACGACCAGCACGCCGCCGAAGAGCAGCACCGACAGCAGGACTCCCAGGGTCTCGACCTCTGTCGAGCGGTCCTGAACCGCCTGGAGGAAGTAGGTCTGGCCGTCCTGCGCGTACACGACTCTCTGGGTCATCAGCCGGACGGGGATCTGCGTCGCGGGCGACGTCGCGATCTCCAGCGATGCCGTGCGCACGTCAGATCCGTCCGGAGCCTGGTTCGCGGCAGCGATGGCGACGGTGTCGGGCATGCCGCCGAGGACGGCGACAGGCTCCCGGCCCAGGCGCACGGGTGTGCCCGCGGCGTCGAAGGCGAACAGGTAGGTGTTGCCGCGGCCGGGCTGGAAACCGAACCCCGGCGGCTGGACGGGCGTCTCCAACGTGCCCTCGAGGGCGGCGACCCAGGGATCGACCCGGTTCGAGAGCTGGTCGATGCTCGCGGTCGCCAGCGTGTTCGCCACGGCGGCGTAGAGAGCGATCCCCAGGCCGACCAGCACGATCAGCGTCGACACGCCGCTCCACGCGACGAGGCGCCACCTCACCCGCCGGAGCAGGCGAGCCTCCTCCGCGAGCGCCGCCTGCTCGGCGCCGTCGTCCTGGGGCTCGGAGCGGTGGCCGTCAGCCATCGGCCAGCCGGTAGCCAACCCCGCGCACGGTCTCGATCTGGGAGCCCGCCTCACCCAGCTTCGTGCGCAGGTAGTGGACGTAGGCGTCCACAGCGTTGGGCGTGACCGCGACGCTGAACGGCCAGGCGTGGTCCAGGAGCTGGTCGCGGGTGAGCGTCCTCCCGGCGTGACGGAGCAGCGCTTCCAGGAGCGAGAACTCGCGCGGGCTCAGGTCCACGGTGCGGCCGTTGACCGTGACCGCGCGGGCAGCCTCGTCCAGGACGATGGCGCCCGCCGAAAGCTTGGGCTCCGGCCGACGGCGACCCGGCTCCGCCCGACGGGTGAGGGCCCGCAGGCGCGCGGCGACCTCCTGGTAGGCGAACGGCTTGACGACGTAGTCGTCTGCGCCGGCGTCCAGGCCCGTCACGCGGTCCCCCACCGTGTCCCGGGCGGTGAGCATGAGGATGCTCACGTCCAGGCCCGCCTTCCGGATCCGGCGGGCGACGTCCAGGCCCGAGATGTCCGGCAGGCCGATGTCGAGGATGACGGCGTCCAGCCCATCGATGGCCGCGGCCAGCTCGATCCCCGTCCGGCCGTCGGGCGCGTGCTCCACGACGTGGCGGTCCTCCTCGAGGAGGCGTGTCAGGGACCGGGCGAGGCGCTCGTCGTCCTCGACCAGGAGCAGGTGCATCGGTTGCCTCGTGATCCCCTGGGGATCAGGGGACGATGGTGACGGATCCGGCGGTGCCAAGGTTGGCCGCGTTGCCCGACGAGTTGCCGCTCGCCCGGCTGGAGCCGCGCCGGCGAGCTGCAGCTCCACGGTTGCGCCCGCCGTCACGTCGGACGCCGCCGCGTCGGCCTGCTGATGGTACGTGGTGCTCGCGTCAAGGCCGACGGTCATCGTCTGGCCGGACTCGAGCTTGAGCGTGATCGAGTCCGCGCTGATCGCGTCGACGGTTCCCGTGATGGTCAGGCCGCCGCCGAAGCCGCCGAACCCCCGCTCGCCGGGGATCCCTCGACCCTGGCCGCCACCGCCCGGGAACCCGCCGTTGCTGTTGGGGTCGAAGCTCGCGTCCGGCAGGTTGCCGCCGTTGCCGCCCGGAAGGAAGGCGCCGCCCTGACCGGGGACGAACACGGTCCCGCTGCCGACGGTGGCCGACGCCGGCGCCGTGGCACGGCCGACGGCGAACGAGACCCCCGCGACCGCCACCAGCACCGCGGCGCCCAGCGCGAGGTTGAGGATCCGCGACGAGCCGGACGAGCCGCGGTTCGTGCCGGCCGGGCGAGGGGCAGGGTCCGGTGCCACAGGTGCCGCTTCGGGCTCCACAGGCGCGAAGCCGGGCTGGAACGCCGGCACGGGCTCCGTGACGGAGGTCGAGAGGCCGGGCGCGGGGGTCACGGGATCAGTGGGCGGAGTGGTCATCGTCAGGTCTCCTACTCGTAGCGGAGGGCGTTGATGGGATCGAGGCGGGCCGCCTGGCGGGCGGGCCACACCCCGAAGATGACGCCGACCGCGAGGCTGAACAGCAGGGCGACGGCAAGCGTGGTGGGGCTGATGGCGAAGGTGATCGAGCCGACGCGGGAGATCAGCGCGGACACGCCGAGGCCGACGGCGATGCCGATCACGCCTCCCAGCACCGATAGGGTCAGGGCCTCGATGAGGAACTGGAGCAGGATGTCGCGCCCGCGGGCGCCGACGGCCTTGCGGATCCCGATCTCGCGCGTCCGTTCCCGGACCGAGACCAGCATGATGTTCATGATCCCGATGCCACCCACGATCAGCGAGATCGAGGCGATCCCGCCGAGCAGCAGGGTCAGGGTCCCGCTGATCGAGGAGGCCGTCTCCAGGAGCTGGGCCTGGTCGAAGATCCGGAAGTCGTCCTCGTCCGTGGTTGCGAGGCCGTGACGCATCCGCAGGACGGACGTGATCTCCGCCTGGACGGTGGTCATCTGTGTCTCGTCGGCCACGCTGATGCCGATGGTCCGGACGCCGTCGCCGGCAACGAAGTACTTCGCGATGATCCCGACCGGGACCATGACCTGGTCGTCGGGGTCCTGGAAACCGGAGCCGCCCTTCGGCTGGAGGATGCCGACCAACTGGAACGGCAGCCCGCCGATGCTGATCTCGCTGCCGATGGAGGTCTCGTCGAGACCGAGGTCGCTGGCGGTCGTGGCGCCCAGGACGGCCGTCCGCAGGTTGTGCTCCACCGCCGTATCGGTCAGGAACGTGCCCTGCCAGACATCGTAGGCACGGACGTCGGCGTAGTCCGCCGTCGTCCCGATGATCGAGGTCGTCGTGGTCTCGCCGTCGGCGCCCACCGTGGCCTGGGTCGAGGACTCGGGCGCGATGCCCGCAACACCATCGATCCCCCGGAGCGCCTCCACGTCGTCCAGGGTGAGGGTCGAGGAGGCGCCGCCGTTCGCCCCGGCCGCGCTGACCGTGAGAAGGTTCGTCCCGAGGCTGGACAGGCGCTCGGTGATGCTGGACGTCGTCCCCTGCCCGACGCCCACCAGGGCGACCACCGACGCGACGCCGATGATCACCCCGAGCATGGTGAGGGCCGCTCGGAGGCGGCCGGTGCGCAGCCGCGAGAACGCCAGCCGGACGAGCTCGAACAGGCTCATGCGACGAGCCTTCCGTCCCGGATGTGCACCTGCCGGCCGGCCGCCTCGGCGACCTCGGCATCGTGCGTGATGAGGACGATGGTGCTGCCCGCAGCATTCAGTTCCCGGAACAGCTCCAGGACCTCGTGGCCCGTGGCCTGGTCCAGGTTGCCGGTGGGCTCGTCGGCCAGGATGAGCGCCGGGTCCGTCACCAGCGCCCGCGCGATGGCGACCCGCTGCTGCTGGCCGCCGGAGAGCTCCGATGGCTCGTGGTCCATGCGGTCCCCCAGCCCCAGCCTCTCCAGTGCGGCCGTCGCGCGGCGCACCCGCTCGGCGCGGCCTGCGCCCTGGTACAGGAGCGGCGTGGCGACGTTGTCGAGGGCGCTGGTCCGCGGCAACAGGTTGTATGACTGGAAGACGAACCCGATGGTCCGGCTGCGGACGCGAGCGAGGCCGTCGTCGTCGAGGTCCTCGACGGGCCGCCCGGCGAGGGTGTAGGTGCCGGTCGTCGGGCGGTCCAGACAGCCCAGGATGTGCATCATCGTGCTCTTGCCGGACCCGGATGGCCCGACGATCGCGAGGAACTCGCCCCGCGCGACGTCGAGGTCCACGTCGCGCAGCGCGGGAACCGTCACCCGGCCCATGTCGTAGGTCCGCCCGATGCCCCGCAGGCTGATGATCTGATCGTTCATGGCCTGGTTTGCCAGGGCCGTCACGGCTGCTGGAACCGACCGCCGCCGCCGCCACCGCCGGGGACGATGACCTCACCGCCGCCGAAGCCGCCGCGGTCACCGATCGTAGGGGTGGTGGTCCCGGTGCGGTCGGCGGTGGTCCCGGTGACGACCACGTCGCCCACGGCCAACCCGCTGGTGATCTCGGCCGTGGCATCCGTGACGAGACCAACTTCCACGGGCGTCGCCGTGGGAGTGCCGTCCGCGCCCATCACCTGGACCCGGTAGTTGCCGCTGGTGCCGCGCAGTGCGGAACTGGGGATCGTGAGCACGTCGGTCGCCGACGCGGTGACGATCGTGATGTCCGCCGTCATGCCGGCGCGGAGCCCGCCCGGCGCCCCGGTCAGCCTGACCGTGACGGGGAACGACACCACGTCGCCCCCGGACGCTCCCGACGCCGCCGGGGCGATCTCGGAGACCATGCCGGCAATGACGGCATCGATCGCGTCGACGGTGATCGTGGCCTCCTGGCCCATGGTCATCGCGCTGATGTCGGATTCGACGACGTCCGCGGTCACGTCGTAGGCGGAGGAGGCGATGGTGATCGCGGTCCCGGTGGACTCGAGCCCGGGCACGATGGCGACGGCCGTCACCGTGCCGTCGATCGGGGCCGTGAGCGTGGCGAGGGCAATCTGGGCCTCCAGGTCGGCGAGGGCGGATTCGGCCTGGCGGCGGTTGTTGAGCGCGTTGTAGTTGCCGATCTTCGCCTGCCGGATCGCGTCGGTGCCAGATGCGTCGTCCAGCGCCGCCGCGGCCGCCTTCTCGCTGACCCTGGCCGCGTACAGCGACGTCGTCGCCTGGGTGAGCTGCGCCTTGAGGTCGCTCGTGGCGGCCGTGGCGAGCACGTCACCCTCCTTCACGGCCTGGCCGACCGTGGCATCCACCGTCTCCACGAGCCAGGTGCCCGATCCGGCGGACGCGGTGCCGTCGGCCAGGCGCGGAGCCGTCCCGAACCCCAGGATGTAGGTGGAGGTCGGGGCGATCGTCCCGGTAGCGGCGACCTCGTCGGTGACGTCACCCGTCGCGGCTGTCGCGGTCAGGTAGGTCGAAGCAGCCGTGGATCCGCCGGCGGGCAGGCCCCCCAGCGACACGAAGACGGCTGCGCCGCCTGCCACGACCAGGACCAGGATGACGAAGACCTTGAGCTTCACGGGCATGCCTCGAGCGGGGCGGACGCGATCAGGGTGCCGATCATCGGTACCGGACGTGAGAAGGCCCTGAGAGACGCGACCGAGGGGCGGTCCCGGCTCCCGGGCTGCGCGTCACCCGGCGGCGATGCGCAGCTCGTCCACCAGTGGCGACCACGTGATACGCCCGTCGGACGTGACGCCGAGCGCCCCGTAGCCCGGCTGGCGCGCGACCCACGCCACGCCCGCCTCCCCCATCGCGAAGGCCGCTGTCGCGAAGGCATCGGCCATGGCCAGGGTCGGCCCGACCACCGTCATGCTCAGCAGCCCGGTCGGCACCTTGCCTGTGCGGGGGTTCGTGATGTGGCCGGCCCGCTCGTACAGCCCGGACGTCGCGACCGCCAGGCCGGACACGCCCAGAACCGCCGCCACGCGATCGGCGACGCCGGGGTGCCGGATCCCGATCCGCCAGGGCCGTCCGGGTTCCGGGTGCCCGGCCGCCACCAGGTCGCCACCGGCGGCGACCTGCAGGTTCGTCGCGCCGGACAGCCGCAGCATCGCCAGGGCCTCGTCGACGGCCCAGCCCTTGGTGACTCCGGTCGGGTCCCGCCGACCGTCCCGCCGGTGGGCCCGAGGGTCGAAGAACCCGTCCGTCCGGACCCGCAGCGTGTCGGCCAGCGTGAACACCGCTCGGACGTCGGGGCTGGCGTCCTCGAACGCCAGCGCGCCGGTCCCGACGCGGGTCACCTCGCTGTCCTCGAGATAGGGGCTGAACCGGCGGTCGACGTCGTGGAACCACGCGATCGCAGCGTCGAGGGCCGCCTCCGGCACGAACGGCTCGCGCACGTCGATGGACACCGTCGTGCCCATCACGTGCGCGACGCGGATCTGGCGGGTCGCGTCCATGGCGTCCATGGCGTGCGTGGCTCGACCCGGTGTCAGATGCCGGCGCTGTCGAGGGCCGCCTGCAAGGACCTTGCGTAGGCGTTGCTGGTGTACGTCGCGCCGGAGATCCCGTCGATGTTCGCGCTCTGCGCCTGCAGCGCCTCCGTGCGCAGAATCGGCTCCACGTAGGACGAGATCTGGTTGGTGCGACGGTCACCGCTCGGCAGTTGGAGCGCAGCGACGTCGACGATCGTGGTGCCGTCCAGGATCAGCGAAACCTGCACCGACCCAAACCGGGTGCCAACCACGGGGCCTTCCACCGTGCGCCTGCCCGCGGCAGTGGCCGTCGGCCCGGCCGCGGCCGTCCCCCCGGTGCCGTCGGTGCCAGTGCCTCCCGTCCCGGCCCTGCCCGTTCCGCCGGCGCCGCCGTTGCCGGTCCGGGTCGCGCCCGTCCCGCCGCCGCTTCCTCCCGTGCCTTCCCCGGTCGACGACGCCGGCGAGGGGGACGGGGTCTGGAAGTTAAGAAGCAGGGCGAGCGCGAACGCCGTCAGCCCGAGGGCAAACGCGCCACGCTTCGGCATCGGTGGGTTCTCCATGGGATGGGACTCGGTGCGTACCTTGGGCAAGGTTGCCAAGGCTGGCTGAGAAGGGCCTGAGAGTCTGGATAGCCCGTCAGTACGCAAACCGCTCCGCGTGCACGTGACTCGCCGGCACGCCGAGCTCGCGGAGCGAGCTCTCGACCGCCTGCATCATCTCCCTGGGCCCGCACACGTATACGTCCTGCTCGGCGATGTCAGGAATGAGGCGGGCGAGCGCCGCGCGGCCGATCGGGCTGGCCGACGGATCGGCGGTCCGCTTCCCGAGGAGGTAGTGGACGGCGGCACCACGATGCGTGGCAAGCAGGTCCAGCTCCCGGCGAAACACGATGTCCGTCTCGTGGCGGGCCCGATAGAGCAGCGTGAGCTCGCCGGGCCTCGCAGCCAGGGACTCCATGAGGGCGCGCAGCGGGGCAATGCCGATGCCGCCGGCGATGAGGGTCACCCTGCGACGGGAACGGCGTGCACCGGTCAGGATCCCGTACGGGCCCTCCACGAACACGGCGGTCCCGATCGGGATCCGCTGCAGGCGGGTGGTGTCGTCGCCGAGGGCCTTGACGGTGATCCGTAGCCAGTTGCCGTTGGGTGCCGACGAGAGCGAGTACGGGTGGGCCCGCCACCAGCCGTCCCGGGTCAGGAACCGGACCACGAAGTACTGGCCGGAACGGACCGGCAGGCGATCCAGGTCCCGCCCCGAGAGGTAGATCGACGAGACGCCGGGCGCTTCGGGAACAACCGCCGAGACGCGGAGCCGGTGGCGCACCGAGGTGGCGAGCGGCTGTCCGACGCGGAAGACGACCACGAGCGCCGCCGTCAGCACGTAGAGCGAGATCCAGTAGATCGCCGCCAGCTGATCGTGGATGAAATCCGCGCCCGCGAACAGCTGGTGCAGGAATGCGAGGGCGATCGCCAGATAGGCATACAGGTGGAGGAAGTACCAGCTCTCGTACGACAGGCGACGGCGCGACGCCCTGATGGACGTGACGCCCAGCATCACGAACAGCAGGAACCCGACGAGCGCCCACAGGACGAACGGGTACGTCCACACGAGGGTCACCAGCTCCGCGATGACTCCCTGCCCGTCGGCCAGCGCATAGCCGGTGACGGTCAGCGCGATGTGGCCTCCGATGAGCCAGATCGTGGCGAACCCGAGCCAGCGGTGGGCCCATGCCAGCCGGTCCATCCCGAACGCCTCATCCAGCCATGGGCTGCGGCCCATCAGCACGAGCCCCACGAGGGCGAGATAGGTCCCCTGGAGCGCCGCCAGCTGCCCGAGCGCGGTGATGCCGCCGGCGAGCGTGCCGAACTCCTGCAAGCCGCCGTGACGCACCCACATCAGGGCGATGAAGACGCCGTTCGCGACCAGCAGCGCGACGACGTCCCGGGGTCGGACGCCCCACGTGCGCGGCAGTGGAACCGGGCGCGGCCCAGCCGCGGGAGTCGAGCTCATGCCGGGATCGTGCCCGGCAGAGGTGAGAGGGCCCTGAGAGACCTCAGCCGCAACAGGGGGTGAAGTGCATCAGCAGCTCCACGGTGGCGCTGTCCTCGACCGAGAGGACCACCACCGCCTGCGGCTTCTGGATACCGAAATCGGCGAAGGCGATCGGGAGCGAGCCCGCGACGGCGATCGTATCGCCCTCCCGGCGGGCCTGAAGGGCAACCTGCACCGACTTCGTCACGCCGTGGAGCGTCAGGTCTCCGGTCGCCGTGACCTCCACGACCTGGCCCTCGGCCGGCTCCGCGCCCAGCTCGATCGGCTCGGTCAGGGTGAAGCTCGCCTCCGGGTAGGTCGCGGTCTCGAGGGCCTGGCGTGAGAGCTGCCGATCGCGGTTCCCGTTGTCGCTCTGGAGCGTCGTGAGGTCAGCCTTGAACTCGCCCTCCGTCACCGTGGTCCCCTCGATCGTGAGGGAGGCCGTCACGTCAGAGGTCCGGCCGACGGCCTCGGTCGCCCCGATGTTGGCCAGCTCCTCGCGGACCCGGTAGCCCACGAACGTGGCAGGCCCCGAGGTGGAGGATGCAGTGGGGTCGGTCGTCCAGACCCCCTCGAGCTTGTGGCCGGACGAGCCTCCGGTCCCGGCACTCGCACCGGAGCCCACGGCGGCGCTGCCTACGGGCGCCGCGGTTGCAGGCGCCATCGACCCGAGCGACACGGGCGGCGGACCCGACGGCCGGAAGAAGACGTACCAGATGGCGGCCCCGCCGAGGACGGCGACGACGATCAGGGCGACCGCCAGGATCGGGCCGGGACGCGAGGTGGTTCGAGGTGTGGTCAACGGGATCTCCCCTGCGGGAACGACAGGATGATCAGGACAGCGTGGCGGCCGGGTGCGCCGGTCAACCACCCGCCTTGTACGGGTACGTCACCCAGTCATGCACGGTTGCCGCCCAGTGGTCCGGGGCAGCCGCGACACGGGACCGGCCCGGCTTGTAGTGGATCACCGCGGAGACGGCCGTGCCACCGGCCGCACGGACCCTCGTCATGACCTCGGTCATCGTCTCGCCGGTCTCCCAGACCTCGTCCACGACCAGCACCCGCTGGCCGGCGAGGAGCGAGGCGTCCGGGAAGTGGCCGATGACCGGCGCCGGGTGGGTGCCGCCCTCGGGCAGGTAGAAGACCGCGCCGGCAACGAGGATCTCGCGCAGGTCGAGGCGGTAGGCGAGCATCCCGGCGGGAACGAGGCCGCCGCGCGTGATCGCGAGGACGAGGTCGTGATCACGGCCCACTGCGGTGGCGAGCCCCGCGACGAGGCCGTCCAGGTCCTCCCAGGAGACGGTGAGCGTATTCTGCATGCCCCCATGATCGCCCATCCGCGGGCGACCGGGCGGGTCCTCCGCCCGGGGCCGCCGGCGGGAGCGCCAGACGGATCCGATCAGCCCCCGGACGGGCTCGCGGACGGCGCCCCGGACGGGCTCTCGGCCTGCGTCGCGCGGATGTTGTGGCAGAGGAGGCAGCTCGAGTCCGCCCGCAGCGCATGATCGATCGGCAAGGCGCCGGTATCGGATGCCTGGTGGCAGGCGCGGCAGGTCAGCTGCCCGGGCTCCGGATGCGGTCTCGTCGGCGGCGGGGCCGGGTTCGGCTTGTGGCACAGCCAGCATTCGTCCTGGTTGCGCCCAACCATGCTGGACGGGAGGTGAGCCACGGAGCCGTGGCAGTCGAAGCAGGCCTCGTGCAAGTCTGCGTGGGCCTGCGTGATCGACGGACCTTCCTGGGCCACCTGGTGACAGTTGACGCACTCGGTCTGGGCGATGTCCTTGTGGCCGGGTGCGGTGCGGCCGAGCTTGTCGTCCGTGTGGCAGGTCAGGCAGGCACCCCAGCCCTCCAGCGGATGGCCGATGGCCGGGATGACCTTGACCCCGCTGGAACCGCCCGACTCGTGACAGAGCAGGCAGCTGCTGGCGGTCGGGATGTGGGCGAGACCCATCTCCATCTGTTGCGGGGTGGCCGACGGCGCGTTGGAGGTGGCAGGCGTTGGCCCGCCGACCGACGGCAGGACCTTCATCCAGCCCGCGACCATGGTCAACGCGAGCAGGGCGACCACGACCAGGTTCATCGCGATGAGCAGGCGCAGCGTCCTGTCCAGCCTGCGTCTCATGCCGCCGCCCCTTCCTGCAGCCGGACCGCCGGCGCCTCCGATCGTCCCGCCACAGCAAGCTCATCGAGCGCGCGGAGCTCCACGCGAGCCATCTCCACGGCAGCCGGGACGGCCGCCTCCACGCCGGGTGACAGCCCGACCCCCATCCCGATGTCGCCCGCCTCTATGCCGAGGAGGGTCACCTGATCCGGCAGCCAGCCCATCAGCCGCCCCATGGCCAGCAGCTCGCCCACGCCGCCGGGTGCCGCCCCGTTCCCGCCGGCCGCGGCGATCGCCCGGCCGCGCAGGACGGTGACGGTGCCGGGCGCCAGGCCCAGGTTCACCGCATCGACCAGCAGCAGCGAGCGGGCGCCGCACGCAACCTGGAGCAGGTCCAGGCCGAGTGTCCCGCCATCCACCAGGCGCGTGTCGCTGGGCACGACCCGCGGGTCGTCCGCCGTCAGCCGGGCAAGCTCCTGGACCACGCGGACGCCGACCCCGTCGTCGCTGAGCAGCACGTTGCCGACCCCGAGGACGACGGCCGGGCCGGTCGCGATCATTCCGCCCTCTCCAGCATCTCGGGTCCGCCATCACGGGACTCGACGATCTCCTCGCGGGTCGGGAACTTGGATCCCGTCACGATGCTGGAGATCAGCCCGTTGCTCTCGATATGGTCGACCAGGATGCAGCTGTAGATGTGGAACAGCGCGATAGCGAGGATGGCGTACATGGCGAGGTGGTGGACGAGGCGCAGCATCTGCGGGCCGACCAGCTCGCGCAGCCAGCCGAAGAGCGTGGCACCGGGCTCGGTGCCCATGAGCCCGTCGAGGGCGAAGCCGGTCACCGTCTCCACGAGCAGCAGCGCGAACAGCACCAGGTACGCGGTGGCGGCCAGCTGGTTGTGGCCGAGCACCTTGGGGATCTCCTTGCGGACGAACCCGTAGAAGCCGGCCTGGCGGAACAGCTCGGTCGCCTGGAACCTGGAGGTCGGGATGAATGCGGACCATCGGGCGAACCGGTTCCCGGTCAGCAGCCACCAGGTGCGGATGATCCCCGAGACCAGGAAGAGGAGCGCGGTCAGGATGTGGATCAGCCGGATCGTCGACATCACGGATCCGCCGGGCGGGATCAGGAACGGGTCCGCGATGTACAGCCCGGTGACGCTCAGGATGACGATGCAGGCGGCAGTCAGCCAGTGCGTCACCCGTACCGGCACCTGCCAGATGTAGAGGCGAACGCGCTGGTGCGGCCGGTCGATCTCGTGGGCCGCCTGCGTCGGGGCGGCATGCGCAGCCTCAGAGTTGGCCGGGGCCGGGACGTCCTCCCGGGACGTCGCCCCCCGCAGGCTGTTCGGGGCGGCGGTCATCGGCTCCTCTCCCCCGCGCGGACGCGGATCTCGAGCGGGCCGGCAGCCCGCGGATCGAACAGGTGGGCGGCGCAGCCGGCGCACGGCGCAAAGGAGTGCACGACGCGCTGGATCTCAAGGGGGCGGGACGGGTCGGCGACCGGAGTGCCGACGAGGGCGGCCTCGATGGGGCCGCGGCCGCCCATCGCGTCTCGCGGCGAGGTGTTCCAGGTGCTCCCGTCAACCACCTGGTAGGCGTCGATCAGGCCGTCACGGATGCGCACCCAGTGGCCGACGGCTCCCCGCGGCCCCTCGCCGATGGAGCGGCCCTCGGCCTCTGAGGGCCAGGACCCCTGCTCCCAATACGAGAGGTCCGCCACCGCGACATCGCCAGTGGCGAGGTTCGACTTGAGCTCCGAGAGCCAGGTATCTGCCTGGCCGGCCAGGACCTGGGCCTCGAGCGCCCGAGCAAGCATCCGCCCCAGGACGCTCGGCATGACCGTCACGTTGAGACCCGTCTCCTCGAGCAGCCTGCCCAGCCCGACACGGATCTCCGTCTGGCCGTTCGCGATCCCGACGAGCGTGCGGGCGAGGGGTCCCGTCTCGATGGGCTTGCCATCGTAGCGCGCGGCCTTGACCCACGAGTACTTGGCTGCGCCGTCGAGGTTGTCCAGGGGCAGGGGGAGCCCGGACCACGCGGGCACGGTCTCGCCCTCGGGCGGTCGGAGGAGAGCCGCGTCACCGTCCGTGTAGGTGTACCAGGCGTGGGTCACGGTCTCGGCGACGCGGTCCGGATCGGCCTCCAGACCGAGGTTGAGGTTGCCGCCCGAGACACGCCCGCGGGGAAGGAACAGGGCTGAATCCTTGCCGTCCCTCAGCGGATAGTCGCCCCAGGACAGGTAGTCGCCCGAACCGGCGCCCAGCGCGCCCCACTCCGGGTAGGCCGCCGCCAGGAGGCGCACGTCGGGCAGGAACACCTGCTCGACGAAGGCCCGCCCCTTCGCGATCAGGTCAGCGATCATGGCGATCCCGGCCTCGCTGAGGGCAACCGGTGCCTTGTGGTCCGGGACCATCGGGTGCTCACGGGTCAACGGCGGGTTGGGTCCGCCCCAGGGCGGCGCCAGCGCCATCCCGCCGACAAGGTACGTCTGCGGGTGGGGATCCTTGCCGCCCAGTAGCGCGTGGATCCGCATGAAGGACTGCTGCCACTCCAGCGCCTCGAGCATGTGCGCCAGCAGCAGCAGGCTCTGCTCTGGGCTGAGCTGGTAGGCCGGGTGGCCCCAGGGGCCGCTCGCGAACATGCCGGGCTGGTCCGAGTCGATGACCGCGGCAAGCCTGTCGCGGACGCTCGTGAGGTGCTCGGGGCCGGACTGCGGCCGCGAACTGGTCTCGAGCGCGAGGCGGGCGGTGGCGACCGGATCGGCCTTGAGCGCGGACCTCGCATCGACCCAGTCCGGCCCCTGGGTCACGTAGAACCCGAGTACGTGGTCCCGGACCAGCAGGGTCGACGCCAGGATGTTCCTGATGAGGCGGGCATTGGTGGGGATGTCGATGCCGATGGCGTTCTCCACCGCGCGGACGGACGCAAGCGCGTGGACGCTGGTGCACGTCCCGCAGATGCGCTCGGCGAGAAGCCAGGCGTCGCGGGCGTCGCGTCCGCGCAGGACCGTCTCCAGGCCCCGGAACATCGTGGCGGAGGCCCACGCGTCGGCCACCGTGCCGCCCGAGACATCCGCCTCGATCCGCAGGTGGCCGCTGGCCCGCGTGACGGGATCGATCACGACGCGGGCCATGTCAGCGCACCTCCGGGTCTGCGCCGGCGGATGCGTCGTCGTCAGGGCCGGCGTCGGCGGTGCCGGCGGTTCCGGCGTCATCGGCACGGGCTTGGCCAGCGCCACCGGCTGCCTGGGCGGCGGCCGCCCGGCGCTCGAGGACCGCGCGACGCTTGTATCGCCCGCTCATGCCCACCGCGTGCGCCCCGGCGACCACCCCGATTCCCGCGACCATCGCCACACCGATCTGGTCGACCGTGATGTTGGGCAGGAACGGGATCACCGGCGGGAGTCGGTCGTAGGCGGGGCCCATCGCATCCCAGAAGTCCGGCATCGTGCAGCCCACGCAGCCGTGGCCGGCCCGGACGTTCCAGCTGACCCCGTCGCCGTACTTGACGGTCGGACAGTTGGCCATCGTCTCGGGGCCCTTGCAGCCGAGCTTGTACAGGCACCAGCCCTTCTGGGCTCCCTCGTCTCCCCAGGCGAGCGCGAACTCGCCGAACTCGAAGAACGGCCGGCGCTCGCACTTGTTGTGAACGAGAGGCCCGTAGGCGAAGAGGGGCCGTCCCATCGGATCCGCCGGTGGCAGCTCGCCAAGCGTGAGGTAGTGGACGATCGTCGCGACCAGGTTCTCCACGTTGAGCGGGCATCCGGGCAACGTGATCAGTTGCCCGTTGCCGACCAGCGACCGGATGCCTTCGGCCCCGGTCTGGCCGCCGCTGGCCCCCGCGGCGCCGCCATCGAACGCACAGGAGCCGACGGCCAGCGTGGCCAGGGCGCCGTCGCTTACCTCGCGAACGACGTCTCCCACGGGGCGGCCGCCGACCAGGCAGTAGGCACCCCCCGCGCCCGTGGGAACGGCACCCTCGACCACCGCGAGGTACCCGTTCGGGTAGCGGTCCATGGCGTTGGTGAGGGCCAGGTCCCCCGAGTCGCCCGCGGAGGCAAGGAACGCCTCGTGGTACTCCATCGACAGCGTCTCGAGCAGCAGCGTGGCCACGGACGGGTCGGCGGCCCGCAGGAGGGCCTCCGTGTTGCCACCGCAGCCCTGGCCCCGGATCCAGATGACGGGCAGGCGCGGCGCGACGGTCAGGGCCGCGGCGATCCGCGGCGCGTAGGTGGCCGGGAGCGCAAGGGCGGCAGCCATCGCGGTCGAGAACTGGAGGAACGACCGGCGGGACATCCCGCGCCGCACCAGTGCGGCGTACAGACCGTCCTCGCCCATCGCGACCCTCTGATAGCGCTACGGCGCAGGGCGCAGGCACACGCGTTGCCCGCGCCGGCTGCGACGCGATCGGGGGACGCCGGTACCAATGATCGCCGACGCGGGTTGGCTCGACCCCTACCAGAGGTCGCCGCGGTGGGTGGCGAAGGGCCCCTCAATGGGGCCCGGATGGAGGGGAACGGCCCTGCCTGACGGCATGGCGCAACCGGTGCGTGGCCATGCCCAGGTGCGGCGGCGGCGGATGACGGCGATGCCGAGCCGTGCCGCCGTCGGGGCGCGCGGGCGCCACCATCGGCCGCACGGGAGGAGAGGGTCCAGGATTGGTGAGCCGGCAGGGATTCGAACCCTGAACCTAGTGATTAAGAGTCACTTGCTCTACCGTTGAGCTACCGGCCCGGACCGGCGGAAGGATAGCGCAAGTACGCGCCGCGACGCGGCGCCGTGTGCGATGGACCCGCCGCGTGCTGAGCCCGGCGAGCGGCGACAGGGGGGCGGCGCCACCCGCGGACCGTCAGACCCGTTCGAACGCCATGGCCACCGAGCCGCCACCGCCCAGGCAGAGCGTGGCCAGCCCGTACCGTCCGCCGCGCCGCCCCAGCTCGTGGAGCAGCGTGGCCACGATCCGCGCACCGCTCGCCCCGATCGGGTGCCCGAGCGCGATCGCGCCACCGTTGACGTTCACCTTCGACCAGTCGAAGCCAAGCTCCCGACCGTCGGCCAGGACCTGCGCCGCGAACGCCTCGTTGACCTCGATCAGGTCGTAGTCGTCCACTGCCAGCCCCGTCTTCGCCTCGAGCGCCCGGACGCCTGCGACCGGTGCAAGGAACAGCCACTTCGGCGTCACCTCGGCCTGCGCGTAGCCGACGATCCGGGCCAGCGGCTCGAGACCATGCGCCTCGACGGTCCTCTCCGACGCCACGACCACGGCGGCGGCGCCGTCTGTGATCCCCGGTGCATTGCCGGCGGTCACGGTCCCGACGGTGGCGCTCCCGCGGTCTTCTCCCGTCGGCAGGTCGAAGACCGGCGCCAGTCGCGCCAGCGCCTCGGCGGTCGAATCGCGCCGAGGACCCTCGTCCACGGTGACCACCGTCTCGCGCCCCTTCGCATCGCGGATCGTCACCGCGGCCATCTCGGCGTCGAAGTGGCCTGCGTCCTGCGCGGCCACCGCCTTCTGGTGGCTCGCGAGCGCGAACGCGTCCTGGTCCTCCCGGCTCACGCCCGCCTTGATCGCGACCCGCTCCGCGTGGGTGCCCATGTGGCAATCCTCCACCGCACACCACAACCCATCCAGGACCGCTGAATCGTCGAGCGAGCCCTGGCCAAGGCGGTATCCGAACCGGGCCTTGCGGAGCAGGAACGGCGCCTGGTTCATGGACTCCATGCCGCCTGCGACGTACAGGTCCCCGTCACCGGCGCGGATCCCGGCCGCAGCGAACATGATCGCCTTCAGGCCCGAGCCGCAGACGCGGTTGATCGTGGTGGCCGGGATGGTGTCCGCGAGTCCGGCCCGCAGGAGCGCCTGCCGAGCGGGCGCCTGCCCGGACCCGGCGCCCAGGACCTGGCCCATGATGACCTCGTCCACGGTCGCATCCACCGGGAGCCCGGACCGATCCACAGCGGCGCGGATCGCGGTTGCGCCCAGCTCGACGGCCGGGACCCCGGCGAGGGCACCCCCGAACCTGCCGATCGGCGTGCGCGCGGCGCTGAGGAGGTAGGCGTGGCCGTTGGGTCCGCTCGGATGCTCCATGCGGTCAATCTACACCGGCGCGGTGTGTGCGCCCCAGCCTCCGTGCCGTGCGCGCCCTCCCGCCGCCTGCCCGCCGCCTGCCCGCGGCCTGCCAGATGCCCGCTGGGTGGGCGCTCGCCACCGCGGTCCTCGTCCACGGATCAGCGGCGCCGTGTTGGGTCGTCATGAACGGTCGTAACGCCCATCTGCAGGACATCTGGTGCGCCTGGGGCTTCGTGGAGACCACCCGCGCTGGCGAGTGCCCACCTGGTGAGCGTCCGTCAGTCGCGTAAGTGCCGGATGAGTGTCGCGGTACATGCTGCCGCCCATGTCAGATGTGCAGGTCGGTCGCGTGTTCCGGGCGGTGCGACTTCGTCTCGCCAAGCGCCAGCAGGATGCGGCGGACGAAGCCGGAACCTCGCGGCAGGTGGTCTCGCGGATCGAATGCGGTCACCTCACTCAGGTCTCGCCGTCGGCGCTGCGCGCGGTGGCCCGCGTGCTCGGCATCCACCTCGACCTGACGGCGAGGTGGCGCGGCGGGGACCTCGATCGCATGCTCAACCGGAGGCACGCGGCCCTCCATGAGACTGCGCTCGCCGTCTTCGCCGGGCACCCGGGCTGGCAGGTGGCCTCCGAGGTCTCATTCAACGTGTGGGGCGAGCGGGGGATTGTCGACCTGGTCGGCTGGAATGAGGAGCATCGAGCCCTCGTCCTCGGTGAGCTCAAGAGCGAGTTCGTGGATCCCGGCGAGCTGGTCGGCACGATGGACCGGCGACGGCGCCTGGCGGCAGCGATCGCGGAGTCGCGTGGATGGAAGCCGCTGATCGTCGGCACATGGGTGCTCGCGGCCGACACACGCACCAATCGTCGCCATCTCGCCGCATCGCGCAGGCTGCTGCGCACGGCGTTTCCCGCGGACGGTCACGCGATGGCACGGTGGCTTGCGAACCCCACGGCCCCGATCGCCTGCCTGTCCTTCGTATCGGTGCCCCGCGTGGCCGGCGAAGGCAAGCGCGTGCGGCGCCGTTCGGCGCGTCCTCGTGGCTCGGAGCCAGACGGAGAATGAGGTCCCTGCCTGACATCTTCCCAGGGCACGAGCGTTCGCCGCCTCTGGAGACTCCCGAAGGCACGTTCGCAGGCCGAGTTGCAGGTGGGGCGCAGCCATCGCCCGCGGAGTGGACGAATGACCGGGCAGGGACCCGTCGCCCGGCCGCAAGTGATGGCGAGTGCCCTCTTGGCGGGCATGTGGCAGGGGCACTGCGGGCGCGGTCACTGCGGGCGTGGGCACTGCGGGCGCGGGCATGTGGCGTGGGCACTGCGGGCGCGGGCATGTGGCAGGGGCACTGCGGGCGCGGGCACGTGGCGGGCGCCGCGCTACCTCGGGTAGGTGTGGAACCCGCGGCCCGTCTTCTGGCCCAGGTGGCCGGCCGCCACAAGGTCCTCCAGGATGCGCGGCGGCTCGAACTGCGGCTGTCCAAGGCCCTGGTGCAGGACGCGCATCACCTCGAGACAGACGTCCAGGCCGATGAAGTCGGCCAGCTGGAGCGGCCCCATCGGGTGGTTGAGGCCGACCCTCGCACCCGTGTCGATGTCCTCGGCGGTGCCCAGGCCCTCCTCGTATGCGCGCATCGCCTCCGCCAGGAGCGGCATCAGGATCCGGTTGACGATGAACCCGGGCCGATCCGCCGACACGATCACCTGCTTGCCCAGCCTGCCGGCCAGCGCCCGGATGTCCTCCTCGGTCTCGTCGGAGGTGCCGGAGCCGCGGATCAGCTCGATCAGGGGCATCACCGGCACGGGGCTGAAGAAGTGCATCCCGACAAAGCGGAGGCGTCGGGCCTCCCCCACCGACGCGGCGAGCGTGTCGATCGAGATGGACGATGTGTTGGACGCGAAGACGGCGTGGGCAGGGGCGACCGCATCGAGCGCCGCCCACAGGCCGGCCTTGACCGCGATGTCCTCGAAGACCGCCTCGACGACGAGGTCGGCATCGGCTGCGGCGGCCAGGTCGTCGGTTGGGAGGACGCGGTCCAGGACGGCGTCGCGCGCCTCCGGCGTGATCCTGGCCTTCGCCACCGCACGGTCCAGATTGCCCGCGATCCGGTCGCGACCGGCGATGGCGCGCGCGAGATCGGGCTCGTAGATCGTCACCCGCGTGCCGATGGCTGCATGGACCTGGGCGATGCCGTGGCCCATGAGGCCGGCCCCGGCGACGAACACGCGCTCGATTGTCATGACAGCTCCTCATGGCTCAGCGCAGCCAGGAGGCGGTCGGCCGCGGTGTAGGGATCGATCTCGTGGGCGGCGACTGCGTCGACCGCCGCGTCCGTGGCCGCCGTGGCCCCGGGTGCTCGGAGCCGCTCCCAGAGACGCTCCACGAGCACCGAGCGGACCTGCGCCGCGGCCCGGGCCCGACGGGCTGCGGGGGTGGCGCCGCCAGCCAGGGTCGCACGGTGCCGGTCCAGGGCCATGAGCAGCTCCGGCACGCCCTCACCGGTGGACGCTGTTGTGATGAGGACCTCGGGGTGCTTGGGGAGCGGCCGGTACGGGTCGTCGCCGGCCGACACCTCTCGGGGCGCCGAGGGCACGAGCATCGCCCGAAGTTGCGCTGCCGTGCGCTGGGCTCCCGGCCGATCGCCCTTGTTGACGACGACCAGGTCCGCGACCTCGAGCAGGCCCGCCTTGATCGCCTGGACCTCGTCACCCATCTCGGGCGCCTCCAGCACGACGGTCGTGTCGGCCGCGGCCGCCACCTCGACCTCGCTCTGGCCCGTGCCCACGGTCTCCAGCAGCACGATGTCGAAGCCGGCTGCGTCGAACACCGCCGCGGCGGACGTGGACGTGGCCGCGAGCCCGCCCGCGTGCCCCCGAGAGGCCATCGACCGGATGAAGACCCCATCGTCCGCGGCGTAGGCCTGCATCCGGACCCGGTCGCCGAGGAGGGCGCCGCCGGTGATCGGCGATGACGGATCCACGGCCACGACGGCCACGGTCCGCCCCGCTGTGCGCAGTTCAGCGATCAGGGCGGCGACGAGCGTCGACTTGCCCGCGCCCGGCGGCCCCGTGATCCCGACCAGGTGGGCGCCTCCCGCCAGCGGGTAGAGGCGCCGGAGCGCATGCTCGGCGACGGTCGTGTGGTTCTCGACCGCGGTCAGGAGCCGGGCGAGGGCGCGCCGGTCACCGGCCCGCGCCGCATCCGAAAGGACCTGTGCGCGCTCGGCTGGGTTGCCGGCCGTCGGTCCTGCCTGATCGGCCACGCTAGTCGCGCGGCGTCGCGTTCGCGCGGATGAAGTCGGCGACCTCGCGGATGGTCGTGCCGGGCCCGAAGACCGCGGCCACTCCCGCGTCCTGCAGCGCCGGGATGTCCTCGTCCGGGACGATCCCGCCGACGGTCACGAGCACGTCGCCCAGGTCACGCTCCCGGAGCTGGGTGCAGACCCTGGGCACCAGCGTCATGTGCGCGCCGGACAGGATGGACAGGCCCACGACGTCCACGTCCTCCTGGAGCGCGGCGGTCACGATCATCTCGGGGGTCTGGCGAAGGCCGGTGTAGACGACCTCGAAGCCTTCGTCCCGGAGGCCACGCGCGAGCACCTTGGCACCGCGGTCGTGGCCATCCAGCCCGGGCTTCGCGATCAGCACCTTGAGCGGTCGATCGGTCATGGCGGGATTGTAGGCTTCAGCGAGTGACCGGGGGCGAACAAAGGCCGCGCCTCCCGCCAGAGAGGGATCGCTGTGGACGCGAACGGGAGCTATGACGCCGTGGTGGTGGGCGGAGGGATCGCCGGACTTGCAGCGGCATGGGAGCTGCGAGACCGGAACGTGCTCCTGCTCGAGGCGGGCGACCGGTTCGGCGGGCGAATCCGGTCGGAGAGCCGGGGCGACGTCTGGCTGAACTTCGGTGCCCACGTGTTCGGCGGACCCGGCTCGACCACCGATCGGCTGCTGGCCGAGGCCGGGGTCACCGCTGTCCCGGTCCCCGGTCGACTGGCGGCGGTCTCCCTCAACGGCAGGACCGTGGCCTCGGGCGGCATCGAGACGTTCCCGTTCCGCCTCCCGATGTCCATGAGCGCCCGGGTCGCGCTCGTGCGTGCCGGGATCCGTCTCCGTCTCGCCGTCAGGCGCTACGCGGAGATCGCGGAACCGATCCCCGGCGAGGACCCGGCCGAACGCCAGCTCCGGATGCTGCGGTTCATGGACGACAGATCGTTCACGGACTTCTCCGGCGTTCTTCCCGAGGATGTCGATCTCCTCTTCCGCTCGACGCTGACACGCTCATCCGGCGAGCCCGAGGAGCTGGCAGCCGGGTATGGCATCGGGTACTTCCACCTCGTCTGGAACCGTTCGGCCGGTCTGTCCCGGAACATCCTCGGCGGCTCCAGCCGGTTCACGGACGCGCTTGCCGCCGGGATCGGCGATCGTGCCCGGCTGGGTGCGCGGGTCTCTGCCGTCCGACGGGACGGCGGCGGCGTCCGGGTCGCCTGGACGGAGGGGGGCGTGATGCACGAGGCACGGGCCACGGCGGCGGTCGTCGCGACCCCGGCCTTCGTGACCCGCCAGATCGTCGCCGACCTGCCCGACGACACCGCCGCGGCGCTCGAGGCGATCCCATACGGCCCCTACGTCGTCGGCGCCTTCCTCACCCGCGAGCGCACGGCCATGCCGTGGGACGACCTGTACGCCCTGGCGACCCCGAAGCGCTCGTTCAGCATGCTGTTCAACACGGCGAACGTTCTGCGGACCGTCGGTGACCCCCGTCAGCCGGGCGGGAGCCTCATGGTGTACGCGGCGGCCGGGTTCGCCCGGCGGCTCGACGGCCTGGACGACGCGGCCGTCGCCGACCGCTTCCGCGAGGACCTCGGGAGCCTCTACCCGGAGTCGCGGTCGATGGTCACGGAGGTCGTCATCCAGCGCTGGGAGCGCGGCCTTCCCTACCCACGCGTCGGACGGAGCCGGCTGCAGGCGGCTTTGACGCGGCCGCTCGGCCCGATTCACCTCGCGGGCGACTACCTGGGGACGTGGTACACGGAGACGGCGATCCAGACCGCGGTCGCGGCGGCCGCGGCCATCCGGCTGGCCGACTGAGATCCGACTGGGCGACGTTCGGGCGGATCAGGCCTCGGGCGCCGGCCGCCCAAGGTGTGCGAAGAACTCCGCGCGGGTCTTGTCGTTCCGCCGGAACAGGCCCAGCACGGCGGCGGTCGTCATCACCGTGCCCGGCTTGCGCACGCCGCGCATCGCGGCGCACAGGTGCGTCGCCTCGATGACCACCCCCACGCCCTTCGGAGCCAGCCGCTCCATCAGGAATTCGGCGACCTGCTGCGTCATCCGCTCCTGCACCTGGAGGCGGCGCGCGAACATCTCCACGATCCGGGGGACCTTGGACAGGCCGATCACGCGACCGTCCGGGACATACGCCACGTGGGCGCTCCCGAAGAACGGCAGCAGGTGGTGCTCGCACAGCGAGTAGAACGGGATGTCCTTGACCACCACCATCTCCGAGTAGCCAACCTCGAAGATCGCGTGGTTGATCAGGCGCTCCGGATCCACGTGGTACCCCGCCGTCAACTCGAAGTACATCCGGTGCATCCGGTCAGGGGTGTTGAGCAGGCCGTCGCGATCCGGGTCCTCGCCAATCTCCACCAGGATCTCGCGCACGGCAGCCTCGATCCGGCCGTTCGTGGCCGACCCGGGACGCGGCGGGACCGGGTCCTCGCCCATGTCGTTCTCCATCTCGTCCACGATGCGGCGGACGGTGTCGGGCAGGTCGCGGTGCGCGGGGCGGTCGGTCATGGTCGGGCGATGGTAGCGCGGCGGGCCGTCGTGATCGGCGTCCGGACGCACAGGGATCAGCCGGCCGGCGCCAGGATCGCTGCGGCCACGTCCGCCGGGCGATAGCGCATGAGGTTGTGACCGGTGCCCTCGAAGCCCGCGACCCGGATGGCCCCCCTGCCTGCCGCCACGCGAGCCTCGGCCGCGCGCCGGAGCTCCGAGAGCCTGATCCCGGTCGTAGACGGGTCCCCGGCCCCGAGCGCCACCAGGGCGACAACGGGCGCCTCGACCGCCGCCAGGACGACGGCCGGGTCGTAGGCGAACATCGTCCGGACCACGGCCTCCACCACGTGCGGCCGGACAGCCCGGACCACGCGCCCGGCCGCCGTCTCGACCACCGCGTCCCGCGCCGCCCGCTCCTGGTCCGCGTCCCACGTGGGTGGATCGAAGCCCCGGCGATCCCCCAGATAGGCATCCATCGACCGCAGGACCTCCGGCGGTTCGTCGAGACCGCGCAGGAACTCGTCCACGTCCAGCCCGGTGGTCGCCTCCAGGCCCTCCCAGCCGCCGTCCACGAGAACCAGTCCCTGGCAACCGGCCCCAAGCCGCGCCGCGGTCGCCGCGGCGACGATGGCCCCGAACCCGTGACCAGCGACCACCAGCGGCCCCGCGTCCAGCAGGCCCGAGCCCTCCGCCACGGCCAGCGCGTCGGCCGTCAGCGAGTCCAGGTCGTAGCCGTCCATCGGGGAATCGGAGAGTCCGTGCCCGCGCAGGTCCAGCACCACCGTGTGCCGCAGGCCACACAACCGGCGGGCCACCGCCGACCACGACCAGGCCGGCTGGAGCAGCCCCGGCAGCAGGAGCACGGGACCGGCGCCGGCCGCCATGCCCCAGTCGAGGAAGTGAAGCCGCACGCCACCGTCGGCGAGCACGACGAAGCCCTCGGGGGCAACCCCGGGCTCAGGCTCAGGCTCAGGCTCAGGCTCGGGACGGTCGGGCATCGCGGCTACGATACCCGTGCCATGACCAAGCGCCGCAGAGGATCCGCCCGCACCGGTCGCCACGCGCGGCCCGCGCGCCACGAGCGGTTCGACCGCCTGGTGGACCGGGCCGTCACCGGCATCCCCAACCCGTTCCGCGCGGCGCTGGACGAGATCGCGCTGGTCATCGCGGACGAGCCCTCACCGGAGCAGCTGCGCGAGAACGGCCTCAAGCCGGATGAGACCCTCTACGGCCTGTACGAGGGCGTGCCCCTGGGCGAGTGGGGCGGTGACTCGGTCCCGGTCCCGACCCGGATCATCATCTTCCGGCTGCCGCTCGAGGAGGACTTCCCGGACCCCGAGGACCTCGCGGACGAGGTGCGGATCACGATCCTCCACGAGCTTGCGCACCACCTGGGGATCGAGGACGAGGACCGCCTGGCCGAGCTCGGGATCGACTGAGGAACCTCAACCAGACAGCGACAGGACCCCGCCGAGGAGCGCCAGCAGGGCGAGGAATGCGAGCAGCGCCAGCCCCGGCGTCACCCACGGGTCCCAGGCGTGCCGGACCTTGACCGGAGCCTGTCGGCCGGCCTCCAGGCCGAAGGTGTAGTGAGTCAAGGCGATGAACGCGTAGACCGGCGGCGCCGCGGCAATCGCCTCCACCAGGAACACCAGGGTGCCGATTGCGAACACGAAGGCGGCGGCGATCGGCACCACGAGCGGCGGCGGGAAGCTCTCGGTGAGCCCGGTCCCGATAACGAAGCGCGCGACGGCGTCCAGGCCGGCGGACAGTCCGAACAGCACGACGAACTGCGAGATGAGCCCGAACAGCGTGACGACGACCGCCAGCCTCCTGCGCGCGCGCACCAGGCGGAAGGAGCGGCGTAGCGACTCGGTGAGGCCGGTCCCGCCCAGCACGACAGCGGCCGGCACATAGACCACGGGCGTGCCGATGAGCAGCCCGAGCAGCAGTTGAAGGCCGTAGCTGATCGGCTCGACCGGACCGAGGACGAACAGCACGGCCACCGAGACGAGCAAGGCCGCGAACGACGAGGTGATCGCCACCAGGACCTGGACGCCCAGGACCGGCCAGAACCCCCTGCGCGCGAGCGCGATGGATTCGCTGAGGCGCAGCGGCCGCCCCTCCGCCCTTGCGCCGATGACGGCCGTGGCGAGCGCTCGCGCCTCGACGGTTGCGGCGATGTAGCCAAGCATGCCCGGGATTGCGGCCAGGGCGAGCCACGCGACCCAGGCCAGGTCTGTCGACTCCGGATCGAAGGCGGAACCAGTCCCGGGCGCGGGCCCGAAGATCGCCTCCCCCTGCCCGACGAACACGAGCGCGAACATGGCGACCAGGGGACCGACCGTCACCAGCATCATGAAGCCGATGTAGAAGGACGCCCCACGCAGCCCGCTGTCCGAGCGGGTGAGCATGTCCAGGGATTCCTTGACGAGGCCGGCGGTGTTGAGCGGGATTGCCAGGGCCGCGTCGGTCGGCGGGGGCGGCGTTGGGGGCGCAGCAATGACCGGTCCCGGGTGGGGCCCGATCCAGCCGGGTCGGGGCGGCGGCGGAGCTGGCGGCGGCGGGGCTGGAGGCGGCGGCGGGAACATCGGGCCGACGAACGTGCCGTCGAAGATGGGGCGGGTGCCGACGGCGGGGCCGGGCCTGCTCGGCGCCGGCGGCAGGCCGGGCGGCAACGCGCCGCCCGCGGCGCCCCCCGGGCCGGTCATCAGCGCTGCGCGGGCGGCAGAGAGGCGTTGGCCAGCAGGTCGCCCAGGCGCTCCACCGCCACGTTGCCACCCGAGAGGATCACGCAGACACGGTCACCCCCGCGGAGCGGGATCGCCCCGGCCAGGACGGCGGCAAGCGCCGCGGCCCCTGCGGGCTCCACCACCTGCTTGAGCCGCTCCACGGAGAACCGGAGCCCCGCCAGGATCGTGGCATCGTCGATGACGACCACGTCCGCCAGGTAGCGCTTCGCGATGTCGGTGGCGAGGCGGCCCGCGATCGGCGCACCGAGGCCGTCGGCGACGCTCACCGGCGTCACCGGCACCGGCATCCCGGCCGCAACCGCCTGTCGCAGCGCGTCCGATCCCGTGGGCTCAACGCCGTAGACGCACACCCGAGGCCGGCTCTCCATCAGGGCGACGGTGACGCCACCCATCAGCCCGCCGCCGCCAACGGGGATGACGACGACGTCCACGTCCGGCAGGTCCTCGAGGATCTCAAGGCCGCACGAGCCGTTGCCGAGCAGGACCTCCGGATCGTCGTACGGGTGCACGAGCGTCAGGCCGCGCTCCTCGCGGATCCGCTGCAGGTGCTCCAGCGACTCGCCGACGTGCGTGCCGCGGAGAACGACCTCCGCACCGTACTCGAGACAGGCCGCCACCTTGGACGCGACGGCGCCCTCGGGCATCACCACGGTCACCGGCACGCCGAGCTCGCGCCCCGCCCATGCGTAGGCCTGGCCGGCGTTCCCGGCGCTGATCGTGATCGCACCCCGGCGCCGCTCGTCCGCATCCAGCGACGAGAGGCGGGCGAAGGCCGCCCGCGGCTTGAACGACCCCGTCTTCTGGAGGTGCTCGGCCTTGAGGTAGAGGCGACCGTCCCCGAGCCGCTCCCCGACCGCAACTCCGGCCACCCGGGCGGCCGTCATCGACGAGAGCATCGGCGTGTGGTGGACTCGCCCGGCCAGGGTCGCACGCATCGCGCGGATGCCGGCCAGGGTGACGGGACCCTTGCTCATGCGGCGAGTATGCGTCTGCAGGACGGCGCCCGCCACGCATCGGGACGACACCGGGGACGCCCACTTGCGTTGTTGCGCAATAAGTGAGACACTTCGCCCGTGATCGACCTGACCGCCGCAACCCAGGACGAGCGCCGACGCTCCGCCGCCGTCGCTCGAGCCCTCGCGGACCCCAAGCGCCTGTGCGTCCTGGAGTCTCTCGCCTCGGGCGAGGTCTCCGTGGGCGACCTCGCGTCGCGGGTCAGCTGCCAGGTCCCGAACATGAGCCAGCACCTCGCGGTGCTGCGCTCGGCGGGGCTCGTCACGGCTCGCCGGGACGGGAACACGATCTACTACCGCCTCGCGGACCCCCGGGTGCTCGAGGCTTGCCAGCTACTTCAGGCCATCGCCCGCTGACGGGCCGGACTGGTCCCGCCGCTCGCGCGGGAGAAAGGAGCCGCCCCATGGCGGAAATCAAGAACGCAACGGACGAGACGTTCGACGCGCTGGTGATCAACAGCGACAAGCCGGTCGTGGTCGACTTCTGGGCCGCCTGGTGCGGGCCGTGCAAGATGGTCGCACCCGAGATGGTGAAGCTCGCGGAGAAGTACGACGGCGTTGTTGACGTAGTCAAGGTGGACGTTGACGCCAACCCGGGCCTGTCACAGAAGTACGGGATCATGAGCATCCCGACCATCGCCTACTTCAAGCCCGGCTCCCAGCCGCAGGGCGTCGTCGGGTTCCGCCCGCTCGACCAGCTCGAGCAGGCGTTCGACCTGCCCACGCTCGTGGCGCCGCACGCCTGACCCCCACGGTCCGGCTCACCCGGACCCGCGGCCACACCACGACCCCGGTCACCAACCGGGGTCGTTCCATGTGCGGCGCCGAGATCAGCCGCCGGAATCAGCCGCCGGTCGCGCGACGGTGGGCGAGCCGCACCCAGGAGTCCGCGCGGTCCAGTGCGAACCGGTCGATCCCGTCCGGCGTGAACGCGATCCACCCTCTGCCCCGGGACGACGCCAGCGTGTCGGGCGTGCGCAGCGCGGCCGTCGCGATTGCCGGATCCAGCGCCACCTCGAGGAGATCCGGCATCAGAACCGCGAACACGCGGCCGCCGGCGGCATAGGCAACGGCCTCCCCGTCCCGCTCCCGGGTCACGCCGTCCAGTTCCTCGATCACCGCCTCGACACGCTCGTCCAGCGTCTCGTCCGCCTCCTCGTCGGCGGCCGCGGCACCCTCCGCGGCTTCGGCGGCGTCGAGCGGCTGATCCTCGTCAGCCTCGTCCTCGCCGAACTCCGGCAGGTGGCCGTTCCCCTCCGGCCCGCTCAGGAGACGGCCTCGAGGATCGCGCTGAGCTCCTTCTGGTGCTCCTGGTAGTGCTCGGTCGTCTCGCCGAAGAAGTACTCCTGGTGCGTCGAGTGCTTGATCCAGCGCGACTCCGGCACGACCGTCAGGTAGCCACGCAGCTCGCCGGAGACGGTGCGGAAGAGCTGGCGAACCTCGGCAATCGGCATCGCGCGGAAGCGGGCCAGGCCCTCCTCGTTCATGGCGTCGCCGGCACCGGGCGCCGAGGCCCACTGGGCCTCGAGGCGGTCCATCGTGGGGCTCTGGTCCCCCAGGGCGAGCTCCTTCGCCGTGGCCAGGGCTGCCTCCTGCCACAGGATCACGTGGCCCATGAGGTCTCGGCCGGACCAACCGCCGGCGGCGGCGACCGGGATGTCCAACTGCTCGTCGTTCAGCGCTTCGAGCTCTTCGTAGGCGCGAAAGGCGTCGCGCTCGTCTTCGAGAAAGGAGAGGGCGTCGAGATACATGCGGACATGCTACCTCGCGCCGCTACACCGAGACCGGCTCGCGGTACTCCCCGAAGACATCGCGCAGCACCCGGCACTGCTCGCCGAGCGTCGCGTAGGCCTCGGCGCAACGGAGGAAATGCGGCATCAAGTTCGTCTCGCTGGATTCGGGCCGCGACGCCGCGTCGCGCAGGCCTGCCAGCGCCGCCGAGACCGCGCCCGCGTCCCGCTCCGCCCGCGTCCGCTCCAGCCGGGCGAGCTGCCGCTCCTGCGACCCCTCCGGCACCTGGAGGACCGGTACGCGGATCGGTTCCGCGTTCTGGAAGCGGTTCACGCCCACCACGATCCTTTCCCCCGCGTCGAACTCGCGCTGGTAGCGGTAGGCGGCGTCCGCGATCTCCCGCTGCGGGTACCCCTCCGCGATGGCCGCGACCATGCCGCCGCGGGCATCGATCTCGTCCAGGTAGCGCCAGACCTCGCGCTCGACCCGGTTCGTCAGGGACTCCACGAACCAGGAGCCACCCAGCGGGTCCACCGTGGAGGCCACGCCCGTCTCCTCGGCCAGGATCTGCTGCTGGCGCAGCGCGAGGAGCGCGGCTTCGGCGGTGGGCACCGCCAGGGCCTCATCGTAGGCATCGGTGTGCAGGCTCTGCGTCCCGCCGAGGATCGCGGCCAGCGCCTGGGTGGCCACCCGGGTCAGGTTGTTGAGCGGCTGCTGGGGCGTGAGCGAGACGCCCGCCGTCTGGGTGTGGAAGCGCATCCAGGCGGACCGTTCCTGCGTGGCCCCGTAGCGTTCGGTCATCAGCTTCCACCAGATCCGACGCGAGGCACGGAACTTCGCGATCTCCTCGAAGAAGTCGCTGTGGCTGTTGAAGAAGAACGAGAGGCGCGGGGCGAAGTCGTCCACGGCAAGGCCGCGGGCGAGGGCAGCCTCCACGTACGCCATGCCGTCGGCGATCGTGAACGCCAGCTCCTGGACCGCGGTCGAGCCCGCCTCGCGGATGTGGTAGCCGCTGATCGAGACCGTGTTCCAGCGCGGCATCTCCCGCGTCCCGAACTCGATCGTGTCGGTGACCAGCCGCATCGATGGCGTGGGCGGGTACAGGAACTCCTTCTGGGCGACGTACTCCTTGAGGATGTCGTTCTGGGTCGTGCCCTCGAGGCGCGCCCGCGGGACGCCCTTCTTCTCGGCCGCCGCGATGTACATCGCCCAGACAGGCGCCGCCGGGGCGTTGATCGTCATCGAGGTGCTGACCCGGTCGAGCGGCAGGCCCGACAACAGGACCTCCATGTCCGCGAGGCTGCTGACGGCCACGCCGCAGGTGCCGAACTCGCCCTCGGCCTCCGCGTCGTCGGTGTCGTAGCCGTACAGCGTGGGCATGTCGTAGGCGATCGAGAGGCCGGTCTGGCCGGCATCGAGCAGCTGGCGGAACCGGGCGTTGGTGTCCTCGGCGCTGCCGAACCCGGCGAACATGCGCATGGTCCAGGGGCGGGAGCGGTAGCCGGTGGGGTGGACGCCGCGCGTGAACGGGGGTTCTCCGGGCAGTCCGATGTCTCGCGCCGGATCGAAGTCGGCGTATCGGCCGTCGCCGTCACGAAGCGGGTTGCCGAGGTGGTCCAGCGCGGTAGGACCACCAGGGCCGGCCGGCTCACCAGCACCCGTGGGGTCGCCGGCCGCGTCCCAGTCCCACGGGCCGTACAGGCCCTCGACGGGGATGTCGCCCAGCGTGACGAAGCGGTCGCTGCGCTCAGGCAGGCGCGCGGTTGCAGGGTCGAGGCGCTCGATCCGCCAGGCTTGCCGCCGTTCGGCCCAGGCGTTGGCACGGTCGCTCATCGTCGGCCGACTCTAGCACGCGCCCCGGGCGAGATCAGGGCGCGGCGAACTCCTCCAGCGCCGCCGCGACCTTCGTGTCGCCCAGGTCCGCGGCCAGCAGGACCATCACCCGCCCGTCGATCCCGGATGGCCACGCGACGATCGTCTGGTAGGCGCCGTCCGACTGGAGCACGTCAAGGCGCCTGGCCGGCCGTCCCCCGGCCGTCGTGTCCGACGCCTGCAACTTCTCGGTCTTGCGGTTGCCCCTGGCGCTCTCCTGGTAGAACTCGATCATGGCGGCCGGGTCCAGCCGATCGGCCTCAAAGGCGGCGACGGTCATCCCGCTCGTCCCGCCGAGGCCCCACGTCGCCCCCGCGAACCGCAGCTCCTCGATCCCGCGCGCCGCCAGGGTGCCGAGCGCGCCCGGCGTGCAGCTCCGACCGGAATCCACGCTGTCGGGCGCCTGGCCCTCATGGGCGGTGGGCACGACCGCCTCGAGGTCTGGGTACGCGCCCGGCTGCCGGCCATCGGTGGTGCACGGTGACGCTGGATCGAAGCTGACGACGGGGATGGCCGACCCGCATGCCGCGACGATGCCCGCGAACAGGAGCGTAGCGGCGAGGAGGCTGGTTCGAGGCATCGGCCTGAGCGTACCGGCGGCGCCGCGAACGCGCCGCGAACGCGCCGCGAACGGGGATCCGCGAGACCGCCATGATGCCGGATGGGGAGAAATACCTAGAAGTCCGATGGTCGCCCGTGGGCTTCGTCCGATGGTCCGGGCGGTGCCGCGGCGCGCCTGACCATCGCCACCATGGGAACCCGTACACGCGGCCCATTGAGGTCCTGAGCTCAGGCACCTACGTTTACATCCGCGTTCGAAACGCGCCGACCTCACGACAACTCGGGGCAACCTGGGGCGTCGGCCACGGGCCGGAGGGCCGGACAACCCGGCCGTTGGGGACGCTCGACGGCACGGGGGTACCGCGCTCCCGGTCACGAACCGAGTAACCACGGCGATCCGGCCAGCGGGCCCGGGCGTGGGGCGGCAGGACTGATCGAACTCGCTGCACCCCTGGGCGTCACCCCGGGGGTGCATTCATGTCCACCCGGGGTCGCAGCCGAGCGCGTCGCGCCGATGGTGTTCCCCGGCCCTGCCGGCTGTGCCCGCTACTGGTACGGGTTCGTCTGCCAGCCCGGGCGCGACGGCCGGTGAGGCCTCCGGATCCCCTGTCGATCCAGCTCCTCCGCGACCACACGTGCCGCCATCGCCAGGTCCGGGTCGCGCGTGACCGTCCCGGCCACCCAGTCGATGTACGACGGCTCGAAGGCGGCGATCTCGCCCAGCGTGTGGCCATGGAACTTGCCGAACGTGACCTCCAGCTCCAGGGCCTCATCGAGCGTCGGCGGCTCCGGCGGAACGTGGCCGGGCAACCAGCCGCGCTCCAGCGGCCCCGACGGTTGCGATGCGCGCAGCTCCGGTGACGAGCGGCCCCAGCGGAGCGGCGGCTGCCCCGTGAGCGGGAAGCGGACGCCCGGCGGCGTGGTGGTCTGGTTGCGCGGCCGGACGGTATCGCTCAGGTCCAGCCGCCCGGTGACCGGACGCGTCCTCGGTGGCGGGGGCGGACCACCCACCCGGCTGCCGCGGGTACCCCGGCGCGGATCAGCACCGGGCGTGGTGGAGCCGCCCGGTGAGCTGTCCGAGGCTCGTCGCCCGCGCCGGCTCTCGTTCGTCTCGCCCGCCCGGGTGAGCGCCGCATAGGCCGCGTTGATCTCCGCCATGCGGCGCGTCGCTCGCCGGGCGCTCTCGGGATCGTCCCCGGTCAGGTCCGGGTGGTGGCGATGCGCGAGCGCACGCCAGGCGGCCTTGATCTCATCCGGAGAGGCGCCGGGTTCGACGCCGAGGACGGCGTGGGGTTCCTTGGGGGGCACGCCCCTGAGTGTAGCCCGCGCCATTTGACAAGCGGGCCGTGCCGGGTTCCGATGGTGCCGATGACACCGAATTGGACCGCCCGCCGCGCGGGGATTGCTGCAGGGCTCGCCGCCTTGCCCCTTGCGCTGGCATACCGCTTTGCGCTGGTCTACCGCGTGCGCGCCGGCTACCCGCGCCGGCACCCACCGGTCTGGCTGCCGGACGCCATCGGCCTCCCGTACGAGACGCTGGAGGTTCCGACATCCGACGGCCTCCGTCTACCCGCCTGGTTCATCCCGGCCGGGCCGGCCCGCGCCCCGGGCGTGGTCCTCGTCCACGGCTGGGAGTCCGCACGGGACCGCACGCTCCCCCACGCGCAGGTCCTCCACGCGGCGGGGTTCCACGTCCTCACGTTCGACGTCCGCGGCCACGGTGCCAACGGCCCCGAGACGCTGCCGATGTCGGTGGGCGAGTACGCCGCCGATGCGCGGGCCGCCGTCGCCGCCATGCTCGCCCGTCCCGAAGTGTCCCGGGTTGCGATCCTCGGCCACTCGATGGGCGCTGCCGGGTCGCTCGTCGCCGCCGCAGCCGACGCGGACATCACGGCAGTCATCGCGGTCGCCACCCCGGCGGACCCGTACCGGCTGACGCGCCAGACGTTCCGGCTCGCCAGCCTCCCGATTCCCGGCCCCATCGCGTGGCCGCTGGCATGGCTCACCACCCGCGTGTACCTGCGCCCCCGAGGCCACACCATCCCGTCCGTGAGCGCCACGCGGGCCGTCCGCGAGATCGAGGTCCCGGTGATGCTGGTCCACGGAGACGAGGATGGCGTGGTGCCGGTGGCACACCTGGCGCGGCTGGCAGCCGCTCGGCGGGCCGCCCGACCGCACGCGGTGACCGAGACGATGGTCGTCGCGGGAGGGCGTCACTCCTGGCTGTACGAGTTCCCCGCCTACCGCGCCGCCATTGCCCGATTCCTGGCGACCGCCCTGACCGGGCCGGTGGGGCCGGACGAGGCGGCCGCTCTGGCCGGAGCCGTGCCGGCCGTCCGCCTCCCCGAACCCGAGCGGCTGACCACCCTGGACGAACAGCCCGGCGGCCTCCGGTCGCTGGCCCAGATCCTCCACCGTTCCAGGCGGGCCGCGGTCCCGGTCGCCACCGGCGCCGATTCGATCGACCCAGCCCCGGACACAATCGCCAAGCCGGGAGGCCCCGCCGCATGACCACCTGGGATGCCGTCCACGACAAGCGCGCCGTGCGCGAGTTCGCCGCTCGCCCGCTCGAGCCGGCCCACCTCGAGCGGATCCTCGCCGCCGGGCGCCGGGCGCACAGCTCCAAGAACCAGCAGCGCTGGGGGTTCATCGTGGTCCAGGACCCCGACCGGCGACTGGATCTGGCGAAGGTCGGGCCTTTTGCCGGGCACCTCGCCGGGGCCGCGGTGGCCGTCGCCCTCGTCACCCCGGACCCGCGCGCAGGCGATACGGCGCTCAGCGTGACGTGGGACCTGGGCGGTGCTGCGGCCCAGATGATGCTGGTCGCGTGGGAACTCGGCATCGGCAGCTGCCCGGCCACCGTCTATGACTTCGACCTTGCCCGTGAGCTCCTCGGCTACCCCGTGGGCATGCACTGCGAGTACATCCTCTCGTTCGGGTACCCGGCGGACCCGGCCGTCCTCACCAGGCCGAACCGGCAGGGCGGGCGCAAGCCGCTCGAGGAGCTGGTCCACCTGGAACGCTGGAGCGCCGGCACTGCACCTGGAGCCGATGCGAGCCCGGGCACCAGGTCCTAGCTCGTCGGCCCTTCCCGGGCCGGGTCGTCCAGCTCGACGTCCAGCGCCTCCAGCTCATCCAGCTCATCCTGACGGCTCCCTGCCGGCCGCTCCGGGGCCGGCGCGCCCTCCTGCTTGTAGGAGTGGATGGCGGCGTCCAGGCCCACGTCCCGGCCCGCCTGCTCGGACAGCAGCCACTTGTGCTCCAGCACGTCACAGTACGCCTGGACCAGGTCCCGGTCTGGCCCCACCAGGCCGGTGATGCGGGCCTGTGTCGGCCGGTAGACCTCGCGCAGCCAGCGGTTCGCGGCCTCCTCGGGTGCGATCGACCGCTGATCGAACCACTCGAGCCAGGCACCGTACTCGGCGAGGTCGTTGAGCAGGAGGCGGGCCTGGCCCTCCAGCGTGCGAAGGCGCGTCCGGCGCTCCAGCTCATTCGCGTGGTACCGGCGTGTCGTGACCGATGTCCGCAGGCGGACGGCGCCCATCGGCCCCGCGGAATCCACCTCGAGGTCCACGCTGAAGCCCAGGTCGTTGAGCCGCCGCAGGCGCGCCCGGATCGCGCGCCTGTCGCCAGGGATCAGCTCCGGCTGATGGTGCAGCTCCGACCACACGGCCAGGTACCGTTCCCGCACGAGCTCCGCGGCGGAGATCGCCATGTCGATGTCGTCGGGCCGGCCCTGGAAGGCCGCGAGATCAGCCAGGCCGTAGGCGACGTTCTCCACCAGGATGTCGAGATCGAACCGGCGCTGCCCTTCGGACAACGACGGGTGTACCTCGCTTGTCTCCGCGTCCACGAGATACGCCTGGATCCGATCACCGTCCCGCCGGAAGAGCGTGTTCGCCAGCGAGCAGTCGCCCCAGTAGACACCGCCGCGATGGAGGTCGACGAGCAGCAGGGCCATCGCGTCCAGCAGGCGGTCCCGGTAGGTGGCACTGACGGGGCGGAGCCGCATCAGCAGGCGCCGGTACTGCATCGAGTGGCGGAGGAACTCCGTCAGGAGGATGGCGTCGCCGGACTCCGGCCGGCTGGCCAGGCCCACGGCACGGACAGCCGGGAGACCCTCGTCCTCCAGGTGGCGAAGGACCTCGTACTCGCGTTCGGCGACGCCCGTCGGCAGCTCCTTGAGCGCATACACGATGCCGCCCGATACGAGGAACCGGACGAGGTGGCGGGACGGACCCACCGGCAGCTCCCGGAAGCGGTGGTCGCCGGTGTCCCACCGCGCCAGCGGCTGCTCCCACGGCAGGTCGAGAAGTGCAGCCACCTCGTCGCGGAGGCGGAGCCTCGGAAGGGTCATGCCCTCGACCGCGGGCCCGACTCAGGCAAGGGCGTGCCGATCAGGGGCGCTTGCGCAGGTAGTCCGCCACGTCAGCGTCGTAGCCGAGGGACTCGAACAGCTGCCGCGCATCCGGCCGATGGTGCCCGGCAGTGATCTCGAGGAAGCCGGCGCCCTCAGCCCGGGCGATGGCCTCCACCTCGGTCATGAGCAGGCGGCCGACCCCCCGCTCCCGGACGCCCGGGTCCACGACCAGCGCGACGATCCGCGCGAACCGCTCGTCCGTCTCGAAGCGTGGCAGCAGGTGGAACGCGATGAAGCCGACGACCTCACCGGCGGCCTCCGCCACCAGCACGCGTGATTCGGGGCCCGCGAAGCGCTCGATCCGGGCGGCGAGGTCGCTGGCCCCGGCCGGGTAGCCCTCGTCGGTCAGCAGGCTGGCCAGCCGCTCCGCATCCGAGGACGCGGCGGCGCGAACGGTGACATTGGCTGCGTCGCTCATGCGTCGATGGTACCGCCGTGGGCCGTGGGTGACGAGCCGTCCCGGCGCTCGATGACAACCAGGTGAGGCCCGGAACGCGTGCCCGCGACCAGGACGGAGGGTCCGAGCGGGCCCGAGCGGATCGCCGAGGTCGTCATGCCGCGGGACGCGGCTCCGGCCCGCCAGGCCTGCAGACCATGGGCGGGCTCGAGGTACAGCACGCAGGGCCCCTCCCCGTCCCGGGCGAGCGCCGCGGCGAGGCGACCCTCGGTCACGGGTTCGGCCAGAACCAGCACCTCTCCCGGCAGGCCGGGAGAACGACGGACCCGGGTACGGGCACCGAGGTGTGGGTCCTGGCCGTCCGGCCCGTCCAAGCCGTCCCGGGTCGGTTCCAGCCACGGATCGAGCTCGGCCGCCGCTCGATCCAGCTCCACGGTGGCCCAGCCCACGCCGGCAAGGCGGAACGGGGGTGCCGCCGGCATGGTCCCCGCAGGGCCGAGGTCCGCGTCGGCCGACACGGCGAGGCCGTTGCCACCCGGGTCCACCGGCTCGAAGAGCAGCCGTCCTCCCGGGCGCGGCGTGTCGCCGGCCGCTTCCACGCGCCAGGGCACGACGTGCACGTCGCCGCCGCCCATGCGAATGACGAGCTCCCCACCGAGCCCCCGACGGAGGGCAGCACCCTGCCCGAGCCGGCGCTCGAGGTCGGCTGCGAGCGTGGCCGGATCCTTGGCCTGCCAGGTGAGCCTCGCCCAGGAAGTCACCGGATCACGTCCTCATGCCGTCATTCGAACAGAAGGTCCGGCGACTCGCCGATCGAGACGAAGCCGAGACGCTCGTACAGTCGGAGCGCCGGTCGGTTGCCGCTGAACGCGCCCAGGTACACCGTGTGGGTGTCGCCTGTGTCCGCGGCCGCCAGGGCGTGCCGGGTGACCAGCGCCGCCAGCCCCATCCCCCGAAACTGTGGCCGCGTGCCAACCGACGAGATGTACGAGTGACCGTCGAACGTGGTCGCCTTCGCGACGGAGGCAGGTTCCCCGCCCACGCGCGCGATCGCCAGCACGATCCGGGGGTCATCGAGTGCGGCCCGCAGGTCCGCGGCCAGCTCCGGGACCCGGTTGGGCAGCGCGCCGAACGAATCTGCGAGGACACCGGCGATCGCGTCGGGATCGGCCGGGCCGGCGTCTGCCGCGCGGCGGATCGCCCGGAGTGTCACGCCCGGGCCCGCCTCTCCCTGGCGGACCGGCCCGCAGGACCCTGGATCGGTCAGCACCATCAGGTGCCCGCCGCCGACGTCCAGGAAGCCGTTCGACGCCAGCCGCGCCGCCAGGTCGGTGGGCTCCGCGTGAACGGGCGAGGGCCACACGTGCGGCCGCCGTCCGAGCACGAGGAACTGCGCCATCGCCTCCGTCAGCCGCCGGTCGAAGGCCACCGGATCGGAGGGCCACCGCACCCGGGCCATCCGGTTCCAGAACGGATCCGCATCACGGGCGTCGAACAGCATGAGGGCGTCGCCGAGGTCCCGGACCTCGCGGCTCGGGATGGCGTGCGATTCCGTCTCGTGCCGCTCGAGGGCGAGCATCGCGGCGGCGGCAACGGGCGTTCTCCTGATCACGTGGCCACGATACCGGGGCAGTGGCGGGAGCCGCGTCGCGCCGGGAGGACAGCGGGCGGGTCCCGGGCACCACCCTCGCCGAGCTGCTGAAGGAGGGCATGGCCGTCTGAGAGGCGATCAGGCTGGAAGCCGACTTACACCACTTGACGGGACATGCCCAGCGGGCCGCCGGCGATCCCATCGCCCACGGCTCGGGCACCTCTGGGTATTGGCGCTGTCGTGCCATCCCGTGGTACGCCGCGAAATCCCCAGAATCCAACCAGCAGGGCATTCGCCAGCCCCGTGCGGGAGACCGGGACGGTCCTGAGCGTGGGTCGTGCATCGCTCCCTGTCATCTGCAGCCTGGGAACGGCAGATGACGACGCAACGGGCGCGAATGCTCATCAGGACAACATCTGGGGATTTCGGGCGCAGGGCAGTGGCGGGAGCCGGGTCGCGCAGGCGGGAGCGCGTCGCGGAGCCTGCCTCCGACCCCCTACCGTCGGGCGACGATCGCGGTGGCGCCTGACGGGAGGTCGATCAGCTCCGGGACCGGCAGGCCTGCGTCCGCGAACCAGTCGAGGGCCTCGGACCGGGCGACGAGGCGCGTCCCCTGGACCAGCTCGTCCAGCTGGTTGCCCGCCAACAGCTCCCCCATCCGGGTCCGGATCTCATCCGGGTCGGATGGCATGTACCAGTCGAGCGTCACCAGCCAGCCGCCCGGGCGGACCGCCTGCCAGGCCGACCGGAGGGCCGCCGCAGCGTCCGGGAGGTGGTGCAGGGCGTACTGGAAGTAGACGAGGTCCACCTCGTCCGGGTGCCCGACAGCCTCCATATCGCCGGTCTCGATCGTGATCCGGTCGGAAAGCGCGGCTGCCGCCACGTTCACGTGGGCGCGCTTCACGGAGTCGGGCTCGAACTCGACGCCGATCAGGATCGTGCCGGGAAAACGGCGGGCCATGGCGATCAGCCACCGGCCGGCGCCGCAGTGGACATCCATGATCCGGGTACCCGGCCGCAGGTCCAGGACCAGCTGGGGAAGCGTCGCCAGGATCTCCTGGAAGAACACGCCGATGTCCTGGAGGGTGAGCCGCTCGATCGCCACGCGGTACCGGTCCGGCCGCTCTGGTATCGGGCGCCCGGTCCGGAACACATCCGCCAGGATCCCGTAGTCCAGGCTTGCGATCGCAGCGAACTGGAACTGGCCGCCGAGGTACTCCGATCGATCCGCGTCGAGGAGCACGTAGGCCACGTCTTCGGGCAGCAGGATCCTGTCGCCCTCGATCTCGACCAGGTCGTGGGCGAAGGCGCCCCATGCCCAGCGGCCGACCAGCTCGGGCTCGGTCCCCGACCGGTAGCCCAGCTCGATCGCGGTCAGGCCCGCGGACCCGGCCTCGCGGAGTCGCTGGAAGAACGCCAGCTCCAGGCCCGCGTAGGCGTACCAGGTCCGGTAGAAGCCGCCAAGGCTGGTGACCATGTCGTCGAAGCGGTCGTCCACGCGCATGCCGCGATTGTGACACGCCCGGGAGCCCTTCCAGCGCGCCCGTGGGTGGTGCCAGGTCACCGTTCGGGGCTGCTAGGATCGGGATCCGCCGCCCCTCCGCAGCCGCTCGTCGCAGCCGCTTCCCGCCGCCGCGTGCAACCGCCCGGGCCTGGAGCGTGTTCTTTGATGGTGATGGACGACACAACCCTTGCCGAACGGCTGGCCCGGGACCTCGACGGCTCCTTCGAAGTCCTCGTTCACGCCCACGTCGATCGCTGCTACGCGATCGCGCTGCGCGTGCTGGGCAATCCCCACGATGCCGAGGAGGTGGCGCAGGACGCCCTGGTCCGCGCCTACCGCGCGCTCACGGGCTACGAGCCGGAGCGCATCCGGGCGCTCCGGCTCCGCAGCTGGCTTGCGACCATCGTCGTGAACCTGTGCCGGAACCGGGTCCGGCGTCGCGTCCCGCCGACGACGCCGCTCGCCGCGCTGATCGAGGCCGGCGCCGAGCCCGCGTCCGGCGCCGCCACGGACCCCGCCGTGCTGGCTGCCCTCTCCGATCAGCGGGAAAGGCTGGGGGCGCTGCTCGCCGCGCTCCCGGAGCGCTACCGGATACCCATCGTCCTGCGCCATGTCGACGATCTTTCCTACGCCGAGCTGTCCCTGGTGCTCGGCCGCCCCGAGGGCACGCTCAAGGCACAGGTCCACCGGGGCCTGGCCATGCTGCGCGCCGCGACGGCAGGCACCGGGCTCGAGGAGCTGACCGCATGACCCGATCCCTTCGCACCACGCATCCCACGGACGGCACGCATCCCACGGACGGCACGCATCCCGTGGACGGCACGGACGCCGCGCCCGGTGCGCTCGCGTCCCTCGCCGCACCCGCCCCGGCCCACGTCGCTGAAGACGTCCTCGTCGAGGTCGGCCTGGCGGACCGCATGGCGCCGCTCGACTCCCCCATCGGGAGGCTCTGGGTGGCCTGGAACGGCCGCGGCGTCAGCGAGGTGGACCTGGCCGACGACGGGCCATCCGCCGTGACCCGCCACGAGACCCGCGTCGGCCGGCGCACCCTCCTGGCCGCTGCCCTCCCCGACGACCTGGCGGATGCCATCGCCCGCCGCCTCGACGGGGAGCGGCGGGTAAGGATCCCCCTGGACCTGCGCGGCCGGACCGAGTTCGAGGTCGCCGTCTGGACCAAGGCGCTCGAGATTCCGCGCGGAGAGGTCCGCCCCTACGGGTGGATCGCCGCGGAGATCGGGCGGCCAAAGGCGGTTCGCGCGGTGGGCACGGCGCTCGGGCACAACCCGGTCCCGCTCATCGTCCCGTGCCACCGCGTCGTCCGCACCGACGGCACAATCGGCCAGTACAGCCTGGGCGGTCCGGACAACAAGCGGACGATCCTGGCGGCGGAAGGCCTGGACCCGGGCGCACTGGAGAATGCCGCCCGCCGTGGCGAGCGTCTCACCGGCTCGACCACCACGAAGATCGTCTGCTGGCCCACCTGCCGCCACGCCCGGCGGACGCAGGACCGATACCGGGTCGCCTTCCGTTCACTGTGGGAGGCGGCCGACGCCGGGTACCGGCCGTGCAGGATCTGCCGACCCACGGCGATCGGGACGGCGGCGTAGCCCGGCCATCGATCAGGGCCCACAGCCGCTACCGCAGCTTGGCCTAATCGACTAGCACAAGTCGGGTGGGGTCGGTACACTCGCCCCTTCGCCCCACAGGAGCTCCCGTCCGATGCGCCAGCCCGCCAGCCCTCTCGCCATCTGGGTTGGCCTCGTCGTGCTCTACGTGGTCTGGGGGTCGACCTACCTCGGCATGAAGCTCGCCATCGACACCGTCCCGCCGTTCGTGATGGGCTTCCTCCGCTTCGTGCCGGCTGGGCTGCTGCTCGCCGGCGGTGTCGCCCTTCGGGATCGCCGCTCCATCCGCCGGCCATCGGCCGTCGAGGTGCGGGACGCCTCGATCGTCGGTGCGATGCTCCTGCTCGGCGGGGCAGGGCTAGTCGCATGGGGGCAGCAGACCATCGCGACGGGCATCGCCGCCCTCCTCATCGGGCTCGTCCCGATGTGGCTGGCGGTGTTCGGCCGCATCCTGTTCGGCGAGCGGATCCCGTTGCTCGCGGCGGTCGGGATCGCGGTGGGGCTGGTCGGGGTCGCGATCCTGGCCTGGCCCGCGGGTGACGTCGGTTCGCTGGATCCGGCCGGCCTGGCCGCCCTGATCGTGTCCCCGATGTTCTGGTCGCTGGGGACGCTATACGCCGCAAAGCGGGCGGTGCTCCCGCGGCCCGCCCTGTTCTCCACGAGCATCCAGATGATCGCCGGAGGCCTGGCGTACCTCGTGGCGGCCGTGCTGACGGGCCAGCTGATCGGCTTCGACCCCGGCGCGGTCTCGGCCACCAGCTGGCTCGGGATCGGCTACCTCGTGGTGGTCGGGAGCCTCGTCGGATTCACGACCTACGCCTGGCTGCTCACGGTGGCCCCGCTCGGCCGCATCGCCACCTATGCGTACGTGAACCCGGTCGTGGCGGTGGTCCTCGGGTCGATCGTCCTGGGCGAACCCCTCACCATCCGCACGGCCGTCGCGGCAGCCGTGATCGTCCTCGCGGTGGCGCTGATCGTGACCGCTCGCGGGCGAAGCGCCAGGGCCGCGCGGCGCGAGACGGCGCCTGCGGCCGCCCTCGAGGCGCCCGCAGCCTGATCGGCTACCCCCGCTGGGGGCAGCGGCCGCGCATCGGCCGGTCACCCCGGGCGAACCGGGACGGTGGACGTCCGATCGGCCTGCATCAACCCCAGGGGCCGTCCGGCTTGCCGACCGTGGCCAACGCGAAAGACCCTCGTTCCGGCGAAGCACTTGGGCTCGGCCGAGACGAGGGTCTCAGATCCGGTGGTGGTGCCTCCGGATGTCAGCGGTTCGGGCGACGCCGCGATGCCGGCAGGATCGCCACAGATCCACCGGCCAACAGGACAAGGACGACGGCCAGACCCACGCCCGGGCCGGTACCCGCGTCGCTCGACCCAACGCTGTCGGTGGGCGGCAGGGTCACATCCGGCGTGTCGGTGGGCACTGGGGTACCCGTCTCCGACTCAACCGTGCCCGACGGCGTGGCGGGGGGCGGCTCGGTCACGGGCGGCTCGGTCACGGGCGGCTCGGTCACGGGCGGCTCGGTCACGGGCGGCTCGGTCACGGGCGGCTCGGTCACGGGCGGCTCGGTCACGGGCGGCTCGGTCACGGGCGGCTCGGTCACGGGCGGCTCGGTCACGGGCGGCTCGGTCGGGTCCTCGCAGGCGTTGATGCTCAGCTCGATCGTCCGGGTCCAGCCCTCTGCTCCCGTCGGGTCATCCCAGGCCACGATGTCTACAAGCGCCGTGTGACCTGCAGTCGCCGGCACAACGGGCCACGTCTGGCCGAAGTCTGCACCGAAGGTGAAGGGTGATCCGGCGACCTCAGCCCCGTCGATCGATACGCTGACGTTGTTCGTCTCGCCTTCCTTGACCTCGTAGGCCCAGAGATAGACTTCGAGGCCGGCGTGGCACGTGAGCCAGGCACTGGACGAATGCGCCACGGCAGTCCCGGCGTACGCGGCGAGCATGGCGACCGCCATGAGCAACGCGAGCGCGGGTCGTGCGGCCCCACGGTCGAAGCGTCGGCCGAACCCGTTTCCACGGACCATCTGCATACCTCCCCTGTGTTGCTGTGGCGGTGGGGATCAGTCCCCCGCCGGTCTCCGGTGAAGCAAGCGCCAGAGACGAATAGTGCCCGCCAATAGTACTTCCGGGGTGCCGAAGAAGGTATGGGGTGGCCGGTATTGGTGGTGCGTGCCAACACCATCAACCGGGGCGCTCGAACCCCTCGGCAGGCCACGGCTCGCAGCGCAACGGCCGGTCCTCGCGGTAGCCCAGCGCGTAGTCAGCCTGGATCAGCGTGTGCAGCTGGCTCGTGCCCTCGTAGATCACCGCGGCCTTGGAGTTGCGCAGGTAGCGCTCCACCGGGAACTCGTTCGAGTAGCCGTTGGCGCCGTGGATCTGGATCGCGTCCAGCGCCGCCTGCACGGAGTGGTCCGTTGCGTGCCACTTGGCGAGGGACGTCTCGCGGGTGTTGCGCAGGCCCCGGTTCTTGAGCGCCGCCGCCTGCCAGACCAGCAGCCGGCCGATCTCCGTGCCCTTCGCCATGTTGGCGATCATCTGCTTGACCAGCTGGTGGCGTCCGATCTCCTGGCCGAAGGTCTCGCGTTCGTGCGCGTACTTGAGCGACGCGTCGAGGCACGCCTGCGCGAGACCGACGGCGCCCGCCGCGACGGTGAACCTGCCCTGGTCGATGGCGCTCATCGCGACCAGGAAGCCCTCGCCCTCCTCGCCGATCCGGTTCTCGATGGGGACGCGGACGTTTTCGAAGTCGATCAGGCCCGTGTTCCCGGCCCGGATCCCCAGCTTGCCCGTGGAGCGTGCCCGTGGTCAGCCCCGGCATCCCACGCTCAACCACGAACGCCGTCACGCCCTTGTGCTTCTTCGCCCTGTCCACGGTGGCGAACACGAGGAAGTGGTCGGCAAGGTCCGCCAGCGAGATCCAGATCTTGTGTCCGTTGAGCACGTACGAGTCGCCGTCCCGGCGCGCGGTCGTGGCCAGGCTCGCGGCGTCCGTGCCGACACCCGGCTCCGTCAGTCCGAACGTCGCCAGCTTCTCGCCCTTCGCCTGCGGGACCAGCCAGCGCAGGCGCTGCTCCTCGGTCCCCCACTGCAGGAGGGTCAGCGAGTTCAGGCCGACGTGGACGCTCTGGACCACGCGGAAGGCCGTGTCCGCACGCTCCAGCTCCTCGCACAGGATCGCGAAGCTGACGTAGTCCATGCCCGGCGCCGCCGTACCGCTCCGGGATCGGCGCACCCAGGAAGCCCATCTCGGCCATCTTCGCGAAGATCTCGCGATGGACCTCGCCCTTCTCGTCCCACTCGCGGATGTTGGGCAGGATCTCCGCCTCCACGAACGAGCGGGCGGCGTCGCGGACGAGCTTGTGCTCGTCGGTCAGGGTGAAGTCGATCACGGTCTCGTGGCCTCTGGTTCTGGGGCCCCGCCCGGACAGCAGCGGGGGGAGGGCATGTGGCCATGCTACCGCCGTGCCGCGGCTGCTGAAACAAACGCAGGCACATGACGGTGCGGGCTGGACCCTCCCTATACTCGCCCCGTGGACACCAACAACGCCTCCGACACCCTCGACCTCGCCGCCCTGGCGGCCCCCAACATGTCCCCGGTGCTCGGCCGGTACATGGACCGCAGCTGGTCCCACGGGATCGGCCACCGCCTGTTCGATACCGCCGGCAACAGCTACCTGGACTTCGCCAACGGCATCGCCGTGACCGCGCTCGGGCACACCCATCCTCGCGTCACCGCCGCCATCCATGCCCAGGTGGACCGCCTCATCGGCCCCGTCCACGCAATCGGCTTCGCCGAGTCGACGGTCACCCTCGCCCGGATGCTGGCCGAGACGTTCCCGGACCCGCTGGACACCGTCCTCTTCCTCAACTCGGGGTCGGAGGCCATCGACGGCGCGCTCAAGCTCGCCCGGCGCGCCACGGGACGCCCGGCGATCATCGCGTTCCGGGGCGCCTTCCACGGACGGACGATCGGCGCCACCAGCATCACCAGCTCATCGCTCAACTACCGCCGTGGTTACGAGCCGCTGCTGCCGTCCATCTACCAGCTCCCGTTCCCAGCCACCTACCGGGACTTCGAAGACGACGAGGCCGCGGCAACCGAGGCCTGCCTCGCCGAGCTGGACGACCTGCTGGCGACCACGGTCGCTCCATCCCAGGTGGCGGCGATCATCATCGAGTGCGTCCAGGGTGAGGGCGGGTACTACCCGGCTCCGCCCGCGTTCCTCAAGGCGCTCCGCGCGGTCTGCGACGAGCACGGGATCCTGCTGATCGCGGATGAGGTCCAGTCGGGCTTCGGGCGGACCGGCGAGATGTGGGCGTTCGAGCACGCGGACATCGTCCCGGACGTGGTCTGCGTGGCCAAGGCCATCGCGAACGGCATGCCGCTGTCGGCGATCGTGACCAGCAAGGCGCTCCAGGAGCAGTGGGGCCGCGGCGCTCACGGCACCACCTACGGCGGCAACCCGGTGGCCTGCGCGGCCGGCGTGGCCGTCCTGGAGACGATCCGGGACGAGGACCTGGTCGCCAACGCCCGGGGGCGGGGCGCGGAGCTCAGCGGCGGCCTGCGAGAGCTGATGGCGGACTTCCCGGTGATCGGGGACGTGCGCGGGCCCGGCCTGATGATCGGCGTGGAGTTCGTGAAGGACCGCGGGACCCGCGAGCCGGACGGCGCGACGGCAGAGGCCGTGGCCGGCAGGGCGAGCGACGCTGGGCTGCTGCTCCTCACCTGCGGCATCCACCACCAGGTGATCCGGTGGATCCCGCCGCTGGACGTGACCGTGCCCGAGATCGAGGAAGCGCTGCGGGTCTTCGAGGACGCCCTGCGGGGCTGACGTCCTGGGCGCAAGCCCAGGACGGGATCAGCGGTTCCGAGCCAGGAAGGCCATCACGTCGTCGAGCCGGAAGCGCCGGTCGCCGCGCTTGCAGACGCGGTAGTACGGGAGCTCGCCGCGGTCGCCGAGGCGCTTCACCGTGTTCACGTGGAGGTGGAGCATATCGGCCACCTCGCTCGCCGTGAGCATCGGTCCGAGATTGTGGATTGCCATTGACGCCATGTGCTGCCTCTGTTCTCAGCGCGGGCCGGGCAAACCGTGCAGGGCACTGCGGTGCGGTCCGGCCTGCTGTTGATGAGAGTGTCGGGGTCCGGGGCGGCTCGGACAAGCCGTACTCTCGGGCAGCCGGTGGTACCAGCGCAGGTTCGGGGGCGTGCGGTGGGGTTGGGGCGCGCGACCGGGCGGGCCGCCCGGAACCGGTCGTATGCACGGGCGGCGGCCTGGGAATGGCCACAGGAACCCGGCCCGGGCCGGCGTCGCTCGAACGGCGCGTGGGGGCACATCCATGCGTCGATCGGTCGCGAACACCGGCCCCCGGGCGTCAACTCCCCGCGACCGTCGAGCGGCGCGGGCCGACGCGTGCGCATTGTGCGGCGAACCGCATGGAAATGCACCCCCCAGAACAGCTTCGCGGTGCGTCGCCGCACCGCGGCGAGACATGGGCCGAGCGGTAAGGGAGTCGCCGACGGGGACCTAGCCGAACGCGAGATGTGGCGCCCCCGGCAGTGGCGCCCCCGGCAGTGGCGCCCCCGGCAGTGTCTGAGTTCACGACATAGGTGACACCTGATAGGGCACACCTGAGTCGGGACATGCGTGACAGTCCGGGGCATGTCGAAGCACCGGGTGGCCGTCCTCAAGGTCGTCTCATCGCAGCTGTCCGTCACCGCCGCAGCGGAGGAGTACGGGATCAGCCGCGGGCACCTGCACCGTCTCCTGCGGCGGTACCGTGCCGGCGGCCTTGACGATCTGGAGCCGCGGTCCCGGCGGCCGCACACCAGCCCGCAGGGAACATCCGACGACGTCCGCGGCCGGATCGTCGCCCTCCGGACGGAGCTCGCCGCGAGCGGACTCGACGCCGGACCCGCCACCATCGCCTGGCACCTCGGGCGCGAGGGCCTGCCGGTCCCGGCGGTGTCCACCATCCGCCGGATCCTCCATGCCGCCGGGCTCGTCGTCCCCCAGCCGCACAAGCGGCCCAGGAGCTCCTGGATCCGCTTCGAGGCCGCCGCGCCCAACGGGGTGTGGCAGTCGGACTTCACCCACTGGCGCCTCGCGGACGGGAGCGGGGTGGAGATCTGCTCCTGGCTCGACGACCACTCGCGGTACCTGCTGGGCTGCACCGTGTTCCGGCGGGTCGGCGGCGACGACGTGGTGGCCACGTTCACCGCGGCCGGCGACGTCTGGGGCTGGCCAGCCGCCACGCTCACCGACAACGGGACGGTGTACACGGCGCGCTTCACCGGCGGGCGCAACGGCCTGGAGCACCTGCTCGCGTACCTCGGCATCCGCCAGAAGAACGGCACGCCCGGCCACCCCCAGACCCAGGGCAAGATCGAGCGCTTCCACCAGACCCTCAAGCGCTGGCTGGGACGGCAGCCGGCGGCTCGGGATCTGGACGAGCTGCAGGCCCAGCTCGACGCCTTCCGCCTCGCCTACAACGAGCAGCGGCCGCACCGGGCGATCGGCCGCCGGACCCCGGGCGAGGCGTACCGGGCGACGCCGAAGGCGCTGCCCTCGGCCCCCGTGGGTCGGGGCCACTTCCGGCTCCGGTACGACACCACCGACAAGAAGGGCGCGATCAGCCTGCGGCGGGCCGGACGGATGCACCACCTGCGGATCGGCGCGGCCCACGCCGGTCGCCGGGTCCTCGCCATCGTCGACGAGCGCGAGGTCACGGTCGTCGCCCTCGACACCGGTGAGGTCCTCTCGAGCCACCGGATCGAGCCCGACAAGGGGTACTGGCGCAACATGCGACGAGACCCCGGCCGATGGCCGGGGTCCCCGATGACCGGATGACCACAGGTGTCGCCTATGTCGCGACTCATGTGTCACCGATGTCGCGACTCATGACATGGCGCCCCCGGCAGGAATCGAACCTGCGACCGTCTGCTTAGAAGGCAGCTGCTCTATCCGCTGAGCTACGGGGGCGGGGCTGGCGCCGAGCTCGAGTCTAGCGCGCGGCGGGATCATCGCCGCCGCCGGTGCAGCGATCTCGATCGCCGTCACGTGGCGCCGCGTCAGCCGGGACACCTTCCGTACCGCCGAGGCATCGTCCGTACCGAGAGATGGGGACGATCCGGGACCATCGGCGATCCGGATGGGGCGTTCGCCCGGCTCCCGACTCAGAATTCTCGCGTGCTACGCTTCGCGGCCCTTCGTCCGGATGCCCAATCCGGGCAGGTCACGTCGAGCTACGGGTATGCCCGACCAGACCACTCGAACCAGTCGCACGCGGCCGCTCGCCGCCGGCCAGCTCGCCTTCGAGCTGCCGACCGCGCTGCCGGCGCTCGCCATGGAGCCGGAGTGGAAGGACCAGGCCCGCCTCTGGGGCCACAGCCTCCACCCCATGTGCTCGTACCTGGCGAGCTTCCCGGCCTCGCTCGTGCACGCCTTCATCGCCCGCTACAGCCGGCCGGGCGACGTGGTGTTCGACCCGTTCTCCGGCCGGGGCACGGCGCCCCTGCAGGCGGCCGCCGAGGGCCGCATCGGCGTCGGCAACGACCTCAATCCGCTGGCCCACGTCCTGACCGGGGCCAAGCTGGAGCCCGCGACCCCGGCCGAGGCCCGGACCCGCCTCGCCGCCCTCCGGCTGCAGTGGGCCGCAGACGCGCCAGCCTGGCTGGCCCTCGCCGAGCGCGCGATCCACCGCCCCGGGCATCCGTCCGCATTCGTCCCCACCGCCGGCAGCGGCGCCGGACCCGACGCCCGCACCGAACCCCTCCCCGACGAGGTTGCGCTCGCGTTTCACCCGCGCACGCTGGGCCAGCTGCTCCTGGTCCGGTCCCACCTTCGCCTCGACGATCGCACGGACCGGTTCCTCGCGGGGGCGCTCGTGGGCGTGCTGCACGGCAAGACCACGTCCTACCTGTCCACGATCATGCCGAACACGTTCAGCATGGCGCCGCGCTACGTCCGCGACTTCGTGGCCCGGAGCGGCTACGAGCCGCCTGCCCGGGACGTGTTTGACGCGCTCTCCGCCAAACTGGACCGCCTCTACCGTCAGCCGCTCCCTTCCACCACCGGCGTGGCGCTCATGGGCGACGCGCGCACGGCCGGCCACCGCGCCCGAACGGCGCTGCGAGCCCGCGGCCTGCCCGACCGGGTGCGCCTTGTGATCACGTCACCGCCCTACCTGCGCGTCCTCAAGTACGGCTACTACAACTGGCTCCGCACCTGGCTCCTGGGCTTCGACGCCCGCGTCATCGACGCCACCCTGGACGACGCCCACCACCGGGAGCCCTACCTCGCGTTCCTCAGGGAGGTGCTGGCGGACCTCCGGCCCACGATGGCGGACGACGGCATCGCCGTGGTGGTGATCGGCGACGTGGAGATGGACCGCGGCAAGCCCTCCGGGTCGGGCATCGGCCTGGCCGAGCGCGCGTGGGAGGAGGCCGCCCTCCCGGCGGGCTACAGGCTGGCGGGCCTGGTGCGCGACGAGGTGGCCGCGAACCGGAAGATGACGCGCCTCTGGGGCAATGAGGCTGGACGGGCGACGAAGACGGACCGGATCCTGGTCCTCGGGGCGACCGAGGCGGGACGCCGGCGCGCGCTGGCCTCCGCGAGCCTGCCGATCGACTGGACCTGGCCCCCGACGAGGCTGCGCGCGCTCTGACCGATGCAGGAGGGCCGCCACGCGGGCTTCTCCCGGCGCTAGGATCGGACTCATGACGAATCGATTTCGGGTCGCTTCGCGCGGCCGCCCCCGCCCAGCCCGACGCCATTCGCTGTCCGTCGCCCGGGCGGGTTCGCTGGCCACGCTGCTCCTGGTTGCCGCCGCGGGCCTGGTGCTGGGGGCCGGACCCCGGCTCAGCGAGAGCGTGACCGACCAGGCAGGCGTCCTCACGAATGGCGAAGAGGCGGCCATCGCGGACGCCCTCGCGGGTCTCCGCACCGACCACGGCATCCAGCTGTTCGTGGCCTTCGTGAATACCACAGGCTCCCAGAGCGTTACCGACTACACCGCGGCCCTGGCCGACGACAACTCTCTGGGCGGCAACGACGCGTTGCTCGTGGTCGCCGTCGAGGACCGCTCCGATGCCCTGTGGGTCGGCCCAACCTTGGACGGGGTGACGAACGACGAGATCGACGCGATCCTGGTCGAGGTCCTGGAGCCGGGGCTGGCGGATGGGGATTTCGCCGCCGCGGTGATCGCGACCGCGACCTCCCTCGGGAACGCCTCCACGGTGGCCGTGCCCGCGACCCCCGTACCCACCGCCGCGTCGGCAACCGCTGCGCCCGGCGGCTCCGCCTCCGGATCAGGATCAGGCGGTGGCTTCAACCTCACGCCGGTCATCATCCTCATCATCGTCGGGGTCGTCGGCTTCCTCATCGTCCGGTCCCTGCTCAAGCGCCGGGCCGGAGCGGCGACGGGCGCCGCCGCGACGGACCAGCTCAACCAGGACGCGAACCGGCTCCTGCTCGATACCGACGAGGCGCTGAAGGACGCGGCCAACGACGTGGAGTTCGCCGCGGCCCAGTGGGGGGACGCCGAGGTGGTCCCCTACCGGGACGCCATCAAGCAGGCGGGCGAGCAGCTCCGTGCCGCCTTCTCGGTCCGCCAGCGCCTTGACGACGCGCAGCCAGACACCGCAGCCGAGCGGGAGGCCATGCTCAGGGAGATCGTGGCCCGGACGACGAATGCGAACCAGCTGCTCGACGCCCAGGAGGAGCGGTTCGATCAGCTCGCGGACCTCGAGCGAACCGCACCCGAACAGCTGGCCGCGGCCTCCGGGGCGATCGAGGGCATGCGCCAGCGCCGATCCGCGGCGAAGGCGACCCTGGACCGGCTGGTCGCCACCTACACCCCCCAGGCCACGGGTTCCGTGGCAGGGAACCTGGCCGAGGCCGACAAGGCTCTCGACGACGCTGCGGCAGAGGTGGATCGTGGCCGCTCCCTGGTGGATTCGAACCGGAACCAGGCGGTGATGGCCCTGCGCCAGGCACAGGAGGGACTCGCCGGCGCCATGCACCTGGTGGACGCGGTGGACCGCCTGGCCGTCGAGCTGGACGGTGCCGCGGCGAAGTTGCCGGGCGAGCTTGCCGCGGCCGAGGCCGACGTCGCCGCGGCCCGCACAGCAGTCCAGCAGGCACGGGCCACGCCGGTGGTCCCGCAGGCCACCGAGGCACTCCGAGCCGCGGAGCAGGCCCTCGACCAAGCGCGGCGAGCCGCCGCGAGCCGCCCCCTTGATCCCCTGGGGGCTGTCCAGCAGGCGATGGCGGCGAACGCGGCCGCCGACGCGATCATCGGCAGCATCCGGACTGCCGAGGAGCAGGCGCGCCGGCGCCGGGAGACAGCGGCAACCGCCGTGACGAGCGCCCGCGGTCAGGTGACGCGCTCCGTGGACTTCATCACCACGCGGCGACACGCCGTTGGACAGCAGGCTCGAACCCGCGCAGCGGAGGCGGAGGCCCAGCTGGCCGAGGCCACGCGCCTCGTGGACACGGACCCCGAGCTGGCCACCACGACCGCGTCGCGCGCCTCGCAGCTCGCCGACGAGGCATACCGCCTGGCGTCCGCCGAGTTCGAGGCCTCCAACGCCCGCCAGGGGGCACCGGGCCTCGGGACGGCTGTCGTGGGCGGCATCGTGGGCGGCGCAGTGGCAGGCGGCGGCTGGGGCGGCACGCCGTGGGGGGGAGCGGGCGGCGGCGGATCGCGTCGGCCCGGAAGGACCGGCAGCGGGGGTGGCCGGCTCCAGGGCAGCGGGTTCGGCAGCCCAACGAGCGGCAGCGGCGGCGGCTCCGGTGGCGGGAGCGGCGGACGCGTCCGTGGGGGCCGCTGGTAGGCTTCGATCACATGCAGGCCCGGCGGCTGGCGCAGTTCGGGTCGGTCCATCCATCGAGCAGGCACGACGAGCCGGGAGATCATCGACATGGCGCAGACCTCGATCCTTGGGCGCATGGGCCAACTGGTCCGGGCGAACATCAACTCGATCCTCGACGACGCCGAGGACCCCGAGAAGATGCTCGACCAGCTCATCCGGGACTTCACCAGCAACATCGCCGAGGCCGAGGAGGCCGTCGCCCAGACCATTGGCAACCTGCGCCTCCTTGAGGATGACGCGCGTGAGGCACGGGAGGCCTCGACCGAGTGGCTGGCCAAGGCAAAGGCGGCCTCCGCGCGCGCCGACGCCGAGCGCGCGAAGGGCAACGCGGCCGAGGCAGACCGATTCGATGCCCTGGCCAAGCTCGCCCTCAAGCGTCAGATCTCGTTCGAAGAGCAGGTGGCGACCTTCGATCGCCAGATCGCCCAGCAGACCGAGCTCACCGACAAGCTCAAGGACGGGCTCATCAAGCTGCGTCTCAAGCGCGAGGAGCTGGTCCAGAAGCGCGACGAGCTGGTCTCCCGCGCCAAGATGGCCCAGGCCCAGATGCAGGTCCAGCAGACCCTCAAGGACGTCTCCGTTCTCGACCCGACATCGGACCTCAACCGCTTCGAGGAGCGGATCCGGCGGCAGGAGGCGCAGGCCCGGGGCATGGAGGAGGTCTCCACCCTGTCCCTCGAGGACCAGTTCGCCGAGCTCGAGGGCAGCGAGGACGACCTCGAGATCGAGGCGCGTCTCGCGGCGCTCAAGGGCGACACGGGCGCCTGATCAGAGGCCACGGCCGGGCATCGCGAATCGCGGTGCCCGTCGCCCCACACGCCCTCCGCGGGCTTTCCGCTTGGGCTAGGATGACCCCGCGATGAACCAGATGTACCCCCCGTCAGACCTTGCCTCGATGGACCCGCTGGTCCTCATGAAGAACCTGGACCACGTGCGGATGACCAGCCGCCGGCTGTCGTACATCCTCCAGCAGCAGGTCCACCTCTATGCGCCCGAGGCCAACCAGCTGCGCGAGCAGATCGACCGCTACGTCGAGGCGGAGCGCCAGATCGAGGGCGAGATGGCCCGGCGGCGCATCCGGGCCTGAGGCCCGCACCCGGACCGGGGGCGAGCGGGCGAGCGGTCCACCGCGGCCCGGCGGCGGTGGCTGCCGGCTACGCCGCGGTGGCTGCAGGCTACGCCGCGGTGGTTGCCTGCGCGGCCTCGAGCGCCACAAGGCGTGCCGCGCGCCGTGCCGCCTGCTCCTCGCCCGCGATGCGGGTCACCAGGGCGGCCAGGCGGGGCGTCTCGAACAGGCTGAACCCGATGCCGATCTCCGCCAGCGCATCGTGGCCCATTCCCTGGAACAGCCCCCGGGTGGCCACCGCGCACATCTCGTCATACAGCTCCGGCCACCCCACGCGCCTGCGCTGGTAGCAGAACCGCACGAAGGCCTCGGCCTCGGGCGTCGTCGTGCAGGCGTGGCCGGCGGGCAGCATCGATACAGGTCCTCATCTGGCTCGGGCAGGACAGGACAGCCGGCGGCGGGCGGGTGGGACCCGACCCCCGGCACAACGTCGGGGCTTTGTCGTCGGGGCCTGACTCCCTCCGGTTGGCTCCCGGGCTCCGGCGACACCCACATGGTACGCCGCGCGGGACCCGCGCCGGTAGGGGCTTCTCCACGATGTTCCCCACCGACTTGTCCACAGCCCGCCACCGGTGGTGGACAGTCGCGCTCAACCGTCCCAAACCTGTGGATCGCCGCGACGCGACATCGGGTAGCGGGCCGGATCGGAGGCCGCAGGCAGGATCCGCTAGAAGATCCCCGCCGGGATCTCCAGTCCCAGGCCCGGCCGGTCCGCGAGGCGCCAGCGCTTGTCGGGGGCCAGCACGAGGCCCGTCACCGGGTCGTCCGCCAGGAGCAGGCACCCGTCGAGGTCCAGCCACTCCGCCAGGGGCGCCACGGCCGCCGAAGCGGCGATCCCGATGGACGTCTCCTCCATGCAACCGATGAAGGTCCGGAAGCCCATTGCGTTCGCCCGCTCCAGCATCCGCCGCGCGGGACCGATCCCGCCGCATTTCGCGAGCTTCACGTTGATCCCGTCCACGACGCCGACCAGGGACTCGAGATCGTGGATGAACACCGCGCTCTCGTCGGCCACGAGCGGCAGCGCCGACCGCTCCTGGAGCGCCCGCAGCAGGTCAAGCCGCCCCGCCGGGAAGGGCTGCTCGATGAGCTCCACGCCCAGCCTCTCCAGCTCGGGGAGGAGCGCCAGGGCGCCATCCGGCGTCCAGGCCGTGTTGGCGTCCACCCGGATGGGTCCGCCGTACACGGCACGCACGGCCTCAAGCGTCGCGAGGTCGGTCGGGCCGCCCACCTTGATCTTGAGGGCCGGGAAGGCGGCGGCGCGGCGAGCGCGCTCGGCCACCACGGCAGGCTCGTCGATGCCCAGGGTGAAGTCCGTCGGCGGGATCGGGGCATCGATGTCCAGCAGGCTCCGGATCGGCAGTCCCAGGCGTTTACCGACGAGATCGTGCAGCGCGATGTCCACCGCGCACTTGGCGCCGCCGTGGTTGCCGATCGCCGCAGCCATCGCGGCCTCGGCCGCCACCAGCGCCGTTCGCGCCTCGTCGAGCGATCCCCGCAGCGCGGGCCCCAGGGGCTCCAGCGATCCGAGCAGCAGCGGCACCACAGCGGCCACCGTCGCCGGCGTCTCACCGTAGTACGTGTCCGGATACCCCTCGCCCAGCCCGACGGGCCCGTCCGGACCGTCTGCATCGTCGCGCAGCTCGGCGAGGATGGTGGTGCTCGTCCGACCCTCACCGTGCGAGGACCGGGCAATGACGAACGGGTCGCGCAGGGGCAGCACCAGGGTCCGCAACCGGATCGAGAACGTCATGCCGATACCTCCTCGATGGGGGCCGGGACGACCCACGGCAGCGCATCCACGTCCGCCTCGATCCGTCGCCACAGCGCCTCGCCGCCGAACCGGACCGGGTCGTCGCACGGGATCCCGGTCTCCGCCTCGGTCTGGGCGATGATCGCTCGGGCCTCCGCCTCGTCCGGGATCCGCGATGTGTTGAGCGCCACGGCCACCACCTTCGAGGGGGCGATCAGCCCCGCCACCCCCTCGTGGATCCGGATGAAATCGGGCAGCGGCCGTATTGGGAAGCTGCGACCGGGCACGTGGTCGAAGTCGTGTTCCTCGAGACCGGGCATGTCCACCATCACCATCGCCTGGGGCGTGAACCCGTGGATCAGCCCGAGCGTCACGGACGAATAGGCAGGATGGTCCAGCGATCCCTGCCCCTCCACGATGACCCAGTCCCCCCGTCGCTCGCCCTCCTCGCTCATCCACTCGCACGTCCCCTGGACGAAGTCCGAGATCACCCGGTCCACGGCCACGCCCCAGCCCTCGATCATCATCCCGGTCTGTCCGGTGGGAACGAACGAGACGGACCGCCCCAGGTCCTGGGCGCTGCGCCGGAGCTCCAGCGCGACGGACATCTTGCCGATCGCGCAGTCCGTCCCGACCGTGAGGATCACCCGCTTGCCAGGATCGTGGCTGCGCCCCACCGACGTCTCCATGCGCTCCGGCGGCCGCCGGTAGTCCGTGATCCGCACGCCGGCCGAGCGGGCGGCTTCGGCGAGCTCGGGGTCGTCTCCAAGGAATGTGTGCAGGCCGGACAGGATGTCGAGGCCCGATCGGATGGCCGAGAAGATGACCTGGCGCCACTCGTCCGGGAGCCGGCCGCCGGTGGGAGCGATGCCAACCAGCAGCGCGTCGGCACGCGGGACAAAGCCCAGCGCGTCGCTCAGCGACCCGACGATGGGGATGTCGAAGCGGCCCGAGTCGCCCAGCCACTCGCGGACATTCCGGCCGGCCTGGGCGGAATCGATGACCGCGACGACCCTGTCCTGGCCGAAGCGGATGACGCCCATGGCGGTCTTGCCGTAGTGGTAGCCGAAGTTGCCCTCGGCGAGGATCACGAGGCGGCGATCGGGGGTTGACGGCATGCGTTCATCCAGTGGGTTGTGACGAGGGACCCGGCGAGTCTAGGACATTGGCCGCGGCCGACGCGGGCCGGCAGCAACGTGAGCCGGGACGGGTCGGGGCCGGCGACGTCTGACGCACCGGACAGGGGAACGCCCCCGGGGCGGGCCGGGGGCGTTGAGGAGTCTTTGGTACCGCATACCGGATGCCTGATGAACCGTCTCATGTGTCTCAGCCGCGTACACGCAGTACCACCAAGAGACGCATGAGACACAAGACACAGGATCGATAAGGGTTCAGATAGGGGTTCAGATGAGCGTCCGAGCTGGCACCGACTCGTCGCCCCTGCGGTCCCACCAAGTCATTCGAGCGAATCGCTTCTCCGTTTGCGAGCGGCCGCGATGAGGATCGTTGTCCACGATGCGGCCAAGGCGATCTCGACAGCGGATTGGCAGGGACGACGCGCCTGTCCACACAGGATATCGCTCTCCTCGTCGACACAGACCCGGACGAGTCGTGGTTGTCGGACTCAAGGCATTGACCCGGAGGACTCAGGGTCGGATACTGCGGCCAAATAGCGCGCGGTCATACCTGAGGGACAGTGGAGGGGCGCATGCGGAAACCTCTGGTTGCTCTGGCGACCGTGCTGGTAGTCGTCGCCCTCGCTTCGGCTGCTTCGCCATCACCCGTTCGAGCGGCGCAGTACACGTACCCTTGCAGCGACTTCGACAACTACAAGCTCGCCGTCGCCCGGAGCGACTTCAGCGACTACACGGGCGTGATCGGTGACATGAAGGCGCAGGGCTTCGGGACCTGCACTAACACGGTCGGCCCGGTGATCTCCGCCATCCTTCCAGCGAATCTCCAGGTGGACAACACCAACTACATCGTCCAGATCGGGACCGCTGTCTGCTCAGGCACGACCGCGAACAAGTGCGGCGCGGCCGCGACAGGAGTCCCATCCGACGGCGCCCTGCATTTCGTGTACATCTGCGTCGACAACTCTGGCGGGGTGCCCTGCCTGGCCGACGGCTGGGTCGGCGGTCCTCCCGAGATCGGCGATCGGTACCGTTTCAGGATCGACAAGGTCGGCAACACCTGGAAGTACTCGGTCCAGAACATCACCGAAGGCTGGACCAGCACAAAGACCGTCCCTCGATCGTCAGCATTCACCGCCGGCAACACCGTGTGGTGGGCGGCGGAGGCCTACGACCGGGGTTCCATGCTCGGAGGCGGTCAGGCCGCGGCGTCGATGATCAACATGTACTGGATGCAGTACCTCCATGCGGGGGATTGGTGGGTGGCTTGGCCGAATACACAATTCGTTAACATGCCACCGGGCGTGGTATGGCCAGCCTACTGGCACGGTGATGAGTACAATCAGAACTATACTAACGACGCCCAGAACATCTGGACGACGCAGCACTAGGTGCGAGCTATGAAGACAGCCCGAACGTCGCGTCGATTGATTGGCATCGGCCTTCTGGCGGTGGCGCTTCTCCTCATCGTGGTGTCGGCCACGACGAGCGCGGCACTGAGAACGCAATCCGACCAGGTGCGTACCCAGCCTGCTGTCCCCGCCGCCAAGCCGGACGCTGCCGCTCCGCCGCCCGCGGCGCCGGCGGACGCAGACAAGCTGGCGCCCGCTGGAGCCAGCAAGTTCACCCCGCTGTTCTCCGAGGGCTCCGTGACTGAGACACTCGGGGGTGAAGCCGCCCCGCTGAGCGGACCGTCGGACGTCAAGTGCCCGAACAAGCAGCCGTGCGGGCCGTAGGCACGCCGTATCTAAGGCGGCTCGATCAACGCGGGCGTAGCTGAGACCCCGGCCAGCGGCCGGGGTCTCATTCTCGATCGCTCCCTGGGCTCATGCTGGGGAGGGCTCGAGGGTCGCGAAAACACAACTCCTCCTGAGTATCTTCGCGCTGGCGCCCGAATGCGCGAACCACTCGCTCGAAAGGGCGCTTGCGAAGGCTTCTTCCCTTACACATCAGCCCATCGACGACCCCGATCAACACAACCAGACGATGGAAACCGGAACGCACGATCGGTTTATCCCGCACCAGAGCTTCGGGCCGGTGACCCGGAATCCTCGCCGCTCCTGGATCCATGAGGGGCGACGACGTCAGGAGGGGTCCTGACCGTCCGACTCTCCACCCGAAAAGGGTTTGCTTGCCCAGGTGCGCTTCGCCGTCGCCTCCTTAGTGACCGGCCGGTGCTGGCCGAGCGATGACCCGCGGACGGCGGGGACGATCCCGACGATGCCGCTGTCGAGCAACCCGGCGTGTGGGCGCGAGGACAGGCTGCCGTGTCCCTAGCGGGAGTCGGCCGCGTCGATAGGATGCTCCTCGACTCGGTCGCCGCTAACCGAGCGGGAGCCGCTCAACCTCCCGCGCTACCGGATGGCTGCCCAGATTGGTGGCTAAGCTCCGTTCGACCGCCGACGTCCCTGCTGGAGCCACCGAGCCTGGATTCGGCCGGCCGCGTCCGGCGCCTGAGCAACGCTCGCGATGTGAGCGCGACAGTTACGTGAACCGAGTCACGACAGTGTCGCGACCGAAACCGCGGTCACGACCGCGACCGCAACCGCCATATACGACAGTTGAGCGACGATGAGCGCGACAGAGAATCGTGCTCAGCCGGGCCCGAGCCCGAAACCCGACTCGCTACGCTCTATACGCGCGGGCGCCGCCTGGACCGACTCCCGGGTCGACGGCGGGCACCTCCTAATGTGGTTCTCGGTGTCGACCTTGTCCCCACGACGAGCGCGTAGTCGCGAGCGGGCGTCTCGTTTAGCCCATGAGTTGCGCCGCTCAAGCCGTCTGTCATGGGGCTAGCTGAGAAGGGGACGCTGCGACCCCGGCGCTCAACAATGCACTAAACAACACACTTAAACCCCCTTCACAACGGACCTCCCCATGGCTAGGTTCTTATCAGGCGGTACGCCGGCATCGGTGTCGTAACCCATTCCAGAACGCGGCCCGCAGCCGCTCCTAGTTCCGCGTCCCGGCCGACGCGCCGTAAGGGAGTGTGGACGACAGGTGCACAACCCGGCCGAGGCGGCGCCGACGGGAGCGCCTCAGCCCAATCACACACGACAGCGGATTCTGTGACATGACCCAAGCCGAGCCGAAGATCCGAGCGAAACTAACAGGGTTATCGTGAGCGCGATAAGGACGCGCCGGAATGCATCGCCGCGTCCGGCCGGTGACGTCGGTCGACCGACCGGGTTCACACAGCTCGATGCGCCCGCCCTCCGCCTGACCGAGGTCGCGCGTCGATTGGCGATCAGTCGCGCCGCCGCGTACCGGCTCGTGCGCTCCGGCCGGCTGCGGGGCATCCAGGTCGGCGAGACCTGGCGGGTGCTCCGGGCCGACTTCGATGCTTATGTCGAAGCGCGGCGGGCCGAGGCCGAGCGGCGCTACCGCGCAGCGCAGGAAGAACCCTGATGGCGGCTATCATCGATCGGACCATGGCAGTTGTTCGGCGCGACAAGGGCACGGGCGAGCAGCCGCGATGGATCGCCTCGCAGAGTCGTTGGCGGGCGCGCTACATCGACGCCAACGGCAAGCGACGCTCGGTGTACTCCTCGACTCCTGGCCGAGCGGGCGCCCGCGAGGCGGCGGCCAAGCGCGACGCTGCGGTCCGCCGCGCCTCGCTCGGGATCGTCGACGATCCGCGACTCTCGGTCGGTGAATACCTCGAGCGCTGGCTGACCGACGTCGCAGCGGCCAAGCTCCGCCCCTCGAGCCTCGAGCGTTACCGCGGCATCGTCCGCGGCCAGCTCGTCCCGGCGCTCGGCTCGATCCCGCTGCGGTCGCTGACGCCGCAGCACATCGCCCACGCGTATGCCCAGTTGGCGGCGCCACAGGAGCTCACGATCAGCCACGCCCGCAGCCGACGCACCGTGATGCGCGCCCGGTCCGCGGCCTCGCTCCGCTACGCCCACGCCGTCCTCCACGGCGCCCTCGACCAGGCGGTTGCCTGGCGGCTCATCGAGCGCAACCCGGCGACCGGTGCCGCCCTGCCGCGGCGGAGCCGCCCGGAGATGCGCCCGCTCAGCCCCGACGAGGCCCGGCGCTTCCTCGCCGAGGCGCACGGCCATCCGCTCGAAGCCCTCTTCACCCTGGCGGTCACGACCGGGATGCGTCAGGGCGAGTTGCTCGGGCTACGCTGGCGCGACGTCGACTGGCCGACCCGCCGCGCCTTCGTCCGCTACACCCTCGTCCGCCTCCACGGGCACTGGTGGCTGGGTGAGCCCAAGACCGCGCGAAGCGAGCGCTCGATCGAGCTGACCGACGCGACCCTCGACGTGCTGCGCGCGCACCGCGACCGACAGGCGGAGGTGGTGGCAACGGCCGGTCGCCGGCTGACTGGCGACGACCTGATCTTCTCGGACGCGGCCGGAGAGCCGCTGTGGGGCCGGCACGTCACGACCCTCGGGTTCAAGGCACTGCTGCGCCGGGCCGGGCTGCCGCCGATCCGCTTCCACGATCTGCGCCACACCTTCGCCACGCTGCAGTTGATGGCCGGCACGAACCCGAAGATCGTGTCCGAGGTGCTCGGTCACAAGGAGATCGCGATCACCCTCGACCGCTACAGCCACGCCCTGCCGACGATGCAGACCGAGGCGATGGCCCGGCTCGACGCGGTCCTCGGCCGCTCGCCCCTCGACCGCGCCGAGTCGTCGGCGCAGCCGGAATCGGTGCCGGAGATGTGGTTCGATCAGGACGCCCCGGCCGATCACGAGGGGACATCCGATCGGGATATGGGTGCTGGTAAGGGTGCTCAGGGCCTTCGCCGAGCAAAGAAGAAGCCCGATCCGAGCGTGGATCGGGCCGAAACTGGCGATTTTGGTACCGCATACCGGATTCGAACCGGTGGTCTCCGCCTTGAGAGGGCGGTGTCCTGGGCCTCTAGACGAATGCGGCGCAGAGGCGGCCGATGCGATCGACCGGGCGCGAGGATAGCAGGGGCCGCGAGGAGGCTGCAACCGTCGGGGGCGTGGCGGAGCGTCCGCCACGGGCCCAGCGGAGCGCTCCGCTGGGCCCAGCGGAGCGTCGCGCGCAACCCTCAGAGACGGTTGGTCTCCAGGAACTCACGCAGCGTCTCCGCGACCTGGAGGTAGCTCTGCTCACCCAGCACCAGGCCGTAGTGAGAGTGCGCCCCGAACGGCTCGTACGGCGCCCCAAGCCATTCCGCAAGGCGCTCCACCTCGGCCTCCGGCACGTACGCGTCGAGGCCCGCCCCGATGACCAGCCGCGGCACGTCCGGGAGCGCGGCACGATCAACGGAGACGCCCGCCAGGACCTGTCGCCGCGCCCGCCCGGACTCGAAGGCCTTCTGGCCCAGCATGTGCTGGATGCGCAGGACGTCGGCGAGGGTCAGGTCCCGGTGCTCCCGCGTCAAGCGCTCGGGCAGGGTCTCCCAGCCCAGCTCCGCCCGGCCGTAGGCGTCCGGGATGTCGCGCACCACGTGCGGGCGCGCCGGCTCGCGCAGCTCCCTGGGCGTCTCGGGGGCGATCAGCGCGTAGGCCGAAACCGGCACCCGTTCGAGGGCCTTGAGGATCAGGAGGCCGCCCAGCCCATGGCCAACGGCCACCGTCGTCGGCCCGAGCCGCTCCAGGGCGGCGATCACGTCCTCGGTGTAGGACTCGATGTCGAGGCTGGCCGGATCGGCCGTCTGCGACCAGTAGTGGTTCCGCAGGTTGAGGGCGTGGCCCTCCCAGCCCCGCCCGGCGAAGTGGTGCAGGAACCGCTCCCAGACCCAGGAACCGCCCAGCTCGCCGTGGACGAACAGGAGCGGTTTCCGACGAGAGCGTCTCTCGGGCAGCCACGACTCCACGTAGAGACCGCGGTCCACGAGCTCGATCTCGTCCTTGCGAACCGGGCGGCCGCCCGACCCCGTGCGAACGAGAGCGCGGTCGGAGGAGGTGGTGTCGGTCATCGATCGGGTCCTCCGCCTACCACTCGTGCGGGCTGAGCACGAGACCTGTGAGGGCCTTGGGATAGAAGTAGGTGGACTTCTGCGGCATCACGTCCCCGTCGCGGGCCACGGCAAGGATGGACGCCACCGGAGTGGGCTCCAGCAGGAAGGCAGCATCGGCGCCCTCGGCGCCGCCGGCCACGAGCGCCGCGGCCTCGACCACGGACTTGGTGTAGGCGATCCGCTCACCGCCGGCCACGGCTGCGGCGTCGATCTCCAGCAGGGCCTCGAGCGCAGCCGCGAGGAGCGACACGTCCAGGGCGCGGACGGCCGCGCCGCCTGATCCGAGCCCGGCGAAGGCGTCCCGCTTCGCGTCCAGGACCCACGCCCCGTCCCGCGTCAGCAGCCCGAACCGGCCCTCTCCGCCGGCCAGACCACCGGCCGCCCCGAACCGCTCAACCAGCGCCTCGCCCGTCGAGGGCGTGACCGTGAACAGCCGCGGCAGTCCCTCCCGGAGACTCCCCAGCCCCGCGGCACCCAGCCCTCGAACCACTCGATGCGTCGGCAGCACGGTCAGCGCGTCCGCAGCGCTGAGGAACAGCATCAGGATGAAGTCGTACGACGGGTCCTGTTCGCCGGTGTGGTTGGCGCGCCGCTCGTCGCGGTAGCGGATCGCGGTCTCGTAGCGATGATGGCCGTCGGCGATGAACACGGGGCCAACTGCGGCGGTTGCACACAGGCTGGCGGCCCGGGAATCCTCGCCATCGTCTGGCGCGGCCCAGAGGCGATGACGCACCCCGTCGTCGTCGGTGATGTCCATGTCCGGGATCCCGGCGGCGATCGCCGTCAGCGCGGAGGCGGCCGTGCGACCCTCGTCCTCGTACAGCCCCACGACGGGCGAGGTGTTGATGCCCGCCGCGCGGAGCAGCCGGTACCGGTCCTCCTTCGGACCGGAGAGGGTCTTCTCATGCGGCAGGACGCCGCTGCCGGGACCGAACGGCTCGATGCGCAGGCGAGCGAAGAACCCCCGCTGCCTGCGGTCAACCTCGGTGCCGGGCACGCGATAGGCCTGCTCGTACACGTAGACCGAGGGACGCGGGTCCTTGCGCAGCGTGCCGTCCTGGCGCCAGGTCGCCAGCGTCCTGGCAACCCTGCGGTACCGCTCGTCGGGATCCTCTCCGGGCTCCACCTGCGGCAGGTCCAGCCGTACCACGTTGCACGGATGGCGAGCGAGCAGCTCACGGTGGAGGTCCGGGCCGATGACGTCGTACGGGGGAGCAACGAGCGCCGACGGATTCCCGGCGACCTCGGGGTCGTAGCGGAGCGCGCGGAACGGTCTGATGTCGGGCACGTGTTCCTCTGGGTCGCGGATGTCGGGCGCGGCTATGATCCCGCCGGCGGTGCCGGGCACAAGCGGCGCGATCGGTCCCGGGGCTCCCGCATCGTACGATAGGCGCGGACGGACGGCCACCACAGGCAGCCGGGCCGGCCGCGGAGGGGACGCAGGGGTGCAACTTTTCCGGCAGTCCGCGCGTCGAGGTTCAAGCCGACCCGCCGTCCATGGCCGAGGAGCCCGAGTGCCGCTGCGCCACAACGCCCGTTCCCTTCGCGCCGTGTCCCGCCTCGGAGCGGTCTTCCTGGCGCTGCTCGCGCTGCTGCCCGCGGCGCCGGCGGTCGTCGCGGCCGACGGGTTCACCATGACCGCGCGAGCCCTGCTCCAGGGTCACGTTCGCACCGGGTCCTGGTTCGCAGTCGCCGTGGACATCGAGAACCCCGGACCGACCGTGGCCGGGGAGCTGCGGATCAGTGGCGGCGCAGACTCCAGGACACGGTTCGCAACGCCCGTGGAGCTGGCAACGGCGTCCAGGAAGCAGTACATCCTGTACGCCCAGCCACCGGCATTCGGCGGCACCATGACGGTCCAGCTCGTCGACGGAACCACGGTGGTGGCCGAGTCGAAGGTGGCGGTGGCGCCGCACGACCAGCAGCAGCTGGTCGTGGGCGTGGTCTCCGGGAACCCGGCCGGGATCGTCGGGGAGCTGGACCTGCTGCCGAACCAGAACGGAACCCGGCCAACGATCATCCCGCTGTCCGCGAGCGACCTGCCCGAGCGGATCCAGGCGTGGTCGGCCCTCGATCGCCTCGTCTGGCAGGACACTGACGCGTCCGGGCTCACGACCGGCCAGATGGCCGCCCTGCGGACCTGGGTGGCCGGCGGCGGGCATCTCGTGATCATCGGCGGCACAGTGGGCGCAGACGCATTGACGGCCTTCCCGGACGACCTGCTCCCCTACCGCCCGACCGGCACCGTCGACATCGACCCGTCAGTGCTCCGCTCGGTCCTCGGCAGCATTCCCGCTGGTGCGCCGATGCTCACGGCCTATGCCGGAGACCTCACCGGCGGCCGCGCACTGGCCACGTCCGGGGACCGAGTGGTGGCGGCCGACAAGCGGGTCGGGGCGGGATCGGTCACGCTGCTCGGCTTCGACCCGACCACGCCCTGGATCGCGAAGGGCGACGCGATCGACAGCCCGCTGTGGCGCCGGCTGCTGCCGGCCCGGTCCGGCGGCATCGTCTCCCTGACGGACGATTCGACCATCGCGTCCGCGGTGTCCAACCTGCCCAGCCTCGCGCTGCCACCGATCGGCGGCCTGCTCGTCCTCCTGTTCGGCTACATCCTGCTGGTCGGTCCGGTGAACTACATCGTCCTGCGCCGCCTGGACCGGCGGGAGTGGGCGTGGTTCACGGTGCCGGCACTGATCGCGGTCTTTACCGTTGGCTCGTTCGGGATCGGCGCGCTCCTGCGCGGCTCCGAGGTGATCGTCCACGAGGTTGCCATCGTCCGCGGGGCACAAGGGACGGACCGGGCCACCGTCCAGTCGTACCTCGGCATCTTCAGCCCCTCGCGGGCCGCGTTCCAGGTGCGCGTGCCCGGCGACGCGCTCCTGGCCGCCCCGATGAACGGAGACATGTTCGGCACCGGAACGGCGGGCGCGCTCGACATCCTCCAGGGTGATCCGTCCCGGATCCGCGACCTTGCGGTCGGCTTCGGGTCCCTCCGCATTCTCCGAGCGGAGGCTGGTGCCACGGGTCCCGTGATCGACGGAGACCTGCGCCTGGAGGACGGCCGGATCCTCGGCACCGTCACCAACCGCTCCGACCGGACGCTGCTCGACCCCGCCGTCGTGCTGGGGTCGTCCGCCGTCCAGCTCGAGGACCTGGCGCCGGGCGAGACCGCCGCTGTGAGCCTGCCCATCATCAACAACTGGATCAACCAGACGTCCCTGTCGGACAAGGTGGTCGGCCAGCCGAACTGGGACGGCATGACGATGTCCGAGGAGGACCAGCGCAGGATCGTCCGCCGCGCGGTGATCGACCAGATCTCCGTCGATCCGATGACAGGGTTCCCCTTCTCGCTGGCCGGCGAGTCCGCGATGCTCCTCACCTGGGGCGCCGACCCGGTCATCCCGATCGAGATCGAGGGCCAGCAGATCCGCCGCCAGGCCGACGTTCTGTACCAGGTGCCGATCCCGCTCACAGTCAAGGGCAAGGCCGCGTTCCGCAACGACCTGCTGCGCGCGAGCGTGGTGGAGGTAAACGCCAACTTCTTCAACAAGGACCCGTGGACGATCAGCTTTGGGACCGGCGACGTGCGGATGGCGTTTCGACCCATCCCCTTCGAGGGCACGTTCGACCCGACGGCGGTCCTGCTGGCCATGACGTTCGGCGGCGACACGACGATGCCCGCCGGGGTGCCCGTGGCTCTCAAGGAGACCGTCCGCTGCGATCCGGGCACCGAGGGGTGCGTCCTCCCCCAGGACGGCCTGCCCGAGCTGGAGGTCCTCGATGTCCGCACCGGCGCCTGGGTCCAGTTCGAGCACCTGCGCCAGGCTACGGCCTACCAACTGGCGGACCCCGACCGGTGGGTGGACCCGGCGAGCGGCGAGCTCCAGGTCAGGTTCGTCAACTCGCGCCAGGACGGCGCCGGGTTCCAGTTCCCGGTCGTCCTCGAGGGAACCATCCGATGAGCGGGATCGTGCGGGCCACCGGCCTCGTCAAGCGCTACGACCGGACCCTCGCGGTTGCCGGCCTTGACCTCGACATCGCCGAGGGCGAGATCTTCGGCCTGGTCGGCCCGAATGGTGCCGGCAAGACCACGACGCTCAAGATCCTGGCCACGCTCCTCGTCCCCGACAGCGGCGACGCGGAGATCGCAGGGGCGTCCGTCCGGGGCAACCCGAATGACGTGCGGCGCGTCCTGGGGTTCATGCCGGACTCGTTCGGTGTCTACGACGACATGAAGGTCTGGGAGTACCTGGACTTCTTCGCCCGGTGCTACGGCATCAGCGCCGAACGGAGGCGGCGCATGATCGGCGACCTGTTGGAGCTGGTGGACCTGGGACCCAGGCGCGACACCTACGTCTCGGGCCTCTCGCGCGGCATGCAGCAGCGCCTGTGCCTCGCGCACGCGCTCGTCCACGACCCAGCCGTGCTGCTCCTCGACGAGCCGGCGTCCGGCCTCGACCCGCGCGCCCGGGTGGAGCTGCGGGAGCTGCTGCGGGAGCTGCGGTCGCTGGGCAAGACGATCCTCGTCTCGTCCCACATCCTCCCGGAGCTCGAGGAGCTGTGCACGTCCGTGGCGATCATCGATCGCGGCCAGGTGCTGGCCCAGGGGCGCGTGGCGGACATCGAGAGGCGCCTGCGGGTCGGGGCCGTGTTCCGCGTCCGCGTCCTGGGCGAGCAGGAGGCCCACGAGGCCGCGCGCGCCTGGTTCGCCCTCCAGCCGGATGTGGTGACGTCGGACCTCCTGGGAGACGGGCAGGTCGAGATCGGCTTCCACGGCGATGACGAGGGCTCCAGCCGCCTCCTGGCGGCGGCCGTCGGGGCGGGCCTGCGGGTGGCCACGTTCTCCCGCGCGGCAAGCGACCTCGAGGAGCTCTTCCTCCAGGTGACGGCGCCTGATCCGATCGCGACCGCGGTGCCCTCATGACCGCCATCGCACGACCCCGCCGCTTCGGCGCCCTGCGCGACGTCGGCACGGGCATCGCCGCCGTGGGCGTCAAGGAGCTCCGCGGCCGGATGCGCGGCCGGCGCGCCTTCGTGGTGCTCACGATCCACCTCCTGCTCGTCGCCGGCTTTGCCTGGATGATCGAATCGCTCGCCGAGCGGGCCTTCTCAAGCGGGTTAGGAGGCTCCATCTCCGCGTCGGCCGAGATCGGGCGGCAGATGTTCACCGCCCTGCTCATGCTCCTCACCCTCATCGTGCTGGTGCTGGCCCCGGCGTCCACGGCCGGGGCGATCAGCCTCGAGCGCGAGAAGCAGACCCTTGACCTGCTCGTCACGACGCCCATCTCCTCGCTGGCGATCGTCCTGGGGAAGCTCCTCTCCGCGCTGAGCTGGGTGTTCCTCCTGCTCCTGGCCTCGATCCCGGTGACCGCGCTCGTGTTCACGTTCGGTGGCGTCGGCCCGGACGACATGGTCAAGGGCTACGTCGTGCTGCTGGGGACCGCGTTCTTCTTCGGCTCGCTCGGGTTGTTCGTCTCGGCGCTCGTGAAGCGCACCCAGGCCGCCACGGTCATCAACCTCGTCGCAGTGATCGCGCTCACCGCCGGGACGACGTTCCTGTTCGTGTTCTGGTTTGCGATGGTCGGCAGCAGTGGCCTCGCTCCCAACCAGGGCCAGCGTGATGTCGGCCCGCTGGAGTCGCTCACCCAACGGCCACCCGAGGCCCTGATGTGGTTCAACCCGTTCGTCGCCCAGATCGACGTGGTCTGCGGCACGGAGACCGGGTTCGGTGGCGCCTGCTCGATCATCAGCGCCGTGACCGGCCGGGGTGCCGCCGGGGACCAGCAGTTCGGGATACCCCGCGACAGCTACTGGCCCCGCAGCCTGGCCGCGATGGGCGGGCTCTCGGTCCTGCTCATCATCCTGTCCGTCCAGCTGGTATCGCCGACCCGGCGCTGGCGCTTCCACCTGCCACGCCTCCGTCGCCGGCAAGCGCGGGGTGATGCGTGATGCCGAACCGGCCGCACCTGCCGAACCTTGGCCCGACGCGCCGCCGGGCCGCGACCGCAAACAGCAGACCGATCGTGCCGGGCGACCCCGCGTCGCTTGGCATCGCGCTCGACCCGTCGCTCGCCGCGATCCGGGCGGGCCTGGCCGCACACCGACGCCGCCTCTGGCTGCGCCGCGCTGTTCGTCGCGCCTGGGCCGTGCTGGCCGTGGTGGCCTGCACGGAGCTGGTGCTGGCCGTCCTCCAGCGCCTGGTTCCGCTCGAGCATGCGCCGCTGGTCGCTGTTGCCCTGCCGGTCTTCGGGCTGCTGATCCTGCTCGCCCTGGTGGTCAGGGCACGACCGACGCTGGGCGAGACCGCCCTGGCGGTTGACCTGGAGGGAGGGGCCGGCGACGCGGTCGCGTCCGCGTTCGCCTTCGCGGGCTCGATGCCGTCCACGGCGGGACCCGCCACCGACGAAGATGACACCATCGCCGTCGGCCCGTCGTTCGACCTCCACGATGCGGAGGCCCGGTTCATCCGCCGCCAGCGGCGCGACGCGCTCTCGCGACTTCGGACCGTGGACCCCGGGCTCTTCCGCCCACGGCTGTCGCGCCGTCCCGCCCTGGTCGCGCTGATCGCCACCGCGCTCCTGGTGCCGGCCCTTGTCCTGCCCAACCCGCAGGACCTGGTGATCGCCCAGCAACGCGAGGTCCGCGAGGAGGCAGCACGCCAGGCGGAGCGCATCGATGAGGTTGCCAGGGACCTCGAGGGCAAGGGCGCCGATGCCAACGACCCCCGCACGCAGCTGGCGGAGGAGCTCCGTGAGCTGGCCGAGCGGCTGCGGATGAACCCCGGTGACCTGGACCTCAACCTCGCCCGGCTGGGCGCCGTCGAGGAGGACGTACGCGCCCAGCTTGACCCGGGCAACGAGCAACGGGCAGCCTCGCTCGCGTCTCTCGCCCGGTCTCTCTCGCGGACGGCCAGCGGCAATCCCCAGGCGAACCCCGGTGGGGACCCGAAGGAGGCCCGTGACGACCTGAAGGACCTCGCGGGGAAGGTCGACGACATGACGCAAGGCGAGCGCGAGGCCCTGGCACGCGAGCTGGCCGAGCTCCAGGGCGCGGCCAGCCAGGCAGACGGGGCGGCGGGGCAGGCAACCAAGGACGCCGCGTCCAGCCTGGCCCAAGGCGATACTGAAGGAGCCAAGGCGGCGCTGAACCGGCTGGGCGAAGCGTTGGATGCGGCCGCCTCGCGGGTGCAGATCAACCGCGACCTCAGCACCGCGGCATCGAACCTGCAGGACGCCCGGCGCGAGCTGGCCAACTCCGGCGGGCAGCAGGGCAGCGGGCAGCAGGGCAGCGGGCAGCAAAGCGGGCAACCAAGCGGGCAGCAGGGCAGCGGGCAGCAAGGCGGGCAACCAAGCGGCTCACCGGGCGCCTCGCAGGGCCAGGGCCAGGGCCAGGGCCAGGGCCAAGGCCAGGGGCAGGGTCAGGGGCAGGGTCAGGGGCAGGGGCAGGGGCAGGGGCAGGGCCAGGGCCAGGGGCAAGGCCAGGGGCAGGGCCAGGGGCAGGGCCAGGGCCAGGGCCAGGGCGGCGGCTCGCTCGGCGGGGGCGGCTCCAACGCCAGCCACCTGGGCACCGGCACCTCCAACGGCAAGCCCGGGGGGCCGATCAACCCGAACCGGCCGGCGCAGCTCGGCGAGGACCTGGGTTCCGTGTTCGCGCCCTTCGATCGTCTCGGCAAGCCGGGCGACCCTTCGTACATCGCCGGCACGGGCGGCGACGGTCAGACCCAACAGGGCAGCCAGCAGGGCCAGGGGACGGACAACGGCTCCTACGTTCCCTACCAGCAGGTCTACGGCGACTTCTACCAGTACGCGCTGACGACCCTCGACCGCTCGTACGTCCCGATCTCGGTGAAGGACTACGTGCGCGACTACTTCAGCTCACTCGACCCCGGCAACTAGGCGGCGACCTCGCCGGCCCCTCGCTCCGCAACCGGAGGACCCATGGACGCTTCCACTGCCCCGCAGCCCGTCGCAGCCGCCGAGACCGCGGTCAGGCTCGCCCCTGAGGCCTTCGCAGCGCGCGCAATGGCGATCGAGGCCGAGGTCGGCAAGGTCATCGTCGGCCAGCGCGAGCTGGTCCGCCAGACGCTCGTGGGCCTGCTCGCCAACAGCCACGTGCTCCTCGAGGGCGTCCCGGGCCTCGGCAAGACGCTGCTGGTCCGGACGATCGCGGACGTGATCGATTGCCGGTTCAACAGGATCCAGTTCACGCCGGACCTGATGCCGGCCGACATCACCGGCACCAACATCCTGATCGAGGAGGGCGGCCAGCGCGTCTTCCGGTTCCAGCAGGGCCCGGTCTTCGCCAACCTGGTGCTCGCGGACGAGATCAACCGCGCGACACCCAAGACCCAGTCGTCGCTCCTGGAAGCGATGCAGGAGCACCAGGTCACGGTCGCCCGGAACCGCTACGTGCTGGACCCCCCGTTCTTCGTGCTCGCGACGCAGAACCCCCTTGAAATGGAGGGGACCTACCCCCTCCCGGAGGCCCAGTTGGACCGGTTCCTGCTCAAGGTCATGGTCCCCTTCCCCACCGAGGATGACCTCATCTCGATCGTGGACCGGACGACCGGCGCGGATGCCCCGACCGCGAAACCCGTGACCACGGCGGCCGAGGTCGTCGAGATGCAGCGCCTGGCGCGCGCGGTGCCGATCGCCCCGCACGTGACCGCGTACGCGGTGGCGATGCTCGCGGCCACGCACCCGGACAGCACGCGCGCACCGTCGCTCGTGCGCCAGTACGTCCGGTACGGCGGCTCCCCGCGCGGGGCCCAGGCGCTCGTCGCGGCGGGCAAGATCCTGGCGCTCATGGACGGCCGCTTCAACGTGTCCGTAGACGACGTCCGGGCCGCCGCCCTCCCGGCGCTCCGCCACAGGGTGATCCTCAACTTCGAGGGCGAAGCCGAGGGTGTCACCTCCGAGGCCGTCGTCCGCACGATCCTGGACGAGGTGTCGCCACCCGCCGTCGAATAGGCAGGCCAGGCGACCCGCGACCCATGACGCTCCCCTCCACGCCGCCGACCGAGCCGCCCGCCGAGCGGGCGCCGGATGCACCTGTCCTCCCGCGGACGGCGGGCACCAAGGCGTTCCTCCCCAACGCGCTGGATCCGACGGTCTTCGACGAGGGCTTCCTGCGCCAGCTCGAGCGCCTGGGCGTGCTCATGAAGCAGCCCGTCCGGGGAGGGCTGAAGGGTGGTCGCCGGAGCGTCAAGCGCGGGCAGTCGGTGGAGTTCGCGGATTACCGCGATTACACCCTGGGCGACGACCTGCGCCAGCTGGACTGGAACGTCTACGCACGCCTGGAGAAGCTGTTCGTCAAGCTGTTCATCGAGGAGGAGGACGTCACGATCACGTTCCTCCTCGACGCCAGCCCGTCAATGGCCTTCGGGAAGCCGCAGAAGCTGCTGTTTGCGAAGCGGGCGGCGGCGGCGCTGGGCTACATCGCCCTCGCCGGCGAGGACCGGGTGGTCGTGGCCGCGCTCACCGGCCGGACCGCGCGACGGCAGGGCGGCCTGCGCGGCTCGGGGCGGGTGTTCCGGCTGCTGGCCAACCTGTCCGGAATCCAGCCCGAGGAGGGCACTACGGACCTCGTGACCAGCGCCCGCCACGCTGCCGCGATGCTGTCCGGCCGTGGCGTCATCGTCCTGATCTCGGACCTGATGGACCCCGGCGCGGACCGCGTCATCCGGGAGCTGGCGGCCACCGGCTCCGAGCTGATCGTTCTCCACGCGCTCTCCCCGGAGGAGCTGGACCCACCGCTCGAGGGCGACCTGAAGCTGGTGGACAGCGAGAGCGGTGAGAGGATCGACGTCACCGTTGACCTCGCGACGCTCGACGACTACAAGGCACGTCTTGCCGCGTGGCAGGAGGGCCTTGCCGACGTCGCCGCCAAGCGCCGGGCCTCGTACGTGCCCCTGTCCACGGACACGCCGCTTGCGGACCTGGTGTTCGCCGAGCTGCGCCGCCGCCGGGTCGTCGGGTAGGCCCGGCCATGCCGTTCCTCGCTCCCCTCGCGCTCGCCGGGCTCGTGTTCATCCCGGTCGTCATCGCCATGTACCTGCTCAAGCTCCGGCGGGACGAGGCCGTGGTGCCCTCCACGCTGCTGTGGCAGAAGCTGGTCTCGGACGTGGAGGCAAACGCGCCGTGGCAGAAGCTCCGCCGGAGCCTGCTGCTGCTGCTCCAGCTGCTCCTGGTCCTGATCCTCGTGCTGCTGGCAGCGCGCCCCTTCGTCGAGCGGCCGGCTGGCCTCGCGCGGGACATCGTGCTGGTGGTGGACACATCCGCGTCGATGCAGGCAACGGACGTGTCGCCCAACCGGCTGGAGGCGGCGAAGGCCGCAGCGATCGAGGCCCTCAAGGACCTCCCGGCGGGCGGCAAGGTCAGCGTCGTCGCGGCCGGGCGCACCGCGAGGGTCGTCGCCAACGGCACCTCGGACCTGGGCCGGGTCAAGGGGGCCATCGCCTCGATCACCGCCACCTCGGACACCGGCGATCTCGGCGACGCCCTGCGGCTCGCCTCCGCGCTGGCGGCCCGCTCGGGCGACGCCGAGATCCTCGTGGCGACGGACGCCGCGATCGCCACGCCGCCGGCCGGCACGCTGGAGGCCCCGCTGCGCGTGCTCCGCGTCGGGCGTGACCAGGACAACCAGGCGATCGTCGCCCTGGCGGTGCGGACCGCGCCGTCGGGACTCTCCCACTCGGCATTCGTCTCCGTGGCGAACCTGGGGCTGGAATTGGTGGAGCGGCGCCTGGAGGTGTATGCGGATGGCGTGCTGCGCGACTCCCGCACGCTCACGCTGGACCCCCAGCGGCGGACCGACGTCTCGATCGACGACATCGACGATCCCGACCACCCGGCGTCGGTGATCGAGGTGCGCCTGGCGGCGAAGGACCAGTCCTCCACGTCTGCCGCGGACATGCTGGCCGTGGACGACCGGGCCTGGGCTATCGTCCCTCCGGCGGCGCTGCGCACGGTGCTGCTGGTCAGCGACGGGGACCCTTACCTGGAGACCGCGCTCTCCTACCTGCCGGACACGGAGCTGTACGGGGTCACCCCGGCCAAGTACGGACCGGGCACGCGACCCGAGCTCTTCGACCTGATCATCTTCGAGGGCTTCCTGCCCGCCGAGCTGCCGGCCAGGCCGATCCTCGCGATCGCCCCGCCGACAACGTCGCCGCTGGGCAGCGTCACGGGCACGCTCGTCAACCCGGGGATCGGCACGCTTGACACCTCGGAGCCGGTACTGCATGCTACGAAGCGCCCATATTCCCATGGTCTTTGCACGGCTAGTATCATTCATTTGATTATCCACAAAGTTGGGGCACGGCTCGTGGAAGCAAGGGGTGCATGCTACGAAGCGCCCATATTCCTATGGTCTTTGCACGGCTAGTATAATTCATTTGATTATCCACAAAGTTGGGGCACCCACGTGGAAGCAATAGTTTATGCAAAAGTCGAATATTTTATCTGATGCACCAACTCAGAATCATTTGTTTGATTGGTGCACGAATCAGCTCGGTGCAGGGGGTGCATGCTACGAAGCGCCCGTATCCAAAGAATCGGCGCACCTACACCATGTTGCATAATGAGGGTTCCATTGTAACTGGGTTGTTGCTGGCAGTTTAGCTTTGGGTTACATTCTGTTTGTGGCAGCTCAAAATTTATATGGTGGCATGGCTACATGATGTGTGCTGAGTTGGATAGATTCGGTGCTTCGTTGCAGCAATGGACTGTGTGCAAGTGGAGTGCATGGGTGTGAGGCATGCCTGGCCGGGGCTTGTAGGGGGTGCACATTGAACCACTATTCCACCCACTGCAATGAATGCCCCCGGCCATTCCACACAGCAACAACACTGGTGCGTGGCACGCTGAAGAGGGCCACGTGACAATCTTGCCTGAAGCTCAGGCGGAAATGTGAATACCATTGCCATCAGCACACATGGACAGCATTGGCAGCAATCAGTCCGAAGAGTTCCTTGCAGCATAAATTCATACAGCAGCTGATGGTGGCGCAGCTAGCCTCAAGTGATGCACCCTCATTGTACCTACACTTGGTTGTAGTGGCAGCTAATGATTGCAAGGAGTGGGGACATCTGGGATGAGGGACTACAACTCCCTGTCCAAGTGGTAGATTGGCACTCTACTGTAATTGCAGCAGCAAGGGGCTTTTTAATGGTATTAGCTGGGCAGTCACGCAGTTCTAGGCACCTCAAAACCACTGTGGCCTCACTAAACAGAAGGAGTGGTTCTCAAAAATTTCCCCCAACAGGGGTTGTTGCATTCACAGCCCAGAAGGGTTTGACTTGTGTTCATGGGCGCTGCCAGCGCCAAACACTGGCCCCATTGTAGAGGTGGAAGGGGGCCTGGCGCAACTAGTGATTGTGTAGCCATCTAATTTCCCCTATAAAAACGGAGCACATATCTGGAATCTACGTGAAAAATCCTTCAACTCAACCTCCCTCAAAAATATGGGTCGAAACATGCATGTTACGAAAAATGGAAGCTGCCGAGAAGCTGCCCAAAACTGGGGCCTCCAAAAAACGCCCAATCGGCCTGCTTTGGCGATGCCGCGCGCGCTCGTCATAGGATCCAAAAGGATAGCTGACCACACAGCATCTACTGGGTGCACATGTGCCAGTCCACGTGTCGTGCAAACCAACCACAAGCACATTACAGCCCGTCGGCAAACCGACGCTTGCGCAACTGGTAGCCTCATTTTGCAACATGGTGTACGTGGAAGCAAAAGTTAAAACAACAGTCGAATATTTGTTTCGTGCACCAAATCAGAATCATTTGTTTGATTGGTTCACCAATCAGCTCGGTGCAGGTGGTGCATGCTGCGAAGCGCCCATGCATATTCCTATGGTCTTTGCACGGCTAGTATCATTCATTTGATTATCCACAAAGTTGGGGCACGGCACGTGGAAGCAAGGGGTGCATGCTACGAAGCGCCCATATTCCCATGGTCTTTGCACGGCTAGTATCATTCATTTGATTATCCACAAAGTTGGGGCACGGCAGTGGAAGAGGAGACGAATGCATATTCCTATGGTCTTTGCACGGCTAGTATCATTCATTTGATTATCCACAAAGTTGGGGCACGGCACGTGGAAGCAAGGGGTGCATGCTACGAAGCGCCCATATTCCCATGGTCTTTGCACGGCTAGTATCATTCATTTGATTATCCACAAAGTTGGGGCACGGCTCGTGGAAGCAAGGGGTGCATGCTACGAAGCGCCCATATTCCTATGGTCTTTGCACGGCTAGTATAATTCATTTGATTATCCACAAAGTTGGGGCACCCACGTGGAAGCAATAGTTTATGCAAAAGTCGAATATTTTTCTGATGCACCAACTCAGAATCATTTGTTTGATTGGTGCACGAATCAGCTCGGTGCAGGGGGTGCATGCTACGAAGCGCCCGTATCCAAAGAATCGGCGCACCTACACCATGTTGCATAATGAGGGTTCCATTGTAACTGGGTTGTTGCTGGCAGTTTAGCTTTGGGTTACATTCTGTTTGTGGCAGCTCAAAATTTATATGGTGGCATGGCTACATGATGTGTGCTGAGTTGGATAGATTCGGTGCTTCGTTGCAGCAATGGACTGTGTGCAAGTGGAGTGCATGGGTGTGAGGCATGCCTGGCCGGGGCTTGTAGGGGGTGCACATTGAACCACTATTCCACCCACTGCAATGAATGCCCCCGGCCATTCCACACAGCAACAACACTGGTGCGTGGCACGCTGAAGAGGGCCACGTGACAATCTTGCCTGAAGCTCAGGCGGAAATGTGAATACCATTGCCATCAGCACACATGGACAGCATTGGCAGCAATCAGTCCGAAGAGTTTCTTGCAGCATAAATTCATACAGCAGCTGATGGTGGCGCAGCTAGCCTCAAGTGATGCACCCTCATTGTACCTACACTTGGTTGTAGTGGCAGCTAATGATTGCAAGGAGTGGGGACATCTGGGATGAGGGACTACAACTCCCTGTCCAAGTGGTAGATTGGCACTCTACTGTAATTGCAGCAGCAAGGGGCTTTTTAATGGTATTAGCTGGGCAGTCACGCAGTTCTAGGCACCTCAAAACCACTGTGGCCTCACTAAACAGAAGGAGTGGTTCTCAAAAATTTCCCCCAACAGGGGTTGTTGCATTCACAGCCCAGAAGGGTTTGACTTGTGTTCATGGGCGCTGCCAGCGCCAAACACTGGCCCCATTGTAGAGGTGGAAGGGGGCCTGGCGCAACTAGTGATTGTGTAGCCATCTAATTTCCCCTATAAAAACGGAGCACATATCTGGAATCTACGTGAAAAATCCTTCAACTCAACCTCCCTCAAAAATATGGGTCGAAACATGCATGTTACGAAAAATGGAAGCTGCCGAGAAGCTGCCCAAAACTGGGGCCTCCAAAAAACGCCCAATCGGCCTGCTTTGGCGATGCCGCGCGCGCTCGTCATAGTGATCCAAAAGGATAGCTGACCACACAGCATCTACTGGGTGCACATGTGCCAGTCCACGTGTCGTGCAAACCAACCACAAGCACAATACAGCCCGTCGGCAAACCGACGCTTGCGCAACTGGTAGCCTCATTTTGCAACATGGTGTACGTGGAAGCAAAAGTTAAAACAACAGTCGAATATTTGTTTCGTGCACCAAATCAGAATCATTTGTTTGATTGGTTCACCAATCAGCTCGGTGCAGGTGGTGCATGCTGCGAAGCGCCCATGCATATTCCTATGGTCTTTGCACGGCTAGTATCATTCATTTGATTATCCACAAAGTTGGGGCACGGCACGTGGAAGCAAGGGGTGCATGCTACGAAGCGCCCATATTCCCATGGTCTTTGCACGGCTAGTATCATTCATTTGATTATCCACAAAGTTGGGGCACGGCACGTGGAAGCAAGGGGTGCATGCTACGAAGCGCCCATATTCCTATGGTCTTTGCACGGCTAGTATAATTCATTTGATTATCCACAAAGTTGGGGCACCCAGCGGTACGTGGACCTGACCACGGTCCATGTCTCCGAGGCGAAGAAGATGGAGGTCCCCGCGTGGGGGCGTGCCATCATTCCCGGACCCGGCGGCGCTCCCCTCCTCTACGCGGGCACCATGGCCGGCCGCCCGGCCGCCGTCCTGGCCTTCGAGCCGCGCCACTCCGACCTGCCGCTCCAGGTGGCGTTCCCGGTCCTCCTCGCGAACCTCGCGGGGGAGCTGTTCGGCGGTTCGCGACCGCCGGCCGATGCGATCGCCCCCGGCGCGCCGATCACGCTCAGCATTCCGGACGGTTCGATCGGCGTGCGCGTGCAGCGGCCCGACGAAACGACCGATGACCTGATTGCCCCGACGAAGGGCGCGGGCAGCGTCACCTTCGCCCGGACAGATCTCCTGGGGGTCTACATCGTCACCGGCATCCCCGACCCTGACGCCACGCCCGCGGCGTCCGCCTCCGGCGCACCGTCGCCGTCCACGGCGGCTGGCTCGCCCGGGGCGTCGCCCACCTTCCGGCCGGCGGACCCGAACGCGCCGGTGCGATTTGCCGTGGACCTGCTGGACATCGACGAATCGAGCATCGCTCCGGGCGACATCGCGATGCTCACGGCGCTGGGGCAACCGGCGGCGAGCCCCGGCCCGGGCGCGAGCGGCAACCCCGAGGGCGGCAACGCCGCCGGCGAGCGGCCGGACGCCCGCGACGAACTGTGGATCCCGATCGTGCTGGTCGCCCTGCTGGTCCTGACCGCCGAGTGGCTCGTGTACGAGCGCGACACCCTCGCGCGCCTCAGGCGTGGCGCCGCTTCCCGGCTGCACCGGACCCCGTCCGCCGGACGAGGGACCTGATGGGCATCTCGTTCGACGCCCCCCTGGCGCTGCTGATCCTGCCGCCCCTGATCGCGGTGGTGATCGTCCTGCATCTCCTGTCCCGGCGCCGCCTGGGCATCGGGCGACGGCGGGCAGCACTCGCGGTGCGAGTGCTGCTTCTGGCGGTGCTCGCGAGCGCGCTGGCCGGGCTCCAGGTCGTGCTGCCGGTCGACCGGCTGGCCGTGGTGTTCGTGGTGGACCTGTCGGATTCAGTGGGGACCGCCGGACGCGAGGAGGCGCTGGCATACGTCCGCGAGTCACTCGCGACGAAGAAGGACGAGGACGTGGCGGGGATCGTCGCGTTCGGCGGTGACGCGCTCGTGGAGCGGCTCCCATCCGACCTGGCGGAGATCGACCGTATCGCGTCGACGCCGGTCAAGAGCGCCACGGACGTGGGCGCCGCGCTCCGCCTGGCCGCCGCGCTCTTCCCGGACGACACCCAGAAGCGGATCGTCCTGCTCTCAGACGGCAACGACACCACCGGCTCCGGCCAGACCGAGGCATCGCTGGCAGCCGCCCGCGGGATCGCGGTGGAGACGGTCCTGACGGGGCTCGCCGGTCGCGACGAGGTGCTGGTGGAGCGCCTGTCCGGGCCATCCACGGCGCGCCTCGGCGAGGAGATGAAGGTGTCGGGCGACATCACATCCACCGTGGCGCAGCCGGCGACGGTCCGGCTGTTCGTCAACGGCGAGCTGGCCGCCACGAAGCAGGTATCCCTTGCGGTCGGCGCGAACCGCGTCGACTTTCCGTTCACGGCGAAGGCTGCCGGGTTCCTCCGCTTCCGCATGGTCGTCGAGGCGGGTCGCGACACGTTCAACGAGAACGACCATGCGGACGCCAACACCATCGTCCAGGGCGAGCCGCGCATTCTCGTCGTCAAGGGTGACGAGGACGTCGCGGACCAGCTCGTGGCCGCCCTGGAGATCGAGCGCCAGAACGTGGACACGGTGATCCCCGAGGCGCTCCCCTCCGACCTCATCGGCCTCGCCGCATACGACTCGGTCGTGCTGGTCGACGTGCCCCGGCTGCGGCTCACGGACGAGGCGCTGAGCACGCTCCAGGTGTTCGTCAGGGACGCCGGGCGCGGCCTCGTGGTTGTCGGCGGCCCGCGCGCCTACGGTGCGGGCGGCTACACGGACACGCCGCTCGAGGAGACGCTGCCGGTGGACATGGGGGTCCGCGACCGCCAGAAGCAGCCGGACGTGGCCCTCGTCGTGGTCATCGACAAGTCGGGTTCCATGGACGCCTGCCACTGCAACAGCTTCGACGGCGGGATGGGCGGGGGCTCGGGGATCGCCGGCGTGAAGAAGGTGGATATCGGCAAGGAAGCGATCATCCGGGCCGCCTCTGCCCTGACTGCCCAGGACGAGCTCGGTGTTGTCGCCTTCGACGAGTCGGCGCACTGGGTGGTGAAGACGGCGCCGCTCGGCGGGCTCGGGGATCTCCAGGCTTCGATCGCGGGGATCACCGCCAATGGCCAGACGAACATCTTCGGCGGCCTGGACCAGGCGGTGAGGTCGCTCAAGGACGCGACGGCCACCCGGCGCCACATCATCCTGCTGACCGACGGCTGGTCCAGCAGCGGCCAGTACGACCAGATCCTCAAGGACATGAAGGCCGCCGGGATCACGCTGTCCACCGTGGGCGCGGGCGGCGGCGCCAACCCGTTCCTCGAGCAGCTGGCGAGGAACGGCGGCGGGCGGTTCTACGACGCGGCCAACCCGGCCTCGATCCCCGACATCTTCCTCAAGGAGACGGAGCAGGTTTCCGGCCAGCAGATCGTGGAGGAGGCGTTCCACCCGATCCTCACCTCGACCTCGCCGATCCTGCGCGGGATCGAAGGCGGCCTGCCGCAGCTGCTCGGCTACAACGGGACCACGGCCAAGCCCGCCGCGCAGACCGTCCTCGTCACCGCCCGCGACGATCCCCTCCTCGCCCAGTGGCAGTACGGGCTGGGGCGCTCGGTGGCCTGGACGTCGGACTCGACCGGCCGGTGGGCGAAGAGCTGGGTGGGCTGGAAGGGCTTCAGCAAGTTCTTCAGCCAAATGGTCGGCTGGACGTTCCCGGGCGAGGAGAGCGGCGGGATCGAGGCTGCGTTCGTGGACCGCGGCGGGCGCACCTACCTGCGGGTGGAGAGCGTCGCGTCGGACGGGTCGCCGCGCGACTTCTACGCGACCCAGGTGGCGCTGCTCGGATCCGACGACACGCGGGTTGACGTGAACCTCAGCCAGGTGGCTCCGGGTGTCTACGAGGGGCCCGTGGCGTCCCTCCAGAGTGGCGCGTACCTGGTGCGCGTGACGCAGACGAAGCCTGCCCAGGCGCCGCTCGGACGGACGCTGGGCCTGGTGGCCCCGACGGCCGCGGAGTACCGCCTGCTGGGCGCGAACGAGCAGTTGCTGGGCGCAATCCGCTCTGCCACCGGGGGCACTGCTCTCGCGACGCCGGCTGCGGCCTGGGTCCACGACCTGAAGAGCACGAACCAATCGACCGAACTGTGGCCGTGGCTGCTGGTGCTGGCGCTCCTGCTCTGGCCGCTCGACATCGCGCTGCGGCGCGTCGCACTCGGCCGCCGCGAGCTGGCAGACGGCCGCCGCTGGGTCTCGGACACCGTGCGCGGGCGTCGGGTGGCGGCACGCACGAAGCCCGTGGAGGAGATGCTGGCTGCACGTGAGCGTGCGGGTTCTGCGGTCGCCCGGTCGGCAATCCTGCGCGAGGCGGCGGAGCGGCCGGCGCAACGGTGCCGCCTCGAGCGAGTCACCTGCGGGCGCGGTTGACACCGCCGAGCATCCCCCCGGTCCGCCGGCGACCAGCCAGACACCGCCGGCGGGCGCGGCCCCGCCAGCGCCGCCCGCGGGCTCGCCGGCAGCCGGGGGCGCCGTCGCCCGCCTCGGCGGACACGCTGTCCCGCCTGCACGAGGCGAAGCGGCGCACGCGAGGCTGATGCCCACGACCGGATCCGCGGACACGCGACGTACGCCGCCACCGGGGAGCGCCGTGGTCGCCCACAGCCCGGTCACGATCCCCGGGGCGGCGCATCGGGCGCCATCGGGTACCACGCGGGTACTGGCCCGATCCCGACCCGATGGCACTCAACCGCACCGGTACCCTGACCAGCCTCCGGGTACCGGGTGACCTCCGGGTCGTCGAGGCGGCCGCCCATCGCTCCGATGCTCGACGCATGGAGATCTCGGGCCGCCGCCGCAGCGCCCTGTCGACCGTTCTTGCCCTGATCCTCGCGGTGGAAGCCGTGACCGTCGTGGCCGCGGCGGCCCGGACCAGCGCGACCCCGAGCGGCACCCACGTGCTGCCGGCCGCCGCTCCCGCGGGGCTCGTTCTGGCGGAGTCGTCGGTCTCGGCCCGGTTCGTGGCGATGGCGCACAGCAACGACGCGGCCGGCGGCGGAGACTACGACAACTACCTGTACGCCTTCTCGTCGATCGACGGTGTCAACTGGACCCGGAGCGGCACGGCCGACGGGACGGGCTCGATCCTCCCCGGCTCCACCTATCGCGACCCGTCCGTCATCCGCCGTGGATCGACCTGGCGGATCGTAGCGACCGGCGAGGGCGCGGGACAGGCCTTCGGGCTCCTCTCGTCGACGGACTTCGCGACGGGCTGGACCCGCGTCAGCCCGGTCTCCACGGCCTCGGCCAAACCCACGGCGACGTGGGCCCCGCACTGGTTCGTCGACCCGGTCGACGATTCCGTCCACGTTCTGGTCTCGCTCCAGGTCTCGGGCACCCGGACGTTGTACGAGCTCCACCCGACGAACGAGGCGATGACGTCGTGGAGCGATCCGGTGGCCGTAGGCGGCACCGGGTTCGCCGGCAACAACATCGACCCGGACCTGACGTACTGGGACGGGACCTACTACCTGCTCTACAAGGACGACGACGAGGGGAGGCTCTGCCTCGCGACCTCGTCCTCGCCGTTCACCGGGTACACGACCGCCGGGACGGGCGACTGGGCGGGCTGGGTCGCCGCGGTCGGGGGCCCGCAGGAGGCCCCGCAGATCGTGGACATCGGCACCGGATGGCGGCTCTACTTCACCAGGAACAGCGGCTGGGAGGCCTCCGGCATCTACTACACCGAGACGACCGACCGGACGATGGCCTCGGGCTGGAGCAGGCCCACGCCCGTCGGCTCGTTCGCCGGCTACAACCACCCGCTGCCAATCACGAACGACTGAGCGGCATCGTCCGCCGGCTCGGCATCTGCACGGTCGTGGGCGGAGAGCGGTGCTAGCCTCCCGTGAGTGTCATCCTCGTCCGCGTCTCACGGTCTGGCTCGTAGCCTCCCTGCCCGCCCGGTGCGAGCGGCTTCCATGCGTCTTGCCGGCCGTGAGACATCTCGGACCGGCCGGCGTGACTTGATAGGAGCGTGGCTCCGCCCCCACTCAGGTGTGTCCGCCGACCGGCCCTCGATGGTCACCTCGTGCGAGGAGGAGACATGGATATGGTCGTCCTGGGCGCGGATCTGCACAAGCGGAGTCACACCATCGTCGTGATCGATGCAGCGGGCCGCCAGATGGCGGAGAAGACCATCCCCGCGACAGACGCCGGGCACCTCGAGCTGCGCCGCTGGGCCGCCCAGTGGCCGGACCGGACGTGGGGCCTCGAGGACTGCCGCCACCTCTCGCGCCGGCTCGACGCCGAGCTGGTGCGGGCCGGGGAGTCGGTCGTGCGGGTCTCACCCAAGCTCATGGCCGGAGCCCGCCGCTCGGGGCGCGAGCCGGGCAAGAGCGATCCGATCGACGCCCTGGCCGTCGCCCGCGCCGTCCTGCGCGAGCCGGACCTCCCGCGCGCCGTGCTCGACGGGCCGGAGCGCGAGGTCCGCCTGCTCGTCGACCACCGCGAGGACCTCGTCGGCGAGCGAACCCGCCACGAGCAGCGCCTGCGCTGGTTCCTCGTCGAGCTGGCCATCGCCGAGCCTGCCCCCCGCTCGCTCGGCCGGGCGTCGGTCGAGGCATCGCTGGCGGCTGCCCTCGCCCCCCGGACCGAGCCCGTCGCCCGCTTCGCCCGCGACCTGCTCGAGCGGATCACCGGGCTGAGCGCGGACATCCGCGCCCTGGAGCACGAGATCGGGGCCCTCGTGCGCGACCTTGCCCCGACGCTCCTGGCGCTGCCCGGCTGTGGTGCCCTCACCGCGGCCAAGATCGTGGGCGAGACGGCGGGCATGACCCGCTTCCGGTCCAAGGAGGCGTTCGCCCGGCACAACGGCGCGGCCCCGGTGCCGGTCTGGTCGGGCAACGTCGTCCGCCACCGCCTCAACCGCGGCGGCAACCGCCAGCTCAACGTCGCCCTCCACCGGATCGCGATCACCCAGGTCCGGCTCTCCGGTCCGGGCAAGGCCTATCTCGACCACCGCCAGGCATCGGGCGACACCCGGACCGAGGCCATCCGGGCGCTTCGCCGACGCATCAGTGACGAGGTGTTCCGGCGCCTCCGAGCCGATGAGGCCGCCGGGGCAACGTCCCTGGCTGCCGCGGCTTGACATAGGAGAGACGAATGGCATCCTCTCGCGCCGGCCGCGTGCGGCTCCTCGCCCTCGTGCTCACCGCTCTCGTGGTGAGCTCCTGCAGCACGATCTCATCGACGGCGCCGCCTGCGACTCCCACCGACTTCCCAGGTCTCGCGGGCCGTTTCAACGCCGCGGGCATCGAGGTTTCCGACTGGGTGTCGGGAGACGCGGGGTGCACGGACCCGGACCTGGTGCCGACGGCGATCTCCTTCAACGCCCGCGGGGTCGACCAGGCATCCGATGTCCGCCTCTACCTGTACGTGTTCCGCAACCGCTCGGCATTCGAGCGCCTGCGCGATCGGATCGGGCCGTGCGCGGCCTCGTTCGTGACCGATGCGGAGGCATACGAGGAGATCCAGCAGTCTCCGTACGTGCTGGCCGGCCAGGGACCATGGGCGCCAGACTTCGAGGCGGCGGTCCGGACGACGCTGGAGGAGGCGGCCGGAACGGGCGGCTGATCGCGGACCGCCCGCGCTGGCCCGGGGCGCGGCCAAGGGGTCCCATCCCGGTACTGGACCGCTCCTGACCAGACCGCACACAACCGCACCGGGACCGTGACCAGCCTCCCGGGTACCGGATGACATCCGGGCCGTCGATGCGGTGCGCGCGCGCGCCGATGCTCCGGGCATGGAACTCACACGGCGCCGGCGCCGCGCTATCTCCACGGCCCTTGCCCTCCTGCTCGCCGTCGAATCGGTGAGCGTGGTGGCGGCCGCAGCCCAGACCGGCGTCGGCGCGCGCGGTCCAAATGCGCTTCCGGTGGGCTCCCCCGCGGGGCTCGTGCTCGCGGAGTCGGCCCAGGCAGAGACCGTTGGCCCCGTCCGTGCCTGGGACGCTCCTGCCGGAGGCGCCCCGGGCACACGTCTGCCCGCGGCGGCGATCGCGGAGGCCCTCGTCGTCCCGACCGCGCAGGCGGCCACAGTAGCCGCACCTGCGGCGCCTGTCCGAGCCTCGATGCCCGAGCGGTCGGCCAAGGCCAGCACCACGAAGCCCGCGAGCTCAAAACCCAGCTCCAAGTCGGGCTCCAAGTCCGGGTCCTCAGATTCCGCCGCTTATGCCGGTAGCAACCACGTCTGGATCCCGGCGCTGAGGATCAACCGGTCGGTGTCGTTCTTCCCCTGCAACCGCACCCGCCCGCCCGACAACCGGGTCTACCGCTGGGGTTGCGCCGGGGCGAACAACGTCTATCTCATGGGTCATGCGTACAGTGTGTTCGATCCGCTCCACGACGCCTACGTCGCCGGCCGCCTCCGGGTCGGAATGAAGGCCTGGTACGCCGACTCGAAGGGACGAGTACGTGTGTACGCGGTGAAGTGGTGGAAGGTCACACTCCCGACCAATTCGAGCTGGGCGTGGGCGGCCCAGGGCCGGCCGTCGATGACCCTTCAGACGTGCGTAGGCGCGAACAGCAAGTACCGCCTCGTGGTCCGGCTGGTCGAGGTGGGAGGGTAGCCCTCCGTCCGGACGAGGCTCCACGGGGGACCGCGACGTCACGTCCGCGAGGTTCTTGGTAGCCTCTGCCCCGCATGCCCGAGCCCGTCGTCCCCTCCCAGTCCCCGTCCGCCCTGCGGCGCTCCATCCTGGTGCACCTCCGGCGGACCGGCCCGTCGTCCCCGGACGTCATCGCGTCCGCCCTCGGAGCCAGCCGCAGCGGCGTCGCGCAGCAGCTCCGCGCCCTCGACACCGCAGGCCTCGTCGCCCGGACCGTCGTTCGCCACGGCGTGGGACGCCCCCGGCACGTGTACGACGTCACGTCCGACGCCCAGGACCTCTTCCCGTCCAACTACGACGGGCTGGCAACCGGGCTCATCGCGGCGATCGTCGAGGTCGGCGGAGAGGCCCTCATCGAGGACGTCTTTGCGGCCCGTCGCCGGCAGGCCGGTGCCGCCCTGCGCGCCCGCCTGGACGCCAACCTCCCGGCCGGCTCCTCGCTCGCGGACCGCGTGCTTGAGCTGGCGCGGATCCAGGACGAACAGGGCTACATCTCCGAGGCGCGCGTCAACGGCGACGGCATCCGCCTCCTCGAGCACAACTGCGCGGTCCTGGACATCGCGCGCGACAACGGCGCAGCCTGCCGCGCGGAGCTGGACCTGTTCCGCGAGGTGCTGGGCGCGGACGTGGTGCGCGAGCGGCACATCGCGACCGGGGACCGGTGCTGCGAGTACCGGATCGGGTCGACGCCGGAAGCCTGACGGGGCGCGACGACCGTCCGCCGGGGGCAACGACCGTCCGCTGGGGACCGGTCAGCCCTCCTCGCGCTCCACGACCTCGCGCGTGGCGGGCTCGCGTCGGGGCAGCGGCACGTCGGACACGTTGGGCACGAACGACGCCGCCAGCGACGTGGCGGCGATCAGCTCCTGCTGCTCGATCGAGAGGATGCCGAGGCGGCCCAGCGTCGCCAGCTCATCCCGGATGTACGTCTTGAGCATCTCCGGGCCATCGGTGCTGATCGTGTAGCGCACGCCGTTGCGGTGGAACTGGTCGAAGATCCAGCGGAACTCCTCCCAACTGGACACGACGCCCGTGTTCAGGTTCGAGGTGGGGCAGATCTCCAGCACGATGCCGCGCTCGCGGAGCATGGCCATCGTGCGCGGGTCGTAGGCGGACTTCACGCCGTGGCCGATGCGATCCGGCTCCAACTGCTCGATGACCCGGGCGATCTCGTCCACGGGCCCGGATTCGCCCGTGTGGACCGTGATGCCCAGGCCGTGCTGGCGGGCGCGGCGGAAGATGCGCCGGTAGTCGGCGACGCGGAACGTCGCCGACTCGGGGCCGGCGATGTCAACGCCCACCACGCCGCGGTCCCGCCAGGCGATCGCCTTCTCCACGATGATCTCGTTGAGCTCGTACGGGAACGCCCGATCCAGGCAGAAGATGAGGCCGGGCTTGACCGGGTACTCGAGCGTTGCCCGGTCCATCCCCCGGACCGCCGCGGCGATGATGTGGTCCACGTCCTGCTCGCCGCCCCGGTTCCGCTTCATCGGGTTGAAGCGCAGCTCCGTGGTGGTCACGTTGTTCTTGCGATAGGCCCCGCCGATGACCTCGTAGACCGCTCGCTCCACTGCGATCGGGCTGGACTGGATCAGCTCGGTCCAGTGGAACAGCTGCAGGTAGCCGTCGAAGCTCTTGGGGCGCCGCGGGTGGACCGTGATGAGGCTCCGGAAGTCCCAGTAGTCGCGGGTCGGGAGCTTGATGCCCTGGGCGTGCGCGATCGACCACATGATCGAAGGGGTGACAGCCGCGCCGAGGTGGCAGTGGAGCTCGGCGAGGGGAACCTTGCGGCTCAGGTGGGCGACCATCGCCGGCAAGGATAGCCGCGATCAGTCCTCGGCGAGTACGAGGCCCCCGGGAATGACGCGCCCCTCGGCGTCGAGCGTGGCGCGCCGGCGGAGCGCCTTCTCGGCGGCGCCGGGGACCTGGTCCCGGGCGTGGTAGCTGGAGCGGACGAGCGGACCCGACTCCACGTGCCTGAAGCCCAGCGCCAGGGCCTCGTCCCGCATCGAGACGAACTCGTCGGGGTGGTAGTAGCGCTCCAGGGGCAGGTGGTCCGTGGTCGGGCGAAGGTACTGCCCGATCGTGAGGATGTCGCAGTCCACCTCGCGGAGCGCGGTGAAGCACTCCGTCATCTCCTCGCGCGTCTCGCCCAGGCCGACCATGAGGCTGCTCTTGGTGTGGACCTCGTGGCCGTACTCCTGCGCGTACGCCTTGGCCCGCTCCAGCACGCCCAGCGTGCGGTCCCAGCGCGCCCGCCTGCGCACGGGGCCCTGGAGGCGGCGGACCGTCTCGAGGTTGTGGTTCAGGATGTCGGGCCCAGCGTCCATCACGGTTCGGAGGGGCGCCTCCTCGCCGTTGAAGTCCGGGATCAGGACCTCCACGCCCATCATGGGACTCCGCTGCCTCAGCTCGCGGATCGTGGCGGCGAACGCGCCGGCGCCGCCGTCCGGGAGGTCGTCGCGAGCGACGCTGGTCACGACGACATGGTCCAGGCGCATGGCGGCAACGGCCTCGGCAACCCGGCGCGGCTCGTCGTCGTCGAACCAGGTGGGGCGACCGGTCTTGATCGCGCAGAAGCCGCAGGCACGGGTGCAGACGTCGCCCAGGATCATGACCGTGGCGGTTCGCTGGTCCCAGCACTCGCCCACGTTGGGGCACACGGCCTCCGCGCAGACGGTGTTGAGGTTCAGGCCGCGCAGGAGGCCCCTGAGGTCCTGGTAGTTGTTCCCTGAGGGCATCCGCGACTTGATCCAGTCGGGGTGGCGGCGGAGGGGCCGGCTGCCGTCCGCGGCCGGGGCCGTCACGCCACCGCCGATCGCGATGGACAGCGACGCGGCCGAGGCGTGCGGGTGAGCCGGGTTCGGGTCGAAGATCGGGAGGTCGCGGGCCACGGGACGCCTAGTAGATCGAGGTTTCCGGGCCGACACCCTCGAGCCAGGCCTTGATGTCGCGCAGGAGCGCGGCGCCCGCGGCACCATCGTTCGCCCGGTGGTCGATGGCGAGGACCATGTTCATGATCGACCGGATCGCGATCACGTCGCCGTCCGGTCCGGACACGACGACGGGGCGCTTGGTGATGGCCTCCATCGTCACGATCCCGACCTCGGGCACGTTGAGGATCGGCATCACGAGGTTGGTGCCGAGGTAGCCCGTGTTGTCGACCGTGAACGTGCCGCCGCCGAAGTCGTCCACGCGGAGCTTCTTCGCCCGGGCGCGGTTGGCGACATCGGTGATGGCGACGTTGAGGCCGTGGATCGAGAGCAGGTCCGCGTCCCGGATGACGGGGACGATGAGCCCCTCGTCGACGGCGACGGCCACACCGATATTGACCTTCCGGTGGGCGACGAGACCCTGGTCCGTCCAGTGCGCGTTGAAGGTCGGAGTGCGCTTGAGGGCCACGGCCGAGGCCTTGACCACGAAGGGGACGAAGGAAAGCGAGATCCCTTCCTTGGCCTGGTAGGCACCCTTGAGGCGCTCCCGGAGCTGGACGAGGCGGGTCGCGTCGATCTCCATCTGCACGTAGGCGTGCGGTGCCTGGAGCGACCTGGTCATCTGCGCCGCGATGCCTTTGCGCATCTGGGTCATCGGGACGACCAGCTCGTCCACGCCCGGCGGGAAGGTGATGGCGCCCGGGGCTGCGGCGACGGGAGCCGGCGTTGCGGGTTTCGGTTCCTGGGCGGGAGGCATCGAAGTCGGTGCCGCGGGTGTCGGTGCCGCGGGTGTCGGTGCCGCGGATGTCGCGCCTGTGCTCAAGGCCTCCACGTGGGCGAGCACATCGGCCCTGGTGATGCGGCCGCCTCCGCCCGTGCCCGCGACCTGGGCGGCATCCAGGCCGTGCTCACGCAGGAGTCGGCGCACCGCGGGGGTCATGCGGGCATTGGGGTCGCCGACGGGCTCCGGGGCGGGGGCCGGGGCCAGGCTGGCGGCCGGGCTGGCGACCGGGCTCGTCAGCGGGGCCGGGCTCGTCAGCGGGGCCGGGCTCGGGGCCGCTGCCGGGGCAGACACGCCGGAGGCGGCCTCCTCCTCGGTCTCGATCACCGCGATGTCCGCGTCATTGGGCACGACGGACCCTTCGGGCGCGAGGATCTCGCGGAGGATGCCTGCGTGCGGAGACGGCACCTCGGCGTTGACCTTGTCGGTGACGACCTCGACCAGGGCCTCGTATTTCGCCACGGTGTCACCGGGCTGCTTGAGCCACCGCCCGATCGTCCCTTCCGTGACGCTCTCGCCGAGCTGGGGCATCGTCACCTTGACCACTGGGTCACTTCCTCCGATGGGCGGGCGCGGGACGCGATGTCGAAAGGCTAGTGTTGCGCATCCCGCGAGGTCGTGTCGGGGCGCGCCTCAGGGACGGACTCCCAGCGCTCGGGTCACCGGCGCTCACGACTGATCAGGTCATCGCACGTCCATGCGCCTCACCAGCCGTGATGTACCCCTCGAACGAACGCGCCACGAGAGTCTCCAGGTCCGCGAACACCGTCTCGTCCACGGCGGCAAACCTGAGCGTGGCCTTGCCCGAGACGGACCTGCGCAGCGCCGGCGAGATTCCGTCCAGCAGCGATGGGTCGTGGTAGATGGGCATGAGATGGAGGGAGACGTGCCCCTTGGCGAGGCTGACGCCGGCGAAGTAGCCGTGAGCCTTCGCGCCCGGCCGGGTCAGCGTCGAGATCCCGTAGACGGAGCCAGACACCAGCCGGTCCCGGTACGGCTCCAGGATCGTCCACAGGCGCGCCTCAATCGGCGCGAGCTCTGCCGCCACCCGTGTGTCAGTACGCGGCGAGCCGGCGGATCGCGTCCGCGATCTTGGCCGGGCTGAGCATGAACCAGTCCTCCAGGACGTGGTTGTACGGCATCGCGGGCACGTCCGGCCCGGCGATCCGTGAGACCGGTCCGTCCAGGTAGTCGAACGCCTCCTCGGCAACGATCGCCGCGATTTCCGCCCCGTACCCGCCGAACCTGTTGTCCTCGTAGGCGATGAGGCACTTGCCGGTCTTGCGCACGGACGAGAGGAGCGTCTCGCGGTCCAGCGGCCGCAGCGATCTGAGGTCGATGACCTCGCAGTCGATGCCCTCGCCGGCCACGCGCTCGGCTGCCTCCAGGGCGTAGTGGACCATCAGCCCGTAGGCGATGACCGACACGTGACGGCCCGCCCGCCGGACCGCCGCCCGCCCGATGGGCACCGTGAAGTCCGTCGCCGGGACCTCGCCGCGGACCGAGCGGTACATCTTCTTGTGCTCGAGGAAGAGGACCGGGTCGTCGTCCCGGACCGCCGATCGCAGCAGGCCCTTCGCGTCGTAGGGCGTGGACGGGACCACGACCTTGATGCCCGGGATATGGGTGAAGAACGCCTCCACGGACTGCGAGTGGTAGAGCGCTCCGTGCACGCCGCCGCCGAATGGAGCCCGGATCACCATCGGGACGCTGAACGTGCTGATCGAGCGATAGCGCATCCGGGCCGCCTCGGACAGGATCTGGTTGAAGGCCGGGAAGATGAAGTCGGCGAACTGGATCTCGGCGATGGGCCGCAGCCCGTTGACCGCGGCGCCGATCGACGCCCCGACGATCATCGACTCCGTGAGCGGGGTGTCGATCACCCGGTCATCGCCGAACTCGGCCCACAGCCCGTCGGTCGCGAGGAAGACGCCGCCCTTCTTGCCGACGTCCTCGCCCAGGACGATGACCGATGCGTCCCGGCGCATCTCCTCGGCCATCCCGTCGCGGATCGCCTCGATGAACGTGCGCATCGTCATCAGCCGTGGCCCCCGGAACTGGTGCCGGCGCCCGGCGCCGGGTGCCAGGGCGGCGGCGGCTCGCCGGCCGAGGCATCGGCGAACACCCAGTCCATTGCGGTGGCCGGATCGGGATCCGGCTCGGCCTCGGCGAAGTCGGTGGCGTCCTCCACCAGGACCGCGATCTCGGCCTGGAGCGCCGCCTCGATCGCAGGCGTGAGGACGCCGGCCCCCTGCAGCTGCTCGCGGAAGATCGGCAACGGGTCGTGCGTCCGGCCCTCGGCCAGGTCGTCCTCGGTCCGGTACTTGGTCTGCTGGTCGTCCGAGGAGTGCGCCGTCAGGCGCGTCACCTTGGCCTCGATCAGGGTGGGACCGCCGCCGCTCCGGGCCAGCTCCACCGCCTCGCGACTGGCCGCGTAGCAGGCGAGGACGTCGGTTCCGTTCACCACCACGCCCGGGATGCCATACCCGGCGGCACGCATGGCGACGTCCTTGACCGATACCTGCCGCTCGGCGGGGACGCTGATCGCGTAGCCGTTGTTCTCCACGATGAACACCAGCGGCAGGTGGTGGATCGCGGCGAAGTTGAGCGCCTCGTGCACGTCGCCCTGGTTGGAGCTACCCTCCCCCATCATCGCGGCCGCGACCTGGCCGGTCTCGCGGATCTTGGCGGCCAGCGCGATCCCCACCGCGTGCAGGATCTGGGTGGCGACGGGTGACGAGACGCTGACGAGGTTGTGCTCGCGGCTGCTGTAGTGGCCGGGCATCTGGCGCCCGCCGGAGCCCGGGTCGGACACCTTCGCGTACTGCGCGAGCATCAGGTCCCGCGGCGTCATCCCGAACGCGAGGCAGGTTGCGATGGACCGGTAGAAGGGCGCGATCCAGTCGTGGCCGCGGCGGAGCGCCCAGGTCGTCCCGACCTGCGCACCCTCGTGGCCCTGGCCGCTGATGACGAACGGGATCCGGCCCGCGCGGTTGAGGATCCACAACCGCTCGTCCACCGCTCGGGCCAGCGCGACCGTCCGGTACATCGCCACGAGGTCCGCGTCGGCCAGCCCGACGCCGGCCGCGAGGGGCCCCGCTGCGGCGTCGCCGCTGTGACCGGTGAGCGTCATCGCGTCCTCCGTGCGGCGGTTCGTCGGCGGCGGATCGGACCGGTTGCCCCGGTCCGCCCCTCCGCCCATTCCCGTCAGAAGTTGATCGACCGCCCGTCGACCGCCATCGCGGTCTCGCCCAGGATCTCCGAGAGCGTCGGGTGCGCGTGCGTCGCGGCGCCGATGTCCCATGGCGTCGCTTCCAGGGTGAGCGCCAGCGACGCTTCGCCGATGAGGTCCGTGGCGTGGGGTCCGATCAGGTGGATGCCGAGGGTCTCGTCCGTCTCGGCGTGCGCGATGATCTTGGCGAACCCCTCGTACTCGCCGCCGATGATCGCCTTGCCCACGGCCTGGAACGGGATCTTCGCGATCTTCGTCGGCAGGCCGCGCGCCTCGCAGTCCTGCTCAGTGAGCCCGACCGATGCGATCTCGGGCCGGCAGTACGTGGCCTTGGGCTGCTTGACGTAGTCCATGGCGTGGACGTCGGCGTCCCCGATGATCGTGTGGGCCGCGATGATCCCCTCGTGCGCGGCCGTGTGCGCGAGCATGAGCCCGCCCACGATGTCACCGATCGCGTACAGGTGGGGCTCCTTGGTCCGCATGTGCCCGTCCACCTTGACGATGCCACGATCGACCTCGGCGGACGTGGTCTCGAGGCCGACGTCCTCGACGTTGGTGGCGCGCCCCGCGGCAACCAGGAGCATCTCGGCCAAGATCTCGCTGGCATCCTTGCCCTCGGGCCCGACGGTGATCCGCACGCCGGCGTCATCCGCGACGATGGACGCGGCGTCGAAGCGGGCGCTGGTGATCACCTTGATCCCGCGCCGGGTGAAGGAGCGCTCGAGCTCCTTGCTCACGTCGCGGTCCTCGAGCGGGACGATGGCCGGCAGGTACTCGAGCAGGGTCACCACGGCACCCAGGTCGTGGTACATGGACGCGAACTCCACGCCAACCGCGCCCGCCCCGACCACGATGATGCTCGCCGGCATCGTGTCCATGCGCAGGACGTCGTCCGAGGTGACGATCCGCTTGCCGTCCGGCACGATGCCCGGCAGCGACTTGACGCGGGAGCCGGTGGCCAGGATCACGTCCGTGGCGTTCAGCAGGCGCTCGCCGCCGGCACCCGGGGTGCCGTCCTCGCCCGCGAGCTGGACGAGGACCTTGGTGGCGCCCTCGAGACGGCCTCGGCCCTGCACCCACGTCACGTCGTTCTTCTTGACGAGGGACTGGACACCCTTCCACATGCGGTTGACGACCTGGTCGCGGCGCTTGGCGATCTGGGCGTAGTCCACCTCGGCGGCACCGGGGATGCGGATGCCGAAGTCGCCGGCATGGCGCACACGCTCGCAGACCGCCGCGGACTCCAGGAGGGCCTTGGTGGGGATGCAACCGCGATGCAGGCAGGTCCCGCCGAGCTTGTCCTCGTCCACGAGGGCCACCCGCAGGCCGAGCTGGGAGGCGCGGAAGGCGGCGGCGTAGCCACCGGTCCCTGCGCCGAGGACGACGAGATCGAAGTCGTTGGAGGAGCCGACGGCCATCGTTGTGGAGTCTCCGCTGGGGTCACGGGCGGGCCGTCAAGCGGTGCCGCGGCGTGCGTGGGAGGGACGGGACATCGGGCCGATCGTACTACGGCGGTTCGTCGAGGAACGCGGCGGGCCGGTCGGCCCTGTGCGCAGGGACCCGGGAGCCGTACCGTCTCGCTGTCGGGAACGTGGCGGAGGGTGGCCATGACGGGCGAGCCAGCGACGATCGACGCGCGACGGGCGCGCGAGGCGGGCCTGCGACCGATGGGTCCGCGCGGCGAGGGCTGGATCGGGCTCCAGATGGTGCTCGAGATCGGGATCCTCGTGATCGCCCCGTTCACGGGCCCGGCATGGGGCGGTCCGGGGCGGCTCCTCACCGCCATCGCGGGCCTGGCGCTCCTCGCGGCCGGCGTCGCCATCTTCGCCTGGGGCGCCTCGCACCTCGGCGCCAGCTTCTCCATCTGGGTGACGCCACGTCCCGCAGCCCGCCTGGTCACGTCGGGGCCCTACCGGTTCACGAGACACCCGATCTGCACCGCCCAGGTGGCGCTCTGCCTGGGCTGGTCGCTCGTCGCCGCGAGCCCGGTCGGGCTGCTGCTGGTGCCCGTGGTCGCGTGGTACCTGGACCGGTACAAGCTGGCTCGCGAGGAGCAGACGCTGCTCGCGAAGTACCCGGAGTACGCCGCGTACATGCAGTCGGTTCCCCATCGCATGATCCCGGCGGCGCCGCGGCGCGTCCCCTCCGGTCGCCCAGGGGCCTGAGCGGCGCGCCGGGCGTGCTCCCGTTCGTCGAGCTGGGCGGCATCCGGGTCGGCACCCACGACCTGTTCTCCATCGCGGGCATCCTCGTCGGCCTGGCGATCTACTACCGGGAGCTCCGCCGGCGCGGGATGCTGGACGAGCGGATCCTGTTCATCTCGCTGGCGGTGCTGATCGGCGGCGGGCTGGGCGGCCGCCTGCTGCTCGCCTGGGAGCACCTGCCGGCCTACGAGGACCTCGGCACGGCCCCGCTCACCTGGGTGATCGAGCACAGCGGCAAGAGCCTGCTCGGCGCCATCGTCGGGGGCTGGATCGCGGCCGTGGTTGCCAAGTGGGCGTTCGGCTACCGGCGGTCCACGGGCGACTGCTACGCCCTGGCGATCCCGGTGGCGGTCGCCATCGGACGCGTCGGCTGCCTGCTCTCGGAGCTGCCGCTGGGCGCGCCGACGAACCTGCCGTGGGGCGTCTCTGTGCCCGCGAGCGCGGCGGCCGCGTTCTCGTGGTGTCCGGGCTGCAACCTGCCGATGCACCCGAGCATGGTCTACGAGATCCTGTTCAATCTGGCGGCGATCGCGCTGATCCTGCGGTACGGACGGCGGATTCCGGTCCAGGGTGACCTCCTCAAGGGCTACCTGCTGGCGGCGTTCGCCTTCCGGTTCCTGGTGGAGTTCGTGCGCGGCAACGAGCCGCAGGCGTTCGGCCTGAGCGGCCCACAGCTGGTGCTGATGCCGCTCACCGCCCTCCTGGTCGTCCATTTCGTCCGGGAGGCACGATCCGGCCTCTGGCGCGTCCCATCTGCACCACCGCCGGCACCGGCGGGATCGAAGGGAGGGCTCACCGATGGGCTGGCCACAACCGCGACCTGAAGCCGTGGAGGCGGCGCTGGCATGGCTTCGCGAGCAGGACCCGCGGCTCTCACTCGGACCGCTCGAGCAGAAGCTGCGGGATCAGGGCTACCAGGAGCCGGAGATCACCGCCGCCGTCGCCGCCCGCCAGGCAGAGCTGGACGCGGCGCTGCCGCCCGGCTCTGACCTGCGGGGGCGGGCAGCGGTCGTCCTCGTCGTCGCGTTCCTCGCCGTCTGGGGCGTCATCAGCATCGCCCTGATCGCGCCCACGTCCGTCACCACGGCATGGGGGACCACTGCGGCGCTGATCCTCGGCGCCCTGCTGCTCCCGATGCTCCTGATCGGGCTGGCCATGGTCAAGGTCAGCGGGCGTCTCAGGAGAGGGGCGGCGGGAGCGATGGTCGTGGTGCTCGCGGTGCCCTTCGTCTACCTGGCCGTTGTTGCCGGCATCTGCGTCTACACGACCCAGCCGATCAACTGACGGGGCGCTCGTGAAGACCGACGATTTGCCCACCCACGTGACCGGGACCGAGCGCCCGTACCGGCTCGCGCGCATGGTGCTGGCGCTGTGCGGCGAGTGCCTGTCCGAGGACCCGGACCTCGAGCTCGACTACGAACGCGACGTCCTCCAGGGCGTCCTGGCCGAGGAGGATGGGGCGATCTGGCTGCGGCGGCGGTGCCGCCGCGGCCACGGCGAGGTCGTGAGCCTGTACGAGGAGGACGCTGCCCTGTGGCGGGAGCTCCAGGAGTGGCGAGTCCCGACGAAGTGGCTGGCGCCCGACCTGCCCGCCGATGCACGCCCGATCCCGATGGGCTACCTGGACGGCCTCGGCGCCCTCCAGGAGCAGCACACGTGCGTCCTGATCTGCGACCTGACCGAGGACTGCAACCTCTCCTGCCCTGTCTGCTTCGTGGGCAGCCGGCCGGGACGGGACCGCTATGCGCCGACCGCGGCGGTCCTGTCCAGCGTGGATGCGGCGCTCGCCCGCGAGGGCGGGAGGCTGGACCTCGTGATGCTCAGCGGCGGCGAGCCGACCCTGCATCCCAATCTCGAGCAGATCGTGGACGAGCTGCTGGATCGAGCAATCACCCGGGTCGTGGTCAACACCAACGGGCTGCGGCTCGCCCACGACGACGCCCTCCTCGGGTTCCTGGCCGATCGCCGGAAGCGGGTGGAGCTGTATCTCCAGTACGACGGTCCGTCGGTCGCGGCCTCCCACACGCTAAGAGGCGCCGATACGCCGGCGCTCAAGGCCCAGGCGCTGGAGCGGGTCACCGGCGCGCGCCTGTTCACGACGCTCGCGTGCGCCGTGGCCGGACGGGCTGAACGATGCGGATCTGGGCCAGGTGCTCCGCGTGGCGGTGGAGACCGACTACGTCGGCGGGGTCGCGTTCCAGCCGCTGTTCGGCACGCGCACCGTGGATCCCGCGACGCCGCGTGACGACAACCGGCGTCATCCGTCGGCTGGAGCGCCAGTCGTCCGGGCTGCTGGGAGCAGACGACTTCGTGGCGCTCCCCTGCAGCCACCCCGATTGCACGGCGCTGACCTATCTCGTCCGCGCCGACGCCGGCGCGTGGCGGTCGCTCCCCGACCTCGTCGGCCGCGAGCGGCTGCGCGAGCACCTTGGCCTGGTCGGCAACCGGATCGTCCCCGACGACGCGATGTGGGAGGGGCTCACGGCGCTCCTGAGCGGGTCGATGTCGGTGTCGCGCGCGGAGCTGGTGGAGCACCTCGTGGGCGTGGCAAAGGCCTGCCGGCTCGATGTCGGCAGCTTCGTGCGGACGCTCGGGGGCGCCGTGCTGGGCCGACCGGGCGGCGTTGAGGCAGCCGCGTTGCGTGTCAAGCGCATCACGATCAAGTCGTTCATGGACCCCTGGACACTCAACGTTGAGCGACTGCGCCAGTGCTGTGTCCACGCCGCAACGATCGGCCCCGATCCGGTCCGGATCCCGTTCTGCGCACGGAATGTCATTCCGTCGCTGTACGAGCGGGCGAACGCCGGCCTCGTTCCCGCTCGCGATCTGACGTCGCGGTGTTAGATTCCGGACCGAGCGTCCGGATCCCCTCGGGCGCGCCTCGGAGGTAGGTGCCCGGCATGAGCGCCGACGAGATCATCGTCGCGATCCTGCTCGTTGCGGCCTCCTACCTGGCGGGTTCCATCCCGTTCGGCGTCGTGGTCGCGAAGCTGACCGGCGCCCCCGACCCGCGGTCCCTCGGCAGCGGCCGGACGGGCGGGACGAACGCGCTGCGGGCGATGGGCCGCAAGCGGGCGCTGGTGGTGGTGACCGGGGATGTGCTCAAGGGCGCGCTCCCCGTGCTCGTGGCTCGCTACGTGACCGGCAATGCGGCCGTCGAGGTCCTGTGCGCCCTCTTCGCGATCCTCGGCGCCACGCACTCCGTGTTCCTGGGGCTCAGGGGCGGGCGCGGAGTCGGGACGAGCGTGGGGACGATGCTGGTGATCTTCCCGCCGGCAATCCTGGTCGGGGTGCCGGTGTTCGTGGGCGTGATCCTCGCGACGCGCTTCGTCTCGCTGGGGTCGCTGCTGGCGACCGCGGCGGGCGCGGCGCTGGTCGGGATCTGGTGGCTGGCGGCCAACGGGACCGTCCCGGTGGCATATCCGGTGGGCGTGACGCTCGGCTGCGCGCTCGTGTGGGTGGCCCACGCGGACAACATCCACCGGCTGCTCACGGGCACGGAGCGACGGTTCGACCTGGACATGCTCGCCCGGGACTGACGCCGGCACGCGGCATCGGAACGCCGCCTGCGTGCGACCGCATTCACGCCGTCTGTATGCAGGAAACGCGAACCGGGCCGCGAAGCCGCGGCCCGGTCGTGCGAGTCGAGAGCTCAGCCGCCCCGCATCGTGCGGAAGCAGTCCGAGCAGTACACGGGCTTGCCGTTGGTCGGCTTGAACGGAACCTTGGCCTCGTTCCCGCAGCTGCTGCACGTCGCCGCGAACATCTCGCGGGGGGCGCTGCTGCGGCTGCCATAGCCTCCGCCGCCGGCGTCGCCATAACCGCCGGCCGAGTAGCCGCCGCCACCGCCGTAGCCGGTGTCATAGCCGCCGCTCGAATACGAGCCGCCGCCGTACCCGCTTTCGCCACCCGCCCGCGCGGCCTTGCGGCTCGCACGGCACGAGGGGCACCGGCGGGGCTCCGAGAACCCCTTCTCGGCGTAGAAGGCCTGATCGCGGTCGGTGAATGCAAACTCCATGCTGCAGTCCGAACAGGTCAGTGTCTTGTCGGCCACGTGCCGATCTCCTCCAGGTGTCGCCGCCTCTTGCCCGGGTCCTCGAGAGCATGCCGGAGGAGACCAAGTGTCGAACGTGCGAACGGTTGTGGGCGGCGCGGCGATCCGCGCAACGGGCGCAGTCTACGGTGGAAGCGCGGCCGTGGCGATACCCAATCTTCGGGTCGGGCTGCGATCAGTCCTCGGCCCAGCCGCGGGACCGCTCGACCGCCCGGTGCCAGCCCCGCATCAGCTCCTCACGGCGGAGCGGGTCCATCGCCGGCGCGAACCGCCGGTCCACGGCACGGATGGATGCCAGCTCGTCGGTCGAGCCCCATACACCGGTCGCCAGGCCGGCCAGGGAGGCCGCGCCCCAGGCAGTTGTCTCGGTGACCTTGGGCCGCTCCACCGGGACGTCCAGCAGGTCCGCCGTGAACCGGAGCAGGTCGTCGTTGCGCGCCGCTCCCCCGTCCACCCGGAGGTCCGCCAGCGGCGCACCGCGATCGGCGACGATCGCCGCGGCAACGTCCGCCACCTGGTAGGCGATCGAATTGACCGTCGCCCGGGCGATCTCCGGCAACCCGGACCCGCGGGTGAGGCCGATGATCAGGCCACGCGCGTGCGGATCCCAGTACGGCGCGCCCAGGCCCACGAACGCCGGGACCATGTACACGCCGCCGGTGTCCTCCACACCCCGGGTCAGCTCATCGAGGTCGTCGGCCGAGCGGATTGCCCGCAACCCGTCCCGCAGCCACTGCACGGCGGCCCCTGCGATGAACACCGAGCCCTCCAGCGCGTAGGCCACGGGTCCACCCTGGCCCAGCTGCCACAGCACGGTGGACAGCAGGCCGTGACCCGACACCACGGGCTCCGCGCCCACGTTGGCCAGAAGGAAGGCGCCCGTCCCGAAGGTGTTCTTGGCCTCGCCCGGTGCAAAGCACGCCTGACCGAACATCGCCGCCTGCTGGTCGCCGGCGACGCCCGCGATCGGGATCGCCCGGCCGAAGATCGCCGTCTCCGTCTCGCCCCAGACCGCGGACGAGGGCAGGACGTCCGGCAGCATCGCCCGCGGCACCTCGAACAGGCGGAGCAGGTCGTCGTCCCAGGCCAGCGTCCGCAGGTTGAGCAGCTGGGTCCGCGAGGCATTCGAGACGTCCGTGGCGTGGATGCGCCCCCCGGTGAGCCGCCAGACCAGCCACGTGTCCACGGTCCCGAACAGGAGCTCGCCACGCTCCGCCCGTGCCCGCAGGCCGCCCTCGTCGAGGATGTGCCGGATCTTCGCGCCCGAGAAGTACGGGTCCAGCGGCAGTCCCGAGCGCTCGCGGATGAACTGCTCCGTGCCATCCGCGCGCAGCTGTTCGCAGAAGGGGGCGGTGATCCGGCTCTGCCAGACGATGGCGGGGGCGACGGCGCGACCAGTCGCACGGTCCCAGACGATGGTGGTCTCGCGCTGGTTCGCCACGCCGATGGCGGCGATGCCGTCCACCCCGACCGCCTCGACCACCTCCCGCGCGACGCGCAGCTGGCTGCCCCAGATGTCCTCGGGATCGTGGGTGACGTGGCCGGGGGACGGGAACCCCTGGGGGAACTCCCGCTGCGCCTGCGCCACCGGGACCCCGAGCACGTCGAACGCGATGGCGCGTGACGAGGTGGTCCCCTGGTCGAGGGCGAGGACGACCCGATCGGTGGTCATGCTGGCGGCGGAACGTCGTACTCGCGGCGCGCGCCCTCGAGGTACGACACGACCTCCGCGGCCTGGCGGGCGGCGTCCCAGCCGAGGACGTGGCCCGCGATGGCGGCCGCGCGCGGGGCGATCGATGCGCCACGGTCCCGGAGCGCGGGCGCGAGCCGGATCCGGCGCGCCAGCAGGTCGTCCAGGGACAGGGCCAGCTCACGTTCTGCAGCCCAGGCGACCTCGGCCTCCAGGTATGGGTGCCCGTCCACCAGCGGCCGGACCAGGTCATGCTCCCGGCCGAGGGCCAGCACGTCCTCGGCATCCGTGCCGTGGCGGTCCACCAGCGAGCGAGCGGCCTCCTCCCCTATCCCGGCCCCGTCCCCGGTTCCGGTCGCGAGGCGGGCGACGAGCGCGTCCAACCCGGACCGGGCGGCGGCACCGATGATCGGGAGGTTCGCCGTCCCGCTCGGGCGGGCCTTCGCGCCGTCGCCCAGGATCGCGTCCACGGCATCCCTGGCCATGACGCGGTAGGTCGTGTACTTGCCGCCGCTGATACGGACCAGGCCCTCGCCCTCCACGCTCACCTTGTGCTCGCGGGAGACCTTGACGGTGGAGCTGGAGTCCGTGGGCGCGATGAGCGGCCGCAGACCCGCGTACGTCCCCAGGAGGTCGTCGCGGGTGATCGTCGTATCCAGCGCCCCGTTGAGGGTGCCCAGGATCTCGTCCACCTCCTCCGGGCTGGCCCCGACCCGGTCGACCTCCCCGTGGTACGGGTGATCTGTCGTGCCGATGAGCCAGTGGCGCGGCCACGGGACCAGGAACGCCACGCGGCCCGGGATCCGGAGCGTCATGCCGCCGCGGGCCGGGATCCGCTCCCGCGGGATGACCAGGTGGCTGCCACGGGACGGCAGCACGCTGAAGGAACCGGCCCCGAACGGGCGGTCCGGCATGGCGCCCCAGACGCCCGTGGCATCGAGGACGGCGCCGGCCCGGACCTCGAAGGTTGACCCGGTCAGGCGATCCTCCACGTTGGCGCCGGTGACACGGTCACCCTCGCGGATGGGGCCGGTGGCGCGAACGCGGGTGAGGGCGACGGCGATGCCCGTCTTCTGGGCCAGGGCCGTGCGGACGACCGCGAGGGTGAGGCGGGCGTCGTCCTCCATCGCATCGTGGTACAGCAGCGCGCCCCGAAGGTCCTTGCGGACGAGGTTCGGCGCGTACTCCAGCGTCTCATCGACAGTGAGGTGCCGGTGGCGGCCACCCGACTTCGCCGATCCCAGGAGGTCGTACAGCGTCAGGCCGGCCGTGTACAGGGCGCGCGTGGCCGCGGGCGGGCCGTAGAGCGGGAACAGGAACTCCTCCAGGCGCACGAGGTGCGGGGCGAGGCGCAGGAGCCTGGCCCTCTCACGAAGCGCTTCGCGGACGAGGTTGACCTCGAACTGCTGGAGGTAGCGGAGCCCGCCGTGGATCAGGCGGCTCGAACGGGACGAGGTCCCGACGGCGATGTCGTCCTGCTCCACCAGCGCGACCCGCAGACCTCGGCTGGCGGCGTCCAGCAGCGCGCCCGCGCCGACGATCCCGCCCCCCACGATCAGCAGGTCCCACTGCTCGTTGGCAAGTCGCTCGAGGTCAGCACCGCGCCGCGCGAGCGGCGGTCGCGTCGCGTGCGGGGTCGGCTGGTCAGTCACGGGACTCCCTCTCAGGTATGGGGTGAACGCAGGATGCGCCAGAGGACGATCGAGGTCCCGGCGATGAGCACGACGATGAGGAGCGGCGTGTCGAAGACGAGCGCCTGGCCCTCGCGGGGCAGCAGCGCGGTGGCGATGGCCGCGATGAACACGGTCACCACAACGGCCGCCGCCACCAGGAGCACCGCGCGGACGCCGGGCTGGCGGTCGTGGGTCGAGGGCGTGGGCAGGCTCTCGCGTTCAGCCACGATCGGCCTCCTGCGGGATGCCGATCGGCGCCACCAGGACGCGCCCGGCATAGGCCTTGCCGACGCGTGCCCGGAGCCCGAGCTTCGGGCGGTGGAAGGTGATGGTGAGATCCGCCCGCACAACGGGATCGGACGGATCCCCCGAGGTCAGGTCCACGGCGGTCGGCGTGTCCACGGCAAGGACCGGGGTCCCTTCGTCGCGGGCCCGCCGGATCATCTCGACGGCACTCCGGACCGGTTCCCGGAGGCGTCCCTGCACGCCGGTACCCAGGAGCGCGTCCACGATGATCCCCGCCTTCTCGATCCCCTGTCCCAGGATGGCGAGATCGCGCGCCACCGGGACGTGGATCAGGGTGACACCGTCGATGCCGTCGAGGCGTTTCCAGTTATGCGCCGCGTCGCGGGTCCTGGGCTTCTCCTCGGCCGCGACCAGCACGGCGATCACCGGATAGCCCCACTCCGCCAGGCGCCTCGCGGCCACGAACCCGTCGCCACCGTTATTGCCGGGACCGCCCAGGATCAGGATCGGGCGGCCCTCGCGCGCGTTGTGCTGCAGGAGCGCCCTCGCGGCCGCGGCAACGGCGGTCCCGGCATGCTCCATGAGCTGCTCTCCGGGAATGCCGAGGGCCTGCGCCTTGCGATCCGCACCCGTCATCGACTCCGCGGAGATCGCGGTGCGGGACGCGGCCTCCGTCCAGCGGAGCTCGAGCTCGTCCAGGGTGAGCGAGCGCAGATCCGGGTCGTCGGCAGGCAGGGGGCTGGTTCCAGAGGGCACGCCACAGAGGGTACCGCGCCGGACGGGCGGATGGTCCCCGGGGACGGTCCGTGGCCGGGTCCGGGACGTCGCCGGCGGGTCCGGGGACGTCGCCGGAGTGTGGAGCGCATACGTCCGGTCCGAGCCTGTGGAATGCTCCTCCCAGCAGCGTCCCGCTCCGATCCCCCATCGGGGATGCGAGCGTGCGCAGATCACCCGCAGGGAGTGCACGCAGCAGTGCCCACGAGGCAGACCCGAGATTGGAAGCGTGAGCCGTTGACCCGTCGGCGCCTCGCGACACGCCTGTTCGCCTGGCATGCGGAGGCCGGGCGTTCGCTGGTGATCCGGGACGCTTCGACACCGTGGGAGGTCCTCGTCGCCGAGGTCATGTCCCACCAGACGGGGATCGAGCGGGTTGGCCCGGCGTGGCGCCGGTTCGTCGACACGTGGCCCTCCCCCGCGGCCCTGGCCGACGCCGGCACACGGGACCTCCTTGCCGCCTGGTCGGGGCTGGGCTACAACCGCAGGGCGCTGGCCCTGCGCGAGACCGCTCGCCGGATCGTCATCGATCACGGCGAACAGGTGCCTGCCTCCGTGATCGAGCTCGAGACGCTGCCGGGCATCGGTCCCTACACTGCTCGCGCCGTGGCCGCGACGGCCTTTGGCACGCCCGTCGCACCGCTCGACGTCAACGTGAGGCGGGTCATGAGTCGCCTCAGCGGCTCGGACCCTCAAGCACGCGACCTCCAGGAGACCGCGGACGCACTCGTGGACCGTCGTCACCCGCGCCGGTGGCTCAACGCGGTGATGGACCTTGCCGCAGGCACCTGCACGAAGGCGGCGCCGCGATGCGGCGAATGCCCGCTGAGCCGAATGTGCGCGTCGCGCGGAAACGTCAGCCTGGCTGGGACACCGCGCAGGTCTCTCCCGTTCCCGCAGACCACCCGGTGGCTGCGTGGCCGCCTGGTCGCCTCGCTCACCAACGCGAGCCCCGGCGCCTGGATCCCGCTGCCGAGCCAGCTGGGCGATCACGACACAGAGGCGATCCTCGTGGCCGCGCGGGGCCTGGAGCGCGAGGGGTTCATCGAGCTGCTCGACGGCTGCGCCCGGGTGCGGCCGTAGGTCGCGTCCTGACCGGGCGCGTCCCGCGTCGCGTGTGATCCACGCCACATCCAGGTCTGCCTGACCGCGAGTACGATCGACCGGGCGCCCACGCGACCATCGCTGCGCTCGAGGAGGAGACCAATGGACCTGCGTGATCGCGTCGCGATCGTCACCGGCGCGACGGGCGGACTCGGGAGGGTCGTCACCCGGGACCTGGCTGCCGCGGGGGCGAGACTGGGGCTGCTGGGGACGCGCATCGATCGCCTGGAAGCGCTTGCCGCGGAGCTCTCGCTGGCGCCTGACCGCTGGCATGGCCAGGCCGTGGACCTCACGGACGCCGACAAGACCTCCGAAGGCCATCGACGCCCTCGTCGCGCGTCTCGGCCGGGCCGACATCCTCGTCCACGTCGTCGGCGGCTGGAGCGGCGGCACCACGGTGACGGAGACACCGCTGGACGCCTACGCCTCGATGCTCGACCAGCACTTCTGGACGACGCTCCACGTCACCCGTGCGGTGGTGCCGCATCTGGCCGCCGGGGGTTGGGGACGGATCGTCGCGATCTCGTCACCGGTCGCCTCGAACCCGCCAGCCGGGATGTCCGCGTACGCGGTCGGCAAGGCCGCGCAGGAGGCCCTGCTGTCGACGCTCTCCCGCGAGGTCGCTGCCAGCGGGATCACGGTGAACATGCTGCTCGTGCGAACCATCGACGCGGCGCACGCGCGCGCTGCGGACCCCACGCCGAAGAACGCGTCCTGGACGACACCCGAGGAGATCTCGGCGGCACTCGCGTACCTGCTCTCCGACGAGGCCCGCGTGGTGAACGGAGCCCGGATCCCGCTTTACGGTGGCGCGTGAGCCGGCCTGTCAACCCGGGTCGGACCTGCAGCGGGCATCGTGCCGGGGATCGAGTTCGCCCGGGTTGCGCGCGCGGGCTTCGGGCCACGTCCCGGATAACGCTCGCCCGCGGACCCGCCAACTACTCCGGGCGCGGCACGACGTGGGACCACAGCTGGAGGTCGTGAATGCCGTCCCGGCGAGCCTGGGCGCTTCGCAGGACCCCCTCGAGATCGAAACCCGCCTTGCGGAGAGCCCGCTGCTCGGCGACATTGCCGACGTCCGTGCTGGCTTCCACCCTCACCACGCCGCGATCATGCAACTCGTCCGCGAGAAGTCGCTGGGCGACGGAGCCGATCCCGCGACCACGGAAATCGGCCAGGATGCTGATCCCGATGTTGTAGGCCCGTGAACCCAGGGTCGGACCGTTCCACTTTGCGCGTGCGCTCAGGTCGCCCACGGGATTGGTGGCCCCGTCGACGGTGAGTTCGACGAGCCAGCGCTCCTGCCTCACCGTCATCGCTTCCGGGGCCATTTCGCCCCAGTCCTCGTAGATGCTGGGTGACCTCGGCACAGGGTGGTCCTCCGGGACGGACCGGATCGACACGACCCCGACGCCCTCGATGACCGGTCCGGGCGGAGCCACGGCGGTCGGACTGAAGAACTCGATGGCGATGCCATCGGGGTCCCGGGCGGTGACGGCCCATCCATACGTATGGGCCTCAAGCGGGCCGTGCTCCACGCCCAGCTCGTCGAGCCGCTCCTCCCAGAGGCGCACGTCCGTCTCGCTTGCGCAGGCGAGGCCCAGGTGGTCGAGGCCCGGCTGAGTGCAATCGAAGGACGAACCTTGCGTCGTCTCGTGGCGGGTGACGCCGATCACCAGGCCCCACGGCCATTGCATGCGGATGCGTTCCCACGTCGGTCCTTGCCGCTCAGCGAGCGAGGCCGGGCCAAGCAGGGTTTGGTACCACTTGGCGCTTCGCTGCACGTCGGTGACGGTGAGGGTCACGTGGTGGACGGTCGGTCCGTTCACTCGTCCTCCAAGGGTGGTGTCCGTGATATCCGAGAATGGCGAGCCGTTCGGGGCGCGTCAACCGAGGCATCCGAACGCGCCGCGTACGCTGGCCCGGAGCAACACTGGCAGAGAAGGGTCTCGGTCACCCCCTACGATAGGGAACGAGGAGGCGATGCATGGCCATGCGGTTCGGGGCGGCGTTCTGGGTCCAGCGGACGGGCTGGCCGGAGCTGCGCGATGCGGTCCTGCACGCCGAGGCCGCCGGGTTCGACGACCTGTGGATCGACGACCACCTGCTGTCCGACGAGGGAGACTGGCCGGACGCCAAGTTCGAGGGCTGGACCACGCTGGCCGCGATCGCCGCGATCACCAGGCGGGCGCGGCTCGGCCACATGGTCTCCGCCAACACCCTCCGCAACCCCGGCCTCACGGCCAAGATGGCGATCACGATCGACCACGTCTCCGGCGGCCGCGCGATCCTGGGCATCGGCGCCGGCTGGTTCGAGCGCGAGCACGAGGCATTCGGGTTCGACTTCGGGAGCGGCATCGGGGAACGGCTGGACCGGCTGGCCGAGGCCGTGCCCCTGATACGGCGGCTCCTGGACGGCGAGACCGTCACCCACGAGGGGCGCTTCTACACGTTCCGTGACGCCGTCTGCGCGCCGCGCCCGGTCCAGGAGCACCTGCCGATCCTGATCGGGGGCTCGGGACCGAAGAAGACGCTGCCGCTGATCGCCCGGAGCGCGGACATGTGGAACGCCTACGGGACGCCGGACGAGGTTGCGGCGGCCGACACGATCCTGCGGGGGGCCTGCGAGGCCGCCGGACGGGACGAGCGCGAGATCGAGCGCACCGTGAACCTCAACGTGGTCATCCGCTCAAGCCGCGCCGAGGCTGAGGACGCCTGGGCCGGATACCTTGCCGCGCACCTGCCGCAGGACGAGGAGCGGGGGCTGTCGGCCGGCGGCACGGTCGAGGAGGTGGCGGCGACGCTCGCCCTCTACCGCGAGGCGGGTTTCGCGCATCCGATCCTGATCTTGCGGACGCCGTTCGACTTCGAGACGATGGACCGGCTCCCGGAGCTCCGGGCGGCGCTCGACAGCTGACCGAACCCGGTCGTCCGTACGGGGCCAACCTGGGCTACGCGGTCGCGGTCGCCTGCGCCACGCGCGGGTCAGGCTCCGCCGGCTCGGCGGCCCCCCGGAGGCGCTCAGCCACGGACGAGGCCGCGGCCAGCCCCTGGGAGATGCAGTCCGGCAGCCCGACGCCGCGGTACGAGGCCCCGGTCACCGTCACGGCCGGCCACGCGCCGACCGCCGCCTCGATGGCCGCGGCGCGTCGCAGGTGTCCAACGGTGTAGCGGGGCATCGAATGCTCGGAGCGCGAGACGCGGACGAGGAGCGGCTCGCCGGTGATCCGGAGCGTGCGCCCGGCGTCCTCGCGGGCCGAGGCGACCAGCGCCTCGTCCGCCAGGCGGGTCCACGCCCCCTCGTCGCGGACGAACATCCGGAGCAGGACGGTGCCCTCCGGCGCCCGGTCCGGCCACTTCTGCGAGGTCCAGGTGCAGGCGCCGATCGCGCCGCCTTCGGACGGCGGGACGAGGTAGCCATGACCGATGAGCGGGTGGCCGACGGCGTCGCGCGGGTAGGCCAGCGTCACGAGGATGCTGGTCCCGTGCGGGATCTTGTCGAGGGCGGCGGACGCACCCGGCGCCTCGTCGTCGAGGAGGACCGCAGCCACGGGCGCCGGCGCCGCGATGATCACGGCGTCGAACCGCGCCACAGACCCGTCCGAGAACCGCACCGCGACCCCGGACCCGGACCGCGCGAGCGCCCGCACCGCGCAGCCCGTGCGCAGGTCGGCGCCGGCGGCCCGCGCCGAGGCCACGACGGCATCGGTCAGCCGGTCCATGCCGCCGCGCAGCGAGACGAAGGCCCCCAGCGGCTTCGTCCCGGGCGCAGCAGGAGCACCGGACGCGGCGGCAGCCTCCGCCCGGGCCGCGCTCGCCGCCCGCGCGGCGGCCGCCCGACGCATCGACCGTCCGTCCGAGAGGCCCGCGAACAGCAGGCTGCGGTGCTCGCGCTCGGCGGTGCGCAGCTGCGGCACCACCGCGTCCAGGCTCAGCTCGTCGATCGGCGTCCCGTAGACCCCGCCCACCAGCGGGCCGGCCAGCCGGTCCACCAGCGGCGACCCGAGCCGGGACCGCAGGAACGTCCCCACGGCCACGTCGTCGGCACCGAGGCGGCGCGGCGAGATGACGTCGACGGCCATCCGGGCCTTCTCCGGCCACGAGAACAGCTTCGTCTTCGCGAACGGCATCGCCTTGGTCGGCAGGACGAGCCCCAGGCCATCCGGCATCGGCACCAGCGAGCCGTTGTGGCGGATGAACACCGCCCGCGGATCGAGCGTGCCCGTGAGCTCCGCGCCGAGTCCCAGCTCCCGCGCCAGCGAGATGGCCGCCGGACGCGTGGCCAGGAACGAGTCCGGGCCGTGCTCCAGCGTGAACCCGTCGACGCGCTCCGTGGCCACCTTGCCGCCGAGTCGGGGGCCGGCCTCGGCGAGCGGTGACCGGGACGCCGTCGAGCGCGAGCGCACGAGCAGCCACCAGGCCCGTGATCCCACCCCCGATGACGAGGACGCTCATCGCGGCTCGGCGCCGTGCACGCCATCCCGTACTGCGCGACGAGCCCGACGGCACGTACGGGCACAGCGGATCAGACTCGAGCGGGTCGCCCGTCCAGGCGTACGCCCGCGCCCGCGATCCACCGCAGATCCGCGCGTACTCGCAGGCGCCGCAGCGGCCCTTGAAGCCCTCCGGGTTGCGCAGGCCGCGCATCACCGGGTGATCGCGGTACAGGTCCACGATCGACGCCTCGCGCACGTTCCCCAGCGGGATCGGCAGGAAGCCGGACGGGTTGACGGTGCCGTCGTGGTTGATGAACACGATCCCGTTGCCATCCCGGATGCCGAACCCACGGCCGACCGACGTCTTGAGGATGTCGTCGAAGGACATCCCCGCCGCCTGCATGTCGCGGATCGCGAGCCGGCGGTAGTGGGTGGCCTCGGTGGTCTTGACCTGGAACGGGGCCTCCTTCGAGAGCTCGAACAGCCAGCCGTTGAGCTTCTCGGACTGGGCCGGGGTGACCTCGCGCAGGTCGCTCCCCCGCCCCGTCGTGATCAGCATGAACAGGCTCCAGCGCATGATGTCCATGCCCAGCAGGAGCTCGTAGACGGCCGGCAGGTCGCTCAGCGTCTCGTCCGTGACCAGCGTGTTGACCTGGATCGGGAGGCCGGCCGCACGGGCCCACTTCGCCGCCTGGAGCGTCTTGTCGAACGTGCCCTCGACCATGCGGAAGCCGTCGTGGCGGGCCGCGTCGGAGCCGTCGAGCGAGAGGCTGATGTTCTGGATGCCGGCGTCGCGCAGGCTCTCCATGACCTCCTGGGTGAGGAGCGGCGTCGCGGCCGGGGCCAGCGAGGCGCCGATCCCCCGCTCCGTGGCCGCGCGGACCAGCTCGTGGAGGTCGGGGCGATTGAGCGGGTCACCGCCCGTGAACACGACGTGCGGGTACGGGCGCCCGAACCTGATCACCTCGTCCAGGAGGCTGTAGCCCTCGTCGGTCGTCAGCTCGAGCGGGTTGCGCTCGGCCTGGGCCGTGGCCCGGCAGTGCCGGCAGGCGAGGCCGCAGGCGAGCGTCGTCTCCCAGTAGACGAGCATCGGGGCGCGGTCGTAGACGTAGCCCTCGGCTCGGACGGCGCCGACGCCGGTGATGCCACCCGGGTGCCCGCCGGGATGAGCGCCGGGGTGCCCGCCGGGATGGCCTCCGGTGGGCCGACGGGGTGTCCTCCCGGGCGGCCGGCCGGGGCGGGATCGATCTGGGTGTGGGACGGCGTGGTCATCGGGATCTCCTCCGGTCGCTCAGGCGACCGTCGCGGGACGCAGGGCATCGGCCGCGATATCGGCCAGGCCGGCGATGAACGTCGGGTCGGTGTTCATCGAGCGGGCGCGCTCCAGGCGCACCCCGAGCGGGCGAGCGACGCCCTGGGCCTCGATGTCGATGTCGTAGAGGACCTCCAGGTGGTCTGCGACGAAGCCCACGGGCCGGATCACCAGCTCCGTGACGCCCTCGGCCGCGAGGCGCCGGATCTCGTCGAGGATGTCCGGGCCCAGCCACGGCTCGCCGGTGCGGCCTGCGCTCTGGAACGAGAAGTCGTAGCTCTCCAGCCCCAGCCGCGCCGCGACGAGGGCCGCGGTGGCGGCCAGCTCGTCCGGGTACGGGTCCCCCTCCGCGACGACGCGGGCGGGCAGGCTGTGGGCGGTGAACATGACGCGGACCCGCGACGGGTCGTCGAAGCGGGCGAGGGCCTCGCGGGTGGTCTCGGCCAGCGCCTCGATGAACCGCGGCTGGTCATGCCACGAGTCCACGAAGGTCACTCGGGTGCGCGGCCGCCGGCTTCGGCGATGGACGCGAGCGCCATGTCGACGGCCCGGCGGTACCCAGCGGCGTTGGACGACTTCTGCGGCGCGAGGGCGATCGCCACGAACCGCTCCACGCCGTCCGCCGCCATGCCCTTCACGATGTCGCCGATCCGCGGCTCGATGTGCCGCATCCCCGCATAGACGCGCACGGGCAGGCCCCGGGACTCCAGCTCCGCCTCCACGGCGGCCCGCTGCTCCTCCACGATCCGCGACAGCGGGGATCCGCCGCCGATCGCCCGGTAGCGGCCCAGGAGCTCCTCCAGGAGGTGCGGCGGGGGCGGGTTGCCGCGGCGGATGTCGGTGTAGTAGGCCTCGACCTGGTCGAGCCGGTCGGGGCTGCCGTAGGCCATGAGCAGGACGGCATCGGTGGTGGTGCGGCGGGTCATCGGGACGCTCCGGTGCCGTGGACGAGGTCGACGAGGCGCGCGAGGTGGTCGGGGTCGGTGCCGGGGATGACGCCGTGGCCCAGGTTGAAGATGTGGCCGGGCCGGCCGTCGTTCTGGGCCAGGACCCAGCGGCGCCGCCTCCTCCACGCCCTCCCAGGGGCCGAGGAGAAGCACCGGGTCCAGGTTCCCCTGGACCGCCCGGTCGCCGACGAGCCGCCGGCCCTCGGACAGCGCGATCCGCCAGTCGAGGCCGATCACGTCGCCGCCGGCCGAGGCCTGGAGGCCCAGGATCCCGCCCGTCCCCACGCCGAAGTGCGTCATCGGCACGCCGAGTGACGCGATGCCCTCGAACAGGCGGCGCATCCACGGCCACAGGCGCCGCTCGTAGTCGAGCGGGCTCAGCCCGCCGACCCAGGAGTCGAACACCTGGACGGCCTCGGCTCCCGCGGCCACCTGGGCTGAGAGGTAGGCGATGGTCGCGTCCACGAGCCGGTCCAGCAGCGCGGCCCAGGTCTCGGGCTCGGCGTGCATCAGGCGCTTGGTCCGCTGGAAATCGCGTGACGGGCCACCCTCTACCAGGTAGCAGGCGAGCGTGAACGGCGCGCCCGCGAAGCCGATCAGCGGCACGGGCGACTCGGCCCGGATCAACCGGATGGCCTCGAGGAGAGGCGCCACCGCCTCCTCGGGGTCGAAGGGGCGCAGGGCCTGCACCTCGGCCATGGTCCGGACTGGGTACTCGATGACGGGCCCGACGCCCTCCTTGATGTCAAACGCGACGCCGAGGCCCGCGAGCGGCGTCGTGATGTCTGCAAACAGGATCGCGGCGTCGACGCCCAGGCGCCGGACCAGCTACAGCGTGACCTCCGCGCACAGCGCCGGGTCCCGGGTGATCTCCAGGAGCGTGGCCCGCTCGCGCACCTTGCGGTACTCGGGCAGGGCCCGGCCGCGCTTTGGCAGCAGGAGAAACATCGCTACCACGGTGCCTGCCCCCTTTTCCGCTCGCGAATGAGGGGGGACCGGCTCCGTGACACAAGCTGCTGTGGCAGTGGAAGAAACGTCGCCTGGCTCCGTGGCCCAAGTCGCTTTGGCGGTAGAAGAGACATCTCTGCCACGGTGCCTGTCCCCTTTTTCCACCCGGTGCCCCCTTAACGGCCGAAATGGAAACGACAAAGGTGTCCCAACGCCGCCAGCGTCTGATTCGCGGCGAAAATGGGACGATCGTGGCAATGTTCCTGGACTTGGCCTTGCTCAATGTGCATAATACGGAAAATGGTTGGATCACCCGGTCTGGGGACTATGACGCGGTGTGGGGCGGGTGGTTCTATGGATCAACTGCTGCGGGCCGGGGCCGAGGAACTGATCGTCTCTGCGGCGATTCTGGCCGCTCTGGTGGCGGTGGCGAGCTTACGTGGTCGGGTTAATTCGTGCCAAGTCGGTACAACAGGAACCGACGGCCAGCGAATTGCTGTCAAAATTCCGCGAATCGCACTCCCGGGGTGAGCTAAGCGACGCGGAATTCCGAACAATTAAAACGACGTTGGCGGCGCGGCTCCAGGAAGAGTTAAAGGATGACGGCGAAACGGGTTAGAACGAGTCGTGTCAACCGCTCCGGACGCTCGGTTCGGACGGTTCTGACGGCTCCGACAGGTTTTGGCAGGACGGAGCCCGCAAACCGCAGCCGCCAACGGCCGTAGAAATACCAGTGGGTACAGCTCGAGCGAGAGCGGACACGGATGCCCCGCGGCCGACTCCGGGTGAAGTCCGGCCGCCCGAGCAACACCTAGGATCAGGATCAGACTAACCGCTTTCCCTCGGCCACGATCAGTTCGGACCCGGCGGAACGCGAAAGGAACAGGTATGCCTTCAGGACGGGATTTCACCACCGGACGCCGCGGCGGCGGCACCACCAAGAAGAACGCCTTCTGTTCGTTCTGTCGCAAGAGCTATCGCGACGTCGGCCCGCTGGTCGAAGGGCCCGGCGACGTCTACATCTGCGGCGAGTGCATCGACCTCTGCCAGTCGATCCTCGACCAGGAACGCCGCCGCCGCGGCACCAGCAAGCAGCTCTTCACCAAGATCCCCACGCCGCGCGAGATCGTCGACCAGCTCGACCAGTACGTCATCGGCCAGGAGCACGCCAAGAAGGTGCTGGCCGTGGCCGTCCACAACCACTACAAGCGGCTGATGCACGGCACGAGCAGACTCCGACGTCGAGATCGACAAGTCGAACATCCTGCTGATCGGCCCGACCGGCTCGCGGCAAGACGCTGCTGGCCCAGACGCTGGCCCGCATCCTCGACGTGCCCTTCGCCATCGGCGACGCCACCACGCTGACCGAGGCCGGCTACGTCGGCGAGGACGTCGAGAACCTGCTGCTGAAGCTGCTGCACGCCGCCGACTTCGACATCGAAGCGGCCCAGCGCGGCATCCTCTACATCGACGAGATCGACAAGATCGGCAAGACCAGCCAGAACGTCTCGATCACCCGCGACGTCTCCGGCGAAGGCGTGCAGCAGGCCCTGCTGAAGATGCTCGAAGGCACGATCGCCAACGTGCCGCCGCAGGGCGGCCGCAAGCATCCCGAGCAGCAGTACATCCAGATGGACACCACGCAACATCCTGTTCATCTGCGGCGGCACGTTCGTCGGCCTCGAGGACATCATCGGCAAGCGGCTGGGCAAGCGGACGATCGGCTTCGGCCAGCAGGGCACGCCGACCACGACGACTGGACCTGGGCGAACTGCTGCCGCAGGTCACCAGCGACGACATCCTCGAGTTCGGCATGATTCCCGAGTTGGTCGGCCGGCTGCCGGTCGTCTCGCCGCTGACGCCGCTGGACGACGACGACGCTGGTCCGCGTGCTGACCGAGCCGAAGAACGCCCTGGTCAAGCAGTACCAGGAGCTGTTCGCGCATGGAAGAACGCCGAGCTGGAGTTCACCGACGAGGCGCCTGCGGGCGATCGCCGAGCGAGGCCCATCGAGAAGGACACCGGCGCCCGCGGCCTGCGGTCGATCGTCGAGGAGGTGATGCTCGACATCATGTTCGAGCTGCCCGACCAGACCGAGCAGACCAAGTACCTCATCACCGACGACATCGTCTTCGGCCGCGGCGAGTTGTTCCCGCTGCCGGAACCGAAGCACAAGAGCGCGTAGCAGCCAATCGCTTCGCCGCCAAGGGCTTGGCACCGACCACAGTTTCCCCCCCCGGCCCGGCTTCGGTTCGCCCGACGCCGGGCTTTTTCTATTTGCGGGCTGGCGATGCGGCGATAGCCCAGGGTTCTACGCTCGCGTGCGGGAGGGGTGCGGGCGGAATGCGGGAAGTGAAATGGCGAAATGTCGTTTCTCGACACGCACGAATCCACTCCGTACACTCGGCCAGCGAGACGCCCGCAGACCGGTAGGGTGCGAGAAAGCCCCACCTTTGCCCGACAAGCGTCGGCCGCGAACTTGAACCCGCCGTATTCCTTGCCGGGCAAATCCCCTGCCAGCAGGCTAGATCCGGAACCGCACGAAAAGGAGACGCCCGAATGCGATCGATCGATTTCTTCGCCGTGTTGCGTGTGGCGGTCCTTGCGATCGTAGGCGGCGTCGCCGGCGTGGCGATGGCCGAGAGCCCGCGCGGCGGTGTCGGTGAAGGTCCGCGACGTCGTGCTGCACGGGATCGACGCGCGGCTGTTCGGCCAATTCATGGAGCGGCCGAGTTGGGGCGGCGAGATCGGCCCCGAAGCGGCCCTGATTCCCGGCACGCACGAGTTGCGGCCCGAGGCCAAACGGTTGATCCGCGAGATGCAGATTCCCATCGTGCGTTTTCCCGGCGGAACCGACGTCGACTACATCGACTGGCTCGACATGATCGACAACGTTCCCGGCCGCAGCGCGCGAACGGCCGATCACCACGGGCCACACCGGCAACCAGGTCACCAACAACTTCGGCTACGACGAATTCCTCCGGCTCTGCGGCGAGCTGGCGATGGAGCCGATCCTGGTCGTCAATTTCCGCGAGGGGCTGCTGAGCCCGCATGGCCCGCAGGCGGCGCCCGACATGCCGCGAAGCTGGTCGCCTACTGCAACGCGGCGGTCGACGCCGAGTTGCCCGGCGAGCTGGCCGCCTGGCCGCGACTCCGCGCCCGCAACGGCCATCCGGCCCCTTACGGCGTGAAGTACATTCAAATCGGCAACGAGACCTGGGCCTTCTCGAGCGAGGTGAGCCAGGACCAGTACCTTGCGGCCTTGAAGGCATATTGCGAGGCGATCCGCGCGGTCGACCCGACGGTCCGCTTGATCGTCGACGGCCAGCCCGCCGAGCTTGCCGCGCGGATCGCATCGCGAGTTGGGCGATCGGATCGCCTACTTTGCGGTCCACCATTACCAGCCGTGGCAGATCGCCGAGGTCCGGCGCGGCAGCGAGCAGGTCGGCGTCGCCGACCTGACGGCCCAAGACATCTGGTACGCCTGGGTGACGCTGCCCGGGATCGATGCGGCCGGACAATCGGTCCTTGCCAATGGCGACCTGGAACAAGCCCGCCGGCTGGGCTACCCGGTGGCCATGACCGAATGGAACTGGAACGGCTGGTGGGGCCCGGCCGCTCCGCAGGCAGGCGGCCTTGGACTCGCTGTTTGCCAAGGGGGTCGGGGCGGCGGGCATTCTGCACGCGATCATGCGCCAGGGCGACGCGGTCCAGATCGCCGCCCAATCGATGCTCATCGGCGACGGCTGGGAGCATCCACGCCATCTGCTGCGACCGCCGCGGCCAGATCGCTCCCTACATGGTCCCCAGCGGCCAGGTCACGACGCTGTACGGCCTGCATCACGGCAACCAGCGGCTGCAGCTCGACCTGGAGAACGTGCCGCGCTACCAGCAGCCCTATCGCATGGCGGGCATCGGCCCGGCGCATTCGGCGGCCTATCTCGACATCCTGGCCACGCGCGACCAGCGGAAGCTCTACCTGCACTGCATCAACCGCCATTTCGACTCGCCGCTGGAGCTGGCCGTCGACGTCTCGTCGCTTCCCGACGCCGCCCGAGGATGCCGGCGTGCTCCACATCCTCGAAGGCCGCCTGACCAACGCCCCGGCCGCCGGCGAGGATCCCGCCCCAGGCCAGATTCGCGACGTGCCGTTGCCGATCGCCAGCCGCCTCTTCCCAGTCCGCCTGCCCGCCCGATCGGTCACGGTGGTCGAGATCCCGCTACGCAGCGACGCGTCGGATTCGTCGCAGTAACGCGGATTATTCACCAACGGGCGTTCATCCGGGTGTATAATAGCCCGGAGGTTCCATGCACAGGGCAGCCCGTTATGAGTTGTGGCGGCGCAACTTGGTTCGAGCTGGGGCCGTGGTCGGCGACGACGGGCCGGATCGATCCGGCGCAGGTGCGGGTCGAGGCGGGCGGCAAGAGCGACGGGGATCGGCCCGGCGGTGTGTTGGGCTGGAGGGGCAGCGCATTGAGCTTCGCGGCCAGCGCGGTGTTTCACCTGGTCGCGATCATCCTGCTGGCCCTGCTGAGCTACTCGTGGGGGGAGACTTCCGACCGCATCTTTCTGCGCCGCCGTGTCGAGCCCGCCGAACCCGACGCGTTGGACGACCTGTTCCTTGCCCGCGAGACAGACGACCCGCAGGAGCCCAACGTCGCGCCGACGCAGGACCGCGAAGAGCCGGGCGAGGCCTATTTCGGCGACTCGGGCGACCTTGGCCCGGCGTTGCTGCCGAGCGCGATCGGTTCGCCGTTCGGCAAGGACGGGTCGGGGCGTGCCGCCTCCGGCGACGGCGACGGCGGGGCGACCTTTTTCGGCGTCCGGGCCCGCGGCAATAGGTTCGCTTTCGTCGTCGACGGATCGATCAGCATGGCGGGCAGCGGCTGGGCGGCCTGCTGGTGCGGGAATTGCTCGCGGCGATTGGCCGCCTGACGCCCGAGCAGTCGTTCTACGTGGTCTTGTTCAACTGGCAGCCGCACCCGATGTTCTCCGACCAACAGCCCGAGCCGCAGCCCGTGGCCGCCACGCCGGAGAACCTGGCCCGGCTCGAGCGCCTGGCTGGAAGACTTCCGTTTGCACTCGGGCACGAAGCCGATGGCGGCCATGCAGTGGGCCCTGCAAGTGCAGCCCGACGCCGTCTATTTCCTCACCGACGGCGAACTGCACGAAGACCTCCACCGGTATCTGGCCGACGAGAATCACCGGAAGGAGCCCGGCAACGACGCGGCGCTGAAGTCGCCGATCCATACGATCGGTTTCCGCACCGGCGGACGCTACACCTTGCGGCGGATCGCCGCAGACAACGGCGGCACGTTCCGGCAAGTGGGTCGCCCTCGAGACCCGCCGGCCGATCCGGGCCGCGTCGCGGAACCGTAGTGCCGGAAGCTCGCACCTGTTGTGGCACGGTCTCCCGACCGTGTCACCGCTCCGCCTGTTGTGGCATGAGAGATATGTAACTGAACCAAGTAGAGGACATA
>CAVYQR010000002.1:0-1336077 GCA_963770795.1 uncultured Chloroflexia bacterium
GATGCGACAGAGGCTGTCGTGCGGGTCAACCTTGAACATGCCGAGCCAGCCGCCGGCGCTGATGGGCACGGTCCTCGCGAAAGACGAAGAACCCGAGATTGTCCACCCCGATCTCGGCTTCGTCCTCTTGCTCCTGACGATCTCGCTGCGGGGCGGAAGGACGTACGCTCTGATGCGGAACTCAGCGGGCTGCCCATCGAGTTTCACTGGCACGAGCTTGTCGAGTAGCACTTCGCTGTGCGGTCGATAGAACGGGTCCCACGCCTTGACGGCAATATCGTTCAGTTCGATCTCGACTTGGGGGCGTCCCTCCCCGGTGAGGTAGCGGACCAACGTCAAGGCGAGGTGCTTGCGTAGAGCGCCAACTGCCTTTCGGAGTGCAGTCTGTGCCGCGGCGCCCGCGCTGTGCTTGTGTGCCGTTGACAGCAGCCGGTCCACCTTGCGCCAGATGACAAGGGTTCCGGCGCCGCCTGCTGCGACTTCGTCGAGCATGTCCAAGTCTCGGGTTGAGACCTCGGGAAGGCGAAGCAGCCACTTGTTCTGGGCGGCGACGTAGTCGAGATCCCACCGCGCCACTTCGCGCCGAGATCGCGAGGTCGCGACATGATAGTCAACTGACGACAGATTGATGTGGAGCCGTCGTTGAGTCAACCCGAACTGCGAAGGCTGGCGAGGCTCGAGTGGGCCCGCGACCCGTACTTCATGGCGTTGAGCAACTCCTCGCTGCTCATCCTATAGCCATCGTCCGCGACCGTGACCTTGAAGCTCGCCGTCGATCGCCAGCGTACCGGACGGCGATCTTCGTCGCCTTCGCCGCGATCGAGTTGTCGATGACGTCGGCAGTTGCCGTTAGGAAGTCGTATCCGGTGTCGCGAAGACCTTCAATCGTCCGCGCTGCATCCGGGAAGGACTTCGAGTTCCGGGATGCGTGACTGGCCGATCTTCGGGATTCGATGGGGAGAACTGAGTGTTCGTTGAGGAGCGCCTGAGAGAGACGTCTGATCCTGGGTTGGCGCAACTTTGAAGATCTTGAGTCGAGCTTCTCGATGATCGCCTCGTTGATCGTTCGACGTAGACAGTTGGTGGACTGTTTTACGGGCAGCAGTTGTCCTCGCGCCATGCTCGTTCGAGTTGCTTGGGCTCGCGAGCGGGGTTCCACTTCAGTGTGTAGTGGATGACGTGCGTCGTGGCTTGAACGTTCAGCTCGACGCCGCAGCAACGGGTTCAGGACGCGGAAAGCGGATCCGGCCTGGCTAGAAGTGATCAAGGATCGGCTGTTCGGTCCTCGACCGGTGCTGCTGTCATCGTCGATGAGGGCAGACAAAGGATCTGCGAACGCTTGGCAGATGATGTCGGCTGACGTCCAAGAATGCACAGAACACGATCCGCCTTCGCTCCGTCGAGACAGATTCGTCGGCGATCTCGAGCAATCGCATCAGCTTTGCGCTTCGTCGGCCGGATGCTCGCGGCGACCTTCATGGCGTCGCGGTGCGCCGTGTACTGACGATCCTCGTGATGAGGGCAAGGGGAGACTGTCGACGCTCGCCTTGGGCGTCCATGCGAAGCTCCTCGTAGCCTGCCGCCTCGGGACGAAGCATCTCCAGCGCGATGTCCACCTCGATCTTCTCGGGCAGGTCGGTAGCCACGTCCGCGATCTTCTTCGAGCATGACTGGCCTCAGAGGGTTCTCCGCCGAAGGCCGAGCGGATCTTCTTCGAGTCGATCCGCGAGTCGGACCTGGAGCCTAGGTATCCGGGGAGCGCGAAATCGAGCAAGCTCCATACGTCTTAGTTCGATTCTCCAGCGGCGTGCCCGTCGAACGAACCGAGCCGCCGAGGTGAACCCTTTCAGGGCGATTGCTCGTTGGGTTTCCGGGTTCTATCGCCTGGCCCTCGTCGAGAACGACGACATCCCACCGAACGAATGACAGCACCGGTTCATCGATCACGGTTACGTCATAGGTCTGTGAGCACGACCTGCGGCGCCGCGAGCACGTGGTCGCCGCGTCCGCTCGGGACCTTGATGCCGAGTACCCGAGATCGTCGGCGCGAACTTGGCGATCTGCGCCAGTTCTCGATCAGGGTCAGCGCACTATCATCAAGGCCCGCGAGAGCCTCTGGCGAGCCTGTCGGCGATCAGGTCTATCAACTGCAGTGTCTTTCCAAGGCCCTTCTCGTCGCCAAGGAGGCCGTCGAGATGATGGTCGGCCTCGTCGAGCCGAATCGATGCGAGTGGCCTGATACGGGCAGAGGGTCCGTGTAGAGGTATGTCGGCCGGACCTGCGGGGGTAGGAGCTAGTGCTTCATCGGTCAGACAGTCGGCGAGTCGGGACCAGCTCGCGCGAGCCATACAGGTTGATCAAGGCGTCGGCGGGAGTTTGGTTGCGTGCCGATCCCGAATTCAGCTCTCGACCGGAAACGAGTTTTCGCGCTGAAGTGGGTACCACTGCTCGCCGATTAGGGCCGGGTCGCTTCCGCGACGACCTCGTGCCGGTCACCTTGGAGATCGATCGCCGCATCGGCGGTGAGCGCATTCGGCCGGAACACGGAGCGCAACGAGTAGCGGTTGCCGTGGGCCCGAATTCCAGGGCACGACTCCTTCAGCGGCCCGATTGTCACCCCCGAACCTCATCGGCGCCCCGAAAGGCCGCGCGGAAGATCTCGAGGGCGGTCACGTCGGTGACTTGACCCTGACGCTCGAGAACAACGCGACCCTCTCGCGGAACGAGTCTTCCTACTGCGTGCATTGGTCCTCGCATCGTTTGGCGCGGGCCACAGGATCGGAGCACGAGGGTGGTGCGGCTCGAAGGTGGCTCGTTACCAACAGGATGGACGAACGAGCGCGCCGTGTCGAAGTGCATCGACCGGGACGCGGCAAGGCCGTTCAACGTGGACCATTACGCTCCCCATCACGCCCGCTCCGGGCACATGGCCCGATAGTCACACCATTCGCACGGCGCGCCCGGCGTTCGCCGTGAACTCGCCGGCGCGGATCCGCCGCACACGAGCCCAGGATCTCCTCCCGGGCGGCATCCAGCTCCTCGTCGGTGCGTGACCGTGGACATCCGCTGGGCGCTCTCCGTGAAGTACAGGGTCACGCGCTCGGGCGTGCCCAGGCCCAGCGCGTCCCGGCAGGCCAGCGCGTAGATGGTGAGCTGCAGGTTCTCGTCCACGTTCTTCTGGCTCTTGGGGTTGCCGGTCTTGTAGTCGATGACCTCGATGCCGCCGCGAGGGCAGCCGGTCGATGCGGTCGATGCCGCCGTAGACGCGAACGGGGCCGGTGCCGTCGCCGGGGTCCAGGACCAGCTCGAAGTCCAGCTCCTCGTGGAGGGCCTCGCCCAGGTGCGCACAGCTCGCCCGTCCAGAAGTTGTCGAGCAGGCCGATGCGGCTCGGCGCCCGAAGCCGGCCTCGGTGGCCGTGTCGCCGAAGCCTGCCGGCTTCCAGCCGGCCCGGAACAGGCGCTCCAGGCTCCTCGCGGGTAGGCGGTGGCTCGCCGCGCGCGATCCGCTCCCGCCGCTCTCGCGTGAACGCCTCGAACGCCTCGTGCGCCGTGTTCCCGAAGGCGAATGCACGCCGACGGGCCGGTCCGGGACCGGCATGCGGTAGACGTACGACAGCGCGTACTTGAGCCGGCACTGCTCGTAGGCGTCGAGCGCGGAGTACGAGAACCCGGACGGGGCAGGGGCGCGACGGCGAGGAGGTTGGCGCCGGCACCGGTGTCCAGCGCGATCGACCGGAAGGTGAGCGGGTCGAGGCCGGCAGCCCGCGCCTCGTCGGCGGACAGCGCGGCGCCCGGCCCAGCGTCCACGAGGCGCGCCTGCGTAGGCCGCGCGGGCCTCGGTGGCCTCCGGGTCCGTGGCCGCGGCAGCCTCCATCAGACCCACCAGCTCCGCGGCCCGCAGGCGCAGGACGAGGCGGCGCTCGCGCGCGGTGGGCAGGGGCATGACACGGCGGGCGGCGGCCAGCGCGGCGCTGGTGCGCCCGAGCCATCGGCCTCGCCCTCGTCGCGCGTCGTCGGCGTAGGCCGTCGGCCGCGTCGCTCGGCATCGGCCGCCTCGTCGGCTCACGCCGGCCGTCCGATCGGTCACGACCGTCAGCTCCGCCCCGCGCGTCCTCGAGCAGCTCCGCCACGAACCGGACTGCGGCCTTCTTCGCCGCCAGCGCCCTGCGTGGGTGCAGAGCAACAGCCGCTCCTGGGCCCGGGTCATCGCCACGTACAGGAGGCGGCGCTCCTCGTCCGTGTGGAGGTCGCCCGCCGGCACCTGCTCGCGCAGGAGCTCGCGCGGGAACCAGCCGAAGCCCATGTTCCCTGACCGGCCACTCCCCCTCGAGCAGGTTCGGGACGATGACGACCGGGAACTCCAGGCCCTTCGCCTGGTACAGGGTCATGAGGCGCACGCCGTCCACGTCCTCGGACAGCTCGACGCTGGTGGGCAACTCACCGCCGGCCGCCTTGTAGGCGTCGAGGTAGGCCACGAAGTCCGCCAGGCTCCTGGCCGGGTTCTCGGCCTGCCACTCGGACGCGAAGCGCATGAAGCTGGCGATGTTGACGACGGAGCGCTTGGCCTCCAGCGTGCCGGCCGCGAGGAGGTCCAGCACGACGCCGGTCCGCTCCAGATACCGCTCCAGGATGGTGGACGGGCCCTCGCGCCAGGTGAGCGGGTTGAGCTCCTCGATGGCCCCCAGCAGCGTGCGCAGCTTGGCCCGGAGCTCGGGGGCGACGCCGGTGGGCTCCCCGTTCTCGTGTCGCCTCGCCCCGCTCGACCATCCGCGTGGCAGCCTCCACGAGGTGCCTCCGGTCGTACCGCGCGTCGCGAGCGACCTGCAGGATCTCCAGGGCGTCCAGGCGCCACGGCCCCGCGGTCATCATCGCGCACGAGGGCGGGGTCGTCCGTGGGGTCCGCGATGGCACGCAGGCCCTGCTCCAGGTCCCGGATCTCCGGCGCCTCGAACAGGCTCAGGCCGCCGACGACGGTGTACGGGATGTCCTCGTCCCGGAGCCTCGCCACGATTGCGTCGCGGTGCTTGTGCTTGCGGTACAGGATGGCCACGTCGTTCCAGCTGCGGCCGGTGCCCCTGCCCCGCCAGCAGCTTGATGGCGTCCACGATGGCGACGGCCTCGTCCTCGGTGCCGGCGCACAGGTGGAGCTCGACGGGGACGCCGGCGTCCTTGTCGGTCCACAGGTGCTTGTCCGGCTCGAAGCGGGTGTTGTTGCACGCGATGAGGCGGTCCGCGGCGGCGAGGACGTGGCCGACGGAGCGGAAGTTCTGGTCGATGCGGAGGCGCGGGCGAGCCGGGCGCCAGCCGGCCGGTCGTGCGCGGCGGGCGCGGAACCGGGCGTCGAACTCCGCGAAGGCCGCGATAGCTGGCGCCGCGGAAGCGGTAGATGGACTGGTCGTCGTCGCCCACCACCATCACGTTGTCCGGGCGGTCCGGCGTGCGGCCCAGGAGCTCGATGAGCTCGATCTGGGCGACGTTCGCATCCTGGAACTCGTCCACCAGGATGTACCGGAACTGGCGCTGCCAGCGGCGCAGGACGTTGGGGCGGGTCTTGAACAGCCGGGTGACGAGTGCGATCTGCTCCCCGAAGTCGAGCGCGCCGCGCGCGGCCGAGCTCCTCCTCGTAGGCGCGGTAGACGCGGGCGATCTCGGTCGAGCCGGAGGATCTCGAGGGCGGCGCCGTCGCGCTCGTAGGTGGCGGCGAGCTCGTCGATCCGGGCCTGCTGCGTCCTGCGTCGAAGTGGCTGCGGCCGTGAGGCGTGACCGTCGCCGGATGACGGACGCGGCGGGCCTCCCGGCTCGGCGTTGTCCGGGTCGTGCTCGTCCGGGCCGGTACGTGCGTTGACCTCCAGCGCGCCGCCGCCTCGGCGCGCTCCCTCGCCCGGACGCCGGCGTACTCGCTGCGGACGTCGCGCACGGGCTTGAGGTGGCCGACAGCGTCGAGGTGCTCCGCCATCGGCCTCGTAGTCGCCGTAGCGTCGCTCGAACTCGTCGCGCTCGGCGGCCACGAAGGCCTCGAAGTCGTCGGGCGTCACCAGCTCGTCCTTGGCCCGGTTGATGAACTTGACGAAGTCCCCGAGCGCGCGAGTACTCCCGTGGTAGATGAGGTCCAGGCTGGGCCGCAGGTCCCGCAGCAGGAGCAGCTGGCCGACGCCGTCCAGGACGTCCGGGCGCGCGCGGCAGGCCGGCGTCCGCGCTGCTCTCGGTGAGGACCGTGCTGGCAGAAGCTGTGGAAGTTGCTGACGGTCATGCGGGCGCGGACGGCCGGACCGACGGCCGCGTCCAGGCGCTCCTGGAGCTCCCGTGGCGGCCTTGACGTTGTAGGTCAGGACGAGGAGCTGCTCGGGGACGAGCGGGCCGTCGAAGGGGTTGCCGTGCCTTGGGGTCGGCTCCGCGGCGAGCCCGCCGTCGCCACGTCTCCCTTCGTCTCGAGGAGCCAGCGCACGCGCTCCACGATGACGCGCGTCTTCCCCGTCCCGGCGCCGGCGATGACCACGACGGGACCATCGTCCGCCTCGACGATGGCGCGCTGCTCCGGCGTGAGTGTCGTCATTCGCGCCAGATTCTCTCGGCCCGCTGTGACAGGTTGGCTGTCAATCCGCGCGTAAGCCTGGGGTAAGACTCCGGTGATCCGCCGTCGCTACGGTCGCCCGGGTGAGCAAACCCTGGGATCCGGATAAGGCGGAGGCCAACCTGCGGAAGCACGGGGTCGGCTTCCCTGAGGCGACGACGGTTGACGAAGACGAACATGCGTGGCTCCGGGAGGACCTCACCCATTCCGCATCCGAGCGGCGGTTCTGGGTGGTCGGCATGTCGGACCGTGACCGAGTCCTGTTCGTTGCCTGCACCTACCGGCACGGTAGAATGCGGCCAATCTCCGCACGGCGCGCCACGAAGCGCGAACGCCATGAGTACTGGTCCCGACGTTGACGATCGCGAGCGCGAGCGGCTGCCGTTCGTGATGCCTGGCCGCGTCGCCGGTCGGATGGTCGGCGGCGTCGACATGATCGTCGACGGCATTCCTGCCGGAAGGCGCCCCCCACGCTGGGAGCGGAAGCTCGCGATGCTTGGATATGACGCTGCGCTCGAGGGGCCGATCACGTTCGAAGTCCACGTCCGCGACGACCGCAACTGGATCGAGTTCGACGACGTACGGGCGGCCCTGAGCGCAGCTCGATCTGCGGTCGAGTCTGGCCGGGACCCGTGGGACGTCAGGGTCGAGGCTGTCACCGGGTCTGGGCGCAGCGTCTCGGTGGTCACCGGGAGCCCGATCGTCGGAATGGCCATCGGAGCGACCGAGGACTCGCCGATCACGGTCATCGAGGGGCCGTCGGTGCTGCCGGAATACGCGCCAGGCGAGAAGCGTCCGAAACGAAGGCGACGCCACCGCCGATGACCGCGCGGCCGGCGCTTGACCGGCCCATCGCCCGCCTCCACGATGGCGCGCTGCTCCGGCGTCAGCTCCCCACCCGCCGACGTCATCCCCCGCGCGCCGCTGGGATCACGCGGGCTCGCCCCGAAGGGTGGCCGCCTTGAGGTGCGTGGTGCAGCACCAGCCACCGTCCACCGGGTGCCGGCCCGGGTTCCGGCACGAGGACCCATCGCGGTTCGGGATGATGCACGGCTCCTCGGCCGGCGGCGGCGTCCCTGTGGCCGGGGACCCGTCACCGCCACCCGCCTGTGACGCGTGCGCCGCGGCTGCGGCCCGGCCCGACGCCCCGATCCGGGCCAGCGCCTGCTGTGCGATGTCCGTCCAGTCCGGGACCCGGCTCGCGATCCGCCGGAGGGCGGCGGCAGCACCCACGTCATCGGCCGACTTGCCGACCGCCTCGAGCACCGCGATCGCGAAACCGGGCGATCGCCCCTGCTCGACCCAGGCATCCATCGCAACGACGGCGTCGGCACCATAGGCGGCAACCTGGTCCCGGAACTCGATCCTGGTCTCCGGCGGCGCGCTCGCAGCGGCCTCGATCAGGCGCTCCAGCGCCGGCTCCGGCTCATGCTTCGGCTTGCGTGTGGTGCCCTTCGACGTCATGTGTCCGTCCTGTCTCAATACCGGTACAGCGAGGCTATGAACGGTACCCGGTTGTAGATCCAGAGCCCGAGCGGCATCGTCAGGATCAGGACGATGAGCAGGAAGCCGATCGTCATGACCGCGGCCGATGCCCACCAGCCGACGAACAGGAACCAGATGAAGCGGATCGGCCAGGCAGTCTGGCGGATACCGGTCTCCATCAGCATCAAGCCTCCGGCTGGGTCCGGGGTCCAGTATGTCGCCTTCGTCCGCGGTCGGAGCGTCAGGTACGTCGGCACGTGGTTGACGAGATAGATGCCGAGCGGCAGCCCGATGATCGTGACCATGGCGATCCAGGCGAGGGCGGACACGATGCCGGTCAGCCACCAGCCCACGAAGACGAACCAGAGGGCACGCACGAGGAGGCCGGGGCCACGCTGGGTCTCGGCCGGAATCGGCTGGAGCTGGTACCGGGACTGGACCGGGCTGGGCGGCGGCTGGAGCTGGCTCGGCGGCGGCTGGTTCATGCGTCGCCCGTCACCGGCAGACGCCGTCGCTCGTGCTCCAGGTCCGCCCGGAACAGGTCTCGAAGCTCGATGAGCGTGGCATCGCCCCCAATCACGAGGTTCCGATCGAAGCCGGACCGGCTGAACAGGTAGAGCCCCGGCGTTGCCCCCGGCGCGACGACCGCCACATTCCGCCGTAGGTCGTCTAGATCGCCGGGCTTCACGACGGTCCGCCTCCATTTCGCCGACGCAGCCACCGCAAGGCGGTCCCCTGCCATCCCGACCGCATCGACGTCGCCACCATTGAACCACCAGAACCCTGCATGCGAGAGCGTGGCGATCCGACCAGCCCCGGACAGCCGCATCAGGTATTGGGCCGCAACATCCTCGAACGTCCGGCTCACGAACTCATCCAGGGTCACGTCGCCGATCTCGTCGAGGACGTGGCGTCCCTGCCCGAGCTGGATCGCGCTCCGCCACGGATCCACCAGCGCGTAGTAGAAGCGCAGGTAGCCGTCTGCCAGCACGTACTGGCTGATGCGGGGACGCGGATCCGCCAGGTGGTTCGGGGGAACCCGGCGCTGAACAAGGCCGAGCTCGATGAGCCGCTCGAGGTACGGCGTGGTCCGGTTCGCCCCGGACAGCCCGGCCTGGGCGGCGATGAGCGCCGGGGTATTGGCGCCGCGCGCGATCGACCGGACGATCGTCTCGTACGTGCGCGGCTCGGTGAACTCGGAGCGCAAGAGGTCTGGGGCCTCGCGAAACAGCCGGCCGTCCGGCGAGAACGCCAGCCGGAGCAGCTCCTCTCGGAAGTGCCGGGTGTCGTCGAACTCTTCCAGGTAGTCGGGGATGCCGCCGGCCACCGCGTACAGGCGGATGCGGTCCTCGGGCGTCCAGCGGCGGGCGAACTGGGCCGCATGGAAGTAGTCGAACGGGCGGAGGTGGAGGCGTCGCGTCGGCCGGCCGTACAGGGCACCTTCCCCTGAAACGAGGCGGGCCATCATCGCCTGCTGCGAGCCGCTCAGGACCAGCATGATGTTGGCCTTCGAGCCGATGGCGTCCCACCAGCGCTGGACCAGAGACGGAAGGGCCGGGTTGGCGTCCACCAGGTACGGGAACTCATCGAGGATCAGGCCGATCCTGCGCGTCTTCGCCGCAGCGGCCACCACGGTGAGCAACTCCTCCCAGTCCCCCAGGGCGAGCCGCGGCGGACGACCGCGTCGGAAGCCGGTGGAGAGGGATCCGAGGGCGATACCGAGGTCCGCCAGCTGGTCTCGCTCGAGCTGCTGCGCAGCGACGTAGTACGCGAATGGCTTCCGCGCCGCGAACCGGGCGAGCAGCTCGCTCTTGCCGACGCGCCGCCTGCCGTGGACGACCACCAGCTCCGGGCGGCCCGACGCCCACGCGTCCTCGAGGGCGCGCCGTTCGATGTTCCGGTCCACGAAACGCTCGGCCATGGCGCCCTTTGTCTAACTCTTCTTAGACTAACCTCTCTTAGACTAAGCCCGTCGTCAAGTGATGACGGAGGCAGCGGCGTCCCCCCGCAGCCTTGCGGCCAGCCCGGGCGGCGCGATCACCACCAGGTGCGCCGTCGCCCGGGTGAGCGCGGTATAGAGCAGCTGATCCAGGCGCTCGCCTGTCTCTGGCAGCTCGCACAGGATGACCACCGGCCGTTCCAGGCCCTTGAACCGGCGGACGGTCTCGAACAGGACGATGCCCGCGTCGGAGGGGGTGTCCGGGATCTCCTCGGCCGACAGGCCCAGCGATACCCCACCATCGTCGATCGCCCCGTTCCACAGCTCCACGTTGCCGAATCGGCGCCTCTTCCAGACCTCGCTCTTTGCGGCAGAGGCGCCCGACAGCACCGCGACGTGCCACGGGCGGATCTCCTCCTCCTCGAGCAGGCGGTGGAGCTGCTTGCGCACGGCCTCGACGGTGTCGCGCCCGGGTTCCGCCACCACCATCACGGGCTTCCGGCCTGCCTCGGTCACCGCGTATGGCTCCGTGGGGCCGTGATAGAAGCGGGCGGCCAGTTCCGCGACGGGCGCCGGCGAGCGGTAGTCCTCGAACAGCTCCAGGCGGTCCAGGCCCAGCTCCGCCACGCGATCGTCCCGATAGAGCGCCTGGCCGGGATCGTGGAAGACCCACAGGACGCCGCCGGCCGGATCGTGGAGGAGAAACTCGAGCGAGGTCAGCCAGGCAGGCTCGAAGTCCTGGCCCTCGTCGATGACGATGGCGTGGAAACGCTCCTCGGGGAGCCTGTCGATCGCCGCGTCCAGCGCGCCCGGGAGGGTGCCGTCCCACCACTGCTGCGTGAGCTGTGCGGGCTTCGCGGGGAGCACGCGCGCCTGTGTCCCGAGCCGCTCGCACAGCCGGTGGAAGGTGGTCACGACGGGGCGCCGGTCGGCGGGCTCACCGTCCTCGTCGATCTCGCGGCCGACCGCGGTGGCCAGCGGCTGGTTGAAGCAGACGAACAGCGTCCGGAAGCCTTCGCGCGCGAGGCGGCGCGCCCGCTCCACGGCCACGAGGCTCTTGCCGCTCCCCGCGGGCCCCACGATCTCCAGGCGGCGCTTCGCCCGGTTCTGGTTGAGCACGATCCTCTGGGCGCGCGAGGCGTCGATCAGGCGGTCTCGGCCCTCCTCGACGTCGCGGCGGATGAGGCGGTGGAGCGCAACCGTGGGAGCGAGGTACTCGTGGATGCGCTCCGCCTGGGCATCCGTGAGGGGGCGGCCGCGGGTGCCGTCGCCGGTCCACCAGTCCCAGGCGCGCTCCAGGGCCTTCCTCGTGGTCGTCGCATCGGTCAGCGCCGCGGCGTCCAGGATGATCTCGGGGGTGGCGTCGGGTCCCAGGAGGACGTGGCCTGCGGGGAGACTGGCGAGGTCCGCGTCCGGAAAGGCGACTGCGTGGCCTGCTCTCGGGCGGTCGCCACCGGTCACGCCCAGCAACTCCCCGATCGCGCCGACCAGGTCGTGCTTGGCATCCTCGGCCTGCTCGAAGGGGCTGCGCGTCAGCGGGTGACCGCCGATGAACCAGCGGTTCCGGGCGTCCCGGGACGGCTCGCCGGACTTGACCTCGACCACGAGCAGACCGTGCTCCGGGTGCACGATGACGAGGTCAGCCTCGCCGTCGTGCGCGGGCCCGGTTGGCCGGGTGCGGGCGACGAAGCGCACGTTCGCGTAGCAGCGCGCCTCCGGAGGCAGGGCGGCACGGACCCGCTCCTCCGCGATCTGTTCTGCGCGATCCCCGAGGTCCCCCACGCGTCCGTCCCCCTCCGCTGCTGGCCCCTGGGAGCGACCCTAGCAGCGCGCGTCGCGTGCGGTCCAGTCCGTCCGGCCCGTCGCGACGGGGACGGGCGTCAGTGGGCGAGACAGGCGTTGAGCTGCACCAGCCCCTCGGTGGCGTCGAACCGGAGCTCGAGCGAGCCGTACGGCTCATCGCTGTACATGTAGACAAGCGTGGGCGTGCCGTAGGCGTCCGTGATCAGCCGCGGGTCCCCCAGCGTGGTCGTGACCTCCTCGATGCCCTCGTGCCAGCGCAACCCTTGCGGCATGGGGCCGCCGTACTCGCTGAAGACGCTGGTGCCCGCGTAGACCGAGACGACCCGCGCGACGTAATCGAGCGTGGTGACCGCGCTCCAGTTCGCGCAGATGACCCGGTAGCCCTCGCCGACCGCGAGCGGCACGGTCTCACAGCCGGTCCGATCGACGGTCGACCCCAGGCATGGGATGGGGTTCTCCGTCGTGCCCGCGCCGAGCGCGACACCCGGATCAAAGCGCACGCCGAGCTGGCCGAGGACCCCGCCCACGAGGAGAAGATCGATGCCCAGGACGATCCCACCCAGCAGCAGCCATGATCTTGGCCGTCGTCCACGCGGGGGTGGCGTACGAAACTCAACGACGGTCTTCATGGCGATCACCGGCCTCTCGGGCCTTCTACCTACTTCATCACGGTCATGGTGCGCGATCGAGTCGAAATGATCGAGTGCCGTCCGTTGACAAGGGGCGGGCACAACGACGGACGGCATGCCATAACCCCGGCTTCCGGATCCTGTCCTTCTTGCTCGGTGGCATGGGGCAACCGAAACGCACCCACCGGCGTCTGCACCCCAACAGGACCGGACGAAGGGCTCCGCCGGTCCGTCAGGCAGCACAGGGCCCGGAACGGGACGCCACCATGGACACCACACCCACCCCCACGCGCAACCGCTCGACGGCCGGCTGGATGTCGATCGCCGCCGTCGCCGCGCTCGCCGTCGGCCTCCTCGCCGGCCCGGCGCTGGCCGCCGTCATCGCGCCGCGCACGTACCCGGTCACCCCAGGCGCGGCGTCGGACCAGGCGGTCGAGCACACCATCTCGGTCGCCGGCAGCGGCAAGGTCACGGTCATCCCGGACATGGCGACCATCCGCCTCGGCGTCGTGATCGAGCGCAAGACCGCGAAGGAGGCCCGTGAGGCCGCGGCCGTCGCCATGACCAAGGTCGTGGACGCCGTCCGGAAGCTCGGCATCGCCGACAAGGACATCGCCACCGCGAACGTCTCGCTGAACCCGGTCTACGACTACCCGACCAACGCGACCCCGAAGATCCGCGGCTACCAGCTCAACAACACCATCACGATCACGGTTCGCGACCTCGACAAGGTCAGCGACATCCTCGACAACGGCGTCATCGCGGGTGCCAACTCAGTGGACGGCATCAGCTTCGACGTGGCCGATCGCGCCGCCGCCGAGGCCAATGCCCGTGAGGCTGCGGTCAAGGACGCGAAGGCCAAGGCCGACACGCTTGCGAACGGGCTGGGCGTCCGCATCACCGGCGTCGCGTCCGTCTCCGAATCGGTCTCCACGCCGGTCTGGTATGAGCCCGCATATGGCGCGGTCACCGCTGACCGGGCAGCCGAGACCCCGGTGCTCCCGGGCTCGACCGACGTTGTGATCAGCGTCCAGGTGTCATTCCTGATCCCGTAGTGGCGCCGCACCGTCGCGCGGGCGCGCAGACCTGGGACTGCCAGTCATCGCCCCAGCGGATGGCGACGCTGTCCTGTGACTCCGAGGCATAGGAGAGGCCCTTCTCCGGCCGAATCGGGGCCTCCCCGGTGACCACCAGTCACAGGCGACGACCCAGGCACGACGTAGCGATGACTGGCAGTCCCACCGCCGCCCGGCGGACCTCCCTCGCGGGAGGGCACGCCACCCAGTCTCATCGGCGCCGGGGACCTTCAGTAAGGCGTACGCCTCGCGCCCCAACGATCAGGCGATCTGGTCATACCGTGTCTTGACTCTGGTCGTACCGCAGTTCATACTTGTGATATGACCGAGTACGACCAGCGTCCGGAACCCGGCGAACCCGCCGACCGGGATGAAACCCAGCTCCCCAGCGCGCGAGACGCCCTCGCGCCGTACCTCTCCGCCGCGGAGGCGGGGCCGTTCACAAAGCTCTCGATCAGCCTCCCGGAGCCGCTCATTGCCACGGTCCGGGAGGTGTCCGATCAGACGGGCGTCAGCGTGAGCGGCGTGATCGCGGCCAGCCTCCGCCGCCTCCTGGACGAGGTTCTGCAGGCCAGGATCGACGCCGCCCTGGAGGAGGACCGGGAGGAGAACCTGGCCTGGGCCAGGGCCACAGCCCCGGTCCACGCGCGCCTCCTTGCGGAGCTCGAATGGTAGCCATCGGAAGCCGTCCTGCTCCCGCCCTCCGGCGACGCGGCGACATCCACCTCGTGACGTTCGAGGATGTCGGCGGGTCCGTGCTCCGTGGTCCGCACCCGGCCGTCATCGTACAGACGGAGCGGCTCTCGCGGTCGTCAACCGTCCTGGTCTGCCCGATGACCAGTCGAGGCGGCCGGCGGCCCGATGCCGTTCCACCCTACCTCGTCTGGGTGCCGCGCGAGGACAGTGGGCTGGACCGGGACGGCTGGCTCAAGGCGGACCAGATCTTCACCCGACCCGTTGACCTCCTCGGCCCGAAGCTCGGCCGCCTCGCCCCTGGGGCGCTTGCGCGCGTGGACGCCTCGTTGCGGTTCGTCCTGGCGCTGTAAGGCCGCCACGCGCAGCTCCGGGAGGGAGCGCTGGGGCGCCGACGGCGGCCCGGGTGACCCGGCCTCCACGGCAGGGCGACAATGGACGCCACATAGCAGGAGGCCGGCATGCGGATCGTCGTCACGGGTGGCAGCGGCAAGGCTGGTCGGTGGGTCGTGCGCGACCTGCGCGATCAAGGGCACGACGTCCTCAACGTCGACACGAAGCACGACGGCAGCCTCCACGGGCAGTGCCTGGTCGCCGATCTCGCAGATTACGGCCAGGCCGCGGAGGCGCTCGCGGATGCCGACGCGGTCGTGCACCTTGCAGCGATCCCGGCCCCGGATATCCGGTCGCCCACGGAGACCTTCCGGATCAACGCGCTCAGCACGTACAACGTCTTTGCGGCGGCCGAGGCGAACGGCCTCAAGCGCGTCGTGTGGGCCTCGAGCGAGACGGTGCTGGGCCTGCCCTTCGACACGCCTCCGCTGTTCGCCCCGATCGACGAGACCATCGAGCCGCGCCCGGAGTGGTCCTATGCCCTGTCCAAGCTCGTCGGCGAGACGATGGCGACGCAGTTCAACCGCCGGACGGGGATCCCGTTCGTGGGCCTGCGGATCTCCAACATCATGGAGCCGGACGACTATGCGGGCTTCCCGTCCTACTGGGACGACGCGCAGATCCGCCGCTGGAACCTGTGGGGCTACGTGGACTGCCGCGACGTCGCCCAGGCTTGTCGCCTGGCCCTCACCGCCAAGGTCACGGGAGCCGAGGTCTGCATCGTCGCCGCGGCCGATACGGTCATGCCGCAACCCAGCGCCGACCTGATGGCCGAGGTCTTCCCGACCGTGCCGCTGACGCGCACCCTGGAGGGCCGGGAGACGCTGCTGTCGATCGACCGCGCTCGGCGGGTCCTGGGGTACGAGCCAGCGCACCGCTGGTCGGACCACGTCGCGGCCCCCTGAGCCACCGTCGGCCCCAGGTCGCGAAGACCCGGGCCCAAGCTCGAGCAACGCGTTCGTGGCCAGGTGCACGGCTGCCATGCCGGAGCCCGTGACGGCCTTTGCGTCTTGGCAGCCAGACTGGCGTCGTGCAGGATGTCCCCAGCACATCGCACCTCCAGGGGCCATGCACCGATCGCTCGCCGTCATCACCCTCGCCATCGCAGGCGCCGTCGCGCTCGTCGGCGTCCAGCCGCCGCACGCGTTCGCGGCCGAGGGCTACGGCGAGACCGGGACCACGGTCTACGCGCTGGACCCGGCGAAGGGACTGCTGCGGGTCACCGTGACGCTCAAGGTCACCAACCGCACCCCGGACACGAGCGAGCCGTACACCTGCGTCAGGTACAGCACCGACTGGTTCCCCATCCCCTACCTCGCGACCTGCTACCAAACGACCCGCTACGCCCTGACCATGACCTCGGCGCTGGTCGAGAACGAGGCGACCTCCATCAGGGCGGTCTCCGGCGGCAAGCAGCTCGAGGTGAGCGCCGGGACCACGGGCGCCTCGTATCGCTCCGTCACCATCACCTTCCCGGAGCTGCTCTACGGCAAGACCCGGACGGTCACCCTCACCTATACCGTCAAGGGTGGCGGCCCCCGGAGCGCGACGCCGACCAGGACGATGCAGGCCTACGCCAGCTTCTGCGCCATCGCCAACGGCGCGGACAAGGCCTCCGTGACGGTGCGACTCCCGAAGGGCTTCAAGACCGAGACGACGGGCGAGAAGCTGAAGTCGAAGGTCGTGGGCAAGGAGCGCGTCTTCAGCAGCGGCACGATCGCCCACCCGACGGACTGGTTCGCCTGCTTCACCGGCACGAACAAGGCGGGCTACAAGACGCAGAAGCTGGCCGGCCCCGACGGCCAGACCATCGCGCTGCGCTCCTGGCCCGAGGACCCCGCGTGGGCGAAGGGCGTCCGCGCCGATGTCGCGTCCAGCCTGCCGCTGCTCGAGCGCCTGACCGGAACGGGCATGGAGGGCACCACGACCCTCAACGTGCAGGAGTCGCTCACGGGCGACCGGTACGCCGGGTTCTACGACGCGGAGACGAACACGGTCACGGTGGGCGAGGACTTCGGTCAGCCGTCGCTGGTCGAGCACGAGCTGGCGCACGTCTGGTTCAACGGCGGGCAGTTCAAGGAGACCTGGCTCAGCGAGGGCTTCGCCGAGTGGGCGGCACGCACCGTGAGCGAGGACGACACGGGTTGCTCGCGACCCGATGGCCCACCCTCGAGCATCACGCTGGCAGAGTGGCGATACCTGGCGCCGCGCGCCGGCACGCAGGAGCGCGAGGCCGTCGCAGACCAGTACCAGGCCGCCTGCTTCGTCGTCACGACGATCGCGACGACCGCGGGCGAGGAGCGGATGACGGCCGTGGTCTCCGCCCTGCTCGGGCGACGGGACCCCTACGCCGCCGACCCCGCGGCGACGCGTTCGACAGCCGTGGCCACATGGAGGGACTGGCTGGACGCGGTGGACGAGCTCGCGCTCGCGCCCACCGGTGCGCCGGAGGGTCTGGCCTCGGATCTGCTGGTCGAGTACGGCATCGCAACCGACCGGGCCCTGCTGACCAGGCGGGCGGAGGTCAGGCGGGCGTACCGGGAGCTGCTCGGGACGGTGGACGGCTGGGTCGTGCCGCCGGCCGTGCGCGCCCCTCTGGCCGCGTGGACATTCGACGCGGCCGGGACGGCGATCGAGGCCGCGGGCCGCACCTGGGAGCTGACCGGCGAGACGGACACCGTGCTCGAGGGCGTGGACGCTCGCCACGGCCCTGCCGCCGATGCATGGGAGCGCGCGGCCACGCTCACCGACCTGGTGGCCGCCGCGGATCTCGCGGAGCGGCAGCTCAGCGCGGCACGGGATGTCGCGGACGTCCGGGCACTGGTCGACCGGCCGCTCGATATCGTGCAGCAGGTGGGCCTGTTCGGGACGCAGATCCCGAGCGCGGACGCGGCCATCCCTGCGGTCCGTGCCGGTGACGGTGACGCCGTCGCCGGGGTCACGGCGGAGGTCCGGGCCGGCGTCGCGAGCCTGCGCGCCACGGGACAGCAGCGGATCGCCTTGGGCAGCGTCACCCTGGTCCTCCTGCTGGCCGTGGTCGCGGGGTTCCTGGCCTGGCGAGTGCAGCAGCGGCCCGCGCCGCCGGGCCACCGCGCAGGCCGCGGCCACGGTGGTCGCCACGTCCGCTGTCCAGCGGCGGATGCCGGAATCGACCGACGCCGCTCCGCGGCCGTGGTCGACGAACCCCCTGGACGATTCACCAACGCAGGTCTGGCAGGGGCCACTCGTGCCCACCGAAGCAGATCCAGATCCTGACCTCGGGGCGCTGGTGCGTACGGCCCCGCCGCCAGTGGAGCCGCCTCACACGCCCTGGCCCTGACACCGGAGAGGGGCCGGATGACGGTACCCTTCGGCCGTGGCCCCTGCACCCGACCCGAGCGCCGTGACCCCTTCCGCCGTCCATGGCAGGACCGCCGCGATCACCCTGCTCGTGCTCCTGTCGCTGGTCTGGGGCGTGCACTGGGTGGTCGTCAAGGTGGGCCTGGACTACATGCCACCCCTGACGTACGGGACGCTGCGGCTGCTCACCGGCCTGCTCACGATGCTCGCGATCCTGGGGGCCCGACGGCGGATCCGCCGACCACCGCGCGCGGACCTGCCGATCGTGGCCTCGGTGGGGCTGGCCCAGATCGCGGCCGGCGTCGTGATCATGAACCTTGCGCTCCAGGTGGTCCCGGCCGGCCGCTCGTCGGTGCTGGTGTACGCGATGCCGCTCTGGGTCGCGGTCCTCCTCTGGTTGCTGTTCGGGGTACGTCCGCGCCGCAACGAGCTCGTCGGCCTGTTCCTGGGGATGTCGGGCATCGTGGTCCTGGTGAACCCGACGGTCATCGACTGGGGCGTCCCCGCGGAGCTCGCCGGGACGTTTGCTCTCATCGCCAACGGCATCCTGTGGGCCGGGGTCGCCATCCACATCCGCCGCCACACCTGGGTGTCGGCGCCGCTGGACCTCCAGCCGTGGATGCTCCTGGTGGCCCTCGTCCCCGTGGCCGCCGTCACGCTCGTCCTCGAGTCCGGGCGCACGGTCCAGTGGGAGCTGGCCACCGTCCTGGTGCTCCTGTACAGCGGCCCGATCGCGACCGGGTTCGCCAACTGGGCGAGCCAGTCGATCACGCGCTCGCTCGGACCGCTCGCCTCCGCGATGGGCTTCCTGGCGACGCCGGTCGTGGGCCTCGTGTGCGGCGCGTTGTTCCTGCATGAGTCCCTGGGGCTCATCGACATCGCGGGCTTCGCCCTGGTGCTGGGCGGCATCGCGGCGACCTCGCTGTTCCCGCCGCCTCCGGCCTCGCGCGAGACCGCGAGCGCGTCGGCCGAAACCGCCGGGTAGTCCGCTCGCGCGGCAGCGGATCCAGCCACCGCGGTGCGGGCGGCGTGCTACCGTGGGATGGTCTACCCGCCACGCGGTCGCGAAGCCGGTGCGATACCGGCACAGTCCCGCTACGGTGATCGACCTCCACCCGAAGGTGGACGTCGGAAGTCCGATCGCCGACCACGTGGCCAAGCCGCTAAGACCCTCGTGAGAAAGGGGACAGGCAGGCATGTACCACTCTGACTGACGCCTCGCGTGTGCCCGCGCCCGCCTCCTTCCCGGCGACGGCGCTCCTCCCTGACGGTGCCCCCGTCCATCCCATCCACGCGAGGTTTCCGATGTCCCGAGCCGGACGACCGCGGGTCGCCGCGTCCCCAATCCTGATCGCGTTCCTGGTCGCGCTGCTTGCGGGTGCCTGCACCGGCGGCGCTTCATCCACGCCGGCACCCGCCGCATCGGCCGGAGCGCCTGCGGCGACCCCCGCCCCCGTCGCCACGCCCGCTCCCAGCGCGAGCCCCGCGGCGGCGTTCCCGGTCACGGTGACCGGCTTCGACGGCACCGAGGTGGCCATCGAGTCCCGGCCAGAGCGGATCGTCTCGCTCACGCCCGCTGCCACCGAGACCCTGTTCGCGATCGGCGCCGGCGACCGGATCGTCGGCCGGTCCGAGGATCCCAACCCGTATCCCGCCGAGGCGGCCGCCCTCCCGGCCCTCACCAGCATGTTGGCCGTTGATCTGGAACAGGTCGTGGCGCTCGAGCCCGACCTGGTGATCGCAGGAGGGCTCGGGTTCACCCCTGACGAGGCTGTGAACCAGCTGCGGAACGCGGGGATCCCCGTTGTCGTCGTGTACGCCATGGATGTGGCGGGCGTGCTGGACGACATCCGACTCATCGGCTCGGCGGCCGGCGAGCAGGATGCGGCGAACGCCCTCGCCGACACCATGCGGTCGGACATCGACGCCATCGCGGCGGCGGCCACCGCTACCGGAGCGGCGCGTCCCGGCGTGTTCTATGAGATCGATGCTTCGGGCGACATCTACGGCCCGGCCGACAACTCGTTCCTGGCCGAGATGGTCTACCTGGCGGGCGGCGATCCGATCACGACCGGCAGCCCCGACGTGTACTCGATCCCGCTGGAGCGCCTGATCGTTGCCGATCCCCAGGTCATCCTGCTGGGCGACGCGGCGTACGGGGCTACCCCCGAGGCCGTGGCAGCCCGGAGCGGCTGGGGAACCATGGCAGCGGTCAAGTCCGGGGCGATCCGTCCCGTGGACGACGTGGCGATCACGCGGCCCGGGCCGCGCCTGGCCGAGGGCCTCCGGGCACTGGCCGAGGCGATCAACCCCGGCGTCGAGCTGCCGTAGGCCGGCGGCAGATGACGGGCAGGGCCATGCGCCTGTCGCGCCCCTGGGTGGGGGCGCGGCTGCGGATCGGGCGGCTCGGGCAGCGACCCGGGATGCTCGCGGCCGGCGGCATCGCAGCCCTGCTCTTCGTGATGATGCTGGCCGTTGCCGCCGGCTCGGTCAGCATCGATCCGGGCACGACCCTCCGCGTCATCCTGCGCGCCCTCGGGTTCCCCATCACGGAGACCTGGGCTGCCAGCACGACGACCATCGTCCTTGACCTGCGGCTCCCGCGGGTGCTCACGGCGGCCGTGGTCGGCGGGGGCCTGGCGGTGGCGGGAGCCACGTTCCAGGGCCTGCTTCGGAACCCGCTCGCGGACCCGTACGTGCTGGGCTCGGCGAGCGGTGCCGCCCTGGGAGCGGCGATCGCGGTCCTCATCCCCGTCCAGCTCGCAATCCTCCAGCTGGGGCTCCTGAACCTGCTCGCCTTTGCCGGCGCGCTGGGCGCGACGGCCGCGGTGGTCGCCATCGGGCACGCCAGGGGGATGGGCTCCATGACCACCCTGCTGCTGACCGGCTATGCGATCAGCTCCCTGCTGGCGGCAGGCCTGGCGATGGCCATGTACGCCTCCGGCACCGAGCTGCGCCAGATCTTCGACTTCCTGCTCGGCGGCCTCGGCGGCTCCACGTGGACCCGGCTGGCCATCGCAGCACCGCTCGTGATCGGCGCCACGGTGGCGATCCAGTGGCGCGCCGGGGCCCTGGACGGCATGCTGCTCGGCGAGGAGGCGGCCTCGCACCTGGGCGTGAACGTCAGCCGGGAGCGCACGGTCCTGCTGGGCCTCGGGTCGCTGGCCACCGCCGCCGCGGTCGCGATCAGCGGGCTGATCGGCTTCGTCGGCCTGGTCGCCCCCCACGCGGTCCGCCTCGTGGTGGGGCCGGAGGCGCGGCGGGTGATCCCGCTGTCCGCCCTTGCCGGCGCGATCCTCCTCGTGGGGGCGGACCTGATCGCGAGGCTCCTGGGCGAGATCCCGGTGGGTGTCGTGACCGCGCTGATCGGCGCCCCGATCTTCGTCTGGCTGCTTGCTCGCAGCCGGTCGGCGTACGAGGTCTGAGGGCGATGACCGGGCCCGTCGACACAACCCTGCATGCCGGCGACACCGCCCTTCATGCCGGCGACCCGCCGTCCATCCGGCTGGCCGGGGTGAGCGCCGGGTATCGCGGTCGCCGGGTGCTCCACGACCTGGACCTCGAGATCGCGCCCGGCGAGCGCCTCGTCCTGGTGGGCCCGAACGGCGCCGGCAAGTCGACCATGCTGCGCGTCCTGACGGGCGTGGTGAAGCCGGACACGGGCACGGTCCACCTGGGCGACGACCTGCTCGCCTCGTTCGACCGGCGGTCGATCGCCCGCCGGATCGCCGTCGTGCCGGGGGGCGCCACGCTGCCGTTCTCGACCCAGGTGGCCGGGGTCGTGGCCCTCGGCCGGCTGCCGTACATGGATCCCTTCCACGGACCCGGCGACGCGGACCGGCTTGCCGTGGACGTCGCCATCGAGGCTACGGGGATCGGCCACCTCCGCGACCGCGACGTGCACGAGCTCTCGCTGGGAGAACGCCAGCTGGTGCTGGTCGCCATGGCGGTGGCCCAGCACACGCCGATCCTCATCCTCGACGAGCCCACGGTGCACCTGGACCTCCAGCACCAGGTGGCGATGATGGAGCTGCTGGCAACCCTCAACCGCGACCACCGGATGACGGTCATCGCGGTCCTCCACGACATCGCCCTCGCCGCGCACTTCTTCGACCGGATGGTCGTGCTGGACAAGGGCCGGATCGTGGCCGACGGCGCGCCGGGGCACGTCCTGACCGGCGGCACCCTGCGCACGACGTTCGGCGTGGAGCCCGCCCTGTTCGCCAGCCTCGCCGGTGCCCTTGGAGGATCCGGACATCCTGGCTGAGATCCGGTCCGCAACGGCGCTCCTGACCCGGCTGCCGGTCCGCCTGCCGGAGGGCAGGACCGGATCCGCGGCCTTCGCGGTGGTGGGTGCAGCGCTCGGGCTGCTGGCGGCCGTGCCCGCCGCCCTGCTGGCCGGGACCGCTCCCCTCCTGGGGGCGATGCTCGCGCTGGGCGCGATCGAGCTTGCGACGGGATTTCTGCACCTCGACGGCCTCGCCGACACGGCTGATGCCCTCGCCGCCCCGGATCCGTCGCGCGCCGAGGCGGCCCGCAAGGATCCCAGGATCGGCTCTGCGGGCGCGGGCGCCATCGTCATCGTCCTGGGCGCCGCGGCGGGAGCCCTGGTCGCGATCCCGGCCTGGGCGGTGGCCGGGGCGCTGGTCGTGGCGGGAGCCGCCTCGCGAGCGGTCCCGGCCGTCGCCGCTCCCATGGTCGGCCGGTCGGTCGCCCCGGAGCCGGGCTTCGGGGCCTGGTTCGCGGCACGATCAGGACGCGGCGGAGCGGTCGCCTCGCTTGCCGGCGGCTGCGTCGTGACGTTCGCCGTCATCACGGCCGGGTGGGTGCTGGCACCGGGTTCCGGACCGGGCGCGGTCACCGTCCTCGCGCCGATCCTGGGCCTCGTCGCCGGCCTCGCCGCCGGGCTGGCCCTGTGCGCCGGCCTCCGGGCGCGGTTCGGGGGTCTCGCCGGAGACCACTACGGGGCCTCGATCGAGGTTGCCTTCCTCGTGGCGCTCGCCGCCCAGGCGATCTCCTGGGGCACGGTCCTGTGAGCGCCGCGGCGCATGGCGGCACGCAGCTGATGGGCTTCGCCCGGCATGGTGAGACGGCCTGGACGGGCAAGCGGTTCGCCGGTCAGAGCGACCTCCCGCTCACCGACCACGGGCGAGCGAGCGCCAAGTCCCTCGCCGTCCCGCGTCGTGAGGTCCGGCGTGGTGGACAACCCGGCATCGGTCATCGTCGCGAGCCCGCTCCGCCGCGCCCGGGAGACCGCCCAGATCGTGGCGGAGACCGTGGACCGGCCGGTGGAGATCGATCCGCGCTGGATGGAGGTGGGCTTCGGCTCGGTCGAGGGCCTCACCTTCGACGAGGCGAGCATCGCGTGGCCGGCGGTGATCGCCCGCCTTTCCGCTGGCGACCTGGCGATCGACTGGCCGGATGGCGAGACGCACCTTGCCGTGCGCGAGCGCGTCACCGCGGCCCTCGACGATGTTCTCGGGCGGGACGTGCCGGTCCTGGTCGTCGCCCATGGCATCGCGATCCGCGCGGCACTCATGGTGCTCGTTGGCACGCCCGCGGAGCCGGACAGCCTTCCGGGCCTGGCCCCGGCCGGGCTCATCGTCGCCAGGCGGTCGGGCCGCGGCTGGGTCCTGGAGACACCCGAGCTCGACGAGGATCACGCCTGATGGGCCGCCTGGAGCTGGTCACGGGCGGGGCGCGGAGCGGCAAGAGCGCTTTCGCGGAAGCTCGGGCGGTCTCGCTGGCGGCCCCACGGGGCCCGGCGGCAGTCGTCACCTACATCGCCACGGCCCTCGCCTCCGACAGCGAGATGGAGGCGAGGATCGCCCATCACCGTGCACGGCGTCCGGCGGCATGGCTGTCGGTGGAGGCCCCGATGCAGCTCGCGGAGGCCCTCGTGGACGCCTGCGCCTCCTCCGACGTGGTGCTGGTGGACTGCCTGGCGGTGTGGACGGCCAACCGCCTCCTTGCGCTCGGCGATCCCGAGGCGTCGGACGGACCGTCCCCGACGGCATGGTGGCGGGACGTCGTCGAGCTGGAGACGATCCTCGAGGCGGAATGCGAGGGGGCGCTCGACGCAGCCGGTATCGGCACCGCCGATGTGGTTCTCGTCACCAACGAGGTGGGCCTGGGGCTGGTGCCGCCGACACCGATCGGGCGCGCCTACCGGGACCTCCTCGGCCGCCTCAACCAGCACCTGGCGCGCCGTGCCGATGCTGTCTACCTGGTCGTCGCCGGCTTCGCCCTCGACCTGGCCACCATCGCCACCCCGATCCCCAGAGGAGATTGACCTTGTCCGCTGACGACCCCCGTGCCAGGATCGCGGCCACCATCGCCCGGATGCCGCTGCCCGACGAGGAGGCGGCGGGGGCCGCGCGGGAGCGCCAGGCCCAGCTCACCAAGCCGGCCGGCAGCCTCGGTCGCCTGGAGGACCTGGCCATCCAGGTGGCCGCGACGACAGGCCGCCCGCGCCCGCGCCTGCCCCACAAGGCGGTGGTCGTGATGGCGGCCGATCACGGCGTCACGATCGAGGGAGTGTCCGCGTATCCCGCCGACGTGACGCCCCAGATGGTCACCAACTTCCTGCGCGGGGGCGCCGCCATCAACGCGCTCGCCCGGGTCGCCGGCGCGCGGGTGGTGGTCGTGGACATGGGGGTGGCGGTCGAGATGCCGGCGCTCCCGGGGCTCGTGTCCGCGCGGGTGGGTCCCGGGACGCGGAACATGGCCGCCGGCCCGGCGATGACCCGGGAGGAGGCGGTCCAGGCAGTGGCGACCGGGATCCGGATCGCCGAGGACCTCGTCGCCGACGGCGTCGACCTCGTCGCAACGGGCGACATGGGGATCGGCAACACCACCGCGTCGGCCGCCATCACGGCGGTCATCACAGGGACCTCGCCCTCCCTCGTCACGGGCCGGGGGACCGGAATCGACGACGAGGCGCTCGCACGCAAGGCTGCCATCGTGGAGCGGGCGATCGCGGTCAACGCCCCGGACCCCGCGGACGGCCTCGGCGTGCTCGCCGCCGTCGGTGGCTTCGAGATCGGCGGACTCGCCGGCGTCATCCTGGGAGCCGCCTCGCTGCGGGTGCCCGTCCTGCTGGACGGGTTCATCTCCGGCGCCGCCGCGCTCGTCGCGTCGACCATGTGCCCTGCCGTGCGTCCCCACCTCGTCGCGTCACACCGGTCCGTGGAGCGCGGCCACCGGGCGGCGCTGGAGTGGCTCGGCCTGGTCCCCCTCCTGGACCTCGACCTCCGCCTGGGCGAGGGCACGGGCGCCGCCCTGGCGATGCCCGTCGTGGACGGGGCCCTCGCGGCCCTCGACGAGATGGCGACCTTTGCCGAGGCTGCCGTGGCGGGCCCGCTCGTGGCCTGATCCGGGGTCACGGATTGAGGCCGCTACGCAGGTTGCGCACAACGCTTCTTGACCTCGGAATGGGTGCGTATTACGCTTCCAGTCATGGCACGGATCCAGTCGCTCGACCGCGGTCTCCGCATCCTCGATGCGCTTGCGGAGGCAGACGCGGACCCGGTGCGGCGGGGCCGTGGCGTGTCACTCTCGGTCCTCACCGCGGAGCTGGACGTCCACAAGACCACCGCCCTGCGCCTCGTCCAGACGCTTGTCGCGTCCGGCTACGCCGCGCCCGCGGACGCCCGGGGCAGTTACCGGTTGGGGCCCGCCATGCGCAGCGACCACGACCTCGCCGCCGGAACCGAGCGTTTCAAGCAGGCGGCCAGGCCGTACCTCGAGGAGCTGGTGGCCCAAACCGGCGAGTGCGCCCACGCGGCCATCGCCGACGGTGACCGGGCGCTCGTGATCGACGACGTGGAGACGGACCAGCCACTGCGGGTGGTACCGGCGCCCGGCCGGCACGTCCCGCTCCACTGCACGTCGGCCGGCAAGTGCCTGCTCGCGTTCGGGCCGGCCGAGCTGCCGGAGTCCCTTCCCCAGCGGACGGCACGCACGATCACGAGCGCGACCGCGCTGCGCGCGCATCTCGGTGAGATCCAGGATCGCGGCTACGCGGTCGACGACGAGGAGAACGATCCCCACACGCGCTGCATCTCGGCCCCCGTGTTCGGGACGAACGGGATCCCGATCGGCTGCATCGGCATCGACGCACCCAGCGTCCGGCTCACCGCCGAGCGTATTCCCGAAGCAGCGACGTTCGTCATGGATGCGGCCCGGCGGCTGTCACACGCACTTGGAGGCGGGCGCCCGTAGCTGCGGGCATCCCGGAAGATCACAGATCCTGGAGGATTGGGCATGACCACGGTTCGACTCACGACCGGACAGGCGGTCGTCAACTACCTCGCCAGCCAATACGTCGAGCGGGACGGCATCGAGCACCGCTTCTTCGCCGGCCTGTGGGGCATCTTCGGGCACGGCAACATCGGCGGCGTCGCGCAGGCGGTCCAGCAGGCGGAGGCCGACTTTCCGTACTACCTGTGCCGCAACGAGCAGGCGATGGTCCACGCCGCCGTGGGCTACGCCAAGCTCAGGAACCGCCTCGGGGCGTTCGCGTGCCTGACCTCGATCGGCCCCGGCGCGACCAACATGGTCACCGGCGCCGCGTCGGCGACGATCAACCACGTGCCGGTGCTGCTGCTTGCGGGCGACGCCTTCGCGGAGCGCGTCCAGTCCCCCGTCCTCCAGCAGCTGGAGCACCCGGGATCACAGGACACCAGCGCGAACGACACCTTCCGCCCGGTCGTCCGCTACTGGGACCGGATCAACCGCCCCGAGCAGGTGATCACGGCGATGCCCGAGGTCATGCGCATCCTGACCTCGCCCGCCGACACCGGCGCGGTCTTCCTCGGCCTGCCGCAGGACATCCAGACCTACGCGTTCGACTTCCCGGAGGAGATGTTTGCGAAGCGGGTCTGGTCGATCCCGCGCAACAGGCCCGACCGCGGCCTCGTGGAGGCGGCCGCACGGTGGATCCGCGAGAGCCGGCGCCCGGTGATCTTCGCCGGAGGCGGCGTCCGCTACAGCGAGGCCACCGACGCGCTGCGGAGCTTCGCCGAGCAGACGGGGATTCCCGTCGCGGAGACCCACGCCGGCAAGGGCTCCCTACCCTACGACCACCCCCTGAGTCTCGGCGGGGCGGGTGTCTCGGGGACGCTGGCCGCCAACATCATCGCGCCCGAGGCGGACCTGGTGATCGGCATCGGGACCCGGTTCACGGACTTCCCGACCGCGTCCAAGACGGCGTTCCAGGATCCGGACGTCCGCTTCATCAACATCAACGTCGCCGAGTTCGATGCCTTCAAGCATGCCGCGGTGCCGCTCGTCGGCGATGCCCGGGCGACGCTGGAAGAGCTGGCGGTGGCCGTCGGGGACTTCTCGACCGCGCCCGAGTACCGCGCCCGCGTGTTTGAGCTCAACCGCGAATGGGATGCCGAGGTGGAGCGGGTGTACGCCCACAGCGTCGGCGACATCCTCACCCAGGGCGAGGTCATCGGCGCCGTGGAGGCCTCCGCGGATGCGCGAGACGTGGTCGTGACCTCGGCGGGCAGCCTGCCGGGCGACCTGCTCAAGCTCTGGCGCTCGCGCGACGCCGCCAGCTACCAGGTGGAATACGGCTACTCGACCATGGGCTACGAGATCGCCGGCGGCCTCGGCGCCAAGCAGGCGGCTCCCGACCGTGAGGTCTACGTCATGGTCGGCGACGGCTCGTTCCAGATGATGAGCTCCGAGATCACGACCGCGGTCCAGGAGGGCCTCAAGCTCATCGTCGTCCTCGTGGACAACAAGGGCTTCTCCAGCGTCGGGCGCGTATCCGAGCAGGTGGGCGCCGAGGGCTTCGGTTGCCACTACCGGCTCCGGGGACCTTCCGGGGCCTACGACGGGCCGGAGATGCAGCTCGACTTCGTCAGGATCTGCCAGGGGATGGGCGCCAAGGCCCTGGAGGTCAAGACCCTCCCCGAGCTCCGCGCCGCCCTCGCGGACGCCCGCGCCGGCACCGAGACGGTCTGCATCGTGGTCCAGACGGACTGGGACGAGCGAGTCCGGGGCTACGCCAACTCCTGGTGGGAGATGGCCACGCCACAGGTCTCGGAGATGCCCGCGGTCAACGCCGCCCGCGAGGAGTTCGACCGCAACAAGGGGCGGCAGCGCTACCTGATGATCCCCGGCGCACCCTACTCCCGGGCGTCGGCCGACCCGGACTCCTAGGCCATGAGCACGCCCGACACCACGTCCAGCCTCCTCCTGGACACCGTGCGCACCACCCCCACCGAGTTCTGGAACGATTCGTGCGCTACCGACGAGTTGGAGCACGCGATCGCCAACGGCGCCACGGGCGCCACCTCGAACCCGCCGCTCGTCCTCGACGTCCTGCGCCGGGAGCCAGAGCCCTGGGCCCGCCGGGCCCGCGAGCTGTACGCGGCGCTCCCCACGGCGACCGAGGCGGACCTTTCGTGGCGGATAGCGGAGGAGATAGCGGTCCGCGGGGCGAAGCTGCTGGAGCCGGTATTCGAGCGGACCTCGGGGCAGCAGGGCCGCCTGTCGATCCAGGTGAGCCCCGTGCTCTACCGGGACGCCGAGGCGATGGTCGAACAGGCCGCCCGGTTCGCCGGGCTGGCGCCCAACCTGCAGGTGAAGCTGCCGGTCACGACCGCAGGCCTCGCCGCGATCGAGGAGGCGACGGCCCGGGGGATCAACGTCAACGCGACGGTCAACTTCACGGTCGCGGGCGCCATCGCGGTGGCCGAGGCCGTGGAGCGGGGTCTGGCGCGCCGGGCGGCAGGCGGTCACGACGTGACGGTCCTCCACCCCGTCTGCACGCTGATGGTGGGCCGGCTGGAGGACTGGATGAAGGTCGTGTGCGAGCGCGATGGCATCCTGGTCACCCCCGGCCGCACGGACTGGGCGGGTGTGGCCGCGTTCAAGCGTGCCTACGTCATCTACGGGGAGCGCGGGTACCACACCCGCCTCCTGGGTGGGGCGTTCCGCAACCATCTTCCGTGGTCGCAGCTGATCGGCGGGGACATCGTCCTGACGATTCCCCCGGCCTGGCAGCGGCTGGTCAACGCGTCCGCGATGGAGGTCGTTTCCCGGATCGACGAACCCGTGGACGACGCGATCATCGCGGAGCTGCTCGACGCGATCCCCGACTTCAGACGGGCGTACGAGCCGGACGGGCTGGCGCAAGCCGAGCTGGAAGGCTATGGGGCCGCCGTCCGGACCCTGCGCCAGTTCGTCAGCGCCTACCACGACCTGCAGGCACAGGTCCGTGACTTCGTGCTCCCGAACCCCGATCGCTGACCTCCCGCGGCCCCCCGGCCCGGTCCCAGGGGGGACTCAACGCCAAGCGCCCCTTGACGCGGCTGGATCGCTCATCTAACGTTGGCAATCGATTACACACGCTCGCCGGAGGCGATCTCGCGCATGCACCCATCGGTCGGGTCTCGCTGATGGGCCGGCCGGCCCGTCCCACCATCAGCGATGTCGCCGAACGCGCCGGCGTGTCGACTGCCACGGTCAGCCGCGTCCTCGCGGGCATCGGCCGCTCCCGGCCCGACACCGCAGCCGCCGTGATCGCCGCGGCCGACGAGCTGGGCTACCGCCCCTCGGGCGTCGCGCGTTCGCTGCGCCTGCAGCGCACGCGGACATTCGGCCTGATCGTCTCAGACATCCAGAACCCGTTCTTCCCGGAGCTCGTCCAGGCGGCGGACGACGCGGCGCGCGCCATCGACTACTCGATCCTGCTGGGCAGCGCAGCCTACGACGAGATGCGCGCGGTGCACTACCTGGACCTCATGGTGGACCGCCGCGTGGACGGGATGATCGTGGCGTCCAGCCTGATCTCCGAAGCAAGCTGGTACTGGCTGCTGGCGTCCCCCGTTCCGGTCATCGTGGTCAACGTGGAGCCGCCGGACCACCGCGTCTCCGCCATCGTGAGCGACAACGAGGGAGGCAGTCGGCTGGCCGTCGAGCACCTCGTGGGACTGGGGCACCGGCGGATCGGCTACATTCGCGGGCCGGAGTCGTTCACCGCGGCCGCGCCGCGGCTCGCTGGCTTCGGTCAGGCCTGTGCGGATGCCGGGCTGCGACCGGATGACCTGCCCATCCTGCGCGGCGATGGCCAGCTCGAGGGTGGCGAGCGGGCCGCGGCGCAGATGCTCGAGCAGGCGCCGTGGGTGACGGCAATCGCCTGCTACAACGACCTCACGGCCATTGGCGCGCTCCGTGCGCTGCGAGCGACCGGTCGCCGCGTGCCCGAAGACGTGAGCGTCATCGGCTTCGACGACATCGCGGCCGCCTCGTGGGTCGTCCCCATGCTCACCACCATCGGCCAGGCGAAGGCCGAGATGGGCCGGCTCGCCGTGGAGTACCTGGTCCGGGCTCTCGAAGGCGGGGCCCCCGACCCCGTGCCGGAGGTGCGCCGCCTGCCAGTCACCCTCAAGGTCCGGGAGTCGACCGGCGCAACATCCGGGTCTACCGGAGCACCCGACCGGTAGCGCCGTCACCACATGTCGTCAATCGCCACTGGCCCCGACCGCCGGGGCATCGTGACAACTAGGAGTCACCACATGGTTCGGATCGCGAATGCCCCCTGTTCCTGGGGCGTCATCGAAGGGATCGAGGGTGACGGGGGCGGGTACCGCCGCGTCATCGACGAGATGGCCGAAACGGGCTACGTCGGGACGGAGCTGGGTGACTGGGGCTTCCTGCCCACCGACCCGGACGACCTCCGGGGCGAGCTGGACACCCGCGGCCTGGCCCTGGTCGCTTCCTTCTCAACCCCATGGCTTCAGGATCCCGCCCGCCACCGGCAGGGGGAGGACGACGCCGTCCGGATCGGGAAGCTGCTGGCCGCGGTCGGCGGCCCCGACACCCTGGTCGTCCTGGGCAACGATCCGTACGGTGATCCCGTCCGCGGGAAGATGGCGGGCCGAATCACCGCCGCGCAGGGCATGAGCGACGATGAGTGGAGGGTGTTCGCGAAGGGCGCCAACGATCTCGCGCGGCGGGTCAGGGACGAGGCCGGTATCCGCACCGTCATCCACCAGCACATGGGCACGCTGATCGAGACCGGGGACGAGATCCGCCATCTCCTGGACATGACGGACCCCGCCCTGCTGGGCGTCTGCCTCGACACCGGTCACTGGACGTTCGGGACCGGCGAAGACCCGGCGGCGGCCGTCCGCGAGCTGGGCGACCGCATCTGGCACGTCCACTTCAAGGACTGCGACCCGGCCGTGATGGCCGCGTCGCGCGAGCAGGAGTGGGATGGGCTCACTGCCACCGGACACGGCGTGTTCTGCGAGCTGGGCAAGGGCTGCGTGGACTTCCCTGGCGTCCTGCGCGCGCTCGACGAGATCGGCTACGACGGCTGGATCGTGGTGGAGCAGGACATCCTGCCCGGCATGGGCACGCCGCGGGAGAGCGCTCGCCGCAACCGCGAGTACCTGGGGTCCATCGGCGCCTGACGCCTCTCCCTGCGCGCCGGGCGACACCCCTGCCGTCCGGCGCGCTTCCCCCGCGAGCCGGACCGAGCTGCAACGCGAGGCCGCGTCAGCGGGCAGCCGCGTCATCGGTTGCGGCGCGGCGGCTGCCGCACCGCGTCGTCAAACCAACTGCCCGCCGGGACCGGCGGGCAGCGATCGGTTCGTGGGTCAGGCGCGGTGGGTCAGCTGCCGGCTGGCGGCTGCGCACTGGCGTTGGCGAGAGCCTCGAGCTCGAGGGTCAGCTCGTGGAGCTCGCTGCCGCCGCCCATGTAACCGTGAAGCCGCTCGGAGTCGATCTCACCGCGCTTGAAGGTGCCGGAGATCCGGCCCCGCGAAAGCACTGTGAACGTGTCACCGATCGGCAGGGCGTGGAGGACGTTGTGGGTGATGAACACGACACCCAGACCACGGTTCCGCGCGGCGATGATGTGCCGCAATACCGTCGCGGCCTGCTTGACCCCCAGCGCCGACGTGGGCTCGTCGAGGATGAGGACCTTCGCGCCGAAGTACTCGGCGCGGGCGATGGCCAGCGTCTGGCGTTCGCCACCCGACAGCGTGCCGACCGCCTGGCCCGTGTCGCGGACGTCGATCCCGATCCGCGCCATCTCCTCCTTGGCGACCTGGTCAGCCTTGCCGCCGTCCCATCGCCTCAGCGGGCCGAACCCGACGGTGGGCTCGTTGCCCAGGAAGAAGTTCCGGCTGATGCTCATGAGCGGCATCACCGACAGGTCCTGGTACACGGTCGCGACGCCGGCGTCGAGCGCCTCCCGGGGAGCCGAGAAGCGGACATCCTTGCCGTCCACCGCGAGCGTCCCCTTGTCGGGCGCGAACACGCCCGAGAGGATCTTGATCAGCGTTGACTTGCCAGCACCGTTGTCGCCGAGCAGGCACACGATCTTGCCGGCGTGAACGGCAAGCGACACGTCCTCCACCGCAACGACGGCGCCGAAGTACTTGGAGACGTTGCGCGCCTCGAGCAGCGCCGGGCTCTCGGGCGCGGTTGCCGACGTCGCCGGGGCGAGGGTATCGACTCGGGGTTCCATGATGGTCGACCTCCCTCAGCGCAGGCCGGCGAAACGGCGCCGGATCCAGTTGTTGAGCACCACCGCGATGAGCAGCAACGACCCGAGGGCGACGTTGTACCAGTCGGCGTTGATGCCCGCGAAGAAGATGCCGATCTGGGCCATGCCCAGGGCGGCCGCACCGATGGCGGTGCCAACCACCGAGCCGTAGCCACCGACCAGCAGCGTGCCGCCGATGACGGCGGTTGTGATGGCGCGCAGCTCCATGCCCTGGCCGCGCAGCACGTCCGAGGAGTAGTAGGTCATCGACTGGACCGCCGCCAGAACCGCCGCCGAGAGGGCGGTGCCCGCAAACAGCATGATTTTCACGCGGGCCACCGGGACGCCGAGGTTGCGTGCCGCGACCGCAGAGCCGCCGACGCCGGCGATCCAGTTGCCGAACGACGTTCGCGAGTACACATAGGCCCCGAAAGCCGCGATGACGATCCACCACAGGATCGAGACCTTGATGTCGCCACCCATGGGCAACTGGATGCTCGCCCGGAACAGCTGGGCGATGGGATCGCCGTCGATGACGGCCCGGTCGATCGGGATGTAGGTGATGTTGGTGATCTCGGCGGTGGCGACGATCGTGATGCCCTTGATGATGAACAGGGTGGCCAGCGTGACGATGAACGACGGCAGGCCGGTCCGCACCACGATGAGGCCATTCATAACGCCCAGCAGCGTCGTCAACACCAACGAGATTCCGATGGCCGCCCACACCGGAGTGCCGAGCTCGGTGATGCAGATGCCGGTCACGATGCCCGCGAACCCGACCAGCGAACCGACCGAGAGGTCGAACTCGCCGGCGATCATGAGCAGCGCCACCGCCGTGCCGAGGATCCCGATCTGGGCGGCGACGTCGAGATAGCTCAACGTGCCTGCGGGGGTCAGGAACCCGCTGCTTCCTCCAAGGATCGCGAACACGACCCACACGAACACCACGATGATCGCCGCACCCGCCGCGGGACGGGCGAGGATCCGCTCATACAGCGGGATGTGGCGAAGTCGCGAGTTCTGTCCCGACGTTGTCCCGGGTGTCTCTGCCATCACCTACCTCCGGCGGGAAACCGAGCGGGGCCGGCCGTTGGCCGGCCCCGCCCGGGCACGTTACGTGGAAGAGTTTGAGCCCGTCAGCGGAGCCCGGCGCCGGCGAGTGAGATCACGTCCGCCGCGTCGGCCTGGGTGACGAATCCGGGGCCGGTCATGATCAGGCCGGTCCCATCGCCCGTGGGTAGGTTCTTGGTCTGGATGTACTGGATCATGAACATCAGGGAGTCATAGCCCTGGATGTACTGCTGCTGGTCGACGGCGAAGTCCATGTTCCCGTCCTTGATCGCGTTGAGCACGTCGGTGGACAGGTCGAAGGTCCCGGTGTGGATCTTGCCGGTCAGGCCGGCCTCCTCGACCGCCAGCAGCATCGGAGACGCTGCAGACGGGCCCAGGGTCAGGATGCCGTCGATCGTGGGATCGGCCTGGAGCGCCGCCTTGATCGTCGCCGTGATCCCGGCCGGATCGGAGATCTGGCCCGTGAGGACCTTGTCGCTGCCGTCAATGCCCATGCCATCGAAGAAGCCGTTGCAGCGGTCGGTCAGCGCCTGGTTGGCGACCTCCTGGTTGAAGCAGACCGCGTTCTTGACCCCGGCCTCCTTGAACTTGGTCCCGGCGCCGAGGCCGGCCTCGTACTCCGTCTGGCCGACGTGGGCGATGAGGCCGAGCTCCTTGAACACGGTGGAGCCGGAGTTGATCGAGATGACCGGGATCCCGGCGGCGACGGCCTTCTCGATGGACGGCCCTAGTGCCTCGGCATTCGGGATCGACACGATCAGGCCCGACGGCTTCTTGGCGACGGCCGCGTCGATCAGCTGCGACATCTTGACGTAGTCGCTCTCGGCATCGGGGGCGCTGTAGTTGTACGAGATCCCGAAGTCCGAGGCGGCGTTCTTGAAGCCGTTGCGGACCACACCCCAGAACCCGTCCACGGCCTGACCGTGGGTCACGACCTCGATGTTGATCTTGTCGCGCGCGACGAGGACGCCCTTGGCGTCGGCGCCACCGCCACCGCCCGCGTCGCTCGCGGCGGGCGTCGACGACCCGCAGGCGGCGACGAGAATCGCAGCGCCGGCAAGCACGACGAGAGCCTTGCTTCGCAGAATCATGCGCGTACTCCTCCTTGTTCCGGGGCGATCTGCCCCGCGTTGTTCCCGTGGGTGCCAGGTGCGGCGCCCCTTGGGCGGGACGGCCATGCGTCCGCGACCTCTGGCCTGCCTGCAGCATCGTTGGCGCAAACCAACCTGTTGTCAACTGGAGTTTGCACCACCTCCCAATCGCGGCTACGGCGAATCCGTCGCATCGCGAACCGTTCCCGGGCGTATGGGCCACGGTCCGGCGCTACGATGGTGCTCGGGATCCGCCATTTCGACGCCACGATACTGTGTAATCGGTTACCTGTGAAGCCCCAAACCATCGCCACGGGAACCGCCTGGAGGCCTCACATGCTCGGCGTGGCTTTGTTCGGAACCGGTCGTATCGGACACACAGCGCTAGCGAGGAGGCCCTGGTGAGCGACGAGGTCCGTATCGGGGTCGTGGGCACAAGCTGGTGGGCCGATGCGATGTATCTGCCGGCGCTCACAAACCATCCCCTGGCTGCCGTGCGGGGCGTGGTGGGCGGCACCCGGCGGGAGCACACCCGCGAGTTCGCGGCCCGCTGGGGCATTCCCGGCGCCTACGACACGCTCGACGAGATGCTCGCTGCCGAGCCGCTGGACGCGCTGGTGATCCTGAGCCCCAACGTGCACCATTTCCCGTACGCGCTGGCGGCGCTCGAGCGCGGGCTCCACGTCCTGTGCGAGAAGCCGCTGGCCATGGGCTCCGGGGAGGCCCGGCTGCTGGCCGAGGCCGCCGAGCGGGCCGGCGTCGTCACGATGGTCCCGTTCACGTACCGCTTCATGCCGGTCAACCGGTATCTCAAGGAGCTCGTGGACGAGGGCTACATCGGGCGCCCCTTCCACCTGAACCTGCGCTACTACACCGGCTACGGGCGATCGGGCGAGTACAGCTGGCGCTTCGACCCCGACCAGGCAGGCTCCGGGGTCACCGGTGACCTGGGGTCGCACTGGGCCTACCTGGCGCGCTGGTTCTATGGCGAGATCGCGGCCGTCACCGCCGTGTTCGGCCATGCCGTGCCGCGGGGGCCGAGACCCGACGGCGTCCCCTACACCGCCGGCGAGGACTCCGCGATGATCCTGCTGGAATTCGAGAACGGCGCGACCGGATCGCTCCACGTGTCGTCCGTGGCGTATGCGCCCGGTCCGTTCGGGCAGCGCCACGAGATGGACCTGCACGGCAGCGACGGCAGCCTGCACGCGATCACGGACTGGGACCTCGTCCAGCGGGTGGACGGCTGCCGGGCCGAGGAGCCCGCGACCCACGAGCTGCCGATTCCGGACCGCCTGTTCGCGGGTGCCCGCAGCGACACGGTCGGCAACACGTACAAGGACACGTTTCGTCAGGCCGACAACATGGCACGAGGGTTCGTCACGGCAATCGCCGCGCGCACGCCGGCCTCCCCCGACTTTCGCGACGGCCTGGCCGTCCAGCGGGTGCTGGACGCGGCGGGTCGGAGCGCCCGCGAGGGGCGACGGGTTCCCATCGCGGAGATCGTGGCCGACGAGGCCTCGGTGACGGATCCGGCACACCCGTCGTGAGCGCCCCGACCTCGGGAACAGGCCTGGGCCGCGACCGACGCCCGGATTCCCTCGTGCCCGGCTACCGTCGAGGCCGACGATGAACTCCCGCGAGCGCATCACCGCCGCCCTGTCCCACCGCGAGGCGGACCGCCTCCCGATCGACCTCGGCGGCACGATGGTCACCTCGATCACGAGGGCCGCCTACATCCCCCTGCGGAAGCACCTCGGGCTGCCCGATAAGCCGGTCGCCGTGTCGGATCTCATCCAGCAGCTGCCGTACCTGGGCGAGGATCTGCTGGACCGCATGGGCTCGGATGTCCGGGCCGTCCTCCTGCCGCCGGAGATGGTCCAGCCGCCCGAGCTGATCGACGAGGGCGACTACTGGGGGTGGGTGGACCCGTGGGGCGCGAAGCTCCGAATGCCCAAACGCAACGGCCTGTACTTCGACTGGGTTGGTCACCCGCTGGCGGATCTCACGGACGAGACGCTTGACCGGTACCGGTGGCCTGCGTTCGAGTCGTCCCGGAACCTGGCTGCGCTGCGGGAGCAGGCGCTCCGGCTGCGCACGACGACCGACTTCGCCTTGGCCGGCACCGCCAACATCGCCGGCGGGATATTCGAGCAGGCATGCCGTCTCGTGGGCACGGAGCAGTTCATGATGGCGATGCTCACCGATCGCGGCGTCGCCGATCGGCTCCTCGAGCAGCTCACCGAGCACTACATCGAGGCGGTCACGCGCCAGCTCGACGCGTTCGGCGAGTTCCTGGACGTCGTCCAGTACGGCGACGATCTCGCATCGCAGCAGACGTGGCTGATCAGCCCCGACACCTACGTCGCGATGGTCAAGCCCCGCCAGCGCCGCCTGTTCGAGGCGATCAGGTCCAGGACCTCCGCGAAGCTCATGTTCCACAGCTGCGGCGCCGTCTTCGACGTGATCCCGCACCTGATCGACATAGGGGTGGATGTGGTCAACCCGGTCCAGGTCTCGGCGAGAGGCATGGATACCGCGCGGCTCAAGGCGGCCTACGGCAGGGACATCGTGTTCTGGGGCGGTGGGGTCGATACCCAGGGCGTCCTGCCGTTCGGGACCGAGGACGACGTCCGTGCAGAGGTCGTCCGGCGCATCGAGGACCTGGGTCCCGGCGGGGGCTTCGTGTGGGCGCCGGTCCACAACATCCAGGCGGGGGTCCCTCCCTCGAACATCGTCGCCGCGTTCGACACGGCCCGGAGCTACCGGCTGTAGCCGGCGGGAGACCCGTCAGGCGCGGCTGAAGGCGGCCCGGAAGCGCTCCAGCGCAACCACATCATCGCCGCTCGCGAACGATTCCAGGCCCACCACGCCCCGGTAGCCGATGTCCTCGAGGGCCCTGGCCACGGCCGGCCAGTTGACCTCGCCGGTGCCGGGCTCCATGCGCCCGGGCACGTCCGCCACCTGGATCTCCCCGATAAGCGACCCGGCCGTCCGCACCAGCTCGATCAGGTTCCCCTCCCCGATCTGGGCGTGGTACAGGTCGAGCATCAGGCGCACGCCCGGCCGGTCCAGCGTTCCGACGAGGGTGATCGTGTCCTCTGCCCTGCCGAAGGGAACGCCCGGGTGGTCGGTGTGGAGGTTGAGGTTCTCGAGGCAGAACACGACGCCGTTCGCCTCGCCAAGATCGGCCAGCTCCTGGAGCGTCCGGTAGGCGTTGAGCCACATCCGGCCGGTGGTGACGGCCTGGGGGCGGAACGGCAGGCCGTTGCGCGATCCGTCCAGCTCGGCCCCATGCACCACCAGGCGCGGGCAGTTGAGCTTCCTCGCGGCCTCCACCGAGAGCCTCGCGGTGCGCACCATCTCGCGGCCGCCCTCCGCGTCGTACAGGTCGCCGTGGATGTAGCCGGTCATGGTGGACCACGTGGCCCCGATCGCCGCGACCGCATCGAGGTCCTTGACGGTCCAGTCCCACATCTCGACCTGGAAGCCAAGCTCGTGGATGCGCCTCACCCGGTCCAGGTACGGGAGGTCGAGGAACACCATCTCCGTCGTGACGGCGAGCGGGAACATCTGGGTGCTCACGCGAGTTCTCCTTCCCGAGAAGACGCCCTGGCGCCTCCGGCAGACTCCAATCACCGCTGATCGTAGTCGAATGCGCCCTGCGGCTTCGTCCCCGCTTCACGGCTCGGTCACCTTGCGCGGACGCCCGCCGGACGCATACCATGTAATCGGTTACCCGCGAACCCCGACAGTCGCCGCGGGAACCATATGGAGGCCTCACATGCTCCGCGTGGCATTGTTCGGAGCCGGTCGTATCGGCCAGGTTCACGCACGCTCGGTCGCCGAGTCCGGTGACGCGCAGCTGGCCTGGGTGTGCGATCCCATCGAAGCCGCGGCAACCACCCTGGCAGCGCAGCACGGATGCCGCGCGAGCGCGGAACCCCAGGACGCGCTTGAGGATCCGAGCGTCGATGCCGTCCTGATCGCCTCCTCCACCCCGACCCACGTCGACCTGATCCGGCGGTCCGTGCTCGCGGGCAAGAAGGTCCTGTGCGAGAAGCCGATCGACCTCGACATGCGGGCCATCGACCAGTGCTGGCAGGACATCGCCGGCCATGCGCCGTTCGTGATGCTCGGCTTCAACCGGCGCTTCGACCCCTCGTTCCGAGAGGTCCGCGAGCGCGTCGCGGCCGGCGAGATCGGCACGATCCGTGCCGTGCGCATCACGAGCCGTGATCCCCAGCCGCCGCCCGCGGCCTATCTCGGCGTGTCGGGGGGCATATTCCGCGACATGACGATCCACGACTTCGACATGGCCCGCTTCCAGTTGGGCGAGATCGTCGAGGTCCAGGCGATGACGTCCACGAACGGCCTCGAGATGTTCGAGGCCGCCAACGATCACGCCCAGGCGATCGTCGTGATGCGCGCCGCCTCCGGGGCCCTGTGCACGATCGTCAACAGCCGAAGCTGCGCCTTCGGCTACGACCAGCGGCTCGAGGCGTTCGGGGATCTCGGCTCGCTCGAGGCCGGCAACATGACCGCGACGACGGTCCGCGCCTTCAACTCAGCGACCACCGAGGGGGCCGGGCCCGTCCTGAACTTCTTCCTCGAGCGATACATGCCGGCCTACAAGGCGGAGTTCGCCGAGTTCCTGGCGGCGATCAGGGAGGATCGCGCCCCGTCCGTGGGCTTCGCGGACGGACGTGCCGCCCTCGTCCTCGCCGAGGCGGCCGCCGAGAGCGTTGCGACGGGGCGGACGGTCCCGATCCCCGGCGCCTGACGCGACTCACCCGTCGATGCCGCGGGCCCGTGAGGGCGGGCCGGCATCCGGGGTGCTAGGCGGTCACCTCGTCCAGGCGGACGGGCCGGTTCTCGCGCCAGCTCCTCGTGCAGGCGACGGCAAGGCGGAGCGTCTCGAACGCATCGTCCGGACCCGGCTTCGGCGTGCGGCCGGCGCCCAGGTCATCGAAGAAGACCTCCAGCTCGCGCCGGTAGGCGATCTCGAAGCGGTCCATGAAGTCGCTGTAGAGGTCGCCCTCGGTGGCCACGTTGCGGAAGTGCGTCGCAGGCGTCTTCTGGCCGCCGTCCACGACCACCTTGCCCACGGCGCCCGCGACCTCGGCCCGAATGTCGTAGCCCCAAGTGGAGTGCCGGGAGGTCTCGACGACGCCCAGGGCCCCGTTGCGGAACTTCATCATGATGACGGACGTGTCCCAGTCGTCCGCCTTGGCGAAGCGGTCGTCGAACAGGACCGACGCCCACGCATGGACCTCCTCCACCTCGCCCACCAGGAACCGGGCCACGTCCAGGTCATGGACGGACATGTCCAGGAACGAGCCGCCACAGGTCAGCAGGAATTCGAGGGGCGGCGGGTTGGTGTCCCTCGAGAGGGCGCGGAACTGCTCGATCCGGCCCAGCTCACCGCTGTCGACCAGCTGCTTCGCCCGCTCGTAGCCGGGATCGAAGCGGCGCATGAACCCGACCTGGACCGGGATCCCGGTCTCGCGCCAGAGGTCGACGATCCGCGCGGTGCCGGCCAGCTCCTGGGCGATCGGCTTCTCGGTCCAGACCGCCTTGCCGGCGCGCAGCGCGGCCTCGATCAGCTCGGCGTGCGTCGTGGTGGGCGTGACGATCACGACGGCGTCCACGTCGGGATCGTGGAGTGCCTCCATCGGGTCGGTGGAGGCGCGCCTGGCCCGGGCGAGATCGCGCCCGCGCTCCGCCGCCCCCGCGTCCGGGTCCGCGACGACGACCACGTTCGCGTTGGGGATCGCTCCCAGGTTGCGGACGTGTACCCGCCCCATCCGACCGGCACCAAGCACGGCCACGCCGATGTTGTTGGGATCCTTCAACGAGAAACTGCCCATCTGAGCTCCTTGCGGGGCCTTGCGGCCCATCAATCCGGGTTGCACACCCTCCGCACGCGCTCCGCGATGCGCTCGGGCGTCAGCCCGTGGCGCTCCAGGAGCCAGGCGTTCGGGGCCGATTCGCCCCAGGTGTCCTCGATGCCGATGCGGACCAGCGGCCGCGGCTCGCTGGCGGTCACGATCTCCGCCACGAGGCCCCCCAGGCCACCGATCACGGTGTGCTCCTCCACCGTCACGACGAGGGGGACCGCCGCTGCGGCGGCGGCGATCGCAGCCTCGTCCACGGGCTTGACCGACGGTACGTGGAGAACGCCCGCCGAGATTCCGTCCTCGCCGAGCATGTCGGCCGCCGCGAGGGTCCGCGCCGTCTGCTGGCCCGTCGAGACGAGCAGGACGTTGCTGCCCTCACGGAGCGAGATCACGCGCCGGGGCTCGAAGACGTAGTCCGGCCCGAACACGTCCGGCCCACCCTCGCGGCCGAGGCGCAGGTAGACGGGCCCCGGGGTCCTGGTGGCCCAGCGGGTCATGGCAGCCGTCTCCGCCGCGTCCGCGGGCGCCAGGATGGTCATCCCGGGCATCGCCCGCATCGTTGCGAGGTCGCTGATGTCCACGTGCGTCTTGCCGGCCAGCCCGGCCATCAGCCCCGTGTACGCCGCGCCGATCTTGACGTTCGCATGGGTCTGGGCCACGGCCATCCGGACCTGGTCCAGCGCCCGGTTCGTGAAGAAGATCCCGAATGAGCTGAGCCACGGGACGTAGCCCAGGAACGACATCCCGGCCGCGGTCCCCACCATCCCCTGCTCCGCGATGCCCATCTCGTAGAAGCGGTCGGGGTACGCGGCGGCGAACTTGTCCGCCTTGGTGGAGGTGGCGAGGTCGGCGTCGAAGACCACGATGTCCGGATTCCCGCCGGCCAGCTCGACCAGGGTCTCCGCCCAGACGTCGCGCTGCGGCCTGGTCACGACACGTCCTCCCATCGCCCGCCGGGCCCAAGCTCGGCGCGGGCCGCATCGGCCTCGCCGGAGGTCGCGACCCGGGCATGCCACTCCGAGCGGCCCTCCGTGAACGACAGACCGCGGCCTTTTGTCGTGTGCGCCAGGATGGCCGTCGGCACCGTGCCGCCGGAGTGGGCACGGATCTCGTCGCAGGCGGCGAGGATCTGCCCGAAGTCGTGGCCGTCGATCTCGAGGACCTTCCAGCCGAACGCCTCGAAGACTGCGCGGAGGTTGGTTCCCGCCCACGGGTCCGCGCGGTTGCCGCGGTGCTGCTCACCATCCTCCAGCGGCCAGCCGTACTGCTGCATGCCGTTCCAGTCCACGATGGCGGTGAGGTTGCCTGCGCCATAGCGGGGTGCCACGTGCACCGTCTCCCAGACCTGGCCCTCCTGGATCTCGCCGTCGCCGAGCATCACGAACGTGTGGCCCGGGAGTCCGCGGCGACGCGACCCCATGGCAGTCCCGAGGCCGATCGCGAGGCCCTGCCCCAGGGAACCCGTGGAAGCGTCCAGACCGGGTAGGAGGAGCATGTCGGGATGGCCCTGGAGCCGGCTCCCGCCGGCGTCAAACGTCAGCAGCTCTTCCACGGGGAAGTAGCCGCGGAGCGCCATCACCGCGTACAGGGCCACCGAGCTGTGGCCCTTGGACAGGATGAACCGGTCTCGCTCCGACCAGTCCGGCTGGTCGGGCCGGATGCGGAGCACGCGGAAGTAGAGCGCCACGAGCAGGTCCATGGCCGAGAGTGGACCGCCCACGTGACCGGCCCCGCTATGGGCGACGGTCTCGATGACGTGGAGGCGCCCGCGCCGGGCAAGCGCCTCGAGATCGCCGGTATCCGTGGAAGGATGGGGCGCCGTCATCAGCCGACGACGGTGCCGGCCAGCAGTGCCTCCAGGAACTCGCGGTTCTTGCGCGCCGTGACCATCGGGCTGCCCGGGGTGGTGTCCTGCTCCAGGACGAACCAGCCGTCGTAGCCGCGCGCGAGCAGGTTCGCCACGACCTCGGAGACCTGCGCGATCCCCTCCCCCAGCGGCGGGAAGATGTAGGTCTTGAGAGCCGTGCCGAAGCTCCAGCCCTCGGCCCTGGCCCGTGCCAGGACCTCACCGTCGACGTCCTTGAGGTGGATGTGGGCGACGCGGTCACCGTACCGGTCCAGCATCGCCAGGCTGTTGCCGCCGCCGTAGGCGAGGTGCCCGATGTCCAGGCACCAGCCCACCTTCGTGGGATCGGTCTCGTCCAGGAGGCGGGCTGTCTCGGCAGGGGTCTCGACGTAGGTGCCCACATGGTTGTGGAACACCACCGTCATGCCCATCGGCGCCAGGTTGTCGGCCAGGTCGTGAAGTCCCGTGGCGAGGTTCCGCCACTGCTCGTCCGTGAGGCCGTTGGGCTCGTCCACGTGCCCCGCCTCACCGCGTCGACGGTCGTCACCGCCGTCCGCGGCGATCAGGAGCCGGCCACCGGTGGCATGCAGCCGGCGCGCGATCTCCATGGCCTTCGCCATCTCGGCATCGTAGCGGCCGGCATCGCGGAAGCCCAGGCCGACGAAGGCGCCGACCATGTCCAGGCCGCGGGCGTCGAGCGCCTCCTTGAGCTCGGCGGGGTCCTCGGGCATGCCGGGGCCCCACTCGGTTGCGTCGTACCCGGCCTCCACGAACTCGTCCATCATCTGCCGGTACGGCAGCCAGGCGCGGTACTCCGGGACGTCCGGGCTGTTCCAGTTGACGGGCGCGGTCGCGATCCTCACAGCAGCTCCCTCCGCTGATTGCCCACGGCCGTCTCGTACCGCTCGCGGGCGCCGCGGACGCCGTCCTGGGCGCTGACGGCGGCCGGTGGCACGTCCCACCAGCCTTCGTAGCCGGGTGCTCGCTTGTCGGGCGACACGGCGACGTGGATCACCGTGATCCGGTCGGCAGCGCGGGCCGCGGTCAGGGCCGAACGGATCTCGTCCTCGGTGCGGGCGTAGAAGGCGAGGGCGCCCATCGACTCCGCGTGCTTCTTGAAGTCCACCGGGACGTAGTCGCCCGTGAGGCGGTTGCGCCCGGGATCACGGAACCGGAGCTCGTTGCCGAACTGGGCGATGCCCACGCTCGCCGCGAGGTCCTTGATGCACTGGTAGCCGTGGTTGTCGAAGACGACGACCGTGATCCGGATCCCCTCGGCCACGGCGGTGACGATCTCGGAGTTGAGCATGAGGTAGGTGCCGTCGCCGATCGCGACCACGACCTCTCGCTCGGGCTCGGCGAGCTTGACGCCAAGGCCCGCCGGGATCTCGTAGCCCATGCAGGAGTAGCCGTACTCGAGGTGATACGCCTTGGAGTCCTCGGGCCGCCACAGCTTGAGCAGGTCGCCCGGGAGGCTGCCAGCGGCGCAGACGACCGTCGCATGGCCGCCCACCGCATCGTTGACGATGCCGATGACCTCGGGCTGGGCAAGCTCAGGGGTCTCTCCGTTGGGCGTGCGGTGGTAGTCAACGCGGGCGTCCCACTCGGCCTTGAGGTCCGTGACCCGCTGCCGGTACTCCGGCGAGGTACCCGGGTGGCCGGCTTCCGCCAGCGCGGCCGTGATGGCGATCAGAGCCTCGCGCGCGTCCGCCACGACCGGGACGGAGCGGAGCTTGGCCGCATCGAACCCGTTGATGTTGATGCCCACGAAGGACACGTCGGGATCCTGGAACTGGGCCTTGGAGGCCGTGACGAAGTCACCCAGGCGCGTGCCGACCGCGATCACGAGGTCCGCGTCGTGTGCGAGCCGGTTCGCGGCGAGGCCTCCGGCGGCGCCGACCGGGCCGGCGTTGAGGGGATGGTTCCAGGGCAGGACACCCTTGCCCGCCTGGGATTCGGTGACCGGGATCCCGAACCTGGTGGCGAAGTCGTCGAGAGCCGTCTCCGCCCCGGAGTAGATGGCGCCGCCGCCGGCGATGATGATCGGCCGCCGGGAGGCGCGGATGAGGTCGACGACCTCCGCGACGACCGCCTCGTCCGGACGGGGCCGCCGGACGCGCCAGACGCGGCGCTCGAAGAAGCGCTCCGGCCAGTCGTAGACCTCCGACTGCACGTCCTCTGGCAGGGAGATGGTGACGGCGCCGGTCTCGGCCGGGTCCGTCAGGACGCGGAAGGCCTCCGGCAGGCTGGAGAGCAGCTGCTCGGGTCGGGAGATGCGGTCGAAGTAGCGGGAGACGGGCCGGAAGGCATCGGAGGCGGAGACGTCGCGCTCCACAGGGTGCTCGATCTGCTGGAGCACCGGGTCCGGCAGGCGGTTGGCGAAGTAGTCGCTGGGGAACAGCAGCACGGGCAACCGGTTGACCGTGGCGCCCGCGGCGCCGGTGATCATGTTGGTGGCGCCCGGGCCGATGGACGAGATGCAGGCGAACGTCTGAAGCCGGTTCTTGTGCTTCGCAAACGCGGCGGCGAGGTGCACCTGCGCCTGCTCGTTCTGGGGGCGGTAGTAGGGCATCTCGCACTCGTCGCCGAGCTCCTCAAGGGCCTGCCCCAGGCCGGCGACATTGCCGTGCCCGAAGATGCCCCAGACGCCGGCGATGAAACGGGTCTGGATCCCGTCCCGCTCCACGTACTGCTCCGCCATGAAGCGGACGATCGCCTGCCCGACGGTCAGCTGAACCGTGCCCACTGATCGCTCCTCTCGACTCGCGCGAACCCACCGGGCTCACTTGACCGGGTAGATCGTCTCACACCGTGCAATCGATTACAAGTTCGAGGGCTCGGGAGGGGGACCGATGCCCATAGGCTAGTATTGGCGTCCAGCCGTTGTGCACCGTTCCCGATGTTCCCGGCCCGGCTCCAAGGAGAGCACGATGCCCAGGCTGCGAACGGCGCAACTCTCCACGAAGGGCTCGCTGCCGGCGGGACCCGGGTGTGCGGCCGAGGCAAGGGCCCCGGGATGACCCGTCCCTTCGTGTTCCGGGGCTGCCACCAGATCCGCGAGTCGCACCTGGTTGACTGCCCGCTCCTGCTCCGCCTCCAGCGGGAGGCATCCCGTGGCTGACCGCCTGGTCGTTGTCGCGAACCGGCTGCCCCTCACCGTGCGCCGGACCGGGGGCAAGTGGCACGGTGAGCGAAGCAGCGGCGGGCTCGTCGCGGCGCTCGCGCCGGTCCTGGAGCGGGTCGAGGGCCTGTGGATCGGCTGGCCGGGCGATGCCCCCTCGGGCGATCTCGCGGGGCGAGCGGAGCTCCTGGAGGCCCTGGAGCGGGACCAGTCGCTCGCGTCCGTGGATCTGCCCCCGAAGATCAGCCGGGCGTTCTACGAGGGGTACAGCAACAACACCCTGTGGCCGCTCTTGCACGGGTTTCCGTCCCGGGTGGTCTTCGACAGGGAGACCTACCACGCATATCGCGACGCAAACGGCCGGTTCGCCACCGCCGTGCTGGACCGGCTTCGGCCGGACGACCTCGTGTGGGTGCACGACTATCAGCTCATGCTCGTACCGAACCTCCTCCGCGAGCAGCGGCCCGACGTGCGCGTGGCGTTCTTCCTCCACATCCCGTTCCCGCCGCCGGAGGTCTTCCGGATCCTGCCCCAGCGCGAGGAGCTCCTGGTCGGGCTCCTCGGGGCGGACGTCATCGGCTTCCAGACGCACGAGCACCTCGGCGCCTTCCGACGGACCCTCCTGCAGGTCCTGGGCATCGAGAGCCGGATGGACCGGGTCGAGATCGACGGTCGAACGGTCAAGCTGGAGGCCCGGCCGATTGGGATCGTGCCCGACGAATGGGAGCGGCTCGTGACCTCCGACGCCGGAGTCGCCCGCCGGATCGCCGAGGTCCACGGCCGCCATGTCGGGCGGAAGCTGGTCCTGGCCGTTGATCGCCTGGACTACACGAAGGGCATCCCGGAGCGTCTCCGCACGTTCCACCACTTCCTGCTCTCGCGGCCGGAATGGCGGGGCAAGGTGACGCTGATCCAGGTTGCCGTCCCGTCGCGGGAGAGGATCGCCCGGTACGCTGCCCTTCGCCGTGAGGTCAACGAGGTGGTCGGTGAGATCAACGGCGAGCTCGGAACCGCGGAGTGGAGCCCCATCATCTACCTCCGCCACTCCATCTCTCGTGCGGAGCTTGCTGCCCTGTATGCCGCCGCCGACGTGGCCTGGGTCGCGTCGCTCCGGGACGGCATGAACCTCGTGGCCAAGGAGTTCGTGGCCTGCCAGATCGATGGTGCAGGGGTCCTGCTGCTGAGCGAGTTTGCCGGTGCGGCCGGTGAGATGGGCGAAGCCATCCGTGTCAACCCGTACGACGAGCCGGGCTCCGCCGCTGCGCTCGAGCGTGCCCTCACGATGACCGACGAGGAGCGCCGCGAGCGGCAGGCGGCCCTGCTGTTTCGTGTCCGCCAGAACAGCGCGGTGGCGTGGGCGGAGCGATCGGTGGCGGACCTCGAGCACAGGGTCGGCGAGCGCAGCCTGAGCCCCGGGGCGATCCCGGCGCCTCCGGCCCTGGAGATCCGGCAGGCATATGGCGCCGCTGCCCGGCGGGTCTGCTATCTCGACTACGACGGCACCCTCACCCCCCTCGTGGCCCGCCCCGCCGACGCGGTGCCCGGGCCGGCGGTCGTCGAGATCATCGAGGCGCTGGCGAGCGACCGGGCGACGACCCTGGTCATCGTCTCCGGCCGGCCCGCCGCCGATCTCGAACGCTGGTTCGGCCACATCGAGAGCGCGTGGCTTGCGGCGGAGCATGGCGCCCTGCTACGGGAGCCCGGCGAACGCGAATGGCGTCCGCTCCGACCGGGCGCCGACGCCGAGTGGAAGGCCCGGGTTCGGCCGGTCCTGGACGATTTCGCCGAACGCGCCCCGGGGAGCAGGGTCGAGGAGAAGGATTACGCGCTGGCCTGGCATTTCCGGCTGGTTGAGCCGGAATTCGGCGACTGGCTGGCGAACGAGCTCGCGCTGGCGCTCGACCAGCAGCTGGCCGGCACCGAGCTCGCCGTGCTCCGTGGCAACAAGGTGGTCGAGGTGCGGTTCGCGTGGGCGAACAAGGGCGAGGTTGCCGCCCACGTCCGCGCGGCGGGTCCCACGCCGGCGTTCGAGCTTGCGATGGGCGATGACCGGACGGACGAGGACCTCTTCGAGCGCCTTCCCGAGGAGGCGTACACGATCCGCGTCGGGCCCGGCTCCACCAGGGCGCGCTTCCGCATCGCCGGCCCGCCGGCGGCCATCGGCCTGCTGGCCAGCCTCCTTGACACCGGCTCCGAGGGCGCCGCCCCACGTCCCTGAACATGCAGGAGCCGGCCCCGGACCCGAGGGTCGCGAGGCCGGCTCCGTGCGGCAGGTCCTAGGAGTTGCCGGGGAAGACCAGGCTCAGCGGCCCCGCCTTGCCGGGCTCCGGCCAGCGCTCGGTGACCATCTTCTGCTGGGTGAAGAAACGGACGCCGTCCTCACCGCGCATGGCCAGGTCGCCGATCGCCAATTCCTTGGCGCCGGAGAAGCTCATGAAGCCCGCTGGGACCGGGATCGGCACGTTGACGCCGATCATCGGCACCTCGACCTCGAGCTTGAAGCGCCGGGCGGCGCCGCCGTCGGTCGTGAACACCGCGGTGCCGTTGGCGTACTTGTGGTCGTTGATGAGCTTGAGGCCCTCGTCGAACGTGTCTGCGTACACGATGCCGAAGACGGGCCCGAAGATCTCCTCCTGGTAGATCTTCATCTCCGGGGTCACGTGATCGAACAGCGTGACGCCGAGGAAGAAACCGTCCGGGTTGGGGCCCTGGAACGTGCGGCCATCGACGAGCAGCTCGGCACCCTCGGCCTCGCCGATGCCGATCCAGTTGATGACCGACTGGCGGTGCTCGTCGGTGTAGATCGGGCCCATGTCCATGCCCGCGTCCATGCCGTTGCCGATCTTGAGCCGTGCGATGCGCTCCATGATCTTCGGCTTGAGGCGCTCGCCGGTGTCTCCAACCGCGATCAGCAATGTCTGGGCCATGCACCGCTCGCCGGCGGAGCCGAAGCCGGCCGCGACCGCCGCGTCTGCCGCGAGGTCCATGTCCGCGTCCGGCAGGACGAGCATCGCGTTCTTGGCGCTGGTGTAGGACCCGACACGCTTGCCGCGCTTGGTGCCTTCCTCGTACACGTACCGGCCGACGGCCGTGGAGCCGACGAACTGGATCGCACGGATGTCCTCGTGCTCGACGATCGCCTTGACCGCGTCCCGGCCGCCGTAGACGACGTTGAAGGTGCCGTCGGGGCCGCCGGCCCGCGTCCAGAGCTCGGCCTGCAGCTGCGTGGCGCCCGGCGTGTGGGAGGACGGCTTGAGGATGACCGTGTTCCCGCACATCAGCGCGATCGGGTAGATCCACGTCGGGACCATCACCGGGAAGTTGAACGGCGTGATCGCCGCCACCACGCCCAGCGGGCCGCGCAGCGTGAACGCGTCCACGTTGGTGGAGATATTGGGGCTCATCATGCCGGCGAGGTGGACCGGCAGGCCACACGCGAAGTCGACGGTCTCAAGGCCGCGGAGGACCTCGGCCAGGGCATCCGGGAAGGTCTTGCCGTGGTCGCGCGTGATCAGCGCGGCCAGCTCCTCGCGGTGCTCGTACATGAGGCCGCGGAACGCGAAGAAGATGTTGGAGCGGGCGATGAGCGGCATGTCGCGCCAGGCCGGGAAGGCAGCCTTCGCGGCGGCAACCGCCTGGTCGACCTCGGTCACACCGCCGCGCGGCACGCGGGCGAAGACCTGACCGGTCGCCGGGTTGGTGATGGGGCCGGTCTGCTCGGGCAGGACCTCGACGGCCGTGCCGTTGATCCAGTGCGAGAGGATCGGCAGGACCGCCGTCTGGTCAGGAGTCTGAATGGCCACGTGCTATGCCTCCGGTGTGATTGGGATCTCGGCGCCGGGATGTCGTGTCAGGCCGGCTTGACGTCCGGGTTCGGCAGGACGATGTCGCGTACGACGGCCTGGAGATCATGGTACGACGAGACGAAGCCGCGCAGGGTCCGCGCGGTGGCGCCGAAGCCCTCGAACTCCGCGGGCACCATGCCATCGGGCTCGTAGGCCCGGACGAAATCCGGGATCCGGCGCTGCAGATCGTCGATGAGCTGGGGGTCCACGGGGACGTCGATCCGGTTGACGGGCTCGATGCCCGAGGCGTTGAACCGAACCTGCCAGGGGTACGGCATGGTGAGGACGACGTCGCCGCCCACGAGCTCGGTCCAATGGAGCCTGTGGCGGTACGCCGCCGCCAGCAGGCGGGTCCGGTAGCCGCGCTCCTGGAAGATGCCGTAGGCCCTCTTGAACGCGGCGATGCCCGCCCAACTGGCGGCGGCCGGGTCGAGGGCGATGCTGTCCTTCTCGACGAGGACCTTGATCCAGTCGTCCAGGCGCCCCACCATCAGCGAGCAGACGGGGCTGAACCGGCTGGTGTCGCCGCCGGCCTGCTCGTAGCGGCGCATGCCCCGCTCCACCGCCTCGGCGGCCGCGATGCACTGGGCAACGGTGAAGACAACCGTGACGTTGGCAACGACACCCCGAGCGGTGGCGTCCTCGACGGCCTGGAGGCCGGCTGCAGTACACGGAAACTTGACCTGGATGTTCGGTGCCAGGGTGCTGAAGTGGACCGCCTGCTCCACCATGCGGTCGGGGGTGCGGTAGTTGGCGGGGTTGGTCTGGAGCGAGAGCCGGCCCTTGTGGCCATCGTTTGCCTCGAACACCGGCGCCAGGACCCCGGCACCACGAGCACCCATCTCCTCGATCAGCGCCCAGGTGAGCTCAACCTCGGACCAGGTGGGGTTGGCGGCCGCCATCTCGCGGACGCGCGGCACCCAGTGGTCCTTCTCCTTCTTCATCACCTCGACCACGATCACGGGGTTCGAGGTGGCGCCGGTCCCGCCGCGCTCGACGGCGTAGGCGAGCTCCGCGACGGCGCAGGAGTCGTTCCAGAAGTCGGTGGGCGTCTGCTGCACCATACGGGACAGCGGGCTGTCGACGGTGATCAGGGTCATCGGGTTGCGTCCTCCGTGGCCGCAACGGGCGCGGCGGGATCCCAGTTCATCAACCAGGCGTGGTCAGGGTCAAGGGTGAAGTACCAGGCGCGGTTGGGGCCGGCCATCACGTTGAGGTAGTAGCAGTCGTAGCCATGGGGCGCACCCACGGGGTGGTATCCCTCGGGCACGACGATCAGGTCGCAGTCGCCCGGAGTCATGGCCTCGTCCAGGGAGCGATCAGCGGTGTAGACGCGGGCGAACGCGAAACCCTGGGGCTTGGCGAAGCGGTAGAAGTACAGCTCCTCCAGGCGGGCCTCGACCGGGGGGTTCTCCGTGTCGTGCTTGTGCGGCGGGTAGCTGGACCAGTTGCCGCCGGGCGTGAACGCTTCGAACGCGATCAGGCGGCCGGCCTCGGCGGACGGTGGCAGCAGGTGATGGATCCTGCGCTCGGTCTGCCCGGACCCTCGGTTCTCGACCAGGACGTCCTCCGGCGGCACGAGTGCGGTCCGGTGGACAGGTCCGGCAGGGGCGCCTGCGACCACGACGAGGGCATCGGTCTCCGCGACGATATCGACGGGCAGGCCCGGCTCCAGCAGGATCACGGGGCACGGCGGGCCGTCGAACACGGTGGTCCGTGAGCCGACGACGCCAAAGTCGTGCTCCCCCGCCGTGACGGACGCGCGTCCCTCGAGAACGAGGATCAAGCGCTCCTGGTCGTCTGCCGGACGGCCCACGGTCTGACCCGGCTGCAGGCGGTAGACGTGACACGAGGTGTAGTCCCACCCTGCGGAGGCGGGATCAACTCCAACAATGAGCCCGTCGGGCCCGGGGGTGGCCGCGCGGCGGAGGAGGCGCCGCGCGGCTCCCGGTCGGTCAGTGCTCATCGTGGGGCCCGCCCGCTGCGGCCCCGTCCGGACTCCTGGGGGGTGCCCGCCGTCTCGCTGTTCATGTGGCCTCCACGGTCAGACCAGTGGCCCCGCGCGTCGCTCACCTTGCCGGGACCCTCCTCGGTCCCGTCCGGCGACCGTCCACCGAGCTGTCCACTGGTCGGCACATTCCCTAACAATCGATTATCGAGCATACCCGCCGACCGGCCCGAGGTCAACCCGTCCGCGTCCAGCCGTCCAAGGTCAGCAATCGATTACATGGACAATCTTGCGCCTATGCCGGACCAGCGTCAAGGGCGGCCGACGGGGTTGCGGAGCGGCCCGTGGCGTGACCCGGTGTCATCTGCGGCCCAGCGGCGGCTGCGTCCTGGATGTGGACCAGCACGCACCCGGTACGAGGCCCAACCTGCGTCCCGGCACGAGGTCCGGCCCGGGCGCGGGCCCGGGCCGGTGGGTCGTGACGTGCCACGCCGGGTGACTCAGGGGCGGCGCATCGACTTGCCGTCCGCGGTGCGCATCCGGGAGGAGTTGCTCGCCGCGAAGTGGCGCCGCTTGAGGTCCATCTCCGCCATCGGCGCCGAGTAGGCCGGCGCCTCCTCCCGCAGGTTCCCGGCCATCTCGCGAAGCTCGAGGTCGTTCCCCGCGTACTCCTCGATCCGGACCCGGACCCTCGCGAGCCGATCTGCCGCCTCGCCGTACCGGCCCTCGCGATTGAGGTTCACGGCGTCCTGGCGTGCGCGCTCCGCGAACAGCCGGGCCACGACACGGTCCACGTCCCGGTCCCGCGGCTGGACATCATTGGCGGCGTGGTCCGCGTACTGCCACGCAAGCGTGACGGGCTCCGGGGCGGGCACGGCCAGCTCGAACGCGCGATCCCGGTCCACGACACGGACGACCACGCCCACCTCGCGGCCCACCTCGCCGAAGTCGAAGGTGACCCGTAGTACGACCGAGAGCACCTGCCCCGACAACATGTCGCCGAGGTAGACACGGGCGCGGCCGGGACTCTGCTCCACGCGGAACGGCGAGAGCGGAGCCACCCGCACCGATTCAGGCAGCGTGAGGTCCAGGGTGACCTCGCGCGCGACGACCTCCAGGGTCTCCCCCACCTCGCTCGTGATGTGGTCACGCATCTGCGCCACGTCCCCGATGAAGTAGAAGTGGCCGCCGCCGCTGTCCGCCATCGCCTGGAGCAGCGACTCGTCGAAGTCCGTCCCGACACCGAAGGTGCTGGTGGTGACCCCGCGGCGACGCAGGTCGTAGGCAAGGCGCGCGAGCTCCTCGTGGTCGGTGACGCCACGATTGGCCAGGCCGTCCGTGAGCAGGAGGACCCGGTTGACACCCTCGGCCGCAAGGCCAGCCGCAACCTGCTCGCAGCCGCTGAGCCAGCCGCCGTGGAGGTCCGTGCTGTTGCGTGCGCCGATCGAACGCAGGCGCTCGGCAGCGGTGCGCCGCGACGCTGTATTGGCCTCGGTGCCCGGCACCACGATATCCACCTGGTCGTCGTAGGTGACCACGGCAAAGCGATCCGGGGCGTTCAGCCGGTGGATAGCCTCCACCACGGCCTGCTTGGCGAGCTCGATCTTGTTGTTGCCGCCCATGGACCCCGACCGGTCCAGGACGAAGCCGAGGTTGACCGGGGGCCGGCGGCGCTCCGGATCCGGGGCGACGGTGGGGGCGACGACGTCCACGAGCAGGAAGCGCTCGCTGCGGCCGTTGGCCCGGATGAGCCGGCGGTCCGGGCGGACCACCAGGCGGGGATCGGTGAGTCGAGCCGGACCGTGGTCCGGCGTCTGGGGCGTGGTCATGGAAGGGCCTCCTTCTCGAAGCGGCTTCGAGGCCCGGATGGAGCGGGTCTCACGATGGCGGGAGAACGCTCGGCGGGCGTCCGGTCGCCGGGTGGAAGGTGGGGCCGCAAGCCCCGCGTGTACGGCTACGGATCCTCGTCGAACAGCTCCCGGGCGATGCGGGCGAGCTGGTCGACACGCTTGTTGGCGATGCGGTCAAGGGGCCGGCGAACGTGGATCTCCACGTCCGCACTGATGACGAGACGCTCCCAGGTGCTGCGGTCCCCGGCAACGGGCCGCGGGGGGACGGCGGGAGCCGGGGAGGTGGCGAGGTCCGGGGTGGCGGCAGGCTCCGAGGCAGCTGCCCGAGCGAGCGCGGGCGGGGCGCCGTGGTCCGCGACGCGCCCCGACGCGACGTCCTCCGCCGGGTCCCGGAAGAAGCCGGCCGGCGGTTCGCCGGTGGGCGCCCTGAGAGCATGCAGGGCAGCCAGGCCCGGAATGGACCGCTTCGTGGGCGCGGGCGGCGCGGCGTACGGCGCGATGGCCTCCGACGCCTGGTCATGGACGCGCGGCGAGACGCCGGCGTTCGACATCAGCGTGCGTACGTAGTCCAGCGTCTCCTGTCCAGACCGGGGCGGCTCCGGGGTCACGTTGCCGGACGAATCCAGCAGCGCCTGGACCTCTTCGTCCCCCATCCGCTCCAGGCGGATCCGGATCTCCGCCAGCGGCAGGTGGTCTCGCTGCAAACGCCTGATGAGGCGCAGCCGCGCAAGATGGCCTTCCCCGTAGCGCGTCGCCGGGCCAGCGGCCTCCGGAGAGGGCAACAGGCCCTGGGCCACGTAGTAGCGGACCGTGCGTGGGGTCACGTCCGCCAGGCGGGCCAGGTCAGCGAGGCTGTACGGGTCATCGGGCATGGGCCGATTGTGACACTACTACCGTCGACTGTCAAGACTCTTCTTGGTGGTTGCAGTACCTGTAGCCCAAAAGGCCGTCTATCTCCGTCGGCGATGGTCTGACACCCTTCGGGCATGCGTTCGATCATCCCCGCGCTCGCCATCGCCGTCGCGCTCGTCGTGCCGGCCGCCCTGCCCAACAGAACCGCGGCCGCCGAGCCGGACTTTCCGGACTCGATGAGCGGCTACCACAACTGGACCGAGCTGGTTGACGAGATCATGCAGGCTCAAGCGGATCACCCCGACATCGTCTCGGTCTCCTCGATCGGCACGAGCGTCGAGGGACGCGACATCTGGACCGCCAAGGTCAGCGCCAACGTGGCGACGGACGAGGCCGAGCCAGAGGTCCTGATCGACGCCCTCCACCACGCCCGCGAGCACCTTGGTACTGAGCAGGCACTGGCGATCCTGCGCTGGCTGACGGACGACTACGGCGCGGACGAGACGGTCACCCGGCTCGTGGACACGCGTGAGATCTTCATCATCTTCGCGGTCAACCCGGACGGCCTCGGGTACGACCTCACCGGTAGCCCGTTCCGCCTGTGGCGCAAGAACCGGCAGCCGAACGCCGGCTCCACGGCCGTCGGCACCGATCTGAACCGCAACTACGGGTATCGATGGGGCTGCTGCCGCGGCTCCTCCGGCAACGCGAAGTCGATCATGTTCCGCGGTGCGTCGGCGTTCTCCGCCCCCGAGACGCGGGCCGTGCGCGACTTCGTGAGCAGCCGGGTGGTGGGCGGCATCCAGCAGATCCGTACCCACGTCACGCTCCACACGAACGGCCAGCTCATCCTGTGGCCGTACGGCTACACGAAGACCAACGTCCCGGCGGACATGACCGCGCTCGATCGCAGCGCCCTCGCGTCCCTGGGCAGGGCGATGGCGGCCCTCAACGGGTACAAGGCCGAACAATCGTCCGACCTGTACGTCACGGATGGGGACGAGATCGACTGGATGTATGGGACGTACCGGATCTTCAGCTACACCTTCGAGCTCTATCCGCCCGAGACGGGGGCGACCCTGACCGACCACTACCCGGCCGATTTGGTGATCGCCCCCCAGACCGAGCGCAATCGCGGCGCGATCCTGCTGCTGATCGACCGGGCGGCGTGCCCGTACGCGACCCTCGGTGCCGCCGTGACGCGGGCGGACTGCGGCCCCCTGTTCGACGACCTCGAGATCAACCGCGGCTGGAAGCGCAACCCCTTCGGCACGGACACCGCGACCCGGGGCCGGTGGGCCGTGGGCAACCCGCAGCCGACCTACTCCTACGGGCCGAAGCAGCGCGGGACGACGGTCTCGGGCCGGAACGCGCTCGTGACGGGACCGGCGGCCGGCCGGAGCGCGACCTACGGGGATGTCGATGGCGGCCGGACCACGATGCGGAGCCGGGCGATCACCCTGCCCGCGGACCCGGCGATGTTCGGCAACCTGACCTTCCGCTACTACCTGGCCCATCGTTCCAACGCGACATCCACGGACTACTTCCGGATGATCGTCGAGGCCGAGGATGGCACCCAGACGGTTGTCCTCCAGGAGCGCGGTGCCCCGAATGACGACGACGCAGCCTGGGCGTCCGCCTCGGTGTCGCTGACGGCGTGGGCCGGACAGTCGATCCACCTGATCGTCGCCGCGAACGATGGCGGGAGGGCGAGCCTGGTCGAGGCCGCCGTCGACGACGTCCGGATCCGCCTCCCGTAGCCACCCGACGCGCCGTCGTCGTGTAGCCTCGTGCGAAGGGACCATGCAGACAGCGCACGGTCACGGTCAGGTCCAGGAGGCCGCATGGGCGACATCGACACGCTGCGCGGGGTCTGGAACATCGTTCCGACGCCGTTTGAGCCCGACGGCGCGGTGGACGCCGCCTCGATCCCGGGCCTGGTCTCCTTCGTCCGCGCGACGGGCGTGGACGGGATGACGATCCTGGGCGTGCTCGGCGAGGCCGTCCGGCTGGGTGACGAGGAACGCTCGCTCGTCCTGGCCGGTGTCCTTGAGGCCGCCGCGGGCACCATTCCCGTCTGCGTGGGCGTCTCGCACGCCGCCACGGACCGGGCGATCGCGTTCGCCCGGGAGGCCGAGGCTGCCGGCGCCCACTCGGTGATGCTGGCCCCACCACCACTGGCCAGGCCCACGGACGCGGCGCTCCGCAGGCACTATCTCGCCGTCGCGGAAGCGATCTCGATCCCGGTGGTCGTGCAGGATCACCCGGCGAGCTCGGGGGTGCCGATGACCTCTGACTTCCTGCTGTCGCTGGCGGCCGAGTCGCCGCAGTGTCGCGTCATCAAGCTGGAGGAGGAGCCGACACCACCAAAGGCCGGTCGGCTCGTCTCCGGATCGGCCGGATGTGCTGGTCCTGGGCGGGCTGGGCGGCGAGATGCTCATCGAGGAGCTCGGCCGGGGTACCCACGGGACGATGACGGGCTTCGGGTTCCCGGAGGTGCTGGTCGCAGTGGTGCGGCGCTGGTTCGCCGGTGACCGGGCCGGGGCTGCGGGCATCTTCGATCGCTACGCCACGCTGATCCGGTTCGAGAACCAGGCCCTGCTCAACCTGCCGATCCGGAAGCTGGTCTACCAGCGGCGCGGGGCCATCGCCCATGCCACGGTCCGGGCGCCGGGCGTGGGTCCGGACCCCGCGACGATCGGCGACCTGGACGACGTGCTGCGGCGGACGGGCCTCGACCGGCACCTGGCCGCGGGCTCCGTGCTGGACGAGCTGCTGGGCTGAGTGAAGTTCCCCGCGGCACACGGGACCGGGTAGCGTGCCCTCCCGCGAGGGAGGTTCGCCAGGCAAGGGTGGGACTGCCAGTCATCGCTACGTCGTGCCTTGGGTCGTCTCCTGTGACTGGTGGTCATGGGGGAGGCCCCGATCCGGCCGGAGATGGGCCTCTCCGATGCCTCGGAGTCACAGGACAGCGTTGCGATCCGCTGCGGCGATGACTGGCAGTCCCAGGTCGGCGCGACGGGGCGCCGCTCCACGCAGAGCTGCTCGCGACACGAGTCCCATCTGCCTCAGGGCAGATCACTAGGCGGCCCCGGGACACGTCGCTGACGTTCCGTTCGCCGGCGCCTGCCTGCACCGCGCGTCCTGGGCCTACGGCAGCGCGCGGATCATGCCCCCGTCCACCGGCACGATCGCCCCGGTCACGAACGACGCAGCCGGCGAGAGCAGGAACGCCCCAACCCGGCCGATCTCCGCCACGTCCCCGTAGCGTCCGAGCGGGATCGTCGCCTGACTTCGTCGGGCGATCTCCTCGGGCGTGATGCCGGCCTCCTCCGCCCGCTTGCCGTCCAGGAACGCGATCCGTTCCGTGGCGATCCGCCCCGGAGCCACGCCGTTGATGCGGATCGGGGCAATCTCGGCGGTGAGCGTCTTGACGAGACCCGCGAGCCCCGGGCGCAGGACATTGGACGTGGTCAGGCCCGGGATCGGCTGCCGGACGGAGGACGACAGCACGATGAGGATCGCCGGGTCCACGCCCGCCCGGAGGTGCGGCAGGGAGGCCCGGATCAGGCGGAGCGTGGACTGGAGCGTCCCCGCGATCGCGGCCTCCCACTCCGCCTCGCCCAGGGTCTCGAACGTGCCGCCGGGAGGGCCCCCGGTGTTGACGACCACGAGGTCCAGCCCTCCGAGCGCAGCCACAGCCTCCTCGACGGCGTCACGCGGGCCATCGGGCGACGCGAGATCCGCGACAACACCCACGCCACCCAGGCGGACCGCCTCGGCCTCGAGCCTCGCCTTCGTCCGCCCCACGAGCGCCACGCGTGCGCCCTCGCCGGCGAGGGCAGTGGCGATCCCGCCGCCGATCCCCGATCCCCCGCCGCCGACGAGTGCCCGCCGGCCGGTCAATCCCAGGTCCATGGCTGCCTCCGGTCTATGAAACGATCAGCGTACCGGGCGCCCACTACACGAGGTACCGCAGGTACAGGTACACCGTCGAGATCGCCAGCGAAGCGGCGACCACCCCGATCCCGTACCGGAAGAACTGGAAGAACGTGATCGGGTGGCCATCCCGAGCGGCCACGTTGGACACGACGATGTTCGCCGACGCTCCTACGATCGTCAGGTTACCGCCCAGGCATGCCCCAAGAGCCAGCGCCCACCACATGGGCTCCGCCGGAAGGCCCGTCGCCGCCAGCTGCTGGACGACCGGGATCGCCGTGGCGGTATACGGGATGTTGTCCACGATCGCCGAGACAGCGGCGGAGAACCAGAGAATCCCGATCGTGGCGGCCGGGAGATTGCCGCCGGTCGCGTTCGCAACCGCATCTGCGATCCCGCCCACGATCCCCACCCGGACGATCGCCTCCACCATGATGAACAGCCCGACGAAGAAGAACAGCGTGTTCCACTCGACCTCGCTCAGGGCCTCGTGCGGCTCCAGGCGACCGAGCAGCATCACCACCGTCGCGCCCAGCAGGGCGATCGTGGCGGCCTCCAGGTGCAGGGCCGAGTGGAACACGAAGGCGACCATCGTCGCGCCCAGGACGATCAGGATCCGGTTCATCAGAGGGCGGTCCAGGATCGCGGCCGACGGATCGACCAGGGCCAGGCGGTCCAGGCGGTCGGCGTCATCGTCCATGTGATACCGGAAGGTCAGCCGCATGATCCCCAGGAACACGACGAAGATGATCACGACCACGGGGAACAGGTTGGCCAGGAAGTCGGCGAAGCTCAGGCCCGCCGCGGAGCCGATCATGATGTTGGGCGGATCGCCGATCAGGGTCGCCGTCCCGCCGATGTTCGAGGCGAAGATCTCGCTGATCAGGTATGGGAACGGATTGACCCGGAGCGTGCGCGTGATCGCGAGCGTGACCGGCGTCAGCAGGACGACCGTCGTCACGTTGTCAAGCATGGCCGAGAGCACGGCCGTCAGGATCGAGAGGAGGATCAGGAGGCGGAACGGCTCGCCTTTCGAGAGGTGGATCGCGTAGCCCGCGACGTACTCGAAGAAGCCGGTCTTGCGGAGTGCTCCCGCCATGACCATCATCCCCGCCAGAAGGAAGATGACGTTGAAGTCGATGGCGGCGAAGGCCTCGCCCTGCTCGAGGATCCCGAGCACGATGACCAGCATCCCGCCGAACAGGGCGACCAGTGTCCGGTCGACACGCTCGGTCGCAATCAGGAGGTAGGCGACGAGGAAGATACCGCCGGCGATGTAGACGTCCACGTCAGGTCGGGTCGGGTGCGGCGATCCGCCGGTTGGCGAGGACAAGCACGGCGAGGCCCCCGGCGCCCGCGACCGCGGACGCCACGAGGATCCCCAGCTTGGCCGCCTCCAGCATCTCCCCCTCCGGGAAGGCCAGCTCGGAGACGAAGAGCGACATCGTGAACCCGATCCCGCCCAGCCACGCCGCACCGTACATGTGCCCCCAGCCGACGCCATGCGGCAGCGATGCGATCCCCGATCGCACGACGAGCCAGGCGGCGGCGATGATGCCGAGCTGCTTGCCCACCACGAGGCCCATCACGATGCCGATGACCAGCGGCTGGGACAGGGCGGAGCCGATGTCCGACGGGATCCGCACGCCGGCATTGGCGAACGCGAAGAGCGGCACGATGATGAAGATGACGAATGGCTCCAGGGCATGCTCCAGGCGCAGCATCGGGGCCTGGGCATGGTGCGTGATGTCCTCGAGCTCCCAGAGCGCCGCGTGTCGCTCCTTGATGTCCGCGTCGCTCCGGAACCGTGCCGAGATCTCTCGGAGCTGGTCACCGGCCCGCTCCACGTACGAGGGGCCGTCGAGCCGCGTTCGCGCGGGGATCGTGAGCGCCAGCAACACGCCGGCGATCGTCGCATGGGCGCCCGACGCGGAGACGGCGAGCCAGAGCAGCACGCCGGGGATCGCATAGGCTGCCAGGCGGCGGACGCCCAGGAAGTTCATCACCATCAACAGGGCGATCAGGCCGCCCGCCGCGGCGGCGGCGCCCAGGTCGAGCCGGTCCGTGTAGAACAGCGCGATGACCACCACGGCCAGCAGGTCGTCCACGATCGCAAGAGCCGTGAGGAAGATCCGCAGCCCCAGCGGCGCCACGCCACGCAGCAGCGCAAGGACCCCGAGCGCGAACGCGATGTCGGTGGCCATCGGCACGCCCCAGCCACGCGTCGCGGGTGAATCCAGCCCGACCACAAGGATGAAGATCAGCGCCGGGATAACGGCGCCCCCCACGGCGGCCACGGCCGGCAGGGCCGCGCCGCGCACCGAATCGAGCTCGCCGACCAGTACCTCGCGCTTGATCTCGAGGCCGATGACCAGGAAGAAGATCGCCATCAGGGCGTCGTTGACCCAGAAGTGCAGGTCATGGGTGAGGTCGAACCCGGCGAGGCTGATCCCGAGCTCGGTGTGCCACAGGGCCTCGTATGAGGCGGCCCAGGGGGAGTTGACCCAGACAAGGGCAACGATGGTGGCGAGCATGAGCAGCACGCCGCCCGATGCGCTGCCGTCCGTGAACGCCCGCAGCGGCGCCAGGATCCTGTCGATGGGCGGAGATTCCTGTGTCATCGCGCCATGATCGCCGATGCGGGCGCTCCGTGAGACGTCACGAGCGATGCGCCTCGACGAACCGAGGGGGCCTGACGGGGTTCTGGACTGCGGGCGCCGACGGATGGCCCGCAGCCCGCTACCCAAACGCAACCGGGTCGTCGCCGCCGCGGTGTCGTTGCGGACGCGCGGTCCGACGCACGATCCACCTCTCGGCGAGGGAGCCGTCCCGACCCGGTGCGTCCAGAGGATCCGATAGCGGTCCGTCCGCCCCTCCGGACTTCACAGGCCTCTCGTCCGACTCGCCTGCCGGACCAGCCCCGAACGGAAGGACTCCAACATGGCCTACCCCGCCTACAACACCGACGGGCTCATCGGCTCCGAGGAAGGTGCCAGCAGCCCCGTGACCTGTTCGTCCTGCGGTTGTCGCCTGGAGCATGCCGCCGACCTCAACGGGTGGCTCCACTTCGCACCGATGGCCGGCCGCGACGCCCGCGGCTGTCGCGTCGCCTGCGCCGACCTGGTGCACGACGCCCGGGGACACGCCCTCTCCGGCTAGTGGCGCTGGAACGGCGACTCCCCAACCATACCGACGCGACCCCGGGCCAGCCCCCGGGGTCGTTTCGATTCCACCACTCAGGCGGCCTCGTCGGCCTCGATCCGGTACCCGACGGAGCGGACGGCGACGATGCGCGGACCGCCGACGGCCTCCAGCTTTGATCGCAGGCGCGCGAGGTGCGGCTTGAGCCACAGCAGGTCGGGATCCGGCTCAGCGGGCCAGCCGGCGCGGGCCAGGCGATGGTGGGCCACGAGGTCGCCCCCGGATCGGACGAGCGCCTCCAGCAGGCGGAACTCCGTGGGCGTGAGGCTCAGGGCGATCGCCCCGACGCGTGCCTCGTGGCGTGCGGGCTCCAGCGTGAGCGAGCCGGCCGTCAGGACGGCATGCGCACCCTCTCCGCTCCCCCCGCCCCGGCCGGTCCCGGCCAGGTCAACGCGGCGCATGACAGCGGAGATCCGGGCGAGCAGCTCCTGCTTGCCGAAGGGCTTGACCAGGTAGTCGTCCGCGCCGATGCCCAGCGCCTTGACCTTGGCGGCCTCGGCGCTCTCGCCGGATACCACGAGCACCGGGACGTTCCCCGATGCGCGCAACTGGCCGATGACGGTGAACCCGTCCGGACCCGGCATCGCCAGGTCCAGCAGGACGAGATCCGGCCGCTCCTCCCGGAACCGCTTGACGGCGGTCAGTCCGTCGTAGGCGGTGATGACCTGGTGGCCCTCGGTGCCGACCAGGGCGGTGATGGCGCCGACCATCGCGGGGTCGTCGTCCACGACCAGGATCCGGAGGGGTCGTGTCCCAAGCATCTCGTCCTGCCTCTCTCTTGCGGTCACAAGCGTAGACGTCATCGCTATCTTCGTTGGTTGCGGTGAGGTACCGGGACGGTGCCCTTGCAGTCGAACCGTAACCCGAGGCGGCTGGCGATGCGTGGGCCGACGCTCCATCATCTCCCGCATGGCTCCCAGCGTCCCGCGTGCCAGACGTTCCTCGCCGCCCGGCGATCACCTGCCCGCAGCATCCCGGCGCGAGGTGGAGAACCGGTTTGCCGCCGTCGCCGCGGAGCCACCCGGTCCCGGCCTGGGCCGGGCCCGGGATCCCGTCGCCCACGAGGTCCGCCTCCTGAGGGCGCTTCTCGGGCAGGTGATCGCGGAGCAGGGCGGTCCGGAGCTGTTCGCTCTCGTCGAGCGGATCCGCCGCCGCACCATCACGCTCCGCCGCGGTGAGTTCGGGACGCTCCCGGAGCCGGACCTGGAGCGCCAGCGCCTGACAACGGAGATCGCGGCCCTGGACGTTGGGCGGGCGGCCGAGGTGGTCAAGGCATTCACCCTCTACTTCCAGCTGATCAACCTCGCCGAGGAGCGCGATCGCATTCGCACCCTGCGCACACATGCCCGGCGAGCGCACGGTGACGCGATCGACGGCTCGATCGGCGAGGCCGTCGGCCTGCTTGCCGCGACCCGCGACGCCGCCGGAGTGGAGGCCATCCTGGACCGCGTCGTCGTCCACTCCGTGCTCACGGCCCACCCCACCGAGGCGCGGCGTCGGACGCTCCTGGTGGCCCTGCGACGGATCCGTCGGTTGCTGGATGGGCTCGATGCTCCGCTCACGACACCGGACGAGGACGCTGACCTGCGGCGCCGGATCCGCGAGGAGATCTCCCTGCTCTGGCACACGGGCGACCTGCGCGCCGTGGCCCCGACGCCGCTGGACGAGGTGCGGTCGGCGCTGGTGATCTTCGATGAGACGCTGTTCACCGTCGTGCCCCGCTTCCAGCGGGCCGTCGACCGCGCGCTGGATGCCGCGACCGGCGGCGGCCGGGGGTCCGGCGGGCCGGCCGGCACAGCTCCGGTGCCCGTGTACGCCGGCGACTCCGGCAGGACGGGGACGCGGCCCGTGGCGACCCCCGCGCTTCTCCGGTTCGGCTCGTGGATCGGCGCAGACCGGGACGGGCACCCGGGGGTGACCTCGGACGTCACCCTCCACGCGGCGCGGCTCCAGGCCGAGCACCTGTTCCGTGGCTACGAGGCGGTGGCCTCTCGCCTGATGCAGACGATCGCCGCGCGGGTCCCGCCAGAGCGGATCGACCGGGCTCTCGGGAGCCGGCTGGCGCGGGATGCGGAGGAGCTGCCCGAGACGATGCGCCAGCTGCGGCGCCGTTTCCCCGAGGAGCCGTACCGCCAGCGGCTGGGCGCCATCGCGGAGCGGCTGAGGCGCACCCGGGCGGCACTCACCGGCCAGGCCGCCCCGCGGAGCGGCGGTTATGCCGATGCCGGCGCGCTCGACCGGGAGCTCGTGGAGGTCCAGGACGCGCTGGCCGCCGATGGGCTGGCACGGGTGGCACACGGCCAGCTCGCCGACCTGCGCTGGCAGCTCGCCACGTACGGGTTCCACCTCGCGTCGCTGGAGGTCCGTCAGCACGCGGGCGTCCACCGGGCGGCCCTCAAGGCGTTGCGCACGGGCGCGGGGCCGGACACGGAGGTCTCGGCGGGCGTTTCGGTGGGCGAGGTGCTGGCCACGTTCCGGTCCATCGCCCGCCTCCAGGGGCGCCACGGGGTGGCGGCCTGCCACCGGTACGTGATCTCGTTCACCACGTCCCCGGACGACGTTGCCGACGTGCTGGAGCTCGCGCGCCGCGCATCGGAGCCGGAGCCGTTCGGGTCGCCGGCGGCGGCCCTGGCCGATCTGCCGCCGTCGCTGCCCGTGCTGGACGTGGTGCCGCTGCTGGAGTCCGCGGATGCGCTGGCGGGGGCGGCGGGGCTCCTGGACGCACTCCTCTCGGATCCCGCCTACCGCACCCACGTCCGGGAACGCGGGGATGCCCAGGAGGTCATGCTCGGCTACTCGGACTCATCGAAGGAGAGTGGGTTCCTCGCCGCCAACTGGCTCCTGTACCAGGCCCAGGAGGCGCTGGTCGCAACCGCGCGGCGACACGGGATCGCGCTCACCCTGTTCCATGGGCGGGGCGGCGCCATCGGGCGGGGCGGCGGTCCCGCGAACCGGGCGATCCTGGCGCAGGCTGCGGGCTCCGTGGACGGCCGCCTCAAGTTCACCGAGCAGGGCGAGGTCATCGCGGCGCACTACGCGGACCTGACGATCGCGCAGCGCCACCTTGAGCAGGTGACGTCGGCCGCACTGCTTGCCTCCACGCCCGAGCACGAGGCGGAGGTTGCCGGCGCCTCCGCGGCCGGGGCAGGCGCGATGGCGGAGCTGGCGGCGATCTCCCGGACGGCATACCGGGCGCTCGTGGAGCGACCGGCATTCGGCTCCTTCTTCCGCGCCGCCACGCCCATCGACCTCATCGCCGGGCTGGGGCTTGGATCGCGGCCCTCCTCGCGGGCCTCCTCGCGGGCCTCCTCGCGGGCCGGCGCCGGGCAGGCGGCCGGGGGGGTGGCGGCCGGGGCTGCCTCGGCTTCCCCGCGGTGGGGTGCCGCTGTGGCGGCCGATCCGACCCTGCGCGGCGAGGAGATCGCCTCGCTCCGTGCGATCCCGTGGGTGTTCGCGTGGTCGCAGGCTCGCGCGAACCTGCCCGGCTGGTACGGCCTGGGAACGGCTCTGGAGGCAGTCACCGCGCGAGGCGGCCGGGCGGTGGTCGACCACCTGGCAGATCTCTACCGGGGCTGGCCGTTCTTCGCGTCCGTCCTGGACAACGCCGAGCTCTCGCTGGCGAAGGCGGACCTCGGCACGTTCCGGCAGTACGCGGACCTCGCCTCGGGCACGGAGGCGGCGGCGATCCGGGGCATGATCGAGGCGGAGCACGCGCGCTCGGTCCGGGTGCTGCTCCTGGTCACCGGGCGGGACCGGCTGCTCGCGGGTGATGCGGCCCTTGCCCGCTCCATCGAGTTGCGCAACCCGTACATCGACGCGTTGTCGGCCGTCCAGGTGGAGCTGCTCGGCCGGCTCCGGGATCCATCGCTCGACGCGCGCAGCGCGGCTGCCACCAGGGCCGTCATCGGTGCGACCATCAACGGGATCGCCGCAGGCCTCCAGAACACCGGCTAGCGCGGCGGCGAGAAGTTGCTGGAGGACACGATGCGCGAGGTCAACGCGGCGGTCATCGAGCGGGCCGGCGTACCGGTCTCCATCGAGACGCTGTCACTCGCGGACCCTGGCCCGGGCGAGGTCCTGGTGCGCATGAGCTCCGCCGGCGTCTGCCACTCCGACCTCCACGTGCGCGACGGACACTGGAAGCGTCCGGGGCCTATCGTCATGGGTCACGAGGGCGCTGCCGTCGTCGAGGCCGTCGGTCCGGGGGTCGATGCGTCCATCGTCGGGCGGTCCGCCGCGCTGTCCTGGTATGCCCCGTGTCTGCGGTGTCGCGAGTGCCAGCGCGGCCGCCAGTGGCTCTGCTCCGGCTCCCCGTCCCTCCGCCACGCACAGGCCGACGGCACCACGCGCCTGTCCCGGCCCGACGGCACGCCCGTCCTCGCCTACCTGTCGATCGGAACGATGGCGTCCGCGCAGGTGGTGCCCGCGACGGCGGTCGTGCCGATGCCCGACGGGGTCTCCCCCGAGGTCGCGGCCCTCATCGGCTGCGGCGTCTCGACCGGCGTCGGGGCGGTGGTGAAGACGGCCGAGGTCCCGGCCGGCGCCACGGTGGCGGTCATCGGGCTCGGCGGCGTCGGGCTCTCGTGCGTGATGGGCGCGGCGCTTGCTGGCGCGTCCAGGATCATCGCGGCGGACGTCAGCCCGGCGAAGATCGACCTCGCCGGCGACCTGGGCGCGACGCACCGGATCCGCGCTGATCCGGCCAACCCCGCCGCCACCGTGGACGCGATCCGTGCCGCGGCGGGGCACGGCGGTCCGGACTTCGTGTTCGAGGCCATCGGGCTGCCGGCGACCATCTCCCAGGCGATCGCCGCGCTGCCCCCGGGTGGGACCGCCGTGCTGGTGGGCCTCACGCGGTTCGGGCAGGACGCGTCGTTCGAGGCGTTCCCGTTCGTGGACGGCGGGCGGCGGATCCTGGGCTCCAACTACGGGTCCGCGGTGGCCGCAATCGACTTCCCGAAGTACGCGGAGGCCTACCTGGCCGGACGCCTGCCGATCGACCGGCTGATCGACCGCCGCCTCCCGCTGGAGCGACCTGGAGGACGCGTTCGACCGGCTGCGCTCCGGCCGCGCGACGCGCCAGATGGTGATGTTCGGGGAGTAGCGGCGCGCTGGGCCAGGGTCCGGCGGCACCAGGTCCTGCCACCTACCAGCGAGGCTGGTGCTAGTCGGCACTGGGAGGCGGAACTCCTGCCACCTACCAGCGGGGCTGGTGCTAGTCGGCACTGGGACGTCCATCCGGCCGAGATCGGCTCGCGGGCATGGGTTCGTCATGCTCACGGCCGGCCGGACGAGCAACGCGCACCCGCCTCGACCCGACGGGACCTTGCCGACCACCAGCCTGACTGGTAGCTGTCAGGAAGAGCAGGAGACCGGCCCCCACTCCCGGCTTCCGGAGCCATGCCCGCGCCGCCCATCCGCGGACCGGGTACGTCCTGCCGAACACGCCGTCGTGGCGCTCGATCCGGCGGCGAGCCGTGCGCGTGTCGGTGATCGCCAGCAGGGGACATGTTGCGACGGAGCTCCAGCCGAACCGCTGTCGCGCAATCCGTGCCGCGAGCCGGACCTTGGCATCGTGGCGACGGAGCGTCTCCTCAACCGAGACGACCTCGGTCTTGACCTCCACCACGAGCAGGATCCGCGCGTCCGGGTGGAAGGCCAGCAGATCGATCGAGCCCCGCTCCCCGTACTCCGAGTAAGTCACCTCTGCGGCGGTCAGCCAACCTTCGGCGTTGAGGATCGACGCGATGGTCGCGACCACGGCGGCGTGACCCTCGTCGCGCATACGATCCAGTTCCGCGCCGCGCCACCGTACGGTGACCACGATCTCTGCTCCGAGCGCGGAGGCGATCCCTCGAGCCGTCTCCAGCGAGAGCCGTCCGAGCCCGCCCGTCTCCAGAAGAGACACCAGTTGCTGGCTGACCTTCGCCCGTTCGGCAACATCGGCCTGGCGCAGCCCCAACCGGCGGCGAATGACCCCCACGAGCCGGCCGATCGCGACGTCGTCCATCGGGCAAGCATGCCGGGGCACGCTTATCCGGGACTTGCGCGGTCCCCGACCAACGCCACCCGCCTACCGGTCCCCCGGCGCCACCGGCACCAACCGGCCGCCACCCGCGCGCCAGATGGTGATGTTCTAGGGGTAGCGGCGAACCCGGCCCGGCGCGCCAGCGCACCATAGAGCGCTACGGGACGGTGACCGTCTCCACGGCCAGGACGCCCCGGTCGTCCCCGATCGCATCCAGCACGACGTGGTACGTGAGCCCCGACGCCAGGCATCCCACGCTCACGTTCCCGGCCGGCAACGCGCCGGAGGCCTCCAGGACGCCGTCGAGGGTCATCGTCCCGTCCGGGGTCACGCCCTCGACGGCCGGGAACGCGCGGATCGCCACCGACTCCGCGTCGATCCCCGCCAGCGCATAGGTCACCTCGACCCGGTGGCAGACGGCCGGCGGCAGGGGCGTGACTCCCAGGTCCAGGCAGAAGCCCATGCCGCCGTAATCCGCGGTCTCGAGGCACGACGCACCCCCGAGGTCTCCCAGCCGGATCATCGGTTGCGCGAAGGCGCCCTCGGCCAGGTGCAGGTACGGCGAGAGGCCGGTCCCCAGCTTGAACACCGGCGAGGCAGCCTGCGACAGCGCCACGTCGAACTGCTCGACGCCGCTCCCCGTCGTGAACGAGCCGATCTCGCTCTCGCCCGCGAACAGCCCGCCACCCGCCACCGCCCGGAACTGGTATGCCGTGTCTGCCTTCACGTCCAGCCGGGCCAGCAGGACCGTCTTCCCGAACAGCGAGATCGACGACATCGACGACGCGGACCCTACGACCTGCGGGCCACCGCCAGCCTTCCAGAAGTGGACGTCTGCCGGGGCGGGCGGATCGACCGTGAAGCCGACCATCACCACGTTGGCCCGGTCGGAATCCACGAACAGGATCTCGACGTCGGGGCCGACAGCCAAGCGGAGCGGAGGTATGGCGGCTCGCTCGAAGATGGCCTCCAGGCCGGTCGGGCACCCTGGCGGCCTGGGCGGGAACAGGCAGAAATCGAAGACGGGCACCAGCTCAAACCCGCCGGAGCCGGCATCGGAGGCGGGCGGATCGGCCGCCGGCAGCGTGACAGTCAAGTCGCCGGGCTCGATCACCAGGATCGGCGCGTCGGGCGGGATGGCAGTGGACGGCGACTCGCCGGAGGCGGATGGGCCGGGCCCAGCGCCGGAACCCGAGCTGTCGCCCGGGCCCGACGGGATCGGCAGCACGTCCGGACCCACCACGTCGGGGGCTACGCCGCCGGGCGGGAACGCCCACATCGCCGCAACGCGGCCGCCACCGAAGGAACCGGCAAACGCATCGATGACCGACGCCGGCCACCAGTCGCCCTCGTACCCGGACTGTGGACGGCCGAGCGGGTCGATGACGTAGTAGGCCTCCGGGATGCCGCGCTTGGCGTTGCCCGGGTAGTATCCGTCCAGGTAGATCGCGTGGCCGCCCGTGAAGTCCTTCTGGAGCCGCAGGGCGCGGGGAACCTTCGAGTAGTCGCCCTGGACCGCGGCGCCGTACCCGGCACCCAGCAGCGACTTGAGCTGGTCGGGGCGGATCAGGCCGCTCGGGTAGTGGATGCCGTACCCACGCCAGAGCGCGATCGAAAGGTCGCCGAGTCCCGTCCCGCCGTCCTGGTCGTCCTGGAGGGTGCGAAGCACCGATCCCGTGGTAACCACGCCGGAACCCAATCGGACCAGCATTGCCCCGGACGCGAGCGTGCAGTTGGCGCCCTGGAATGGGCCGCCGTCGAACTGGGTGATCGGGGCGATCCGCGGGAAGCCGGACGGGTTGACGAAGGTGACCGGCTCTCCGCCGAGCAGCGCGGCCGAGGCGGCCAGGAGGTCCTCCGGCGAGAGTGTTGCGAGCGGCTGCGGCTCGCCGCCCGGCTCCTCGTTGAAGGCGAGAACAGCCCCGGGCACGGCGGGCATATCCGGGCCCGCCGGGGTGTCAGCACCGGTCATGGAGAACTCGGGTGCAAGCCCGGCGGTGGACTCGGGCGTGCGGTCGGCCATGGCGGCCACGACGACCGAGGCGACGATGGCGCCGATCACGGCCGCCACGCCGAACACGAGGAGCCTTGGAATGAGGCGGGCGAGGAGGCTCATGTGATGCAGGTCGTGGTGCCAAGCAGGGCGCTCATGTCATCGGCAGGCCATGGTGTACGTGCCAGTTGAGCTCGTCGTGGTCCCGCTGTACTTGTCCGAAGTCACGGCGTAGACCGTCAGCCTGCCGGAGTAGAACACGCTTCCATCGAACGGCGCGGTCGTGCCCTGGTAGTAGTTGCCCTTGGTGACATTCGCCGTCATCTTGCCGGAGATTGGGCCGGCGCTGGTCCTGGGGTTGGAGAGCGTCCAGTGGAAGACCACCGTGAGGCCATGCTCGGGCTGGTCGCGGTCCTGCGTCCAGGCTTCGATCGTGATGACAGCCGACGGGGTGCACGAGTAGATCGTGCCCGCGGGGCGGACCACCTCGAAGGCGGCCTCCGAGTCGCAGCGTCGGATGGTGATGGAGGAGGTCTTCGTCTGTCTCGCCTTGTCCTTGGTGTCGATCGCCTTGATGTACCAGCTCAGCGCGTCCGTCGGCGGCGTCGCGATCGTGATCTTGTCGCCGAGCGTGTCGAGGTTCGCGTACCACTTCCCGGCCGTCGTGTTGTCCATCGGCTTGGATGACCAAGTCGACGTGCCCGGAGGGCGGTAGAACAGCGTGACCGACTTGACGCCGTCGGTGTCCTTGACGGCGGCCGTGATGTTCGTGGCTGTCGTGCACGACCCGACACCCAGCGGATCCCACCACAGTGACGATCCAGAGGAGGACGACACCGACGTGATCGTCGGGCCGGTGTTGGCGCAGACCGCGACCGTGATCGAGTTTGAGCCGCTGGTCGGGATCCGCTTGGTGGCGCCCGCCGTGTCGGTGGCGACGGCGTAGAAGGCAAGCTTGCCGGCCTTGGTGATCTCGTCCGCCTTCGTGTCGAGCGTCACCTGCCAGGTCCCGCTCGTCGCCGTGCCGGCGGCCAGGCTCATCGCCGCCTGCACAAACTTCGCGGCCCCGGGCTCGCGCCAGAGCAGCGTGACGGTCTCGAGGCCCGAGGCGTCCGTCGCCTTGACCTTGAACGTCACCTTCTTGACGGCGTTCGGGCAGTAGGCGTCCGTGTCGTAGCTGATCTTCTTGGTCGAAACCGTCAGCGCGCTGAGCGACGGCTTCGCATTGGGCGTCGGGCTCGGCGTCGGCGTGGGCGTCGGCTCCGGCGTGGGGGCCGGCGACGGCGAGAGGTTCAGGATCGCCGTCAGCGGTACGGCGGGCGGCACGTCCGGCGGCCCGGCCGCAACCACCGCGGCGCAGGTTGCGATCGGCAGCGAGACCACCTCGCCCTTGACCGACAGCGGAGACGCCTGGACCCAGGCCTCCGTCCGCCCAGGCAGCGGGTAGTGGATCCGGAGCCACGTCCCGTCCTCGGTCCGCCCGGTGGCCAGGAGCTTCTGGCCGCCCGTGATGGTCAGCAGCGCAGGTCCCTGGTCCGGACAGGGGTAGACGGCGAGCTCCCCCGAGGTGGTGGCCGGCTGGCCGGATGAACCACCCGATGCGATGACCGCCCCGCCCAGCCCGCCGACGACCAGGCCGCTCGCGACCACGACGGCCGCCGCCTGAGGGCCACCGAGGTTCGCCACACCGCGCATGAGGGCCGCGCCGATCGCGCTCACGTTCCCTTCTCCCGAACGGGACGTCCTGTCTGCTCTACGCCGGCGGAAGATAGCGGGCCTGACACGAGCCGGTCATCCGCCAATTGTCCCTATTACGCTGATCTCGCTGATGGCCGCGTCATCGAACGGAGTTCCCGCGACCGATGTCTTGACCGACCGATAGACGGAGACGATCGTGATCCTGAGCCGGGTTGCGCCGGGGTTCTCGCCCAGGCTGATCCGCTGGGCCTTCGCGGTGTCCTTGAGCGTAACCGCGATCGCCTCGCCGCCGTTGACGGAGATCTGGACCTTCTTGGGCCGGAGGTTGCCCTTGTAGAGCGCGGTCGAGGCACCGTAGCCGTTGTTGATCACGACGGCCTCGACGCGGGCGGTGTCGAACGACACCTCGATCCATTGGCCCTTCTCGGTCCTGGCGCCCTCCTGCCAGCACGTCTTGACGTCCCCGTCGATGGCCTTGTCCGGCTGGAACTTCGCCCGGTCGCCCACGACGGAGGACGCGGCCGCGCCCGTCAACACCAGCGCGGCCCCTTCGACCTTCGCCGACGGCGCGCCGGTGGACGGCTCCGCGGACGTGACGGGGGTGTCGGTGGACTCAGGCCCGGACGACGAGCCGGCGCTCGCGGCGGGGCTGGGCGCCTCGGACGCCCCGGTGGCGGGTCCGGGACTCTTGAGCAGCACGCTGGCGGCCACGACCAGGGCCCCGGCCACGAGCCCCAGCAGCACCATCACGATCAACCAGCCGGCGATCCCCCGCGAGCTGCCTCCCTCGGGCTCCGTGCGTGCCGCAGTGACGCCCGCCACCGGCACCGCCCTTGGCTTCGCCTTGGCGGCGACCGCAGCAGCGATCTGCTCCTTCGATACCTCCGTCACGCGGGCGGCTTCCGCGAGACGCGCGCCACAGGACTGGCAGAACGTGCGGGTCCCGGCGTTCGCGATACCGCACGCGGGACACCGGAGCAGGGGTCCGGTCTCGACCACCGGGGGGACGGCCGGGGTTTCGGCGGGAGTGACGAGCGCGGAGAGCCCCTCGTCGTCGCCTGGCGGGCGGATGCGCGCGCCTGTGGGGGCGGCAGGCGTGGCCGTGACATCGACGGGCAGTGCGACGGCATCGATGACTTCGGCAGCTTCACCCTCCCACTCCAGGAAGACTCCGCACGAGCCGCAGAACTGGTCGCTGCCCTCGTTCGCGAAGCCGCACCGGCGGCAGGTCAGACCGGCCCCGTCGGTCATGTCTGCCTCATCCCCGGATCATCAGGACGAGCGGAAGGTCAAGAAGGCTCCGCAGCATATCGAAGCTGGGCGGGGCCATCGACGATTCCGTCACCAACAGTGGCGCCGCGATGGGCGGGAAGGGCGGCCCGCTTGCCGGCTCGGCGAGGAGGTCACGCATGCCGAGCAGGTCGTTGTGGAAGACCAGGACCTGCCGGCTGAACGCGCCCTGCTCATCGGCCGTGACCACCGGCAGGTCCTCCGTGATCCCGCGGCTCCAGCGCAGCCGGACCTGTGCCCCGGGCGGGAAGCCGCGCCCCGTGGCGATGACCACCAGCCCGGGCCGCGCCACCTCCGGGCTCAGCTCCAGGAGGGCGAGCGAGCCACCCCCGGTGAGGCGCGCCGTGCGCGGTGAGCCCGTGTAGTTGTCGGCCACCTCGAGGGTAGCGGCCCTGGCGCCCGGCTCCTTGGGCGTGAACACGATGGTGATCGTGCACGCCTCGGCACGGTACAGGATCCTCTTCGCGCAGCCGTCCGACGCAATGGAGTAGTCGCCCTTCGCGGAACCTGCGAGGGTCGCCCCGGAGACCGATAGCGCGCCCCAGCCGGAGTTCGTGAGGACGGCGGCGCCCGGCACCGGGCTCGTCCCAAGCGCGCCCGTGCCGAACTCCACGACCGCGGGGTTGAGCATGGGCACTGGCGGGAGGTCCCGGATGAACACGTCCACTTGCTTGTTCCCGTCACCGGCGACAAGCGTCGGCGCGTCCGAGAAGAAGGCGATGTAGCGCCCGTTACCGGCGACAACGGAGCCCTGGCTCCTCGCCCCCGACGGTCCGCCGGCCGTGTCCACGGACACCATCGCTGTCTCGCCCGCGGTCATGTCTCGGATGTATATCTCGGAGGTCCGGAGCGCGACGGCCGCATAGCGGACCGCCGGGGTGGCACCCAGGGAGGCGGTGCCCACCAGATCCTTCGCCAGCGCGGAGAACGCGACCATCCGGCCATCACGCGAGATCGAGGCCTGGCCGCTCCCGCTCGCGGGTGCGGCGCCCGACGCATCCATGGAGACGAGCGCCGTCAGGCCGGTTTGCCGGTCGCGGCGGTAGACCTGCCACGGGCCCGGCGCGAAGGCCACATCGACGAGGTTGCCGGCCGTCGACTCGAACGCGACGTACCGGCCGTCGGCGGAGATCGCTGGCGCCTCCGAGGGACCGTTGGCGGGCGCCCCTCGGGTCCCGGAGTCGAGTCCGCTGCTGATCCGCTCGGTCGTGCTGGCGGTGATGTCACGCAGGTAGACCTGGTCACCGGCGCCCGTGTCCTCGTTCACCAGGCTGGAACCGGCATCGGAGGTGAAGGCCACCTTGGTGCCGTCGGAGGAGATCGACGGCTGGCGGCTCGTACCCGACGGGGTTCCACCCTCGAACCCTGCGCTGACCAGGATCGAGGTGCCGCTGTTGCGGTCGAAACGGAAGACATCGGCCAACCGGTTGCCGTCGTTCGCGACGATCTCGGCGTCTTCCGACGTGTACGCGACGTACCGACCGTCGGCCGAGACAGACGGCTCCCGGCTCCAGGTCGCCGTTCGCCTGCCCTGGCGCGAGGCAATCTCGGTCTGGCCCGTATCCCGATCCCACACCAGGACCACGGACCGGGCGACGGCAACGCTGGATGGAGCGAGGTAGGTGAAGGCGACCACCTTGCCGTCCGCGGAGACGGCGGGTTCGGCCACCAGGCCGCTGGGCGGCACCTGCGCCCCTCCTGGGAGCGGCAGCCGCAGCGTGGTGCCCTTGGACCGGTCCCGGACGAAGACGTCCACCGCCCCGTTCGTGTCGCCGGCGACGAGGTCGGCGGCCCCCGACACGAACGCCACGTACCGCCCGTTGCTGCTGATGGACGGCGAGCTCGAGCCGCCACCCGCGAACCCGCCGCCGAACCTCTGCGAGACGAGCGTGGTCTTGCCCGGCGGCTGTGGCAGGGCCGCCTTGACCGGTGCCTGGCTGGGCGCGAATGGGCCGGCCGCACCGGCAGCGGGACCGGCCGCGGATCCCGTGGCCAGGAGCGCCAGGACCAGGCCGGCGGCCCCGACCCTCGGGCCTGCGCGCCTCAGGGCCGCAGGTATCCGGAGTAGAAGACGGCGGGGGTGCACGGGCTGCTCGTGCATGACAGCGAGAGGTTGAGGCTCTGGCCGTCCTGGAGCACGATCGGCGTCACGAAATGGAGGTCGTAGTCGCGGAAGTTCTCGAGGTTCAGCTGGATCAGCGGCGTGGTGTCACGCAGCACGACCACCGCGCCCTTGGTCGCGTTCGGGTTCGAGAACACCAGGTCCGTGATGAACAGGGTGCCCGCGACCGGCACGGTGGTGTGCGTCTCATCCAGCTGACCATCCACAGGGTTGCCGAGGCCCGGGATCAGGACACCCGGCGTGGGCGGTGCGGTGGGCGGCGGTTCGGGCGTCGCGACCTCCCCGGGCGCGAGCGTGGGCGCGAGGGTGGGCTCTGGAGTTGGTGGAGGCGCGGCGGCGCCGCCAGCTGCCGGCATGGTGGGAAGGCCGGCGTTGCCGAGCGCCGCGTTGACGTCGTCCCGGAGCGAGGCGATGGGTGACGCGACGGCCTCGCCGACGGCGGTCTCGATCGTCGGCCGCAAGACGAATGCCCAAAGGACCACGGCAGCGATGACCGCAATCAGCACCGCCGCCACGAGACGCCCGAACCACGGCGGAAGCACCGCCTCCTGGAGCATGGTGCCGTCGAGGGTCAGCGGCAGCCGGCCCTCCGGCGTGACGAGGACCTGGAACGATCGCGCCTTCGGCTGGCCCCGCCAGAACCGCTTCGCCGGCCTGACCCGGATCTTGGCGAACCCGGCCATCCCGGGATCGACCACCACGCCCGGCGGCTTGATGTCAAAGGCGAGCAGGAGATCGGGATCAGCTCCGTCAACCTGGGCATTGAGGCGCACGTTGCCCCGGTTGTCGAGCGCTAGCTCGTGGTCGCCGCCCCGCGAGCCCCGTGACGTGCGCGGGACCAGGTCGGCGTACGGCTCGACGAACGCGCCGACCTCGATCGACCCCTCCTCGACGGTCGAGCCCGCCGGGTCCTCTCGGGAGCGGGCCCGCAGCCCGAAGGTCGTGGTTCCGGCGGGAGTGGTGGCGGCGCGCGGTGGTCGAAAGACGATCCGGGAGGCACTCTCGGCACCAGGGAAGAGCGAGATCGTCGGCGGGTCGATGGTCGCCCAGACCGCAGCATCACCGACCACGTCGAGCGTGAACTCGTCGACCACGGTGCCGGTGTTGCGTACGCGGAACTCGACGCCGGCCTCGGCGCCGGGTTCGACCGCGACGGAAGACGTAAGGAGCGTGACGGATGCGCCCACGGGCGGAGTCTAGCGGTCATGGAGAGGACCGATAGGGCCGACTGGCCGGCCCGTCGGTGCCGCATATCCCCGTCCGCTGCTGCCCGTTGAGCCCACGTTGCGCGCACGTAAAGGGTCGTGCCCCATGATCCGGGCAGGATTTGTGGCGGCTCGAACGTCCCTCAGCCGCCGAGCTGGTGGAGGGTCCGCATCGATGGTCGCCGAACCGATCCCCCTCAATGCCGCGGTTCCCGTGATGGTCGTTGCGGCGGATCCGTTGTCGCGCGCTGGCATCGTCAGCCAACTTCGCACGGGGCGCGGGTTCACCATCGTGTCGGAGGATGACCCGTCGCCGGATGCCGTCGCGCTCGTCGTCGCCGACGAGGTGGATCCGGCAACGGCCGCGGAGATCCGGGGGCTGCGCGGCCGCGGGGTGGGGCGCGTCATCGCGCTCGTCGCGCGGGTGGACGACAAGAGCCTGATCGTCGCCGCCGAGGCGGGGGTCACCGGAGTAGTCCGCCGCTCGGAAGCGACAGCGAGCAACCTGACGGCGGCCATCAGGGCGGCGGCGGCCGGCGAGGGCACGCTCCCGCCCGACCTGCTCGGCCGACTCCTGCGTCAGGTCGGCCACCTCCAGCGCCAGGTGCTGTCGCCGCGAGGGCTGACGTTCGCTGGCCTCACGGAGCGTGAGCTTGAAGTGCTCCGCCTCCTGGCCGACGGCATGGACACGGCCGAGGTGGGCCAGCGGCTGTTCTACAGCGATCGGACGGTCAAGAACATCATCCACGACGTGACGTCGCGGCTGGAGCTGCGCAACCGGACGCACGCGGTGGCGTACGCGATCCGCGAGGGACTCATCTAGCCTGTCCCCGCCGGCACGCGACGTCGACGGATGGCCGCCGCTCAGCGCCTGAGGGCCAAGCGCCGCAGCTCCGCCTCGTGGGTGGCGATCAGCTCCTGGAACATCCGGTAGTTCCGGAGCAGCGCCTCGTCTCTCCACTCCGCCACGGCCGCCTCCGGCTTCTTGACGAGCACTGCCTTCTCCGGATCATGGATGCGCACGGTCGCCTTCTGGTAGCCCTCGGGCAGGTCCTTGTACCCCCGGCCCTCGGGGGCGCCACCCCTGGCGGTGGCAGACCGATCCGCCCGGTAGACGAGCGACGACCAGTTCTCGAGGAACGGCAGCCGGTGGTCCGAGATGCCCGCCTCGCGCAGCGCGACGCACGCCCTGTTGATGTACTTGAACGCCTCGTAGCCGCGCATGGCTTCCTCGGGCTTGCCCTTGGCCCCATGGACCTCCTTGGCCAGGAAGGCCAGCTGGTCCTCCACGTTCTGGTACTGGCGCCGCGCGTTCTCCGCCCCCTTGGCCCGCTCGCCACCGACGATCGCCCGGAAGGTCCCGGGGCCCACGTATGCGTCGTCCGAGAGGGAGTTGGCGACCATCTGCTTGCGGGTGACCTCGATCGCGAGCCGGGCTCGCTCGCGGGGGTCGGTCGCCGCGCGTAGCTTCGCCACGACAGCGTCGGCCTCCAGCAGCAGCCTGTCGTGGAGCGCCTTGCGGGGCTCGCCTCCCATGCTGGCCAGGTCGCGGACACGAGCCCGGTCGGCGGTGGGCAGGTGCTCCATCAGGGGCGCCCATCCGTCGGGTGGCGTGTAACGCAGGCGGCGAGAGAGGGCCAGCAGCTCGGTTTCGCGCACGATCGACGCCTCGACCCTCGCCCGCTCCCGCGCGGGCAGCTCCCTGGTCGGGGACTCGTAGGTGGTCAGCCGGGTGCCCTCGACGAGGAGCGCCATCCGGTAGTGATCGCGCCAGCCCGGATGGTTGGCGTCCAGCCAGCCCCGGATCCGAAGGAGGTCCGCGCCCGCGCGGTCGCCGCCCACCTGGAGGTCCACATCACTGCCCGCCTCGGTGCTGGCGGTCCCCTTCTCCTCGACCGGGAAGCGTGCCTTGAGCGCCTCGGTGAACCGCTGCCGGTGGGCCACGAGCTCCTTCACCATACGACTGCGCAGCCCATCCGAGAGGCCGTCGCCCACGCCCCGGCCTTGCTGGAGATCGGCGATCAGGACCTCCCACTTCCCTCCACGGGCCAGCAGCTTGCGGATGGCGGCCTCGCTGAGGAGCGGCCTGGCCGTGGCGCCAGGCGCCATGCCACCTTCCGCCGTGGCACCCCGCAGCAGGCCCGCGATCTCGCCGGCCGGCAGGGCGCGTGATGAGCCCTTGGCCCCACTCTTGGCCGCCCTGCCCTTGTCCACCTTGCCCGGCGCCGCGGTGTCGGGAGCCGTTCCGGGGGCCTGTCCTTCGCCCAGGCCGTTGGACGTGGGCCCGTCCTGTTGGGGCGTTCCGGCCGCTCGGCGCCGCGCCCGCTCCGCCTCCGCTCCCTTACCCAGCGGACGCAGCAGCAGGTCCATCGCGGCACCCTCGGTCGCCTGCTTGGCAACCAGGTCCGCGAACTCCTCGAGGCTCTTGGGCATCTGCTGGCCGTTGGCGATCGCGTTGAGCACGACACCCGCTGGCGCGGTGTAGAACGAGGACAGGCTCGACCCGGCCGCGCTGATCGCCGCCTCCGACATCTCCTTGCCCACGGCCGTCGTGAGGCGAGCCCCAACCCGCGCGGTGATGGCTGCGACGAACTTTCCCTGGGCCACCCCGCCGAGCATCGAGAGCAGGCCCTCGACCCCCGCCCGCCCCGCGATCGACAGGGCGTCCATCGACTTGCGCTGGCCGAACCCGATCTCGGACACCTGCTGGGCGGTCTCCTGGGTCGCCACGTAGGCGCTCGTGGCCGCGGCGCTCGCGACGGCGCCGTACCCGCCCGTGAGGACCCCGACAGAGATCGTGCCGGCCGTCTTCGCCCGTTCCAGCCACTTGACGACCGTGCCCGCTCCGCCGATCGCCTTGCGCTCGTAGCGGGCCAGCTCCCCGCCGACCGTCAACGCGTTCCCACGCGCGATCCCGTACGTCGCCGCGGCAAGCTCCACCTTGCCCTCGCGAAGCATCTTGTCCGCCCGGTCCAGCTGGCCCTGGGGGGCCTCCCACAGGCGGATCGACGGGTACGGCGCCTGCAGCTGGCGCAGCCGCTCCGCGACGGACCCCTTCTCCGGGTGCTTCTCCGCGTCGCGGATCGTCTGGTAGTACTCCCATGGACCGGCGGCGCCTGCGGCCTCGGCCACCTTGCGGATGTACTTGTGCTCCTTGTTCCGCTTGCTGAGGTCCTCGTGACCGGCCCGGACCTCGATGATCTGCATCTGGAGGTCCCACATCGCGTCGCGAAGCGCCCGGACGTGCGGCCCGTTGGACACCTGCTCGCGGTACTCGGTCGCGTAGTCCTGGGTCCGCAGGATGCTTGCGAGCGTGATCAGGCCGCCGTCGCTGGGAACGTACTCGTTGCCAACGTAGTAGTCGATGCTGGGACCGTTGATGTCCTGGATCCGCACCTGCGTGGGCTGGGCAAGGAGCTTCCCCTTGACCCAAGTCCGGAACCGGGTCTCGGCCTCAACGTTCCAGGTCGGCGGCTCGTCGAGGCTGCGGGCGAGCAGGGAAGCCGTCGGGATCTCGACCTGCACCGGACCCTTCTGTTCCGGCTGCATCTTGCCCGCAATCCCTTCGAGCTCCCGCCGAGCGTCGCCGAAGCCCATCGGATCCAGGTTGTAGCGGTTCTGCCAGGACGCGTAGGTCGCCTCGTGCCGCCGCCGCACCTCCTCGTTGGAAGCCTGGACGTCGAGGTGCTTCTGGAGCTGCTCGACCTGCTCCGGTGCCAGAACGCCCAGCAACGCCGGCGCCTGGGCCTTGATCAGCGCGTAGACGTCGGGACCGCCGGCACCCTTCGGACGATGCGTCCTGCCCGCTCCACCGCCTGCCGCCGCCCGCTGGCGCTGGACGGCCTGCGCGACGGCCTCGTTGCCGGCCAGTCCCTGGAGCGCGAGCGCGCCCTGACCGTCGAGCTGTCCTTCGATCGAGGCGCCCGCTGACGGGCCACCGGCACCGGCGTGGGTCCCCTTGTGCGCGCCTCCGGAAGGTCGCCCCGAGGATCGGGAGGGTTGGCGCGACGCGCGCATCCGTTCGGGCATGGCACCTGTCCTGCTGCGCACGCCTCAGCGCGCGGTCAAGGCCTGGGCCTCTTCCTCCTCTTCCTCTTCCTCCTGGCGCTGGACGAAGTCGGCCTGGGCCTCCTCTTCCTCTTCGTCTTCCTCCTGGCGCTGGACGAAGTCGGCCTGGGCCTCCTCTTCGTCTTCCTCCTGGCGCTGGACGAAGTCGGCCTGGGCCTCCTCTTCCTCCTCTTCCTCCTCCGGCACGGCTTCGCGCTGGACGAAGTCGGCCTGGGCTGTTCGGGACCCGGGGGTCGCGGCCATGGCAGAGGTCGCGTTCAATTCCGCCGCACGCTCGAAATCGTCGCCCGGATCGGATAGCCGGATCCCGCCTCCGGTCGCGGTACCCGCGACCGGGCCGCTGCGCTGCTGGACGACGTGCGTCAGCTCGTGGGCGAGCGTCTTCTTGCCGTCCGACGAGTCCGGATTCCAGCGCTCGGATCGGAACACGACGTCCTGCCCAACGGTGTACGCGTGGGCGTTGACTGCCTGGGCGGACTGGCTGGCCTGGGAGTCTGTGTGGACGCGGACATCTCCGAAGTCCGAGCCGAGGCGCCCCTCCATCTCGCGCCGCAGGCCCGGGTCGAGCGGACGGCCCCCGCCCTTGCCTACGACATCGAGCACCGGCGAGCGCTCCGCGGGCTCGTCCTCCTCGCGCTGGGCGGCCTGACGGGCGATGAGCTCGCGGACGGAGGTGTTGCCGGCAACGCGTTGAAGTTCGAGCATGACATCGGGGGTGATGGTCGCCCCGGCCTCCGGGGCCTGGGTTGCCGAGCGCGCCACAGCGGGCGTCGCCTCGGATCGTATCGGCGTCGGCGTCGGGCGAGACTCAAGGGGCAGGTCATCGTGCGTTTGCATGCGCGCACCTCGGGCGACGAAAGCCTCGCCACAGCCTGACGGTCGAGGCGGTGCCACGCAAGGCTGTGAGGGGCACCGGGGGGGCGGACGGGGGTGCCCGTTCGGGCAAGGACGATGCTTCGAGCCGCGGGGAGGCCATTTCGCCCCTACGGTGGCGGGGTGGAGTCGGGCACGCTGGCCGGCGCTCTCGAACCCTTTGCTGGCGTCTTCGCCGGCGGGGCCGAAGGGGTTGCCAATGCCATCCGCTCGAGGTTCCCGATGAGCGCCGCCATTGCCTCCCGTATCGCCGCGGACGAGCGGCTGAGCTTGGCCTGGGCGCGCACGAGGAACTGGATCTTCGCGAGATCTATGGCCCTGCCAGATAGCCCAGCCTGCTTCGACAACGTTGCGAGGACGGTCGGCGCCTGCGCCGTGAACTCGTTGAGCACGCCGCTGACCTCAGCGCGGAGAGCCTCCGCGTCGGTGGCCAGCCGCTCCAGTGTCGACCTCGAGGCCGTGCCCTTTGCCTCCATGAGCAGCGTGTCGCAGCGCTTCGCTAGGCCGTTCCAGATGGCCTCGTCAGGCACCTTCACCCCAAGTTCGGTCATGAGGGTGCGGAAGCGACTACCGTACTTTGCGACGCCCTTGATCGCCTCCACGACCTCGGCCGTGCCCACGAATCCCGTCCTCAGGAGGGTGTTGGCCTCGCCATAGAGTTTGGGCAGCTGGTCCAGGAGCGCCGTATACACCTGCTCCGGGAGCAGCTTGGCACCCGAGGCGGAGAGGCCCTCCTTGAGCGAAACCAGCATCGCGGTCGCGCCACCCGAGAAATAGCCACCGCCCTCGGTCGCGTTGATCAGGCCCTGCGTGTCTCCGATCCTCTCGGCAAGCGACTTCTGGGCGGCCTTGTCCCCGCTCTTCATCGCCGCCTCGAGCGAGACGTGCATGTCGTCGATGTTCTTGTACAAGGCCGCTATGTCCGCCGCGCCGAGCTCCTTGAAGGCGACCTTGTCGACCTTGAGCGACTCCATCATGGACGAGAGTGCCTTCACGAGGTCCTTGTTGCCGGCCTTCTCCGCGTCGTGAAGCATGCGGGCGAAGATCGTGCCCTCGGCGACCTTCTCGGCTCGGCTGGCAATCGTGGATCGCAGGGCTGCATCCAGCTGGTCGTACAGGTGGAGCCGCCGAGGATCTGTGAAGAAATCGGCCAGGACCAGGAACCTGAGCCTGTCCGGGGTCGTGCGCAACCGCCCTGCCACGAACGAGCGGAGCGCGTTTCGGTTCTCAGCGGCATGGGGACCGAGCAGGCTGACGTCGAAGTCGTTGGTGAACTGGCCCTTGCTGCCGGTCCGCTTTACGGCGGCGCGGCCCGCCTCGTCCACGCCGCCGGGCAGGGTCTTCACGAACGCCTCGATATCGGCGAGGATCCCGTCCCGCCAGGCCAGCATCGCCTTGCCGGCATCCGATTTGTTGCCCAGGACGACGCTGAGCTTGGACCAGCCGCCATTGCGTTCGAGCAGGTTCTTCGGGCCCAGCCGCTCGACCCCCAACAGGGCGATCTGCTGCCCCTTCGTCGCGTCGGCGGTGATCTCCGCCTCCAGGTTGCCGGAGCGCTTGATGAGCTCGCCCGGCGTCATCGCACCAAGCTCCTTCTCGACCGAGATGAATGCCTTGAGGCGCTCGGCGTAGGGCGAGTCCTTGCCGATGATCTCGAGAAGCTCCGCCGGGCTCTTCTTGGCCTGGCGGCTGACCTGATCGATCCCGAGTTCGGCGATGGCCTTCTCGATCGTTGCCTTGCTGCCTGTTGGGGCCTCCTTGGCGGACACCTTGGCCAAGCTCTCGAGCCCTGCAAGCGCCGACCGGTTCGCCGAGCGACCAGCCGTCATCGCCTCGCGGACGATCCCGCCCGAGGCGGCCCGGATAAGCGGTTTGACCGAGGTCAGAACGTCGACCGCGACCAGGAGAGTGTTGAGCACGGCCTCGAACATCGCCATGTCGGCCTGACCGGACGTGACCAGCGGGTCGAGCCCAGCCGGCGATGCCTTCGCTGCCGCGCTGATCGTGAGGGCCTTGTCCCACGACGCCGCGGCCTGACCTAGGCCGATGCCCACGCCGGCACCGATCAGCGCGGCAGACGCGGTACCCATCGTGACGAACGACGCGACGATGAACAGCGCCGCTGCGGCGGTGGACAGGCCCATCGTGACCCAGAACTCGCGATCGTCATGCAGCTGGACGAGCTCGTCGGCGAGCGACTTGGCGACGGGCTTGCTCCAATCGATCCCCGATGGCTTTGCACCACCGGAGAAGAGGATGTCGTGGATCGGCTTGAGCTCGTAGGCGAGCGAGCCGGCGACCTTGGGCCGCGCGCTGGCGATGCCGTCCCGGACGGACGCGAGCTGTCCGACGACCATCGCCTTGGCCGCCTTCGGGTCGTCCCCCGCCATGACATCGAGGTTCGCAGCGCCGCTGCCGGTCACCACGCCCACGGCCGGGTACGCGATGGTGAGGCCCTCCATGAACGCCTGGAGCGCTTCCCACTCGGCCCTGATGTCGTCCCACGACTTGATGGTCGGGAGGTCCGTCCCGGGCGGGAACGCGCCCTCCTCGGGCCGCCGTTCGGCTTCGCTCGGCGGCGCGCTCAGGTCGAACTGGACGCGGACGTAGGGCTCCCAGATGCCGCCGGGCAGCGACTCGCCCGGTTCCGGCGCAGGGTTCTCGTTCTTGCGCAGTCCGACGACCTCGTGGCCGAGCTCGCCCTGGGCTTTGCGTGCATCCTTCATGAGGCGTGCGGCGCCCTGCAGCTCGGCAAGGCGCTTTTCTGGCGTCGGACTCGCCACGGCCCCCCCGCCGGCGGCGGGCCCGGGCGGCGCCGCCCCCGCCGCACCTGGCTCGCCCCCCCCAAGCCGCGCCAGCTCGTCCCTGCAGTAGGTGTCGTTGCTGTCCAGGTTGCCGCGAGCCAGCGACCGCACGTCGACGAGGAACTTGTCGGCGATCGCCTTGGCCGCGCCCAGCTTGTACAGCTCCGCGCCATTCTTGAGCGACGCCTCCCAGCGCGAGGCGTTGGCCTCGGCGACCTTGATCATGCCGTCGCCGAAGCTGCCCCAGATCGCCTCGAGGGCGTACTCGTCCAGGGGGCCGGTCCAGCCGCCGTTCAAGGCATCGATGAACCGCATCTTCTGCGCGTAGGTGGGTTTGCCCCAGTCGCTGATCGCCTTGATGTCGCCCTTGTCGAGCGTCTCGGCCGCGCGCCTGACCTTGTCCTCCTCGCTCGAGACCGGGTGGAGCTCCCAATCCATCGGCCTCCGCTGCAGAACCACCGCCGGGCGGGCGCTCGCCCGGGACGGCAGGATGCCCGTAACCGCCCGGTTGCCCGCCTTGCGCTGGAGGTTTCGAAGGACCTTGCGGTCGGGTCCAGCGTGACCCGACAGCGACGGTGCCGTCCGCGAGCCCGGAGGTGACACGCTCTCGGACTCCGGCGAGACGGAGGTGGCGCGGCCCGCAGCAACCTCTTCCTCCGCGACCGGGCCCACTCGGCTCGCACGGTCCGCCATGTCAGGGCTCCAGCAGCCCGAGCCAGTCGCCGAACTCCTCGACGTGCGTCATCCGGCCGAGCTTCTGGTACTCGCGCTCGGTGCCGCGCACGAGATCCAGCATCGTGACGGGCCGGTCTTCGGCGATCGCGTAGAAGGCGGCGGCGACGCAGATGTTCCGGATGTTGCCGCCGGACAGCTTGAACGCGGTCGCCAGGAACTCGAGGTCAACCTCGTCGGCGCGCGGCACGGCGGGCGGCAGGTGGAGGTCCCACAGCCGCAGCCGGTCGGCCTCCTCCGGCAGGGCGAAGTCCACGATCACGTCGAGCCGGCGCAGGAACGCCTCGTCGAGGTTCGCACGCAGGTTGGTGGTCAGAACGGCCAGACCGTCGAAGCGCTCCATCCGCTGGAGCAGGTAGGCGATCTCGACGTTCGCGTAGCGGTCTCGAGCGTCCTTCACCTCGGACCGCTTGCCGAAGATGGCGTCGGCCTCGTCGAACAGCAGGACGCCGTTCACGCGGTCGGCCTCGTTGAAGATCCGGTCGAGGTTCTTCTCTGTCTCGCCGATGTACTTGTCCACCACTGTGGCGAGGTCGATCAGGTAGAGGTCAAGCCCGAGATCGGCGGCGACGACCTCCGCGGACAGCGTCTTGCCGGTGCCGCTATCGCCGGCGAACAGGGCCGTGACGCCCGTGCCCCGAGCCGAGCCACCGCCCATCCCCCACTCTCTGACCCGCTCCCGGTGCCTCGCGCGGCTGGTCAGCTCGCGCAGCGGCCCGATCGTCTCGGCCGGCAGCACCAGGTCATCCCAGCCAGCCTGGGCCTCGATCCGGCGCGCCAGCCGTTCCAACCCGCCGGCGTTCTGGGCTCGCGCGCCCGCCCGCAGGTCCTCGGGCTCGATGGACCGCGCCTCCGCCACGGCGCGGCGCTTCGCCGCCACGGCCGCCCGCCGGACCTGGATCGGATCGAGCCGGAACCCGGCAGTCAGGCCTGCGGGATCCAGGGAGTCGACGACGCCGGCCGCGGCCCCGTCGTATTCGTCGTCGCCGCCGCCGGCCGCCAGAGCCGCGTGCCAGGTGGCGCGCCGGGCGTCAACCGCGTACAGCGGCGCGTCCAGGATCACGGGCACCTCCCGCGACCAGGCCGGGTCCCAGCCCCGGAGGCCGAGCAGCACGACCGGGCAACGGGCTTCGGCGAAGGCACGGATCGCCGCGGGGCCGCGCTCAGCCAGCACCTCGATGGGCCCGGCCACGATCGCCGCGCCGCGAAGGACTGCCTCGCGGACACAGGCGGCGCCAAGCTCGACGGCATCGTCGCCGGCCGTGATCCGCGAGAGGTCCACCGGCAGGACGCCGAGACCCGCGGAACCGACGGCGGCCGTCGCCCAGGAACGGCCCGCCGTGCCTGCGCGGTCGCGGACGTATGCCAACCGCGTGCCGGACCGCAGCGCCGTCGTCAGCGTGGGTCCGCCGATGGCATCGGGCGAGGGCTCCGGGTCGCTCGCAGACATGAGCGCCTCGACGCGGGGCTCCGGCCGGTCGTCACCGAGCAGGTGCGCGGTGACCCGGTCCGGGACCCGGAGAGCCCTGGTGAGGAACGGGCGATCGGGATCGTCGATGAGGATCAACCCACCGCTGACCAGGTGCGAGGTCGGGGCAAGCCGGTGCCGCTCGGTGCGCAGACCATCCCCGCCCCGCGTCAGCTCCAGGGCCAGACCGGCACTCGCCCGCCGGCGCGAGACATCGTCGTGGAGGTAGGCATACAGGCGCTCGAACCGGGGATCCAGGTCGGGCGCCAGGGCGACGAGCAGGACCTCCAGGTCCATCTCGTCGAGCTCGAAAGCGCCGGCCAGTCGCCTGAGGCGCAGGTCGGCGCCGGCGGCCTCCGCAGCATCGGCCCGTGCCTCGACCCTGGCGATCGCTGCGTCCAGGCCCGGGCCCGTCCCGGGTTCGATCCGGGGTGGCTGGTCGAACAGGGCATCCACCTGGGCCTCGGTGATGTACAGGCCCCGGAACCGGTCGCCCGGGTCCGGATCAGTCGCGCGCCGGCGGTCCACGGCGGCGCGGACGCGCGCCTCGACCACGACCAGGCGCCCGAAGAGGTAGACCAGCGACGGGTCCGGGCGACCGGCATCCGCGGGCGCGGCGGGCGCTGAGTCCGGCTCCTCCCGGGACGCGCGGGTGGTCATGGCTCAGGGTCGCGGGACGCCGCGGACGCGCACGACCCGGCCACTACCCAGGCCGGCGAGCTCGGCCGAGACTTCGTCCTCGACGGCTCCCGGGGCGGTGCCCGTTGCGGCGCTCGCGGCGGCGCCCTCGCCCTTCCTGCGGTCCGCTCCCCTTCCCTTCCTGGTCTCGTGCGTGCCGGTCGACACGGCCGCCACCCCCGTCGATCCTGCGCGGACCAGCTCGGATTGGAGCGCGTCGTCGCCGGGACCGAGCACGCGGCTCGCCGCGCGGCCGCGACGCGCACCGCCACGGAGGCGCCGTTCTGCATCGATCCCGGGGCCACCGAACCCGAGGGTCGGTCCCTCCATCACCGGGGCCGCGACCGGCCACGACCAGGAGGCGTCCAGGGTGCTGTCGCGACGAGGTCGAGCGACGGCTTCAGCTCCCCGCCCATCGCCGACCACACGTCGGCGATCGAGCGGTCGGGTCCGACCGGCAGGCCGACGCTCAGGATGATCGGGTACGGACGACGACGCCAGCGAGCCGGAGAGGAGCTCCGCCGGGATCGTCTCGTTCCGGACGAACGTGGCGAGGCAGGCTGAGAGCAGGCGGTGCTCGTCCTCGGGGCGCTGCGTCCACGCGGTGACGAGGTAGGAGAGGCGGAACCGCCGCGGGGGCATGCGTCGCTCGCCGGCGACGCGCGACGCCTCGTCGCGCATCAGCTGGGGCACGATCTGGCGCCGCGAGGTGTCCTCGCGGATGTCGTACAGGTAGATGTCGACCGTCGGGGCGTTGCGGCGCGCAACCCATTCCCTGGTGGGCGCGTCGAACAGGACTTCCACGCGCGACCCGTTGAGCGCATCGCGGCGGACGAGAGCCTCGATCGCCTCGTCGACCTCCTGGATCATCGCCGCAAGTGTCCCGCCCGACCGCGTCACGGTCCCCCGGCCCCGGGGCATCCGTTCGGGCGGTCGCCGTTGCCCGATCGGGTGATCGCACCCGCCCGACCGCCCGCGCGGGCGGTCCTTGTTCGCGTGCCGTGCGGGTGGGAGCCTCGGCATGTCCGGTCATCGTACGGAAGGGGCGTCATATGCCGAGCTACCTGTCACCCGGCGTCTACGTCGAGGAGGTGCCGTCCGGCTCTCGACCGATCGAGGGTGTCGGGACCGCCGTCGCGGCGTTCGTCGGCCTCGCGGCGAAGGGCCCGTTCAACGAGCCACGGCTGCTCACCAACTGGGGGCAGTTCACCTCGACGTTCGGCGACTTCATGGAGGGTTCCTACCTCGCCCATGCGGTCTATGGATACTTCCTGAATGGCGGCGGGTCCTGCTACCTGGTGCGCGTCGGTGCCGACGGAGCCCAGCCGGTCGCACGGGTGGAGCTGCCGAGCGCCGCCGATGCCGCGAAGCCCGCCTTCCGCGTCACGGCGCAAGAGCCCGGCGCGGCGGGCAACGACCTGAGCGTCGATATCGCCGAACCCAGCGACGCCGGCGAAGGGGTCTTCAAGCTCGTCGTGAAGCAGGGCGGCAAGACCGCGGAGACCTTCGACAACGTGACCGTCGGCCGCGGCAAGCAGAACGTGTCGACGGTCGTCAAGGCGCAATCGAAGCTCATCACCATCGAGGAGGTGGGCTCACTGGCCGCCCCGGCAACCGCGTCCGCGGCCGCGCTCAGCGGCGGCAGCGCGAGTGTCCCCGCCCGCGTGACGCCCGACGACTATGTCGGGAACTCGGCGGATCGGACCGGCTTCGCCGGCCTGGAAGCCGTGGACGAGGTCACGATGCTCGCCGTGCCCGACCTGATGGCCGTGTACGAGCAGGGGATCATCGACCTCGAGGGCGTCCTCGCCGTCCAGCTCGCGATGATCGCCCACTGCGAGCTGATGGGCGACCGCGTCGCCATCCTCGACGCGCCTCCAGGCCTCAACTCGCAGCAGGTCAAGGAGTGGCGGGTCGACAAGGCCGGCTACGACAGCAAGTACGCGGCCCTCTACTGGCCCTGGATCAAGGTGTTCGATCCATTGTCCGGCCAGGCGAAGTTCGTCCCGCCCGGGGGGCACATGGCCGGCGTCTGGGCCCGGAACGACGACACCCGCGGGGTCCACAAGGCCCCGGCCAACGAGGTCGTCCGCGGCGCCATCGCCCTCGAGCTCCAGGTGACCAAGGGCGAGCACGACGCGCTCAATCCGAATGGGATCAATGTCATCCGTTCCTTCCCCGGCCGCGGGATCCGCGTGTGGGGCGCCCGGACGCTCTCGTCCGATCCCGCCTGGCGCTACCTCAACGTCCGGCGCCTGTTCAACTACGTCGAGGAGTCGATCCTCGAGGGGACCCAGTGGGTCGTCTTCGAGCCGAACGACATGGCCCTCTGGGAGCGCGTGAAGCGGACCGTCGGCTCATTCCTGCTCGGGGTCTGGCGGGACGGTGCGTTGTTCGGGGCCACCCCGGACGCGGCGTTCTACGTCAAGTGCGACGCAGAGACCAACCCGCCGGACGTCATCGACCGCGGGCAGCTCGTCGTCGAGGTGGGAATTGCCCCGGTGAAGCCCGCCGAGTTCGTCATCTTCCGCATCGCCCAGTTCTCGGGCGGCGCGGGCGTCAGCGAATAAGGAGCCGCCTGAATGCCTTTCGGACTGCCGAGCCTGCCCAACGACGCGATCGCGTCGTACCACTTCTCCGTCGAGGTCGACAGCCTGGAGATCGCCCAGTTCTCGGAGCTCTCCGGGATCACGAGCGAGATCGACGTCATCGAGCTCAAGGAGAACATGCGCGACGGGAAGCCGGTCATCAAGAAGCTCCCGGGCGCGCGCAAGCCGCCGACCATCACCCTCAAGCGCGCGAAGAGCGCATCGATGGACCTTTGGAACTGGCACGCCGCGATGCGCGACGGCGACGTCGCCGGCGCCCGCAAGAACGGCTCCGTCGTCCTCTACGACTACACCTTCGGGGAAGTGGCCCGCTACAACTTCCTCAACGGATGGGTGTCCAAGATCACGATGGGTGCGGCCAAGGCCGGGGCCAACGAGGTCCTGACCGAGGAGGTGACAATCGTGTGCGAAGAGCTCGTCCGGGTGAAGTGACGTGATGGCCGGCGCCGAGGCTCCTGCCGCCCGGGTCGGGCGGCAGGATCCCGCGCTGCGGACGGAATTCCCGTTCGTCCTGCCGCGCGGTTACGTCGACGATGCGGGGGTTGTTCACCGCGACGGCGTCATGCGCCTGGCAACGGCGCGCGACGAGATCCTCCCCCAGCGCGACCCGCGCGTTCGCGAGAACGAGGCCTACCTGACGGTCCTCCTGCTGGCCCGGGTCGTGATGCGGATCGGCACGGTGTCACCGGTCACGACCGGGACGATCGAGGGCCTGTTCGCGTCCGATCTCGCGTTCCTCCAGGACCTCTACCGGCGGGTGAACGCCGAGGGCCACAGCCAGGCCGCCGTGACCTGCCCGGCGTGCAAGCACGAGTTCATGGTGGACCTGGCGGGTGATTCCCCGGGGGAATCGTGACGTACCCGACCGATCGCCTCTTCGAGGAGGTCGCGTACGTCGCCTACCACCTTCACTGGTCGTTCGAAGAGCTCCTCGACCTGGAGCATCCGGTCCGACGCCGGTTCGTCGAGGAGATCGACCGGTTGAACCGGCGTTCCGAGGAGGGTTAGACGCGGATGAATCTCGGGTCGCTGGTCCGGCGGCTCGTACCGGGCGCGCGCCCGTCCCGTGCCGGCGAGCAATCGGGTCCCGTCGGCACGGGTGTGCCGGGCGGGGATGCGTCCCTGCCTGGCCCGATCACGGCCGGCGAGTGGAGGTCTCTGCCGCCGATCCAGAGAACGGTGGGCGCCATGCCGCTGATCGCACCCGGCGCACCATTCAAGGCCGGCCTCGCAGCGGCACGGCCCGCGCCTTTCGCGCTCGCGCCCCTCGGCCACGAGCGGCGCCTCGAGGCGCCGGCCGGGCTCGCGATCGGGATCGCGACCCCGGTGCAGCGTGCCCCGGCCGAGCCCCTCCCCACCTCCGTTCGCCGGCGGGGAGGGGCTGGCCACGGGCCGGGCACCGCGACAACCGGGGCCATCCACTGGCCGGACGCAGATACCGGGGAACCTGCCGCCGAGGGCCCGGCCGAGGCCAAGGGCGGCGAGGCACCCGCCGGCACATCGGTGAGACCGCACCCCGTCGAGGGACCGTCGCTCGTCTCAGGCCCATCGACGGCGACACCGCCGACGGGGCTCGTCGGGATGGCCGCCGTGGCGCGATCCTTCTGCCGTCGCACAGCGGAGCGCCGAGGGCCTCGACTCGTCGGCCGGGAGCGCGCCGGTCGCGCTCGGCCCGCCCGTCGCGCTCCCGGCCGGGCTGGCGCCGTCCAACGCTGCGGAGGCATCAGTCGGGACGGCCGGCGCGCCCACGGCGCCGCTCGCCGGGTCTGGGCCGCCGCTGGTGGCGCGGCGCGTGCGGCTCGGCCCGCCCGTGCGCTCGCTGGGCTCCGCCGGGCCGGTCGTGGCCCATCCCCCGGGGAGTTCCGCCTCACAGGGCCAGCCGACCGTCGCCCGCGCTCCGGGCTCCCCGCCCGCGCCGGGCTCCCCGCCCGAGCGTGAGGCGGCTGCTGCAGGGGAACCGGTCGCCCCTGGCGAGGCTGCGGCCGTGCCGGTCACCGCGCCCCCGGGGGCTCCGCCCTCCCTTCAGGCCCTTTCAGCCGGATCTGGTGCCGTCCAGCCCGACGCCACCGAGCCGGCGCCACTCGGAGCCCGAGGGGCGGCCGCGTCCGCCCTGGGTCCCCCCGTGGTCCTCCGGACCGCCGGCCCGGCGCGCCGCCCGAGCGCACCGCTTGTCGGCGGCCTGCGGCCGTCCGCCCACCTGGGCCACCCGGGAGTCATCCCGCGGTCCTCCGCGCCGGAGCCGGACGCGGCCCGGGCCGACGAGATCGGCAGCCCGTCCGCCGCGCTGGCCGCCCTCGCACGTGTCGACCCCTTCGGTGGCCCGTTCGGTGACACAGCGCCCGGCCCTGGCACCGGGTTCATCGCGCCCGGGGAGCCACCCTGGTCCGCCCCCTTCGCCGGTCGACCTGCCGGGTTCGCGCCGCAGTCCCAGCCCGGGTTCGCGTCGCAGTCCCAGCCCGGCGCCGGGTTCTCTGCGATGCCGGCGGTATCCCGGTCCCTTGGCGCAGGGGACGACGCCCAGGCGGACGACGGGCCCGGCCTCACCTGGACGAACCCGTGGGCCCCGCGAGGCGCCTCCGAGACCGCCGAGCGGCCGGGCTCCGGACCGTCACCACGAACGACGGATGTGGGCCTGAGGTCCGCGCAGCCCATCGTGTCTCGCGCGCCGTCCGGCCCGTTCGTGCCGAGGCCCCGGGGGCTCCGTGTCGCACCGGCGATCCAGCGCCGCGTGACCCAATCGGGCAGCCAGTCCGAGGACGCGCAGGCCGAGCGTGCCCCCGCGTCGGAGCCGCTCGACGGCTGGGGGACCGGACGGAACGCGCCAGCGGTCGCGCGCCTGGCGGACACGGCCGCCCCGCCGGTCAACCTGGCGCCGCTGCAGCGGGCCGAGGACGCGACCTCCGTGGCTCCCACCGCGGGCGCGGATCCCGCCTCGGGCGTGGCCGGCGGGACATCCGGGGCGCCCGGCAGTCCCGCGGCCGAGAAGGAGCTCGACGACCTCGCCCGACGGCTGTACGACCGGATTGGCCTGCGCCTGCGCCGCGAGCTGCTCGTCGAGCGCGAGCGGTCCGGTGCGCTCGTTGACCGGGGGTTCTGAGATGGGCAACACGCTGGTGCCCGGCGCGTGCGAGGGGACAGCCAGATGACCGACACGGCGCTTGGCCTGCGCTTCCACGTCACGATCGACGGCAAGGACAGCCTCGGCGACTGGACGAAATGCGAGGGCCTGACCGTCGAGTACGACGTGTACGAGTACAAGGAGGGCGGGCTGAACGCGTACGTCCATCGCCTGCCGGGCCGGGCCAAGTACCAGAACCTCAAGCTCACACGGCCGGTGACCAAGGCCACCGCCGACGTCCTGGCGTGGTTGTCGAAGGTGAAGCCCGATGTGGAGCGGACGACTGCCAAGGTTGCCGTGCTCGACGAGGCCGGCACCGAGATCGCCGCCTGGACCTTCTACCAGGTCTATCCGCTGCGTTGGACGGGGCCCACGCTCGACGTCGGCCAGAACCAGGTCGCCACCGAGACGCTCGAGCTGTGTCACGCGGGCTTCCTGAGCATGGCCGGGTGACGCGATGAGCGACCAGTACGTCTTCGCCGCACTCCGGGTCGTCGAGGGAACCGTCTCCGGCGACACGGAGCTGTACTTCGACTTCAACCCAGGCGAGTACTCGGTCGACAAGAGCTCCACCTGGACGCGCCCCCAGATGAAGGGCGGCAAGCAGACCGGCAAACCGGAGTTCCAGGGGGCAAACGCCCAGATCGTCAAGATGGAGATCCTGTTCGACCAGTACGTCTCCGGGCCGGACGTTGCCAAATCGGTCAACACGCTGCTGGAGTGGATCAAGCCAACCGACGACTCGGTCAAGAAGAAGAAGCCCCAACCGCCGATCGTCATGTTCGAGTGGGGGCCAAACCCCGCCCTGACCTCGTTCCGCGCCTACGTGAAGTCCGTCGCGTCCAAGTTCATCCTGTTCAACAGCGACGGCACGCCGCTGCGGGCGACGGCGACCGTAACGCTGGAAGAGGTCCCGATCCCGGCCCCCAAACAGAACCCCACCTCGGGCGCCATTCACGGCCGGCGCACCCACCTGGTCGCCGAGGGCGACACGCTGGCCTCGATCGCCTGGGCCGAATACGAGGATCCGACGCTGTGGCGTGGGATCGCTGCCTTCAACGAGATCGACGATCCGCTGCGGGTGCAGCCGGGCCGGTCGATCCTGATCCCCACCGCCGACGAAGCGCGGCGCAGGTCCTGATCCGCGATGGCCACGTTCGCGCAGCAGACCACGGTCGAGATCGACGGCACGCCACTCGACGCGGCCCTGGAGCCGCTCGTGGAGCAAGTGGTCGTGGAGGACTACCTCCACCAGCCGGACATGGTCACCATCACGTTCCGGGACATCGAGCGCACGGTCGTGGCGGACGCCCGCATCCGGATCGGGTCGAAGCTCAAGGTCTCCGCGAGCTCGGTCGGCGGCCAGGCGCCCGAGGTGCTGGCGCTGGTGGAGGTCACCGCGCTGGAAGCCGAATACACGGCCGCGGGCTCGCGCGCGGTCGTCCGAGCCTACGACCCTTCGCACCGTTTCCATCGCGGCCGTCGGACGCAGACGTACGTGGGCATGAAGGACTCCGACATCGCCCGCGAGGTCGCCCAGCGAATCGGGGTCGAGGTGGGCACCGTGGAGGACTCCGGCCCGGTGCTGCCCCACGTGTCCCAGGCCAACGAGACCGATTGGGCATTCCTCGAGCGCCGGGGCCGCGAGATCGGGTTCGAGGTCGCCGTCAACGAAGGGAAGTTCTCGTTCCGCAAACCGACCGATGCGGCCGCAGCACCCGGTGACGGCGACTACGACTCGACCGATCCGCTGAAGCTCGTGTTCGGGCAGGACCTCCTCGAGTTCCACCCGCGCATCAGCTCGGCCGAGCAGGTCGGCGAGGTGATCGTCAGAGGCTGGGACATGAATGGGAAGCAGGCCGTGGTCGGTCGGTCTCCGGCCTCCGCCGCCTCGGCCACATTGAGCACCGGCCCGGCCCAGCTCGCGAAGACGTTCGGCGATCCGACGTATACGTGCGTCGATCGCCCCGTCGCAACGCAGGCCGGCGTGGACGCCACCGCCAGGGCCCTGTCGGAGCGGATCGGCAGCGCGTTCGCCGAGGCGACGGGTGTGGCCCGCGGCAACCCGAAGCTGAAGGCCGGAACGGCGGTCAACGTGAGCGTCGTGGCCGACGAGTTCGCCGGCAAGTACGTGATCACGACCTCACGCCACGTGTTCGATCAGGACGGCTACCGCACGCGGTTCATCGTGTCAGGCCGCCTCGACCGGTCACTGCTCGGGCTGGCGACCGCCGGCGCCGACGGCCGGTCGCAGGAGTCCCGGATCAACGGGGTGACCGTCGCCCTGGTCACCAACAACACCGATCCGGACGGCCTTGGGCGGGTGAAGCTCACGTTCCCGTGGCTGGGCGACGGCTACGAGTCGGACTGGGCGCGCCTGGTGCAGCTGGGGGCCGGCCCGGACTCCGGGGCGGTCTGGCTGCCCGAGGTCAGCGACGAGGTGCTCGTCGCCTTCGAGCAGGGGGACGTGAGCCGGCCGTACGTCGTCGGAGGGCTGTGGAACGGCAGGGACAAGCCGCCCCTGGGTGAAGCACTGACCGACAACGGGAGGGTGAAGCGCCGCGGCTTCGTGTCCCGGCAAGGCCATCGTGTGGTGCTTCTCGACGGCGATGACGACTCCGGGATCGCCCTGCTCAGCGCCGACTCCAAGCTGCGGATCTCCCTCAACCAGACGAAGACCGAGATCCATGTGACGTCCGACGGGACGATCGTCATCGAGTCGACCGGCGACCTCAGCCTGAAATCCTCCGCCAACGTCAGCGTCGAGGCATCGGGGAACCTGACGCTCAAGGGCGGCGGCATGGTCAAGATCCAGGGCGCATCCGTCGACATCGACGGCTCGCCCATCACGTTGAACTAGGGGTTTGGGATGGGAGCGCCGGCGATCGTCATGGGCGACAGGATCACGGGGATGTGCGCGATCCACCAGATCCCCAACCCGGCCAGCGGCGTGCCGCAGCCAGGTCCGCCGATGCCGTTCAGCGCGCCGATCACCATGAGCACCGTCCCGAGCGTGATGATCGGCGGCAAGCCGGCCGCCGTGGCGGGAAGCCAGGGCCCCAACACGCCGCCGCACGTGGGGCTGCACCCGGCGGACCCGTACCTGGCGCCTCCCATGCAGATCGGCAAGATCGTGTCCGGCAGCGCGACGGTGCTCATCGGCGGCCAGCCGGCGGCGTCCGCCTCATCGCCGTGCACCTGCTGCGCGACCCCGGGGACCCTCGTGCCGACCGTCACCACCGTGCTCATCGGATAGGAGGGGAACCGTGAGCCAGGAATTCATCGGGCAGGGTTGGGCCTTCCCGGTCACCACGGACGCGACAGGGGGCATCCGCCTCGTGTCCCGGGAGGCCGAGATCGAGCAGAGCATCCGCCTGATTCTCTCAACGGCGCCCGGGGAGCGCCCGATGCGGCCCGAGTTCGGGTGCGCCATCCATGACTACGTGTTCGATCCGGCGGACGGCCGCACCGCGGCCCGGATGTCGTTCGCTGTTCGCGAGGCGCTTCGTCGCTGGGAGCCGCGGATCGACGTCATCGACGTGCGTGTCGACCGTCACCCGGACGCGGACGACGCGCTCCTGCTGGACATCCGCTACACGACGTCCGACACCAACGACCCGCGCAATCTCGTGTTCCCGTTCTACGTCATCCCCGGCGAAGGCTGAGCCTCGACCACCAACCCAGGAGCGCAGCCCTGATGGTGTTGCCCGTCCCGAACCTCGACGACAGGCGCTTCCAGGATCTCGTCGACGACGCCAAGCGCCTCATTGCGCGCCGCTCGCCGGAGTGGACTGACCACAACGTATCCGACCCGGGCGTGACGCTCATCGAGCTGTTCGCATGGATGACGGACCAGCTCATCTACCGGCTCAACCGGGTCCCGGACCGGCAGTACGTCGCCTTCCTCGACCTCCTCGGGGTCAAGCTGTTTCCGCCCACCGCGGCGCGGACGAGCGTCACCTTCTGGCTCTCCGCCCCCCAGGCGGATACGGTCAAGATTGCGCTGGGCACCCAGATCGCCACGGTCCGGACGGAGACCGAGGAAGCGATCGTGTTCGAGACAGTCGACGAGCTGGCGATCGTTCGGGCGTCGCTGCTGAGAGTCGGCTCTCAGATCGACGGCCGCACGATGCGTGATCACGGCGAGGCACTCCAGAAGCGAACTCGCTTCTACTGTTTCGACGAGGTGCCGAAGCCAGGCGATGCGCTCTACATCGGGCTCACAGAGGCAGTTCCGTCGTGCGCCGTCACCCTGCGGTTCACCTGCGACATCGAGGGCGTCGGGGTGGATCCGGAGCGCCCACCCCTCGCGTGGGAGGCGTGGGATGGCGACGAATGGGTGGCATGCGAGTTGGAGCGTGACGAGACCGGCGGCATCAACAGGGACGGCGACGTCGTCATCCACGTGCCGGACAGCCACGTGGCGTCCGTGATCGACAAGCAGCGGGCAGGATGGCTGCGGGCTCGGGTCATCGAACCAGTGGCAGACCTGCCGCGCTACAGCGCGTCCCCCTCGATCGGCGGCCTCACCGCCTTCGCGATCGGCGGCAACGTCGACGCGGTGCATGCCGCGCTGATCGACGTTGACGACCTCGGCGTGAGCGAGGGGATCCCGGGACAGAGGTTCGAGCTCCGGAGGCGTCCGATCGTTCCAGGCGACGCAGACCCGGTGCTCGAAGTGGCCGATGAGGGCGAGGAATGGGTCGAGTGGACCCTCGTCGACGACTTCTCCATGTCCGGGGAGGAGGACCTGCACTTCACCATCGACGCCGTCGCGGGACAGCTCGCCCTGGGTCCGGCCGTCCGCCTGGCCGATGGCGCGTTGGTGCGCTACGGGGCGACGCCGCAGAAGGGCGCCCGGCTTCGCCTACGCGGCTACCGGACGGGTGGCGGCGTGCGCGGGAACGTGGCCGGTCGCGCCATCTCCGTCCTTCGGTCGTCCATCCCGTACGTGGCACGGGTCGAGAACCGGCGGCCGGCGGTGGGCGGCGTTGACGGAGAGGACCTGGAGAACGCCAAGGTCCGGGGACCGATGCTGCTCCGGACCCGCGGCCGAGCGGTGACGACCGATGACTTCGAGCACCTGGCACGGAGCGCGGCACCCGAGGTCGCCCGAGTGAAAGCGGTGACCGCGGGCGAAGGAAGCGATCCGGGGTCGGTCCGGGTCCTGGTTGTGCCCGCCGCAGCGCCGAGTGGGGGCATGCGCCTGCAGTTCGCGCAGCTGGCTCCGTCGGAGGCAACGCTCCAGCGGATCACGGACCGCCTCGAGGAGACACGGGTGATCGGGACGCGGGTCGTCATCGAGCCCCCCGTCTACCGCGGCGTCACCGTCGTGGCGCGCGTACGGGCGCGGCCCCGCGCCAAGCCCACCCGCCTCCAGGCAGACGCGCTCGACACCCTGTACGCGTACCTGGACCCGATCAGCGGTGGACCGGACGGGACGGGGTGGCCGTTCGGACGCCCGGTCACCGCCGGTGAGCTGAACGCCGTGCTCCAGCGCCTGGGCGGCGCCGAGCTGGTCGAAGACCTCCGGATCTTCGGCGCGGACCCGGTCACCGGCCAGCGCGGCCAGCAGACCGCGCGCCTGGAGCTCGAACCCACCGCTCTGGTCTTCAGCTACGAGCACCAGGTCCTGGTGGAGGGATCCTGATGCGCGGCCTGGTTGCCGACCTGCCCAACCCGCACCCCCTCGGCCGCCGGCTCCCGGCTGTCTACCAGGAGGAGGATCCGTTCACGATGCGCCTCACCGAGGCGCTCGACGACGTTCTTGCTCCAATCCTGTGCACGCTCGACAACCTGCCGGCCTACTTCGATCCGCGCCTGACGCCCGACGACTTCCTGGGCTGGTTGGCCGGCTGGGTCGCGTTCGATCTCGATGAGACCTGGGACGCTTCACGGCGCCGGGCGGCCGTCGTTCAGGCCGTTGATCTCCTCCGTCGCCGGGGAACGGCCTCGGGGCTCGTGGACGAGATTCGGCTGGTGACGGGGGCAGAGGTTGAAGTCGTGGAGAATGGCGGGACCGCGTGGTCGCTCGACGCGATGAGCCCGATAGTGGGCACGCCGGAGCCAACGCTGCTGGTCCGGATCACCGCCGCCGACCCGGCCTCGATCGACGCCGATCACGTTGACCGCGTGGTTGTGGCCGCCAAGCCTGCCCACGTCCCGCATCGGATCGAGATCGTCAGCGTGTCGCCTGGGCGCAAGTCAAAGCCCAAGGCGACTGAGGGCCAGCCCGCGGGTGGCGACGAGATGCCCGCCGGCTCTGGTGGCTGACCTGCTCTTGGGGTTGCTGTGCGCGGGTCAGCCTGACCACGCCCCGCGAGGGCCGCGACTGGAGCCACGAGATGGCCGGTCCCGCGGCTATGCTGCGGATGTCCACGTGGGCTTCGGGGAGCAGCTCGAGTGATTGTCTGCGGCAACTGCGGCGCAAAGAACCAGGAGTCGGACGCCTTCTGCGGGGAGTGCGGCAAGTTCCTCGAGTGGGTCGGCAAGCGCACGGACGAGGCCCCAGCCCTCCGGGAACCGGAGGTTGCCGCGGCGGCGGCAGAGGCGCAGCGCAGGCAGGACGAGGTTGCCGCGGCGGCAGCGGCGCAGGCGGCAGCGGCGGCAGAGGCGGCGGCAGAGGCGCAGCGCAGGCAGGACGAGGTTGCCGCGGCGGCGGCAGAGGCGCAGGCGGCGGCAGAGGCGGCGGCGGCAGAGGCGGCAGAGGCGGCGGCGGCAGAGGCGGCGGCGGCAGAGGCGGCGGCGGCAGAGGCGGCAGAGGCGGCAGAGGCGGCGGCGGCAGAGGCGGCGGCGGCAGAGGCGGCCGAGGCGGCCGAGGCGCAGCGCAGGCAGGACGAGGTTGCCGCGGCGGCAGCGGCGCAGCGCAGGCAGGACGAGGTTGCCGCGGCGGCGGCAGAGGCGCAGCGCAGGCAGGACGAGGTTGCCGCGGCGGCGGCAGAGGCGCAGCGCAGGCAGGACGAGGTTGCCGCGGCGGCGGCAGAGGCGCAGCGCAGGCAGGACGAGGTTGCCGCGGCGGCGGCAGAGGCGGCGGAGGCGCAGCGCAGGCAGGACGAGGTTGCCGCGGCGGCAGCGGCGCAGGCGGCGGAGGCGCAGCGCAGGCAGGACGAGGTTGCCGCGGCGGCGGCAGAGGCGCAGGCGGCGGAGGCGCAGCGCAGGCAGGACGAGGTTGCCGCGGCGGCGGCAGAGGCGCAGGCGGCGGCAGAGGCGGCGGCGGCAGAGGCGGCAGAGGCGGCGGCGGCAGAGGCGGCCGAGGCGGCGGCGGCCGCGGCGGCCGAGGCGCAGCGCAGGCAGGACGAGGTTGCCGCGGCGGCAGCGGCGCAGCGCAGGCAGGACGAGGTTGCCGCGGCGGCAGCGGCGCAGCGCAGGCAGGACGAGGTTGCCGCGGCGGCAGCGGCGCAGCGCAGGCAGGACGAGGTTGCCGCGGCGGCAGCGGCGGCAGAGGCGGCGGCGGCTGAGGCGGCCGAGGCGCAGCGCAACGTTCCTCGTGCCCGCCGCGGCGGACCGTCGAGGCCGGCGGCGATCACGATCGCCGCCGCGCCCGCGTCAGACGCGACGACGGCCGATGACCAGGAGGCCCCGGCGATCACGCCCTCGATACCACGCCCCGATGACGACGGACCATCGGCTGGTGGGCCTGCCGCCCAGCCAGAAGCTATCCAGCCGGTCGGGCATCCGCCGGGCGAACCACCCGTCGACGCGCTGCCAGCCGTCCGGCCGACGGCTGTCGCGCCCCGGGCGGCAGCATCAGGCTCCACCCAGCCACCGGCCCGTACCCCCGTTGCAGAGCCCGACCAGCCTGTCGCACGCCAGCCCACTGCAGATCGGCCGACCGAGGCCAGGCCACGGGCCGCGGCCACCCCCGAGCGCCGTGTCCCTCGGCCGGGTGATCGGCTCTGCGTGGCTTGCGGCGAGGCAAACGACCCGGCGCGCAAGTTCTGCAGGCGGTGCGGCGCCGACCTCCTTGAGGCCCGGGTCGTCGCGGCGGCACCACTACCTTGGTGGAAGCGGTTGTTCCGGCGGAAGCCCAAGCAGTACGCAGCCGGCGAACGGACGAGAACCATGCAGCCCGGCAAGACCGGGCGAAGGAGCACGGGCATGGGCCGAATCCGGCTGAGGCAGGTGGTCGAGTGGGTCCTGGGTCTCCTCGTCCTCCTTGGCATCATCGGGTACCTCGCCGTGCCCGGCATGCAGCAGATCATCAACCGGGCCGTGTCAAGCGGGGTCGATTCGATCCAGCGCACGGTGAACCCGCGCCTGGAGCCCGTCCGACCGGCCCGGGCCGTGGCGTCGGACGAGATCGAAGACCACCCGGGCGCGAACCTGTTCGACAAGTACGCGAACACGGACTGGCGTGCCTCCTCCGCGCAACCCGCCGTTACCGCGACATTCGACGAGACCTTTGATCTCGGCGCGCTGATCGTCTACTCGGGAGCCGCCGAGAACTTCACCGAGACCAGGCGACCCGCGAAGATCCAGCTCACATTCCCCGACGGTTCGTCGACTGTGCTTGACCTCAAGGACGACAACGCCAAACAGACGATTACGGTCGAGAAGTCGGGAATCGACGAGTTCGAGCTGACGATCGTCGAGACCTACGGCCCGGCGGACCGCCCCGTCACGATTTCCGAGATAGAGGTCTTTGCGCGTCGATAGCGGTTCGACGGCGTTCGACGCGTCCCTGGCATCGACACAGTGCTCAGGTTGCCACGGGCGGCGCAGGTGGCACGGACACGCCAAGGCCCGCGAGCACGGCAGCGTATTCGCGACGGTCACGGCTCGCTGCCCCGGTATCGCCTGCACGTTCTCGCGCGACGATCAGGAGCCTCCACAGCGGGTCGTGGAACCGATCCAGCGCCAAGCCGGCGTGGCACGCATGCACGGCCCCGGCCAGATCCCCGACAGCCAGCAAGCCCGCCGCGAGCGCCACCGACGCTTCGATGGCCCCGAAGCGCACCTGCTCCCGGCGCCCGACCACCCATTCGGCCGGGCCGTCCTCGGGCAGCACGTCTCCCGGATACAACGCGAGCGCCGCCCTGAATGCCTCGATCGCGGGCGCTCTCCGCTCCTCCAGCGACCGCGCCTCCGCCAGCGCCTGTTCGAACCGACGCACGTCCACGGCACCCGAAGGCACCACGAGCCGGTAGACCTCGCCCTGTCGCTCGATCACGCTGGTTGCATCGAGAGGGGCGACCGCGGCGAGTTGACCGCGCAGCGCGGAGATCGCGACCTGCAGGCTGCGTGCGCCCGTCGGGCCGTCGGCCTCCGGCCAGAGAGCCTCCTGCAGAACCTCGCGATGGACTGGGTCCGGCGCGTGCAGCGCCAGCAGGCGAAGCAGCGCCCGCGCGCGCGGCTTGACGCCTGTCAGGTCCAGGGGTTGCCCATCCACCGACGCCCGAAAACCTCCCAGAACGCCCACCTCGAGGCCCGTCCACCGACCGTTGGACGTGCCCGCCGGCGAGGCGGGCGACGCGACGATCGCGGCGCGCGCGGCGGGCAGCGCGAGACCTGTCTCCTCCCCCATGCCATCGGCCAGGATCGCGTACTCTGCCGCCCGATCGGGGTCCGCGAGCTCCAGCGCGCGGTAGGCGAGATGCCGCGCACCCGCCACACCGGTGAGGCGCCCGAACGCCTCGGCAGCCAAGGCTGCGTCACGTGAGCCTTCGAGACCGCTCTCAGCCTGGACGAGGGCGCCGAGCGCCCGTGCCCAGGCCTCCAGGGCGCCCGCGCCGACACTCCGGAACTGCGTGGCGGCGGTCGCTGCGTCCGTCAGCGGGCGCACCGGGTCCTCGATACCAGCCCCGGGCCGGCCTGCCGTCCTGACCCACGCGCGCACAAGGGCACCTAGCCCGACAGTCCACGGGTCGCCGTCGCACACGCCCACCGGCCCGGGCTCGCTCCCCTCCTGGTCGTCTGTCGGTACACCTGGGTCGGTCAGTTGCTGGGCGACGCCCCGCCCGAGGTCCATCAGCCACGGCACTCCGGCGCGCTCGGCGTCCTCGATTGCTGCCGCAAGGCTCTCGGACACCTCAGGGTCGGCACGAAGCAGATCCGCAATCGCGGCCCCGAGGCGTGCAGCTGCAGCAAGCGAGGGCTCGAGCCGTCCCTCGTGTGCAACCTGCCGGAGCGCGCGCGACGCCTCCCGGACCGAGCCCGAGGCGAGGAGCAGCAGGCCACGCACGAGCAGACCGACTGCGTCATCGAGCCCGGTAGCTTCGCGGGCCGCGGCCCGAGGGTCGCGTGCGAGGCCCGTCCTGAGGGGACCGGTCCAGTGCGCCGGCAGAATCGCCGCTGGATCTATCCAGGCGGAGAGGATCGCACGCTCACGGCGGCAGGCAGCGGACGACTCGGTTCCGCCAAGACCGGCGGCCGCGTTCGAATAGGACTCGATAGCCGCGGCCCACCTCCCCTCCGCCCTCGCACGGCGTGCCGTCGCGAGGGCAAGCCACGGGTCGTGCCGCACGAGTGCCGGTGGCAGTGCCTCAAGCCATGCCGTCCCGCCGTTCGCGAGGCGTTCCCCGCCGCCCGCGAGGAGCCGGTCGACCGCTACCCAGTCCTCAGCTCGACACCACGCGATCAGCGCCTCCGCCAGCGCCCCGTCCGCCTCAAGCAGTGCGGCAGCTCGTGCGTAGCGCCGTCGAGCCTCGACCTCGCCAACCTGCACCACCAGGATCCGGTCCAGGTTTGACCTCAAGACCTCGTGGTACCGGTACACGTCGTCCTCATCCTCGTCCTCGACCGGCATGGTGAAGACGCTGCGGCGCGCCAGCTCGTCGAGCAGAAGGGAGCTCCCGGTCGTCCCGCGCAACCGGTCGCAAAGGCTGCCGGACAGGCGGCCCAGCACACACGTCTCCAGCAGGAACTCGCGAAGAGGATCGGGTAGCTCGGCCAGCACGTTCTGGGCCAGGTACTCCCGCAGCATTCGCCCGCGGACGTCGCCCGCGGTCAGGACCCGCCTGCGCTCTTCGACCGACCGTCCGCGCGTCGCGAGGTGGAACAACTGGAGGCCGGCCGCCCAGCCCTCCATCCGCCTCGCCAGCGCCGCCAGGTCGGCGGGAGGCACGGGGTCGTGGTACACGTTGCGGAAGAGCTGCTCGACCTCCCACGATCGGAAGCGGAGATCGTCCTGCCCGAGCTCCAGGAGATCACCCGAGACACGGAGGCGCGGAAGGTTGATGGACGGCGGCACCCTGGAAGCAACGATCACCGCCAACCACGCGGGCGCGTAGTCGACCAGCCGCCCAAGCGCGACCTCCGCCGGCGTCCCCTCAAGCGCGTGACCGTCATCGATCACGAGGAGGGCGGCCTCTCCGGGATGGCTCTCCAGGGCCCTGGCAACGTCGTCGATGCTCGACCAGCCGCCCGGAATGCCCGGCAACGTGGACCGGAGCGCCGCCTCGAGGTGGCGCACGAACGAATCCTCGTCTGCGTCCCAGGTCTCTGCCCGATACCAGGCCACGGGGGCGCCACAGGTTGCGGCGAACCGCGCGACGAGCGTTGTCTTGCCAGAGCCGGCGGGTGCCACCACGAGCGTGAGGCGCTTGCCAAAGGCCTCGGCCAGGCGGGCCTCCAGGCGCTCGCGGGGCAGCGCGTCCGGGACGGGGGCGCGGACCTTCGCGGGCACCACGAGGGGCACCCGCGGCCCTACCTCGGACGCACCGGCCCCTGCCGATCCCCGCTTGGAGCGCTCTCGCCCGTCGCGCAATAGAGGTCTCCCTCGCCGCTCATCGCTCTCCGACGCCGGTGGGATCCGTATCGTCCCACCATTGACGGTCGCGGTCCAGCGTCGGTCTCGGGCGCGGACGGCATTCTTCGGACCGCAGCGGCGAGGCAATGGTCCCGGCCCGGAGCGGGAATGACAAAGGACCGGTCAGGCGTCCGGAACGGCAGAACGGCCCCCTCTGGTGAGGAAGCCGTTCTGGGCCAGGTGCGTGGGAGGCCGGGCGCGGGACGCCCGGCAGCGGGCTACTTGTCGTTCTCGGCGGCGTTCGTCATGACGGCCTGCGCGGCCGCGAGGCGGGCCACCGGGACCCGGAACGGCGAGCAGGACACGTAGTTGAGGCCGACCTTCTCGCACTTGTGGATCGACGCAGGGTCGCCACCATGCTCGCCGCAGATGCCGACCTTGAGGTCCGGGCGCGTCGAGCGGCCCCGGTCAACGGCCATCTGCATCTCGTCGGCGATGACGTCGTCCAGGGTCTGGAACGGGTTGACCGGCAGGATGCCTTCCTCGACGTACTTGAGGAGGAAGCCCCCCTCGGCGTCGTCGCGGCTGTAGCCGAACGTCATCTGGGTTAGGTCGTTCGTGCCGAAGCTGAAGAACTCGGCGTGCTTGGCGATCTCGTCCGCGACCCACACGGCACGCGGGATCTCGATCATGGTGCCGAACTTGAAGTCGATCTCCTCGCCGGCGGCCTCGACGACGGCATCGGCCTCGGCATCGAGCAGGGCCCGGGTGGCGATCAGCTCGTTCACGTGGCCCACGAGCGGGATCATGATCTCGGGCCGCGGGTCCGAGCCTGCCTTCTTCACCGCCACGGCGGCGTTGAGGATGGCGCGCGTCTGGATCTTCACGAAGTCCGGGATCATCAGCCCCAGGCGGCAGCCGCGGAGGCCCAGCATCGGGTTCTGCTCGTGCATCGACTTGATGGTGGCAAGGAGCTCCTTGTCCTCATCGGTCGCAGCGTCGCCCGCCCTGGTCACCTTGACCAGCTGCTCCTCGAGGTTGGGGAGGAACTCGTGGAGCGGCGGATCGATCAGGCGGATGACGACGGGCAGGCCGGTCATCGCCGCGAGGATCCCCTCGAAGTCGCCCTGCTGGAGGACCTCGAGCTTGGCCATGGCCCCGTCGAACGTGGCGAGGGCATCGGCCTCCTCGGCCGTGAGCTCCTCGTCGGCGGCCACCTTGGCCTTGGCGCGGGTGGCGATGTTCGCGACCAGGATCGCGCCGCGCACGATCTCGAGGCGCTCCCCCTCGCGGAACATGTGCTCCGTCCGGCAAAGGCCGATGCCCTGGGCGCCGTAGCTGAGGGCCTGCGCGGCCTCCTCGGGCTTGTCGGCGTTGGCCCAGACCTGCATGCGGCGGATCTTGTCCGCCCAGAGGAGGACCTGCTGGAGCTCGGGCTGGTCCTCGAAGCGGGCCTCGACGGTCGGCAGCGCAGAGAGGAAGACCTCGCCCGTGGAGCCGTCGACGCTGATCCAGTCGCCCTCGACGAAGGTCTTGTCGGACGTCGTGCTGTGCGCCGACTTGGTCCCGTAGTCCACGACCAGCTCGGCGCAGCCTGCGACGCAGGGCTTGCCGATCTGGCGCGCGACCACCGCGGCGTGCGATGTGGCGCCACCTCGGGCGGTCAGGATGCCCTCCGCGACGGCCATGCCGTGGAAGTCGTCCGGAGACGTCTCCACGCGCACGAGGACGACCTTCTCGCCCCGCCCGACCCACTCGACCGCGACGTCGGCGTTGAACACCGCGCGCCCGACGGCCGCCCCCGGAGAAGCGTTGAGGCCCTTGGCGACGCGCTCCGCGCCCTTGCGCGCGTTCGGGTCGAACTGCGCGCGGAGCAACTGGTCCACCTGGTCGGTCTCGATGCGGGCGACGGCCTCGGCCTCGGTGATGAGGCCCTCGCCGACCATGTCCACCGCGATCTTCACGGCCGCCGCGGCGGTCCGCTTCGCGTCGCGGGTCTGGAGCATGTAGAGCTTGCCGCGCTCGATCGTGAACTCGAGATCCTGGACGTTCTTGTAGTGGTTCTCGAGCTGCTGTCCGATCCGGAGGAACTCCGCGTGGACCTCGGGCATCTCGACGGCGAGCTGCGCGATCTCGGGTGCCGTGCGGACGCCGGCGACGACGTCCTCGCCCTGGGCATTGGTCAGGTACTCGCCGAAGAGAACCTTCTCGCCCGTGTTCGGGTTGCGGGTGAACGCGACGCCGGTGCCGGAGTCGTCACCCATGTTGCCGAAGACCATCGTCACCACGTTGACGGCGGTGCCGAGGTCGTGGGCGATCCTCTGGCTGGTCCGGTAGTCGTTGGCCCGCTTGCCGAACCAGGACTTGAAGACCGCCTTGACGGAGAGGTCCAGCTGCTCGTAGACGTCCGTCGGGAACTCGCGGCCGGCATGTTCGCGAACGATCGCCTTGTAGGCCACGACGACCTGCTGCAGGGCGGCGGTGTCGAGGTCGGTGTCGGACTTCGCGCCGCGTGCGTGCTTGACCTCGTCCAGCGCGTCGTCAAAGCGGTTGTACTCCGCCGTGGACCCGTCGGGGTTGGTGACCACGCGTGCGGGGACGTCCATAACGATCCGGCCGAACATCGCGATGAAGCGGCGGTAGGCATCCCAGCCGAAACGCTCGTTGCCGGTCAGCGCGATCAGGCCCTGGAGCGTCTCCTCGTTGAGGCCGAGGTTCAGGACCGTGTCCATCATGCCCGGCATCGAGAACTTCGCGCCCGAGCGGACCGAGACGAGCAGCGGGTTCTTCGGGTCACCGAAGCCCTTTCCGGAGCGCTCCTCGACCTGCTTCATGGCGCCCAGGACATCGTCCCAGAGGCCGGCCGGCAGCTGCTTGCCGCTGGCGAAGTAGTCGTTGCAGGCCTCGGTGGTGATCGTGAATCCCGGAGGCGTCGGAAGGCCGGCGAGCGTCATCTCGGCGAGGCCCGCGCCCTTGCCGCCGAGGAGATCCTTCATCTTGCCGCTGCCTTCGGCGGTACCGGCACCCCAGGCGTAGATGTAGCGCTTGGCGGCGACGTGCGGCCGGTTGGACGTGGTTGGGCTCTGGGCCATCGTGGTGGGGCTCCTTGGCTGGCGGACCCATGTGCGCCGTGGCGGCGCGGCCCGCTGATTGACCTCTGAGGGATCCAATGAATTGTACGCCGAGCGCCGGGATGGGCCGGGTTGCACAGGGGTTGCGTTCGCATGGGCCTCTGTGCTCATGCGAACGGGCCGTTCGGTTCACCGCCGGGGGCCGAGCGGGGCTGGTCGGGTCCGGGGCTCCCTCCCGGTGCACGGCTCGAGGTCGCGATCCCGGTGGGGCCGGGATCGCGGGGGCGGCACGGCGGTACACTTTCGATGGCCGTCAACCGGAAGACCGCGGCCGTCCGCGACCCTCATGCAGGAGCCGATCCCGTGAGCCAGCCCGACCAGGACACCCGCGTCATCGAGCAGGACGCCGAGACGTACAACGCGACGCTCCTCACCCGCGAGGACATCGGTCCCGACCTCGGCTACTTCCGGGTCAAGCTGGACGGCCCGCCCGTGCCCTTCGAGCCGGGCCAGTACATGACGATCGGCGTCGTTGCCGACGGCAAGATGCTGCAGCGGCCGTACTCGGTCGCGTCGGCACCGGCGGTCTCGGGGACTGACGGCTACGAGTTCTTCGTCCGCCACGTGCCCATCGTCCGTTTCACGACCGCCCTGTGGCGGCTCCCCGTCGGCCAGCGGATGCGCATGATCGGCCCCAAGGGCAAGTTCATGCTCGAACCGGACGACAGCCGGACCCACCTGTACGTGTCCACCGGCACCGGCATCGCCCCGTTCATCTCCATGGTCCGCGAGACCATGGCCCACGGGAAGCCGCGCAAGACGGTGATGCTCAACGGGGTCTCGTTCTCGGACGAGCTGGGCTACCGCCGGGAGCTGGAGGCGTGGGAGCAGGATCCCGCGTACCGGCTCACGTACGTGCCCACGGTCTCACGACCCAACGACCCGCGGAATGCGGGCTGGGCTGGCAGGGTCGGGCGGGCCGAGCAGGTCATCACGGACACGTGCAAGGACCTTGGGCTCAAGCCCGACCGGACCGTGGTCTACATCTGCGGCAACCCGGAGATGATCCTCAACGTGGAGCGGGTCCTGATGGACCGCGGATTCCCGGAGTTCCACGTGAAGAAGGAGCTCTACTGGCCGAAGGGGAAGGCACCGGCGCCCGCCGCCGGCTGATCCCGGCGGACCGCAGCGATTCCGGCGAGGCGCCCTCGCCCGCGCCTCGCGCCCGCGCCTCGCGCCCGCGCCTCGCGCCCGCGCCTCGCGCCCGCGCTGCGCGCCTCGCGCCCGGGAAATCCCCAAATGGCGTCCTGGTTGGCAGTCGCAAGCGATGCGTCGTCAGATGTCGCCGCCAGTACGCAAATGACGGAGAGCGGGGACCATCTCACGCTCGCGACCCTCCCAGGGTCCCGCCGGCGGCTTGGCGAATGCTCTGCTGGTTGGCAATTGGGGATTTCCCGATCGGCGCAACCACCGAGGCCGCTACTGCGCGCACCACGCCGTAGCCCCGCCCCTCCAGGCTTGAACCCGTGCGCGCCTGGTCGGAGCGTGCGCGCCTGGTCGGAGCGGGCCCCGCGTCACCCCCCGAACGTGGGATCAGATCCGGCCGAGCAGCTCCGTCTTCTTGGCCTCGTACTCCTCGGGCGTGATCGCGCCAGAGTCGCGGAGTTGGGCAAGGGACGCCAGGGTCCTCGTGATGTCGTCGGCCGTCTGCCCGGGCGCCGCGGCCGGAGCTGCCGAAGCGGGCACGGACGCCTGGGCCGGGGCGGCCGGAGGCGCCGGCACGGGTGCCGCGGCGCGGATCGGCGGCGTCGTGCCCGTCCGCGGCGTGTTGATCATGACCAAGCGCTCGGTCTTCGCGTCCATCAGCGCCGTCTTGAACCCGATCGGGTCGCGCAGCGCCCGCAGGTCCTCGATGCCTGCCTCCGAGGCCGTCATGAACACCAGGTCGCCGAAGCCGAGCATCCGGCCCAGCCAGGGGATCGTGATCTGGGCATCCGTGATGTTCTCGAGCGAGCTGTCCGAGGATTGCTTGTTGATGACGCCCTTGACGTGCATCACGCGAACATCCGTCAGGACGTACTCCTGCGTCTGCCACTGGACGACCGACCACACGAACCCGACGATCGCGATGAGGATCGCGGCGAAGGTCACCAGGTCGACGATCGTGTTCAGCACGCCGATGACGCTATCGATGACCGAAGTGCCGTCCGATCGCAGCACGAAGTAGCTGATCACGAAGCCGGCGATGCCGACGATCAGGGCGATCGCCACCCACTTGCCGGCGATGAGGAACGGGAAGACCCAGTGCTGGCGCTCCCGGCGCATGATCCTCTCGCCACCTGCCAGCAGCCGATCCGCGTACGCCATGTCCGTTGACCTCCCTCAGTCGCGGCTCGCACCTGCATGCCGGATTTGCTGCATCCCTGTTGGCCTCCACCCGGTGCTGGTGGCGCACGTGAGATGCTCGCACGGCAGGCCACCGCTTGCACGTTCCCGGCGCGTCCGGCGGGAAACGGCTCCGACCGGCCCGCAGGGGTACCCTTGCAGCAGCGTTCGGCGCCGGTCGGCCCGCACCCGTCATGACCTTCGGACCCTGTGGCGGGGCCATGGGCAGGTAACGCGGGCGCAACCATGTAGGCGACGATCCGGCGGTCACGACATACCAGCGAGGTTCCATTGCATCCTGTCGTCGAGCGAGAACAGCTCTCCCCGAACGTCGTCCGCCTCGTCGTCGAGGCTCCCCGGATCGCGAAGGTCCGACGTCCCGGCCAGTTCGTCATCGTGCGCACGGGGCCTGGCGGCGAGCGAATCCCGCTGACGATCGCCGACAACGATGTCGAGGCAGGAACCATCACGCTGATGATCCAGGCCGTCGGCGTCAGCACCACCGAGCTCACCAACCTGCAGGTCGGTGACGCCATCCAGGATGTCGCCGGCCCACTGGGCCAGGAGACGGATCTGATCAAGAGCGGGCACGCGATCTGCGTGGGCGGAGGCGTGGGCACCGCCGTGATCCTGCCGATCGCCCGCGAGCTCGCGCGGCGGGGCGTCCACGTGACCAGCGTCATCGGCGGCCGCTCGAAGGAGTGGGTCATCCTGGAGCCGGAGCTCCGGGCCGCGGGCGATGTGGTCGTCTGCACCGACGACGGCAGCTACGGGCGCCACGGCTTCGTCACCCAGGCCCTCAAGGACCTGCTGGACGCGGGCGGCGTGGATGCTGTCTACGCCGTCGGCCCCGTGCCGATGATGCGCGCCGTGTCCGAGATGACGCAGCCCTACGACGTGGAGACCACCGTGTCGCTCAACGCGATCATGGTGGACGGCACCGGGATGTGCGGCGGGTGCCGCGTGACCATCGCCGGTGAGACCAAGTACGCCTGCGTTGACGGCCCCGAGTTCGATGCCCACAAGGTGAACTTCCAGGAGCTGGCGGACCGCCTGACCACGTATCGCTCCTTCGAGCAGGCCGCCCTCCAGCGCCAGGCGGACGACGCGGCGAAGGGGGCCTGCGCGACCACAGAGGTGAAGGCATGACCGAGCCCGCGTCCCCGGGACCGGCGGAAGGGTCTGTCGACGCTCCCGCCAAGCCCGCGCTCAGCAACAAGGAGCGAATGAGCATCGGCCGGGTGTCCATGCCCGAGCAGGAAGGCGAGGTCCGCGCCCAGAACTTCGGCGAGGTCAACCTGGGCCTTACCTACGAGTTGGCGATGCTGGAGGCCGAGCGCTGCATCCAGTGCCCGAAGCCGTTCTGCGTGGACGGCTGCCCGGTCCGCGTGGACATCCCGCGCTTCATCAAGTTCCTCCGCGATGGCGACCTCCCGTCCGCGGCGGAGAGCCTCCTCGGCGACAACGCCCTCCCCTGCGTGACCGGGCGTGTCTGCCCGCAGGAGATCCAGTGCGAGGGCGTCTGCATCCGGACCAAGAAGGGCGACTCGGTCGCCATCGGCTACCTCGAGCGGTTCGTCGCCGACTGGGCCCAGCAGAACCCCGACGCCCTGCCGAAGTTGCACCCGACCCAGACCGGCAAGCGGGTGGGCATCGTCGGGTCCGGCCCGGCCGGCCTCACCGCCGCCGGCGAGCTGGCCCACAAGGGCCACGACGTCACGGTCTTCGAAGCGTTCCACGCGCCGGGCGGCGTCCTCATCTACGGCATCCCGGAGTTCCGGCTGCCGAAGGACATCGTCCAGGCCGAGGTGGACCGGCTGGTGTCCGAGGGCGTGAAGCTGGAGCTCGACGCGATCATCGGCCGCACCTACACGGTTCCCGAGCTTCGTGAGGAGTTCGACGCGCTCTTCCTGGCCGTGGGCGCGGGCCTCCCGGTGTTCATGAACGTCCCGGGCGAGAACTACAAGGGCGTCTACTCGGCCAACGAATACCTGACCCGCGTAAACCTGATGGGCGCCTGGAACCCGGACTCCAAGACCCCGATCCTCCATGGCCAGAGGGTCGTGGTGGTCGGCGGCGGCAACGTGGCGATGGACGCGGTCAGGACCGCCAAGCGCCTGGGCGCCGCCGAGGCGACCATCGTCTATCGCCGCTCCGCGGACGAGCTCCCGGCCCGCAAGGAGGAGGTCCACCACGCGATCGACGAGGGCGTGGTGTTCAACTTCCTCACCGCCCCGACCGAGGTCCTCGCGGACGAGAACCGCTGGGTCACGGGAATCAAGTGCATCAAGATGGAGTTGGGCGAGCCGGACAAGAGCGGACGCCGACGCCCCATCAAGATCGAGGGCTCCGAGTTCACGATCGACTGCGACCTCGTGGTCGTGGCCATCGGGACCAAGGCCAACCCGCTGCTCACGGGCAGCGCGCCGGAGCTCACCGTGAACGAGTACGGCTACCTGATGGCGGACGAGTACGGCATGACGAGCATGCCGGGCGTCTTCGCCGGCGGCGACATCGTGCGCGGGGCCGCAACCGTGATCCTCGCCATGGGCGATGGCAAGCGGTCGGCGTTCGCGATCGACTCCTGGCTGAACGGCGTCTGGCCACCGGTCGGGGCCGACAAGGAGACGAAGGCGGAGGAGCCCGCCGCCGCCGGCTGAACTCGATTCAGCAGAATGTGCCAATAGGCACTGCATGCAACCTCGGGGCACCCGGACCATCGGTGCCACCGGGTGCGCCCCCATGGCGTGCTCACACGGTCGGTCGTCGGCAGCCGCGTGTCAAAGGAGGCGGACCGGACGGAGTCACTCGCACTGCCGACCAGGGCAGGCATGCTGGCCGAGCGGAGCGTGACGTCAGGCGGCGCCTCGCAGCTGTAGCCGGCCGGTGGGATTCGAGCATCGGTGAGCCGGTGCAGGCGGTCCCGCTGAACGCGGGGCACCGGGTGGCACACCGGAGCCACGCAGCAACGACGAGAGAAGAAAGGACGCAAGCCGGCATGGACAAGATCCTGCGCATCGACATGGGCGCCGAGGGCGGCCCCACGACGACCGTCGAGCCGGTCGATCAGTACGCCGGCCTGGGCGGCCGCGCCATGACCTCGATCGTGGTCAGCAAGGAAGTCGACCCTCTCTGCCATCCCCTGAGCGCTGCCAACAAGCTCGTGTTCGCTCCGGGCCTGCTCACCGGAACCGCCGCCTCGACGAGCGGCCGGATCTCGGTCGGCTGCAAGAGCCCACTCACGGGCGGCATCAAGGAGGCAAACGCCGGCGGCCAGGCAGGCCAGGCACTGGCTCGGCTCGGCTATGCCGCGGTCATCGTCGAGGGCGCTCCCGCCGGCGACGACCTGTGGACGATCAAGATCGACCAGGGCGGCGTCTCGTTCAAGGTCGACAACAGCCTCAAGATGACCGGGACGTACGCCACGGTCGAGAAGCTCGTGAGCGAATACGGATCCAAGGTCACCTTCATGGTCATCGGCCAGGCCGGTGAGATGAAGCTCGCCGGCGCCTCGATCGCGGCCTGCGACCGCGAGCTGCGCCCCACCCGGCACATGGGCCGCGGCGGCGTCGGTGCCGTGATGGGCTCCAAGAAGATCAAGGCGTTCATCCTCGACGAGAGTGGCACGTCGCTGCGCCAGCCGCTGCACCCGGAGCGCTTCAAGGCCGCCGCGAAGATCTTCAACGATGGCCTCCGCAGCCACGGCGTCTCGGGGCAGGGTCTGCCCCTCTTCGGCACCAACGTCCTGACCAACATCCTCAACGAGGTCGGCGGCTACCCCACCCGCAACTTCAGCTCGGGCCAGTTCGAGGGCGCGACGAAGATCAGCGGCGAGACCCAGGCCGCGACGATGACCGAGCGTGGCGGCGAGGCCACCCACGCCTGCCACCGCGGCTGCATCATCCAGTGTTCGGGCATCTACAACGACGCCACTGGCAAGTACGTCAGCAAGCAGGCCGAATACGAGACCGTCTGGTCGCACGGCGGCCACTGCGGCATCGACGACCTCGACGTCATCCAGAAGCTCGACCGCATGGACGACGACTTCGGCCTCGACACCATCGAGACCGGCGTCGCGATCGGCGTCGCGATGGAGGGCGGCCTGCTGCCCTTCGGCGATGGCGAGGGCGCCATCCGCGTGCTCGCGGAAGTCGGCGAGGGCACCCCGCTCGGTCGGATCATCGGAAGCGGTGCCGCGGCCACGGGCCGGGCATTCGGCGTATCGCGCGTCCCGGTGGTGAAGAACCAGGCCCTGCCGGCGTACGACCCGCGTTCCGTCCAGGGCATCGGCGTCACGTATGCGACGACCCCGATGGGCGCCGACCACACGGCCGGCTACGCGGTCACGGCGAACGTGCTCAAGGTCGGCGGGTTCATCGACCCGCTCCAGACCGAGGGCCAGGTCGACCTGTCGCGCGCCCTCCAGATCAACACCGCCGTCATCGATTCGAGCGGGATGTGCCTGTTCGTGGCATTCCCGGTCATCGACCAGCCGGAGACGTTCACCGCCTTCGTGGAGCTCGTCAACAGCTTCTATGGCATCGAGGCGGACGTCACGGCGTTCGGCCAGCAGATCCTGTCGGCCGAGCGTGACTTCAACGCCCGCGCCGGGTTCACGGCGATCGACGATCGCCTGCCGCGCTTCTTCGAGACGGAGCCACTCGCCCCCCACAACGTCACCTTCAATGTGACGCACGAGGAGCTGGACTCGGTCTTCAACTGGTAGTCGCTGTCACCGCCAGAAGGGGGCGAGCCGCACCGGTCGACGGCGCGCCTCGCCCCCGCGGCACGCCTGGCGTGGCCCCAATTGGAGTGCCGATGAGCGTCCCCCTGCCCGTGCTCGATCCGGCGCCGGGCCACCGGCGCAGTCACCCGTCCAAGCTGTTCGTCGAGGTCACGACGCGCTGCAATCTCCGATGTGCGATGTGCGTGAAGTACGCGCCGGGGCAGGGCCTGGTCGACGGTGACATGACCGAGGAGACGTTCGAGCGCCTCTCGCCCGCCTTTCCGCACCTTGAGTCGCTGGTGCTCAACGGCATCGGCGAGCCGCTCCTCCACCGGGGCCTCGAGGGGTTCATCGCGCGCGCCAAGGCGAGCATGCCGGCCGATGCCTGGGTCGGCTTCCAGACCAACGGGCAGCTGATCGGCCCCCGCCGCGCGCAGGCGCTCGTGACGGCCGGCGTGGACCGGATCGCGATCTCCGCGGACGCAGTGAGCCCCGAGAGGCTCCGCTCGATCCACGGCGGGGCCCGGCTGGCACCCATCGAGGCCGCCGCCGGACGCCTCCACGAAAGCGCCACGGCCCTCGGGCGGCGACTGACCCTGGGCCTCGAGTTCGTCGCGATGCGCGACAACCTCGACCAGCTGCCGCTCCTCGTCCGCTGGGCGGCCCGTCATCGGTTCGAGTTCATCATCGTCAGCCACCTCCTCGCCTACGACGCGTCGATGGCGGAGCACGCCGCGTTCAGCCCTGCGTCCGACCGGGCGCTGGCCGTGTACCGGACCTGGCGCGCCCGGGCAGACGCCGACGGGATAGACCTCCGTCGCTACCTCGAGTCGCGGCACCGGTTCGCGCCGCCGGAGGAGGATGGGCGCGCGATCCGGCTGGTGCAGGGGATGATCGCGGACGCCAGGGCCCGCGGCATCTCGCTCCGGATCGCGGACCTTCTGCACTTCGACGAGGCGCGCCTCGAGGCCACCGAGGCCGCCTTCGCCGAGGCCGCGTCGGTGGCCGCCGAGCTGGGCGTCGAGCTCCGGCTGCCCTCGACGGTGCCCACCCAGGTCCGCCGCTGCGAGTTCGTGGAGGAGGGGTCCGCCTTCGTGTCCTGGGACGGCGACCTCCACCCGTGCTACTTCCTGTGGCACCGGTTCGACTGCTACCTCGGCGGGGTCGCGAAGACCGTCCGTCCGAGGTCGTTCGGGAATGTCGACGACGCCGGGATCCTCGAGACCTGGAACGGGCAGCCGTGGCGGACGTTCCGGGGCGACGTCGTGCGGTATGACTTCCCGTTCTGCTACGACTGCAATCTCGCGATGTGCGACTACGTTCGGGACGGCGACTTCGAGCAGGACTGCCACCTGGTCGAGGTTCCGTGTGCCGCGTGCCTGTGGTGCACGGGACCGTTCCAGTGCCTGCGCTGAGCGACGGCGCCGGTCATCCCGTGACCCCGGCATCGAGATACTCGAACCGGCGCTCGATGCAGCACGGGCAGTCCGGGCGCCGGGCCACGCTCTCGGTCTGGAGGTGGTCGTTCGCCCACACGTCGAACGCGGTGAGGCCGCGGTTGAGGTGCTCGCGGTCGCCGACGAGGAGCTTCACGGCCTCTGTCCACTGCATCGCGGCGACGGTCACGACGCTCGACGCGAGCACGCCCGCGGTGTCGCAGGTCTCCATCGTGCCCGCCGGCTGGGGCGTTGGAAACAGGCACCGGAAGCACGCAGTTTCGCCGGGCAGAATCGTCATCGACATCCCGGTTGAGCCGACCGCGCCGCCGTAGATCCAGGGAATGCCCGCCTTCACGCAGGCGTCGTTGAGGAGATAGCGCGTCTCGAGGTTGTCCGTGCCGTCGATCACGACGTCGGCACGGGCGACCAACGCCTCCACGTTGGCGGGGCTGACGTCGGCCATGACCGCCTCGACCTCGACTGCGGCGTTGATCCGGCCGACAGCCTGGGCCGCGGCCACCGCCTTCGGTGTCGCGGCGGCGGCGTCGGCCTCGTCGTACAGCAACTGGCGGTGCAGGTTGCTGAGCTCGACGCGATCGCGATCGACGACCACCATGTGGCCCACGCCGGAACGGGCCAGCAGGCTGATCGCCGATGAACCCAGGCCGCCGCACCCGACCACGAGGACGCGGCCCGTCGCGAGTCGCGCCTGTCCCTCGGCGCCGATGCCCCAGAACCGGGCCTGGCGCGAGTAGCGGTCCCCGGCCGCGCGAATGCTGGCTGCCACGGATCACCCGCCGCCGATCACCGGGAAGATAGCGAGGACGCTGCCCTCCGCGGGTCGGTCGTCAAACTCGACGTTGCGGCCGTTGACCATCATCACCCCGACCTCGTAGCGCGGGATCGCCAGCTCGTCGACGATCTCGCCGACCGTCGGCGATTCCGGGTAGGCGCGCGTCTCGATGGCAAACCGGGCGCGCTGAAAGCTGGCGAACAGCTTGATCGTCAGTTGCACCGACATCTGCGCGTGACCTCCGACCCGGGCGCCGTCAGGCGGCGACGCGAAGCAGGATCTCACGATCCCCGGCGATTTGCTCCAGACCTGGATCGGGGCCCAGGATCCTGACCGCCTCGTCATGGGCCAGCACGATCCCGCGGCGCAGGACCGATGGGCCCACGCCAGGGATGATGAGGTTGAACAGCTTCACCCGGATGGTGGGGGCCGCCCCGTCGTCGGGGCCGCCCCAGTGGCCCTCGCGCCAGCTGACCTCGGCGCGCATTGCCGCGTAGTAGCTGGACCGGCGGAGCGTGGCCCCGACGAGCCCCGGCATCGCCGCCGAGAGGGTGAGGGTGGACCCGGGATGGAGCATCGCTCGGTCGAGGTCATCGACAACCATCGCGTCCACGAACACGGTCGCGATCATGCGGCGGACGTAGTCGGGCTCGATCGCCAGGTCGACCGCGAGGAAGTCGGCCACCGAGCGCGGGCCGTTGATCGGGACGACGACGCCGCGCTGGAACAACGTGCTGAGATCGCTCCAGGGCAAGCGGTCGGCAGGAATGGTGAGGGTGACGGGATCGGTCATCGCCCGTGCATCATTCGGGAGCCGCCCGCTCCGGGTCACGGGCCGGATGGACCGTCGAGGCAAGGATCCGATCGGGCCGCATCCGATCGGGCCGCATCTGACCGGGCCGCATCCGACCGGGCCGAGTCTGACCGCGGACATGGACGGACGCGGCCGCCTCATTGGTTCCGCACGGCGACCGCGTCCCTGCCCCGGATATTCGAACCCTGGAACATGGCCCACCATGACCCGCTGGTCCCCTCCCGGTGCGGATCCACACCGGACCGCCGTGCGGTGCACCCGGGCACCGTCAACCGGCGGCGAGCACCTCGAACAGGCGCCAGCCCACGATCACGCCCAGGACGGCGGAACCGAGCATGATCACGTTGACGAGGAGCCGGAAACTCGTCATGAGCGGCTCTCCAGCTCGGCGACGATGGGCCCCTTCGCGGTCTCGAACTCCTCGACGGTGAGCAGCCCGCGGTCCCGCATGTCGCCCAGGCGCTCGAGACGATCAAGCAGCGCCTGGCTCCCCTCGGAGAACTCGAAGTCCCCTCCACCATCCCGACCGTGGCGTGGGCCCAGGGCGTATCGGTCGTGTCCCGCACGGGCTGCCCGGGACCGGGCATCACCCTCGACGCGCCGATGCCGGCCGGCCGGAAGTCGACCTGGGGGCCTGCGCGGCGAGTCGCCCGCCATCCGACGACCAGGAATACCAGTGGCGCCCAGGCCATCACCTCGAACACGACGCCCGGGACGATCCAGCCCCAGACGATCCCATCCGCCTCGGGCGGCGGATTGAACAGGCCGTAGTCCAGGAAGTTCCAGCCCAGGGTCGCGAACAGGGCGGTCCAGGCCAGCAACGGGACGGCCCCCCAGATACCGCCGATGCGGCTGCCGTACACCATCGCGATGGCGCCGAACAGGAACCCACCGAAGATCCCACCGACGAGGGCGATCGGAACGCCCTCCGGACAGGGCGGCGCGGCAACATACGTCGCCCCGTCGGCGCACTCGCCGCCGATGTCCATGACCGCGCGCATGCCCCGGAACACCAGGGTGATGCACATCGCCAGGCCGCCTACGCCGAGCGCGGCCATCAGCACGTCGCCGGTCGTCGGGTCCCTGCGCGATCCCCCGAACCGCATCTCGCCTCCCGCCCCGCTCCGGCCGACCCGGGCGGGGCCGTGTCAGCGGATCGCTACGGCCGGACGTCCGCCATGCGATCCAGGATCAGGCGCTTGACGCCCTCGAGCGGCACCCGCTCCTGCGTCATCGAATCGCGGTCGCGGATCGTGACCGCGCCGTCCTCCAGGGAGTCTACGTCCACCGTCACGCACCACGGCGTGCCGATCTCGTCCTGGCGCCGGTAGAGCTTGCCGATCGCGGCGGTGTCGTCGTAGACGGCCATCATGTCGCGCTTGAGATCGCGCAGGAGGCGGTGGCACATGTCCACGATCTCCGGGCGCTTCTTGAGCAGCGGCAGCACGGCCACCTTGTACGGCGCGAGGTCCGGGTGGAGCCCCAGGACGACGCGCGTCTCGCCGCGGACCTCCTCCTCCCGGTAGGCATCGATGAGGAAGGTGAACGCCGCCCGATCGGCACCGGCCGCCGTCTCGACGACCCAGGGGATGAAGTGCTCGTCCGCGGCCTGGTCGAAGTACTCGAGGTTCTCGCCGGAGGCCTTCGCGTGCGCGCCCAGGTCGAAGTCGCCGCGGTTGTGGATGCCCTCGAGCTCCTTCCAGCCGAACGGGAAGCGGTACTCGACGTCGATCGCCTTCTTCGCGTAGTGCGCCAGCTCGTCCGGGGCGTGCTCGCGGAAGCGGAGGCGCGCGGGGCTCACCCCGTAGGCCTCGTACCAGGCCATCCGCCTGGGGAGCCACTCCTCGAAGGCCTGCGCGGCGCCTTCCTCGGGACGCACGAAGTACTGCATCTCCATCTGCTCGAACTCGCGCATCCGGAACACGAAGTTGCCGGGCGAGATCTCGTTGCGGAAGGACTTGCCGATCTGCGCGATGCCGAACGGGATCTTCTTGCGCGAGCTCTGCTGGACGTTCTTGAAGTTGACGTAGGAACCCTGCGCGGTCTCCGGGCGGAAGTAGACGACCGCGGCGTCATCCTCCACCGGACCCATGTGCGAGGTGAACATCAGGTTGAACCGGCGGGGCGCCGACAGCGGCTTGCCGTCGTTGGGGCAGACCAGGCCGAGCCGGGCGGTGATCGTCTCGTCCCGCAGGTCCGTGGCGGAGAGATCCTCGGCGCCCGGCAGCTCGTCCAGGCGGTAGCGCCGGTGGCACTCGGCGCACTCGACCAGCGGGTCGCTGAAGGAGCCGACATGGCCCGACGTGACCCAGACCTGCGGGTGCATCAGGATGCCGGCGTCCAGGCCCACGATGTCGTTGCGGTCCTGGACCATCGCGCGCCACCAGGCACGCTTGACGTTGTTCTTGAGCTCCACGCCCAGGGGCCCGTAGTCCCACACGGCGTTGATGCCGCCGTAGATCTCGGACGACGGGAAGATGAAGCCGCGGCGCTTGGACAGGCTGACGATGGTCTCGAGGTTGGCGACCGCGGGCGCGACGGCGTTGGGATCGAGGGGTTCGGGCGTCACGGGGTGGGGGTCTCCGCTGCGACGCGACCGTGGCATGGCCGCGCGGGACCTCGATCCTACCAGCCGGGAGCGGAGACCAGCCGAGAGCGGAGACCAGCCGAGAGCGGAGAGGCCCGCGGCCGTTCAGGCAGGCGGCAGCGCCGTCGCCAGCACGCGGAGCACGTTCTCGCCCATCACGGCACGGATCGCGGCATCGTCCAGGCCCACGTCCAGCAGCGCGTCCGTGAGGCGCACGACGTTGGCGGCATCGAACGGCACCGACACCGCTCCGTCCCAGTCCGAGCCCAGGGCGACATGGTCAACTCCCACGCGCTCAACGGCATAGGCAATCGACCGGGCGATGTCCGCGGGGTGCGGCCCGCCGCTGGCCGTGTCCCAGAACCCGATGCCCACGAGGCCGCCGGTCGCCGCGATCCCGTCGAGGTGCACGTCTGCAAGGTTCCGCGAGTTGTCGCACATGCCCCGGACGCCGGTGTGCGAGGCCACCACCGGTCGGGTGGCGATTGCCAGCGCGTCGTCGATCGTTCTCGCGGACGAGTGCGCCACGTCCAGGATCACGCCGCGTGCCTCCATCCGGGCGACCATGTCCCGGCCCTTGTCCGTGAGCCCGTGCTGCTCGACCCCGTGGGCCGACCCGCCGAAGGCCGTGTCGAAGAAGTGAGCCGGCGAGATCATGCGGATCCCGGCGTCCGCGACGACCTCGACGTTGGCGGGGTCGTTGTCCAGCGCGTGGGCACCCTCGATCGAGAGCACGCCGGCCGTCATGGCGGGGTTCGTCGCCCGGTCAGCCAGGTAGTCTGCGAGATCTGCCTGCGACCCGAGGATGCGGAAGTCGCCGGCCGATTCCTCCGCGTACCGGTGTGCGACGGCGGCGAGATGCAGGACCCGTGGCAGGAGACGCCGCCAGGTCGCACGAGGCCAGCGCCGCGCGAGGGCGATCGCGGTGACCTGGTCGCTCGAGTCGGTGTTGCGCTCGATGTTGATGCCCCACGGTGTCTTCACGGCCATCGAGAGCACCTGCAACGCGACCCCGCCCTCGATGAGGCGTGGCACGTCCACGTGCCCGCGGTCCCCGCGGACCAGCAGGTTCCGCCCCCAGAGGAGGCTGTCCGCGTGGAGGTCGGCCACGCGCAGCGTGGCGTGCAGCTGGCGGCCACGCTCGGAGACGGGGGTTGCCGGCTCCGGCCCGACCGGGTTCAGCCCCCGCTCGACCCGTCCCAGGAGCGCGTCCAGGGCCGGTCGCGCAACGGCCAGGGTCCCGACGGCCACGGCCCCCGCGACCAGGGCCGCCCGGCGTTGCCCGCCCATTGTCAGAAGGCCCGTCCGCGCGTCGGCCTGATCCGGATCGGGACGTTGTAGACGGTGGCCATCTCCTCGGCCGAGTTGAAGGAGGCGATGATTCGGTCGCCGTACTTGCCGAGGTAGGCAGCGTGGTCCGGGGCCTGCGGCGCCGTCTCGTCGATGCGGGCCTCGCCCTCGACGACGACGACGTCCCCACCCGTGCCGTTGTCGTTGAGGTGAAGGCTGACCCTCGGGTTGTGGGCGATGTTGACGTTCCGCTTGGCGCGCCTGTCGGAGTAGATCAACGCCTCGCCATCCTCCCAGAGGAACCAGATCGGGAACGTCTGGGGCTGGCCGTCTGGCGTCACCGTCGTGAGCCAGCCGATGATGTCGGTCGCCAGCCGCTCGAGGGCGTCGACGGTCGATGTCGCTGCCGGTGTCAAAGACCACGGGTATCTCCCCTGCTCGTCAGGCCGGTGCCGAGCGGGCGGCCGGCCGGGATCGGACCTCGTCCAGGAATGCCAGCGAGCGGGCTTCCCGCTCCAGCGCGGTCCGCATGAAGTCGCGCATCGCGCCCTCGACCTCGCGTTCGATGGCCCCGGTCAGGCGGAGCGCGGCGATGGCCTCGATGTCCAGGCGCTGGTACGCCTTCAGGAGCTTCAGCGCGTCGAGGCTCAGGCCGGCGCGATCTGCCGGCGGGCCAGGGCAGCGGTCGCAGAGGACGCCGCCGAGGGGCGGCACCCAGCGGAACGACCCAGTGGCCTCGAGCATCCTGTCGCACTCGACGCAGCGATCCACCTCGGGGCGCTGGCCCAGCTCGTCGGCCAGGTGCATCTCGTACCAGCGCGCGACGCGCCCCGGGGCCATGCCGGCGTCCAGCAGCTCATAGGCCCGGCGCAGGAGCGCGTACAGGGGCTCCGCCTCGTGGCGCTCCTCGAGGCTCCGGTCCGCCAGCTCCGCGATGTACCAGGCGGTGGCCGCGCTCTCCAGCGAGTCCCGGAGGTTCAGCCAGGCGTGCCCGACGCGGACCTCGGTGACCACGTCGAACGTGCGGCCGCGCGCAAGCCCGACGTTGAGCTCGGCGAACGGCTCCAGCGAGCCGCCCAGCCGCGAGGTCGGCCGGCGAACGCCCTTGGCGATGATCCGGATCTTCCCGTGCTCCGGGGTGATCATGGTCAGGACGCGGTCCGCCTCGCCAAGGTCGAACCTGGACAGGACGATGCCGTCGGTGACATAGCGGCGCGGAGCGGGCACGATCCGACGGTAGCACCCGCGGCGGGCGGCGTCAGGGTGCGGGAGTCCGGTCCGCCCGGCTCCGGGTGCGCCGACCCCACGTCCCTCCTCAGCCAACAGGCTACTCTCGGCGAACACGTTTGAACCGGAAGCGGCTACACTCCAGCAACCATGACCGTGTCGAACGACATCGACCTCGCCCTGCTCCTCGCCGACACCGAGACGGAGATCCTCCGCGTCGTCGGCGACCGGGACGCCTCCACCGTCGGCGTGTACGAGATGATCCGGTACCACCTCGGGCTGGACGGATCGACGGGCCCGCGAGGCAAGCGGATGCGCCCCCTGCTGGGGCTCCTTGCGTACTCGTCCATCGCGGGCGACCACGCCGCCGCCCTGCCGGGCGCCGCGGCCGTGGAGCTGGGCCACAACTTCAGCCTCGTCCACGACGACATCGAGGACGGCGACGTCGAGCGGCGTCACCGGGCCACGCTCTGGGCGATCCACGGCGTGCCCCAGGCGATCAACACGGGCGACCTGATCTTCAGCCTGAGTCGTGTCGCGCTCCACCGCCTCACGGACCTCGGCTTCAGCGACGCGAAGGTCCTCCGGCTCATGCGCCTCTACGACGAGACGTGCGTGATGCTGTGCGAGGGCCAGTACATCGACATCGCGACGTCGGGGTCCGACCAGCCGATGACGGTGGAGCTCTACTTCGACATGATCGGCCGCAAGACCGCGGCCCTCATCTCCGCCTCTATCGAGGCCGGCGCCCTGCTGGCCACGGACGACGAGGCGATCATCACCGGCTACCGCAGGTTCGGGTGGTCGCTGGGCCTGGCGTTCCAGCTCAACGACGACCTGCTGGGCATCTGGGGGCAGGAGCAGACAACCGGCAAGGTGCCCACGGACGTGGCGCGCCACAAGAAGACGCTGCCGGTGCTGTACGCCTTCGAGAACGCCTTACCGGCCGAGCGAGACCGCCTGGCCACCCTGTACGCGATCGCCGATCCGACCGGCGCGGAGATCGAGGCGATCGTCGCCATCCTGGAACGGTCCGGCGCCCGGGACTTCACCCGCGCGGAGGCCCATCGCCACCGCGACGCGTGCCTGGCCGAGCTCGACGGGCTGGACGTGATCGGCGACGCGGCGCGCGAGCGTCTGCGCGGGATCATCCACACGGTGATCAGCGCCTAGCGTCAGGCCTCGTCGGCGGGCGCCGCCTCCGCGGGCGCCGCCTCCGCGGGCGCCGCCTCCGCGGGCGACGCATCCGCGGGTGGCAGCTCCGAGGGAGCGGGCGCCGAGAGCGCCAGACGATCGACCGGCGTCACGAGGATCCCCATCTGGCTCTTGAGCTCGCCCAGCCTCACGTCCGTCTCGGCCTGTCGCTGGGCCTCCTCGATCTCGAGCATCTGCATGTCGACGTTTGCGCCGCTGATCTCCGTCATGGCCTGGGCGGCGGCCAGCCGCCGGTCGATCTTGTCGCTCACCTCTTCCAGCGTCGGTGAGTCACTGTCCACCGATGCCGTGAGCTGACGCATCGCCGCGTTCATCTGCTCCTGCATCTCCGCCTGGTCGAGCCGGCTCAGCAGCGACTCCCGCTCTGCGAGCTTCTTCTGCAACGCCATCGAGCTGGTTCTCACGGCCTGCTTCGCGCGATCGGAGGCGGCGGTGGCATCCAGCAGGGACCGCTTGAGCGACTCGATCTCGCGCTCCAGGGCGATCTGGCGGGCGACGAACGTCTCGGCAGCCTGGGTGAAGCTCGCGGCCTTCGAGATGTCGCCGGCCCTCTCGGCCTGGTCGGCCAGCAGGACGGCCTGTCGAGCCGATGCCGTCACGCGGCCGTACTCCTCGATCGACCGGTCCAGGCGGGCCTGGAGCTGGACCTGGTTCGCGACCACGTTGGCCGCCTGCTCGGTGAGCAGTCGATGCTGTTCGCGCGCCTCCCCGATCGCCTGCTCCAGCTGCACCTTCGGGTCAGCGATCTCCTCCAGCTGCATGCCCAGCTTGGTCCCGAGATACCGCCACCATCGACGGATCGCCTTCAGCATCGAGCCTGCCCTCCCTGTCGGTTGCCACTCTCCGTGGTCACGGCCGGATCCTCCGGCGACCGGATCCCGTGTTGGTCGGGCTGCGGCCCAACAGCCGTTGCATGCCGTCGCGAGCGCCGCGGATCGCAACGCGGATGCTGTCGGCGGCACCCGACAAAGCGACGCGCAGCCGCTGCCGCGCGTCCGACAGCGACCGGCGGAGCGACCGCGCAGCGCCCGAGATCGCCGCTGACAGAGCCCTCGTCGCGCCCGCCAGCGCCCTCGCCGCGGCCACGACTGGCGGCCGGATGACCGACAGGGCCGAGCCCAGGATCCGCCGTGCGGCCCGGCCCGCGACCACGAACGCGACGACGAAGACGAGCAGCATCGTTCGCGCTGCCCGGACGGCCGGTGCGATCAGGCCGTCCATGACGAGACGTGACGTCCTCGCGATGAACCCGACGGCCCTGGAGACGGCTGCAGCCAGGGCGGAGGCGACGCGGCGCGTCGTGGCGGCCACAACGCGGAAGGCTGCCACGAGCCCCCGGGCCGCGAGGCGGAACGGCGGTCCGAGGACGAGCGTGATCGCCCGGGTCACGGACCTGAGGGCATGCGCCGTGACGACGATCATCACCCGGAGCGAGACCCCCGCCAGGCGGAAGCCCACGCGCACGGCCAGAACCCCGACCAGGAAGACGACGAGGGCGCGTGCGAAGAGCCGGCCGGCGGTGCGGCCGGTCACGAACGCCACCGGGCGAAGCGCGACGAGCAGGCGGACCAGGGTCCTTCGGGCAAGGCGGAACCCTTCAGCCAGAACGTGGCCAACGGCGCGGAGCACGTCCGCGAACGCGTGGGCGGCGACCCGCAGGACGGCGGCGATGCGCCGGCCGAGCTGGGCGAGGACGTGGCCCGTCGCGCGCAGAAGGTCCGCGGTTGCATGGCCGACAGCGCGCAACACCGCGGCCGTACGCCGGCCCAGCTGGGCGAGAAGCCGCCCGACGGCGCGGATCGGCCGGGCGACCTGGTGGGCGATCGCCTTGAGCACGACGACCAGGCGGCGCCCGAGCTCCGCGAGGACGTGGCCGACGGCGCGGAGGACATCCGCGGTCGCATGGCCGGCTGCGCGCAGGACGGCGGCGATCCGCCGGCCGAGCTGAGCGAGGAGGTGGCCCATCGCGCGGATCGGCCGGGCGACCTGGTGAGCGATCGCCTTGAGCACGACGACCAGACGGCGGCCGAGCTCGGCGAGGACGTGGCCGACGGCGCGGAGCACGTCCGCGGTCGCATGTCCGACGGCGCGGGCAGCGTCCGCCAGCCCCCGCCCCACAGCGACGGAGGCGTCCGCCAGAGCTCCCAGCGCCCGGCCGAGCCCGTGCACCGACGCCCGCACCAGCCAGCGAGCCGAGAGGTAGCCGGCCACGAAGGGCATCATCAACCAGACCAGCGGGCCGCTTGTCGCACGCGGCCCCCTCACCGGGGTTCGCTCCTCCGGTCGCTCCTCAGGCAACATCTTCCGGGTTCCCGCTCCGCAGGCGCGTCCGGAGCCGCTCAAGCTCGTCCACCGCGCCCACTCCCGTCCCAGCCTCCAGCTCCTCGCGTGCTCTCGCCACGGCGGCCGCACGTTCACGGGCGCCCTCGGTGACGTCCGTGTCGTCGCGCATCCTCGCGCGCTGCCACGCACGACTCCCCCGGACGATCTGGGCCGTGAGATCGCGGATCGCCCGTGTCCGGCGCTCGACGTACTCGCGCTCCTCGTCGCTGAGCGGCGGCCGCCCATCGAGCAGCGAGGCGACCTCGAGCAGCGCGGCGTGCCCTGCCTCGAGGGCCGCAGAGCTCACGGGCACGCCCGGAAGCGTGGCCGCGTGCTGAAGCGAGTCGTACGACCCCACGAGCGCCCCGACGGTCGCATCCGAGGCATCGAGCGCATGTCCGGCTCGAAGCACGCGACGCCTGCGCCGCACGATCCGGCGCTCGCGAGCCGCCCTGACGAGGCTGCGGGCCGGGAGCGCGACACCCAGCACGATCGCGACGATGCCGATGATGAACCAGGGGCCGGCACCTCCGGTCAGCCATGACCACAGCACCAGGGCGATGCCTCCGCCCACGAGCACCACGTCGAACAGCCCGGGGCCCTCGTCCGTGCTCGGCCCGAACACCTCGTCGATGATCACGTCGAGGTCGTCGCCCCTGCCGGCGTCGACGTCATCGAGGACGCGGAGGGGACCGGGTGTCCTGGGGACCACGACGATCTGCCGTTCGGGCGGACCATTCGCCGAACGATCGTCGTCCTGGCCAGACTGCCGCGTGCCGTTACCCGCCATCTGCCACCACCCTCAGCCGCCGGACGACCGAAACTGGACGCTTCCGAGCGTATGTTGGGCCCACAGGCGGGCACGTGACAAGGGCCCATGGACAATCGAAGAGCGCATGCGGCCCCGGATCAGTGGTCCGTGCATGACGGGATGACGCCTGACGGGCGGATTCGTGACACGAAGAGCCGGAAAGCCGCTACCCCTCGTCCCCGTTGTCGGCCGATCCCTCGTCTGCGGCATGCTCCCGCACGACCAGCACCTTGCCCACCCGCCGGCCGTCGGTCGTCTCGACCGTCAGCCGAAGGTGTTCCAGCCGGATCTCGTCGCCCGGGCTGGGCACCCCGCCGATGCGGTGGTAGACGAAGCCGCCGACGGTGTCGTACTCGTCCTCGTCCTCGAGCGTGAGCTTCATGTCCCAGAGGTCCAGCAGATCGTCGATGGACGCGCGTCCATCCACCCGGACGTGGTCCTCGTCGAGCTGCTCGATGAGCGGCTCCTCCTCGTCGTACTCGTCCTGGATCTCGCCCACGATCTCCTCGAGGAGATCCTCGATGGTCACCAGGCCGGCGGTCCCGCCGTACTCGTCGAGCACGATGGCGAGGTGGACCTTGCGCCGCTGGAACTCGTGGAGAAGGTCGTCGATGGACATCGACTCCGGCACGAAGACGGGGGTTCGCAGCATGGTCCGGACGCTCGATCGGGCGGCCGCATCGGACTTGAGGAACGGGAGCAGGTCCTTGGCGTAGAGGATGCCCACGACCTCGTCCAGCGAGTTGTCGTAGACCGGCACCCGCGAGTGCCCCTCCTCGATGATCGTGTCGATGGCGTCGTCGAAGGAGGCCGACGCGGGCAGCCCGACGATGGCGATCCGGGGGACCATGACCTCGTGGACCCGCCGGCTGCCGAGCTCGATGACGGCGTTGATCATCTGCTCCTCTTCGGCCTCCAGGATCCCTTGCTCGCCGCCGCGCTCCACGATGAGGCGCAGCTCGTCGGCCGTGATCTGGGCCTCCGAGGTGACCTCTGCACCGAACAGGCGCGTGATGGCGCGGGTGGCGGCCGTCAGGAACGCCACCAGGGGACGGAGCGCCCGGCCGAGGATGTCGACCGGTCCGGCGAGCCGCAGCGCGAAGACCTCCGGATGCGCGAGGGCAAGCGTCTTGGGCACGAGCTCGCCGAAGACGATGGTGAACAGCGACAGCAGGATCGTGACCAGGAGCAGCGAGACGACGGCCGCGGGGCCTGAGGCCACGCCCACGCCGACCAGGAGGTCCGACAACGCGACCGCCAGGCTCACGCCCGCGAACGCCGAAGCGAGGAACCCGATGAACGTGATCGCCAGCTGGATGACCGCCAGGAAGCGGCCCGGATCGCTCGTCAGGCGCCGGACGCGCGCAGCGCCGCGACGGCCCTCCTCCACGAGCTGGTCCACCCGGCTCCGGCGCAGGGAGACGAGCGCGATCTCCGCCGACACGAACACCGCGTTGAGCATGACGAGCAGGACGATGATCCCGATCTCGACCAGGGTGTTGCCCATCAGGCCGGCGGCTCCCCGGGGGGCGGCCCTTCTGCGGCGGGCGGCGCGGGGGGCGCGATGCGCCTGATCTCACGGATCCGCGCCGGCACGCCCACGGCCATCTTGCCGGCCGGCACGTCCTTGGTCACGACGGCCCCGGCGCCGGTCTTCGAATCGTCGCCCAGCGTCACGGGCGCCCGCAGCATCGTGTCCACGCCCAGGAAGACCCGCTCCCCGATCGTCGTCCTGTGCTTGCGGACGCCGTCGTAGTTGGCGGTGATCGTGCCCGCGCCCACGTTCGTGTCGGCGCCCACGTCCGCGTCCCCGAGGTAGCTGTTGTGGTGCTGGCGCACGTGCTCGCCCAGGCGGCTGTTCTTGATCTCGGCGAAGTTGCCGATCTCCGAGCGCGTGCCCACGTGCGCCCCGGGTCGCAGGTGGGAGAACGGCCCGATCGTGACGTCGTCCTCCACGGTGGACCGCTCGATCACGCTGGCCCAGATCGTGCACCGCTCCCCGATGACGGAATCGTGGATCTGCGATCCGCCGGCGATGCGGGTGCCGGCGCCAACCGTGGTCCGGCCGCGGAGGATCACGTTCGGCTCCAGGGCGACGTCCTCGGCGAGGACCACCGCGTGATCCAGGTACACGGTGGACGGGTCCACCATCGAGACCCCGGCCCGCATCCAGCGGTCGTTCATCTCCACCCGCATGTCCCACTCGGCGCGGGCGAGCTGCGAGCGGTCGTTGATGCCCGTCAGGCGTCCATCGTCGTCCACGTCGAGCGCCGCCACGAGCCGCCCGTCCTCGCGCGCGAATGCCACCAGGTGCGTCAGGTACAGCTCCCCGGTCGCGGGCGACGGGCGAAGGTCGCCGATCCGTCGCCGCAGCCAGGACGCGTCGATGGCGTAGAGGCCGGCGTTGATCTCGCCGATCTGGAGCTCCTCCTCGGAGGCATCCTTCTCCTCGACGATCCGCTCCACGGTGCCGCCCTCGTTCCTCACCACCCGCCCGAGTCCGGAGGGATCGATGGCGGCCACGGAGACCAGGGCGATGGCCGCGTGGTCCATGGAGCGGGCGTCCAGCAGCGCCGTCAGCAGGCCCGCGTCAACCAGCGGCACGTCGCCCGAGAGGACCAGCACCTCCTCGACGTCATCGGCGAGCGCCTCCAGGGCCGCCCTCAGGGCATCACCCGTTCCGCGGGGAACGTCCTGGAGGGCCGTGTCCGCCACCTCCGAGACCGCGTCCCGGACCGCCTCCGTGGCGGGCGAGTAGACGACCAGCGGCCTGGCGCCGGTGGCCGTGACCGCAGCGTCCAGGACGTACTCGATCATCGGCCGGCCGCAGAGCCGGTGGAGGACCTTGGGCACGGTCGACTTCATGCGGGTGCCGAGGCCGGCCGCAAGCACGACCGCGACCGTACGCCGCACGGGCGTGCCGGGAGGCGAGGGGATCACAGGGTGGGGCGCCGCGCGGACCGCGTCCGATTGACCGCAGGTGGAGCGGCGTCGTCGCCCGAGGTGAGGTGCTTGGTCGTCATGTGAGGCGCGCCGAATTCTGCGGGCGGCCGGTGACGGTGTCAAACCGGGCCGGAGAGCGAAGCGGGGTTGCGGGCCGGCCGAACCCACCAGACTTGCGATTGCCGCCCGCCCGCGCAGATCCCGCCGCCCGCCCGCGCAGCGCGGCTGGGGTCAGGGCTCCGACGACGTCAGGTCGCGGACGAAGACCCCGAACAGCGGCTCGGCGAAGCTGTAGGCCCCACGCCCGGTCCGGCGGATCAGGCCCATGCTCTCAAGCCGTTCGACACTTCGCCCGGACTCCGTCGAGGAGCGGCCACGACCGTAGACGGGCTGTCCGTTGGCAATCCTCGCAGCGGTGGTCCGCGTCCCCTTCGGTCGTTCGAGCTGCTTCCAGATCTCCTCGAACTGGGCGGACAAGCCGGCCATGGTCCTTGCCATCGCCAGGTCGACCGCTCCGTCCGCCTTGGGGGAGACGATCCGGACCATCAGCAGGTGCTCACACGCCTCCATCAGGTCCCGCGGATGCCCGCCGGTGAAGGCGATCAGACGGTCGATCTCGCCTGCGTCAACCGGGACCTTGAGCGCGCGGAACCGGGCGTCGATGTACTGCCGCCACAGATTCGGGGCTCGGGAGTGGCAGGACCAGCGGGGTGGCGAGGCGGAACGGCATCTCCGTCCGCTGCCTGAACAGGGAATCCAGCAGCCCGGTCTCCGACCCCATGAACACGTAGGCCGTGTGCGTCATGTGGTGCTGCAGGACGGCTCGGAGGCGATCGAAGATCGTTGGGGAGAGCGATGCGAGCCGCTGGAACTCGTCATAGACCACCACGCATCGCCGGTCCTGCTGCGTGAGACAGGATCGGGACGATGGACCGAGCGGGCGACGCCCCGTTGACCTCGCGAGGGTCCGGTTCCCACCTTGAAAGGATCGGCGGATTGCTGAAGCGAAGCCTCGTCAAGCGCCCACTCATGGCGACGACGGCCGTCGCGCTGATGGCCATGCTCGCGCTCCCCATGGCAGTGCTGGCCACCACGACCGACGCGATCGCGCAGACAATTATAAATATAGAATAAAATTGTGGACGTCGGTGGCATGACGGCCACCCTGCCCCTGCTCGGATCGTCCCTGACCGTTGAGGTACCCTAGACGGCACCGGCAACCTGAGCACGGTCAACCTGGACCCGATCGGCACCAACACGGCGTCAAAGGTCAGCGCACACGCGGTCACCTTCGACAGCGCAGACGGCACCACCAAGGTCAAGATCCGGGCCAAGGGCGACAAGCTCTCGATCAAGGCCGCAGCCGGATCGCTCGATGCCCTCGTGGGCCCGGGCTCCTGGTCCGCGGACGTGTTCGGGACCGGCCTCAAGTCCACGGTCGACTACACGGTCGGCAAGGCGGCCGACGGCTCCCCCACCTTGGCGCTCGGTGCCATTGTCGCCGCAGACGGCATCACGGTCGACGCCGGCACGCCGGTCACCAAGTCCGACGAGGACCATGGTGCCAGCGCATCGGTCAGGATCGCCTTCAGCCGCGACGGCTACACCAAGAAGTTGACCATCAGGGTCTCGGTCGACGGCGAAGGTGATCATCACGCCAGCCTTGAGCTCAAGCTGTCGGGCATGGATCGCCAGAAGACGACCGGCGCGCTCGCCGATCTCGTCGGCACCCACACGTGGTCCGGCAAGCTCTGCGACGGCACCGCCGTCGGCATCAGCTACGACGTCCTCGCGGACGGCACCGTGGCCTACGGCTCCGCCACCGGCGGCACCGCGACGGCCAAGACCGGCGAGCACGGGTTCACCGCCCGGTTCGACGGCACCAAGGTCAGGGTCAGCGTCAGCCTCAAGCAGGCCGAGGACGGGTCGTACTCCCTCAAGACCTCGGCCAAGCGCAGTGGCTGCCTGAAGCAGACCGTCCCCTCCCCACCGTCAACACCCCGGTCCAGCCCGGCGCTGACCAGCCGTCCGACCACAAGGGCGGCGAGTCCGGCGACCACAAGGCCAAGGGATCCCGGCGACAAGAAGAGCGGCGAGTCCGACGACCACAAGGGCGACGGCTCCGGCGACAAGAGTCACGATTGACCCTCACTCCTGAGGGGCACGCGTCCCGAGGAGGGTTCCGCTTCGGCGGGGCCCTCCTCCTCCTTGTTCGTTGCCGTGGTGGCCTGCGGATCGTCCGCCGGCAGCCGTCCCGGCTCCGTCCACCGGACCGGCCACGCCGGTCGTTTCGGAGGCGCCCACGCCATCGGCCGCCGTGGCCACCCCTTCGGCAGGCGGCCCCCACGCCCACGCCCGTTCCGGGCGATCTCCTGGCTGCCGCGCTCGATCCTCTCCGCGCCGCCTCGGCGTTCGAGATCAGCGTGACCGTTGACGGTGCCGAGGTGGTGTCCGCCACCGGTCGGTCCGTCGGTCCCGCCAGCATGATGAGCGTGACCACCACGGGCGGAACCGTTGACTACGTCCACGTGCCTCCCAAGGCCTGGGCCCGCGAGGCCGGTGGCACGTGGGTCCCCGTGGATGCCGGCACCGCGCCGGGAGCCCCGCTCGACATACTTTCGACGCCCACGACGCTCACCCTGGTCTCCTCCGAGGGGGGCACCGCGACCTTCACGGCCATCTACCCGGCCGCGACGCTGGGCCTGACCGGGGACCCGGTCACGGTCACCATCGCGACGGATGCCGACGGCGTGAGCTTCTCCTACGAGACCGGTCACCATCGCGACGGATGCCGACGGCGTGAGCTTCTCCTACGAGACCACCGCGTCCGGCCGCAAGACGGTGTCCACGACCACGCTCCGGCCGGCCGCCGCGGACCCGATCGTCGCACCGGCGTAAGGCGCCGCGATCGTGGTGCGGGGCGGCACCAGACCCGGCCCGGAGGATGATCCGTGGACGAGCCTGGTTGGCTCCCTGGGCTCAAATCCCCAGTTGGCGAGATCCGGGGATGGGACGCCGTTCAGCGGCGCGCGATCGCCTCGATCTCCACCAGGCCACCCTTGGGCAACGCGGCGACGGCCACGGTGGATCGGGCGGGCGGCGGGTCCGGCATGAACCGGCCGTAGACGGCGTTGACGGCGGCGAAGTCGGCCATGTCAGCGAGGAAGACGGTGGTCTTCACGACGTCCTCCATGGTCAGGCCGGCTTCCGCCAGCACCGCGGTCAGGTTCTGCATCGAGCGCTCCGCCTGCGCCTCCACCCCTTCCAGGAGGTTGCCCGTGGCGGGGTCGAGACCGAGCTGGCCGCTGCAGAAGACGAGGCAGTCCATGGCGATGGCCTGGCTGTACGGTCCGATTGCGGCCGGCGCGCTGGTCGTGGCGATGGCGTCTCGGTTCATGGCTCCCTCCTGGGGTTCACGGGTTCGATGACCGGGGATGGATTGGCGATCCGGGCGAGGATGCGGGCGGCCGCCACGAACGGTTCGCGCGGGCCGGGAGCGGTGAGCGTGCCGTTGGCGATGGCGGCGCGAACGTGGTCGGCGGCCTCGGCCGCCTCGCCATGGGAAGCATAGATGGCCCAGTGGGTGGGGCCCGAGCCCGACAGGCCGACGGGGCGGCTGAGGAGCCGCAGCAGCGCCCGCTTGAACGGCACCAGCGCCGGTTCGACGGCGTTCGCGGCAGGGGCGAGGTCGTTGGCGGAGGCCAGCACGGAAGCGCGGGCCATGAGGTCTGCGACCCGGATGCCGCGTCGCAGCTCCTCGGCGAGGTGGGCCGATGCCATGCGTGCAGCGCCGCCGAGGACGCGGGCGCCCTGGTCCCAGGCACGGAAGACCGCCGAGGTCGAGATGGCGACGGCCGGCGTGACCAGCAGGAGTGCCGGGCCGTCCCGACCCGCCGATCCGGGCGCGTCGCGGAGCCAGGCGAGCGACGTCACGTGCTCGCCGCGGCCCTCGACCAGGGCCGGGCCAGCCGCCAGGAAGAACGGCACATCGGATCCCAGCTCCGCCGCGAGTGTTCGGCGGGTCTCTGCGTCCAGCTCCACGCCCCAGGCCTCCAGGGCGGCATCGGCGGCGGCGGCGGCGTCGGATGAGCCGCCGGCCAGCCCAGCGGCAACAGGGATCCGCTTCTCGAGTCGGGCGGCGAGCGCGGGCGGGGGCTCGGCGCGGCCCCACTCCGGGCGGGCGTGGCGACGCGCGGCGGCAATGGCCTTGAGGACCAGGTTGTCCGCGACGGGCCCGGGGTCGAAGCCGTGGACGTGGATCGAGTCCTCGCGCCCGGGCGGCAGGACGGAGACGGCGAGGCGGTCCACGAGGTCGAGCGGCACCATGACGCTGTGCAGCTCGTGATACCCGTCGGGGCGCATGCCGAGCACGGCCAGCGTCAGGTTGACCTTCGCGGGCGCGAGACGAACGACTGGGGCCAGGCGGCGGGCGGGGTCCTGCGGGACGGTCACGGGGCGGGGTCCTGCGGGGCGGGCGGGGCGGTCTCGGGGCTGTTCATCCGGCTTCCGGGATAGGGCCGATCGCTTCCGCCAGGGCCAGCCACTCCCCTACCGCCAGCGTCTGCGGGCGCCGGTCGCCCGCGATCCCGCAGGCCTCGAGTGCGGCGAGCACGCGCTCCCCGGGGATCGGCAGCTGCCGCACCAGGACGTTGTGCAGCATCTTGCGCCGCTCCCGGAACCCGGCCTGGACGATGCGCCAGAGGTGGTCCTCGGCCTGGGCGTCCAGCCGGTCATCGAGGGCGTAGGGCTCAAGGACCAGGACGGCGGACTCCACCTTGGGGGCGGGCTCGAACGCGTCCCTCGGCACCCGGAACGCCACGCGCGCGCGTGCGTGGTACTGGACGAAGACGGACAGGTACGACATGTCGCCGGGCGCAGAGCCGCGATGCGCTCCCCCACCTCGCGCTGGACCATCAGCACGAGGCGCTCCGCGCGAGGGGCGCTGCCCAGCAGCCGGTGCAGGATGGGGCTGGTGATGTGGTACGGCAGGTTGGCCACCACGTCGTACGGCGGCGGGACGAGGTTGACCAGATCCTGGTCCAGGGCATCGTCCTCGACCAGGTGGAAGACACCCGCCTCCGCCTCTTCCGCGAACCGCTCCCGCAGCACGGCGGCGAGGCCTCGATCCAGCTCCACGGCCGTCACGTCCGCGCCGGCCGCAAGCAGGCCGCCCGTAAGGAAACCGAGGCCGGGCCCGATCTCCAGCACGGCGCGGCCCGGGCCCGGGTCCGCCTCGCGCAGGATCGCCTCCAGAACGTCCACGTCCGCCAGGAAGTTCTGCGAGAGGTTGTGGCGGGCGCGGAGCCCGGCCTGCTTGAGGGCACGCTGCACGAACTGGGGATCGAGCCGGAGGTCGCCGGCCGGGCGCGCGCCGCCGGGATCGCCACTCATCGGGCAAGCGGCAGCGAGGGCCGCGCGTCGAGGTCCAGGCCAGACCGGACACCCGCCGCGAACCGCCTGGCACCGGCGGCACCGATCATCGCGCCATTGTCCGTGCACAGGCCGGGCCTCGGGATCACCATCGCGATGCCTCGGGCGGCCGCCTCGCCGCTGATCCGCGCCCGGAGCGCGGCGTTGGACGCCACCCCGCCGCCCAATACGATCCCGCGGGCGCCGACCTCCTCCGCCGCACGGATCGTCTTGGTCGTCAGCACATCGGTCACGGAGTCCTGGAAGCCCCACGCAAGCTCGGCAATCACGGCATCGGGCAGCGGCCCCTCCCGCTCGTCGGCCGGCAGGCCGGCTTCGGCCCGGGCAACCCCGATGATCCGGCGGGCCGCGGTCTTGAGGCCCGAGAAGCTGACGTCGTACGAGTCGCCGAGCCACGCCCGCGGGAAGACCCGGTTCTTCGCCACGGCGGATTCGGCCGCCCGCGAGATCGCCGGTCCGCCGGGATAGCCCAGGCCCAGCAGCCGCCCCACCTTGTCGAACGCCTCGCCCGCGGCGTCGTCGATCGTGCCGCCAAGGTACCGGTAGTCGAGGTGGTCCCGCATCTCGACGAGGAACGTGTGTCCGCCCGAGACGACCAGCGCGACCAGGGGGAACGGCGGCGCCTCCCGCTCCGCCTCGCCCGGGTCCAGGAGCCAGCCGGCATAGACATGGCCCTCGAGGTGGTTGACCGCCACCAGCGGCTTGCCGTGGGCCCAGGCGAGCGCCTTGGCGAAGTTGATGCCCACCAGCAGCGAGCCCGCGAGACCCGGACCGTAGGTCACCGCCACCGCGTCCACGTCGTCCATCGTGACGCCACCGGTCGCCAGCGCCTCGTCCAGGACCGGGACGATCCAGCGGAGGTGTGCCCGCGCCGCAACCTCCGGCACGATGCCGCCGGTTGGGGCGTGGAGCGCGACCTGGCTCGCCACGACGTTGGCGTGGATCCGGCGGCCATCCTCGACCAGGGCGATGCCGGTCTCGTCACAGCTGGACTCCACGGCCAGGAGCAGCGGACCGCTCACGAGGTCGCTCCCATCCGGCCTGGGGCGCCCGGTGCTGCCGCCGGCTTCGCCCCGTCCAGTCTCGTGTCCGGGTTCGCGTCAGGCTCGGGGTCCGGCGGCGGGGAGGCATCGACCTCGGCGCGGAGGCGGGCGAGCCGCGCGAGCATCGCCGGGGTGGCCAGTGGCTCCGTGGTCATGATCAGCGCGTCTTCCTGGTTGTCGCTGTAGTAGCGGGGCCGGATACCAACGGGCCGGAAGCCGTACTTCTCGTACAGTCGGCGCGCCGGCAGGTTCGACAAGCGGACCTCGAGGGTCGCCTCACGGGCATGGCGGTCCACGGCAAGGTCCAGCAGGGCGATCAGCATCCGCTCCCCGATCCGGCGGCGACGGTAGGCCGGGTGGATGGCGAACGTCGTGACGTGGGCCTCGTCCACCATCAGCCAGATCCCGCCGTAGCCGACGAACTGCTCCCCGATGAGGGCCACGAGGTAGTGCGCGAGGCGGTTCGCCTCCAGCTCCTGGCGGTATGCCTGCGGAGGCCACGGGGTGGTGAACGAGGCTCGCTCGATCAGCTGCACGGACGGCAGGTCCGCCTCTGTCATCGGCCGGATGCTCAGGACGGGCGTGCCGATCACGTCGTGCTCTCCCCGCCGGTCATCTCCACGGCGTTCTCGGGGAGTGCGGCGCGGACGCCCCGCGGCAACGTGACGTATTCCGGGACGAGACCCGCCAGGTCGTCCGGATCACCCGCGGCGAACCGGGCGGCGCCCGCGGCGAGCAACGCCGCCGCCAGCCCCTCGTGGGCTCGCGTACCGAGCTGCGTGGCGTCCTCCGGTGCACGGCCGTCCAGGTCCACGGCCACCAGGCGCTCGCCGGGACCGAGGTCCGGGTCGGTCCCGCCGGGCAGGATCACCGGACCGGCGCCGGGCCGGCTCAGCACGCGATCGTTGGGACCGGCGGGCTGGAGCAGCGCGAGGGCGCCCGGCTCGGGCGCGATGCCGGCGACGGTTGCGGCGGCTGTTTCGGCTGCTTCGGCGGCCGCGAGGAGAGCGGATCCCGTCGCCACGCCGGCGATGGGCAGCCGCAGCGCGTGCGCAAGGCCCTTCGCGGTGGCGATCCCGACCCGCAGGCCCGTGAACGCGCCCGGCCCCGTGCCCACCACGATGCCCCCGAGCGCCGCAGGCTCCTGGTCGAGGTCCGTGAGCAGGGACTCGATCCGGCCCAGGAGCTCCTCTCCGTGGCGGTAGCCGGCCACCCACCCGCGCTGCGCGACCAGCGTGCCGTCCGCCTCGCCCAGCGCGATCACGGCCCGGGTGGTGGCCGTGTCGATGACGAGCAGCCGGCCTGTCGCGGTCACGCGGCGGCCACCAGGTACCGGCCGTACGCCGGGTCTTCGGAACGCAGGGTGATGCGGCGAGGCTCATCGCCGGTGCCGTCGATCAGCACGTCCAGGCGCGCGACGGGCAGCGCGGGACCCAGCCGCTCCGCCCACTCCACCAGGACGACGCCCTCGGCCTGACGCTCGTCCAGGAGGCCGCCCGCCAGGGCATCGGCCGCATCAGCCAGGCGGTACAGATCCAGGTGGAACAGGGGGAGCCGGCCCTCGTACTCGGTCATCAGGACGAAGGTCGGGGAGTTGACGGTGTCCGTGATCCCCAGCCCCGCCGCGAACCCCTTGGCGAACTGGGTCTTGCCCGCACCGAGGTCCCCGATGAGGCAGAGCAGGTCCCCGGGGCGCGCGACGGCAGCCAGACGCTCGGCCAGGGCCTGGGTGGCTGCCGGGTCCGTGGTTGCGACGGCGCGCTCGGCGTGCAGGGACGTGGACATCGATCCGAGGGTAGCCGAACCCGGCGCCCGGCGCGCCTGCACGACGACGAGCCCGCGTGGCTGCGTGGCGCCAACATCGCCGACCACCTGGAACCGCGAACCTCCGGGGCCTGCACCCGACGCTCCGTGCGCCCGGAGTCCGCGAAATCCCCATATTCCAGCCAGCAGGGCATTCGCCAGCTCCCCTGCGGGAGACCGGGCTGGTCCTGAGCGTGGGTCGGGTACCGCGCCCTGTCATCTGCTGCTAGGGAGCGGCAGATGACGACGAATCGGGCGCGAGTGCCAGCCAGGACGACATCTGGGGATTTCGCGGGGGCGACGGCGGGGCGGGGGCGAGGAACGGCGGGGCGGGGGCGAGACACCTAGCGAGGAACGGCGGGGCGGGGGGACGGACCCGTGGAGATGCCGATCCCGGCGTCAGCGATAGCGCTCGAGGTCCCCGAGCGGCACGGCGACCGGGTCCTCGCCCTCGATCTCAACGAACGCGGCCTCGAGATGCACCCCCGCGGCGAACCGGCGCAGCCCGGCCGGACCAAGGACCCGACCCTCGGCCCCGGCATTGGGCCCGCTGCGGATCCTGACCCACGTCGGGTCGATCTCGACCGGCGCCGGGTCCTCGCCCTCGAGCACGAGGGCCGGAGGATCAGTCAGCAGGGCAACCTCCCGCCCGGCGAACCTCTGCAGGAGGGCGATGATCGGACCCGGGATCGGGCGCCGGATGGCGCCCTCCAGCGCCAGCACACCGAAGGGCGGCGTCGGATGGAGCGCGGCACGTTGACGCCGCTCGGACGCCTGGAAGTCGCGCAGCTCCTTGCCGGGCAGGGCCGCCACCACGATGCCGCGGACACCCATCGCCCGGGCGCGGGTCAGGGCCTCCGCATCGATACGTGATCCGACAACGAGGATGCTCGCCGCGCGGCCGACGTCGATCCCGCCGGGCCGGAGGTCCCCAAACGGATCCGTCGCGAGCTCCAGGCGCCCGCGGGCAGCGGACCCGGCCGCAAACGCGCCCCGCAGGGCCCGCCCGTCAGGGCGCAGACGGATCTCGGCCCCGGGCCGGACCTCCATCACGACACCCGCCACCGGCGATGGAAACGCGACGCTGTGATCGCCGGCGACGAGTCGCCACCGGTCGGCCCGGCCGGGGACCGGAGCGAGCAGCTCCCCCTCCATGTCCCGGCCCGTGCGGCGGCGGCCCGGGGGCGGCGTCCAGCGGCTGCCCGGCAACGGCTGGTCGCCTTCGGCAACCTTGATCTGCACCTCCTCGATCCGGCGATCGCGGAGGTGCTCCAGCAGCGGATCGCCGGCCTGCACCACGCTCCCCTGCTCCACGAGCGGCCGGTCGCCGGGCGGGAGCGGGAAGCGTGCCTCCAGGGAGTCCTCCAGGATGCGCCGCACCGGGATCTCGTCAAGCCAGCCCGGCCGGTCACGCGACTCCATCTGGCCGCGCGAGTCCGCCCGGTCACGCGACTCCATCATGTCCCGATCTCCGGCCAGAGGGCGGCCTGCCACGACGCGAGGAGCTCGCGCCGCGGTTCCAGGCGCCGGGGCAGGACGAGCGGGACGTCCCGCAGGTCCACCAGGACTCCGCCGAGCCCGCCGGCGACCTCCATCGCAACGTGGCGCGTCCTGAGCCCGAGGCGGATCGCGTCCCGAAGCTCGAGCTCCACCACCGCGGTCTCGCCAGGTGGCAGGTCCACCAGCTCCAGGCCGCCGGGTGCCAGGTCCAGCTCCGCGGGCCCGTCCGCACCGCGGATCACCAGCCTCCCTGCGGACCGTCCGGGCCGGAGCCCGGCCGGCATCACGACGCTGCCGAGGGGGACCAGGAGGTCGTCGCGCAGGTCCGCCATGATCTCCCGCCGCTCGTCGGCGTCTGCGATCGTCCCCAGCGGGGCCAGCAGGCGGGCGTGGTCGAGCCCGAGCGCACGCACTCCCGCGCGCCTCAGGATGTCCGCCAGGGCCAGCGCAACCGCCGGCCCGGGGGCAACGGCCCACGCGCCGCCCGTGGCCACCACCAGGTCCGGCGGCGGGAGCAGGTCGAACGCCGGCGTCGCGTTGACCAGCCGCGCCAGTGCGGCCCTCACCGCCGCCATCCGCAACAGGGCGCCATCGCCGGCCGCATCGCCCCAGGACGCCAGTGCGAGCTCCCGGAGGCGGTCACGGACCCGCAGCCGGTCAAGCGGCACGGTGAGCCAGCTCATCACGGCATCGAGATGCTCATCCGAGAACGAGCGCGGCAGGAGCGCCGCCTCCGGGACGATCGCGACGACGCGGGACGGCCGTCTCGCCGGGGGCCCAGCTCGCCGCGACCCGGGTCGCTCCCGCCCGGCCGATCTCCACCACCTCGACCCGCCGCGCCAGGACGTCGGCGAGGGTCCCGGTTGCGACGGCCAGGGCGCGCCGCCCATCGTGATCGCCGCCGCGGAGGTCGTCGAGCAGGGCACGGAGCGGCTCCCCGCCCCCGACGGCCGGCGACGGCGCCAGCACCGTGGGGCCTGGGCGTCCGGGTCGGAACAGCGCCTCCGTCCGACCTCCGGGCTCCGCCAGGCCGCCGGCCAGGACGGCCACCAGGTCCGGGCGCCGCTCGGTGGCGGCGGCCACGAGGTGCCCGAGATCCGCGATGAGGGGACGCTCGTCGGCTCCCGGCGGGTCGGAGGCGCCCGCCAGCACGGCCCCCACGCGCGCATCCGCCAGGGCCGTCGCGACCGCCAGGATGTCCGCTCCTTCGAGGACGAGCGACCGAACCCGCCAGCCTGCCGTCGCGGCCGCGGCGGCAAGGGGGGCGACGACCCGCTCGGTTGCGGCGATCACCGCGAGCTCCGGGGCGGCAGACGTGGCGCACGTCAATCTCGGGGCGCCGGCCGCGCTGCCCACGACGTCCAGCGCGAGGGCGGTGGCGAGCGCGGGATCAGCAGCCGCGAGGCGGCTGCGCAGGCGCTCCAGCAGCGCCTCCTCGGGGACCCCGACCGGGCCCGCGGTGCCACCGAGCAGTCGCCAGCGGCCGTCCACGCGCCCCACCAGGGACACGGCAACGGTGGCCGTCCCGCGGTCGACGGCGGCGATGGCGGGCTGATCGCTGCTCACTCGCCCGATGCTATCAGCGGAAGGCGAAGGGCTCAGGCGTCCCAGCTGTCCGACTCGTTCAGCTCCTCGAGCCGGTCGATGAGGGCCTCGATGCCGACCTCGTCGCGGAGGAGCTCGCTGGCGGACGGGGTCTCGCCGCCGAAGAGCTCCCCCAGGACCGGGTCGAAGAACAGCATCGCGGGCGCCCCGAGGGGCCGGTAGGGACGGCTTGCCTCGAGGAAATGGACGGCTGGGCCGGTCAGGCCACGCATTCGGATCTCGCGCGCCACCGACTCGACCAGGGCCTCGCGCTGCTCGTCGAGGGGCTCCGCCAGGAAGCTCACGCGAGGTCCTCGCGCCCGGCAACCGGTGCGAGCAGGGACCGCGTGGGGGCTGGCTCGCCCGCGGACAGCGCACGGGCGAAGGCCTCGTACGCCGCGGCGCCCCGGAGGGCGAAGACCACGTGCTCGATGGTGGACGGCGTCCCGAGCTCGTCGCGCACGGCCTCGACCGCGGTCGCCGCGGCCTCGTCGAGCGGAAAGCCGCCGATACCGGTGCCCAGGGCCGGGAACGCGATGCTGGCGATCCCGAGTTCGCGGGCACGGGCCATGGAGCTGCGGACGGCGCGGTCGATCGCGGGACCGCTGGTGCGACGATCGCGTTCCAGCGATACGGCGTGGATCACGACGCGGGCTGCCAGCCGGCCGGCCGGGGTGACGACGGCGTCGCCCAGGTTGGCCGGCGCCTGGCGCAGGGCGGCGAACTCGATGGCCTCGCCCCCCGTGCGCTTCAGCTCGCCTGCGACCCCGCTGGACATCCACAGGGACGTGGACGCGGGGCTCACGATGGCATCGACTTCGAGGGCGCAGATGTCGCCGTTCCAGAGCTCGATGCGTGCCACTCGGATCTCCCTCCAGCGAGCGTCCGGACCTCGACAGGCAAACCGGCGGCATGGTACACCCGGGACAATCGTCGGGACATCCCGGTCAGGATCTCGTAGCTGATCGTCCCGCCTGTCGCGGCGAGCTGGATGGCGGTGATGCGCTCGGCCCCCTGCTCGCCCAGCAGCACGAACTCGTCGTCCTCGTCCACCGGCGCGCCGGGCACGTCGGTGACGTCCACCGTGATCGCGTCCATCGCCACGCGACCCACCAGCGGTGCGCGCACGCCCCGGACCAGCGCCTCCGAGCGGTCCGAGAGGAAGCGTCGCCAGCCGTCCGCGTAGCCGACCGGGAGGGTGGCGATCCGCGACGGGCGGGCCGTCACGAAGGTCGGCCCGTACGAGACACCATGGCCGGCCGGCAGCTCCGCGACACGCACGGGCCGCGCCTTGAGCGCCATCACCGGCCGCAGACGCCCCGCCGGCCCCGCGGTCGTCCCCGGCAGCACGAGCGCGTCGGGGACAAGCCCGTAGATGGAGAGGCCCGTACGGACCGCGTCCCAGCGAGCCACGTCGTCGCCCAGGATTCCGCCACTCGCCGCCAGGTGCCGGCGCACGGCGCGCGGATCGCCGCCGAAGCGGACATCGCCCGCGAGCATTCCGATCGCGGCGCCAAACCGCTCGTCCTGGGCAAGCGCACTGGACGGGACGTCCGTCGCTGCCAGGTGGGACCAGGCGCCGCCCAGGCGGACGCCCGGGGTCGCCGCCACGGAGCGGATCGCCGTCACCGCCTCGCTGGGCAGGACGCCGCCGCGCCCGAGTCCGGTCTCGATCTCCACGTGGACCTCGAGGGCCGGCATGGTGGGGTCCTCGGCCGCGGCCCGCGCGGCGGCAGCGAGGATGCGCCCCAGCAGCAGCCCGGCCCCAACGCTCACCGCGATCCGTGCCCGCGCGGCCGCCGCCGCGTGCACCGGCGGCACCGGGTAGATGACGAGCAGCGGCAATGTGATCCCGGCCTCGCGCAGCTCGAATGCCTCGTCCAGCGTGGCCAGGCACAGTCCATCCGCGCCCGCCTCCTCGAGGACACGGGCCACCGGGACGGCCCCGTGACCGTAGGCGTCGGCCTTGACCACCGGTTCGATGCGCACGCCCGGACCGACGATCTCGCGGAGCGCCGCCAGGTTGTCCCGGAGGGCGTCGAGGTCGATCTCGAGCCAGGCGCTCCTCGCGAGCGGAGCGAGGCCCGCCGTCCGCAGGCGTTCCTCGATCGAGCGGCCGAGCGCGTTGGTCACGTCCGGTCGGTGGCCATGTCGCGCGCCCCGAACCCCAGGCGTCCCCCCGCGCGCTGCCGTTCCGCGATCCGGGCCAGCCGGCGGCGACCCAGCGGCAGCGCATCGGTGAGGTCCGACGCCAGCAGGCCCGCGTCGCCGATGCGCTCGCGGACCGCGTCGCCGGCCAGGCCGTGGAGGTAGACGCCGAGACGGGCCGCGTCGTAGGGGGCGAGGCCCTGGGCAAGGAGGGCGCCGATCGCGCCGGCGAGGACGTCGCCGGTGCCGCCGGACGCCATCGCGGAGTTCTCGAAGGGCGCCACCGACACGGAGCCGTCCGGGCCGGCGATCACGGTGTTCGCACCCTTGAGGACCACCACCTGGCCCCACTCGGCCGCGGCCGCTGCCGCTGACCGCACCCGTGCCCCGTCGTCCTCGTTGAGGTCGCCGTCGGCACCCGGGTCGTGCTCGCTGCCCGCCCGCAGGCGGGCGAACTCACCGGCGTGCGGCGTCAGGACGCAGGGGCGGGTGACCAGCGTCCACCACTCGCCCACCGCGGCGAGGGTCCGCAGGGCCTCCGCATCGAGCACGGCCGGGGCGCCAGCCGGCTCCTCCGGGACCGTGAGGATCAGGCGCAGCAGGTCCGCCGTCGCCAGGGCCGGCCGCAGGCCCGGGCCGATGACGAGCGCGTCGTGCTCGTGGTCCAGCACCTTGGCGAGCGCCGGCTCCGGGTCGACCTCCTCGACATCGTCCTCGGGCAGCGCCATGGTGGTCGCCTCGATCACCTTCGCAGCGAACAGGGGCTGGAGCGATTCCGGTACGGCCAGCGTCACGAGGCCCGCGCCCGCCCGACCCGCCGCCCGGCAGACGAGCAGGGCCGCGCCCGCGTAATCCAGCGATCCGGCGATCACCAGGAGCTTGCCGAACGTGCCCTTGTGGCCGCGCCTGGGTCGTTCGGGCAGCAGGAACGCCATCGACTCGTCGTCCAACCACGCCGTCCCCGCGGGCAGGCTCGATCTGACCGGGTCGTCATCCCCCGCCCGTTGCCCGAACCCCAGCCGTCGCCCGTCAGCCATGCCCACCCTCCGGCCCGTCCGACTCCGCCGAGAGGACCCGGGTGCGCTCGTGGAGGGCCCGCATCCGCTCCAGGCGTCCCAGGAGCTGCCGCTCCCGCTCGTCGAGCCGCTCCTCGATGTCGAGCGGGAACACGTAGCGCCCGCCGGCGGTCCGCACGCCGAACGCCACGGCCACGGCATAGTCCGACTCGTGGGTGATCGAGATCGCGATGCGACCCATCCCCAGCTGCTCGGCCCGCTCCGCCGCACGACCGTGGAGCCGTACGGCCGGCTGCCCGGTTGGCATCCGCTCCACCTCGATGTCCTTCCAGCCGATCCCGCGGACGCCCAGTCCCAGCACCTTGGACACGGCCTCCTTGGCGGCCCACCGCCCGGCGAACGTCTCGGGACGGTTGCGCACGTAGCGTCGCTCGCGCTCAGTGAGAACGCGCCGCGAGAACCGCTCGCCGAACCGATCGATCGCCGTCCGGATGCGCTCGACCTTGATGATGTCGATGCCGAGCTCGGTCGTACCGTCGGGCACGACGCCCGTGGGCAGGCGCGGATCTCCGTCTGGGCCGCTGGGCGTCATCCCTACTCCACCGTCACCGACTTGGCCAGGTTCCGCGGCTGGTCCACGTCCGTGCCCCGTGCGACCGCCGTGTGGTATGCGAACAGCTGGAGCGGGATCACCGCCAGCACCTGTGACAGGGCCTCGTGGGTGTCGGGGACCCAGAACACCTCGTCCGCGAACCGCTCGATCGCCGCATCACCCTCGGTGGCCACGGCGATGACCCGTGCGTCGCGCGCGCGGCCCTCCATGACGTTGCTCATGAGCTTGTCGTAGATCCGGGACCTGGTCGCGATCGCGACCAGGGGGCAACTGGCATCGAGCAGGGAGATCGGGCCGTGCTTGAGCTCCCCGGCCGCATAGCCCTCCGCATGGATGTAGCTGATCTCCTTGAGCTTGAGCGCGCCCTCGAGGGCGCCCGGAAGGCTGTAGCCACGGCCGATGAACATGAACCCAGCGGAGTTGACGTATCGCCGGGCGACGGCTGCTATGCCGGACGAGAGCTCCAACGCCCGGGCGGCGCCGTCCGGCAGCGCCCGCAGCGCGCGGCCAAGGTCCAGCTCCTGCTCAGGGCCCATGGTGCCGCGTGCCTTCGCGATGACCGCGGCCAGCACCACGAGCGTGGTCACCTGGGTGACGAATGTCTTGGAGGCCGCAACCGCGATCTCGGGGCCGGCCTGGAGGAACATCACCGCGTCCGCCTCGCGGGTGATGGCGGAGCCCACGGTGTTGGTCACCGCCACGATGGGACTGCCCTGCCCGCGAGCCCATCGCGTGGGGGCGATCGTGTCGGCCGTCTCGCCGGACTGGGTCACGGCGATGACGAGGGTGTCCGCGTCCAGGGGCGGCGGGGAGTAGCGGAACTCCGAGCCAACGGTCACCCGCGCGGGAACCCCTGTCCAGTCCTGGATCGCGGCCGCGCCGACGAGCGCCGCGTAGGACGCGGTGCCGCAGGCGACCAGCTCCACGCGGGTCACCCGCCGGAAGGCGTCGGCCAGCACATCCACCTCGGGGGCGTGGATGTGTCCCGAGGGCGTCACCCGGCCGGCCAGCGACTGGCGGAGGGCCGCGGGCTGCTCGTGGATCTCCTTGAGCATGAAATGGTCGTAGCCGCCCTTCTGGGCTGCCTCGGGCGACCAGTCGATCAGGGTCTCGGCACGCCCCTGCACGATCCCCGCGAGGTTGGTGACCACGACCCCGGCGGGCCGCACGTCGGCAACATCGCCCTCCTCCAGGAAGACCACCCGGTTCGTGTGGGCGAGGATCGCGGCCACGTCGCTGGCGATGAAGCTCTCGTCGCCGTTGAGGCCGACGATCAGCGGCACGTTCAGGCGCGCCCCGACGAGGCGGCTGACCTCGCGCCTGTGCATGACCGCGATCGCATAGGCGCCCTCGACCTGGCGCAGCGCGGCCCGGACCGCGTCGCCGAGGTCCCCGTGGTAGTTCTCCTCGACCAGGTGGGCGATGGCCTCCGTGTCCGTCTCCGAGGCAAGCGTGTGGCCGCGGGCTTCCAGATCATCCCGGAGCTCCCGGAAGTTCTCGATGATCCCGTTGTGGACCACCGTGATGTCACCGGTACAGTCCTGGTGCGGATGCGCGTTGAGGTCGTTCGGGCGGCCGTGGGTGGCCCACCGGGTGTGGGCGAGGCCGAGGGCGGCGTGGGGGGTGCGATCCGCGATGGCCGCCCGGAGGTTGACCAGCTTGCCGGCCCGCTTCTCCACGAACAACTCGCCGTCATCGCCGACCAGCGCGATCCCGGCCGAATCGTAGCCGCGGTACTCGAGTCGCGCCAGGCCCTCGACAAGGATGGGGCCGGCCGCCCGGGGACCCGTGTAGCCGACGATTCCGCACATGCCGCCTGGGTTCTCCCTGGAGGATCCGCCGCGGCCCGCCCAGCGGCCGGGCTAGTGTAGACGCTCCCCTGCGAGAGCCGCGATCGCATCGGCGATCGCCGCAACGGCGTCGGCATCGGGCCCCTCGACCATCACCCGCAGCACGGGCTCGGTGCCCGAGGGACGTACCAGGATCCGGCCGTGGGGTGCCAGCCTCGCCTCCGCGTCGGCGATGGCCCGCCCCAGGACCTCGTCCGCCTCCCACTGGTCGCGATGGCGAACGCGGATCGCGCGCTGCTGCTGGGGCAGGAGTGGGATGGCAAGGGCCAGCTGATCGAGGCCGACCCCGGCCGTGGTCATGACCCGCAGCAGCTCGAGCGCGGTCGCGATCCCGTCGCCCGTGGTCCCGTGCTCGCGCACGATCACGTGGCCGCTCTTCTCGCCGCCCAGGCCCGCACCCGATACGAGCATCGCGGCGAGGATGTGCTTGTCGCCCACGGGCGTCCTCACCAGTCGGCCGCCGGCCGCCTCGACCGCCTGCTGCAGCCCGCCATTCGAGAGGACCGAGACCACCAGGCTGCCGTGGTCGAGGGCGCCACGGGCGAGCCGCTCGAGCGCCAGGATCCCCAGGACCTGGTCGCCGTCCACCAGTTGGCCTGCCCGGTCCACGGCCACGCACCGGTCCGCGTCCCCGTCGAGGGCGAAACCGACGTCCGCGCCGTGCGCGCGCACGGCCGCCATGAGCGACTCGGGGTGGGTGGCGCCGCATTCGCGGTTGATGTTGTCGCCGTCGGGCGCATCGTGGATCACGGTCACGCGGGCGCCGCTCGCGCGCAGGATCGCCGGGCCCACGCCGCAGGCGGCTCCGTTCGCCGTGTCGAGGACCACGTGGAGACCGGCTGCCGGCACCGTCCGTGCCTGGGTGGTCCGATGGGCAACGTAGCGCTCGATCAGATCGCGCGCATCCACGGCCCGACCGATGGCCGAGGGGGCCACGCCGGGCAGCTCGTCGGCGCGCAGCAACAGCCCCTCCAGCTCCTCCTCGAGATCGTCTCCCAGCTTGAGCCCGGCCGGGTCCAGCACCTTGAGCCCGTTGTCCTCGGCCGGGTTGTGCGACGCGGAGACCATGATCCCAGCGGCGAACTCACCCATCTCTGCGAAATAGGCGAGGGCGGGCGTGGGCACCACCCCGACGCCGTGGACGTCCACGCCCATGCTGGTCGCGCCGGCCGTGATCGCCGCCACGAACATGTCGCCCGAGCGGCGCGTGTCCTGGCCCACGACCAGCGAACCACCGGCACCGACGACGCGGTGAGCGGTGGCGCGGCCGAGCGCGAAGGCGAGCGACGGGAGGAGGTCAACGTTGGCGGCGCCGCGGATGCCGTCCGTGCCGAAGAGGCGGGTCATGGGGCTCCTCGAGATTGTGCGTGGGGACGCGAAGGCGTCAGGGGGCGGCAGATGGTGACGGTGGACCGGGGCGCGACGCGGCAGATGGTGCGGGCATCTGTGGCTCCCCGATGGTGACGGTGACGATCGCCGGGTCGATCGCCGCGACGGTGACCCCGGTGGGGAGTGACGGGACCACGGGCACCGGGTGGTCGCCCGGTCCGAGACCGGCGACGTTGAGGCCCACCACCAGGGGCGCGGCCGCGAGGCGGTCGAGATCGGCAGTGGATCCGAACAGCGTCAGGAGGACGGACCTGGCGGTCAGGTCGTAGAGCAGCCCCGGGTCGCGGCCGTCGAGCCGGAGGCCCGCGGTGAAGGTTCGGGTCCCGGTCATCGGCTCCAGGTGGACCACCACGTTGACGGTCTCGACACCGAGAGGCACCACGCCGGCCGGCAGCGCAAGGGCCACGGTCCCGGTCACGTCCCGGGTCGCGCCGAAGACGGCCACCGGCGCCGTATCCACCTGCGTCAGCTGGGCCAGCTCCTCCGCGTCGCCCTCGACCGCGACGACCAGCGGGGTCACCTCGACGCTCGTGATCCGGAAGCCGGGCGCCGGCACCCCGGTGACGATCGGGTTGACGGGCAGCGTGCGGGACGACCTGTTGGTGAACAGGGGCACGGTGACGTGGACCGTGCGAGGCTCGACGTCGACGCCCCTGACCACCTCGCCGGCGGCATCGATCGGCTCCACCTCGACGTCCCGGTCGAAGTCGAGCCCGCTCGGGTCGAGGGCGACGTTGACGCGGGCGGCCACCACCTGGCTCGCGGCCGTCGACGGCCCGGTCACGGTGACGGTCTTGGGCGAGAACACGGTGTCGCCCAGTTCGATGCCGACCGGGACGGTTCCGCGGGCCACGCGCACGGGCACGGCCAGGCTGATCGTCTCGTCGAGCACCACCTGGATCGTCCGCGGCTCCACCTCGAGGATCGTGATCCGGGGGTCGTTCGGAACGACGTCGACCCGGACGTTCACCGGGTGCCCGGTCGGATCGACTCCGGTCAGGTCCACCGTCGCCTCGAAGTCCTGGGCTGACGGCCTGCCAACCTCGATCGGGGCCAGGTACCGGATCTGCTCCACCGACCCAAGCTGGTTGGTGACCACCGTGCCGGTCGGCTGGTTGACCGCCGTCACCTGGATGACGCCCGAGTAGGTGCTGCTGTCCTGGCTCGCGATCAGGCCGGCGTAGAGCAGGGTCGCCAGGGCGATCGCCGCCAGCTTGAGCGGCCAGTTGTGGATCACGAACCGGGCGAGGTGCCGGGCGGAGCTGCGGGCGCTCACTGCAATGCCGCCGCTGCGGCCTCGGGGCCGTCATCGTCGGTGTCCACCCCGCCCACGGGAGCAGCGGACGCCTCGGGGGCGGGGGGGTCGGCCACCAGTCGCACGGGCTCTGCGCCCGGAGCGACATCGGGGCGAACGGTGCGATGGCGACTGAAATGCGGGCGTCTGACATTCGATCCGGGCCGCCGAAGGCCGCCAGGCGGGACCGGCGACTCGAGAAGCGCAGCGAGGGCGCGGGCGAGTTGGGCCTCCGTCGGAACCCGCACAATGCGTGCCCGCTCCACGACGCTCATCTGGCCGTTCTCCTCGGACACGACGACGGCCACGGCGTCGGTGTCCTCGGTGATCCCCAATGCGGCGCGGTGACGGGTCCCGAACCGCTGCGAGAGCTCCATGTCCGTCAGCGGGAGCAGCGCCCCGGCGGCCAGGACCGATTCGTTGCGGATGATGACCGCACCATCGTGCAGCGCGGTCCGGGGAGCGAAGATCGTCAGCAGCAGTTCACTCGAGAGGTCGGCGTGGAGCATGACGCCCGTCTCGGCGATCTCCTCCAGGCCGGTCTCACGCTCCAGGACGATGAGCGCGCCGTGCCTCTCCCGTGACAACGCGGCAGCAGCCGTGGCCACCTCGCCCGCGACGTGCTCGATCCGGCGCTCGGTGGCGGGTGCGAACAGCCAGCCGAAGTTGCCCACGCGCCCGATGCGCTCCAGACCGCGGCGCAGCTCTGGCTGGAAGACGACCACCAGCGCGAACAGGCCGACGACCGCGCCCGCCTGGAGGAGCTGGGTGAAGAGGCGAAGCTCCAGGAACTGGGCGAGGGCATAGAAGCCGAGCAGGATGGTGACGCCGATGACGAGGGTGACGGCACGCGTGCCCCGGATCAGGCTGAACACCCAGTAGATGAACAGCGCCGTGATCGTGATGTCGAGGACAGTCGTCAGCGTGACCTGCCGGCTGAGCGACTCGACGAACGGGACCATCTTCGGGCGAGTGTAGCACCGGGTTCCGGAGCCCTTTCGACCGTCGAGTCGCTCAGCCTGAGCGGGGATCGTCAGCCCCGGTCGGCCCTCGCGGACGCAACCCGCTCCATGGCGTCCGCGCCGCCATCGAGGTCCACCAGCGCTGCCACGAGGTCCAGCTTCTGCGTCGCCAGGGCGCTCCAGCCCCGTTCGTCGTACAGCTCCGTCAGCGCGAGATGGATTCCCGTGTCATCCGGGTCCAGGGACAGGCCGAGGTAGCAGGCGTCCAGCGCCCCGTCGATCTGGCCCCCGCGCCGGTAGGCGGCGGCGAGGTCCAGCAGCCGCTCGAGGGCAAGCCCGCTGTCCTCCGCGTCGAGCGCGTCCTCGGCGAGGAGCGCCAGCGCCGCCGTGTCGGCGCCGGGATCAAGCTCTCGGTCCAGGGCACGCCGGTAGGTGACCGCCGTCGGGGCCTCCGGCGCCGTCGGCCCGGCCCCGTCGTCCACGGACAACCCAGGCTCCACGGCGGGGGCTCCGGCATCGGGACCGGGCGCCACCGGCATCATCGCCTGCCCCTCGAGGACCAGGAGCGCCTGCTCCAGCGCGATCCGACCAGGCTCGCCGGGCTCGGACGCACGCAGGCGGTCGATCAGCCGCTCCAGCGTCCGCCGTCGGTCACGGCCCTCGGCCAGCTCCAGGCCCCGGCGCGCCGCGTCCACCGCATCGGCCAGCCTGTCCGCGGCCGCTCGCGCCTCGGCCAGGGTGTCGAAGGCGTCAGCCGCCTCTGGTCGCCGGTGAAGGTCGGCCAGCGCCTGGGCGCGCCCGAGCAGGGCGGCATCGTCACCCGCGGACAGGCGCAGGGCCGCGGCGTAGTGGTTGAGGGCATCGGCCGGGCGCTTGCGTCGCAGCAGCGCGGTCCCGGCGCTCGTGTGCGGGGTTGATCGCTCGGGAGCGATCGAGGCCGCCTCGGCGTAGGCCGCCAGGGCTTCATCCAGGCGGTCCCGCAGCGAGGCCACGTGGCCTCGCCTCAGCGCATCCTTGTAGCGCTCGTAGAGAGCGTCCTCGCTCACCTGGGTCTCGCCTCAGCCGGCCGCCAGGTGCGCAGCTAGCGCTTGGTGTACTGGGGGGCCTTGCGGGCGCGCTTCAGACCGTACTTCTTGCGCTCCTTCATCCGCGGGTCGCGGGTGAGGAGGCCGGCCTGGCGCAGCGCGAGCCGGAACGAGTCGGGGTCGGACTGCAGCAACGCGCGGGCGATGCCGTGGCGGATCGCGCCGGACTGGCCCGTGACGCCGCCGCCCTCGACCTTGATCAGCGTGTTGTAGCGGCCCTCGGTCCCGGTCACCTGGAACGGGCGGAAGAGCTCTGCCTCACCCAGGATCCCTCCGAAGTGCTCCTCGGGGGTCCGCCCGTTGATGACCATCTGGCCCTCACCGGGGATGAGACGGACACGGGCAACCGCCGTCTTGCGGCGGCCGGTGCCCCAGTAGAACGCAGGCGTCGACATCAGGGCTCCTCGATCAGGCGAGCGGCTCGGGCTTCTGGGCCTGGTGCGGATGATCGTTCCCCGCATAGACCTTGAGTTTCCGAAGCATCTGGGTTCCCAGGCGGTTGTGCGGCAGCATCCCCTTCACTGTCCGGCGGATGACCTCCTCCGGACGGCGGTTGAGGAGGTGACCCAGAGTCTCCTCCTTGAACCCGCCGGGGTAGCCGCTATGGCGGGCGTAGACCTTGGACTCCAGCTTGTTGCTGGTCACGGTGATCCGCGATGCATTGAGCACGATGACATGGTCGCCCGTGTCCAGGTGCGCGGCATAGGTGGGCTTGTTCTTGCCCTCGAGGACGCGCGCGATCCGCGTCGCGAGGCGGCCGAGCGTCTCGTCCGTCGCGTCGACGACGTACCAGCGTCGCTCGATCTCGCTCTCTCGAGGCGTATAGGTCTTCGCGCTCATTCCTCGTCTTCCTTGTCGTCCACCGGCCGTCGTCCGAGGACGACGCGTCGGAGGCAGAGTCCCTTGGCCGGGGCGGCTGCTCCCTTGAGTGCCGGCTCCCGTGCGACAAGCGCCGCCCGGAGGCCCTGTTCATCCATCTTGCCGAGGCCCACCTCCAGGAGGCAGGCCACCATCCGTCGCACCTGCCCCCGGAGGAAGGCGTTCGCCCTGACGTCGATCGTCACGAGGCATCCCACCTTCCGGATCCGAACCGCGTATACGGTCCGGACCGGAGACCGGTCCACTCTGCCAAGGGCCGAGAAGTCGTGCCGGCCGATGAAGGCAGACCCGGCGCTCGCCATGGCGTCGATGTTCAGCGGGACCCGCAGCCAGAGCGCCGTGCGCTCGTGCAGCGGGCTGCGCGGCCCGTTCCAGACGGTGTAGCGATACTCCCGGTACCGCGCCGCATAGCGAGGGTGGAAGCCCTCCGGGACCCGTCGGATGTCACGGATCGCGACATCTCTCGGCAGCCGGGCGTTGACCGCCCGCTGGAGCTCCGGGCCGGAGAGCCTGCCCCGGTAGGTGAAGGCGATCACCTGGTCCGTGGCGTGGACTCCGGTATCGGTGCGTCCTGCCCCGTCGACCACCACCCGCTCGCCTCCGGAAAGGCCGGCAAGGGCGGTCTCGAGTTCTCCCTGGACCGAACGAGCATTCCGTTGAAGCTGGAAACCCGCGAAGTCCGTCCCATCGTATTCACACCGGGCGCTGTAACGCACGGCGCGCCCTCTCGGGCGCTCGACCGACGAGTCCGTCAGATCAGCTCGATCTGCACGATCTCGGCGGCATCGCCCTTCCGCTGCCCGATGTGCACCAGGCGGGTGAACCCGGACTGGCGGTCGGCGTACTTGGGGGCGATCACGTCGAACAGCTTGGTCACGACGAGCGGCTCGTTCGGAAGCTCCGAGACGACCGTCCGCCTGGCCGCGAGGTCACCGCGCTTGGCGAGCGTGATCATCCGCTCGACGTAGCCACGGATCTCCTTGGCCTTGGCCTCGGTGGTCTGCACCCGCTCATAGCGGAGGACAGAGACCGTCAGGTTCTTGTAGAGGGCGAGGCGGGGTCCACGCTTGCGCGAGAGCTTGCGCCCGTCAATCCGGTGGGCCATGGCTCAGGCCTCCTCGTCGCCGTCGAACGGCGCCTCAGCGTCGTCCTCCACGTCCAGCGCGCCGTCAGGTTCCGTCTCCGAGAGGTCGGACTCGGTCTCCGGCAGGATGAAGCCGCGCATGCGAAGGCGCTCCTTCATCTCGTCCAGCGACTTCTTGCCGAAGTTGCGCATCCGGAGAAGGTCGTCGTCCTTGAGCTGGAGCAGCTGACCGACCTTGACGATGTTGTTGCGCTTCAGCGAGTTGTAGGCCCGCATCGGCAGGTCCAGCTCCTCGATCGGCATGTCGAGCATGTTCGGGGGGAGCTGCGGGACGCCCGTGGCGACCCGGTCCGGTACGACCGCCTGGACGCCGACCGTCACGAACGGCTGGAACTGGTGGACGAGGATGTCCGCTGAGCGCGAGAGCGCCTCCTCGGGGGTGATGGTGCCGTCGGTCTCGATCTCCAGGGTGAGCTTGTCGTAGTTGGTCATCTGACCGACCCGCGTGCTCTCGACCCAGTAGTTGACCTTCCGGACCGGCGTGAAGATCGCGTCCACCGCGATGACCCCGATCGGCAGAGCCTCGGACCGCTCGGCAGCGAGATAGCCGACACCACGCTCGACGGTCAGGTCCATCTCGATCGTCACGTCGTCCGAGTCGATCGTCATGAGGACGAGCTCCGGGTTGACGATCTCGACGTCGGCTGACTCGGCGATGTCGGCGGCGATGACGGGTCCCGCGCCGCTCTTGATCAAGCGCAGCTGGACCGGATGGGCGGCGAAGCTCTTGATGCGGAGCTTCTTGACGTTGAGGACGATCTGGGTGACGTCTTCCTTGACGCCGGGGATCGTCGAGAACTCCTGGTAGACGTCACGGACCTGGATGGACGTCACGGCCGCGCCCTCGAGGGACGACAGCAGCACGCGCCGGAGCGCGTTGCCAAGGGTGACGCCGTAGCCGGCCTGGAGCGGACCCGCCTCGTACTTCGCGTACGTGCCGGCTTCCGCTACGGGCTCGATCTGCGGGGACTCGAGTTCGATCATGGAGGGCGGCTACCTCGAGTAATACTCGACCACGAGCTGCTCGTTGAAGTCGAGCGGCATCTGGTCGCGACGGGGCATTGCCAGCACGGTCCCGGCGAGGTTTGCCGCGTCGAGGCTCAGCCAGTCCGGTGCCTGGTGGTTGCGGAGGGTCTCCTTCGCGATCTTGAACAGCTCTCGCTCGCGATGCGACACGCGCACCTCGACCTTGTCGCCGATCTTGAGGCGGTAGGAGGCGATGTCCGTCGGGACACCGTTCACGGCAAAGTGGCCGTGGTTCACCATCTGCCGCGCGGCGGGCCGCGAGGGGGCGAACCCGAGCCGGAACACGACGTTGTCCATGCGCTGCTCGAGCGAGCGCAGGAGAGCCTCGCCGGTCACGCCGGATTGGCGCGTCGCCTCGACGAAGTAGTTGCGGAACTGCTTCTCGAGGACGCCGTAGACGCGTCGCACCTTCTGCTTCTCGCGAAGCTGGAGGCCATAGTCGCCAACCTTTCGGCGGCGGACGCCGTGCTGGCCCGGCGGCGTGGGACGCCGCTCGAACGAGCACTTCTTGGTATAGCAGCGACTGCCCTTGAGGAAGAGCTTCAGCCCTTCGCGGCGGCAGAGCCGGCAGACGGGATCGGTGTAACGGGCCATGGTCTCTCGGTACTCAGACGCGGCGCCGCTTGGGCGGGCGGCATCCGTTGTGAGGGATGGGCGTGACGTCGGTGATCGCACTCACCTCGAGGCCGGCGGCCTGGAGCGACCGGATGGCCTGCTCGCGACCGGCGCCTGGTCCCTTGACGTAGACCTCGACCTGGCGCATGCCGTGCTCCATCGCGCGTCGCGCGGCGCCGTCCGCGGCAAGCGCGGCGGCATACGGCGTGCTCTTCCGGGAGCCCTTGAACCCGGCGATGCCAGCTGAACCCCACGCGATGACGTTCCCGGTCAGGTCCGTGATCGTCACGATCGTGTTGTTGAAGCTCGCCAGAATATGGACGTGTCCTTGCGGAACGTTCTTTCGCTCCCGTCGCCGCTGCTTTACGGCGCGCTTTCGATCGGCCATGCCTTAGCGGTTCCTCGTCACTTCATCTTCTTCCGGGCGCCGACCGTCTTCTTGGGTCCCCGGCGCTGGCGGGCGTTCGTCTTGGTGCGCTGCCCGCGCACCGGGAGGTTGCGACGGTGCCGGAGGCCCCGGTACGACCCGATCTCGATGAGGCGCTTGATGTTCAGCGCCACCTCGCGACGGAGGTCGCCCTCAACCTTGTACGTGCGGTCGATGACCTCCCGGAGCCGGTTCACCTGGTCTTCCGTCAGGTCCCGTACTCGCGTGTCCGGGTTGACGCTCGTCTGCTTCAGGATCTTCTGGCTGGATGACAGCCCAACCCCATAGACATAGGTAAGGGCAATCTCCACGCGCTTCTCGCGCGGGATGTCGATGCCCGCAATTCTTGCCATCGCGTCAGCCCTGCCGCTGCTTGTGCTTGGGATTCACGCAGATCACCATCACGGTGCCGTGGCGCCGGATGACCTTGCAGTTGTCACACCGCGTCTTGACGGACGCTCTGACCTTCACCGGGTTCCTCGATTACTTCAGGCGGTAGGTAATTCGACCCCGAGTGAGGTCGTAGGGAGAAAGCTCGACGCGGACCCGGTCCCCGGGCAGGATCCGGATGAAGTTCATCCGAAGCTTCCCGCTGATGTGAGCGAGGACGCGGTGGCCATTCTCGAGCTCCACTGCGAACATCGTATTCGGCAGCGGCTCGATCACGGTTCCTTCGACTTCGATCGCGTCCTTCTTGGCCAACCTTGCTCCCTGGTCCTTCTCAGCACGAGTGTCGGCCCGGCTGGGCCGACACACGAACGCTGAGGATATCAAACATGACCCGATCCGACAACACCTCGATCACCCCACCACCGTCGTAAGGATCCGGGGGCCATCGGCGGTGATCGCGATGGTGTGCTCGAAGTGGGCCGCGAGCGACCGATCGGCGGTCACCACGGTCCAGCGGTCGGCGAGTGTGCGGGTGGCCTCGTCGCCGATGACGAGCATCGGCTCGATGGCGAGGCAGTGGCCGGGCACCAGCTTCATGCCGGCGTCACGGGTCCGGAAGTTGAGGATGTGCGGCGGCTCATGCATCGAGGCGCCGATGCCGTGCCCACCGTAGCCGCGAACGATCCCGTACCCGCTCGCGAGAGCCACGTCCTCCACGGCGCCGGAGATATCGCCGATGCGGTTGCCCGGCTCGGCGGCGGCGATGCCCGCCATCAGCGAGAGGCGCGTCGCCTGGACCAGCTTGACCGCCTCCGGCGTGCCGGCGGCCTCACCACCGCAGATGAACGTGCGTGCGCCGTCGCCGTGCCAGCCGTCGAAGATGACACCGACATCGACCGACACGATCTGGCCGGCGCGGATCTCTCGATCGCCCGGGATGCCGTGGACGATCTCGTGGTCGATGGAGATACAGGTGGATGCCGGATACGACCGCGGGTTGCCGGGGTCATAGCTGCCGTTGGTCGCCAGGTACCCCACGAAGGACGGGATCCCTCCAGCCGCGCGGATGTGGGCGTCGGCGAGGCGGTCCAGCTCCGCGGTGGAGACCCCGGGCCTGAGGGACTCCTCCACGAGCGCCAGGACTTCCGCGACGATCCGCCCGGCCGATCGCATCTTGGCGATCTGGTCCTTCGACTTCGTGGTGATCTGCATCAGTCGACCAGGGGCTCCTCGAGCGCTTCGGCGGCACGGATGCCCGCCTCGCCCAACGTGGCGTCGATCGCCTCGGCGACCTTGCTGATCCCCTGGAGGCCGTCCACGGCACGCAGGACCCCCGACGATCGGTAGTGATCGATCACCTCGGCGAGGGCGTCGAGCTGCAGGTCCATGCGGGCACGGATCGTGTCCGGATGGTCGTCGGCGCGCTGGTAGAGCTCCGAGCCATCGAGGTCGCAGACACCCGCGACGCGGGGCGGGCTGAAGACTTCATGGTGCGGGTGGCCGGCAGCCCTGCACACCCACCGGCCCGACATGCGTCGGACCAGCTCGTCACGTGGGACGTCCACGAGGATGGCGGCGTCGACGCGGGCGCCGCGCTGGGCGAGCTCCCGGTCCAGCGCCGATGCCTGGACCCCGGTGCGCGGGAACCCGTCGAGGATGGCCCCCGCGGCCGCATCCGGCTTGGCCAGCCGGTCCAGGAGGAGCCCGACCGTGATCTCGTCGGGAACGAGCTGTCCCGCGTCCATGTAGCGGCGAGCTTCCTGGCCCACGGCCGTTCCGTCACGCACGGCCGCTCGAAACAGGTCTCCGGTGGCAACGATCGGGATGCCGAGGCGGGTCGCGAGCAGCGGAGCCTGGGTTCCCTTCCCGGCGCCGGGGGCGCCGAGGAGGACAACCACGTTCACTTAATGAAGCCCTCGTATTGGCGGATGAGCAGCTGGGCCTCGAGCTGCTTCATCGTCTCGACGACCACCGAGACCACGATCAGGACGCCGGTGCCACCCAGCGCCATGCCGGCGAACTGCGGCATGACCAGGCCGATGAACGGGGGCAGCGCGGCGACGGTGCCGAGGAACAGGGCGCCGGCGACCGTGATCCGCGTGACCACGCGGGCCAGGTAGTCCTGCGTGGGACGGCCCGGGCGGATGCCGGGGATGAAGCCGCCGTTCTTGCGCAGCTGCTCTGCCGTCTCATCCGGCTTGAAGGTGAACGCGGTGTAGAAGTACGTGAAGCCGACGGTCAGCAGGAAGTAGAGGGCCACGTAGAGCCAGGATCCCTGGCTGAGCCAGCTCACGACGCCGGTTGCGATATCCCCGATCAGGCCGGGCGAGCTCGTGAAGTAGCTCGCGATCTGGCTCGGGAACAGCAGGATGCTGACCGCGAAGATGATCGGGATCACGCCGGCCTGGTTGACCCGGAGCGGCAGGAACGTCTGGCCGCCCTGGTACATGCGCCGGCCGCGTACGCGCGAGGCGTACTGGATCGGGATGCGGCGCTGGCCCTCCTGGATGTAGATGATCACCGCGACGGCCAGGATCGCAAGGATGCCGAACAGGACGAGCCGGGCGAGATCGGGGCTGTCGAGGAAGCCGGTGAGGGCCGCAGGCACGCGACTCACGATGCCCGCGAAGATGATGAAGCTGATGCCGTTGCCGATTCCCTTTTCGGTAATCAGCTCGCCCAGCCACATCAGGACGACGGACCCGGCGGTGAGGGTGATGATCTGGGTGATGGTCTCCCAGCTGCCGAGGTCGAACGGCGTGGCGAGGACCCTGTTCGCGTTGAGCAGCGCGAGGAAGCCGTAGGACTGCAGGAGAGCCAGCGGCACCGCCAGGTACCGGGTGTACTGGTTGATCTTGGTGCGCCCGTACTCGCCCTCTCGCTGGAGGTTCTGCAGCGACGGGACCACGCCCGTCATCAGCTGCATGATGATCGAGGCGTTGATGTACGGGTTGACACCCAGTGCCACGACCGAGAAGTTCGACAGGCCACCGCCCGAGAACAGGTCCAGCAGCCCGAAGATCGGGCTGTCCTGGAGGAAGACCCGGAGCTGCTCCCGGTCCACGCCCGGAACCGGCACGTGCGCCAGCAGCCGGAAGACAAGCAGGATGAACGCGACGTACAGGATCCGGCGCCGGAGGTCCGGCGCCCGGAACGCGTTGAGCAGGGCCTCGAACACGGGTGCCTAGCCGTTGCCGGTTGCGTCGGCCGCCGGCTCGACCCCGAGGGCGGCGAGAGGCGAGCTTGGGATCTCGATCACCTGGGCCGTGCCACCGGCCGCCTCGATCTTCTCGCGGGCGCTCTTCGTGAAGGCATCCGCCAGCACGAACAGCTTCACGTCGACCTCACCGTGGCCGAGGACCTTGAGCGGAAGGCGATCACGACGCACCAGGCCGGCCGCTTTCAGGGTGTCGGCGTTGACCGTGACCGGCGCGCCCTTCTCCTGGTGCAGCTTGCCCGAGGCGATGGCGGCGCTGATCGCGCCGACGTTGACCACCTCGTACTCGATGTCGTTGATGTTGCGGAAGCCGCGCAGCTTCGGGATCCGGATATGGAGGGGCGTCTGGCCACCCTCGAACCACGCCGGGATCGAGGCGCCGGAGCGCGACTTCTGGCCCTTGGTTCCGCGACCCGCGGTCTTGCCCTTGCCGGCGGCGATGCCGCGTCCGACGCGGGTGCGCTTCTTGGTCGAGCCCTCTGCGGGGTGGAGATCGTGGATCTTCATCAGTTGGTCTCCGGGGTCGTCGCGTCCGCGCCCTCGGGGAGCTCCTCGAAGGTGACCAGGAACCGGACCTGGCGGACCATGCCCCGGACGGCGGGGTTGTCCGGAAGGATCGACGTGCTGCCGATGCCGTGCAGGCCCAGGGCCCGGATCGTCGCCCGGTTCCGGGCGATGTGGCTGATCGTGCTCTTGGTCTGGGTAACGCGGAGCCTAGCGGCCATCGGCCACCTCCTGCGCGGCAGCCGGCTGGCCGGGGACGGCGAGGCGGATCTTCACGCCGCGCTGGCGGGCCACCTCCTCGACGGACCGGAGGCTGGTGAGCGCGTTGATCGTCGCCCTGGTCACGTTCACGGGGTTGGTGGACCCGTGGATCTTGGACAGGATGTCGCGGATGCCCGCGGCCTCGACGACGGCGCGGACGGCGCCGCCGGCGATCACGCCGGTGCCCTTGGAGGCCGGCTTGAGCATGACGCGCGCGGCGGCGTACTCTTCGCGGACCTCGTGCGGGATCGTGGTCCCGACCATCGGGACGCGCACGATGTTCTTCTTCGCGTCCTCGACGCCCTTGCGGATGGACTCGGGCACGTCGCCGGCCTTGCCGATACCGACGCCCACGTGGCCGTTGCCGTCGCCCACGACGATGACCGCCGAGAACGAGAAGCGCCGGCCGCCCTTGTGCACCTTGGCGACGCGGTTGATCTGGACGACGCGCTCCTCGAGCGCGAGCTTGTTCGGGTCGATGCGGGCCACAGGGTGTCCTCTCAGAAGTCGAGGCCGGCTTCGCGAGCCGCCTCGGCGAGCGAGCGAACCCGCCCGTGGTACTGGAACCCCGCCCGGTCGAAGACCACCTTCTCCACACCGACCGCCTTCGCGCGCTCGGCCACGAGCTGGCCGACGCGCTTGGCATCGGCCGTCTTCGTGCCCTCGGCACCGCGGAGGCCGGAGTCGAGCGAGGACGCCGCGGCCAGGGTCTGGCCGCTCGTGTCGTCGATGACCTGGGCGTAGATGTGGTTCAGGCTGCGGAACACCGCGAGGCGCGGCCGCGAGCTCGTCCCCGCGAGGCGGAGGCGGATGCGCTCGTGACGCTTGGTACGCGACGCGGAGCGGGTGGTGAGCTTGGTCATGGCTACTTCTTCCCGCCGATCTTGCCGGCCTTGCCTGCCTTGCGGCGGACCTTCTCACCGGCATACCGGACACCCTTGCCCTTGTAGGGCTCGGGCTTGCGGGTGGCGCGGACCTTGGCCGCGTACTGGCCGACGAGCTCCTTGTCGATACCCACGACCGCGAGGCGGACGGGGGTCTCGAGCTCGAAGCTGATGCCGGCAGGCGGATCGATCTCGACCGGATGGCTGTAACCGAGCGCGAGGACGAGCTTGTCGCCCACCTTCTGCGCGCGGTAGCCCACGCCGACGATCTCGAGGCCCTTGCGGTACCCGGTGGTGACCCCGACGACCATGTTGTTGACGAGCGTGCGCGTCAGGCCGTGGAGCGACTTGTCGAGCTTGTTCTCCGTGGGGCGGGTGACGACGAGGGTCTCACCCTCGCGGTCGACCGCGATCCGCGGCGGGAGTGCGCGGGTCAGGGTCCCCTTGGGGCCCGTGACCGTGATGATGCGCCCGTCGAACGTGACGTCCACGCCGGTGGGAACAGGAATGGGGAGGCGGCCAATGCGGGACATCGCGCTACCAGACGTAGGCGAGGATCTCGCCACCGAGCGCCGCCTGCTTGGCCTGGGCGCCCGTCATGATCCCCTTGCTCGTGCTGACGATCACGATGCCCAGACCGCCCAGGACCCGCGGGATGTCCGTCTTCTGCGCGTACACGCGCAGACCCGGCTTGCTGATCCGCTTGAGGCCCGAGACGACCGGCACCTTGCCGTCGACGTACTTGAGTTGGATGCGCAGGAGCTGCGCCACGCCGTCGCGCTCCTCGTGGACGTCGGCGATGAAGCCTTCCTCCATGAGAATCCGCGCAATCTCGCGCTTGGTGCGCGAGGCGGGAACGACGACCTCCGTGTGGCGAGCCCGCGAGGCGTTGCGAACACGCGTGAGCATGTCCGCGATCGGGTCGGAGATGTTCATCTATCTACCAGCTCGACTTCGTGACGCCGGGCAGCTCGCCGACGAGCGCGCGCTCTCGGAAGCAGATGCGGCAGAGCGCGAAGCGGCGCATGTACGCTCGCGGTCGTCCGCAGACATAGCAGCGGTGATACCCCTGCACCGGGTGCTTCGGATCCCGCTTCGCCTTCGCGATCATGGACTTCTTGGCCATCTGGACTCCTCCCCGCGCCCTAGCCGGCGAAGGGCATGCCGAGGAGTTCGAGCAACAGCTTCGACTCCTCGTCGGTCTTCGCCGTCGTCACGATGCTGATCTCCAGCCCGCGGAGACGGTCCACCTTGTCATAGTCGATCTCCGGGAAGGCGAGTTGCTCCCGGAGGCCGAGCGAGTAGTTGCCTCGCCCGTCGAAGGACTTGCTGGGCACGCCCCGGAAGTCACGGATGCGCGGAAGCGCAAGCCGCGTGAGGCGCTCCAGGAAGTCCCACATCCGCTCGCCGCGAAGGGTGATCTTCACGCCGATCGGGTTGCCGGTACGGATGCGGAACTGGGCGATCGACCGCTTGGCGCGGGTCACGATCGGCTTCTGGCCCGTGATGAGCTGCAGGTCACCGACCGCCGCGTCCACTGCCTTCGCGTTCGTGAGGGCCTCGCCCAGGCCGATGTTGATGACGATCTTGTCCAGGCCCGGCACCTGCATCGGGTTGACGTAGCCGAACTGCTTCTGCAGCGCGGGGATCACCTCCGACGTGTACCGCTCCTTCAGCTGACCGCTCACGCCTTCACCTCCAGCGGCTCGCCGCAGTGGTGGCAGGTGCGCACCCGGGTGCCGTTGTCGAGCGTCCGGTGACCGACTCGCGTCGGGCGGTCGCAGTGGCCGCAGACGACCATGACCCGGCTGACCGGGAGCGGCATTGCGCGCTCCAGGATGCCGCCGGGATCGACGGTCGGCATGGAGCCCGGACCACCTGAGGACCGCTGGCGCGGCTTCGTGTGCTTGCGGGCGATGTTGAGCCCCTCGACGACCACCAGCACGCCACCCTTGAGGGACGTGCGGCGGTACCCCGAGCGGACCGGGGACGGCGACGGGTCGCGGCGGATCACCTGGTCGACCTTGCCGCGCTTGCCGGCATCCTTGCCGGCCAGCACGACGACGGTGTCGCCCTTGCGGATCTCCGGGACCTTGGTCCGGTGTTCGATGGACCGGTCGGGCATTACAGCACCTCCGGTGCGAGGGAGACGATCTTCATGTAGTTCCGGTCACGCAGCTCGCGGGCAACGGGGCCGAAGATGCGGGTCCCGCGGGGGTTGCCCTGGTTGTTGATGAGCACGGCCGCGTTCTCGTCGAAGCGGATGTAGCTCCCGTCGGGGCGGCCGATCTCCTTCGACGTCCGGACGATGACCGCCCGCACGACATCGCCCTTCTTGACGGGCGCATTCGGGATCGCGGTCTTGACGCTCGCGACGATCACGTCGCCGATCCCGGCAACGGTCTTGCGCGAGCGACCCATGATCCGGATGCACTCGATCGTGCGGGCACCGGTGTTGTCGGCGACGCGGAGGCGCGTCGAGGCCTGGATCACGCCTGGACCTCCTCACCCTCGGCTCGTCGGCCGGGGTGCGCGGCAGCGTGGATCGCCTCGGTCGTCTCGGCCTCCTCGGCCGGGATGATCTCGCCTGCACGCTCCTCGCCCGCACGGGAGAGGACCGACACCAGGCGCCAGCGCTTGGTCGCTGAGAGGGGGCGCGACTCCTCGATGAGGACGGTGTCGCCGATCTTCGCCTCGTTGCGCTCATCGTGGGCCGCGAACTTGGTCGAGGCCTTCATGACGCGCTTGTACAGACGGTGACGCGTCAGGCGCCCGACGGACACGACGATCGTCTTGTCCATCTTGTCGCTGACGACGCGGCCGACCTTGGTCTTGCGCTGTCCCTTCACGGGGGTGGTGGCTCCTGCGGTGGGCATCCCGACGCTCCTACTCCGCCGAGCGCGGCGCGGTTGCCCGCTCGCGCTTGACGGTGAGGATCCGGGCGATCGTCTGTCGCGTCGCCGGGATCTGGCTGTAATCCTTCAACTGGCGGGTCGAGAGGGCGAAGCGGGCCTGCCAGAGGTCCTGCTTCGCATCCTTGAGCCGATCATCCAGCTCGCTGTCCGTGAGCTTCCGGACCTCACCGATCTCCATCGGTGACCTCCTTCGCGGTATCGCGGACCACGACGCGGGTCGCGACCGGGAGCTTGTGGGAGGCGAGACGCATGGCCTCGACGGCCGCCTCGTGCTCGACTCCCGCCATCTCGAACAGGATCCTGCCGGGGCGCACGACGGCGACCCAGTGGTCCGGGGCGCCCTTGCCCGAGCCCATGCGGGTCTCGGCCGGCTTCTTGGTCGCGGGCTTGTCCGGGAAGACACGGATCCAGATCTTGCCCCCGCGCTTGACCGAACGGGTCATCGCGCGTCGGGCGGCCTCGATCTGCCGGGCCGTGATCCAGGCCGGCTCGAGCGTGGCCAGGCCGTACTCGCCGAAGGCGACGGTGTGCCCGCCCTTCGCCATTCCGGACATCCGGCCGCGCATCACCTTGCGGTGCTTGACGCGTCGCGGCATCAGCATGGCGTCACACCCCCTGCGCGGCGCCGGCCGCGACGGCGGGAGCGGCAGCCTCGCGGCGCTTGCGCTCCACGGGGATCTCGCCCTTGTAGATCCAGACCTTGACGCCGATCCGACCGTAGGTCGTGTGAGCGTGGACCTGGCCGTAGCTGATGTCGGCACGCAGCGTGCCCAGCGGGATGCGACCCTCGCGGTCCCACTCGCGGCGACCCATCTCGGACCCGCCGAGGCGTCCGGCAAGCGCGATCTTGCAGCCCTTGGCCCCGGCCTTCATCGACCGCTGGATGGACTGCTTCATCGCCTTCTTGTAGGCGACACGGCGGCTCAGCTGCTGGGCGATGTTGAGGGCGACAAGGTACGCGTCGAGCTCAGGCTGGCGGATCTCCTTGATCTCCAGCTTGACCTTGCGCTTGGCCAGCTCGCCGATCTCCTTGCGGAGGACCTCGACGTTCTGGCCACCACGGCCGATCACGATGCCCGGCTTGGCGGTGTGGATCGAGACCGTGACGTGGTTGATCCCACGCTCGATCTCGACGCCGCTCACGCTGGCGTTCGCGAGCCGCCGGTCAAGCAGCTGCCGGATCGAGATGTCCTCCTTGAGGAGTGTCGTGTACTCCTTGTCGGCGTACCACTTGGCGGTCCACGTTCGGGTGTAGCCCAGGCGGTAGCCGTACGGATGGACTTTGTGTCCCATGCCTAGGCCTCCCGGTCGGCCACGACGACCGTGATGTGCGTCATGGGCTTGTGGATCGGGAAAGCCCGACCCTGGGCCCGGGGGCGCCATCGCTTGATCGTCGGGCCCTCGTTGGCGACCGCATCGGCGACGATGAGCTCGTCGGCCGACCGGTTCAGGTTGTTCTCGGCGTTTGCCGTCGCGCTCTTCAGCACGCGCGCGACATCGCGTGCGGCCGCCTGCGGCATGAACCGCAGGAGCGCGGCGGCCTCCTCGACCGGCTTGCCCTTGATCGCCTCGGTGATGAGGCGGGCCTTCCGGGTGGAGCCCCGCAGGTACTTGGCTGTGGCAGAGACACGCACGTCGTTGGCCCCTCTACCGCAGTCCGCCGGACCGGTCGGCGTTCTTGCCGTGCCCGCGATACGTGCGGGTGGGGGCAAACTCGCCGAGACGGTGGCCGACCATGTTCTCAGTGACGTACACCGGCACGTGCTTCTTGCCGTTGTAGACGGCAATCGTGTGGCCGATGAAGTCGGGGAAGATGACGGAGGCGCGCGACCAGGTCTTGAGGACCTTGCGCTCGCTCCTCTTGTTCATGTCCTGCACCCGGGCGAGAAGCCGGGGCTGGACGAACGGTCCCTTCTTGACCGATCGCGACATGCTCTAGCTCCTCTCTATGACTTGCGATGACGGCTGCGGACGATGAGGCGGCTCGTCGCCTTGCCTCGCCGTGTCCGGTAGCCCATCGCCGGCTTGCCCCACGGGGTCTTCGGAGGCATGCCCGTCGGGCTCTTGCCCTCGCCACCACCGTGGGGGTGGTCGCGCGGGGTCATCGCCACGCCCCGGACCTCCGGACGCTGGCCCATGTGACGGGCGCGCCCGGCCTTGCCGAGGCTCTGGTTCTCGTGATCGACGTTCGAGACCTGCCCGATCGTCGCCATGCAGCGCATCGGGACCCGGCGCACCTCGCCCGAGGGGAGGCGGACCTGCGCCAGGTCGCCCTCCTTGGCCAGGAGCTGGGCGGAGGTGCCGGCGGACCGGACGATCTGGCCGCCCTTGCCCGGGATGAGCTCGATGTTGTGGATGGTGGTGCCGAGCGGGATGTTCGCGATCGGCAGTGCGTTCCCCACCCGGGCCTCGGCTTCGGGACCGGAGACGATGACGTCCCCGACCTTGAGGCCGTTCGGGAGGAGCATGTAGCGCTTCTCACCGTCCCGGTAGTGGAGCAGGCCGATGCGGGCAGACCTGTTCGGGTCGTACTCGATCGTCGCGAGGCGGGCCGGCACGCCGGGCTTGTCGCGCTTGAAGTCGATCCGCCGGTAATGGGTCTTCTCGCCGCCGCCGCGATGGCGGACGGTGAGCCGGCCCATGTTGTTCCGGCCCGAGCCGCGCTTCATCGGCTCCAGGAGCGGCTTGTGGGGCTGGTCGGTGGTGATCTCGTCGAAGGTCGAGCGAGTCATCCACCGGCGGCCCGGGGACGTTGCCTTGTAGCTTCGCAGCGGCATACCTACACCCCCTCGAAGAATTCGATCTTCTGGCCGGGGGCCAGGGTCACGATCGCCTTCCGCCAGGCGGAGGTGTGGCCGGTGATCCGGCCGCGCTTCGTGCCCCGCCGCTTCTCCTTCGCCTTCGCGGTCAGCACGTTGACGGCGACGACGGTCACCTTCTCCTTGCTGTAGAGCTCCTCGACGGCGGCCTTGATCTGGATCTTGTTGGCCTTGTCATGCACGGCGAACGTGTACTTGCCCCGCCCGGATTCGTCGATGGACTTCTCCGAGATCACGGGACGAAGGATGATGTCAGCGGCGGTCAGGGCGCTCACGCGTACACCTCGTCCATCCGGGCCAGCGACGGCTGCTCGATCAGGATGGAGTCCGCGTTGAGCAGGTCGACGACGTTGAGCGAGTCGGCCAGGATGATCGATACCGACGGCAGGTTGGCGGCGGAGCGGAGGAGCATCTCGTCCTTCGCCGGGGCCACCACCAGCACGCGCCGCTCGTGGCCGTCCCCGGCGCCGAGCGCCTGCAGGATGCCGACGAACTCCCTGGTCCGGGGCTCGGAGTCCATGCCGAACCTGTCGACCACGCGGATCGCGTCGTCGCCCAGCTTGGCGGTCAGCGCCGAGCGGAGCGCCAGGCGGCGCATCTTCTTCGGCAGCTTCTGATCATAGGAACGCGGATGCGGGCCGAACACGACGCCGCCGCCCCGGAAGTGCGGGGCCGAGCGGGTGCCCTGGCGCGCCCGGCCGGTGCCCTTCTGGCGGTACGGCTTCTTGCCGCCGCCACGGACCTCGCCGCGGGTCTTCGTGTCATGCGTGCCGAGATGGCGCCCGGCCAGCTGGGCGACGACCGCCTGGTGGAGCACGGCCTCGTTGACGGGCGCTGCGAACAGCACCTCATTGAGGTCGACGTTCCCGACGGAGGCGCCGGAGCGGTCGTAGAGGATTGTCTGGGGCATCGTCACGCCTTCCGGACGAAGGTGAGCGCGCCGGGCGCCCCGGGGACGGTTCCCTTCACGAGGATCAGGTTCCGCTCCGAGTCCACGCGGACGACGCGCAGCTTCTTGATGGTGACCCGTTCGCTGCCCATGTGGCCACCCATCTTGAGGCCCTTGTAGACGCGACCGGGCGTGGTGCCGGGGCCGATGGAACCCGGCTTGCGGTAGTTGTCCGAACCGTGGGTCTTGGGTCCGCGCGAGAAGTTGTGGCGCTTCACGGTGCCCGCGAAGCCCTGGCCCTTCGAGATGCCGGTGATGTCGACGAGGTCGCCCTCGGCGAACACCTCGGCCACCGTCAGCTGCTGGCCCACGCTGTAGCCGTCCGCGTCGTCCAGCCGGAACTCGCGGATCGTCTTGACCCGCGGCAGGTCCTTCAGCTGGCCGGCAAGCGGCTTGGTCAGCTTGCGGCGCTCGCCGGCACCAAGCTGGACGGCCGTGTAGCCGTCCCGCTCGGCGGTGCGAAGCCGCGTCACGGTGTTCGGGGTGACCTGGACCACCGAAACGGCGACCATCGTCCCGTCCGGCTGGAAGACCTGTGTCATGCCGACCTTGCGGCCGATCAGCCCAATGCTCATCGGTCCGCCCTACATCTTGATTTCGATGTCGACGCCCGCCGCAAGGGAGAGTCGCATCAGGGCGTCGACCGTCTTCGACGAGGGATCCAGGATGTCGATGAGCCGCTTGTGGGTGCGGATCTCGAACTGCTCCCGGGAGTCCTTGTCGATGAACGGTGACCGCAGGACGGTGAACTTCTCGATCCGGGTCGGCAGCGGGACCGGTCCGACGACGTCCGCGCCTGTGCGCTGCGCCGTCTCGACGATCTGGGCTGCCGACTGGTCGAGCAGCCGGTGGTCGTAGGCCTTGAGGCGGATTCGGATCCGCTGCTTCGCCATATCTGTCTCGCTACGCGATGATGCTGGTGATCGCGCCGGCGCCGACGGTGCGACCGCCCTCGCGGATCGCGAACCGCTGGCCGACTTCGAGCGCGATCGGGGTGATCAGCTCGACGGTCATGTCGACGTTGTCGCCGGGCATGATCATCTCGGCCCCGTCGGGAAGGCCGATGGCACCCGTGACGTCCGTGGTGCGCAGGTAGAACTGCGGCCGGTACCCGTTGTAGAACGGGGTGTGGCGGCCGCCCTCCTCCTTGGTCAGGACGTAGACGCGGGCGATGAAGTTGGTGTGCGGCTTGACCGACCCGGGCTTGGCCAGGACCTGGCCGCGCTCGATGTCGTCGCGCTCGATACCGCGCAGGAGCAGGCCGACGTTGTCGCCCGCCTCGCCCTGGTCGAGCAGCTTCTTGAACATCTCGACGCCGGTGACGACCACCTTGCGGGTGGCGTGGATGCCGACGATCTCGACCTCCTCGCCGACCTTGATGATGCCGCGCTCGATGCGGCCGGTGGCGACGGTGCCGCGGCCCTTGATGCCGAACACGTCCTCGCAGGGCATCAGGAACGGCTTGTCGATGGCGCGCTCGGGGTTGGGGATGTAGGAGTCGACCGCGTCCATGAGCTCCTGGATCGGGGCGTAGGCCGGGTCGTCGACGCCGCCGGTGGCCTCGAGGGCCTTGAGCGCGGAGCCCCGGATGACGGGGATGTCGTCGCCCGGGAAGTTGTACTTGCTCAACAGCTCGCGGACCTCGAGCTCGACGAGTTCGAGCAGCTCGGGGTCGTCGACCGCGTCGCACTTGTTGAGGAACACGATGACGTAGGGCACCTCCACCTGGCGGGCCAGGAGGATGTGCTCGCGGGTCTGGGGCATCGGGCCGTCGGTGGCGGCGACCACGAGGATCGCGCCGTCCATCTGGGCGGCACCGGTGATCATGTTCTTGATGTAGTCGGCGTGCCCGGGGCAGTCGACGTGCGCGTAGTGGCGGTTCTCGGTCTGGTACTCGACGTGGGCGATCGCGATCGTGATGCCGCGCTCGCGCTCCTCGGGGGCGTTGTCGATCGAGTCGAAGGCGCGGAACTCCGCGCCGCCCTTGAGCGCCAGGTACTTGGTGATGGCGGCCGTGAGCGTCGTCTTGCCATGGTCGATGTGGCCGATCGTGCCGACGTTCACGTGCGGCTTGGTGCGCTCGAACTTCTTCTTGGCCATATCTGGCTTGACTCCCTGCTCCTTGCTCGCGCGTGCGCGGGCAGATATCCCCTGGTTAGACCTTCGACTTGGCGACGAGCTCGGCCGCGAGGTTCGAGGGAACCTCGGCGTAGTGGCTGAGCTCCATGGAGTAACTCGCGCGGCCCTGGGTCATCGACCGCAGGTCCGTGGCATACCCGAACATCTCGGACAGCGGGACCGCGCTGCGGACGACCTGGGTCGATCCGCGGGGATCCATGCCCTCGACATGTCCGCGCCTGCTGTTGAGGTCACCGATGACGTCGCCCATGAACTCCTCGGGCATCGTCACCTCGACCCGCATCATCGGCTCCAGCACGACGGGGCTGGCCTTGCCGACTGCGTCCTTGATCGCCATCGATCCGGCGATCTTGAACGCCATCTCGGACGAGTCGACATCGTGGTACGACCCGTCGAACAGGGTCACCTTGATATCGACCATCGGCACGTTCGCATAGATGCCCGATTCGAGCGTCTCACGGATGCCCATGTCGATCGGCTTGATGTACTCGCGCGGGATGGTGGCGCCGACGATCTTGTCCACGAACTCGTAGCCGCCGCCCTTGGGCAGGGGCTCGATCCGGATGACCGCGTGGCCGTACTGGCCCTTGCCGCCGGTCTGGCGGACGAAGCGGCCATTGCCCTGCGCGGGCTTGCGGATCGTCTCGCGGTAGGCGACCTGCGGCTTGCCGACGTTCGCGGCCACCCTGAACTCGCGCACCATCCGGTCCACGAGGACGTCGAGGTGCAGCTCGCCCATGCCGGCGATCAGCGTCTGGCCCGACTCCTCGTCCGTCTTGACACGGAAGGTCGGGTCCTCCTCGGCGAGGCGCTGGAGCGCGATGCCCAGCTTGTCCTGGTCGGCCTTGGTCTTGGGTTCGATCGCGACCTCGATGACGGGCTCGGGGAACGTCATCGACTCCAGGATCACCGGGTGCTCAAGGTCCGTGAGGGTGTCCCCGGTATAGGTGTCCTTGAGGCCGACGGCCGCGGCGATGTCGCCCGCGTAGACGATGTCGATCTCTTCGCGATGGTTGGCGTGCATCTGGAGGATGCGGCCGATCCGCTCCTTCTTGTCCTTCGTGGCGTTGAGCACGTAGGACCCGGACTTGAGGGTCCCGGAGTAGACCCGGAAGAAGGCCAGCTTGCCGACGAACGGATCCGCAGCGATCTTGAAGGCCAGGGCGCTGAAGGGTTCCGCGTCGTCCGGCGCCTTGAGGATCTCGATGTCGGTGCCGGGCTTGAGGCCGATCACCGGTGGCACGTCGAGCGGCGATGGGAGATAGTCCACCACCGCGTCGAGCATCGGCTGGACGCCCTTGTTCTTGAGCGCCGAGCCGCACAGGATCGGGACCCAGGCGTACTGGAGGGTCGCGAGCCGGATCGCGTGCCTGATCTCGTCCTCGGTGACCTCCTCGCCCTCGAGGTACTTGTGGGCGAGGCGATCATCGACCAGCGCGACCGACTCGAGGAGGTTCTCGCGCCACGTCGCGGCCTCATCGGCCATCTCCGCGGGGATCTCGATCGTGTCGAAGCTGTTGCCCAGGTCGTCTCGCCAGACCAGCGCCTTCATGCGGACGAGGTCCACGAGGCCGACGAACGTGTCCTCGATGCCGATCGGGATCTGGATCGGCACGGGCGTGACGCCAAGGCGGTCGCGGATCATGTCCACGTCGCGCCAGAAGTTGGCACCCGTCCGGTCAAGCTTGTTGATGAAGCAGATCCGGGGAACGCCGTAGCGGTCCGCCTGGCGCCAGACGGTCTCGGACTGGGGCTCGACACCGGCAACGCCATCGAACACCACCACGGCGCCATCGAGCACGCGCAGGCTCCGCTCGACCTCCATGGTGAAGTCCACGTGCCCGGGCGTATCGATGATGTTGATTCGGTGATCGTTCCACGCGCAGGTTGTGGCCGCGGCGGTGATCGTGATGCCGCGCTCCTGCTCCTGGGGCATCCAGTCCATGGTGGCCGCGCCCTCATGGACCTCACCGATCTTGTAGATCTTCTTCGTGTAGAAGAGGATCCGCTCGGTGACGGTGGTCTTGCCCGCGTCGATATGCGCGATGATTCCAATGTTCCGCGTTCGCAGAAGCGGAACGGCTCGTGCCACGGTTGGTTCAGCTCCTCTCGGCCGGGACTACCACTTGAAGTGACTGAAGGCCTTGTTGGCCTCCGCCATCTTGTGGGTGTCCTCGCGCCGCTTCACCGCTGCCCCGAGGCCGTTCATGGCGTCGACGAATTCCGCGGCGAGCTTCTCGCTCATGCTCTTGCCACTGCGCTTGCGGGCGGACTGGACGAGCCAGCGCACGCCGAGCGACAGCCGGCGATCTCCCCGGATCTCGACCGGGACCTGGTAGGTGGCGCCGCCGACACGGCGGGGCTTGACCTCGATGATCGGGGTGGCGTTGCGCAACGCGGCCTCGAGCACCTCGAGCCCCGGGCGCTTGGCCTGGAACTCGGCGCGCGCAAGCGCCTGGCGCAGGATCCGGTCCGACAGGGTCCGCTTCCCGTCACGCATCAGCTTCGCGCGGAAGCGATCCGAGACGCGGGTCGACTCGACCTGGTACTTCGTCTTGCGGGCGATCGACTGACGGCGCGGCATCCTAGCCCCTCTTCCCGGGCGCGACGGCTGCCTTGGCGCCGTACTTGCTGCGGCTCTGCATTCGATCCTTGACGCCCGCGGCGTCCAGGGTCCCACGGATGATGTGGTACTTGACCGAAGGGAGGTCCTTGACCCGGCCGCCGCGCACCAGGACCACGGAGTGCTCCTGGAGGTTGTGGCCGATGCCCGGGATGTAGGCCGTGACCTCCATCTGGTTGGTGAGCCGCACGCGCGCGATCTTCCGAAGGGCCGAGTTCGGCTTCTTCGGGGTCATCGTCCTGACCTGCAGGCACACTCCCCGCTTCTGGGGGGCGCCGGGAATCGGCACCTGGCGCTGTCGCAGGCTGTTCCAGTTCTTGCGCAGCGCGGGAGCCTTGACCTTCTCGATCTTCGGCTTCCGTCCGTGGCGCACGAGCTGGCTGATGGTCGGCACGGAGACGCGGCTCCTTTCGCTGAAAGTGGCTACAGGTGGTGGTCGGTCCGGCGGGTCCACCCGCGCCGGGCGTCCGGCCGGGGACCGCTCGGATCTCTTCGAGGCCGGATCCGACGCACGTGGCGAACGGGGCCCCTCGAGGCCACGAACGCGGAGTTTAGCAAGGCGTCCGTTCGAGTGTCAAACACCCCCGCGTCCGCGGAGCCCGGGGGTGCCTGGGCGATGGTCTGAGTGCGCGGCGGAGCTCAACCCTCCTCGGAGGCGTCGGCGAGGAAGGGGTTGAACGCCACTTCCTCGACCTCAGGGGCAGGCTCCCCGGCGAGCGGATCGAGATCGGGCTCGTCGTCCTCGGCTCCGGCGATCGTGGCAGCCAGGGCGAGCCCCGCCGTCTCGTCGTCCGAGCCCGGGGTGCCGTCCTCCAGGAACGGGTTGAACTCAGGCTCCCCGAGACCCTCGAGCGCCTCGCCGGCAAGTGCCTCGAGGGCGGTCCGGCGCTGGCGCTCCTTGATCGCGGCAACGTTCTGCGGCGCGCCCGACCCTGCCGGGATGAGCTTGCCGATGATCACGTTCTCCTTGAGGCCGACCAGGTGGTCCCGGGCGCCGTTGATGGCGGCCTCGGTCAGCACCCGGGTGGTCTCCTGGAAGGAGGCCGCGGCCAGGAAGGAGGACGTGTTGAGCGATGCCTTGGTCACGCCCAGAAGCACGGTCTGCGCGGTCGCGGGCTCGCCGCCCTCGGCGAGGACACGGTTGTTCGCCGCCTCGAAGTCCAGGCGGTCGATGAGCTCGGTCGGAAGCTGCTCGCAGTCGCCCGGCTGGTCGATCCGCACCTTCTTGAGCATCTGGCGGACGATGATCTCGATGTGCTTGTCGTTGATCGTGACGCCCTGGCTCCGGTAGACCCGCTGGACCTCCCGCACCAGGTAGCGCTGGACGGCGTCCTTGCCCCGGGTGTCGAGGTACTCCTGAGGGTTGATGGGGCCGTCCGTGATGGCGTCGCCGGCGCGGATCTCCTGGCCTTCCTCGACCAGCAGCTTCGCGCTGTGCGGGATCGCGTACTCGCGCTCCACGATGTCCTCGGACCTGACGACGGTGCCGTCGTCGGTGCGGGCCAGGAAGCCCTTCACCGGTGAAACGATGTCCCCCGCCGTGGCCGAGCGGGCCAGAACCTGGTTGAGCTCGACAAGATCGCCCGCGGCCGCCAGCAGCTCAGCGCCCTCGGGGAGGACGATCGGCGAGTCGAAGGCCTCGCGGCTGATCACCTTGACCTTGCGGCCGGTCTCGCCGGCGATCACCTCGACGATGCCGTCGATGTGGCTGATCTCGGCCTTCCCCTTGGGGATCCGGGCCTCGAACAGCTCCTCGACGCGCGGCAGACCCTGCGTGATGTCCTGGCCGGCGACGCCGCCGGTGTGGAACGTCCGCATCGTCAGCTGCGTGCCAGGCTCGCCGATGGACTGGGCGGCGATGATGCCGACCGCCTCGCCGATTCCGATCATGTCGCCGGTCGCCAGGTTTCGGCCGTAGCACATCCGGCAGACGCCCTGTCGCGACTCGCACGCGAGCGGCGATCGGACCAGCACCTCGTCGATGCCGGCCGCGTCGATCTCCTTCGCGAGCTCCTCGGTCATCATGGTGTTGCGCTCGGCGACCACGGGTGCGCTGGCGCCCTTCTTCACCTTCGCGCCCGGATCCACGAGGTCGGTGGCCGTGAGGCGGCCGACCAGGCGGCGCTGGAACGCCTCGGGCTCGTCCGCGGACTCGGCCCGGATGATCCAGCTCCCATCCTCGGTGCCGCAGTCGTCCTCGCGGGTGATGACGTCCTGCGCCACATCGACGAGGCGCCGGGTGAGGTACCCGGAGTCCGCGGTGCGGAGGGCCGTGTCCGCGAGGCCCTTGCGGGCACCGTGGGTGCTGATGAAGTACTCGAGGACCGTCATGCCCTCACGGAAGTTGCTGCGAACGGGGACGTCGATGATCCGGCCCGACGGGTCGGCCATCAGGCCGCGCATGGCGCCCAGCTGGCCGATGTTGCCCTTGTTGCCGCGGGCACCCGAGTCGGTCATCATCCGGACGGGGTTCTCCGCGCCCAGAGCGTCCATCATCTGGTCGGAGACGACCTTGGTGACGCGCTGCCAGAGTTCGACGACCTGCTCGTAGCGCTCGTCCTCGGTGATGAGGCCGCGCTGGAACTGGGCGTCGATCTTGGCGACGTCCTCGTCCGCCTGGGCCATCTGCGCGGGCTTGGAATCCGGCACGATGATGTCCCAGAGGCCGATCGTCATGCCGCCGCGGGTGGCGAACTTGAAGCCGATGCCCTTGATGCCGTCCACCAGGTGGGCGGTCTCGACGGGACCGAGGTCCCGGTAGCAGCGATCGACGAGCCGCTTGAGGTCCACGCGCTTCATGGCGTGGTTCGCGAACCGCATGGGCTCGGGGAGGATCCGGTTGAACAGGACCCGCCCGACGGTCGTGCGGACGTACTGGTCCACGAGGACGCCCGCTTCGGCGTCCCAGGAGCGGACGACCACGTCGACGGGCTCGTGGAGCAGGAGCGAGGCACCGGTGTGGTGGACGGGGGAGGTGTCCCCCTCCAGACGCTCGGAGAAGATCCGGCTCGCCGTCTCGAGGCCGCCCGCGCCCATCTCGTACGCGATGATCGCGTCGTCCTCGGTCGCGAACGACTGGACGCGGCGGTCGGAGACGACCTGCTCGTCCATGGTCAGGTAGTAGCAGCCGAGGACCATGTCCTGGGTCGGGGCCACGACGGGCGAGCCGTCCGCCGGCGACAGCAGGTTGGCCGTCGACAGCATCATCGTCTTCGCCTCTTCCTGGGCGGCCGTTGACAGCGGCACGTGGACCGCCATCTGGTCGCCGTCGAAGTCCGCGTTGAACGCGGTGCAGACGAGCGGGTGGATCTGGATGGCGGACCCCTCGACGAGGACCGGCATGAACGCCTGGATGCCCAGGCGGTGGAGCGTGGGCGCACGGTTCAGCAGGACCGGGTGGTCCTTGATGACCTCTTCGAGGACGTCCCACACCTCGGGGCGAACGCGCTCGACGATGCGCTTGGCGCTCTTGATGTTGTGCGCGAAGCCCTGCTCGACCAGCTGCCGCATGACGAACGGCTTGAACAGCTCCAGCGCCATCTTCTTGGGCAGGCCGCACTGGTGGAGCTTCAGGTCCGGACCGACGACGATGACGGATCGGCCCGAGTAGTCCACGCGCTTGCCCAGCAGGTTCTGGCGGAAACGCCCCTGCTTGCCCTTGAGCATGTCGGAGAGCGACTTGAGGCGGTGGTTGCCGGTGCCCGCGATCGCCCGGCCGCGGCGGCCGTTGTCGATCAGGGCGTCGCACGCCTCCTGGAGCATCCGCTTCTCGTTGCGGATGATGATCTCTGGCGCGCCGAGCTCCAGGAGCCGCTTGAGGCGGTTGTTCCGGTTGATCACGCGCCGGTAGAGGTCGTTGAGGTCGGAGGTCGCAAAGCGGCCGCCGTCCAACTGGACCATCGGACGCAGGTCGGGCGGAATGACCGGCAGGACCGAGAGGATCATCCACTCGGGGCGGTTGCCCGAGCGGCGGAACGCCTCGATCAGGCGCAGCCGCTTGATGGCCTTCTTGCGGCGCTGGCCGGAGCTGGTCCGGACCTCCGCGTGCAGGGCGCGCGAGAGCTCCTCGAGGTCCATCCGGACGATGATGTCGCGGACCGCCTCGGCGCCCATGCCGGCCCAGAAGATCCGGCCGGTGCGGGCACCGGAGCCGTACTTCTCGTCCAGCTGGCGGAACTCCATCTCGCCGACCGTCATGAGGGGCTTGAGGGATTCGATCTCGTCGCGGGTGCGGCGGAGCTCCTCCTTCTGACCCTGGGCCTCCCCCTTCTGGACGTCGCGCTCACCCTGGAGCGCCTCGTCCATGGCCGACCGGAGCTCATCGACCTTCTGCTCGGTACCGCGCTCCTCGGCGAGCGCACGCTGCTCGGCGGCCTCGGAGATTCGGTCCGTCTCGGCGGCGACGATCTTCTGCAGCCGCGCGAGCGCGGGCTTGCCGCCCTTCTCGCCGGCAGCGACCACGACCTCGCCGGTCGGGCCGAAGGCAATCGTATCCTCGGCGACGCCGGTGCCCAGGGCCGACAGCGCGGCCTGGACCTCCTGCGCCTTCGTCGTCGCCTCGTCGGTGTCTCGCGTACGCGCGGCCTCGATCTCGGCCCGGGTGGTGGCGAGCACGGCCCGCAGCTCCTCGGACTGGCGCTTGATGTCCGCCTTGAGGGAGGTCTCGAGCTCCGCGAGCCTCTCGCCGCCGGCGCCGCCACGACCCTCAGCCTGCTCGTCGAGCGCCTTCAGGGCGCGCTGGCGAGCCTCCTCGTCAACGTGGGTGACGATGTACAGGGCGAAGTAGAGGATCCGCTCGAGGTTGCGAGGGCTGATGTCGAGCAGGATGCCCAGCCGGCTCGGGGTGCCCTTGAAGTACCAGATGTGGCTGACGGGGCTGGCCAGCTGGATGTGGCCCATGCGCTCACGGCGCACCTTGCTGCGCGTGACCTCGACGCCGCACTTGTCGCAGATGATGCCCTTGTACCGGATCCGCTTGTACTTCCCGCAGTAGCACTCCCAGTCCCGGGTAGGACCGAAGATGCGCTCGTCGAAGAGCCCATCCTTCTCGGGCTTGAGCGTCCGGTAGTTGATCGTCTCGGGCTTCGTCACCTCGCCTTTCGACCATTCCCGGATCTGGTCCGGGCTGGCAAGCGAGATACGGATTGCCGAGAAGTTGTTGACCTCGAGCATCGGTCTCCTCCGCGCCGCCGCGGCCCTGGCAGCGCGATCTTCCGGTTCATGCGAGGGGGGACCGGGTCGGCCGGACGCCGATCCCCCTCCGGGCGTGGGTTACGTGGTTGTCAGTCCTCGAACCCGGCGAGGTTGATCCCGCCAAGGTCGGGGAGCAGGTAGCCGGAGGCATCGTCCTCCGCCAGGGGGATCTCCTCGTCGTTCTGGTCGAGGATCTCCGCGTTGAGCCCGAGGCTGCGCAGCTCCTTGATGAGGACCTTGAAGGACTCGGGGACCCGCGGGGGCTGGATCTCCTCGCCCTTGACGATGGCTTCATAGGTCTGGACGCGACCGAGGACGTCGTCCGACTTCACGGTGAGCAGCTCCTGGAGGATGTTGGCGGCGCCGTAGGCCTCGAGGGCCCACACCTCCATCTCGCCGAACCGCTGGCCTCCGAACTGTGCCTTGCCCCCCAGCGGCTGCTGGGTGATGAGGCTGTAGGGGCCGGTGGACCGGGCGTGGATCTTGTCCTCCACCAGGTGGTGCAGCTTGAGCATGTAGATCTGGCCGACCGTGATGGTCCGATCGAACAGCTCGCCGGTTCGCCCGTCTCGCAGCTCGATCTTGCCGTCCTCCGGCAGGTGGTCATAGCCGTGCCAGTCCACCCGGGCCGACTTGAGGGCGTCGCGGATCTGGCCCTCGGTCGCGCCGTCGAAGACGGGGGTCGCGGCCTTGTAGCCCATGGTGTCGAGCGCCCAGCCCAGGTGGGTCTCCAGGATCTGTCCGATGTTCATCCGGCTCGGCACGCCGAGCGGATTGAGGAGGATGTCGACCGGGGAGCCGTCCGGCAGGTACGGCATGTCCTCCAGCGGGAGGACCTTGGCGATGACGCCCTTGTTGCCGTGGCGGCCGGCCATCTTGTCACCGACCGAGACCTTGCGCTTCTGGGCGACCGACACCCGGACCAGGCGGTTCACGCCAGGCTGCAGGTCGTCGTTCCACTCGCGGCGGAACTCCCGGATCTCGACCACCTTGCCGCGCTCGCCGTGCGGGAGCCGCAGCGAGGAGTCCTTCACCTCGCGCGCCTTCTCGCCGAAGATCGCGCGCAGGAGCCGCTCCTCCGCGGTCAGCTCGGTCTCGCCCTTGGGCGTGATCTTGCCGACCAGGATGTCGCCGGGGCGGACCTCGGCGCCGATGTAGACGATCCCCTCCTCGTCGAGGTCCTTGAGGGCCTCCTCGCCGACGTTCGGGATGTCGCGCGTGATCTCCTCGGGGCCAAGCTTGGTGTCCCGGGACTCGATCTCGTGCTTCTCGATGTGGATGCTCGTGAACAGGTCGTCGCGCACGAGGCGCTCGCTGATCACGATCGCGTCCTCGTAGTTGCCGCCCTCCCAGCTCATGAACGCCACGAGGACGTTCCGGCCGAGGGCCAGCTCCCCGCCATCCGTGGACGACGAGTCGGCGATCGGGGCACCCGCGGCCACGCGCTGACCGACCGTGACGATCGGGCGCTGGTTGATGCAGGTGCCCTGGTTGCTGCGGACGAACTTGAGCAGCTTGTACTCGTCGAGCTCGCCGGTGTCGGCGTCGACCTGGATGCGCTCGGCCGTGACGCTGGTCACGACGCCGTCGTGCCCGGCGATGACCACCGCGCCGGAGTCATGGGCGGCGCGGGCCTCCATGCCGGTGCCGACGATCGGCGACTCGGGCTCGAGGAGCGGGACCGCCTGGCGCTGCATGTTGGAGCCCATGAGCGCGCGGTTGGCGTCGTCATGCTCGAGGAACGGGATCAGCGCCGTCGCAACCGAGACGACCTGCTTCGGGCTGACGTCCATGTACTCGATCTGGTCCGGGCGGGCCTCCGGGAACGTGTCCCGGTAGCGCGATGGGACCCGATCGCCGATGAAGTGGTTCCCGGCGTCGAGCGGGGCGTTCGCCTGCGCGACATGGTGCTCCTCCTCCTCGTCGGCGGGGAGGTAGTCGATCTCGTCGGTCACGATCGGGCGGATCGGGAACGCGAGCGCCTTCTGGCGCACGAGCTCCTTGCGGCCGGCCTCGGTGAACCGGTCACCCTTGCGCACGATGACCGTGCCGTTCTTGGCCGCCAGATCCGCGCCGGCCTCGTACTCGAGCAGCAGCGGGTCGTCGTGGGCGATGGTCCGCTTGACCTTGCGGTAGGGCGTCTCGATGAAGCCGTACGCGTTGATGCGCCCGTAGGTGGCCAGCGACCCGATCAGGCCGATGTTCGGACCTTCGGGGGTCTCGATCGGGCAGATGCGGCCGTAGTGGCTGTGATGCACGTCGCGGACGTCGAACCCGGCACGCTCTCGCGACAGGCCGCCCGGGCCAAGGGCCGACAGGCGTCGCTTCGAGGTGAGCTCCGCGAGAGGGTTCGTCTGGTCCATGAACTGGGACAGCTGGCTGCCGCCGAAGAACTCCTTCATCGCCGCCACGACGGGGCGGATGTTGATGAGGGCGTTCGGCGTGGCCTTGTCGATCTCCTGGATCGTCATCCGCTCCCGGACCACGCGCTCCATGCGCAGCAGGCCGATGCGGAAAGCGTTCTGGATCAGCTCGCCGTTGGCGCGGATGCGGCGGTTGCCGAGGTGATCGATGTCGTCCTTGGTGTGGAGGCCGCGGTTCGACTCGATCAGGTGGCCGACGATCGCCGCGATGTCCTCACGGGTGATCGTCCGCTGCTCACGGGCGAGCTCGATGCCCATGCGCGCGGACACGCCGTCCAGCTTCTTGTTGAACTTGTACCGACCGACCCGGCCGAGATCGTAGCGGCGGAAGTTGAAGAACAGGCTCTCGACGAGCTGGCGGGCGTTGTCCGGCGTGGGCGGATCGCCCGGGCGCAGCTTCTTGTAGACCTCGATCAGCGCCTCGTTCGGCGTCTTGGTCAGGTCCTTGTCGAGGGTGTTGGCGATGAACGGGTGCTCGGGGTCGATATCGACCGAGCCGAACAGGCCCGCGATCTCGTCGTTCGTGTCGTAGCCGACCGCTCGGAGCAGCGTCGACGCCGCGATCTTGCGCTTGCGATCGACCTTGACATACAGCTGGTCAGCCTTGGTGGTCTCGAACTCGAGCCAGGCACCCCGGTTCGGGATGACCTTGGCCGAGAACAGCATCCGGCCGGTGCTCGGGTCCTCGAGCTCGCTGTAGTACACGCCGGGCGAGCGGACGAGCTGGCTGACCACGACGCGCTCGGCGCCGTTGATCACGAACGTGCCCATCTCCGTCATCCACGGGTAGTCGCCCATGTAGACCCGCTGGCGCTGGATCTCGCCGGTCTCCTTGATCAGCAGCTCCACGTTCACGTACAGCGGCCGGCTGAACGTGAGGTCCTTCGTCCGACACTCCTCCTCGGAGTACTTGGGAGCCCCGAACTCGTAGTCCAGGAACTGGAGCTCCATCACCTTCTGGGTGAAGTCCTTGATCGGGCTGATCTCATCGAGCAGGTCCCGGAGGCCCTTCTCGATGAACCACTGGAAGGATTCGAGCTGGAGCTCGATGAGGTTCGGGACCTCGAACTTGTCGACGCTCACCCCGTCGCGGACCTCGGCGATCCTGGCGTAGGACAGGCGGCCGGAGGGCGTGGCGGCAAGGGGTGCCGACGAGACGGACAGCATGAAGGACGGCTCCTTGACGGAGTGGGAAGAGGAGGGAACGGCCGCGCTCACAGAAGGAGTAGGATACCGCGTTCAGTTCGACTGTCAACCACGGGGCATCACGGACCGGCGGCGGCGGCGAGGCCGCCGCCGTCCGGGCGGCAGGGCGAAGGCCGGCAGAGCCGGCCCGCAACCGCCTACTTGATCTCGACCTTGGCGCCCACATCCTCGAGGGCGGTCTTGATCTTCTCGGCCTCGTCCTTGGTGACGCCCTCCTTGACGGCCTTCGGGAAGGCGTCGACGAGGTCCTTCGCCTCCTTGAGGCCGAGCCCGGTAAGCTCGCGGACGACCTTGATGACCGGGATCTTGTTGGGGCCGATCTCGGTCAGGGTGGCGGTGAACTCGGTCTGCTCCTCGGCCTCGGCAACCGGGGCCGCGGCAGCGGCCGGGGCGGCGCCCGCGAAGGCGACCGGGGCGGCGGCGGTGACGCCGAAGCGGTCCTCGAAGGCCTTCTTGAAGTCGGACAGCTCGAGGACGGTCATCTGCTCGAAGGCCTCGAGCAGCTGGTCGATGGTCAGCTTGGCCATGGGGTTCGTGTCTCCTGGTGGTATAGCGCCCCTCGGGGCGCGGGTTGGTCTCGAGGTGAGGGTCAGGCCGCGGCGTCGCCGCGCTTGTCGATCAGCGCCTGGAACAGGCCGGCAACGTCGCGCCCGGGGGCGTCGAACAGGCCGGCGACCGTGGCCAGCGGGGCCGTGATCGCGCCCACGGCCTCGGCGAGGAGCACCTCGCGGGAAGGCAGGGTCGCGAGGCGGGCCACGCCTTGGGCGTCGATCGCCGTCGCCCCCAGCACCGCGCCCGTGATCTTCACGACGCGGTAGGGCTTGACGGCATCCAGGACCGCCCTGGCGGTGGCCGCCTCGTCGGTGCCGAAGGCAATGGCCGTCGGACCCACGAGGAGCGGCGAGAGCGCGGCGGCGGAGGCATTCTCCTTGGCCGCGATCCGCATCAGGCGGTTCTTGATGACCCGGTAGCTCACGTTCTGCTTGCGCAGGGCGCGCCGGATCTCGCTGATCTCCTTCACCTTGAGGCCGCGGTATTCCGAGACGATCAGGGTGCGGCTGGCGTCCAGCTGGGCGCGCAGATCCTCAACCGTCTCTCGCTTGGCCTCGGTCGGCATCTGGCCTCCTTGACCTCCGTTGCTTCAGCGCGCAACCGGCGCGCGGCGGTGGGTGCGCCCCGGCAGTGCCGGGTTGAACCCCTGCGACGGGCCACGTATGCAGGGGGCGCGACCCACCCTCAGGAGGTGGGGCGATGGCCACTGCCTCGGCGTGCTCGCCGTCGTCCCCTTCCACCACCCACGGGATGGCGGCCGGTCCGGTCCGGCGGATCAAGCCCCGGGCGTCTGGTCGTCCCTGCGGTCGGGTCCAGGCGTCCTGCGGGCGCAGGCTGTCTGCGGCTTGTCCGTCTGTCTTGATACGGCGCGCGTCTCTCGACCGCGTCGTGCGTGATGGTTGGCCTGGACCCTACTCGTTCGCCGCGGCGAGGACGCCGGGGATGTCCACGCGCAGCCCGGGGCCCATCGTGGTGGCGATGGTCAGGGTGCGCAGGTACTGGCCCTTGGCGCCGCTCGGCTTGGCGCGGTTGACGGCGTCCACGAGGCCGGCCAGGTTCTCGACCAGCTGCTCCTCGGTGAAGCTCGCCTTGCCGATGGGGACGTGGATGATCGCGCCCTTGTCGACCTTGAACTCGACGCGACCGCCCTTGACCTCGGAGATCGCGCGCTCGAGATCGAAGGTGATGGTGCCCGACTTCGGGTTCGGCATCAGGCCCCGGCGGCCGAGGATCCGGCCCAGGCGCCCGACCATGCCCATGACGTCCGGCGCGGCGAGCGCAACGTCGAACTCGAGCCAGCCGGCCTCGATCTTCTTCACGAGGTCCTCGGCGCCGACTTCGTCCGCCCCGGCGCGGAGCGCCTCCTGCGCCTTCTCGCCCTGGGCGAACACGGCGACCCGGACGACCTTGCCCGTGCCGTGCGGCAGGACAACGGTGCCGCGGACCATCTGGTCGGCATGCCTCGGATCGACGCCAAGACGGAGATGGGCCTCGACCGACGCGTCGAACTTGACGTTGGAGGTCTGCTTCGCGATCGCGACCGCCTCCGCAACCGGGTAGGCCCGGGTTCGGTCAACGAGCTTCGCGGCATCCTGGTAGCGCTTGCCGTGTTCGGCCATGGTGCGTGCTCCTTCGGTCCCGTGGACCTGCCCCTGGTGGATGGCGCGCCGGACGGGGTCCCTCCCGCGCGCTCCGCCGGCTCTAGCCGACGACCTCGATTCCCATGCTGCGGGCGGTTCCCTCGATGACCTTCATGCCGGCCTCGATGTCGTTGACGTTGAGGTCGACCATCTTGATCTCGGCGATCTGGCGAACCTGGTCGCGGGTCACGCGACCGACCACCGTGCGCTTCGGCGTCGCGGAGCCGCTCTCGATGCCGGCGGCCTTGCGGAGCAGGTCCGGGGCCGGGGGCGTCTTGAGGACGAACGTGAACGAGCGATCCTCGAAGACCGTGATCTGGGCCGGGATGATCTGGCCCGCCTTGTCGGCAGTGCGCTCGTTGTACGACTTCGTGAACTCGACGATGTTGATGCCGTGGGGGCCCAGCGCAGTGCCGACGGGCGGCGCAGGCGTTGCCTTGCCGGCCGGCAACTGCAGCGTCAGGACAATTCGGATCTTCTTGGCCACGTGTGCTCGCTCCCTGCCTCGTTACAGCTTCTCGACCTGGAGGAAGTCGAGCTCGACCGGCGTCTCCCGACCGAAGATGCTCACGAGGACCTTGAGCTTGTTGCGCTCCGGGTTGACCTCGTCCACGGTCCCGATGAACTCCGCGAACGGACCGTCCGTGACACGCACGCTCTGGCCCTTCGTGAACGCGACCCGGAACTTGGGCGTCTCCACGCCCATGTGCCGGAGAATCTGCTTGACCTCGGTCTCGTCCAGCGGGATCGGCTCGCTGCGCATCCCGGGGATGTTGCCGCTGCCGACGAAGCTGGTGACGCCCGGCGTGTTGCGGACGACGAACCAGGACTCAGGGTCCAGGATCATCTCCACGAGCACGTAGCCCGGGTACACCTTCTTCTGGACGGTGTGCCGCTGGCCTTGGCGGATCTCGATCTCGTCCTCCATCGGGACGAGCACCTGGAAGATCTTGTCCTCCATGCCCATCGACTCGATGCGGTGCTCGAGGTTCGCCTTGACCTTGTTCTCGTAGCCGGAGTACGTGTGGATCACGTACCAGCGCTTCTCGGGTGCCTTCGCGGCGGTCAGCTGCTCCGTCATGCCAGGGCACCCGCGACGAGCCGGATGACGGTCTCGAAGAAGGCGTCGGCCACGGTGATGTAGACCCCGACCACGAACGAGACGACGAACACGAGGATCGTCAGGTTTCGGACCTGGAGGCGGTTGGGCCACGAGACCTTCTTGAGCTCGGACCACGATTCTTTGATGAACTGCCGAAGTCGCTTCACGGATGCCTTTTCAGCGGACTGGTTGGTTGGCAGGGGCGATAGGACTCGAACCTACAACAACCGGTTTTGGAGACCGGTGCTCTGCCAATTGAGCTACGCCCCTGCGGGACCGGACCTGCTACTTGGCTTCCCGGTGCAACGTGTGACGCCGCTCCCGGGGACAGTACTTCTGCAACTCGATCCGGCTGGGATCGTTCTTCTTGTTCTTGCGCGTCGTGTAGTTGCGGGTCTTGCACTCGCTGCAAGCCAGCTGGATGACCGGACGCGCGTCAACTCTCGCCATGAAACTCTCGCTACGCGATGATGCTGGTGATCGCGCCGGCGCCGACGGTGCGACCGCCCTCGCGGATCGCGAACCGCTGGCCGACTTCGAGCGCGATCGGGGTGATCAGCTCGACGGTCATGTCGACGTTGTCGCCGGGCATGATCATCTCGGCCCCGTCGGGAAGGCCGATGGCACCCGTGACGTCCGTGGTGCGCAGGTAGAACTGCGGCCGGTACCCGTTGTAGAACGGGGTGTGGCGGCCGCCCTCCTCCTTGGTCAGGACGTAGACGCGGGCGATGAAGTTGGTGTGCGGCTTGACCGACCCGGGCTTGGCCAGGACCTGGCCGCGCTCGATGTCGTCGCGCTCGATACCGCGCAGGAGCAGGCCGACGTTGTCGCCCGCCTCGCCCTGGTCGAGCAGCTTCTTGAACATCTCGACGCCGGTGACGACCACCTTGCGGGTGGCGTGGATGCCGACGATCTCGACCTCCTCGCCGACCTTGATGATGCCGCGCTCGATGCGGCCGGTGGCGACGGTGCCGCGGCCCTTGATGCCGAACACGTCCTCGCAGGGCATCAGGAACGGCTTGTCGATGGCGCGCTCGGGGTTGGGGATGTAGGAGTCGACCGCGTCCATGAGCTCCTGGATCGGGGCGTAGGCCGGGTCGTCGACGCCGCCGGTGGCCTCGAGGGCCTTGAGCGCGGAGCCCCGGATGACGGGGATGTCGTCGCCCGGGAAGTTGTACTTGCTCAACAGCTCGCGGACCTCGAGCTCGACGAGTTCGAGCAGCTCGGGGTCGTCGACCGCGTCGCACTTGTTGAGGAACACGATGACGTAGGGCACCTCCACCTGGCGGGCCAGGAGGATGTGCTCGCGGGTCTGGGGCATCGGGCCGTCGGTGGCGGCGACCACGAGGATCGCGCCGTCCATCTGGGCGGCACCGGTGATCATGTTCTTGATGTAGTCGGCGTGCCCGGGGCAGTCGACGTGCGCGTAGTGGCGGTTCTCGGTCTGGTACTCGACGTGGGCGATCGCGATCGTGATGCCGCGCTCGCGCTCCTCGGGGGCGTTGTCGATCGAGTCGAAGGCGCGGAACTCCGCGCCGCCCTTGAGCGCCAGGTACTTGGTGATGGCGGCCGTGAGCGTCGTCTTGCCATGGTCGATGTGGCCGATCGTGCCGACGTTCACGTGCGGCTTGGTGCGCTCGAACTTCTTCTTGGCCACAGGACCCTTCTCACTCCACTACTGGGGCGGTACTGGCCGCCGGTTTCTGCCCGGGATACTCAAGAGATGGAGCCCAGAACGGGACTCGAACCCGTGACCTCATCCTTACCAAGGATGTGCTCTGCCAGCTGAGCTATCTGGGCCCGCGGGAGCGGTGCCGATCCGTTCCGGTCCGCCCGTTGACGCTTTCGTGCCTGGTGGAGCCGACGACGGGACTCGAACCCGGAACCTGCGGTTTACAAAACCGCTGCTCTACCAATTGAGCTACGTCGGCACGCGCGCAGCGTCAAACAAGAGTAGGACTCCACGAGCCGGGGAATGATACGGCCCGTCGGCGGATGCGTCAAACCTCCGCGGACCCGTCGGAGGCGTCGGCGACTGGATCCGCCGGGGCCCCTGCGGGCTCGACGGCAGGGCCGCCGGGCAGCAGCACATCGTCCGCCGCGGCATCGTCAGCCACCGCGGTCTCGGCCGACGTGGTTGTCTCGGGCTGGACCAGGTTATCGGCCTCGACCGGAGCCTCTGCCTCGGCGGGTCCGACCGGCTCCAGCGGCTCGGTGGCCTCGACGGGCTCGATGGCCGCCAGGTCGGGGTCCAGGGCGGCGTCGAAGGGCTCGCCGGCCCGCGGCTGAGCCTCCGCGAGGCTCCGCTGGGCTGCAGCCTCGTAGAGCAGGATCGAGCCGGCAACGGCCGCGTTGAGTGACTCGACGTGCCCGTGCATCGGGATCCGCACCAGGAGGTCGCAGCGGCGGCGAACCACCGGGCCCAGGCCACGGCCCTCGCTGCCGACGACGATCGCCACCGGGCCGCGGAGGTCGGCCTCGCGCGCGGTGAGCGGCGCGTCCCCGTCCGCCCCCACGATCCTGAGCCCGCGCGCATGGAGGTCCGCGAGGGCACCGGGGAGATCATCAACGGGGGCCAGGCGCAGGTGCTCGACGGCCCCGGCCGATGCCTTGACGGCCGCCGGGGTCAGCGGCGCCTGCCGATGGGTCGGGAAGATCGCCCCGTGAACCCCCGACGCTTCGGCGGTCCGGAGCAGCGTGCCAACATTCTGGGGGTCCTCGAGCGAATCGAGGACGAGCACCAGTGGCGGATCGCCCCGCTGCACGGCCAGGGCCAGGATGTCGTCCGGGGACGCCCATCGACGGGGAGCCACGACGAGTGCGATGCCCTGGTGCCCGTCAAACCCGGCGACGGCCGTGAGCGTGCCGCCCTCGACCTCCACCACGGGGATGCGCAGGTTCATCGCGTGGAGCACCAGCTTCTCGAGCGCGAAGCGGCGCTGAGGGACCACGAGCAGCCGCCTGGCCTCGCGCCGGGCGACGAACGCCTCCTCAACGGGGCGCCGACCCGCGACGAGCTCATCGTCACCGGCGAGCGCCACGGCCGGGGCGATGACGGTCTCGGGGCGCCGCGTGTAGTCGGGCCGGGATCCGGGCTCGGGGCGCCAGGGTGCCCGGCCTGGGCCGCCGGGGCGACCGGAACCGCCGGGGCGACCGGAACCGCCGGGGCGAGCGCCGTACGGGGGACGGGCCTGCCACGCTCCCGGAGGCGAGAACGGACGCTGCCCAGGGGGCACGGGCGGCACGGACTGCACGGACTGCTCGGACTGCTCGAACCCGGCGAAGTCCGCGGCATGATCGGCCTCGGGCCCGGGGGGGGCGTCCGGAAGGACGCCGGGCCGGGGCTCGTGCCACCGTTCGGGCTGGGCGTCGCGTGCCGGCTCCGGGCGATCCTCCCAGGGTCGGTCACGCCGGTGGTCCTCCCAGGGACGCGCGGGGCGCCGATCGGGTGCGCGGTCCTGCCAGGGACGCACCGGGCGTTCGGGCGGACCGGCGTCCCAGGGACGGGGCCCTGTCGGCCGCGGCGGCCCCGAGGGGCGGTCACCGCCGCCCTTGGGCCCGTCAGCGCGGAAGTCCCCGGGGCGGCCGTGCCCAGCCGGCCTGCCCGGGCCGTGCCCACCCGGGCCTCCGCGGCGGGCGCCGCCGGATGGCCGGCCGCCCGGCCGCGGGGGTTGACCCTCCCGGAACCCGAACCCGCCGCGATGCTGGTCGCCGGGTCCGCGATCGTCCGGCTGGCGCGGGCCACGATCATCGCGCGGTCCACCGGGGCCGCCGGGCCCGAAGCCGCCGGCGAGCCGCGGGCCGAAGCCGCCGGAACCTGCGGGCGGGAAGCCGCCAGGTCGCGGTCGTCTACCAGGACCGCCAGGCCTGCCCGGGCCGCCAGGACCGCCAGGCCTGCCCGGGCCGACGGGACCGCCGGGCCTGCCCGGGCCGCCGGGCCTCGGCCGGAAGGAACCGGCGTGGCCGCCACCTGGGCCGTGCGTTCGCCTCGGGGGTCGGTCGTCGTCGCGCGGCGGCCGCCCGTCAGACACTGGTCGTCACCACGAGGCGCCAGCGCTGGCCGTCGCGCGTGTCCTCCACGGCCACTCCCCGGGCCAGCAGCTCGTCTCGCAGGCGATCGGACGCCGCCCAGTCCCGGGCGGTGCGGGCGGCGGCGCGCTGATCGAGCAGGGCCAGCAACTCCGGGTCCAGCTCCGCGGCGGCCGGGGCCGCGATGCCCAGGACCGCGTCCAGCTCCCGTACGAACGTGGCCGTTCGCACCGCATCCCCGGTCGAGAGGGTCCGGGCGTCCAACCGGCGGTTCAGCTCTCGCACGCCATCGAACAGTGCCGCAAGCGCCTCGGAGATGTTGAGATCGTCGTCCAGGCCCGCCTCGAAGGCCGACCGGACGCCTTCCAGCACGCTGGACAGGCCCGGATCGTCCGGGCGGTCCTCGCGATACGCCGCGAGCGCCGCCAGCAGGGCATCCACGCGCTCCACCGCCGCGGCGGCAGCCGGCAGGGAATCGTCAGACCAGTTGAGCGGCGCCCGGTAGTTGACCGAGACCAACGCATAGCGGATGGCGCGCGGGGACGCGCCGGACGCGATCAGGTCCGTGACCCTGGCGATGTTGCCGACCGACCGCGCCATCTTCTCGCCGCTCAGGCGGAGGTGGGCGCAGTGAAGCCAGGTCCCGACGAACGGCTGCCCGGTCGCGGCCTCGGACTGGGCGATCTCGTCCTCGTGATGCGGAAAGACCAGGTCCACGCCGCCGGTGTGGATGTCGAACGACTGCCCCAGATGGGCCATGCTCATTGCCGAGCACTCGATGTGCCAGCCAGGCCGTCCGGGACCGATCGCGGTGTCCCAGGACGGCTCGCCGGGCTTGGGGCCTTTCCACAGCACGAAATCGCGAACGTCATCCTTGTCGTACTGGTCGGCCTCGACCCGCTCCCCCACCCGCATCGCCTCGGGGTCCAGGCGCGCCAGCCGCCCGTAGGCCGGCCACGATGCGATCCGGAAGAAGATCGACCCGTCGCCGGTCCTGTAGGCGTGGCCCTTCTCGAGCAGCGTGCCGACGAGGTCCGTGATCTGCGGGATGTGGTCGGTGGCCAGGGGCAGGACGTTCGGGCGGCTCATGCCCAGGGCGTCGGCGTCGGCCAAGAACTGCTCCGCCCAGCGGCCCGCGAGGTCGGCCGTGGTCGTCCCCTCGTCCGCGGCGCGGCGGATGATCCTGTCGTCGATGTCGGTGAGGTTCATCACCCAGGTCACGCGGAGGCCGCGGTAGCGCAGGTAGCGCACCAGGAGATCCGCGAACAGGAACGACCGGAAGTTGCCGATGTGGGCGGGGCCGTAGACCGTCGGGCCGCAGCTGTAGATGCGGACATGGCCGGGCTCGAGCGGCTGGAACGGACGGACCTCGCCAGAGAGCGTGTCCTGCAGGCGGATCGTCATGTCTCCCCCCAGACGTTGGCAACGACGCGGGCCGAGATGGAACGCCCGGCACCCTCGTCCCCGGCCAGGTTGCCGGTCGAGGCCTTGACGTTGACCGCAGCCTCGTCGACGCCGAGCAGCGCCGCGATCGCCACCCGCATCGTGTCGAGTCGAGCCCCGAGGCGCGGGCGCGCGCCGATGATCGTGACGTCCACCGACACTGGCCGGAGGCCGGCTCCCGCGAGCCTGGCCACGACCTCGCGCAGCAGCACGTCGCTGGCAACGCCCCTCGGGGTCCGGGCGTCGGCCGGGAACAGGCGGCCGAGGTCGCCCATACCGGCGGCCCCCAGCAGCGCATCGGCGACCGCATGGAGCGCGACGTCCCCGTCCGAGTGACCGTGGAGCCTCGGGGTGCCCTCGATCTCCACACCGCCGAGACGCAGCGGCATGCCGGGTCCGAACGGATGACTGTCGTGTCCGAATCCGGTGCGAACGGGCGCAGGCGCCAGCGCCTGCGCGACCCGGCGCAGATCGTCGGGCAACGTCACCTTGATGTTCGCGGGTTCGCCGGGGATTGCATGGACCTCGATCTTACAGGCCTCCAGCAGCGCGGCCTCATCGGTGAATTCGCGGGGCCCGTCCGGTGGGAACATCGCCCACGCATCGAGGAGCAGTCCCCGCCGTGCGCCCTGCGGCGTCTGGGCCGCGGCGAGCGCCGAGCGGTCCACCGTCTCGTGCACCATGCCCTCCCCGACCCGCTTCAGGGTCTCCGCCACCGGCAGCACCGGGATGGCCGCCCCGTGGCGCACCACCGCGGCCGCCACCACCTCGACGAGCGCCGCGGACACGAGCGGGCGGGCTCCATCGTGGACCAGGACGGGACGGTTCCGCCCCGCGGGGTCCAGCCGGTCGAGGTGGCGGACGCCGGCAGCGACGGAGATCTGGCGGGTGGCGCCCCCGGCGACCACCGCGTCGACGCGCGACAGCCACGAGGCGGAGGACAGCTCCTCCACGCGATCCGGGGCCGTGACGAGGATGATGCGCTCTACGACGGGCGACGCAGCCAGCGCCGCGAGGGTCCAGGCGAGCAGCGGCCGACCCGCCACCGGAGCCATCAGCTTGTCGGTGCCGGTCATGCGCCGGGATGAGCCTGCGGCAACCACCACGACGTCCGTCGTGGGCCGTTCACCGGATCCCGCCGTCACCTCAGTCCTGTCTCGGCTGGGCGAAGACCATCCGACCGGCCACCGTCTGGAGCACGCGGGTGACTGTCAGGTCAACATCGCGGTCGATCAGGCGCGCGCCACCCTCCACCACGATCATCGTGCCGTCATCGAGGAAGCCGACGCCCTGGCCCGCCTCCTTGCCCTCCTGGATGATCTTGACCTGGAGTTCCTCGCCAGGCAGGACGGCGGGCTTGACCGCGTTGGCCAGCGAGTTGATGTTCATCACGCGCACGCCCTGGAGCTCCGCCACGCGGTTCAGGTTGAAGTCGTTGGTCAGCACAACGTGGCTCCGACGCTTCGCCAGCTCCACCAGCTTCGCGTCCACCTCGGCAATCCCCGGAGCCTCGTCTTCGACGACCTCGACCGGGGTCCGCAGGTCGCGCTGCATCCGGTTGAGGATCTCGAGACCGCGCCGCCCCCGGTTCCGGCGGAGCGTGTCGGAGGAATCGGCGATGTGCTGGAGCTCCTCGAGCACGAAGCGCGGCACCACGAGCGTCCCGTAGATGAAGCCCGATTCGACGATCTCGGCGATCCGGCCGTCGATCAGGACGCTCGTGTCAACGACAATCCGCGGCTCGCCCTCCTGGCTCGCCTTCTCCTCGCCGGGGCGCCGAACGAGGCCCGCGCCTTCGGCGGCGGCGATGAGGTCGGAACGCTTCGCGACGGTGAGGCCCATCATCCCGAGACCCAGGAACAGCGAGATGCCGAGTGGCAGCCAGGTGCCGAGCGGGCCCTCGATCTGGGCAAGTGGCAGGCCCAGGAGCAGGCCCAGGAGCAGGCCGATGAACAGCCCCAGGACGGCGGCCACGAACTCCGCCGTCGACAGCTCCTGGACTCGGCCGACGAGCCAGGCCGCCGGCACGACCGTGAGGTACGGAAGCAGGGCGAAGCCGACGACGAGCCAGGCGATCGTCCATGCGGCGAGGATGAACCCGCCGTAGTCGACCCCCGTGAAGAGGCCCGTGGCGCTGGCCAGCCCGAGGCCGATGAAGGCGCCGAGTGCCGCCCCCAGGACCCGGATCGTCCGAATCACGCTGCTCCTCGATCGATGCGGCCGCCGCCCGGTCGGGCATCCGGCGCAGGATGGCCGAGCCTAGCACGCGGCCGTGCGCGCCCGCACCCGCCGACGGTCACGTTCTGCGTGGAGAGGCTGGCACGGGCTCCGCGAGCGCCGCCCGGATCGCCTCCGCGAGTGAGCCCACGACAACCACCTCGATGCCGGCGGACGCGGCGGGACGCCCATGGCTCGAGCGCGGGACGATTGCCCTCGTGAACCCGAGGCGGGCCGCCTCCCGGAGCCTGCGGTCCAGCCCGCCGACGGGGCGGAGCTCGCCCAGCAGCCCGACCTCGCCGATGGCCACGGTACCGGTCACGAGCGGGCGATCGCGAAGCGACGACGCCAGCGCCAGGGCAAGGGGCAGGTCAAGCCCGGGCTCGGTCACAGTCAGTCCGCCGGCGAGGTTGGCATAGACGTCGTGGCTGGACAGGGCGATGCCGGCACGCCGGCCAAGCACGGCCACCAGGAGGGCGAGCCGGTTCTGGTCCACGCCCGACGCCGTCCGGCGCGGCGTCGGCGCGGCGGTGGGCGCCACCAGCGCCTGGACCTCGACGAGCAGCGGCCGCGAGCCCTCCAGGATCGGGGCGACGACGCTGCCCGGCGCCGGAGCGTCGTGCTCGGCCAGGAACGCGCGCGCCGGATCCGCGACCTCCGCCAGGCCGCGGTCCCCCATCTCGAACACACCGACCTCCTCGGTGGATCCGTAGCGGTTCTTGGTAGCGCGAAGCAGCCGCAGCCCGCCGGTCCGGTCGCCCTCAACGGACAGGACGACATCCACGAGGTGCTCGAGCGTCTTGGGGCCGGCGAGCGTCCCGTCCTTGGTCACGTGGCCCACCAGCACGACGGGGATCCCGTCGGCCTTGGCGAGCTCCATCAGCCGGAGGGTTGCCTCCCGGACCTGGCCCACGCTCCCCGGGGGGCCGTCAAGCTCCTCCGAGGCGACGGTCTGCACGGAGTCCACGACCAGCAGCCCGGGGCGCTCCGCACGAGCAAGATCCACGATGCGCCCAACACCGGTCTCCGCGACCACGCTGACCGCCTCGGCCACCGGGCCCTCCGTGAGACCCAACCGCGCCGCGCGCAGCCGCACCTGGCGCACTGACTCCTCGCCGGTCGCGTAGAGGACCGTCGCCGGGGGAATTCGCGAGCCCGCACCGGTGACGGCGCCGGTCGCGACGCCCGCCGCAACCTGGAGCAGGAGCGTGGACTTGCCGATCCCCGGCTCGCCACCGAGCAGTACCACGGATCCGGCCACCAGGCCGCCGCCCAGGACCCGATCCAGCTCGCCGATCCCGATCGGGCGGCGCACCTCGTCCGTGGCGTCATCGGCCCGGGCAAGGGGGACGGGGTCCGAGCCGGCCCGCGCGGCCGTGGGCCTGGGACGCGGCGTGTCGTGAACGACCGTCTCCACGAGGGTGTTCCACTCACCGCAGGTCCGGCACTGGCCTTCCCAGCGGAGAACGGCGGCCCCGCACGACTGGCAGACGAAACGACTCTGGGTGCGGGACACGGCTGGCGCCGACCGCCGTCAGGCCTCGACCGGGGTCTTTGCCTCGGTGGCCGTGATGATCAGGCCCTTGCCGTCGGGGTCGAGCTCCACCAGGATCGAGTCGCCATCGTGATAGCGGCCGAGCAGCAGGTGCTCCGCGAGCGGGTCTTCGATCAGGTTCTGGATCGTCCGACGGAGCGGCCGGGCCCCGTATGCCTGATCGTAGCCGAGCTTGATGATGTGCTCCTTGGCCGGCTCCGTGATCACCAGGCTCAGGCCCTGCGCCTTCAGCTGGTCCAGGACCCGCTTGAGCATGAGGTCGACGATCTTCGTGATCTCCTCAACCGTCAGGCTCCGGAACACGACCGTGGCGTCGATCCGGTTCAGGAACTCCGGCCGGAAGCTCGTCTTCAGCTCGGCCTGGACCTTCTCCTTCATCAGGTCGTAGGAGGCGGCGGCGCGCGTCTCCACCGTGTCGCCCTGCTGGCGGAACCCGAGGCTGGAGTTGGTCTGGATCTTGGCGGCGCCGAGGTTCGAGGTCATGATGATGATCGTGTTGCGGAAGTCCACGCGCCTGCCCTTGGCATCCGTGAGGTGCCCGTCCTCCAGGATCTGGAGGAGGATGTTGAACACCTCCGCGTGCGCCTTCTCGATCTCGTCGAGCAGGATCACCGCGTAGCTCTTGCGCCGGACGGCCTCGGTCAGCTGGCCGCCCTCGTCGAACCCGACGTAGCCTGGCGGTGCCCCGACGAGGCGGCTCACGTTGTGGCGCTCCATGAACTCGCTCATGTCGATCTTGATGAGCGTGTCCTCGGATCCGAACATGAATTCCGCGAGGGCCTTCGCGAGCTCCGTCTTGCCGACGCCCGTGGGGCCGAGGAAGATGAACGAGCCGATCGGCCGCTTCGGGTCCTTGAGGCCGGCGCGAGCGCGGCGGACGGCGCGGGACACGGTCTCGATCGCCTCCTCCTGGCCGATGAGCCGGGTATGGAGGACCTCCTCCATCTTGAGCAGGCGCTCGGACTCCTCCTGCGCGATGCGCGCGACCGGGATGCCGGTCCACATCGCGACGACCTGGGCGATCTCCTCTTCGTCCACCTTGGGGGCCTCGCCCGAGGTGCTGGCCTGCCACTCGGAGCGGAGGCGGTCCACGTTCTCACGGGACGCAGCCTCGGCCTCTCGGAGCGTGGCGGCCTGCTCGTACTCCTGGGCGTTGATCGCGGCGTCCTTCTCCTTGGTGGTCTTGTCCAGCTCCTTCTGCGCCGCGCGCAGCTCCGGCGGCGAGGAAGAGTGGCGGAGGCGGACGCGGCTCGACGCCTCGTCGATCAGGTCGATCGCCTTGTCGGGGAGGTGGCGGTCCGTGATGTAGCGGATCGAGAGGTCCGCCGCGGCCTTGACCGCATCGTCCGTGATCTGCACCTTGTGGTGCTGCTCGTAGCGCTCCCGGATGCCGAGCAGGATCTCTATCGTCTGCTCGAGTGTCGGCTCCTCGACCATGACCGGCTGGAACCGTCGCTCCAGGGCCGCGTCCTTCTCGATGTACTTGCGGTACTCGTCGAGGGTCGTGGCGCCGATGCACTGGAGCTCGCCCCGCGAGAGCGGCGGCTTGAGGATGTTCGCCGCATCGATCGCGCCCTCGGCGGCGCCCGCCCCGACGAGGGTGTGGAGCTCGTCGATGAACAGGATCGCGTCGTCGGTGTTGCGAAGCTCCTCGATGATCTTCTTGAGGCGCTCCTCGAACTCGCCGCGGTACTTCGTGCCCGCGACCAGCGAGCCGATATCGAGGGTCAGGACCCGCTTGTTGAGGAGGATGTCCGGGACGTCGCCCGAGACGATCCGGTGGGCCAGGCCCTCTGCGATGGCGGTCTTGCCGACGCCGGGCTCCCCGATCAGGGCCGGGTTGTTCTTCGTCTTGCGGCCCAGGATCTGGATGACGCGCTCGATCTCCTTCTCGCGGCCGATGACCGGGTCGAGCTTGTCCGCGCGGGCTGCCTCGGTGAGGTTGATCCCCAGGGCGTCGACCGTGGGGGTCTTGCTGGCACGCTTGGTCTCCTGGGCGGGACCCGCGGACGACGACTGGGATAGGACGCGGATCACCTCGTGGCGGACCTTGTCCAGGTTCACGCCCAGGCTCTCGAGCACGCCGGCTGCGATCCCCTCACCCTCGCGCACGAGCCCGAGGAGCAGGTGCTCCGTCCCGATGTAGTTGTGGCCCAGCCGGCGGGCCTCGTCGATCGCCAGCTCGATGACCCGCTTCGCGCGGGGCGTGAGGCCAACCTCGCCGACGACCGGGCGGTCACCGCGTCCGATGATGAACTCGACGGCCGTCCGGACCTTGGGCAGCTCGACGTTCATGTTCTCGAGCACACGCGCGGCCACGCCCTCGCCCTCGCGCACGAGCCCGAGGAGCAGATGCTCCGTCCCGATGTAGTTGTGGTTGAACCGCTGCGCCTCGTCCTGCGCGAGCGTCAGGACCTTGCGTGCGCGATCTGTGAACTTGTCGAATCGATCCATGCGGCCGGCTCGTTTCTCCCTGGTCGCGGGGGCGACCTGAGGGCCATGCTAGCACCGGTGCCTCCGAGCGGCGATGACCCGTTCGAGCCTGGGTGGCCGAGTGGGTACCGGGTGCCGGCAATCCCCCAGGCCACGACCGCCAGGCGAGCGCCAACAACCCGGCGACCGCGACGGAATCGAAACGACCCGCCGGGGGCCGGCGGGTCGTGGGAGTGAAGCGGGAGCGGAAGCTCCGGGCGATCAGCCGGGCTTGGTCTCGGACTCGGCTGCCTCGACGGCCTCGGCGATGGCTTCTGCCTCGATGACCTGCTCGGCCTCGATGATGACCTCGGCCTCGACGGCCTCGGCGATGGCTTCTGCCTCGATGACCTGCTCGGCCTCGATGATGACCTCGGCCTCGACGGCCTCGGCGATGGCTTCTGCCTCGACGGCTTCGACGGCCTCGATGACCTCCTCGGCCTCTATGGCTTCGGCGACGGCGTCGGCCTGGGCGTCCTGGGCGGCCTCGATGACCTCCTCGGCCTCTATGGCCTCGGCGATGGCCTCGGCCTTATCGGCCTCCGCGGCCTCGATCAGGGTCTCTGCCTCAACGGCACCCTCGACGCCGCCGGCCTCGACCGCATCGATGACTTCGTCGTCCACGATGACCCGGGCGACGGCGTCGGCCTGGGCGTCCTCGGCGGCCTCGATGACCTCCTCGGCCTCGAGGGCTTCGGCAACGGCTTCGACCTCGATGGCTTCGGCGGCCTCGATGATGACCTCGGCCTCGACGGCTTCGATGACGGCCTCGGCCTCGACGGCTTCGGCGGCCTCGATGATGACCTCGGCCTCGACGGCTTCGATGACGGCCTCGGCCTCGACGGCTTCGGCGGCCTCGATGACGATCCTCGGCCTCGACGGCCTCGGCGACGGCGTCAGCAACGGCGTCGGCATTCGCAGGAACCGGCGTGCCGGCTGCCTCCGCCGCGGCCAGCTGGTCGCGGACGAGGGCGAACTTCGCGGCGAGGGTCGTGTCGATCCCGCCTTCGGGCTCCGAGTTGGCGTCCGACGGCGAGTAGCTGCGATCCGGCCGCTCGCGGCGCTCGCGGCGCTCGCGGCGCTCACCGCCACCGACGGCGCCACCACCCGTCGCAGCCGGCTGGCTGCCGGGCTCCGGCATGGAGCGAACCGGCGGCTCCTCGGCCTGCTTGAGGCTGAGCCCGAGGCGGTGCCGCTCGGAGTCCAGGCTGATGATCTTGAGCTTGAGCACCTGGCCCTCGTGCACCACGTCGCCCGGGTGGGCCACGCGCTGGTGCGACAGCTCGCTGATGTGGATCAGGCCCTCCAGGCCCTCGCGGACCCGGACGAAGGCGCCGAAGTTCACGAGCTTCGTGACCGTGCCATCGATGACGTCGCCGACCTTGAAGTCCGCGACGGTCGACTCCCACGGATCGGGCTGCAGGCGTCGGATCGAGAGGCTGATCCGGCCCCGCTCGTGGTTGATGTCGATGACCTCGGCCTCGACCTCTTCCCCGACCTTGTAGCCGGACTCGGGGTTGTTGACCTTGTTCCACGAGAGCTCGCTCTTGTGGACGAGTCCGTCGATCCCGCCAAGGTCGATGAAGATGCCGAAGGGCGCAATCGAGCGCACGCTGCCGGTGACCTTCTGGCCGACCTGGAGGCTGCTGAACAGCTCGTCCCGCTTCTCGCGGCGCTCCTCGTACAGGGCCACCTTCTCGGACAGGATGAGCCGGTTGGCCTTGCGGTTGACCTCGAGGATCTTGAGCCGCAGCTTGCGGCCGACGTACGGCTGCAGCTTCTCGGCGATCTCCTGCGCGGCATCGCGGGGCTGCTCGTTCTGCGGCCGGCGGGGGAAGTCCACGATCTGGCTGATCGGCACGAAGCCGCGGATCCCGCAGTCGACGATCAGGCCGCCCTTGTTGTGGTCGATGACCGGGGCATCGATGATCGTGCCCACCTCGAACTGCTCCTGCATCGCGCGCCACTTGCGCTCGAGACCGGCGCGGCGGAGCGAGAGGACCACGTGGCCTTCGGGCGATTCCGGCTGGAGGACGTACACCAGGACCACGTCGCCGATGGCGAGCTCTGGCTGCGACTCCGCGTTGCGTCCGTACAGCTCACGGTTGCTGACCACACCCTCGGACTTGGCGCCGATATCGACCAGGATCTCGTCCTTGTCGATGCGGACGACGGACCCTTCGACGACATCGCCGTGCTTGAAGCTCTTGATGTCCGAGTCCTGCTCCGCGAGGAGCTCCTCCATCGTGGTCGGCTCGGGGCCGGTCCTCCGCGCGGGGGGTGCGGGCACCTCGTCCTCGGGGTCCTCCTCCGCGGCGGGCGGCGCATCGGCTGCCTCGTCGTCGGCGGGGGCTTCGGGTTCGGGGCTGGTCTCGGGGATGGCGGGCTCGTCGGCGACGGCGATGGCCGCGACGGTCTCTTCGGACGCCGGGGCGTCGACAGAGGCTGCGGCCTCCGGCGCCGGCGCGGTCCCGCCCTGCTGCTCGTCGGTCAAGGTGATCCTGTCTCCTATGGTGGATTCGGCCCTCAGGAATCACGAACGGCCACCGAGTCACGCCCGGGGCCGCCTGGGGGAGGGAGATGGATCGTTGGTGACGTTGGCCGGCGGTCCGCTCCTTCGCTCACGAAACCTGAGACGTGCTCTTCAACTGTCCGTGCCCGTGGGGCCGCGTGAGTCTAGCACGAGGATTCCGCCGGTACAATCGCCTCCCGTGCCCGAGCTGCCCGACCTCGACGTCGTTGCCGATGCCATTCACGCGGCCCTCGCCGGCCGGCAGGTCTCCGGCGCACGGGCCCTGATGCCCCTTGCCGTCCGCGGGACACCCGCGGAGTTGGCCGCGCTCGCGGGACAGCGCGTCCTGCGGGTGACGCGCACGGGAAAGTTCCTCGACCTGGTGCTCGAACGCGATCGCGTCGTCGTGAACCCCATGCTGACCGGCCGATTCCAGCTCGCAGGGCGGGGACAGAAGGCGCCGTCAGGCGTCGCGGTGGAGCTCGCCTTCGGGCCGCGTGAGGGCGGCTCTCCCGCGGACGCGGCCGCCTGGACCGCCGGCGCCGCGTGGATGCCGGCCGACGGTCACCCCGTTCTGATCCGCTACCGCGACCCGACGCAGATGGGCAAGGTCTACCTGCTGCCGGCGGGCGTGGAGCGGCCGGTGCCGGGCCGGGAACCCGGCGAGATGGGTCCCGACGCGCTCGATCCCGCCCTGACGCTCGAGGTCTTCAGGGAGCGGATCCGCCGCCATCCCGGAGAGCTCAAGAACCTGCTCCGCAACCAGGCGTTCGTGGCGGGTATCGGAAACGCGTACTCGGACGAGATCCTGTTCGCGGCGCGGCTGCGGCCGTTCCGCAGGCGGTCGACGCTCGCCGCCGAGGAGATAGGCGAGCTGTACGAGGCGATGCGGTCGACCCTGGAGTCGTCCCTGCTCCTGCTCCGGGACCGCGTGCCCCCGACGTTCGAGAAGCAAGTCCGCGATCACCTGGCCGTCCACAACCGGGGCGGCGAACCCTGCCCGCGGTGCGGGTCGACCATCACGTCCGTGACGGCCGGCGGCTTCCCGACGGGGTACTGCCGATCCTGCCAGCGGTGAGCCTTCAGGGGATGACGAGCACCTGGCCCACCCGGATGAGCCGCCGGTCCGTGATCCCGTTCGCCGTCGCGATGGCCGTGACGGTGACGCCGAACCGCGCGGCGATGCTGCTCAACGTGTCGCCGGACTTGACCGTGTAGCGCCGAACGGCCGAGGCGCCCGGCGTCGGGCTCGGCGTGGCCGCCGCAGTGGCGGACGGGGGTGGCTGGGACGCGGGCGCCGGTGATCCGCCTGGCGTGGCGGAGGGCACGACGGACGGCGTGGGGCGACCGCGAGACGGCTCCAGGGCGAGGGGTGTTCGGTGTAGAGTTGCCAAAGTTGGCATCGACGACATGGCGGGCAGGAGGGAATGGGGATGATCCGAGTTGCCGGCCTGACGTGTTGTGTGGTCTTGCTGCTGGCTGGCTGTGGTGGCGGCGGCGAGGCGCAGCCGACCACACCGGTCGCGACGGTGAGTTCGACCGCAACCGGCTCGCCCACCGCCGGGGCCAGTAACGCGGTCGCCATCACGGTTCCGCCGTGCACGCTGATTACCGCCGCCGAAGTGGAGGCTGCGACGGGCCTCACGGTGAAGGAGATCAGGGACGAGCCGCCGATCTCGTGCGTGTTCGACTTGGGTGCGGACGCCGGGGTGGCCATCTTCATCAACATCGAGGATGGCCAGGGCCGATCTGTTGGTCCTGCCTCCGTGTTCCAGGCATACGACGAGCGGGTTGCCGCTGGCAATGCCGTGGCCGTGCCGGATCTGGGCCAAGCGGCGCGGTATGCGCCGGCCTACCGGGGGCTGGCCGTCGACGCCGGCGATGGTCGCTTCATCGCTCTCGGTGTCACCGGCGGGTTCCAGAACCTCCAGGACCCCCGAGACGCGCTGATCTCGCTGGCCAAAGCTGCGCTCGGGCGGGGACTGTGAGGTCATCGGGCGCTCGAACGCGAGACGTTCCCGAGAGATCCCTGCCGACCCCAGGAACGCGAGCGGCGCCAGAACTGCGAGGTCCTGCGCCGCGACGATGACTCGAAGGCCTGACCTGACGCTCTGCCCAACACGCTGACTGCGGCAGACGATCCACGAGTTTCAGGCCGCCACCAGCTCCAGGTCATCAGGCGTCCCGACGAACTCGTTCGTCGCGACGTGCGTCGGAGGAAGCCCTCGAGGTTCGGGTAGCGACGCGGACAGCTACCGTCGGCTTGCCAGCGCTGACCCTTCAGGGGATGACAAGCACCTGGCCCACCCTGATGAGCCGCCGGTCCGTTATCCCGTTCGCCGTCGCGATGGCCGTGACGGTGACGCCGAACCGCGCGGCGATGCTGCTCAACGTGTCGCCGGACTTGACCGTGTAGCGCCGAACGGCCGAGGCGCCCGGCGTCGGGCTCGGCGTGGCCGCCGCAGTGGCGGACGGGGGTGGCTGGGACGCGGGCGCCGGTGATCCGCCTGGCGTGGCGGAGGGCACGACGGACGGCGATCCGCCGGGCATCGCGGAGGGAACGGCAGACGGCGTGGGGCCGATCGATGGGCTGACCCCGATCGCGCCGGACGCGCCTGGGGGCGAGGATCCCGCCTGCGAGGGCCCCGAGGTCCGGGCGATCACCAGAACGAGGAAGGCAAGCACCATCAAGCCGACGAGCAGCGCCTGGCCACCCGCCCGTCCCGGCGCCAGGGGCAGCGCCCCGGTGCGACCGCGAGACGGCTCCAGGGCGAGGGGAGTAGATCGGACAGCGGGCCAGAGCAGCGAGCCCGCCGACCTGGGATCGACCGAGGCAGGATCCCCGTCGTCCTTCGGCCCCCCGTGAACCGCCGCGTAGGTCGTGCAGCCCGCATGGTCGGAGGTGAGGCACAGCTCCCGTTGTTTCGCCAGCGTGAGCGGCGCCGGCGGCCGAACCGCCCAGCAGCGATGATCCCTGGACGCGTAGGCGCTCCGCCAAGCCGCATCGTCTGATACCAGCAGCGGGCAGACCGCCGCGACGGCGCCTGCGTCACGACGTCGCGCAGATCGGGACGCGCCGTCCGGCGAACCTGCGGGCTGAATCTGCGGCGCTTCTCCGGAATCACTCATCCGGACGAGGATACCGCGCTGGCCGGGGAGGCCCCTCCGGCTGGGGCCTTAAATGCAACAACCCCGGCGACGACCTATTTTCCCGAAAGGCTGCCCTCTCAGTATCTTCGGCGCTGGAGAGCTTAACTGCCGTGTTCGGGATGGGAACGGGTGTGGCCTCTCCGCTAGAGTCACCGGGATTGTATGCATCTGGTAGGTGACGGCAGCTGCCATCGTCGATGCGACGAGGGCGCCAGTCGAAGGATCACGATTTGCCTTGGAGAACCGATCTCCCGGCACGCTGACCCCTGGTCAGGTGCTGGTATAGAGGTCAAGCCCTCGACCATTAGTACGGCTCAGCTGCACCCCTCACGGGGCTTCCACATGCCGCCTATCAAACAGATGGTCTCTCTGCGGTCTTACCCGGTTAACCCGGTGGGGAACCTAATCTTGAGGCGAGCTTCGCACTTAGATGCTTTCAGCGCTTATCCCAACCGAACATAGCTACCCAGCGATGCCCCTGGCGGGACAACTGGCACACCAGCGGTTCGTCCACTCCGGTCCTCTCGTACTAGGAGCAGCTCCTCTCAAGTTCCCTGCGCCCACGCTGGATAGAGACCGAACTGTCTCACGACGTTCTGAACCCAGCTCGCGTGCGGCTTTAATCGGCGAACAGCCGAACCCTTGGGACGTACTTCCGCCCCAGGATGCCACGAGCCGACATCGAGGTGCCAAACGGTGCCGTCGATGTGAACTCTTGGGCACCATCAGCCTGTTATCCCCGGGGTAGCTTTTATCCGTTGAGTGATACCCCTTCCACTCGGAGGTACCAGATCACTAAGCCCGACTTTCGTCTCTGCTCGACTTGTAGGTCTCGCAGTCAAGCTCCCTTATGCCTTTGCACTCTACGGCTGGTTTCCATTCAGCCTGAGGGAACCTTTGGGCGCCTCCGTTACACTTTAGGAGGCGACCGCCCCAGTCAAACTGCCCGCCTGACACTGTTCCGCGCCCGGCTTACGGGTCGCGGTTAGAACCGAAATCCAACCAGGGTGGTATTTCAACGTCGGCTCCACCGAGGCTAGCGCCCCAGCTTCTCAGCCTCCCACCTATCCTACACAAACTGAATCCCAATCCAATGTCAGGGTGCAGTAAAGCTCCACGGGGTCTTTTTGCCCTAGCGCGGGTAACCTGCATCTTCACAGGTATTTCAATTTCGCCGAGTCCCTCGTTGAGACAGCGCCCAGACCGTTACGCCATTCGTGCGGGTCGGAACTTACCCGACAAGGAATTTCGCTACCTTAGGACCGTTATAGTTACGGCCGCCGTTTACCGGGGCTTCGATTCAGAGCTTGCACCCCTCCTCTTAACCTTCCGGCACTGGGCAGGCGTCAGCCCCTATACGTCAGCTTTCGCTTTCGCAGAGACCTGTGTTTTTGCTAAACAGTCGCCTGGGCCATTTCACTGCGGCTTCGATCGACCACTGCAAGCAGCAGCCGCGAAGCGCCCCTTCTCCCGAAGTTACGGGGCCATTTTGCCGAGTTCCTTAACGAGGGTTCTCCCGATCGCCTTGGTATTCTCTACCCGCCTACCTGTGTCGGATTGCGGTACGGGCACCTCGGATCTCGCTAGACACTTTTCTCGCCGGCTCGGCTCACTCGAATCGGGCGGATGCCCTTTCACTCGCTGCTCGGGGTTGAAATGAGGAAACGGATTTGCCTGTCTCCTCCCCCTACCGGCTTGGACGCGTATAGCCAAAACGCGCTCGAACTACCGTGCCGTGTCATGCCCTTGCTCTCACCCTGGCTCAGCGCCTGGGATCGACCGGCAGTGCCGGTAATCCCCCAGACCCCTACCCCGGGGCGACACCTTGCGGTGCAAACGATCCTTTGGTGGTTCCGGAATATCAACCGGATGTCCATCGCCTACGACGTTCGTCCTCGGCTTAGGCCCGACTAACCCTGAGCGGACGAGCCTTCCTCAGGAAACCTTAGGCTTACGGCGTGTGGGATTCTCACCCACATCTCGCTACTCATGCCGACATTCGCACTTCCGCACGCTCCAGCCGTCCTCACGGTCGACCTTCTCAGCAGAGCGGAACGCTCCCCTACCACTCGCCTTTCGGCAAGTCCGTAGCTTCGGTACCATGCTTGAGCCCCGTTGAATTTTCGGCGCAGATCCACTTGACCAGTGAGCTGTTACGCACTCTTTCAATGGTGGCTGCTTCTGAGCCAACATCCTGGTTGTCTATGCGAATCCACATCCTTTCCCACTTAGCATGGATTTAGGGACCTTAGCTGACGGTCCGGGCTGTTTCCCTTTTGACCACGAAGCTTAGCCCTCGCAGTCTGACTCCCAGGCTCTAGAATTGCGGGATTCGGAGTTTGGTTGGGGTTGGTAAGCGGGAAGCCCCCTAGCCCATCCAGTGCTCTACCCCCGCGATTGAACGCCTGAGGCTAGCCCTAAAGCTATTTCGGGGAGAACCAGCTATCTCCGAGTTCGATTGGCATTTCACCTCTATCCACAGGTCATCCCCCAGCTTTTCAACGCTGGTGGGTTCGGTCCTCCACGGAACATTACTTCCGCTTCAACCTGCCCATGGATAGGTCACTCGGTTTCGGGTCTACTGAATGCGACTCGCGCCCTATTCAGACTCGCTTTCGCTCCGGCTACGTCCTTCTCGGACTTAACCTTGCCACATCCAAGTAACTCGTCGGCTCATTCTTCAAAAGGCACGCCATTAGGCTACCGGCTTTGACACCGGCAACACCCTCTGACTGCTTGTGGGCACGTGGTTTCAGGTACTATTTCACTCCCCTTCCGGGGTGCTTTTCACCTTTCCCTCACGGTACTTGTTCGCTATCGGTCGCCAAGAGTATTTAGCCTTAGACGGTGGTCCGCCTAGTTTCCCACATGAGAGACCTTCCACGTGGTACTCAGGTGGTCGATCCAGAGGCCGGCTCGCTTTCGTCTACGGGGCTGTCACCCGCTCTGGCCCACCTTTCCAGGATGGGTTCGACTAGCGACCGGTTTTGTAACTCTGCAGGAACCCGGCAGGGCTCCAATGTTCGACTCCTACAACCCCAGCTCAGAAACGGCTGCCGCCTATCTCGCTGACCTGGTTTGGGCTGTTCCCGTTTCGCTCGCCACTACTCAGGGAATAATCTCTTTTCCTCCAGCTACTGAGATGTTTCAGTTCGCTGGCTTACCTCCGCACGGCCTATATATTCAACCGCGGGTGACTGGGCATGACCCCAGCCGGGTTTCCCCATTCGGACATCCTCGGATCAACGTCTGCTCGCGACTCCCCGGGGCTTAACGCAGCCTGCCACGTCCTTCATCGGCTCTTGGCGCCAAGGCATCCACCCCGTGCCCTGTGTAGCTTGACCTCCGCCAGCATCTGACCAGGCGGTCAGTGCGGGACGGGATCAGATCGGGGTTCTCCTTGATTTCACGGCGAAATCATGATCCATAGACACATCGATCTCTCGATCGACGGTCTTTGACCTTCTTTACTGCCGTCATCTATCCAGTTGTTAAGGTGCACCGCCGAAGCGGTTCGCGGCTCCGGAGCCAGGCTCCTTTGCCGTTCCAGCGTTCCGCTGGTCGGTGAGCTCCCGGTGGAGCACACGGATCAGGGGATCGATCATGTGTCGGACGCGTGACGACGGTTCGAGGACCAGCCTGCGAACCGTCGGAGAGATATCGCCTGGGTTGGGGCCGTGAGGGCCATTCCCGGGGTTGACCCGGGCTATTCAATTGAGCGAGCCGGACGAGACCTGAGACGATCCCTCCGCCGGCAGGATTGGTGGAGACGAGGAGACTCGAACTCCTGACCCTCTCCTTGCAAAGGAGATGCTCTGCCAGCTGAGCTACGTCCCCGTTAACCTGTCAGGTCCGCGGGAAGTGGTGGGCGCACCTGGACTCGAACCAGGGACCTCGGCCTTATCAGGGCCGCGCTCTAACCAACTGAGCTATGCGCCCTGAGTGCCGGCCTCGCCGGTCTGGCAGGGCCGCCGCACCGTAACCCTTGAAGAGTGGTAGGAACAGGGCCGTTGGATCGTGCCCGGTACGGTGTCTCGCCAAGTCGCTGATCGATCTCCGGCTTGCGCCGGCACACCCCACTTGGCTGGAGATGTGAACGATCGGGCGATCAACCTGGGAGCCATCAACGCCAGGACCTCACCGTAATGGTCCTGACTCGGATCTCCCTAGAAAGGAGGTGATCCAGCCGCACCTTCCGGTACGGCTACCTTGTTACGACTTCGTCCCAATTACCAACCCCACCTTCGACGGCTGCCTCCCTTGCGGGTTGGCCCACCGGCTTCGGGTGTTGCCAGCTTTCATGACGTGACGGGCGGTGTGTACAAGCCCCGGGAACATATTCACCGCCGTATGCTGACCGGCGGTTACTAGCAACTCCGGCTTCATGTAGGCGAGTTGCAGCCTACAATCCGAACTGAGACCGGCTTTAAGGGATTCGCTCCACCTCGCGGTTTCGCCGCCCGTTGTACCGGCCATTGTAGCGTGGGTGTAGCCCAGGACGTAAGGGCCATGCTGACTTGACGTCATCCCCGCCTTCCTCCGAGTTTCTCTCGGCAGTCTCGTGTGAGTGATACAACACACGATAGGGGTTGCGCTCGTTGCGGGACTTAACCCAACATCTCACGACACGAGCTGACGACAGCCATGCAACACCTGTGGCCAGGCCCCTTGCGGGGCGCCGACGTTTCCGCCGGATTCCTGGTCATGTCAAGCCCTGGTAAGGTTCTTCGCGTTGCATCGAATTAAACCCCACGCTCCGCTGCTTGTGCGGGGCCCCGTCAATTCCTTTGAGTTTTAGCCTTGCGGCCGTACTCCCCAGGCGGGACACTTAATGCGTTAGCTTCGGCACTGGTGGGGTTGATACCACCAACACCTAGTGTCCATCGTTTACGGCTAGGACTACCGGGGTATCTAATCCCGTTTGCTCCCCTAGCTTTCGCGCCTCAGCGTCAAGAACAGGCCAGGAAGCCGCCTTCGCCACTGGTGTTCCTCCCGATATCTACGCATTTCACCACTACACCGGGAATTCCGCTTCCCTCTCCTGCCTTCCAGTCGATCAGTATCGAATGACCCTCCCCAGTTGAGCCGGGGGCTTTCACACTCGACTTGAACGACCGCCTGCGCGCTCTTTACGCCCAGTAAATCCGGACAACGCTAGTCACCTACGTATTACCGCGGCTGCTGGCACGTAGTTAGCCGTGACTTATTCTTCAGGTACCGTCATTATCGTCCCTGGAAAAAGAGGTTTACAACCCGAAGGCCTTCATCCCTCACGCGGCGTTGCTGCTTCAGGCTTTCGCCCATTGAGCAAAATTCCCGACTGCTGCCTCCCGTAGGAGTCTGGGCCGTGTCTCAGTCCCAGTCTGGGTGATCGTCCTCTCAGACCACCTACCGATCGTCGCCTTGGTGAGCCATTACCCCACCAACGAGCTAATCGGACGCAGGCCCCTCCCGAAGCGCCTCGCGGCTTTGATGACGCCAATGAAAGCGTCGCCACATGCGGTATTAGCCACCCTTTCGGGCAGTTATCCCCCACTTCGGGGCAGGTCACCTACGCGTTACTCAGCCGTTCGCCACTAACGAGCAAGCTCGTTCGTTCGACTTGCATGTCTCATGCACGCCGCCAGCGTTTATCCTGAGCCAGGATCAAACTCTCCGTGAAAACTCGATCTTGCGATCGAGTCAAATCTCAAGAGCTGATCCAGGCACGTTCTCGTGCTGAAGTTCCTACCACTCTTCAGTTGTTAAGGTGCAGCGCCCGGCCTTGACCGCCCGGAGCGCGGACTGCCTAGTTTGCCGCAGTTCGCCCCCGGTGTCAAACGGGGTTCGGGGGGATCTCCCCGCCGTGGCGGAGAGCCAGGTCGCCTCGAGTCGGTGAGGCGCGAGGACGGATGGTAGGGCGGGTTCCTGGGCCTGTCAAACACCCCTGCGGAGCGTTTCAGGGAGCCCTCCGCGCAGTCCGCCCGCGGGTGACGGCCGAGCACGGCGGTCGGGTCAGATGGGGCTCTCCTGGACCACGAGAATGAAGGCCGCGCCACTCAGCCAGCAGAGGAGGCCGAGGGTCACGGATGGCTCGGCTCCGAGGAGGCCGACGCACACCACCCAGGCGATCAGCCCGAGGATTGCGGCGGCGGCGGCCTTGGCCAGCCGCAGCAGGATCTCGAAGACGAGCTCGCGCATCAGAGCGCCCGCCGGCCCTGGAGGGCACGGATCAGGGTGACGTCGTCGGCGTACTCCAGGTCGCCACCCACCGGCAGACCGCGCGCGATGCGCGTGACGGAGCCCACCTTGCCCTCCAATCGCTCCCCGAGGTACATCGCCGTGGCCTCGCCCTCGAGGTTGGGATTGGTGGCCACGATGACCTCCTCGATGCGGTGCCCCTCCGCCGCGGCTTCATCGACCCGCTCGAGCAGCTCACGGATCCTCAGGCGATCGGGGCCGATCCCGTCGATGGGGCTAATGGCGCCGTGCAGTACGTGGTAGCGACCGCGGAACTCCCCGGTCCGATCGATGGCAAGCACGTCGAGCGGCTCCTCCACGACACACAGCCTCCCGGTGTCGCGGGCGGGATCCCGGCAGATCGGGCACAGCGGCGCGTCGCTGATGTTGAAGCAGCGGTCGCAGAACACGACCTCGTCCCGGACGGCCACGAGCGCGCGCGCGAGGGTGCGCGCTTCCGCGTCGGGCGCGCGCAGCAGATGGTAGGTGAGCCGCTGTGCCGTCTTGGGCCCGATCCCGGGCAGGCGCGCAAACGCCTCGATCAGGCGGGCGACGGGCTCGATGACGGCGCCGGCCATGAGCCCTCCGTCAGCCGAGCCCAGGGATACGGAGACCCGCGGTGACCGCACCCATCTTCTGCTCGGCAAGCTCGCGCGACGAGCGCAACGCGTCGTTGACGGCCGCCATGACCAGGTCCTGAAGCATGTCGACGTCATCCGGGTCCACGGCGGACGGGTCGATCACGAGGCCGACGAGGTCCTGCTTGCCCGTGACGGTCGCGCGTACCGCACCCCCGCCGGCCGAGCCGTCGATGGTCATCGTCTCCAGCTCTGCCTGGACGCGCGTCATCTCCTGCTGCATCTGCATCGCCATTCGCTGCAGGTTGCCCATGCCCATGCGTTTGATTCCTCCGGGTGGTCGCGTGGTGGTGGAACGTCTGCCGGCAAGTCTGGCCGATGCGCGGCTCCCGTGCACGATGCTCGCCCGATCGACGCCGATCAGGTGACCTCGGGGGTGTCCGCCAGGTCCTCCGCAAAGATCCGGTGCGCCTCGGCCAGGATGTGCGCTGCGTCGGCATCGGCCGGGAGCGGTGGGACGAGGTCCAGGTTGGTGGCGACACAGCGGACGCCCACCGGGTGGTCCAGGAACGAGCTGAAGGCCTGCTCCAGGATCGGGCGGCGGCGTTCCGCGACGTCCTTGAGGAACGCCTTCTCCTCCGGGAAGCCGAGGGTGACGACGTTGCCTTCGACGCCGATCGGCCGGCAGTCGACGATCAACGGCTTGACGGCCCGGTTGAGGTCGGTGATCTGGTCGACGAGGCGCACCCAGCCATGACGGAGGCGTTCGAGGTCGTCGGTGGGGACGCCGCCGGCGCCAGAGCCGAGGACGGGATCGGTGAGGTCCGGGCCCGGGGGGTGGTCGGGGGCGGGGATCTCCGCAACTACGGACACGGGCGCTGCCTCGCCCGGCGCGTCCGGCACCGGTGCGGCGGAGGGAGGTGGTGCCACCTGCGGCGCTGGCTCCGGATCCGGGACGGGCTCCGAGCGGGTGACGATCGCCTGTGCGGATGCCGCCGGCGTCCGCGCGGCGGCCGGCTCGAGAAGCACGAGCTCCAGCTGGAGGCGCAGCCCTCCGGCACCAAGGCGCGTCGGATCGATGGACGAGAGGCGGCGTGCGGCCGCGGCGAGAACGGGCTCTACTGGCGCGCCCGAGGCGAGGCCGGCGACCAGGCGCTCGCGGAGGGCGTCCACGACCTGGTCCAGGAAGATGCGCAGGTCCCGTCCGCGCTCCTCCAGCTGGTCCAGCAGATCGATCCCGGCGGCGGCGTCGCCGCTCGCGTAGGCGATGATGAACCGGCCTACCTGCTCGGACTCGGCGAGGCCGAGGAGGTCCCGGACGGCATCCGCCTCGATCCTGCCGTCGGTGGATGACAGGAGCTGGTCGAGAATCGATTCGGCGTCCCGCATCCCGCCCGCGGCAAGGCGCGCGATGAGACGCACGGCGTCCGGATCCACATCGCGTCCATCGGCCGCCAGGATCCGCTCCAGCTTGCCTCCGATCTCCGCCATCGTGAGCCGCCGGATGTCGAATCGCTGGAGCCGCGACAGGATCGCAGGGGGAAAGTCCTGCGGGTGCGTGGACGCGAACATGAAGACGACGAACTCGGGTGGCTCCTCGAGCGACTTGAGCAGCGCGTTCCAGGCATCCTTGGTGATCTGGTGGGCCTCGTCCAGGATGTAGACCTTGCGGGCGAGATCCTGTGGCGCGTACGCGAGGCGGTCCCGGAGATCTCGCACCGCGTCGATGCCTCGGTTGGAGGCGGCATCGATCTCGACCAGGTCCAGCGCACGGCCTTCGCGGATGGCGCTGCACGGCTCGCAGGCATCGCACGGATCCGCGTTGTCGCCCAGGTTCCGGCAGTTGAGCGCCTTGGCCAGGATCCTTGCCAGCGACGTCTTGCCGGTGCCCCGGGGCCCGGTGAACAGGATGGCGTGCGACACGCGCCCGGTGAGAACGGCGTTGCGCAGCGTTGCAACGACCGCCTCCTGCCCGACGATCTCCGAGAACGTCTGGGCTCGCCAGCGACGGTAGAGGGCCTGGTGGGGAGTCCCTGCGGTCAACGACGCTCCTGTGGCGGGCGTGGCGAAGCAAGACGAAGTGCCGTGCACCCCCCGTCGATCCGGACGCTCCCGCGCCCACCGGCGTCTGCGACTCGGACCAGGCCGTTCCGCGGCACCCGGCGATCACCGCTGAGTGCTGCTTCCTTCCGGACCTGACACGGTTCACGAGTCGCCGCTGCGCGGGACCCGGTCCTCAACGTCACAAACGTCGTCGGCTCTCGAGAACACCGACCTCGGGGGGGAATTCAGCCCTGCTGGAGCGGATTGCAGGTACAGGGCACCGCTAGTTCCCCGCCTAGCACGGCACCGGGATGATAGCAGCGGCGGTGCCATGGGCCGGCGCGGGCCGACGGCCGGTGAAGGAGCTGGCGGAGAGGGCGGGATTCGAACCCGCGATGGGTTGCCCCATACCGCATTTCCAGTGCGGCGCCCTAGGCCTCTAGGCGACCTCTCCGCGGAAAAGATACGGCCCGGCGGACCATTGCGCCGGGCCGTGCCGCTATGCAGGTGGCGGAGAGGGCGGGATTCGAACCCGCGGTGCTTTCGCACACCGCTTTTCGAGAGCGGCACCATCAACCACTCGGACACCTCTCCACGCGAGAGGATACCAAAGGCGGCGCGGCGGGCGGGTGGACCCGCGCGGCAGGTGGGACCGGCGCGGCGGGCGGGTGGACCCGCGCGGCAGGTGGGACCGGCGCGGCGGGTGGGCGGTCAGGCCCCTGTTGGGGCGACGTCGAACGCGCCCAGGAGCTCCTCCGCCTCTTCCCGGCGGATCCCGGAAACCACCGCGAGCCGGCGGCCCAGCATCGAGTGCTGCGCCAGCTGGATCACCGATCCCGCCGCCCCATCGAATGGGTTCGGCACCGCGTAGACCAGGGCGGCCGCGTCGCACCCGAGCATCGCCCCGACGCACATGGGGCAGGGCTCGATCGTGGTGAAGATCGTGACGTCCGTGAGGCGCGGCGTGCTGAGCTTGCGTGCCGCGTCCCGCAGCACGGCGACCACGGCATGCGCGGTGGGATCGTCCGTCTCGGCAACCCGGTTCGAGCCGCGGGCGACCATCGCGTCGTTCATGACGGCGATGGCACCGACGGCCGGGGCCCCCCGCGCCAGGGCCACCCGCGCCTCCGCGAGCGCCTCGCCCATGAACAACTCGTAGTTCATGTGTCGGATCATAGCGACCGGGGGGGGCGGTAGGATGGTGGGGACACGCGTCGGAATCCCCGGCGCTCACTCCGTCGGACACCGGCCGGAGCCCGGCCCGCGGCCGACAGCGTGACCTTCCCCCCCGGCCCACGGCCGGTGACATCAGCGGAGCCCCGATGGCAGCACCTCGACGGATCGGCATCCTCACCGGCGGCGGCGACGTTCCCGGCCTCAACTCGGTCATCAAGAGCGTCGTCTACCGCGCGACGGAGCTCGGCTACGAGGTCATCGGCATCCGTCGTGGCTGGGAGGGCCTGACCCACCAGCGACGAACCCCGGACCTGGACCCGGAATACGCCCGCGTGCTCGACCGGATCAACACCCGCACGATCGACCGGACCGGCGGCACGATCCTCCATAGCTCGCGGACGAACCCGCGCAAGGTGAGGTCGGCGTCGCTGCCCTCCTGGCTGGACGCGAAGTCGGTCGCGGACAAGCAGACCGCCGAGGGTGTCTACGACCTCACGGACCACGTCCTCGACACCATCTCGCACCTGGGCCTCACCCACCTCGTGACGATCGGTGGCGACGACACCCTGTCCTTCTCGTCCGTGCTGTACGAGCGCGGCCAGTCCCTCGTCGCCATTCCCAAGACGATGGACAACGACGTCAACGGGACGGAGTACTGCATCGGCTTCTCGTCCGCGATCACCCGCGCCAAGGAGGTCCTCAACCGCCAGCGCACGACGCTGGGCAGCCACGAGCGAATCGGCGTGTTCCGCATCTTCGGCCGCGACGCCGGCTTCACGGCCCTGTACACGGCGTACGTGACGTCCACCCGCTGCGTGATCCCCGAGTTCCCCTATGACCTCGATGCGCTCGCGGAGATCCTCAAGGATGACCACCGCAACAACCCGAGCCGCTACGCGGTGGTGATCACCGCCGAGGGCGCCATCTGGAAGGGCGCGCAGATCGCCGACGTCGGCGACGAGGACGCGTTCGGACACCGGCACAAGGCCAACATCGGCGAGGTGCTGGCCGGCGAGCTCAAGGCCCGCACGGGGATCGAGGCCGTGGCCTCCGAGCTGACCTACGACCTCCGCTCCGGCGAGCCGGACATGCTGGACTCGATGGTGGCGTCGACCTTCGCGAACATCGCGATGGACCTGCTGCGCGACGGCACGGCAGGACGCATGGCCGCCATCCGGGACGGCAAGTACTCCCACGTGTCCCTGGCCGAGACCGCGAAGCCGCCGCAGCGCGTCCAGCTGCACGCCTACGACACGGAGCGGTTCCGCCCCAAGTACGGCGACCGCCTGGGCGACCCGCTCCTGCTGACCCCGGCCCTGGGGGCCGCGGAGGGCTGACCTGCCCGCCCCGGTCCACCGGGGCCGTCACCCCGACGGGCCGCCGCATAGGCGGCCCGTTCCGCTACCCGTCGAGGCCCGACAGACTGCGGATGGCGCGCGCGAGGTTGGACATGTCCTCGTCGCCGTAGCCGCGCGCGACGAGACCCGCCTCCAGCTGGGCCGCCAGCGAGGACACGGGCAGCGTCGCCCCGACGGATCGCGCCAGCTCGAGAGCGATCGCGAGGTCCTTGAGGTGGAGTGAGGTCCGGAAGCCCAGCGGGTAGTCGTTCGCGATCATCTTGCCGCTGCGGTTCTCGAGGATCCAGCTCCTGGCCACACCACCGCCGAGGGCCGTCGCCACCACCTCGGGGTCGAGGCCCGCCTTGATCGCGAGGACCATGCCCTCGGCCACCCCGAGGTAGATCCCGGCGATCACGACCTGGTTGACGGCCTTGACCGCCTGGCCGCTTCCGGCCGGCCCGAACCGGGTGATCGTCTTGCCCATGGCAGCGAGTACCGGTTGGGCCCGCTCGACCGCCAATTCGTCACCCCCGACGAAGATCGTGAGCGTCCCGAGCTTCGCTCCTTCGGAGCCACCCGAGACCGGGGCGTCCACGAAGGCAACGCCCGCGTCCGCGAGGCGGTCGGCGAAGCTCCGGGTGGCGGCCGGCGAGATCGTGGAGCAATCGATGACGAGACCGCCCGGGGCGAGGCCGGCGGCGATCCCGTCGACGCCAAAGAGGACCGCCTCGACATCGGGCGTATCCGACACACAGACGACGACGACGTCCGAGGCACGACCGACGTCCGCCGGCGTGGCGGCCTCCGTGACGCCCATGTCCAGGAGCGCCGTCGCCCGACCGGGCGTCCGGTTCCACGCCGTGACCTCGAAGCCGGCCCTGCGCACGTTCGCGGCCATCGCCGCACCCATCGTGCCCAGACCCACGAACCCGATCTGCTCCACCGCCGCACCCTCCTTCAGGATGAGGGCAGGGTACCCGGGACGGCGACCCCGGCGACGGCGTGGGCGCTAGCCGCCGACGCGCGGGACGTCCGGCTGCCCGGCGTCGAGCGCGGGCCGAACCACCTGGTCGACGAACCGTTCAGATGCCCGGCCGTCCGCCAGGTCGAACGATCTGCGGGCAAACGCCTCTACGCGGGCGGTGTCGAACGTCCCGGCCCGCAGGTAGGCGGCGAGGGCCGTCGTCGTCTCGAACACCGGCCCGGGCAGGTCCGCCGGGAAGTCGAGGTAGAAGCCGCGCTCGCCCACGTAGGCCTCGTGATCCGGGGCAAGGAAGAGGATCGGCCGCCCGAGGAGCGCGAACTCGAAGATCGCGCTCGAGTAGTCGGTGACGAGGACGTCGGCGACGAGCATGAGCTCGTTGATATCCGGGTGACCTGACACGTCGATGACGAACCCGGAGAGGTCCTGGACCAGCGTCGCACGCCGGCGGATGAACGGATGAAGACGCAGGAGCAGGACGTGGTCCTCACCGACCACGTGCGCGAGAGCCTGCAGGTCCAGGTGCTCCTCGTACCGCGCGGCGAGGACGCTGTCCCCGCGGAAGGTCGGCGCGTAGAGCACGACGCGGCGGTCGGCCGGAATCGCGTAGCGATGACGGACGTCCGCCGCAGCCAGCGCCCGCCGCGCCTCATCGAAGAACAGGTCCGTGCGCGGAATCCCGATCCCGGACGTGAACCGGTCCAGCGGCAGGCGGAATGCCTCCGCGTAGTGAGGCGCGACCGTCGCCGCGGCCGACACGAGGCACAGGTCGTAGTTGGCGTGGATCGGGACCTGCTCGACGAGGTTCTCGTCCGCCCCAAAGGAGCGGTCGAGGACGCTGTACCCGAACTTCTTGAACGCGCCGGCGGCGTGCCAGACCTGGACCCGGTACGTCCCCGGCCGCGGTCGGATGACGTACATCGCAAAGAAGTAGTCGTCCACGACGAACACCCGCGCCGTGGCAAGGTGGAACCCGGATCTCAGGGCGTGCCAGAGGGCGGCGGCGCGCCCGCGGATGCCCGACCGGTGCCGGAACGCGAGGACGACCACCGGCTCGGACGGCGTCCGGCGTCGTAGCTCGTCGCGAATGAAGGCGAGGTTGCCGCCGAGGTGGTCCGCGTGCGAGGTTGCGAGGACCACCTGGCGCCGGATCGGGAGGATCCGACCGGCGGCGAACCCGGAGCGGACGGCCAGGATTCGCATCCGGACGGCGAAGCCCGTCACCGGGAGAGAACTGGCAGCTGGAGCTGGGGGTCGACGGTCATGCCAGCCGCCCGGCAGCGCACGAGGACCTGGATCCGGCGCCAGGTGATCGACACCAGATCGATGACAGGCACCCCGGGCTGGACCCGGCTGAGCGATGAAGGTGAGGTCGGCATTCTGGCGACGGATGGTACTCCGGAAGGCCGCGGACGCCCCCGGCGACGACTCCCCCGGACGGGTCGAGGTCTCCCCGGATCGGGCCGGTAGCGGTAGTCTCTCCGGGAGCACCGCCCCGCCATGGAGCACACCCGCCAGATGCAGGTTCACGCGATCGTCCTCGCCGGCGGCGACGGCAACCGCTTCGGCGGCGAGATGCCCAAGCAGTTTGTCCGCCTGGCCGGAGATCCGATCCTCCTCCGCACGCTCCGGGCCCTGGCTTCTGGCCCCATCGATCGCATGATCGTCGTCTCGCACCCCAGCTGGCTGGCCGAGACGGAGGCGCTCGTGGCAGGAGCGCGGGTCTCCGTCCCCGTGACCGTGGTCGCTGGTGGTGCGACCCGCAACGAGAGCACCCGGAACGGACTCCTGGCACTCGACGCCGACGATGAGGATGTCGTGCTCGTCCACGACGCGGTCCGGCCTCTCCTGCCGCTCGAGGTCATCCTGCGCTCGATCGAGCCCGTGATCTCGGGGCGTGCCGACTCGACCGACACCGTCATCCCCAGCGCTGACACCCTCGTGATCATGGACGGCGACGACGTCGTCGAGATCCCGGAGCGCGGGCGATACCGGCGAGGCCAGACACCCCAGTCCTTCCGGAGGAGCATCCTCGTGCAGGCGTACGAGACGGCCGCACGGGTTGGGGACCTGTCGGCGACCGACGACTGCAGCCTCGTGCTCCGCCACGTGCCGGGCGCCCGGATCATCGGCGTCGCCGGCGACGAGGTGAACGTCAAGATCACGACCCGGATCGACATGGTCATGGCGGACCGGATGCTCCAGATGCGCGTGCTCGACCCGGCCCGGGAGGCCCGGCAGGAGCACCCGCTCGCGGGCGCGCGGCTCCTGGTGATCGGCGGCACCAACGGGATCGGGCGGGCGATCGCCGACGAGGCAGAGCGGCAGGGAGCCCGTGCCGAGGTGGACGGGAGCTCGCTGGGGCTGGACGTCCGCGACTACGCCGCGGTCGAACGCAGGATGGCCGAGGCGGCCGAACGGCTGGGCGGCATCGACCACGTCGTGTGCACCGCCGGCGTCCTGCGCATCGGGACCCTGGCCCAGATGCCCGTCGCCGAGATGGCCGAGGTCATCGGCGTCAACCTGACCGGCACGCTCAACGTTGCCCGTGCGGCGTACCAGCACCTCCGGAGGACGCGGGGTTCGCTGACCGTGTTCGCGTCCAGCTCGTTCACCCGCGGGCGCCCCAACTACGTCGCCTACTCCTCGAGCAAGGCGGCCGTGGTGAACATGACCCAGGGCCTGAGCGAGGAATGGTGCGACGAGGGGATCCGCGTGAACGCCGTGAGCCCGGAGCGGACCGCTACGCCGATGCGGCGCAGGGCATTCCCGGGCGAGCCACCGATGGGGCTGCTCAGGCCCGAGGACGTTGCACTGGCCACGCTCCGCCTCATCGGGTCAGACCTCACGGGGCAGGTGCTCGACGTCCGCCGCCACGACTCCCAGGGCGCGCCGCCGACCTGGACCGGCGACGACGCGGGTGCTGACACGGGCGGCGCGGACGGCGCGTGAGCCGCCTCGAGTACCGGCTCTCGAGCGCCCTTCTTCGCGCGCTCGGCTGGCTGTTCTCCTGGCTGCCGCGGCACCCCCGACGGGTCGCCCTGGTGACGGCACGGACGGCCACGCTGGAGGGGAACCTGCGCGCCATCCACGACGCGATCCGGGCCCGCCGGCCGGACCTCGAGATCGTCCTGCTGCTCGATCCATACGGCTACGGGCCGCTGAGCAAGGCCCGCTACCTCCTGCGGATGGTTCGTGGCATGTACCACGTGCGGACCGCGGGGACGGTGGTCGTGGACAACGCCTACCTCCCCGTCCACGTCGCCCCGCATGGTCCGGGAACGACCGTCATCCAGGTCTGGCACGCGGCGGGCGCGCTCAAGCGATTCGGCGCCGATGCCACGACGCGGCTCACGGAGCCGGAACGGACCTTCCTCCACCGTTACTACGACTGGGTGCTGACGGCGGGTGAGGCCTCGAGGGGGCCCTGGGCGGCGGCGCTCCGGACGCCGGTCGAGCGCGTGCTCCCGTTGGGTACCCCGCGGACCGACGCATTCTTCGACCAGGACGCGGTGCGGGCGGCTCGGACGCGGGTACTGGGCGCCTATCCCGCGCTGACCGGCCGGCGCGTGATCCTGTACGCGCCGACCTTCCGCGGGCGCGGCAAGGCCAAGCGTCCGACCGAGGCGCTGGACGCCGTCCGGCTGCGGGCCGCGCTGCCCGATGACCACGTCCTGGTCCTCAAGACGCACCCCAACCTGGACGCCGGGCCCATGTCGACGGCTGGGTACGACGTCGTGGTCGATCCGGTCTCGGAAATCAACGACCTGCTGGTGGTCGCCGACGTCCTGGTCACGGACTACTCGTCCTCGGTCTTCGAGTACGCGCTCCTGCGCAGGCCGATCGTCCTGCTCGTGGGCGACCTGGCCGAGTACGAGGCGGACCCGGGGCTCTACCTGGACTACCGGACGGACATGATCGGCGCCCGGGTGACCGACACGGACGGGGTCATCGACGCGGTCCTCCGGGGAGGCGTGGATGCGGCGGCGTACGACGCGTTCATCGCGCGCCACCTGGGCGCCTGCGACGGCCATGTGTGCCAGCGGTTCGTCGAGCGGTTCCTGGGCGACGGGCCTTCCTGAGGGAGCGACCGGCGGCGACGCCGGCCCGTCCGGCAGCTGCACCCCTTGGCCGGGCGCGCTGCGTACCGTGCGGGCATGGCTCCCCGCCTCGAACGGTCCTTTGACCGCTCCGGGAGCAGCGCGCTGTCGTACCATCCGCCCATGAACGGGCTCGACATCAATCCTCGGCGTCTCGGCACGGGGCTGCTCGCTTTTGGAATGACCGGCGTGATCCTCGCGGGGCTCATTGCCGCGGCCCTCCTCGGCGGCGCGGTCGCCGCCCGCAACCTGGACGAGCGGCTGCTTGCCGACCAGGAGCGCATCGCCGCCTCGCTGACCCGGCTCACGCTCACGATGGACTCGCTGGCCGTCACGACGGATCACGCGGGCGAGACCCTGGCCACCTCCCGGGATGCCATCACCCACGCGAGTGACCTGCTGGGCGACCTGTCCGTCGCGTCCGCCGACGTGGGGGCAGCGCTCGACATCAGCATCCTGGGCAGCCAGCCGTTCGCGTCCGCGGCGGAGAAGCTCCAGGAGGTGGGGCGGGCCCTCGCGGTGTTCCAGCAGGACGCCCAGGCCCTTGCCCTGAACCTGGACGCGAATACCACGGACGCCGCGAAGATGGCCGACGAGATCAGGTCCATCAAGACGCAGGTCGCCGAACTGGCGGCCATCGTGGCCGGCTTCGACCGGATCGACCAGATGGTGGGGCTGCTGATCGGAGGGATCGTGCTGGGCGCTCTGCTGACCGCGTGGGTGGGCCTGGCCGCCGCAGGGTGCGCCTGGGTGGGCTGGCAACTGCGCCGGACCACGTCCACATCCCCCGCCGATCGCGTTGCGCCGGCCGGCTGACCCGCGAACCCCCTACCCGGCACCGGTCGGATGACCCGAGCGGCTCCGGCCGCCGGCGGCGATACTGGAGCCATGGCAACAAAGGTCATCCTCGACGTCGACACCGGCACCGACGACGCGGTCGCGCTGATGATCGCGGCCCTCTCCCCCGCCCTCGAGCTCGTTGGCGCGACGGTGGTCAACGGCAACACCAACGTCGACAACTGCGTGGAGAACACGCTCCGCGTGTTCGAGTGGATCGGGCTGCCGGAGACGCCCGTCCATCGCGGCATGTCCCGCCCGCTCGCGCGGCCGCAGCCGACCCAGCTCAACCCGGCATCGCAGATCCACGGGGACCTCCTGGACCTGCCCCAGGCGACCATCACGGCCGGGGCCACTCATGCCGTGGACTGGTTGATCGACACCTACCTGGCCTCCGACGGCGACATCACCCTGGTCCCGGTGGGACCGCTGACGAACATCGCGACCGCGATCCAGAAGGAGCCGCGGATCCTCGGCAAGATCCCCGAGATCGTGCTGATGGGCGGTGCCCACGACCACGGGAACTCCACGGCGTCGGCAGAGTTCAACATCTGGCTGGACCCGGATGCGGCCCGGATCGTGGTCAACTGCGGGCGCCCGATCCGGATGATCCCGCTCGATGCCACGCACCGCGCGCTCGTCTCCGGCGACGACTGCCGCGCGCTCCGGGCCCTCGGCACCCCGGCCGGCGAGGCAGCCGCCCGCTTCACGGAGAAGCGGATCGACGGCTACGACGCCACCCAGCCGATGCACCGCGCGGGCGCGGCACCCGTGCACGACGCGCTCGCCGTGTGCGCGGTGATCGACCCGTCGGTGGTGGTCACCCACCACATCCCGGTGGACGTGGAGACAGGCGGCGAGCTGTCCGTCGGCCGGACGGTCTGCGACGTCCGGTTCCGCAGCGGGAAGCCAGCCAACGTGCACTTCGCCATGGACGCCGACGAGCCGAAGTTCGTGCGGATGCTGCTGGACGTCCTGAGCCGGACTGCCTGACCGACGGGACCTGGCCGGGGACGAGCGGCCCGGACGCGCGGAGCGGCCGCCGGCCGATCTGGGCTACGGGCCGAGGTGGTACCCCATCCTGCGCGGAAGCTTCGCCACCAGGTCCGTGAGCCGGCCAACCTTGCCCGTGGCATCGAGCGCGTCGTCCCGGCGGACCGTGGCCGCGTTGACCACGGCTGCGCCGACGCTGCGGAACGGTTGCGGCGGGAAGCGCTTCGGCTCCATGTCCACGAACGGGAGCCGGGTGGCGTCGTCCTCGATGCCCAGGGCGCGCGCCGCCATGATCCGGCCGAAGAGGTGGGCAGGCCCGACCCCGTTCCCGGTGTAGCCCAGGGCGTAGTGGACGTTGCCGCCGGGCAGCGTCCCGGCAAACGGCGTGTGCGTGCTCGCGACGTCGATCGGACCGCCCCAGCGACCCTCGATCGGAACGTCCCGGAAGCCCGGAAAGAAGCGGTGGATGGCGTCGATCGCGTGCTGCGTGCCCTGCTCGTCGTTGTCGAAGTGCGGGCCGATCCCGCCCGTCCACGATCCCCGCTCCCCGCCGACGCCGAGGGCGATGCGGCCGTCGGGCGTGGTACGCAGGTAGCGGAGCGCGGACCGGTAGTCGTAGATCGAGACCCCGGTGGTCCAGCCGATGTCGGCCAGCCTGTCCGGGGCGGGCGCCGTGATCGCCATGTATGAAGCCCGGGGGACGATGCGGCGACCGAAGCCCTTCCAGGTGCCGGCCCAGGCGTTGATGCCCAGGACGGACTGGCCGGCGCGCACCACGCCGCCGGGCGTGACGGCCTCCAGGCGGGTGCCCGGCCGCAGGCTGGAAACGGGGGTGTGCTCGAAGATGCGGACCCCCGCCTCCATGCACAGGCGCCGCAGGCCGCGGGCGAGGCGGGCGGGCTGGACAGTGCCGCCGTCGGCGACGTAGTGCCCGCCCTCGAACACCGGCGAGGCGCAGTAGCCGTCCATGTCGGCCTTCGTCAGCACGCGGTAGTGGTCCTCGATGCCGAGGCTCCGCGCGGTTGCGATGGGCTCCTGCCAGCCGCCGGCCTGTGCGGGCGATGAGGCAACCCCGATGTACCCGTCCTGCCGGAACCAGGCGTCCACGCCGTGGCCGTCCATCCAGGCGGCCATCTCGTGGATCGTCCGCGCCCCCGCTTCGATGACCGCGAGGGCTCCATCCCGCCCGAACAGGTCCACGAGGGTGCCGGCGTGGTCGTAGAAGCCGTTGATGAACCCACCGTTGCGGCCGCTGGGCCCGAAGCCGCACTCGTCCTGCTCCAGGACGACGACCTTCACGCCAGGCCTCGCCTGCACCAGGTGCCAGGCGGCCCACAGGCCCGTGTAGCCGCCGCCGATGATGACGACGTCCGCGGACGTGTCGCGGTCCAGGGCCGGGGCCGGCTCACCCACGAACTCAGGGCGGGCCATGGCCTCCTTCAGCCACCAGCAGGTGCGGGTGATGTCGCTCATGACCGTGACTCTAGCGGCCGGCGGTGGAGCCGGTGGCCCGGTTCCGGATCGCGGGCCGGGCATGAGATCGCGGGCCGGGCATGGAGCGACCCCGGAGCGTTGTCCGGGGTCGATGGAGTCAGGTGGTGGCGCGCCCGGCGGGATTCGAACCCACGACCCCCAGCTCCGCAAGCTGGTGCTCTATCCACTGAGCTACGGGCGCACGATGTGCGAGCTGGCGGAGAGGGAGGGATTCGAACCCTCGGAGCAGGTTACCCCACTCGGCGGTTTAGCAAACCGCTGCACTAGGCCACTATGCGACCTCTCCACGGCAGCGCGGCGCATTCTAGCATCAGGCCGCGTACGGTCGACCCGGGGTCGGCCCGGTGCGAGCCCGGCCGCCGGCCGCCCTGGGGTCAGTCCTCGTGGTCCGCTGCCATCCTGGCCACGGCGCGGCTGACGACCGCCTCCGGCAGCTCCCCCGGGTGCGGGGTGGCCCAGCCGAAGGTGAACCGGACCTGGACGCAGGCCCGCGGGAGCAGGCTGGGCACCGACGCCCGGACGCGCTCCACGAAGTTGATCGCCGTGATCTCGTTCGTCTCCGTGAGCAGGATTCCGAAACGCCCCAGGCTGATCCGCGTGCAGTGATCGCTGCCGCGGGACAACCGGCGGATGCACTGGGCGATCTCGCGGATAGTCTCACGGGCAACCTCGTCGCCCCACGCCGCCTGGAGCTCGCGCACCCCGTCGATGTCGAGCAGGACGACCGTCAGCGGTCGCTCGTAGCGGGTGCTGCGGGAGATCTCGCTCGCGAGGAGCTTCTGCCAGAAGACCGGCCCTTCCAGGCCGGTCACCGGGTCCTCCCAGCCGGCCGGATCCGGGATCACCGCCTCGCGTGCGCTCACGATTGCCGCGGACCCGGGCACGATGCTCTCCCAACCTGATCGGCCGCGTTCTCGATTCCCGCGGCTGCATACAGATGGTGGTGCGTCCACGCCCCTCCTGCCACGGGACGATGGTCCCCGGTCCCACTGCGGAAGTCCTGCCGGCGGTCCTGCATGCGACCCTCGGGCGGCCGATTCGGTTGACGCAGCGCGCGCGACGGGATACCTTCGAAGACACCGATGCACGCCATCTATCTCTTTACCTGCCCGGCATGACCGAGCCCGGAGTCTAGACCCGGGAACGGCGGGTCGTGCCGGGCGAGCAGAGGTCATTGACCTCTGTTTTTTTGTTCCCCCGCGGTGTACCCCCTCCTGAAGGAACCCTGACGAGATGTTCGTGGTGATGCGCGCCGAGGCCACAGAGGCCGAGGTCAACGGCGTGAAGGGCCTGATCCTGGCCGAGGGCCTGACGCCGTTCGAGAATGCCGGGGCGGCCCGGACGGTGATCGCGGTGGTCGGCGAGATCGGCCGGCGGCGCGAGCCGCTGCGCTCGCGGCTGGAGGCGATGGCGGGCGTGGCGGCGGTGACCGCGATCTCGAAGCCGTACAAGCTGGTCTCGCGGGAGTTCCAGCAGGACAACACCGTGATCCGCATCCTTGACACCGTCATCGGGGACGGCTCGCTGACCGTCATGGCCGGACCGTGCTCCGTGGAGAGCCGCGAGCAGCTCCTGGAGACCGTGGACTTCGTGGTGGCCCACGGCGCAAACGTGATCCGCGGCGGGGCATTCAAGCCGCGTACGAGCCCGTACAGCTTCCAGGGCCTGGGCGTGGAGGGCCTCCGCTACCTCGCCGAGGCGCGGGAGCGGACCGGGATCCCCGTCATCACCGAGGTGATGGAGCCGAGCCAGGTGGACATCGTCGCGGAGTACGCCGACATCCTCCAGGTCGGTACCCGGAACATGCAGAACTTCTCGCTGCTCCTCGCGTGCGGGCGCGCGGGCCGTCCGGTCATGCTCAAGCGTGGGTTTGGGGCCACGATCGAGGAGTGGCTGATGGCGGCCGAGTACATCGCCTCGGCCGGGAACGGCCAGATCATCCTGTGCGAGCGCGGGATCCGGACGTTCGAGACGTCCACCCGCAACACGCTGGACCTCACGGCGGTCCCGCTCCTCCACCACCTCACCCACCTGCCGGTCGTGGTGGATCCGTCGCACGCCACCGGGAAGCGCTGGCTGGTGAAGCCGCTCGCGATCGGCGCCGTGGCCGTTGGAGCGGACGGGATCATGGTGGAGGTCCACCCGCGCCCGGAGGAGGCGCTTTCGGACGGCGAGCAGTCGCTCACCTTCGAGCTGTACGAGCAGATGATGCACGCCATCACCGGCGTCCACGCCCACGTGCGGGACCTCCACGGCGACCTCGTCCCGACGGACGACGCGGCCGGGAACGGCCCGGCCTGATCCGATGATCGCAGAAGCCGCGGGCACGCCGCCCGCGGACGACAGTCGGACGCGCCCGCGCGGGGACGAGGACGACATGCTCGTCGTCCGCCCTGCTGCACGCCTGCGCGGCCGGCCGGCGCTCCCCGGCGACAAGTCGATCTCCCACAGGGCCCTCCTCCTCGCGCTCCTGGCGGAGGGCGAGAGCCGGATCTCGGGTGCCGGGGACGGCGCGGACGTCCGCTCCACGGCCGGCATCGTCGAGGCGCTGGGCGCAGCGGTGGAGCGGGTCGCAGAGTCCCGCCGGTCGCGTGGACTACCGGGTCGCGTCTCCGGGCGGGGCCGCCCTCCGGGAACCGGACGGGATCCTCGACTGTGGCAACTCCGGAACGACCACGCGCCTCGCTGCCGGGCTCCTGGCGGGGCGCCCGCTGTTCGCGGTGCTGGATGGCGATGCGTCGCTCCGTCGCCGCCCGATGGGCCGCGTGGTGGAGCCGCTGACCGCGATGGGCGCGTCCTTCGCCGGCCGGCTCGGCGCCACGCTGCTGCCGCTGGCGATCACCGGGCGCGAGCGACTGGCCGCCATCACGTACGCAACTCCCGTTCCCAGCGCCCAGGTGAAGTCCGCGATCCTGCTCGCCGCGCTGGCCGCCGATGGGGAGACGACGGTCACGGAGGCCATCGCCACGCGCGACCATACGGAGCGCATGCTGCGCGCCCGCGGTGTGACTCTCCACGAGACACACGACGCCGACGGCCGGCACGTCGTCCGACTGGCCGGCCCCGTCGCAGTGCGGGCGATCGACGAGGTCATCCCGGCCGACCCGTCAGGCGCCGCCTTCTGGATGGTGGCCGCCGCGATCCACCCGGATGCGGAGCTGCACCTCGAGGGGGTCAGCACGAACCCGACGCGCCGTGCCATCATCGACATCCTGCGGCGCATGGGCGCCGACATCGCGGAGCATGGCCGCCCGGCCCTCGGCGGGCAGGACGGCGAACCCCTCGCAGACCTCGTGGTCCGTTCAAGCGACCTTCGGGCCATCGACCTGTCCCCCGCCGACGTGGCGGGGGCCATCGACGAGATCCCGATCCTCGCGCTCGCCGCGACCGCGGCGAAAGGCACGACCCGCATCCGGGGCGCCGGCGAGTTGCGTCAGAAGGAGTCGGACCGGATCGCGGGGATCGCCGACGGGCTCACGGCCCTGGGCGCGCGGGTGCGCGTCACGGGCGACGACATCGAGATCGAGGGCGGCGCGCGGCTCCGCGGCGCCGTCACCGAGACACACGACGATCACCGGCTCGCGATGACGTTCGCCATCGCCGGCCTCATCGCCCAGGGCGAGACCATCGTGCGCCGACCCGGGTCGGCGGCGATCTCGTACCCGGGCTTCTTCCGCGAACTCGAAGGGGTGCGAGCATGACGAAGCGCGTCGTCCTCATCGGCCATCCGGTCGCCCACTCTCTGTCGGGGGCGATGCAGCAGGCCGCCTTCGACTCCCTCGGCATCGACGCGCGCTACGAGATCTGGGATCGCAGCCCCGCCGAGCTCACGGAGGCGATCGCCGAGCTCCGGAACGAGGAGTTCCTGGGCGCCAACATCACGATCCCGCACAAGGAGAGGGTCGTCCCGCACACGGACCGCCAGGCCGAGGAGGCCCACGCCACGGGTGCGGTCAACACGCTCACCAAGGACGGCAGGAAGCTGGTCGGCCACAACACTGACGTGGCCGGGTTCAAGGTCGCCCTGGATCATCTGGTCGGCCGCCAGAAGATGCCGCGGCATGCCGTGGTTCTGGGAGCCGGCGGCGGTGCCCGCGCCGTGGTCTACGGGCTGATCCGCGAGGGCTTCCAGCGGATCGTCGTGTTCAACCGCCACCTGCATCGCAGCGAGGCCCTGGTCAGGCACTTCAGCCGCAGCGCCGCCCACATGGACCTGCGAGCGATGCCCTGGCACGAGAGCATCATCGAGTCGGAGCTGTCCAGGACGAAGGCGCTGATCAACGCCACGTCCATCGGCCTCAGCGCGGACGTGTCCCCCATCCCGGCGGAGATCCTGGCTCCGGACCTCATGGTGCTGGACCTCATCTACGCGAACACCCGCCTGCTGCGCGAGGCTGCGGCGGCCGGGTGCACCGCCCTTGACGGGGAGCTGATGCTGCTCCACCAGGGCGCGGCCTCGTTCACGCTCTGGACCGGGCAGCCGGCCCCGCTGGACGTCATGCAGGCGGCCCTCACCGAGGCCAGGGCACACGGGATCAGGTCGGCCGAGGGCGAGCCCGCCTCGTCGGCTCCCGACCAGCCCGAGTCTCCAGCTCCCGACGTGGCCACGTCGGCCGGGGCCTGACACCGGGCACGGGACGCGAGCAGGAGGGCATATGGACCGCTTCCGGTTCATCACGGCTGGCGAGAGTCACGGCCCCATGCTGGGCGCCGTGGTGGAGGGCGTCCCCGCCGGCCTCGCCCTGACCGAGGACGACCTGGCGGCCGATCTCGCTCGACGGCAGCGCGGGTACGGGCGCGGGGCCCGGCAGGCCATCGAGCAGGACCGGGCGAGAATCCTGGCCGGTGTCCGCCATGGACGCACCCTCGGCTCGCCGATCCTGCTGGAGATCGACAACCGCGACTGGGCGAACTGGACGCGGGTCATGCAGGTGGGGCCGCTATCCCCCGAGGAGGCGGCCGAGCTCGAGACGATGGCCGTCGAGGGCAACAAGCGTGCCCGACCCGTCACCGCCGTCCGACCGGGTCATGCCGACCTCGCCGGAGCCCTCAAGTACGGCTTCGAGGATGTCCGCAATGTGCTCGAGCGCTCGTCGGCCCGCGAAACCGCCGCCCGGGTGGCGGCTGGGGGCATCGCGCGCGCCTTCCTGCGCGAGCTGGGGATCGAGGTGTGGTCGTTCACCGCCGAGGTCGGCGGCGTCGCCGTGGACCCGGCCCGGGCGAGACGGACGCGCGAAGAGGCCGATGCCTCGCCACTCCGCTGCCCGGATCCCGAGGCGGAGGAGGCGATGATCGCCCGGATCGACGAGGCGCGGTCCGCGGGCGATACCGTCGGCGGCGTGTTCGAGGTGGTCGTCCACGGCGCCCCGATCGGCCTGGGCAGCTACGTCCACTGGGACCGTCGCCTGGACGCGGCCCTGGCGGCGGCGGTCATGGGCATCAACATCGTCAAGGGCGTGGAGCTGGGGCTGGGGTTCGAGCAGACGCGGCGGTTCGGGTCCGCCGTCCACGACGTGATCGAGGGCCGCCGACCGGATGGGACGTGGATCCACCGGACGAACAACGCGGGCGGCCTCACCGGTGGCGTGACCAACGGCGAGCCGATCGTGATCCGCGGTGCGGTCAAGCCGATCTCCACGCTGGCCCGACCCCTCCCCACCGCGGACCTGCTGACGGGCGAGGCGCTTGACAGGGCCCACTACGAGCGGAGTGACATCTCGGTTGTCCCCGCCGCCGGCGTCATCGGTGAAGCCATGGTGATGCTGACGCTGGCCGCCTTCGTCCTGGACAAGACCGGCGGGGACTCGATGGCCGAGGTGGCCGGCAACCTGGGGCGCTACCGGGCCCGTATCGCCGGCGCGGCCGACGAGGCCTGAGGATCCGCGGTGGACCTCGTCCTGATCGGGCTGCCGGGGAGTGGCAAGAGCGCGGTCGGCCGCCGGCTGGCGGCCCGCTACGGGGCCGCGTTCCTGGACCTCGACCACGAGATCGAGACGGCGTCGGGCATGACCATCCCGGAGATCTTTGATGCAGAGGGTGAGGCCGGCTTCCGGCGACGCGAGCGGCAGGCGGTGGCCGCTCTTGGCCCCGCGGACCGGGCCCCGGATCTGCGCCGCGTGATCTCCCCCGGCGGCGGTGCGATCCTCGATCCGCGCAACCGCTGGGCGCTCTACCGGGGCCGCGTCGTGGCCTGGCTCGACGTCCGGCCGGAGGTCCTCGCCCAGCGCCTGCGCCGCTCCCCCACCGTCCGGCCCCTGGTCCAGGGCGGGAACGAGCTCGGACGCATCCGGGCCCTCGCCGCGGATCGCGAGCGCTTCTATGGGGCCGCCAGCCGCATCAACGGCGTTGCCGAGATGACCAGCGTGGTCGGCGCCGTGGAGCGCCTGCAGCGCGCGGGCCCGGCCGCCTCGACCGCGTTGCTGCACGCGTCCACGAGCATCGGTGAGATCGTGGTGGGCGAGGGGATCGCGGCCGCGGCGATCGGGACGGCGCTCCGGCGGCTGGACGCGCGTCGGGCCGTGATCGTGTCCGAGCCCGGGGCGTGGGCGGCGTTCGGCGAGGGGGTTGCTGCAGCGCTGCGCACAGACGGGTGGCCGGTCGAGTTGGTGATGCTGCCAGCGGGCGAAGCCGCCAAGCGCATCGCCGTGGTCGAGGAGGCGGCACGGGACCTCGCCCGCCTGCGCGTGGAGCGGCGTGAGCCGCTGGTCGCCATCGGCGGCGGGGCGCTCGGAGATCCGGCAGGGTTCCTCGCGGCAGCGTACCTGCGCGGCGTGCCGTGGATCGGGGTGCCGACGACGCTCGTGGCCCAGGTGGACTCGTCGATCGGCGGCAAGACGGGCGTGGACCTGCCGGAGGGCAAGAACCTCCTCGGGGCGTTCCACCAGCCGGCCGCCGTGATCCTGGACGTGGCGGCCCTGCGGACCCTCCCCGGGCGCCAGCTGCGGGCCGCCCTGGGCGAGATCGTCAAGATGGCGGCCCTGGGCGACGAGGCGCTGTTCGCCACGCTGGAGGCGGACGGCGAAGCCATAGCCCGTGGGGACGTGGCGGCATTTGCCAGCGGCGCCATGGCCGAGGTCGTGGAGCGGGCCGGCTGGGCGAAGGTGGAGGTCGTGACCGCGGACGAACGCGAGCAGGGCGCGACGGGCGGGCGGATCGCACTCAACCTGGGCCACACGGTTGCCCACGCGCTGGAGGTGGTCGACGGCTACGCGAACCTGCTCCACGGCGAGGCGGTGGCCTACGGGCTGCGCGCGGCGACCCGGATCGGGACGGCCATGGGCGTGACACCCCCGGAGCGTGCGGCGCGCATCGAGGGCCTGCTCGATTGCCTCGACCTCGGACGGGCTCCGCTCCCCTACCCGCTCGAGGCCGTGGTGGCGTCGACCGGGACCGACAAGAAGCACGCGGGCGGACGGCTCCGCTGGGTGCTGCCGACCGGCGACGGCATGGCGGTCCGCGACGATGTGCCGGGTGGGCTCGTGGAGGCGGCCATCGCGGGGGTCCTGTGCGGGGCACCGGGCGGAACGGGAGGTCAGGGATGACGCGCGTGCTGGTCCTCCAGGGACCCAACCTCAACCTGCTCGGGACCCGGGAGCCGGAGATCTACGGGCGGGAGACGCTGGACGAGATCCACGCAGGCCTGGCCGCACGCGCGGCGGAGCTGGGGCTCGACATCGCCTTCTACCAGTCGAACCACGAGGGCGATCTCATCGACCGTCTCCACGTCCGCGACTTCGACGTCTCGATCGTGAACGCGGCCGGCTACACGCATACCTCGGTGGCCCTCCGGGACGCCCTCCTCGCCATCGAGCGCCCCTTCTGGGAGGTCCACCTCTCGGACCCCTGGACACGCGACGCGTTCCGGCAGGTGAACTTCCTGCACGACATCGCGACTGGATCGATCGTGGGGCAGGGCGCACGCGGGTACCACCGGGCCCTCGAGGCGATCGCTGCCGGGCTCGGGGGTGCGACGTGACCCGGCGGAGCGGTGGGGGCGATGGCGGAGCGCGGGGCCGGCCGACGCCGCAGGAGCGCGACGAGGCGGCGCTGGAGCTGGGCCGGATCCGGGACCGCATCGACGAGCTGGACCGGCGGATCGTGGAGCTGCTCAACGAGCGCGCGGTCCTTGGCCGTGCAGCCGGGCGGGCGAAACACCTTGCAGGGCGGCGTGCGATCAAGGATCCGGAGCGCGAGCGCGAGGTGCTCCTGCGGGTCGCCATGGGCAATGCGGGGCCGCTGGCGCAGGCGGACCTGCTGTCGATCTACCGGCGGGTCGTGTCCGTCACCCGGGGGCTGGAGTCGCGCGACCGGACTCATGACGGCCGATCCGGGGACTGACCCGGCCGGGGCAGGGGTCGTAGGCGCCACGGCGGAGGACGCCTCGTCCGAGGACACCCTGCTCGTCCCGGTCCCCAACGCCGCGGCGCGGCCCGATCCCCGGTTGCTGCCCCGCGGTGCCGTGACGCGGTTCGCGCCGGCGCCCACGGGCTTCCTCCATGTCGGCCACCTCGTCAACGCGCTCTACACGTGGGGCATCGCCCGAGCCACGGGAGGACGGGTCCTCCTGCGGATCGAGGACCACGACCGGCAGCGGTCGCGGCCGGCGTTCGAGACCGCGCTGCTGGACGACCTGGAGCGGCTGGGGCTGGTCCCCGACGAGCCGCCGGTCGCCGCGTTCAGGGCCGGCCCGACGGCCTACCGCCAGTCCTCCGCGGGTGCCGTGTATCTCGGGGCGCTCGAGCGGCTGCGGGCGGACGGGCTCGTGTACGCCTGTGCCTGCTCCCGGTCGACCTTCGCCGCGTACGCGGCGGAGCGCGGACGCCCGTGGCGCGGGATCGGGTGTCCCGGGGGGTGTCGCACACATGCACTGCCCGAGGACGAGGGCACCGGCCTGCGGGTGGCCGTCGGCGCGGGCTCGGAGCGATGGGTGGACCTCATGGCCGGCCCGCTGGCGGACGAGCCTGCGGCCGGGGGTGACCTGCTGGTGCGGGATCGCGCCGGCAACTGGACGTACCCGTTCTGCGTGGTGGTCGACGACATGCGGCACGGCGTGGTCCTCGTGATCCGCGGTCGTGACCTCCTGGACGCGACGCCCGCCCAGCTGCGGCTGGCGCGGATGCTCGGACGCGAGACGCCGCCGCGCTTCCTGCACCACCCGCTGGTCCGGCGGGCCTCCGGGAGGAAGCTGTCCAAGGCGGACGGCGACACGGCCGTGCGCGCGCTGCTGGACGCCGGCGCCACGCCGGCCGCGCTGTTCGGCCACGCGGCACGCCTGGCCGGGCTTCAGGCGGACGAGAGCCCGATTGACCCAGACGGCATCGAGGCCCTGTTCCGCTGATCGCGCGGGCGGGTTCGCCAGGCCCGGGATCGCCGCCCGACGGACCTGCCACCCAGCGACGGTATGCTGGGGCGAGCGACAGTCAGTCACCTGGAGGCGCGCCATGAAGTTCATCCTCGGTCTGCTCATCGGTCTTGTGCTCGGCGCCGTGGGCACGGTCGCCTACTCGCTCCAGACCGGTCGGGACCTGCGCGAAGCGTTCGAAGAGGTCCGCTCCGACCTGGACCGCCGGGACTTCGACGCCCTCGGCTCACGCCTCGAGGCGCGGGTGGCAGAGCTCCAGACCCGCCTCGAGGACCGAATCGCCCAGGTCCGCGAACACGTGCCGACGACGGCCGACGACATCGATGTCGATCCGATCGCGGCCGAGGCCGGCGCTACCGTGGCCGAGACGGTCGAGCCGAAGGCCGAGGAGCAGGCAGGCGCCTGAGCCCTCCCCGCCCAGCCCTAGCCTGAACGGTCCCCGGCCGCGGCCAGCTCCGGCCCGCGGATCCAGGCGTCGCCCGTGAACAGCTCCGGGCGGTGCGTGAGCACGATGACGGTGCGTCCGTGGGTCGCCGCGGGCAGGTCCGCGACGAACGTGCGGGCGGCGGCCTCGTCAAGGTGCTCCGTGGGCTCGTCCAGGATGAGCACGCGGACGTCCGCGAGAAGCGCCCGGGCGAGCGCGAGGCGCTGACGCTGACCGCCCGACAGCCGTGCACCGTGCTCCCCAACGGCAGTGTCCAGGCCGGCCGGCAGCGAGCGCACCCAGTCGAGCAGGCCGGCAGCCTGGAGCGCGGTCTCCAGGGTCACGGCCTCCGCGCCCGGCCGCGCCAGCCGGAGGTTGTCGGCAAGGGTGGCGTCGAAGATGTGCGGGTCCTGCTCGCACAGGCCGACGGCACGGCGGACGTCGTCGCCATCGAGAGCCCGCACGTCGGCCTCGACCTCCGCCCCAACCAGCCTCAGTGACCCGGCTGCCGGATCCAGGAACCGGAGACACGCGGCCGCGAACGTGCTCTTGCCGGCCCCGCTGGGCCCCGTGACCACGACCCGTTCACCCGCCCCGACGGCGAGGTCCAGGCGGGAGAGCGCCTCGCGCGACGCCCCCGGGTAACGCAGCGTCAGGGCGTCCGCCCGGATCCCGAGCGGTCCGTTCGGCACCGGCTCCGGCGCCCGGGGCTCCGCGACGGGATCCGGCCGCCGGAGGATGTCGTCGATCCGGGACGCCGAGGACGCCAGGCCCGGCAGCTGCCTCGCAGCCCCGGCCAGCGGCGCTGCGACCTCGTGCACCGCGATCGGCGTGAGAACGACCACCGCGAGCGCCACGCCCCCGAGGCTCCCGTCGCGGACGGCGGCGATCCCCAGCACGAGCGCGGTCCAGACTCCCACGCCGCCAGCGAGGCCGGCGATGAGGCTGCCTGTGCCGGCCCCGACCGCGGACCGCCGTTCGGCGGCCGCCAGCCGTGCGTCGACCTCAGCCGCTGCCGCCAGGACCCGTGTGGCCGCGCCGGCTGCCGTGATCTCCGAGGCGCCGTTGAGAAGGTCCAGTGCCGTTTCGGCCAGCTCGCCGCGGATCGGGGCCAGCGACCGCTCCGTGCGACGGGCCACCCCGCCCGCTGCCAGCGGGGCGATCAGCGCCGTGACGAGCAGCGTGACCGCCAGGGCGACACCCACTGCCGGCACCAACCCGGCGATGAACAGCACCGCCCCCGTCGCCACGATCCCCACCGACGCGTACGGGAGCACCACCCGGAGCCACAGGTCCGCAAGGCCATCCACGTCCCCGACCAGCCTGGCCAGGAGATCCCCGGACCGGAGCTCCGCGAGGCCCGCCGGTGCCAGGCGGGTCAGCCGCCCGTAGACCGTGGCCCGCAGCTCCGCCAGGACCCGGAAGGCGGCGTCGTGGGCGGCGACACGCTCCGCGTACCGGAACACGCCGCGCGCGATCCCAAAGGCACGGACCGCGGTGACCGCGAGCAGCAGGGCGAAGACCGGTGGCTGCTCGGCCGCCCGCGAGATCAGCCAGGCGGATGTCGCGGAGAGTCCGACTGCTGCCCCTCCGGCACCCACGCCGGCGAGCACCGCGAGCATGAGCCGCCCCGTGACCGGGCGGCCGATCCGCAGGACGACGAGGAGCGGCCTCACGGGGAGGCCTCCGACGACGGAGCGGGCAATGCGGCCGCCGGCGTGGACGGCGCTGCCGCAGGAATGGCCTCCCACCGGATCACCACGGCCCGGTCCGCCCCGGCCACCGCGCCCGGCCGGTGCGCCACCAGAAGCACCGCGACGCCCCGGCCGGCCTCCGCGCGCACTGCCGCCAGCACCGCGGCCTCGGCCGTTTCGTCCAGGCCCGCCGTCGGCTCGTCGAGCAGCAGCACGTCGGCGCGCCGCACGAGCGCCCGCGCGATCCCGACCCGGCGACGCTGCCCGCTCGAGAGGCCCCGCCCGCGCTCGCCGAGCACCGCCGCCGGTGCCACGTCGCCCAGCCCCACCGCCGCGAGTGCCGCCGCGACGTCGTCATCGGAGGCGTCCGGTGCACCCAGCCGCACGTTCTCCGCCACGGTACCGGCAGACAGGTACGGCGCCTGCGGCACCCAGGCGACCGTCCGGCGCCAGCCGTCTGCATCGAGGTCTCGCACATCCCTCGTTGACCCGTCGGCCGCCACGACGAGCACCCGCCCCGCCGACGGCTCGAGCATCGCCAGGACCACGGCCAGGAGGGTGCTCTTGCCGGCACCGCTCGGGCCCGTGACCGCCACGACCTCGCCCGGTCGCACGACCAGCGATGCTCCCGCGGGCGCCGCCGCCTCGCGCCCTGGCTGCGCGACCCACAGGCCCTCTACGGCCAGCCCGAGCGGCCCGGGCGGCACAGCCAGCCCTCGCCCGGGCGCCATCTGCGGTGCATCGATGATCGCGAGGGCCCCCGCGGCCGCCGCGAGCCCCTCCTCGCTCGCGTGGAACTCCGAGCCCAGGCGCCGGAGCGGCAGGTACGCCTCGGGCGCGAGGATCAGCGCGAACAGCCCCGCCTCCAGCGTCATCCCCCCGACGTCCAGCCTCAAGCCGATCCCAACGGCCACGAGCGCGATGGAGATCGTGGCCAGCAGCTCCAGGGCCAGCGCGGAGAGGAAGGCCACCCGGAGTGTCGCCATCGTGGTGGAACGGTAGGTGTCGGTGATCCGCCGCAGGACGTCCACCTGGGTCGCGGCTCCGCCGTAGGCGCGCAGGGTCGGCAGCCCCGCCACGACGTCCGTGAACCGGTGGGCGAGCCGCGCGAGCGCCGCCCAGCGCCGGGCGCGATGGGCCGCGGACATGCGCCCGATCAGCACCATGAACAACGGGATCAGGGGCACCGTCAGGAGCACCGTCAGGGCCGCGATCCCGTCGATCGCGAACAGGCATGCGATGACCGCCACCGGCACGGTCACGGCGAGCCCCAGCTGCGGGAGGTACCGCCCGTAGTAGCCGTCGAGGGCGTCGAGGCCGCGGGTGGCCAGCAGGACCACCTCGCCGCTTGCCTGTCCCGCCGCCCAGCGCGGCCCGAACCCCACCGCCCGCGCCAGCAGCCGCTCGCGCAGGTCGCGCTTGACGATGCCGCTGATCCGCTGAGCGGTGACCTCCGAGAACCACCCCAGGAGGGACCGGGCGACCAGCACCACGGCCAGCGTGGCCAGGGCCGGGGCGAGGTCCGTCGCATCCTCGCCGCCCATGAAGGCGCCCGCGATGCAGCGGGCCAGGAGCCCCGCCTGAGCGACCGCGAGCAGCGCGCTCGCGACACCGAGCGCCACGGCCACGGCGAGGCCGGATGTAGCCGCCCTCCCCGAGGCGAGGAGGCGGCGGTGGAGGTTCACGAGGCGGCCCGGGACGCGCCGCGACCCCCGGCCCGGGGCACGGACCGACCTCCGGCCGGGGACGCGGCCGAATACCTCAGGGTGTAGCGGACTCGCGGGAAACGGTGACGCGCTTGCGGAAGACCCAGTACGTCCACCCCTGGTAGACCAGGACGAGCGGCGTGAACACCACGGCCACCGCGGTCATGATCGTGAGGGTATACGGGGTCGAGGCCGCGTTGGTGGTCGTGAGGCTGAAGGCCGGGTCCGTCGAGGACGGCATCACGTCCGGGAACAGGGCCAGGAACAGGCTCGCCACGGCGAGCGCGATCGTGGCCGTGGAGCCGATGAACGCCCATCCCTCGCGGCGGAGCCTCGCGGCGACCAGCGCGCCCACGAAGGCGAGCGCCGCGATCACCGAGACCACGACCGAGAGCGTGGTGCCGGTCTGGACGTTGGCCCAGGCGAGGAACGCCACAGCGACCAGCGCTGCCGGCAGCCCCACCTTCGGCACGAGGCCCGCTGCTCGCACACGGATCACACCGTCGGTCTTGAGGCTCAGGAACAGGAGGCCATGGGTGACGAACAACAGCAGGGTGGTCAGGCCGCCCAGGAGCCCGAACGGGTTGAGCAGGGTCAGCAGGCTGCCCGTGAATTCCCCGTCGGCATCGATCGGGACGCCCGCCACGATGTTCGCGAACGCGACACCCCACAGGACGGCCGGCAGGAAGCTGCCCACCGCGATCAGGACGTCCATACGCCCGCGCCAGGCAAGATCGCCGCGCTTGTTGCGGTACTCGATCCCGATGCCCCGGATGATCAGCCCGACCAGGACCAGGAACAGGGCCAGGTAGAACCCCGAGAACAGGGTGGCGTACCACTCCGGGAACGCCGCGAACATGGCGCCTCCGGCGACCAGGACCCACACCTCGTTCCCGTCCCAGACGGGGCCGATCGTGCGGATCATCGCCCGCCGCTCGGGCTCGTTCCTGCCGATCACGTGGAGCAGGATCCCCACGCCGAAGTCGAAGCCCTCCAGGACGAAGTAGCCGATGAACAGGACGGCGATCAGCGCGAACCAGATGGTCGTGAGTTCCATGCCGTTCCCCTAGTACCCGAGCCCGAGCGCCGGCTCGGCCTCGTGCTCGAAACCACGATCCGACACGGCCGGTGGCAGGCCCGCCCGCACACGCCGCACGACCAGGCCGACCATGACCACCGCGAGCACACCGTAGAGCAGGGTGAAGCCCACCATCGTGATGAGCACCTCGGCGACGCTGGTGGTCGGCGACACCCCGGTCGCGGTGAACATCAGCCCGAACACGATCCAGGGCTGGCGGCCGATCTCCGTGAACAGCCAGCCGAACGAGTTGGCAGCGAGCGGCAGGAACGGCAGGGCGGCGGCGAGCAGCACCGTCCGCCCGGCCGGCGTGCGGCCCTTGCGCATCCGGAACAGGAACCAGGCCGCCGCGAGGGCCGCCAGCGTGCCCGCCCCGATCATCCAGCGGAAGGTCCAGTACGTGACCGGGGTGTTGGGCGTGTAGTCGCCGGGCCCAAACCGGGCCTCCTCCTGCTTCTGGATGTCGTTGATGCCCTCGACCTTGCCGTCGAACGTGCCGGTGGCCAGGAACGAGAGGAGGTACGGGATCCGGATCGAGAACACATCCTGCGAGCCGTCCGGGGTGCCGATCGTGAGGATCGAGAAAGACGCGGGCTGCTCGGTCTCCCACAGCGCCTCGGCGGCGGCCATCTTCATCGGCTGCTGCTCGGTCATGAGCTTGCCCTGGATGTCGCCGGTGATCGCGACCAGCAGGCCCGACACCAGGAGCATGATCGCGCCGGCCTTGGCGGCCGACCGGAAGGGCGCGGCATCCTCGGGCCGCTCCCGGTCCTTGAGCATCCGGTACATCGCGATCCCGGCCAGGAAGGCGCCGGTGGTCATGAAGGCTGCGGCGATCGTGTGCGGGAAGGTGATCAGGTTCGTGCTGTTGGTCAGCAGGGCCATGAAGTCGGTCAGCTCGGCTCGGCCGCTGACGGCGTTGACGGTGTAGCCCACCGGGTGCTGCATCCAGGAGTTGGCGGCCAGGATGAAGTACGCCGAGAGCACCGTGCCGACGGCGGCGATCCAGATCGTGGCGAGGTGGACACCCTTGCTGAGGCGGTCCCAGCCGAAGATCCACAGGCCCAGGAACGTGGACTCGAGGAAGAACGCCAGCAGCCCCTCGATGGCCAGCGGGGCACCGAAGATGTCGCCCACGAAACGGCTGTAGCTGCTCCAGTTCATGCCGAACTGGAACTCCTGCACGATGCCCGTGACGAGGCCCAGGGCGAAGTTGATGAGGAACAGCTCGCCGAAGAACCGCGTCAGCCGAAGGTACGATTCCTTGCCGGTCCTGTACCAGGCCGTCTGGAACCCGGCGACCGAGAACGCGAGGCCGATGGTCAGGGGAACGAACAGGAAGTGGTAGACGGTGGTGATCCCGAACTGCCACCGCGCGAGCATCAGCGGATCCACGGGCTCTGGGACTCCCTCCTGGGACGCGACAGGTTCAGGGGGAGGGTGCCCGAATTGCGTCGCCTCGTGATCGGCCGAAGGACCCGAAGGGAGCCACTCGCCGGGGGGAATGCGGGGGCCGAGGGTCCCGCGGCGCGTTGGGCCGGTTGGCCGTCGGGCCCGGGGGTGTGCGGTCGCGCGGACCTCAGGCCGGGTCGGAGCGGTCCTCGATCTCCCAGGCGTGGTCCAGGGCGTGCCACGCGATGCGGCGGGCAGCGTAGCGGGGAGGCCACTTCTTCCCGCCGACGGGCGAGCCGTCCGAGGGCAGGCGCAGGACCTCGAGCATGGCCGCGCGGAGCAGATCGGGGGGCGTGCGGCGGTCCTTCGGGATGCCCAGGACGGACGCGTAGGCGTCGTTGCCGCCCCAGACGTGCTCCACCAGCTTCGCGGTGTCGCGGCCGCCGCCGCGGGGGCCCTTGCGCAGCTCCGCGGGTGCAGCGGCGGAGATCCGGTCGAAGGCGTCGAAGGCGGCCTCGACCAGGGCGGCGAGCCGTGCCGCCTCCGTGGCGTCGACCGGCGCCCGGTCGGCCCCGGCTACCACGCTCGGCATCCCGAACGCCGTGCCAGCGTCGCCGTCGATCAGCTCGGCGACCGCGAGGTCCAGGTCCAGGCCGGGCAGCGGGTGACCGGCGACCCGCGCGACGGGGACGTAGCGCTCCACGTGGGCGCGCAGGCTCTCGACCGCCGCCGCCTCGTCGCGGGCGCCACGCGAGAGGCCGGGCCAGTCCAGGGCCGACACGAAGACCTTCCTCGGGGTGGACTCGACGAGGACGCGGATCGAGGTTCGGCTCATGAAGCGCAGTATGGCCGCGGCGGGCGATAGGCTGGTGCCATGCTGACGATCCCGTTCTCGTCCGATCCCGCCGCGATCGACGTCGGCGAGGGACTGTCGGTCTCTGCCCGGTACTGGCGTGCGACGGCCGACCTGTGGACGCTGCCCGTGGCCATCGTGGCTGCCGTGACGGCGGTGGCGACGTGGGTGGTGGCGAGCTTCATGCCGGCGCCGGCGACCCTGCCGACCGAGTACCTGCCAGGCATGGACCTCCTGGGGGTGGTCGGGCCGTTCCTGCCGCAGCTGTTCGTGAGCACGTTCGTCGTCGGCACCACCACGATGCTGGCGGGCTGGGTCTACGTCGCGATCGCGATCGCGGGCCTCCGCGGCTACCGGGTGATGCCCGGCTGGATCCTCCGGCGCGGGGTGCGAGCCCTGGCCGCTGACCTGCTCGTCACCGTCGCCTTCGCCGCGATCTTCGGCCTCCTCGCGCTGCTCTCGCTCGCCGGTGGACTCGGCCTCGTCGCCATCGTCGTGGTCACGGCATTCGTGCCCGCGGTGTACGTCTCGATCCGGCTCATCTTCTGGTCTCTGGCGATCTTCGACGGAGCCGACATCGTCGGGGGCTTCCACGCGACGTGGAGGATCTCGCGCGGCGCGGTCGCGCGGATGCTGGGCTGGGGGCTCCTCGTCGGGGTCATCGGGTTGATGGTCCGCGCCGCGGCCGAATTCGTGACGACGCCCCTTGGGGACACGAACCCGGTCCGGGCCGGGATCACGGCCGCGGCCACGGAGGCGTTCGCGGCCTACGGAACGATCGCGCTCGCCGTGATCTACGAGAGCCAGCGCCGTCGGGCGATCCTGGCATCACCCGCGGCAGCGCCCGCGGGGCCTCCTCCATCGTCGAGCCCGTTGGACCCGCCGCCTCCGCCACATCTCTGATCGCGAGGTCAGATCTGCGTCGCGGCCCGGAGCTTCGTCACGAGCGACGCCAGGGCAGGGGTGTTCCGGCCGTCCGGGCCCAGGGCATCGACCAGCGCGGAGGCGACGATGACGCCATCGGCGCCAGCGGCGGCAATCGACCGCACGTGCGCCGGTCTCGACACCCCGAACCCGACCGCGACCGGCACCGGCGAGACCGCCTTCACGTCCCGGATCAGCTTCGCGACGCTCGTCGGCAGCGAGGTCCGGGCGCCGGTCACGCCAACCAGCGAGACGCAGTAGAGGAACCCGCCGCTCCGGGCCGCGACGGAGGCACGCCGGGCAGCAGTGGAGGTGGGAGCAACCAGGTACACGACGGCGATCCCGGCCTCCGCGGCCACGGACTCGAACGGCGCGCCCTCGTCGGGCGTGAGGTCGGCCACGATGACGCCGGCGGCGCCGGCCTGGGCGAGGGCGCGCGCCCGATCGCGGCCATCGCCCCCTCCGATGAGCTGGTTTGCGTAGCCCATCGCGACGACGGGAACGGAAGGACGGGCAGCCGCGATTCGCGCCGTCAGGGCCAGCGACCGGTCGAAGGTCGCCCCGGCCGCCAGCGCGCCCTGGGACGCCCGCTGGAGCGTGGCCCCGTCCGCGAGCGGGTCCGAGTACGGCAGGCCGACCTCCAGCAAGTCCGCCCCGGCGTCGATCGCCGCGCACGCGGCGGCGAAGGATGCCTCCGCGTCCGGATAGCCCGCGACCACGTACGGAATGAGGGCGGCGCGCCCGTCCGCGCGGGCCAGGGCGAAGGCTGCCGCGATCCGGCGGGCACCGGCCGTGTCGTTGGTGTGGGCCGGGACCCGCGCCGTCTCGCTCATCGGATCCCTTTCCAGGGCTCGACGTCGGCGAACCGCTCCAGCGCATCCATGTCCTTGTCGCCGCGTCCCGAGAACCCGACCAGGATCACCGAGTCCTCCGCGTACGGCAACCCGGACCCCTCCAGCCCCGCCAGCAGCTTCGGCAACGCCGCCACCGCGTGCGAGGTCTCGAGCGCGGGCAGGATGCCCTCGAGCCTGGTCACCGTCTTCATCGCCGCGATCGCCTCGCGGTCCGTGGCCGTCCCCACCTCCATCCGCCCGGCCTCGGCGAGCGCCGCCAGCTGCGGGCCGACCCCCGGGTAGTCCAGGCCGGCAGACGCGCTGTGCGCTTCGACCACCTGACCGTCGCGGTCCTGGAGCATCAGCGAGCGGGACCCATGGAGGATCCCCGGCGTCCCGCCGACGATGGCTGCCGCGTGACGCCCGGTCTCCACGCCATCGCCCGCGGCCTCGGCCACCGCCAGGCGGACGCTCGGCTCGCCGATGAACCGCGCCAGCAGGCCGATGGCGTTCGAGCCGCCGCCGACGCAGGCGAGCGCGAGATCCGGCAGCCGGCCCTCCACGGCGCTCAGCTGGGCAGCGGCCTCGTCGCCGATGCGGCGTTGCAGGTCACGCACGATGGTCGGGTACGGGTGCGGGCCCATCGCACTGCCCAGGACGTAATGCGTGGTCTCGACGTTGGTGACCCAGTCGCGCATCGCCTCGTTGACCGCGTCCTTGAGGGTGGCGGTGCCGGACGTGACGGACCGGACCTCCGCGCCCAGGGCCCGCATCCGGAGCACGTTCGGAGCCTGGCGGCGGATGTCCTCCTCGCCCATGAACACGACGCACGGCAGGCCGAGGAGGGCGCAGGCCGTGGCCGTCGCGACGCCATGCTGGCCCGCGCCGGTCTCCGCGATGACGCGCGTCTTTCCCAGGCGTCGCGTCAGCAGCGCCTGGCCGAGGGCGTTGTTGATCTTGTGGGCACCCGTGTGGGCCAGGTCCTCGCGCTTGAGGTAGACCCGGAAGCGCTGCGGGATGGGCGTCGTCCGACGGCCGGCTGCCGCCTCCAGGCGCCGCGCCTGCACGGCGACGGCCTCGGCCAGGCGGTCCGCCCGGTAGAGCGCCGTCGGCCGCCCGGCGAAACGGGCCAGCAGCTCGTCCAGCTCCGCCCAGAACCGCGGATCGTGGCGGATCGCGTCGTAGGCCGCCTCGAGCTCCTCCAGCGCTCCCACCAGCGTCTCCGGGACGTAGCGCCCGCCGAAGTCGCGCTCCTTGCCCCAGCGGCCGAAGGCATCGACCTCCAGCAGGCCGGCGTGGACCGGGGTGGGCCCGAAGGCGACGTTGGGCCGATGCCGGCGGGCGTCCCTGGCACGCTTGACGAACAGGGCTACCGCGAGTGCGTCCTTGCGCGGGCGCTCGCCTCGGACGCGTGGGTGATCGGTTCCGGAGGCCACGTCCACGCCGGCGACCGGCACCGCCAGCACCGCCTCGCCGACATTCGCGGCCACAAGCCCGCCGGCCAGGGTGATCGGCACCTCGCGGGCGACGGCGGCCGCCAGGGCCGTGTCCACGCGGAGGCCCGTGCCACCAGGATGCGGACCGCCGGCGGCGTCCAGGAGGATCCGGGCGGCACCTGCGTCGAGGTAGGCGGTAGCGCGGGAGGTCACGTCCGCCGCGCGGTCTCCGGCCCCCACCCGGAGCGCCTTCCAGACGGGGCGGCCGGCGGCGGCGATGGCCGACAACGGCTCGTCGCCGCTCAGCTGGACCGCGTCCGGGTCCACGGCCAGGACCACCCGCGCCAGGTCGGTCGCGGGCAGGTTCGCCGTCACGATCACGATCTGCGGGCAGGAACCGCCCACCGCAGCGCTCCGCGCAAGGCGCGCCAGCGAAACACCCTCCTCGATCGAAAGAGCGCGGGGCGTGCCGGGTGCGAAGTTGAGCCCGATGGCGTCGGCACCGGCGCGCACTGCGGCCAGGATTCCGGCCTCGTCGGTGACGCCGCAGATCTTGACGATGGGCTCGCGGGCCGCGGCCGCGAGATCCCGCGGGTGCGCACCCGCGGCGACGAACGCACGTGCCGCGGCGGCCGGGTCCGGGGAGCGCATGAGGGCCTCGCCCACGAGGGCGGCATCGAACCCGGTGGCGCGCCAGCGGCCGATGATGGAGGTGTCCAGGACGCCGGACTCCGCGATGGCGAGCCGGTCGCCAGGGACCAGCTCCCGCATCCGGACGGCCCGCTCCGGATCCACGTCCAGCGTCCGCAGGTCCCGGTTGTTGACCCCGATCAGGCGCGCGCCGCTGGCCAGCGCGCTTTCGATCTCCCGGGCGTCGTGCGCCTCCACCAGCGGCTCCAGACCGAGGTCCCGGGCACGTGCAGCCAGCTTCGCCAGGCGCTTCGCCGGGTGCAGCACCGCCAGGAGCAGCACGATGTCGGCCCCGGCCGCACGGAGGAGGTCGAGCTGCCGGGGATCGACGATGAACTCCTTGGCCAGGACGGGCACGGAGACGGCCGCCCGCACGGCGCGCAGGTCGTCCACGGACCCACCGAACCAGTGGGGCTCGCACAGGACGGAGATCGCCGTGGCACCGCCCTCCGCATAGGCCCGGGCGCGGGCCACGGCGTCGTCACCCGCGGCGATGGAGCCGGCGGACGGGGACGACCGCTTGACCTCGGCGATGAGGTGGAGGCCGGGCGCGGCGAGCGCGTCCACGATGGGCCGGGGGGCAGGGGCCGCGGCGACGGCACGGGCGAGCCCGGCGCGTCCGAGGGCATCCAGCTCCGGGACCACGTCGGCCAGGCGCCGCGCGGCGATCTCGTGGACGACCGTCATGCCCTTCTCCCGTCCGCGACCTTCCGCTCGGCCCGCAGGGCCTTCAGGAGCTCGGCAGCAAGCCCCGCGTCCACGGTCAGTGCCGCCCGGTCGATCCCCTCCTCGATCGTGTCGACCACGCCCGCGGCAACCAGCGCCGCTCCCGCGTTGAGGAGCACCACGTCCCGCCGCGCGCTGGGCTCGCCGTGGAGCACGCCCTGGACCAGGGCCGCGTTCGTGGCGGGGTCGGAACCCCCCAGGGCGGTCGTCTTCGCCCGCTTGAGGCCCATCGGCTCGGGCTCGACCGTCCGCCGCTCGATGCCGGCCTGCGTCACGTCGTAGATCACGCCCGATCCGTCGAGCGGCAGCTCGTCCACACCGGCACCGTGCACTACCAGGGACCGCTCGGTGCCGAGGAGCCGGAGCACCTCCGCGATCCGCGGCGCCGCGGCCGCGTCCCCCACCCCGATCAGCCCGCGGGTCGCGCCGGCGGGGTTGGTGAGGGGCCCCAGCAGGTTGAACGCGGTCCGGACGCCGATCTCGCGGCGCGTGGGGCCCGCGTGGCGCATCGCCGGGTGGAAGGCCGGCGCGAACAGGAACGCGAAGCCCAGCTCGCGGATCGCCTGTCCGGCGGACGCCGCGTCGTGGTCGATGCGCACCCCCAGCGCGTCCAGCACGTCCGCGGACCCCGACTTCGAGGTGATCGCCCGGTTGCCGTGCTTGGCCACCGGGACCCCACAGGCGGCGACGATCAGCGACGCCGTGGTGGAGATGTTGAAGGTCCCGGATCCGTCGCCGCCGGTCCCGACGATGTCGATCGTTCCCTCGGGTGCCTCCACCCGGACGACGCGCTCGCGCATCGCGGAGGCGAAGCCCGCCAGCTCCTCCACCGTCTCGCCGCGCATCCGCAGGCCCATGAGCAGCGCCGCGAGCTGGGACGGGGTGGCCTCGCCGTCCATCACGGCACCCATCGCCAGGCGGGCCTCGTCCAGGGAGAGGGTGCGTCCCTCGACGATCGTCGCCAGGGCGGCTCGCACCTGGGCGCTCATCGGGTGACCCCAGTGACGGGCGTGGTTGGCGCACCGGCGTCCCGCTCGGCCATCCCGCGCGTGGCGAACGTCCCCGTCGCATCGTCCAGGCGCGAGGCCTCCCCCTCCCCTGCGAGGCGGAGGAAGTTGGCGAGCAGGTGCGGGCCCGAGGGCGTGAGCACGGATTCGGGGTGGAACTGGACGCCCTCGATGGGCAGCGTGCGATGGCGGAGGCCCATGACGACGCCGTCGTCCGGGCTGGTGGAGGTCACGTAGAGGTCCTCGGGCAGGGTGGCGGGATCGACGCACAGGGAGTGGTAGCGCGCGGCCGGGAAGCCTTCGGGCATGCCCGCGAGCAGGCCCAGGCCGTCGTGGGTGACGTCCGACGCCTCGCCGTGGACGAGCGTGGGGGCTCGGACGATCGCGGCACCCCAGGCGACGGCCATGGACTGCATCCCGAGGCAGACGCCCAGCAGCGGGATACCGCGCTGAGCAGCCACGCGGATCGTGTCCACCGACACGCCGGCCGTGCCGGGGCTGCCCGGCCCGGGCGACACGATGATTCCGCGGAGATCCTGGGCGGGGTCGTCGGCGAGGGTTTCGACACCCTCGCGGGTGATCTCGTCGTTGCGGATCACGCGGACGTCCGCACCGGCGGCCTGGAGCGCCTGGACCAGGTTGAACGTGAAGCTGTCGTAGTTGTCGATGACCAGGATCACGGGGCGGCCCCCTCGCCGGGTTCGTCGGCAGGCGCGCCGGCGGGCGCGGGTCGGGGCATCGCCGGTGCCGCCGCCAGCTCGATCGCCCTGCGCAACGCCGCGGCCTTGTGCTCGGTCTCCTCGAACTCGGACTCCGGGACGCTCCTGGCCACGATCCCGGCGCCCGTGTGAACGTGCGCCTGGCCGTCCTTCAGCACGGCGCTCCGGATCGTGATCGCCGTGTCCAGGTTGCCGTCGTAGCCGAGATACCCCACGGCCCCACCATACAGGCCGCGCCGCTCGCCCTCGGCCGCGGCGATGAGCTGCATCGCTCGGATCTTGGGAGCCCCGGTGAGGGTGCCGGCGGGGAACACGGAGCGCAGCGCGTCGAGGGCGTCCAGCTCCGGGCGGAGGCGCGCCTCCACGTGGCTCACGAGGTGCAGCACGTGGCTGTAGCGCTCCACCTCCATGTACTGGCTGGTGGTCACCGTGCCGGGCCGGGCGACGCGCCCGAGGTCGTTGCGCCCGAGGTCTACCAGCATCACGTGCTCCGCGCGCTCCTTGGGGTCTCCACGGAGCTCGTCGACCAGGCGGTCGTCCTCTGCGGGCGTGGCGCCGCGCGGCCGAGTGCCGGCGATGGGATGCGTGGTCATGCGGTCGCCCACCACCTGGAGCAGGAGCTCCGGGCTGGCGCCGACGACCTCGAAGTCCGGGGTTCGCGCGAAGAACAGGTACGGCGATGGGTTGACGCGGCGCAGGGCGCGATACAGGCCGATGCCGTCGAGGGGCCGGCCGTCCGCGAGGACCGGTAGGTCGAACGACTGGCGGCGCGCGAGCACGACCTGGATCGCCTCGCCTGCCGCGATCGCGTCCTTCGCAGTCTCGACGGCGCGGATGTACTGGTCCCGGCCGAGGGAGGTCTCGGCCCTACCGATGGAGGTATCGGCCCGGCCGACGTTGGCCTTCGCCGGGGCGGCAGTTCCGTCTGCGGCCGCAGGCCTCGAGCCCGGGCGGGTGAAGGACGCGGCCATCTCCGCGGCCGACGGACGAGCGGTCCTCTCCAGGGCCTCGAAGATGGCCCGCTCGGCGATCCGGTAGCGGCCCTCGAGGTCCGGCGCCTCCGTGTGGAGCGACGCGATGGCCGACAGCTGGTGGGTGAGGTGGTCGAAGACGAGGACGAGATCCGTCTCGATGAAGGCTGCCAGCGGAACGCCAACGGGATCCTTCGAGGGGCGCGGGACGGACGGCTCGAAGGTGGAAATGGCGTCGTAGCTCAGCGCGCCCACCGCGCCGCCGGTGAAGCGGGGCATCCCCTCTGTCGGGAGGACCCTGCGCTTCGGGACGAAGGCGCGGAGGGCAGCGAGCGGATCCGGGGTCACCGTCTCGATGACGGGGAGGTCAGGGGCGTAGTCCACGACACCCACCGGGCGGCTGGTCGTTCGGGCGAGGCCGTCGGTGACCTCCAGGAGGCGGCGGGGGCCCACGCCCAGGAAGCTGTACCGGCCCAGGCGCTCGCCGCCCTCGACGGATTCGAGGAGGTACGCGGGGGTGTGCCCGTCGTCCAGGCGCAGGAAGGCGCCGATGGGGGTCTCGAGGTCCGCCGTGCGCGTCGCGCGCAGGAGGATGGTGTCGGCGGCGCCGGCAAGGCGCTTGACTTCGTTCAGGCTCAGCGGGTCGGTCATGGTGGCGGGTCCTTGAGAATCAGGAAACGACCAGGTTCGTCTCTTCCGGGACGAAAGGTCGTTGCTCCTTCCGCGGTGCCACCCACGTTCGGCGGTGTGCCGCACTCATGACCGGCGGACCGTCCGGGGCTCCGACATCCTTGCCCGGCCGATCGATCGGCGCTGCCCTGTATCGCTGGCGCTCTGCGCCGGAGCCTACTGGTCGTCCGCTGCGTCCTCGTCCGCCTGTGCGTCCGTCTTCACAGCCCCGCGTTCGGTCCGGGGGCTCCCGGGTCCATTCACCGCCGCCGCCATCCCGGCTCGCACCAGCCGCCGGGTCTCTGGAATGACGCTCGACGGGTACTCGTCCCGATCGATGCCCGTATTCGTGATGTGGCGCGGAGTATGGGGTGGCTGCCCGGGAGCGTCAAATGGCTGCGGGGCAAACCGGTTGGCGGAGCGGGTGAGATTCGAACTCACGAGGGCTTGCACCCCGGCGGTTTTCAAGACCGCTGCCATCAACCACTCGGCCACCGCTCCGCCGCGAGGATAGCAGCGCGCTTCGCGGCGGTCCGCCGCGAGGATGGCAGCGCGCTCCGCGGCGGTTGGTGCTAGACCTCGACGACGCAGGTGCCGGCGATCAGGTCGTGCCAGCCGCGCTTGCGCGCATCGATGAAGATCCAGATGAAGCCGAGGTAGAAGACCATCGCGCTAATCCAGTAGCCGATCAGGCGCAGGATCGCATGGCCCCAGCCGATCGGGCCGCCGTCCAGGTCTCGCACGACGCGTATCCGCATGACCCTCATGCCGGGAGTCTGGCCGGCATGCCTCACCCAGAAGTACGGGAAGTACAGGAAGGCCACTGCAAGGACGGCGAGGACAGCCACGATGGCGCTTCCCCCGGCCAGGACGTTCAGGTCGTTGGCACCCGCGACGCCCGCAATGAGGCCGAACACGAGCATCACGGCCAGCGAGATGAAGCCGGCGACGAAGCCGTCGATCCAATAGCCGATGAGCCGAGCGACGGCGCCCGCGAACTTGACGCCGGGTGCCGGGCCGGCAGGCACCGGGGCGGGCGGGATAGGCTGGGCCATGCGGAAGTCCTCCTTCGAAGAGCGCGCCGGGCGGCAAACGACCCCTCAGGCGTCGGCCGGCACCCCAATCGTATCGGCACCGACGTACGGGCGGAGCACCTCCGGCACGGCGACGGTGCCGTCCGGGTTCTGGTACGCCTCGAGGATGGTCGCCACGATGCGGGCCAATGGCAGGCCGGACCCGTTGAGCGTGTGAACGAGCTCCGGCTTGGCGCCCGGTGAGGGTCGATACCGGATCGCCATGCGACGCGCCTGGTAGTCGCCGAAGTTGGAGCAGGAGCTGACCTCCAGCCAGCGCTCCACGCCGGGGGACCAGACCTCGATGTCGTACTTCCGGCGCTGGACGAAGCCCATCTCGCCCGTGCTCATGAGCAGCACGCGGTACGGCAGGCCCAGGCGCTGGAGGAGGATCTCGGCACGCGCGGTCATCCACTCGAGGGCCTCGGCGCTGTCCTCCGGCTTCTCGAACAGGACCATCTCGACCTTGTCGAACTGGTGGACGCGGAGGATCCCGCGGGTGTCCTTGCCGGCGGCGCCGGCCTCGCGCCGGAAGCACGGGGAATAGGCCGCGTAGCGGATCGGCAGCTCGGACGCCTCGAGGATCTCATCGCGATGGAGGTTGGTGACCGGGACCTCGGCCGTGGGGACCAGGTAGAGGTCGTCGCGGGTGACGACGTACATCTGGTCTTCCTTGTCGGGGATCTGCCCCGTGCCGACGGCGGAGGCGGTGTTGACGACGGCCGGCGGCCAGACCTCGGTGAAGCCGTGCTCGCTCGTGTGGACGTCCAGGCACCAGTTGATCAGCGAGCGCTGCAGGCGCGATCCCTGGCCCTTGTAGACCGGGAACCCGGAGCCCGCGATCTTGGCGCCGCGCGCGTTGTCGATGATGTCGAGCGCCTCGCCGATCTCCCAGTGCGGGCGACGGGCCCACGTCCCGCCGTCGGCAGCCGTCTCCTCGTGAGAACCCGGCTCGCCCCAGGTGCGAACCGTGACGTTCGGCCTCCTCGCCCCCGACCGGGACGTCGGGGTCTGCGGGATTGGGAATGCGGAGAAGCAGGTCGCCCAGCTCCGCCTCGGTGGCGGCCAGCTCCGCATCGATCTCGTCAATCCTGTGGCCGGCCTGCGTGGACTCGGCGCGCAGCGCAGCGACCTCCGGCCCGTCTGCCTTCGCGCCGCCGCGGATGGCCTCGCCGACCTGCTTGCTCGCCGCGTTCCGCTCCGCCTTGAGCTGGTCCGCCTCGGACTGCAGGCGCCGTCGCCGCGCGTCCGCCTCCAGCGCGCGGTCCACCAGCGCGGGGTCCTCGCGCTTGTCGATGGCACCCTGCCGGATCCGCTCCGGCTCCTCGCGGAGGCGCTGCACGCCGACGCTCATGCCGTCGCCTCCCCTGCTGCGCCGGCCCCACCGGCCACACTGGCCTCTCGCAGCCGCCCGATGACGAACTCACGATCGAGGCTCGCCAGCAGCCAGCCCGCGCGCGGGCCGTTGGGGCGCCCCAGGAAGGCGAGGTAGATGGCGTTGAAGGCGGCCTTCGCCTCCATCCCGAGCCCGCTGGCCACGGCGAAGACGGCGCCCTGCCATGCCTCACCGGAGGCCGGGGCTCCCGCGTCGGCGGCCGTCGCCAGGGCGGCCAGGAAGCCGCGCTGTTCCGGCCCGAGCCGGTCGGCCTCCGGGGAACGGCGTCGCGCCGGACCTCGATCCGGGCGCGGTCCGGGGCATACGCCTCAAGCCAGCGGCGCACGGCCGCCAGGCGGACGGCCAGATCTGCAGCCTCGGCCTCGGTCAGCGGGGCGCCCTTCTCGGCGACGACCCGGGCCTCCACGTCCACGCCCGGGACCTGCACCAGGAGCGCCAGGTGGGCGAACGATGGCCGGAATGCTGCGGCAGCTTCCGAGACGTCCGCGTCCGGGTCGAGGAGCGAGTAGCGGAAGATCGACTCGTGGCCGGACGGGAGCTCGCCCTTGACCTCGCGGCCGGCGGTGGCGGCGCCCAGGCGGTCGAACTCGTCGAACAGGCGCGGGATTGCGTCGGTGCCCTCCGGGTCGAAGTCGAGCGCGGTCTCGGGGCGCTGGCGGACGAACAGGAACCGCACCTGCTCCGGCGGCACGACGCTGCCGATGGTGTGGGCCGCGGCCCCCCGCCCCTTGGACGTGGACATCTTCTTGCCGCCGATATTGAGGAACTCGTACGGGAAGTTGAGCGGGGGCTCCGCGTCGAAGACCTCGCGACTGATCGCGTTGCTCCGGTCCCGGGAGCCGCCGGCGGTCGCCAGGTCCTTGCCGTTGGGCTCGATCGTGACGCCGAACAGGCTCCACTGGGCGGCCCACTCGAGGTTCCAGGGCAGCTTGGCGGCCCCGCCGAAGGGAGCGATCCGCCCGGTCCAGCCGCAGCCGGTCGCCCACGTGACGAGATCCGGACGGCAGGCGACGGAGACAGTCTCGCCGTCCCAGTCGGACGCGATGGTGGTGCCGATCTTGCCGCAGCTGGGGCAGACGACCCCGAGCGGCAGCCAGTGGTCGGGGTGCTGGACGTTCGCCACGCGCCGGTAGACGTCCCGGACGACGTGGGCGCGGTCCAGCGCGGTTCGGATGAAGGGATCCATCTGCCCCGTGGGGTAGATGTCGCTCATCCAGTAGTAGCGGTCCGGGTGGATGCCGAGGCCGGCGAAGGTGTCGATGAAGATCCCCGCGAAATGGCGAGCGTAGGACGCATGGCAGTCGCCGGCAGGATCCGGGACATGCGCCAGCGGTCGGCCCATCTCCCGCTCGATTGCGTCCGGGGAGAGCAGCGCCTGGGCGTCCATCGGATCCATGTCGTCCACGCCGTAGAGGAGCGTGGCCTCGAGACCACGGGACCGCAGGGCCCGGGTGATGACGTCGAGGATGACCGGGCCCGCGCAGGCTGCCGACGTGGACCGTCCCGGATGGCGTCTTGGAGTCGTTGACGACCTGTGGGCCCTCGACGCTCGCGGCCAGCTCATCCGCCCAGTCCACGGTCCATGCCCCTTCTCGCTGGGGCCGCCGGGCCGGCCGAGGCGACGGGTTCGCGGCTCGGGGCCGTTGGCGGCGAGTGCTAGCTGATCTCGAGGATCTTGTAGGCGAAGTCGCCGGCGGGGACCTTGACGACGACCTTCTCGCCCTTCTTGCGGCCGAGCAGCGCGCGGCCGACCGGCGACTCGTTGGAGATGCGGCCATCAGCGGGCCTGGCCTCGGCGGAGCCGACGATCGTGAACGACTTGGGGGCCATCGTCGCCGTCGACCTTGACGGTGGAGCCGATCTGCACGTGATCCGTGCTGGCGTGCTCGTCGATGAGCTGGGCATTCTTGATCATCGACTCGAGCGCCTGGATCCGGCCCTCGACGAACGCCTGCTCGTTCTTGGCGTCCTCGTACTCGGCGTTCTCGCTGAGATCGCCGTGCTCCTTGGCGTCGTGGATCCGCTGCGCGATCTCGGGCCGCCGGACGCTCACCATCTCCTCGTGCTCCGCACGGAGCTTCTCGAGGCCGTCCTTGGTGATGTAGGTGGTGTTGCTGTTCACGCGGGCGGGACCCCCGAGATGCGGACCGGCGCAGAAGCGCCGCCGTTCGGTCGGCTTGGAACAAAAGAACCCCGAGGCACGCATGGCGCCGCGGAGGCTCCCGGAACGGCGGAATGGTATCGGCGGGGGACCTTTTCGTCAAAGCGGGCCGTGAGCTGGCCCCGCGGGCCTGCGATGGCAGGGATGCGTTCGGGACCCGGGACGGCGCGGATCCCGTCCCGGCGCGGGGTCCATCAGCCGTCTGTGTCACGAGCCAGGCGCCGCAGCGGCGGCCTTCCTACTCCGCCAGCTTCTCCAGCCGGCGCTTCGCACGCCTCAACGCCCCGCGATCGCCGAACGCCACGAACACCGTGTCGTCGCCCGCGATCGAGCCCACCACCTCCGGCCACCGCGCCCTGTCCAGGGCGGCCGCCAGCGGGTGGGCCGAACCCGGCAGCGTCTTGAGGATCAGCATCGTGCCGGGGCTCCGGACCTCGACGGGCATGTCCCGCAGCAGGACCCGGATCCGGTCCTCGCCACTGGTGTCGGCCTCCCGCAGGAGGGCCGGGATCGCATACGCGTGGGTCCCGCCTCGCCCCGCCTTGACCAGGCCCAGCTCCGCCACGTCCCGGCTGATCGTGGCCTGGGTGGTCCGGAACCCGCGCTCGCGAAGGGCAGCGGCAAGCTCCTGCTGGGTGCGGATCGTGCGCTGCTCCACCAGGTCACGGATCGCCCGCTGCCGGAGCTGTTTCATGACCTCCACGGGTGCCCGCCCGTTCCCCTACCGGGCCAGGAACACGACGAGGATGACGGCCGCCAGCACCAGGCGGTAGGCCACGAAGATGTTGAACGAGCGGGTCCGCAGGTACCGGAGCAGGAACGAGATCGGCGAGGATGCCGGACACGAACGCGGCCACGACGCCCACGACCAGCGTGACCGGCTCGGCTCCGCCCACCTCGCCCCGCAGCAGCTTGAGCGGACTCGTAGGCAACTGCCATCAGGGTGATCGGCGTGGCCATGAGGAAGCTGTACCGGGCGGCATCTGCGCGATCAGGCCTGCGAACAGCGCCGCGGACATGGAGATGCCGGAGCGGCTCACGCCGGGGACGAGCGCCAGGGCCTGGGCGGCGCCGATGCCGATCGCGCCGCGGAACGTGAGCCGCGCGATGGCGTGGGTCCGCGGGCCCCACTTGTCCGCGACCCACAGGATGGCGGCACCGATGACCAGCATCAGGGCCACCACGCCGGCCTCGCGCACGTTCGCCTCGATGACGTCGTTCAGCAGGAGGGCGACGATCGCGGCGGGCACGGTGGAGGCGACGAGGAGCCACGCCAGGCGGCGGTCCTCATCGTCGTCGAACGAGCGGTCCCGGAGCACCGCGAGGCCGGCCGGGATCAGCCGCCGCCAATCGTCGCGGAAGTAGACGAGCAGCGCCGCCAGGGTGCCGCCGTGGAGCACCACCGAGAAGGCGAGCGAATTGATCAGCGGGTCATCCCACCCGAACAGCCAGGGGACGAGGATGAGGTGCCCGGACGAGCTGATCGGCAGGAACTCCGTGAGGCCCTGGACGATGCCCATCACGAGGGCCTGGATGATCTGATCCATGGGACGGCTTCGGGCGGCCGGTCAGCGAGGACGGGCCGCCCGGAGGACCTCTGCTAGCGGAGGAACAACGGGGCGAGGACGAGCGAGATCGTCGCGAGCAACTTGACCAGGACGTGGAGCGACGGCCCGGCCGTGTCCTTGAACGGGTCGCCGACGGTGTCGCCGACGACTGCGGCCGCATGGGCGTCGGATCCCTTGCCCAGGACGTTTCCGTCGTCGTCCTTCAGGTTGCCCGATTCGATGTACTTCTTGGCGTTGTCCCACGCCCACCGCCGTTGTTCAGGACGGTCGCGAGCAGGACACCCGAGATCGTGCCGACCATCAGCATGCCGGCCACGGCCTCGGCACCCAGCAGGACCCCGATCGCGATCGGGGTGGCCACCGCGACCATGCCTGGCGCGATCATCTGCTTGAGGGCGGACTTGGTGGTGATATCGACGACGCGTGCGTAGTCCGGACGCTGCGTGTAGTCCATGATCCCGGGCATCTCGCGGAACTGACGCCGGACCTCGACGATGATCGACTGGGCGGTGTTGCCCACGGCGCGGATCGCCAGCGAGCTGAAGAAGTAGACCAGCGTCGCCGCCAGCAAGGCCGCGATGAACACGTTGACGTTGGCCAGGTTGACCGAGTTGAGGAGCTCGACTCCGGGGACCCCGGCCTCGATCTGGCGGCCCTTGATGACGTTGATCTTGTCGATGTAGGCGCTGAACAGCAGGAACGCGGCCAGCGAGGCGGAGGCGATCGCGTAGCCCTTGGTCAGGGCCTTGGTGGTGTTGCCGCACCGCGTCCAGGCGGTCCGTGATCTCACGGGCGCCCTTCTCGATGCGGCTGAATTCGGCGATCCCGCCGGCGTTGTCCGTGATCGGCCCGAACGTGTCCATGGCCAGGATGTAGGCCGTCGTCATGAGCATGCCCATCGTCGCGACCGCGGTTCCGAAGATGCCGCCGACGTTGCGTCCGTCGACCGAGACGAGGTTCGCCTGTTCGCCCAGCCAATGGCTCACGAACAGGGCGATCCCGATGGTGATGGCGGTCACGGCGGTTGTCTCGAAGCCGACAGCGGTGCCAGCGATGATGTTGGTGGCCGGACCGGTCTTCGATGCCTCGGCGATCTCTCGGACCGGGCGGAAGGTGCCGGCGGTGTAGAACTGGGTGATGTAGACGAACGCGATGCTCGTCGCGAGACCGACGATGCCGGCCGCGAAGAAGTAGACCCACGTCGGGAAGCCGCCGGCGCCCGTGGTGCCGCTCGTGTCCATCATCACGTAGGTCGTGATCCCGAGCCCGACCACGGACAGCAGGGTCGTGACCCAGTAGCCGCGGTTGAGCATGTTCATCGGGTTCTCGTCTTCCCGGCCGCGCACGAAGAAGATGGCCACCATGGTCGCGAGCAGCCCGAACGCCCGGACGACGAGCGGGAAGAAGATCCAGGCCTCCGGGTTCGGCCAGCCGGCCGCGACGGCGATGGCGTACACGCCGACGCCCAGGATCATGGCGCCGATGTTCTCGGCCGCCGTGGACTCGAACAGGTCCGCGCCGCGGCCCGCGCAGTCGCCGACGTTGTCGCCGACGAGGTCGGCGATGACCCCGGCGTTGCGGGGTCATCTTCCGGGATGCCCTTCTCGACCTTGCCGACGAGGTCCGAGCCGACGTCCGCGGCCTTGGTATAGATGCCGCCGCCGAGCTGGGCGAAGAGGGCCACAAAGGAGGCGCCGAAACCGAAGCCGACGATCAGGAAGGGCGCCTCCGCGACGGTGACCTCGCCGACGAACGTGGAATAGGTGACGAAGATGCCCCACACGCCGAGCAGCGAAAGGGCGACGACCAGGAAGCCCGAGACGGCGCCGCCGCGCATGGCCACCTGGACGGCCTCGACCAGGCTGCGCCTGGCCGCCGATGCCGTTCGGACGTTCGCCTTGACGCTGATGAACATGCCGATGATCCCGGAGGCCATCGAACAGGCCGCGCCAACGGCGAAGGCGAGGGCGGTCATGATCCCGATTGGGGCTCCGGCCAACGACGGCACATCGGCGACTTCCGGCGTCTCGATGAGCGTGATCAGGATCCCGATCAGGACCGCCCCGACGACCGCGAGGACCCCGATGGTCGTGTACTGGCGCCGGATGAACGCCACGGCGCCTTCGTAGATCGTGTCGGCCACGTCCACCATGGCCGACGTCCCCGTATCGCGCGCCAGCACGTCGCGCGCCAGGTAGAGCGCAAACAACACGGCGCCGATACCCGCGATCGGGATGATCCAGTAGAGCGGTGATTCGCCCATCGGTGTCTGCAGAGCCTCCTACCCAGGGTTCGGAACGCCGGTTGATGGTCTCGGGTGCCGCGCGGCACGGCCGACCACCGGGCTGCCGGCGGGGCGATCGTGCTTCGGCGTGGGCATGGCTGACGGGGGTTCGAAACGCAGGAGAACCCGCCCGTCGGCCGGACGAGAGTGTATGCGCGGCCGCACGGACGGGTCAAACCACATCCGGGGCCCGCCGGACGCCATGCAGGCACGCGCGCGTCTATGCACCCGGCGCACCCGGCCCGGACGGTAGTCGATCGGTCCGGTCGGGTGCCGATGGCGACGACGGTCCTTCGCGGCGCCAATCGGCCGCCGGTCCCTATACTCCGCCGCGTGGACCGACGCTCGACATTCGGGTGTCTCGTTGAAGTTGTCGAGACGCTCGTCCTCACCCTTGTCATCTTCTTCGTCATCCAGAACTTCATTGCCCAGCCCTACCAGGTCCAGCAGAACTCGATGGAGCGGACCCTGGAGCCCGGGCAGTACGTGCTGGTGGACAAGCTGACCCCGCACTGGGATTCGTACGGCCGCGGGGACGTCATCGTGTTCAACCCGCCCCTGACCTGGACCAGCGATCCGACGCCGTTCATCAAGCGCGTCATCGGGCTGCCCGGCGACACCGTGGACATCAGGGACGACGGCATGGTCTACGTCAATGGCGTCAACCTCGATGAGACCTACCTGTACGCGAACGACGCCGGGATCCAGGAGCCGACCACGGCGTCGCTGGACCAGGGCTCCTGGGTGGTCCCCGAGAACCAGCTGTTCGTCATGGGTGACCACCGCCAGAAGTCGGCCGACTCGCGCGTCTTCGGCCCGATCGGCACCTCCGACGTCGTCGGGCGGGCGTTCCTCCGCTACTGGCCCATCTCGACGCTCGGGATCCTGGGTACCCCGTCCTACCCGGACGCCGAACCAGCCGCGCCCTGACGGGGCGGGCCCACCCATGACGCCGGTCCTCGTCCTCCTCGCCGCCCTCGTCGCGGTCGGCGGCGCGGTCGCCATCGCCGTCCGGGAGCCGCGACTCGCGGCGCTGGGCACCCTCGTCGCGCTCGTCGGCTCGGTGTACGTCGCGGAGCCGCTGCCGGAGCCGCTCGCCCTCGGGGCACAGCTCGTCGGGGCCGTTCTCGCCGGCTACGTCGTGTGGATCGCCCTGCGCCGGGCGCCGGGCGCGCTCTCGGTACCCGGGATCCGGTTGCCGGGCGCCGCCGCCGTCGCGATCGTCGCCTTCGCAACTGGCTGGCTCGCCGCCTCCGGCCTGGGAACGGCCATCGCGGCCGGCTCTGGCGACGGCCCGTCCACCGGGGCGGCCGCCCTTGCGCTCGCGGATGGGTCGCTCGTGTCGCGGGCCGCTCTCGGGGCGGCGTTCGCGCTGGTCGCCCTCGCCACCGGCCCGGTGTTCCTGGCCCGGGACGTGCTGCGAATGGGGCTGGGGCTGCTGCTGCTGATCGCCGCGGCCGGGCTGGCCCGCAACGCGCTGGGCGCGGGCGCCGACGCCCCCGTGGAGCTGGCCCTTGGGGTGCTGGTGGCTCTCGCAGGCGCAGGCGTCGCGTCCGTCGTCACGGCCAGCCTCCGCACAGCCGGGGATCTCAAGCTGCGGAGCGGTGGCGATCGCGAGATCGCCGTCCGGCATCGTCCCGCCGACGAAGCCCACCGGCGGCCGGCCGGCTGACGCCGATGCAGCTGCTGCTCGTCCTGCTTGTCGGTGGCCTGGGCGCCGCCGTCTCCGGGTGGGGCATGGCTCGTGGCGGGCGCGCGGCGCGCGGTGGTGCCGTCGCCGGTGTGCTCGCGCTCCTCCTGCTGCTGATCCTCGTGCTCACCCTGGAAACGCCTGCCCTGGCCACGCTCACGAGCGTGGATACCGGGCAGGATGGCGTCGGAACCGGAGGACTGTTCGACGGTCGGCTGGTCCCCAACGCCTACCTCCGGCTGACCATCGGGCTGTGGACGCTGGACGCCCTCCTGCTCGCGTTCATCGCCTGGCTGCTCAGCGGACAGGCGAACCTCCGCGGCGTGCTTCCAGCCACCCTCGCCGCTCTGACGGGTGGGGTCATCGTGCTCGCGTCAGCCGACCTCGCGCTTGGGGCAGCAGCAGCCGCGGCCACCGGTCTGGTGGCGCTGGTGGCCGTCCCGCCGGCACGGGGCGCGAGCACCGTCGCCGTGGCGGCCCGAGAGCTGCGTCTCACCCTGGTCGTGGCAGCCGTGCTGCTCACCGTCGTCGCCGTCTCGCCGCTGAACGCCGCGCTCGCGTTGGGCGCCTCGATCGCGGGCACCGATCCGGCGGTTGTTGCTGGGGCAAGCGCCGTCCTCGGCCTGGGCGCGCTGGCGGTTGCGCTGGCGGTTGGCGCCCGGCTCGGCGCGATCCCGTTCCACGTCCGCTTCTCGCGGATCGCCGATGTCGCGTCGCCGATCGACCTCGCGCTGCTGCTCGCCTGGCTGGCGGTGCCGGTCGGGGTCGCGGGCCTGGCCATCGTGGACGGCCAGATCGCACCGCTCGCGCTGCCGTTCGAGGGATACAGCCTGACCCTTATCGCGGTCGCGCTGGCCACGCTGGTCGCCGCGGCCCTCGCCGCGTACATCCAGGATGATCTCCGCCACGCGCTGGGCTACCTCGTCATCGCCGACGGCGGTCTGGTGCTGCTCGGGTTTGCAGCGCTTGACCCGGCCGCGTGGGGACCGGCGCGCATCTGGCTGGTGGCGATGGCCTCCTCCAAGACGGCGCTGGTCGCGTGGTCGGCCGTCGCGGAAGACCGGTTTGGGACGCGGAGCATCCCGGACCTCCGTGGCTGGCTCCGACGATCCCCGATCCTCGCAGCAGGGCTGGTGGTCACGATCGTCGCGACCTACGGCGTCCCCGGCTGGATCGCGTTCGAGGCGCGGGCCACGCTGGCCCATCTCGCCGCGGACGCACCGTGGGACGCGCTACTGGTCCTGGCCGGGTTCCTGACCCTGCCGACCTACCTCCGGCTGCTGGTGCTGGGCACCGGTCCCGCGTCGAGCAAGGTGGACGGCGCGGCTCCGGAGCGGGTCGTGCGGCGACGAGGCGAGGGGGTCTCGCTGCTGAAGGAGACGCTCGAGGTCGAGGTCGAGGTCGGGGGCACCGTCGGGCCGATCGGGCCGGACGGGGCGGTCGGGGATAGGGTCGGGCCGGAGGGGGAGCCGGAGCCGCTGGCCGATGAGATCGAGCTGGAGCGCCGCCGCCGGTACGGGCGACCCGGCACCTGCCGGGTCGCGCCGCAGACCTGCGCGCGCACGATCGCGGGTGGAGCTGGCCGCGGCCGCGGCCGGTTGGCGGGCTGCCGCGATCCACGGCGTCGAGCGATTCGAGGCCGCTCTCCAACGGGACCGGACGGAGCTGCTGGCCGGCGCGGTGCTGACCCTGGCGGTGCTCGCCGCATTGACGTCCTGGGGTGCGCTGGACATCGGAGGAGCAGCCTCGGAGCCGGCCCCCGTCGTCAACGGATACCACGGCGACTGACGCCGCCTCCACGGGGCGGCGGCGGGACTACTCCCCCGGGGCCCAGGACCCAGCGATCGACCTCGCGCTGATAGTCCAGGAGCTCGCCTGGGTGGAACCAGAGGGCCAGCTCGGCCGCCGCGTTCTCCGGGCTGTCCGACGCATGGACCAGGTTCTGGGCCGTCTCGACCGCAAGGTCGCCGCGGATGGAGCCGGGTGCCGCCTCGTGGGGCCGGGTGGCACCGTTCATCGCGCGGACGATCGCGATCGCGTTCGGCCCCTCGAGGGCGGCTGCCACGAGCGGGCCGGAGGTGATGAACTCCACGAGACCCTTGAAGAACGGCTTGTCGCTGTGCACCGCGTAGTGCTGCTCGGCGAGGGCGCGGTCTACCTGGACCAGCTTGAGGCCGACCAGCTTGAGGCCTCGCTCCTCGAACCGCGCGAGGACCCGCCCCACGAGCTGGCGCTGGACGCCGTCGGGCTTGACGAGGAGGAGGGTGCGCTGCGGTTCCGCCATGGGATGTCGGCCTCTCGTGTCGTGCGCGACGCCGGGGCTCCGGGTCGCTGGGCTGGCTGATTGCCGTCGCCCCTCGCCGGAGGCCCTGGGACGGGGCATCGCGGGAGGCGACGCGGGTCCACAGGGTAGCGCGAGGACGAAGGTGGGCGCTCCGTCCCGACGACGGCAGTCCCGGTCAGCCCCGGCCGCGGGCCAGCTCGAAGGCGTCGATCGCTTCCGCCTCGCGACCCAGCAGCCGCAGCGCGTCCCCCGCCACGAGCGCCAGCGCCGGATCCCGCTCCCACGCGCCGACCGCCTCCAGCACGCCTTCGGCGAACCCGGGGTCCAGCCGCAGCGCAACACCCAGTCGGAGCACCGCTCCACTCACGTCGCCGCCGGCGAGGGCGGCACGACCTCCGGCATACGCCTCCGCCGCGGCCGTCGAGGCCGGCGTCCCGAGGTCACGCCTCCGCCGCGGCATGTCGTGCACGCTCGCCGCGTCCGTGATCGACGTGGGCCCCGGGCGCATCCTCAGGCCAGATCAGGCTGCGTGGCATCCCCGCGAACACCGCGTCCAGCGGACCGTCGGTGAGCGCGAGTGCGCGGGCGGCCAGCCGCCGAGCCTCTCCGGGGCGTCCCTGGGCGGCCACGAATTCGGCCGCGATCAGCAGGGCGAACGCTCCGTCGGTGCCGCGGGCCAGGAGCGCCGTCGCGGCCTCATTCGCACCCGCGAGATCACCCGTGCGCCACCGGGCCTCTGCCAGGTCCACGAGGGCCGCCTCGTCGAGAGCGTCCCGTCCGGCCAGGGCCTCCAGCTCCGCGCGGGCGAGCTGCAGCTGGCCCATGCGCAGGTGCAGGCGGGCGATGTCCAGCGGCGCCGGGCGGGCCCGGTGCGGCCCCGAGAAGCCCGGGGACATCCCAGCGGAACCCAGCGGCGGCGCCGTGGGACCGGGGGTGGCGGGTCGGCGGGCGTCCGAGCCTCGACCGGCTCGTCGCGTGCGTCGCGCGGGTGCCGGTCGATTGCCGGCGTCGGCCGGCCCGGCAACCTCCGTGACCGGCTCCTCGGCCGGCCGGCCCGTCGGGTCCGTCATCGCGGAAGTCGGAGATGCTTGTCCAGGCCGCGCAGATACCGGGCCGGGGCGACCGCCGCCATCCGCAGCCCCTCGTCCCGGAACAGCTCGCGGGCCAGGCGGGTGACGTCCGCGCCGTCGACGGCGTCGACAGCCTCCAGTGCCTCGTCCAGCGTGAGGACGCGATCGTGGAGGGCCTCCTGACCGCCGACCCACGATGCCAGGTGCCGGGTGTCGTCCATGCGCAGCTCCAGGCCACCGGACAGGTACGCCTTCGCCTTCGCCAGCTCTGCCGAGGGCACGGGCTCATCGGCCAGGCGCGTCAGCTCCTCCAGGATGGCCCCGATCGCAGCCGGCAGCTTCGCCGGGTCCACGCCGGCCGAGATCTCGACCGCCCCGGTGTCCGCGTATTCCACGATCCCGGAGCTCACGTCGTAGGCCAGGCCCTTCTCTTCGCGCACGCCGAGGAACAGCCGACTGGACATGCCGTCGCCCAGGAGCGCGTTGAGAACAGTCAGGTTCCAGGAATCCGGGTGGTCCCGCCGAAGCCCCGGCACCGAGATCGCCAACGACGCCTGCGAGGTGTCCCGCTTGCCGGGCAGGAACCGCGCGCCGGCGGGGAGCGAAGGCGCCGGGGCGAACGCAGGAAACGAGCCGTCCCCTGACCCGAAGGCCGCCGCCGCGAGCTCGACCGCCTCGTCGTGATCGAGGTCTCCGGCGACCGCCACCACCGTGTTCGCCGGCCGGTAGGTCGTCCGCCAGAAGTCATGGATGGCCTGGGCAGGGAGCGCGCGGATGCCGTCCTCGTCACCGCAGATCTCCCGGCCAAGCGGGCCGTCCCCGAACATGGCCTGCTGGATCAGGATCTGCGCGTACTCCGATGGGTCGTCCAGGTAGGAGCGGATCTCCTCCACGATGACCGTCCGCTCGTGGTCGATGTCCGTATTCGAGAGCCGCGGCCGGATGATCAGCTCGCCGATCACGCCCATTGCCGTGGGGGCCACCCTCCGGGGGACGCGGACCCAGTACACGGTCGACTCGCGGTCCGTGGCGGCGTTCGCTGAGCCGCCGACGCCCTCGACAGCCTCAGAGATGGCGCGGGATGACGGGTACCGGGCGGTCCCCTTGAACGTGAGGTGCTCCATGAAGTGGGCGACCCCGGCCTCGCCGGCGGTCTCCAGACGGGAGCCGGCCAGCACGTAGGCGGCAATCGAGACCGATCGGGAGCCCGGGAGGCGGGCGGAGATGACGCGCGGCCCCTCGGGGAGCTGGGTCCGGTGGAACATCTCATCGATGGTAGCCCGGAAACAGGGAGACCGGCTGGCCAGGGGCCGCCGGTCAGGTGTCGCGCTGGCGATGCCGGGTCAGGCGTCGGGAGCCGTCCCGAACGCATGTTGGGTTCCGCCCCCCCTGCTCCTCGGACCCCTACTCCTCGGACCCCTACTCCTCGGACCCCTCGAGTCCGAGGAGCTCCATCTGGACGAACCCGCTGGCGTCGAACGCGAGCTGGTGCGCGACCAGCGGGCCCTCGTTCTCGTTGGGGGCGCCCGGTACGAACTCGATCACGACCCGCTCGTCGCCCTGGACGAGCGTGTAGACGAGGAGCTGGTCGGGCCGGGTCTCGAACTCGAGGTGCTCAAAGGAGTCCACGTTGATCGTGATGGCGATCGGCGTGAAGTACGTCGACATCTCGGGCTCGTCGGCGACGATCCGCTCCACCCAGCCGATCCCGTGCGAGATCACGTCCCGACCCCGCATGAGGCGGTACGAGACGGTCTGCTTGAGGATCGGGCGCAGGAGGTGCTGGACGTCGGTCCGGCTGGTCACGAGGCCCTGGTTGACGAAGAACTTGGCCGGCGGATCGCTCGCCACGATGGGCTCCCACCTCTATGGCTCGGGGGGCGGTGGAGCGGGTCGCCGTGCCGCCATTCCCGGGGCGACCCGAGAAGTGTCGATCGTAGCCCAGCGGGCCGGCTGCGGGTAGGTGGCATTCGCAGGTTCCGGGGCTGCGAATCTCGCGGACGCGGCGGAGCGGTGGCAGACCAACCCGTATCATCGACGCATGCTGCTCGCGGTCGACATCGGGAACACCAACATCACGCTGGGCCTCGTGGACGGCGGTGCGCTCATCGCCACCCGCCGGACCGGCACGCACCGGGCCACCACCTCGGACGAGATGGAGCTCCTCCTGGTCGGCCTGCTTGGTCTCGACGGCCATTCCCTGGATGCCGTCACGAGCATCGCCGTCGTCTCGGTCGCCCCCGCCCAGACCACGATGATCGAGAGCGTCGCCGCCCGCCGCAGCATCGGCGTCCTGGTGGCCACCGCCGGCACTGTCCCGTTGGCGATCCGCGTGGACCGCCCGGGCGAGGTGGGCCCGGACCGCCTGGTCAACGCGCTGGCCGCGCAGCGGCTGTACGGCACTCCCGCCGTCGTGGTCGACTTCGGGACCGCGACGACCTTCGACTGCGTGGGACCCGACGGCGCCTATGTCGGGGGCGCCATCGCTCCGGGCCTGGAGCTGGGCCTCGATGCGCTCGCGGCACGCACCGCCAAGCTGCCGAGGATCGAGCTGCGCACCCCTGACCGGGCGATCGGCCGCGATACGGTGAGCGCGATGCAGTCCGGCGCCATCTTCGGCTACCAGGCCCTGGCGACGGGACTCCTCGCCCGCATCCGCGGAGAGCTGGCGGAGCAGGCCGGCGTCGCCCCGGAGGACATCCGCACGATCCTCACCGGCGGCCTGTCCGCCGCCCCCTGGGCCCGAGCGATCGAGGGCGTGGGCGTGATCGATCCCGATCTCACCCTCAAGGGCCTCGCGATCCTCCACGCTGAGGTCGCGGGCGGCGAACCGCTGGACGGCACCCGATGAGCGGCCGCCTCGAGGGCCGGCTGATCGGCGTCGGCGTCTGCGGCTCGATCGCGGCCTACAAGTCGGTCGAGCTCGTCCGCCTCCTCCGCACCGAGGGCGCCGACGTCGTGGTCATGCTCACACCGGCGGCCGCGGCGTTCGTCGGGCCGCTCACCTTCGAGGCGCTCTCGGGCCACGCGGTGGAGACCGACGTCCTGGGCCTGCTCCCGGACCGCCGTATCGGCCACATCGTGGTCGCGGACACGGCCGACGCGCTGGTGATCGCCCCGGCGACGGCCCGCTGGTTGGGTTCGATGGCGAACGGGATCGCGAGCGACACGATCACCGCGGCCTGCCTCGCCAGCGCCGCGCCGGTCGTGGTCGCGCCGGCGATGGACGGCGACATGTGGACCCACCGGGCGACGCGCGACAACGTCGAGCGCCTGCAACGGGACTTCGGCTACGCGCTGGTGCCGCCGGAGATCGGCTCGCTCGCGTCCGGGCAGTCCGGAATCGGGCGCCTGGCAGACCCGGCGCGGATCGTCGATGCCGTGGTGGCCATCGTCGCTGACCGCCCCATCCGCCAGCCCGACGCCGCGGTGCGACCGCCGCTGACCACGCCCTTCCACGAGCCGGACCTCGAGGGACGCCACGTCGTGGTGAGCGCCGGCGGAACCGTGGAGGCCATCGATCCCGTCCGGTTCATCGGCAATCGCAGCACCGGCAAGATGGGCGTCGCGGTCGCGGAGGCGGCCCTCGCCCGCGGCGCGCGCGTCACGCTGGTGGCCGGGCGCGTTGAGGTCCCATTGCCCGCCACCGCGGAGGTCATCCGTGCCGAATCCACGGCCGCCATGCGTGAGGCCGTGATCGACGCCGTGTTCGAGGGGCGAGCGGACGTTCTCGTCATGGCCGCCGCCGTCGCGGACTTCCGGCCGCGGCGTGCCGCCGACGCCAAGCTCCCGCGCGATGGATCCCTCACCCTGGAGCTGGAGCCCACCGAGGACATCCTCGCGGAGGTCGGGACCCGGGCGAAGGACACTGTCCCCCGCCCCATCATCGTCGGGTTCGCGGCCGAGACCGGCTCCCTGGAGCGGGCACCCGCCAAGCTCCGACGCAAGGGCGCGGACCTGCTCGTCGCCAACGACGTCTCGGAGCCGGGGTCGGGCTTCGGGACCGACACCAACCGCGTCTCGATCCTGGCCGCCGACGGCTCGCGGGATGATCTCCCGCTCATGGCCAAGCGCGAGGTCGCTCACCGCCTCCTTGACCGCGTGGTGGCCGCGCTGGACGAACGGGACGGCCGGTCCCACACTGGCGCGACCAGAACGGAGACCAACCCATGAGCGTCCAGAACGACTCCGTCCGCCGCCTCTCGGTCGTGGACATCGCCAAGCTCTACGCGGACGGCGTCCGCATCGCGACCATCACCGCCTACGACTTCCCGACGGCGGCGCTCGTGGACGAGGCGGGCATCCCGCTGATCCTCGTCGGCGACTCTCTGGCCCAGGTCATCCTCGGCTACGACACGACCGTCCGCGTCTCGATGGAGGAGATGATCCACCACACCAAGGCGGTGGTTCGGGGCACGGCGCGCTCGCTCATCGTGGCCGACATGCCGTTCCTCTCCTACTCGAACGCCGAGGACGCCCTTGTCAACGCCGGGCGCTTCCTGCGGGAGGCCGGCGCCCAGGCGATCAAGATCGAGGGCGGCGTGAGGAGCGCACGCACGATCGAGGCGCTGGTCAGGGCCGGGATCCCCGTGATGGGCCACATCGGCCTCACTCCGCAGGCGATCAACACGCTCGGCCGCGTCCGGGTCCAGGGCAAATCCAGGGCCCAGGCCCGTTCCCTCCTTGCCGACGCCCTCGCGGTCCAGGAGGCCGGCGCCTTCTCCGTCGTCCTGGAGCTGGTCCCCGGGCAGCTGGCCCAGGCCATCACGGACCGGCTGCACATCCCGACGATCGGGATCGGTGCGGGTGCGGGTTGCTCCGGCCAGATCCAGGTGATCAACGACACCCTGGGCTGGGGCGCATGGGTCCCGAAGCACGCCCGCAGGTACGCGGACCTGCGCGGGACGATCCTGAAGGCCGTCGCGCAGTACCGCGCGGACGTCGAAGCCGGCACGTTCCCGGGCGAGGACGAGACCGTGCTGATGGACCCGGCGGTGCTGGACGAGGTGCTGGGCCGGACCGGCGCGGACCGCGCGGACCTGGCCGGGAACCTGGCCGGCATCCCGCTGGATCGCGACCTCTAGCCGCCGCGCCCAAGCTCACCGCCGGCCAACCTCCTCGACTCCCCAACCCCCAGATGCACGTCGTCCGGACCCGCGCCGACCTGAGGGCGGCCCTCGCGTCGTCGCCGCGTCCGGTCGGGCTGGTCCCCACGATGGGCTGGCTGCACGCTGGGCACGTGTCCCTCATCGAACGGGCGCGTGCCGAGAACGCGACGGTGGTGGTGTCGATCTTCGTCAACCCGCGCCAGTTCGGCCAGGTCGCCGACTTCGCCCGCTATCCGCGCAACGAGGCGCGGGACATCGAGGCATGCGGGCGCGCCGGGGTGGACCTGGTGTTCGCCCCGACCGTGGACGAGGTCTACCCGCCCGGGTTCGACACGCGCGTGTCCGTCGGCGCCATCGCGGGCCCACTGGAGGGCGCGGCGCGTCCGGGCCACTTCGATGGCGTGGTGACGGTGGTTGCAATCCTGTTCGCGCTGGTCGGCGCCGAGCGCGCCTACTTCGGCCTCAAGGACTATCAGCAGGTGCAGGTGATCCGGCGCATGGCCCTGGACCTCGCGCTGCCCACGGAGGTGGTCCCCTGCGAGACGGTCCGCGAGCCGGACGGGCTGGCGATGTCGTCACGCAATGCGCGGCTCTCCCCGGCGGGGCGGGCGGCAGCGTCCGTGCTCCGGCGGGCGCTCGTGGCGGGAGCCGCGGCCGTCAGGGAGGGAACCCGGGAGGCCGGGGCCGTCCGCGCGGCGATGCTGGCCGTGCTTGCCACGGAGCCGGTGGCGGCGCCCGACTACGTATCGGTCGCGGACCCGGACACGCTCGACGAGCTGGAGACCGTGGCCGGCCGCGCGCTGCTGTCGCTCGCGGTGGGGATCGAGGGCGTCCGCCTCATCGACAACGAGCGGGTCGGCTAGGGCAATGGCCGGGATCGCGCGAGGGTCCCGCAGACCGGGCCCGGGCCGGAACACCGGCAGCCCGCCGTGGGTGCACTCAGGACAGTTCGGCCCTGTTCTCGCGAAGCCAGCCGCCAACCGCCTCGACCAGGGCGTCGATCTCGTCGTTGCCCATCGCGGTTGAGACCGCGGCCGAGCCCGTGTTGATCATGATGAACCCCTCCCCCAGCAGGTGCTCGAGGAGACTCCGCAGGAGGCGGGCCTCGTCCGGCCCGACGAAGGCTTCCCGGTAGTTGCGCGGCGGCCGCGGCTTCAGGTGCACGCGGAACATCGAGCCCCCGCCCGTCACGCAGGCCCCGGCGCCGGTGGTGCGGATGGCCTCATCCAGCCCGGTCCGGGCGCGATCCGCGAGCTGGTTCACGCGGGCGACGGCCGGCCGATCGAACAGCTCCATCGCCGCCAGGCCGGCGGTCATTGTGATCGGGTTGGCCGAGAACGTGCCGGACAGCGGGAACCGGACGTGGGAAACGAGTGGGTCCATGACGTCCATGACCTCGCGGCGGCCCGCGAGCGCCCCCACCGGGAAGCCGCCCCCGATGACCTTGCCCATCGCGGTCAGGTCGGGCTGCACGTCGTACCACTCCTGGGCCCCACCGTACCCGGAGCGGAAGGTGATGACCTCGTCGAACACCAGCAGGGCACCATGGCGCCGGGTCCAGTCCCGGAGGACGCCGACGAACTCGGCCGTGGCCGGCATGAGCCCAACCCGGTGGGGAAGCGGATCGATCAGGACGCACGCCAGCTCGTCCCGGTACCGGTCGAGGATCGCCACTGCGGTCTCGGGATCGTTGAACGGGATGACGACCACGTCCTCCAGGGCCTTGGCCGGCGTGCCGTCCGCCACCGGCACGCTCAGCGGCCTGTCCTGGTCGCCCCAGGTGGCCGGTCCCGAGGTCTGGCTGACCTCCGCGTAGTCATACAGGCCGTGATAGGCCCCCTCGACCTTGGCGATCCTGGCTCGTCCGGTGAAGGCGCGCGCCGCCTTCAGGCAGCTCATCACCGCCTCGGTCCCCGAGTTGACGAAGCGCACCATCTCGAAGCCCGGGTTCCGGCCGCACAGGTGCTCGGCGTAGCGCACCTCGATCTCGGTCCCAAGCGTGAACGCCGTGCCCTTCCGGAGCTGCTCGGTCACCGCTGCCACGACGGCTGGGTGCGCGTGTCCGTGGATCAGCGACGCCATGTTGTTGGCGAAGTCGATCCGGGTCACGCCCTCGATGTCGGTGACGCGGGCGCCCTCCCCGTAGGCCGCGTACAGCGGGTGGGGGCTGCGCAGCACCGTGTTGCGGCTCACTCCCCCGGGTAGTACCCGCCGCGCTCTCTCGTAGAGGGCTTCACTCCTGGACGAAGGTCGTCCGGTATCTGCAGTCATCGGGCCGGGGCCGCCTTTCCGCTGCGGTTCTGCTCAGGCCGGTGAGGCGATCTCGACGGGGAGTGCGGTCCGCGCGTACTCGACTCGGGAGTACTCGAACAGGCCCGCCTCGTCGTAGATCACGCGGTCGGCATAGTCATCGAACCAGAGCGCCTCGGGGTTGCGACCCACGATGCAGACCTTGCCGCGATCGCCTGCCTTGAGGGCGTTACGGAGGATCTTGAAGATGACCACCCCGTGCTCCGCGCCCGGGACGCCCGGCATCGGCTCATTGGTGACCGCCGCCACCTCGGTCTTGCCCTTGTAGTGGGTGATCGAGAGGCGTGCATGGGTCTCGACGCCCGACAGGCCCTTCTGCGACTCGTTGAGGACCTTCCAGGCGGTCTCGATCGGCACGTTGAACGACCGGTAGGCCACGATGTCCCGTCCGCAGAAGAAGTAGTGGTTCTCGGCACCAACCAGCTTGATGGCGCGCTGCATGATCCGGAGCGCATCCGGATCATCGTTGATGCCCTTGATGATCGGTGCCTGGTTCTCGACCCGGATCCAGCCCCGCGATACCACCCCGTCCATGGCCCGGCGTGTCCGCTCGTTCCACTTCAAGGATCCGTTGGGATTGGGGATGTAGTCCCCCGCCGCGTCCTTCTGGAGGAACTCGTCGGGGTGGTTGAAGTGCACCATGAGCCTCAGGCCGACCTCGGGATAGGTCGCATGGAAGCTGTCCAGCATGGCCAGGAAGGTCTCGTCGAAGCGGTCGGGGTAGAAGGCCATCTCCTTCGTCCCGATTCTGATCGACTCGATGCCCGCCTCGGCGAGCGCGGCCAGCCAGGGAGCGATCCTGTTGTTCGGCAGCACCATCGGGTCGCCGCCGGAGAGGAGGATCTCCCTCAGCTTCTCGCGCCCGGACGTGGGGTGGCGGCCTCCGTTCTGCTCCACGAGCCGGTTGTGGGCCGTGATGTAGCCGGTGACCTCGGGGATCCGGGCGAGCCCCTTGGCGCCCACGACCCCGTCGGCACGCTCGACCTCCTTGCGGGCGATCAGCTCCTCGCGGTAGCAGAAGCGGCAATGGGCCGAGCACGTGGACACCACGTACATGAGGCCCATCTCGTACTTGTGGAGGAGACCCTCCACCGGGCTGAAGTCCATCTGGTGGCCCGGGTCCTCCGCACCCGCCAGGTCGAGCGTCTCCGCAGGACTCGCCTTGACCAGCCGCTGGAGAGCCGGGCTGTGCCGGGCCATCTCGAAGTAGTGCCGGGTGACCTTCACCGGCATCCGGGCTTCGACATCCCGGTCGGTACCCTTCAACCGCCGCAGGGCCTGGAGCTCGTCCTCGCTATAGAAGCCCTTCATGTCCTCGGGCTCCCGCCCGTCGAGGAACGTGGCGAGGCCGCTGACGATCTGCCGGTCGTACTTGGGGCTCTCGACCGTGTCCAGGAACGCCTGCTCCCTCGCCGTCGTCACGTAGCCCGTCGCCTCGCTCATGTTGGTCACCTCAGCTCCGGGTACCGCTCCGGTTGCGTTGATTGTACACTGATGAACAGATGACACATGACGCTGTAACGGGTCGTCCATCAATGACCGGCTCGTCCCTCGCCCAGGCCGTCGCCGTCGCCGCGGAAAGCCTCACGCCGACCGATCGACGCATCGCCTCGGCGGTGCTGGATGACCCGACGCTCCTCGCCTTCGGGACGGTCACGGACCTGGCGCACGCGATCGGCACGAGCCGCCCCTCGATCGTCCGGTTTGCCACCCGGCTCGGCTTCGCCGGCTACACGGACCTCCAGGACCAGGTGCGCCTCGGGCTCTCGGTGCAGCTGGCCCGGCCGACCGAGCGTATCCGCCACGAGCACGGGAGATCAGCGCCGGCGAGGTCGGCGATGGAGCGGTCGATCGCGTCTGTCTTCGAAGCTGTCGGGGCGGGCCGCCTCCCACAGCTGGCCCGGGCGATCTCGGATGCCAGGAGCGTCTGGATCGCATCCGGCGAGACGTCCAGGGCGGGGGCACACGCGCTGCTGAGCGGTCTCAGCATGGTCCGGCCCGGGGTCCGGTTGCTGGAGGACCAGACCATCGGGCGCGACCTGACCGATGTCGGGCCAGGCGATGTCGCGGTCGTGTTCGACTTCTTCCGCTACCGGCGGTCGGTGGTCACGGCGGCCCGGATCATGGCCGGCTCCGGCGTCCACGTGATCGCCATCACCGACGGTCCGCTCTCACCGCTTTCCAGGCTCACCGGGTCGTGGGTCGAGCTCTACGTGCCGGCCATCGGACCGTTCGACAGTTCCGTGCCCGCCGTGGCCCTCGCCGAGCTGCTGGTCGCCGAGGTGGCCGGCCAGCTGCACGACAGCGTCACGGAGCGCGTCGATCGCACCGAGGAGCTGTGGGCGGCCACCCAGACGTTCTTCGCCGAGGAACCGCCGCCCTAGCCTGCTTCGCCCGGAGGTAGGCGCCCGGCGCGACGCCTCACTCGAACCGGGCCTCGCCAGCCACCTCGAGGAACCGGTCGATGAGCAGGTGCTCCCAGACCAGCTCCTTGATCAGCTCGATCTTCCCCGTGTCGGCGGCGTGCGTCTTCACCAGGAGGCCCTGCACCTGGGACGCGACGGTGTAGGTGTCCTCGTCGACGGTCGCTGCGAACATGCCGGCGTCGCGGAGCACCGCCAGCACCTCGGAACCTGGGGCGTAGCCACCCGTCAGGACGATGCCCAGCACCTTGCCGTTCCGCGGGTCGATGGCGGCCCGGGTATCGCCCGCCCGCGCCGTGGGTTGGTCACTCTCGTCGACGCACGACCGGCTGGCGACGTACGCCGCGGCGAGCGCGAGGATCGCCTCCTTGCGATCGCTCGGGACGATGACCAGCGTGCAGGGGCCCATCCGGTCCAGCATGTGCGCTGTCTCCATCGCGCCGACCGCCACCCCGCCGATCACCCGGTCGAGGTCCGGGCCGGTGTTGACGACGCGCCCGCCGACACCCTCCAGCACCATCCCGAGCGTCGGGCTGGACAGGATCGGCCGGTACGGCAGGATGCCGAGGAGCGGGATGCCATGGAGGGCCAGGCCTCGCTCGAGGGTGCGCGCGATACCCGGCTGATCGTCGATGCGCACCTTGTTCACGAGCGCCCCTGCGACATGGACGCCGTGCGCGGCGAAGTGCGAGGCGTTGAGCACGATCTCGTCGATCGGCCGGCCGACTCCGCCCTCGGACACGATCACCGCCGGCGCCCCGAGCATCGAGGCGACCGTCGCATTGGACAGACCCACGACCGCGCCCACGCCCGCGTGCCCGGTGCCCTCGATCAGGAGGATGTCATGGTCGGCGAACCGGCGGTGGGCATCGAGGATCAGCGCTCCCAGGTCCTCCACGACCTCACCCGCGATGTATGCCTTCGTGAAGCCGCGCGGGATGTGGACGGGACTCATCGTGCTGCCCGACTCGGGCAGGCCGAAGACCGTCCGCATCAGCAGGGCGTCCTCGTCGACCAGGTCCGTGAACGTCAGCCCGTCATCGTCGGCGGGGTCCGCGCCCACCGGGATCGGGCGCTGCCCGACGGGCTTCATGAACCCGGTGTGGAAGCCACGCCGGCGGAAGCCGTCGATAAGCCCCAGCGAGGCGGTGGTCTTGCCGCGGTTCTGGCCGGTGGCGGCGAGGTAGAGATGCCGCATGGGAGGGGCGGGGCGGTGGCGGGCGTGTCAGCCGCGCGAGGCGGTCTTGCGCTCGATGAGCTGGACGGCCTCGCGCAGGCGGACCAGGGACTCCTCGTCCACGCTGTCCGGCTCGAGGTAGGGTCCCAGGCGTTCCATGATGTCCGTCACCAGGCCCAGGAACACCGCGGCGTCCGCGAGGAAGAACTGCGGCTCGTTGTTGTAGCGGACCATCGTCAGGCGGCCCTGCAGCACCCGCCGCTCCTCGACGTGCGCGACCTGGGTGGAGAAGTTGTGACCCTGGATGCCGTCCGGGTTGTTCAGGAAGTTGAGCGCGTTGTCGATGGCGAGGCCGAAGCGGGCCCGCCACGCCACGAGCCGTTCGTGGAGCTCGGGCGGGATTCGGACCTCGCCGACCTCCTCGAACACCTCCGGCGCCACCGTGACCAGGCCGACGAGCGTCGTGCCGGCCCGGGCGCCCAGCATCACCTGCAGGCTGCGCTCCAGGGTGAAGACCTCGGAATCGAACCGCGGGCTGGTGATGACGTCCGTCAGCAGGTCCTCGACGTTGTCGAGGCTGCCCGGGTCGTTGAGGGCATCGGCAAGGTGGAGGATCTCCTCCTTGAAGAGGAACTTCTCCTCGTGGTCAAGCATGCCGTGATGGTAACAGGGGGCGTCGGGCCCCCGACATTCGACGGCTCACGCAACAGAACGACCCAGCCGGAGGCCGGGTCGTTCGCGCGTTCGAAGTGCCTGCGGCCATCCACGGCCGCGATGGACCTACGGATAGAGCCCGCGGAGCGCGGTGGCGTCCGCGACACGCTTCACGGCGACGAGGTACGCCGCGGTCCGCATGTCCACTTCCCTGAGCTTCGCCATCGCGAGGACCTCCCCGAAGGAGCGGTCCATGATCTCCTTGAGCTTGGCGTTGACGACGGCCTCGCTCCAGTGATCGCGGTTCAGGTCCTGGACCCACTCGAAGTAGCTGACGGTCACACCGCCGGCGTTCGCGAGGATGTCCGGGATCATGAACACGCCCTTCTTGGCCAGGATCCGGTCGGCCTCGGGCGTCGTCGGGCCGTTCGCGGCCTCAGCGACGATACGCGCCTTCACGTTGGCGGCATTCTGGGCGGTGATCTGGTTCTCGTAGGCGGCCGGGATCAGGATGTCGCAGGGCAACTCCAGGAGCTCGCCGTTGGTGATCGTCGTGCTGCCCGGGAACCCGACGACGGTGCCGTGCTCCTTCTTCCATGCCAGCACGCGAGCGACGTCGAGGCCATCGTTGTTCTTGATCGCGCCACCCGTATCGGAAACGGCGATGACCTTCGATCCCTCGTCGGCCATGAGCCTCGCCGCGATTGCTCCGGCGTTCCCGAACCCCTGGACAGCCGTCGTCGACGTCTTGAGATCCAGGCCGAGATGGGCAGCCGCATCGACGATGGTGAACACGCAGCCGCGGGCCGTTGCCTCGTTGCGGCCCTCGGATCCGCCGAGGCTGATCGGCTTGCCGGTGACCACGCCCGGGACCGTGTACCCGGCGTGCATGGAGTACGTGTCCATGAACCAGGCCATGATCTGCGGCGTGGTGTTGACGTCCGGGGCCGGGATGTCGCGCTCGGGGCCGATGAGGACCGAGATCTCGGTGAAGAACCGGCGACTGAGACCCTCGAGCTCCTTCAGGGAGAGCTTCTTGGGGTCGACGCTGACGCCGCCCTTGCCGCCGCCGTAGGGAATGCCCACGACCGCGCACTTCCAGGTCATCCACATCGAGAGGGCCTTTACCTCGTCGAGCGTGACGTCCTGGTGGTACCGGATGCCGCCCTTGGCAGGGCCGCGGGTGAGGTTGTGCTGGACGCGGTAGCCCGTGAACACCTCGACGCGGCCGTCGTCCATGTGGACCGGGAAGTGGACCGTGAGCTCTCGGCGCGGCTCGCGCAGCACGTGCCGCAGGCCCGGATCGAGATTGAGCATCTCGGCAGCAAGGTCGAACTGCTGCTGTGCGACCTGCCAGGCGTTGATCGGAGTCGTAGCGTTCTCCGTCGTCATGAACGGGGATTCCTCGTGGCGGGACGGTGGGTGCCGCCCCTGGTCGATGGGCCGTCTTCCGGATGACCCCACGGGGGCGCACGACCCGCCCGGCCGTGGCATGGCCGGGAGCATCGCATGCCGCCTCTGAAGCCCGAGTATAGCCTCGGACGCGCACTCAACACGGGCCGCTCGTCACCCGTCCGCAACCATTCCGTCACCCGGTCGTCCCTGTCCTGTGGCAGGGGTGAGCAGGCTGATCACGCGCGGGCATCGCACACCGGGATTCGCCCCTGCGCCCGGGCGCAGGACGCCCCGGCAGCCGACCTCAGCGCTGGTAGAGGATCACCGCACCCACGCACCCGGGCCCGAGGTGCGGGCCCACCGATGCGCCGATGGTCATCAGCTGGACCAGCGCCGGGTCCAGGCCGGATCGCGCCACGAACTTGTCGTAGAACTCCTCCACGTCGGCCTGGGTCGTGTGAAGCACCGTCGCCCGCTCGATCGGCTTCTCGGTCAGCAGGTCCAGGACCCGTTCGCGGGCCTTGGCCCGGGAGCGGACCTGGTCCGCGTTCTCCACCACGCCGTCGATCACCGTGATGATCGGCTTGATCGAGAGGATGGAGCCCATGGCGGCGCGCGCTCCGCTGATCCGGCCGCCGCGCTTGAGGTACTCGAGCGTGTCGAGGGCGACGTACAGGTTGATGTCCTGCTTGCGATCCTCCAGCGTGGCCGCGATCTCCGCACCGGACTTGCCTTCGGCGGCCATCCGGGCACCCATCTGGGCGAGCATCCCCTCTCCCGACGATGCCGATCGCGAGTCGATGACGTGGATCTCGCGGTCGGGGCGCATGTCGCGGGCGATCAGCGCAGCCTTGAGCGTCGCTGACAGCTGGTCGGAGACCGTGACGCAGACCACGGACTCGGCACCACCTCCAAAGGCGGCGTCGAACACGTCCAGGAAGTCGCCCGCGGAGCAGGCCGCCGTGGTGGGGAACGGCGCGTCCGGAGCCGTCATCCGGGCCCAGAACTCATCCGTGGTCATGGTGACGTTCGGGCGGAAGCTCTCGGACCCGAAGGTGACGACGAGCGGCACCACGGTGATGCCGTCCCGGGCAGCGACCTCGGGTGGCAGGTCGCTGACGGAGTCGGTGACGATCGCGACACGGGACACGGTCGAGGCTCCTCCATCGGGCCCGTCCACCGGTGTCCGGCGGGCGGGTGATGGGCGCCGGCTGCGGCGCCCACGGTCGATCCCCCTGCTGCCGATCATACGGACCCGCGGACCCGCGCGTTCGACCATCCCGACCGGCTACGCTTCCCGCCATGGAACGCGCCGTCCTGGCGGTCATCTTCGGTACCTTCACGCTGCGTCTCGCGACCGGCGTGACCGGCGCCATGCTCATCTACTACTACGCGGTCTTCCCCGAGTACGGCGGTGAGCCCGTCCAGGCGTGGCAGGTCGGCGTGCTGGGCGCGCTGTTCTACGCGTCGGAGCTGATCGGCTCACCGATCTTCGGCATCCTGTCGGACCGGGTCGGCCACCGGCGGATCATGCTGGTCGGCCCGGCGTTCGGCGCGGTCGCGGTCATGATCACCGCGTTCACGGTCAGCCTCCCGGTGATCGGCTTCACCCGGCTCCTCGAGGGCGCCTCGACCGCAGCGTCCGTGCCGTCGATCCTGGGGTTCATCGCATTCGCCACCGCCACGAACGAGATCATGCGTGGCCGAGCGGTTGCCCGGTTCGAGGCGGCGACCCTGGCAGGGCTCCTGGTCGGGTTCGTGGTGGCGGGCCCTCTCTTCGAGGCCTTCGGACCGTCGGCATTCGTCGCCAACGCGCTGCTCTACGGCGTCTCGTTCCTGATCTACCTGCGCGGCGTCCCGCCGGATGTGGAGCCCGAGCCCGCCGCCCGCAATCACGAACCCGGGGAGGGACTGCGCCGGTATGTCCGCATCCTCCGCGGCAGCCACGTCTGGCTGCTGGCGCCAACCTGGATCGCCATCAACGCCACCCTCGGCCTGTATACCAGCCAGACGCTGTTCCAGCTGGTCCGGGCTCCGGATCCCGCGTTCTCGGCCCAGCAGCTGATGGGCGGCTTCGATCCGGCCCAGGTCAGCGTCGCGCTCGCCGTCGGGGGCCTGCTGTTCTTCGCCGGCCTGCTCTACTGGGGTGGGCGCTTCCGGGACATGGCCCGGACCACGATCATCGGCCGGGGGATCCTGGGCGGAGCCGTCATGCTGGTCGCCGGGGCGGGGATCAACCACGCCGCAGGGCTTCCGCTGCCGGTCCTGCTGGGGCTCGTCCTGGTCGGCGCCGGGGGCCTGTTCGTGTTGGCCGGCGCCACGCCCGCGGCCATTGGCCTCCTGGCGGACATGACCGAGGCGTACCCGGACGATCGCGGGGCGATCATGGGTCTCTACTCGGTATTCCTGGGCCTGGGCCAGATCCTGGGCAGCATCGCGGGCGGCGTGGCCGCGCAGGTCGCCGGCCTGGACGGCATCTTCGTTGCGTCGCTGGTGCTGCTGGGCATCGCCGTGGTGCCCCTCCGGCGCCTGAGCCGGTACGAACACCGCGTCGGTGCGCGGCCCGCACGCCAGGGCGGGGTCTCGTCCGGTGGCTGAGCGGTCGGTCGACCCGGAGCCCGCCCTCGAGCCGGCGCGCGCCGCCAGGGGCGCCCGCGGGGCTGTGGTCGCGCCGCATCACCTGGCCACGGCCGCCGGCCTCGCGGTCCTCGCGGCTGGCGGGCACGCCGTGGACGCAGCGATCGCCTCCAACGCGGTCCTCGGCGTCGTGATGCCGAACGGCTGTGGCATCGGCGGGGATGCCTTCTGGCTGGTCTGGGACGAGGCCGCCGGCGAGCAGGTCGCGCTCAACGGGTCCGGCAGAGCCCCAATCGGCATCGACCCAGGCGGCCTCCGTGCCGCAGGCCTCGATCGCATTCCGCTCCGCGGCCCCCTGTCGATCACCGTGCCCGGCGCCGTGCGCTCCTGGGCGGACGCCCACCGGCGCTGGGGCCGCCTCACCCTGGACACGGTCCTGGGGCCGGCGATCGAGCACGCCGCGGCGGGGTTCCCGGCCTGGGACGGGCTGATCGACGCCGTCGAGGACACGGAGCGGTCCATCGGGAACGAACCGTGGACGCAGGGGTTCCGGCAGGTCTGGCGTCCCGCGGGGCGGCCCTGGCGGCCGGGCGAGATCGTGCGGCTGTCCGCACTCGCGGGCACACTCCGCACGATGGCTGACGAGGGCCTTGACGCCTACTACGACGGCGACCTGGGTGAGCGGATCGCCCGCGGTCTGGCCGCCGCCGGGGGTGCCCATACCGCCGCCGATCTGCGCGAGCACCGCAGCACCCCGGAGAACCCGATCTCCACGACCTACCGCGGCGTCCGGGTCACAACTCACCCTCCGAACAGCAGCGGCATCCTCGCCCTGGAGATCCTGAACGTCCTCGAGCAGCTCGAACCGCCGCCGGGCGCCCGGTTCGGGGGCCGGGGGTGGACGAACGCCGCCTGGCTCCACAACCAGCTCGAGGCCGCCAAGCTCGTGTTCGCGGACCGGGAGGCGCACCTGACCGACCCGGCGTTCCGCGAGATCCCCGTCGAGATGCTGCTCTCGCGGCAGCGAGCCGCGGACCTGGCTGCACGTATCGATCCCGATCGCGCCGACCCGGCTCCGCCGCCGGCCCGCACCCTCGTCGGCGACACGACCTTCCTGGCGGCCGTGGATGCGGGCGGCAACGCCGTCAGCCTCATCCAGTCGAACGCCGCCGGATTCGGGTCCGGCGTGGTGGACCCGCTCACCGGCGTGCACTTCCAGGACCGCGGCGCGTCGTTCTCGCTGGATCCGGCGCACCCGAACACGCTGCTCCCCGGCAAGCGGACGGCTCACACGCTGCTCCCCGGGATGCTGTTTCGTCACGGCGAGCGGCGGCCGTGGGTCGTCGGCGGGTCCATGGGCGGCGACATCCAGCCCCAGATCCATGTTCAGCTGGTGTCCGCGCTCGTCGACGGCGGGGCGGACGTGGCGACCGCCGTGGCCGCCCCGCGGATCACGGTGGAGCCGGACGGCTGGCTGGCGCCCCCGACCGCGGTGCTGGCGGACGGAAACCCAGCCGACGGCGTGATCGAAGAGCTCCGACGCCTTGGACACCGGCTCAAGCGGGTGCCGTACGACGGCGCCCTGGGTCACGAGCACGCGATCGAGCTGGTCGACGGCGGACCGGCGGCGGGCGGGAGCCTCGCGGCCGCGACAGACCCCCGGAGCGCCGGGGTCCCGGCCGTCCGGTAGCGTCACCGGCCGTCCGGCAGTGGAGATCGCGGTGGTATCCTCGGGCGGCCGGTGGCAGGCTGCGCTCACAACCGAACTGCCGCCGGCGTCGACTGGAGTGCGGAGACACAGGTGACCTCGAACGTCGGGCAGAACTACCCCTACACGAGCGAGACGGAAGTGGATCGCGCGGGCCGCGTCGCGTCGCTCGTCGCCGAGCGCGATGGCCTGGGCGACCAGCTGAAGGCGGAGACCACGCCGCTGGATTCGAACGACCGCTGGTGGGTCTACAAGTGCCCGTCCAAGGGCTGCGCCGGGTTGCTGCACGCGGCCGGATACGCCACCGAGAAGCATGCCGTCTACGTGATCTGCGACGGGACCTGCGCCAGGACCTTCCTGCGCTAGGGGCCGCACCGGGCGCCGTGCGCACCGCCACGACCAGAGCCCGTTGACCGCCGCCGCCAGCGCGCCACCGGACCTCCGCGCCGCGCGGCGCCGACTCCTCCTCGATACCGCCGGCATCGCCGTGTCCGCGATCGGCTTCGGGTTCGTGTTCGGGCTGGCGGCACGGGAGGCCGGCTATTCCGTGATCGAGGCCTCGGCCATGAGCGTGATCGGCTTCGCCGGGGCGGCCCAGTTCGCGGCCGTTGGCTACGTGTCGGCGGGGCTCCCCTGGGCGCCCATCATCGTGCTCACCTTCTTCCTCAACGCGCGCCACCTCCTGTACAGCGCCTCGCTCGCCCCACGGCTCCGCAGCGCCTCGTTGCTGCATCGGGCGCTCATGGCGCACGTCCTGACCGACGAGGCCTTCGCGCTGGCCGCGACGCACTTCCATCGCATCGGACGCGTGGACATACCCGGGTACTGGATCGGGGCGATTCTCGGTGTGTTCATCCCGTGGAACGTGGCAACGCTGGCCGGCGTGCTGCTGGGCGGAGCGATCCCGGATCCTTCGGTGTTCGGTCTGGACGTGGTGTTCCCGGCGGCCATGGCCGGCCTCGCGGTGGGCCTGATCACGGGTCGCCGCGAGGCGGCTGCCGCAGGATCGGGCGCCGCCTTCGGCGTGGTGCTGTCGCTCATCGTTGGGCCTGCGATGGGGATCGTGGCCGGCGGGCTGCTGGGACCGCTGGTCGGGATGGCGATGTCGGACGGTGGCCGCCGCGTCGTCCCCAATTCGGACCTCTCCGGCCTCCCGGTGGACCTCGACGAGGCGATCGTCGAGATGGACGACCTGCCGGCCGAGGGCACCCGGTGAGCACCGAGCTGGTCCTCCTGGCCGTGCTCATGGCCGCAGTCACGTATCCGTCCCGGGCGCTGCCGCTGCTCGCCCCGGGGATCGAGCGGCTGCCGCCGCGCGCCCTGCTCTACCTGCGCCTGGTGGGTCCGGCGGTCCTGGCATCGATCGCCGCGGTCCAGACGCTGGTCGTTCCCACCTCGGAGACGTCGTGGACGATCGACCCGGGGGTGATCGCCGTCGGCGTGCTCGCCTGCATCGCGCTGGTGGCATGGCGGCGGAACCTGCTGCTGGGGCTGGTCGCTGCGGTCGTGACCGTGGCAGCGCTGAGGTTCGTGGTGGGGATCGGGTAGCCGTCCTTCAGCCCCGGCGCTCGTCCGCCGTGGCCGCTTCGCGCCCGGCCCGCCAGGCGCGGATCTCGGGGTCACGCCCGATCGTGGCGATCAGCCCCGCCAGCAGCACGGTCCGAGGCACGATCGAGGCAACTTCCAGGTACTCGCCCGGAGAGTGGTCCAGGCCGCCGATCGGGCCCATGCCATCGAGGGTCGGCACGCCCATGCCGGACGTCGTGTTCGCATCGGAGGCGCCACCCGTGGCGGCATCGCGCAACGTGAATCCCAAGTCCGCCGCCAGCGCGACCGCATGGGCCACGAGCCGGCCGGTCCGCTCTAGCTTCTCCATAGGCCAGTGACGGCTGGTCTCCTCGATCTCGGTCGTGACGTCCGGCACGGCACGGGGCCGCGCGATCGCGCGGATCGCGGCCTCGGCCTCGATGAGCGAGTCCCGGGTCGCGGCGCGGACGTCCACCTCCATGGCGCACCGCTCGGCGACCACGTTGGGCCGCGTGCCGCCGCCGATCACGCCCACGTTGACGGTCACGTCCGGCCAGCGGCCGTTGAGCGCGTGCAGCTCCGTCACGATCCGGGCGGCCTCCAGGATCGCGCTGCGGCCCTTCTCCGGCTCCACGCCCGCATGCGCCGCCCGGCCGTTCACGGTGATGACCAGGTCAACCGTCCCCTTGCGGCTGGACACGATGTCGCCGTTGGCGCGCGCGCACTCCAGCACGAGGCACGCGTCCGCGTCCATCGCCAGGCGCCGGATGTGCGGCGACGACACCGGCGAGCCGATCTCCTCGTCCGGGTTGGCGACGAACACGAGCCTGGCGAGCGGGAGGCCGCCCAGGGCGTGGCGGAGAGCACCGATCGCGTACAGCCCGGCGAGGAGGCCGCTCTTCATGTCGGTGACGCCGGGACCGGTGGCGATCCCGGCCTGGATCTCGAACGGCCGCTCCTCGGCCGTGCCTTCCTCGAACACGGTGTCCATGTGGCCGATGCACAGCAGGACGGGACCATGAGGATCCGAACCGACCAACTCCGCCACCACCGTGTCACCCAGACCCTGGTCGTTGCGATGCGTGGTGACCCGTCCACCGAGGGCCCGGAGCCGCTCGGCCGTCCAGCGGCCGATCACGTCCACGCCCGCCTTCGTGTAGCTCCCGCAGTCCGTGTTGACGAGGCGCTCGAGGTCCGCGATGAAGGCGGGCTCGGCCGCTTCGACGGCGGCCCGGAGGGCGGCGATCTCGCGGGGGGTGAGCAGGACGGCTGGCGTCGTGGGCATGGGTCCAGTCTACCGAGGCCCCGTCCCGGCACCGGTGCTCCCTCGCAGATCGGGCCGGAGCGCGGGCTCCCACTCCACTATCCTCGCCGGACCGTGCGACTCATCGAGATCCGGCTGCTCGAGGGACCCAACGTCTACCGGCTCCTGCCGGTGGTCAAGGTCGAGGTCGCGGTCGGCCGCACGCGGACGTGGACCGGTTCCCGGACGCCGGGCAGGGCGGCGCTGGTCCACCTGGGCCGGACCGTCGCGGCCCGCGAGTGGCCCGACCCCGTCGCCGACCTGGTCGCATGGACCCGGCGTCTTCGTGCGGACCATGACGAGCGGGCCGGCCCGTGCCAGGTGCACCGGGCATCCGACTCGGGCCGCTGGGTCATCACCTGGCCGTGGACGGGCGCCGACCGGGCCCGGACGATCGCCGAGGCCGCCTTCGACCTGGCGGCGCGCTCCGTCTCCCCTGGCCGCCGCGTCCACCTGACCAGCACCCAGGCCGAGGCGGTCGCGCGATGGACGGAGCAGGTGGCCGCCGCCTCGACCGTGCCGCCGGCCTGGGTCCGTGACGAGGACCGCCACATGCCCGCGGTGTCGATCACCGGCACCAACGGCAAGTCCACGGTCACCCGGCTGATCACCCACGTCCTGCTGCGGGCAGGGCACCACGTGGGAAGCACCACCTCGGACGGGATCCTCGTGGACGAGCGCCTGGTGGAGGCCGGCGACTGGACCGGCCCCGGCGGCGCGGCCGCGATCCTCCGGCGGAGCGACGTGGATGTCGCGGTCCTGGAGACCGCCCGCGGCGGCCTCGTGCTGCGGGGCGTGGGCTACGAGTCCAACGATGCGTCCGTGTTCACCAACGTGTCCTCGGACCACCTGGACCTCGGTGGCGTGCACACCCTCCCGGAGCTGGCCGAGCTCAAGGGAACCGTGTGCCGGATCACGAGGCCCGACGGCTGGGTGGTCCTCAATGCCGATGACCCGCTGGTCGCCGCAATGGCTCGTCGGGTCCGGGCGCGCGTCTCGTACTTCTCGATGGCGCCCGACGATTCGCCGCTGCTCGCCCGGCACCGGCGCTCCGGCGGCCGCGCGCACGTCCTTGCGGAGGGCCGGCTGGTCGAGTGGAACGGATCGGACGAGCGTGAGATCCTCCACGTCACGGATCTCCCGGTCGCCATCGGCGGGATCGCCCGCCACAACATCGCCAACGCGCTGGCGGCGGCGGGCGGGGCGCGCGCGCTGGGCGCAACGCTGGAGCAGGTCGCCGACGGCCTGCAGGACTTCCTCCCCTCCGCGGACCTGTCGCCGGGTCGGATGAACGTGTTCCGCCTCGGGCGGCGGACGATCATCGTGGACTTTGCCCACAACGAGGCTGGCACCGAGGCGATCCTGGACGTCGCGGAGGGCCTCGCCAGGGGCGCTCCGGCCAGTGCGGCCGGTGACCCGATCGGCGGCTCGACAGGCGGCGCTGCAGGCGTCCCGGCCCCGATCACCGCGATCATCGGCACGGCCGGCGACCGCCCGGACGACACCCTGCGTGGGATCGGGCGCCTGGCCGCGGAGCGTGCCGGGCGCGTGGCGATCAAGGAGACCCTCAGCTACCTGCGGGGCCGGGAGCGGGAGGACGTCGTCCGGATGCTGCGCGACGGAATCGCGGAGGGTGGCATGGACGACTCCGCCGTGCCCGTCTACGAGACGGAGCCAGGGGCGCTCGCGGCCGAGTTGACGGGGTCGGGCGCGGCGGCCACGGGCGACGCACCCGACGCGCCGCGGGTCATCGTGCTGTTCTGCCACGAGGCACGCGAGGAGGTGTTCGCACTTCTCCTTCGGCTGGGGGCACGGCCGCTCGACGCGGCCACGGGGCTCCGCGACGTTGGCCGCGGCGGCTGATCGGCGCGGCGGGTCGCTCTCCCGGCGACGGTCTCGTCGTCCCCCCTACCCCAGGGGTGCCTCCAGCTCGCCCGGATCGGCGAACGCCATGCCTCCCTGCGCGCGGCCGCCGAGCGCCATCGCCTCGCGGTACACGCCCACGGCGTCGTCCGCGCAGACCACTACGAGATCTCCGGGCAGCGCGCGGTTCAGCGCCGCGTGCACCGCCGCCGCCTCATCGAGGATCATCTCCACGTGGCCGGCCCGTCCGCCCGGTTCCGCCCTCCCTGCGCGGATGCCTTCCACCACGTTCCCCGCCGTCTCCCCGGGCCTGCGCCCACGCAGGTTGCGATCCTCGCGAATGACGATCTCGTCGAAGGCAGACGCGGCCAGGGCACCGTAGTCGCGCTGGTCCTGGTCCCGGCGATCGCCCGGGATCCCGATGACCCCGATCGCCCGCCCGGATCGCCCGCCCCGGGGCTCCGCCACCATGCGATTGACGAAGTCGGCCAGCTGGCGCATCCCGTCCACGTTGTGGCAGTAGTCGATGACCACGCGCGTCCCCGCCACCTCGACCAGGTTGAGCCGGCCCGGCGCCTGGAAGAACGAGGTGGTGAACGTCCGCAGGCCCTGGCGGATGTCGTGCAGGTGGGCTCCGGCCGCCCAGGCCCCGGCGGCTGCCGCCAGCGCGTTGGCGACGTTCATCCGCGCCCGCCCGCCGAACGTCCCGGGCATGAGGTGCGTGTAGAGAACCGGCATCTTCCGCGGCCCATGGCGCAGCACCATCAGCTCGCCCTCAGGGGTGTCCTCCAGGCAGAACGCCGCGTTGCCGCGCGAGGTGTGCCCGATCACGCGGTCGTGGCCGTCCTCGCCCTTCGCCTTCGCCATCGAGAACAGGATCACCCGCCCGTCACAGTGGCGGCCCATCCGGTAGACGAGCGCGTCGTCCGCGTTGAGGACGGCTGTCCCGGAGCGCGGGACGGCCTCGACCACCACGCCCTTGACGTTGGCGAGCTGGCCCAGCGTGTCGATGCCACCCAGGCCCAGGTGATCTCCGGAGACGTTGGTGACCACGGCAACGTCGTTGCGGTCGTAGCCCAGGCCCTCGCGGAGGATGCCGCCGCGGGCCACCTCGAACACCGCCGTGTCGACGGTCGGGTTCTGGAGCACCATCTGCGCCGACTTCGGCCCGCTCATGTCGCCGCGCTTGATGATCCGCCCGTCGATGACGATGCCGTCCGTGGACGTCATGCCCACCCGCCGGCCCATGAGCTTGAGGATGTGGGCGATCATCCGGACGGTGGTCGTCTTGCCGTTGGTGCCGGTCACCGCGAGGATCGGGATCCGGGCGGGCGACCCCGACGGGAACAGCAGGTCGATGACGGGCTTGGCCACGTACTGCGCCTCGCCCTCGGTGGGGTGGGTGTGCATCCGAAAGCCGGGCGCCGCGTTGACTTCGACGATGCCGCCGCCGGTCTCACGGACGGGGGTTGCGATATCCGGGCAGATGAAGTCGATGCCGGCGATGTCGAGCCCGACGACGCGCGCCGCGGTCTCCGCGATCTCGACGTTGTCGGGGTGGGCCTCCATGGTGCGGTCGATGGAGGTGCCGCCGGTGGACATGTTGCCGGTGAGGGCGAGCTTGACGAGCATGCCCGCGGGCGGGACGCCGTCGGGCGCCAGGCCCTGGTCGCGCAGGAGATCCTCGGCATTCTCGTCCAGCTTGATCCGGGTGAGGACCTTCTCGTGGCCGATGCCGCGGCGCGGGTCCGCGTTCGTGATGTCCACCAGCTCGCGGACGGTCCTCTCGCCGTCGCCGATCACGCTGGCAGGGACCCGCTCCGCCACCGCGGCCAGCTTGCCGCCGATGACCAGGCACCGGTAGTCGTTGCCGGTGATGTAGCTCTCGACGAGGACGTCGCGGGACCGGCTCTGGCGCAGGGCCTCCGGGAAGGCGTCGCGGATGTCGGTCTCGTCGCGAAGGTCCAGGGCGACGCCCCGGCCGTGGTTGCCGTCCAGGGGCTTGACGACGCAGGGGTAGCCCAGGCGCCGGGCCGCGGCAACTGCATCGTCCTCGGTCTCGACCGTCTCGGAGCGTGGCACCGGCAGGCCCGCCGAGTCCAGGAGTCGGTTGGTGAGCTTCTTGTCGGAGGCGATGTCCACGGCGATGCCGGAGGTCCGGCTGGTCATCGTGGCCCGGATCCGCTGCTGGTGGACGCCCTGCCCCAGCTGGACCAGGCTGTACCGGTCCAGGCGCATGTACGGGATGTCGCGGCTGGCTGCCTCATCCAGGAGCGATTGCGTGGACGGGCCGAAGGCGAGGCGCTCCGCGAGGCGGATGAGCTTCTCCAGCTCGGCGATGGTGTCGAAGGCGTGGTCTGGATCCTCGGGCGCCACGAGATGGTTGACGAGACCCACGGCCAGGCGCCCGGCCTCGCGGCCCACCTGCTCCTCGCGGTACTCGAAGATGACGTTGTAGCGGCCGTACTCGCCGGTGCCGCGGGTCTTGCCGTGACGCACGTCGGTGCCGGCCAGGTTCTGGAACTCGAGCGCGATGTGCTCGGCAATGTGACCGGCCCAGGTGCCGTCCCGGAGCCTCGTGATGAAGCCACCACGTCGGCCCAGGGAGCAGGCGTGGTCCTCCAGGGTCGGCAGCAGCTCGACGAGCGCGTCCACGAACCCGGGGATCGTGTTGCTGGGCCACTCCTCGAGGATCCCGAGATCCACGACCTGGCGGATGACGGGCTCGCGGGCCCAGTAGTTGGGGCCGCGCATGACCCGGGTGTCGAGGATGCGCAGGCTGGGCGCAGGTCCGGTGGCGGGTTCGGTGGCGGGTTCGGGCACCTCTCCGGCAGCCGGCGCCCCGGTCTTCCTCGTCCGCTTCCGGGAAGCGGGATCCGCCTTCGCCACCTGGTCCCTCCTCGCGTGCCGTGGGACCCGGAGTGTACGCGGCACGATGATCGATCGTGAGGCCCGGTTCCGGGGCATAGGCGGGGGGTCGGTTCGCGCCCGAGTGGATCCGCCGGTCGATGGACGCCCGACTGACGGACGCCAACCAAGTGGGCACTCGCCACTGCCGGGGCCGCAGCACGGTCGCATCGCGCCTCGGACGTCCGCTCAATGGGCATCACGACCGAGCGTGCCGCGCATGAAGGTGCGAACGGCACATCGTCCAGGGGTCCGGGTGGCGACGGCCCGCCATCCGGGCATCTGTCAGGGGCATGCACGGGGCCGGCATCGGGCCCGGGGCCCCAGCAACAAGAGCGGCAGCAGGCGCTGCCGCCGTCAGCTCGAGGCGATGTCGCCCTGGATCGTGGTGATGGCCGGCGTGGCGACGAGAGTGCGGCGATCCAGGTCGAACCGGTAGCCCTCGGGCAGGCTGTGCAGCGTGACGTTGCTGATCATCAGTGGGCGGTGGCCGCGAATCTCCCAGGCGTCGGTATCGGATGCGGCGCCGTCCACGACGGTGATCGACCCCCGCCCGATGACCTCCATGATCCCGTCCGGCCCCACGACGCCGGCGGTGTCCTCGTCCACCCCCAGGCCCAGCAGCATCGGGTTCTGGGCGATGAGGCTGAGCAGCCGTCCCAGGCGGTTCCGCTGCTGGAAGTGCTGGTCCACGATGACCCCCGGGAGCAGCCCCAGGCCTGCAGCGATCTGCGCCATGCGGTGCTTGGGCGTGGCGCCCGAGGCACCGAAGGCGATCATGTGGCTCGAGATGGCAGAGGCCCCGGCCGACGTGCCGGCGACCACCGCACCCTCCCGGAACCGGGTGAGGATGGCGTCCGCGAGGCGCGTGCCGCCGACCATCGACGAGAGCCGCAGCTGGTTGCCGCCGGTAAGGAAGATCCCGGTCGCGTCACGGACGGCCGCGGCGATGGACTCGTCGTTCGCCTGTGTCCGGGTGACGGCGTGGAGCGGGTGGACGTCCGACGCCCCCAGTTCCGTGAAGACCTCGCGGTACCGCTGGCCCGCCTCCGTGCCCAGGGAGGAGGCCGTGGAGATCACGGCGATCCTCGCGTCGGCTCCGCCCGCGAGCGCGACGAACCGGCCGAGGATGACCCGGTCACGGACCTTGTCCTCGGCCCCGCCGATCACGATCGCGGTTCCCTGCGGCATGGTGCGGGGAGTATACGGGCCGCACCTGTCGCGCCCGGCGCGCCGTCGCGCCAGAATGGGGGCCACATGCCAGCGCCGCCCCTCCCGCGATGAGTACCGCGCACTCGATCCCCCGACGTCAGTCGAGGCGAACCGGGGTCATCCGCCGCGCGCTCCGCCGCGAGGCCGTCCGGATCCGCGAACCGCGCCGGCTGACGGCGATGCTGACCCTGTCCCTCCTGTTCGCCATCGCGCTGGCCGGAATTGCCGCCCGCGGCGAGACGGGCGGGGCGGACGCCCAGGCGTACTGGGCCGCGGTGCGGCTCTGGCTGGAGGGCGGCGACCCGTACCACCCCCTCGGACCGTTCCTGCCCTACGTCTACGCACCCTGGATGCTGCCGCTGTTCGCTCCCTGGGCGCTCCTGCCGTGGGACGTCGCGTGGTTCGTCTGGCGCGGCGGGACGATCCTGCTGCTGCTCTGGTCCATCCGCTGGGCCTACACCCGCCGCCCGCTGCCGACGGCGATCCTCGTGGCGCTGCTCTGGTTCCCGATGGCGGCCAACCTCGACACCGGGAACATCAACCTGCTGCTGGCGCTCGCGCTGTTCGGGGCTCAGTTCACCAGCGGCCGGGTCGGCGGGCTGATCTGGGGTCTGGCGACATGGATGAAGTGGGTTCCGGCACCGCTGTGGTTCGTCCTGCCCCCGCGCGCCCGCGGCTGGGGGCTGGTGTTCCTGGCGCTGTCGATGCTGCTCTCGGTTGTCATGCTGCCCATGACGATCGTCCAGCTGCAGGTGCTGTTCGGGTTCGGGCAGCGGCCGTTCAGGGCCGACTACCTCGTGTTCGTCTGGTCGGCCGTGCCGTGGTGGTGGCGGCGCGCGGATCCCTTCGCGTTCCTCAGGCCCGCATGGTGGGTGGACACCGTCCGGCTGCAGCGGCAGCGGACGCGCCGGTTCGTCGCCGCGTTCCGGGCGCAGCCGCGCCGGACGCTGCGCCGGACGAGGGAGCACCTGCGGGAGCAGGGCGTCCTGTTCCTGGGCCTTGACGAGGCCTCACCGCGCGGCGCGGATGCCGGGAGGCAGCACGCGATCGCGGCCGTGGCCGAGATCGGCGACTGAGCCGGGCGGGGCGCAGGGCGGGGCCGAGGACCTGGCCAGGGCGGGGCGCAGGGCGGGGCCGAGGACCCTGGCCAGGGCGCGGCACAGGGCTGGGCCGGGGGCGAAGGTCAGGCCGCGACGGCGGGAGCGACCCTCCTCCGCATCGGCTCCACGACCGGTCGCAGGGCAACCGCGGCGATCGCGAACAGGCCAACGGCCAGGATGAACACGACGCGGGGGCTCAGCGGCTCGTTGCCGGCCGAGGTCACCAGGTCCAGCACGATCCCGCCCAGGGCGATCGAGATCGGCGTCGCCGAGCCGGTGGCGACGTTGCTCATGCCCATGTAGCGGCCGGCGGATGCCCTCGGGATGATGTCGGTCATGAGCGCCCAGTCCACGGCCAGGAAGGTGCCGTTGGCGGCCCCGAACAGCGCCGCCCCGACCAGCGCAAGGGGGATCGACGGTGTCAGGGCGATGATCGCCGAGCCGACGGCCGCGATCCCGCAGGCCATGAAGATCAGCGGCTTGCGGCCGATGCGGTCCGACAGGCGCGAGGCGGGCAGGATCGCCACCACGTTCGCGAGGACGACGACGATCAGGATCGCGACGTACATCGCATTCGCCTCCTCCTTCGACATGGCGAAGGATCGACCGAGGTAGATCACGACGAAGTTGACGAGCAGCGAGCCCGCCGTCAGGAACAGCAGTCGGGACACGAGCAGCCACACGTAGGAACGCTCCCGGAGGATGTCCGTCGCCCACGCCTCGCGGGCGATCCGGGTCCACGCCTTGCCCTTGCGGGGCTTCGGCGGCATGCCCTTGCCGACCCGGAGGACCACGCTGGCCATCGTCACCAGCTCGACGATCGCCACGGCCACGAGCGAGAGCTCCATCCTGCCGAGGGTGACCGACAGGGACACGAGCAGGAACCCGGTCACGTTCCCGACGACCTGCATCAGGCCGACCATCCCGCTCGCCATCCCGACCTGCGGCTCCGCAACGAGATCCGGGACGTACCCCTGGAACGGTCCGCGCGCGATGTTGGTGCTGACGGCGAGCAGCAGCATGAAGGCCGCCAGCATGAGGACCGAGCTCCCCATGGCGATCCCCATCAGGAACACCACGTCCAGCAGGGACCCGAAGACGATGTACGGCTTGCGCCGGCCCCACCGCGAAACGGTGTAATCGCTGATGTAGCCGACGGTGGGCTGGATGATGATTCCGACGATCGCCGCCCCGATGCCGATCATGAACATCGACTTGCCGACGTCCCCCGTGGGAACCAGGCCATCGAACTCGAGCCGGTTGGTGATGAACAGCCCGACCGCGGCGTCGATGGCCGTCAGGCCCAGCCAGTACGCCGAGATCCGCAGCAGCTGGGTCATCGGCAGCAGGGCGGTCGGGCGCGCGCCGGCCTCCGGGTCGGTGTCGGACATCGCGTCGCCGGTTGCCGGGATCGCGATGGTCGCGGTGTCGGTCACGGTCGCCTTCCCTCCCGGTGAAGTCTCGGGTCGATTGGGCTGCCTGTCAGCCTCGCCCGGCCGGTCGCGGGTGCCGGCCCGGGCCGGCTTCGACGGGTCGCCCGCGCTCGTCGAGCGCGATGGTGGAATGGAGACGCGCGAGCGAACGATCTGTGGCGCCCTTCGCGGCGTACCGGAACAGGGATCGGTCCACTGAGTAGAGCGCCGTGGACACGAGCCCGATCGAGCCCAGCCTGAACGCGAACACCGGGTTCTCCATGTTGCCGGCGTAGTGATGCGGTGTGCCCTCCCTCGTCAGCACCGCCAGGTTCGCCTCACCCCCGAAGCCGTCGTGGAGAGCCGCCAGCAGGTGCGCGACCGGCTCGTCATCGGACCAGGCGTCCTCGAGCCACCGCTGCCCGACCTCGCTGTCGGCGCGACCATGGATCCGGCCCTGCGTCCGGTACCGGGCCCGGGCGGACCGGTAGTCGCGCAGGTCCCCGTTGTGCGAGAACGCGAAGCGGCCGGCCGGATCATCGAAGGGCTGCGCATCCCGGATGCCGAGCGTGCTCAGGCGCGACGGGCGGCGAAGGTGGACGAGGACGCTCGTGGTCTCCACGCTGCCGACGCGGTCGCGCGCCGGGTCATCGCGGAACGCGCTGGTGTGGCGGTGGGTCTGGAGGCTGCCATCAGGGGTCGCCCAGGTGACGCCCCAGCCAAAACCGGCGATGCCGAAGCGCTCCAGGCGCTCCGCGTAGGGCCACAGCTCGTCCAGCCGGAACGGCTCCGAGGCCCGGGCAACGAACTGCTCGCACATCCCGCGGATCATAGACTCCGCGACGGACGCACCACCATGCGAGCCTGGGCTCGCCGCCGGCTCAGGTGAGCCTTACCGGATCGGGCGGACCGGCACCGGCCCTGGGTACGTGCGTTCCCCGAGACCCGCCGACCGCAGCGCGTACCCGCGGTAGCCCTGCACGAACCCCGCGCCCAGCAGCGCATCCCGGTGCCCCGAGAGACCGACCGGCTCCCCATCCACCTTGCCGATCACCAGCTCCCGCACGCGTCCGTCCGCGACGAGGTCTGCCAGCGACCGCAGCGCAAGCGCCAGCGCATCTGCATCCCCGGCCGCGGGGAGCACCTGGATCGAAGACCCGCCTCGGTCCAGGTAGAGCGCGGCTGCCCCGTCCACGAGCACCACGTACGCCCCGGCCGCACGCTGGAACGAACGACGGTCATCATCCCCACGACGGGGCCACGGCAGCGCCGCGCCGTACGGGTTCGCGGGATCCGCCGCCGCAAGGAGGTTCACCACGCGCCCGTGGTCCCCCGCGGCCTCGCCGGGCTGGTCCCTCAGCGCCCGGAGGCGCTCCACGGCCCCAGGCAGCGCGAACTGCGCGGCGCCCAGCCCGTCCACGAAGTACCCGCGGCGGATCCGGCCCGCCTCCTCCATCGCCCGCAACACCGGGTAGACCGCGCTGAAGCCGCCGTCCACGGCCTCGCCCGCGACGGCCTCACGCGTCAGGACGCCATGGCGCTCCAGCAGCGTCAGAGCCTGGGCGTGGATCCGCTCCGTCCGCGTGGACCCGGCTGGAGCGAGCACCCCGTCGTCCTCCTCACCGCCCGTGTCGCCGCCCCCCACCAGCGACCAGCGACCCGCAGCTTCGGGTGGCCCGAGCGCCGTCAGGCGTCCCGGCCGGGGACGGTGATCCTTCGCGGGCCGCTTCCAGCGCAGGGCGCGCAGCGGCGCCACGGTGTCGTTCGTGACCTCGCCCGCCCAGACCAGGTCCCAGAGCGCGTCGAGCACCTGGCGATCCGAGCGCCCGCCCGCGGCCGTGAACAGCTCCCGGTAGAAGCAGGCCCCCCGGCGAAGCAGGTGGGCCCTGAGCTTCCCGTGGATCTCCCCCGAAGGCCGCTCCACGCCGTCCGGGAGGCCGACGGGCCGCAGCAGCTCGCGTCCGGGCCGGTAGAGCACCACGCGCCCGTCGTCCCGGCCGAGGCTCCCCCTCCCCACCCAGGCGACCTCGCCCATCGCGCCGAGCTCATCCAGGAGACGCGACTGGTAGCCCGGGATGCGCGCGGGCAGCACGTCCCGTTCCAGCACGGACGCGGGGATCGGCAGCCCGGCGAGCTGGTCCACGACCTCCGCCAGTCGTTCCAGAGCCGCGGGGCCACGGAACGGGGAACCGCCGCTCCCCTCGACCGCCGGGGACGCTGACGGGGAAGGGGCGACGCCGTGCCACGCGGGCAGGAACCGCGCCAGCGTCACGGGATCGACGGGCTCCACTTCGCGGCGAAGCTTGGCCAGGGACCGGCGGCGGAGGAGCCGCAGCACCTCGGGGTCGCAGTACTCCCGCTCCGCGCCACCGGGCCGGAACTCGCCGGAAAGGAGGGATCCCGACTCCACCAGGCGGTGGAGCGTGTCCTCCACGACCCCCGGGGGCAGCCCCCACCGACGCGCCGGCTCCGAGCCCAGGAACGGCCCGTGCGTCCGCGCGTAGCGCGCGAGGAGCCCGTCGAGCGCCCCGGCCGCTGGCTCCAGGAACACCCCCGGCACGCCCGGCGGCGCGGAGACCCCCACGCCATCGCGATACCGGGCGACGTCCTCCATGGCGATCCAGCGCTCCTCGGCCGCGATCCGGGCCCGAACGGCACGCCGGCTCCCGGCCAGCTCCGCCAGGTGGATCGCCGCCTCCACGCGACCACCCTGGGTCCGCGCACCGGCCTCGTCGACGGCAAGGTCTCCCAGGCGCCGGAGCAGGTCGTGGACCTGGTCCGGATCCTTCGCGTGCCGCTCCTCGACGAGTGCCTGGAGGCTGAGCTCGAGGTCCGCCAGCGCGTCCGGGTCGAGCAGCTCGCGCAGCTCCTCCTGGCCCAGCAGCTCCCGCAGCATGTCCCTGTCCAGCGTGAGCGCCTGCGCGCGCCGTTCGGCCATCGGGGCATCGCCGTCGTACATGTAGGCCGCGACGTAGTCGAACAGCAGGCTGCTCGCGAAGCCGGAGGCCCTCACCGTCTCGACGCTGTGGACCGCCAGCTCCCGCCGCTGGACTCCGCCCAGGATGTCGCGCAGCGCCGGCAGGTCGAAGACGTCCGCCAGGCACTCCCGGTATGTCTCCACGAGGATCGGGAAGTTCCCGTACCTGCTCGCCACCGCGAGGAGATCCGCGGAACGCTGGCGCTGCTGCCAGAGGGGGGTTCTCGTCCCGGGCCGGCGGCGCGGCAGGAGCAGGGCCCGCGCCGCGTTCTCCCGGAACCGGCTGGCGAACAGGCTCGACTGCCCCACCCGCCCCACCACGAGATCCTCGACCTCCTCGGGGTCCGGGAACAGCAGCTGCTCGACGCCGTCGAGGCTGCCGTCCCCCTCCGGAAGCCGGATCGCGATGCCGTCGTCGGACCAGATCGTCTGGACCTCGAGGCCGAGCCGTTCCTGCAACCTGGCCTCCAGCGCCATGCACCAGGGCGCGTGGACGCGGCCGCCGAAGGGGGTGAGGATGACGAGCCGCCAGTCGCCCAGCTCGTCCCGGAAGCGCTCGATCACGATCCGGCGGTCCGTGGGGAGGACTCCCGTGGCCTCGCGCTCGTCCTCGAGGTACGCGATGAGGTTCTCGGCCGCGAGGTCGTCGAGATCATGGTCGCGCCGGAGGCGGTCGGCGGCCTTCGCCCGTCCCTTCGGACCCCTTGCGAGGTCTGACTCCACCCCGCGCACGAACGCGCCGATCTGCCGGCCCAGCTCCACCGGCCGCCCGACGGCGTCGCCGTGCCAGAACGGCAGCTTGCCGGGAACCCCGGGTGCGGGCGTGACGGTGACCCGGTTGGGCGAGATGTCTGCGACGCGCCAGCTGCTGGCGCCCAGGACGATGACGTCCCCGTGCATGCCTGCCCGGAGCTCGTAGACCATCTCCTCGTCCAGCTCGCCGACCCTGCGACCCGACGTGCCTGCCTCGCCCTCGAGGAAGACGGGGTAGAGGCCGCGGTCCGGGATGGTGCCGCCGCTGGTGACGGCGACGACGCGCGCGTCGCGGCGGCCCTCGACCACATCGGTGAGGCGGTCCCAGGTGATCCTCGGCTTGAGCTCGGCGAACTCGTCCGATGGGTAGGCGCCGGCGAGCATGCCCAGGACACCCTCGAGCGCCTCCCGCGTGAGGGTCTCGAACGAGGCGGCTCGCCGGACGACATCGAGCAGCTCGTCCACGGTGAAGCGTTCCGCGAGCGTCATGGCGACCAGTTGCTGGGCGAGGACGTCGAGCGGGTTCCTCGGCAGCGTCGTCGACTCGATCGTCCCGTCGTGCATCCCCTTCACGACCACCGCGGTCTCGAGCAGGTCGCCGCGGTACTTGGGAAAGATGACGCCCTTGGAGGGCTCGCCGACCTGGTGCCCGGCACGGCCGATGCGCTGGAGGCCCCGGGCGACCGAGGTGGGGCTCTCCACCTGGATGACGAGGTCCACGGCGCCCATGTCGATGCCGAGCTCCAGGGAGCTGGTCGCGACAAGGGCCGGGAGGCGGCCCGCCTTGAGCTCCTCCTCGATCTGGAGGCGCTGCTCCCGGGCGATGCTGCCGTGGTGCGCCCTGACCAGCTCCTCGCCCGCCAGCTCGTTGAGGCGCTGGGCGAGACGTTCGGCAAGGCGGCGGCTGTTGGTGAAGACGATCGTGCTGCGGTGGGTCCGGATCAGGTCCAGGATCCGCGGGTGGATGGCGGGCCAGATGCTGCTCCTTTGCTCCCCGCCGATCACGGGCCCGCCGGGTCGGTCGTCCTGGGGGAGGACCTCGCCCAGCCGCGCCATGTCCTCCACCGGCACGACGACCTGGAGCTCGAGCGGCTTGCGGGAGCCCGCATCCACGATGGCGACATCGCGGGCGTCGCCGGTCCCACCGAGGAAGCGGGAGATGGTCTCGAGGGGGCGCTGCGTGGCCGAGAGCCCGATCCGCTGGAGGGGTGGCGTCTCCGGCGTCCCGGGCCGGAGGCGCTCCAGGCGCTCCAGGCTCAGCGCCAGGTGGGCTCCCCGCTTGGTCCCGGCAATCGCGTGGACCTCGTCCACGATCACGTGCTCCACGCCCCGGAGGATCTCCCGGGCCTGGCTGGTGAGCAGGAGGTAGAAGCTCTCGGGCGTGGTGACGAGGATGTCCGGCGGGTGCCGCACGAGGTTGCGCCGCTCGTCGGCGGGAGTGTCGCCGGTCCGCGAGGCGATCGTGATGCGCGGAGGGGCATCACCCAGGCGCTGTGCCGCGAGCGCGATCCCGGCGAGCGGCGCGCGGAGGTTCCGCTCCACGTCGTAGGTCAGGGCCTTGAGGGGGCTGATGTACAGGACGCGGACGGTGCCGGGATCCGCCTTCGTGGGCTCCGGACGCGGCTCCCGGACGAGGCGGTCCAGGCACCACAGGAATGCGGCGAGGGTCTTGCCGCTGCCCGTCGGAGCGTGGATCAGCGTGTGGTGACCCGCAGCGATCGCCGCCCAACCCTGTGCCTGCGCAACCGTCGGGGCCTCGAACGTCGCCTCGAACCAGGCCCGCACGGCGGGCCCGAAGGGCGCGAGCGGATCTTCGATGGGCGCGGCCACGGGTGGCGAGTATAGGGCCGCGGCTCGATTTGGTACAGATGTTCGTTTCGCGTTCGTCGGCCGCCGAGCGCGCCACGAATCAGAACCGGCGGACCGGGACGGGTCCGCCGGTTCGATTGCCTCAGGACAGCCGGACGATGGAGGGGGGAGGATCTCGCCTGGCTGCCGGTGACGTTGTGCGCTGGACACAGTGTCCGCCCGGGTGCGCCCCACGTGGCCTGCCGCATCGCCCGCTGTTCGGTGACTCGAGGGGACCTCTGGCACGGTCCTGACCCTGCGCTGGTCCCGGACCATCCGGCTCCCCGTTTCGGGACCCTAGCGCCGCACCCGACGCGCCATGATCGCGTGACGGTCGTCGCGGGACACGTCGGGCGAGGGCGCTCGTACCGTGAACCCCGCGCCTTCGAGCAGGCGCCGCGCCACGAGCCAGCCGCTCCTCAACGTCCAGGGGATCCCCGACGTCCCGTTCCGCCACGCCGACCTGCGCTTCCAGGGCGACCCCGGGCGCCACGCCGTCGACAAGCGCGCGGAGCAGTGCTCGTCCAAGGCCATCGCCACGCCACGCCGGCGCAACGCCAACCGCCAGCAGCGACTCCGTGCCCGCCTCGGCGAGGGACGGCGCGGCAACCGCCACGCCCACAATCGCGTCGCCCACCACGGCCGCGATCACCCGGCCGCCGTCGGCAAGCGCAGCGTCGAGGATCGACCGGCCGTCGTCGGGGTCGAACGGCGCGATGACGCGCGGCGCAAGACTCAGCCTGCCCAGGTCCCCGACCGCGAGGACCCGGAGCGCCGGCGTTCCGGCGGGAACGGCCGTCGGACGCCTGTCGAGCGCGGCGTGGCCTCGCCCATCCGCCACCACGTCCGGCCCACTCAGATGCCGGCCGCCACCAGCCCCGGTCCTCGGCCTCGCGCACGAGCCGCGGCAGCACCACCGCCCGCACGCGGGCCAGTGCCGCCAGTGCAAGCTCGTCGGCGGCCTCCTGGGCCGGGCCGTAGGGCAGGCCGGCGTTGGGCGCATCCAGGAACGCCGCCGGCATCCCCGGCGTCCCGAACGCGGCTGCAGCGGGCTCCCACCGCTCGCGCCAGGCGATCGGCGTCTGATCGCCCCGGCTCGCGATGCGCCCCGGCCAGCCAGGTCAGCGCCCACGCTCGCGGCACCACCCGGTACGCGTCGTACCCGCCGCCGCCCGTCGCCAGCCACCGACCGCCGGCCCAGCGATGGGCAACCGCGTCCACCAGCCTGGCCGCCTCCGCCATCGCCGTCGTCGTCACCCGCAGGTGCGCCAGCGGATCCCACGCGTGCGAGTCCGCCCCGTGCTGGCTCACCACGACGTCGGGACCGAACACGGCAGCGAGGGTCGGCACCAGCGCCCGGACCACCGTCAGCCAGGCGGCCGCACCGGTGTACGGCTCCAGCGGCAGGTTGACGGACGTTCCGGCGGCGCTCCCCTCCCCCAGCTCGTCGATGAACCCCGTGCCCGGGGAACAGGTGCCGGCCGCTCTCGTGGATCGAGACGGTCAGCGTCCCGGGATCCCGCATGAAGGCTGCCTGCACGCCGTCCCCGTGGTGCACGTCGAGGTCGACGTACAGCACCCGCAGGCCCTCGGCCCGTGCCCGGACAACCGCCAGCGCGACATCGTTGTAGACGCAGAAGCCCCATGCCCGCGACGCCATCGCGTGGTGAAGGCCGCCCCCGGGGTGGAGCGCGTGGTCGGTGTCACCACGCAGGATCGCGTCCATGGCAGCCATCGATCCGCCCGCGACGGCCGCGGACGCCTCGTGCATCCCGGCGAAGGCAGGGTTGTCCGACAGACCGACGCCCATCGCGGCGGCCGCGTGGGATCCCCGGAGAATGCCCGCACCGCCTCGACATAGGCCGGCAGATGCACCCCCAGCAGGTCCGCGTCCGCGGCCGGCGACGGCGCCAGGCCGGGCTCCGCGCCCACCGCCCGCAGCAGGTCGATCCCAGGGCCGAAACGGAGCGGCGTCAGCGGATGGTGCGGCCCGAAGTCGTACGCGAGGGAGCGCGGGCCGAAGACGAGGAGGGGGCCGGGGGCCGGCGGGCTGGACGACACGACCGGCACGATACCGCCCGGCTGAACGGGCGACACGACGAGCACGACCGTCCCGACTGCTCGCGACGACGATCCAGGAACCGCGACGGTCGAACGCGTCACCCGCCTGCACGGCACGCTGCTACCATCCGCGCATGGGTCCGGACATCCTCGTCGTCCTCATCATCGTCCTGGTCGTCGTCGTCATCTGGCGCGGCCCGAAGACGCTGCCGCTGCTCGGCCGCGCGTTCGGGCAGGGCGTCAAGGAGGCGCGCAAGGAGATCGGCGACATCAAGGCCGACGCCGCCGACAAGGACGACAAGACCGCCTAGCCGTGCGCGGGCAGCCGCAGCCCTGCTGCGAGCGCCGTCACCCTCGCCCGCGAGCGGTCGAGCGCGCGTGCATCCACCGGCTCCGGTATCCCGCGTGACGGTCCGGGCCCGTCGAGGTCGCCCGTCAGGACGGCCCCCACGGAGGACGCCCAGAGCGCGATGTGGCCCGGGTGCGTCCCGGGCGTCGCCACCACGCGCAGGGGCACGTCCCCCAGGGTCACTTCCTCCTCGTCACGGAGGCCGCGGACCGGGCCAGCGACCAGCGCGGATGCGTCGCGAACGGCCGACGCCGCGGCCAGAACAGGGACGCCGAGGCGCTCGGCCACGACCAGCACGCCACCCGCATGGTCCGGAACCGGGGCCGTCAGGATCACCCCCGTGATCTCGGCTCCGCGCTCCGCTGACGCCGCGAGGATCGCGTCCATCGCGGGCTCACCGGGATCCCCGGGATCCACCACCACCAGCCGCCGATGCCCGACGAGGTACGTGTTCACGGCCAGCCCGGGGATCCCGCCCGCACCCGTCGCCCGGACCCGAACAAGCCCATCGCCCGGGCCATCGGTCACCGGCCGGACCCACCCGGCCACCGGTGCGAGGTGCGTCCTCACGTCCGCAATTCCCCGCGCCGGCGCCAGCTGCCGGAGGGTCGCGGAGGTTGGCGGCCACAGTGCGATCCGGCCCTCGGCGCACTCCTCGAGCGCCGACGCAGGGGCGATCCACTCGTGCGCGGCCACCTCGCGGTCATCGAGGCTCAGTGCCGCCCCATCCATGGCCGCCACGTAGAACCGCGTGTCGTACCGGCGCGACATGCCCATGGGTGGGGTCACCCAGTGCGCCAGCGGCACGAGGAGATCGGTCCGCAGGACGAGGTCGTGCCTCCGAACGACGTCTGCCAGCGATGCTCCGTCCGCGAGAGCCGCCGCGAGCAGGGTCGGATCAAGCGTGGACCCGCCCGGCAACGTGGCCAGCAGCACCCCCGCCTCCTCGAACACCTCCCGGATCGCCGCGACCGCGTGCGCGATCGCCGTCTCCGGGGACAGGTCGCCGGCCCAGGCGGCGGCGCAGGCCGCGGCGTCGAGGACGGAGCTCGTGAGCAGCGCGGGGTCAGAGTCCTCCGGATCGACCGCCCCGCCGGGGAACACGTGGAGCCCGGGGCCAAACGCCATCGTCGCCGGGCGATGCGTGAGCAGCACCTCGACGCCCGGGGAACCCCTCCGCAGCAGCGCCACCGTGGACGCGGGGCGTGGTCGCGGTTCTTCCCCGCGGCGGGTCGTCGCGACCGGGATCACGTGCCGGCCAGCAGCGCGTCCAGCGCCTCCGGCTCGTGGACCGGCATCCGGCAGGCGAAGTCGCGGCAGACGAAGGCGGTCGGCCGGCCGTTGAGCACGAACCGGTCCCTCATCAGCGGCACCGCGGAGCTCATGGGGGTGGCCGATGCGGCCACCACGCGGAACGGCGTGTAGCCGCGGCTCGCGGTGCGCACCAGCCGCCGGGTGGCCTCCGCGTCCGCGTCCCCCACGATGGCGATCTCGGCCAGTCCCGCGTGGGCCATCTCGAGGGCCGCCAGCCACTGGGCGAACGCGGTCGGGTGGGGACCCAGCAGCGGAGTCATCACGGCAATGGCCCGATCGGCAGCGGCGCGATACCGGGGCTCCCCGGTCAGTGCCGTCAGGCGGAGCAGGACGGTGGCCGCCATCGAGCTCCCGGACGGTACGGCGTTGTCCTGCACGCCCTTCGGTCGCACGACGAGCCGCTCCCCGTCGTCGGCCGTGTCGAAGAAGCCGCCCGACGGGTCGGTGAACCGGGCAAGCATCATCTCGGCGAGCGAGACGGAGGCGGTGAACCAGCGCTCGTCCAGCGTGGCCCCGTACAGCGCCAGCAGTCCCTCGGCAAGGTTCGCGTGGTCCTCGAGGACGCCGTATGCCGTCGCCCGCCCGTCCTTCCATGAACGGCGAAGTCGACCGTCCGGCCCGAGCAGTCCTCCCAGCACGGCCGTCGCCGCAGCCGAGGCCGCGTCCCGGTAGCGGCCGGCCGGATCGAGCAGGCTCGCATCGCCGGAGGCGTCCAGTGCCCGGGCCGCATCGGACAGGGCGGCGATCGCGAGGCCGTTCCACGCCGCCAGCACCTTGTCGTCGCGGGCCGGCTGGGCTCGTCCCTCCCGCCTGGCCAGGAGTGCCGCTCGCGAGGCCGCGAGACCCGCCGCGACGTCCTCGACCGGCAACCCGAACCGCTCCCCGAGCTCCCTGTCGTCGCGGACGCGCGACAGGATCGTCCGGCCCTCCCAGTTGCCGCCGTCCGTCACGCCGTACGCCGCGGAGAAGAGCGCGCCGCCCGGACCCAGCACGTCGTTCACCTCGGCCACGGTCCAGGTGAACGTCGCGCCCTCCTGGCCGTCCGTGTCCGCGTCCTGGCTGGCCGCGAAGCCCCCCTCGGCCGTTCGCAGCTCGCGCAGCAGGTAGTCCAGCGTGCCGGTTGCGGTGGCGAGATACGAGGCGTCGCCCGTGAGCGCCCACGCGTGCACGTAGACCCTCGCCAGCTGGGCGTTGTCGTAGAGCATCTGCTCGAAGTGCGGGACGAGCCAGGCCGCGTCCGTGGCGTAACGGTGGAACCCGCCGCCGAGCTGGTCGTGGACGCCACCCGCGGCCATCGCATCCAGGCTGCGACGCGCGATCTCCAGCGGGCGCGGGTCGGTGGTGGCCGCGTGCCGGAGCAGGAGCGCCTCGATCGTCATCGGTTGGGGGAACTTGGGCGCCTGGCCCCACCCGCCGTTGACCGGATCGAAGGTGGTGGCGATGGTGGCCGCGGCCCGACCCAGGACCTCCGCGGCCGGCGGCCCATCGGGCTCGGCCGCCGTGGACACGATGGCCTGCTGCGCCGCCAGGGCCTCCACGAGCCGCGCGCCGGCCAGCTCGATCTCGTCCCGCTGCTCCGCCCAGGCGGCCCTGACCGCATCGAGGACCTGCCGGAAGGACGGCATGCCGTGCCGCGGTGTGTCCGGGTAGTACGTGCCGCCGTAGAACGGGCGCCCGTCCGGGGCGAGGAACACGCTCATCGGCCAGCCGCCCTGTCCGGTCAGCGCCTGGACCGCGCCCATGTAGAGCTGATCGAGATCGGGCCGCTCCTCGCGGTCCACCTTGATCGGGACGAAGTGGGCGTTGAGGAGCGCGGCTGTCGCCTCGTCCTCGAACGATTCCCGCTCCATGACGTGGCACCAGTGGCAGGCCGCGTAGCCGATCGAGAGGAAGATCGGGCGGTCCAGCAGGCGGGCCCGGGCCAGCGCCTCCTCGCCCCACGGGTACCAGTCCACGGGGTTGCCGGCGTGCTGGAGCAGGTACGGGCTGGTCTCACCCGCGAGGTGGTTGCGGTGTCCTTGGCGCGCATCGGGGTCGGCCATTGCGCGATGGTACGCGGGGGGCGCTGCCGTTGGCGACGCCAGATTCCGGTGCCAGCAGGCACCGGCATTTCGAGCGGCCGGACGAATAGGCCCATGGGGACGGTCCCGGGGGGCTGGGTCGCCCTAGCAAGGTACCGCCAAGGCGCGTAGGCTACCGTTTCTGGACCGCCTGCCAACCCCGTTGCCAGGAGCCGAATCGCTGAACCGGATCGTTCGCGCGACCGTCGTCGCGCTGCTCATCTCGATCCTCGGAGCCACAGGGGCCATCGCGCCCGTGGCCGCTGCGGCGCGCGTCCCAAAGGTCGTCCTCATCGTCGGGCCCGTGGGGCAGCTGACGTCGTCCTACCGGGAGCTGGCCGACAAGGCCGCCGTGGTCGCAGCCGATGCCGGTGCCCAGGTCGTCAAGATCTACTCCCCGAATGCCACCTGGAACGCGGTTCGCGGAGCCCTCCCGGGTGCGTCGATCGTGGTCTACCTCGGCCACGGCAACGGCTGGCCGAGCCGGTACCGGGATTCGCCGTATCCACCGACGCAGAACGGTTTCGGCCTGAACCCGGTGGCAGGTGTGGACGACAGCACCCACCAGTACTTCGGCGAGGCGGCGATCGGAACGTTGCGCCTGGCCCCAAATGCGGTGGTGCTGCTCCACCACCTCTGCTACGCCAGCGGCAACACCGAGCCCGGCCAGGCCGAAGGGACGCGCGACCAGTCCATTGCAGCGCGTGGACAACTACGCGGCGGGGTTCCTGCGGGCGGGCGCGGCTGCCGTGGTGGCGGAGGCGCACATGGGACCCGCCTACTACGTGAAGGCGCTGCTCCGTGGCCGCTCGAGCATCGAGGCGACGTGGAAGGCCTCGCCGTCGGCCAACGGTCACACCTTCACGTTCGCCAGCACCCGGACCCCCGGTTTCGTTGCACGCCTGGATCCCGACCGTGCCGATGGCGGCTACTATCGATCGCTGGTCTCGCGCGGCGTTACCGCCGAGGAGCTCCGGGCCGGGTCCACGGGGAGCGGCGGCGGGACCATCTTCGAATCTGCGATCGGGCCGTCGCTCGTCGGGCGCGGGCTCGCGTTCGGGGAGCCTTCGTTCGCGTCGCTGCCGATCGCGGCCACCGGCACGCGGCTCACGCTGCCGGTGACGTCGGGGGCGGTCAAGCTGATCCCGGCCAAGGCACGGGCGGGCGTTCGCTGGGACCCGATCCTGGTCGAGGAGCCGTCGCCTGAACCCGAGCCCGGCGCGAGCCCGGAAGCCGCGCTCGCCTCCGCGCCACCGCCCGCACCCACCGAGGTGCCGACGTCTGTGCCCCGGGCGGTGGCGCCGGGTGCTGAGCCCGTGCCGCAATCCACCCCGGTGGCGGTGCCGACGCCCACCGCGCCGCCGGATGCCCCGCCCGTGGACCTCGTGGTGCCCGAGACGCTCGGGAGCGTCGTGGATGTCGTACCCGCTGTCCGCACGTCCAGCGGGCTGCGGCTGCAGGTCTCCTATCCGTCCGTCCCGGGCCTGTACCGCCTGGTCGTGACGCTCCACGATCCATCCGGGGTGGCATACGATGCCGCCACCCAGGCGCTCCTGGTCCCGATGATCGTCCGCGTCGGCGGACCCGTGGCCGCCGCGTATGGAGCACCGTCGACCCTCGCCGTCGCCGCCGGCACGACGTCGAGTCTGCTGATCCGCCTCATGAACGCCGGGTCTGAGCGCTGGGACAGGATTGACCCCGCGCCGGTGACACGTGGTCGACGAGCTCGGCGTCGATCGGATCGATCCCAGCCCGGCTCGCCTGGTGGCGACATGGGTGTCCACCAGTGGGCTCGCCGTCCCCGGGGCCGTCACGGTGATCCTCGGCGAGGATGCCGCCGAACCCGGCGCCGTCACGAGCACGCTGGTGCCGTTGGTGGCTCCTGCAGACCCGGGGTCCTACCTGCTGTTGCTGGACGTGGTATCGCCCGACCACGGCCCGCTGTCGGCCGTCGGCAGCAAGCCCGCGATGATTCGGGTCACGGTGGGCGAGGCCCCTGTCACGGTGCCGGACCACATACCTGTCCCGCCGACGAACCTGGAGTAGGCGTGGTCGCCGTGTGACCGGGGACCTGCATACGACCCGTCTGCCGGACGTTGCCGCATCATCGCTCCCGGGTGCGGGCGAGATCGCCGGCGCGGTCCCGGGCTTCCTGCCGAGCGTTCACGGCCTCCCCTTCGCCAACGCATTCCCACCCGGGCCGACGCTGCGGCTGGGGCCCCTCGACCCGCGCCTCCTGGGGTTTGGGGACGCCTCTGCCGGCCTGTGCGGGGGGATGGCCCTCACGGCGCGCGACCTGTTCGAGGCCGGCCTGTCAGCGCCCGCGGGGGAAGCCGCAGGGGCGAAACAGCCGGGGGTCGCGGGATCCCCTGCCAACGGCAGCGCACGGTTCCGGGCCCTCGTGCGGCGCCAGGTCCAGTCGCTCGACTGGCTGCGCGTCCCGCTCCGGTACTTCGAACTGCAGGCGATGCGGCCGGATCCGCCGTCCGGGCTGGCGGCGGCCCTCCACCGCGAGCCGCCGCGGGTCCCGGCGCTGCTCGACGAGTGGCCGCGGATCCGGACGGAGATCGACACCGGCCATCCCAGCGTCGTCGGCCTCGTCAGGACGGCCGGCCTCTCGCCGTGGCTCCTGGCCCGGAACCACCAGGTGCTGGCGTTCGCGTACGCCGCGGACGATCGCTCCGTCGTCCTTCGCGTCTACGACCCGAACCACCCGCGGCGCGACGACGTGGAGCTCCGGGCCTCGATCTCCGAGGACCACGGTGCCCCGTGGAGGGATCGGATCCGGCTGACCCAGTCCACGGGCGAGCCGCTGCTCGGGTTCTTCCGCCAGCCGTACCCCGAGCCGGGGGGCCTGCGCGCATGGAGGCGCCCGTGAACGGGTTCGAGCGACCGTCGCGGGACATACCTGACCGCTACCCGTGCCGGCGGGTCCTCGAGCTCAGGCCCGCACTCGCCCCCGCGGGCGCCTCCGCGTCCGGGACCGGGGCCTCGGCCTCCTCGCGGCGGGCGCCACAGGCGTAGCACCGCATGGCCGAGGCGCTGTTGCGGGAACGACAGCGGTCGCAGAACCACGGCGTCTCGGGCATGCCTGGCCGGTGTTCCAGGGCCCTGCGGACGGCGATTGGCGCGTACGTGCGCCACAGGTCCGCCAGCTCGTCCACGGTTGCCATCAGCGTCCTGCGAAAGACCACGCCCAGCACGCCGACGACCATCGCGACAATGACGAGCGGGATCACCACCTCCGGCGAGGCGTCGATCCGCTCGGTTGTGACCATGGGATCCACGCGCAGATGATGCCGCCATCCGCGGTCGAGCGCCATGGGCCGAACGGGGTGTTTCGCGACAGGTGATCGCCGAACCGTGCCTGGCCGGATCCGCCCTAGAGCGGCGGCAGCACCTGGCGGTCCGCCTGGAGGCCTGCCCACAGGTCCCCGACGGCAGCGACGCGCCCCGGCAGCGTCCGGATCGTCCAGCGGTCCGGCCGCAGCTCCGGATCATCGAGCTCCTCCCAGCGGATGGGCGCGGATACCGGGGCGCCGGGTCGGGGGCGGACCGCATACGGTGCGACGAGCGTCTTGATCGGCGCGTTCTGGGTGTAGTCAAGCCGGGCCTTGCCACCTCGCTCCGCCTTCGACCACTCCCAGGAGACGAGGTCCGGCACCGAGGCGCCGATCGCCCGCGACAGCTTCTCGACCCACTCGCTGGTGTCGGCGTAGGTGTAGCGACCGCGCTCGACCGGGATCCAGGCCTGGATGCCACGGCTGCCGGTGAGCTTGGGCCAGGCGCGGACACCGAGGTGGTCCAGCGCGGTGCGGAAGAGACGGGCGATCAGCAGCGTCGCGTCCCACGTGGTCTCCGGGCCCGGGTCGATGTCGATCAGCGCGAAGGTCGGGGTCCACGGATCATGGAGCAGGGACGTCCACGCATGGATCTCGAAGGCCGCCTGGTTGGCGAGCCAGCACAGCGTCGCGGCGCGATCCGCCACGAGATGGTTGTTGGGGGCGCGGTCCTCGCGCTCGCGGAAGCCAGTCTCGTGCCAGGTCGTGAGCCACCTCGGCGCGGACGCCGGGGTGTCCTTCTGCCAGAACCCGGGCGCGTCGGCCCCGTTCGGGAACCGCTGGAGGTTGAGCGGCCGGTCCGCGAGGTGCGGGAGCATGACCGGCGCGATCCGCGCGAAGTAGGCGATCAGGTCCCGCTTGGTCGCCGGCGGCTCACCCAGGTCATCCCGCGGCGGGAACAGGACCTTGTCCAGGTTGGTGAGCCTCACGTCCTGCCCGGCAACCCGCCAGGTTCCGGCGGCCGGCATCGAGGCCAGGGCCGCAAGCTCTGCGTCCGTGACGAGCCACGCCGGGTCGATCGCGTCTCCAGGCGCTGTCGCGGGCTCCGCCGCCGGCCCCGGCCCGACAGTCGCAACGATCGCGACCGCCGCCCGTTCCGCCGCCGACGGATCGATCGGCATCTCCCGCACCACCTCGCGAGGATCCCGGCCCGCCTCCATCCCCTTGAATGACGCCTGGCGCACCAATCCGTCACGGGACCAGCCCCCGAGCGCCGCGCGGATCACCAGCTGCGGGCGCGCCCACCGGACGCCGGCCAGCTCTCCGCCCCAGCGACCCTTGTGATCTGCGGGCGGCGACGGGTCGAATGGCGACCCCTCGGTCTCCAGCGGCTCGAGCGTCTCGAGCAGCCGGCGCCGCATCCGGGCGTCGAACCCCGAGCCAACCTTGCCGGCATACCGCAGCCGCTCGTCCTCGTAGACGCCCACGACGACGGCGCCCAGCTCCCTGGCAGTCCCCTTCCCCGGCGTCCAGCCGCCGACCACCAGCTCCTGCTCCGGACGCACCTTGAGCTTGAGCCAGGTCGGCGACCGCTTCCCCGGCTCGTAGAGGGATCGACGGTGCTTGGCCACGATCCCCTCGAGCCCCTGCGCCTGCGCCGCCCCGAAGAAGGCCACGCCCTCCGCCTCCACGTGGCGTGCGAACTGGACGCGGGCGTTCGGCCGGAGAACCCGCTCGAGCACCCACTTGCGTGCCTCGAGGGGAACGTCCAGAAGTGACTTCCCGTCGAGGTGGAGCAGGTCAAACGCCTGGAAGACGACGGGGCCGGCCTGTCCGCCGAGCCGCTCCTGGAGCAGGCCGAAGTCTGGACGGCCGGCCTCGTCGAGCGCCACCACCTCACCGTCCACGATCGCCTCGCGCGCGTCGATCCAGGTCGGCGGCGTGAGCAGGCTCGGAAAGTACGCCTCCGCGCGGTTGCCGTTGCGGGTGAACAGCTCGACCGTGCCGTCGCGGACCACGGCCTCGACGCGGTACCCGTCCCACTTGACCTCGAACAGCCAGTCCTCGTCCCGGAACGGCTTCGTGGCCAGCGTCGCCTTCATCGGCTCCAGGAAGCGGGGCATCGGCGCAGGACGCGCGGCCGAGAGGTCGGTCTCCGAGGTCACGGCAGTGACAGGGCCGTCGGCAAGGAACGCCGCGGGGGCGTTCACCTTGACCTCGTCGTTGGTGCGACCTGACTTGACGCTGTGCGGATGGTCCTCCGCGTCCCAGCCGGGTTCGGCGTGCTCGTCACGCTTGTGGATCAGGAGCCACTGCTCGCCCTCGTCGTCCTCGAAGGCCGTACGAGGCGCGCTGCCCGGGCGACGGCTGGTGCGGACGATCGTGAAGCGACCCCTGATCTTCTGGCCGCGGGCCCGGAACTTGAGCTCGCCCGCCTTCACGGCGGCGATCGGGTCCGGTGTCTCGGCCTCCGGCTCCCAGGTGCCCCAATCCCAGACGATGACGTCGCCGGCCCCGTACTGGCGGGGCGGGATCACGCCCTCGAAGTCGAAGTACTCGACCGGATGGTCCTCGACGTGGACTGCCATGCGGCGGACAGCGGGGTCCAGCGTAGGCCCCTTGGGCACGGCCCAGGAGACGAGGACGCCGTCGATCTCGAGTCGGACGTCGTAGTGGAGGCGGGACGCCCGGTGCCGCTGGACGACAAAGCGGCGGGCGGCCAGGCGTGCGTGCGCGGGGGTGCGGCGCGGGCGCGGGCGCGGGCTCCGGAGTCTTCGCGAAGTCGCGCTTGCGGCGGTACTCCTCGAGCGGCATGGCGGGAGTATGCCGCGCGCCGCCGCCGGGCGGACGGCTACGCGCTCTTGCGGCGCCGCGCAGGCCGAGCCCCGACCACCGGGGCGGCGGCATCGGCGGCATCGACGGCGACGGCATCGACGGCGGCCCCCGCGGCGGCCCCCGCATTCGATCGGGCGGCCTTGGACGCGCGCGCCTCCTTGGCCTGGGCGACCGAGACCGGGGTCTCGGTTCCGGCGGTGCGCGCGTCCGTGGCGGCCTTCACGCTGGCCTCGAGCAGCTTCATCAGGTCCACGATGTTGGTGTTGTCGGCCGAGGGCTCGGGTTGGGCGACCTCCACCCCCGCGACCTTGGCCTCGATGACCTTGAGCAGCGCCTCGCGATACTCGTCCCGGTACTTCGCCGGATCGAATGGCTCGGTCATCGCCTCGATCAGCTGCTCGGCCATCCTCATCTCGGCCGGCCTGAACTCGAACTCCTCGTCCGCGAGGTTCAGCTCCTTCGTGGAGCGGATCTCGTCCGGCCAGTGGAGGGTCGTGAGCAGCATGGTGTTCTCGAACGGGTCCAGGGCGGCCAGCGCCTCCCGGTCCCGGATGACCACCTTGCAGATCGCCGTGAGGCCACGCTCGGCCAGGACCTGACGAAGGAGGTAGAACGCCTTGCGCCCGATCGCGTCCGGCTCGATGTAGTAGGCCTGCCGGGTGAACCTCGCATGCTCTGCGGTCGCCTCGTCACGCGGCGCGAACTGCTCGATCTCGATCGAGCGAACCGTCTTGAGGGGAACCTTCTCCAGGTCCTCGTCGGTGATCACCACGTACTGGTCGGGCGCGTACTCGTAGCCCTTCACGGTGTCGCCGCGCGAGATGACCTGCTCGTCGGCGGGGCACCAGACCTTCATCTGGATGCGCGACAGATCCGGGGCGTGGAGCATGTTGAAGCGGATCGCGTAGTCCGATTCGGTCGCCGTGTAGAGCTTCACGGGGATCGTCACCAGGCCGAACTGGATCGCGCCCTTCCACATCGAGCGTGCCATCCGCTGCTCCGTTCCTCCCCCGCCCTCGATCGTCCTGCGGCTCGGGAAGGTTCCCCACCCCGATCGGAGCGTGACTCTACCACTCGCCCGCAAGAGGCCCGATCCAGGGCGGCTGGAGCCGGGAGACGGGCAGCGGGCGACCCTACCTGATGACGAGGAACGCGTCCAGGTCCACCCGCGGGTGGCCGGACGTCCCGACGACGACCACCTTGATGACGTGCGTCGCGCTGGTCGCCCACGACCTGGTGAAGACGATCCGGCGCGGAGCGAGCGTCCTGCGGTACGTGCCAACGGTGCTCGCGAGCACCCCGTCCACGTAGATCCGGGCCTTGCCGCGCCCGCGACCGTACGGCATCACCACGGCGACGCCCCGTCCCGTGAACTGCATGGTGGTCGAGGCGCCGGCGGACCGTGCGAACCGGGTCGTGCCGCCTGACATGAGCCTGCTGGCATAGCGGCGCCACGTCCCCTTTCGGGCCAGGGTGCTGCTGCCGTCCTGGACGACGCGGGAAGCCAGCGCCGATGCCTCGGCCCACTCGCCGATGTTGCCGGCCGCGTCCACCGCGCGGACCCTGATCGCATACTCGGATCCGACCTTGATGGTCTTCCCGATCGAGCGTGCGCTCGGGCTGACGGTGGACACCGTTCCCCAGGCTCCACCACCGACCCGGACCTGAACCTGGTACCTGGCAATGGGGCCGGTGGGATCCGTGGCCGCAGTCCACCGGACCGCCGCGGTGTACGAGCTGGTCTTGAAGACGCTGCCGAGCACGGGGTCGAGGCGAGGCTTCGACATGGTCGGGACGTCGCCGTCCACCCTGATTGTCACGGCGACGGTGCGAGTAACGTCCCCGATGGTCCCGTGGACGCGGAGCGTGTAGGAATCCGTGGCCAGCGAGGGCGGGACAACCACGGCCAGAGCCGCCGTCGTGGCTTCCGGACCGACCACCGGGGCGGACAGCGTCGCTCCGAAGCCGGATGGCGCATCCACGGACAGCGCGACGGATGCCACGACCCCCTCGCCACGGATGACCTGGATCGGGACCTGGATCGTCGCGCCACGCGCGGGGAGCCGGCCCGATGGCGACGTGGCGTCGACGGTCCAGTCACCGGGCGCGACAAGCCGCGCGACGTTGAGGAGCGGCTCATGCGTTCCATCCGGATCCGTGGCGGTGTTCCAGTCCTGGGTACCGGCCACCCGTAGGGCGGTCCTGACATCGGCTGGGGTGGCCAGCGGCCGGGAGGCCTTGTAGAGAGCGGCCGCACCGGTCACGTGCGGAGCCGCCATGGACGTTCCCGAGATGTAGCCGTACCGGTTTCCGGGGAGCGTGGACCAGATGCACTTCCCGGGCGCGATCAGATCCACGTCGCCGCCGTAGTTCGAGAAGTCGGCGAACGTGTCGTCCTTGTCGTACGAGCCCCAGGAGTAGCAGGAAGAGCCGCCCAGGCCTCCGGGGATTCCGTCCGTATCGGCAAGGGCCGACACGGTGATCACCTCGTCGTAGCTGGCGGGGATCAGGTTGGCGGCATTGAACGAGTTGTTGCCCGCGGCGGCCACCACCGTCACACCCGAGGCCACCAGCCTGCAGATCGCCTGGTGGATGAGGTCCCCGTTCGTCAGGCCGCAATTCCGGTCGTCCTTGCCGGTCTTCGCGACCGACATGTTCACGGCCTCGAACAGGGGCAGCGTCGGGTCCGCTGGGTCCCGCTGGGCCGTGATCCAGTCCAGGCCGCAGACGTACCACGAGACCAGCCCGTTACCGGACGAGTTCAGGATCCGCACAGCCCACAGACGGACGCCTGGAGCCACGCCGACGACACCGGTCCCGTTGTCGATCGCGCCAGCAGTGCCTGCCACGTGCGTCCCGTGGCCGTTCCCATCGCCCCACGCGGCAGGGTTCGTGGTGGAGCAGTTGTAGCCGCCGGCCACGTTGAGGTCGGGGTGCGACGCATCGATGCCCGTGTCCACGATCGCGACGTCCGCGTCCACCCGCTCGTCGGAACCGTCGATCCGGGCGACCAGGCTCTGCGGAGCCGAAGACCCGACGGACACCTCGTGGAGTCGTCTGGCCGGCAATCGACACCACCGCGTCCGGCACGACCGCGGCCACGTCCGGGTCCGTGCGGAGGGCCGCGACCTGGTCCTTGGTGAGCTTGGCCGAGTAGCCGCGAACGGCGCTGCGGAAGGTCCGGTCCCGGGCGATGCCCAGGCGGCCTGCCTTCCTGGTGGCCGCCTCCATCGTCGTCCCGTCGCGCAGCACCACGATCCAGTGGTCTGTCGCCGTGAGGCGATCCGCTTTGGACGATCCGGCCCCGACGTCGTCCACCGCAGCCGGAATAGCTCTCCGGAGCGGGTCCGGACGCGAACGCGGACTCGGCGGGGAGCGCGACCAGGAGGGCGAAGGCGAGGGATGCGGCTCGTCGCATGGAGTCTCCGGACGGATGCCATGACCAGCGTTGCAGACGCCGCCGGCCCGGGCCCGATCATCCCCTCCGGCGGAGTCGGCCACAATGGCCGATTGGTCCAGCCAAAGGTCCCGTGACACGGTCAGGCCGATGCTGGCGCTTGGTCCAGCCTCAGCTCCGCCTCTGCCTCGGCGACCCGGGCGAGGATGCCCGTGCGCAGGGTGTCCAGGCCCGTCCAGACCGCCTTGGTTGCGTTGGACACGGACGTCAGCTGGGTCTTGAGCGCCCGGATGGCCTCCAGCTGCTCCCGGACCCCGGCGAGCGCCCGGCCGACGGCCGCGGCATCCACGTCCACCTCGTGCTCCTGGAGCTGTGCGAGCGCCAGGAGGCGGGCGAGGCGCACCGCTGCCTCGAGGTATGCGGTGTCCGGCGCCTCCGGGTCCACCACCACGTGGACGTCCTCCCCGACGAGCGCGAACGGGGCGACTGCGGATGGGGCGTGGGCCGGCGTCCAGGCGACGATCGCCACCGCGGCACCGCGATTCTGCCGCGCCTCTCGGAGCTCCTCGCGCATGGCGCGCTGGGACAGCGCACGATCCTTGGCCTCGATCACGACCCGGACGTCCGCGCCACGCGTCAGGCGTGCGTCCAGGGTCAGGACGAAGTCTCCCTTCTTGGACCCGAGCAGCGAGCCCGTCTCCGTCCCCGTGCGATCCAGGAGGTCCCCGGAGCCGCGGGCGAGATCCCCGAGCATGCCGTGGAGGAGCACCTCGAAGTCTCCGCCCTTCGCGGTTGACTTCGACCGCTCGTCCGCGCGCGCTCTCGATGCGGCCTCGATCGCCGCCAGGCGCTCGTGGACCCCCTTGAACCCCTCGGCGATCTCCTGGCGGAACTGGTGGAGCGGAGACCCCAACCGGGTCGGATCCAGGAGCATCGCCACCTTGGACCGGTCACCGTCGAAGTACTGGCCGAGCAGCCCGCCGATGCGTCCGATGGCAGAGTCCCTCTTCGTCTCGTCGAACAGGTCGTTCACGAACTTCTGAAGGGCTCCGCGGTCCCCGAGGAACTTCTCCAGCGTGCGCGGGAGGCGACCGTCGCCATCGGCGAAGTTGGCCCGCAGCACGTCCTCGACAGCCTTGGCCGCCTGCTCGTTCACCGCGGTCGTCTGGGCGACCAGCTTCTCGAACTCGCGACGGACGACATCCGTGTCCATCGAGGTCGCCGCGTCCTGGAGGGCGAGCAGGCCGATCCGCAACGCGCGCTCCACCACGGCGGGGCGATCCGCCGGCTCGCGTTCCGCGAGGACCGCCGCCAACGGCGCGTCCGCGAGGACGAGGCGCTCGACGACGATCCGGTCGCCCTCGACGCGGATGACCGCGCCGGGCGACGGCCCGACGACACGCGGTTGGGTCGGGTTCGGCATGGGGAGGATCCGTGCTTCCATGACCGCATCCTGGACCCGTCCTGTGACAGCTCTGGTGTCACAGGCATGGAGAGCGACGAACTGGCTCGAGCAATTGCCCGAGGGGGAAGTAGGTGGAGGTTCCGTCAGCCCGGGGCCGCGGCCCTTGAACAGCGCGCCGGCCGGCGGGCGCGCGACGCGGGAGCGGACCGGGGGGCGGTACGCTCAGCGGGTCCAGCGGCAAGCGCCGTGGCGATCTCGTGCGCCCACGCGCGGACGCGCGCCAGGTCCACCGGCGCCAGCTGCTCGAACGGGTCATCAGTGCTCGCCGGTGCCGCTGTCCCGAACTCGGCGCTGCCACGCGCGCCGACGGCGCGGGCAACCTCTGCCGCGCTGCAATCACCGTCCGCGTCCGGCCGATCGCCGTCCGCCGCGCGCCCGCGCCCGATGGGGCCGGCGCAATAGAGCCACACGGCGCGCGTGGACAGCGCGGCCTCGTGGCGGGCGAGGAACCCGCCGCCGTCCGACGCTCGGCGCGGCAGGAAGACGCCGCTGCCAAGGACGACCGCGGTGTATGGGGTCACGTCGGTGACGTCGCCCGCCGGGCGACTGTCCACGGACAGGCCCGCACCCTGGAGGACGGCAGCGATCGCCTGGGCGATCCCCGCGGTGGATCCGGAGCGGCTGGCGAAGGCGACGAGGACACGCTGGGCGCTCAAGGCGATCTCCCGACTGCGTGCAGGGATCGTGGGTCCCACCGCCGGCAACCGGGAGGGCCGTCGGGCCCGACATACAGGGTCCGGCCCGACCGCGCGAACCCGGGCTCCCTGGCACGGGCTCCCTGGCGCGGGCCATCCGGATCGGGCCCATCGGCCCCCACCGGGAGCGGCGACGCCAGCGGAGCTCCCGCCCCCGGTGGAGCAGGCCCGTCGGGATCGGGGCGCGGGGTGGGCCGCCGCTTGCCCGCCGGAGTACGATCCCGCCATGCTCCGACGTCGACCGTCCGAGCCTGGGGCTCTGACCGCGCCAGGGCGGGCCGCCCTGCTCGCCGCACTCCTCGCCCTCATGATCCTGCCGCTGCCGGCCGCGGCGGCCCCCGCCCCCGATGGCATACGATCCGCCGCCACCGGCGCGCCCCCCGTGACCCTGATCGTCCCGGGGTCTGTCAACCGGTCCAGCCTTGCGATCCGCGCCGAGTACGACGCGGACGTCCGGCTCGGCGTCGCCGCCCGCCGCCTCCGCGGCCACGTCACCATCACCGCCCGGAACGTCTCCGGTGGCGGCATCGACCGCCTCGAGCTCAACACCGTCATGGGCCCGCTCGGGGCGCTCCGCCTCGGGACGGTCACGGTAGATGGGAGGGCCGTCGCCGCAAGGCTCGACGGCCAGACGATCATCGTGCCGCTGGGCGGCATCCTGCCGGCGGACGCGACGACAGTGGTCGTGGTCCCCTTCTCGGCCAGGCTTCGCTCCACCACGACCGGCAGCAACTGGCTCTTCACCCGGGCCAACGGGATCGTGGACCTCTACCGCTGGATCCCGTGGATCAGCCGCCGGACGCCCTTCAACCGCCCGAACCACGGCGATCCGTTCGTCACCCCGGTGAGCCCGCGAGCGACCCTGCGCCTGCGCACGGACACCCGCCTCCGGGTTGTCTCGACCGGCTCCCGCACTGCGATCTCCGCGGACGGCCTCGACATGACCTTCACGGCGGTCAACGTCCGCGACATCGTGGTTGCCGCCGCCGCGGACTACCGGACGACCCAGGTTCTGGTCGGCGACACGGTGGTCCGGGTGGTGGCCCGGCCCGGGTTCCCGAAAGCGGCCGTCCTGCGCGCGGCCAAGGTCGCGATCGCGAAGCTCGAGGCGAAGCTGGGCCCGTACCCGTACCGGGTGATCAAGATCGTCCAGGCTGCGGGCGGATACGGGATGGAGGGGCCGGGCGTCGTCTGGATCCCCACAACCACCGCACCCTCCGCCAACCTGGCCTATCTCGTCACCCACGAGGTCGCCCACCAGTGGTTCTACGGCCTCGTGGGGAACGACCAGGCGCGCGAGCCGTTCGCGGACGAGGCGCCCGCCGATTTCGTCACGCGCGACATCCTGGGCATGCGACGGGCATCCCGCTGCGCCGCGGCGGACCTGGACCGCTCCATCTACCGCTACTCGAGGTCCTGCTACTACGAGATCGTCTACATCCAGGGTGGCAACCTGCTGGCGGCTGCCCGGACGAGGATGGGCTCTGCCGCCTTCTGGGCCGCCATCCGCCGGTACCTCGAGGACAACCGCTGGGGCCTGGTCAGGACCCGGACCCTGCTGGACGCGCTCGATGAGGCCACGCCCAGGGACATGGGTGCGTGGTGGGACCACCGTTTCCCCCGCCTGTACTGAGTGCCGAGAGACCCCGAAGGTGCGTCTCCATCTTGCGCCGCACTGACCTGAGCGACGAGGGTCAGCGCTCGCTGGGACGACGCCCGACCACCCACCAGGCCGCCGGGAACACGGCCGCGGCCACCAGCAGCTTGACGATGTCCGCCACGAGGAACGGAGCGAGTCCGGTGGCGATCGCCTCGCCCAGCGAGAGCCCGGTCACGACGGCGAGCCAGGGTACGCCGACGAGGTAGATGACCGCACTGCCCAGCGTCGTGGCGCCGATGGCGCCCCCGATCCGCCGGTCCCAGCCGAGCTCCGCAAGGCGCCCGACGAGCGCGGCTGCGAGGACGAACCCGACCAGATAGCCGCCGGTGGCGCCCAGGATCACCGAGGATCCAGCGCGGCCTTCCGCGAAGAACGGGAGCCCGATCACGCCCAGGGCCACGTACAGGAGGGCCGCCAGTCCGCCGCGCCGCATCCCGAGGGCCCCCCCGACGACCAGGATGCCGACGGTCTGGAGGGTGAACGGCACCGGCGTGCCCGGGATGGGGATCGCGACTCGCGCCGTGAGGAAGATGACCAATGCGCCCGTCACAACAAGGATCACGCTCCGGAGGCGCGGCGAGACGCGCTCTCCGACCCGAATCGGCACCAGATAGTCGGCGATCGTGACGCCCTTCTCGGTGGCGGGTACGCGCGTGAGCGACGGGATCGCGTAGATCATGGACTCCCTCAGGCGCCATCCCCGACAGGGTGGCAGCGGAGACAGTCTACCGCCCGGGCGCCCCGGCGACGAACCTGCGTCTACTCCCCGCGGACGGCGCTGACGATCGATCGCCGACCGGCGATCCGAGCGGGCTGGGCGGCAGCCAGCATCGCCAGCGTCACGCCAAGGATCAGGGCGAGGAGGATGGTCGCGCCCGGCAGGAGGATCGCATCCTCGATGCGCCCCCCGGCAGTCACGACGAGCAGCAGGCCGATGGCGACGCCGGCCAGGGACCCCATGATCGCGCCGATCGCACCCAGGATCCCAGCCTCCACGAGGACGCTCCGCCAGACCTGCCTCCGGCTCATCCCCGCCGCTCGCAGCATGCCGAGTTCCCGCGTCCGCTCCCAGGTGTCCATCGACAGCGTATTGACGATCCCGAGGGCCGCGATCAGCACGGACGCGAGCGCCAGGAGGTCGAGGAGCCCGAAGACGCGGTCCAGCGCGTCGCCCACCGCACCCTCCACCTGGGAGACCGGCGCGGCGATCAGCGCGCGCTCCCCGGCAAGCGCATGCACCGCGGCCGAGGCCTCCACGCGGGCGGCGGGGACGTACCGGACGCCGAACACGTCCGCGCCCGCGATGCCGAAACGCTCCACGGCGTCCGACCAGCCGACGAGCGCCGCCTCGCCAGTCCGGCCCGGGAAGGAGCGGTCCACCAGGCCGACGATGCGCAACTCGGCGAGGCCGGTGGCCGTGGCCACGGCGATCACGTCGTCCACGCCGACGCCCATCCGCTCCGCGCGTGCCCGCGGCAGGATGACGGCGCCGCCCGCGTCGATCGCCGCCAGCGCGCGCGTCCTGTCGCCGGATGTGAACGTGAGTCGGCCGTCCGCCTCGAAGTCATCGCCGTGGATCGCCACCGCCTCCAGGCGAGTCCCCGCGTAGGCGAGGTCGAACGAGGCAATCGGCGTCACCAGGCGCACGCCGTCGATCGCGCTCAACTCCTCCTCCACGCTGCCGGGACCGGTGGGCTCGGGGGCGATGGCGGTCAGGATCTCGTCGCCGGGCACGACACCGGCGAGCCACCCCGTGGCGGCCGCGCGCGCGTTGACTGCCACGGCGCCCATCGCCACGACCATCGCCAGGCCGACGACCAGTACCCCGACCGTGAGGGTGGTCCGGCTCCTGTCCCGGTTGACCGCCGCCCGCGCCAGCCGCTCCTCGAGCCGCAGCACAAGGGAGAACGGCAGGCCGACGAGCCGCCCGAGCGGACCGAGCAGGACGGGCGTGAGGAGGACGGCCAGCAACAGGATGGCGTACACGGCGACGGCTCGAGCGGCGCCCGTGGGGCCCGTCGCCGCCGCCGGCAACAGCGCGATCGCCAGGCCGCCCACAACGGCGACCACGACGATCAGCCAGCCCACGCTCGCGCGGACCGCCGGTCCCGGATCGGCCCGGACGCGAAGCGCGGCCACCGGGCTGACCCCGGCGGCTCGACGGGCCGGCTCGATCGAGGCGACCAGGGTGATGAGCATCCCGGCGAGCAGGCCCGCCGCCAGCACCGACGGGGAGATGACCGGCCCATCCAGGTTCACGGTTCCGGTCGTGCGCAGCCACGCGGCGATCAGCCAGGCCAGCACGGCGCCGAAGGCGAGTCCAAGAGCGGACCCGGCAAAGCCGAGGAACAGCCCCTGGGCGAGAACGACCCGGACGACCTGGCCACGGCCCGCACCCGCGGCGCGGAACAGCGCAAGCTCCCGGATCCGCTCGACAACCGTCATGGCAAGGGTGTTCAGGATGAGGAACGCGGACGCGAACAGCGTCATCGCCGCCAGCAGGGCCATCGTGGACCGGATGTCGGCCGTCGACGACCGCATCGATGCTGCCATGTCCGCCGGGGAGGACAGCATGTACGGGTCCACCACCAGCGCCTCCCCGATGGCGCTGATCACGGCGTCCGTGTCCGCACCCGCGGCGAGGACCACGTCGACGCGAGTGATCCCGGAAGGAGAGCCCTCACCGGCGGACGCCGCGTCGTCGGCCTCGCCCAGGAGAGCTGCGGTGTTGATCGGCAGCACGACCGACCGTCCGGACGAGCCGAGGGCCGGGCCGTCCCCGGTTAGCACGCCGGTCACCAGCAGGTGAAGGGGTGCCCCGGCACCGTACACCACGACCTCGCTGCCGACGTCCAGCCCTTCAGCCGCCGCGAGTCGCTCCGTGATCAGGGCAACGTCCTCGTCCGATGCATCCAGCGGCACACCCCGGGCCAGGGTGAGGTCCCGGACGCGCGGCTCGCGGGCCGGGTCGATGCCCAGCACCGTGACAGGATCCCGCGTGGTGGGGCGACCGGGCGTGGAGCCGATGTAGCTGCGGCGCTCGATGGCCGGGGCCGTGAGGGCCACGCCGGGAACCGCGTCCAGGGCGGTGACGGTGTCGGCGGACAGGCCGCGCTCGGTGAAGGCCGACACGCGCAGGTCCGCGCGCCCGACCATGGAAGCCACCGTGCGGTCGATGGAGGCGTCCAGACCAGCCGTCACGGCCAGGGCCGCGACCAGCACGGCCACGCCCAGGGCCACCCCGATGATCGAGAGAATGCTCCGGGCTGGCCTCGCGGCCAGGCTGCGCCAGGCGTACGGGACGAGGCCGCGCATGGCGCCGGCTACAGCCCGAGCTGGGCGAGCCGCGAGATCAGCGGGCCGGCGGCGTGGTCGTCGCGCCTGCCGAGGCGGATCTCGTCCAGGACCCGACCGTCGCCGATGACCAGCACCCGGTCCGCATAGGCAGCCGTCTTCGCATCGTGGGTCACCAGCACGATCGTCTGGCCGCGGTCCACGCAGGTGCGCCAGAGCGCTTCGAGGATGTCCAGGCCGGTCCTGAAGTCCAGGTTCCCGGTCGGCTCGTCCGCAAACAGCAGCGCAGGACGGGTGACGATGGCGCGGGCGACCGCAACCCGCTGCCGCTCCCCGGCGGAGAGCTGATCGGGCCTGTGGCGCTCCTTGCCGGTCAGGTCCACGCCGGCGATCGCGTCCCGGATCCGGGCTGCCAGGTCGCCGCTCCTCGGATCCTGCCCGGAGATCGTGAACGGCAGCGCCACGTTCTCGACCACGTTGAGCAGCGGCACGAGGTTGAAGGACTGGAAGACGAAACCGGTGCGCTCCCGCCGGAGACGGGTCGCCTGCTCGTCCGAGAGCCGGCCGATGGACTCGCCCTCGAGGAGCACGTCGCCGCTGGTTGGCTGATCCAGGCCCCCGAGCAACTGGAGGAGCGTGCTCTTGCCGGAGCCCGACGGGCCCATCAGGGCGACGAACTCGCCCTCCATCACCTGGAGGCTGACACCGCGCACCGCCTCGACGGTCTCGCCCGGCATCCGGTACTGCTTCGTCAGGGCGCGGGCCTCGAGGATGGGCTGGGACGGCGCCGGCTCCGTCTGGTCGGCGGGAGCGGCAAGCGCCTCGGGCGGCAGCGAGCTCATGTGGCAGGTGGCTCCGGTGCGATGCGTGCGGTCCTTACCATATCGGTGCGGTGGAGTGGGGTCCACCGCTCGATGGTCCCGTCGCGCATGGGCACCGGGACTATGCGCGGGACGCTCCCGACCGGGCCCTCACCAGCCGAAGAACTGCGCCGTGACCGTACCCAGGACCGACTCCACCAGGCCCTGGTCAACCGGCGCGTCCGCGATCCGGAGCTGGCCCGGTGGGACGGCCCCAGGACCTTGGCCTCGGTTCGTCTCGGATCGCTCGGGCGGCTCACCGGTGCGTCCCGGGATCGCGATCGGTTCCGGTGGGGCCTTGGGCGAGCGGACCGGCGCCTCGGTGGGCTCCGCGGTGGGGGTGGCGGCAGGCTCCGGAGTCGCCGTCGGCGTGGGCTTGGGCGTCGCTCTCGGCGTGGGTTTCGGAGTCGGCTTCGGGGTCGCCTTGGGCTTGGGCTTCGGGGTGGGTTTGGGCGTGGGCTTCGGCGTTGCCTTGGGCGTGGGCTTCGGCGTTGCCTTGGGCGTGGGCTTCGGCGTTGGCTTCGGGGTCGCCGCGGGCGTCGAGGAGCACGAGTCGACGAAGAGGGCCGTCCACAGGAACGTGTTGCCGCTGGTCTTGTAGGCGCCCACCGCCACCGTGTCCCAGGCCTTGCCCAGGATGTTCGCCCGATGCCCGGACGAGTTCATGAACTGCTCGAAGATCCAGTTGGTGGCGTCCTCCTCGCTGGCGCCTTCCCAGGTCAGCGTCCCGATGTTCTCGCCGGCAAGCTTGTAGCAGTAGTCGTACTTGTTCTGCATGTACCAGAACACCTTGCGGCTGGTGCCCTCGATGGTGTGGGAGAAGTAGTTCCGCTCCGCCATGTCCTTGCTGCGCCAGCGCGCGATCGTACGCAGGGCAGAGGATGCCTTGAGGGACTTCAGGCCGGCCGAGGCTCGGGCCTTGTTCTGCAGCGAGATCAGCTGCGACTCTGATCCGCCGCTGAAGGTGCCCGCGTCCCAGGCCAGCGCATGCGACGGGACGGCGAGCAGCCCGACGGCGGTGACGGCGAATGCAAGCGCCACCATGGCGGTCAGGCGGCGCGACCCGGCGATCAGCGCGAGCAGCCGCGGAGCCAGATCTGCGGTGGGGACCATGGGCAACACACTACGCGGGTCGCGACCCCCGATCCCGGGGGCAAAGGTCCGGGTTCCCCACCGCCCGGGGTACCAGTCACCGCTACCCGGAGCCGTCGGCGGGTCCGGCGCCCCTTTCGCGTCGCGCGCGTTTCACCAGCGGCGCGCGACAGCGCCCGGCGGGCGTCTCCCGTCGGGCGGCGCGCGTACGCCTCGCGGTCGTTCAGGCAGGGTCGCGAGACACGGCCCGAGCGGGTCCCGTCGGTGCCGGAGGCAGGACGACGACCTCGCCCTCGAGCACGACGACCCCATCCTGGTTCTTGCACACCGTGCTCATCCGGACGCGCCCGCGCGGGGCCATCACCTCGACGACCTCGGCGAAGGCCGTGATGGTGTCCCCGGGCCGCACGGGCGCGGTGAAACGCAGGTCCTCGCGCTCGAGGATGCTGCCCGCGCCGGGAAGCCGGGTGCTGATCACCGCGACCACCAGGCCTGCTGTCAGGGCTCCCGGAGCGACGCGTCCGTGGTAGCGCTGGGTGGCCGCGTAGCTCTCGTCCGTGTAGAGCGGATTGAGGTCGCCGGTCATGCCGACGTACAGGTGGATGTCGGTTTCCGAGACGACCTTGCTGACCGAGGCGCGGTCGCCGACGGTCAGTTCGTCTGCCGTTCGTCCGAGCGCGAATGCCACCGCCGGTTCCTTCCTGGTTCAGGCTACGGGTTTGGACCCGAGGTAGTTCTCGGCGAAGATGTCCTGGTTGAGCAGGATGCTCGCCGTCCGCAACGCATCCATCAGCTCCTGGTCGAAGGGATCGAGGATTGCACCGTCGATCCCGGCGGCCATGGCCATGACCAGGTAGGTCCGGTTGACCAGGCTCCGGTTGGCGGTTCCCTGGGACACGTTGGAGAGGCCGATCGCGATCTTCGGGGCCGGATCGCACAGGGACTTGAAGTCCGGGATCGCCTTGAGCGCCGCCGCACACTGGTCCTGCGCGGCGCTCACCGGCAGCACGATCGGGTCCAGGTAGAGCCGGTTGGGCTCGATCCCGGCCTCGAGCGCGCGGGCCACGATCGTGAGGGCGATCTCCGTCCGGGCCTCTGCGTTGCGGGGGATTCCGCGTTCGTCGATCGTCAGGCCGATGAGGCTGGCGTTGTGCGCGGCCGCCAGCGGCAGCAGGGTGTCGAGCTTCGCCTGGGCGCCGGTCGTGGAGTTGATGATCGCGGGGCGGCGGGCGGCAAGGAGCCCGGCCTCGATGACCGGGATCTTCGCGCTGTCGATCGAGAGCGGCACATCGACGACGGACTGGATGGTCTCGACCAGCCAGCGCATCACGTCGACCGGGTCTCCTTCCGTCGGCCCGGTGTTGACGTCCAGGGCATGGGCGCCGGCTTCCACCTGGCGTCGGGCGAGGTCCTTGATGGCGGCCTCGTCCCGCTCGGCGATCGCCCGTGCGACCGAGCGGAACATCCCGTTGATGCGTTCGCCGATGATGAACATGACTACTCCTCCGCCGCGCCGGCCGGGCGCGCTGTCAGCTCGCTGATGGTCCGCTTCACCGACGCGAGGGCGTCGGGATGGAGCATGACGACGATGTCCGTCCCTGCCTGCAGGTACGCGGCGGCCGTGGCCGCCTCCCAGGCCGGACCGCGGCGGGCCGCCGATCCCCAGATCGGCATGTCCGCCTCGGGGAGCCGTGCCTCCTTCGCCTTCCAGGCGTCCTCGCCGACGATGGCGATCACCGGCTGCGAGAGCATCTTGTCGCCCTGGAGCCCGGCAAGACGGATCCGCTCCATGATCGAGTACTCGTACTCGAGGCCGTAGCCAAGCGAGGCCGTCCCCGGGTGAAGCACGATCCGGTCGGGCGGCAGACCCATCTCGCTGACCAGGATCGAGAGCTGCTTCTGGATGTTGACGTCGATCGGTCCCTCGGCCAGGAGGGCATGTCCATCGGCCAGGCACGCCACGACCAGGGTCTTGTAGTTCTCCGGGACCGCGATCCCCATCAGGCAGCGCTCGCCCCGCGCCTCCTGGGCGATCCGGGGCCAGAGCTCGTTGTCGGCGTCGGGGTCGCCGCTGCCGAGGATGATCAGCGGCACCGAGACCGCGTCGAGCACGGCCCGGACTGTTCGGGCGGCCTCCTCGGGACTCGCGCCCCGCTCTTCGGGGTGCGTCGAGATGAGCCGCAGGCAGATCAGGTCGGCGCCCAACTCCTCGACGCCCTTGCGAGCCCAGGCTGCCGGGGAATCGATGACGTCGGCGAGCGACGCCCGAAGGTTCTCCGGCCAGTCTTCCGGCACGGCGTCGAGCACCTCGAGCGCGACGAGCGGGGGGTATGGGCTCGGCGCGTCGCCGGTCATGAATGGCAGGGCCCCGTGGCCACCGATCGTGACCGTGGAGCTCCGCGTCCCGCCATCGGCGCTCGTTGCGCCGATGGTGACGGTCATGATCCTCCCGGGCCAGGTCTCGCGCATCAACTCGACCGTCACTTGGCTCCTCCTTGTTCGGATGGCTGGTTGGCAGCCCCGGTCAGCCTGCGCGTCGCAAGCTCGGCCAGGACAGTGACCGCCTCGGCATCGAGATAGCCCTCGACCGAGGCGTCGAACACGACGTTTGCGCTTGCCGGGAACTCCTCGTCGCCGCCCCAGACGACGTACGCGAGCGGCACGCGGGGTAGGGCCGGGAGACGCACCGATGCGTCCCCAAGCTCGAGTGGGTCCCCGTCGAGGCTCGCGGCCGCCTCCAGGAGCGCCTTTGGGCGCGACCCGAAGGCACGCAGGAGCGGGAAGACGACGCGGCCCCGGAAGGAGGCGGAGTAGCCCGCGCCGCCCGGAAGCTGCTCGAAGGCAACCCACTCCCCGTCCGGCGCCCGGCCTGTCGACTCCGTGAGGTAGAGCAGGAGCAGGATCGCGTCGTGCTCGGATGCCGGTTGCCCATCGGCATCCAGCACCAGCCCGTCGGGATACTGGATCACGTACTCCTGCGCAAGGCATCGCAGCCCGATCCGGTCCGGCCCGAGCACTTGCGCGCCGCTGCGCTCCACGATCCCAGCCATGTCCATGCCGCCCAGCCGGGCACGGAGTTGGTCGTAGGCCACGTGGTACGTGTTCACGCGCGTCCTCCCACGGCGGCGAGCCCCGCCAGAATCCGGTCCACCGCGAGGACCGCCGGCGCCTCATCGGGGAGCTCGAGCAGGGGGCGTCCGGCAAGCTCGAACTCCGCGACAGATGGGTCGTCGGGCACGAGCCCGGCAAGCTCGAGTCCGTCCGCCGCGATCGCCGTCTCGACCGCCGGCGGGAGTTCGGAGGCCCTGTTGACCACCAGCGCCACCCGGCGCACCGGCAGGGCGAGCTCCGCGATGAGGTCCCGGATCCGCTGCGCCGATCTGATCCCGACCCCGGTGGCGTCGCTGACGATGAGAAGGAGATCCACGTCCCGGGTGGTCCGTCGACTGAGGTGCTCCATGCCGGCCTCGTTGTCGACGACGACCGACCGGTATGCGCCCATCAGCTGGTCCATGTAGTTGCGCAGGAGGTGGTTCGCCGAGCAATAGCAGGCCGATCCCTCCGGACGGCCCATCTCGATCAGGTCCATGCCGCGGCCCTCGGCCAGGCAGTCCTGGAGCTCGAGCTCCAGGTACGTCGCCTTGGGCATCGTCTCGGGCACCCCGCGCAGGCCCTTGCTGGCGTGGAGGACGTCCGACATCGTCCGTTCCGGGTATAGCCCGATGGCAGCGTCGAAGCAGGCGTTCGGGTCGGCGTCAACCGCCAGGATCGGGGTCCGGGTCGCGGCCCGGAGGGAGCGGACCACCAGCCCCGCCACGGTCGTCTTTCCCGTGCCGCCCTTGCCGGCGAGCGCGATCACTTGGGCCATGACGCCACCTCAGGCGACCCCGAGCGCGGCACAGGCCCGGGGGAACCGGCCGCAATCGGTGTGGGGGAGGAACATAGCCGAGACGTACTCATCCATAAAGGCCTCATCAACGCTGAGCTCACGGTAGGTCATCCGGGCAGCCACGTCGCCGGCCCGGCGCAGCGCCTCGTAGGAAAGCAGGGCCATCTTGGCGCCGATCACGGAGCCGTTACCGATGAAGGTGACCCGCTCGATCGGCACGTCGGGCAGGAGCCCGATCTGGATCGCGTTGCGGATGTCGAGGTAGGTGCCAAAGCCGCCGGCGACGTAGACCCGCTCGAGATCGGTCATCTCGACGCCCAGGCGCCGGGCGAGGAGCGCGGCCCCGGCGTAGACGGCCGCCTTGGAGCGCAACAGGTTCTCGAGGTCGGCATTGGTGATCGTGATGTCCCGCCCGATCGCAGTCGCCTCCGCCGGCACGATGACGAGCTCGAGCCCGGACGGGCCCGATCGGACGTGGGGCGCGTCCGCGTTCAGCCGGGCCGACCGGTCGACCCACCCGGCGCGGAGCATGGCCGCCAGCAGGTCGACGAGTCCGGAGCCGCAGATGCCCCGCGGTGGGGTCCCGCCGATCGTCTCGAAGGCGAGCGCACCGTCCTCGGTCACCTCGACCCGCTGGATCGCGCCCCGGGCCGCGCGCATCCCCGACGTGATGCCGCCACCCTCGAAGGCGGGGCCCGCGGAGCAGGCACAGCAGATCAGGAAGTCCCGGTTGCCGATGACCGTCTCGCCGTTCGTCCCGGCGTCGATCAGCATCGACAGCTCTCCGGTCGTGTCCATCCCTGCGGCGAGCACGTCGGCGACGATGTCCCCGCCCACGTAGCTGGCCACGCCGGGCATCACCGTCACCGTCGCGCGCGGGTGGATCCGCAGCCCGAGAGCCCCGGCGTGCTGGGCGGGCGGCAGGGTGGCCACCGGGACATAGGGCGAGCGCCGGATCTCATCGGGTGCCAGGCCGAGGAACAGGTGGACCATGGCCGTGTTGCCGGAGACCACGGCGGTGACGATCTCGTTGCCGCTGACATCATGGGTGTGGGCCAGCCTCCCGACCAGCACGTTGAGCTCGCCGACCACGGCCCCCCGCAGCTGCTCGAGCCCGCCGGGCTCGCCCGCCCGGATGATCCGGGTGATCACGTCGTCGCCATATGCAACCTGGCGGTTGAGCGCCGCGGCCGCGCCCAGGGTTGCCCCGCTGCCCAGGTCCACGAGGTGGACGACGACGGTGGTCGTCCCGATGTCCACCGCAAGCCCGAAGGCCCGGGTCGCGTCCGTCCCCGGGCGGAGATCCAGCAGCTCATAGCCCCCGGGCGAGCGGGCGAGGACGGCGGTCACCGACCAGTCCGCTCCCCGAAGCACCCCGGGCGCCGCGCGCAGGACATCAAGGGGCACCGCGAGGTTCCGGATGTTCCGCTCACGCTGCAGCTCGCGCTCCAGGCGGCCAAGGTCGCTGACCGGGTCGAGGAGCGTTGGGCGGGGAAGGTCGAGCGGCAGGGCAAAGGCCAGCGGGCTCGAGACGAACATCTCGGACGCCCGGGGCAGCCCGTGGGCGACCCGGTCCTCGGCGGCGGGCAGCTCGCCGGGGCGCTCGAGACCGGTGAGGATCTCCTCGCCCTCGATGCGCGAGGACTCCGGCACCTGGAGCGTCACGTCCCCCACCGCCCGCGCCAGGCAGGCGAGGATCTCGCCGTCGGGGCCGCGCGCCTCCGGCGGGGCGGCGACCTCCCCGTCCGTGACCACGACCCAGCAACGCTGGCAGATCGCCCGGCCGCCGCAGACGCCGGCCAGCGGGACGTCTGCGGCGATCGCCGCGTCGAGCAGGGACTCCCCCTCCCCGACATCCGCGGAGCGGTCGTCGGGGAGGAAGGTGATGTGCGATTGGGTCACCGGCCGTCCTTCTAGCTCGTCGCGGCACCCTCGGCCTGGCGCCATCGGTTCCGCATGAACATGGTCATGCCGGCCGATTCGCGCGGGCCTACCATGATCTCCCAGCCGCTCAGCTCCTCCAGCTTGCCGCTGAGGGTGGCGACGCCTCCGGGAAGGACGGCCTTCCGGTGGTCCACACGCTCGGCGAGGCCGGACGCGTCCAGCGCCTTGGCGATCGTCTCGGCGGTGAACTTGTCGGCCGCCCAGGCGGTCAGGACCGACTGGCCCTCGGTGTCGACGATCAGGGCCCAGGCCGCCGTGCGGCTGGCCTCCACGTCCGCCTCGACCGTGAAGTAGGTGAGCGAGAAGTTGGTCGTGATCAGGACCGGGGAGGAGGCATCCGGCTTGCCGATCTCACGGACGCCGGGCTCGATCTGGATCGGCTTCTGCGGGTCGGTGTAGATGTTCTGGCGCGCCGTGACCATGGCGAGCGCCTGCCATTCCTCGAGCCCGTCCACCACGACGAGGGCCGCGTACTTGCTGAGGTAGGCCGTCGCCTCGGTGACCTGGTCGATGGGATCCTGCGCCGTGACGAACGCCATCGCGGGATAGCCCAGAGGCCGGAACTGGCGGCGAAGCGCCAGGCGCCGGATCTGGGTGAGGTCCGTCAGGGTGGCCTGGATGCCGCGTGCACCGCTGTCGAGGATCAGGTCGGTGAGGCCGAGAGCGCCGATCCGACGGGTGAGGTCGGCCAGCTCGTCGAGATCCGCACCCCGGACGACGAGCGGACAGGCGCTGGCCTTGGCGAGCGCCGCCATCGCCTCCCAGTTGTCGGCCGTGGCGGCACAGAGGAGTGGGCGATGGGCGGAGATGCCCGCCACCGCAGCCTCCAGGACCGCTGGCGTGTCGCTGATGAGCATGAGTGCGAGACCCATCTCGTCCGCGAGCGCCGCCGCGGCGGCGAAGCGTCCGGCGTCACCGTCGACATCCTCGAGCGCGACCATGTCCACCCGCACGAATTGCCCGACCCGGTCGAAGACCATCGCGAGGATGCGCTCGAACTCCGACTTCAGCTCCTCCGTGCTGCGGTCGGTCCGGATCCGGACCGCGATCGCGGTCGGGTGGTAGAAGGTTTCCTCGTGGCGGAACAGGACCGTCTCGTTGCCCATCACGATGCACGCGGCCTCGGGGCCGATGCTGACCAGCCGGATCGGCGGGGCGGCGGCCCCGGCGAGCGTCGCCTTGGCATCGTCCGTCGCGTAGGGACAGGCGTCGATGGCCGCCTTCTTGGTGGCCAGGCTCATCGCGAACGCCAGGCAGGTGGGGACTCCACACTCGCCGCAGTTCGTCTTCGGCAGCACTTTGTAGATGTCAAGCGCGGTCAACGCCATGTGCGTTCGCCTCCGGTATGTTCTGGCCGGTCCGCTCCCGGACCGGCGTCTTGATCAGCTAGAGCATCGACGCCATGGTCAGGGCCGGGTGCTTCTTCTCCTCGAGGAAGGCCACCAGCTCGTCGACCGTGGTTGCCACCGTCTCATCGGCGATCCTGTCCACGAACTCCGGGTCGCCGATCTCGACGGCCCGGGCCTGGAGCTTCTCGCGCAGGGCCTCCTTGAGATCACGTGGCATCCACGTGAGGCGCTGCAGGCCGCCGTCGGCCGGGATGAACTTGCGACTGGCGAGGAAGAGGCGGCCGACACCCAGGAAGCCCGGCGTCTGGATGCCGCCCCCCACCATGCTGGCCAGCGAGCTGAAGGACATGCCCAACGGCGTCATGCCCCCGTACTCCCGATCGACGGCGATCACCCCGTTGACCTCGGGGACGATCCCCAGGATGCACTCGAAGCAGCCGCACGAGGTCATGGGGGCCATCAGCATCGAGTACAGGCTGACCTGCTCGACCGTCTTGTTGGACTTGCTGCTGACGAAGTCGTTGAGGCCCTGGTACATCCCCAGCGAGGCGTCGAGGCAGGGTCCCTTCTCGATCGGCTGGTTCGGGCCGAGCGGGTTGATCTCGTGGCTGACCTTGCCGTCCAGCCAGTTGTAGGCACCGCACAGGCCGAGCCGCTCGGGCGAGATGATGCAGACGTGGTTCGGGGAAAAGGACTGGCAGAGCGTGCACGAGTAGTAGATGTCGATCGATTCGTCGGTCATGCCGGCAACCCGGGCGTCGCGCTCGTCCCAGACCTTGCGCGCTTCCGCAAGGATCGGCTCGAGAACGGCGACATCGGAGATCAGGGTGACCGCCACCTTGTCGACGAGGGAGGGGTACTCCTCCAGGTACTTGGCGTGCAGGATCACGCCCAGGTCCCGGAGCCGGAAGCCCGCATTGAAGGCGTCCTGGCTGACCCGGATCCACGGCATGTCGCGCTGCCCCATGTGCATGACGCCCATGGCCCCATTGACGAAACGGTGCACCTGGCGCTCGAGGATCGGCTCGAAGTCCTTCTGGAGCTTGCGCCCGGCGACCTCGATGAGGATGGCGAGGGGCATCGATCCGCCGATCCCGGCGGTGTCCAGATCCGGGCCGACCACCTCGATGTGCCCGTCTTCGATCTCGTCCAGCTCGCGGCTGCGCAGGTACTCGAGGGCCTGGTGGCCACCCCGCCCGAACTCCACCTGGAGCTGCTCCTTGCGAACGCGCTCACCCTCGAAGGCGGCGCTGTAGGAGACCGGGATCGGGATCTTGGTGATCTTGAGCTTGAGCCCGCGTACCTCGATCGCCCTGGCCACCATCCGATCGTGGGGCGTGTTGGCAACCACGTGCTCGTAGGTGCAGATGCCGGTCGGCAGGATCTCGGGGATGTCCGTGTCCGCGATGACCGGGAAGCCGAAGTTGATGGCGCCCGCGGCGGTCGCGTACTTCTGGTCGTCGACCTCGCCCAGGGCGAGCACGAATGCGAAGACCCGCTCCTTGTTGTACATGAAGATCTTGCGCGCCTGGGCCAGGTCGCCGGGGACGAGGCCGCCGAACGTCATCGCGGCCCGCGCGGCGAAGTTGAGGGCAAGGACGGCGGAGCTCGTGTCCTTGCCGTAGGGCACGAGGTACGTGTCCCAGCTCATCTCCACGCCTTCCTCGGCCAGCTGCTCGGCCATGCTGCGGCCGCCTGTCTGGCTGGCAAGGAAGACGAGGATGTTGCGCTCCTGGAGCTCCCGGGCGAGGCGGACCGCGGCCTCGTTGGTGGGCATCGCACCCACGCAGGCGGCGAACCCGGGCATCCTCCCGTCCACGAGCTTGATGCCCTGCGTCCGGAGGATGGAGTCGTCGGTGAAGCCGAGGTAGATCCCGCCCTGCGGGCCGCCGTTGGTGTAGTGAAGGGCCTCGATGACCTCCTGGGCGATGAGGGTCGCGACCCCTGCGTCGAGCGCGTCGCCCAGGTAGGGCAGCCAGACGTCCTCCGTGGGGGCGGGCGGGAGCAGGCTCCTCGCGATGCGCAGCGGCGCCAGGGCGTCCTCGACGGTCTTCACCTCGATGCCCGTCGTGGCCAGGATCAGCGGCAGGTAGAACGCGGTGTTGGGGAACTCGAGGCGGGTCGCACCGCCCTGCGACTCCATCACCTCGGCCAGCCTGGCCTCCGCCTGGTTGACATAGTCGTGGCCGCCGCGGATCGCGGCGGCTGCAATGGTCTTCGACATGGTCTCTCGCTCCGTCGGTCGGGCTGTCTACGTCTCAGCGTGGTGGCTAGGCAATGGCCGGGAGGGCGTCGTACATCATCGGCCGCAGCTTGAGCGCAGCCCGCTTGCGGTCGAGGTGCTCCACGATCAGCTCGGCGGTCCTGATCGGGTCCGTCTCGAACGTGAACCTTGCGCCGACCAGGTCGTCGAGCTCGTCGGTCACGAACCGGGTCACGGCCTCGCTGCCGAGGATGTTGAACGGCGACCCGAGGAAGGTCGTGATACCCGACGCGACCGCATAGAACCCGATAGCGATCGCCTTCTCCGACCACCAGCCGGGCGCCGACGCGGCGATCGGGAGCTCGGAGAAGTCACGGCCGATGCCACCCTCGCTCACCATCTCCTGGGCGACGGTCAGGATCCGGCTGTTGTCGACGCACGAGCCCACGTGAAGGACCGGCGGGATGCCGACAGCCGCGCAGATCTCCTGGAGCCCGCGTCCGGCGTGCTCGAAGGCTGCCTCGGGACGAAGCAGGCCCGCCTTGCCGCAGGCGATCGCCGAGCAGCCGGTCTGCGCCACGAGCACGTCGTTGCGCAGCAGCTCGAAGACGGTGTCCAGGTGCCCCTGGTCCTGGATCTGCTTGGGGCTGTCGCAGCCCACGACGCCGACCACGCCACGGATGCGACCTGAGATGATCCCGTCGTTGAGCGGCCGGAAGCCGCCCCGGTAGGTGCCGCCCAGCATGTGGGTGATCGACTCGGTCGTGAAGCCCGCGATCACGTCCATCTTGTGGTCCGGGATCTGGACCCGCGCCTGATCGCGGTTGGCGAAGTTCGCGACCGCCCGGCCGACGATCTCGCGGGCCGCCTCCGGCGCCCGGTCTTCGGTGACCATCATCGGGACCGTGCCCGGGAACGCCGCCTGGGTCGACGTGGCGATGATCTCGGTGTGGAAGCAGCCGGCCGCCTGGACGATCCCGGGCATGACGCACTGGACGTCCACCAGCATCGCCTCCACGGCGCCGCTCACGATCGCGAGCTCCTGCTGGAGGAAGTTGCCGGCGATCGGGACGCCGCGGCGCATCAGCACCTCGTTGGCGGTGCAGCAGATGCCGGCGACGTTGATCCCGGACGCACCCAGCTCCGCGGCCTCCGCCAGGAGTCCGGGGTCGCCGGCCGCATCGACGATGGCTTCCGCCAGGGCCGGCTCGTGGCCGTGGACGAGGATGTTCACCTGGTCGGTGCGCAGCACGCCCAGGTTCATCTCGGCGCGGATCGGCTTCGGCGTGCCGAACAGGACGTCCTGGAGGTCGGTGGCGACCATCGAGCCGCCCCAGCCGTCGGCGAGGGCGCTGCGCATACCCGACATCACGAGGCTCTTGTACTCGGTGTCGACACCCATGTTGGTCCGGTGCATGACATCGACGACCTCGCGGTCGACGCCGCGGGGGGTGATGCCGAGCTTGGCCCAGTTCTCCTGCTGCTTGGCCGGCGCGCGGCTGACGAACGCCAGGGCGCCCTCCTGCTGGCCGAACTGGGCCATGCACGCCTCGGCCACGCCCTCGGCGATCTGGTCCACGGTCCGGTCCTTGACCGGGACGTCGAGCTCGGCGGCCAGGGTGCGCAGCTTGGTCTCATCGCGCACGCCGTACCCGGGCGCCTCGCCCCGGGAGGCCTGGAGGAGCAGGTGGGCCACAGACCGTCCATGATCCGAATGGGCAGCGGAACCGGCCGCCATGTCGCGCGCCAGGCGACGGGAGGCGATCGTGTTGGCGTCCGCGCCGCAGACCCCGACCTGGGGTCGCTTGGTGCCGGGCAGACCGAGGCTGCACGGGCCGAGATGGCAGACGGTGCAGCAGATGCCCGCCTCGCCGATCTTGCACTGGGTTCCCATGGCGGCGTAGCGGTCCCAGACCGTGTTGATGCCTTCCTGCTTGGCTCGCTCGCGCATCTCCACGCTGGCAAGGTCGGTGCGGGCCGGGCGGGTTGTGGCCTCTGTCACGGTTTCACCTGCACTTTCGTCATGGCTACCAGGGCGTCTGTGAGCCGGGCGGCCGCCGCGGGCAGCTCGCCCGCGATCTCGGTCACCGGTCGTCCGGCTCGTTCTGCTGCGATCACTTCGTCGCTGTAGGGGATGGTCCCGACGAGCTCCATGCCGTCGAGCTGCGCTGCCAGGTAATCGATGTCTGCTGGTCCCCGCATCCGGTTTCCGACCGCGAGCACACGCTCGACGCCGATCTCAGCTGCAAGGCGGTGGATGCGATGGGCCGTCTCGATGCTGGCCCGGCTTGGATCCACGACCACCACCATGGCATCCACGGCGTGGGCGCTCCTCCGGCCGAGATGCTCAAGGCCGGCCTCGAGGTCGATCACGACCGCTTCGTCCAGCGCCGTCACCACATGCTCAAGGAGGCGTCGCAGGAGCACGGCCTGCGGACAGGCACAGCCTGCCCCGCCGTGCGTGATCCCTCCGGCCACGATCAGGTTGATCCCGTCATGGGAGATGGAGATCCGGCTCACCAGGTCGTCCACGCGGGGGTTGAGGCGGACAAACCCGCCGGGGCTGCCGATCCGCTCCTCGATCTCGTCGCTCATCTCGAGGAGCGGCGTCACCGGGCCCGGGGGGAACCCGAGGGCCGCGGCCGTGGTCGGGTTGGGATCGGCGTCGATGACCGTGACCCCGTAGTTCCGTCGGCGCAGCTCCACGGCCAGGAGGGCGGAGAGCGTCGTCTTGCCGGCGCCGCCCTTGCCGGAGACCGCGATCTTCATTGGACGCCGCCGTGTGTCGGCGGGCGTCTTCGCGCGCCGAACAGAGCGAGGGGTTTGACCATGAGTCCAGCGTCCGTATGACCCGTGGTCCCGGCAAGGACCGGAGGACCCACTTTGCATGCCATGTGTCATACGCAGGGCTGCCTGATGGTCTGGGGTCGGGTCCGCCGGCCGGTCAGGGCGGGATCGGTTCGGGCCGTTGAGCCGGCGTCGGCATCCGTGTGCACTGCGCGACGCCCCTGCGGCTGAACTCGGCGATCCTTTGGCCTCCCGGCACGGCCTCGAACTTCCGGCGTGCTGTCGGTTGACAACCTCGAGGGCGGCCGGCTCCGGGCTCCCCTCCTTCTTCGCAAGGGTCGTGCCGGCCAAGGCTCCAGCACCAGCGAACGGTGAACGGGGGCCAAGGTGCCTCCTGAAACGATGTTGACGGTCCCTGCGTCTCATGGCGTGAGTGCTGCTGTCGAGGTGCGACCCAGCCGACCAGCCGCCCGCTAGCCCGACGGGCCATGAACGAGGCAGATCGCCCACGCGTCCCGTGGAGGCAGTCAGAGATGCGTATGTCACGCCTCGCAGACTGGGTTGCCGGGGGCGTAGCCGGGAGCCCGGGGACCGTCGGTGCCACAGCGGCTGACGACTCGCCGACCCCGACATCGGCGCCCCAGGGCAGGGCGGTGAACGTGATCGACTCTCCCACGGAACTGCGCCCGCGCCGCAGCCGATGGGTGACCTCGGCGGCGGTGTTCCTGGTCGTCTATGGCGGGCTGGCGATCCTGTACCTGCCCGGGCTGACGAGCAGCAGCATGTGGCCATTCCACCCCCTGGTCCTCCTCGTCGTGGGCCTCGCGGTGCTGAACATCGCGGCGGGCATCGGTCTGCTTCTGCTTCGCGGATGGGCTCGACTCGTCGCGGGCGCGTTCTCATCGTTCGTGCTGCTGTTCATGTATGCGCCTGCGTTCCTGGCTGCCGTGGCGAACGGTGTCTGGCTCGGTTTCGACTGGCCGGGCGTCGTCGGCTACCTCGTCGTCCTGTTTGCGGTCCGGCGGCGCTGGCCGGCAACGCTGCAACGGCAGGCCGCCGTGTCAGCCGACGCCGGCACCCCGTGACTGACCATCTCGACGAACGCTCACGACGGAGGCTTCCCATGCGCGACAAGCGGCGGACCAGGAGGCAGGTTGCCTCCGACGGCAAGGCGGCCGCCGACGAGGTCGGAACCGCCGATTGGGTGTTCGCCAACGAGGCCGGCTGGGGCTTCCCGCACGGAGAGGTGGCGACCCTCGCGGGAATCATCGTCGGGTCCCGCGCCGTGGCCCGGCAGATCGGGAGGATCGCGGCCGCGGTCGGGCGGGGCCCGAAGGTGATCTGGTAGGCGCGGCCCTACGCCGCCGGCCTACGCCGCCAGCCGCGTGCCGGTGCCCCGTTCCGTGACCGGGTCGCCCGACGCCAGCATGGCGCGCAGGATGTGGCGAGTGCGGCACAGGAGCGCGCGGGTCGCGAGCTCGGACCGCCCGACCGCTGCGGCGATCTCACGGCCTGAGTACCCGTCCGCAGCCATCAGGATGCTGGTGCGTCCGGCTCGCGACAGCGTGCTCAGCGCCCCCTGGACCTCCGGGCTGAGCGTCAAGGCCTCCTGCTCCGCCTCCGCCGAACGGGCACTCCCCCCAAGGGCACGCTCGCTTTCGACACCTGGTTCCCACCGGATGGGCCGACGCAGCTCGGACACCGCGAGGTTGTGGACGACGCGGTAGAGCCACGCACGAACGAGCGTGGGTTCCCGCCCCGCCGAGCTCTCGCGGATCAGGCGTGCGAACGCCTCGTGAACCACGTCCTCGGGAACCACTCGTCCCCCGAAGGTTCTTGCGACGTAGCGCTGGAGCTCCCCTGCATAGGCTTCGTAGGCCCCGGTGACCGAGGCCCCCTGGTCGGGCCATCCTGCCCAGGCTCCGGATGCCTCTGCCAATGCCATCGCGCGATCCTCCAACCGTCAGCTCGACGCGGATCACGCTAGGCGGGCCACCTCAGGCGGGCCAGCCATGGAGCCCCGGTGTGTCGTTCCATGATCTTCCGGACTTGTGGCGCGCCCGTCGGTGGTCTAGGTTCGGACCGTGCTGCCGACCCGCGTGCGCGAAGTGCTCACCCTTCTGGTCACCGGACTCGTCCTGGTGGCGAGCGCATTCGTGTGGCTCACCCAGCGCCCAGACATCGGCTTCACGATCATCGAGAGCAGCGGCCGCTATGTCGTCGGGTCGGTGGCGCCGGGCAGCGAGGCGGCGCTCATCGGCGTCCAGCCCGGATCCGCCGTTGTCGCAGTCGATGGCCAGCCGATCGAGGCCGCAATCCGGGAGACCCTCGGGGGCAACGCGCCGGATCCGTTCTTCATCGACTGGATGGCGCTGAGGAGCGTGCCCGATCCGATCCTGGCGGCCCTATCGTCGGCAAGCAATGTCGAGGTCGAGGTCCTGGGCGGTACTGCCAGCTTCGACCCCCTGCACCGGGCCTCCGTGCTCTACTCGTCCATCGTCTTCTTCCTGCTCGGGCTGCTGATACTGGTGGGCGGGAGCTGGTGGATGAGAGGCGGCCGCGCCGGCGCAGGGCTTCGGGGCCTGGCCATGCCGCTGGCGGGCGCATGTGCCGTCCCGCTGCTCGCCGGCCCATTGGCAGCCTGGGGAGGGCCGCCCGCAGGCGCCGCGGCGGCGATCGCTCCTGTCTTCGCCTCTCTCCTCCTGGCCGATGCGATCACCGCGCTGCTCGTGACGCGTCGCTGGCGGGCAACCGCCCTCGGCATCGCCGCTGCGGGAGCGGTCGTCGCGGGCTTCGTGCCGCTCCAGTTCATGGTTGTCGGCACGGGCTGGGACGACCTGCTCACGGGGAGCAGCTGGACGTACGCCCCGGCTGTGGCCTGGTGGGCGCTTCTCCTCGTATCCCTCGGTCCGATGCTCGTCGTCACGGCAACCCGGCCGCTGCCGGGAACGCCGCTGGCAGGCGCGGACAACCCGGGACCCTTCTGGCTCCTTGCGGCCGCGTGCACGCCCGCGGTGGCGATGCTCACCCAGTCGGCCGGCGACAAGGGCTGGGGCGCCTGGTATGTCGTCCCGTTGTGGATCGCCCTCCTCGTGGTCGGGCGGGCGGTCGGCAGGCGTATCACACAGAGTCGCCTCCGGCGTGACCTGGTCGTCACCGTCACGGAGGCCGAACGCGCCCGCCTGGCGGCCGAGCTCCACGACGTGGCGCTCCAGGAGCTGACCCTCGTGGTCCGCCGTCTCGACGCGAGCGGCGATGCCGTTTCGGCATCGATGGTTCGCTCGATTTCGGAGCACCTTCGCGAGCTGTGCGGCGCACTGCACCTCCCGATCCTCGATGAGCTGGGGGCAGGGCCGGCCCTCGACTGGCTCGTCGAGCAGGTCGCCACGGCCACTGGCGAGGAGGTCCGGCTCGAACGTACCGATCCGGCGCGACCCCCCGCCGCCGTTGAGCTGGCCGTCTTCCGGGTGGCGCAGGAGGCGATCTCGAATGCGGTGAAGCACGGCGGCCCGCCGATCGTCGTGCGCTACGTGACAAGCCCCTCCGCCGCGAGCCTCTTCGTTGACGATGCGGGGTCCGGACTGGAGATCGGCCGCCGAGCCATCGCGCCGCGGCCGGGCCACTACGGTCTCGCGACCATGCAGCAGCGAGCAGAGCTGATCGGGGCGCTCCTCGCCATCAGGGCCTGGCCCAGTGGCGGCACCCGCGTCTCGCTGGAATGGAAGAAGCCATGACCGCCGATCTGGGTACCCGGCCGATCCGCGTCGCCGTCGTCGACGACCACCCGGTCGTCCGCGAGGGGACGGCCGCGCTCCTGGGCGCGGTTCCCGGGCTCGTCGTGACCGGGCAGGGCGCCACGGTGGAGGAGGCGCGGGCGCTGGCCCTCTCCGGCGAGACGGACGTGCTGGTGCTCGACGTGCGGCTCGGATCCGACAGCGGCCTGCACCTCCTGGCGGAACTCCGAGAGGCGCACGGCGCGGCTGTCGTGCTGCTCACCTCGTTCGGCTACCCGCAGTACGTCGACGCCGCCCTTCGCAACGGTGCTTCGGGCTACGTCCTGAAGACCGCCCCGATGAGCGAGCTGATCGACGCGATCCGGCGAGCCGCAGAGGGCGGATTGTGGTTCGGCGTCCGAGCCGGAGCCGGCACGGATCGCCGCCCGACGGCTCGCGAGCTGGACGTCGTGCGGTTGGTGATCGAGGGCCGCTCCAACGATGAGATCGGTGCGGCCCTCAGGATCAGCTCGAAGACCGTGGAAACGCACCTGCACCGCCTGTACGAGCGGTTCGGCGTTGCCTCGCGGACGGAGTTGGCCACGCGCGCCCTGCGCGAGGGCTGGCTGGAGGTCCCGCCCGACGGCTGATGAGCCACGGCGGCGTGACGACCTACCGACTCGGGTGCTCCACCGGGAGTTGCACGTCCGAGGGCGCAAAGGGCAGGCTGACCGTGGTCTTCGGCGACGGGACGGGTCGCGATGGCGGCTTCGGATACGCCACGCCCGCCGGCACGCCGCCGGACATACCGGGCGCGACGGAGGCGGCACTCACGGTGGCGCCGGTAGGTCCTGATGCCCCCGCGCCGTGGTGCGAGAGGTCTGCGCAGGCCGCCAGCGACGCCGTTGCCGGCGGCGCCAGCCGCCCAAGCCCTCCCGAGGAGTTCCCGGCGCACCCGGTCGAGTCTTGGGACTCCCAAGGAAGGTGTCGTGCAGATGAGCCAGCTCGAATACGAACGACCTCGTGGATCGGCTGGTACGTTCTCGCCCTTCGCCCCCGCCCTGAAACACCAGCGCGGGCATAGCGTCACACTGGCGTGGAACCGGTGACCTCTCCTCTCGAGGCGGTGGACGCTGCGGGTGCCGCCCGCGCGGCGCAGGCGGATGCGCTGGTCGTGGCCGCCTGGGCCGACCACCACGCGGAGGTCTACGCGTTCCTCGTCCGGACGACCCGGGATCCCGGGGTGGCCGAGGACCTGCTGTCGGAGGCGTACCTGCGCCTGACCCGGGAGGTGCGGGCGGGGCGGACCCCCGACAACGTCCGGGCCTGGCTGTACCGGGTGGGGGCCAACCTCGCGGTCAGCCGCGGCCGGCGCATCTCGGCCGCGCTGCGCGGGCTGGTGAAGATCCAGAGCACCACGGTCCCGACCACGACCACCCTCACGCCCGAGGCGAGCTACCTCGCGCGCGAGGGCCGGGCCGCGATCGTCGGCATCCTCGCGGATCTCGACCCCGGAGCCCGGGCAGCCCTGCTCCTCGCGTCGGAGGGCTTCAGCGGTGCCGAGATCGCCGCCGCGATCGGGCGCTCCGAGCCCGCCACCCGCACCCTGCTCTGCCGGACCCGGATCCGGGTCCGCAGCCGGCTCGAGTCGGCGGAGGCGTCCCGATGACCACCCACGACACGTACCTGCAGCTCGCTGCCACCGCGGTCGACTATCCGCTCGCGGCGTCCGAGCGCACCAGGCTCGAGGCGCACCTCGCCGCGTGCCCGGCCTGTGCCCGGCGGGCGCATGCCTTCCGGGGCGATGCCCTGGCTCTCGGGCACCTGCCGCGGGTCACCCTGCCCGAGCGCCGCGGATCCGAGATCCTCGCCGCCGCGCTCCACCCGGGCGTCGTCCGCCACCCGGTCCGGCTGCTGGTCCTTGCCGCCCTCCTGGGCCTGCTCCTGGTGGGCTCGCTCGCGGTGGGTGCCCAGCTCCTGCGCACCCCCGAGGACGAGCTCTCGGTCATCGTCCCGGTGCCGAGCGCGAGCCCCGGGCCGGAGGACCTCACGAGGCTTGCCTGGGTTCGACAGGGGGATGCCCCAAGCGGTTCGGCACCCGAGATCGTCGGGGTCACGGGCGAGATCGTCGGGTTCGCGGGCGGGTACGTGGCCCGCCACCAGGGACCTGGGGTGTACTTCAGCCCCGATGGGCGAGCGTGGCGGGAGGTCCTGCTGCCGCCGCTCGGCATCGAGGGTGCTCGGAAGCCCTACATCGCGGCGCTTGCCTCGAGTGGGGCGCAGGTGCTCGCGGTCGGCGGGTATGGCCACGACCCGTGTCGGAGTACGGAGACGGGGGAGGGTCCGGCGTGCGAGATGTCGCCGATGGCGTGGGTGACGGACGACGGGGTGACCTGGCGGCCATCTGATCCGTGGGCCCTGCCGCCCGGCGTGGCCGAGCCCGAGTGGGGCGCGGACGCCTCGGCCGCCTGGGCGGTGCCGGGGGGCTGGGAGGCGGCCCGGGTCTCCTGGGAGGGCGCGGGCCAGCACCCGGTCGACATCTGGCGATCGGCCGATGGCATCAGGTGGGAGCGCGTGGCGGCGCTGGAGTCGCCCGGCATCAACCAGGGCCACGGCGTCGCTGTCGCCGGGGACGGCACCCGCGTCCGCTGGGACAGCCTCCGGATCCCGGCCGAGGGAGTCTGGGAGGTCCAGAGTCTGCTTCGCACATCGGCCGACGGGGCGACATGGACCGAGCTGGGCACGTTTCCGGGCGCCGACGTCAGCATCACGCGCGTGGCGCCGCCGATCCCTGGTCAGCGATCGACCTGGGTCGTCGCGGGCAGCGAGATCCACTTCGACGAGGGCGGGGGGATCGGCTCCCTGACCCCGCGTATCTGGACCTCGAGCGACCTGTCCACCTGGACCGCCGCCGACCTCGAGGTGCCGGATGGCGCACGGTCCGGGATCTACGGGCTCACGTGGTCTCACGACCGGCTCGTCGCTGTAGACGGCACGGGGCTGACCTGGGTCAGTCCGGACGGCAGCTCGTGGACCCTCCTGGCGGACAGGCGGGCTGTCGGCCTGATCGCGGACGGACCTGCCGGCATCATCGGGATGCCGGAACCCGGCTGGGATGGAGACGAGGGCATCTGGCTGCTCAGCCCGACCGCCGAGCCGGCGTCACTTCCCACGCCCTCGCCGACCGCGGAGCCGCTGGGCCGGACCTGGGTCGAGGCGACGGTGCCCGTGGTCGTGGATCGCCCGATCGGGATCATCGAGGCGATGGCAGCCGGCGGCCCCGGGTTCGTGGCGGTCGGCCGGGGGTGCATCGGTGAGGCGCCCACCTGCGAGGCGATCGTCTGGACGAGCGCGAACGGGCGCGCCTGGGTGCGTGCCCCCGCCTCGGATGCGACCAACATCGGCGCCTACTTCGCGACGAGCGGGCCCGAGATCGGGATGTTCGACGTCACCGCGGGCGATCCGGGGATCGTGGCGATCGGGTACGCGGCACGGCCGGACCTCCAGGCGACGACCTGGTTCTCGCCGGACGGGACGACGTGGGAGCGCATCCCGCTCGGCCTCGAGCCACCGGCCCCGTCACCCGGCGGCTTCAACGGGGCCCGCGTCAACGCGGTGACGTGGGACGGCCGGCAGTTCGTGATCGTGGGCGAGGACCGGAGCGACTGGAAGGGCTTTGGCTCGCCGATGGCCACGGCGACGGCCCGCGCGGCGGTCTGGACCTCCCCGGATGGCCGGACCTGGACCCGCGTCCCGCACGCGCCGGTGTTCGAGGTTGGCGAGTTCATCGACACCACGGAGGACCCGTCAACCGGCGGGATGGCCGACGTCATGGCCGGTCCAGACGGGCTCATCGCGGTCGGGTCCGTGTGCAACACGAAGGCGGCAGCCGGCTGCGAGCCCGCGCTCTGGACCTCCCCGGACGGGTCCTCGTGGGAGCGCCTGGAGGGTGTGCCGACGGTGTCCGGCAGCCTCGGGGCGATCGCGACATCCGACACGAGGACGAGCTACGTCGCGGTGGGGGCGGGCACGGTCCTGACATCGCGCGACGGCATGACGTGGCTGCAGCAGCCGGTCGAGCAGCCGAACGACTTCCAGAGCATCACGTGGATCGGCGACCGGTTCTTCGCGACGGTGCTCGGCGGACCGGCGACCGTCTGGGCCAGCGAGGATGGATCGGCCTGGGCACCCGCAGCGGTGGAGGGCGGTCCCGCGGCGGACGCCCAGGACGCCACCGCCCATTGGCATTTCGCGGCCACGCCGGATGTCGCGGCCTGGGTCGGGATGGCCAAGGAGACGGACGATCCGGTGGCCTGGGTGAGCGTCCGCGGGACCGCCCCGTAGCCGGCGCCGCGCGGATTGCCCCTGCTCCGCGGGATGTCTCCGCGCCACCGCTACCGTTGCTCGACCTGGATCTCCTGGAGGCGCCTGATCTGATCTCGCGGTGGCCTTGGCTCAATGGCAGGGCATCGGATTGTGGCTCAACCTGTGACGGCCCGATCGCTCCCTCCACTCCCCTCCCCCGAGTTCGGATCGTGCTGTCCCGTGGGGCCTCATCAGGACTCGGCGGGCACGATCGGGTGTCGCAAGGGCGGGCCAGGGAGCCACCGCTATCACCCGACCCCATACGCCAGCGGCCCGTGACACCTTGGGCTGACCGATGGCGACAGGCCGTGGACCGGGCTAGGCGGATCGATCCCGCGCGGTGCCGGCGCCTGATGCATCGAGCCGGACGGCCGGCTCCGGGTTGCGAGCCATGAGCTCCGTGGCCAGCGCAACCTCGAGCAGGCCAACGGCTCCACCGACGATCGCCGCGACGAGCCACTCCACGAGGATCCGGACTTGGAACGCCTGCTGGTGCACGGCGCGGTAGGCGGCCTCGTGGATCACCTGCTCGGCCGTCAGGGGCACGATCACCAGGAGGACGACCGGGACGATGGCGGTCCGGCTGATCCGCAACGTGCGCCCGAATGACGGCAGGATCGCACGGCGCTCCTGGACCATGACGGGACCGACCAGTCCGAAGGCCGCGTAGAAGGCGATGCCCGGGATGACCAGCATCGCGAGCCCGACGGACGCCCCGACGACCACGATGATGTCGGCAACCAGGAGCGAGACCCAGGGCAGCGACCGGAGCACCTCCGGCAGCCGTTGACGATGACCCTTGAAGTACTCGCTGCCCACCGCCTCGTCGAGATAGCCGGCGAAGACGACCGGGCCGAGGAGGCGGAACAGGCCGCCGATCGCCATCGCGAGCAGCACCCGGCCGTCGAACAGCAGGTCCAGTTGCTCCTCCGCGACGCGCTCGAGCGACGCGCTCAGGACCGCCGGCGGCACGAACAGGATCAGGGCCACCACCGCCACCCGCACGTAGCCCAGGCGAAACATGGCCAGCGCGTGGTGGAGGATCAGCCGGATGGTCAGCGGGCCTTGCCCCGCCTTCTGGACCGGGTCGTGGGTCACGCCGCGATGATCGCACGAGGGCCGGTGCGGCGGCGATGCCACCGGCCGGGGCTCAGCGGCCGTATGGTGCCGAGCCCGGCGGCGGGCATATCGTCGCGGCATACCCGACCCGACACGCCGGCTTCCCGCTCCCGTATCGTGATCAGCCTAATGCTGGCGGTCGACCTTCCAGCGCGGTGGGGAGCAGGGCCGCGCAGCGCGAGAGCGGCCTCGCGGTGTGGTCACCGGCTGGCGCCACAGACTGAACCCATTCGCCGTTTCAATGAATCGTGGAATCGACCAACCCAGAGTTGCTACTGCGCCGTCGCCGGTCAGGCGATTCTTGAGGTGCTCGGCATCTCCTGAAGAAAGGCCGCCACCGGCCTCGGCAGACTTGATGCCCAGGTCCCGATGACGGCGCCGGATGGTCAGGATGCGGGAGCCTCGGGCGGGTCCGGGTCAGGAACTCGCCCGGGCAAGGGCATGGCCCCGGCACAGCCAGGCGCCGGCCCGAGGTCGGGTACACTCTCGCGACGCAGATATGGTGTCAGCGGCGGTCCACGACGACCGCCAGATGCCCGATCTGATCTCGCGGTGGCCTTAGCTCAATGGCAGAGCATCGGATTGTGGCTCCGAAGGTTGCGGGTTCGAGCCCCGTAGGCCACCCCAAGCCCCCGCTCCTCGACCGGAAGGGCCCATGACACAGGATCGGCGCGTCTCGATCATCGGCCTCGGCTACGTCGGGCTTCCCCTCGCGATCGGGTTCGCGGAGGCCGGCCTCGAGGTCGAGGGCGTGGACACCTCACCGGACCGTGTCGCGCAGCTCAACGCACGTCGCTCCCCCATCGACGACGTCAGCGAAGAGCGTCTGGCAGCCGCCATGGACGGCGGCCTGCGCGTGGTCTCGCCGGAGGACGCCCGACCGGGCGACGTCGACGCGCTGTTCGTGTGCGTCCCCACGCCCATCACCTCCACCAAGGACCCGGACCTTGGGCCCGTCCTGGCCGCGGCTGCCTTTGTCCGTGACGGGCTGCGTGCCGGGCACCTCGTGGTTCTCCAGTCCACCACCTTCCCGGGCACGACCACCGGCCCCTTCCGTGAGGTCATCGAGGCATCGGGGCTCACCGCGGGCACGGACTTCGACCTCGCGTTCGCGCCGGAGCGCGTGAGCCCCGGCGACCCGGCCAGCTCCGGCCGCGGCGTCCCGCGGCTCGTCGGCGGCACGACCGAGGCGGCCACGGAGCGCGCCGCGGCCCTGTTCCGCAACGTCAACGACCGGGTCGTCCCTATGTCCTCGCCGGACGCCGCCGAGATGGCCAAGCTGCTCGAGAACACCTTCCGCAACGTCAACATCGCGTTCGTCAACCAGCTGGCGCTGCTGTGCGAGCGGATGGGCCTCGACGTGTGGGAGATCATCGACGCGGCAGCCACCAAGCCGTTCGGGTTCATGCGCTTCACGCCGGGCCCTGGCGTGGGCGGCCACTGCATCCCGGTCGACCCGTACTACCTCGCCTGGCGCGCGCGCGAGTTCGACTTCACCGAGCGCTTCATCGAGCTCGCCGGGGACATCAACTTCGGCATGCCTCGCCACGTGGTGGACCTGGTCGCCGAGGCCCTCAACGACCGGGGGAAGGCCCTCAAGGGAGCGCGCGTGGGTGTCCTGGGCGTGGCCTTCAAGCCGGACGTCATGGATCCCCGCAACTCGCCGGCCGGGGCCGTCCTGCCGGGGATCGTCGCCCGCGGCGCAGAGCTCCGCTACCACGACCCGCTGATCCCGCGGTTCCGCGACGACACGGGCCACGTGCACGAGGGCGTCGGGCTGGACTCGCTGCTCCACTGGGCGGACGTGTTCGTCGTGGTCACGGCGCACAAGGCCATCGCCTGGGACCACTTCTACGCCATGGCGCCCCTGGTTGTCGACACCGTCAACAGCTCCCGGGGACGCGCCGTCCGCGCGCGGCAGGTGCTGCGCCTCGGCGCCGGCTGGTCGGGGGGCTGACCTGGCCTCCGTCCGGCGGGGCTACGGCTCGACCGGCGGGAGACGCGCGTAGAGGCGCTCGGCGAGCGCACGCGCGTACGTCGCAGTCAGGTGGTGCTGATCGCGGAACACGAGCAGGCGGCCGATCACGACCGGACACGGGTCCGTCTGGCAGACCCACGGTGTCGGATCGATGAAGGTGGCGCCGCTCATTGCGGCCACGGTGGCTTCTCCCGCGGTCCACGTCGGGTTCACCGCGTCGGCGAACGGGAGCGCGCAGGCCGTCGCGTCGTCGAGGTTCGCCGACAGGCATACCGCCGGATCCGCCTTGGATCGCGGGGTGTCGCCGATCACGACGACGTACCGGGCGCGGGCGGCGAGGCGCCTGAGGGTGCGGCCCGAGGCGGCGTCCCACCGGTCCCGAACCTTCGCGATCGGGACCGCCACGCCGTCGACCACCGCCTTGTACCCGCGCGAGTCCGACACGACGACCAGCTCCGGCCGCTCGGCGGCCATACGCTCCAGGGCCGCGTCACGCCATTGGCTGCATTCGTGGTAGGTGCGCTTGACGATGTCGCTCCAGATGTCGATGTCGGCGGTGGCGCAGGCGGACTTCGTCATGGAAACGAGGCGCCAGCCACGTTCCGTCGCGAGGCGCTCGAGGGCTGGGAACCACTGGGCGGCGTGGGAGTCACCGAACAGCACGACGGTGACGGCGCCATCGGGATCGCCGAACACGCAGTCCCCCGGGGTGACGCTTGCGACATCCAGGTGGCAATCGTCTGCGTAGATCACCGGCAGGTCATCGCTCGCGGTCGCGAGCGATGGCGCGAGGTCGGCCGGAACGGGAGCCGCAGCGAGTGGCGGCGGCGTCGCAGGCGGCGAGGGCGTTGCACGCTGGGACGAGGAGGCGCCGGGATCCGTGGACGCCGAGGCGTCGGGAGTCGGCGTCGGATCGGGCAGGAGCGCGACCTCGGTGATCTCGCCACCGATGGCGGGGCCTCCCGTCCGCACGGACCCCGCGGCAAGCCCGATGGACACCGTCATCGCGACGACCGCGACGGACAGGGCGCCTGCCAGGGCGAGCGAACGGCGCGTCTTCAGGCCGATGAAGCGGCCCCGCCGAATCGGGTCCTCGACCCAGCGCTGGGTGGCTGTGGCAGCCACGATCGCGAGCCCCACGAGCGCGAGCCGGACGGGCCACCGGAGCGGCTCGCCCGCTGCTGCCTCGGGCAGCAAGAGGATCGGCCAGTGCCAGAGGTAGAGCGAGTAGGAGATCAAACCCAGGAAGCGGATCGGCGACAGGCCGAGCACTCGACCGGCGGCGTACCTCGAGGCTCGCATCGGCCCCGCCGGGAGACCGGCGGCAATGACAAGCGCCGCGCCGATCGTTGGGACGAGCGCGGCGACGCCGGGGAAGGCGACCGACGTGTCGAATGCGACGCCGGCAGCCACGATCAGCGCCAGTCCGATCCAGCCGGCCGGCGCGACTATCCGCGCCGGAACCCACCGGGTCGCGCCCGGCAGCGCGAGCAGGCCCCCAAGAGCGAGCTCCCAGGCACGAGTCGGAAGCGAGAAGAACGCCCACGGCTGGTTCGCGTCCGTCAGCCAGATCGACAGGCCGAGGGACCCGACCAGGACGGCCCCGAGGACGATCGCGAGGCGACGAATGCCCACGCCGGGCCGGCCCCGCAGGAACGCCGCGCCGGCAGCGACCGCCAGCAGGGTGGGCCAGAAGATGTAGAACTGCTCTTCGACGCTGAGGCTCCAGAAGTGGAGCACCGGCGACTGCGCCAGCTCCGCCCCGAGGTAGTCCGTGGCCTGCACGGCGAAGCGGATGTTCGACACGTACAGCGCGGCGCTGATCGTGTCCGCGGCCACACCGGGCACCCGTAGCGGCGGCAGCAGGATCGCCGACGCGATCATCGTGACCACGAGAACCAGCGCGGCCGCTGGGAGGAGGCGCCGAGCACGGCGAGCATAGAACCTGGACAGGCTCAGCCGGCCGGTGCCCATGAGCTCGCGGACGATGATCCCGGTGATGAGGAAACCGGACAGGACGAAGAACACGTCCACGCCGACGTACCCGCCACGAACGAACGGAGCACGCGCGTGGTAGAGGAGCACGAGAAGGACCGCGACTCCGCGCAAGCCTTCGAGATCGCGGCGGAACCCGAGCTTCTCGCTCATGTCCCGCATCCTACCGTGGACCCCTGCTGGGCACCGCGGATCCCTCGGGGGCACCCGCACCGCCCGAGCCCGTCAGCGGGCAGGTCCCGCCACCCTGCGCACGAGCTCCAGGTAGCGGCCCGCGGCGGAGGGCCACGTGTAGCGCTCGGCGGCAATGGCGGCCACCCGTCGGCGGTGTGCCACCCGATCCAGTGGGTCGGCATCGAGCACGCTCCGGACTGCCTCGGCGAGTGCGTCCGGTGCGAGCGACGGCGCGACGACACCCGCGCCCGCCTCCTCGACGATGCGCGCCATCACGTCGAGCCCGGGGCCCACGACGACCGGCGTACCGACAAGGAGCGACTCCCAGAACTTGTTGGGTGTCGACTCGCGCTGGTTGAGCGAGACCGGCGGGAGCGTGAGGAGCGAGGCGTCCGCAGACGCCGTCCACCATGGCAGTTCGTCGGGGTGGACGGCCGGCAGCGTGAAGTGCCGTCCGGCGAACCGCGGGTCCCGATCCCGGGCACGGCAGCGCTCCAGCCAGACTCCGAACCCGAGGAGCACCAGGCATGCTCGGTCGACGCGGAGCACGGCCTCCGCCGCCTCGTCGAGCCCGAGGTTCGGGCTCAGCCGGCCCTGGAACAGGACGATCCGCGTCTCGGGCGGGAGCCCGAGCGCATCCCGGATCCGGTCGGACCCCTCCTCGACGCCAGGCGCCGGGGGCTCGGGCCAGTTGGGAATGACGACGAGAGGCTCCACGCCCCAGCGGGCGGCGAGCCGCGCGGAAAGCGCCTCGTTGACCGTCGTGCGTGCGTCGGCCGCCCGGGCCCACCGCCGTTCGCGCGCCAGGTGGATGCGGCGCAGCACGCGGGGGATCGCGATCATGCTGTTGCCCTCGAACGTGTTGTCGACGGCATCAAAGATGACGAAGGACCGGCGCCCGGACCGGCGGTCCTTGCGCGCCGCGGCAAGCGCGGCCGCGACCGTCAGCTCGCCGCACGCGTGATACAGGTCCGCGGGGGCCAGTTCCCGGTCGAGGGTCGCCCACCACCCGCGCGTGACCTCGGGCCACAGCACCCACTTGCGGCGCTTGCGCAGGTAGCGGACGATCCGCCCCGCAGGGGAGCGCAGTCTGCCCGCGTTCCGGGCGGGCCGTGCTCGTGCCGGGGTGGCCACCGCCGGGGGAGGAGCGTCACCCCTGCGGGCGCTCGGGCCTGCATCAAGGGCGACGTGGTGGGTCGCGAACCGGGCGAACGGTCCACTGGGCACGTACCGGCGGACCGTCACCGGCCCCTCCTGCTCGACCTCGGGCGCCCCGCTCGCGGAGATTGCCGCGATCTCGACGTCATAGCCCTCCCCCGCGAGCGTGCGCGCGATCCGCAGCGCCCGCGAGTAGGGTCGCGCAGGGCCGCCTACGAGGACGACGGCGCGGCGCGCGGCGCCGCTCATGACTCGCGCCGGGTTAGAGAGCCGGACTTCATCAGGACACGCAGACCAAAGCCGTTCCGGATAGCGGGAGCCGACGCGAATACCCTGGCGCTCGACGCCCTGGGGGCGCGTGCCGTGAGTAGACCACGAAGCGCATCCTAGCGTGAGTCGCCACGCCACGAAGAGTCGTGGCAGGGTCGCCTCAACGGCGCCACCTCAGCCCCGAAGCGGGGGCGGCGGAACAGGGCGAAACTAGCGCGACGCCGAAAGCGTCGTATCGGGCGACGCGAGGATCGGGCGGCCAGCGGCGTCCCAGCGGTCCACGAGACCGCGCAGGGTCGCCGGAGACAGGCGGATCCGATCGTCGAGCAACGGCAGGACGAGGTCGACGTCGTCGGCGGCGAGCGCAATGATCTCGACACCGGTCGCGGCGACGATCCCGGCCAGGAACGCAGCGAGGTCCGCTCGCAGGCTCTCCACCCTGAGCGCGGACCGCCGGTCGGCGAGCCGCCGCAATCGCATCGACAGGAACGGATGCCGCAGCATCCACGCGATCCTGTGGGCACCGCGCGGCAACTGTCGATGGCCAAGGATGCCCGCTCGCGCGGCGCTGTACAGACGGTCGGGATCGAGCTCGATCCAGCGAGGGCCGTTGGGAAGCCCGGGATCGTCCCCGCCGCGCGCCGTCGGGGTCACCGCGAGCAGGCTCCACGCGAGACCCTCGGGCACTGGTGCGAGGCGGGCCGTTGCGAGCTTGCGCTGCATGGAGACGACGACGGCAAGCGGCTCGGCACGGTCGCCCGTCTCCCAGTCATCGGTCCCAACGCGATCTGGGTTCGTGGGTTGGGTCGGGACAGGAGCAGTCCTCGTGGCTGTTCGTTCGAGCAGCTCCGCGTACCGGTCCGTCAGTTCCCGCGCCACAACGCTGGGCCCGTAGCGCTCGACGACGCTGGCTCTCATGGGACCGGCGTCGAATCGGGCCGGATTGTCGAGAACGCGGGCGACAGCCGCAGCCAGCGCCTCGGGGCCCAGATCATCGGCGATCTCCCCGAAGCGGCCGTCGCGGCCCACGATCTCCTCCACCCCCCCCGACGGCGTTGCGGCAACCGGCAACCCGGCTGCCAGCGCCTCCGCGGCCACCACGCCGAACGTCTCCAGGGGGCTCGGATGAACGAAGACCGTGGCGCGGGCCATTGCGGCCGCCACCGTGGCCCGCGACGCCTGCCCCTCGAAGTTGACGGCGTCGGCAACGCCGAGTTCGCGAGCAAGCGCCCGGAGCTGCTGCTCCTCCGTTTCTGACGGCGCACGACCGATCAGACGGAGCCGCAAGTCCGGGCGCGACACCCGGAGGCGGGCGAACGCGGCCAGCAGGACGTCGGTGCCCTTTCCCAGCTTGCGACCACCAACCCAAAGCAGTTCGCCCGCGTCCCGCACCACGGTGTCGGTGCAACCTGTGAAGGGATCCACGTCAACGACGTTGGGTACGACCCCGATGCGGCCAGGATCGACTTCGAGTGCAGCCGCAAGCCGATCGCGAAGAGTCTGGCTGACGGCGAGCAGCATGCGACCCTCCCCCAGCAGCCGAAGGTAGGCCTCGCGCATCCCTGGCAGCGCGAGCCGCGCGGCGGCAATGCTCTCGTGTTCCGTCGTGACCAGCGGCACGCCCAGGCGTTCGGCGAGGGCGAGGGCGGCGACCGCGTCGGGAAGTCCGACGTGCGCGTGCACGATCGTCGGTGACTGGAAGCGGGGATGGTCGGCCCAGGCGAGGAGGGACTCTGCGGCGGATGCGGCGACGACTCGTGGGTCGAGCCGAACTCCCTGCACGCGCGGCGTCACCACCGGCAACCTGACGATACTGACGGCCCTGGCGCCCCATGACCTGGGCGCCACGCTCCTGCTCCGGGTCCGGATCGCGTCAGACCACGCTGCCCCAACCGCCTGCTGGTTGGCCGCGCCTTCGCCCACCTCCCGGTAGGTCCCATACAGGGCCGCGGGCTCCCAAGCAGCGACCTCGACAAGGATCCCTGACCGCATCAACGCGGCGGCTTGGTCAGCAATGAAGATCGCCCGCCCCGGCGAGTCGAACGACGGGTACCAGCTCGTCGCGAACAGGACTCGCGTGCTGTCCGCATTCATCTGGCACCAGCCGAGCCGCGTGGGCCGCGCCCGGTCATGGCGAGAGCTCCACGGCCAGCTCCTCGTAGAGGCCAACAAGGCGGGCGCTCTCGGTCTCCCAGTTCCAGCGCTCGTGGGCGGCTCGAAGGCAGCGGCCGCGCAGGGCGGCGATCTCGGTGGCTGGAAGCTCGACGATCTGACGGATGGCGTTTGCGACGTCGGCGACATCGGTCGGCCGACAGACGGTCCCTAGCGGGCCCTCAGGGTTGCCGAGGACGATTTCGCGCATCTCCTTGAAATCGCTCACGACGACGGGCACGCCCGAGGCCAGTGCTTCAAACAGCTTGTTCGGGGTTGAGAGCACGTGGTTGAGCGTGGACGGCTGGATGCACATCACGGCCACATCGGCAGGTGCGACCCAAGGCAGGAGCTCCGAGGGCGGAACCGCGTCCACGACGTGCAGGCGCCCGTCAAACCGCGGATCGGCTGCCATCTCGTCGAGCATCGCGCGCTGCTTGCCATAGCCCAGGAAGACGGCATGGACGGCCTCGAGGCCCGGCTCAAGGATCGACTCGGCTAGCTGCTCCAGGCCGCGGTGGGCCGAAAAGCCACCGTGGTACAGGGCGATCAGGGCTCCGGGGGGCAGGCCCAGCCTTTCGCGGAGCAGGTCCGGGGCCTTGGCGGGCGGCGTCCAGCGCGGCGGCGCGTTGTGCACGACGACAGAACGCGTGAAGTCCAGGTTCCTGCGGAGAATCTCTTCGAGGGACTTGTTGACCGTGACGAGCGCGACGGCATGACGGGCCAGGCGGCGCTCGAGCGACCGCAGCCAGAAGCGGGCGAGCGGGCCCTGGCGCGCATGCCGCGCCGATTCCGGGTACAGCTCGTGGCTGTCGTAGACAACCAGCCCGCCCGTCCGGTTGGCGGCGGCAACCGCGGCAGCAAGCCCCTCCACGTCATGACCGTGATGAACGTCGGCGTCCGGTTCAACGTTGGCGGCTGCGTCGGCCCACGACAGCACCGATCGGCGCCAGGTCATGATGTAGTCCAGCTGGCCATGCCGTCGCAACCCCGGCGTCCGATCTCCGAGGAGGACGTACCCGACCAGCCGGTACGCGATCCAGGGCAGCACCACAACCGTCGCCAGCAGCTTGGAGCCGGCACGGAACCAGCCGAAGGGCCCCGCCTGCAGATCCCTGAGCCACCCACGGGCGAGAACGCCGCGTGCCCGCCACGGATAGCCGGCCCGCTGCTGGACGCTGCGCCACCGGTTGAGCGAGTAGTTGTCACGGGGGAGGCAGACGAGACGGACGCCGGAAGGGCGGTGCTCGTCGGTCGGCAGCATGATCCCGTTCGAGAGCCGCGCGACGAGCACGACGTCATGACCGGCTGTCGCCAGGGCGTCTGCCTCGCGAAGCACCCTGCTGTCGCGCGAGGTGTCGTTGGCGACGTACATCGCGACCCGGAGCCGTCGGCGACCGGGCCCGCTCATGCGGGGCTCGCGCGCAGCGGCTCGCGGAAGAAGGCACCCTCCAGCTCCTCGTCCCAGTGCTGGCCGGTGTCCACGACGACCTCGTCGTGATCGCGCCGGAGGTTCGGCGCGAGCGTCGCGGGCTTGATCAGCTGCGGCCGCGTGCCGACGACGCTGACGATCCGCATGGCTAGTCGGGCCTGCCGCGGGTCGCCGCCTGGACGCCCACGCCAACGTACGCCACGCCCTCGGGAAGCGCGAGGTCCCGGAGGCTGTTGCGACCGTCGTAGACGGCCTCAAGAGCCGGGAACCAGGCCGGGTCCATCTCGGCGAAGGCCCTGTCGGCGGTCTGGGTCACGATGGCCCGGAACGGCCCGGGCTCGCCCCAGGTCCACACCCGGACACCGAGGGTCTCGATCTCCGCGGGCTCCATGAGCGGGTCGTACCCGGCGACGTCGGCGCCGGCGGCGCCCAGTTCATCCATCAGTGCCAGAGCGCGGCTGTACGCGAGCTCCTTGACACCCTCGCGATACGTGATGCCCATGACCAGGACCGGAGCCCCGGCGAGGTCGCCCAGGAGCGCCCCGAGCGTCGCGATCGCCCGCCCGGTCTGTCCGTCGTTCACCTCGCGTGCCGTCTCCACGAGACGCAGGCCGGGCGCACGGGCGAGCAGCAGGTGCGGATAGACGGGGATGCAGTGCCCGCCGACGCCGATCCCAGGCTGGTGGATGTGGCTGTAGGGCTGGCTGTTGGCCGCCGCGATGACCTCCGTGACGTCGATGCCGTGGGCGTCCGCCGCGCGGGCGAACTCATTGGCGAGCGCGATGTTGACGTCTCGGTACGTGGTGTCGGCGAGCTTGCTGAACTCGGCGGCCTCGGACGAGGACATGGCGACGACCTCGGCGTCGAGCACCGAGGCGTAGAAGCGCGCGGCACGGTCCGTCGACGCCTCGCCGATACCTCCGACGAGCTTGGAGTACGCGGCGAGGTTCGCGAGCACGGCACCCGAGAACAGGCGCTCGGGGGAGAACGCGACGAAGAAGTCGCGGTCCGCGACCAGGCCCGACGCGCGCTCGAGGGCCGGCGCGAACCGGCGGCGCGTGTCGCCGATGGGCAGCGTGGTCTCGAAGATCACCGTGCTCCCGGCGTGGACGCCCGGGGCGATCGAGGCGACGGCCGGGTCCATATAGCGGTAGTCGGGCTGGCGGTCCGCATCGAGCATGACGGGGACGATGAGGACGACCACGTCCGCGGCACGGGCGGCCTCCGCGGCGTCGAGCGTTGCCCGGAGGCGGCCCGCGGCGTGGACCTGCGCGACGAGCTCCCCGAGCCCGGGCTCCTCGCCCACGTGCGAGCGACCGGCGTTGACGGCATCCACGACGGCCGGGTTGACGTCGACCGCGATCACGCTCCAGCCGTGGCTCGCGAACTGCGCGGCGAGGGGCAGGCCCATCTTGCCCGCGCCGACGACGGCCACGGTGCCCGAGGTCCCCTCCTCGCCCGTCCAGGCGTCGACGGGCCGCGCCGGGCCATGGACGCACGTGTTGGGCGGCACCGTGATCGAGCCGCCGAGCATCGACGCGCCGGTGGAGGGACGACTGACGATGCTCACGCGGTCGCGCCATCGCGGTCGAGGAAGACTGGCGTCACCGTGGACGCCGCCTCGAGGAGCGCGGTTGCGATGTGCACGGCCCATGCGCCGTCCTCGCCATCGACGTACGGCCGCTCGCCGGTGCGGACGGTGCGGACGAAGGCGTCGAGTTGGGCCTTGAGCGGCTCGTGGGTCTCGACCTCGATCTCGAGCACGTCGCCCGTGAACGTCGGTGCGTAGCCGGCGATGAGCGACCCCTGGGCCAGGTCCGACTTCGTGAACGTCAGGCGCTGGGTGAGGTAGTCGAGCTCGAACATGCCCTCCTCGCCGATGACGACGAGCTGACGCCGCTTGGCCGGCGTCAGCCAGTTCACGTCCAGCATCCCGGACGCGCCCGACGGGAAGTGCAGCAACCCGAACAGCAGGTCCTCGTGCGAGGCGTGCTTGCGCTGGCCCAGCTCCGCGTAGACGCGTGTCGGCCGCTCGCCGGCCACCCAGCTCAGCATGTCGGCGTCGTGGGTGGCGAGGTCGACGGTTACGCCGACGTCGCGGATACGCGCCGGGAACGGGCCTGCGCGCCGGCTGACGATGGCGAAGATGCTGGTGAGCCAGCCCTCGTGCAGCAACTGGCCCAGGCGCAGGACCGCCGGGTTGTAGCGCTCGACGTGGCCCACCTGGACCGGCACGCCGGCCGAGCGGCCCGCGGCGACGATCGCCAGCGCCTCCGCGTGTGTCGCGGCAAGCGGCTTCTCAACGAGGACCGGCACGCCGCGCGCGATCGCGGCATGGGCCAGCGGGCCGTGGAAGGTCGTGGGGGCGGCGATGATGATCCCGTCCAGCTCCGTCTCGGCAATCATCGCCATCGGGTCCGTGGAGCCCACGGCACCGGTCTCGGCGGTCACGGCCGCGACCGCGTCGGCGTCGGGGTCCGCAACCGCGGCGAGGCGCGTGTCGGGGTGCCCGGCCACGACGCGCACGTGGTTGCGGCCCATGGAGCCCAGGCCGATGAGGCCGATACGGAGCTTGTCGCCGCCGCCCGGACCGGTCACCGGGCCACCGGCGTCGCCACGGCGCGCACGGCCTCCACGATCGTCGCCAGGTCCTCGTCCGAGAGCATCGGGTGGACTGGGATCGCGAGAACCTCGTCGGACAGGCGGTTCGTGACCGGGAGGTCGAGCTCCGCCGCGCCCGCCAGGTAGCCCTGGAGGTAGCCCTGCTTGTGGATCGGGATCGGGTAGTAGATCAGCGTCCCGATGCCGCGCTCGGTCAGCCCGTCGATGACAGCCTGTCGCTCGCCGGGGAAGCGCATCACGAACTGGTGCCAGACGTGGTCGCGGCCCTCGGGCACGGTCGGGACGAGGAAGTCGCCACCGAGCTGCGCGGCGAGGTGCGCGGCGTTGTGGCGGCGCCGCTCCGTGCGCTCGTCGAGGCGGGCAAGCTGCGCGAGGCCGATCGCCGCCGCGAGATCCGTGGGCTTGAAGTTGGTGCCCAGCTCCTCGTGGTGGTACCGGACGCGCATCCCGTGGTTGCGGAACAGCCGGAGCCGGTCCGCGACGCCGTCGTCGTCGGTGGTCGCGAAGCCGCCCTCGCCCGTCATGAGGTTCTTGGTGGCGTAGAGGCTGAACATCGCCGGGCCGAACTGCCCCGCGCGCCTCCCGCGGTAGGCGGCGCCGTGAGCCTGAGCGGCGTCCTCGATGATCACGAGGCCATGGCGTTCGGCGATCTCGACAAGGGGGTCCATGTCGGCCATGAGGCCGTAGAGGTGGACCGGCATGATCGCCTTCGTCCGGGGCGTGATCGCCGCCTCGACCTGCGACGGGTCCATGCAGAAGTCGTCCTCGCGGACGTCCACGAAGACGGGCGTGGCACCGACGCGCAGGATCACGCTGACCGTCGCGTTGAAGCTGAACGAGACCGTGATCACCTCATCGCCCGGGCCGATGCCCAGCGCGTGCAGCACGGCCTCCTGGGCCACCGTGCCATTGCTCATCAGCACGGCGTGCTTGACGCCGCAGTACGCGGCCCAGGCCTCCTCGAAGGCGACGGTTCGGCGGCCCATGGCGAGCATGCCGGAGCGGAGGACCTCCAGGACGGCCTCCTCCTCGGCCGGCCCGATATCAGGCCTGGAAATGGGGATCATCGGTTCCTCCCGGGGGGGTCAGCCAGCGACGCATCGGTCGCCGGCGATGGCATACGTGCTGTGGCAGGACGGGCACATCGCGGCGCCCTCGTGGGTGGCGGTGGCGGCGGCGGTGTGCGCGGTCACGGTCGCGCCCGAGTGGATCCGGGCACCGCAGGAGCAGACCCAGCCGATGCGGCGGGCCGGGCTCCCGACGACAAGCGCGTGGTCGGGCACGTCGCGCGTGACGACGGATCCGGCGCCGACGGTGGCAAAGCGCCCCACGTCCGTGCCGGCGACGACGACCGCGCCTGCGCCGATCGAGCAGCCGTGCCGGAGGGTGATCGGCGAGACCGTCCAGTCGTCGGCCCGGGCCAACTCACCCGCCGCCGTGATCGCCCTCGGGTACCGGTCGTTCGTGAGGATCGCGTTGGGACCGATGAAGACTCCGTCCTCGACCGTGACGCCGTGATACACGAGCGCCAGGTTCTGGATCTTCACACGGTTGCCGAGCGTCACGCCCTCGTCAATGAAGACGTCGCGGCCGATCACGCACTCCGCGCCGATGCGCGCCCCGGTGCGGATCTGGGCGCGATGCCAGATGGAGGTGCGTGGCCCCACCGTCACGTCCGACTCGAGGTCTGCAGTCGGGTGAATACGCGCGGCGGGATCGATCACGACGAGCAGTGCTCCATGTGCGGGTTCCGGGTACCCCGGGGGGCGTGCCGTCGGCCCGGAAGTCGTGAACGCGGACCGTCAGAGGCGGTCACGAGTATACCGACGGCCCAGCGTGAGGGGCGTGGGCCGGCCGCGGCGCCCGGCACTCGTCCGTCCGCCGGCGATCGTCGGGTCGACCACGACCGGCGTGGCGCACGCGACCGTCGCGCCGCGCGAGGCGAGACTGGCCTGTCAGCGCCGGTCCAGGTGTGTCGGTGCGGCCGTGCTCGTCGCGGATCGATGACGCCCCGGCAGTCGGGCCAGCAGCCCACGGCTGATGAGCACCGCCAGCGTCAGGCCGTTCGACAGCACGACGCCGGCTGTTGCCGGGTGGCGCCGGCCAACGCCTACCGCGGCGCGCTCGAGGGCCGAGCGGAGGCCCCGTTCCGGACCGGCAGTCCACGGCGGTATGGCACGGACCATTGCCCAGTACGCAGGACGAGCGTCACGGGGCACGCGGTTCCAGCGCGCGAGCGGCGGCCTGACCAGTCGTTCGATGACGGCGTCGGACTCGGCAGCGATCACGGGGGATGCGGCCGCGATGAACGCCGCGAGGGCTCCGAACAGTCGCCCCATGCCGGGATCCCGGGTGTCGAGGGCCCGCGTGACGGGTCCGGAGAAGTCGGCGCGTACCAGTCGGTCGAGATACGCGGCGTGGACGAGGCGCCGAGAGGCCACGTCGGGCAGGACGCGGTCGGCCTCATCGGCGACCTGCCGCCAGGCTCCGATCGCCACCTCGACGGCCTCCGCCGCACGCGCCGCGGACCTCCGCTTCTCCTCGGTGATCGACGTGAACTCGTTGCCCGGGCGCGGCCGGTCCCACTCGTACACGACGTCCCCGATCACCTCGATCCGGTCGCCGGCCCGAAGCAGGGCGCGCAGCGTCCAGGGCTGGTCGCCGAGCACCCGGCCCTCGAAACGCAGCCCCTCGCGAATGGAGCGATGGAAGAGCTTGCCCGTCCCCGACGCGTAGAACATCAAGCCCGGGTTTGCGACCAGCGACTTGCGCCCCGGCTCGCGGATGTCGGGCCGGTCGTACTGCCTGATGATCCACGTGTCCACGCCGTCGGACCAGATCCGCTGTCCGACGACGGCCAGCGCATCGGTCGCCACGGCGGCCTGGTGCAGCGCGGCGAGTGCACCGGGCAGCATCCGGTCGTCGCTGTCAAGGAAGGTCAGCCACTCGCCGCGAACCAGGGGAAGCCCCAGGTTGCGCGCAGCGGAGGCTCCGGCGTTCTCCGCCGCACGCACGAGCACGATCCGCGGATCGCGATCGGCCAGGGACCGGACCAGATCCGCGGTCCCGTCGGTGGAGGCATCGTCCACCACGATGCACTCGATGGTTGGGCCCGACGTGTCCAGGACGGAGTCGAGCGCACGCTCGATCGTGCCGGCCGCGTTCCAGCACGGGATCAGGACACTGACCTGCGGGGAGGGATCGGTCACGGATGGGTCCACTGTGATGACGGGCCCGGTGAGCATACGCTCGCCGATCCCGACGGCGCTGATAGCGTGGGGGCGTGACCACGCCCGTCCGCCCCGATCCCCGCCGCCCCTCCGGCCATCGCCTCTGGGTACCGCGCCAGCACGGCGCCTGGGCGATGCTCCTGCTGCCCGTGCTGCTGGGCGTGGCGGCGAGCCGGCCGAACCCCTGGCAGCTGGCCATCGCCGGTGCCGCGCTCGCCGGCTACCTGGCATCCGTCACCCTGCAGGCATGGTCCCGAGCCCGCCGCCCGCCCGCCTACCGGGCCCCGATCGCGGTGTACGGGACGGCGTTCGCCGCGCTCGGGCTGCTGCTGGTCGTCGCCTTTCCTGCCCTGCTCGCCATCCTCGTGGTTGTGGTGCCGACCTCGCTCATCGTGTTCCGTGGGGCACAGCCGGGGACGCGCCGGGATCTCGCCAACAGCCTGGTCCAGGTGGTACAGGCGCTGGTCCTGGTGCCCGCGGCCGCGTACGTCTCCGGCGAGTTCGAGCCCGCCGTCGTCATCGCGTACACGCTGGTGGCTGCCGGGTACCTGTTCGGGACGGTCCTGATGGTCCGTTCCGTGCTCCGCGAGCGCGGCAACGGGACCTTCGCGGGGCTGTCCGCCGGGTTCCACGTGGCCCTGGTCGTCCTGGCCGCCGTCGCGCTCCCCGCGGCCTACGCGATCCTGGCAGCCGGGCTCGCGGGCCGTGCCATCGCCCTGCCGTTGGTCCAGCGCCGGCTCGCCACGAGCCCCAGGCCGCTCCGGCCGATCCACGTGGGCATTGTCGAGATCGTGTCCTCCATCGCGGTCGTCGTGGTGGCCTTCGCGGTCCCGATCTAGCAAGGCCGACCCAAACTGCCGACGGCGCTACGATCAACGCATGCGTATTCTCGCCCTCGGTTCCGAAGTGGACAGCACCTTTCCCGGCTTCTCCAGCGAGGAGGCACTGGCCCTGGGTCGTGCCGAGGCACGACGTGCCTGGGAGCTCCACCAGGCAGGGATCGTGCGGGAGATCAGCTTCCGGACGAACGCCCGCATGAGCATCATGATTCTCGAGGCGCCGGATGAAGACGCCGCGCGCGAGGCGCTGGCATCGCTCCCGTTCGTGCGGGCCGGCCTGCTGACGTTCGAGGTGATCGGCCTCCGCCCCTACGATGGCTGGGCCAGGCTGTTCGCACCCGCCGACTGAGCGGACCTGGGACCCGGCGCTTGCTGCGGTCCGGGCCGCCCAGCACAGACGTTGGCCGCTTCTGAGGTGCCCGCGTGCGTTGACCGGGAGCCCGTTGTCCCGTATGCTCGATAATCGATGATACGAGCCACACGACGCCGGCGGGCGCGGTCCGGGAGGGAGTCCAGATGAGCTATCTCGATGTCTTCAGCCTCGAGGGCAAGGTTGCCCTGGTCCCCGGCGGTGGGGGGGCCATCGGGTCGGCCATTGCCGGAGCGCTGGCGGGTGCCGGTGCGAAGATCACTGTCGTGGACGTGACCCAGGAGCGCGCCGACGCGGCCGCGGAGACCATCCGCGCGACCGGCGCCGAGGTCCTGGCCCTCGCGGCGGACGTCACCAGCGAGGCCGGCTGCGAGAGCATCGTCGCCGCCACGGTCGAGCGCTTCGGCAAGGTGGACATCATCGTCAACTGCGTCGGCGGCGGTGCCGGCAAGGTGCTCCACGACGCCCAGGACTACCCGCGGGGCGACTGGGACTGGATCATGGAGCTCAACGTCCGCTCGACGCTGCTCGCGACCCAGGCCGCCGTCAAGGCGATGATCAAGGCCGGCAACGGCGGCGCCGTCGTCAACATCAGCTCGGTGCGGGCGGACCTCGGCATCAACGCCGGCTACTCCGCGTACGTGGCCGCGAAGGGGGCGATCAGCTCCCTGACCCGCCAGTGGGCGACCGAGTGGGCCAGGCACGGGATCCGGGTCAACGCCATCCGCCCCACCTTCGTGGACACCCCCCAGGTCGCGATGCTGCTGGACGACCCCGCCTTCAAGGCCGGCGTCGTCAACCGCATCCCGCTCGGGCGCGTCGGCGACACGTCGGACCTGACCGGCCCGGTGGTGTTCCTGTGCTCGGACGCCGCCGGCTTCGTCACCGGCCAGGTCCTGGGCATCGACGGCGGCCTGACCGCGACCCAGTAGCACCCAGAGGGAGCCTTCAGCCATGCAGCAGGTCACCGACCGAATCTTCGCCGAGACCAAGGTGCGCGGCTGCAACCCGTCCTTCGTGCTCACGTCCAAGGGGCCCGTGGTCATCGACACGCCGCAGCTGCCGACGAAGGCCGTCGCGATGCGCAAGATGGTCGAGGAGCACGGGACGATCCAGTACGTGATCAACACCGAGCACCACGTCGACCACATCTTCGGCAACTACTGGTTCAAGGGCGCCGGCCCGATCATCCACCACCAGGGCGTCCACGAGCGGTTCATGACCGTCTACCCGGAGCTGGACCCGTTCGAGTACGCCCTCGAGGCGCTCCCGACGGACGACCCGGACGGCGCGGCCCTGGTCCCGGACCGCGAGACCTACTACGCCAACATGGGCACCGCGGACATCGTCTTCTCGGGCGACGTGACGCTCAAGGTGGGCGACCGCACGTTCCACCTGCTCCACACCCCCGGGCACACCCCCGGCCAGGTCGCCGTGTACGTGCCGGAAGAGCGCGCCGTCTTCACTGGCGACACGATCTTCTCCGAGTGCACCACCTGGCTGATGACCTCGGACGTCGACCAGTGGATCCTGGCCCTGGACCGCATCCGCGCCCTCGACATCGACCACGTCATCCCGGGCCACGGCCCGGTCCAGGGCAAGGACTACCTGGCCACGCAGCGGTCGTTCATGCTCGAGTGGAAGGCCGCGGTAGCCGTCGCGGTCGCCAAGGGCTGGACCCGCGAGGAGACGATGGCGCGCGTCAACTTCGCCGAGCGCTACCCGGTGGATATCGGGCAGGAATACATGATGGACTACATCCAGGAGCGGAACGCCGGGGCGCTCTACGACAAGTTCACAGCGCCCACGACAACGACGTATCCGGCCAAGGACGCGCCGCCACGCTGATCGCCTCCGGCCAGTTCGCCACCGCGGGTCGGTCGTACCGCTCCAAAGGAGTCAACCCGATGTCCGCCGTGCCCTCGACCATGCAGGCCCTCGTCGTCCTCGAGCCCTCGGTGCTCGAGATCCAGGAGGTCCCGGTCCCGGTCCCGGGTCCCAACGAGGTCCTCGCGCGCGTCCGCGCGGTCTCGATCTGCGGCACCGATGCCCACCTGATCCGGGGTGACTACCCCGGGTTCTGGCCCCCGGCGTTCCCGTTCATCCCGGGTCACGAGTGGGCGGGTGAGATCGCGGCCCTGGGCCCGGGTGCCGAGCGCTTCGGCTGGCAGATCGGCGACCGCGTGGCCGGCACCTCCCACGACGCCTGTGGCGTCTGTCGCGAATGCGTCGAGGGCCGCTACAACCTGTGCGAGAACTACGGGCGTGAGGGATTGCACCGCCAGTACGGCCACAGCGTGCAGGGCGCCGATGCCACGTACGTCGTCCAGGGCGTCAAGACGATCTTCGCCCTCCCCGAGAGCCTGTCCTTCGAGGACGGGGCGATGATCGACCCGGCGTCGATCGCACTCCACGTCGCCAACCGCGGCAACATCACCCCCGGCGACACCGTGGCGATCACGGGTGCCGGAGCCATTGGCCTTCTCGGCGGCGACGCGGCGCGGATCCGCGGGGCGGGGCGAGTCATCGTCGTGGGCCGCGGCCATCGGCTGGCCAAGGCGGCGGCCATGGGCTTCGAGACGGTCAACACCGCGGCCGGCGATCCCGTTGGCACGGTCCGGGCGATGACCGGAGGCTTCGGCGTGGACGTGGTGCTGGAGTGCGCAGGCGTCCCGCAGATGGTCGAGGCGGCGCTGGAGATGCTCCGGCGCGGAGGGCGGTGCGCGGCGGTCGGGATCCCGACCGTGGGCGTGGAGATTGCCATGCAGCGGCTCGTCCTCGACGAGCTGGAGCTGGTCGGATCGCGCGCATCCGCCGGCGAGATGCGGCGCGTGATCCCGCACGTTGAGCAGGGCCGGATGCGCGTCCGCGAGATGATCACGCACCGCTTCGCCCTCGCGGACTACGCGGAGGCGCTGGCGACCTTCAACGACCGCTCGAGTGGGGCGATCAAGATCCTGGTCAACCCGTAGGGACAGAGCGCGCTGCCTGACGGCGCGACGGCCGGGTCGCGGGTCAGCCCAGGACGTCCGCCGTCCCGAGCGTGAAGCCACCGTCGATGTCGATGACGGTCCCTGTCACGAAGCGGCCGCCCTCGCCACAGAGCCAGGCGATCGCCTCGGCCACGTCGCGGCCCTCGCCAACCGTGGTGAGCGCCTGGCGGCCGAGGTGGAGCCCCGTCTCGAACCGCGCCCGTTCCTCGTCCTCGGTCATGCCGCGGAGCTCGGACGGGATGATGCCCGGCCGGATGCAGTTGACCCGGATCCCGTCGCGCCCCAGGTCCACCGCGAGGCCCCTGGACATCGCTTCCACTGCGCCCTTGCTGGCGACATAGCCGAAGCGGCCGCGCGGCGGGCGCGCGACGACGGTGGACCCCAGGTTCACGACCATGCCCTGGCTCTTCCGGAGCGCGGGCAGCGCCGCCCGCACGCACAGGAACACGCTGACCGCGTTGGCCCGGAACATGCCCTCGAAGTCCGCGAGCGAGAGCCGGTCGATCGGCCCCTGCACCTCGCTGCCCGCATTGTTGACGAGGACGTCGATGCCGCCGAGGGCGGCAACGGCGGCCGCCATGAGCGCGACGACATCCTCCTCTGCGGTCACGTCCGCGCGTACGGGAACCACGCGTCCCGGGGCCTGCGCGAGCTCCGCCGCAAGTGCCTCCAGGCGATCCAGGCGCCGGCCGGTGGCCACGACCTGCGCCCCACGACCCGCCAGCAGGCGCACGGTGTGCGCGCCCAGGCCACTGGACGCCCCGGTGACGACGATCCGGCGACCCTCGACGCTCATGTCTTCTCCTCCCGGGCCGCGGTCACGCCCGCCCCGCGGCGACCTCGTCGGCGCGGTTGCGGCCGGCGAGGAGGATGAGATCCTCGTGCAGCTCGAACCAGACGCCGTGATAGCTGTCCACCCGCGGCGATGCAACGTACCGGCCGTCCCCGGTCGCCGCCGCGGCAGCAGCCCGCTCCAGGCGCTCCCCGTACGAAGCCAGGCGCGGCAGCGCGGCGACCAGGGGCGTCAACCAGGCCGATGCGTCCACGTGGAGCGCCGCGAGGCGAGCCAGGACCGAAGCGTCATACGCCAGATCGCTGTGGTCGTTGAAAGCCTGGGTACCGTCCACCTCGCGCATCTGCCAGGCGGTGACGGTGTCCTTCATCCGGTGGTCCAGGGCGAGGAAGGCATCGAGCGCGGCGAGCGCGTTGTCCGCGCCCCAGGTCGCCGTGTCCTCGGCGATCTTCTCCAGGCCGATGGCCTTGCCGTCCGCGGTGAGACGGAACGAGCCCGCGCCCGCCTCGGCGATACCGTCCGCGACGAGGAGGTCGAGCACCGCAGCCGCGTCATCCTGACCGCAGCCGCGGGCCGTGGCGATGCCGTCCGGGCCCGCATACCCCTTGACGACGAGGATGCGGACGGCGTCATCACGGGTGATGCCGGCCGCGGTGATCGGCTCGTCGCACGGTGACGGGACCACCTCGGCCTCCGCCTCCGGCTCGACGATCGAGATCCCCATCTCCCGGGCCCACCCGAGCAGCGTCGCCGCCTCCGGGACCACCTGGGACACGCTGGCCGCGGCTCCCGCGAACACGTCGCCGGTGGCACCGTCGATGGTGATCGTGTCACCTGCCGCCAGCAGCGTTCCGGCGATCGTGACGCTCCCCTCCCCGATCGCCACCCCGGATGCCCCGACGACCGCAGGGATCCCCCAGCCGCGCGCCACGACGGCAGCGTGGCTGACGAATCCGCCGGTGCTGGTCAGGATCCCCGCCGCCCGGCTCATGCCGTGGACATCGTCCGGGGAGGTCTCGGAACGGACGAGGATGACCCGGCGACCGGCGTCGGCGGCCGCCACTGCGGCCTCGGGCGTCAGGACGATCTCGCCGCAGGCGACGCCCGGCGAGGCCGCCAGGCCTGTCGTGAGCGCGGGACCGGCGTCCGATCGCCCGGTGACGGTGGTGGGCGGGCTGGCCAGGATCGCGGCCACGCGGCGGACGGCCTCGTCCCGGGTCAGGGGGAACGCGGAATCCTCGGCCATCTCGAGGGCCATGCGCAGGGCAGCCTGTGGAGTGCGCTTGCCCACCCGGACCTGGAGCATCCAGAGCCGGCCCTGCTCGATGGTGAACTCGATGTCGCAGCAGTCCCGGTAGTGGCGCTCGAGCGCCGTTGCGTACTGCCGGAGCTCGGCCGCCACGTCCGGCATCCGGTCGTCCAGGCACGAGATGGGCTCCGTCCTGTGCGTGCCCGCGACCACGTCCTCGCCCTGGGCGTTGAACATGACGTCACCGTAGAACGCGTTCTCACCGGTGGCCGGGTTGCGGGTGAACAGCACGCCGGTCCCGGAGTCGTCGCCCTGGTTGCCGAACACCATCGCCTGGATCGTGACGCCGGTGCCCAGGGAATCGCTGATCCCCTCGTGGGCACGATAGGCGCGGGCCCGGTCGCTGTTCCAGGACCGGAACACGGCCTCGATGGCGCCCCGGAGCTGCTGCCACGGGTCCTGGGGCACGTCCTCCACGCCCACGACATCCCGATAGATCTTGCGGAAACGCGCATGGCAGTCCGCCGCGAAGACCGGATCACCGGACGCCGCGGCCAGGCCCGCCTCAGTGGCGTCGTTGAGGCCCAGGTTGAGGATCGTGTCCATCATTCCGGGCATGGACCGGGGCGCCCCGGACCGGACGCTGACGAGCAGCGGGTCCGTGGGGTCACCGAAGCGGCGGCCCAGGAGCGCCTCGATCCGCGCCAGGTGATCGCGGATCTCGTCGTCCAGACCGTCCGGCCAGCCGGTCGCCAGGTACTCGTTGCAGGCCACGGTGCTGATCGTGAACGCCGGCGGGACCGGAAGCCCCAGCTCAGTGGCCATCGTGGCGATGTTGGCGGCCTTGCCGCCGATGACCAGGGCCAGCTCCGTGAGCGGCAGGTCGTGTTGGTGGTCGTAGGCGTAGACGTGGGTCACGGGCAGGGAATTCCTCTTGCTCGGGGCGCGGGCGCGGGGCTCTAGGGTTCGACGATGATCTTGATCGCGCCGCTCGCCGGGTCGTTGAACGTGGCCAGCGCGGACGGGTAGTCGGACAGCGGGAAGTGGTGGGTGATGATCTCGTCCACCCTGATCCGGCCCTGCTCCACCAGGGGCATGACGCGCCGCATCTCGCCCGCAGACGCCCGGCAGCCGACCAGCTCCAGCTCGTCGAGCACCAGCCGCTGCATGCCGATCTCCACGCCCACGGTCGGGATCCCGACCGCCGCGCATCGCCCACCGCGCCGGAGCATGCCGAGGGCCAGCTGGACCGTCGCCGGGACACCGGCGCACTCGAGAACCACGTCCACGCCCAGGCCGTCGGTCATGGCGCGGACGGTAGCGACCGGATCGCCCTCGCCGGAGTCGATGGTCTCGAAACCCATCTCGCGTGCCTTCGCGATCCGACCGGGGTTGCGTTCGAGCATGATCACGCGGCCCGCGCCGCGCACCAGCGAGGCGTCGCCTGCGAGCAGGCCGATCGCTCCGGCACCGGTGATCGCCACGGTGTCGCCGGGGGTGATGTTGCCGCGGTTGGCGACGTGGAGTCCGATCGACGCCGGGTCGATGACGGCGCCCTGGGCGAAGGACAGGGCGTCGGGCAGCGGGAAGACGCACTTCACGCCGTGGACCGCATAGGTGGCATCGACACCCTGGACGCTGTGGCCGTACTGCTTGTGGAGACCGCCCTTGCCGTAGTTCTCGCACAGGTTGTAGCGGCCCTCGACACACTTCTGGCACACGCCGCAGGCGTCGTGGGAGGTGCCGGCCACGCGGTCGCCGATCTGCCAGCCGAAGCGCTCGGCACCCGGACCCAGGGCCGCGATCTCACCCGCCCACTCGTGACCCGGGATGAACGGGAACGCGGGGGGCCAGAACCCGGGGTAGTCGCCCCGGATCAGGTGGGCATCGGTGCCACAGATCGAGACCGCGCGGACGCGCGCGAGGACCTCGTTGGGACCAGGAACCGGGACCGGGACCTCCTGGATCTCGAGCACCGAGGGCTCGAGGACGACGAGGGCCTGCATGGTCGAGGGCACGACGGACATCGGGTTGACTCCTTGGTCTTGGTTGCGTGGGCTAGATGACCGCGATCGGGTCGACCATCGAGCCCGTGGCGCCGCGGATCTTGACCGGCAGCGCGACAAACAGGAACTCGTAGATGCGCTGGCGGGCCAGCTCCTCCAGGTCCAGGCTCTCCATGATGTAGACGCCGTTCTCGATGAGGAGCGCGGTGTGAACGGGCTGCGGGTTCCCCTCCGGGCCGGGATCCGGGGCAGGCTGGACCTCGTACGTCTCGGTGTCGGTGCCGGTCGCGATGACGCCCCGCTCCAGCAACCAGTGGGCCACCGAGACGTCGGGGCCAGGGGTCTTGTGGGCAGCCATCCGCTCGGCATCGGGCCAGAGGCCCATGTAGCCGGTCCGGATCACGACCACGTCCCACTTCCCGACCGTCACGCCCTGGGCCGCGCAGATCGCGTCCATCTCGGCGGCATCGATCGGCGAGCCCTTGGGCAGGCAGTCCACGCCCCGGTACGTCGGGGCATCGACCAGGACGCCACGGGTGAAGAACGGCGGCATCTTGGCCGCGTCGCCGTGCACGGGCCCGAAGTCCGTCAGGTGTTCGTCCGCGTTGCCGCCGCCGTACCAGTGCATGTCATCGCCCACGGTCATGTGGGCCAGCGCGTCCATGTGGGCACCGGAGTGGCTGGTCGCCATCACGTACTCGGCCATGTAACCCAGGCCGGCGTCGTTGATCGGGCCCCACGGCTGGGCACCGGTGGCGCGGATCCCGCGCGGGGTCCGGTAGTTGAGGACCTGGAACGGCGGGTGCCCGGGGAACAGCGGCATACCGGGGAACCGTGCCGCGGCCAGGGAAACCATCCGGCCCTCACGAACCAGGCCCGCCGCGCGGACGACCTGCTCGGCCGGCATGTCCCCAACGGGGCCGATCTCCTTGCCGAATCTCATGATCCTGCCTCCCCGCCGCCCGTCGGGGCGGCGTCATCGTGGATGGCCCGCCACACGCGCTCCGGCGTGAGCGGCAGGTCGCGGATCGGAACGCCGATGGCCTCCCGAACGGCCGCCCCGACGGCGGGGGCGACGCACAGGAGCGCGCCCTCGCTCATGCCCTTGGACCCGTACGGGCCCGGGCCATCTTGGTTCTCGACGGTCTCGCTATGAAGCCACAGCGGCAGATCCATGCTGGTCGGGATCCGGTAGTCGATGGCACCGAGGTTCCGGATCCGGCCCGCGTCGTCGTAGATGTAGTGCTCCATGAGCGTGTGGCCCAGGCCCATGATCGCCGCGCCCTCATCCTGCATCCGGACCTGGAGAGGGTTCAGTGACTTGCCAACGTCGGACACGGTGACGTGCTTCACCACCGTGACGTCGCCGGTCTCGCGGTCCACCCGGGCCTCGATGGCGGTGCAGTTGAACTCGAAGAAGGCCGGCGCGCCTCCCAGCGGGTGGGACGGCTCCGCGTCCTTGCGCATCTCGCCCAGGCCGGTGAGCTCGCCGCCGAGCCTGCCCAGGCCGGGCGCCAGGACCTCGAGCACGGTGAGCTCCCGGTCGCCGACACGGACGACGCCCCTGTCCACGCTGACCTGCGCCTCCTCCACGCCGTGGAGACGTGCGGCCATCGTCCGCAGCTGGGCCTGGATCGAGCGACAGGCCATCAGGACCGAATTGCCCATGAGGACCGTGGAGCGACTGGCGGAGGTCTGCTGGTCATAGGGCACGATCGCGGTGTCGCCCATCACGACGGTCACCCAGCCGAGCGGGGCGCCCAGCTCCTGGGCGGCGATCTGGGCGAAGACGGTGCGGGCGCCCTGGCCCATGTCGGAGGTCCCGGCGAACACGATGACGCTGCCGTCGCCGAGGAGACGGACGGTGGAGTACGAGAGACCGGTGGTCGGGCCGGACTTGATGCCGAGGGCGATGCCCCGGCCGTGACCCTCGGGGAGCGGGGTCTCCCACCCGATCCGCTCGGCCGCCAGGCGCACAGTCTGTTCCCACTCGCCGTCGGCAGGCGTGTCGAACGGAATGAACGCGTCGCCCTTGTGGGCGAGGTTCAGGAGCCGGATCTCGAGCCGGTCCATGCCCAGGGCGCGGGCACCCTCGTCCAGGTTGGACTCCACCGCCCAGTTGATCTGTGGGTTGCCGAAGCCGCGGAACGCGGTGGATGGCGTCGTGTGCGAGAGGACACTCCGGGCGAGGATCCGGACGGCCGGCACGTTGTAGGGCCCGGCGGCCGGGTAGCTGCCCTTGCCCACCACCCGGTCCGCGATGTCCGCGTAGGCGCCGATGAGGTAGTCGGCCTCGATGTCCTGGAAGGCGATCCGGCCGTCCTTGTGGAACCCGGTGCGGACGCGGGACTCGCAGGCCGCGCGGCGCACCGCCTGGAACGTCTCCTCCAGCGTCAGGACCAGGCGGACAGGGCGTCCGACCTTGAGCGCCGCGAACACGACCGCGGGCTCCAGCTTGGCGTGCTGCTTGCCCCCGAAGCCACCACCCGGGTCCGGCGCGTAGACGCGGACCTTGGCCAGCGGCATCTCCAGCACCGAGGCGATCAGCTTCTGGAGCCAGTTCGGGTGCTGGATCGTGCTCCAGACCGCCACGCCGTCACCATCCGGGGCCGCCATGATTGCGTGCGGCTCGATGGCGAAATGGGTGACGACAGGGAAGCTGTAGCGGTTCTCGATGATTGTGAGGCCGTCCGCCGCCGCCGCGGCGTCCACGTCGCCCCAGCCCACGCGATGCTCCTTGAGCACGTTGGTGCCTGCGAGCGGGTCGCCCTGCTTGCGGATCGAGGGGTCCTGCACCAGCGGCGCATCGGCCGCCAGCGCCCCGGCGATCGTGAACACCGCGGGCAGCACCTCGTGCTCGACGCGGACGAGCGAAGCCGCCTTCTCCGCCAGCTCCCGCGTGTCGGCGACGACCAGGGCCACGGCATCGCCGTGCCACTTGGTCTCGCCCACGGCCAGGACGGGGCGGTCCTCGTACTGCGGCCCGAACCGCGGCACCGGCTGCGGCAGGTCGTCGGCCGTCATCACCAGGTGCACGCCCGGCAGCGCCAGCGCCTCCGAGGCGTCCACCGAGACGATCCGCGCCCGGGCGCAGTCGAGCGTGACGAGCTTCGCGTGCAGCGCGTCCGCCGCGGCGAGGTCCGCCAGGAACTCCTGGGCTCCGGTAACGCGCCCTACCCCGCCGACGCGTGCCGGCGAGGCGCCAATTCGCTCGCCGCTCATCGCCCGCCCTCCGCGACCGCAAGGATCGCGTCCGTGATCTGCTGGTAGCACCCGCAGCGGCACAGGTTGCCGGCCATGCCCTCCTGGATCTCGTCGAGGGAGGGGCGCTCGTGCTCCGCGAGGAGCGCACAGGCGGACAACAGCTGACCCGGTATGCAGAACCCGCACTGCACCCCGCCCTTGTCCAGGAACGCCTGCTGGATCGGGGCAAGCTCGCCGTCCGCGGCGAGCCCCTCGACGGTCGTCAGCTCCGCGCCGTCCATCTCCACGGCGAGCACCAGGCAGGAGTCCACCGTGCGCCCGTCCACCATGACCGTGCAGGCACCGCATTCGCCGACGAGGCAGCACTCCTTGGCGCCGGTCAGGCCCAGGTCATCGCGGATGACGTCCAGCAGCGAGTGGTGGCCTGCCACCTCGAGCGCCCGGAGGCGCCCGTTGACCGTGACCTCGATCGGATGCATCTCGACCATGTCGCTCACTCTCCCGCCGCCAGGCGCTCGATGGCCGCGGCCAGTGCCCGCCGGCCGAGGACGCGGAGCATCGCCAGGCGGTACTCGGGGCCTGCCCGCATTGAACGCGGGGATGGGCTGGCGGCAACGAACATCGCCTCGAGGATCGGGGCCTTTGCCTCGTCCGGCGCGGCCGCGTCCGCCAGGACGCCGCTCTCGTCGGTCACCAGCACGGCCCGCGGACCCACGCTCCCGTATGCGATGCGCGTGACGCCGCTCGCGTCCACACCGCAGGTGAGCGTCACCGAAGCAAGGTCATGGCCCCGCCGGCGCGTCCGCCGCACATGGACGCTCGCCATGCGCTGCGCCGGGATCGGCAGCTCGATCGCCGTCACCAGCTCCCCGCGCGCGAGCGTCGTCACGCCGGAGCGCACGAACAGGTCGTTCACCCGGATGCGGCGGGTCCCTCCCGGGCCCTCAACCACGACGGACGCGCCGTGAACCAGGAGAGATGGGGCGGTGTCCGCCGCCGGTGACGCATTGCAGATGTTGCCCGCAAGCGTCGCCCGGTTCCGGATCTGGACCGAGCCCACCACGGCGGCGGCCTCCGCCAGCGCCGGGAAGTGCCGGTGGACGAGCGGGTCCGCGGCCACGTCCGTCATCACGGTCGTGGCCCCGATGACGACGTGACCGTCCGTCTCGCGGATGCCGGGCCGGAGCTCGGCGATCCGCTTGACGTCGATCACCACGGACGGCGTTGCCGACCCGTCGCGAAGCCGCACGATCAGGTCCGTGCCCCCGGCCAGGACGCGGGCGTCCGGACCGTGGGCCGCGAGCAGCTCGACCGCCTCGGCCAGGGAACTTGGCCGGGCGTAGGCGAAGGTGTGCATGACGACCGGCCCAGCCTTGCCTACAGGAGCTTGTCGACCTCGTCCAGGAGGACCTGGGGGGTCGCCGCGCGGATGAAGAAGAACGGCCGCTCACAGAAGCGGTTGACGAAGTCCGCGCGCTTCGCGCGGAGCGCATCGTTATCCACCATCGGCATGACGTGGCCCGGGGCCAGCAGCTCGTTGGTGAGGAAGTAGTTCTGCAGCGAGTGCAGGAACTGGAACTGGCGCTCGAACGGGATGAGCGCATTGGTCGCCGGGTCGAAGTTGCCGTCGATCGCAGGCACGATCACGATGTCGATGTTGGGCGTGCCCTGGTACATGCCCCAGCTGGGCATCTCGCCCCAGAACTTCTCCACGCCCTTGTTGGGCGCGGCCTTGTCGGACCGCTCGGTGCCCTCGGTGCGCTTCACCAGGAACGTGTCCACGGAGCCCATGGACGCCTGCCCGTCCTCGTCGATGACCGTTGTCTCGGACGCGACCTGGAGGGCTCCCCGGACGCCGGCCTCGATGAGGCCCATGCTCTTGCCGTGGTTGGACTCGCCGCCCAGGAACAACAGGGTCTTGCCGCGGTAGTTCACGGCGGCGCTGTGGGACGGGTGCAGGCCCACGGCCTCCATCCGGAGCGCGAGGACCGCGACGATCACCTTCTGGATCGGGCCGGCGGGCCAGTCGCCCGTGAAGGTCACCACGTGACCGTCGTAGGAGACGGCCTTGTCACCATCCTGGTACCAGACGATGTCGGCACCGGCCAGCGTGACCTCGGGGGAGATGCGGACGTCGGCGAGGCGGTAGTTGAGGAAGGTGAGGTCGTCGAGCACATGCTCGCGCGGCTCGCCGCCGTACACGTCCACGCGGAGGCGGGCGGCCCCCGCCGAGAACTCCTCCGTCAGTTGCAGCTTGGCGTTCATCGTGTCCTTTCGGTGTCTCTAGGTGCGTGCCGGCACGGGATCGGGAGATGGTCCGGCCGCCACGCCGGACTCGTCCGGCCAGAGGCCGGCGAGCATCGCCCTGGCGTCGGCGAAGTGGTTGCGGATGGCCGCGTCGGCCCGGTCCTCCTCACGGGAGCGGAGGGCATCCAGGAGTGGTCCGTGGAGCCCGGCAATCCGCTGCCGGTCCGAGCCGGGCACGGCAATCGTGATGTAGGTTCGCGAGTAAGGCTCGAGCATGCTCCACACCCGCTTGAGCGTGGCATTGCCGGAGCGGTCCACGAGGTAGCCGTGGAAGGCGGCGTCCGCAGTCACCTCCTCGACGATCTCGCCCGCGCCCGCAGCCCGGTGCATTTCCTCCAGGTACACGCCGAGAGCTGCGAAATCCTCCTCGGTCAGCCTGGGAAGCGCCAGCCGGACCCCGAGGGCCTCGAGCTCCGCACGGACGACATAGGCCTCGAGCAGCTCTTCGCGCGACGGTCGCCGGACGCGCGCCCCGCGGAAGGGCGAGATCTCCACTACCCCGAGCGCCTCGAGGTCGCGGAGCGCCTCCCGGACGGGTGCCTGGCTGGTCCCGAACTCCCGGGCGGCCCGGGTCTCCACGATCCGGGACCCGGGCGGGTAGCGGCCGTCAAGGATCGCCTCGAGGAGGCGGTCCTTGACGGTGTCACTCAGGACAGCGCGGGAGATCACGGTCTCGGCCATCCCGATGCCCTTCGCTTCGTCCGGCTGTCTAGAGGATCTCAACCACGCCGACGTTGCCGTCGACGCGGAGGCGATCCCCGGTCTTGATCGTCGAGGTGCCCACCGAGGTGCCCACGACGGCCGGGATGCCGTACTCGCGCGCGAGCACGGCCGGGTGCGACACGGTCCCGCCGGCGTCCGTGACGACCGCCGAGATCTTGCCGTACAGGACCTGCCAGGCCGGGTTGGTCATCTGGCAGACGAGGATCTCGCCCTCCATCAGGCTGTCGAACTCGGCCTCGGACATGACGACGCGCGCCACGCCCTCCACCACGCCCGGCGAGCCGGCGATGCCGCTGACCTGGCCCTGCACCTTGACCTGCGAGCGGGTGAACTTGTCCGGGAAACCCCACAGGTTGAGGTACGGGAACGCCAGCTGCGTTGCGGTCACGGTCCCGACCCAGTCCTTGGGCTGGAAGCTCTCCGCCGCCGCACGCTTGGCCTTCGCGGCTGCCACGATCGCCCGCCCGTCAGCGCCGGCCGGGTTGCCGATAAAGGCACGCAGCTCGTTGTAGCGGAAGAGGATCACGTCATCCGGCGCATCGAGGACGCCCATCTCCACCAGCTTCTCGCCGAGGGCGATCAGCACGAGGCGGACGTGGGCGTTGGCGCCCTGGTCGATGTAGAAGTGGTGGTCCGGCGTGAGCGGCGCCATCCGCAGGTTGATCTCGTTGGCGGCGCGCATCTCCTCGAGCGCCTCGCCCTCCAGCCCCGCGAGGATCTCGATGGCCGCGGCGTCGATGTCGGCCTTGAGCGCCGCGACCTTGGCCCGGTAGTCGTAGTCCGACGCGTACTGGTCGCGGACCAGCTGGACGACGGGCGTCATGTCCTCCCGGAAGCTCGGGAAGATGAACTCATGGCTCCACACCGCGTGCCAGCCGAACTCCATCTGGTACGGCACGATCCGCTCGTCGATGAAGCGGCGGCCTCGCTCGCTGGCCTGGAGTGCCGGGACGATGTCGGTCGCCGCGGGTGCGGCAAAGATGGCGGACAGGGCCGGGTCGGCCTTGACCTCCTCCTTCATCTCCCAGAGCGCCCTGATCTTGTCCCAGTTGCGGTCGTTGGCCGAGTTCTGGAGCCGACCGAGCAGGACCTCGTCGATCTTGCCGTGGGTCTTCTCCATGACCGCGCGGAGGTTGAGCGTCGCGCTGAGCTGCGCGAAGTTCAGCATCCAGTGGATCTTCCAGTGGCGGTCGTGCATATCGATGGCGTCCTCGAGGAGGACGGCCACCTCGGCCAGGCTCAGCTGGTCCTTCTTGTCCAGCATGCCCTCGATGTAGTCGAAGTTGCGCTGCATCTCGGGGACGAAGCGCTCGCGCCACCAGTCCGTGAACTTGAGGCCGTAGACGGGCAGGACCGTGCCCAGGTACGCGCCGATCTTGCCGGCGTACGCGTCGTCCTCGGGGACGATCGGATGGGTGGTGTAGTTGTATTCCTGTGTTCCTACGTCAACTCCTGCCTCGGCCGGGATGGCGGCCGTGTACAGGTAGCCGTTGATGTTCTTGTAGATCCAGTCACTCGCGAACGGCGTGCCGAAGCGGCGGAACATGTGGTCGCAGGAGAGCCACCAGCCGCCGATGTCCTCGTACATCGGGCTGAGCGGCTTCGGGCAATGCAGGTCGTCGTAAACCCAGAACAGCAGTTTCTCGGTCTCGGACGTCCACTCGACCGGGAACGTCTCGTCCCCGAGGAACTGGCCGAGGATCTCTTCCTTGAGGGGCACCGTTGCTTCCTCCTTCGCGTGCAGCGACTCGATGACTGGGTCAGGCCGCCCCGCGGCCGATTGCCTTGAAGCGCTTCATGTTCTCGGTGATCGCGATCTCGGTGGGGAGCCGCTCCATGCTCGACGCACCGAAGAACCCGGCGACGCCGGTGGTGTGCGACAGGACGTACTCGGCGTCCTCGGGCTCAGCGATCGGACCGCCGTGGCACAGGACGATGATGTCCGGCTTGACGGCGACCGCCGCATCCCGGATCGCCTGGACCCGTTCCGCCGATGCCTCGAGCGTGAGCGCGGTGGTGGCGCCGATCGCGCCCTTCGTCGTGAGGCCCATGTGGGCGACGACAACATCAGCGCCCGCCTTCGCCATGGCGGCGGCCTGGTCCGGGTCGAAGACGTACGGGGTGGTCAGGAGGCCAGCCGCGTGGGCATCCCCGATCATGTCGACCTCGAGGCCGTAGCCCATGCCGGTCTCTTCCAGGTTCTGGCGGAACTGGCCGTCACAGAGCCCCACCGTCGGGAAGTTCTGGACGCCGGAGAACCCGACCCGCCTGATCTCCTCGAGGAAAACCGGCATGAGGCGGAACGGATCGGTGCCACAGACGCCGGCCAGGACCGGTGTCTCCCGCACGATCGGAAGGACCTCGGAGGCCATCTCCATCACGATTGCATTGGCGTCGCCGTAGGGCATGCAGCCCGCGAGCGAGCCGCGGCCGGCCATCCGGTACCGCCCGGAGTTGTAGATGATGATGAGGTCCGCGCCGCCGGCCTCTGCGCACTTGGCGGAGAGGCCGGTCCCTGCGCCGGCACCCATGATCACGCCACCCCCGTCGAGGGTGCCGCGGAGGCGCGCCAGCGCCTGTTGCCCGTTCATGCGGGTCCTCCTTCGTCCTGCGCCTGCGCGGCGGCCCATGCGCGGTAATGCGCATCGAGGCGCTCGGCCATCGCCGTCGCGAAGGCGGGATCGTTGATGTCGGTGGCCATCTCGACCACCTCGACGTCTGGCCGGAGACCGGCCTTCAGCTCCCGGATCAGGGCCGCATCGGCGGCTGCATCGTAGAAGGGGCCGCCCGGCGTGGCGATCATCGAGACGCCGCCCAAGGGGATGAACACGGTCAGGGGACCCTTCGCGAGGTTGAGCTTGCGGGCGATGATCCGCCCCAGCTCGGCGCATTCCTCCTCGGTGGTCCGCATCAGCGTCACCGTCGCGTTGTGCACGTACAAGTTCCGCTTGTCGAATTGCGCGGGGACAGTGTCCCTGGGCCCGAAGTTGCACATATCAAGGGCACCCAGCGACACGACCTGTGGAATGCCCAGCGAGCCTGCCATCTCCAGGCGGTCGGGGCCCGCGGAGAGCACGCCACCCACGAGCTCGTCCACCAGCTCCGTGGTGGTGGCGTCCAGCGCCCCGGTGATGAAGCCCGCCTTCATGAGGGCCTCCATCGACTGCCCGCCGGCGCCGGTGGCGTGGAAGACGAGGACCTCGTAGCCTTTTGCCTCGAGCAGCTCGCGGGCAAGCGTCACGCACGGCGTCGTGACGCCGAACATCGTCGCCCCGATCAGGGGCTTCCGCTCGATCGTGGACACGAACGACGCGTCCGCGCGGGCCATCCCGGCGATCGCCGCGGCAGCATTGGTGAGGATCTTCTCGGACAGGCCGTTGATCCCGGCGATATCGACGACCGAGTACATCATCGCCACGTCGGACGTGCCGACGTACGGGCGGGTATCCCCCGAGGCAACTGTGGAGACGACGAGCTTGGGCACCCCCACCGGGAGTGCCTGCATGGCAGCCGAGACGATCGAGGTCCCCCCGGAGCCGCCCGCGCCCAAGATCCCGTTGAGGCGGCCCTCGGCATAGAGGCGCTTGACGACCTCGATCGCGCCGCGGGTCATGGCGGCGACCGCGGGGCCCCGGTCATGCGCAGTGGCGAGAGCGGAACGGACAACGCCAGCGGCCGCGGCGACGTCATCCGCCGAGATGTCCGCCGCGGACGAGGCGCTCGTCACGCCCGCGTCCACGAGGATCACGTCACAGCCGAATTCGCGGACGCGGTTGCACAGGAACTCGTACTCGGCCCCCTTGGTGTCCAGGGTTCCGAGGAGCACGACGCTCGCCATCAGGGAATGACCTCCTAGGGTTTGACCGGAGCCTCGGCCGATTGCTCGAGATGGCTGCTCACGCCGAGGTAGCGACGCTGGGCGGCCTCGTCCCCAGCGAGCTCGGTGGATGTGGTCTCCAGTGCGATCCTCCCGGTGACCATGATCGCGAGGCGCTCCGAGACGGACATGGCGACGCCCAGGTTCTGCTCCACCAAGAGCAGTCCGATGCCCTCCCTCGTGACATCGTGCAGCACGCTCACCAGGTGCTCGACGACGATCGGCGCGAGACCCTCCGAGGGCTCATCCATGATCAGGAGGTGCGGGTTGAGAAGCAGCGCTCGGGCGATCGCGAGCATCTGCTGCTCGCCGCCGGACAACTGCATGGCACCGTGGCCCTTGCGCGTCGCCAGGGGCGGGAAGAGCTCGTAGATCCTCTTGACGGTCCAGCCGTTGCCGCTGCGCGGCGCGACCATCTGCAGGTGCTCGGCTACCGAGAGCGACGGGAACACCCGCCTGCCCTGGGGAACGTACCCGATCCCCGAACGGGCGATCTCGTGCGGCTTGAGGCCCGTGAGCTCCTTGCCCGCGAGCCTGACGGAGCCACCGAAGGAGGGAACCAGCCCCACGATCGCGTTGCACAGCGTCGTCTTGCCCATCCCGTTGCGGCCGATGAGCGAGAGAGGCTCTCCGCCGACGAGGAGGTCGACGCCCTGCAGGATGTGGCTCCGGCCGTAGCGGACGTTGAGCCCCGAGATCTCGAGGACGGGATCAGCCACGATGATCACCCGTGACGCGATGGCCCAGGTAGATGTCCTGGACCATGCTGTTGACCTGGATCTCGTCGGGCGTGCCCTCGACGATGACGGTGCCCTCGTGCATCACGCTCACCCGGTCCGCGGCAGCGAGGGCCACGTCCATGTCGTGCTCGACGAGGATCACGGTGATGTCGCGGGGCAGGTCCCTGAGGAGCTCCGAGAGGAGCGTCCTCTCGCCGGGCGACAGCCCCGCGGCCGGCTCGTCCAGCATCAGGAGGCGAGGGCTCGCGGCGATCGCCATGCCCAGCTCCAATTGGCGCTGCTGGCCATGGGCAAGCGACCCCACGGCGGTCTTGAGGACATCCGAGAGGTGCACGAGCGAGGCGATCTCCTCGGAGCGCACCCTCCCCGGATCAGTGGCGGACGGGCGGCGCGGGTCAAAGCGCCCGCGCTGCACACCCCGGATCGCGAGGAACAGGCTCTGGCCGACGGTGAGCCCCATGAACAGCATGGAGTTCTGGTAGGTCCGGCTCAGGCCCAGCCGGGTCCGCCGGTGAGGCGGCAGGCTGGTCACATCGGCCCCGTACAGCTCGACCTTCCCGGATGTCGGGAGGTAGTCACCGGTGACGACATTGAACAGCGTCGTCTTCCCCGCCCCATTCGGGCCGAGGATGGCGCGCCGTTCGCCGACGGCGACCTCCATGGTCACGTCGCGGAGAGCCTGGAGGGCGCCGAAGCGCCGCCCCACGCCCTGCAGTCGCAGGGCGGGGACGAGCGCCTCGGCGCTGGTGGCCTGGGTCACGGGCAGTCCGGGAAGTCCCGGCTGACCGGCTGGGCAAGGTACGGACTGTCCGCACCGAGACCAAGCGTCTGGTCGATGTCCACTGCCTTGGCAATGACGTTGTTCACAAGGTTGCCATCGGCATCCTTCTGGACTTCGGTCACGTAGTTCGGGGCAATGGCCTGGCGGTTGCCATCGAGGGCGATGTGCCCGGTGGGTCCATCGAACTCGACCTTGCTGAGGGCTTCCATGAAGGCCTTCTGGTCGCCGCTGAGGTCACCGTTGACCTCCTTGAGGGCCTGCAGGACGCCGACGGTCTCGTTGTAGTAGCTGAGGGCGAACAGACCGGGGAACGGCAGCCCGTCCGGGAACGTCGCCTTGTACTCCTTGACGTATTCGTTCCACGCGGGCTCGTCCGTCGTGTCTGCGGTGGGGCCACCGGCGATGGTGCCGACGAGCTGGTCCTTGAAGTCGCCCTCGACCGACAGCACGCTCTGATCCACGGTGATCGATCCGCCGATGAACTTGGCCTTGCCGCCGGCCGCCGCGTACTGGGTGAAGAAGTTGACCGCGTCGGAGCCACCGAGAGCGATGTAGATCGCGTCGACGTCCGTCGGGATCGACGTGACGACCGAGGCGTAGTCCTTCGTGCCGAGCGGGACCCAGGCCTTGAACGGGACCTTGCCACCGGCCGCGCAGAACTCGTACATGAAGCCACCCACCTGGGTGTACGGGAACGAGTAGTCCTCCGCCACGACGGCGGCGGTCTTGTAGCCCTTATCCTTGTAGGCGTAGTTGCCGACGCCGGCCATCCACTGGGCGCCGTCGGTCGAGAAGCGGAAGAAGTTCGGGGCCGGGTCGCGGAACGTCGTGTCCTGGGCCGCGGAAGACCCGTTGACGAACGTCTTGTCCGGCACCGTCTTGGCGTAGTCCTTGATCGCCAGTCCCTCGTCACCCGAGAGGGGGCCGATCAGGATGTCGACGTCGTCCTGCTCGATCAGCTTCTTGGCCTTCTCGAGCGCGACCGCCGGTGCGCCGTCCGAGCTCTCCTTGATCAGGATGACCTCGCGACCCGCGATCTCCCAGTTGCCGGCCGCATTCTTGGGCGCGAACTTGTTCAGCGCCTGCTCGATGCCGCGCATGCCGTCCTGACCCGGGACCGCGAACGGGCCCTCGAGCGTCGCGAGGCCGCCGATCTTGATCGGGGTCTTCTCGGCGTCGCTGCCGCCGCACGCGGACACGGACGCGACCAGCCCCACGGCAATCATGAGCGTGACCAGCCTGCGGCCGGTCGAAGATACGAACATCGCTCCTCCTCTCCTCACCGTGTCTTGCACGGGAGGCCTGTGGTCCAGATGGATCACCCTGTGCATCTCTGGGTCGCTGTCCTCCTGCGCTGCTAGCCGCTTGGGGTCGAGGAATCGTCGCTGGGGAGCCCCGTGGGCACGGACGGCTCCGGCTCCGAGGTGATACCGGCCTCCACGGCCAGCGGGTCCACGGCCCGACGATGCCTGCCGCTCCGTCGCCCGGCGGACAGCCAGCCGCGATCGAGAAGGCCGACGATGCCGTTGGGTGCAACGAGCACGATGATCACGAAGCCGAGACCGATGAGCGAGTTGAACCTCTCCCGGAAGCTGAAGTCAAGGATCTCGATGCTGCTGGCAAAGGTGTCGATGATCAGGAACACGGCTGACCCGACGAACGCACCGATCGGGTAGCCGAGGCCGCCGATGACGGCGACGATCAGCACGTCGATGGTCCGGGTCAGGTCCACGACGCCGGGGGAGACGTTGCCGCGATACCAGACCGCCAGGACGCCCGAGACACCAGCGACGAAGCCACCGATGGCGAACAGCACGATGCGGTGCAGGCCCACCCGGTAGCCCAGGGCGCGCATGCGGCGAGGGTTGTCCCGGATGCCCTGGAACGTCAGCCCCAGGGTGGACCGGACGACGTACCGGAGCGCCAGGTAGGTGAGGGCGGCGGCGGCCAGGCAGAGGTAGTAGAACTCCAGAGGGTTCGCGCGAGGCTGGCCCGTGGGCCCGACGATGCCGGCAAACCCGATGTGGCCGCCGAAGATGTCGTAGTTCTGGAGGACGAGGTAGAAGAACCCGACTGCAAGGGCGAGGGTCAGCATCAGGGCGTAGATGCCGAACGATCGGGCGGTGATGGCCCCGATGACCACCCCGGCCAGCGTGGCGAGCACCAGGGCGATCACCGCCGACGGGATGGCCGGCAGGCCGAGGCCGATCGTGGAGCCGATCGCGTTGGTGCTCGGCTCCAGGGCTGCCAGCGCCACCATGTAGCTGGCGAACCCGGACAGCGCGGCCTGGGCGAGCGACACCATGCCACCGTAGGCGGACATGAACACGAGGCTCAGGGCGACGATACCCAGGATGAAGGTCTGGGCCCCGATGGACAGGGTCCAGAACCGGGCTGGGTTCGCCGGCAGGATGAGTGACATGACCAGCGGGTACAGGACAAGCGCTGCCACCCCGGCGGCGGGCAGCAGCCAGGGGCGGCGCGTGAGCCGCTGCACCAAGGGCTCCGCGAGCCGGCGCCCGCCGGCCAGGCGGCTCACGCGGGTCGCCCCAGCAGGCCCTGGGGCCTGACCGCGAGCACGCCGGCCATGATGATGAACGTGATCAGGACCGAATAGGTCGGCTCGTAGAACAGTCCGACCTGCTCCGCGAGCCCGACGATCAGGGCACCGATCGCCGCCCCGCTCAGGCTTCCCATCCCGCCCACGATCACGACGACAAGGGACGACAGGAGGTAGCGCCCCTCCTCTCCGGGCGAGACGGAGAGAACAGTCGCGCCGACGACACCGGAGAGCCCCGCGAGGCCCGAGCCGAGCGCGAACGTGAACAGGAAGACGCGCGACACGTTGACGCCCAGCGCCGAGAGCATGTCGCGATCATCGATGCCCGCGCGGATGTACATGCCGATGCGCGTCCGATTCAGCACCAGCCACAGGCCGGCGTAGACGCCGACCGCGAGCACCACCACGAACAGCCGGATCGTCGAGTACCCGCCACCGACCACGAACGGCAGTTGTGTGCTGCCGGAGATGAGGCTCGGCACCGGGATCTGGTACGTGACACCGCCGTACCGGGCGAGCATCAGGTCCGCGATGATGATCGAGACACCGATCGTCACCAGGGCCTGCCGCAGGTCCTGGCCGGCCATCCTCGCGAGCAGCCCCAGGTAGATTGCCGTTCCGACCACCGCCACCACCGCGGCGCCCACGAGGAGCCCGATCACCCAGCTGCCGGTGATGCTCACGGCCGTGTATCCCGCGTATGCTCCGAGCAGGTAGAACGCCCCGTGGGCCATGTTGGTCGTCCGCATCAGCCCGAAGATCAGGGTGAAGCCGCTGGCAACGATGAAGTACACGGCCGCGAGCGTGACGCCGTTGAGGACGACCGTCAGGAATTCGACCAGTTCCCTCGGCAAGGAGTGCACTCCCAAAGGTGCGAGATGGGCCCGGCGATGGCTCCCGTGTTGCTCCGGTGCCGGGAGGTCTCGAACGAGAGACGTTCGATAATCGATTAGCGATGGTAGGAACAGAACCGTTCCGGCGTCAAGCCGGAACTTGCCCGGACCTGCCCTCAACCGGCCCGGACCCTCGTGGTATTGCCCGGACGCCTTGCAGGGTTGGCATCGATGATCGATTATGGACCGGCCAACGACCACGCGCAGGCACTGGGAGCAGAAATGGCTGCTGATCTTCGGTTCATCACCCCGGACGACGTCGAGACCCAGGTCTTTGACTGGGGCTCGATCAAGTGGATGAGCGAGGTCCGGACGACGGGCGCTGACCGCTTCACCAGCGGCGTGGTCATCCTCGATCCCGGCAAGGGGCACGCCCGTCACAACCACCCCGGCTCGGACGAGGTCCTCTACTTCATCTCGGGTGAGGGCGACCAGATGATCGAGGACGCCGACGGCAACCCGGTGGTGAAGCACCTCAGGGCGGGCGACATGGCGTTCATCCCGGACAGCACGTTCCACTCCACGATCAACACGACGTGGGAGCCGCTCCGAATCCTGGCGATCTACACGCCGGGCGGCCCCGAGGCGTTCCTCCGCGGCCTTCCCGATTGCACGATCGTGCCGGCGGGGGAGATCCCCACCAAGTAGCGCTCCCCCACGCCGGTTCTCCGGACGGCGGACCTACCCGGAAGCCGCGTTCGTCGTCCGGAGGACCCGGAACGCCGCCACGGCGTCCCGGACCCCGCTGAGTACCGGCCCGCGCTCCGCGCTGGAACCCGTGGCATAGCCGTCGGCGCCGGTCGCCGCGAGGCCCGTGGCCACGGACGCCGGATCGGACAGCGGCCCCCCGTGGAGCAGCACCATCGTCTCCGGGTTCTCGTCCCGGGCGGCCCGGACCATCGCGGCGAAGGCGTCCATCGCCCCGTCGGCGGATCCCGTGCCAGTGATCCCCGTCATCGTCCCGACAACATCCACGCCCGCGGCCGCCATGCGCCGCGCCTCGTCCGGGTCGAACGCCCACCCGAGCGTGAGCAGACCCTGGCCTGACGCCAGCTCCAGCATGGCGAGCTCCCGCGAGAAGCCATACCCGGTGGCCTCCAGCTCGGCGCGGAAGGTGGGGCCGTAGATCCCTGCAAACGGCTCGTTGGTGACACCGGAGGCCCCGGCGTCCCGGGCGGCGCCGACGAGGGATGCGAGCGAGCGACGCGGATCGTGCGCACCAAGCCCGCCGATGACCGGCAGGCCCCGCGCCCGCTCGACAACGATCGGCAGCAGCTCCATGGTGAGCTTGTTGGCATCGTCGTACGGGAGGAAGGCGAGGACGGTCGGCACGCCCAAGATCCGGTACACCGCCGTGCCGTAGCAGGCGAGCAGGTCGGCGCCACCGGCGCGCGCCGCGTCGGCGGTGATGCCGCTCCCCACGCCGGCGACCACGATCGCCTCCCCCGCCGCCCGTCGCTTCCTCAGCGGCGCCAGCATCTCGGCCCGGTTCATCGACTCTCCTCGGGTGCAGGAACGGGGAGCGACCGGACGAGTGTCCAGCGCTCGCGAAATACGTCCAGGACAGCCGCGGCGAACGCGGCGTCGTTGACGTTCGCGTCCACCTCGCGCAGGACGATGTCCGGGCGGAGGGCCGCGCGGATGGCTCCGAACAGCGCCTCGTCCGCCTCGAGGTCCCGGAACGGGCCGCCTGGCGATTCGTACTTGGACAGGCCATCTGTCGGCAGGACCACGGCGGTCGGGCCGGTAGCGGCGTTCACCTTGACGGCGAGCAGCTCCCCGAGCTGGCGGGACTCCTCCGCGTTCGTGCGGACGGCACAGACCGACGGGTTGTGGACGACGAGCGGCCGGTCCGGCGTGTCGTAGCGCGCCGGGACCGTGTCCCGCGGTCCGAAGTTGAGCACCTCGAGCGCGCCCGGGATCACCACCTGGGGGATCCCCTGACGCCCGGCCGCCTCCAGGCGGTACGGGCCTGCCCCGAAGGCACCGCCCAGCAGCTCGTCGGTGAGCTCGCTGGTCGTGACGTCCACCACCGCGTCGATCAGCCCGGCGTCGATCATCTCCTCCATCGCCCTTCCCCCGGAGCCCACGGCGTGGAACACGATCGTCTCGAACCCCATCTCCTCGAGGCCCGACTGGATCGACAGGACGCCGGGAGTCGTCACGCCGAACATCGTGATCGCCACCAGCGGCGCGTCGCTGCGTGCGCCGTCGGCACGGAACCGGGCCATCCCCGCCATCGCATGCGCGGCGTTGGCGAGCACCTGGCGCGATACGCGGTTGAGCCCCGCGACGTCGGTCACGGGATGGACCATGGTGAGATCGCTGGTACCGACGAATGTCCGCACGTCGCCCGAGGCCAGGGTGGAGACGAGGAGCTTTGGTACGCCGACGGGCAGCGACCGGAGCACGTCGGATACGACCGTCGAGCCACCGCTGCCGCCGAGACCCATGACGCCCAGGACAAGGCCCGCGTCGAACCGCTCCCGGACGATCGCCGTGGCGCCACGCCCCATCGCCGCCAGCGCGACCGCCCGCGTGTCGCTCCCCTCGCGGGCGAAGCGCAGATCCTCGAGCACGGTACCCGCAGCCCGGGCGACCTCCGCGGACGTCACGTCAGGAGCAAACGGCGGATCGCCGAGCACCCCGACGTCGATCACGGTCACGAGGATGCCCGCCGCACGGAGCCGATCCCGCACGAACGCGTACTCCCGTCCCTTCGTGTCGAGCGTCCCGACGAGGACGACGCTCGGACCGGTGTCGTCAGTCACCGACGCAGCCTCCGATGCACCTGCCGGTCAGCGCCCCGCCCGGTTGGCGCGGAACGGCAGGGCCTTGAACTCCCGGACCACCCCGGACACCGCCCTCTCCACGGGCAGCCGCTCAATGGAGGAGGCACCCAGGTAGCCCACCACGTCCGTCGTCGCGAGGACTCGGGCGACCGACGCCGGATCCTCGAACGGGCCGCCGTGCGCCACGACGAGCACGTCCGGGCGCGCGGCCCTCGCCGCCTCCAACATGGCCTGGGTCGCCTCGCAAGCGGCATCGATATCCATGCGCTCCTCGGCGCCGATCCAGCCGCCCGAGGTGAGGCCCACGTGCGCGCCGATGACGTCGGCACCCGCGTCGGCCATGGCCGCGGCCTCCTCCGTCGAGAAGGCGTATGCGAGGGTGAAGACGTCGCGCTCGCGGCACAGGCGGATCAGGTCGATCTCCCGCGGGTAGCCCAGGTCGGTGGCGTCGATGTGGCGCCGGAACGCACCCTGGTAGAGCCCCGTGGTCGGGACGTTGGTGATGCCCGAGAAGCCCATGGCCATGTACTCGTCAAGGAGGCGGCCGATATCCCGGAACGGGTCGGCCGCACCGATGCCGCCGATCACCGGCGTCTCATCGACGGCGTTGAGAACCTCGTGACCGAGCGCCATGGTCATCGCGTTGGCGTCGCCGTAGGCCAGGTATCCAGCCAACGACCCGTGCCCCGCCATCCGGAACGGGCCGGTGTTGTAGACCATCACCAGGTCGATGCCACCATGCTCGGCCGCCTTGGCGACGAGACCGATCCCGGCACCGCCGATGACAAGCGGGTGCCCGGCAGCGAGCGTCGCCGACAGGCGCTCCAGGACTTGGCTCCGGGTGTGCTGGCGAGCCACGGTGATGTCCTCCTCGTGCACCCGCATAGCGGGCTGCTGTCTCGTTCATCGATAATCGTAGAGGTTGCCGGGGTTGGCGCGCCGCCTCCGACGCGCGCCCCGCCACCACGGACGCCGGGGCGCCGCCCGGCGGCGGGAGGATGCAATGACGATAGCGGTCGCGATCGGCAGCGACGAGGCGGGGTTCGAGCTCAAGGCCCGGCTGTGCGACGTGATCCGCGCCGAGGGCTGGGAGGTGGTTGACTTCGGCTGCCATTCTCCCGAACCGGTTGACTATCCCGATGTGGCGTTTGCGGTGGCGCACGCGATCGCCCGCGGCGAGATGGAGCGCGGCGTCCTGATCTGCGGGACCGGCATCGGGATGGCGATCGCGGCGAACAAGGTGCCGGGGGTGCGGGCAGCACAGGCCCACGACCCGTACTCGGCCGAGCGGGCCCGCAAGTCGAACAATGCCCAAATCCTGACCCTGGGCGCCCGGGTGATCGGTCCGGAGCTCGCCGCGACCCTGGTCCGGACCTGGCTGCACGCGGAGTTCGCGGGGGGTGGCTCGGCACGCAAGGTGGGCCTCATCAGCGCGGAGGAGCAGCGGCTCGGCACGGCCGGCGAGCCGAAGGCCTAGCCAATCGGCGTCGAGGCGATCTCCGCAAACGCGGCCGGGCCCAGTGCCCGCCGGCCGACGAACAGGCCGTCCACGCCGTCCTGCGCGAGCAGCAGGGCCGCGTTGTCGGGGTCAACGCTGCCGCCGTAGATGATCCGTACGAGCCTACCGACCGGACTGCGCCCATCGAGCCAGGCGCGGATCGCCCGGTGCACCGTCCCCACGACATCCGGCGGCGCCGGCGTCGCTCCCTCCCCGATTGCCCAGACCGGCTCGTAGGCCAATACGACGCGCCCGAGCGCAGCGTCGTCGATCCCGTCGAGGAGGAGCTCGAGCTCCGCGACGAGCGCGGCGGCGGCGGACGCGCCGCGCTCCCGTTCGCCGATGCACACGATGGGATCCATTCCCCAGCGCAGGACCGCCCGCAACTTCGCCGCCACGAGGGCGGGCGTCTCGCCGTGGTCGCGCCGCCGTTCGGCGTGACCGACCTCGACGAACCGGCAACCCAGGTCCGCGAGCATCGGTGCCGACACGTCACCGGTGTGCGCTCCGGCGTCGTCCGGATGGACGTCCTGGGCTCCCCACCAGACGTTGCCACCGGCGAGCACCTCGCGCGCGACAGCGATGGCCGGGAACGCGGGCAGGACGAACAGGTCGCGATCCGCGATCGCCGCGAGGGCCGGGCGCGCGGCCTCGAGCCAGGCGCGCGCCTCTGACGGGACCAGGTTCATCTTCCAGCTGGTGCCCACCAGCGGACGCCGGGCGAAATCCGCCGCGCGGAGGATGGTCGCTCCCGGGTGTGCCGCCATGGTGCCCTCCGGCTCTGTTCCCGACGGTCGGGGTCATCGATTATCGCTTGCACTGGCTGGTGTAGGCCGACTATCATCCTCGATAATCGATGATCCAGCCACCACGCGTCCCGGTTCACTTGCGATCGAACACCACCCAGGAGCAGCCGAATGCGCCAACCGCCCCCAGAGGTCCTAGGTTGACCAGAGGGACGCAATTGGAATCCGACGGATCCCGGCAGTTCGACGCCGTCTGGCATAGCCATGGGTTGCGGCTTCGAGCCGCGGGCAACGGCTGATGGACTTCATCACCCAGGCCCTCGTCATCGGCCTCACCGAGAACGCGCCCCTGGTCCTCGCGGCGGTCGGCTTCGCCCTGCTGTACAAGCTCACCGGCCTCATCAACGTGGCGTACTCCGAGACCATCACGCTCGGCGCCTATTTCGGGATGTGGATCAACACGACATACGGCCTCGACTTCTATGCCGTCCTGATCCCCGCCGGGTTGCTGGCGGGCGTCCTCAGCGTCGCCACGTACTTTGCCCTCTTCCGGCCCGCGAAGCGCCTCAACGTCGGGGCGCTGGAGATGATCATCCTCTCGTTCGGGCTGTCGATCTTCCTGCGGCACGCCCTGCAGTTCGTCTTCGGCTACCCGGTACGGTTCTACGACGTCCCGCCACCCGACACGATCATGGTCCTCGGCGTCGGCGTGACGTCGTTCAGCCTGCTGGCCGTTATGAGCGTCGCAGTGCTCTCCCTGCTCCTGTACCTCTTCATCCAGCGATCCAGGTACGGGCTCCAGATCCGGGCGCTCGCCAACGACGAGAACCTGGCCCAGGTGAGCGGGATCCGGCCGCTCGCCGTCACGACGCTCATCTGGTTCATCGCCGGCGTCGCCGGTGGGCTGGCAGGCGCGTTCTACGGAGTCGGGGCGAACGTCTCGCCGCTGCTCGGCTGGCGACAGTTCCTCCTCATCCTGATGGTGGCCCTCGTGGGAGGGAGCTGGGGGCTCGGTGGCGTCATCGCCGTCGGCGTGGGAACGAGCGTGGCCCTGGCGGCCATGGCGCTCCAGTTCGACCAGAGTCTGTATGCGCAGCTGGTGCTGATCGTCGCCTTCGTCATCGTCCTGAAGGTGCGCGGCACGCGGCTCACCGAGACGGCAAAGGTGTAGTGCGATGACCCTCGACTGGCTCGACGCCTTCCTGATCTCGGGGTTGTTCAAGGTCGCGATGGTGATCGGCCTCGCGCTCCTGCTCCACCTCCAGCTGGGGCTCGCCCGGATTGCCAACTTCGGCGTCGTCGGGTTCTGGGGCCTTGGGATGTACGCCTTCGGCGTGCTCTACGTCCAGGTCGACTGGCCGTTCGGAGAACCGTGGCAGTTCCTCGTCTGCGCCGCCGGCGCGACCCTCATCTCCGGCCTGGCCGGGCTCTTCATCGGGTGGCTGATCGCCGACCTGGACACCGACGGCGTGCTCGTGGTCACGCTCGGGTTCGCCACCGCCGTCCAGATCCTGGCGACCACCCAGGACGACCTCACGGGTGGCGCCCGCGGCATGGGCGGGCTTGGGTTTCCCTACGACGCCGGCCCCGTCAAGAACGACGAGTTCCTGTGGCTGGTGATCATGACCGCAGTCGTCGCCGCAATCCTCTTCTATGTCTGGCGGGTCCACCGGTCGCCCTACGGGCGCCTCCTGATCGCCGTGGGCGGCAACGAGCCGCTGGCCCGCAGCCTGGGGAAGTCGACGTTCCGGGCCAAGCTCGGGCTGTTCGCCGTCGCCTCGGCCGGGATGGGACTGATCGGGGCGATGAACGGGGTCATGGTGCGCTACCTCGATGTCGGCAACATCGGTGTCAACGTCACACTCGCTGCGATGGTGGGGCTGGTGCTTGGCGGCACGGCACGCGTCTGGGGAGGGGTTGTGGGCGTCATCCTCACGGTGGGGCTCTTCGATATCGTGGTCCAGTCCTACCTTCCGCTCCCCGAGGACTGGTACAGCCAGGCCCTCCCCGTCCTGAGAGAGGCGGCGTTTGGCCTGACGCTGATCCTCGTCCTGCTGTTCCGCCCGTTGGGCCTGCTCGGCGACATGCGGCGCGACAAGCTGATGAGCAAGATCCATGGTCGCTGAAGTCGTCGACGCCGTGGCCGTGACCCGTCCCCGGATCCGTATCCAGGGGGCCGTCAAGAGCTTCTCGGGCCGCATCGTGGTGGACGTCGAGGACCTCGTCCTGGGCGACCGGCCGATCGAGGGCCTGATCGGACCCAACGGCGCCGGCAAGACGACGCTGATGCGCATGATCATGCACTCGACCCCGCTCGACCGCGGCACGGTCTCCCTCCTCCCGCCCGGGGGTCGCGAGGTGTCGCTCTCCAGCCTTCCCGCACACCGGATGGCGCACCACGGCGTCGTGAAGTCCAACCAGGTGATCATGGACTTCGACAAGCTGACCATCTGGGACTCGCTGCTGCTCGCCGTGGCCGAGGCGAAGTACGAGCAGCCCTATCGGATGTTCAGCGAGCGGACGGTCTTCGTTCGACACGAGGACGAGATCCGGCATTACCTGGACTACTTCGGGTTCGCCGACCCGACGGCCTTTGCGCTGTCGGCCGGCGACAAGAAGCTCCTCGACATCATCCGCTGCCTGCTCCTGCGGCCCACCTTCCTCCTGCTCGACGAGCCGACGGCAGGTCTGCCCGAGGACCTGACCGAGAAGGTCATGGGCGTGGTCAAGGATCTCGCGGCCGCGGGCACCTCGGTGGTGATCGTGGAGCACGATCTCAACGTCATCTGGAACCTGTGCGACGAGGTCCTCTTCATGGCCGAGGGCAGCGTCGTGCTGCGAGGCGACCCACAGATGATCCGTGCGAACGCGACGGTCGTCGAGAAGTACCTCGGAGAGGGCCATGTCTGAGGCGACTGTCGTCACCCTCGAGGCAGAGGGCCTGCGCAGCGGCTACCACGGCGTCACCGTCCTCAAGGGGCTCGACTTCACCGTCGGCAATGAGATCTTCGCCGTGCTGGGAGCCAACGGTGCGGGGAAGACCACGCTGCTGGCGACACTGGCGCGGCTCATCCCACTCATGGCAGGGACGATCAGGTTCCAGGGCGAGGATGTCTCGGCGCTGCCACCGTACGAAACCGCCGGCCGGGGGATCGGCTACGTGCCCCAGGAGAAGGGCACATTCCCCGACCTGACCGTCCTCGAGAACCTCCAGATTGGCGGCATGATCGGCAGACGTTCACGCGACGAGCGGATGGCCGAGGTGTTCGAGCTGTTCCCGGATCTCAGGGACATGCGGTCACAGCCGGCAGGGACCCTCAGCGGCGGTGAGTCGCGCATGGCGGCCTGCGGGCGCGCCCTGATGCAGGACCCCAAGGTGCTGCTCCTCGACGAGCCGACGGCCGGACTCTCCCCGCTCTATGTCGACATGTTCTTCGACAAGATCAAGGAAATCCACGAGACCAGGGGCGTCGCCATCATCCTCGCCGAGCAGAACGCCACGAAGGCGCTCCAGGTCGCCGACCGGGTGATGGTACTGAGCCTGGGCGAGGCGTTCGCCGTGATGGACGCTACCGAGCTGACGACCCAGCAACTCAAGGAGGGATACCGGATTTGACAATCCACCCCAGGGCGTCCCGCCACCGGAGGAGAATCGCAATGAGGGTCGGTACCATGAACTCACGTCGCGTCATGATCGCGATCACGGCGCTCGCCGTGATCGCCGCCGCATGCGGAGGCAGCACGAGCACTCCTGCACCAGCGGCGACGGCCGCAGCCACGACCGCGGCGTCGGCTGCCCCGGGCGCCACCGAGCAGGCCGCCGCGGGCGAGCCCGTGGTCGTGTGCGAGCTCGCCTACTACACGGGCTCATTCGCGGACTACGGGCAGTCGCTCACGAACGATGTGCGCTTCCCGATCGAGGAGGTCATCAACCTCGACCCGCCGCTCGGCCGAACCTGGCAGCTGCGCTCCGAGGACATCGGGGATGACAAGGAAGGCCAGGCGGCGAAGACCTGCCTCGAGCAGTACGGTGCCGAGATCCTGGTGAGCATCGCCCACCAGTACCGGACCTACCGGGACTACATGATGGAGTACTGGCAGGAGAACGACTCCCCGCTCGTGCCGTCGGTCCACGGCGGCGCCATCCCGGGCAACCTCGGTGGCAAGGCCGCGGAGCCGATCTTCCGCGCCCAGGGCCTGGACCAGGCACTTGGGACATACGGGAGCCTGTACGCGGACTCGATCGGCGCCAAGAACGTCGTGATCTTCGCCACCCAGGTCGAAGGCTTCCAGCTGGCGGCCAACGCCGCCGAGGAGGCTGCCAAGATCCTGGGCCTCAACGTGATGTCACGCCTCAACGTCGAGGCGAGCCGGCCCTCCTACCAGGCGGAGGCCCAGAAGATCGCCAACCTGAAGCCTGATGCCGTCATCGTGCAGGCGGGATCGACGGAGTCCGCCACGCTGATCAAGCAGGCGGCCGCGGCAGGTCTGAAGCTCACCTGGATCGGCGAGACCGGGTGGAGCGAGGAGCAGTTCATCAAGACGCTGGGCACCGATACCATCGCCACGCAGACAGCCATCGGCTTCCCGTCGTTCGCGCCCAACAAGACGACACCCGCGTGGGCCTTCTTCCAGCCGCTGTGGGACGCTCAGCTGCCGGACGTGGCCTACGACGCGACGGGCCAGTACGCCTTCTCGACCTATGACCTCATCGTCCAGACGGCCCTGGCCGTCGAGATGGCAGGCTCGTACAAGGCGAGCGACTGGGCGCCGGCCATGTTCAAGGTGGGCGACCCGCCCGGAGAGGTCTGCTACACCTACGCCGACTGCCTGAAGCTGATCCGGGCCGGCCAGGACATCGACTACGAGGGCGTCACCGGCCCCGGCACCTACACCGACGGCGGCGTCAACGCCGTCACGCCGGCGTACATTCCCTTCATGGCGGACGGGGCGACCGGCGAGCCCGTTCTCCTCGATGCCGCGAAGGGGCTGGATCTTCTCGAGCAGATCGTGACCTACGCGACCTGTGACCCGGAGAACCCTCCCAACAAGTGCACGTGGTAGCCGCCTGACACCGTCAGGTCAAACAAGGGGGTCCTCGGCCATCCGGCTGAGGACCCCCTTTCAGCGCGAGGCGGCGCCTCGTCCCGCCCTTGACCGGGGGTTCCGGGGCGCGTATCCTCGATAATCGATTATGTGTAGAGACGGCCCCTGCCGTCAGCCGGTGAGGTACCTCGATGATCAAGCGGGTCGCACGCGACGAGGCGGAGCAGCTTCAGCTTCCCGGCCGGGTCTGGCACTCGTACTTCGGGCCGCACAACAGCGACGCCCGCCACGTCTCGATGGGCGTCTCCGTCTACCCCGCCGGCTCGAAGCCCACCGGCCACGTCCACCCCGCGGAGGAGGAGACGATCTACTGCACGGCGGGACGCGGCCGGATCGTGACCTCGGACGGCGTGGCGGAGGTCGAGCCCGGCGTGGTTGTGCATGTGCCGCCCGGCACCTTCCATGCGACCGAGGCGGACGGCCCGGAGCCGCTGGAGCTTCTCTGCCTGTTCTCGCCCCCCGTGGTCTCCGGTTCGTACGAGAGGAAGGACCCACGGTGAGCGCGCCCGATACCGCCGGGATCGCGCGTCTCGAGGAGGCCGCCCGCAACATCCGCGTCGAGATCATCCGGAGCGTCTACCACGCCCGCGCGGGCCATCTCGGCGGTCCCCTCTCCGCCGCCGACATCCTGGCCGCCCTCTACTTCCACGAGCTGCGGATCCGCCCCGATGAGCCGGCGTGGCCCGACCGGGACCGCTTCATCCTGTCCAAGGGCCACTCGTCCATCGCGCTGTACGCGGCGATGGCGCTCCGGGGCTACTTCCCCGTGGAGGAGCTGCTCACCTTCGACGCCGCCCACTCGCGGCTCCAGGGGCATCCGGACATGACCCGGCTGCCCGGCCTCGACATGTCCACCGGATCGCTGGGCATGGGGATCTCCGCCGCCATGGGCATGGCCCTCGGCGCGCGGCTCACCGGCAAGGACGTGCGGGCCTGGGTGATGCTGGGCGATGGCGAGTGCCAGGAGGGCGAGGTCTGGGAGGCCGCCATGGCCGCCCAGCGCCACCGGCTGGACAACCTGGTGGCGATCATCGACCACAACAAGCTCCAGCAGTATGGCTGGCCGGGCGACGGACCCGACGGGCGCATCCCGCCCCAGGTCCCGGGAGAGCTGGCCGCCAAGTGGGCAGCCTTCGGCTGGCGGGTCCTGGAGCTGGACGGGCACGACATGCCCGCCATCGTCGGGGTGCTGCGCGAGGCCGAGCAGGGAGATGGCCGCCCGACCGCGATCATCGCCCACACGGTGAAGGGCAAGGGCGTCTCCTTCATGGAGGGCCGCTACTTCTGGCATACGAGGGCGATCAAGCCCGAGGAGTACGAGCTGGCCATGGCCGAGCTGGGCGAGCCCGCCACCGCGGAAGGGGCCGGACGATGACGCTGCCGATGGGCCGCCCGATGCGGGAGATCTTCGGCGAGACCGTGGCGGCGCTGGCCACCGAGGACCCGCGGATCGTGATGCTGGATGGCGACGTGGGCTCGTCCACGCGGGCCGACATCTTCGAGAAGGCCCACCCCGACCGCTACCTGCAGATGGGCATCGCCGAGCAGAACATGCTGGGCGTGGCCGCAGGCATGGCCACCATGGGCCTCATCCCGTTCATCAGCACGTTCGTCTCGTTTGCGGTCGTCCGGCCGCTGGACCAGATCCGGGTCCTGATCGCCCAGACGGGCGCGAACGTGAAGATCACGCCCGGGTACGCCGGGATGTTCACGGGCCAGACGGGGATGAGCCACATCATCGTGGACGACCTCGCGATCATGCGGGCGATGCCGGGCATGGTCTCGGTGGCACCGGCGGACGACGTGGAGGCCGACCTGGCCCTCCGCTGGGCCGCGGCGTACCAGGGGCCCTGCTACGTGCGCCTCGTGCGTGACGCCACCGCCCGGCTGTTCGACGCGAGCTACCGCTTCGAGTTCGGCAAGGCCGTGGTGGTCCGCGAAGGGCGTGACGTCACGCTGATCGGGACAGGGACCCAGACCCCGCGCGTCGTGGAGGCGGCCGAGCTCCTGGCGGCCCGGGGCGTGGACGCGCACGTCCTCCACGTGCCGACGGTCAAGCCCCTCGACACGGAGGCGATCGTGGCCGCCGCGGAGCGGACCGGCCGCGTGATCACCGTCGAGGAGCACACGGTGCTCGGTGGGCTGGGCGGCGCCGTTGCCGAGGTGCTGGGCGAGTTCCGCCCGACGCAGCTCAACCGGATCGGGCTCCAGGACACGTACGTCCAGTCCGGCCCGAACGACGCGCTGCTGGACATCTACGGGCTGTCGGCCCCGCGGGTTTCGGAGCAGGTGCTCGCGATCCTGGGTCGCGCCTAGAGGGACTCAGCCGCTCGCTGCCCCGCCAGCCCGTCCGACAACGGGGTTCGGGGGTGGTTGGCGGTGGGCTCCTGCTGCCAGCCCTCGGCCAAGTGGGCGGAGGCCTGGTCGAAGTGGTGCCGCAGCGCCGCGACCACGGCCTCCGGATCCCGCGACCGCACGGCCGCGAGGATGCGCGGGTGCAGGTCCGCGGTCCGGCGGGCGTCCGCCCCCGGCCCGACGAGCGTGATGTATGTCCGCGAGAAGGGCTGGAGCGATCCCCACACGCTCTCCAGCGTCCGGTTGCCCGCGAGGGCAAGGAGCCGCGCGTGGAACTCCGCGTCGTGAACCGCGACCTCGTGACGGTCCCCGATCTCGGCGGCCTGCTGCATCGCCTCGTGCAGCGTCTCCAGCTCCGCGAGGTCCGCGTCCGTCATGCGCGGGATCCCCAGCCGCGCGCCGAGCGACTCCAGCTCCGAGCGGACCGCATAGGCCTCCAGCAGCTCCTGGATGCTTGGCCTCCGGACGCGCGCGCCCCGAAACGGCAGGATCTCCAGGACGCCCAGCGCCTCGAGGCCCCGGAGGGCCTCCCTGACGGGTGCCTGGCTGGTGCCAAGCTCCCTGGCCACCCTCGTCTCCACGATCCGCGAGTCGGGCGGATAGCGGCCCGACAGGATGTCCTGGAGCAGGCGGTCCTTGACCTGCTCGGCTAGGACGCTGCGCATGATGGCGCGGTCTTCGGGCATGAGGGCTCCAGTGGGTCCGGTGAGCGTGATTCTAGCGCGCACGCCCGTGTGGACAGGTGTCCTGCGCGCCGCCTGGCGCCCGCGACACGGCGCCTGCGGGATGTGATCGATTATGCACACTTGTGATAGGATCTGCTCATGTCGTTGACGCACGTGAGCGATTCCGCCGAACCTGCCCCGCCGAACGACCTCGCCGCGGCTCGCCGGCAGCGCCTGGGCGCCATCGTGGAAACGCGCAGGGCGGTCCGTCTCGAGGAGCTCAGCGCCACCCTCGGCGTCTCCCCGGCCACGGTCCGCCGGGACCTCAACGAGCTGGCGGCGGGCGGCCGTCTCCGCCGCGTCCACGGTGGGGCCGTCGCGGTGGACGGCCGCCTGGACGAGCCCCACTTCGACATCAAGGCAGTGGCCGCCGCCGCTCAGAAATCGCGGATCGCCGACCGTGCGGTGAGCCTCCTCGCTCCGGACGACACCGTCTACCTGGACTCCGGCAGCACGGTCCTCGCGGCCGCCCGACTCCTCCATGGCTGGGATCGCCTCACGGTCGTCACGAACAGCCTCCCGGTGGCGAACGAGCTGCTGGGACGCGGGCCCCGCCTGATCCTCGTGGGCGGCGAGCTGCGCGAACGAAGCCAGGCGATGGTCGGACCCATGACCCGCCGCCTCCTCGAGGACATCCACGTGGACCGGGCGCTGATGGGGACGTTCGCGTTCTCGCTGGAGGGCGGGATGACGACCACGGACCCCGGTGAGGCCTACACGAAGGAGCTGGTGCTCGGTCGTGCGCGCGAGGTGATCCTGCTGGCCGACAGCGGCAAGCTCGGGACACGCTCCCTGGTCAACGCGGGGCGACTGGACCAGGTGGACGTCCTGGTGACGGATGACGGCATCGACGAACGGGCGGCACGCAGCCTCGCGCGGCTCGGCATCAAGGTGATCAAGGCATGAGCGGCGGCGCGACCCCTCCCGGGCGCCCGACAACGACCCGGAGGTTCCAATGACGATCGAGACGGCCTACAAGAGCGACCTGCGCCCGGACATGGAGCCGTTCGAGGTGGCGCTGGGGACTGTCCGGGGCTTCTCCTATGCGGGCAACCTGGCGAGCGAGATCGCGGCCGGCACCACCACGCCCGCGGAGGCGCTGGACCTGCTCGACAACATGCTCGCGATCCGCGAGGTGGAGGAGATGATCGTCCGCCTCAGGTCGGGTGGCTACGACGCGCTCCCGGGCTACGACTACCGCGGACCCACGCACGTCTCCATCGGCCAGGAGGCCTCCCCCGTCGGCGCCTGCAGCATGCTGCGCACCGACGACAACGTCACCAGCTCCCACCGCGGCCACGGCGACGCCGTCGCCAAGGGCTTCGCGGCCATCCGGACGATGGACGACGAGCAGCTCCGCGCCCGCGTCCCCGGCAGCTCGGACGACACCCGCGAACAGCTCCTCGAGGCGGCCCTGGAGGAGCACGTCTACCGCGTGATCGCGGAGCTGTTCGGCAAGGAGGAGGGCTACTGCGCCGGGCGCGGCGGCGGCATGCACATCGGCGACTTCTCGACCGGCAACCTCGGCGCCAACGCCATCGTCGGCGGCAGCGTCCCGATCGCGACCGGTGCCGCGATGGCCCACCGCTACGAGCGCTCGGACCGGGTCGTCTGCTGCTTCGCGGGCGACGGCGCCTATGCCAACGGCGTGGTCCTCGAGTCGCTCAACTGGGCCGCGCAGGCGCAGTGGACCAACCACATGGCGGGCGATCACCCCTACGGGCTGCCGGTCATCTACTTCATCCAGAACAACCACTACGGCATGACGCATCGCTCCGACGAGGAGGTCATGGGCGTCGCCCACCTGGCCCAGCGGGCCGCTGGGTTCGCGGACAACGTGATGCACGCCGAGACGGTCAACGGCATGGACGTGCTGGCCGTCCGGGACGCGGTCCGCCGCGCAGTGGAGCTCTGCCGTTCCGGGCAGGGGCCCGTGCTGATCGAGGCCAGCACCTACCGCTACTACGGGCACTCCCTCTCGGACCCGCGCAACGAGTACCGGACGCGCGAGGAGGAAGCGGCCTGGCGGGCGATCGATCCGATCGAGCGCCTCAAGGCCCAGATCCTGGAGGCGGGCGTTGCCGACGAGGCGACGGTGGCCGCGGTCGAGACCCGTGTGAAGGAGCGCAACGCGCGCGCGGCCGTCCGGGCATCGGTGGCGACGGATCCCGATCCGTCCGACGCGCTGCGCCTGCTGTACACGGACGGCAGCTCCGACGACCTGCCGGCCGAGGCGGCGTCGGAGCTTCTGGCTCCCCTCCCGGAGGCCAAGCGTGGTCCGGACGGTGAGATCAGCTACAAGGACGCGCTCCGCGACGCGATGATCGAGGAGATGGTCCGCGACCGCCGCGTCATCACCTATGGCGAGGACATCGCCGAGTACGGCGGCGCCTTCAAGCTGACCAAGGGCCTGCTCGAGTCCTTCGGGCGGGATCGCGTGTTCAACACCCCCATCAGCGAGGCCGCGATCTGCGGCACAGCGGTCGGTGCCGCCATCGTCGGCCTGCGGCCCGTCGTCGAGCTGATGTACATGGACTTTGCGCTCATGGCATCGGACCAGATCGCCAACCAGGCCGCGAAGTGGCACTACATGAGCGGCGGCCAGGTGGAGGTCCCGCTCGTGATCCGGGCGTCGGTGGGCGCCGGCAAGGGTTACGGGGGGCAGCACAGCCAGACCCTGGAGAGCCTGTTCACACACCTCCCGGGCATCTACGTCGTCTACCCGTCCAATCCCGCCGACGCCAAGGGGCTGCTGAAGTCTGCGATCCGCACGAACAACCCGGTGATGTTCGTCGAGAGCCAGGGCCTGTACACGGCCAAGGGCCTCGTCCCCGAGGGCGAGCACCTGGTGCCGATCGGCGTGGCCAGCGTGGCCCGCGAAGGTTCCGACGTGACGCTGGTCAGCTGGGGACCCGCGGTGGCGGACTGCCTCGCGGCCGCGGAACGCCTGGCGGCCGAGGACGGCGTGGCGGCCGAGGTCATCGATATCCGCAGCCTCGTCCCGCTCGACATCGAGACGGTGCTCGCGTCGGTCCGCAAGACCGGGCGGTGCGTGGTGGCGGCACAGGCCGTGCTGTCCGGCAGCTTCGTGAACGAGATCGTGGCGCGGATCCAGGGCGAGGTCTTCGACTACCTCGACGCCCCCATCGCCAGGATCGGTGCCCAGAACGGCATCTCCCCGCAGGCGGAGGGCCTGGAGAAGGCGTTCCTGCCCAACGCAGGGGACATCTACACGGCGGCGAGGGGCCTCCTCTAGCCCCGACCTGGGCACGACCGACACGCAGGGAGGCCACCAGCCATGCCGCACGCGATCCTGATGCCGAAGCCGGGGCAGGCGACCGAGGAATGCACGGTCATCGCCTGGCGCAAGAGCGAGGGTGACCACGTTGCCAGGGGCGATGTGCTGTTCGAGATCGAGACTGACAAGTCCGCCATGGAGGTGGAGGCCTTCGACGAGGGTGTCCTCCTGCGGATCGTCGCCCAGGAGGGCGCCACGGTCCCTGTGAACCAGGTCTGCGCCTGGGTGGGCCAGCCGGGCGAGGCGATCCCGGAAACACCGGAGCCGGCGACGCAGGTGGCCGTGGTCGCCGTCGAGCCACCGACGGCGACCGCTCAGGTCCCTGCACCGATGGCACCCGACAGCGCACCGGCAGCGGTTCCGACCGGGACGGGCACGCGGCTGCGGATCAGCCCGCGCGCGAGCCGGGCCGCAGCCGACGCGGGGATCGACCCGCGCTCGATCGCCGGCACCGGACCCGATGGGCGGATCACGGAGAGGGACGTCATCACGGCGGTCGCCGCCCGGGCGGTCGCGACCCCTGGGGCCGCCCCCCGCTCGGCACCGGCCCTCGGCTTCCCCGCAATTGCGCCGGTGGATGGCGAGGAGGAGCCTCGGCCGCTCAGCCGGATGCGCCGCGTCATCGCCGACCGGCTCACCGCATCCTGGACCACGATCCCGCACTTCACGGTGACGGTCGCCGTGGACGTCACCCGGGTCCTCGCGCTCCGCGCGGAGCTGAAGGCGGCGGGCACGAACCTGACCGTGACCGACTTCGTCCTCTCGGCCACCGCCCAGACCCTCGCGGAGTTCCCGGACGTCAACTCGCGCTCGGACGGCGTATCCGTCTGGCCACGCCGGCGCGTCCACCTGGGCGTGGCGGTCTCGCTGCCCGGCGGCCTTGTGGTACCGGTCATCCGCGACGCCGACCGCCTCACGCTGGGCGAGATCCATGACCAGGCCGCGAGTCTCGCGGTCCGGGCGCGCAGCGGCACCCTGCCGGTGGACGATATGACCGGCAGCACCTTCACGGTGTCCAGCCTGGGCATGTTCGGCGTGGACGAGTTCAGCGCGATCATCAACCCGGGCGAGGCCGCGATCCTCGCGGTCGCGGCCGCGGTCCCCACGGTCGTCGCCGTCGGGGATGGCATGGCCGTCCGTTCGATCATGAAGCTGACGCTGTCCGCCGACCACCGCCAGGTGGACGGCGAGCTGGCCGCCCGCTTCCTGGGCTCGCTGCGGCGCCGGCTCGAGGAACCCGGGGCGTTCCGGGGCGAGGTGCGGCTGGGCTAGGGGCCCGCTGGTCAGGCGGGATCCAGCTCCACCCGGTTTCGACCGCCGCGCTTCGCCCGGTACATTGCCGCGTCGGCGCGCTCGAAGACCGATGCCGCGGTGTCGCCGACTTCGGCGAGGGTGCCGCCGATCGAGATGGTGACCGGGAGGTCACGCTCGTCCACGCGGACGTGCGACTGCTCCACGAGCGCCCGGAACCGCTCAGCCGTGATCTTGAGTGCTTCCTGGTCCCCGGCCGTGATCGTGATGGCGAACTCCTCACCGCCGATGCGTGCGACGTCGTCACTGGCACGCGAGGCTCCAAGCAGGGTCTTCGCGACGGTGCGGAGGGCCAGGTCTCCGGCGGCGTGCCCGTGTTGATCGTTGACCAGCTTGAACCTGTCGATGTCCGCGATGAGCAGGCTGAACCGGCGCCCATAGCCGGCGAGCTCGGCGATCCGGGACGAGATCGACATGTCGAAGTGGCGCCGGTTCGGGAGGTCCGTGAGCGGATCCCGCATCGCGATGTCGCGCAACTCGGAGACCTCCTGCCGCGCCGCAGACAGCTCCGTCGACTCGTTGAAGATCTCGATGGCCCCGATCACCTGTCTCGCCCGGTCACGGACGGCCGCCGTGCGGACGCGGACCTGGACGCGATGGCCGGCACGATGGCGCAGGAACACCTCTGCCTCGCGCGGCTCGCCGTCGCTCATGGTCGCCGCCAGTGGACACCCGTTGCGACACAGCTGGTTGCCCATGTCGTCCACGTGGTTGAGCAGGTTCTCGTAGCAGAAGTGCCCGAGGACCGCGTCGGCGTCGAAGCCGGACAGGCGCTCCGCACCCTCGTTCCAGTAGCGGATCCGGCGGGCACGATCGACGTAGTAGACGCCATCGAAGAGATGATCGATGACGGCGCGATCGAAGCCGTCCGCCTGGGCGAACGGCGCCTGACCATCGATTAGCGGGGCAGGCAGCTTGGGCGGGGTCACGGGGTCACCCCTGGGGACGCCGGGCGGCGCATTCAGGCTGGTCGAGCATGCTCGCTCCAGGCGGTGGTGATGCCCGGAAACTCGTCGGCCGGCATGGGTCTGCCATAGAGGTACCCCTGGGCCACGTCGCACCCGGCCTCGGCGAGGAACCGGGCCTGGTCCTCACGCTCCACGCCCTCGGCGACGGTCGAGAGGCCCAGGCTCCCGGCGAACGCGATGGCCGCCCGGACGATCGCGTCGGTAGCCGCGTCCACGCCGATGTCGCGCACGAACGAGATGTCGATCTTGAGCCGGTCCAGCGGGATCTGCTTGAGCTGTCCGAGCGATGAGTGGCCCGTCCCGAAGTCGTCCATCGCAATACGCACGCCCGTGCCGCGCAACTCCGCAAGCGTGGCGGACGAGACCTCCAGGCGCCGCATGGCCATCGACTCTGTCACCTCGAGCTCCAGCCGTTCCGGTGCGATGCCCGCCGCCTCGAGCGCGGATCGGACGATCGCGGGGAGCTCCACGTGGTCGAGTTGCTGGGCGGACAGGTTCACCGCGATGCGCGGCACGTGGATGCCGGCCACATCCCAGAGCGCGACCTGGCGGCACGCCTCGCGGAGGACCCACTCCCCGATCTCGCCGATGATCCCCATCTCTTCGGCGGTCGAGATGAACTCGCCCGGCGAGAGGAGCCCAAGCTCCGGGCGCTGCCAGCGAACCAGCGCCTCGGCCCCCACCAGCGCTCCGTCAGCGAAGGACACCAGAGGCTGGTAGTGGACCACCAGCTCCCCGCGGGCCGCGGCCCCGCGCAGGTCCTGGGCGACGGCGATCCGCGCGTCGATCTCGGCCGCGAGCGCCGGGTCGGAGAAGTCCATGCTGTTGCGTTGGCGCGCCTTCGCAACTCGCATGGCATCCTCGGCGCGGTGCAGCAGCGCCGCGGCGTTCGCGGCGTCGACCGGGTACATGCTGATCCCCGCCGTGCCCGTGACGATGACCTCGCGACCGTCGATGGTGATCGGCATCGCGATCTGGTCCAGCAGGCTGCGCACCGCGAGGCCCAGCTGCTCGGCTCCTCGGAAAACCTCGATGACCATCACAAACTCGTCGCCCGCGAGCCGGGCGAGGGTCTCGCTCGGGGCCAGCTGATCCTGGAGACGACCCCCAAGGGTAGTGAGGATCTCGTCCCCGACCGGGTAGCCCAGAGTGTGGTTGACCTCCGCGAAGCGGTCCAGGTCCACCAGCACGACGGCGATCGGATCCGCGGTCTCGTCGGCCCGTCGGATGGCCTGCTCCAGCCGGTCCAGGAGCAGGGTGCGGTTCGGCAGACCTGTCAGCGCATCGTGGTGGGCCAGGAAGTCCAGGTCGTGCTGGGCCTGCTTGGCATCGCCGATGTCCGTGAACACGCCGACGTAGTTGGTCGTTCGGCCGGCCTGGTCCTTCACGACGCTGATCGTCATCCACTCCGGGTAGATTCGGCCGTCCTTGCGGCGGTTCCACAGCTCCCCGCGCCAGCTCCCGGTCGCCAGCAGGGTCGCCCACAGGGCCCGGTAGAACGAGAGTTCGTGACGGCCAGACTGCAGGATGCGCGGGTTCTGCCCCAGGACCTCGGCCTCCTCATAGCCCGTGATCCTGGTGAACGCCGCGTTCACGGCCAGGATGGCCCCGGCGGCATCCGTGATCGTCACCCCCTCGGCGCTGCTTTCGAAGACCGTGGCCGCCAACCGCAGGTCCGCATCGGCCCGCCGCTGCTCGTCGCGGAGGCGCTGGCGTTCGAGCGCACCGCTGACGGCAGAGCCGAGCCGGGCCAGGCGGTCCTTCAGGACGTAGTCCGCCGCGCCTCGGTGCACCGCATCGATCGCCGCTTCCTCGCCGATGCAGCCGGACACGATCACGAACGGGATGTCCAGGCCGCGGTCGCGCATCGCCCGGAGCGCGCGCATTCCGCTGAAGGTGGGCAGGCTCCAGTCCGACAGGATCAGGTCCGGGCCCTCGTCCAGCGCCGTCAGGTAGGCGGCTTCCGTGTCCACCCGGGACCACGTGAACTCAAACCCCTCATCCTCGAGGCGCAGGGAGATCAGCTCCGCGTCGGCGGGCTGGTCCTCCACGAGCAGGATGCGCATGGGTTCGGTCACCGCCTCGATCCTCCGGCGCCCGGCCGGGCCGCTCCAACCGGTGGCGTCACGCTACGCCTCGCCGGCTTCGACCGCCGGTGGCGGCCCGACGTTGATGGTCAGCCAGTACGCTTCGATCTCTCGGACAATTCTCAGCATACCCTCGAAGGAAACGGGCTTGACGAGGTAGGAGTTGGCGCTCAGGTCGTAGGTCATGGCCCGGTCGCCCTCCTCGCGGCTGGAGGTGAGGATGATCACCGGGATGCGGCGGACCGTCGGTGCGGCCTTGATCTGGCGGAGGACCTCGAAGCCGCTGATGCCCGGCATCTTGAGGTCCAGCAGGATCAGGTCGGGGAGCTTCGCCGGCGGTCCCCCCTCCCGGCCGAACAGGATGTCCAGGGCCTCCTCCCCGGAACGCGCGACATCGATCTGGTTGGAGAGTCGAGCCTCGTGGAACGCGTCGATGGTCAGCTCCACATCGTTCGCGCTGTCGTCCACGAGCAGGATCCGGGCCGTGCGCGAGCCCTTGGTCATGGCTTGTTGCTCCCCTTGGGTGCCTGCTCTCCCGCCCCGGGCAGCTCCAGGCTGAAGGTGCTGCCCTCGCCGGTGGTGGACTCCACGGTGAGGTCGCTGTCCATGAGCCTCGCGGCCTTGCGCCCGATGGCCAGGCCGATGCCCGTGCCCTCGTACTCGTCCTGGGAGTGGAGGCGGGCGAAGACCTCGAAGATCCGCTCGTGGTACTCGGGCGCGATGCCGAGGCCGTTGTCGGTGACCGCGAGGGTCACCGTGGCGTCCTGGGCGATCGCGCGCAGGGTGACGTGGGGGGTCACCTCGGGCCGACGGTAGGTGAGGGCGTTGTCCACGAGGTTGGCCAGGATCCGCTCGAGGAGGACCGGGTCGCCCACCGGGACCGCGAGGGGCTCGACCACCTCGAACGTCACGCCGGCCTCCTCGATCCGCTCGGCGAAGGTGGACCGGAGTTCATTCACCAGCGGCCCCAGGGGCACGGGCTGGGCACGCACGGCAGCGTGACCCAGCCTGGAGTAGTCGATCAGCTCCTCGATCAGGATCCCCATGCCCAAGGCGGACGCGGCGATCATGTCCACGTAGTGGCGGCCCTGCTCGTCCAGGCTGTCCCGGTACCGCCGGCTCAGGATCTCGGCGAAGCCGTTGATCGCCCGCAGCGGCGCCCGCAGGTCGTGGCTCACCGAGTAGCTGAACGTCTCCAGATCCCGGTTGGCCGCCTCGAGCTCCGCGGTTCGCGCGGCCACACGCTCCTCGAGCGTCTCGTTGAGCTGGCGGACCTCGTCCTCGGCCTGCTTCCGCTTCGTGATGTCCGTCAACGCTGCCCGGCCGACCGGCGCGCCGGCCTGATGAACCGACACGGTGGCATCGACCCGGACCGTGACCGGGGTCGCGCCTGCCGACCGTAGCCGCAGGTCGAAGGTCTGGGCGTCGGCATCCCGGAAGAGGGCCCGCCGGCGCCGATAGAACGTGTCCTGATCCGCTCGGTCGATGAAGTTGCTGAACAGGATTCCCGGGAGCGTCGCCACCGGGAGGCCGAGCAGCTCGGCGGCCGCGAGGTTCCCGCTCAGCAACCGGCCCCGGGCGTCGAACACGATGTACGCGATCGGGGCCCTGTCGAACAGGTCCTGGTAGCGCGCCTGCGTCTTGTCCAGCTCGACCTGGACGCGGCGAAGCTCATCGTTCTGCATCTCCAGCTCGAACTGGTGGACGCTGAGGTCGTGGATGATCCGCCGGATCTCGTCCACCGACGGGACCTCCCCGAACTCGCCGGCCGCGCCCGCGACCGCCTCGGCCCGGCGAAGCAGCTCATCGGGATCGAAGGCCTCGCGCGGTCCTTCCGTCATCACCGGTCCTCCGCGCTGTCATGGCGCACGACGATCGCCACGGCATAGGGCTCGCCCTTCGCGTCGAGCAGCGCCGTGGCGATGAACCGGGCGCCGACCGTGCGTCCGTCCTTGGCGCGCCACATGGACTGGAACGGCTCGAGGCTCGCATCCCGCGTCAGCCGGAGGATCCGGTCCAATGCCTCCGCGCGTTCCGGCTCGTTGACCAACTCGAGGATGCTCATCGTGAGAGCCTCCGACTCCGGCCATCCGAACAGCCGCGTCGCCGCGGGGTTCCAGGCGACGATCCGCCCGGTCAGGTCATGGACGACGATTGCATCGAACGTGTCGCGAACGATTCCGGCGAAGGGACGCAGCCGCTCGACCTCGCCGGCAATCGCCTGCGCCTGCTTGATCGCGGTCGTGTCAGTGAAGGTGATCACCACCCCGTCGACTGCCCCGTCCGACGTGCGGTACGGCCGGATCCCCAGGATGTACCACGACCCTGCGTGGTCCTGGACCTCCACCGAGATCGCCTCCAGGTCGTCCACGACAGCCTGCGCGTCCGTCGCCATCCGGTCGTAGCCAACGAGGTTCGACGCGAGGTGATGGATCGGACGCCCGACGTCGGCCGGGATGACGTTGAGCACGGCGCCAGCCTCGGGCGTGAAGCGGCGGATCCGAAGGTCCAGATCCACGAACATCGTGGCGACACCCGTGCTCTCCAGCAGGTTGCTGATGTCGTCGGTGGCATCAGTGAGCTCCCCCACCGTCGCCTGGAGCTCCCCGTTGACCGTTGACAGCTCCTCGTTGACAGACTGGAGCTCCTCCCGGGAGGTCTCAAACTCCTCGTTCGTCGATTGCAGCTCTTCGTTGATCGACTGCAGCTCCTCGTTGGACGCCTTGAGGTCTTCGTTGGAGATCTCCAGCTGCTCGACCGTTGAACGCAGGTACTCCTCGTGGAGCCGGAGCTCCGACTCGAGTTCCGCGACCCGCGCATCGACCATCTCGCGCGGCCCTCCGACCTCGGCTGGCCCCGCGACCAGGGTCGGTCCGGGCCGCGTCTGGGTCCGCGTCTGCGTCTGGGACCGATCGTCCAGGATCACCACGAACAGCGGCGGACCGGAGTCCTCCCCGACGCCAACCCGCCGGACCTCGAGGTCGACGGAGGCCGTGTCGCCGTTGGTCCGAACCTGCAGGTCTGATCGGGTCACCCGCACCTTGCGCGCCACGGCCTCGCGGAGGGCCGCGGTGAGATCCCGCCGGAGGCCCTCGCGCGCCATGCGCAGGATGTTCAGGTCGGCCTGCCCCGGGGCGGGCTCCAGGAACTGACCGGTCCGTCCATGGAGGTACAGGATGTCGCCTCGGTCGGTGACCAGGGCCGCGACGCGCGGATCGTGCTCCAGGATCGCGCGTTCGATCAGGTGCCGCAGGACTGCCTGGCGGTCGGGTGCCGGCTCGATCGCGGGCCCGGGAGTGCGGCCGATCCGCCCGACGCCCATACGCGTGCGTGTTCGTGGTGTTTCGTCGGCCTCGCCGCGCTTGAAGAGCCTCGCCTTGTGATCGAGCTCGGCGAACAACTGCTGCTGTCGGCCGATCGTCTCGGACGTGCCGAGCAGCAGGAAGCCGCCCGGCGCGAGGGCATAGTGGAACGTCGCCAGGAGCTCCTCGTGGAGCCCGGCCTCCATGTAGATCATGACGTTGCGGCAGGAGATCAGGTCGAGCCGCGAGAACGGCGGGTCGGAGAGCACGTTCTGGGTGGAGAAGACCACCATGTCACGCAAGCTCCGGCGCACCCGGAACGTCGCGGAGTCAGGCTCATCGAGGAAGAACCGGGTCAACCGATCGGGCGAGACGTCGGCCGTGATGCCGGCCGGGTAGACCCCCGCACGGGCGGTGTCGATGGCTCGGTTGTCGATGTCCGTGGCGAACACCTGCGCGTCCGCGAAGCGCTTCTGGGCCTCCATCTCCTCGCGCAGCAGCATCGCGATGGAGTAGGCCTCTTCCCCGGTGGAGCAGCCAGGGACCCAGATGCGGAGCACGTCGTTGGGGCGGGATCGGGCGACGATCGGCGCGATGGCGAGGCGGTGCAACGCGGCAAATGCCGCCGGGTCCCGGAAGAAGCTCGTGACGCCGATCAGCAGGTCATTCGACAGGGCGATGGCCTCCTCCGGCTTCGTGCGGAGGAGGTCCAGGTACTGGTCATGGCGATCGAGCTGGTTGGCGGCCATGCGCCGGCCGACGCGACGCGAGACGGTGCTGGGCTTGTACCCCGTGAAGTCGTGGCCGGACGCGATCCGGACCAGCGCAAGGATCTGCCCCATGTCATCGCCGGAGGCACGATCGGTCTCGGCCTGGACACCCGCTGTCACAGGGGCCCCGTCGTTGCGGGCGACCAGCCACGACGCCATCTCCGTCGGGAGGAGCACCTCGTCCACCACGCCGGCAGCAATGACGCTGCGCGGCATCGCGTCATACTCGGCCAATTCAGGGCTCTGGGCGATGACGAGCCCGCCCGCGCCCTTGATCGCCCGCGCCCCGGCGGTGCCGTCGCTGCCCGTTCCCGAGAGGATGATCCCGACGGCGCGGCTGCCGAGATCCGCGGCGAGCGAGTGGAGGAAGACGTCGATCGGGAGATGCCGGCCACGCGGCACCAGCGGCTCCAGCAGGTGCAGCCGTCCGCGGCGATACTCCATGTCGTGACTGGGCGGGATGATGTAGGCGACGTTTGGCTTGACCCGCATGCCGTCGGTGACCTCGAAGACGTCCATGCTCGTGTAGCGCTGGATCAACTCCGAGAGGAGGCTCTTGTGATCAGGGGCGAGGTGCTGGATGAGCACGCACGCCATGCCCAGGGCGCGATCCTTTGGCATCCCCGAGAAGAAGGCCTCGAACGCGGCCAGCCCACCGGCGGACGCACCGATCCCGATGATCGTCATGGCGGCAACACGTCTCCGCCGGGTTGCGGTAGCTGTATCCGCGAGATTTGGCACGGCACTCCGACTGGTCGAGGCTGGAAGCACGTGGCGGATGGGGGGATCGCCAGATCATCCTACTCTCCGGGTCTACCAACCCATCCCGGAGGTGCCGGTCGCCAGGTCTCGGCGTGGCCCTGGTCGAGCCGGTCCGCCAGGACCTCGGCCAGGTGACGGGCGCGGCGCCCGTCAAGGAACTCGACCTGGGTCCGACAACTGAACCCGTCCGCGAGAATGGCCGTGTCCTCGGGGGTCGCCCGCAGGGCCGGCAGCAGCTCGAGCTCCGCGACCCCGCGCGAGATCCGCTCGTGACCGGCTTCGGCGCCGAAGTTGCCGGCGAGGCCGCAGCAGCCGGACAGCACCGAGGTCGGCTCGATGCCGGCCTGGGCCATCAGCCTCCGGTCCGCACCGATCCCCAGCACGCTCTGCTGGTGACAGTGAGGCTGGACGAGCGCGCGGATGGGATCGCCTCCCGGTGGGACCCAGCCGGCGCCGTCCAGGGTCTCCGCCAGGGTCGCGACGCGATGGGCCACCGAGGCCGCGCGCGGATCGTCCGGGAGCAGTTCGGCCAGGTCGTGCCGCAGGGCCGCGGCGCAGGACGGCTCCAGGACGACGATCGGTCCGTCGCCGGCGAGCGCGGGGGCGGCGAGGGTCTGCCGCAACACCGTCCGTGCCCGGTCCAGCTGCCCCGTCGTGATCCAGGTCAGACCGCAGCAGACGGGGCTCCCGGGGACCAGCACTTCGAACCCGGCCGCGGCCAGGACCCGCGCCGCCGCGTGCCCCACCTCCGGAGAGAGGTGGTTGGTGAACGTGTCCGGCCACAGGACGACCCGGCCATGGCCGGGCGCCGCTGGGGTCGGGGGGGCGGATGAGCGGCCGAACGTCTGCACGAACGTCCGCGGCGCCAGTCGCGGGATGCGTCGCTCGCCCGAGATCCCACCGATCAGACCGAACGCCCGGCGTGTGGCCGGAAGCCCCATGAGCGCGTTGACCAGCCGCGGGGCCCCCGGAGTGCGGTGCACGAGCCGCAGCCAGGTTGGCAGCCAGCCCAGCGAGTAGTGGGAGCGGGGCCGGAGCCGGCCCCGGTAGTGGTGGTCCAGGAACTCGCTCTTGTAGGTCGCCATGTCCACGCCCGTGGGACAGTCGGTGGCGCAGGCCCGGCACGACAGGCACAGGTCCAGGGCGTCGCGGACCGCCTCCGAGCGCCAGCCATCTGCCGCCAGCGAACCGGCGACCATCTCCTGGAGCAGACGAGCCCGGCCGCGCGTGGAGTGGCGCTCCTTGCCGGTGGCGCGGTAGCTGGGGCACATCGCGGCGGTGCCCTGCCGGGAGACGCACTTCCCCACCCCGATGCAGCGCTCGACGGCCGACCGGAGATCGCCGCCGTCCGCCTCGTAGGCGAAGACCGGCTCGAGCGGGATCAGCGTCGGGCGCGGCCGGCGCAGGTCCTGGTCCAGGGGCAGCGGATCCACCAGGATGCCGGGGTTCAGAACGTTGGCCGGGTCCCACGCGGTCTTCCAGGCGCGGAAGGCGGCCAGGAGATCCGGCCCGAACACCCGGCCCAGCAACTCGCTGCGTGCGCGACCGTCGCCGTGCTCGCCTGACAGTGAACCGCCGTGCGCCGCCACCAGGTCCGCGGCCGCCTCCATGAACCCGCGCAGGCGCGCCTCTCCACCGCGCCGGTCCAGGCCGAAGCCCACGCGGAGGTGGATGCAGCCCTCGCCGAAATGGCCGTAGGTGACACCGCGCAGATCGTGGGCGCGGAGGAGACTCCGCAGCTCGCCCAGATAGGCGGCCAGTCGATGGGGAGGGACGACGCCGTCCTCGAACCCCGGCCACGCCGGAGAGCCGTCCGGCAGGCGGGCGGCCCGACCGGCGCCATCCTCGCGAACCCGCCACAGCACCGACTGGGCGCCGGCATCCTCGAGGAGGGACGCGTCGGCCGCCCCGGGCACCGTCCCGATCGCGCGTGCCAGGCGTGAGGCGTGATCCCGCATGGCCGCGGCATCTTCACCGCCCGCCTCAACGAGCAGCCATGCCCCGCCGGGCGGCAGCAGCCCCGGATCGCGCCAACCCGCGAGCAGGTCCGCAGTCAGGCTCTCGACCGTGAACGGTGTCTCGGGCAGCAGCGCCGGGACCGCGGCGGCGGCGGCGATGTCGTCGGCGAAGGCGAGCACCAGGAGGCCCCGTACCGCCGGCGGCCGCACGAGACGGATCGTGGCCGCCGACACGACAGCACACGTCCCCTCGCTGCCGACGAGCGCCCGGGCGATGTTGCCGCCGCGCTCGGGGAGCAGCCAGTCGAGTGCGTACCCGGACACCCGTCTCGGCCACGGCGGCAGGTCGCGGCGGATGACGTCTCCGTGGCGGGCCAGAAGCGTCGCTATGCGCCCGTCCAGCACCGGATCGAGCGGCGCGCCGGCGAGCGAGGCCGGGCCGCGCAGGTCCCCAACCCGACGGCGTACGCCATCGACGGTGATGACCTCCAGGCCCAGGGTGGCATCGGCCACCGTCCCCCAGCGGACCGAGCGGGGCCCGCAGGCGTTGTTGCCCAGCATCCCGCCGACCGTGCAGCGGCTGTGCGTGGACGGATCGGGGCCGACCCGCAGCCCGTGCACGGCAGCCGCCCGGTTGACGTCGTCGAGGACCGTCCCCGGCAGGACCGTCGCCGTCGCACCGTCCGGGTCCAGCTCCAGGATCCCGGCCAGGTGGCGGGTCAGGTTCACGACCACCCCGGGGCCGATGGCGTTCCCGGCGATGCTCGTCGCCGCCCCTCGCATCGTCAGCGGAACCGACGCCTCCGACGCCAGCGCGACGACCGCCGCCAGGTCGTCCGCATCGATGGGGACGGCGATCGCTGCCGGCAGCACCCGGTAGTTCGAGGCATCCGAGGCATACAGCGCACGGGTCACCGCATCGGTGTGCACGTCACCGCGCACGGCGTGGCGCGACCGCTCGAGCATCCCGGGGAGGTCCCCGACTAAGACCGGATCAGCGGTTGCGGTGATCGGACCAACTCCCATACACGACGCAGGCGACGCCGTCTAGCGTAGGGCGGCGGCGCCGTTGACAGCATGCGCCTCCGGTGCGATAGTTGCATGCGCAACCACCGTCAGCTGAAGGGCCCCATGCCGGCAATCACCGTCGACGACATCACGATCCTGCCGCGAATTCCCACCCCGGACCCGATGGCTGCCCGCCAGCGACCGGTCCGCGCGCTGACCACCGCCCCACTCGGCTACGAGGGTGAGGGGTTCCCCGTCCGCCGCGCCTTTGCCGGAGCCCTGCTGGAGGACCTGGACCCGTTCATCCACCTGGACCAGATGGGTGAGGTCGAGTACGCACCCGGCGAGGCCAAGGGCACCCCGTGGCACCCGCACCGCGGGTTCGAGACCGTGACCTACATCCTCGACGGCGTCTTCGAGCACGCCGACTCGAACGGTGGCGGCGGCGTCATCACCAACGGCGACACCCAGTGGATGACCGCCGGTGCCGGGATCCTGCACATCGAGAAGCCGCCGGAGTGGCTGGTCGCACAGGGCGGTCTGTTCCACGGCTTCCAGCTGTGGGTGAACCTGCCGCGGGCCCAGAAGCTCGCGGCGCCGCGCTACCAGGACATCCGGGCCGGCGAGGTGGCCCTGCTCTCCTCGCACGACGGCGGGACGCTCGTCCGCGTCATCGCGGGGGAGGTCGCGGGACACGCGGGTCCGGGGTCCACCTACACGCCGATGACGCTCGTCCACCTGACCCTCGCCCCGGGCGCCAGCGTGCAGCTGCCGTGGCGTTCCGACTACAACGCCCTCGCCTACGTCCTGGCGGGGGCCGGCTCGGTCGGAGGCGAGGGCCGCCCGGCGCGCCTCGGCCAGCTCGCGGTCTTCGGGCCCGGCAACACGCTGACCTTCACCGCGGACGCCGTCCAGGAAAGCCGCTCTCCCAACCTGGACATCCTGGTCCTGGGCGGCCGCCCCATCCGGGAGCCGGTCGCGTGGGCGGGCCCGTTCGTGATGAACACGCGCGAGGAGGTCATGCAGGCCTTCGAGGACTACCAGGCCGGGCGTCTGGGGACGATCCCCGCCGTGCATGGAGCCCCAACGACGGTCCAGGAGACCGGTACGGCGGAGGCCTGACCGAGCAGGCCGGGACCGGCGGGCCTCGTCCGTTTCGACCGGCTGGGCTGAGTGCCCGGCTGAGTGGCCGGGGCCTGCGCTACTGGCCGGTGACGACCGGCTTGCCCGATCCTGACCAGTCGTTCATGCCGCCGGCCATGCTGGTGACCGAGGGCAGTCCCGCGCCGAGCAGGACATCGCGGCCCTGGGCGGAGCGGTTGCCCGAGCGGCACACCACCACGACCTGGCGGTCGGCGGGAACCTCGGCGACACGGTTGGCGAGATCACCCAGCGGGATGAGCGTCGCGCCCTCGATGTGGCCGGCAGCCCACTCGTCGGGCTCGCGGACGTCCAGCATGAAGGCACCGGCATCGCGCAGTCGGGACGCCTCGTCGACGCTCACCTCCGCGGCGAGGGCGGCCGGGGCGCCGGCAACGGGAGCCGAGGCCGGGGGTGCGGCGGTCGCGACAGGCGCGACGGCTCCGCCTGATCCGCATGCGGCGGCTGCGAGGGCGAGAGCCGCGAGGAGGCCGGCGAGGAGGCCGGCCCGGCGCACACCGGCGGTCGTGGACGAGGTGGTGGGGTGGATCACGATCTGGCTCCGTATCGATGCGGCCCGGCGCGGTCACGGCGCGGGCGGAAGGTCGACCGGCCGCGTACGGGTCGTCCGACGCCGTCGATCCTACCCGGCAATCGGGATCGGCGGAGGCGACCGAGCCCGGAGACCCTAGCCTGCGAGCCCTACGCTCCGCCCGTGATACCGGTCCATCAGGCCCGCGATCGCCTCGCGTGCGAGGCGCCACTCCTCCTGGTCACCGAGGATCTCCGGATCGCGGCCCCAGCGCTGCATCTGGGTCATCGCCATCACGATCGCATTGTGCTGCGCCAGGCGGTTGCGGCCGGCATCCACCACGCCCGTGACCAGGTACTGGCGCACGAGCTCATAGGGTGCCGTCCAGCGGCCGATGCGGATCCGGTCGTGCTCGCGCAGGGTCTCGAGCCAGGTGTCGTCGCCCACCGGGAAGCGGTCGTGCTCGTCCATGTGGGCGTTGATGTCGAGGCGGCGGCCCGGCTGACCCAGCGACGGGAGGCGGCCGTCCGCATCGGTGGTGCGGTAGCAGACCGGGCACGTCGCGAGCCGGGCGAACTCCGGCGGGGCATCGCCGAAGCGCAGGCCGCAGCGGCGGCAGATCTGCGCCCCGGTGCGGCTGGCGGCGGTGCCGCACTGGAGGCAGACGAGGGTTGTGGTTGATGCCCGCACGCGATCTCCTCGAAGGCCGTCCGAGCAATGGACGGGCCAGCCCCCATCCTCGCCGAAACGGCGTGCCAGCGCGAGCGGCGAAACGGTCATGGGCGGTACCACCCGATTGGGGTAACTGCCGGGCTCTAGACCGCGGCGTCGACGATCGCGCGCGCCTCGTCGAGGATCAGGCCCAGGTGCTCCTCGCCCCGGAAGCTCTCCGCGTACAGCTTGGTCACGTTCTCAGTCCCGGACGGGCGGGCGGCGAACCAGCCCTCGGTGCTCACCACCTTCAGACCGCCGATCGGAGCATCGTTGCCGGGCGCCCGTGTGAGGCGGGCCGTGATGGGATCGCCGGCCAGCGTGGTCGCGGTCACGGCGTCGGGCGACAGCCGGCCGAGGGCCGCCTTCACCTCGGGCGTCGCCGGCGCGTCGATCCGCCGATAGGCGGGGGCCCCGAAGCGGGCTGTCAACCCGGCGTAGACCTCCGCCGGGTTCCGGCCCAGGCGCGCCGTCAGCTCCGCGGCCAGCAGGCAGGCGATGAGCCCATCCTTGTCGGTCGTCCAGACGCTGCCGTCGCGGCGCAGGAACGAGGCCCCGGCGCTCTCCTCGCCGCCGAAGCCGATGGACCCGTCCACCAGCCCGTCCACGAACCACTTGAACCCGACCGGCACCTCCACGAGACGGCGCCCGAGGTCCGCCACGACGCGGTCGATGATCGAGGACGAGACGAGCGTCTTGCCGACGGCGACGCCATCGCCCCAGGCGCGCCCCCCGCCGAACAGGTACGAGATCGCGGCCGCCAGGACGTGGTTCGGGTTCATGAGCCCGACGCCCGGAACGACGATCCCGTGGCGGTCCGCGTCCGCGTCGTTGGCAAGCGCCAGGTCAAAGCGGTCCCGCAGCTCCACGAGCCGCGCCATCGCGAACGGCGACGACGGGTCCATCCGGATCTTCCCGTCCCAGTCCAGGGTCATGAACCCGAACTGCGGGTCCACCGTGTCGTTGGTCACGGTCAGGTCCAGGCCGTACCGCTCCCCGATCGCCCCCCAGTACGCGACGGCCGCGCCGCCCAGCGGGTCCACGCCCAGCCGCAGGCCGGAGGTCCTGATCGCCTCCATGTCGACGACGTTGTCGAGGTCCGCGACATACGTGCCCATGAAGTCGTATCCGGTCGCCTGCGCTCGGGCTCGGCCGAAGGGGATGCGGGCGATGCCGTCGAGGCCGTCGGCGCCCTTCGCCTCCAGGATTCGGTTCGCTTCGTCCTGGATCCATCGGGTGACGTCCGTGTCGGCCGGCCCGCCGTTGGGGGGGTTGTACTTGAAGCCCCCGTCCTCCGGCGGGTTGTGGGACGGCGTGACCACGATGCCATCCGCGAGACCGACCGTCCGGCCGCGGTTGGCCTGGAGGATCGCGTGCGAGATCGCGGGCGTCGGCGTGAACCCGTCCCCCGCGTCCACCCGCACGTCCACGCCCTGCGCGACCAGCACCTCCACCGCCGTCCGCCACGCGGGCTCCGACAACGCGTGCGTGTCCCGGCCGATGAACAGCGCGCCCGCGTAGCCCTTCGAGGCGCGATAGCGACAGATCGCCTCGGTCGTGGCCAGGATGTGGGCCTCGTTGAAGGCGCCCCGGAAGGCCGACCCACGATGGCCGGAGGTGCCGAAGGCGACGCGCTGTGCCGGGTCGGACCGGTCGGGCTGCAACTCCTCGTACGCGCGCAGGAGCGCGGGCACGTCCACGAGGTCGGACGGGAGCGCCGGCTGGCCGGCTCGGGGGTGCTGGGTCATCGGGACCTCTGCGCGTCATGGGGGAGCAGCACGCTCACTCTACCCGGAGACGGTGCGTTGCCACGGGGGTACCCGATTGCGTACCATGCAGGCAACCCGAGCCAGCACCTCGTACGGGGCTCGTCCGAGTCCGTCGCCCGTCGACGGCCGGATGCAGGAGCCCGCGATGACCTCAGGCCGGGATGGAGGTTCTCATGGCGACCGTGACGTTCGATCACGTGTACAAGCGCTTCGGCGAGGTCACCGCCGTATCGGACTTCAACCTCGAGATCGGCGACGGCGAGTTCATGGTGTTCGTCGGCCCCTCGGGCTGCGGCAAGACCACGAGCCTGCGGATGATCGCCGGGCTCGAGGAGATCAGCGAGGGAACCCTCCTGATCGGCGACAAGGTCGTCAACGACGTCGCGCCCAAGGATCGCGACATCGCGATGGTCTTCCAGAGCTACGCGCTCTACCCGCACATGACGGTCCGCGACAACCTCGCGTTCGGCCTCAAGCTCCGCAAGGTTGCCAAGCCCGATATCGAGAAGCGCATCAACGACGCTGCCGGAATCCTCCAGCTCGAGAAGCTGCTCGACCGCAAGCCCAAGGCGCTCTCGGGCGGCCAGCGGCAGCGCGTCGCGCTGGGTCGGGCCATCGTCCGGGAGCCCGCGGTGTTCCTCATGGACGAGCCGCTGTCCAACCTCGACGCCAAGCTGCGCGTCCAGACCCGCGCGGAGATCGCCCGCCTCCACCAGCGCCTCGGCACCACGATGGTGTACGTCACCCACGACCAGGTCGAGGCCATGACGATGGGCGAGCGGATCGCCGTCATGAGCGATGGCCTGCTCAGGCAGGTCGGATCGCCGCAGGAGCTGTACGAGCACCCCAAGAACCGGTTCGTCGCCGGCTTCATCGGCAGCCCGTCGATGAACTTCATCGAGATGCCGGTCGGCACCGGCGACCTGATCGAAGGCGGCTTCACGTTCCCGATCCCGTCGCGCTACAAGGATGCGATCGGATCTGCCGGGCTCAAGGTGCTCGCGGGCTTCCGGCCTGAGCACCTGGAGATGGGCGGGATCGCCGTCGGGGTCGGCACGATCGAGGGCACCGCGGACGTCGTCGAGTACCTCGGCAACCAGGAGCTCCTCCACGTGTCCGTCCAGGGGCGGGACATCGTCGCCATCGTGGACTCGTCGCATAGCGTCCGCTCCGGTGACAACATCCAGCTCCATCTGCCGGTGGACAAGCTGCACCTGTTCAACATCGAAACGGGTGAGAAGCTCGTCCACGCGGAGGCCTGAGTTCGGACTCCACCCATCACGCGGCCGGCTCGCCTCCCGGGGCGGGCCGGCCGTTTGCTTCCGATGGAGCTGCAATGACCGACCCCGCCACCCCCGCCCCCGGAAGGCGTCCATTCGGGGACGATCCGCTGGAGGAGCAGGTCGTCGACTCGAGGCTCGTCCACCGCGGACGCTACATGGACTTCCGGGTGGACACCATCGAGCGCTCCGACGGAACCCGCGGCACGCGTGACGTGGTGGGGCATCCGGGCGCGGTGGCCGTGCTCGCACTCGACGCCGAAGGGCGCCTCCTGCTTGTGCGCCAGTGGCGGATCCCCGCGGGCCGGGCGCTGCTCGAGATCCCGGCCGGCACGCTGGACGTGGAGGACGGCGTGACCGAGGACGCGGACGTCGCCGCTCGCCGCGAGCTCGAGGAAGAGACCGGCCATCGGGCCGCCTCGTGGCGGAAGCTCGCCACGTTCTGGACGGCGCCCGGGTTCGCCTCGGAGCTGATGCACCTGTATCTCGCCACCGGACTGGACGGCGTGGCCGATGGCGACGGGCGGCTCGCGCCCGACGAGGACGAGCGCCTGGAGCTGAGCCGCGTGACGATCGACGAGGCGTTGGCCATGATCGATTCCGGGGAGGTCAGCGACGCCAAGTCGATCCTGGGCATCCTCTGGCTGGGCCGCCTGCGCGGGGCCGGGGAGCTGCCGGGCCGCTGACCGGCAGCGCTCTCGGGCGCCCGCCCGCCTGTCGGGGTCGATGCCTTCGCCGACGCATGCACCGGTACGATGACCGGACACGCCGCGACCCAACCCGATGCCGGCGCCGGCCCCATCCAGCGAGTCCATCGACCCCGTGCTCGTCATCCTCCTCGCGATCGCGACGTTCCTCGTCCAGGCGGGCTTCCACGGCTACACCGCCTCCCTGCCGCTCGCCCTCGCCCGCGCCGGCGTGGCCGATGCCACAATCGGGCTGATCGTCGGGACGGCGGCCCTGGTCCAGGTCCCGGCGGCAATCGGGGGCGGACGCCTCGTGGACCGGTTCGGCGGCATGCGGCTGTTCGGCGTCGGCGGCGCGTTCTACGTGCTGGCATCCGGGATCCTGCTGCTGCCCGGCGTGGAGCCCGGCGGCGCGGTCCTGCCGTTCGTCCTCGCGCGGGTCCTCCAGGGCATGGGCATCGCCCTGGCCCTGCCGGCCGCGCTCTCGCTGGTGCCCGGGATCGTCCACCCGACGCGCCTGGGCTCGGGGCTCGCGCTCGTCGGGGCGGCCCAGAACCTCACCCTGGTCGTGATGCCACCTCTGTCAATCGCGATCCTCGACGCCACCTCGCTCGATGGGGTGGCGGTGACGACCATCGTGTTCGTCGTGGCGGGCGTGCTCCTCGCCTGGCGTCTGCCCATCCGGCGCGTCATCCACGAGGTGGACCCGACGTCCCGGCGCTTCGGGATCACCTTCCGCCGCGAGTGGACGGTCCCCCTCGCCATCGTGATCACCTACGTCGCGCACTGGGGCGCGGTCATCGCCTACCTGCCGGTCCGGGCCTCTGCCGCCGGCGCCGACATCGGTCTCTACTTCGCCGCCGACGGCCTGGCGATCTTCCTGATGAGGCTCCCGTCCGGCTGGCTCTCGGACCGGATCTCGTCCCGGACGCTGATCACGATCGGCGCCGGTGCGACCGTCGTGGCGATCGCGATGCTCCTGTTGCCGCTGACCACGCCTCTCCTGATCGTGTCCGGGCTGATCAGTGGAGCCGGCGGCGCGATCGTGATGACGCCAACCCTCCTCGAGCTTTCGCGGCGGTCGAGCGATGCGGACCGGGGCTCCGCGTTCGCGCTCTACTCGGGCAGCCTGGCGGCCGCGCTGACCATCGGCAGCATGGGCGGGGCGCCGATCGTGGCGCTGTTCGGGCTGTCGGCGGCGCTCGTGGGCGGGATTGCCCTGATCGGGGTGTCGATCGCGCTGACGCTGCGGGACCCGTCCCTGCGGTCGGTTGGCCGTCCCGCCACGCAGCCGGGTCCGGCGACCTAGATCGATCAGCGCCGCCGGCAGGTCGCTGCGGCGGGCGGGGTCACCCCCTGGTCCGCCCCTCCGTCGTGGGGTTGCGGTCCTTCGGGTGCCGGAACCGGTCCGCGGCGGCGACGGCCGATGACGACGACCAGCCACAGCAGCACGACCGTTCCGACCGCCCCGCCACCCACCAGCAGGACCCTGGTGCGACCGTTGCCGGGCGCCGCGGCGAGTGCGGTGATCGCCGCGTCCGAAGCGGCAGTGGACGCCTCCAGGTCGCCGGCCTCCCAGGCCGCCCGGGCGGCGGCGAGATCCCCGTCCGGGTCCTCGTCATCCAGGCCCAGCGCCGTGAGCACGTCCCGCGGCGCCGCCACCGCAGCACCGGCGGCCGTCAGCTCACCGAGGGACCGGGTCGTCGCGCGAGCGAGCGCCAGCGCAGCATCGAGGTCCGATCCGGACGCCGCGCCCTCGTAGGCGGCCTCCAGGTCGCCGGCGGGCGACAGGCCCACGCCGGCGGCGGTGGCGGCAAGCTCGTCGCGCACGCCGAGCACGGTCCCCGCGAGATCGATGGCGTCGCCCGCCTTGTCGAACGTCCAGCCGTCCATCGCCAGGCGCACCACCACGGGTGCCGCCCAGCCGTCGCCGTCTTCGAGCAGCACGTCGTAGGCATTGCGCGCCGCGTCGCGCGCGGTCAGCGAACCCTGGTCGTCGCTCGTGGCGGCCCAGGCGACGACGAGCGCCGTCGCGCCGTCCGCGCCCCCAAGCTCCTCGGCGAGATCGAGGAAGCGGCGCCAGTCGTTGGGCAGCGCGGCGCGCTCCGGCAGCCCCTCGCCCAGGTACGCGGTGGTGTTGTCGTCGGCGGCCTGGAACATGCGCTGGAAGCCGTCCTCACCGGCCTCGGCCAGGATCGCCCGCACGACCGTCCACGACGCGTCGTAGCCGTACAGCTCCCGCTTGTCGCTCGATTCGTCCCTGATCGGGGCCGGCGGCGGCCAGTCGTTGAGCGGGAACGCCTCCGATGAGGCCCGGGCCACGATGCCGGGCTCGGCCGGATCCCCGCCCATCGCCACCAGCACGCGTGCGGCGTACTCCTCGGCCAGCCCCTCGTTGATCCAGCGCTCCGTGAACAGGCCCTCGTTGAACCACGCGTGCGCTGCCTCGTGGATTGTCGTCGCGTCGTCGAGGTCCTCGCTGATCGTGATCTCGTCGGTCTCGCTGTCGTAGAAGCCCGAGTAGCCCCCGAGAAGCGGCGAATGCACCTCGATCACGCTCATGGCTCCGTCGACCGGCCACGGCAGGCCGATCCGCTCGGCCAGCTCCGGCACGGCGTCGGTCAGGACCTCCGCCACGCGCTCCCGCCACCGCGGGTCCTCCGGCCAACCGCGGACGACGATCCGGTCCCCTCCCAGGAGATCGATCTCGTCCCTCGTCAGGCCGGCATCGTTTCGGGCGTTGACCCACGCGGACCATCCCAGCGGGTCCGGGGTGGTGGCGGTGAACACCTGGGAGCCAGCTGCGCTCGCGGCCTCCTGCATCTCGCTTCCCGAGATGCTCACGTCAAAGCCCTTCGGCACGTCGACGCGGACCGTGCCCGTGTCCCCGAACGCCCACGCGAGGAACGTCGCGAAGGCGGCGCCGACCCGGACGTCGCTCTCGGAGCGGGGCTTGCCCGCCGGCAGGTCGAACGTGAGCCGGACCTTGGCCGTCTCCCCGAAGTAGATGTTCTCGCGGAACAGGACCGTGACCAGCTGGTACCCATCCCGCTGCGCCGTCGTCACCGTGGCCGGCGACCCGCCCTGCGTGGCCCGGAAGCGCACGCCTTCGGGCTGGACCCCGAGGTTCACACCGTCATAGAAGTAGCGCGTGATCGTCCCGTCCGTGGTCCGGTTGGGCTTGCGGTTGACCGCGGTGATGTCCACGGTGACCCGGATGACGGCGTCGCCCGGGTCCACGACGTAGCGCGCGGCGGCCGTGATCGCGATGTCGTCGGCGGCCGCCAGCGCCACGGGCGCTCCCAGCCCGGCGAGGAACGGCATCGCCGGCGCCGCGGCCGGGGGCAGGACGGCGGCGCCGGTCGCCAGCAGCAGCGCCAGCATGGCGGCCGCGGCCGGCGGACGCCGGCGGGCACGGCGCACCCGGCCGACGATCGAGGATCCCAGCACCAGGATCGTCGCCAGGATCGCCACGGCCAGCAGGGCTCGTCGCCGCCCTTCCTCCCAGGCGCCGTTCCAGGCCCGGTAGGCGTCGTCGGCCGCCTTCAGCGTCGCGTCGAGATCCCCGGTCGCGAGCGCCGCTTTGGCCGCCTGGAGATCGGCCTCGGGCTGCTCGCCGATCATGCCGATCGTCGTCAGGATGTCGTCCGCGGCGGACCGCGCCTCGATCGCCTGACCGATCGCGAGGATGGCGTTCCGCACCGCCTCCGCCTCGGCGCTCGCATCCTCCATGGGCCCGGCCTGGAACAGAGTGCGCATGGTGGGCGGCAGGACCAGTCCCTCCCGCGTCGCCAGATCCTCGAGCGCGGCACGCTGGGCGAGGACCGTCCGGGCGTCGGCCATCAGCCGCTCCGCCGACTCGAACTGCCACGCCCGCAGCGCGTCCCGAATCGGGCGTGGAAGTGCCCAGTCGCCCGCGAGAGCGAGCGTGCGGTTGTACGAGGCGCGCGCGGCCGCGCGCGCCTCCAGCACCGCGGCCTCATCCTCGCGCACCACCCACGTCCGCCACAGGTCCTCGAAACCCTGGCCGGTCTCCGCCTCCAGGAGGTCCAGGAAGCCGCGCCAGTCGGGCGGCCCGTCCACGGTCTCGGGCTCCGCGCCGATCGTCGCGGTGCCGCCGGTCCCGGCACCTCCGGGGACTACGGGCTGGTAGGCCCCGATTCCACTGTCGGCGTCCGCCCAGACCCGCTGCAGCGCCGCGTCGCCCGCACGGTCCGCGATCGCCTGGGCCGCGGCCAGGCTGGCGGCGTAGCCGTACGTCTCGGTCGCGCGGTCGGCGGTGGGGTCGTTCGCCCACGCGTTGAGCGGGATGGCGGAGGCTGCAACCTCCTCGGTGAGCACAGGGGCGGTGCCCTCGATCTCCAGCTCCGTCGCGGCCCGCCCGGCGTACAGCGAGGCAAACCCCTCGCTCGCCCACCGGTCCGCCAGCAGGCCCCCGTTGAACCAGCCGTGGGCAATCTCGTGGATCATGACCATGGGCTCGGCCCAGTACGCCACCTCGATCCGTCCGTCGCCTCCGTCGAACAGGCCGGCGTAGCCACCGTCGCTGCGGTTCATGGCCTCCTGGACGACCACCGGGCCGTCGTATGGCCAGGCAAGCCCGATCTCACGGCGCAGAACCGGCAGCGCGCCCTCGAACAGCGGACCGACCCGCGACGGCCACTCGGGATCGTCCTCCCAGGCGCGCATCGTGAGGTCGATCGCCTGGGGCCCGGCGGTCACGCTCAGCGGCGTGTCCACGTAGACCGCAGGACGACTGCCGGAGACGAAGGCGAAGAACGTCAGGGGGTTGGCCAGGGGCCCGGCCCGGAGGACCGTGCCGCCGTTCGCACCCTCCGTCTGCTTGTCGAAGGATCCGCTCTCGACCGCCACCTCGTAGCCGGCCGGGAACCGGACCGACACGGTGCTGCCCTTGGCGCCCTCGGAGGCGAATGCCCAGACCGGGAACGTGACGAGGCTGGTGCCGACGCGGACCTGGGAGCTCGTGTCGCGCTTGGGATCCGGGAGATCGAAGGTGAGCCGCAGGTCATGTGTCTTGCCGCTGTAGAGGCGGGAGCCGAAATCGATCCGGAGCATCGTGTAGTCCGCGGTCCGCTTGGTGACGTGGACCGTGGAGCCCTTCCACCCCGAGACGCGGAAGGCCACGGTCCCGGGGAGGACGGCGATGTACGCGCGATCGAAGTAGTACCGGCGCGTCCTCGACTCGGGCCGGTGGTTGCGCACGGTGAAGTCCACGGCGATGCCGACGCGACCCTCTTCCGGCAGCACGGTGTAGGTGGCGGCACCGACGAGGGTGAGGTCCGTCGCGGCGGCCCTGACCTCCTCGACCGGCACGGCACCGGCGACGGGGCCGAGCAGCACGGCGGTCAGCGCGGCCGCGAAGGCCAGCCCGGACGCCCGCCGGCGGATGGAGATCACGGCGCTCAGCCCACCTCCGCCGTCACGGGCACACCGGTCAGGAGCTCCGCGAGCTCCTCCGCATAGCGAGTGAGCAGGGAGACGCCGGGGCCTCGGCCCTGCACCCGCGACGGGCGCGGCAACGGGCTCGATGGACCAGCCGCCGGCCTTGAGCCACTCGATCGACTCATCGAAGAAGCGATCCCCAACGGCGACGTGCCGGGCGAGGGCGAGGCCCAGCGCATCCCGGGTCGCCACGGCGGACGGGATCTCGGCCACCAGGAGGGGGCGCTCGTCCTGCCCGATCGAGAACTTCACGAATGGAAGCTCGTCGTTCCAGCGCAGCAGCTTGCGGTATGACCGGCGGAAGCCGTCATTGATCGGCGGCGCATAGTGCGCCCAGCAGATCAGCGCCAGACCCGGGTCCAGGATGATCGTGACGCGCAGGGCTGCACGGCGGCGTCCGTCGAGGATGAGATCCCACGAGGTGACGCCTTCCCGGTCGGCTCGCTCCAGGGGCTGGAGACCGAGCTCGGCGAGCCAGGCCTCGACGTCGGCCGCTGCGCATGCCGACGCCAGGGGGGCGGGTGACATGGCGGGGAGTCTACCGGAGGCACGCGGAGATCCCGCGCGACGGCCTGCCAGCGCGCTCGACGTGCCGGCGCGAGATCAGTCCAGGCCGCCTGCGCTCGCCTTGGCCGGTGGCGCATCGACGTCGCCGGCGCGATCGCCCACACGGGACCGCTCCTTGCGGTCTACCGTCCCGCCCGACCGGACCGTGCGTGACGTGAAGTCGCTCGTCCGGACCCGTTCGCCGACCTTCACGTTACGCCCCAGGCGGGCACCACGCGGCACGACCGACTGCTTCCCCACAACCGTGATCCCGGTGTTGAGGCGGCCGGGCTCCGCCTTGTTCGGCGTGTCGAAGTCGGGGCCATTGCCCACGATCGCCCCCTGGCCGACCACGACCTCCTTGTCCAGGATCGCGCGGTCAACCACCGCGCCGCTGCGGATGACCGAGTCGAACATCACGATCGAATCCCGGACCACGGCGCCCACGTCAACGCGGACTCCGGGGGACAGGACGCTGTTGACCACCGTGCCGTTGATGACGCAGCCGTGCGAGATCAGGCTCCGGTGGACCTGCGCGGTGGAGCCCACCTTCGCGGGCGCCCGCTCCTCCGACCGGGTGTGGATCAGCCACTCCCGGTCGTACAGGTCCAGCTCCGGGATGTCGTCCAGGAGCGCCATGTTGGCCTCCCAGAACGACTGGATCGTTCCCACGTCCTGCCAGTAGCCTTCGAACCGGTATCCGAAGACGCGAGCGCCGTCGGCAAGCATGGCCGGGATCACCTCGCGGCCGAAGTCGATGTTCTTGTCCGTCAGCCAGCGGCGGAGCGCCCGCTTGGAGAACACGTAGACGCCCATCGAGGCGAGATCGCTCTTGGGCTGCTTGGGCTTCTCCTGCCAGTCCACGACGCGGTCCCCGTCGTCCAGCGCCAGGACGCCCATCCGGCTGGCCTCCGCCAGCGGCACGCGCCTGACCGCCAGGGTGACGTCCGCACGATGCCGACGATGGGCTGCCAGGAACGGCGTGTAGTCCATCTTGTAGATGTGGTCGCCCGCAAGCACGAGGATGGTGTCCCCGGCGTCGTGCTCGATCACGTTGAAGTTCTGGAGCACGGCGTCGGCGGTGCCGCGGTACCACTCCGCCACCCGACCGCGCCTGATGTACGGCTGGAGCAGCTTCACGCCGCCCCTGTTGCGGTCCAGGTCCCACGGGCGCCCGAGGCCGATGTGGTCGTTGAGCGAGCGCGGGTTGTACTGGGTCAGCACGACCACGTCGTCGATGCCCGAGTTCACGCAGTTGGACAGCGTGAAGTCGATGATGCGGTACTTGCCGCCGAAGGGGACCGCGGGCTTGGCCCGGACGGACGACAGGATCGACAGGCGCTCGCCCTCACCGCCAGCGAGGATTACCGCCATCACCGGCTTGACCAACCGTCGTTCCTCCGCGCGCTGGGGGGTTGTCTTCCGATGCTAGCACCGTGGGCGTGGACGGAGCAGGATGCCCGGCCTCAGGTGAACAGGCGCGGGTTCACGAAGCTGCCGTCGAAGTACACCATCCAGTGGAGGTGGGCGCCCGTGGAGTGACCGGTGTTCCCCTCGTAGCCGATGACCTCGCCGGCGCCGACGATCTGGCCGGCCTTGACCGCGTAGCGTGCCTGCAGGTGGGCGTACCAGGTGGTCAGATTGGAGGAGTGCGCCACGATGACGATGAACGCGGGATCGTAGCCGTCGGCCCAGTTCCACCCCACGTACACGACACGTCCCGCCGCGGACGATCGCACCGGCGTCCCGGAGGGCGCGACGAGGTCGATGCCGGCGTGGAAGTGCGCGCACCCGCCCTTGGGAGGCTCCCACGAGAAGCCCGTGCAGCCGTAGTCCTGGCTGATCGTGCCCGCCATCGGCCAGCGGAGCGTCCCGTTGTACGCGGACGGGATGTTGCCAGCATGGAACTGCGAGGCGACGAGTCGGTCGATCTTCGTCTGCAGCTTCTTCTTCGCCGCCGCCGCCGATGCCACCGCCTTGCGCAACCTCGCCTCATCCGTGGCCAGCTTCGCGTATTGCGCCTTCTGCGCCCGCAGGGTTGCCTTGGCTGCCTTCTCGAGCTTGACCAGCTTTGCCCGCGCCTTCTCCAGCTCGGCGAGGCGCCGGTCCAGGTTCTGCTTCTGGACGGCGGTCTCCTGGCGGAGGGTGTTGGTCTGGGCGCGCGTCGCCACCACGGTCTGGTGGAGCGAGAGCAACGTCGCCCGGTCCAGCGCGATCTGCTGTGCGAGAACCCGGTCCTGCTCGGCCGCGTCGAGCTGGGTGCTCATCTCGGCGAGCATGTCGGTGAACGAGGCCCCAGAGAGGAACGTCTCCAGCATCGAGGTGCGCTCCGCCTCCCACGCATCCCGGATGCGGTTCGCCAGCTCGGCCTTGCGCTCCCCCAGCTCGGCCTTCTTGGTCGACTCCATCTGCCCGATGCGCTCGAGCTGCAGGTCCAGGTCGTCGAGCTCGTTGACGAGCGTGTCGTAGTCCGCCTGGACCGCGGCGATGTCCTTGATCATCGCGTTGACCTGGCGACGGGTGGTCGCCAGGTCTTCGGCGATGCCCTCGAGCTTGTCGGTGGTCCGGGCGATGCGACCCGCGAGGCTCGCCTGCGAGCTGTCCAGGCCCGCGATCAGGCTCTTCTGCTGCTTGATCTTCTTCTCGAGGGCGGCCTGCTGGGCCTTGGCGTCGGACAACTCGTCGCCCTGGACGGGGCCCGGCGCGACTGCCGGCGCGGCAAACAGGCCGAAGACGAGGGGGACGGCCAGGAGGGCGGCAAAGAGACGGCGATGGCGTGGGCCGGACCGCGGGTAGCGCTGCGCAGCGGTGTGGCGAGTCAACGAGCTGGCGTCCTCATCTCGTGCGAGCGTTCATATTGTCATCGCTCCGCCGGACGGAGCCGGCGCGGCGAAACCAGGTGCACGCTCGCCGGATACGGCGCCGCCGCGGAGGGCACTCCCGAGACGACCTGAACCGGCGTACCGCTTGAGTCTACCAGCGCGGCGCAACCCGGCCGGGGACGGCGCGAACCTACGGGCTGACGAGGATCGCCCAGATGGCTCCGAAGATCAGGAACGGCCCGAACGGGATGTAGCTCCGGAGCGTGATCCGCCGGGCGACCAGCAGCAGAACGATCACCACTCCGGCCAGCAGCGCCCCGTAGACCACCCCCGAGAACATGCGCAACGGCCCGGCGAGCAGCCCGACCGATACCAGCAGCTTCACGTCCCCCTGGCCGAAGGCCCCCGCCCCGAACGGCTTCGAGAACAGGTACATCAGGCCCGGCACGGCGATCGCCACCGCGATCGCCATCGGCAGCGCGGCGAGCGGGACCAGGGGGTTGAGCCCGAGCAGGTCGAAGACGAGCGCGAGCGGGATCGCGGGCAGGGTGATCACGTCCGGCAGGAGCCGCTGGTCCAGGTCCGTCGCCAGCAGCAGGACGAGCGCCACCAGGTAGGCGCCGAACACCAGCGCCGTCACGGGTTCGGTGAACCGGGACGTCAGGCCGCCCAGGGCCAGCGCCCCGGTGATGACCGCGACGGGCGTCCGCCAGTCGATCGGGCGAACGGCACCGTCGTCGTGGACGGGCCAGCGTGCGCCGATCCTGTCGGCGATGAACCCCCAGGCGGCCCCGAGGATCCCGAGCGCGATGGCAATGGGCGCAAGCACGCCCCGAGTCTACGGGTCACGCCGACCTCCCGGGGCGCGCGGCGCGCTCAGCCCCGCGTGGTCAGCCCTCCGTGCCCCGGGCTCGTGGTCAGCCCTGCGCGGCCCCGGCCAGGGCAAGCTCCACCAGCGTCGCGTGGGTGACGCCGGTGGCGCCGCGCGCCGCATACGGATAGGTCTTGCGGAAGTAGCCTGTGCCCCCGATGTCGAGGTGGGCCCACGGAACGGTCCGGAACTGCTCCAGGAACAGGCCGCTCTTTACCAGCGACCCGTCCGAGGTGCCGGTGTTCTGGATGTCCGCGTACCAGCTCTCCATCTCGGGCATGTAGTCCTGGATAAGCGGGACGCGCCAGTACCGCTCCCCTGCCCGCTCGGCCGCCGCATCCACCGCTCCCCACCACGGGTCCGGGGTGGCGAACGCGCCCGTGACGATGTTGCCGACCGCCCGACCCACGGCGCCGGTCAGGGTGGCGACATCCACGATGTGGGTGGCGCCCAGCTGTTCCGCGTAGGTCATCGCATCGCCCAGGATCAGGCGACCCTCGGCGTCGGTGTTGATGATGTCCACCCACTTGCCGTTGAGCGCCTTCACGATGTCGCCGGGGCGGCTCGCATGCCCGCTGGGCATGTTCTCCACCGCAGGGGCAACCGCGAGCAACGGCAGACCCGGGGCGAGACGGGCGGCGGTGGCGATGGCCGAGATCACGGTGCACGCACCGATCTTGTCCATCTTCATCTCTTCCATCCGATCGGACGGCTTGATGCTGATGCCGCCGGAGTCGAAGCAGACGCCCTTCCCGACCAGGGCGAGATGCCGCCCGAGGGCGTCCTTCTCGCCCGCGTCGCCCGACCGCATGACGATCATCCGCGGCGGGTTGTCGCTGCCCCTGCCCACGGCGATGAACATGCCCATGCCCAGCTCGGCGGCACGCTTCTCGTCGATGACGTCGATCCACAGGCCGTGCGCCTCGGCGACGGCGCGTGCCTCGTCCGCGAGGACCTGCGGCGAGACGTCGTTCGCAGACCGGTTCGAGAGGCGGCGGGCGAGGTTCGCACCCTCGCCGATGATCCGACCGCGGTCGGCGCCGCGCCCGACGGCCCCGGCATCACCCACGGCGATGAGGACCAGCTCGTCCAGCGCCGGCGGCGCCGCATCGCTGTCCTCGCGGTAGATGGTCTTGGGCTCGAACCCGCCCTCGACGATGCCGCGCGCCACCAGCTCCGCGGCCAGTGCCTCGTCCCCGCCCAGGCCGGCTGCCACGGGCGCCAGCCAGACGGCCACGGACCGGACCTCGCGGTTGACGAGGCGGCGGAGGGCCGTTGCGGCCAGCTTCCGCGCGATCTCGCGATCGAATTCCTCCGCATCGCCGCCGGAGACGGCCAGGACCCGCTTGGCGGGCAGATCTCCCGGTGCCGCCAGCGCGGTCCCGTAGCGCTTGGGGCGCAGCTCGCCGAACGCCGCGAGCGCGCGCAGCTCGCCGCCCGTCCGCCGGTCGAGCTCATCCAGCTCGCCACTGAAGGCGGGCTCGCCGACGACGGGAATGACGAGGAGGTCGGCGGCCGCCTCCCATGGCTGGCCGATGACAACGCGGATCTGCACGGACTGGATCCTCCGGGGCTCGTCGCGCGGCGGGCGTGCCGCGGCGAGGGACTTGGGATGGCGTTGGGGCCGAGTGTACCGCCGTCGGTTGGTCCCTCGGGCTCCGCTCGGGGCGCTACTCGGGGCTCCGCTCGGGGCTCCGCTCAGGGCCCAGCCCGGGCTCTCCGGGCATGTCTGTGGACCTATTCGGGCGGCAGGGACTGTCCGGCCTTGAGCTCCGCCTGCGTCTCGAGGGCTGCCGCGAGCGTGCCGCGCGCCTCCTCGATCGAGATCACCGCCTGGTTGAGCCCACCCTGGGCGACCTCGGCCATGATCACGACCAGCGCCCGCGTGTCCTCCGGGAGCAGCGAGCGAGCCTCCTTCTCGGCGGCGAAGGCGGCGCGCACCGCGTCGGTCACACGGCCCTTGGCATCGACCAGCGACTGGTAGAGGTTCCGCAGCGAGGCGTCGTAGCCAGCGCTGCGATCGAGCCAGGTGACGAGCGTGGCCACGTCGGCGGCCTTCCCGAGCCGCTCGGCGAGCGCCCTCGCCTCCACGAGGGTCGCGTCCGAGGTGTCGAGCAGCGCCAGCGCCTCCCCGTAGTGCGCGGCGGAGCCCTGCCCGGCGGCGGCGGCCGTCTGTTCGTCGTGGCGGGTCAGCAGCCCGGTCAGGAGCGCGGCGTCCAGGGCGCGGCCGGTGAATGCAGTCCATCCCGCGTCCAGCCCGGCGTCCAGCCCGGCGATCGTCCCGAGCTCCGCGTACCGGCGGCGCATGATCTCGGACACGATGGGCTCGCCATCGGTGCCCATGCCGGGGACGGCGGCCACCGCGACCCGGTACTCATCGGCCGCCCGGCCGACAGCGGCCAGCTGCGCGGTCCCCGCGGCGATGAGTGCCTGCAGCGCGTCGACGTCCCCCGCGACGACTGCGGCCAACGCCTGCCGGGCGGTCGAGCCGAGCGCGTCGACCTCGTCGGCGAGCGCCTGCAGCTCAACAGTGGCCGCGTCCAGCGCGGGTCCGGCCGCCTGGTCACCCTCGTACGTCAGCTCCGCACGGTCGGTCGAGTCCGGCTGGTGCTGCATCGCGGCGACCACACCGGCGGAGCCGAGGGCGATCAGCGCGGCCACGGCCAGCCAGGCAAGCCGGCTGAGCAGCGAGCGGAGCGTCCCGGGATCGATCACGATGCCGAGGGTAGCGGGTCGCGCGACGGGCCGCCTCTCGGGGGTCGGGTGCCGGTCGGCACGCTGCGGACGTCAGGCTGCGTCGGGCTCCTGGTCCTTCACCTTTCGCTGCAGGTGCGTCAGCCCACCCTCCATCGGCTGGGGATCGAACCCGAAGCCGGTCCGGACGGCGTCCAGGGGGCCGGTGTTGTCGTACTTCAGCTGGCGGAGCTGGTCCGTGGCGACCGGGAACGGGAGGCGGACCGCCTCGCTCGTTCCGGCGACCAGGCGAATGGCCGCGACGGGCATCGGGACGAGGAGCCGGCGCCTGCCCATGCCCCGCAGGACCTCCTCCATGATCTCGCGATAGGTCCAGTGGCGCGGACCACCCAGGGGGTACTCCCGGCCGATCGTGCCGTCGTCACCCAGCGCGATGACCGCGGTCTTCGCCAGGTCGCCGATGGCCAGGGGCTGGAACCGCGCGTCGCCCTTCCCCGTGATCGGCACGATGCCCGGCGACATGCGCACGAGGCCGGCGAGGATGTTGAAGAACCCGTCCCGCGGGCCGAACAGGAGGGACGGGCTCAGGATCGTCCAGTCAAGGCCACTCTCACGGACGAGGGCCATCGCCTTTGCCTTGGACCCGCCGTAGTGCAGGTCCGGATCGTCGATGACCCCCAGCGCCCCCAGGTGGACGAAGCGGCGCACGCCGGCGCTCGATGCGGCGGCCAGCACGTTGCGGGTGCCCTCCGTATTGACCAGGCGGAGCGTCGCGCCGCCGTCCCAGTCGCGCGCGATGGCGGCCAGGTGCAGGACGGCGTCCGCACCCTCGAGGGCGGCCGGAAGCGAGGCCGGCTTCGTCACGTCACCGCGGCGGATCTCGACCGAGGCTCGTTGCGCGGGGGAGAGTCGGCGCTCGACCTGCGCGGCACCTGCGTCATCGCGGACGAGCGGCAGCACGTGATGGCCGGCGTCGACAAGGGCGGGGACGAGGTGGCTGCCGACGAAGCCGTTGGCGCCGGTGACGAGGACCGTTGACATGGGTGATGCTCCTGGGGTGGCGTCGAAGGCTGGGACAGACGCGTCCCCGCCGGCTCTCCTGTCGTCGGGTCGCGGATCGATCTAATTCGCTAATCCCCGGTAGCAGGATACTCCACGGATCAGCGGCGGTGGACCGGGGTGTCGCCCGGGCCGCGGACGACCGAGCCCCGGGGGCCTACCATCCGCGCATGACCGATCTCGATCCCCGCGCCCTCCGCGCCCTCGTCGGGACCATGCCCAAGGCCGAGCTCCACCTGCACCTGGACGGCTCGCTCCGCGTGGAGACTGCGCTCGACATCGCCCGGACGCGCGGCATCGATGCGCCCCGCACGTACGAGGCCATGCGCGGGATCCTCGTCGGCCCCGGGCAATGCCAGGACCAGGCACAGCTCCTGCTGGCCTTCGACCTGCCGATCGAGCTGATGCAGGACTCGGAGGCGCTCGAGCGCACCGCCGCCGACCTGGTCGAGGACAAGGCGTTCGATCACGTCCGCTACGTCGAGATCCGGTGGGCACCACTGCTCCACACCGCCCAGGGCCTGGACGGGCGCCAGGTGCTGGAGGCGGTCGCCCGTGGCGCAGCCGACGCGGCACGGCGGTACGGCGTGGAAGTCCGCCTCATCGCCACGCTGCTGCGCTCGCACGAGCCGGATGCCAACCTGGCGTTCGTGCGGGACCTGGAGACGCGCGGCATCCCGGCGGACCTCGTGGCCGTGGACCTCGCCGGGCAGGAGGCCCGCTACCCGGATCCGGAACGCCACCGCCCGGCTTTGGGCCTGGCACGGGAGATCGGGCTGCACGTCACGCTCCACGCGGGCGAATGGGGCGGCGCGGCCCAGGTGCGCAGGGCCCTCGCGCTGGACCCGGAGCGGATCGCCCATGGACCCCTGGCCATCGACGACCCGGATCTCGTGCGGGAGCTGATCCACCGCGGCACGTGGCTGGACCTCTGCCCCACCTCCAACGTCCAGGCGAGCATCGTCCCGTCCCTCGACGCCCACCCGCTCGGTCGCCTGCTCCACGCCGGCGTCCGGGTCACGCTCAGCACGGACGACCTGACGGTGTCCGACGTCACGCTGTCCGAGGAGTACGCCCACGCGGTGGAGCGGATCGGCCTCACGCTGCCGGAGCTCTGGGCGCTTGACCTGGCGGCGCTCGACGCCGCGTTCTGCGACGAAGCCACGAGGGCTCACCTCCGGGCGGCGTTCCGTGCCTGGGGCGACGGGATCCCGGAGCTGGGCCAGGCCTGACGGTCACCCGACGATGACGACCGAGACCGTCCTGCTGGCGCTGCTCGTGTTCGCGCTCATCGCAACGCGGCTGGTCGAGGAGCGCCGGTGGCGCGCCGGGCGGCTGACGGACCGGACGGCGGCGCTGCTCGTCGTCGCCCGGCTCCCGGTCCTGATCCTGGGCTTCGGGCTGATTGCCGGACGGCCTGCCGGAGAGACCCTGCTCCTGACCGCGATCGCCGCCGTCGTCGCGGGCGTGCTGTACCGGCGGGTGCTGGCGCGGCTGCACCGGGTGCGCGGTACCAGCTGAGTCCTGGCGCGGTCCGACCCTCAGACGGCTCGCGGCAGGGTGATCGGCTGCGCCAGGTCGGGCTCGAGAGCGACGGATCGCGCCACGGGGCCCTCGCCAGGCTCCACGTCCGACAGGCCATCCGCATGGCGCTCGGCGAACGCCGATCCCGCGACCACTACCCGGTTGCGGCCCGTGTTCTTGGCCCGGTACAGGGCAGCATCCGCCACCTCGAGCAGCTCGATGCGCTCGGTCGCATCGGACGGCCAGGTGGCCACGCCGATCGACACGGTGAACTGGTCCCGGTGACCGGGCGACAGGTCCACCACGGCTTCCTCGGTTCGCGCCCGGATGCGCTCGGCCACCACCAGGGCGTCTGCCGTGGACGCGCCCGGCAGCAGGACCGCGAACTCCTCGCCCCCGTAGCGGGCGGCCATGTCCACATCGCGGGTCGCGGCCCGGAGGATCCCCGCGAAGGCCCGCAGCGCCTGGTCGCCCGCAGGGTGCCCGTTCCGGTCGTTGAACAGCTTGAAGTGGTCGATGTCCAGCATCAGGACGGAGGCCGGGTTCCCTTCGTTGCTGTGCACGAGACACGTCTCGAGCGCCTCGTCGAAGGTGCGGCTGTTGGGCAGGCCCGTCCGGCCGTCGGTGCTGGCCTGGCCCTGGAGCGCCGTCATGAGATGGCGGTTGGCGATCGCCAGCGAGGCGTGCTCCGTGATTTGCTTGACCGGCCTGCGGATCTCGAGCGGCAGGCTCTCAGTCTCGTTCCAGTGGAGATGAACGGCGCCGACCACCTCGCCGAGGGCGATCAGGGGGAGACAGGCGAGCGTGCCCTCAACGGCCGGATACACGGGGCAGCGCACGCTCAGGGACCTGGCCAGGTCCGACATCACGAACAGGCTGCCGCGGCGCACGCCCGGGCAGTGGGCCAGCTGGCCCAGCGAGATCATCTCGGGGGAGACGTCGCCGATCGACCCCTCGGGGACGGCCCGGTCCTTGGACCGATTCGAAATGTGGATCGTGCCGTCGTCCGGGGCCGCAAGCTCCTTCAGGGCGTCGAGCGTTGCCCGCGCGACGTCACCGTCCGCCTCGACGAAGACCGTCAGCTCGGTGAACCGGTTGATCACGCTGGCCTCGGCGGCCTGGCCGAACAGGCCCACCCGCATGTGCTCGAGGGCCCGACCCAAACGGCCGATCTCGTCGTCGCGGTCGGTCTGGAAGGCAGTGTCCTCGCCCGCCTCGACCCGCCGGGCCGTGGCGAGAAGCCCGCCCAGCGGGCGCATGATCCATCGGGCCAGGAGCCAGATGGCCAGCAGAATTCCGACCAGGGATGCAAGGAGGCCCGCGAGGAACATCGCGAGCTGGTTCCCGACGATGCGATCCACGTCCGCGATGCGGGCCTTGGTGAGCTCGATGACGAGTTCGTCAAGAACAACAACGGCAGAGACGGCCTGCCGGTACAGGCCCTCACCGCGCCGGAACCGCCCAACCGAGCGCGCGTCCTCGGCGCGGCCCGACTGCATCAGGTCGATCGAAGGAGTGGCAAACGAGGTGCGCCAGTTGGTCGACGCGATCTCGATATCGTCCAGCGCCGCCTGCAGCTCCGGATTCCCCTGGATGACCGCGCCCAACGACCTGACCAGCACGGCCTCCGCGACACGGCCGTCGTTGTAGCTCTCGACGGCGATGGGGTCGCCGGTCAGGAGATAGGCGACGAGCGCGGTGTGCTGAGCGTCGATGACCTCCTCGAGCTCGTGGGAGAGGTCACTCATCTCCAGCATGCGACCGGAACGGCTCTGCATCTGGACGGTGTCGTTGCGCTGCAGGACGAACGAGACAACCTGGATCAGCGCACCCCCGCCGATGATCGCGAGCAGGATCACGACGAGGCGCAGGCGGATGGAGGTGGTTGGCACGGCGAACCCCTGGATGCGGCGAGTGCCGCTCTCGACAGGGTGGCCCACGTCAGACCGGCTTCCTATGGCACAGAGGTCCGGGTTGACCCACGGACCATGGACGATGCGGCGGCCGGTGTCACCCGGCGGCGAGATCCTCCAGGGCCGCGGCCAGCTCGCCCGCATCGGCGGCCACCCGCGTCGGCCGCTCGTCGGCCGGCAGCGCATCGGCCGTTGCGCGGCTGGTCACGCCCGTCAGCATCAGCACGGTGCGGGCGCCGACCGCCCGACCCGCCGCCACGTCGGAGAGCGAGTCGCCGATCATCACCGCGCGGTGTACGTCCGCGCCGACAAGTGACGCGGCCGCCTCGAGCAGGTACGGCCCCGGCTTGCCGATGGTGGCGGCTGGCGAGGTCCTCGCGGCCGCCTCGATCGCCGCCACGATGGCGCCCGCGCCCGGCCGGAAGCCACGCTCCGTCGGGTACATCGGGTCCCGGTTCGTGGCCACGAATGCGGCGCCGGCACGGATACAGTCCGCGGCCGCGGCGATCCGCAGGTACGTGAGCTGCGGATCCAGGCCCACGACCACCGCGTCAGGGTGGCCCGCGGCCTCCCAGCCGTCGAGTCCCTCCTGGCTCATGCGCGTGGCGGCCGTGGCGGCCGTGACCAGCTCGAAGCCCGCCTCGCGCAGCTCGCGGTCAAGGCCACCCGCTCCCACGGCGAGCACGCGGCGGACCGCGGGCATGTGCTCCCGGATCCAGATGGCGCTCGCGCGCGCGCTCGTGACCACGCGATCCGGCCCGACTGGCGCCCCGTGTCCCTTGAGCCGCGGCAGGTAGTCCGAGTGGTGGTGCATCGCATTGTTGGTCACATACACGATCTCGTCGCCGAGCGCCGCGCGGACCGCGAGCGCGGCAGCGACGCCGGGCACGGACTCGGACGAGCGGTAGACGACGCCATCGAGATCGACGAGGAGGAGCACGGGACGATGCTACCGTCTGCTCATGCCTCCGGCCCCCAGCTCCCCGTTCGACGGTATCGACCGCCTCCTGGTCGACGGCACGAACATGCTGTATCGCATGGGGTCCCGGACGGTGGCGCCGCCCGCGGCAATCATCGGCCGGCTGCGCGCGGCCATTCCGCCCACCATCACCATCGACCTGGTGTTCGACGGCATCGGCCACGGCGTGAAGGGTCGCGTCGCCCAGCACATGTACGTCCGGTACTCGGGCCGGCACACTGCCGACGAGGCGATCCTGGGCCTCACGGCGGCCATCGGGGAGGCAGATGGTGGCTCGTCGGAAGCCTACGAGCGGATGCTCGTGGTGACCAACGACCGGGATCTGCGCGAGCGCCTGGAGGCCCGCGGCGTCCGGACCCGGCCGACCCAGTGGCTCCTCAACAGGCTGGACCTGCCGCGGCTGGCCTCGCCGGCGCCGGGAAACCGCAGGCCGACGATCGGATCCGGGCACACGATGGCGACCCCCAACCCGTTCGTCCAGGACGAGTCGGACCGCAAGGGCTGGAAGCCGGGCCGGGGGGCCACCACCAAGACCGGGACGGCGCACAAGGTCGCCCGCCACAAGCGCCACCCGAGGCACGGCGCCTGACCGTCGGCGCTGCTAGCATGCGCCCGTGATCGTCGATACCCTCAACCAGCTCTGGACGGACCTGCTCGCGTTCAGCGCGACGTTCGTCACCCCGGACTGGGGCCAGCTGATCGCGCTCCTGCCGGTCTTCCTCCTGCTGTTCGTGGTCGGCCCCATGCTGACGGTGCTCGTGCTGGCCTGGGCGCACTACCTCTTCCATCGGCCGCGCGCACGGCGGGCATTCGCCGAGACGCGCCGCTCGGCGCGCCTGGACACCGAGGGGCGGCCCGTCTATCCCGCCGGGGAGCCGTACAGCCCCTCCGAAGGTGTCATCTATGAGCCCGGGGCCGTCCGCTCCGCCACGGGCGAGGAGCTCGTGGTCGGCTGCCCCAAGTGCGGGCTCGTCCGCGGCGCCACCGTCGCCACGTGCGGCAACTGCGGGCTCACGTTCACCCTCAAGCCCACCACGCGATCGCTCCGCCCCGCCGCCCCGCCGCCGGGCGGCGCCGCCTCCGCCTGACCCCCGCCCGGGCCGGAACCTCCGGCCGGGCCCCCAGCGTCCCGGGACACGACATGGCACAGGCTTCCTCGCTCCTCTTCGTCCTCGGTGTCATCGCCACCGCCCTCGGCTTCGCCGCGCATGTCGGCCATGCCGTGCTGCTCGCCAATGGCCGCCGGGTCGCGGTGACCGCGAACGCCGGCCGGCCGGCGTTCGCGGCAGCGGGCGTGACGGGATCGTTCGTGACGACGCGGGCCGCCGCAGCCGGGGCCGACGTCCGCCTGTCGGCCGCCCCCACCCCCCTGTCCGGGGCCGCGACATGGATCACGTTCGCGGCGTTCGCTCTCCTGGTCGCATCGCTGGTGCTGCGCGGGATCGTCGTGGGGCGGGGGCCGTACGGGAACCTGTACGAGTTCAGCGTGGCCTTCGGGGCGGCGATCCTCGGCGGCTACCTGCTCCTCGGTCGCCGCTACGCGATCCGCCAGATCGGGTTCATCCCCGTGGGGGTGTCGCTCGGGATGCTGCTCTACGCCTCGTCGCTCCCGGCCGAGATAGAGCCCCTCGTGCCGGCGCTCCAGAACGCGCCGCTGCTCACGATCCACGTCGGGATGGCGGTCATCAGCTACGGGATCTTCGCCACGGCGTTCGCGGCGGGGGTCGCGTACCTGGTCCAGGGGACCGGCGACCGGTTCGCCTGGCTGCCATCGCACGGGACACTGGACGAGGCAGCCTACCGGTCGGTGATCATCGCGTTCCCGATCTTCGCGACCATGATCATCCTGGGGTCCTGGTGGGCATCGATCGCCTGGTCGCGCTACTGGGGCTGGGACCCCAAGGAGACCGCGGCGCTGGTCACCTGGCTGACCTACGCGGTGTACCTCCACGCGCGGAACCAGCGCCGGTGGGCGGGCCGGCCGGCAGCACTCCTGCTGGTGGTCGGGTTCTTGATGGTGCTGGTGACGTACTCGGGGAGCCTCTGGTTCACGGGACTGCACGCCTACTCCGGGCTGTAGGGCCGTTCCGTCCGCGAGTCCGGGCGCGTCCGCTCAGGCATCCGACACGCGGGGCGTGCACGTAGACTAGAACGCCTGTTCTGTGGACAACCGCGTCGCCGACGGTGCACAAGGGCCCGCCATCGGTGGAAGACCAGGACCGGCCTGTGGACGAGCAGGCCGCGACCGTGCACGCCGGCGCCTGCAGCGTGAATGCGCCCGATCCCTACATGTTGCGATGCGAACTACCGTCAGACCACTACATCTTGTGGTTTTGGGCTTGACCATGCTTTCGCTGCGGCGTACAGTTCGAAGGTCGCCCCAGCGCCGGGTGACCCCCGGAACCCTCCCGAAAGCGGCCCAACGCCACGGACGGCAGACCGGACGGACCACCGGCGCCGGAGCGATCCTACGGACGATCCGCAGCTACGTGTCACCCCACTCACGTGACGGCGGATGAACCAGCCGGACGGAGCCCCAAGCCCGCATACCGCGTCCCGCCCGGCACCCGGGACGCAGTGATGCCCGCGAGGACGTCACCCGTCCGCGCCGCCGGCGGCAAGCGTGATCCCGCCGAGGCGGGAGCGGAGGAGAACGGACGACATGGCGCAGTCTCGAGAGGTCATCCCGGTCATGGAACAGAAGGTCACGCCCAAGGCCCGCGCGGGCAAGACCGGGAACAGGGGCGCCACAGGCGCTCGCAAGGGCCTCGGCGGCCAGTACGGTGCCAGCTTCACGGGCGAGGGGACCCGCGGCCTCACCTTCGAGCGCCGGTGGACCCGCCCCGGCGTCCACCCCTACGACGAGATCACGTGGGAGTACCGGACCGCCGGCATCAGCTCCGAGAGCGGCAAGACCGTCTTCGAGCAGAAGGATGTCGAGGTCCCGGTCTTCTGGAGCCAGCTCGCGACCAACGTCGTGGTCAGCAAGTACTTCCGCGGCCATGTCGGCACGCCGGAGCGCGAGCACAGCGTCCGCCAGCTCATCGACCGCGTGGTCAACACCATCGCGGCCTGGGCCGAGACGAACCGCTACTTCGCCACGGACGAGGACCTGGCCGCGTTCCAGGCGGAGCTGACCCACCTCCTGGTCCACCAGAAGATGGCGTTCAACTCGCCGGTCTGGTTCAACGTCGGCATCGAGCAGAAGCCGCAATGCAGTGCGTGCTTCATCAACTCGGTCCAGGACAACATGAGCAGCATCATGGACCTCGCCAAGACCGAGGCCATGCTGTTCAAGTACGGCTCGGGCGCGGGCGTCAACCTGTCCCCCATCCGCTCGTCCAAGGCCAGGATGTCGGGCGGCGGCATCGCCTCGGGTCCGGTCAGCTTCATGCGCGGCTACGACGCGTTCGCCGGCGTGATCAAGAGCGGCGGCAAGACCCGTCGCGCGGCCAAGATGGTCATCCTGGACGTGGACCATCCGGACATCGTGGAGTTCATCGACAGCAAGGCGCACGAGGAGAAGAAGGCCTGGGCCCTCATCGAGCAGGGCTACGACCCGTCCTTCACCGGCGAGGCGTACGGCAGCGTCTTCTTCCAGAACGCCAACCACTCCGTCCGCGTGACCGACGAGTTCATGAGGGCCGTCGAGCGGGGCGCCGAGTGGCAGACCCACGAGGTCTCCGACGGCCAGCCGGCCGGCACGTACAAGGCGCGGGACATCTTCCGCCAGATGGCCGATGCGGCCCACCTCTGCGGAGACCCGGGCATCCAGTACGACACCACCATCAACGACTGGAACCCCGTTTCAAACAGCGCGCGGCAATATGCGACCAACCCGTGCAGCGAGTTCAGCTTCATCAACGACAGTTCCTGCAATCTGGCGTCCATCAACCTCATGAAGTTCGTTGATGGAACCGGTGAGTTTGACGTCGACGCCTTCCGCTTCGCGGCGAAGGTGACGATCACGGCCCAGGAGATCCTGGTCGACAACGCCTCCTACCCGACGGCGAGGATCGAGGAGAACAGCCACCGGTATCGGCCGCTGGGCCTGGGCTACGCCAACCTCGGCGCGCTGCTCATGAACCGCGGCCTCGCCTACGACTCCGACGAGGGGCGCGCCTACGCCGGCGCCGTGACCGCCATCATGCATGGAGAGTCGTATCGGCAGTCCGCGGTGATTGCTCGTGATCACGGCGGGCCATTTGTCGAGTTCGACAAGAACCGGGATCCGTTCCTGCGCGTGATCGAGATGCATCGCGACGCCGCCCACACCCTCCCTCGGGAGGGTGTGCCGAGCGAGATGCTTGAAGCCGCCCGGCAGGTCATTGATGAGGCTCTCGAGATCGGGCGCGCGCACGGATACCGCAATGCGCAGACAAGCCTGCTTGCACCCACGGGAACGATCGCGTTCATGATGGACTGCGATACCACCGGCATCGAGCCCGACATCGCGCTCATCAAGTACAAGAAGCTGGTTGGCGAGGGCTACCTCAAGATCGTCAACCAGACCGTGCCGGCAGCGCTGCGCAAGCTCGGCTACAGCCCGGCCCAGGTCGAGGAGATCCTCGCCTACGTCAACGAGCGCGAGACCATCGAGGGCGCGCCCGGCCTCAAGCCCGAACACCTGCCGGTCTTCGACTGCGCCTTCAAGCCCGTGAACGGCGAGCGGTCCATCCACTACATGGGCCACATCCGGATGATGGGCGCGGTTCAGCCGTTCCTGTCGGGCGCCATCAGCAAGACCGTCAACATGCCCGAGAACGCCACCGCCGAGGAGATCGAGACCGTCTACCTCGAGGGCTGGAAGCAGGGCCTCAAGGCCATCGCCATCTATCGCGACGGCTCCAAGCGGTCCCAGCCGCTCAGCACGGGCAAGAAGAAGGACGAGGGCTCTGCCGAGGACAGGGAGACGATCGAGAGCCTGCGCAGGCAGCTCGCGGCCGCCCAGGTCGAGGCGACTCGCCCGCACCGCCGCCGCCTCCAGGCGGAGCGGGCCGCGGTCACCCACAAGTTCGAGATCTCCGGCCACGAGGGCTACATCACCGTCGGCCTGTACCCGGACGGCCAACCCGGCGAGATCTTCCTCAAGATGGCCAAGGAAGGCTCCACGATCAGCGGCCTGATGGACACCCTGGCGACCTCGGTCAGCCTGGCGCTCCAGTACGGCGTCCCGCTGAAGGACGTGGTCAACAAGTTCGCCCACGTGCGGTTCGAGCCCAGCGGCTTCACCGGCAACCAGGAGATCCCGATCGCCAAGTCCCTCGTGGACTACATCTTCCGCTGGATGGGATCACGCTTCCTGCCGGCCGAGGATCGGTCCTCGCTCGGGCTCCAGGAGCGCGCCCAGGTGGTGGCGGACGCGCCCGACGCGTTCGGAGCCAGCGCCCTGCGCCCGCGTGCGGACGAGGGCATCACCGCCCAGTCCGAGGCGGTTGTCTCCGTGACGGCGCCCGACCCGGCACCGGCACCGGCATCGGCGCCAGCCGCGGACGACACGGCCAGGGGTTCCGCTTCGGCGGCTGCTCCGGCGGTGGACTCCGCTCCACCGGCGGCGGCGGCGACCACGACGGCTGTCGAGCCGGCGCCCGCCGCCAGGGACGGGCTGACGGTCATCGCGACCAACGGCGCGGCCAATGGCAACGGGTCCACGAAGGGCAGCGGGGTTGCATCGCTCGGCGGCGGCCCGAAGGTCGCCTTCGCCACCCAGGCGGACGCCCCCTCGTGCGCCGAATGCGGCTCGATCATGGTCCGCAACGGCTCCTGCTACAAGTGCCTCAACTGCGGGAGCACATCCGGCTGCAGCTGAGGTCGTCGCTGGTGCGCGCATCCTCGATCGTGATGCCGTTGCCTCGAGCGCGACGCGGCGCTCGCTGGGCTGCGGGCGGGCCCGGCCAAAGGGGACTGATCGCGAGCGTCCGGGGAATGCCGGGCAGGCCCGGTCGCACGGACCCGGCGGCCGGTGTCTAATGGGCCCCACGGAGTTGCGACTCCGGTCCCTTCGAGCATGAGGGTGGACGTTGGCGAAACAGGAATGGGGCGACCTCACCGAAGCCCAGGTGGCGAAGAGGCTGGGCAGGATGCTCGACGTCAGGTTCGCCGGCAATGAGATCGTGGGCCTCGGCGGCGTGGCCGGTGGCCTGGCCGAGGTTGGCGACCACGCATGGGTGGCGCTCCAGGTGGAGGAGAAGCACACGCATCCGGCCGAGAACGTCCTCCAGTACTGGCCGTGGCTCGAGCGGAGTCGGCGTCGCCTGGTGCTGATCCACGCCATCACCCCCGGCGTGCGCAACCGCAAGGGTCATCGCACGGACCTGACGAAGTGGCTGGGGGCGATGATGGAACGCGTGCTCCCCGGGCGATTCACCTACTGCCGCCTGGACCTCGGCACGGACGAGGCAGCCGCCCAGCTCAAGGCCGCGTCCGCCGCCATCGACGACCTTCGCCGTCCGTCCAAGGGGCGGGCAATCGCCGTGGGCCTGTAGGGGGTACCGCGCACCCGTGACCACCGCGGCCATCCGCACCGGCAACCGCATCGCTCCCGGGATCGCCGCCGTCGACTAGGATCGCTGCGCACCGTCCGGCGCCCGCTACCGACGAGGGGACCCCCGCCCATGGATCGAGACCGATCGCGGCCGCCGCTCGGCTCTTCGCCGGGCTGGGACCCGGTGGCGGAGCGGCCGGTCCCGCCGTCGCCCGGCGCACGGATGGCGCCGGTTGTCGTGTTCGCCGTCTCGCTGGTGCTCTACCTGCGGACGCTCCTGCCGGACATGGCGTTCGACGACTGGGGCGAGCTGCAGACGGTGCCCCACGTGCTTGGCATTGCCCACCCGACGGGCTACCCCACGTACATCATCACGGCCTGGCTGTTCGAGCTGCTGCCGTTCGGGTCGATCGCGTTCCGCGCGAACCTGCTCGCCGCCGTGTGCGTTGCCGTGGCCCTGGCGGCGATGACGTCCACGACGCTTCGGCTCGGCGTGCGCCCGACGATCGCTGCCGCGATGGCGATCGCAACGGGGGCGATCGGCACGATCTGGGCTTCGGCGGTCGTCGCCGAGGTCAACGCGCTCCACCTCGCGCTCATCGCGCTCCTCGTGGATCGCTCCCTTGCCTGGGCTGACGGTCGACGCACGCGCGACCTGGCGATTGGCGGCCTCCTGATCGGCCTTTCGCTTGGCAACCACCTGCTGACCGCGTTCGCGGCCCCGTTCTTCGTGCTGTTCGCCCTGTGGGCGGGCCGGTGGACGCTCCTGGACCGGAAGCGGCTGATCCTGGTGCCGGTGGCGACCGTGCTGGCAGGCCTGGCGGTGTACCTCTACATCCCGATCGCAGCGGCCTTCGAACCTGCGCTCCCCTACAACCACCCGACAACCTATGACGCTTTTCGCTTCCTCGTGACCGGGGAGCAGTTCCGCAGCCAGTACGGCCGCCTGTTCACGATGGCGAGTCTGGGCCCGCTGTGGGACGGCCTCCCGACGCTCTGGACGACCGCACTTTCGCGGTCGACGGTGATCGTGCCGGTGGCGGGTCTGGCCGGCCTCGTGATCCTCGTGGTGCGGAGACCGGCGTTCGGGCTTGCGTGCGCGGGGGCGCTGCTCACGGGGATCTACGCCTGGGCGAACTACCTGCGGCTCGAGCACTACCTGCTGGTGCCCTGGCTTCTGCTGGGCATCGGCGCCGCGGTGGCGCTCGAGGGGGCGGCGCGGGCACTGGGCACCCACCTGCCGCGCCCGGTCAACGAAGCCGCGGGGCACGCGGTCCCCATTGCGGCAATGGTGTTCGCGGTGATGCTGATGGCCGCCAACCTGCCGACGGCTGACAGGAGCGGCGACCGCTCCGCCCGGACGTACGTGGACACGCTGTTCTCGGCGCTGCCGGAGAACGCCGCGATCATCTCGTTCTGGGGCGCGTCGCCGCCGCTGTGGCATGCCCAGTTCGTCCTCGGGGAGCGGCCGGACGTGCTGATCGTGGACGACACGAACATCGCGTACGAGGGCTGGGGCACGCGCGAGGCGCGGATCGAATCGGTGATCTGCTCGCGGCCCGTGTTCATCCTGCCGGTCAACGCGGGAATCCTGGACCCGACGCGGGAGCGGTTCACGGTGACCGAGGCGCTGACCGTCAGGGTCGGCTCGCTGGGTCCGATCGCGGCCTACAACCTGCCCGTGTACCGCGTGGAGCCGCGCCCGGGAACCTGTCCCTAGCGTCCGGACGGAACCAGCCCGCTCCCTACCCGTCCCCGAGCAACTCGTCCAGCTCCCGGTCGAACACATGCTCCCAGGACTGGTGGCGGACCTTTCGGGCCCCGCGCCAGGTTCGCGCCCGGTCCTTGACGCCGTCGACGGCCACCGGGCCGCCGAGCTCCGCCAGGGCGAGCGCCGCGCGGAGCGGGATCAGCATCGCCTCCGTGGTCCCGCCGTCCGCGGGCGAGAGGCGATAGACGAGGTTCAGGACCCCGGGCAGGTCCGTGATATCGGCCTGGCGGGCCAGACCAGTGGCGGCTTCGCTCGCCGCGAAGACATCGTCCGACGCGAGGATCGGCCTCAGCGCGGCCGCAACCACCGGATCCGGATCCCAGCCGGCGAGCTCGCCGAGCGCGCTGTGCCGCTCCCCCACCTTCGTCGAGACCAGCGCGGCGATGAGCTCCGCCCTGTGCTCGGGAGTCTGGAGGCTCGTGGGCACGCGCCGGGGATCGACGGCGGTCTCCCCGGCACCGTCCCCGGTTGCCTCCGGGTCGAGCGGACCCGTCGTGTGCACGCCGGTCCCTGGCGTCTCGCTGGAGGTGCCGCCGCGGACATCTTCGGACCCGCTGGCTGCAAGGAACGCGCCCGGCCGGATCACCGCCAGCGCGTCGCTACCCGACGCGACGCGGGGCTCGATGCCCTCGGCCGTCATCGGGGCGTCCGCGTACGGCGCCGGCAGGCCGACAGCCTTGCGCTGGGAGTCAAGGACAGCGAGCCCGGCGTGGTACGCGGCGTCGCCCACGGCCCTGGTGACCTCCGCGGCCCTGCTCGACGGGATGCCGATGAAGACGTGCCCCGCGAGAACGTGGAACTCGAACGGCGGCGGCAGCAGTCCTATCAGGCGCAGCCGCCAGTACCGCTGCTGCATCGTGGCGATGAACAGGTCCAGGCGGGCGTCGCGCGCGGCGGCCGGCGTGCCGGCGCCAACGACGGCATCGATGGCGGCCGACGCTTCCTCGAAGGTCAGCGCCCGGTCGACCGGGAACACCACGAGGTCGTAGGTCACCTCACCACCGTATCGAACATGCATTCCTCGCGGCTGCGAGCCGGGCAGGGTCGAGGAGCCTGCCTGGCGTCAGGGTCAGTATCGTCCGGATTCGCACTCCGCGAGATGGCGCGGCTCAGAACGCTGCGGGCCGGTCCCCGGGGGCGGGGTCAGGAGAGCGCGTTGAGCCGCTGCGGGGGCACGTTCCAGCCGATCATCCCGATACCCGCCCACGTGGGACCCGAGCGGGCCGAACGGACCTAGCGGACGCCATCGTCCGGGCGGATGCTCGAAACACCGCGCCGCACGGAGGCTGGAACCATGACCGGAGAAGCGGGAGACCGCATCATCATCGACACCGAGAGGGTCGGGCAGCACGTCCGCGAGGGCGAGGTCCTCGAGGTGTTCGAGTCGCCGGCCGGTGTGAACTACCGCGTCCGGTGGGACGACGGGCACGTGAGCGAGATCCGGCCGAGCGCCGGCAGCGCGAGGATCGTCCCCGCGGAGGTAGCCGCAAAGAGCTGATCCGGCACCCGTCGCGCAGGGCCCGGACACGGACGCAGCGCCGACCGGGAAGGAAACGGGGGCGGTGCCATCGCGCCTTCGGGTGCGCGCGGTGCTACTCGACCCCCACGATCGCCCGCGGGACCACCACCCCGTAGACCCCGACGGCCGGCGCGCTGCCGAGCGCGGCGAACGAGCCGTCCACGTCATCGACGACATCCACGACCAGCGCCCAGACGCCGGGCGACCCGGGTGCGAGGAGTTCTGCCTTCACCGTCGTGGCCTTGCCCGGGGCCAGCGGGACCGCCTTGAGCTCCACCGGCGCCGGGGCCGCGGCGTCGGCCGGGACATCCAACGGGACCCAGCGGGCGACGACGCGGGTTGCGCGGATCGGGAAAGGCCCATCCGAGGTCTGCGCGGACCCGGCCCGCTCGGCCCAGGACTCCGTACCCGCGTTGCGCACCGACACGGAAACGGTGACCGCCCGGCCCGCCTCGATCGCCTCTTCGCGCGCGTGCACGCTCAGCGTGGCCCTGCGAGGTCCCGGCACGAACACCGCGACCTTCCCAGCACTCGCGACGACGTCCCCGAACCGGCGGTCCCTCAGCGTGACGTCCGCCCGATACGCGCCAGCCTCCGTGGGCAGGGCAGCCGTCGTCCGGAGCAGCTTCCCGGCGACCGATGCGATAGGCGCAGCCGGCGCCTCCGCGATCGCCGCTCCGGTCATCGTCGCGGGGACAGACTCGGCCGCCGCGAGCAACGGGTCATCGGCGGGCTCGAATGTCGCCTGGACGTCCGCGCCCGGGAACTCCCACTTGCGGGGCGCCTCGAACCACCACGTCGCATCGAGCGTCGTCGACGTCATCGAGAGCTGCGGGTCCGCGATCGTGACCCCCTCATATGGAGCGGCCCTCGCGGTGGGCGTGACGGCCACGGACAACGCGCCGCCGCTGGTCCATGCGAAGCGCCGCAGCGCCCGGACGCTGATCCATTCGCCCTTCCAGTTGCCACGACCCAGCGGGTCCATCAGCCACACGCGCCCACGCTTTCGGTCGTAGCGCTCGATGTAGACCGCGTGGTTGTCCTTGTCCGCCTTCTCGTCCTTCGTCAGCTTCCAGAACGAGTAGTCCCAGCGTCCGTACCAGCGGGGCAGCCTCGAGTCGTCGCCGAGCAGGACCGCTCCGGCGCCGTTCGCGAGGCGCTTCAGCAGCGCGGACCAGGTGATCCGCTCGCCACCGTCGGGCGAGTACCGGAGGTCGATGCCCAGGCGTCCATAGGCCACGCTCAGGTCTTCCAGCGTTGAGCCGCCACTATGGTCCCGCGCCAGGCTGCGCAGCTTCTGGTGCGTGCGTGTCACGTCGCCGTTGGTCCACTTGTCCAGGAGCATCGCGCCCGAGGCCCACAGGCAGTCCCTCCACGGGCGCTCGTCCGTCTCGGTGACGAATGCCGGGCGGTAGTCGGGCAGCGGGCGGGGCGGTTCCAGGGCTGCGGCGGTCGGCGGCAGGGCGGACAGCCAGGTCACGACGACGAAACAGGCGGTGGCGAGGGCTCGAGCGAGTCGGGAGGTCAAGGGCATTCCGGGCTGAGTCGCTGGGGCGGCTCGTCAGTCGCCGGCGACTGGCCGGGACACGGTGGACCGCGAGGAGTGCCCCCAGCCTCGCGTGTGCGGCCGGTCCGGACCATGGACCGGCGGTCCCGCCCGCCCCTCGACGATGGTCCCGTCCGCTCCCCGGCGGATGGCTCAGCGGAGGTATGCCGGCGTCCACCTGGCGGCGCAGCTCCACCCGCCACACCAGCGTCCACGGTCCCAGGCCGCGCATCCGGCTGCGCAGCGGCCTGTCGAAGGCCGTCGAGGCGACGCCGATGCCGCCGAAACCGGTCTCCACGTGTCCCCAGGTCTCCGGGAGGTCGAAGACGAGCGCCACCGCACCAGGTCGCAGGACGCGGCGGATCTCGCGGAAGCCGGCCTCCGCGTTCGGCCAGTGGTGTGCGGACAGCGAGCTGACGACGAGGTCGAACGAAGCGTCCTCGAACGGCAGGTCCGCCACGTCGCCCTCCACCACGCGTGACCTGCCCGCGAGACCCTCGTCCGCGAGCCTGCGCTCGGCGGCATCCAGCATGGACGGGTCGATGTCGAGGCCCGTCCAGCGCCCGCCCGGCAGCAGGGCAAGCAGCCGTTCCGCCAGGTGCCCGGGGCCCGGTCCCACCTCCAGGATCTCGGGCGCATCCGCCCCGTCCAGCGTCGCGGCACAGTCGGCGGCGATGTCGTCGTAGTAGCCGCCCAGGAGGAGACCCGCCAGGACGTCGTACGCGGCCGCTCCGGGCGACGACGAGGTGCGGAACGCCCGCCGGATCTCGGCCAGGCGGGGCCGGCACGCATACGCCAGCGCGCCCGCGCCCAGCGCGAGGCTCCCGGCCAGGAGGCGTCGAGTGCTCACCATGGCCTCAATGATCGCCCAGGGGGCCAGTCGGTGCACGACTCATCGCCTTGACTTGTATCACCATGATATCATTCTGATCGCGCGCCAGATGCTGCGCGACCTGGAGAGAAGAGCAACCCCATGAACAAGGAACGCCTCGCCCGTACCCTGCCCGGGATCCCCATGCTGCTCGGCCTCATCGTCCTGGCCGTGGTGCTCGTCCTGGGGCTCATCTGGTACATCGCCGCCGTCCTCGAGCCCGCCGGTGAGGCGATCGGCCTGGTCGAGCTGGTGCCCATGATCGTGCTGGTGCTCGCGTTCGTCGCGACCTGCATCGCCTTCGGCGGCCTGACCCCCGTCAACCCGAACGAGGCGCGGGCGCTCGTCCTGTTCGGCCACTATCGCGGCACCGTCCACGCCCAGGGCCTCCACTGGGTCAACCCGTTCACCGAGCGGCGCAAGATCTCGGTCCGCGTCCGCAACTTCGAGACCTCCAAGCTCAAGGTCAACGACCACGATGGCAACCCGATCGAGATCGCGGCCGTCGTGGTCTGGAAGGTCACGGACACCGCGGAGGCGCTGTTCGAGGTCGACGACTTCGAGAACTTCGTCCACGTCCAGGCCGAGTCGGCCCTCCGGAACCTGGCGACCTCGCACCCGTACGACACCCACCGCGAGGACGAGATCGCGCTGCGCGCAAACCAGGCCGAGATCGCCGACCAGCTGCGCGCCCACATCCAGGACCGCCTGGAGAAGGCCGGCCTCAACGTGATCGAGGCCCGGATCAGCCACCTCGCCTACGCCCCGGAGATCGCCAACGCGATGCTCCGGCGCCAGCAGGCGAAGGCGGTCATCGCGGCTCGCACGCTGATCGTCGAGGGCGCCGTGGGCATGGTGGAGATGGCCCTGGCACAGCTGTCGGCCAAGAACGTCGTGGAGCTGGACGAGGAGCGCAAGGCACAGATGGTCAGCAACCTGCTGGTGGTCCTGTGCTCGGAGCACGAGACGCAGCCGGTGGTGAACGCCGGGACCCTCTACGCGTAGCGGCAGCGGACGAGTGGCACAGGCGTCCCAGCCGGAGCATGAGTCCCACGATGGCTGAGCGGAAGCCGTTCCTCCTCCGCGTGGACCCCGAGACGTTCTCGGCCCTGCAGCGCTGGGCCGCGGACGACCTGCGGTCGATGAACGGCCAGGTGGAGTTCCTGCTCCGGCGCGCGTTGCAGGACGCGGGCCGCCTCGCGGACCCGAAGGAGGCGAAGCGGGCACGGGAGGGGCCGCGCACGGGCTGAGCATTGTCGATGGGCTGGGTCGTGGCTCTCCCCGGGCCGTATGATCGGGCAATCCCGGGGGCCGCCAGGAGAATCCATGTCACCCGTCGCCGTCGTCACCGATTCCACCGCCGACCTCTCGGCCGAGATGGCCGCGTCAGCGGGTATCCGCGTCGTGCCGCTGTACGTGCAGTTCGGCAGCGAGGAGTTCCAGGCCGGGGTGAACCTCACCACGGAACAGTTCTGGACCCGTCTGCTGGCGCCCGGCGCCCCCTTCCCCAAGACCGCAGCGCCGTCTCCGGGCACGTTCAAGGAGACGTTCGAGGCCTGTTTCGCCGCCGGCGCGAACTCGATCGTCTGTCCGGTCATCGGAACCAAGCTCTCCGGGACATTCAGCAGCGCGACGCTGGCGGCCCAGGCGTTGCCGGACCGCGAGATCCACGTCATCGACACGGGCTCCACGTCGATGTCCACCGGGATCCCGGCCCTCATGGCGGCCGAGATGGCGGCAACGGGCGCGTCCGGGGCCGACATTGCCGCGTACATCCGGAGCCGCCTCACGGACATCGACCTGTTCGTCGCCGTGGACACGCTCGACTACCTGCGCAAGGGCGGACGACTGTCGGCGGCGCAGGCGGTCATCGGAACGATGCTGTCCTTCAAGCCGATCATCACGGTGGTCGATGGCCTGGTCGTCAATGCGGATCGCCAGCGGACGCGCGCCAAGGCACGCGCGCTGGTCATCGAGCGGATCGCCGCGAAGCCGATCGAGCGCCTGTCGATCCTCCACACGCCCACGAGCACGCCCGAGGAGGTCGCGGCCTTCCGCGACGCGCTGGTGGCCGCCATCCCGGGCGGCGTGGCTCCCGAGCGGATCACGACCGGGCTGATCGGCGCATCCACCGGCCCGCACCTGGGTCCGGACCTGATGGGCGCCGCCTACCTCCGGCGCTCGGCCTGAGGGCCCGGGAGACGGGCGAGGTTCCCTCCGCGCCCGGCGTCAGGGGGCGGGCGTCACAGGATCCCAGAGCCCTCGGCCGGCATCCCGTGCGTCCTGCTGGGCGGAAAGGAACGTGTCCGTCCAGCGGACGTCCGGCGGGTAGGTGGCTACCTGCGCGAAGCCCCGGCGCACCAGCTCCAGGTTGACGAACACCCAGCCGTCGCCCTCGCGCAGCCATATGTAGCGCAGCAGGCGGTCGTAGCGGTCCGTGTTCGATACGTCCTGCTCCAGGACAACCTCCCGGCCGGCGACGAGCGCCTCGTTCGCGGCGGACGCCTCCTTCGCCATGAACTCCACGGGGGTGTTCGGCTTCACGGACTCGGGCGTGTCGATGCCGATGTAGCGGACGCGCTCGTTCCCGCGGCCGCGGTCGATGACGATGGTGTCTCCGTCCACGACGCGCACGACGCGGGCGGTCTCGGTGGCGCCGACGGGGGCGAGCCCCGTGACGGGCGGCAGGTTCGCGGCGGCATCCGTTGTCGGGCTCCCGCCTGGGGAGCCGCACCCCGCGACGAGAAGGAGCAGACCCATCCCCAGGGCGGCGCGCGACCGCGGGGGCCACCTCCGGGCGTTCGGGCCACGGCTCGGGATCATGGAGGCCACCCTGCCCGCCGCCCGGCCGAGCCTACGGCCAGGCGATCGACACCGTCATCGGCGTGGGACCGAACCCCAGCTCGGTGTTCTGGAGCACGACCTTCCACGGGTTGGGGGCCGTCACCGGCAGCGTCTCGTCCATCCGCGTCGCCGGTCCCTGGTCCGCCAGCGACACGCTCCCGGATCCGCCCTGCTCGAGCAGGTCCAGCTCCCAGAGGAACGGGTGCCCGCCCCAGTCCGCGGTGACGCGCGCGCCGCCGTCGGCCCGGGGCGTGACGATCGCCTGGATCCCGTTCGTCTCCGGGTAACCCGTCCCGTCGAACCGGGCGTTGGCCACGGTGACGGACGGGCTGGTGGCCGGGAACGTGACCTCGACCTCCACCACGGGCGCCTCGATGCCGTCACCGCGGATCGTGAGCACGAACGTTGACGCCTCCTTGGCCGTCTCGGCCGCCAGCTTCCCGCCCGCCGTGGTCTCGCAGCCCAGGTCCGTGCCGTCCGCGGACAGGCAGAGGCGGGCGCTCCCCATCGGCGACAGCGCCTTGAGGGCGATCATGATCGTGCCGGTGCCGCCAGTCGTGAAGGTGACGACGCGGTCCTGGCCTTCAGGGTCGTCCGCCGCATCGAGCTTGAGCTGGGTCAGGACGATGGTGGCGGCCGGGCCCGGGGCGATGGTCGGCGTCGGGGTGGCTGACGGCGCGGCCGTGGGCGACGACTCCGGCGTGGGCGTGAGTGCGTCGGTCGGCGCGGGCGACGGCGTCTCCGGGGCAGCCGTTGGCGTGGCCGAGGCGCCGGCAGCGGAGGAGGGCTCCGGCGATCCCCCACCGCCGACGACGGCGAACACCAGGATGCCGCCTCCGATCACGGCGACCACGAAGATGGCGGTGGCGAGGACCCGCTGCTGCTGCGTCATGCGGAATGCTCCTCTGCGGTGGCGGGGGCGGAAACAGGTGCGGAGGCGGGTGTCGGCGCGGCACCGGGTGACGGCGCGTACGGGTTCGCCAGCCCCTCCACGACGGTGACGTTCGGGAGCGTGAGCAGGATCGACGATGGGGCGATCACCTTCCAGCTGCGGCTGCCGCCGCCGAGCACGATCCGAGCGCGCGCCATGACCGCGGCGTCGACCCAGACCGGCAGCCCGTCCGGCAGGCCGAACACCGTGACCCCGCCGATCTCGTGGCCGGTGAGGGCCCGGGTCTCCTCCGGCGAGGCGAAGGACGACTTGCGCCCGAAGCGCGTCTTGATGGCCCGGTTCACGTCCAGGCGGTGCGTCGCGAGGACCACGCAGGCGGCATGGACGGGCGGCGTGCCCTTGCCGACGACGACGATCGTGTTGGCGGAGTCCGCAGGATCAAAGCCGTACGCGGCGCAGAACGCGGCCGTGTCGGCGAGGGCAGGATCGCAGGGGAAGAGCTCGTGCTCGCCGCGGCCGGCGAGGGCGGCCTCGAGGGCATCGCGATCGGGATCGTTGTGGGCGGTCATGGAGCGGACGGTAGCGGAGTCGGGCCGTCTATGCGATGGGCCGGATGTCCTCCAGCCGGTAGAAACGGCCGACGGCGAAGATGTGCCGCCGGAAGATCCAGTAGACGACGCCGCCCGGGTACCCGTGCTGGCGGAAGGTCCGACGGATCACGGCGTCGCGCTCCCGCCCGGCCTCGAGCAGGACCGCCCGAAACGCGACCGTGCGCCCGTCGCGGTACCGCATCCGGCCGCCGCCCGCCGCCTCCAGGTTGAGCGTCCAGGGACAGGGCAGGTCCGGGTGGCCCAGGTACGGCCGGTCCCCGATCCGGAGCAGGCCCAGGAACGACCTGCGCTCCAGCCCGGTCCGGCGGCCGATCGTCACCAGCTGGACGGTGTTGCGGAGCCGGCCCCGGCGCCAGAGGCGTTCGATGACCGGGTCCAGCCTTGCCAGGAGCCCGTACAGGCGGGGCCAGAACGCGTGGGCGATGCGTGACACAGCGCGATTCTAGCGACCGCCCGGTGCCCACGGTCGGTACCGCCCACGAGTCGGGCAGGAAGCGGCCCGTCCCCGACGCGAGCGCGCCGGAACGGACGATCATCCGTGCCGGCCGCGATAGACTCGGGGAGACCCTTGGAGGACCGATGACCACCACCAGCGCGCTTCGCCGGCTCGGCCAGAGCCTGTGGCTCGACAACATCACCCGTGCCCTGATCGACAGCGGCACCCTCGCCCGCTACATCGACGAGCTGGGGGTGACCGGGCTCACGTCCAACCCCACGATCTACGACCGCGCGATCGGCGGCAGCAGTGACTACGACGCCGAGATCGCGGCCGCAGCGGCCGCCGGCGCGGATGCCGAGGAGATCTTCTTCGGCCTGGCCCTGGACGACCTGACCCGCGCCGCAGACCTGTTCCGCCCCGTGTACGACGCGACGGACGGCATCGACGGCTTCGTGAGCCTCGAGGTGTCGCCGGAGCTCGCGTACGACGCCTCCCTCACGCTGGCCGAGGCAAGGCGACTCTGGGCGAAGGGTGGTCGCGACAACCTGCTGATCAAGATCCCGGGCACGCCCGAGGGCCTGGCGGCGATCGAGGACGCGATCTTCGGGGGGATCCCGATCAACGTGACACTCCTCTTCTCGCCGGCCCAGTACCTCGCGTGTGCCGAGGCATACACGCGGGGCGTCGAGCGGCGCCTGGCCGCCGGCCTCCCGGCATACGTGCCGTCCGTCGCGTCGCTGTTCATCAGCCGCTGGGACAGCGCCGTGAAGGGCAAGGTCCCGGCGGACCTGGAGCTGCAGCTGGGCCTGGCCGTCGGGCGACGCTCGTATGCCGATGCGGTGGCCTTCTTCGCCTCGGACCGCTGGGCGGCCCTGATCGCCGCGGGCGCCCGACCGCAGCGCCTGCTGTTCGCGAGCACCGGCACCAAGGACCCGACCGCTCCGCAGACGCTCTACGTCACCGGCCTCGCCGCGCCGGATACCGTGAACACGATCCCGGAGGAGACGCTCCTGGCAGCGGGCGCCGAGGAAGTGGCGTCCGTGGAGCCGATCCCAACCGATGCGAGCGAGGCCGATGCCGTGCTGGCCCGCTTCGCCGCCGCCGGCATCGACGTGGAGGAGCTGGGCAGCGAGCTGCAGCAGAAGGGCGCGGCGTCCTTCGTCACGTCCTGGATGTCGCTCCTGGCCCGGGTCGACGAGAAGTCGGGCCGCTAGGTCCAGGCGACGGTCCCGGCGCCTGCGGATCCAGCGGAGGCACGATGAGGCTGAACACGGGTCGCGAGCGGGCGCGCGCGGAGGTCGTCCTCTTCTGCCGCCGCATGCTGGCCGAGCACCTGGTCGATTTCACGGCGGGCAACATCAGCATGCGCGTGGACGGCGAGCCCGGTCTGTTGGCCGTGACCCCGACCGGTGGGCCGTATGACGCCCTTGAGTCGGCCGACATCTGCCTGGTGCAGCTCGACGGCGAGGTCGTGGCCGGCCGCCTGGCACCCACCACGGAGCTCCCGCTCCACACGCTGACGTACCGGCGCAGGCCCGAGGTGGGGGCCATCGTCCACACCCACAGCGCAGGGGCGATGACGATGGCCGCCCTCGGCTGGACGCTGCCGCCGATCCTGACCGGGTTTGTGGCCGCTGCCGGCGGCGCGGTCCAGACCGCTCCCTATGCCCGGCCTGGAACCGAAGCCCTCGCGGACGTCGTGACGGATGCGCTGACCGATCGCGGCGCGTGCTTCCTGCGCCACCACGGGCTGCTCGCGATCGGGGCAACCCTCCACCACGCGTACAACGCGGCCTCGGTGACCGAAGGCGCCGCCGAGGTCTACCTCAGCGCACGCGCGTTCGGCCCGGTGCCCGAGGTCCCGCCGGAGGAGGTCGCCTGGCTCGCGGGGGTCTGGTTCGAACAGTGGCGCACCGGTCCGGGCGGCGACATGCTTCTGGGCAAATCTGGGTAGACCCACCGTCCTACGCTGAGCCCGTCTCAATCGAGACCAGACACGCCCGACCTTCCCCCCCAGGTCGGGCGTCTCTGCGCTGTCCCGCGTCTCTGCGTGGTCGGGCGTCTCTGGGCGCCAGCAGCCTCGGTGCGCGGGAGGACCCGGTGCGCGGGCCGTGCACCTGTCGCGGGTCAATCGACGGGCAGCTCCAGCACGAACGTCGCGCCGTGGCCGGGCCCCGCGCTCTCGGCCCACGCTCGACCGTCCATCGCCTCCGCCAGCGCCCGCACGATCGCCAGGCCGATGCCGGCGCCTCCCGCGGCCCGGCTGCGAGCAGGGTCGACGCGGTAGAACCGCTCGAACACTGCCTCCAGCTGGTCTTCCGTCAGGCCCGGGCCCTCGTCCGACACGGACACCCCGGCACCGGCCGGCCCGGTGGTGACCTCGATACGGACCGCGCTGCCGTCCGGCGCGTGCCGGATCGCGTTCGAGAGATAGTTCGAGACGATCTGGGCAACGCGGTCCCGATCCCCCAGCGCCACGGCGTGGCCGGGTGCAACCTCGAGGCGGATCTCGCGCCCCGCGGCCTGCGGCCCGAACCGCTGAACGATCTCCGCGGCGACCTCGCCAAGGTCCAGGGCGTCGATCCGCAGGGGAAGTTGCCCGGCTTCCGCCCGCCACAGCTCGGAGAGGTCGGTGACGAGCCGCGTGAGCCTGGCCGTCTCGGAGCGGAGCAGGTGCCACGTCTCCGGGCTGGGGGCGATGACGCCGTCCTCGAGCCCCTCGAGGTAGCCGTCGATGGTGGTGAGCGGCGTGCGCAGCTCGTGGGCGACGTCACCGACCAGCTGCAGCCGGCGGCGCTCGGTGGCCTCCAGGGATCCCGCCATGTCGTTGAACGTGGCCGCCAGGTCGCCCAGCTCGCCGGGCTCGTTCGCCGGGACGCGTTCGGCGTAGTGCCCGCGGGCCACGCGCCGGGACGCGGCGGCGAGGCGGCTGATGGGCCGGGCGATCCGGCCGGCGACGACGATGCTCACCACCGAGGCCGTGGCGATGGCGATGACGGTCGCCGCCAGCAGTGCCTGGCGCATCGCGTCCGTGAACGCCACCTGCGTGGACTCGGCCATCGCGTTCCCCATCGGGTCGCCGGGCAGGTGGCCCATCGCCTCCGCGAAGTAGCCGGGACCGATGAGCAGGACGGCCGTCCCCACCGTCCCCAGCGCGGCGGCGGCCACCACGAGAAAGGCAGCCAGCAGGCGGGTGCGAAGGGAGCTGGGCACCGTCACGGGGCCTCGCGGAGCCGGTACCCGACACCACGCACGGTCTCGATGAACCGGGGTCGGGATGGTTCGTCGCCAAGCTTCCTCCGCAGGTTGGCGATATGCACGTCCACCAGGTGGTCGTCCGCCACGTACTCCGAACCCCAGACCTGGTCGAGCAGCGCCTGCCGGCCGATGACGACGCCCGGATCCCGGCCCAGCGCCGCCAGCAGGCTGAACTCCAGCGCGGTGAGGTCCACGGGCCGCCCGTCCACGCGCACCTGGTGGCGCGCCTCGTCCACCTCCAGGCCCGGGGGCGGCGCGGCGGTCGTCCCGGGTCCCGGGCGCGGCCGTCGCAGCAGCGCCTTCACGCGGGCGACGACCTCGCGCGGCGAGAACGGCTTCACCAGGTAGTCGTCCGCGCCAACGGTGAGCCCCATGATCCGGTCGATCTCCTCGCCCCGCGCGGTCAGCATCAGGACGTACGCGTCGGAGAAGGTCCGGATCCGGCGGCAGACCTCGATGCCGTCCAGGCCGGGGAGCATGACGTCAAGGATCACCACGTCCGGACGCTCCGAGCGGACCAGGTCCACCGCCTCCGGGCCGCTGCCCACGGCGAGCACCTCGTATCCCTCGCGGGTGAGGTATCCCTCGAGGAGCTCGACGATGGGGGCTTCGTCATCGACAACCAGGACGCGGACCATGTGCACAGTCTGGCGCAGACGGGCGGCGGACGCCGCCGGAGATCGATCGGGGTCGATGTGGCCGTCCCGCACAGGCCGGGTGCGACCGCTCGCACTCTCACGCAGATACGCGCAGTGGCATCGGATTTTGGGGGGTTGTCAAGCGCCTGCCCAATGGCCTAGACTACTGTGCCAATGGCGTGTCATTTGACACGCCACTACGTGTGTCGGGCGGCGTGGACCCGGCCGCGCGTCCGGGCGTCCTCCCGGGTGCTGTTCGAAATTCCACGGGGCCCCGCGGCTGGGCGTGGCACCGTCAACTGGAGCACCGTGATCTCTTCCGATCCCATCTCGCCTGCAACGGACGCCGAAGCGGCGCTCGCAACCGCCTCCATCGAGCTCGATCCCAAGGCTGCCGAGCTTGAGGCCGCGGCACTTATCGCCGAGGTGCCGGTGGTCGAACCCCCCGCCGCCAAGGTCGCCGAAGAGCCCGAGCCGGAGCCCGTGGTAGCCGAGGTCCTGGACACGGACGACTCCGTGCGCCTGTACCTGCGGGAGATCGGGCGGGTCCCGCTCCTGACGGCGGAGGAGGAGGTCATCCTCGCCAAGGGCATGGAGCTGGGCGCGCAGGCCGAGGCGGAGCCGTGGAAGGCGCTCCTCAGCATCCACGAATGGACCCTGCACGACACCGAGGCCACCGGCCGGGCGAAGAGCCGCAAGTACGGCATCCCATTCGAGACCGAGGCCCACCGCATCGTGTCGGCGGCCATCCGCTCGGACGACAACATGGACCTGCTGGTGACCGCGCCCGCGCTCGGGCTGGCGGATGCGCTCAAGGTGGCCGAGACGGATGCGCTCAAGGAGCGCCTGGTCCGCGCCCAGGACCTGCGCTCCGTGTACAACGAGCGCCTGGACGCCGACACCTTCTCGGACCTGCTGGACTGGATCGAGGGCGAGCTCGGGCGTCCGAACGCCGAGATCCGGGGCAACGAGGCTCTCCGCGACCTCCGCACCTGGGCCCGCACAGAGATCGCCTACCCGGCGATCCAGCGGTACCTGGAGGCCGGTCACGAGGCGGAGACCGTCGCCGAGCTGCACCCGGTGCTCAAGGACCTCGCCAAGCAGTCGCGGGACCACCTGACGTCGGCCAACCTGCGGCTGGTCGTCTCGATCGCGCGCAAGTACATCAACCAGGCGGGGATGGGCCTGCTGGACCTCGTCCAGGAGGGCAACGCCGGCCTGATCCGCGCCGTGGACAAGTTCGAGTACGAGCGCGGCTTCAAGTTCAGCACCTACGCCACCTGGTGGATCCGCCAGGCGATCCAGCGCGGCCTCGCGGACCAGAGCCGGACCATCCGGATCCCGGTCCACATGGTCGAGACGATGGGTCGCGTGGCGCGCGTCGTGCGCGAGCTGTCCACCCAGCTCGGCCGTGAGCCCACGAACACGGAGATCGCCTCGGCTCTTCCCGACGAGACGCCGGCGATGACGCCGCAACGCGTCGAGGAGATCCGCAAGCTCGGCCGGGAGCCCGTCTCGCTGCAGTCGCCGGTCGGCGACGAGGGCGACGCGGAGCTCGGGGAGCTGATCCCGGACGAGGACGCCGTCTCCCCGCTCGACGTGGTCGCGGACCGCATGCGGCGCGAGCAGATCGAGCACGTGCTGGCGAGCCTCGACGGCCGCGAGCAGCGCGTCCTCCGCCTCCGCTTCGGCCTCGACGACGGGCACGCCCGGACGCTCGAGGAGGTCGGCCGCGAGTTCGGCCTCACCCGGGAGCGCATCCGCCAGATCGAGGTCCAGGCGCTGCGCAAGCTGCGCCACCCGTCCCGGAGCCGCAAGCTGCGGGAGTTCGCCGCCTAGGCGAGCCCTCCTGCCGCGGTCCCTCCCCCGGGCTCCGGCCCGGATCCAACAGGCGTCACCCCGAATCCGCCGCGTCGCACGCCGACGCGGCGGATTTGTGTTTCGGTACCCGGCATCTATCCTGCGGCGCCGGCGCAGTCGTAGACCGACGTGGTGACCCCATCGACCGTCACGGGCGTGCAGGCCGAGGCCACCCAGACGGTCGCCTCGGATGATCCGCCCATTGGCCCGCCCCGGGTCTCGCCCGCGACGACGAACCGAAGATCGCCGTCCGTGACCAGCGCCTGCAGTCGCTCGACGCTCAGGGCGGCATCGCTGCCGGAGAAGCCGCCCATCGCCATCACCGCCCGGCCCGTGGACAGCTCCACCTGCGAGGCGGTCGTGGCGTCGCTCACGGCGACCAGCCATGTTGCGTCGCCCTGGTTCGCGACCAGGTAGTCCAGTGTTGCGGTGTCGAGCGAGGCACCCGCGCCGCCGCCGGGCCCGCCTCCGCCGGGAGCCCCGGTCATGCCGGCGGGCGCCAGGCCGCCGGGAGCCCCGCCCGGCCCGCCTCCGCCGGGAGCCCCGGTCATGCCGGCGGGCGCCAGGCCGCCGCGTGACCCTCCGTCGGCGCCGGGTCCGCCGTCGGTCGAGGTCGCCTGCGGGCCGGCGGACGGATCGCCACCGGCGTAGGCGGTCTGCATCGTGTCCACCGCATAGGCGGCCGGCCCGGCGAGCAGCATCGCCATCCCGAGGGCTGCTGCGGCCACCTGGACGCGAGCCCGCGACATCGTGGGCCGCAAGGCGACCAGCGGCACGGTCAGCGCGGTCACGGCGAGGACGACCAGCCCGAGACCCGGCACGAAGGACGGGGTCCGGTCGAGCAGCAGGAGCGCCACGCCAGCCGAGCCCACGAGCGCCAGGCCGAGCACGGCCCCGACCCACGGGTGCCGTTCGCGCCCCCGCCACATCACGACCGCGCCGCCTCCGACGAGGGCGCCGACCGCGGGCGCCATCGCCACCACGTAGTAGCTGTGGATGACGCCGGACATGAAGCTGAACACGATCGCGTGGACGGCGAGCCAGCCGCCCCACATCAGGAACGCGGCACGGGCGACGTCGGTGCGCGGCGCGCGGAAGCGGGCGACCAGACCGGCCGCCAGGCCGACCACCGACAGCGGCAGGAACCAGGCGATCTGGCTGCCGAGCTGGCTGTTGAACAGGCGCAGGATCCCGGGCGTACCCGAGAACCCGCCGCCGCCCTGCCCGCCACCGCCGGGCGCCCCGCCACTGCCGGCCCCGCCGCCGGAGCCCCCGAAGATGCGGCCGAGGCCGTCGTAGCCGAAGACGAGGTCCAGCGCGGAGTTGTTCGTGCTGCCGCCGACATAGGCGCGCGATGCCGCGGGGATCAGCTCCATGGCGGCCACCCACCAGGCCGAGGCGACGATGACCGAGACCGCCGCGACGGCGAGGCCCGCGATGCGACGGCGGATCGAGCCCGGCGCAGCGATCGCATAGACGAGCGCGAACACCGGCAGGACGAGGTACGCCTGCAGGAGCTTGGTCTCGAAGCCGAGACCGACGAGGACGCCGGCGACAACGAGCCAGCGGACGCCGCCGTGCTCGAGCGCTCGGACGAACGCGTACGCGGACCCGACGAGGAGCAGCGTGAGCAGGGCGTCCGGGTTGTTGTAGCGGAACATCAGGACCGCGGCCGGGGTCAGCGCCGTGACGAGGCCCGCGATGATCGAGGCCGGGCCGCCGAACGTGCGCCGCACGACCGCCATGGTGAGCGCCACGGTGCCCACGCCCATGAGCGCCTGGGGCAGCAGGATCGACGCGGAGCTGAGGCCGAACAGGCGGACCGACAGGCCCATCACCATCGTGGCGAGCGGGGGCTTGTCCACGGTGATGAAGTTCGCCGGGTCGACGGAGCCGAAGAACCAGGCAGACCAGCTCTGGGACGCTGCCCACGCGGCACCCGAGTAGTAGACGTTGGCATAGCCGCTGACCGTCAGGTTGACGACGTACAGGAGCGTCGCCAGGACGAGGACCCCGGCGGTGGCCGGAAGGGCCCACGCGGCCTCCCCGGCCCGCGTCCGGACGAGCGCCCGGAGGCGGGCCCCTGCGCTGACGGGCATGGGCCCGAGGCGGGGTTCGGCGGTGGGCGGGGCAAGCGTGGTCATGGGGCAACTCCCGGGAGAGGGGCGCTGGGCGGGGCAGGGTTCGGCACGGGACGCCGGTCTCCGGTGATCCATGCGCGGAGGAGGACGAAGCGGGCAACCGTGGCGAGGCCGTTGGCGACGACGAGCACCGCCAGCTCAACCGGCCGGCCGGCTTCCGGGGCGAGGATGGCCAGGACATCGACCGAGGCCGTGGTGATCGCGAGGGCGATCCCGAGGGCCAGGAGCCCTCCCAGCTGGTCCCGAAGCATGGAACCGCCGTCGCGCACTCCGAAGGTGAGTCGGCGGTTGGCAGCGGTGTTGCCGACGGCGGTGAGCACGAGCGCAAGCGCGTTGGCGGCTGCCGGTTCGGCCGCGGCCCGAAGCACCAGGTACAGGACGGCGTAGGCCGCCGTGCTGGCGACGCCGATGACTCCAAACGTGAGGACCTCGCGACCGATGCCGTGGCTCGCCAGCAAGCGCGCCGCCGTGGAGGATCGGGAGCTGTTCGTGACCATGCCCGCAGTCTCGCGGCCGGACCCTTTCGAACCGGTTACGGGTCGAGACCGGTTCGCCGAACCGTCGCCGTGGCGACCGGCGAGACCTGCACGGCTAGTCCAGCGACGCGCGGCTCCAGCTCACCGAGAACCGGGCACCGCCGGCCGGGGCACGCCCGACCGCCCAGCGCCCGCCCGTCGCCCGGACGATGGCATCGCCGATGGCCAGGCCCAGCCCGGCACCGCCGGCATCATCCGAGGTTGCGAGCGAGCGGTGGAAGCGCGCGAAGATCCGGTCACGCTCCTGGTCGTCGATCCCGGGCCCCGAGTCGTCGACCGTGACGCTCGCCCGGGCGCCCTCCGCCGCGATGGTGACGTCCACGGAACCACCCTCGGGGGCGTACTTGCAGGCGTTGTCAAGCAGCACGCCGATCAGCCGGTCCACCAGATCCGCGGGGGCTGCGATGACGACGTCGTCCCCGGGGGCGTGGACGTCCAGGCGCAGGTGACGCGTCTCCGCGATGACCGAGAACCGGTCCGCGGTCTGGCGTGCGAGCGTGCCCAGGTCCACGGGCCCGGACGGCGCAGGCGCCTGGGCGGCATCGAAGCGGGCCAGCCAGAGCATGTCCTCCAGCAGCCGGCGCATTCTCTTCGCCTCCCGGTCCACGCGGGTGAATGCCGTGCGGTACCACCCGGCATCCCGCTCCTGGGCGAGGGCCAGCGAGGTATGTGCTTCGATCACGGAAAGCGGCGTCCTGAGCTCGTGCGAGGCGTCCGCGGTGAACTCCAGCTGGCGACGACGCGCGGCCTCGATGGGTGCCGCCACCCGGCGGCCCACGATGACCGCCCCGACGAACACGAACCCCAGCAGGAACGGCGCGATGAGCAGCACGCCCAGGACGATGGTCCGCTGGGCGTCGGCGACCAGCTCCATCGACTGGGCGACGACCACGCGCCGTGCGCCCGCGGCCGTGCCGGCGACCCGCATCTGCGTGCCGTCGATGGTCGCGGTGACCGGGTCCGTGACGGCCTCCAGGCCGGCGGGGAGGTCGGGGGTGGAGCTGCTGCCGGCGGCCGTGCCGTCCGCGGCGACGAACCACAACAGGAAGGGTGCCCCATAAGGGCGCCCCGGATCCCGGCCTGGGTCCGGCGGCGGATCCCCAGGCCCGTCGTCCGGCGGGAGGCGGCCGAGGGACTGGGCGAGGCGAACGTCGACCTGCGCGGTGAGATCACGCGTGGCGAAGGCCACGACCGCCGCCGCCACCATGAAGTAGACAAGGGCGACGACCCCTGTCGCGGCGAGCGCGACGCGGATCGACTGGCGGCGGACGCCAGGGGCGTGCGCCACGTTCACGTCGACTCCAGCCGGTAGCCCGCGCCGCGGACGGTGACGATGCGGATGCCGGCGTCCGGGAGCTTCGCCCGGAGGCGACTCAACTGGACGTCGATGACGTTCGAGCCAAGGGGCTCTGTCTCGTCCGCCCAGGCGTGCTCCGCGATGGCCTTGCGGTCCACCACCGCGGGTGAGCGGCGGAGCAGGACCTCCAGGATCCGGTACTCGGTGCCGGTGAGGGAGAGTTCCCGGCCCGCGGCGCTGACCACCCGGGTCACCGGATCCAGCTCCAGGCGGCCGGCGCGCAGGACGGGGGCGTCCACGCCGCGCGGCCGGCGCTGCAGGGCGCGGACGCGTGCGAGCAGCTCCCCGAAGTCGAAGGGCTTGACCAGGTAGTCGTCCGCCCCGGTGTCCAGGCCGCGGATCCGGTCCGCGGGCGTGTCGCGGGCGGTGAGCATGAGGAGGGCCGTCGGGCGGTCGTGCCTGCGGGCCCAGGCGACGACGTCGATCCCCTCGGCACCCGGCATTCGCCAGTCGATGACGGCGACGTCGTATTCGTACCAGCGCAGGTAGTCGATGGCGTCGTCGCCGCGGTCCACGGCATCGACGTGATAGCCGGCGTCGGACAGACCGAGGACGAGGACCTCGCGCAGACCCTCGTCGTCCTCGGCCACCAAGACCCGCACCGTTCAGCCTCCCTTGCCCGCGACCCGCCGCGGGCTGCCCGACGCCATGGTGCCACGGGGATGGGTGCGCGATGCGAGCGCGTCGGTGCGGGTCAGCCCCTGGTCGATCAGCGTGGGAGCTCCGGTCTGGGCATGGCGGCGACAGGACCGGGAGGAGGTCGGTCCTGTCGCCGCGTGAGACGTTTGACGGGACGAGTGTCGCGCGCGGGACCTTTCGATCCGATGACGACGCGGTGGCCTCGCCCGACCTGAGCCGCCTACCTCCTTGAGCCACCCGGCGGCCGAACGGTTTCATCGTGCACCATCTACGTGGCGGGGATCGGGGCCGTCGAAGATCCGGCCATCACGGGGAGCCAAGGGAGGTTGCAATGACATCGATGAGCTTCGGGGAGCTGGTGAGGGCGAGGTACAGCGTCCGGGCGTACGGTCCGGCGCCCGTTGACGAGGGCGCGTTGACGCGGATCCTCGAGGCCGTCCAGCTGGCGCCCACGGCGGCCAACCGCCAGGCCTTCCGCGTCGTCGTCATCCGGACGGCTGGGCGGGAGCGCGACCTGCGGCGGATCTACGATCGAGACTGGTTCGTCCAGGCTCCGTTGGTCCTGGCCGTCTGCGCCGTCCCGGGCGAGAGCTGGGTGCGCGCCGTCGATGGCTGGTCCGCAGCGGGCGTCGACCCGGCGATCGCCATGACCCACCTTCTCCTGGCCGCCGCCGAGGAGGGGCTCGGGACGTGCTGGGTCGCCGCCTTCAACCCGACCGCGGCCCAGGAGGTCCTGGCCCTGCCCGATGGCGTGGAACCCTGGGCGTTCACGCCGCTCGGCCACCCGGCCGACGCCCGCCCTCGGAAAGTCCGCAGGCCGCTCGGGGAGCTCGTTCTCGACCGTCGGTGATCGCGCTGGGACCGGCCTCAGTGTCCCCGTTCGCCCCGCACGTACGGCATGCCCAGCGCAGCCGGCGCGCCGAGGCGCTTGCGCACGGCCTCCCGCGAGCCGAACACCAGGATCACGATGACCAGGATGTAGGGCGTCATGCCCAGGAAGAAGGTCAGCGCGTGGACGTCCTTGAACGGGTTGGAGAACCCGAACAGCTCCGCGGGACCCTGGATGTCCAGGATGAGTCGCCCGATCGCGCCGAACAGGTACGCGCCGATGGCCACCCGCAGCGGTGACCACTGGGCGAAGATCACGAGGCCGATCGCGATCCAGCCGCGCCCGCCGACCGTCAGGTCACCGAACCAGCCCGGCTGGATGGCCAGGGTGATGGTGGCCCCCGCAAGCCCGGCCAGCAGGCCGCCCAGCATGACGTACGTGTAGCGCACCCGGTAGACGTTCACGCCCAGCGAATCGGCCGCCGTGGGGTTCTCGCCGACGGCGCGCAGGTGGAGCCCGGGCCGGGTCCGGTTGATCCAGTACCAGGCGATCGGCACCGCGAGGAACCCGACGTAGACCAGCACGCTCTGCCCGGTGAAGAAGATCGGTCCGATGACCGGGATGTCACTGAGGCCCGGGATGGTGAGCCGCGGCAGGAGCGACGTGGAGCCGGCCTTGGAGAGCCCCTCGCCCAGGACCCGCGCGATCCCCGTTCCAAGGAGCGTCAGCGAGAGGCCGGAGACGATCTGGTCCGCCTGGAACGTGATCGTGACGATCGCGTGGAGGAGCGAGAGCGCGACCCCGGCCAGCATGGCAACCAGGACACCGAGCCACGGGTTCCCGGTTGCGACGACCGTGGAGAAGCCGGCGACCGCGCCCATCAGCATCATCCCCTCGACGCCGAGGTTGATGATGCCGGATCGCTCCGCGAAGACCTCGCCGAGTGCCGCGAAGAGCAGGACCGTGCCGGTGGTCACCCCGGCCGCGAGGAAGATGATCGGGTCCATGGTCAGGCAGCCCTCCGCACGCGCACGCTGTAGCGGCGCAGGACGTCGCTGGCGATCACGCAGAACAGGACGATCCCCTGGACCATCGCCGGGATGCCGGACGGCTGGATCTCACGGCCGGCCAGGATCAGCGCCGCGAACAGGATCGCGGCGACGATGACCCCAAGGGGGTTGAACCGCGCCAGATAGGCCACGATGATCGCGGTGAAGCCGTAACCGGGCGAAGTGTCCTGGAGGCGGTGGACGGCGCCGGCGACCTCGCTCATGCCGGCGAGGCCGGCGAGCCCGCCGGAGGCCATGAACACGAGGACGATGTCGCGCTTGATGTTGACGCCCGCATACCGGGCTGCGTTGGGGCTGTCGCCCACCAGCTGGATGACGAACCCCCAGCGACTCCGCCGGACGACGATCCAGACGATCGTCGCAGCCAGCAGGGCGATCAGGAACCCGGCGTGGACGGTCAGGCCGCCGAAGGCGGGTACGCTGTCCGCAAAGTCGGAGAGTCGCGGCAGCCACGCGGTCCTCGGGAACTGCTTCGTCATCTGGAAGCCGCCCTCGCTCCACGGACCGAAGACCCAGTACTGGATGAACAGCAGGGCGACGTAGTTGAGCATCAGCGTGACGATGATCTCGTTCACCTTGAGGTACGCCTTCAGAAGGCCCGGGATCGATCCCCAGATGGCACCGCTGATGAACCCGGCGACGGCCATCGCCGCCAGCATGACGGGGGCGGGCGCATCGGCCGGCACCAGCGGGATCATCACCACGGCGGTGGCTCCCCAGGCGCCCATCAGGTACTGGCCTTCGACGCCGATGTTCCAGAGGCGCATCCGGAAGGCGAGGGCGCAGGCGAGGCCGGCGAGGATGAGCGGCGTCGCCTTCACGAGCGTGTCCGAGATGACGCCCGGGCTGCCGAACGCCGCCCCGATGATGTGCACGTATGACCGGATGGGGTCGCCGCCCACGAGCGCGATCATCAGGCCGCTGATGACGAGCGCGACCAGCACGGCGACGAGGGTGATGAGCCCGGACCAGCGGGGCTCGTCGAGGCGTCGTTCGAGCGAGACCGTGTAGGGCATCCGCCGCGCCCCGGGAGGCGGGGCGAGCGGGACCTGCGAGGCGCTCATTCAGCGGCTCCGGTCGTGGACGGGGCGGGTTGCCAGTCGCCGCCGGTCATGAGCATGCCCAGGCCCCGAGCGTCGACCTCGGCCGCGCTGAACGGGCCGCGGAGGTGCCCCTCATACATGACGGCGACCCGGTCCGAGAGCGCCATCACCTCGTCGAGGTCCTCCGAGATCATGATCGTCGCGGAGCCCGACTCCCGACGGGCCAGGAGCAGGCGATGGACACCCTCGATCGCCCCCACATCGAGACCGCGAGTCGGCTGGACGGCCACGAGCAGTCGCGGGTCCTGATCGATCTCCCGGGCGAGGATCAGGCGCTGGAGGTTGCCACCGGAGAGCAGCCGGGCTGCCGTGTCGACCGACGGGGTCAGGATCTGGTACCCCTCGCGGAGACCCTCCGAGATCCGGCGGGCGGCGGCCTGGTCCACCACCCATCCACGGGCGATCGGCGGTCGCCTGTAGCTCTTCATGATCAGGTTGTCCATGACGGACAGGTTGGGCGCACTGCCGACACCGGTCCGGTCCTCCGGAACGTGGGCGACCCCGCGCCGGATCGTCTCGCCGGTCGGATGGTTGGCCGTCTCGGCACCCGCGACCTCGATGTGACCATGGCAGGGACGGAGTCCGGTGATCACCTGCGCGAGCTCGGACTGGCCGTTGCCGGCGACGCCTGCGATCCCCAGGATCTCTCCGGCCCGCACGTCGAAGGAGACCCCCCGCAGGGCCGGCAGGCCGCGATCGTTCAGTGCCTCGACGTCGCGCACCGACAGGATGACATCGCCCGGGTTGAACGGCGTCCGGTCGAGCACTTCGATCACGGGTCGCCCGACCATCAGCTCGGCGAGGCTGGTACGCGTGGTCGTGGCCGTGGCGATCCCCGCCGCGGTGACCCGTCCCCGGCGCATGACCGTGATCCGGTCGGCGATCGAGGCGACCTCCGTCAGCTTGTGGCTGATGAAGACGATGGAGTGGCCGCTCGCGATCATGGAGCGCAACGTCCGGAAGAGCTCCTCGGTCTCCTGCGGTGCCAGGACCGCCGTGGGCTCGTCCATGATCAGGATGTGGACGCCGCGGTAGAGCATCTTGAGGATCTCGACCCGCTGCTGCTCGCCCACGGAGAGCTGCCAGACCTTGGCCCGCGGGTCGACCCGCAGCCCGAACGACTCCGACAGGTCGGCGATCCGGTCCTCGTACCGGCCAAGGCGCATGCGGAAGCGCGGCTCGTCCAGGCCCAGGAGCACGTTCTCGGTCACGGTCTGCGAGTCGACCAGCGTGAAGTGCTGGTGGACCATGCCGAGGCCCGCCGCGATGGCGTCACGGGGCGAGTGGAAGTCCACGATCGCGCCATCCACGCGGATCACCCCGGCGTCGGGCCTGTAGAGACCCGCCAGGATGTTCATGAGGGTGCTCTTGCCGGCGCCGTTCTCCCCAAGCAGCGCGTGGACCTCGCCCGGCCGGAGTTCGAAGTCGACCTGGTCGTTCGCGAGGACGCCGGGGAACTGCTTGACGATGCCGCGTAGCTCGACGGCGAGCGACAGGGCCTGGGGATCGGTCGACACGTCAGGCGAGATCAGGGACCGCTCCTCGGAAATCGTCCGGCCCGCGGCGGTTGCGCCGCGGGCCGGACGAGGCTGCTACTCCGGAATCGTCCCGGTGATGCCCTCGGCAAGCCACTGCATGCAGACCGTGCAGGGGTTGCCCTCGGCTCCCGGCGGGAACTGGTCGAGGTCGGCCTGTTCCAGCTTGGCGCCGGCCGCGAGGACCGCCTTGCCGGTGTTGTCCGTGATCGGACCGGCGAAGACGTCGAAGCGGTTGAACTCACCGGCGAGCATCTTGGCCAGGGTGTCCTTGACCGCCTGGACGTCGGCGGCCGGGAGGTCCTTGATCCCCGGCTGGGGCGTCTCGCCGTCCATGAACCCGAAGAGGCCCATCGCCTGGCTGTCGGCGTCGAAGTACTCGTAGCCGGCCTCGTAGGTGCCGGCCTTGACCTTCTCGGCGATGCGGAGGTACTCCGGTCCCCAGATCCAGTACGGGGCCGTCAGGCAGGCGTCAACCTTGCACGAGGATGCGTGGTCGTACGTGACGCCCCACTTCCCCTTCTCCTGCGCGACGTCCGCGACGGCCGGGGTGTCGGCACCGGTGAACACGACCTGGGCGCCCGCGTCGAACAGCGAGGCAGCCGCGTCCTTCTCCTTGACCGGATCGTGCCAGGTGTTGATCCAGCGGATGTCCATCGTGCACTCGGGGCAGGTCTTCTGGACGCCGAGCATGATGGAGTTGCCCAGCCGGATCTCCTCCGGGATGGGGAAGGTGGCCATGTAGCCGATCTTGGGGTTGCCGTCCAGCTTGGCACGCGACCCGGCGAGCATGCCGGCGAGGTACTTCATGGTCTCGATGGCGCCGAAGAAGTTGCCGAAGTTCGTGAAGTTCGACTTGTACCCGGTCAGGTGGAGGTACGTGATGTCCGGGAACTCCTCGGCGACGGTCGCCATCGGATCCATGTACCCGAACGAGGTGCCGATGATGAAGTCGAAGCCCTTGCGCGAGAGGCTCCGGAAGACCTGCTCGGAGTCCGCGCCTTCGGGCACGTTCTCGATGTAGGCCACGTGGGAATCGGCCATGGTCTTGCCGACGAACTCGAGGCCCTCGTAGTGGGCCTGGCTCCAGCCGCCGTCGTCATGGGGCCCGATCAGGACCATCGCGACGTTGAACTTGCCGTCCACCACGTCGGGGATCTGGAGACCCGCGCTGCCGGGCTCCGCCGAGGCTGCGTCCGTCGCACCCGCCAATGGCGTGCTTGTCGCTCCCCCGGAGCACGCGCCCGTGACGAGCGCGAGTGTCACCAGGAGTGCGAACAGCGGTCTTCGTCCGCTCATGGGTCAGACTCCTCCGTGCCGTGATATGGAGGGACGCGCTCCTCGCCACGGGCCCCGGTCCAACTCTGCTGTCCGGTGCCGCGTGCCGAGCTTCGCTATGGATTGTACGGCCCAGTTGGGCCCGTCGCGGGGCTCTTCGGAATGCTGTAGCCTCAGTGGTCGATGCTCGGGATGTGGCGCCTTCAGCTCCTCCGCGAGGTCGCGCGCCGCGGCACCCTCAAGGCTGCCGCACAGGCGATGTCGATCACGCCGTCCGCTGTCTCGCAGCAGCTCAAGATCCTGGAGCAGGAGGCGGGCGCGACCCTGCTCGAACCCCATGGCCGCCTGGTGCGCCTGACCGACGCCGGGCTGATGCTCGTCCGTCACGCGGATGTGATCGCGGCCGCCGTCGCCGCCGCGGAAGCCGATCTCGCCGCCGCCCGGGACGAGATCGTCGGCACGTTCAGCGTGGCGGCCTTCCCCGCTGCGGCCCGGGCGGTGATGCCGCAGGTCCTCGCCACGCTCGGCCACAACCATCCCAAGCTGCGACTCATGCTGCGCGACCTGGAGTCGAGCGAGAGCCTGCTCGCCCTGCAGGTGGATGAGATCGACCTCGCAGTCGTCGATGAGTACGACGAGGGGAGCCAGGTCCGGTCTCCGGGCATCGATACCGTCGAGATCTTTCGCGACCCGCTCTATGTCGCGGTTCCGCCCGACGAGGAGACGCCTGCCGGTGGCATCGCGTTCGCGGATCTCCGCGATCACTCCTGGATCATGGACACGGAGACGAGCGGCATCTTCGGGGTCACCGTGCGCGCCTGTCGGCGGGCCGGCTTCGACCCGAACGTGCGGTCCCACTGCAGGGACGACTCGGTGATTCTCGCCCTCGTCGCTGCAGGCCTCGGCGTCGGGGTCATTCCAGGCCTGGCCCTGCACGACCGCACGGTCCGGGCACGCATCGTCGCGCTCCGACCCCCGCTGGAACGAAGGGTTCTGGCCGCCGTCCGCTCCGAGCGACGAGGCCATCCTGCCGTGGCAGCGCTGCTCGCCGAGCTCACGCTGTTCGGTTCGTCGTACGCCAGGCCGTGATGCCCACGGGCGCGGCCGGCGGCTGAGCCTATCCGGCAGGCAGCACCGGCGCCGGCACGAAGGTCCCGTCGCCCGATGCGGTCGGGATGTGCGGCATCGACTGCCGCAGGCCGGCCAGCAGCGTGGCCATCACTGCGGCCGGCTCGAGGGAGAGCACCCCGCCCTCCGGCGCCCCGATGGAGTTGGCCTCGATGACGTCCAGGGTCGCCGGATCCAGCACGGCGTGGAACGTGGGTGCCTCGTAGGCGATCCGGCCGTCGGCACGAATCCGGTGCGTCTGTCCGTCGAACCGCCCCTCCATGACACCGTCGGCTCGCAGCATGAAGGCGTTCGCTGCCTGGGCCTCGAAGTCGCCCCGGTCGAGATAGAGCCGCGGCTTGTCGCGGTACGGCGCGCCGGACGTGGGGCAGGCCGTGACGCAGTTCCCGCACTCGTTGCAGAAATCCGTGAGGACCGCGATCTGGAGTCGTTGCTCGGCCGCGAAGCGCGTCGGCGCCCCCGCAACGATCTTGCCGCCCGTCACGGAGAGCTCGGGCAACATGGTCGCGAACGGTGCCGACTCGTACGTCATCAGCGCCATGTTGGGGCAGACGCCCACGCACAGGCTGCAGATCTGGTGGCAGTCAAGGCAGCGCCCTGCCTCGGCCATGGCCTCCTCCGGCGTGTAGCCGAGTGCCGTCTCCTCGAACCCTCCGCGCACGTCGAGGCCGGTGAACCGGACCGGGACCCGGTACTCGCGGCGGGCGCGTCGGACGACAAGAGCCCCGAGGTCGACCGGGTCCGCGGCGGTCGCGGCAGCCGGGCGGGTCATCCCGTGCGCCGCTGCGATAGCCGCCGCCACGCGCTTGCCGTCGGCGGCAGCCCGCACGATCGACGAGGGCCCGTGCGCGGCGACGTCGCCGCCCGCGTACACGCCCGGGATGGTCGTCTCGAAGGTCACGGGATCCACGACGATGTAGCCCGCCTTCGTGAGCTCGGGCCCCTGCTCGCCGAAGAAGTCGAGCACCGAGTGCTGGCTGATGGCCAGGATCAGAGTGTCCAGTTCGATCTCGAACGCGGAGTCCGGCACATCGAACGGGATCTTGCGACCCGACGCGTCCCGTTCGCCGCGGTACTCGGTCCGGGTGCAGGTCAGGCCGGTCAGGCGCCCATCCTCCACGTGGAGGCCCGCCGGGCTCGCCATCTCGATGATCCGGACGCCCTCGTCACGGGTCTCGTGGATCTCCTCCGGGTCGGCGGGCATCTGGTCTACGGTGCGCCGGTAGATCAGCGAGACCTGCTCCGAGCCGGCGCGCAACGCCGACCGGGCACAGTCCATCGCCGTGTCGCCCGCACCGATCACGCCGACCCTCGGCCCGACTGCCAGCGGGCGCCCCTCGCGCACGCTGCGCAGGAACGTCACCCCGTCGATGATGCCCGCGGCATCTTCGCCGGGCAGGCTGAGCCGCTTGGCGAGCTGGGCACCCACGGCGACGAAGACCGCCTCGAACCCGTCCGCCCGAAGCTGGTCCAGCGTGAAATCGACCCCCGCCCTCTGGTCGTAGCGGATCTCGACGCCCATCGCTGCAGCAGCGCGACGTCCTGGTCGATCTGCGCCTGGGGCAGCCGGTACGACGGGATTGCCCCCCCGACCATGCCGCCGGCATAGGGGTGGGCCTCGAAGATGGTGACGCCGAGGCCGGCCCGCGCGATCTCGCGCGCAGCCGCGAGGCCCGCCGGTCCCGCCCCGATGATGGCCACCCGGGCATCCGTCGCGGGCGCAATCTCGGGCGCCGTCGCAGGCACGGTCGCGGCGACCTCCTGGTCCATGATGAAGCGCTTGATCTGGCGGATCGCCAGCGGCTGGTCCAGGTGGGTCCGGATGCAGGTGGTCTCGCACAGGTGATCGCAGACGCGCCCGAGGATCGATGGAAGCGGGTTGTCCTGCCGCGTGATGCGGATCGCCTCTGCGAGATCGCCACGCCGGACGGCATCCATGTAGAGCGGCACGGCCTGATCCACCGGGCAGGTGTCCACGCAGGGCGGCTCGATGCAGTCGAAGGCACCCAGCGTGCGTGAGGTCTTGCTCCGGTCCATCCGGAACGACGCCTTGCGGTAGCGCCACTCGTGGCGCACCGCGTCTGCGTAGGTGCGCAGGTTCAACCGGGCGGCCGCGGTGACCGCCGGGCTGTCCCCGACCGAACCGGTGAAGCCCTCGGCCGCCGCCGGGTCGCCGCCGGCCGAAGCCGGGTCGCCGCCGGCCGCGGCGGAGCGCACGATGAAGTCGGCCGTATCCGTCGCGCCGACCGCGTCGAACGCCTCGTCTGCCTTCTCCATGTACTGCAGCAGACGGAGGTAGCCGCCGCTCTTGAGCAGGTCGGATGCGACGGTGATCGTGCGCATGCCAGAGGCCAGGAGGGGCGCGACGTTGAAGCAGTCGGCCCCGCCTGCGAACGACAGCGGGATCCCGCCCTCGAATTCGTCGGTCAGCCTGGCCGCCAGGTTGGTCGTCACCGCGTGGAGCGCGCGGCCGGACAGGTACATCGTGGCGTCGCCCCCGAAGACGGTCCGCCAGTTCTCCACCTCGAGCGTGTTCGAGAGCTTGAGGCCGAACGAGAGACCCCTGTCGGCGGCCACCCGGCGCAGCCTGTGGAACATCGGGACGGCATCCGCGTACTTGAGGTCGTGCCCGAACGCCGCATCGGGGATCGGCACGTCCGCGTAGCCGAGGTCATCGTTGATGATCTGCCGGACGTCGTCGGGACCGAGCAGCGTCGGGTTGCACTTGACCGACGTGTGGAGACCCTTCTCGACCAGGAGGTACTCGGAGATCCTCTCGATCTCGTCCGGCGGGCACCCGTGCATCGTGGACAGCGTGATCGAGTCCGACAGGCGAGCCGGGATCCGGATGTCCCGGACCGCGGGCTCGTACTGCGCCACGATGTCGATGTAGGCAGGCAGGTAGGCGGAGGCGTCCGCCATCGCGTCGAAGTACCACTGGACGTTGGGCTTCAGCATCCCCTCGAGGTTGTAGCCGACGCTCATGTTGAAGATCATCCCGGGCGTCTCGCCCGGCCAGCCGAAACGCCGATGGAGGGCGTGGATCAGGACCCAGGCCCGCAGGTACTCGTCGAACGACTGGTGGACCTTGAGCTCCTGCGACCACTCGACGTTGTAGCCCTCGTCGGTGACGTCGATGCAGGGCTTGCTCACTTCGAGCTCGTCGAGCGTCTGGATGGTCTTGAGCTCGAGCATCCGGGCCCCGACGACCCACGCCGCGACCAGGTTCTGGGCCATCTGGGTGTGCGGCCCGGCCGCCACGCCGAACGGGGTGTCCAGCTCGACACCGTACTCGCGCAGGCGGAAGCGGTGGCCCGGACGGGGCACGAAGAACGCGGGGCGCGGGATGCTGAACAGGCTGCCCTTGTGCTCGAGCTCGGTGAACACCCAGTGGGTGAGCTGCTCCATCGAGACGGGGTGGAATCGGTCGGACATCAGGGCTCCCTCGTCGAGATGGGTGCGGCGGGGTCAGAGGCGGGCGTGCAGGCGCGCGGCCTGCTCGCGGGCTTTCGCGCGGATCTCGTCGGCGTCGACGCGGGTCGGCCTGCCGTCGGTGAACACGACCTCGCCGCCGACCGTGACCTGGCGCGGCATGATCCCCGGGGTGAAGGCGATGTGCCAGGGGTCCATCGGGTCATACGACCAGGTCACCGCGTCCTCGCGGGCCTCCGGCACGAGATCCCAGCCGGTCTCGAGCCACGACCAGGCCGTACCCGGTCCACAGGTCACGTCCACCGAGCGCTGCATGACGTAGGCGAGTCGGAACGCCTCCAGGACGTTGCCGCCGATCCCGTCGGTGCCCAGCGCCACCGGGTTGGCGAAGCGGGCGGGGTTCGCGTACCCCACGGCGTTGTTCAGGTTGGACATCGGGTTGTGGAGGATGGTCCCGCGCAGGTCATGATCCGTCGGCAGGTGGACGCAGTGGCTGAGCAGCCAGTCATCGCGGGTCAGGCCGGCGAGGCGTCCCGGCGCGTCGATATCGCCGATCCCCTCACAGACGTGGATATGCACGCCCACGCCGAGGTCCCCGGCCAGGCCGGCCGCCGCCGCGAGCGACTCGTCGGAACACGTGAAGGCGGCGTGGACGCCCACCAGGCCGCGACCGCCGGCCCGGATGAAGCGCTCGTTCTCGGCCAGACCCCGCCGGGCCCCGTCGGGCCCGTGGCGATCGGTGATCCCGTAGGCGAGCAGGGAACGGACGCCGACCTGTGCGCAGGCCTCGGCGATCACGTCCAGGCTGCCCTCGATGGCGTTCGGCAATTCATGGTGGTCGATGATCGCCGTGGTGCCGTTCTCGAGGGCTTCGAGGGCGCCGAGCATCGCCGACCAGCGGATCATCTCGAGATCAAGCGCCGTATCCAGGCGCCACCAGACCTGCTCGAGGATCTCGCCGAAGCTGGTCGCCACCTTGGGCGGCGCCGGCATGCCCCGCGCCAGCGCCGAGTAGAGATGGTGGTGGGCGCAGACGAGACCCGGTGTGACCGCCGACATTGTCCGACTACTCCCCTCGCGCTGGCCGCGACGATATGGGTGCTTCTCCCGCAACGGCGCGGGCCGTCATTCCGCCGTGCCTTCCCGTGAGCCTTCCGGTGAGCCGCCGCCCGCCATGCGCGCGACGCGCGGGGCGGCCGCCCGGGCTGCGATCGTGTCGCGCATCGGCAGGGTGGTCCGATAGCCGCCGTCAAAGGCGTGCAGCGCGCCGGCCACCGCACCGGGCGTCGGGACCAGGACCGCCTCGCCGGCTCCCTTGGCGCCGTACGGGCCCTCCGGCTGCGGCTCCTCGACGAGGATGCACTCCACGAGCGGCATGCCCGCGGCCGGGATGATGCCCAGGTCCTTGAGCGCGGTGGCCGGCACGCCGCCCCTGAGCCCCAGGTCCTCCGTGAGCGCCATGCCAAGGCCCATGTGGACGCCGCCCTCCACCTGTCCCTCCATCCCCGAGATGTTCATCACCCTGCCCACGTCCTGGGCCGCGATGACCTTCTGGAGCGTGCCATCCTCATTGAGCACGACGACCTGGGTCGCCCAGCCGTAGCAGAGGTGCGTGATCGGCTCGGGGACGTCGTTCTTCGTGGTCCAGTCGACCAGGTACTCGCCGTAGAACTCGCGGCCCTCGAGCTGGCTGAGCGGCCTGTCGCCGGCGGCATCCTTCAACTTCAGGCAGGCATCGATGACCGCCTGGCCGCCGAGGGTCGTCGCCCGTGACGCGGTGGTTTCGCCCGTGTTGAGCTCGCGCTCCGTGTCGACGACGACGCGGACCATGCCGGGTTCTATGCCCAGCTCCTCGCAGACGATCTGGCGCATGACCGTGTGGACACCCTGGCCCATCTCCGTCCAGGAGTGGTAGAGCGTGATCGAGCCGTCCGGTTCCGGCCGCAGGATCGCGCGGCCGCGCTCGGGGAATCCGTTGCCGACCCCGACGTTCTTGGCGGCGCAGGCGATGCCGGCGAACGGCGCCGCGTAGTAGGCATCCTTGACGGCCAGCAGCGTCTTCTTCACCCCGACGCCCGGGCCCAGCTTCTGGCCGGTCCCGTAGCGGTCGCCGGTCTCGACGGCATTCCGCCAGCGCATCTCCCAGCCGTCGATCCCGACCTTCTCGGCGAGCCGGTCGAGGCAGCCTTCGATGGCGAAGTTGACCTGGACGGCCCCGAAGCCGCGGAAGGCACCGCAGGGCGGGTTGTTCGTGTAGACCGTCCGGGCCTCCACGTCCACGTTGGGGACCCTGTAGGCGGCGCAGGCGTGGCCGGCGGCGCGCTCCAGAACCTTGTCGCCGACGCTCGCGTAGGCGCCGGTGTCGCCGACGATCCGCGCCCGGACCCCGACGAGGTGGCCCTCGGCGTCGCAGCCAACGGTGTAGTCCATCAGCAGAGCGTGGCGCTTCGGGTGAAGACGGATGCTCTCGACGCGCGAGAGGGCGAGGTGGACAGGCCGCCCGGTCAGGTGTGCCAACAGAGCCGCGTGTCCCTGGATGCTGAGATCCTCCTTGCCGCCGAAGCCGCCGCCGGTCTGAACCTGCGTGACGCGGACCTCCTGCTCGCCCAGGTCGAGGATGGACGCGATCTGGTGGCGATCCTCCCAGACGCCCTGGCCCTGGGAGTAGACATGGAGCTTGACGCCGGTGCCCATGCCATCGCCGGTGCCCATGCCATCGCCGGTGCCCACCGGGGATGCCGGGACGACGAAGCAGGCCTCGGGCTCGAGGAACGCATGGTCCACGGGCTGGGTGCGGAACGTCTCGTGGACGACGTGCGCCGCGCCCGCGAAGGCCGCGTCGGTGTCGCCGAGCTTGACCTCGCAGGTGGCGAGGAGGTTGCCCTTCTCGTGCACGCGGGGCGCGCCGGCCTCGAGGGCTGCCATCAGGTCGAGGACCGGTTCGCGGACCTCGTACTCGACCTCGACGAGCGCCGCCGCCTCGCGGGCAGCGTGGCGCGTCTCGGCGGCGACAGCCGCCAGCACGTCGCCGACGTAGCGGGTCTCCTCGCCCTCCGCGACCATGAGCGGCCAGTCCGGGAAGATCAGGCCCTGGTGGCGAACGCCGGGGATGTCGCGCCACGTCGCGACGCGCACGACGCCCGGGACGGCCTCGGCCTTCGACGTGTCGATCCTGCGCACGAGCGCCCGCGGGTGGGCGGAGAGCGTGACCGCTCCGTGGAGCATCCCCGGCAGCGCCATGTCGCGCACGAACGGCGCCTCGCCCAGGACGAGCGCCCGGCCGTCGTAGCGCTGCGCGCGGGTGCCGACACCGGTGCCGAGATCCATGTCCGGCGGTGCCGCATCGCCGCGCCGGACCGCCGCCACCTGCTCGATCGCGTCGAGCACCTTGACGTAGCCCGTGCAGCGGCAGAGGTTGCCGGCGAGCGAGCGTGCCAGGGCGTCCCGGGTGGGGGCCGGGTCGCGAGCGAGCGTTGCCTCGGCCTTCATGACGATGCCCGGCGTGCAGTAGCCGCACTGCGCCCCGCCGGCGGCCACGAACGCGTCCGCCCAGAGCGCACGGTGCTCCGCGGGAAGGCCCTCCAGGGTCACCACGTCTGCGCCATCGACTCGCCTTGCGTCCTGGGCGCAGGAGACGGCCGCCCGCCCATTGACCATCACCGTGCAGGCCCCGCAGGAGCCCTCTGGAGCGCACCCGTCCTTCATGGACCGCAGGCCAAGGCGCTCGCGGAGGACCTCCAGCAGGCGCTCGCCCTCGCGAACCTGGACGGTGACCGGCTGACCGTTCAGCGAAAACGCGATGTCCATCGGTCTCCTGCCATCTGGGCCACATCGAAGACGGATTCCGGGGCGATTCTCCCACCCCATTGCCGCCTCATTGCCGCCTCGCGTCGCTTAGGTGAGGTTACATATCTGCTGCGTTCAGTGTAACTATTGTAATGAAACCGCCGCTATATGGTAACCTCTTCGGGCAAGCACTTTGCCACCCAACATGGTCGACCGGGACCCGGGATGGGGCCCGCCTCGACCGCATGCCGCGAGCGCCAGGGGCGTCGCAGGGAGTGCGGGATGGGACGACAGGGACTCGAGCGGGCGGTTGTCGACACGGCGGTCTACGGACGCGCGGTGCAGCGTTTCCGGGATGCGAAGATCGTCATGCCGACGTTCGCCCAACTGGCCGATCCGCTGACGATTCCGGACGACATCGAGGACCGGCTCGCCAGTGTCGATCCGGATGCTCCCGATCCCCTCAACCTGTTCCGCGTCCACTGGTTCAACGACCATGACCGCGGCGGCCGGGTGCCGGTGCCGCAGCACCTGGTCCTGCCGAAGTCACTGACCGGCGTGGATGCGCCCATCATCATCGCGCTCGGCAACCGCTTCCCGATGATCGCGGCCCACAAGGTGCTGGCGGCCTACGCGTGTCTCGCGCCGCGCATTGTCACGGGCCAGTTCGACCCCATCGAGCAGCGCGCCGTCTGGCCGTCGACCGGCAACTACTGCCGGGGAGGCGTGGCGATCAGCCGGATCATGGGCTGCCATGGCGTGGCGATCCTTCCCGAGGGGATGAGCCAGGAGCGCTTCGACTGGCTGGACAGCTGGTGCGCGGCACCGTCCGACATCATCCGGACGCCCGGCACGGAGAGCAACGTCAAGGAGATCTACGACAAGTGCGCGGAGCTCGAGGCCGACTCCGCCAACGTGATCCTCAACCAGTTCGCAGAGTTCGGGAACCATCTCGGGCACTACCTCGTGACCGGCAAGGCCCTGGAGGCGGTGGTCGAGTCACACCGCGCCGAACGGCCCGACCTGAAGGTTGCTGCCTTCACCTGCGCGACCGGTTCTGCCGGCACGATCGGCGCCGGCGACTGGCTCAAGGACCGCTACGGGACCAGGATCGTCGCGGTCGAGGCGCTCGAGTGCCCAACGCTGCTCGAGAACGGCTTCGGCGAGCACAACATCCAGGGGATCGGCGACAAGCACGTTCCCCTGATCCACAACGTGACGAACACGGATGTCGTCGTGGCCATCTCCGATGTCGCGACCGACCAGATGCTCGCCGTCTTCAACACGGATGCCGGCCGCGAGTACCTCGTGGGGCGCCGCGGCGTGCCGGCGGAGCTGGTGGCGGAGCTGGGCTCGTTGGGCATCTCCAGCATCTGCAACATCCTGGCGGCGATCAAGACAGCCAAGGTCCTGGATCTCGGGCCGGACGAGGCCGTCGTCACGATCGCCACCGACGGCGCCGCGATGTACATGTCCGAGCTCGACAAGATCGCGGCTCGGGACTTCCCCGGCGGCTTTGACGCCGTTGCTGCGGCGGAGACCTTCGGCCACCACGTCCTGGGGGCCGGCGAGGAGCACGTCATGGAGTTGACGCGGCAGGACCAGGACCGGATCTTCAACCTGGGCTACTACACCTGGGTGGAGCAGCAGGGCATTCCGCTGGATGAGTTCGAGGCCCGGCGAGATCAGGCCTGGTGGCGCGACCTGCGGACGCTTCTGCCCGCCTGGGACGCCATGATCGAGGAGTTCAACGCTACGACCGGCGTCGGCACTCCGTCATGACGGCGCGGTCGGAGGCGCCCGGCCTCCGCGACGCAGGCGAGCGACCCGCGACCTGGTTTGCATGCGCGGGCTGCGGCTTCCGTCCGACCACCGGCACCCCGGTACCGCTCATCTGCCCGGCGGCCCAACCGGCTGACGGCATCGACCACGTCCTTGTGCGACTCCTGGACCCGGCGGGTTCCCAGATGGCGCCGGCCCACTCGGCGAACCCGTTCGTCGCCTACCGACGCCTGTTCCACGCCTGGCATGCCGCCCTGGCCGCGGGCTGGACGGACGAGCGATACGTCGCCCTCGTGGAGCGCCTGGACGCCGCGGTGGCCCGCGTGGACGGTCACGGCTTCCGGGTGACGCCATTCGCGCGCAGTGCGGCTCTGTCGGAGCACCTCGGCTTCTCCCCAGGCGGTGGCGTGTGGGTCAAGGACGAGACCGGCAACGTGTCGGGTTCGCACAAGGCACGTCATCTCTTCGGCTCGCTGGTCGAGCTCGAGGTTGGGGGCTCCGTGACGGGCGACGCACCGCTGGCGATCGCGAGCTGCGGCAACGCGGCGCTCGCTGCCGCGGTCGTGGCGCGGGCCGCGGAGCGGCGGCTCGTCGTCTTCATCCCGCCCGATGCAGACGAGGCGGTCCTCACCCGGCTGCGCGCCCTGGGGGCGGAGCTGGAGATCTGCGAACGGCAGCCGGGCGTGGCCGGCGATCCGACCTACCTGCGCCTCCTGGCCGCGATCGCGGCCGGGGCAGCACCTTTCACCTGCCAGGGCAACCTCAATGCCTTCGCGGTTGAGGGCGGCGAAACCCTGGGGCTCGAGATGGCGGCAGCGATCGGCGCGCCGGACGGGCCGGCGCGGATCGACCGCGTGGTAATCCAGGTGGGCGGCGGCGCGCTCGCATCGTCGATCATGGCCGGGTTCGAGAACGCCCCCGCCGCCGGGATGGACATCCCGCTGCCGCGCTTCGATACCGTGCAGACGCACGGTGCCTTCCCGCTCGCACGTGCCCACGAGCGCGTGGCCGCCCGCGTGGCGGCGGGTGAGAGCGTGGAGGTGGCGCTTGCCTATGCGGCACACCACCGCGCCGAATTCATGTGGCCGTGGGAGGAGGCTCCTCACAGCATTGCCCACGGCATACTGGACGACGAGACCTACGATTGGCAGGCCGTCGTGCGGGGAATGCTCCTCACGGGAGGAACGCCCATCGTGGTCGACGAGCCGACGCTGGAGGAGGCCAACAGCCTCGCCCGCGCGGCAACCGGGATCTCCGTCGACCATACCGGCTCGTCCGGCCTTGCCGGGCTGCTGCACCTGGCGCGCAGGGGCGCGCTCGATCCCGACGAAACGGTCGTCGTTGTCTTCAGCGGCGTCCAGCGAGAACCCGACGGCCAGGTGTCCCCGGACCCGGATGGCCGTCGTCATAGTCCCAAGGAGGACACCAGGTCATGAGGAGCTTCGCCGGCCGCGACATCCTGTCCCTGAAGGACTTCAGTCGCGACGAGTACTTCCGCGTGTTCCAGGTCGCCGACGACCTGCGCCCCTTCGCCCGCGACCGGCGCAACACGGATCTCCTGAAGCACAAGACGCTGCTCACGGCGTTCTACCAGCCCAGCACCCGGACACGCCTCTCCCACGAGGCCGCCATGCATCGCCTCGGCGGGCATGTCCTGGGCTTCGCTGACTCGAAGATGACCCGCGCCGGCGACTTCTACCAGGAGTCGATCAAGGACACCTTCCACATGCTGGAGTACTACGCGGACGTGATCGCGATCCGCCACTTCCAGCAGGGCGCGCCGGCAGAGGCCGCGAAGTGGTCGTCCGTGCCGATCATCAACTGCGGCGACGGCTGGGGCGAGCACCCGACCCAGGTCCTGACCGACCTCTACACCACGCTGCTCGAGAAGGGCACCCTCGACGGGCTGACCTGGCTCCTGGTCGGCGACATGCGCATGCGGACCATGCATTCGATCCTCTACGCGCTCAGCCAGTTCGACGCCAAGGCGATCGTGGTCGGCCCGCCCGACATGTCGCTGCTGCCCGAGTTCAAGGCCGAGATCGACGAGCTGAACGTCGACTACGTGGAAGCGGGCGATGTCCGCGACGTGATCGGCGAGGCCGACGTCATCTACATGGAGCCGGTGGTCCAGGCCGACTACACGTCGTCGCGCGTGGAACGTGGTGACCAGGTGGGCCTCACCCCGCCGGAGTACTGCATCACCCGCCAGCTTCTCAGGGAGAAGGCGAAGCGCAGCTCGATGATCCTGCACTCGCTGCCGCGCATGGACGAGCTCCTGGCCGACGTCGACGCCACCCGCCACCAGCGCTACTGGGCAGAGGCCTTCAACGGCGTCGCGCTCAAGATGTCGCTCCTCACGCTCATCCTCGGCGCAGCCGAGTAGCCCGAGCACCCGGAAGGAGTCCGCATCATGCAGACCGGCCTTCGTGGCCGCGACCTCATCTCGCTCCAGGAATGGACGAGGGAGGAGGTCGATTCCATCCTCGAGGTGGCCGCCCGTCTCAAGATGGAGCGCGCCCTCGGGATCCCGCACCCCCTGCTCGATGACAAGGTGCTGGCCATGCTCTTCTTCTTCTCGAGCACGCGCACCCGCGCGTCGTTCGAGGCGGGGATGGCCCAGCTTGGCGGACACGCCCAGTTCATCGAGAGCCGGACGACGCAGATCGCCCACGGGGACACCCCCAAGGAGATCGGCGAGATCCTGGGCCGTTACAACGACGGGCTCGCCATCCGCCACGTCACCTGGGGCGAGGGCAACGCCTACCAGCGCGCCGTGGCCGCGGCGAGCCGCGTTCCCGTGCTGAACATGCAGTGCGATCTCTTCCATCCGCACCAGATCCTCGCCGACCTGTTGACGATGAAGGAGAAGAAGGGCGACCTGCGCGGGAAGACGATCACGGTCAGCTGGGCGTACGCGGCCAGCTACCAGAAGCCGCTCTCCGTGCCGCTCGACCTGACCCTGGCCACCACCCGCTTCGGGATGAACGTCCGCCTCGTGCATCCACCCGAATACAAGCTGCCCCAGGAGTACGTCGACCAGGCAGCCGAGAACGCCCGCGCGTCGGGCGGCAGCCTCGAGCTGATGGACGACTTCGACGCCGGCTTCAAGGGTTCCGACGTGATCTACGCCAAGAGCTGGGGCCCGCTCCTCGTTGCGAAGAGCGACGAAGAGGGTGCCGAGATCGGCAGGAAGTACACGGACTGGATCACCGACGAGCGCCGCATTGCCCTTGCCGCAGACGACTCGATCTACATGCACCCACTCCCGGCCGATCGGAACATCGAGGTCGCGGACGCCGTGATCGACGGCCCGCAGTCGGTCGTGTACGACGAGGCCGAGAACCGGCTGCACGTCCAGAAGGCGGTGATGGCGCTCACGATGCGCTGAGAGTCCCGCTGCGTCTGAATGCCTGGCCGCGACCCGTCCGGGTCGCGGCCGACCCCGGAATCGACCGAATCTGCAACCGGCCCGCAGGTCGGGGAGGGATGGGATGACGAGTCCCCTCATGGTTGTTGCGATCGGCGGCAATGCGCTGATCAAGGACAAGCAGCACCAGTCGGTGCCAGACCAGATCGCGGCGCTCGAGCAGACCAGCCACCACCTGGCGGCCCTCGTCGCGGATGGCTGGCGGATGGCGATCGGGCACGGCAACGGGCCGCAGGTCGGCTTCATCCTGCGCCGCTCGGAGCTCGCCTCCCACGAGCTGCACGAGGTGCCGCTCGACGTCTGCGGCGCCGACTCGCAGGGCGCCATCGGGTATGAGCTTCAGCAGGCGCTGGGCCACGACTTCGCCCGCCTCGGACTGGACAAGGAAGCGGTCACCGTCGTGACCCAGGTGGAGGTGGACCGGAGCGACCCGGCGTTCGCCAACCCGACCAAGCCGATCGGCTCGTTCCTCGATGACGAGACCGCGGCGAAGCGGCAGGCCGACGGCTGGACGGTCGTCGAGGATGCGGGTCGCGGCAAGCGCTGCGTGGTCGCCTCGCCCAGGCCGAAGCGGATCGTCGAGCTCAACGCCGTGCGGACCCTGGTCGGCGCCGGCTTCATCGTCATCACCGTGGGTGGCGGCGGGATCCCGGTTGCCGCGGACGCCGACGGGAACCTCCACGGCACACCCGCGGTCATCGACAAGGACTTCGCCAGCTCCCTGCTTGCCAGCGAGCTCGGGGCGGACCTCCTGGTGATCGCCACCGCCGTGGACCGGGTCGCCCTTGACTTCGGCACGCCGGAGCAGAGGTGGATCGACAGGATGACGCTGTCCGAGGCCAGGGCGTATCTTGCCGATGGCAGGCACTTCGCCAAGGGCAGCATGGCGCCCAAGATCGAGGCATGCATCTGGTTCCTGGAGCGGGGCGGCCGTGAAGCCGTCATCACCGACCCGGAGAGCCTCCTGAACGCGGTCCGCGGCAAGGCCGGGACCCACATCGTGAAGGACGAGTAGGAGCCATGACGACGCAGGCGCCGGTCCACACCCCCCACGCGACGCCTGCCCCATCCGCGCCTCCGGAGGTGACCCCACCGGAGGCGTCACCGGCCCGGTGGATCCCCGATCCCGCGGCCGACGCGCGATCCGTGCCCCGGGTGGATGCCGTTCCCAAGCTGGTTGGCGCCACCCGGTACACCGACGACTTCGTGGTTCCCGGGGCATGGCACGGCAGCACGGTCAGGGCGACCGAACCGCACGCCCGTCTGCTCGGGATCGAGCGCGACCCCGCCTTCGACTGGAGCCGGGTGGTGGTGCTCACGGCCGCCGACGTGCCGGGCGAGAACGTCATCCATCTCATGAAGGACGACCAGCCGGTCCTCGCCGTGGACGAGATCCGCCACATCGGCGAGGCGGTCGCCCTGGTCGCGGCCCCCACCCTTGCGCTGGCGCACGCCGCACGCGACCACATCCGGCTGCGCACGGAGCCACTCCCGGCCGTCACCGACATGCTCGCGTCCGACCACGTCTTCACCGAGTACGACATCCTCCGGGGCGACCTCGAGGCGGGGTTCGCGGAGGCGGACATGGTCGTCGAGGGGACCTACCGCGTCGGCCACCAGGAGCAGCTCTATATCGAGACCCAGGGCATGATCGCCGTGCCGCGGCCGGACGGCGGCGTCACCGTTCACGGCTCGCTGCAGTGCCCGTACTACGTCCACGCGGCCATGAAGCGGGCCCTCGGCCTCGACGGCGAGCGGTGCGTGGTCGTCCAGGAGGACACCGGCGGCGCCTTCGGCGGCAAGGAGGAGTTTCCGTCCGGGCTGGCCATCCATGCCGCCATGCTCGCCCTCGCGGTCGGTCGCCCGGTCCGCCTGATCTACGACCGCCACGAGGACATCTCGGTCACCACGAAGCGCCATCCGGCGGTGGTCACCCACCGCACCGGCGTGACGCGCGACGGCCGGCTCGTCGCCCAGGACATCGACATCACCTTCGACGGCGGCGCCTACGCGACCCTCTCGTCGGTGGTGCTCTCCCGCGGGACCCTCCACTCGGCGGGCCCGTACGCATGCCCGAACGTGCGCATCCACGCGCGGGCGGTGCGGACGCACACGCCGCCGACTGGCGCCTTTCGCGGCTTCGGAGCGCCCCAGACGGAGTTCGCCGCCGAGATGCAGGTCAACAGGATCGCCGATGCGCTCGGCACCTCGCCGGCGGGGCTGCGGGCGCGCTGGGCCTACCAGCTCGGTGACCTGACCCCGACCCAGCAGGTGCTGAAGGACAGCGTGTCGGCCAGGGAGACCCTGGCGGCTGCGCTGGAGGCAGGCGACTTCGAGACCCGCCGCAGCACATTCGCCGCCGCCCGCACCGTCGACCGCGCGACCGGCAGGGCGCGCAGCGCGCCCGGGATCGGGGTCGCGATGGGCTGGCATGGGGCCGGCTTCACCGGCGGTGGCGAGAAGTACCTCGCCAGCATCGCCGCGGTGGAGCTGACCGCGGACGGGCGCATCCTCGCCGTCTCCGACCAGACCGAGATGGGCCAGGGAATGCGGACCGTGTTCGCCCAGATCGTGGCGGACAGGCTGGGCATCCCATTCGAGGACGTGGACGTCGTGCGCCAGGACACCTCCGTCGTCCCCAACAGCGGCCCGACCGTCGCCTCGCGCAGCACGATGGTCGTCGGCGGCCTCCTCGCACTCGCAGCAGACCGGCTCCGGGAGGCCGTCGAGGAACGCGCACCCGGGCCGTTCAAGATGGCCTACGGCGACGTCGCCCGAACCCACGGCGCCCTCCGCTTCGACGAGCAGTTCACCGGCTACCCGGACATCACCTGGGACGACGCCACCTACGTCGGCGACGCCTACCCGGCGTTCTCCTGGGCGGCCGCGACGGTCGAGGTCGAGGTGGACCTCGACACCGGCGAGGTGGCCGTCAAGCACGTCGTCTCCGCGGACGACTGCGGCACGGTCATCAACCCGCTGATGGCCGCCGGGCAGGTGGAGGGCGGTTCGCTCCAGGCGGTCGGCTATGCCACCATCGAGGAGATGAAGCTGAAGGACGGCCGGTTCCTCAACGACCGGCTCTCGAAGTACCTGATCCCCACCTCGCTCGACGCGCCGAGGATAACGGCCGTCCTGGTGGAGAACCCCTTCTCGAACGCGCCACACGGGGCCAAGGGGCTCGGCGAGCTGCCGATGGACGTCGTGGCGCCGGCGGTCGTCGCCGCCATCCACGACGCGACCGGCGTCTGGATCCACGAGCTGCCCGCCACGCCTGAGCGGATCCTCGCGGCGCTCGAGGCGGCCGGCCGCGACGGAGAGGAGGTCCGGTCGTGACGACCGCCGCGCCCACTCGGGCAACCCGCTTCACGGTCAATGGGAGCCCGGTCGAGGTCGCCGGACCAGGAGGCCTGCGCCTGCTGGACGCGCTGCGCATCGAGCTCGGCCTCACCGGCACCAAGGAGGGCTGCGGGGAGGGCGAATGCGGCGCCTGCACGGTCCTGGTGGACGGGACGCCGGTGGTCAGCTGCCTGGTCCCGATGGGACAGGTGGAGGGCCGCGATGTCCGCACGGTCGAGGGGCTGGCCAGGGACGGGCGGCTGGACCCGATCCAGGCTGCCTTCGTGGACTCGGGTGGCGTGCAGTGCGGCATCTGCACGCCGGGCATCCTGATGTCGGCGCGGGCATTCCTCGACTCCGGCGCCGAACCGACGGACGCCGCGATCCGCGAGGTGATCGCCGGCAACCTCTGCCGGTGCACCGGGTACATGAAGATCATCGACGCGATCGCGAACGCAGCCACGATGGCGCCGCGCGAGGTGCCGGGCGGGCTGCCGCAGGTACCGGGCGAGCTCGCCGGCGCCGCTGTCCGCCCCAACGTGGAGGCCGGGTCCGATGTGCGGGTCGGGCCCGCCTTCGTACGCCCGACCACGCTCACCGAGGCGTATGCGCTCCTCGCGACGGGCCCCTGGCGACCGATCGCCGGCGGAACGGATGTCATGGTCGAGCTCGCGGGCGACGTCTCGGCGGCCGACAAGGCGCTGCTCGACCTGACCGGGATCGAGGAGCTCCGCGGGATCAGGGTCGAAGGCGACCGGCTCGTGGTCGGCGCGACGGCGACCTATGCCGACCTGCGCGGGTCGGAGCTCGTCCAGACCCACCTGCCGGCACTGGCACAGATGGCATCCGCGTTCGGGGCAACGCAGCTCCAGAACATGGCGACCCTGGGTGGCAACGTGGTGAACGCCTCGCCGGCGGGCGACAGCCTGCCGCTGGTGCTGGCCGCAGAAGCCATCCTGGTGGCCGGCGGACCGGGCGGCGAGCGGGCGATTCCTGCGGCGTCGTTCTTCATCGGCTACCGGCGGACGGCGCTCCAGCCGGGCGAGCTGCTCCTTCGGATGGAGTTCCCGCTGGGGGCGGGCCGGCAGCTGCGCTACCGCAAGATCGGCACCCGTCGGGCACTCGCGCTCGCCAAGGTCGCGCTCGCGGTCGCGTGGCGGCAGGATCCCGGGTCGCCGGCCTGGCACGACGTCCGCGTCGCCGTCGGCACGATCACCGAAGTGCCGATCCGGGCGCCCAGCGCGGAGGCTGTCCTGGAGGGTGCGGTCCCGGGCACCGACGTGGCCGACCGGGCTGCAGCGGCCGTGCTCCTGGACATCCATCCAAGGGATGGCCTTCGCTCGACGGCCGCCTACCGGCGCTCGGCGACGGCGCGGGTGCTGCGGCGGATGGTCACCGACGCCGTCATCGACGGTCCTCACCCGGTCGGCTAGGACGAGGCGATGGCGGCCGTGGAGGACGGGCGGGCCCGGATCCTGGCGGCGTTCGATGGCGGGGTCACGGACCGGATCCCGCTCGCGCTCAGTTTCTACGAGGTCGACGGCCGGGCCCTGGCTCCACCGGGGGCATGGCGCGACGACCTGGTCGACGTTGCCTTCGTCGCGTTTCCCGTCTCCCCGGAGGAGGCGGAGCTGCGGCGCCTGGCGATGCCCTTCGACGGCAACACGCGCATCGGCAGCGTCTCCCAGGCGGCGCGCTACGCCAGCTGGGGCTACCACCCGGAGCAGGCGCCGGGCGGCAACCCGCTGGAGGCCGCACGTTCCCTGGACGACCTCGAGCGCTTCCCGTTCCCGGCCGTGGACGGGTCCTACGTCGCGGACGGGCTCGCCGCCCAGGTCGCGGACCTCCACGCGCGCGGCCTCGCCGCCGGCGGCAACACGCCCCACCTGGGCGGCGAGCTGTTCGAGGCGGCGTGGCGCCTGCGCGGCCTCGAGAACTTCCTGCTCGATCTCGTCGAGCGGAAGGAGATGGCGCACTACCTGCTCGACCGGCTCGCGGAGCTCGCGCGGCGCAACGCCGTCGCGCTCGCCGGCGCCGGCGTCGATGTCCTCGCCCTCGACGACGACGTGGGCATGCCGGGCACGATGATGATCGGCCCGGCGACCTGGCGGGAGTTCTTCCGGCCGCGCCTGGCCGGAATCATCGACGCCGCACGGGCGGTCGCGCCCGCACTGCGCGTCATCTACCACAGCGACGGCTTCTTCGAGCCGATCCTCGACGACCTGGTCGAGATCGGCGTCAACGGGATCAACCCGCTGCAGGCCGAGCACATGGACGCGATCCGGATCCGGCGCCGCCACGGCCCTCGGCTGGTCCTGTGGGGCACGGTCGGCCGCCAGACGACGTTCTCGTTCGCCTCACCGGAGGAGATCCGGCGCGAGGTGCGCGAGCGGATCGAGACGCTGGGGCCTGCCGGTCTCGTCCTTTGCCCCGCCTACGACATCGATGAGCCCGACATCCCGTGGGCCAACGTCGCGGCCTTCCTCGAGGCCGGACGGGAGTGGGAGGCCGGCGGGGCTTCCTGAGGTCCGCGCAGACGTCGGGTCGGCGATGATCTTCGGGATGCGCATCCAGCCACCGGCCTGTCTCACGGACTCCACGCTCGCGGCCGCGGTCGAGGAGCTTCCTGCGCCTGGGTCACGCGGAGTTGCTGGCGATCGGGTTCAGCCGCCACAAGGCGCGCTACGGCCGCGCGCTGGCCGGCGCGGTGCTGGACGGGTCCCTGGACCTGGACAGGCTGGCGCCACTCGATGACGCCAAGGTCGATTCCGTGCTCACCGCAATCCCGGGGATCGGGCCGTGGACCGCGACCATCTACAGGCTCATGGTGCTGCTGCGCCCGGACGCGTGGCCGATCCACGACCGCGCCCTCGCCCAGGCCGTGGCCGAATTGCGCGGCCTGGACCGGCGACCCGCCGCGGACGGGATGCTGGCGCTGGCGGAGGAGTGGCGGCCATGGCGGGCGGTCGCGGCGCGAATCCTGTGGCACTACTACCTGTCGGCGCGGGCGGAACGGCGGGAACGGGGGCGGTAACGCGGGGTTGCGGGTCGCTGGCCGCGGCTGGGTCCGCGCGGCTGGGGGGGCGGGTCGCGTCCTTGGACCGCGCTGCTGACGGATACCAGCGCCGCTGGTGGTCGGCCGGGTACCGCCAGGTTCTGCCACAACATGCTCCTCGGCTCGCGCTCAGGCGAGGGGCGCCGAGCGCCCGAACCGACCCGATTCACGGGGATCCTTCGCTGAGCACCAGCCCCGCTGGTACCTGACCACGGATCGGGGCTCGTGGCCGACATTGCACCAGCAAGGTTGGTGCGAGCTGGCAGGCCGAGGGTGCGACGCGGAGCCGGCCGGGGTGGAGCGGACAGCGGCGGCACGGCGGCGGCGGCACGGCGGCACTCTTCGGCGGCACGGCGGCGCTCTTCGGCGGCGCTCCTCGGCGGCGTGGAGGCGGCGGCACGGCGGCGCTCCCGGCCGCCTTTGATGCCGGGCGCCGTATCCTTGGCTCATGTCCCTCTACCGACTCGAAGGCCCGCTGCCGCCCCTGGACGATCCCATCGTCGTCGCCGCCATGGACGGGTGGGTGGACGCGGGATCCGCCGCGACCCGCGCGGTCGCCACGCTGGTGCACCGGGCAACCACCATCGCCACCTTCGACGCCGACCAGCTGTTCGACTACCGCTCCCGCCGGCCCACCCTGGAGATCCGCGACGGCCGGCCCGCGTCGCTCGCCTGGCCGGAGCTGGTACTCCGCTACGCGCGGTTCGGCGAGCGCGATCTGCTCATGCTCACCGGCGCCGAGCCGGACGACCGCTGGCACGCGCTGGCCGATGCTGTCGTTGAGCTGCTCGGCCGCCTCGACGTCCGTGGCTGGATCAGCCTGGGCGCCATCCCGGCCGCGGTCCCGCACACGCGGTCGGTGCCGATCCTCGGGACCGAGTCGAGCCCCGGCCTGCTGCGCGGTGGCGTGGAAGCGGGTCCCACCGGCCTGCTCCGGGTGCCGGCGGCGGCGCTGTCGATGCTGGAGATGGCCGCCGCGGCGGGCGGGATCCCGGCTGTCGGGTACTTCGCGCAGATCCCCCACTACGTCAGCGGGCCCTACGCCACGGCCGCGGTGGCGCTGTTGCGAGCGGTGGAGCGGCACCTGGACGTGGAGCTTCCGCGGGGTGACCTGTCGGACGAGGCGCGGGCCCTGCTGGTGCGCCTGGACTCGGCCACGGCCGCCGACGAGACGACACAGGCATACGTCGGGCGGCTGGAGGCGATGGTGGACGAGTCCCGCCAGCCGGAGGGCGACGACCTGATCACCGAGATCGAGCGGTTCCTGCGCGCCCAGAGCGGCGGGGAGGGGTAGGCCGGCCGCGCGGGCCGCCTAGAAGCGCTCCCGGCGGACGTTCACCTTCTGGCCCTTGATCGTGGCCGCGCGCAAGGCACGGATCACGTGGTCCGCGGCGGCCTCCGGGACCTCCACGAGCGAGAACCCGTCGGCGATCTGGATCGCGCCGATATCGCCGCCGCGCAGGCCGGCTTCGTTGGTGATCGCGCCGACAAGGTCGCCCGGGCGCATGCCTGCCGCCCGACCCGCGCCCACGAACAGGCGCGTGATGCCGCCGCCGCCCGAACCCATGTTGGGTGCCCTCATGACGGGGCGGCCCTCCGGATCGTGCCAGCCGGAGAGGCGGAAGCCGCGGCGGGGACCGGTGGCGGGACCGGGTCGACCCTGGCCGGGTCGCGGCTCGTACGGACGCCCGTAGCCCGGGCGCTGCTGGTCCTGCTGATCCTGGCCCTGCTGCGGGAACTGGCCCTGCTGCGGGTACTGGCCCTGGTCCGCGCCGAACGGGGGCGGGGCGCCGAGGCCCGGGCCGGGAGGACCGGGGCGGAAGCGCGGATCCCGGTTCGGCTGCTGCTGGTACCCCTGCTGCGGGTATTGGCCCTGCTGCTGCGGGTACCGCGGCGGGGCGTTGTATGGCCCGCGGGCACCCGGCGGAGCCTGGCCGTACCCCCGGTCCTGGTTGAACGGCCGCCTCGCAGGCCCGCGCGCGCCCGGCCGGTCGAACGAGGGCAGCGTCGCCTGTGCCAGCTCGGCGGTATCCTCCGCGCCGCGCGCCTCGGCATCGGCCTGGCTGATTGCGGCCAGCGCGATGTCGACGAGGTCGAACTCCCCGGCCAGGGGTTCCACGACGGCACGGTACCGGTCGAAGTCACCTGCGACGAGGGCTTCGCGCAACTGCGCGCGGAGGGCGTCCATGCGGTGCTCGCGCACGTCGCTGATGGTCGGTAGGCCGGCGATCTCCAGCGGCTGGCCGACGGCCCGCTCGATGTCGCGCAGCAGCCGGTGCTCGCGCGGCTCGACCAGCGTGATCGCCACGCCCTCGCGTCCGGCGCGCCCGGTCCGGCCGATCCGGTGGACGTAGACGTCGGTCGAGGATGGGACGTCGTAGTTGACGACGTGGCTGATGTGGCCGATGTCGAGCCCGCGTGCGGCAACGTCGGTCGCGACGAGCACATCCAGCGCGCCATCGCGGAAGCGGCCCATGATCCGGTCGCGCTGCTCCTGCGAGAGGCCGCCGTGGAGTGCCGCCGCGTCCCGGCCGCGGCCGGAGAGTGCCTCGGCGAGGTCGTCGACCTCGCCCCGGGTCCGGGCGAACACGAGGGTCGCGGCGCCGTCCTCCAGGTCCAGGATGCGGCCCAGCGCGGCGAGCTTGTCGGCGCGCCGCACGACGTACGCCACCTGGCGAACGCGGGCGTCCTCGCCCTTTGCCTGCGGCGTCTCGTGAACGCGGACGCGAACGGGGTCGTTGAGGTGCCGCTCCGCGAGGCGGGCGATCTGTCCCGCGATGGTCGCGGAGAAGAGCGCGGTCTGGCGATCCTTCCGCAAGGCGCCGAGGATCTTGTCCAGGTCGTCCGCGAAGCCCATGTCGAGCATCTCGTCGGCTTCGTCCAGGACGACGGTCTGGACCTCGTCGAAGCGGAGCGTGCCGCGGTCGAGGTGGTCCACTGCCCGGCCGGGGGTGGCCACGACGACGTCCACGCCGCGGGCGAGGCGGGCGAGCTGCGTGGTGATCGGCTGGCCCCCGTAGATGGGGATCACGCGCACGCCGAGGTCACGGCCGTAGCGGTGGATGGCCTCGGCAACTTGCATCGCGAGCTCCCGGGTGGGCGCGAGCACGAGCGACGACGGGCGGCTGCCGCGGCCGTCGCGGGGCACGCCGCGTCCGTCGACGGGGCGGCCGGCCGCACGGGCCTCGTCCATGCGGCGGGCCAGGTGCTGGAGGATCGGCAGGGCGAACGCAGCGGTCTTGCCGGTGCCGGTGGGGGCCTCCGCGAGCAGGTCGCGGCCGGCGAGCAGGGGCGGGATCGCCACCTCCTGCACGGGCGTGGGCTCCTCGTAGCCGAGGCCGGTGAGGGTCCGCAGCAGCCGCTCGTCGAGGTCCAGGGCGGCGAAGCCGACAGGCGTGGGGTCGGGCGCCGGGTCGGGTTCAGGCGCGGGTTCGGGCGCCGGGTCGGGTTCAGGCGCGGGTTCGGGCGCCTGCTCGGGTGAGGGATCGGGGGCGGGATCGGCGGGTGTCACGTCGGCGATCTGGGCGACGTCCGCGGGATCGGCGGAGATCGCGTCGGGGGCCTCGGCGGGCTCGGGGTTCTCTTCTTTCACTCGTAGAGGGTAGCCCCGATCCGCAAACTGGCCCGGCCAGGATGGTCGCCATGCTGCGCCCGGACCACGGGGCTGAGCGCGTGCTGGTGCCTGGGGCCCAGCCGGCGTAGGTGGCGGCGCCTGTCCCTAAGTGGGCAAGCAGGGAGACGCGAAGTCGGCGAGATGCGCCGGACGGTCGATGATGGCCTGGTCCTGCGCATCTCGACCGCAGCGGGCGGCCAGTCACGGTCCGATGCGGTCAAGTCGCAGCTCATGTGCACCTGGCGACTCGAATATGTGTCGCCAGCGTGGTGCTGACGCTTGGCTCGACGGTCGAAGCCCGCGGTTCGGGACTCGAGTCACGCTTGGCAATGGCGTGGGTGACACCCAGCCGAGTCTCGGGGGCGTTACGGGGGAGTCGCGGGGGGTGGTAACCCACGGTGGCTGGCGCCGATGCGGCGCGACCTCGAGCAGCCCCATCGGACCGGGTCAGCCCGGCAGCACCGTGTCGCCGCGCATCAGGAAGCGGTCCACACCCTGGGCCGCCAACCGGCCCTCGCGGATCGCCCAGACCACCAGGGACTGGCCGCGCACGCAGTCCCCCGCCGCGAACACCCCGGGCACCGTCGTCATCCGGTCCGGCCCCGTCCGCACGTTCCCGCGCGCGTCGAGCTCGCACCCGAACGCCTTCGGCAGCGCGCTCTCCGGCCCCGTGAAGCCAAGCGCCAGCAGCACGAGGTCGGCCGGCAGCACCTGCGCCGTGCCCGCCACCTCTCGCATCTCGGACCGCCCGTCCGCCCCCACGCCCCAGGAGATGTCCGAGATCTCGATGCCGGTCACGTGCTCGTTGCGGCCGATGAACCGGCGCGTCGTCGTGGAATAGCGGCGCGGGTCCTCGCCCCAGAGCGCCTTTGCCTCCTCATGCCCGTAGTCCAGCCTGTGAACCTTCGGCCACTCCGGCCATGGGTTGTCGGCGGCACGGGTCTCCGGGGGTCGCGGCATGATCTCGAGCTGCCGCACGCTGCGCGCCCCCTGGCGGATCGCCGTGCCCACGCAGTCCGTGCCGGTGTCGCCGCCGCCGATGACAACGACGTCGCGCCCGGCCGCGTCAATCGGCGCTCCCGCATCCGCCCCGCCGTCGAGCAGCCGCCGCGTGTTGCCACGCAGGAAGCTCATCGCCAGGTGGATCCCGCCCAGCTCGCGGCCCGGGACCGACAGATCGCGCGCCAGCGTCGAGCCGGTCGCCAGGACCACTGCATCACGCTCCACGAGCATTCGCTCCACGGACACGTCCGCGCCGACCGTCACGCCCGTCTCAAACCGCACGCCCTCCCCGGCCATGAGACTCGTGCGCCGCGCCACAACGTCCTTGTCCAGCTTCATGTTCGGGATGCCGTACATCAGCAGCCCGCCGATTCGCCCCGCCCGCTCGTACACGGTGACCAGGTGCCCGGCGCGGTTGAGCTGGTCGGCCGCCGCCAGGCCCGCCGGCCCGCTGCCGACCACGGCCACCGTCCTCCCCGTCCGCGTGAGCGGCGGGTTCGGCGTGATCCAGCCCTCGGCCCATGCGCGGTCTGCGATCTCCTGCTCGATCGTCTTGATCGTGACCGGGTCCCCGTGCAGGGCCACGGTGCAGGAGCCCTCGCAGGGCGCGGGACAGACGCGGCCGGTGAACTCCGGGAAGTTGTTCGTGCGGTGGAGGCGGATCGCGGCCTCCTGCCACTGGCCGCGGTAGACGAGGTCGTTCCACTCGGGGATCAGGTTGTTGATCGGGCAGCCCGAGGCCATCCCATTGATCATCACGCCCGTGTGGCAGAAGGGGACGCCGCAATCCATGCAGCGCGATGCCTGGTCCGCGAGGGCACCGCCGTCAAGATGCGGGTGCTCCTCGCTCCAGTCGCGGATCCGCTCCAGCGGCGGGCGACTCGGCGCGGAGCGACGAGCGACCTCGATGAACCCGGTCGGCTTGCCCATCAGGAGCCTCCGACGCGCGCCAGGTCAAGCACGTTCTCCTCGAACGCGGCCATCGCGGCCGTCTCGTCGTCCATGCCGGATGCGACCATCCGGGCCTGCGCCTCGAGCACGCGCCGGTAGTCGTGCGGCACGACGCGAATGAAGCGCCCGGCCACGTCCTCCCAGCGCCCCAGCAGGTCTGCGGCCCGGACGCTCCCGGTGAGCTCCAGGTGGCGTGCGAGCAGCCCGCGGACGGCGGCGTCCTCGGCATCCGTCCCGGTCGACACAAGTGATGACAGCCCCACCATCTCCGGGTTGCAGCGAGACGCGAAGGTCCCGTCCTCGTCGTAGACCCAGGCCATGCCGCCGGACATGCCGGCGCCAAAGTTGCGCCCCGTCCGCCCGAGCACCAGCACGCGACCGCCCGTCATGTACTCGCAGCCATGGTCCCCCGTCCCCTCCACCACCGCGGTGGCCCCCGAGTTGCGTACCGCGAACCGTTCGCCGGCCATGCCCCTGACGAACGCCTCGCCACCGGTGGCGCCGTACAGCGCCACGTTCCCGGTGATCACGTTCTCGTGGGCAACGAAGGCGGCATCCGGTGCAGGGAACACGACGAGTCGCCCGCCCGACAGCCCCTTGCCGAGGTAGTCGTTGGCGTCACCCTCCAGGCGCAGCGTGATCCCGGGCGGGATGAACGAGCCGAAGCTCTGACCTGCCGACCCCTGGAACAGCAGGTCGATGGTCCCATCCGGCAGCCCCGCCCGGCCCCAGCGACGCGTGACCTCGGAGCCGAGCATCGTGCCGACCACGCGGTTCACGTTGCGGATCGGCAGGGTGGCCGAGACCTGGAGCCCCTCTGTCAGGGCCGGTTCGCACAGCGAGAGCAGCGTCGTCGCGTCCATCGACGCTTCCACGTTGTGCTCCTGGGCGATCGTCCGACGGCCCTCGTAGGTCCCCGGCACATCCGGCAGCGCGAGCATCCGGGAGAAGTCCAGGTTCCGGGCCTTCCAGTGATCCAGCGCCGGGCACATCTCCAGCCGGTCCGCGCGCCCGACCATCTCGTCGATCGTCCGGAAGCCCAGGCGGGCCATGTGCTCGCGCACCTCGCGGGCGAGGAACGTCATGAAGTTGACGACGTGCTGTGGATCGCCCGCGAACCGCTTGCGCAGCTCCGGGTCCTGCGTCGCCACGCCCACCGGGCAGGTGTTCAGGTGGCAGGCGCGCATCATCAGGCAGCCCAGGGAGACCAGCGGCGCCGTGGCGAAGCCGAACTCCTCGGCGCCCAGCAGCGCGCCGATCACCACGTCGCGCCCCGTCTTGAGCTGGCCGTCCACCTCGACCGTGATCCGACTCCGCAGGTCGTTCATCAGCAGGACCTGGTGGGTCTCCGCCAGGCCCAGCTCCCACGGCAGGCCGACATGCTTGATCGAGGTCAGTGGCGACGCGCCCGTGCCGCCATCGTGGCCCGAGATCAGCACCGCGTCCGCGTGCGCCTTGGCGACGCCCGCCGCCACGGTCCCCACGCCCACCTCCGCGACAAGCTTCACGCTGATCCGCGCGTGGTGGTTGGCGTTCTTGAGGTCGTGGATCAGCTCGGCCAGGTCCTCGATCGAGTAGATGTCGTGGTGCGGAGGCGGGCTGATCAGCCCGACGCCGGGCGTGGAGTGCCGCGTCTTCGCGATCCACGGGTAGACCTTCGAGCCCGGTAGCTGGCCGCCCTCGCCGGGCTTCGCGCCCTGGGCCATCTTGATCTGGATCTCCCGCGCGTTGACCAGGTACTCGCTCGTCACGCCGAAGCGACCCGACGCCACCTGCTTGATCGCGCTGTTCCTCGAGTCGCCGTTGGGCATCGGCTCGTAGCGGGCCGGGTCCTCGCCCCCCTCGCCGGTGTTGCTCTTCCCGCCGAGGCGGTTCATCGCGATCGCCAGCGTCTCGTGGGCCTCGCCCGAGATCGAGCCGTAGCTCATGGCCCCGGTCTTGAACCGCCGCACGATCGACTCGACCGGCTCGACCTCGTCGATCGGCACGGGACGCAGGGCCGGGCGAAGCTCCAGGAGCCCGCGCAGGGTCGCGAGACGGTTGGACTGGTCGTCCACAAGGGCCGTGTAGTCCTTGAAGATCGAGTAGTCGCCAGCCCTGACGGCCTTCTGGAGCGTGTGGATCGTGAGCGGGTTGAACAGGTGGATCTCGCCGTCCGTCCTGTACCTGTACTGGCCCCCCGGGGGCAGCTGGCGGTGGACGGTCGGGCGCTTGGGCGGATAGGCGCGGGCATGGCGGAGCTGGACCTCGCGCGAGACGACCTCGATGCCGATGCCGCCGATACGGCTGGGCGTCCACGTGAAGTACTCGTCCACGAAGTCCCGGTTGAGGCCGATCGCCTCGAACACCTGGGCGCCGTGGTAGCTGTGGACGGTGGAGATCCCCATCCTCGAGATCGCCTTGATCACGCCCTTGACCGCGGCCGTGCGATAGCGCTGTTCGGCCTCCGCGGTGGGCCCCGCGATGATCCCGAGCCGTACCTGGTCGTCGATGGTCTCGAAGGCGAGGTACGGGTTGATCGCAGAGGCGCCGTAGCCGATGAGCAGGCAGAAGTGGTGCGCCTCGCGCGGCTCACCGGACTCGATGATCAGGCCCACTCGACCGCGCGTCCCGGACCGGACCAGGTGGTGGTGGACGGCGGAGACGGCGAGGAGCGCCGGGATGGGGGCGTCGATCGCGTCGTGGCCGCGGTCCGAGAGGAGGACCTGGTTGTAGCCCTCCTCGATCGCCTCGGACGCCCGCTGGCGGAGGTCCTCGATCGCGCGACGCAGGCCGGCGCCATTCTCGGCGACCTTGAACAGGATCGGGAGGGTGATGGTCCGGAAGCCGAACGAGGTTGGACCCCCATCCAGGGCGCGGATCTTCGCAAGCTCCGTGTTGGAGATGACCGGCGACGGGAGGGCAAGCTGGTGGGCCGCGTCGTCGCCCGGCTCGAGGAGGTTGTCCTCGGGCCCGATGGAACGCTCCGTGGCCATGATGATCTCCTCGCGGATCGCGTCCACGGGAGGGTTTGTGACCTGGGCGAACAGCTGCTTGAAGTAGTTGAAGAGCAGCTGCGGGCGCTCGGACAGGACGGCGAGCGGGGCGTCGTTGCCCATGGAGCCCACCGGGTCCAAGCCGGACTCCGCCATCGGGTTGATGATCATCCGGACGTCCTCGGCCGTGTAGCCGAAGACCTCCTGGCGGCGGATCACGGACTCGTGGTCGGGTTCGTGAACGTGCGCGGGATGGGGCAGGTCCTCGAGGCGCGTCATGACGCCCGCAACCAGCTGCTCGTATGGCTTCGCGGCGGCCAGAGCGTCCTTCAGCTCGTCGTCGCCGACGATCCGGCCCTCGGCCGTATCCACGAGGAACATGCGGCCCGGCTGCAGGCGACCCTTCGCCACGACCTCCGCCGCGGGGATGTCCAGCACGCCCGCCTCGGACGCCATGATCACGCGGCCGTCGCGGGTGACGTAGTAGCGGCCGGGGCGAAGACCGTTGCGGTCCAGCGTGGCCCCGATCCGGATCCCGTCCGTGAAGGCCAGCGAGGCGGGGCCGTCCCATGGCTCCATCAGGCACGCGTGGTACTGGTAGAACGCCTTTCGGGCCGGCGACATCGACGGGTCCCGACTCCAGGGCTCGGGGACCATCATCGCCATCACGTGGGCGAGCGAGCGGCCGGACAGGTGGAGCAGCTCCAGGACGTTGTCGAAGATGGCGGTGTCGGAGCCGTCCACGTCCACCGCCGGCAGCACCTTGCGCAGATCCTCCCCGAAGACCTCGGAACGGAGGCTGGACTGGCGCGCGAACATCCAGTTGACGTTGCCGCGGAGCGTGTTGATCTCGCCGTTGTGGCTGATGTAGCGGTAGGGGTGCGCGCGCGCCCAGGACGGGAAGGTGTTCGTCGAGAACCGCGAGTGGACGAGGGCAACGGCGCTCTCGTAGCGCGGGTCGAGGAGATCCGGGTAGAACGTCAGCAGCTGGGACGCGTTGAGCATCCCCTTGTAGACGATGGTCCGGCAGCTCATGGACGGGACGTAGAACTCGCCACGGCCCGGATGCGCGCTCCGCTGGACCGACTTCTCGATCAACCTCCGGGCGACGTACAGGCGGCGATCGAAGTCGAGGTCCGCGGCCTCGCCCGGGGGAAGGTCCGCCGGACGCGCGACGAGGGCCTGGCGAATGGCCGGGCGGCTGGCACATGCGGTTTCGCCAAGGCCCATCGTGTCGGTGGGAACGTCCCGCCAGCCGAGGAGTGCCAGCCCCTCGTCGGCCAGGGTGCGCTCGAACTGGGCCGTGCACGCGATCCGGCTGGCCTCATCGCGTGGCAGGAAGACCATCGCCACGCCGTAGCCGCCGCCCGCCGGGAGCTGCAGGCCCGCTTCGCGCGCGGCGGCGCGCAGGAACGAGCGAGGGATGCCGGTGAGGAGCCCCGCGCCGTCGCCCGTGTTGCGCTGTGAGCCACTGGCTCCCCGGTGCTCCAGGTTGACCAGCACCGTGAGGGCGTCCCGGACGATGGCATGCGACGGGCGCCCGGCGATGTCGCACACGAACCCGAAGCCGCAGGCGTCGTGCTCGGTGGTCTGCTCGTACAGGGTGCGGGGCTCGGCCAACGCAATCCTCTCCTCGGGGCTGGCCCGCGAGCGTAGGTTGCGGGCCGGAGGAAGACACGCACCGCCCAAGGGGTCGTTGGGTTGCGGTTCGGGGCCCCCGCCCCGTTCGGCAGTCGGTGACCGATCGGGGTTCCCAGCCGGCGCAGAGCGCGGGATACTGGTCCCGATGCGACACGTGGAGGCCGAGGCGCTCGTGGGCGCCTCGCGCGACGAGGTCTGGAACCTGTACGACGACATCTCGGGGTTGCCCCGCTGGATGCCGCACGTGCGGGAGATCGTCTATGTCTCCGGGCCGTCCCGGGTGGGCACCGTGTACCGGGAACGGGGCCGGCTGGCCGGGCTGCCGACCACGCAGCAGTGGGAGATCGTGGAGTACCGGCGGCAATCCCTGCAGGCGCACGAGGCGCTCGTCCTGGGCCTCGAGGTCCGCCTGGTGCTGCGCTTCGAGGCTCGCGGCTCGGGGACGCTGGTCCACCAGGCGACGGAGCTGCGATCGGGGCTGCGGGGACCGTTCGGGTGGCTGCACGAGGCGCTGGTGGCAATCCCGGTGTGGTGGAGCGTGCGGGGGCTGGCAGCCGGGGCGAAACGGGCGTTCGAGGGCAATCCCCCGCGCTGAGACAGGTCTGCAGGCTAGGGGGGTTGTCCGTGGAATCGAGAACGGACCGCCTTGGAGGACAGGGTTTCGGGCTCCGCCGCCGCCCGGCATCCCGCCGGAGGGAAGACGCGCCGCCCGAATTGGTCCGAATGTTGGCGGTCCGTTCGATGACCCAACCCTACGCCCGGCCCGGAGCCGTCGTCGATCCACCAAGTGGGCTAGGACCACCCCCTACCGACGGGGACCGCCTCCCGCCCGACCCATACCGTCCGATACGGCCGTCCGGGGATACCCTTGATCCCGATGACGAACCTCACCGATCCTGCCCGACACCTCCCCCTCGACGGCACCCGCAACGTCCGCGATGTCGGTGGCTACCCCGCCGCCGGCGGCCGTCGGATGCGCTGGCGCACGCTCCTGCGCTCGGACGAGCTGACCAGGCTCCCTGACCGGACGTACGACGCGCTCGTGGACCTCGGCCTCCGCCAGGTCATCGATCTCCGCTGGCCGGAGGAGCTGGTCATATCGCCGAATGCCTTCGTGGGGTCGCCGGTCGTGCGCTACACCAGCATCCCGCTCCTCGCCGACGATCCCACCCCCCATGCGGGTCTGGCCGGGATGTACCGCCACGTGCTCGACGCCCGCGCCCCGCAGCTGGCGCAGGTGGTCCGCGCCATGCTTGCGGACGAGGGCCTTCCGGCCGTGATCGGCTGCGCCGCGGGCAAGGACCGGACTGGCGTGAGCATCGCGCTCCTCCTGGACCTGTGCGGCGTGCCGCGAGACATCATCGTGGAGGACTACGCGATGTCCGCCGCGTTCTTCGCCTCGCCGGTCGCCCACATGGAGCTCGATGACTGGCGCCACGGCAGCCTGATCGTGGACAGCCCGCCGGAGTTCATCGCCAGCGCCCTTGAGCACCTGGACACGGAGCACGGCGGAGCGCGAAGCCTGCTCCGGGGCCAGGACATCACGGATCGGGAGCTGGATATGCTCGTGGAGATGCTGACGGAGCCTTACTCGGGCTGACGGCGGGACCGAGCCTGGAGTCCCGCCCAGGCGCGGGAGGCGGGAAGACGCGGGCGCCCGTACCATCCGGGGATGGGCACCATCACCACCGCCGTCGAGCTCCCCTACCCCGCCGGGGACGTGTTCCGCGTCGCCACCCGTATCCCTGACCTCCCCCGCTGGCTGCCGGAGGTCGTGGAGGCGGAACTGCTGGATCCGGGGCTGCGCGCGGGCAGTCGGGTGCGGCTCAGGCTGGGGCCGGCGACCGGTGGCGCCGAGATCACCGGCACGGTCAAGGAGTTCAGGGAGCCGGTCTCGCTGGTCATTGCCGGATCCGGCGGGCCGCTCAAGGTCGATGTCCGGGTGCTGCTCGCTGCGCTCGATGCTGGGACCACGCGCATCACGCTGGAGCTGGACCTCTCGGCGCCCCCGTTCCTCGGGTTCATCGTCAAGGAGGCGGAGCGGCGGATCGGCACGGAGCTGCCGGGCGCGATGGAACGGTTTCGCGCGCTGATGGACGCAGAGCCCGGCTGATCGGAGCAGGCTCGCAGGCAGCGCGCGGGCGGACGGAGCGGCACCCACCGCGAGTGGCGCCAACCCCGGGCCGAGCCCGGCGGCCTCAGGCCGGATAGCCCGGAACCGTGACCTCGATCAGTGGGCTGTGCTCGACCATCACGTCCAGGTCCGTCCGCTTCCAGTTGCGTGCCACCCCGACCAGCAGCTCCCGGCGCTCCGCCGGATCCGTGATCACCCGGGCCGTCGCCGGGATATCTGCCACCGCGTAGGGCCCCTTGAGGTGGACCGTCAGCGCGGGGTCCGCCTCGAGGTTATGGAGCCATGCGCGCGTCCGGCCGGGTATCGGCATGCCGCTGATCACGAGGCGGCCACCCAGGTTGTGGATGAAGATTTCGATCCGCCGTGCCTGGCCCGTGACGCGGCCGGTGGTGGTGATGTCGACCACCTGGTCGTGCCCGAGGGCGGCTCGGATGATGTCGTCCATGGAAGGTTCCTGTGTCAGGGGGGTCTCTCGACCCGGGGCAGTAGTTGCAGATACAACTATATGTCGGAACGTGCACGGGGACAACTGCCGCACCCGCGGGTTCTACACTCCCCGTGATGCTCCGCACGGTGATCGCCACCCGCTACGTCACGCCCCTGCGCGAGGGCGGCTCCGTCCCCGCGCTCGTGGAGGCGGACGATGATGGTCTGTACGTCGTCAAGCTCCTGGGCGCAGGCCACGGGCGGAAGGCGCTGGTCGCGGAGCTGCTGGCCGGCGAGATCGCGCGACATCTGGACCTCCCGGTTCCCGACCTCGTGCTGGTGGAGCTGGCCGCCGAGCTCGCAAAGGCGGAGCCCGACCAGGAGATCCAGGAGCTGCTGGAGCGATCGGCCGGGACCAACTTCGGCCTGGACTTCCTCCCCGGCGCCCTGCCCTTCGCCCCCGCCGTCGGACCGCGCCCGGATCCGACACTGGCCGCGGATGTCGTCTGGCTGGATGCCCTCATGACCAACGTGGACCGCACGCCGCGGAACCCCAACCTCATCGTCTGGCACCGCCGTCTGCACCTCATCGACCACGGTTCCGCTCTGTATATCCACCACAGCTGGCAGGACCCGGACGCGCACGCCCGGCGGCCGTTCGTCCAGATCCGCGATCACGTCCTGCTCCCGTTCGCGGGCTCCGTCGCGGACGCGGACGCCCGCCTGGCGCCGCGGCTGGACCGGGCGGTGCTGGAGGCGATGGCCGCGTCGATCCCTGACGACTGGCTACCGGCCGAGCCGGGTCTGCCTGATCCCGGCGCGCACCGTCGCGCCTACGTGGACTACATCGTCACCCGTCTGGAAGCGAGGCGCGCATTCGTGGAGGAGGCTGATCGTGCTCGAGCCGCCTGACGCCGTCGCCCGCAGCCCGTTCGAGTACGCCATCGTGCGTGTGGTGCCACGCGTGGAGCGGGGGGAAGCGTTCAACGCCGGGATCGTGCTGATGTCGCGGGCGCGCCGGTTCCTCGGCGCCCGCGTCGAGCTGGACGTTGAGCTGCTGGCGGTCATGCGGCCGGACTGCGACCCCGAGATCGTCCGCGACCACCTCGCGTCCATCGCGGGGATCGCGCAGGGGGATCCGGCGGCCGGCCCGATCGCCGCGCTCGACGCGCCCGAGCGGTTCCACTGGCTGGTGTCGCCCTCGTCCACGATCATCCAGCCCTCTTCCGTGCACACGGGTCTGACGGCCGATCCGGCCGCGACGCTGGAGCACCTGTTCAGGACGCTCGTCCGTCGCTAGCGTCCAGCGTTGGGCGAAGTACGGGTTGTCTCCTCGACCTGCAGGTCGCTGTGTGCATGCAGGCGATCAAGCAGCGCCTCGCGCTTCGGATCGTTCAGTGGGGATGCCACGTCTCCGCCCAACTGCCTCGATCCTCCCCCTACTCGGCTGGCGCCGCCGCCGGTCCCGGGACGATCTCGTCGGGCGCCGGGGGGTTCAGGGCCACTGCGCCTGCGGCAGCCCGCTTCGCGCCGCCGCGCCGGAACCTCAGCGCCACGCTGATCGTGATCAACATGAACGCGAGCGAGGCAATGTTCGAGATGATCATCGCCGGGTTGCCCAGCGACCAGCCGTACGCCAGCCACGCAACGAAGCCGGCACACAGCAGGGAGAGGTACAGCAACGAGACGTCGTTGCTGGACCGAGTCCGCCGCATCCGCCGGACCTGCAGGATCGGCGAGATCGCCATCAGCACGCCGGCCAGCGTCGCCAGGATGGCGAGGATCTCGGTGTCGGACATCAGGCCTTGCCCTCTGCCTTCAGCTGTGCCTTGCGCGCTCGCTTGCCGGCCTGGTACTCGGCGAGCGCCTCCGGCGAGTCCACGTCGCCCAGGGTGGGGTGGTCCGGAATGACATCCTCCCAGCCCGCGGGCCGGATGCCGTACCGCTTGGCGAGCAGTGCCACGATCGTCCCGGCCTTCATCTCGCCGATCCCCGGCAGCGCGATGAGACGCCGGTGGAGGTCCCGGGCGTCGGCAGCCTCGGACCAGACCCGCGAGGCGTCGCCACCGTAGCCCTCAGCGATGACGGCGCACAGGTCGCGCACCCGCCTGGCCATGTTGCCCGGGAAGCGGTGCAGAGCCGGCGGGGTACGGAAGGCGACGTCCAGTGCCTCGGGATCCATCGTCGCGATCGTCGCCGCGTCCAGGGACCCGATCCTCGTCCGCAGCTCGAGCGGCCCGGCAAAGGCCTTCTGGACGGTGACCTGCTGGTCGAGCGCGAAGCCGATCAGCAGCGCGAGCGGGTCGGTCGCGAGGAGGCGGTCGGCGCCGTCGTTGCCGGTGAACGGGAGGTGGTCGGGCGGAACGGGAAGGCTCACGGCGGCATCGTATGCGACAACCGCCGCAGGGGCCGTCCAGCCGACTGCTATCTGGCCCTGGACGGCACCGCGCACCGGCGGCGGCATCACCGACACGTCGGCGGCATCACCGACACGTCGGCGGCATCACCGACACGTCGGCGGCATCGATCAGTGGTGGACGTGGGGCCACAGCTTGGGATCGAGCTTGTCGTACGGGCTCCTGCTGACGGAGAGACCGGCGAGGAGAAGCGCGGACGCGACGATGAGGATGAGGCCTTCGAGGATCATTGGGTACCTGCCATCGGACGAGAGGGACGAGCCAGCCGCGGGCGGCCGGCGGGTTGTTGCACGAAGACATCGTCACCTATTCGGATCGTTGGCGCAAGTCCCCTTTGGCCACCGTTCCGTAGGCATTTGTCATGCCGGGCTCACGGTTCATTAGGAATCGCGCGACGGCGCATCGGGCCGCTGGCCATCGGGGAGGGCCGAGCCGGGTGGCCTCGCCTGCGCCGGGCGGAGTCGCGTGCGCCCGGCTACGATCCGATCATGATGATGCCCGCTCCCTTTGCCGATGCCCGCGGCCGCCTCGCGATACGCGCGGGTCTCCTCCTGGACGTCGAGACCGGCCGGACGACCCCCGACCGGACGTTGCTCGTCGACGACGGCCGTGTCGAGGCCGTCCTCGGAGATGACGATGGCCTGCCGGAGGGCACGCCCATCATCGACCTGGGCGGCCTCACCGTCCTGCCGGGACTCATCGACACCCACGGCCACCTCGTCGGCGAGGTCCAGACGGCCGGCGTCCCGGGCACCACCACTTCGGCCGCGCAGGAGGCGATGCTCGGCGTCCGGAATGCTCGCGTCACCGCGCAGGCGGGCTTCACGACCGTCCGCGACCTGGGCCCCTTCCGCGCGTTCACGGACATCGCCGTCCGGGATGCCATCGACGCCGGCGAGATCGAGGGCCCGCGCATGCAGTGTGCGGGTGCATTCATCACGGCTCCGTGGGGCGGCGGAGATGTGGTGGGCCTCGCACACGACATCGTTCTCCCCGACGACCTCCGCTTCGGTGTGGTCACGAGCCCCGAGCAGGTGCGGGAGCGCGTCCGGCGCCTGCTGATCGGCGGCGCCACCGTCATCAAGTGCATCGGAACGGGCGCGGTCCTCACCCGCGGCGGCGTCCCGGGCGCCCCGGAGCTATCCGAGGACGAGATGAGCGCCGCGGTCCTGGAGGCTGCTCACTACGGCACGTTCGTCGCCGTGCATGCACACGGCTCGGAGGGCGCCCGGCGGGCGATCCGTGCCGGCGCCCGATCCGTAGAGCACGGCTCGATGGTTGATGCGGAGACCATCGCCATGCTCGCGGACTCGGGCACCTTCCTGGGCGTCGACCTGTACGACGGTGAGTGGGCCCTGGAGCACGGCGAAGCCGACCGCTGGCCGGCCGACACGATGCGGAAGCTGGCCGACACGATGGACACCGGCGTGGCCGCCTTCCGGATGGCGATGGAGCGCGGGGTGCGGATCACGTACAGCACCGACAGCGGCGTGTACCCCCACGAGCAGGTCGCGAAGCAGTTCGAGACATACGTCCGGTTCGGGATGGCGCCGTTGGCTGCGATCCGCTCGGCGACGATCGTGGCGGCCGAGTGCATGGGCTGGGCGGACCGGGTCGGGACGCTGGCGCCGGGCCGGCATGCGGACCTCGTGGCGGTGGACGGGGACCCGCTGGCGGACATCACGGCGCTGGAACGGCCCGTGGTGGTGCTGAAGGGCGGCCGCCCGGTCCTGGATCAGCGGACCGGCTGAGGTCCGCGACGAATGCTCCTCGGGATCGACCACCTCGTCATCGCCGTCGGCGACCCGGATGCCGCCGCAGCCGATCTGGAGCGCGATGTCGGCCTCGAGTTCACGGGCGGCGGGCTCCACAAGGCGATGGGCACGTTCAACCGCCTCGCCTTCCTGGGTGACACGTACCTCGAGCTGATCGGCGTCTTTGATCACGAGCTCGTCCGATCGTCGACGACGTTCGCAGTGGGCCGGGCGTCGATGGCGCTGCTGGACGAGGGCCGTGAGGGGCTGGCGACCTTCGCGCTCGCGACCGACGATCTGGCGGGCGATGCGGGGCGCCTGCGGGATGGCGGATCACCGATCGGAGAGACGGTGGCCGGATCGCGGGTTCGCCCGGACAGTGGCGTCGTCCGCTGGGTCACGGCCTTCCCGCCGCTGGGCCCGTCCGCGCCGCCGTTCCTGATCGAGCACGAGTACGCGGGTGCCGAGTGGGGCGACGAGGCGAGGGCGACCCGCGCGGCTTTCCGGCACCCGGGCGGAGGGCGCGTCCGGATGACCTCGCTGGAGCTGCCGGTTGAGGATCCCGTCGAGACGGCCGAGACCTACCGGCGCGTCCTCGGGATCGCGTTCTCGGACAGGTGGCACGGCTCCGTCGGCGCCCATGCCCTGGTGCTGCGGCGTGCGTCTCCGGCCGATCTGCCGGTCGTGCGACTCGAGGCCGAGCCGGGCACGCTGCCGCTGGACCTCGTCCGCTTCGGCATCCGCTGGGTGCGCGAGCCGCGCGCTACCCTCCGCGGATGACTCACGGTCGCGACATCGTCCTCGACGCCGGCACCGGCCGGTCCCTGACCGCGTTTCTCGCCGAGCCCGCCGCGCAAACCCGCGCCGAGCCCGACGCAGGGTTGCGGGCCGATGCGGAGGCCGAGCGCCCCAACCGGGACGCCCGCTCCCCCGCCGTCATCGTCGTCCACGAGGCCATGGGTCTCAACGACGACATCCGGCGCATCGCGTCCCAATTCGCGGACCACGGGTACGTGGCGCTCGCGCCCGACCTGATCGGCGCCGGGTGGCCGCCGCTGTGCATCGCACGGTTCTTCCAGGGGATCGGCAAGGTTGGCACCGGACGCCCCTATCGCGAGATGCGCGCGTTCCATGACTGGCTGGCGAAACGGCCCGGGGTGGATCCGGACCGGGTCGGCATGGCCGGCTTCTGTGCCGGCGGCGGCTTCGCGCTGCTGTACGCGGCACGTGGCGGGCGTGATCTCCGGGCCATCGCGCCGTTCTACGGCGCCCTTCCCGCGGACAATTCGATCATCCCGGACGTCTGCCCGACGGTTGCCTCGTTCGGTGGCCGGGACGGGTTCTTCGGCAGGAACGGACCGACGCTGGAGGCGGCGCTCGTGAAGGCCGGCATCCCCCATGACGTCAAGACATATCCGGACGCCGGCCACTCGTTCATGAGCCGGCACGCAGGGATCCTGGGCGCTGTCGGGCCACGGACGCCGATGCACGCCCGCTTCGACGAGCCCGCGTCCGAGGATGCGTGGACCCGCGTGCTGTCGTTCTTCGACGAGCACCTCGCCGCCAGGGAGGCGGGCGGAGGCGCCACGCCTGCCCGGGCCTGAGACTCAGGCCGCGGGGTTCCGGCGCAGGGGCACACCGTCGCGGACAGAGATCGGGCGGGGTGGCGCAGGCGGGCCGCCGGCGACCTGCGAACCGCTCCCGGGTCGGGTCGGCAAGCCGGCCGGTGCCTCTGCCCGCGTGCTCGCGACGCTGCTGCTGCTTTCGCCGCGGGCCACGACGGACATCGTGATCCGGTAGGTGAGCAGGAACAGCACGAGCACGGCTGCCACGAGGTAGATCGCCTCGGCCCAGGGCGCGTTGCTGTCCGTCCCCGACGCGATGCCGTGGATGGTGGCCCCCGCGAAGGCGAGGAACGTCACGTAGTGGAAGGTCCGCCAGGCCCGCTGCCCGATGTGCTTGCGGAGGTAGAAGCTGGCGGTCACCGCCGCCATCAGGTACAGCGCCACCTGGCCGAAGGCCACGGCAACCGGCGCGTGCGGGGCCAGGCCGGGAACGAGGATCTGGGCGAAGGTGAACGGGACCGAGTGGTCCAGTCCCAGGAGCATCCCGTGGATGCCGGCCAGGCCAAGCCCGAACGCGGCGAGGTCCTGGTGCAGCGAGAAGTTGATCGGGCGGTGCGCGATCGCATCCAGGATCTTGGTCGACAGCAGCAGTCCGTAGATCACGGAGCCGGCCACGGCGATGTAGGCGAGCCACGCAAACAGCCGCTCGAACAGCCAGACCAGACTCTGGGGGTTCGCCTCCAGGACCGTCGCGAGCCCGCGCAAGGCAGTTGGAGCGGTCCCGCCGACGACGATCCCGATCGCCACGGCCGCAAGGCCCCAGCGGGCCAGGCCCGTGCGGGCATCGAGCCCGTGAAACCTCACTGCAGCCATCGCACCATCCCTGGAGTGGCGCGGAGGTCGCCGCGCTCGGTGAGGAGGAGGACCCCGAGGACGCCGGGGTGGTCGAGGAGGCCGAACGCGCGGTCGGTGCCGGCGATCACGGCGGTCTTGGCGAAGATCTCCGCCGTGCGTGCCGAGTGGGCCAGCACCGTCGCCTGGATCACGTCCGTCGCGGCGGGGCGCCGCGTGCGCGGGTCGATGAGATGGTGGGCGTCGCGATCCGGGTGCGCCCAGCGGTGGACGCTCGTGCCGGAGGTCGCGATCCCCCACTCTCGCGTCGCATCGCCGTCGGCACCGAGGTCGACGGCGCCGAGCAGCATGCCGGGCTCGCGGGGATCGCCGATGCCGATTGCCCATGTGTCGCCGGGCGCAACGCGGATCGCCACGTCACCGTCGGCGTCCACCAGGGCCGAGCGGCCTGGCGTGATCGCGAGCGCGCGATCTGCGAGCCAGCCCTTGGCAACGCCGCCGAGATCGAACCGGACGCCGGGCTCCCGCTCGACGGCGGCGCCGCGGGCGGAACGCCTGAGCGACCAGCGGCGACTGGCATGGACGGGGACCGCCGGGTCCAGGCCGGCCTCCGCCGCCAGGCGCTCGTCCAGCAGCGACGCGTCGACAAGGCCGTCGGTCATCCCTTCGGCCATCCGCGCCCAGTCGAGGGCGGCGGTCAGCGTGGGCCCGATCGGCACCAGCGACGAGACCGCCGCGTTGAGGCGCATCAGCTCGGAGTCAGGCGAGAACCGGGTGAGACGCGCGGCCCAGGCCTCGATGCGGTCGAGGACGCGCACGGCCTCCCGCTCGAGCCGGACCGCGTCCGTGTCGTCGAGGATCTGCACGGAGACCACCCCGCCCATCATTGGCCGGCTGGCATCGATGCTCGCAGGTGCCGTTGTGGACGTCATGGCTTGCCCGACTGCTTGGTGACGGTCTTCACCACGATGCGTGGGGTCGGGTTCGGCTGGACCACGACCGACGCGTTTGGCGGGGCCGTCTGGCCGGGCTGGAGCGTCACCGTCCTCGTGACGTGGACGACGGAGGGCTGAGGGCCGAGGGCGGTGGTGGTGTCCACGGCGGCGACGGCCACGACCTGGGACGGCGTGACGGATGGCAGCATCGCGGTCAGCAGGGCGGTCACCGACGCGAGGCCCGTCATGCCGATGACGAGCCGCATGGGCCTGGGGTCCGGCTTGGCGCGCTGAGGACGCGGGCCCTGGCTGGTGCCTGCGGGGGGAAGGGGGCGCATCGGGCGGGGGTCAGACATCAGTCATCCGACCCTTCGTGCTCGTCGTCATCGCCGTGGTGAGTCGCCTGGACGACCTTGGTGACGACGATGTCCTGCGGCGTCGCGGCCGGCGCGACGTAGACGGTGTCGACCTGGACGACCGGGGGCGGCACGTCCGTCGCAGCGACGACGGGAGCGGACACGGGCTCCGCCGCGATGGGGACGGCCGGCGGTGCGAAGCCGGCGACGACGAGGCCGACGACGAGTGCGAGGGCGGCGACCAGCGACGCGGCGAAGATGGCGACTCGGTGGATCATGATGGGGTCTCCCGGGGTGGAGGGGCTTTGTGTCACCCAACTGTCGGGTCGGATCGCCCACCCTGCCGTGAGTCCCGGATGTGAGTTTCCACAGAGAAGGCCCCCGGCCCTCGACCAGCACGCCCGCTGCCCCCACAATGCGGCACGATGCGTGTTCTCGTTGTCGAAGACGAACCGAAGATGGCGGCCCTCATCAAGCGGGTCCTGGTGGCGGAGCGCCACGTGGTCGACGTCGCGCCGGACGGCGTGGCTGCGATCGCCCTCGCGGAGGCCGCCCCGTACGACGTGGTCGTCCTGGACCGCGGCCTGCCGGACATCGACGGCATCACCGTCATGCGCCTGTTCCGCGCCAAGGGCATCGACACGCCCGTGCTGCTCCTGACCGCGCTCGGGTCGGTGGACGACCGCGTGGCCGGCCTCGATGCCGGTGCGGACGACTATCTCGCCAAGCCCTTCGCCTTCTCCGAGCTGCTGGCCCGGATCCGGGCGCTCGGGCGGCGCCCGGCGCCCGCCGCCGAGGGCCGGATGGCGGCCGGGGACCTGGTCCTCGACGAGCTGCGCCACGTCGCCCAGGTCGGCGAACGGACCGTCGACCTGTCCGCCCGCGAGTTCGCGCTTCTCGGGTTCTTCATCCGCCATGCGGGCCAGGTGGTCACGCGGCAGCAGATCCTGGACCAGGTCTGGGGCGCGGAGCCGGACGTGTACTCCAACGTGGTGGACCTGTACGTGTCCTACCTGCGCAGGAAGCTGGGCGAGCTGGACCGCGCGGATCGGCTGCGGACCGTCCGTGGCGTCGGCTACACGCTCAAGGCCACGGACTGACCCGTGGCGGCGACTTCGACCGATCGGCTCCTGCGTCGTACGCGGCTGCGCCTGTTCGCCACGACGCTGGCGCTGCTGACCCTGCTGGTGGTCGGCGTCGGAGCGGCAACGATCGTGGTGGCAACCTCGTCGCTCGACGCGGATCTCGACCGGGCGCTCGAGGCCGCCGTGCGGGCGCAGGTCGCGGCGCTCGACGGCGAGCTGCCGAGCGGCGAGGAGCGGAACGAAGGCGGCGAACACTCGCCGGCGGTCGCAGACACCGTGCTGCTGGTGCTCGACGCGAATGGCCGGGTCCTCCTCAACCGCACCGGCCAGACGCTGCCCGGGCTCCCGGATGCCGGAGCGCTCGTGGGTGCCGGTGGCGGTCTGGACATCCGGACGATCAGGACGGACGGGGTCGAGGTACGCGTGCTCACGATGCCCGTCTCCCACGAGGGCGTCGCGGCGGGGTTCGTCCAGGGCGGCTTCGATCTGACGCTCCACGACCAGCAGGCGCAGAGCCTCGTGCTCGCGGTCCTGATCGTGGGAGCCCTGGGGCTCGTGGCGGCGGCGGCGATCGCGTACGTGGTAACGGGTCGCGCACTGGTCCCGATCAGGCAGGGCTTCGAGGCCCAGCGCCGGTTCGTTGCCGATGCGTCGCACGAGCTACGCACGCCCGCGGCGCTGATCCGCGCCAACGCCGAGGTGATGGAGCGCGAGGGCCTGGTCACGGGCGACGGGAACGCGCTCCTCGCCGACGTCATCGGGGAGGCGGACCGGCTGGGCGGTCTCGTGGGCGACCTGCTCCAACTGGCCGCCTGGGACGAGACCCGGCTGACCGTCACGCCCGTCGGCCTCGATGCGGCCGCGCTCGCCGCCGACACCGTCCGCGGCGCCAGGGCGCTGGCCGCCCAGCGGAGCGTGCGCCTGGAGCTTGACGCGCCTTCGCCTGTGCCCGCGACCGTCGAGCGGGACCGGCTGGTGCAGCTGCTGCTCATCCTGGTGGACAACGCCATCGACCACTCGCCGCCCGGCGAGGCTGTCACGATGAGGGTGCGCAGCGTCGACGGCAAAGCCGTGATCGACGTGGACGACCGGGGGCCCGGCATCCCACCCGCAGAGCGGGAGCGGATCTTCGAGCCGTTCACCCGCCTCTCGGGCACCACGCGCCACGGCTCCGGGGGGACGGGGCTGGGCCTCGCGATCGCCCGCCGGATCGTGGACGCGCACGGCGGGATGATCCGGGCGGATTCGCCCGCAGGAGGCGGCGCACGATTCACGGTGACCCTGCCGGGATCGGATGAGGGAACTCCCACGGCCACCACAGGCTGAAGTCGGCCCGACTCGGCGAGGATGCAGCGACGGGGCTCGATGGGCCTCGGGAGCTACGACCTCACCGTCCTCGCCGCCGGCACTCCCCGGGGTGAAGGACCGCAGCCAGGAGCCAGACCCGTGGCCTACGTCATCGCCGCCCCGTGCATCGACCACTCGGACCAGGCCTGCGTCGCCGTCTGCCCGGTGGACTGCATCTGGGGAGACCTCTCCGTCGACCGCAAGCTCTACGTGGACCCGGAGGCGTGCATCGAGTGCGGGTCGTGCGAGTCCGCCTGCCCCAACGGGGCGATCATGCCGCAGAAGAAGCTGAAGCCCGCCTGGGCGGACTTCGCGTGGGTCGACGCGACCTGGTTCTCGGACCCGGACGCGGCGCGCGACGTGGTCGACGAGCTGGTCGCGGCGGCCTGACGTGGACGCCGTCATCACGCGCCACCTGCCGCCTCCGCGAGGACAACGCTCCCAAGCCGCGGCACCCAACGCCACGATCACGGAGCGAGAGGACGTATCGCCCGGCGTCGCCCGGTTCCGGATCCGCCCGGACGACGGCGTGCCCGCCTTCGAGCCCGGCCAGTACCTGGCCCTCGGCCTCGAAATCGAAGGCCGTCCGCTCCAGCGCCCCTACTCGACCGCCTCGGCCCGCGGCGAGGCCGACGCCCTCGAGTTCCTGGTCCGGCTCGTCCCGGGCGGCGCGCTGACTCCGCGGCTCTGGGCGCTCCGGGCCGGCGACCGATTGCGGCTCGGACGCCCGAAGGGTCTCTTCACCGCCGACACCGCCGACCCGCGGCGGCCCGTCCACGTCGCAACCGGGACCGGCATCGCGCCGCTGCTGTCCATGCTCGAGACTCGCCTGCGGGAGACGGACGACGGGTTGCCCAATCGCCGCCCGATCGTCATCCACGGGGTCGCACGGGCGGCCGACCTCGCCTGGCGAGGCCGCTTCGAGACGCTGGCCGCCCGGGGCCGGATCGCCTACGTCCCCGCGGTCTCCCGGCCGGCGGACCCGGCCAACGTGGGTTGGACCGGCGCCCAGGGCCGGGTCGATGCGCTCCTCCCGTCCGTCCTGGCCGCCGCCGGGGCGGATCCCAACGCCACCGTGGCGTATGTCTGCGGGAACCCGGGCATGACCCTCGCCGCGGGTTCGGCGCTGCGGACGTTCGGCCTGCCGGACGAGGCGATCCGCTCCGAGTCCTACTGGGTGGCGGCCGCACCCGACACACCGATCTGAGCGAGGGCGGGCCTCTCGTCGAGCATCGCAGGCAGGCGCACCGCGACCGCGAACACCGCACAGGCGAGGGTCAGCACGCCCGACCCGACGAAGAGTGCCGTCGCATTCAGGTCAAGCAGGGCGCCCGACAAGCCCAGTGACAGGGGGGTTATCCCGAACCCTGTGAGCATCACGATGCTCATGACCCGTCCGACCATCGCGGGCTGGACGCGACCCTGCAGCCACGAGACCGCGACGACGTTCACGTAGCCGATCGTGGCGCCCATCGCGGCCAGCGCCGCAACGACGCCCGGCAGCGACCCGAGCGCCCCGACGGCGACCATCATCAGGCCGGCGACGGCGACCGCCGCGACGACCGCGCGGCCCTGGCGCTGAAGCCGCACGTTGCCGGCCAGCATGATCCCCACGAGGGCGCCGGCGGCCCAGCCCGCCTCCATGGCAGCCAGTCCCATGGGACCCGCGTCGAAACGCTGCTGCGCCAGCCACGGCATCCCAACACCAGCGGGCCCGTTGAGAGCGAAGTTCAACACCATGGCCAGCAGCAGTAGGGTGCGAATCGCGGGGTCGGCCGCGACGTAGCGGATGCCGGCCACCAGCTCGGCCCTGAACGACCGGCCCGTTGGCGCGTGCGCGCTCCCAGCGAGCGCCGCCACACCGGTAGCCGGGTCCTCCAGCCGGCGAGATGAGGCCGGCCCCATGAGCAGGATGACGAGGGCGGCGACGAAGAAGGAGACGGCGTCCACGGCGAACGCTGTCCCCGTGCCGGCGATCGCGATGACGATCCCGGCGAGCGGCGGGCCCGCCATCGATGCGAGCTGGAGGGTGCCCTGCAGCAGCGCGTTCGCCGATGGCAGCCGATCCGCCTCCACCGCTCGCGGCAGGAACGCCTGTTGGGCGGGCATGTAGAGGGCGTCCGCGGCACCGAACAGGACGCCGAGGACCACCAGGGCAGGAACGGAGGCCATGCCGTTCATCGCCAGGGCGGCGATCACGCCGACGATGACGCCTCGCGCAACGTGGGCCACGACCATCAACCCTCTCGCCGGCCGACGGTCGGCGAGGACGCCGAACGGCACGATGAGGACTGCCCGGGGCACGGCGACAGCGATCAGCACGGCGCCGAGGGCGAGGCCGGAGCCGGTGAGGCTGATCACCAGCCAGGCGAGCGCGATGTAGTGGAACTGGTCGCCGATGACGGAGACGGCCTCGCTCGCCCACAGGAGCCTGAAGTCGCGGACGCCGAACGCCCGCCACATCGGCATGGCGCGGGCTCCCGCCACGGCGTTCACTCCAGGACGATCCGGACCACGTTGTCGCCGTCGTTGACCTCCAGGACCGGACCCCGCATGCCGCTGTTGAGCGCCTCTCGGACGCGGTCAACCTGCTCCCCGGAAAGCCCGGGAACGCGGTCCAGGGCCAGGCGGCCGACGGCGATCGGCAGGCGGAGGTTCACGATCTGGCGGCCGCCCTCACTGACCTCGAGCCGGAGTGACACGGCCGCGCGACCGCCGAGGTCGAAATCGGGCTGGGAGTCGTAGCCGGAGCTGGCCGGCGGCACGTCGCGGGGCGGGGCCTTCCGGGTGTCCCCGGTGCCGGGCGTCGCAGGGTGCCCGGATCGGGCGTCGAGCGCGGCAAGGATCGAGGCGGCTTCCTCGGCGCTGACACTGCCGTCGGCGACGAGATTGAGCACCTGCTCCAGCGGATCGGTGGCCATCACCACCACCCCCGGAATGACCGCGGGCCTGCTTCCTCCAGCGCCTCGAGGCGACGAGAGGCGGTCTCGACGTCCATGTCCCCGCGCTCGAGAGCCTGGAGCAAATCCAGGCGATCGGCCTCCCGCTGGTCGATCGCCGGCTCGCGTGCAACCGCCGGCGCGGGCGGCGCCATGGGAACCTCCACGGGCCGCGACGGGAGGATCCTGGACCCGCCAGCGATCCGGAGCCGCACGTCGCCCGAAGTCGTGCGTACGGCCAGCGGAACGGAGCCTTTGCCCACGACCAGCGTGCGGCGTCCCCGGCCACCTTCGGTGGAGTGCGGCCCGGTCGCCCGGATGTCGCCGGCGATGGTCTGGGCCTCCAGGCGGACCGGGCTGCCCGTGATGACGTCGACGTCGCCCGAGACGGAGCTGATGATGTGCCGGCCGTCCTGGGCCAGGTCCCCTTCCACCCGGATGTCCCCGCTCGTGGTGCTGGCATCGAGGGTCTCCAGGCCCGGCGCCCGGACCTTCAGGTCACCCGACACCGTCCGAGCCGTCAGGGCGATCTCGACCGAGGACTCAAGGACGGCATCGCCCGACATCGAGTCCAGGTGCACCGGACCCGCAGACACGGAGACTCGCAGGTCGCCCGACGCCGATGCCCACCGGCTGGCCCCGCCGATTCCGAGGGCTTCGATATCCCCGCTCATCGTGCGCAGCGAGACCGCGGCGGTCCGGGGAAGGTCGATGTCGAGGTCCGGTGATCGGCGCGTGCGCACCTGGACCGGTCCCAACCGGAAGTCGCCCTCGCCGTCCCGGATGCGGACGACGCCGGGGGCGGTCTCGAACCGGATGCGCTCGTCCAGGGGCTCACCGTCCCGGGTCCTGACGATCACCCGGTCGCCGTCGATCCCGTGGATCCTGAGGTCGCTGGCCGCGAGGACGATCTCCACGGACCCGCCCGGATCCAGGGGGAGCTCGCGGGTTGCGGAGACGATGGACGCGTTCCCTGTCATTGGGCGTTTCCTCCAAGCGCGCGAATGGCCTCTGCGGCCTGCTCGGCGCTCAGCTCGTGCGCGGCGAGGCGCTCCAGGATGTCGCGCCGGGCGGCCTGGATGCCATCGGCGGTCGGGACGGTGCCCGGCTGGGCCCCGCTGCTCGGGACAGGGTCCGCCTCGTCGCGAGGTCCGAACCCGAGGGCGCGGATCAGCGCCTCCACGCGGGCCCGAACCGTCGGATAGCTGATCCCGAGCTCCCGTTCCATGTCGCGGAGGTTGCCGCGGCTGCGCAGGAAGCTCTCCAGGACCTGCGTCTGCTCGCGGGTGAGGCTGGCGAACCGGCCCACCCCGAACTCGCCTTCGATGGTCGTCCCGCAGCTGCTGCAGCGCAGCCGCGTCACCGCGAGCTCGCCCGTGCAGACGGGACAGGTGGCGATGATGTCATAGAGCACGACCTAACCTCATAACACGTGAGTGGACTTACGGTTTTATAAGTGGTGCTTTCTCTTTTGTCAATAGGGATAGACCGATTTGCTTCTGCGATCTCCCCCTTGACTCCTGCCTCTGCCCCAGTCGACCTTCGCTCACCAACCACGGCGTTGCACCATGGGCTGCCCCACGAAGGCCGGTCAGCACTGCCCCACGGCGCGGGCCCGGGCTACCCTGTGGAGCCGTGATGCCCGCCTCGGACCATCAGCCGGTGCACCACGATCCCGCTCACAGGTTGATGCGGAGAAACCAGACGGAGGGCCGGCCCCATGACCATCCTCGACCGCGTGCGATGTGCGCTTCTCGTCCGCAGCGACAACGCCCGGCTCGCCGACGAACCCGGACCGACCAGGGTTCGGCTCGATCATGCGACCGAGCTCGCGCGCAACGTCCGGCGCGATCTCGCAAAGGCCGGCGGCGATCTGCACCTCGACGACCGCATGGACGAGATCGGCGGGCGGCTCCGCGGCGCGGCTTCGACGCCCCGTCTCCAGGCGCTCGTCGCGCGCCTGGAGCGCGACTGGCCGGGGACGGATCGTGACCGCTACGACCGCGCCTATGCCCGCGGCTGGGTCCAGGGCCGGACCGCCCACCTCGCCGTCGGGTTTGCCGTGGGCATCGGTGTGGGCCTGGTGGTCGCCGTGCTCCTCGATCCCAAGCGTGGCCAGGCGAGGCGCGATCGGATCGCAGCACGGGCCGGCAGCCTGACGCAGGGCCTCACGGGGAGGGTCGGAGGGCCGCACGAGGGCCCCGAGCCTGTGGCCCCGGTGGCCGTCGAGCCTGGGACGCCCGGTGGGACGGACACGCCCGTCGAGGCGGAGGCACCCGCGGAGGCGGCCCCGCCCATGGAGCCTGGAGCCCCGGTGGCCGTCGACGGAACCACCTAGCCCGGGTAGCTACCGGGGCGGCAGGTCGATGGTCTCGCCGGGAGCCAGGATACGCACCGGGATGTCAGGCGCCAGGCGTGCCGCAGCCTCGAGGAAGGCTGATCCCGGCGTCTCGAACGGCGCGGGCGCAACCCGCCGCAGGCCCGCCGGATAGAACGTCCCGAAGTGAATCGGGACCGCGAGGCGGGGGCGCAGGATCGCCGCGGCCTCCGCGGCCCGCTCTGGATTCATGTGCCCTGGCCCGATCGTCGGGCCCCAGCCCCAGACCGGCAGCAGGGCCGCATCCAGCCGTCCGGCCAGGGCGGCCATCTCGGGGAACACGTCCGTGTCACCGGGGAAGTAGACGGTGCGCGAGCCCGCCACCACGCAGCCCAGCGCGGGACCCTCCGGGCCGAGCGGCTCTCGCCGGCCGGAATGCTCCGCGCGGACGACCTCGAGATGGACCTGGTCGATGGTCAGCCGGTCGCCGGGGTCCACCTCTTCCACCGGGCCCAGCCCGATCTTGGCCACGGTCCGCCCGAAGCCACGCGGCACGATCACAGTGGGCCGGCCGGGGATCCTGCGGAGCGACGGCGGATCCAGGTGGTCGTGGTGGCCGTGGCTGATGAACACCGCGTCGAGGTCCGCGAACAGCTCGGGCAGGACCGCTCGCACCTGTCGGCGCACAGGGCCCAGGCCCCGGCGGAGCACCGGGTCCGTGAGGATCCGCAGATCGTCAACCTCGATGAGCACCGTGGAGTGGCCGAGGAACGTCAGCCGCGCGCGCTTCCGGCCTGCGTTGTCGGCCGGCGACGCGGCGCGGACGGCGCGCCACGCATCGTCGCGGGCGGCATGACGGGCTGGCATGGCCGCAATGGTGCCCTGAATCGCCGCTCGCCGGGAGCCGTGCGGGGCCGTCGGCCTGCGACGGGGCCCAGCCGAGCGCTTCGAGGGCCAAACGGCCCCCTGAGCGCACGTAATCCGGTGACCGGGGGGCCGCCTGGACAGTCCCGATCGCCTACCCGCGCGCGACTCGGGTGGCGCAAACTTGGTGCTGGTATCGGAGGCTCCGTGCCTTGCCGATTCCCGTCCCCGCCGCCACCAGGACCCGGGTGGCTCGCGCCGCCCGAAAGGATGCAGAAGACCGATGGATCAGCACTGGGAGTGCCTCGATGGCAACGAGGCTGCCGCCCGCGTTGCCTACGCCGTGAGCGAGGTCATCTCGATCTACCCGATCACCCCGGCCTCGCCGATGGCCGAGTACTGCGACGACTGGTCCGCGGCCGGCCGCCCGAACCTCTGGGGCGCCGTGCCCGCCGTGGCCCAGATGCAGTCGGAGGCCGGCGCCGCCGGCGCGATGCACGGGGCGCTGCAGAAGGGCGCGTTCGCGACGACGTTCACCGCGTCACAGGGCCTGCTCCTGATGATCCCGAACATGTTCAAGATCGCCGGCGAGCTCACGCCCTCGGTGATCCACGTGGCGGCGCGGACGCTCGCGACCCACGCCCTCTCGATCTTCGGCGACCACAGCGACGTCATGCATGCCCGGGCGACAGGATGGGCGATGATGGCGGCGGGCTCGGTCCAGGAGGCGCACGACTTCGCGCTGGTCGCCCACGCGGCGACGCTGCGGACCCGAGTGCCGTTCCTCCACTTCTTCGACGGCTTCCGGACCAGCCACGAGGTCAACAAGATCTCGGTCCTGGACTACGGGCAGATCCGCGCGCTGATCCGCGAGGATGACCTCCTCGCCTTCCGCCGCCGCGGCCTCACGTCCGAGACACCGGTCGTACGCGGCACCGCGCAGAACCCGGACGTGTTCTTCCAGGCCCGCGAGGCGTGCAACCCGTACCACGACGCGGTGCCCGGCATCGTCCAGGAGGTCTTCGACGAGCTGGCCGCGCAGACGGGGCGCCGCTACTCGCTGGCGGAGTACCACGGCGCCCCGGACGCGGACCGCGTCGTGGTGGTGATGGGCTCCGGGGCGGGCGCGGTCGAGGAGACCGTGGACACCCTGGTCGCCGCCGGTGAGAAGATCGGCATGATCACCATCCGGCTCTTCCAGCCGTTCCCCAGCGAGCAGCTCGTGGCCGCGCTGCCGAAGACGGTCCGCGCGATCGCCGTGCTCGACCGGACCAAGGAGCCGGGCGCCGTCGGCGAGCCGATGTACCAGGCCGTCGTTGCCACCCTCGCCGAGGCGATGGACGGCGACAACCCGCCGTTCGCGACGATCCCGCGCGTCATCGGCGGCCGCTATGGCCTCTCGTCCAAGGAGTTCACGCCGTCGATGATCAAGCCGATCTTCGACGAGATGCTCGCCGCGAAGCCGAAGCGCCACTTCACCGTTGGCATCTACGACGACGTCACCAACCTCAGCCTCCCGATCGCAACGTCGTTCAGTCACCCGCGGCCGGCGGGCGAGGTGCAGGCACTGTTCTACGGCCTCGGCTCGGACGGGACCGTCGGCGCGAACAAGGCGTCGGTGAAGATCATCGGCGAGGGGACCGATCTCTACACCCAGGGCTACTTCGTCTACGACTCCAAGAAGTCCGGCAGCGTCACCGCCTCGCACCTGCGGTTCGGGCCGGAGCCCATTCGCTCCACGTACCTCGTCGACGATGCGGACTTCGTGGCCTGCCACCAGTTCGGCCTGCTCCAGACCGTCAAGGTCCTGGAGCACGCCAAGCGCGGCGCCACGTTCCTCCTCAACTCGCCATACGGCCCCGACGAGGTCTGGGACCACCTTCCGATTGAGGTCCAGCATCAGCTCGTCGAGAAGCAGATCAGCCTGTGGGTGATCGACGCGATGGCGGTGGCAGCCGAGACCGGCATGGGCAACCGCATCAACACGATCATGCAGCCCTGCTTCTTCCACCTCTCGGGCGTCCTGCCGGCCGAGGAGGCGATCGAGCGGATCAAGGACTTCGTCAAGAAGACCTATGCGAAGCGCGGCGATGCCGTCGTCAAGCGCAACTACGCGGCCATCGATCTCTCGATCGAGCGACTGGGCAAGGTTGCCCTGCGACCGGTCGGTGAGGCCCGGCCGATCCTCTCCCTGGTCCCCGACACCGCGCCGGACTTCGTCCGGGACGTCACGGCCCGCCTCATGGCCGGCGAGGGCGATCTGCTGCCGGTGAGCGCCCTGCCCGTGGACGGCACGTTCCCCACCGGCACGACCAGGTACGAGAAGCGTGCGATCGCCCAGCTCATCCCGATCTGGGACGAGGCGATCTGCATCGACTGCGGCAAGTGCGCGATGGTCTGCCCGCACGCGGCAATCCGGATGAAGGTCTACCCGGAAGCCGGGCTCCCCGCCTCCCCCGTCGGGTTCGCCCACAAGGAGTTCAAGTCCCGCGATCTCCCGGGACACCGTCTCACCATCCAGGTTGCCCCGGACGACTGCACCGGGTGCGGCGTGTGCGTGGACGTCTGCCCGGCCAAGAGCAAGACGGACGTCGGCCACAAGGCCATCAACATGGAGGCCTACCTCGACCACCGGGACGTGGAGCGCGAGCGCTGGGACGCCTTCACGGCGATCGCCCCGCTCGACCGCAGCCTCATCCCGCACGACACCGTCAAGGGCTCCCAGGTCCTCGAGCCGCTGTTCGAGTTCTCCGGCGCCTGCGGCGGCTGCGGCGAGACGCCCTACCTGCGCCTCGTGACCCAGCTCTTCGGCGACCGGATGATCGTGGCCAACGCCACCGGCTGCTCTTCGATCTACGGTGCCAACCTGCCGACCACCCCGTGGACGTTCAACGCCCAGGGCCGTGGTCCCGCCTGGGCGAACTCCCTGTTCGAGGACAACGCCGAATTCGGCCTGGGCATGCGCCTCGCGCTCGACGCGCAGACCACCTTCGCCCGCGACCTGCTCCAGCGCGTGGCCCCCATCGTGGGCGACGACCTCGTGCGCGAGCTGCTCGACAGCCCGCAGGAGACCGAGCCCGAGATCATCGCCCAGCGTGCCCGTGTCGACCGCCTCCGGGAGATGATCGAGGGCATCGACGGAGAGCACGGCGAGGACGCCCGCCAGCTCCTCGCGCTCAGCGCGGACCTCGTCCGCCAGGGCGTCTGGATCGTCGGCGGCGACGGGTGGGCCTACGACATCGGCTTCGGGGGGCTGGACCAGGTCCTCTCGTCGGGCAAGAACGTCAACATCCTGGTCCTCGACACCGAGGTCTACTCCAACACCGGCGGCCAGGCCTCCAAGGCAACCCCGCGCGGCGCGGTCGCGAAGTTCGCGGCGGCCGGCAAGCCGACCGGCAAGAAGGACCTGGGCGCAATCGCCCGGGCCTACGGCAACGTGTTCGTGGCACAGGTCTCGATGGGCGCCAACGATGCCCAGACAACCAAGGCCCTGCTCGAAGCGGACGCCTGGCCGGGCACCTCGCTGATCATCGCCTACTCGACCTGCATCGCCCACGGCATCGACATGTCGCGCTCGATGTCGCACCAGAAGGACGCCGTCAAGAGCGGCTACTGGCCGCTCTACCGGTTCCAGCCCAGCGAGGTGGCGGACGGACAGCCGTTCAAGCTGGACTCCGCCAAGCCGTCCATCCCCATCCGGGAGTTCGTGGCCACCGAGACGCGGTTCGCCATCCTGGAGCGCACGGACCCGGAGCGTGCCGCGCAACTCGCGGAGCTCGCCCAGGCCGACGCCGACGAGCGATGGCGCTACTACGAGCAGCTGGCGGGCATGCGCCGCAGCGTGCCCCACGTCAATGCCGTCGATGCGGACGCGGACCTGGTCGCGGCGCTCGCCAGCGGCGAGAAGGGAGACGAGGCGTGACCCCCGACCTGCGCACCCGCTACCTCGGGCTCGAGCTCAGCTCCCCGATCGTTGCCTCCTCGTCGCCCCTGACCGGGGACCCGATCTCCGCGAAGCAGCTCGAGGACGCCGGCGTCGGCGCCGTCGTGCTGCCGTCCCTGTTCGAGGAGGAGATCCTCAACGAGGAGATCGAGCTCAACCGCGCCCTCGAGGCCGGCACCGAGGCCTTCGCCGAGGCGTTGAGCTACTTCCCGGGCATCGACACGTTCAAGGGCATCGGGGACCGGTACCTCACCCGCCTCGAGAAGACCAAGCAGAGCCTCACGGTCCCGGTGATCGCCAGCCTGAACGCGGCGACCGCCGGGGGCTGGGTCCGGTACGCCCGCCTGATGCAGGATGCCGGGGCGGACGCCCTGGAGCTCAACCTGTACCACGTGGCCGCGGACCCCGGGATGACGGCCACGGACCGCGAGAACACGGACCTCCAGCTCATCGCGGCCGTTCGTGCCGCGGTGGACATCCCGCTGGCCGTCAAGCTCGGACCGTCGTACTCCGCCCTCGCGAACTTCGCCGGCCGGGCGGTGGCGGCAGGGGCGGACGGCCTCGTGCTGTTCAACCGCTTCTACCAGCCGGATCTGGACCTGGACACGTTCGATGTGGTCAACCGGGTTGCGCTGAGCCACCCCTCCGAGCTGCGCATGCCGCTGCGCTGGATCGCCATCCTCCGCCCGCAGGTGGGCACCGGGGTGGGGCTGGCCGCAACCTCCGGCGTGCATTCGGGCAGCGACGCGCTCAAGGTGCTGCTGGTCGGTGCGGACGTTGCGATGGTCGCCTCGGCCGTGCTGCGGGACGGCCCGGATCACGTCCGGACCATGCGGGACGAGATGCTTGGCTGGATGACCGAGCGCGAGTACGAGTCGGTCAACCAGCTGCGGGGCAGCGCAAGCGCCGCAACTGTCAAGGACCCGACGGCATTCGAGCGTGCCAACTACCTGGCCACGCTTCACTCCTGGTCCGCCCCGAACGACCTCGTCACTGCGTAGGTCCTCGGGCCTCGAGGCCACACCCCCTGGAATCCGAACGGCGCCGGTCGATCCGACCGGCGCCGTCAGCGTGTGTGCGAGCAGCTCCGCGGGTCAGCCCGCGCGCCATTCTCCCACCGTGGTGCTCAGCCTGCCGATCACCGAGCGGTAGTAGCGGCTGCGTGCGTACGGGTCCATGCGGGCCGTTGCCCCCGGCGTGCGCTTGGAGGCGAACGAGAACTTGTACCGGCCGGTCCGGCTGGGGTCCGTCCAGAACAGTTGCGACATCGTCATCGAGGCAGAGCCACGGAACAGGCCCCGCACCACGTACGACGCGCTCGTGATGCCGCTGGCAAACACCGCCTTTGCGCCCCCACGCAGGAACCCGGCGCCGTAGTTGTCCACCCGCTTGATGGCCGTGGACTTCTTCGGGTTCGCCGAACCCCACTCGGAGTTGCCCGATGCGTAGCACATGCGATTGAGGACGACCACGGCGTTGGCGGCGAGACCGAGGCGCGCCATGTAGTACTCGCCGTAATACTTCCTGTTGCGGTTGCCGTTGCCCGACGTCGCGTTCAGGCCCATGCCGTCCTTGGACTTCGTGGAGAACGGGGCGTACGGGCTGGGCCAGCCGTTGCCATGACCCAGGTAGATCAGGAGGTTCGCGCCCTTGGCGGCCGCGGACACCTTCGACCACGTGGCGTACGGGGAGTAGACCTCGGTCACCGCGGCGCCGTAGCTGCGGGCGAGGCTGGCCAGCGAGCGCGCGCTGCTCCTGTAGCTGGCAGTGCTGCTGCCGACCGGACCGACGACGATCACGACCTTGGCGGTCGCTGCGCGAGCCGCCGGGGCTCCCGCGGTCGAGGCGGTCACGATGACGAGTGCGGCGAGGATGCCGGTCAGCAGCGACCGGATCCTCCTGGAGGACGCCCTCTGGGCGCCTTGGTGGATCTGCAGCAATCCCCTTGCCTCCCTTCTACCAGAACGCCACGCCTGGGGGCGGGACGACGGTTGGAGTAGTGGCCGTCGGCGGCTGGGCATAGGTGGGGAGGGGCGACCGCGGCACATTCGTCCGCACGGCGGATCGGGGACCCCCGGGGGTCCGGTGCAGCGTGGCGGCCCACCTGAGAGCGACAGGGTGCCTGCCGGGGCGACGGCTCTTCGGTTGTCGGCCTGTCTGCGTTCGGACGATTCCGACCCCGTTGGGTCCCGGGGAGTATGTCAGAGGTCGGTGGGGGCGGACCGAGAGCCGAACGGCCCGAAAAGTCCAGGTCGCCGACTCGCGGGGTGGTCTCGCGCGCCCCACCCCGAGCGGGACCAGCATGGAGAGGCTCGCTCGCGGCATGACCTGCGCCGGTGCGTCAGGACCCGCGATCAGGCCCGCCTCGCGACCGGTGCCAGCGACCCCTTCGCCAGCGCGACCAGGTCCGAGGCGGCCAGCTCGATCTCCAGCCCGCGCCGTCCGGCCGACACGTGGACCGTGGGGAAGCCCGTCGCACTGGCGTCCAGGACCATCGGCAGCGGGCGTCGGGTCCCGAGAGGGCTGATGCCGCCCAGCACATAGCCCGTCGCCTTCTCGGCGTCGGCCGGCGGCGCGATGACCGCGCGACGCCCGCCGAGCGCGTCCGCCACCGCCTTGAGGTCCACCTCGGCGTCGGCCGGCACGACCGCGATGCCGAGGCGCCCGTCCACGCTCACGACGATGGTCTTGAACACCCGCGCGGCCTCGATCCCCAGGGCCTCGACTGCCTCGAGCGCATAGCCGTGCCCGCCCTCCCGACGCGCGGACCGGGCGTCGTGCGCATATTCATGCACCCTGAACGCCACGCCCGCGCGCCGCGCCACGTCGATCGCCCGCGTTCCCTGTGCGCTCATGCGCCCATTGTCGAGTATGCTCCGAGCTGTCCGGCGGTTGCCGCCGCCCTCGCGCCACCGGTGCCTCAAGTGCACCACGCGGGCGCCGCGCCGGGCCACCACAGATGCCGGCCGCCGCCCGGCGGCCTCTACCGGAGAAGACGAAACACCTTGCACTTCGAAGATCTGGGGCTCTCGGCCGACCTCCTGCAGACCGTTATCGAGGAAGGCTACGAGGAGCCGACGCCCGTCCAGGAACGGGCGATCCCCCTGATCCTGGCCGGGAGGGACGTCCTCGCCGCCGCCCAGACCGGCACGGGCAAGACGGCGGCGTTCACGCTGCCGATCCTCGACCGCCTTCGCCCGTACGCCAACACCTCGTTCTCGCCCGCGCGTCACCCCGTCCGCTGTCTGGTCCTGACGCCCACGCGAGAGCTGGCAGTCCAGGTCTCCGAGGCCATCAGGACCTATGGGCGCAAGATACCGCTCCGCGCGTCCGTGGTGTACGGCGGCGTCCCGCTCGACCCGCAGATCAAGGAGCTGCTCGCAGGCATCGAGATCCTCGTCGCCACCCCGGGCCGGCTCCTGGACCTGGTAGGCCAGCGCGCGGCGAACCTGACCCAGGTCGAGATCCTCGTCCTGGACGAGGGGGACCGGATGCTGGACATGGGATTCATGCCCGACATCCGCCGGATCCTGGACCTGCTGCCCAACCGCAAGCAGAACCTGCTGTTCTCGGCCACGTTCTCGGACGAGATCAAGCGTCTCGCGGGCTCGATCCTCACGAACCCGGAGACCATCGAGGTCTCCCGCCACGGGACCGCCGCCGAAGCCGTCCGCCAGCTCGTCTACCCGGTCGACCGCGACCGCAAGGAGGAGCTGCTCGCCCACCTCATCATCGAGGGCGACTGGCGCCAGGTGCTTGTCTTCACGCGCACGAAGCTGGCCGCCTCCCGGTTGGCCTCGTGGCTGGACCGCCATGGAGTCGCGGCGACGGCAATCCACTCCGACCGCGCGCAGTCCGACCGGACGAAGGCGCTCGAGGCGTTCAAGGGGGGCGAGATCCGGGTCCTGGTCGCGACGGATGTCGCCGCCCGCGGCCTGGACATCGAGGACCTCCCCCACGTCGTGAACTACGAGCTGCCGTGGAACCCCGAGGACTACGTGCATCGCATCGGCCGGACGGGCCGGGCCGGGGCCACGGGCGACGCGATCAGCCTGGTCACGATCGACGAGGCGGACCTGCTTCGGGGCGTGCAGCGCCTGCTCCAGACCGCCATTCCCTGGGAGGTCGCCGACGGCTTCGTGCCGCGCCGCGACGCGGAGGCGCAACCGCTGCGCGCGCCACGCGGGACCGGCGGCTCGTCGTCCGGCGGCGGCCGGGGTCGCTCCGGCGGCTCGAGCTCGGGCGGCGGCCGGCGCCGCTCATAGGCCCGGCATCTGCAGCACGCCCGCCGCCCGGCCGGAGGCCGGCGAACCAGCCCGGCGAACTAGCGCGGCGGCGTGGGCGTGACGGTCGGGGACGGCGTGTCGACCGGGCGGGGCGCCGCGACCATCAGGAGCCTGGTGGCGATCTTCGCCGGGTCGTAGGCGCCCTGGTTCGTCAGGACCGCGATCGAGAGACCCGCCTCAGGCACGTACGCCACCACGCTCCGGAAGCCCAGGAATCGGCCCGAGTGTCCCAGGGCGCGCCGCCCGTCGAGCGAGATCACCCGGATCCCCAGCCCGTATCCGACGCCCGCCGCCATCGCCTGAGTCACCGCCGAGTCCGCGATCATCGCCGCCTGGACCTCCGCCGGCAGGACCTCGCCCCGGGCGAAGGCGCCCATCCAGCGGGCCGCGTCCAAGGCGGTCGCCGCGATGGAGCCCGCCCCGTCTGCAGCCGTCACCACGGACCGGAACGGCATGACGTCGCTCGGCGGGGCCACCCGGACGTACCGGGAGCCGCCGCCCTCCTTCGCCACGCGCCGGTACCCCGTCGCGCCCTCCGACCGCGGGTTCTCCACGGCCTGGTACCACGTGCTCCGCAGGGCGAACGGGTCCAGCAGGCGGGTCCGCACCTCGACCGCGTTCGCGTGCCCGGTGACGGCCTCGACAAGCTCGCCCAGCAGCAGGTAGTTCGTGTTGGAGTACCGCCACACCGTGCCCGGGACGGGGCGCTTGGGAAGGACGTATGACCACGCCCGCTCCGGGGTCCAGGCACCGTCCGGCTCGGCGCGCAGCGGCTTCTCGATCTTCGGGTTCAGGAAGTAGTCCGGCAGGCCGCTGGTGTGGTCGAGCAGCATCCGGACGGTGATCCGCCGGTCCAGCTCGTACGCCGGCAGCAGTGGCGCCACGGGCTGGTCGAGCACCAGGCGTCCCTCCCCCACCAGCTGCAGCACCACCGCGGCGGTCAGGGTCTTGGACACCGATGCCAGGGCAAATGCGGTACTGCTCGTCACCGGCTCCTTGGCCGCGATGTCGGCCATGCCCGCGGCACCGAGCCAGCGTCGCCCATCGTCCCAGACGATCGCCACCGAGACCCCGGGGATGGCGGCGCTCTTGCGGAGCTGCGCCAGCCGGGCGTCCAGCCGTGCCGCAAGCGCGTCCGGGACCTGGGATGGTCCTGGGGCGGGCGAGGCCGACGGGCCGGCGGACGGTCCCGGCGTGGTGGACGGGGGCGCGGTCGGGGTTTCGGCCGGGGGCGTTGCGGTCGGTCTGACCGATGCGACCGGGGCCGAGGCAGTGTCGATCGGGAGCGACGAGGCGGCGGCGGATGGGACCACCTCGACCGTTGCTCCGGGCCCGCCACCGGCGACCCCGCTCCCCGCGACGGCCAGGGCAAGCGCGAGCACCGCCAGCAGGCCGACGGCGACGGCAGGCCGTGTCCTGGTTCGTCTCCCGACCGGGACCCCGGTGGGGTCCGGCTCGCGCTCCTGCGGTGGGTTCGGCATGATGGTGCGACGATACGCCCCCCGGCTCGCGACGGCCGTCGCCCAGCCGGACCACCCCCGCCATGAGCGTGTGAACACCTGATGCCCGATGACCGCAGCGCCCCCGCCCTCCTCCGAGAGGTCGGCCTGATGGCCGACGGCCCAGCTCAGTGGGGCCGCCAGGTCCGTCACCAGGCGCCCGGCGTGTTCGTGGTGGAGCTCAAGGCGCCCCTGCCGTCCCCGCCGCTGGACCTCTCGCTGATCGGCAAGTGGCTGGAGCGGGTGCCTGACCTCCGCCTCGATGGCGAGCGGCCGGTATCGCGGGACCTCCAGCTGCGCCTGAACCGGTTCTGGCTGCCGTCCCAGCAGGTGGTCTTCATCGGCTCCTCGACCGGATCGGTGTCCGGGCGGATCGCCGGCATCGTCAAGACCGTGCCGGGCGACCGGAAGCCCGCGTGGTCCGGGCTCTGGCTCCACTTCCTGCGGAACCTGGGCGACCTGCGGATCTGGTGGGCCGCGACCGATGCACCGGAGGAGTACGAGGACGGGCTGCTGGATGCGTTCGCTGCCTGGGTGCCCGCAGCCGAGCGTGCCGCGCTGCACGCACCAGACCCGGTGCTGCCCTGGGGAGTGCTGCGGGCGGAGACGGGTGCCCGCAAGGATACGGGCATCACCAACGCGCTGATCCCGGAGGTCAAGGTCCCGGAGCCGCCGCCCGTCACCCGGATCGTGGACCTGCCGCCCGCCGAGGCCGATGGTGCCCGCGACGAGGCAAAGCGCGGCCGCCGTCCGGCGCCCGGCCGGGGCGCGGGCCGGATCGCCTCGGCCGCCGCCTATGCCGCCCAGGGGTCACCGCGGAAGGTCCACGAGCCGATCATCCTGTCACCGGAGGGCCTGGAGAGGCTCGAGGCGGAGCTGGCGGAGCTGCTGGCACAGCGGCCGGGCGTGATCAAGCGGATCGCCACCGCGCGCGAGCACGGGGACCTCAAGGAGAACGCGGAGTATCACGCGGCCCGCGAGGAGCAGGGGTTCCTCGAGGGCCGTATCAAGGCGCTCGAGGCCAAGCTCAAGATCGCCGTCGTCGTCGCGCCGACGGAGCGCGGTGCGGTGGTCGGGCTCGGGTCGCGCGTCCGGGTGGAGGTGGACGGCGACGAGTCCGTCATGCAGGTCGTCAGCTCGGCGGAGGCGAACTCCCGCGAGGGGCGGATCTCGAGCATCTCGCCGGTGGGCGCGGCCCTGATGGGCCGCCGCGTCGGCGACGCCGTGACGATCGTGACCCCGGGCGGCGAGATCCGGTACGAGATCCTGGGGCTCGAGTAGCGATCAGGCGCCGCCGGAGCTGCCCCGGTCGCGGCGGTCGCGCCTGCCGGTGAACAGCGAGGCCACCACGAGCAGCGCCCCGAAGCCGATCACGACGTACGGGAGCACCTCATCGAGGTTCGCGATCCGGTGCCCCGAGATGCCGACCACGCCCTCGAAGAACAACCCGAACCCGAGGAACAGGCCGAGGCCCGCGAGCGTGGTCCGGAAGCCGTCGGCAGCCAGCTCGCGGTCGCCGCGGGCGAGGCCGTAGATCAGCATCGCGAGTCCCGGTCCCGTCGGGGCGACAAGCGCCCACGCGTAGGCCCACGTCCAGTACAGGCCATATGCGTCCTGGATCCAGAGGATGCCGCCGACGATGGCGATGATCGTGCCGGGGATGGCGAGGCCCAGTCCGCCACGGGGCGGGATTGCCAGCGAGCCGATGAGCATCGCGAGGCCCGGGACGATGAGCCAGAGCGGCCAGGAGCTGGAGCCCAGCGTCGCGTCCACGACGCGGATCAGCAGGACGACGACGCCGATCAGGACCAGCACGATGCCGGCCACGAGACCCGGCTGCGTCTGCGGTTGAGGCTGTGTCTGCGGAGGCATCTGCGGCTCCGGAGGCATCTGCGGCTCCGGAGGCATCTGCGGCTCCGGCTTCGGAGGCGCGGGCGGGGTCGGCGGCAGGTCGACGGGGGTGGTCGGCGACTCGTCGCGGGTGGGATCGGCCGGATTCGGCGTGGTCATCGGGTCTCCTCCGGGCATGGCACCATCCTACGCCCGTCCCCCACCCCACTCGCGACACCCGGGCGCCGGGGTATCGTGCGCGGATCACCCGTGACACCTCTCGCGCCCGGGAGCCCGATGCTCGAGATCCGCAACCTCACCAAGCGCTACGGCCCCATCACCGCCCTCGACGACGCCTCGTTCGCCGCCAGCCCGGGACGCCTCGTGGGGTTCCTGGGTCCGAACGGCGCCGGCAAGACCACCGCCATGCGCTGCGTCTTCGGGCTGGCCGTGCCCGACACGGGCGAGACCCTCTGGGAAGGCGAGGCGATCGATGCGAGAGCCCGTCTCCGCTTCGGCTACATGCCGGAGCAGCGCGGCCTGTACCCGAGGATGCGCGTCGGCGACCAGCTCAGCTACTTCGCACAGCACCATGGCCTCTCGGCCAGGGACGCCCGGACCCGCGCCGGCAGCTGGCTGGAGCGCTTCGGCCTGGCAGATCGGGCGAAGTCCAAGCTGGAGGACCTCTCGCACGGCAACCAGCAGCGCGTGCAGCTGGCGACCGCGCTCGTGCACGACCCGGTCCTGCTGGTCCTCGACGAGCCGTTCTCGGGGCTCGACCCGCTGGGCATCGCCACCATGTCCGAGGTGCTGCGCGAGCGCGCCGCCGCGGGCGTCGGCGTCGTGTTCAGCTCGCACCAGCTCGACCTGGTCGAGGAGGTGTGCGAGGACGTCGTGATCATCAGCCGGGGCCGTGTCGTGGCAGCCGGCGGCATCGAGGAGCTCAAGGCCAGGTCCGGGCGCCGTCACCTGGAGGTCGAGGTCGCGGGCTCCGGAGGGGCTTGGCTGGACGCGTCGAACGGCAACACGATTCTCGGCCGCGAGGGCGACCGGGTGAAGCTGCTGGTCGACGAGGGTACCGACCTCGAGGCGCTGCTGGCCCAGGCGATGGCCGCCGGTGAGGTCCGCCGGTTCAGCTACGAGCCGCCGAAGCTGTCCGAGCTGTTCCTCGAGGCGGTGACCGAGCCCCAGCCTGCCGCGATGGGCGCCCGATGAGCCGGGTGCGCGCCGTCCGCCTGGTGGCAATGCGCGAGATCATCGAACGCGGCCGCAGCAAGGGCTACATCGGCTCGCTGCTGTTCACGGTGTTCCTGATCGTCGGCGGGGTGATCCTGCCATCGATGTTCCTGGGCAGCCCCGATGCGATCAGGCTTGCCCTGGTGGGGGAGACGCCCGCCGCGCTCGAGTCGACGCTCCAGACCCTGGCGCCCGCGTTCGAAGCGGACCTGGTGATCTCGACCCTGCCGGACCGCGCTGCAGCCGAGGCCGCCCTGCAGGACAAGACAATCGACGCGGCGCTCGACGTCCCTGCGGATCTGTCGGGCCCGGGGCAGCTGATCGTCCTCGAGACGGCGAGCGCCACCCTCCATGGCATCGTCGGCCAGGCCGTCATCGCCCTTCGTGCGGGCGCAAGCGCGCTGCCGCCCACCACGACCGTCCTCGAGCCGCCGAGCGCCGAGGACACGACCGCGATCGTCTTCGCCAACATCGGGATCATCCTCATGTTCATCGGCATCTTCACGTACGGCAGCTGGGTCCTCAACGGCGTGGTCGAGGAGAAGCAGAGCAGGGTCGTGGAAGTCATCCTCGCCACCGTCCACCCTCGAGACCTGCTCATGGGCAAGGTGCTCGGCATCGGGCTCCTCGCACTCGCCCAGCTGGCGGTGCTGGTGCTCGCCGGGATCGCCATCGCCCAGCTGAGCGGCAGGGTCACCCTGCCCGCCACCACGACCGGGGCGGTCATCCAGCTCCTTGGCTGGTTCATCCTCGGGTTCGCGTTCTACTCGACAGCGATGGGGTTCCTGGGGGCGCTGGCGTCCCGCGTCGAGGACGCGTCGAACGCCTCGCTGCCGGTGACCATGGTGGCGACGCTGGCCTACTTCCTCTCGATCGTCTTCGTGACCCAGGAGCCGGACGGCATCCTGGCGCGGGTGATGACGTTCCTGCCTCCGTCCGCGCCGATGGTCGTCCCGCTGCGGGCCGCCCTGGGCACGATCGAGCCATGGGAGACGGTACTCAGCGTGGCCATCATGCTGGTGGCGATCTGGGGCCTGTTCGTGATCGGCGGGCGCGTCTACTCGGGGGCCGTTCTCCACACGGGCGGTCGGATCCGGCTCCGGGACGCCTGGCGCGCCTCGCGCTGACCCCGCGCCTTGCGCCTGGCCCGGCCGCGTCCCGCCGGCCCAGCCGCGACCAGAGCCATGGCCGGTTCCTCCCTCACGCGGGGACCTGCACCTCCGCCCAGCGGAAGCATGCTGTCTCGTGGTCGTTCACGAGCCCGGCCGACTGCATGAGCGCATAGCAGATCGTGGGCCCCACGAACCTGAAGCCGCGCCGGAGAAGGTCCTTGCTCATGGCCCGGGACACCGCGGTCTCGGACGGGATCTCGGCGAGCGATCCGAAGGTGTTGACGATGGGGCGCCCATCCACGAACGACCAGAGATGGTCCACCAGCGACGACCCGGCGTCGTGCAGCGCCAGCGTCGCCCGGGCGTTGCCGATGGCTGCGGCCACCTTGGCCCGGTTGCGCACGATCCCGGCGTCGGCCAGGAGCCGGGCAGTGTCCTCTTCGCCGTAGGTGGCGACCGTCGCCGCGTCGAACCCGGCGAACGCGCGCCGGTACCCCGGGCGCTTGTGCAGGATCGTGGACCAGGAGAGACCGGCCTGGGCGCCCTCGAGGATCAACAGCTCGAACAGGTGGCGCTCGTCCCGCACCGGGACGCCCCACTCGAGGTCGTGATAGGCGCGGTACTCGGGATCGGGGCCGTCGCCCCATCGGCAGCGGTATCGGTCCTCCGCGGCGGCAGCGGGCAGGTCACTCATGACGCGGATCCTGGCCGCGGTGCCTTGTCTGCCGCTCACCCGGTGGCCTCGAGCCCGGCGAGGAACGCCGCCACCCGGTCCAGCGCATCGTCCAGGACCGGCTTGAGCGAATGCCCGAGACGCGGGTAGGTCACCAGCCGTCCGGCCACGAGCGCCGGCATCGCCGCCTCCAGCAGGTCGATGCGTGCGAACGGGTCCGAGGCGCCCGACAGCAGCAGCGCAGGGACCGTGATCGCGGGCCAGTGGGCCGTCCGGGCGACCGCCGTCTCCGGGGCGCCAGGGCGATGGAGCGGGTAGCTGAGGCAGACGAGGCCGGCGTACCTGCGGGGCCTGACGTCCGATGCCCCCGAGCCACCCGAGCCCGCCCCCGCCACGGCCAGCGACGCGACACGTCCGCCGTACGAGTGCCCGCCAACCACCACGCCGGGCTGGTCGGGCACCTGGGCCTCGAAGGCGGCCACCGCGTCCTCGGCCCTGCGTCGCGGCAGGTCCAGCGCGAACGCCTCGAACCCGCGGGCGCGCAGCCCGTCCACCCAGGGCGCCATGGACGCGGCCCTGCCGGACGCCCCGTGACCAAGGTAGAGACGCACCATGCTCGGGACCCTCAGAGCTCGCGGCGACGGAGGAGCACGATCCCCGCGGCGAGGACCAGGACCACCCACGCGACGCTCCAGGCCAGGAACGCGGCCGGCGGCGGTGCGCTCGCGAAGAAGGGGTTTGCCTGCATGGCGGTCGCGTTGCGCCCGACGGCCACCAGGAGGACCACGGGCGGCTCCAGCCCGTAGATCACGCCGCGCCACAGGCCGTCGCTGGGCATCAGGACCCGGGCGACATCCCCGACGCCCGCAAGCGGCCCCGCCCCGAAAGCCACTGCAACGTTGCCCAGGACGCCCGCGAACCAGCCGAGGCCGAACAGGACGACGGTCACCGCACCCGCCGCGATCGCCGGCAATCGCGTGCCCAGCGTGAGCGCGACGCTCAGCACCGTGACGGCCTGGAAGGCCAGGAACGCGATCGCGAGGACGGGCTCGGGTGGCTGGTGGCCGCTCACCAGGCGCACGACGGCGATGGCGAGCGCACCGGAGAGGGCCGCGTAGCCGGCGATCACGATGGCCAGGCCGAGCCAGCGTCCCAGCAGCAGGTCTCCGCGACGCAGCGGCCTCGCCAGCATCGCCGCGATGGTGCCGGTCTCAACGTCCGAGGCGATGGCCGGCGCCCCGAGGAACGCGGCCGACATCGCGAGCACGAAGCTGAACATGAACGCGATCATGATCAGGACCTGGCTGACGCCGATCCGGATCTCCAACTCGTCGAGGCGCTGCTCGCGCGCGAGCGAGACCAGCCGCTCCACGCCCCAGCCCACCAGGACGACGCTGGCAACGGACAGCCCGAGCATCACCCACAGGATCCGCCTGCGCGCGATCTCGCGGATCGTGAGCACGGCGATCGCGATGACGAGCCGTGGCGTCACGGGACCCGCCGGATCAGGTCGAGAAACACGTCCTCCAGCGAGCGGCGCCCGGGATCCACTTCATGGACCCGTCCACCGAGGGCGACCACGGTCGCCACGATGTCCGGTACACGCGCTGGGTCCACCGGCCGCACCACCAGCCAGCCGTCGTCCTCGGTGACGGCGCCGAACGCATCCAGCGACGAGCGGTCGCCGGGCAGGTCCGTGACCCGGAGGCGCACCGCGGGCTCGCCGAGCAGGTCGCCCAGCGTCCCATCGGCTACGACGCGACCCCGGTGGACCACCGCGACGCGGTCGCAGAGCCGCTCGACCTCGCCCAGCAGGTGCGAGTTGAGGAGCACCGTGGAGCCCCGGGTGCGCGCCTCCCGGATGATCGTGCGCACGTCGTCGCGCCCCACCGGGTCCAGGGCGGACGTGGGCTCGTCCAGGATCACGAGCTCCGGGTCCCCCAGCAGGGCCACGGCCAGGCCCAGCCGCTGCTGCATTCCCTTGGAGAAGCCGCCGGTCCGGTCCCCGGAGCGCGAGGCAATCCCCGCCAGCTCGAGGACGCGTCCGATCTCCGCCTTCCGGCCGGCGGCGGGCATGCGGGCAAGCGTCGCGTGGAGGTCCAGGACCTCGACCGCGGTGAGCCAGGCCTGGTAGCGGAACAGCTCGGGCAGGTAGCCGATGCGGCGGCGCGCGTCGCGGTCGCCCAGGGGGCGGCCGAGTACGGTGCCCCCGCCGCCACTCGCCCGGGTCAGGCCCAGGAGCAGCTTGACGACCGTCGTCTTGCCGGCCCCGTTTGGACCGAGGAAGCCGAAGACCTCGCCGCGGTCCACGCGGAGGTCCACGCCGTCCAGCGCGAGCGTTGCCCCGTACGCCTTGCGGAGCCCCTCGGTCTCGATGACGGCAGTGGTCATGGTGGTCATTCTCGCCTCGACGGACGATCTGCGCTCACACCGTGACAGGCTAGGTGTCACGAACCTCCGCAACGATCCGGGTGTGATGCACCCGCTCCCGCCGTTCCCGGAGGACCCCTCGATGCTCTTTGCCGACTGCCCCCTGTGCGACAGCCCCGCCCCGCTGGACCTCGAGTCCGGCGCCCTGGACTGCCCGGCCTGCGCAATCCGCTTCGACCTCGCTGACGATCCCACGCTGCCCGAGGTCGCGGCGGCCGCCTGACGCTCAGACCCAGACGAGCGGCCACACCTCGCGCGACGGGCACCGCAGACGGCATACTGCCCGGTGGGGTGGAGCCGGCGCCGAGGGACGCCGCCGCCCCGGGAGGTTGGAGACACCGATGGATTTCCGCAAGTACGCAGCGGAGCTGCTGGGTTCGTTCCTGTTCTTCTCGATCGGCTACCTGTCGGTGGCGGCCGCTCGGGGCTGCGGGCTTGACGACGGCGCTCCTCGTCGTGCCGTTCGCGTTCGGCTTCGGCCTGCTGGCCGCGATCTTCGCCTTCGGCCACATCTCGGGCGGCCACTTCAACCCGGCCGTCACGGTGGCGATGGTCCTCGACAGGCGCACCACGCCGGTGGACGCGGTCGGGTACATCGTGGCCCAGGTGATCGGCGCGATCGGGGCCGGCGTGCTCGTGATGGTCGCCGTCAGCCAGGACGCAGTGAAGGCCGGCATCACCGCGCCGAACACGGCTGCCGGGATCACGGACATGGGTGCGCTGATCATCGAGGTCGTTGCCACTGCCGGCTTCATCGCGGTGATCCTCGCGGCAACCAAGCGCGCGCCCGCCCTGGCCGCCCTGGCGATCCCGCTCACGCTCGTCGCCATCCACTTCGGCATCGCCTCCCTGAGTGGCGCCTCGGTGAACCCGGCCCGGTCGCTCGGCTCCGCCATCGTCGGCGGGGACGTGTCCGTGATCTGGATCTACATCGTGGCCCCGGTCGTCGGCGCCGTCATCGGCTGGCTGGCCTGGAAGGCCGTGGACGGCGGCGCCGACGAGGCCGCCTGACCAAAGGCGCGGACAGCGCGCTCGCAGGACTTCCGACACCCTGGCGGCCCGCCGGGGTGTCGGCGATTCAGGTGCCGGCAGAAACCGCGTTGGCTGGGGTGTCGTCCACCAGCCAGCAGGCCGCCTGCTGCCCGCCGCCGACGTCGAACAGCGGCGGCTCCTCGGTCCGGCAGCGGTCGAAGACGACGGGACACCGCGGGTGGAACCGGCACCCGGGCGGGATGTGGGCGGCATCCGGCGTCTCGCCCTGCAGGATCGTACGCGTGGCTCGCGAACCTTCCTCCGGGGGATCCGGCGACGGGCTGACCGAGACAAGCGCCTGGGTGTACGGGTTGCGCGGAGCCTTGATGACCCGCTCGGCGGGGCCGATCTCCAGGATCCTGCCCAGGTACATGACCGCGATCCTGTCGGCGAGCACCCAGGCAACCGACAGGTCGTGGGTGATGAACAGGTACGCCAGGCCCCGTGCTCGGCGCAGGTCCAGCATGAGGCGCAGGAGCTCCGTGCGGATCGAGACGTCGAGCATCGACACCGGCTCGTCGGCCACGACCAGGTCCGGGCTCATCACCAGGGCGCCGGCAATCACCACGCGCTGGCGCTGGCCACCGGACAGCTCGTGCGGGAAGCGGCCGGCGTAATCCGCGGCCGGGCGCAGGCCGGCAGTCTCGAGGGCGGTCAGGACGCGCTGGTCGCGATCCTTGCGCGAGGTCCCGATCTTGTTGACCTCGAGCGGCTCGCGGACGAAGTCGCCGATCGTGTGCTTCGGGTTGAGCGTCTCGTACGGGTCCTGGAAGATCAGCTGGACCCGCCGCCGATATGCACTGAGCTTGCCGGTCCCCCACAGGCCCGAGACGTCCTCACCGTCGAACACCACCCGGCCGCCCGTCTGCCGGGTGAGCTTGACAACGACGCGTCCGGTCGTCGTCTTGCCGGAACCGGACTCCCCGACGAGGCCCAGGATCTCGCCCCGGTTGATCGTCAGGTCGATCCCGTCCACGGCCCTCACGTAGCCGCGCGGGCGCCGCCGGACCTGGTCGAGCAGGCCGCCCCGAATCGGGAAGAAGACCTCGAGACCCTCGAGCCGGAGCAGCTCCTGATCCGGCGATGCGGCAGACGCCTCGGCCGGCGGCGCGTGCTCCACGGAGGGCGCGCCCGGGTCTGCGGTCATGCCGCGGACTCCCCGGTCGGGGCAGGGCGTACGGACGCCGATGCCACCGCCGGCGCGCCCGAGCCGGGGGCGGCTGCGCCCGCCATGGGCGCGTCGGAGTCCGGGTACAGGTGGCACGCGACGCGGACGCCATCCGAGAACCGGACTTCGGGCGGCACGACCTCCGTGCAGACCGGCATCGCGAACGAGCAGCGTGGCGCAAACCGGCAGCCAGGCGGTGGGTGGCGCAGGTCGGGCGGCAGGCCCGGGATGACGTCCAGGGTTCGCCGGTCGGTCTCGATGTTCGGGAAGGCCGCCAGGAGCTTCTGCGTGTACGGGTGCCGCGGCGCGGTGAACAGCCGGCGGGACGCCCCCTCCTCGGCGACGCGGCCGGCGTACATGATCATTGCCCGATCACAGGTCTCGGCGATGACCGAGAGGTCGTGGGTGATCAGGATCAGCGACAGGCCCAGGTCGCGCCGCAGCTGTTCGAGGAGCTGCAGGATCTGGGCCTGGACCATCACGTCCAGCGCCGTCGTCGGCTCGTCCCCGATGACGATCGCCGGATCGCAGGCGAGCGACATCGCGATGATCGCGCGCTGCCGCATGCCGCCCGACAGCTCGTGCGGATAGGCGTCCGCCCGCTGCTTCGGGATGCCCACCAGCTCGAGCAGCTCGCCGGCCCGCTTGCGGGACGATTCGCGCGGCTGGCCGAGGCGGATCTCGATCGGCTCCGCGATCTGGTCGCCGATCCTCTGCACCGGGTTGAGCGCGTTCATCGCGCCCTGGAACACCATCGAGATCTCACGCCACCGGTAGCGAGCGATCTGGCGCTCGGTCTTGGGCACGAGGTCGATCCCGAACAGCTCGACCTTGCCCCGCTTGATGTAGCCGTTGGCCGGCAGCAGGTGCACCAGCGAGAGGGCGGTCGTCGTCTTGCCGCAGCCGGACTCGCCGGCGATCCCCAGCGCCTCGCCGTCGTCGAGCCCGAAGCTGACGCCGTCGACGGCCTTGACGCTGCCGTTGGGCATCCGGAACCGGACCGCGAGGTCCTCGACGCGCAGGAGCGGGGCATTCGGGTCGGCGAGCTTCGGGAGCGGCCACCGGCGCTGGCTCCGGATGTCCGGGTTCACCGTCATCGCCGGACCCCCGACTTCGGGTTGAGGATGTCGTCCAGCGCGTTGCCGACAAGCGTGAATGCGAGGACCACCAGAACCACGCAGATTGCGGGAGGGGCGATGTACCACCACGCCCCGAGGCCCGGGGCGCCGGCGCCCTGCGCCGAGTTCAGGATCTGGCCCCACGACGGCGCGAACGGGTCGCCAAGGCCGATGAACGCGAGCGTCGTCTCGGTGAACACGGCGACCGCGAAGGTGAGGACCGCCTGGGCGACGATCAGGTTGACCACGTTGGGCAGCACGTGCCGGCGCATGATGCGCCCCGGCCCCGAACCCACGACCCGCGCCCGATCGACGAACATGCGCATCCTGATCGACAGCACCTGGGAGCGGATGACCCTGGCCGTCGTCGCCCAGCTCGTGACCCCGATGACGATGACGATGACCAGCATGGTCGCCCGGATCCCGAACAGCTCGGCGTCGGCGCCAACGATGTCGAGGATGACCGGGGCCAGGATGATCGCGAGGACGATGGTCGGCAGCACCAGGAAGAAGTCCGAGATCCGCATCAGGACAAGATCGGTCTTGCCGCCGACGTAGCCAGCGACGATTCCCACGACCGCACCGAAGAAGACGGTGATGAGCGTCGCCATCAACCCGATCGTCATCGAGATCCGCGCGCCGTGGATCGTCAGGTTCAACACGTCCCGGCCCAGCTCGTCGGTGCCGAACGGGTAGCCGCCGCCAGGGCCCTGGAGTGACTGGCCCGTCGCCGTGACCGCCGTCTCGAGCTTGCCGACGAACAGGTCCGGAAACAGCGCGAGGATGCCGAACATGACCAGGATGGCGAGGCCGAAGCGGCCGTCGTTCCGGGACAGGAACTGGCCGGCGAAGTCGCGGGTCCGCCCGAACGACCGCGTTCTGCGCGCGGTCGGCGCAACTGCGACGGACGGCTCCGTCGCCGGGTTCACACGCGCACCCGCGGGTCGAGGAACCCGTAGACGATGTCCGCGATCAGGTTCGCGATGACGACCGACACCGCCACCAGCAGGAAGATGCCCTGGAGGACCGGGTAGTCGCGCGCGCTCAGCGCCTGGATCGTCAGGGTGCCCAGCCCCGGCCAGCTGAACACGATCTCGGCGGTGATCGCGCCGGCAACGACGTAGCCGAGGTTGATCGCGATCAGGGTCACCATCGGCAGCAGTGCGTTGGGGAACGCGTGGTGGCGCAGGACGTAGCCATCCTGCAGCCCCTTGGCGCGGGCCGTCGTGATGTAGTCCTCGTTCCGGGTGTCGATGATGGACGACCGCATGAGGATCGAATAGCCCCCCAGCAGGCCGAGGGTGATCGCCAGGACCGGCAGGACCAGGTGCCGGCCCAGGTCCCAGGCCTGGTTCAGAAGCGGCTGCTCGGACATTCCGGGCGTGGTCATCCCTGAGGTGGGGAACCATCCAAGCCCGGCGGCGAAGATGATGATCAAGGGCATGCCGATGACGAAGTACGGCATGGAATACAGGACGAGGCTGGCGCCTGTTCCGATCGAATCCGTCTTCCCGCCGCGCCTCCAGCCGGCATAGGCGCCAATCGAGAGGCCGCCGAAGATCGCCAGCGCCTCCGCCAGCCCGACCAGGAGGACCGTCGGGCCGACGAAGTCGCCCAGCACGTCTGTCACGGGCTGTCCCCGGTGGAAGATCGAGTACCCGAGATCCCCCGTCGCGGTGGCCGCGACGTAGGCGACAAGCTGGTCGGGGAGGAGCGGCTTGTCGAGGCCCCAGCGGGCGCGGGTTGCCGCGATCGTCTCTGCCGTGAGGTTGGGGTTCTTGATGACGCGGTCCGGCGAGCCGGGCATCATCCGGAACAACAGGAAGTTGAGGACCAGGATCGCGACGATCGTCACGAACGCCTGGGCCAGCTTCCGGGCCAGGTAGTGCGCGCTCACGGGCGCGCCGTCACGCGGGCAGGGGGGTGGGATCGCCGTGAGCGATCCCTACCCCCCGGTGGCTGCCCAGGTTCACGCGAGGCTACTCGTCGTCGTCGCCCGCTGCGGGCTTGCGACGGCGGCTGAGGATCAGACCACCGACGACCACGATGACGATGACGGCACCCAGCCCGATGATGAGCGTGGAGCTCGAGTCACCGCCCGAGGTGCTGCCGGAATCGGGAGCCGGCGTGGCCGGTGCTGCGGTCGCCCCCGGCTCGGCAGTGCCGGCAGGCTCGGTCGGCTCCGGGCTGGCCACGGCCGTGGCATCGGTCAGCATGGTGTAGACGAGAGTGCCGTACGTGAACAGCGGCGTGCCGCTTGCGGGCATGTTCTCCCAGCCGGCGAACCGGTCCAGGCGGTAGGCGACGAGGTTCGCGTCGTAGTACAGGACATCGTACGGAGCCTCGTCATAGATCAGGTTCTGGATCTTCGCCAGCGTCGTGTGCCGGGCGTCGCCGGCCTCCTTGAGCTGCTGCGCGTACAGGGCGTCGAAGTCCGGGTTGCAGTACTGGCTGTCCGACGTCCCGCCGATGGCTTCACAGGTGAAGATCTGGAGCAGGGCGTTGGGGTCCGGGTTGCCCGCCCAGCCCCACAGCTCGATGTCGTACTTGGCCGTCCCATCGCCTTCCGGCGGGAGGACCAGCTCGCCCAGCGCGGCGCTGGTCAGGACCTGGGTCGACACGGCGATCCCCAGCTGGCCGTACCAGTCCTTCACGAACTCGGCTGCCTTCGCGTAGCCCGCATCCGAGTCCGGCGCGTACAGGCGCAGCTTGATCGGCTTGCCTTCCTTGTCAAGCCGGTTGCCGTCCCCGTCGAGCTTGTAGCCTGCGGCGTCGAGCTTCGACTTGGCGAGCTCGATGTCGAAGGTCCGCAGCGTGTCCGGGGTGACGTGCCACTCCTCGAGCACCGGCGGCACGATGGTCGAGCCGGCATCGCCAAAGCCGCCCAGGACGCGGTCCACGAGCACCTGCTTGTCGATGGCATAGCCGAGCGCATCACGGAATGCCGCGTCCAGGAGCGCCTTGGTGGACGGGCCGCCATCGGGGATGGTGTTGCCGGTGCCCGTTCCGTAGGTGTTGAACGCGAGCTGCGTCCAGCCGTTCGCCTTGCCGGCGACCGTCGCGTACAGCGGATCCGCCTGGAGCTGCTTGAACTGGTCCGAGTTCACACCGTGCGCATAGTCCAGCTCACCGTTCTTGAGGGCCTGGAACATGCCGTCGCTGTTGTCGGGGAAGAAGCGGATGACGACCTCGTCCTGGAAGCCCTGCAAGCCCCAGTGGTTGGGGTTCCGCACGAACCGGGCGAACTGGCCTGTCTTCCACTCGACGAGCGTGTACGGACCCGTGCCGACGAGGGGCGCGTCGAACTTCTCGTCCGCCATCTGCTTGTAGTCGATGTCGCCGTAGATGTGCTTGGGCAGGATCGGGATGTAGGTCTGGAGGATCCGGTCCGACTGGTCGGTCGTGTAGGCGACGAACGTGCTGTCGTCGGGGCACTCGATCTTGGTGACCCCGCTGTCGACCAGGTTCGGGTCGAGGTAGCCGGCACCGATGTTCGTCTCGTCGGCGATGGCCGCCATCGCGAGACCCCACGAATAGCAGACGTCCTGCGACGTCGCGGGCGTGCCGTCGGACCACTTCATCCCTTCGCGGATGTGGTAGGTCACCTTGTCCGGGGAGCGTTCCCAGGTGTCGGCGAAGCCCGGTCCGGGTGATGTGTCGAGGTTGAAGCTGGTCAACAGGTCGTAGGTCAGCTGGAACGCCTCGTAGCCGACGACCAGGTAGGTGTTCCACGGGTTCGTGGAGTCGAGGTCCTGCGTCGTCCCGACGGTCAGGACGACGGGATCGGCGGCGGCAACGGGGGCGGCCGCCGGGAGCAGCAGGGCGGCGGCGAGGGCGAGTGCCGCAAGCAGCCGAACTGCGCGCAGGCGCGGAGGTTGTTGCATCAGGTTTCTCCTCCTGTGTCCGTCGGGCTGCTCTCAGCCCATTCCGGGACGCCCTCTATGCCGCACTCGGCGCTGAATGGTGCACCCGTTATACAACAGACCGCCCCACTTCAACTGCTGATGGATGCGACGCGGTGCCGGACGGATGCCCAGCGGGCCTGCGTTGCGTCAGGTGCGCCGTGCCAACTCCAGCGCATACAGGCTCACGCCAGCGAGCGTGATGACGTCGTGTATCGCGCCCGAATCCATCTCTGCCAGGACCTCGTCCAGCGTCGCCCAGCGCAGGGCAAGGTCCTCGGTCGGCTCCGGCGTCGCCTCGCCGGCGCACAGGCCCGTGGCCAGGAAGATCGCGCCGCGCTCGTCCGTCACGGAGTTGGACACCGTCATCCGGCCCAGCTGGCGCCAGTCCGCCGCTTCGTAGCCGGTCTCCTCGCGCAGCTCCCGTTTCGCGCCCTCCAGCAGAGCCTCCCCGTCCTCCACTCCGCCCTCGGGAACCTCCCAGCTGTACTCGTCGAGCGTGTACCGGTGCTGACCCACGAGCAGCAGCCGCCCGTCGTCCGCGACGGCCACCACGCCCACGGCCTGCGTCCGGAAATGGACGACCCCGTAGATCCCCTCGCTGCCGTCGGGGCGGTCGACCTCGTCGTGGTAGACCTCCAGCCAGGGGTTGGAGTAGGCCAGGCGGCGGTTCCGGCGGCGCCATGGGCCCACCGCGCGCGGTCCGCTGCCGTTGTCACACATAGGGGGAAGGTAGCGTCTTCGGGGCAGACAGTCATCGCTGTCCGCTCGCACCGGGCAGTGACCGCACGAGATGTCACGCGAAACCGGGAGTCGGAGCCATGACGACATCCACCTCGCTTCCTTCCCATCGACGACGGTGGGTCATGATCGGGCTGGCGGTGATCGCCGTCATCGTGATCGTGGGCTACGGAGCCGTCTCGTTCCTGGTGTACGACGGTGTCGGCAAGGCACCGCGCGCGTGCTGGCCGGGGGACGCGGCGAACACGCCGACCGGCTACAAGGTGCCCGAGGAGTTTGACCAGGGGCTCCCTGCCGCCAACCCGATGCCGGCCTCCCAGGACGTTGCCTTCCAGTCGCGGGACCCGCAGATCCCGGACGCGAAGCTGGCCGGCTGGTGGATCCCGGCGGAATCGGCCGATGCCCCGGCGGTGATCCTGGTGCACGGGGTCCAGTCGTGCCGCAGGGAGGCAAGCGTGCTGCTCGCGGCCGGGATGCTCCACCGGCACGGCTTCTCCGTGTTCCTGATGGACATCCGGGACCACGGGGACTCCGAGGGCGACGACGCCCGCTTCGCCGGCGGTAGCGAGGAGTACATGGACGTCCTGGGCGGCTGGGACTGGGTCCGGTCTCAGGGCGTGCCGGCCGAGCGAATCGGCCTGCTCGGGTTCTCGTTCGGGTCGGTCAGTACGATCGTCGCCGGCGGCCAGGAGCCGCAGGTGGCGGCGGTCTGGTCCGACTCCTCGACCACCACGATGTACCAGGGGATCGGCCTGTTCCTCAAGGATCAGCTGAAGCAGAAGCTGCCACCCCTGGCTCCCTTCGCGGAGACCCTGGTACCGGGCGCCATCCTCTGGGCCCGGATCATCGCCAACGACGACCTCACGAGGTTCGACCCCATCGACCAGGTGGACGCGTACACCGGCCGGTCGATCGCCTTCGTCCACGGCGCCGATGACGTCGTCCTGCCGGCGACCATGGCCAATGAGCTGCACGACCGTGCCGTTGCCGCTGGTGCAACCACACCGGACGCCTGGGTCGTGCCGGTGGCCGGTCACACGCAGGGCATCTACGTGGATCCCGCGGGGTACGAGTCGCGCCTCATCGAGTTCCTCACCGGGGCGCTCGGGGCGCCATCAGGACCCAGGAGCCCGACAGGCGGATCGGCGGGCATCCCGGGCGCCGCGCGCATAGACTCGCCGAGAGATGCCCGACCACGACCCTGCCGAGATCCTGCGCCCCGCCTCGCAGCCCCGGTATGACCACGACGTCCGCTGGGATGTCCGCATCCCGGTCCGGGACGGCCTGGAGCTGAGCGCGAACCTCTGGCTCCCGCGACCCCTCTCGGACGCACCGGACGAGCGGTTCCCGGTCATCCTCGAGATGATCCCGTACGGCAAGGACAACTGGCGGCGCAACGCGGACATGGCGCGGGGCGAGTGGCTCGCGGCCCGCGGGTTCGCACTGTGCCGGCTGGACGTCCGCGGGACGGGTAGCTCACCGGGCATCGCCCTGGCCGAGTACACCGATGAGCAGACGCTCGACGGGTACGACGCCGTGGAGTGGCTTGCCTCGCAGCCCTGGTGCAGTGGTGACGTCGGCATGTGGGGCATCAGCTGGGGCGGCTTCACGTCCATCCAGGTCGCGAAGCTGCGCCCGCCCCACCTGCGCGCGATCCTGCCGATGTACGCCACGGATGATCGCTACCGCGACGACGTCCACATCCGCGGCGGCTGCGTCACCGCCAGCGAGAAGTGCCAGTACGCCGTCAGCCAGCTGGGGATGAACGCGATGCCGCCGCTCCCCGCCTTCCGCGGCGACGGGTGGCGCGACGAGTGGCGACAGCGCCTGGAGCAGACCCCGCCGTGGCTGTTCCCCTGGATCCGCGAGCAGACCGACGGGCCGTTCTGGCGCTCCGGATCCCTGGCCCCCGACTACGACGCCCTCTGCTGTGCCGTCTTCCAGGTCGCCGGCTGGAGCGACTCCTACGTGGACCCCGCGTTCCGGATCCAGGAGCGCTGCACCAACGCTCCGCGCAGGACGCTGGTGGGCAACTGGGTCCATTCGTACCCAGACGACGCCTACCCGGGCCCGAACCTGGACTGGCTCCACGAGATGGTCCGGTTCTTCGACCGCTACCTGAAGGGCATCGACAACGGCTGGGAGCGGGAGCCCGCGGTGACCTGGTTCGAGCACACGTGGGCCGAGCCAGAAGCATTCCCCGCCGTGTGGCCGGGCCGATGGCGGGCGGCCGACGCGCTGCCGGTGTCCGGGGCGATGACGCGGGAGCTCTTCCTCGCTGATGGCGTACTGGACGATGATCCGCCGGCGGCCGACGGGGAGCGCGCCATCAGGCACTGCGCGACGGCCGGCACCTCCGGCGCGCTCTCCTGGGGCGCCGGTTGGCACCCGAACGGGCTGGCGCGGGACCTGCGCCCCGATGAGATGCGGGGCCTCGTGTACACGACGCCGCCCTTGGGGGAGGGCATATCGGTCATAGGCATCCCGGAGGCCATCCTGCACGTCTCGGCGTCGATGCCGGTGGCGACCTGCGTCGTGCGCCTGTCCGAGGTCTCGCCCGCGGGCGCGTCCTCGCTCGTGGCAACCGGCGTCCTGAACCTGACCCATCGCCGGTCGGACACGGATCCGGAGCCGATGCCCGTCGGGCCCGCCGGGGGCGAACGCCCCGAGGAGGTCCGGATCCCGCTGCGCGCCACGGGTTACCGGTTCACCCAGGGCCACCGCATCCGCCTGACCGTCCTCACCAGCTACTGGCCGGTCCTCTGGCCGTCCCCGCTGCCGGGCGACCTCCGCGTCCACCACGGACCCCTCGCGCCGTCCCGGCTCGTGCTGCCGGTCCTCCCCCCGGCGGCTCCCACCCTGCAGCCGGCGCCGTTCAAGCTGACGCCGGCGGGCCTGCGTGACGTGGGTGGGGGCGACGAGGAGCCGGCGGTCTGGCGGATCGAGGAGGACGTCATCAACGGCACCGTGGCCGTCACGATCGGCGAGGGCGGGGCGGTACTCCTCGAGGATGGATCCCGGGTCTACTCCTCGGAGCGGCTGGTCCTCGCGGCCTCGGACTCGGACCCGGCGCACACCCGCCTGGACACCGTGGTCGCATACCGCTGGACAGGGCCCGGCTTCGACGTGGACATCCGGGCGACCGGCGGGATCGCGTCCGACGAGAAGGCGTTCGACGTGCGGGTGGACCTGGACGTACGCCTGGACGGCGAGCCGTTCTTCGCCCGCGCGTGGTCCGAACGGATCCCGCGCAACCTGGTCTGAGCCTGGCGTGAGCGACGGCACGCGCCCGATGCATGACCGGGCGGGCCGGCTCGAACCGGGCGGACCGGCCGGCGGTCTTGGTCTTCTGGCCCAGCGTCCATGGGGTGGGCACTCGCCAGCGTCGCCCGCGGACCCGCCTCGCGTGGTCCACCTTCCGCCCACTGCGTGGGCATTGACTGCGGCGCAGCGGCCAAGCGATAGGCGAACTGGCTGTCGAGAGTCCCCCGCGGTGGCGAGTGCTCATTGAATGGGCAGACGTCAGACGACACCTTCGCTCCCGACCCAGGCGCCGACGTACGATCGGGTCGGGCGGCCGCCTGACCATCGTCCTGCCGGGTGTGGTTCCGCGAAGTCGACCGCCGGGTCCATGAATCGCGCGCCGCCGCCTAGGGCCGCATAGACTTCGCCCATGGCAGACGCCCCCGCGCCCCAGCGCACGAAATCCGGGATCCCGCGCAACCCCGGCCGCCACGAGCTTGGGATGAAGGCCACGCTCCTGTTCCCGGACAGGGAGATCGTGGAGCGCTACTACGTGCCCCTGGTCTACACGGCCTGCCGTACCTGCTACTCCGAGCTGGATCCCCAGGAGATCTTCCGACGCGCGGTGGCTGGCGAGGTGGCGCCGGAGTCGATGCAGCGGCTGATCTCCAACGTGATCGAGTCCGGCCACGGCTCGACCATCGAGCACATCGTGTTCACGTTCGCGCTGTCGGGGGTGTCGCGCACGCTGTCGCACCAGCTCGTGCGCCATCGCGCCGGGGTCGCCTTCGACCAGCAGAGCCAGCGCTACGTCAAGTTCAAGGGGGCGGCCACCATGCTCCCGGCGACGATCGCGGAGGGGGACGCGGGCCTGCGCGCCCGCTTCGAGGAGCAGGTCGACGGGGCCCTGGGCCTGTACGGCGACCTGCTGGAGGCCGGCGTGCCCGGCGAGGACGCGCGTTTCGTGTTCCCGAATGCGACCCGGACGAACCTCGTCATGACCACCAACCTGCGGGCACTGATCCACATGTCGGGCCTGCGCCTGTGCACGATGGCCCAGTGGGAGATCCGGCGCCTGTTCCAGCTGATTCGCCACGAGGTGTTCGACGTGTCGCCGTTCCTGGGGTCGTTCCTCGCTCCCAAGTGCGTGCCGCTGGGCTACTGCGACGAGTTCAACAACCGCGACGAGCACTGCCCGATCCGTCCCCACAAGGACAACGTGCTCGCCGCCTGGGCCCAGAAGCGCGAAGCGGCCAAGGCCCCCGGGCGGAACCTGCCCGTCCGCTGATACCGCGCGGTGCGGGCGATCCAGCACGCCGCGCAGGCGGTCCGCGCACCTGTGTCCGAGCCGGTCCTCCCTCCGGCCGCCGCCGGCCGGAGGGTGCACTGCCCGCGCTCTTCCAGCATCTGTAGACACGTCCGCGACATTTTCTTGTACAGACACTTGACACTCCCATAGGGTTCGTCTATTCTCTGCACAGACCTTGTACAAAGGTTGTCACAGAGACGGCTCGGCCCCCAGAGCGTGGACTCCGGCCGGCAGAACCCAAGGAGGACTCAAGTGTCCAAGAGACTCTCTCGACCCGCGGCGATCGTCGCCGCCCTTGCGCTCGCCGCCATCGCGGGCCCCGTCTCCGCGGCCGACGACGCGATGGTGCGCGTGCTCCACGCCTCGCCGGACGCGCCCGCGGTGGACGTCTACGTCAACGGCGACAAGGTCGGTGCCCCGCTCGCCGGCCTCGAGTTCGGCGACCTGTCCGCCTATGTGAAGCTGCCCGCGGGCACCTACGACCTCAAGGTCTGCGCCTCCGCCGACGCCACCGTCTGTCCCATCGTTGCCGATGGAGTCGCGCTCACCGCCGGCACCCACTACACGATCGCCGCCACGAACGTGCTCGCCTCGATCGAGGCCCAGATCATCACCGACACCCCGTCCCCGACGGCCGGCAAGACCCAGGTTCGCGTCGTCCACTTCTCGGCCGACACGCCCGCGGTCGACGTTCTCACCCAGGACGGCTCGGCCAAGGTGGTTGAGAACCTCTCCTACCCCGACAAGACCGAATACCTGACTCTTGCCCCCGGAAGCTACGACCTGAAGGTCTGCGCAACCGCCGACAACACGGTCTGCCCGCTCGATCCGGGCCCGCTCTCGCTTGAGGCGGCCACGTCCTACAGCGTGTTCGCTATCGGCTCGCTGGAGGGCCAGTCCTTGACCGCCGCCGTGGGCGTGGACGGCGTTGCCGCCCCTGCGACAGACACGGTTGGCACCGCCGAGACCAGCACGACCACGGCATCCTTCGCGCTCCTCCTGCTCGTGGCCGGTATTGCCTCGTTCGTGGGCGCGATGCGCCTCGCGACCAGCCGCGCCCGGCGCTAGCCGCGTCAGACCCCAGACCACCAACACCATCCTCCGCCGGGGCGACCCGTCACCCCGGCGTTCTGGCTCCTCCATCCCCGACACCCCGCCTTCGTGGCGGGGTGTCGGCATGTCCGGGCATCGCGCGGACCACCGTTTCCCCCAGTACTCTTGCCCTGGACCCAGCGCCGCGTTCGAGCCAGGCTCCACCCACAATCTGGAGATATCAGCTGCATGAAGCGACCGAACAAGACCGTCACCTCGATCGGCGTCGTGGCCTTCATCATCGCGGCGGCCATCACCGGACTCGCCGGGCTCTCCGGAACCGCGTGGTCCGGGTACGACCGCATGATCCTGCTGTTCCTCGGCGTGTTCTTCGGGATCCTTGCCCTGGGCGTGATCCTGGATCGGGCAGCGCGAAACGCCGCCGGCGGCGGGCGCAGGTAGCAGCGGGGTCACCTGCGGGCGCATCGGCCTGACGGCCCGTGCCACGGGCCGTGCGCGGATCGTCAGCCCGCGCCCACCCCCGCGATGAAGCGGCGAAGCACGCGGGCGAGTCTCGGACCCGCCGACGCACCGGCCTCGAGGACCTCCTCGTGGGTCAGCGGCCGGCCGCTGTACCCCGCGCCCGCGTTGGTCACCAGCGAGACGCCACAGACCTCGAGACCTGTCCAGCGCGCCGCGACCGCCTCGAGGACCGTGGACATGCCGACGGCGTCGGCGCCCAGCGCATGCAGCATGCGGACCTCGGCCGGGGTCTCGTAGCTGGGGCCGAGCAGGCCGACGTAGACCCCCTCCTCGAGCTCCACGCCCTCCGCCACACCCGCTGCGATGAGGGCCGCCCGGTGGGCGGGTGTCCACACGTCGGTCATGTCCGCGAACCGCGGGCCCAGCTCGTCCGCGTTCTGGCCCAGGAGCGGCGTCCTGCCGGTCAGGTTGATGTGGTCCGCGATGACCATCAGCGTCCCGGGACCGAACGCCGGGTTCGTGCCGCCCGCCGCGTTGGTCAGGATCACCAGCTGAGCCCCCAGCTGGCGGAACAGGAGCACGGGCTGGACCACGAGGCCCGGGTCGTTGCCCTCGTAGAGGTGGAAGCGACCCTGCAGCACCGCGATGGGGACACCAGCGAGGCGCCCGAACAGCAGGCGGCCGGCGTGACCGGGAGCCGTGGCCACGGGCCAGCCCGGGAGATCCTCGAAGGGGATCGAGACCGGCTCCTCCACGGCGTCGGCGAGGCTGCCCAGGCCGGAGCCGAGCACGATGCCGACCCGAGGCACCAGGTCCGTCCGCGCACGAACGGCTCCCACGAGCGCGGCGAGACGGGCCGGCTGTTCGGCCGGGGGGATCGGAAGGGTTCGGTCGACAGGCGGAGTGGTTTGGTTCATGCGTCGAGGATAGCCCTCGGGGCCGGAGATCTGGGGCTGCGGTTTGCGGGCCGGGCCTACCCGCCCAGCGCGAACATCTCAACCTTGGGCAGCCGCTCCGTCGCCTCGCTGCGCAGCTCGGAGTAGCGGTCCTCCCGCGTCCCCCACACCGCGCGGATCCGGGCCTCCAGAGCCGTGTCCGATTCGGCGGCGCGCAATGGCGTCTTCAGGTCAACCCCGTCCACTGCGAACAGGCACGTGTACAGGTGTCCCTCGGCCGACAGGCGCGCGCGGGTGCAATCGCCGCAGAACGGACGCGTGACGGAGGCGATCACCCCCACCTCGCCGGACCCGTCCCGGAAACGGTATCGGCCGGCCACCTCGCCCCGGTATCCCGGCGCAAGCGGTTCCAGCGGCAGCTCGGCATCGATCTGCGCCAGGATCTCGGACGCGGGTACGACGTCGTCCAGCCTCCAGCCGTTGGAGTGCCCCACGTCCATGTACTCGATCAGGCGCAGCACGAACCCCTCGTCGCGGGCCCAGCGCACGAGCGGCAGCACGGACGCCTCATTCACCCCCCGCCGGACCACCGTGTTGATCTTGATCGGCGCCAGCCCGGCCGACCGTGCGGCGGCGATCCCGTCCAGCACCCGAGCCACCGGGAAGTCCACGCCGTTCATCGCCCCGAACACGGCATCGTCGAGCGAGTCCAGGCTGACCGTGACGCGCTGCAGGCCGGCGGCGGCCAGCGGGCCCGCCAGGGGCCGGAGGGCGGAGCCATTCGTGGTCAGCGTCAGGTCCACGGCCTCGCCGTCGGGTGTCCGGATCTCCGCCAGGGCCCCGATCAGCACCGGCAGGTCGCGACGCACGAGGGGCTCGCCGCCGGTGATCCGGAGCTTGCGCACCCCAAGCCGCACGAAGATCGCGGCCAGGCGGACGACCTCCTCGAAGTCGAGGACCTGCGACCGCGGCAGGAAGGCGAAGTCTCGCCCGAACACCTCGGCCGGCATGCAGTACCCGCACCGGAAGTTGCACCGGTCCGTGACGGAGATACGAAGGTCGCGGAGCGCGCGCCCGAACCTGTCCGGCAAGCCGGGCAGCCCATCGAACGCGTCGCCGGCCGGGGACTGCGGCTCGGACGGCGCCTCCGATGCGGACGTGGATGAGCGACGGGACGGGCCGGCGGACGATTGGATGGTGGGCTCCACGCCTCTCATGGTAATCGGCCGGACCGGATCGCCACTCCGTGGCGGCGCGCGAGCCCTGCGGGGCCTGCTCCGCGGGCCGGAGATTCCGCGGTCCCCGGTACCACCGGAACGGTCCACTGGTACCTCTAGAGACTCCTCCCGAGCGTGTCCGAGCGCATATGGTGCGCACAGGCCCCGGCCCGCCCGTCTCGCAGAGGAAGTGCCAACCAATGGCGACCGTCGATACCCGTTCCGGCTTCCGGCTCCCCTGGAGCTCTGATCACTCGAATGGCGATGCCGATCGAACGGAGTCGGTCGAGGCCGGTGCCGAAGCCGCCACGGAGAAGAACGACGCAGGCGCGCCACCCTGGCCCCAATCCGATCCCGCAGCACGGGCCTGGCCGGCACCGACAGCCGAGTCACCCGTCGAGGAGCGCGACATGACCCCGCCGGCCGCCACGCCGATACTCGAGCCGCACGCGGCCAGGAAGCCCACCCAGCTGATGACCGACCTGGCCGCGGCGATCCGGGCCACCACGGAGTCCGCCCGAGGCCAGGCACTCGCCGCGGTCGATGCGGACGCCACACGGGTGACCGAGGCTATCCGTGCGGGATCCACGGAAGGGGCGCAGGCCATCCGACTCCAGTCCGAGACCGACCTTGCGTCGATCAAGGAGTGGTCGAAGGCCGAGATCGCCCGCATCCGCGAGGAGACCGACGCCAGGATCGCGGCGCGCAAGACGTCACTCGAGTCCGAGTTGGCGTCCCATGCCGCCGCTGTTGAGCGCCGTGTGGGTGAGGTCGATCGTGCGGTCGTCCGGTACCGCGCGGACATGGAAGCCTACGTGGAGGGCCTTGCGGGCGTGGATGATCCCGCACGGTTGGCCACGATGGCGGAGGCTATGCCCGAGCCCCCCGCGCTCGAGGCCCTGGCGAAGCTCGACGCTCTGAACGCCTCGCCGTTCGCGCCGGTCAAGATCGAGGAACCGGAGCCGGAGGCCGTTGCCGAGGCCGAAGCCCAGGCGGTTGCCGAGGCCGAAGCCCAGGCGGTTGCCGAGGCCGAAGCCGGGAGTGCCTGGGGAAGGTCCGATCGGACGTCGGACACCGGCACCGTCGAGAGCCCTGCCGCCACGGACGAGACCTCGGGCTGGTCCGCGGCCGAGGCGCCTGGGAACGACCCGGACGGCGCCGACAGCGACGATCCGGCCGATCGGGGCGCCATCCTGGCCGCCGGCGAGACCACCGAGGATGCCGCCGAGACCAGCGAGGATGTCGCCGAGACCGCCGAGGAGCCGCTGGTCGGCAATGTGGACACAGTGGCGGAGGCCGCGGACGCCGAGGCCGAGACCGCCACGTCCGCCCGCCTCGACGCCTTCGGCCTCGAGGCCCAGTCCTTCACGGACCGCCTGGCGAGCCTCATGCCCGGTCACGGCGATGACGCCATCGACGGCGATCCGCGCATGACACCGGTGGTCGTCACGGGACTCGTCTCCGTGGCCAGCATCGCGAGCTTCAAGCGTCACCTGGGCCGCCTGGCGGGCGTAGAGGGAGTGGCCGTGTCCTCGGGACCCGAGGGTGAGTTCGTGTTCAACGTGAGCCATCACACTGACGTGGCGTTCCGGGATGCGATCCCGAGCATGGCCGGCTTCGCGGCGCGGGTGACCAGCACCACCGACGGCGTCGTGTCCGTGACCGCGCGCGACCCCGAGACGGAAGGCTGACCCCGTGGACTCCCCGAACGGGCGCCCCTCCATCGCGATCCTGCTGCCTCCCGCGGAGCTGACTCCCGTCGCCAGCGAGCTGCGCGCGAACGGATACGAGCCGGTACCGGTCGTCGACGCACACGAGCTGGCGGTCCTGCTGGCCATCCGCAGGGACGTGGCGGTCGCCATCGTGGACGTCGAAGGCGAGCTCGATGGAGGAGCCTACACATGGTCCCTGCTCCACGAGCAGGGACGGAACATCCCGGCGCTGCTCGTGGTCAACGCGGCGGCGCTCGACAGGATGGACACGTCGGCGCCGGGCCATGACGGCGACGAGTACCTGACCCGCCCCTACTCCGCCGAGTCGATCCGCTGGCGCATCGAGGCGATGTGCATCCGATCGGTCGCCGTGGACGACGGCAGTGGCCCGGTCCTCCAGGGCGAGCTCGATACCGACAACTGGGGCGGACGGGGTCAGCTGGTCGCGGTGTTCAATCCCAAGGGCGGCGTGGGGAAGACAACGATCGCCACCAACCTCGCGAGCGTCCTGGCCGGCCGCGGCCAGCACGTGCTGCTGGTCGACGCGGACACGGTCACGGGCCACGTGCCGGTCTCGCTCGGCATGGACGGCGTCCCGACGGTCGTGGACGCGTGGCGCGACGAGCTTGATGGCGGCCCGGTCCAGACCTTCGACGAGATGGCCTCCGTGCACCCGTCCGGCCTCAAGATCCTGCCGATGTCGGCGAACCCGATCCACAACGAGATCCTTGAGCCCGGCCGCGTGGCGGCGGGACTCACCGCCGCGCGACGGACCGCAGACTGGGTGATCGTGGATCTCCACCCGTCGTACAGCCCTCTCAACCGCGCCGTGCTCGACAAGGCCGACCGGATCCTGGTCCCTGTCACGCCGGACCTGCCGGCAATTCGTGCCGCACTGACGCTCCGCGACGTCGCCGAGGAGTTGGGCATGCGGGACCGCCTGTCGCTGGTTGTCAACCGTGCCGCCAGCGGCGTGTCCGTGGCCGACGTGGAGAAGGCCCTGGGCATGCCCGCCTACGCGCAGATCCGATCCGGCGGCCTGCTCCAGGTCAAGGCGTCGAACGAAGGCAGGACGCTCGTGGAGATGGCTCCCAAGGAGAGGATCAGCGGTGAGTTCCAGGCCCTGGCGGACCGGCTGCTCGGCATCGCCGAGCGCGCACCCGCACGCGCCGGCCTGAACCTGTTCGGACGCGCCGCGACCGCACGCGCCTGATCCGGGCCGCCTCCCCGGTCCGGGCCACCCCGACTCCTCAGCGGACGATCAGCGGGTGCGGTCCTGCCAGCTCGTCCCACCGAGCGGCGAACCCGGCAGCTTCACGTGCGGCACGCCCGTCCGCTTGTCCACCTGGGTCACGCCCCGGAGGTAGAACCGGTTGACGAGGATCACCTCGACCTCCGGATCGCTGACCTCGACGTCGCCGAGCTTCGCGACGCTTTCCAGCACCGGGACGAACATCTCGCTGGAGCGGTCCAGCAGGCGATCAGGCTCCGACCCCGGGTGGAGGTAGACGGTCCCGATCACGCGGAACGGCGGCAGCTCCAGGGCGACGTCGTACGCGACCTTGTGGACCTTCATCGCGATCCGCTCCGCATCCGTCAACGGCGGCAGGCTGTCCTCGCCCGCCGTGACCAGGATCAGGTCGTACGGATCAACGGACTTCAGGCCGGGCGCGAGCTCCAGCGCACCGGCGTCATCGGGCGGACCCCAGCTGACATCCGTGATGGCGATCGGCTCCCGGCGGTTGAGCGCGTCCGAGAGCCTGCCCGGGATCTGCATCCGGCCCCGGAGTCGCCAATCCTCCGTGAGAGCGGTGAACGGCACCCCCCGGGCCGGCCCCGCATGGAGGCTTGCCGGTTCCGGCTCGCCGGCGTCAGGGGCTGCCGTTTCGTCCGGCTTGTGGCGCTTCAGAAACCCGAACGGCACGCGGTCAGTCCTCCTCGGCCTTGCCGGTGTTCGCCCGGATGGTGTCGACGACGGTGGCGTCGGCCAGGGTGGTCACGTCGCCCAGGTGCCGGCCCTCGGCGATGTCACGCAGGAGCCGGCGCATGATCTTGCCGGAACGGGTCTTGGGCAGGTCCGGCACGAACATCAGGAACTTGGGCCGCGCGATCGGACCGATGACGTAGGCCACGTGCTCCCGCAGCTGGATCGAGAGCGTGTCGGATGGCTCCCGGCCGGACTTGAGGATGACGTAGGCGAAGATCGCCTGACCGCTGATCGCATCGGTCTTGCCGACCACCGCGGCCTCTGCCACGGCGCGGTGATCGACGAGCGCGGACTCGACCTCGGCGGTGCTGATCCGGTGGCCGGCGACGTTCATCACGTCATCGACGCGGCCCAGCAGCCACAGGTAGCCTTCCTCGTCCCGCTTTGCGCCATCGCCCGCGAAGTACATCCCCGGGAACCGGCTCCAGTAGGTCTTCCGGTACCGCTCCGGGTCCCCGTAGATGCCGCGGAGCATGCCCGGCCACGGGCGCTTGAGCACGAGGTACCCGCCACCACCCAGCGGGACGGACCTGCCGTCCGCGTCCACGACATCCGCCTCGATGCCCGGCAGCGCGAACGTGGCCGAGCCCGGCTTGGTCGTGGTCACGCCGGGAAGCGGGCTGATCAGGATCTGGCCCGTCTCGGTCTGCCACCAGGTGTCCACCACCGGGGTCCGGTCACCGCCGATGACGTCCCGGTACCAGCGCCACGCCTCGGGGTTGATCGGCTCGCCCACCGAGCCCAGGAGACGCAGCGAGGTGAGGTCGTGCGACCGCGGGATCTCCTCGCCCTGCTTCATGAAGGCGCGGATCGCCGTGGGTGCGCAATAGAGGATGTTGACCTTGTAGTCCTCGATGATCTGCCACCAGCGGTCCCACGTGGGCTCGTCGGGGGCGCCCTCGTACAGGATCCCGGTCGTGGCGTTCGCAAGCGGTCCGTAGACGATGTAGCTGTGCCCCGTGACCCAGCCGATGTCGGCCGCGCACCAGTAGACGTCGTCGGGCTTGATGTCGAACACGGCCCAGTGCGTGAACGCCGCGCCCAGGAGGTACCCCGCGCTCGTGTGCAGGATGCCCTTGGGCTTGGCCGTGGTGCCCGACGTGTACAGCAGGTAGAGCATGTGCTCGCTGTCCACCGGCACCGGCCGGCAGACGTCGCTCTGGCGGTCCACGATCTCGTGCCACCAGTGGTCCCGCCGCGGGACCATGTGGACGCCGTCACCGAAGCGGTCCACGACGATGACGTGCTCGATCGAAGGCGCGTCCGCGATGGCCGCGTCGACGTGGTGCTTGAGGCCCACCTTCTTGCCGCGCCGCCAGCCGCCGTCCGCGGTGATGAGGACCTTGGCCCCACAGTCGTTGATGCGACCCGAGAGCGACTCCGCGGAGAACCCGCCGAACACCACTGTATGCGGGGCGCCGATCCGGGCGCACGCCAGCATCGCGATCGGCAGCTCCGGGATCATGGGCATGTAGATCGCGATGCGATCGCCCTTGCGGACACCCAGCTCCAGCAGCGCGTTCGCCGCCCTGGAGCTCTCACGCATCAGGTCCGCGTACGTCAGGGTGCGCGTGTCGCCCGGCTCGCCGATCCAGTGATAGGCGACCTTGTCGCCCAGGCCGCGCTCCACGTGGCGATCGACGCAGTTGTAGGCAACGTTCAGCTCCCCGCCCGTGAACCACTTCGCGTCGGGGAGGTTCCACTCCAGGGTCTGTCCGAAGGGCGTGAACCAGGAGAGCCGCTCCTCGGCCTGCTTCCTCCAGAACCCGACGTAGTCGGCCGAGGCCTCCTCGTACAGGGCCGCGGTCGCGTTCGCCTGGGCCGCGAATGCGGGGTCCGGCGGGAAGGTCCGCTTCTCGGCAAGGAGGTTCTCGATCTCAGGCCCGTCGTGGGCCTGGTGGTCGACGCTCACGGGTCCCTCCGGCAGCTCTTCTGGGTCGGGTCATTCTACGCGCCCGTCGGGCGGGGCCATGACGGCGACGCCTCAATCGGGTTCCCCGTCGTCCACGTCATCACCTTCGGCCGCGGGCGGCGCCCCGGTCCCGTCGACGGTGCCGGCTGGCGTTCTGGGCGAGATCATCACCCGGTGCGGGAACGGGATCTCGATCCCTGCATCGCTGAAGGCGACGAGCAGCCGCCGACGCAACTCGCCGGCAGCGGCCCACTGCTCGGAGGCTCGCACCGTCCCCGTCACCTTGAGCGTCACCCCCGACTCGTCCAGGGACTGGACGCGCAGCACGCTCGGGGCCTCCATGACCCGCCGCCGCCACTCGGGATCCTCGTACATCTCCCGGCCCACCCTGTTGACGACCTCGATGGCACGCTCGAGGTCCGTGCTGTAGGCAACCTGGATGTGCTCGTTGATCCGGGCCCACGTGCGGGTGCTGTTCGAGGCCACACGAATCTCACCGTTGGGGACCGTGTGGACCACGCCCGACAGGTCTCGCAGGGTGGTGCGTCGGAGGCTGAAATCCTCGACGGTTCCGTTTGCCCCGGCGATCGTGACCACGTCCCCGATGGCGAACTGGTTCTCGATCAGGATCAGGGCTCCGTTGAGATAGTCCCGGACCAGACTCTGCGCTCCGAAGCCGACCGCGATCCCGACGACGCCGAGCCCGGCGACGGCGGGCCCGATGTTCAGGCCGAGCTCGCCGAGGATCATGACTCCCGCGATGAGCGCGATGAACAGGCGGGCGACGCCCGTGCCGAGCGAGTCCAGCGTGTCCATCCGCTTCCCGATCTCGACCGCGGACAGCTCCCGGGCGGTGCCCTCGGTGGACTCCCGGTCAAGCAGCGCCTTGATGAGGCCGCGGATCGCGACGTGCACGATCCTGATGAAGATCGCCGCGATGAGGATGATCAGCAGGATGGGCAGGATCGGATCCTGCAACAGTGCGAGCAGGCGCTCCTGGAAGTCGGGAGGGATCTTCATGGCACGCCAAGCCTAGCGCAGGGGCGCGAGGCTCAGGCCGGCGTTCCGCCCAGGCGCACGGACACCGCGGAAGCCGCCTCGCGCACCTGGCCGACGATCTCCGGGATCCGGCCCGGCGTCACCCGGAACGCTGGACCCCAGACGTCCATGGCGGCGATCACCTGGCCACGCGCGTTGTGGACGGGGGCGGCGATGGCGTTCAGACCGTCGTTGAACTCGCCGAACGCCGTCGCGTAGCCGCGCCGGCGGACCCGGGCAAGGTCCTCCAGGAGGGGTTCCAGCTGCGTGATCGTCTGTTCGGTGCACCGGGCAAGGCCGCGCCGTACCAGGCGCATGATCTCCCGCTCCGGAAGGGCCGCCAGCAGGACCTTGCCTGCCGCCACCGAGTGGAGCGGAGCGGAGCGGCCCGTCCAGTCCCCCATCGCGACGAGATTCGGCCCGTCGGCCTGGGCCACGGTGAGCATCTGGTCGCCGTCGAGCACCCCGAGCCCCGTGGTCTCCCGGGTGGCCCGTGCCAGCCGGTCCAGCTCCGGCATGGCGAGGGCGCGCAGGTCAAGCGTGCTCTCCGCGCGCTCGGCCAGGCGGATCACGATGAGGCCAAGGCGGTACTTGCCGGATTCGTCGTCCTGCTCCACGAGGCCGCGCTTCTCGAGCGTCGCGAGCAGGCGCGACGCGGTGGACTTGTGCAGGCCCAGGCGACGGGCGAGCTCGGTCACGCCGGCCTCCCCGTGGCAATCCCCGAGGGCGAGCAACAGGGCGGCGGCGCGGTCAACGGACCGGACCGCGTTCCCGTCGACCGCCATGCGCGGGTCTCCTCCGAGGAGAGAGTCAGTGGGAGGAGGCATCCAGCTCGCCGCGAGCCCGGAGCTCGAGCGCCGCATCCATCGAGGCACCGAAGATCGAGACGATCCGGTCGACGATGTCACCCTGTGCGTGCGCCTCGCACATGAACCAGGGCTCCCGGCTGTCCGGCTCCGGCATGGCGCCCCGGGCGTGCATCCCGACCGCGATCGCGTCGTACAGCGCGTGGTCGGTGTTCGCCCAGTCGCGGTACTCAGAGGCGACGTGCTCGGTGAACATGATCCCGAACATCGACGGGTGGCCGGTGATGTTGTACGCGAGACCCTTGGCGTCGATGAGGCTCCGGAGGCCGGCCTGGACCTTCTCACCGGTGGCGCGGATGGTCGCGAGCGCATCCGTGTCACGGAGGATCTCGATGGTCTTGGTGGCCGCAGCCGCGGCGACGCGGTTGCCGGCGTACGTGCCGCCGTGGCTGACGCTGCCGGGGAGGACGCTCATGACCTCCTCGCGCCCGCCGAAGGCCGCCGTCGGGTAGCCGTTGGCTATCGCCTTGCCGTAGGTCGCGAGATCCGGCGTGATGCCGAAGAACTCGGCCGCGCCGCCCCTGGCGAACCGGAAGCCCGTCTTGACCTCGTCGAAGATCAGGAGGATGCCGAACTCCTCGGTGAGCGCCCGCATCGCCTGGTGGAAGCCCGGCTTGGGCATGATGCCCTGGGCATTCCCCAGGACCGGCTCCACGATGACCGCGGCAATCTCCTCGCCCTGCCGCTCGAACAGCGCACGCAGCCGCTCGATGTTGTTGTAGCGGGCCGGGATGATCGTCTTCGCGATCTCGGCCGGGATCCCGCGTCCCCAGGCCAGGCCAACGGGGTTGTCCTCGTCGCCCAGGTCGGCCATGTTGGAAGGCGCCACGCTGATCAACGCATAGTCGTGAACGCCGTGGTACTGACCCTCGAACTTCACGATCTTCGTGCGGCCGGTGTAGGCCCGGGCGACCCGCATGGCGTGCATCGTGGCCTCGGTACCCGAGACCGTCATCCGGGCCTTCTTGACCCAGGGGTTGAGCTCCTTGAGGGCTTCCATCGCCCGGACCTCGTCCTCGCTCGTGAGCGAGAAGCTCACGCCGAGACGCATCCGCTCGTTGACGTAGTCGTCCACGCGGTCATCGCCGTGACCCAGGATCGCCGGGCCGTAGCCCATGCGCAGGTCGATGTACTCGTTGCCGTCGATGTCCCAGACCAGGCCGCCCTTGCCCCGATCGACGTAGATGGTGTCCTCGCCCCAGGCGCGGAAGTTCGAGTTGGCGCCACCGGGAAGCGTCTCGATCGCCCGGCGGTACATCTCGAGCTGGCGCCGGCGGTCCAGGGTGGGGGTGGGGCGCGCGGCGGGTTCGGCGGTCATGATGCCTCCAGGCTTCGACCCCGCGGCCCTGGCGGGCCGCCGCCGCGGTTCGGGCGGCAACGCACGGGGGCCCGCGACAGGCGTCTCAAAGGACGGGTGTTGCGGGCTATGCAACAACTCGCCCCGATCGTGCCACAGCACCGTCACGGCCGTCAACACGAATATCGTCCCCGATGGCCGGTCCAGATACGAAATGCGCACGCCAATCAGCCACGACAGCGGAGATCCGCGTACAGTGTCGACGCGATGAGCACCCGCGTCGGCACCCCACCCGGATCAGGCCCCGCCCCGGCCGGCGGCAGCTTCTGGTTCGCCAGCGGGGACCCCGGGCCGGTCCGCGCTCCCGCGTCGGGGCACAGCCGCGTGGACATCGCCATCGTCGGGGGCGGGTTCACCGGGCTCTGGACCGCCATCGCCCTGCTGGACACCGATCCCTCATTGCGCGTCGCCGTGCTGGAGGCCGACCGCGTCGGCTGGGGCGCAAGCGGGCGCAACGGTGGGTTCTGCGAGGCGTCGCTGACGCACGGTCTGTCCAACGGCCTGCTCCACCACGCGGAGGAGATCGACGTCCTGGAGGCGGAGGGGAAGCAGAACCTGGCCGAGCTCGTGGCCTTCGTGCGCGACGAGGACATCGACGCCGAGCTGGAGGCCACGGGGACCCTGGGCGTCGCGACGCAGCAGCACGAGGTGGCGGAGTTGGCCGCGTACGTGGAGCTGGGTGATCGCCACGGCAGCGCCTTCCGCTTCCTGGACCGGGCCGCGATCCAGGCCGAGGTCCACTCACCGCGCTGGCTGGCGGGTTTCCGGGCCGGCCCGGAGCACTGCGTCCTGGTCAACCCGGCAAAGCTGGCCTGGGGCCTGGCGACAGCCGCAGAGCGGCGCGGGGCATCGATCCACGAGGGGTCGCGCGTCACGGGGATCCGGCGCCGCGCCGGCGGCGTGACGATCGACATCGAGGGCGGCGCGCGCATGGAGGCGGCGCATGCCCTGGTGGCCACCTCCGCGTACAGCGGCTGGATGCGACGCCTGGTCCCAGTGTTCGTCCCGATCTACGACTACGTCCTCATGACGGAGCCGCTGTCCGCCTCCCAGCTGGACTCGATCGGCTGGGCCGGCCGCGAGGGCATGTCGGACGCCGGCAACCAGTTCCACTACTTCCGCCGATCCGCGGACGACCGGATCCTGTGGGGCGGCTACGACGCCGTGTACCACCCCGGCAACCGGGTGCTCCCCGCACATGACCAGCGGCCGGAGACGTTCGAGAAGCTCGCCGCCAACTTCGAGGCCGCGTTTCCGCAGCTGGCCGGGATCCGCTTCACGCACCGGTGGGGCGGGGCGATCGACACCACCACGCGGTTCTCCGTCACCTTCGGCGAGGCGTTGGGCGGGCGCGTGCACTACGCCCTGGGCTACACCGGCCTGGGGGTGGGTGCAGCCCGCTGGGGGGGCGGCATCCTGCGGGACCTGGTGCTGCGGCCGGACTCGCCGCGCCTCGATCTCCGGTTCGTGCGTTCCTCGCCCTTGCCGATCCCGCCTGAGCCGCTGCGGACCCCAACGGTGGAGCTGATGCGCCGCGCCGTCATCGACGCCGACGATCACGCGGGCCGCCGGAGCTGGTTCCTGCGCGCAATGGACGCCATCGGGATCGGCTTCGACAGCTAGCCCGGACCTACCCCGCGGGCGTCACCCAGAGCGGGAGCTCGCGGGCGAGCGTCGCCAGAGGCAGCGACCCGTGTCCGATCAGCTCGTCGTGGAAGCGCTTCAGGTCGAACCTATCGCCGTCGCGAGCCTCGAGATCGCGGCGGAGACGGCGGATCTCGCGCATCCCCAGCATGTACGTGAGCGCCTGGCCCGGCCAGACGATGTAGCGGTCGGTCTCGATGCTGGCGTCGGTCTCGGACAGGCCGGAGGCAAGGAGCCAGTCCACCGACCGCTGCCGCGACCAGCCGAGGCCGTGCATCCCGGAGTCCACGACCAGCCGCGAGGCACGCCAGGCCTGGGCCTCCAGCATCCCGAACCGCTCGGCCGGGCTCCGGTAGAGCCCCAGCTCGTCTGCCAGGCGCTCCGAGTACAGGCCCCAGCCCTCCACGTAGGCGCCGCCTGCGAGCCGTGCGCCGAGCCGGCGGAAGACGTTCAGGCTCGGGTTCTCCATCTCCAGGCTGATCTGGAAGTGGTGGCCCGGGATCGCTTCGTGGTACGTGGTGGACGCCAGCTTGGAGTAGGTCCGGCTGGGCAGGTCGTAGGTGTTGACGTAGTAGGTGCCGTCCCGTGACCCGTCCAGAGCCGGAGGGAAGTAGTACGCGAACGGCGCGTCCTGCTCCTTGAACGCCTCGACCGGGCGGACCGTGCAGCCGGCCCGCGGCAGGCGTCCGAATACCGTCGGAGCCACCGCCGCCGCGCGCGCGATGTCCTCGGTGGCCCGGCCCACCAGCGCAGCCTGCGTGGGGGCCTGGTTGGCAAGGTCCGTGGCGAGCGCGAGGCGGTAGGCCGCAACGTCGCCGTAGCCCTCGACACGCGCGATCTCTCGCCTTTCCTCATCGATCATCGCCAGCTCGTCGAGGCCCACCTGGTGGACATCGGGGGGATCAATCTCCAGGGTGGTCCAGGATCGGATGGCGTGGCGGTACAGGGCCGCTCCGTTGGGGGCGGAGACGAGCCCGGGAACCTCGCGCGAGGCCGGCAGGACCTCCCGCTCCAGGACGGCGAGGTACCGGCGGTCGGCCGGCAGGACCACATCGCGTACGACCTCGGCAACCCGGGTGCGGGCCTCGTCCGAGGCGACCCGTGACAGGACCGTCAGGACCGCTTCGTCGGCCGGCAGGGACGCCGTGGGACGGAGCTGGTCGACAAGCCGCTCCACCACGATCCGGGCCGGCGTCCGGCCGGACGCCACGCCGTCGCGCATCACGGCGATCCGGGCGTCCACGTAGGGCCCGTAGGCACGGAGCCGAGCGAGCCACTTCTCCAGGCGCTCCGGCGTATCCGCCCGCTGGAACTGGGCGAGCTGGGCCATCCCGGTCATCGGGTTGTCGATCTGGTCCACCTCTCGAATCTCGTGGAAGCCCAGGTCGTCTGCCTCCACGACCGTCTCGGCCACGATCCGGAGCATGTCGCGGGTGATCCGGTCCTCGACCGGAAGTCCGTCCTCGGGGATGGCCTGGGCGTCGCGGTTCGCGCCTTCGAAGAGAGCCCGCACGGCGGCGCGGCCCTCGGGCCCGGGGTCCTCCAGGACATCGTCGTAGCGGTCGTCGCCGTAGACGGTGGCGGTCGTCGGATTGAGCCGGAGGAAGTCCTCCCAGAAGCGCTCGGCAATCTCGTCGATGCGGGACGGGACGGATGCGGCGTCGGTCACGGAGGCTACCCCCAGGCACGGAGAGTTGAGCCGCAGGGCAGGTGACCTCGCGGCCGGTCGAATGATCACCAGCGTACCCGTCCCCGGGGTCAGCCGCTGAAGAGCGAGAGCTGGTCGCCGGTGCGCTCCACGGCCGGGTCCAGGCCCAGCATCGCCTCCAGGTCCGCGAGCGCGACGGCCTCCCGCTCCGCCCAGTCACGAATGTGGTTCGACTTGATCAGGTGCCAGCCACCATCCTCCAGCGCCGACCGGAGGAGCGGGCTTCGCTCCAGCTTGTGCCGCACGAGCTCCGCCCGCTCCGGCAGGACCGTCAGGATCCGGACCAGGCGCTCATCGAGGGGCAGGCGCGCATGCCGGCGGAGCATCGCCTCACCCACCATCGCGGTCCACTCCACGTCCCAGGCAAGGGCGGCACGGCCGCGCACGTACCAGATGACGTCGATCTCCTCCAGGTCATCGGCCCGGATCCGGCCCATCGACGGCGGCCCGGCCATCTCCCGGCGGTCGAGGAGGTCGGAGAGGCGCCCGCCTCCATATCGGCGGTCCTGTTGGCGTGCGCCGATCCAGCACGAGAAGCCCAGCCGATGCCCGATGTCCACGAGGATCCCGATCAGCTCGCCGTGCTCCCGCGTGCGGGTGGCGAGGTCGTCGGTGGTAACGAGGCGATCCGGGGTGGAGGCCATGCTCCGATAGCTCTCCAGGCACGCTCGGACGAGCGCCTCGTCCGGCAGGTCCGGGCCGGTGAACAGCCCGGCGATCCTGTCCAGGAAGGTTCCCTCCGAAAGGGGCCCGGCCGTGGATAGGAGGCTGTAGACGGCCCACTCAACGCGGTCTGCAAGGGGCACCGCCGCAGCCTCGCGGTCGCTCCGCTCCCCCAGCCACCAGCGATCTTCGGCCACCTGGGCCAGGCGCCGGCCATCGGCTCCCGCGAGGGCGTCGCGGACGAGTCCGAGCAGGCGGTCCACGTGATCGGCGTGGGCCGGCGGCCGGACCGGCGAAGGTGCAGGTGCGCGCTGGTCGGCGGGAGGCGGGGCTGCGGGCCCGCGGGCGGGCGGAAGCGGTGACGGTCCCGCGTCCGTCACCGCGTCCTGCGTCGCCTCGTCCGGAGGGGCTGGCGGCCGGACGAGGCGACGGAGATGACCGGCCCGGTCAAGGCCCACCAGGATCTCACCCAGCAGCCCGCCGAAGCTGACGGGCTCGCCGCGCAGCTTGAGCACCTCCACGGCCGCCTCCACGACGGCCCGGGCTGCCTCCTCCGGCGAGAACGGCGCGTTGACGCGGCGCTCCGGAGCCGCGAACAGCCCCTTGGAGGGGACCACGTCCAGGTCCCCCGCTCCGCCGGGGACGGTGGGCAGGCCGACGTTGGCCCGGGTCCTGGGCCCGCCGGGGACGGCGCCGGATCCGGGCGGCACGAGTTCCACGACGCCACCCGTGTCGCGGCCGGCCTCCGGCAGGCGCGCGGCCGCGAGCCGGTAGCCGGCGGTGACGCCGCCCAGCACGCTCGCGACCAGCGACTCCGGGCCGTCGCCCTCCAGCAGGATGACGACCCGCGCGTCCCTGGCCAGCACCGGCTCGATCCCGCGGAGGGTCCGGGTGATCGTGGTCGCCTGCCAGCCCCAGCCAGCGCGGACGCCCGGGCCGAACAGGGGCTCCAGCGGCAGCGTCGCGGCGGCATCCCGGCCCAGCACCCACGCTGCCCCGTGGTAGGCCCAGGCGAGACGGTCCACGGTCGGCCGCAGCGGGGCTGTGCCAAGGGCAAGCCGGACACGCGGGCGAATTGCCGTCCCCGCCAGACGCTCCATCTCGAGTCCCAGGGCTCCGAACGCCGCCGGGGTCGCCTGCTTGAGGACGACGGTCGCGGCGCCCTCCGTGAGGCTCCGCATGTCCTCGCCAAGGCGCGCCGGAACGGGCCCCCAGGCCCCGCTCTCCAGGCGCTGGACGAAGCCGCGCACCACGCGGACGCCATCCTCGAAGGCCAGCCACGGGTTGCGTTCCCGCCACGTGGCACCGCCCGGGAGCTTCACATGGCCTTGCGTGATCTTCAGCGGGGCCACGCGGCCGGCGGAGGTCGCGAGGCGGCTGGCGGGCGCGATGGCATGGAGGAGGGCGAGGCGCATCGCCGCGACGATCGATGCCGCCCGGAGGTCACCCTCGATCCGCTCCAGGATGGCGCCCAGCCCAGCGAGCTGGCGCGTCGTGTGGAGATCCAGCAGCTCGTGGCCGAGGAGCTCGCCCCCCTCGAGGATCGGGAAGCGGTCGAGGAGCCAGCCCCGGACCTCGCTGCCCTCCTGGTCCACGGCGCGGACCACGTCTCCTGCGTCGAGCGGTGCCTGGCGCTGTTCGCCACCGCCCAGCTGGTCCCGGCAGACGGGGCAGCGGTAGTGCTTGCGGAGCGGACGTGGGCCGGCCGGTCGCCCGTCCTCGTCGGTGGACTCGACGGCCCACGTGACCTCGTCCACGACGATCGGCCGGTCGCAGGTGGCACAGCGGCTCGCGTAGCGGTCGCTCATCCACTGCTTGAGGCTGGTCTCGCGTCGCGCGGATGCGGCCATGGCCTGGATCGCCGCGTCGAAGTGGCGCAGGTCCGGTGGTCGCAGCACGACCTCGGCGAGGAGACGGTCGAGCGCGCCTGTCTCCATGCTGATGGCCTTGCGCTGGCGGTCGATGGCGGCCCGGGCCACCCAGCCGCCGCGGCCGAATGGGTCGAGGACGATGTCACCCGGTACAGATCCCGCGTCCAGTCGGGCGGCCAGGAGCGCCGGCGGGGGCGGGGGGGCGGCGCGCTCGAAGGCCGGGAGGCTGAAACCCGGTTCGGCTCGAATGAGGAGCGCTCGACCCGCCATGGCGGGATTGTCGCAGACCTCCGCGCAGCGGTCAGGCGCGCGATCGTGGACCGCCGCTCAACCCCGGCGCGGCGCGGGCGGCGGTGGCGGCCTCTACGGCTCGTCGAGCTCGTCGGTCTCCTCGACGAACGCCTCGTCCGTCGTCTCCTCCGGCGGCAGGACCCGCTCGAGGTTCTGGATCTCCTCGTCCTCGACGTCGTCCTCGAGATCCTCCTCGAGCTCCTCGTCCTCGCGCACCAGCGTGCCCTTCGTGTACGGCCGCAGGTCCGTGGACTTGGCGGCAGTCGGGAAGCTGACCTTGCCGTAGTTGCGTGGGTCCTGGAAGACCTCGCGGATGATCAGGCGCACGTCCCGGTCACCCAGCGAGGTGACAGCGGCGAGGTACTTGTTGCCGTCTGCCATGAGCTTGAGCAGGCGCGCCGCGACGCGCGGCTCCACGATGCCGATCCGGATGCCGTTGCTGATCGCGATGAGGCGGTTCGTCTCGGGGATCAGCTCGACGGCATCGCCCGGGTTGACCTGGGCAAGCTCCGCCGGGCGGGCAAGGCTGGTGAGGTGCGCGAAGCCGGTCTTGCCGGTCTCCTCGACGAAGATGCTGACGGGGGCCTTGGAGCCCGGCGTCGCGGCGACCGTCTTGGAGCCCGCCTCGACGAGCAGGACCTTCAGGCGGTCGATGTTGCGCTCGGCGATGCGGTTGGTCGGGTCCAGCGCGAGGGCCTTCTGGTAGTGCTCCCGGGCGGCACTGAGGTCGCCCTGCTCCCAGAGTGCCTTGGCGAGCCGATTCTCGGACTCGGAATCGGGCCCGAGCTCCAGCAGGCGCCGGTTCGTCTCGGCCGCGTCGATCCAGCGCGCAGCCGTGGCGTACGCGATGGCCTGCTCGGCGAGCTGGCGCTTCAGGCGCGTCTGGCCGGCGGGCGTCTGGGCTGCGGCGTCGATCTCGGGGAAGGTCACGTGGTGGTATTCCTTTCGGTCCATCGGGACGCGTCGGGCCTGAGGGCATGTCGGGGCGGACACGCCGAATCGGCAACGGTCCCGGGCACGTGTTTCTAGCACCCCCCGCCGCTGCCGTCAAACGCGGGCGGTCAGACGCCGAGCCTGACGTTCCAGGCCACGACGACCGCGGCGAGTGCGACCAGCAGGATCGTCTCCCACAGGAACCGCGGCTCTCGCCGGCGCGCGGGCGCGCTGCCGTGCAGGGCGTCCCACAGGTAGAACACGAGGGTGAGCACCGCGGGACCGAGGAGCCTCGGCAGGTCGATGGCCGTGATCGCCCCGGCCGCCACGGCCACGACGATGGCGTAGGTCAGGGCCGAACGGGCCGCGTCGCTCGTCGTGCCGTAGCGAAAGGTTGCCACGCGGTACCCGAGAAGCAGCGCGACCAGGGCGTCGTCAACGGCGAGGACGATGAGCCAGATCCCGGTGAGGGTCTCGCCGGCGGCCGTTGCGGCGCCGCCGGGCTCCGGCAGACCGCCCGGCACCAGCGCCGCCATCCCGGTGAAGGCCACGAACGCGGCGACGACCGCCGCCAGCAGAACCCGGGCCCGATCCGCCTCCGTGGCGCCACCCGCCTGGGCCAGCAGGCGCATCTCCAGGCGCAGCGTCCGGTCCAGGAGGAACGCAAACGCGACGAGGCACGGGACAAGGCCGAAGCCTGCGGGCACCACCTGGATCGCTCCGACGGCACCTCCCGCGAGCACGGCGGGGATCAGCAGCGTCTCGAATGGGCGGCCCGGTGACTCATCGCCACCCACGATCCCGACGCCGGCGACCAGGATGACGACCGGCAGCAGGCCGGCGACCAGGAAGGCGTCCGGCGACTCGATGAGGCGCGACATGGCCACGAGCAGGGTCGTCACGAGCACCAGCTCGTGACGGGCGTGGGCCGACGTGGGGTCGGAGGCGTGCATCGCGGCCGATGGTACGTCCGCCGGGGCTGCCGCGGCCGGGCGCAGACGTCGGGCAGTGCAGCGTGGCGGGTGCAGGTGTCGGTCCCGCGGCGCGTCCGGACGTCCGGCGTCAGACCCGGGAGGGCTTTGCCGCCACCCAGGCCAGGAGGTCGTCCAGGGTCCGCGTGTTCACCACGTGCCGCGGCTCCACCCACGCGCGCCGGGCCTGGTCCACGCCCCAGCGGACATAGGCCAGCTCCTCGGTCCGATGCGCGTCCGAGTCGATCGAGAGCAGGCAGCCCGCCTCCACCGCCCGCCGGGCCCGCTCCGGGGCAAGGTCCAGGCGGTGGGGAGACCCGTTGATCTCCAGGGCCGTCCCGGTGGCCGCCGCCGCCTCGAACACCGCGTCCCAGTCCAGGTCCAGGTCGTCGCGGTCCTGGATCATCCGCCCGGCCGGATGGGCGATGACGTCCACGTGCGGGCTCCGGATGGCGTTGAGCGTCCGGCGGGTCAGCTCGGCCCGGGTCTGACGGCGCGCCACGTGCACGGCGGCAACGACCAGGTCGAAGCGCGCCAGCAGGTCGTCCTCGTAGTCGAGGCGGCCATCGGCACGGACCTCCAGCTCGCAGCCATGGAGCAGGCGGAAACCACCGGGGTTCGCGCCGGCCGGCAGGATCCCGCCCGCTTCTTCCGCCCTGAACCGGGCATTGAGCGCCGCGATGATTCCGCGCTGGAGCTCCACCCGGGCGGGCTCCAGGCCGTGCGCGATCCCCAGGCTCCGCGAGTGGTCGGTCAGCACCTGGTACGCATAGCCGCGGCGGCGGGCGGCCTCGGCCATGAGCTCGATCGAATGCACGCCGTCACTCCACTCGGAGTGGCTGTGCAGGTCGCCGCGCAGGTCCTCAAGGACGATCAGCGACGGCAGCCCGCCCGCATACCCCGCCTCCACCTCACCCTCGTCCTCGCGCAGCTCGGGCTCGATGAACGGCAGCCCGAGGAACCCGTAGGCGCCGGTCTCGTCCTCGAACGTCCTGAGCTCGGCGGCATCGCCGGTCTCGGGCTCGCCCTCGGCGTCGAGGCGCAGGAAGCCCTTCTCGGACAGGCTCCAGCCGCGGTCGCGGGCGATGCCCCGGAGCCGGACGTTGTGGGCCGCCGAGCCCGTGAAGTGGACGAGGTACGTGCCGGCCGCGCCCCGGGGCATCACCATCAGGTCCACCTGCGGGCCGCCCGCCAGGCGAACGGCCGCCTTCGCTCTCCCCGCGCCGAGGACCCCCTCGACGGCCGGGAGGTCCACGAAGCGGTCGATGACCGCCTCCGGTGCGTCGGTCTCGACGAGCAGGTCCAGATCGCCGACCGTCTCCCGGCGGCGACGCAGCGACCCCGCCTGCACGATCCTCGCGACGCCCGGGGTGTCCGCCAGCTGCGCGGCCAGCGCGTCGGAGATGGCCTGCGCCCGGTCGAGCAGCATGCGCTGCGGGCGCGAGGCGAGGAGGGTGATGCCCTCGAGGATCCGCTGCTCCGTGCCGGCGGAGATCCCCCGCAGCCCGCGCAGGTGGCCGGCCTCCGCGGCGCGCCGCAGGTCGTCCATGCTCTCGATGCCCAGGCCCTCCCAGACCAGGCGCACCGTCTTTGGCCCCACGCCCGGGATGCGCAGCAGGTCCACGACGCTCGGCGGGATCTCGGCCCGCAGCCTCTCGTGGAGGGCGATGTGGCCGGTGGTCGCCATCTCCACGATCTTGTCGCCGATGGCCTGGCCGACACCCGCGATCGGGCGACGATCGCCGGCTGCGTAGGCGGACGCGACGTCGAACGGCGCCTTCGCGATGGCGTCCGCCGCACGCTGGTACGCGATGGTCTTGAAGGGGATCTCGCCCTTGACCTCGAGGATGTCGCCGATCTCGCGGAAGATCCGCGCGAGGTCGTCGTTGGTGGTCGTCACGCCTCGCATGGTACGGGCGAAGCCGGCGCCGGAGCGGAGCCCTACGCGGCCACGACCCGGTTCCGCCCCGCGCGTTTCGCGCGATACAGGGCACGGTCCGCCTCGTCGATCACCACGCCCAGGTCAGTGTCCGGCAATTCGGCCACGGCCACGCCCACGGAGACGCTCACGCCCGGCACGCCCATCCTGCGCAGGTCAAGGCTGCCCACCGCCTGTCGGACGCGTTCCCCCACCTCGATCGCGATGGCCGGACCCGGGTTCCGCAGCAGCACCGCGAACTCCTCGCCCCCGAACCGGGCCGGGACGTCGCCCTCCCGCACCGCGCCGGCGACGGCCTGGGCCACCTCGCGCAGCACGTGATCCCCCACCGCGTGCCCGAACGTGTCGTTGAGCTTCTTGAACCAGTCGATGTCCACCATCAGCACGCCCACGCGGTCGTCGGCACGGCGGCGGCGGGCGAGCAGGCCCAGGTACTCGTCGAAGTAGCGGCGGTTCGGCAGCCCGGTAAGCGCATCGGTCGTGGCACGCGCCTCCGCGTCGCGGAGGGAGTAGACCCGCGCGAGCGCCGCCGAAGCCTCCACCGCGGCCGCCTCCAGGATCCGGCGCGCGCTGGCGGGCCAGGAGCCCGTCCGGCGCGACAGCACGATGGCCCCCTCAACCTTCCCATCCACGCGCAGCGGGGCCGCGGTGAGATTGTGCAGCCCGTAGATGTCACGCAGGCGACCGGCGATGCGATCCGCGATGCGCTGGTCGGCCCCCTCGCGGGACGGGATCGCGTGCCCCGGGCGACGCGCCCGGACCTGCGACGCGCCCGGCGCCACGGCCACCGCAACGCCGCCGCCGTCCGTGTCGAGCGCCAGGCCCGCCGCGGAACGTGCACCGAGCCGGTCGGCAGGGATTCCGAGCGGCACCAGCAGCGGGTCGCCCCCCGGGTCCGGCTGGATCCGGACGGCGGTCAACCGACGTCCCCGCGAAGCGGCGATGGCGAGCTGGGCCATCGCGTCATCCTCTGCGGGGTCCTGCAGCACGCTGAGCGGCAGGAAGGTGCGCGATGCCGGGGCGCCGGGGCGCGTGGACGACATGATGGCCTCGAGGTTGCGCGTTTCCGGACGCCGGCGGACGACGACCACGTGATCCGCACCGGTGCCGGTGCCCAGCTCCTCCATGATGGCGTGAACGATGGCGTCCGGAGACACGGACCGGGCGAGGCCGCGGAGGATGCGGGCAAAGGATTCGGCCTCGATACGGCGGCTTGCCGCGGAGCCCGCGACGTCCCCCCGCTCGCGAACGGCGGCGACACCCAGGAGCCCGACCAAGGCGATGACGAGGAGGCTCACGGAGGTGGGCGCGACGAGGAAATACGCCAACTCGACCACGGCGAGTGCAGCGAACACGAGGCCAAAGGGGTGTCGGGCCAGGCCCCGCAGCCCGCCGCGCGGCCCCATGTCCCCCAGTGTGCGTCCCCGGATCATCACCCTGGACCACAGCATGGGCCGCGACCGGTTCCGGCGCAAGCCAGGGACCCAGTACGGATGACGCAGGGGGCCCCGGTACTTCCGTACCGGGTCAGGCCTCCCCGGAGCCCACCGAACCCGCCATGAGCGCCCCGACGTCCGCGGGCAGGCGCCGGCGTCGAGGCGCGACCCTCCTTGAAGCTCCCTCTGCGGCCGCCGCCAGCGCCTGGTCGCCGGGCAGGGCCACCCCGCCGCCGGCGTCCTTCGCGTCATACAGGCCCAGGTCCGCCACGGCGATCAGGTCCGTGGCGGTCCGCCCGTCGAACGGGTGCGTGGAGATGCCGATCGACGCCCCAACCGGGAAGGCACCGCGTCCCTCGGCCGAGAAGGGCGACGCCCGGAACGCGTCCAGGATTCGCTCCGCCGCTTGCGCCGCGTCATCGCGCCCGGTCTCGGGGAGGATCACCGCGAACTCGTCGCCGGCGTACCGGGTGGCAACGTCTGAAGTACGGAGCGTGGATCGCACCAGCTCCGCCACGTGCACCAGCACGCGGTCTCCGTATACGTGGCCGAACGTGTCGTTGACCAGCTTGAAGTCGTCGAGGTCGAGCATCAGGACGCTGAGCGGCCGGCGGTACCGGACGGCGCGGACGATCTCCTCGGACAGTCGCTCGTGCAGGTAGCGGTGGTTGAAGAACCCCGTCAGCGGATCGCGGTCGGCCAGGTCGCGTGCCGTCTCGTACAGGCGCGCGTTCTCGAGCGCCATGGCCGCCTCGTGCGCCATCGTGCGGGCGAGCGTGATCTGTCCGGGATCGCTGGTTGGCCGCGAGCACCCGGTGAGCTCCACCAGGCCGATGGCCCCGCCCTTCGACACCAGGGGCAGCATCACCAAGCCGCGCATCCCCTCGGCCCGCAACAGGGCGGCCTCGGCCGGGTCCGCGTCCGGATCCTCGGCGTCCACGACCGCGATCACGCCGTCGTTGAGGACGCGCTGGCTCAGCGGGTACTCGGCAAGCGGGTAGAAGTCGGCGATCTTCGAGCGCACGGCCTCCGGGTAGCAGCCCAGCGTCCGGAGACGATCGTTCGCGCGGTCCCAATCGCTGATCAGGGCCTGTTCCGCGCCGACCGCCCTCGCCATGTGCTCCGCCATCAGCGCCGCGACGTCACGGGGATCCAGCGACTTCGACAGGGCGCTGCTCATATCCAGCAGCTGGCGCAGCTCGGAGGCCAGGAGCTTCGTCTGCGCCAGGTGCGCCGCGCCCGCGAAGGCCGTTGCCGCCTGGTCGGCCATGATCGAGAGGAGGCGCAGGTCATCGTCGTCGAACTGGCGGAGGCCAAGCTTGGACAGCGTCACCACGCCGATCAGCCCCTCGTCGTGCTGCATGGGGACCACGAGCATCGACTCGTCCACGTCGTCCGTGCCGGGGATCGTCATGCCCCGCGGGTCGCTCCCCGCGTCATCCACGCGGATCGCGGACCCGTGCTGCGCAACCCAGCCGGTGAAGCCGTCGCCGACCCTGGTCCTCAGGATCTCCAGGTCCACCTTCTCATAGGCGCCCACCCGGCCCTCGAACGCGATCGGCACCAGGTCGTCCGGCTGCTCCAACAGGTAGACCCGGGCGTTGTGGTAGTCGATGACCGAGCGCATCTCCTCGACGACGGCGCGGCCGATGGCTTCCGGGGTCAGGCTGGCGCTCATCCGCTTGGCGGCGAGTTGGAGGACCCGCAGCTGCGCCCCCCGGCGACTCTCCGCAGCTCGCGCCCGCCCCACCATCGCCGCCGTCAACACCAGCGCCCCGCCGCCCGTGAGGCCCAGGATCAGCGCCGGGTCATCGACCGCGGTCGGTCCACCCTGGAGCACCCACATGATCAGCCCGACGACCAGCGCGATGAGGCCGCCGCCGAGCGCCCCGGCGTAGGGCGTGCCCCTGTGGGCTTTCAGGCGCCGGCGGAACGGGAGGCGACCCTGGTTTGAGGCGAGGGACTTCACGGTGCCATGCTGTCACCCGGCGGCGGCGGCGGGCACCAATCGAAAGTACCGGCGGCCGGGACTCAGGATGCCGACCGCCGGCCTCAGTCCAGGGTCTTGGCGTCGTACGTGACCTTGGCACCCGTCGGGACAACCTGGATGAAGACCGGGCCGCGGACGAGCGTGATCTCCTTGCCGGCCACATCGTAGAAGCGGGTCAGGGCGTGCGTGGATGGCTTCTTCCACGTCGCCTTGATCACGTGGCCATCGCGGAAGACGAGGCCCTTGCCCGAGCCCACGTGTTCGAAAACCGGGCGGTTGTGGTCCGGCTCCGTCTTTGAATCGACGGAATAGCGCATGTACAGGACCACGACGTTCCGTGCGCTGACGCGCTTGGCGTCGGCAGCATCGATCTGGGCCTTGCCCGCTACCGAGCGGAGATAGCGGTTGTTGGCCTTGTCGTACGTGTAGCTCGTTGCACCGCGGTTGTAAGGGATTTTGATCGAGCCCTTCGCCGGTCGCTGGTCCGCGGGCAGGTCGTCCGCGAACGGCCGCACGCCGAGGCCGGCGACCATCGTGGCCGGGGCGCCCTCCTTGACGGCGCGCTTGCGCACGGACGTGGAGCTGGTGACGGCGTTGTGGGGGGCCTTCCGCGTCTTGTCGCGGTGGAATGCCGGCCCGCTCCCGGCCAGCGCGTCAATGTCGTACAAGTACTTGTTGTCAATCGTGGGCAGGTACATGCGGGTCAGGTAGTCGCCGCCGTAATGGGCGAGGGCGGACCGGTACTCAGACGCCCAGTTGACGAAGTACGGGCGCCCGCTCCTGACCGGCTCGACCCGTTTGGCATCCATCTCCTGGAACACCATCATGTAGCGCGTCTCGCCGCCGTCGGCGGGAGCCTGGTAGACGATTGAGGCGGCATTGAAGCCGTACTGGGGCCTCGCCTGAACGTTGTCATCGACCAGGATCGCGACCGGCAGGCGCAGGCGGACGTCCGGGTTCGCGAGCACGCCGTCGAGCGGGGCGTAGTCCGCGTCCGGGGCGAGGGTGGGACCAGGATCGGTGGGCTCGGAGCTTGGGGACGGCGAAGGCGCCGCCGATGCGGGTGCACCCGGGACAAGGGAGCTGCTGGGCTGGACCACTGCGGAGTCGGTCGCGGCCGGGGTCACCGCCGGGGCTGGCGTCGGTTCTGACGGCGAGCACGCGGCGGAGAGCCCCGCGATGACGAGTGCCATGCTGGGCAGGATGCCGCGGTAGTAGCGAGTCACTGATCGCACTCCAATCGTGCGGAAGTGTCTTCGTCCTGTTGCCACGCCTGGATGGCCCCATGGGGTGCGGGCGGGCACTTGCCCAGGGTCCCGTCAAGGTTGGTGGCCAGCGCTGTTTTGGAAGGTCCGGCGCTGCCACCCGAGCGACTCGGTCAGCGCAACCGCAGCGCAAGTCTAGTCCCGGATCCACCGAACCGGACCGCCCGGTCACCTGATGAGGCACCTGGAGGGGCGGCGACGGGTGTGCCCGAAGGTAACAGCGGGAGTGAATGGCCGCTCCAATGGCTCCCGAAGCACGGGCTCCACGGATACGCAGCGGCAGTGATGGCTGCTCTGAGAGCCCCGGGAATGACGCAGGGTTGGCAATCCGCCGGACACGCGATTGAGCTGGCAAACGTGGACCCAATGGGACGTGCGCGGCGATCTCCCCCGGGTGGAGGGACGCTGGCCACTGCGACCAGTTGGCGGCATGCGGATCGCCGGCATCGCGACTATCCTCCGGCGCATGCGTGACAACCGACCGACGTCGAGAGAGGCCGATGAGGCGTCACACGTTCGGTCGATCGGGCACGGGTCAGGTCCGGAGTGATGATCCGGCGAGTCGCCACGCGTCCGGATCTCGTGACGGTCGTGCTGCTGATGGCGCTCGTCCTGGTCGGCGCCGTCGTTCGGTTCACGGGTATCGATTGGGGCCGCCCCTTCGTCTACCACCCCGACGAGGGGGTCGTAGTCAAGGCCGCGCTTCACATGGTCGCGACTCAGGACTGGAACCCGCACACCTTCCTGTACCCGAGCCTGCTCACCGATATCGTTGCCGGGATGGGCGCCATCGGCCACGCTGTCGCGGCTTGGCCTGTCGCGACCGGTCAGGAAGGCCTCTTCTTGACCGAGACCATTCCTGCTCAGTTCAAGGTCTTCCTCGCCGGTCGCGTGGTCGTCGCGATCCTTGGTCTGGCCACGATCGTGGTGTCGTTCGCCATCGGGCGGCGCCTCGGCGGGAACACTGCCGGGCTGATTGCCGCAGCAATAGTGACCCTCGCCCCGATTCACATCGAGAGCTCGCGCTTTGTGACGACGGACGTCCCAGTTACCCTCTTCTGTGCGCTCACCCTGGCGGCCTCGATCCGGGCAATTGACGAACCGGGTCGGACACGGTGGTGGATCGTCGCGGCGGTCTGCGTGGGTCTCGCAACCTCGACGAAGTGGAATGGCATAGCGGTCGCGATCGTTCCGGCAACCTTGTACGTCACAAGTCGGGTGAGGCCTGGCGGGGTGGCGGCACTCTTCCGGTCGCCGACGCCGTTCCTGATGGCCATCGCAACCACCATCGCGTTCGTGGCCGCAACTCCGGCCGCCGTGTTCGCGCCCGGTGAGGTCATCGGTTGGCTCGGTCAGCAGGCGACGGCGTATTCATCCGAGGCATACGCCGCCCTACGGGGCTCCAGCACCGATAACAGCATCGGCGTTGCGGCCCAGGCTGTGGTCAGCGGGTTCGGACTGCTCTTCGTCGGCATTGCGGTCATCGGTGTCGTTGGCCTCCTCGCCGCCAGGAGACAGATTGAGTTCGCGATGGCGCTCTTCGTCATCGTCTACGTCAGCATCCTCGCGATCCCGGTCCTGTACTACCCACGCAACGCGCTGCCAGCGCTGCCGTTCGTGGCGGTCGCAATCGGGCTGTTGCCTTGCCGAGTAGCGTCGATCGCCGACCGCTGGGAGCGTGATCCCGACGGCAAGGCTGGCCGTCGTCGCCGACCCATCGTCATGGCGTTGGCGACATTCATCGCCCTCGCGATGATCCCGGCCGTAGCCGGCGACATCGCTGACGCGCAACGACTCCGCCAGCCGGACACGCGGTCCGTCGCCCATGACTGGATCCTGGCAAATCTGCCGCACAACGCGATCGTCGCGCGCGAGCAATACACGCCGCAGTTCCTGCCTGGTCAGTTCCGCCCCAGAAACCACGATGGGCTCTATCAGCGGAACATGGCCTGGTATCGCGAGCAGAAGGTCGAATACATCATCGCGAGCAGCTACATGTACGACCGGTTTCTGGACAACCCGGCGAGACCATTCGATGACGCGTTCTACCGGTCGGTGTTCGCACTGCCGGAGGTCTATCGCATCAACTCTGGCACGGACCGGCCCGGCCCAACGATCCGGATCTTCCGCCTCGACCCGAGCCGCGCACGGAATCCTTCGCCGTGATGCCCACGTCGGGCGAACAAGAGGCGGGAACGCCGACCCCGGGGCGCCGAGTGACCTATGGAATTGCCCCAGTGAGGTCCCGCAGGCGCCCAGCGACCGATCGGTGGGTACGGGCTCGCTACATCGGCGTGAGCGCCTGACCTGGCTACCGGCCAGCGCCAGAGCTAGCGGGGCACGGCGAGTTGCACGTGGACGCCACCGAAAGCCTCGTTGATGACCGCCTTGTACTTGCCCATGGCGTTCCGGATCTCCGTCGTCTCGTTGTAGCCGTGACGCCAGAAGACGAGCCAGACGCGCGACGCAGGGCTCGCCTCTTGTGTGGGAACCGTGACCAGCGGGGCATGGCGATTCCGTTCCAGATAGATCACAAAGGGCTTCTCGCCGAGCGGATCGTCGAAGACGATCCGATCGCCCGCACGCGCATAGGTGGCGACGTAGGCCGCAGCGCCGCGCCAGTCGTCGTAGCGCCCGTCGTAATGGGCGATCAGCGTGGGAGCTGTAGTCAGGAGGATGGCCGCACCCACGAGGACCGCCGGTGCTGGCCGCAGCGTGGCCAGCCCGGCGCCGGCAAGCAGCGCGATCGCCGGCGCCGTGAGCAACATGTATCGCGATAGGAATACGGGCGAGACAAGCGAGATCAGGATCGCGCCGGCGAACGGAAGGACGACCCAAGCCAGTAGCAGGCCGACCGGCCACCGCTTGGACGCCAGGCCCAGCGCCACCAGGCTCAGGACGATGAGGACGGCCGACAGAGCGAGCCGGAGCGGTCCGGCGCCTGCAACCTGGGTCATGGCGTCCAACACGGCGGCCGGCGACGTCGGAGCAATCCATCCGTCGATGTACTTCCTCCCGGTGGATCCGACGAACACCCCGATCGGTGTCGCTGCCGCGATGATCAGCGCGATCGCGGGGACGGCCGGCAGGAGCCGCGGCCAAGGTCGACGCGTCACGAAGCCGACGGCATGCGCGAGGAACACGAAACCCGCGAAGAAGTTCGTCCAGAGTGCGGCCGCCATGACGACCCCATAGAGCGTCCAGGTCGTCCACGAACTCCGCTTCATGGCATCCAGGTAGAACAGCGTCGCGACCACCAGGAGCAACAGCAGCAAGGTATAGGGGCGGACCTGCTGCATGTACACGACGACGAAGGCGTTCGTCGCAAACAAGAAGCAGCCGGCGAGGGCCGCCCGCTTTCCGAGCAGCGTGCGGCCGAGCAGGTAGAGGGCGGGGACGGTCGCCACGGCACACATGACCGAGAGCAGCCGAAGCCGAAGTTCGCTCTCACCGACGAGCCGCCAGAAGTGGAGCACGAGGATATAGAAGGCCTGGTTCGGGCCGTACGCGTCATCGAGTGTGTCGAGGGAGCCTCGAGCCGACAGGATCGCCGAGGCCTCATCCAACCAGAACGGTGCCCTCGAGATCGTCCAGATGCCGAGCGCAGCAAGCACAAGCATCAAGCCTGCAACGATCGCAGGCGTCCGCCACCGCGGCTCGGCCCGGCCACTCGCCCCGTTGCTCGGGTCGCCGGATACCACCGCGAACCCGGCAACGATGCTCCTGACAAGGTTGAAGGATGTCGTGAGCCGGTTACCGGACTCGGTGACGCGCGCGAAGCTGAGCATCGAGTTTGTGATGCTAGCACCGCCTGCTCGACGCCCCGCGAGCCGACCCCGCCCGGTTGATCGCCGCCATCGCGGCTATCCTCGGTCGCATGCGTGACAGCCGACCGATGTCGAAAGGATCCGTGGAGGCGTGACACATTCGGTCGATCCGAGCGCGTCACGTCCGGAGCATGTCGACACGAGCAACGACCCGGATCCTCCGCATCGACCCCGCCAGCACGGGGAGTTCACCGCAGCGATCTCGATAGCAACGAGACCGGGGCATCCTGCCGCGGACACCGGGCGCACTCTGCCGCGGATAGCCCTGGTCACGCCGTCCTACCAGCAGGCCGCATTCCTCGACGCCACGATCCAGTCGGTCGTGGACCAGGCCTATCCCAGCCTTGAGTACTTCGTCTACGACGGCGGTTCGACTGACGGCAGCGTGGAGGTCATCCGCGCCCGCGCAAGCGTGATCGACTACTGGCAGAGCCAACCCGACGGGGGCCAGTCTGCCGCAATCTCGGCGGGTTGGGCCCGGGCCACCGGCGAGATCCTGGGATGGCTGAACTCGGATGACCAGCTGGCCCTGGGCGCGCTGCGCCGCGTCGGCCAGCTCTTCCTCGAGCATCCGGAGGCGGACCTGATCTACGGGCGGATGGACCTCGTCGATCCTGGTGGTCGGGTCCTGGGGACTATCGGGGAGCCATTCCGACGCCGGACGATGCTGCTCTCCCGCAACGTCGTGCCGCAGCCCGCAGCGTTCGTCCGGCGGAGCGCGCTCGGTCGGGTCGGCCCGCTCGACGAGTCGCTCCGCTATGTCATGGATCTTGACCTGTGGCTCAGACTGGCCGCAGATCGTCCGCCGCTGTTCGTACCGGAGACGTTCGCACGGGCGATCGTCCACGAAGACACGAAGACCTTCAGTGGCCGCGACGCGATGGCCGCCGAGCGCCAACGCGTCCGGCTGCGGCACGCGAGGGGCCCGGAGCGAGTGGTGATCCGCCTCCAGCCCGTCGCTTCCCGGATCTACCACCTGCTCCCGCTAGGCGCCCGTCGGGCTATCGACGGAGTGCGCCCGCGCCGAACTCGCGCCGATCGGATCGACGGATGAGGCAACACGGGGACCGACCGCGGCGAAGAGCCGGTCAGCCACGTGCCGGTGGCCTTCGGCGGTGAGGTGATACCCATCGGGTAGGCAGAACGCCCGATCCCACTCCCCCAGAACGTCCACGAACTCGAAGCCCTCTGTGCGGGACGCACGTGCAAGCGACTGGTTCAGTCTCGCGCACACCAGGCGGTCCACCGGACCTCGAACAACTCCTGTGGGCCCCATGACCAGCGGAACGACGCCCCGTCTTGCGGCAACCTCGCTCGCCATGACCGCCTCTCGCACCTGGCCGGAGCTCACCCGACGGTGTCGCCCCAGCAAGACGCCGAGCGCCATGTTGCCCTCATGTACCCAGTCGGGATGCAAGCCCGCGCGACTCCCGACCGCGGGGAGCCGGTCCGCACGTGGTTCGGGACCACGATCGCTCAACGCTCGAGGCTTGCGCCGATAGACCCTCGTCGCGGCAACGGTGACGACGCTGCGCACGTGCACAAGCACCAGGTCTGCCTGTCGGTCGGCGAGCGCGGCCAGCCTCTCGTCCAGCGGCGCATCGAACGAGCGGTCGATGACCGGGCGCAACGTCACCCCGTAGGCGTCCTTCAACTTCCGGGAGAGCACCTGGTGGTAGAGGCGAGTGAAGGGGATGCCAGCCTGATGTGACAGGCATCCGCCAACGATGCCCATCCTATGGACGCCCACGAGTCCTCCGCTCGATGTACCGGAGGGCCGCCACGTATTCGTGAGGCGGGATGAACCGCCCGTCGTGGCCGTCGACCACGAAGCCGTGGTCGCGGCGACGGCGTGCATCGAAGAGCTCTACGACTCGGTTGGCGAGCGCCAACGCTTCTGCATCGGAGAGCGTCTCGCCCTGCGCGGCGTCCGGCGTTGAGGGGCTCTTGTTGCGGATGCCTAGCGCGGCGGTCGCCTGCGCCTCATCGAGCGTGCTGACGGTGAAGCGATCGCGGCAGATCGACCTCAAGCGCTCGATCACCATCGCGAACTCGGTGGGCGCGCGCAGCCCGGCAAACGGCGTGTGGACATAGCCGAATCCGTGGGCCTCGATCATGCGCACAAGCCCCTGGACCGTCTCCCAGAACCCGGGCTCATCCTGGCTCCAGAACGGCCATCGGCCGCTGTCGAGACAGTGATCGTTGGCTCCGTACATGAGGCGGCGAACGGACGAGCCAAGGTTCGCGGCGGAGAGGCCTTGGAGGAGATCGACCACGGTGTCGACTCCCCTCGTCGTCTCGACCAGTGGTACGACCTCATCGCATGAGATGCCTTTGGATTCGCAGGCCCGGAGAAATGCTGCCACCGTCGCGGCGCTCTCGACCTTGGGCAGGACGATGGCGTGCGGCCGATGACGCGGCGCCAGAGACGCCAGCATGGCGACGTCGCGGTCTCCATCTTCGGTGCCGAACGCACCGACCTTGACGCCGAACGACGACCCGGCCGCGAACGGTGAGTCGAGCAGCCTAGCGAGATCGAGTCGGGCCCGACGCTTGAGCTCGGTCGTGAGCGTCGCGTCCGTAGGGATCCAATGGGTGTCCTCCAGGTCGTAGACCACCTGGACCCCGAGACTCTCGATGCGCCGCACGAGACGGGGTAGCCCAGATCCAGGGAATACCGTCGAGAAGTGGAGTACATCGAAACCCGATGGAGTTGTCACGGGGGTGGTTCGAACCGACACGTGCGTTACCTGAGTGTCGTGGTGGCCGATGTGCCGACCCGCATCAGATCCCTGCCTGAGCCGACATCAGTTCAGCGTCTTCGTCGGACATGGCCATGCCAACGATCCGGCGGTAATGTGCCCGGAACGTTCGCGCCGTGCGGTCCCAGGTGAAGGCGGCAACCCGCTGTGTTCCGCGGCGCGCCAGGGTGGCACGCACGTCCTCGGATGTCCACAGCCTGGCCATCGCGTCGGCAACCGCATCTACAGACGATGGATCGAATACGATCGCCGCATCTCCGGCCTGGTCGGGGAGCGACGTCACGTTCGAACACGCCGCGGGCTTGCCGGCCACCCACGCCTCCCACAGCGGCGCGCTCGCTGCTTCGAAGAGCGACGGAATGATGACGCCGTCTGCGAGCGCGTACACAGCCCGCAGCTCTTGGGGGGCCAGGAACCCCGCCCACGTCACCAGGTCTTCTACCCCAAGCCGACGCGCCAGAGCATCCAGAGCGTTTGCCTCCGGCGTCCGATAGCCAGTGAAGACCAACAAGACATCGATGCCATCACGCCGCCGGAGCAAGGAGGCGGCCTCGATCAGCGCGCCATGGTTCTTGTGCGGCCATGTTCGCGCCGGGTACAGGAGGTAGCGGGCTGGCAGGCGCAGGCGGCCGGCGATTGCGGTCGCCTCGTCGGGCGTCGGATCGGAGACGACTGCCAGAGGTGGAGCCCAAGGCACAACCACGACCTTGCTTTTGGCAATCCCGAGGTGGCGTGAGACGTCTCCTTTCGTCCACGTGCTGGCGACAGCCACCATCGCCGCCTGTTCGGCGAAGGCTCTGTATTGGCTTTCGCGCATCGCACGAACCGTCGGCGAGAAGAACTGCGGCAAGTGCACATGCTGAAGGTCGTGCGGGTGATAGATGCTCGGGATGCTCGTAAGGAAGGCGGTCTGGTTGACGAAATGGATGATGTCGGCTCCTGCCGCTTCGACGAGCCCGGTCGACTGAGGCACTGTTAGGGCTCCGGTGACGCGGTCCGGCATTCGCGACCAGGCCGAGCGGACGATCGGAGCAGCATCGCCGACCTTTGTCTTCAGACGACGCGGGAAGCTGGCGCCTCCAAGCTGTCCCAAGGTCCGGCAGGGACCGTCCACGAAAGGTCGGAGCCACGCATCCTGGCCTTCCCGGACAAAGAACAGGTACTCCTCATTGCCATCCGTCAAGCGAGACAGGCCGGACGCAAGCCCAACGATGACCGACGCGACGCCTCCGCCCTCAGCATTCCGCAGGCGTGCGTCCACCACCACCCGTAGACCCCGTCCACGGGGGAAGCCTTCCGGCCAACCAGGCTGCGGTTGTGCAGGCATTCGCCTACGGGTCCGACCGCAGCGGGCGGGCAGGAACCCCCACCACTGTGGTGTTGACGACCACGTCGCGTGTGACGACTGCCCCAGCACCCACAGTTGCACCGTCTGCGATGACGCAACCCTCCAGTACTTGGGCACCGGTGCCGATCAATACGGCGTCGCCAACGATGGCGCCTCCGCTGATGTTGACACTCGGGTTCAAGACGCATCCCGACCCGATCCGTGCGTCGTGGCCGACGGTGGTCTGCAAGTTGAACAGGTTGAAGTCACCTACCCCGATATCCACGGTGAACACGCACCCGGCTGTAATGACATTGCCGATCCCCAGATGAACATCGCGCGGATCGCAGATGGCGGCTGGGTGAACGAGATTCGGGAAGCGGAGCCGAGTGTTGGCCGAAAGGCGCCTACCGGCTGCGAGCCGTGCGGCTGCACGCCCGATCCCGATCAGCACGTCCGCTTCGGCGTCATCAAGGAGCAGCAGCTCGTCCGTTGTAACCACGCTGGCGGGGCCCACCGGCGTTCCGACAGATTGCGAACCGTCCGAGACGAACCCGACAAGGTCCCACGCGCCGATCTGCCGCGCAAGCTGCGCCATCTCACGCGCCAGACCGCTGGTGCCCAGGACATAGAGCGGTCGCCGTGTCATCGTGCGGTCTCGCGGATGGCATCGATGACCCGCACCTGGTCATCTCGGGCCAAAGCGCCGAAGGTCGGGAGGTTCAGTCCCGATCCGCCCAGCGCTTCCGCGACCGGTACTGCATCCCCACGGCGAGAAGCCCCCTCCCGGAACGGTGGAAGTGTGTTGAGGGGGATGAAGAAGGGCCTGGTCTCGATCCCTTGGGAATCGAGCCGCGCGACGAGCTCGCTCCGCGTACGGCCGAACGCGTTCGGATCGATGGTGATGCAGAAGAGCCACGGTGCAGGGTCAGCCCATTCTGCCACCGGCTGGAAGCCAATCCCTGGAACCCCTTCGAGGCCCGAGCGGTAGATGTCGAAGATGGCTCGACGACGATCAACAATGGCGGTTCGCCGTTCGAGCTGAGCGCAGAGGATCGCGCACGCAACGTTCGTAAGACGGAAGTTGTATCCGGTCACGGGAAAGTAGTAGCGCCGCGCTGGGTCCATGCCCTGGCCCCGCAGCGTCCTGGCACGAAGCCCAAGGTGAGGGTCGGACAAAGTGACCGCGCCACCCTCTCCCGACGTGATGAGTTTGTTGCCGTAGAACGAGAAGGTCGCGATATCGGCGAGCCCGCCGACGGGCCTGCCCTTGTAGGTCGCGAAGTGCGCCTCAGCCGCGTCTTCCACGACCCACAGGCCGTGGATCCCGGCCACGTGATTGATGACGTCCATATCCGCAGGGTGGCCATACACATGAACGGCGATGACGCCTCGGGTGCGTGGCGTGATCGCGTCCTCGAGCTTGCCAGGATCCAAGCACCACGTCGCGGGATCGACGTCGACGAACACGGGCTCGCCGCCGACGTAGCGCACCGCGTTGGCCGTAGCCACGTACGTGAGCGCGGGAACCAAGACCTCGTCTCCAGGCCGTACCCCAATTGCGAGTAGGGCCAAATGGAGAGCGATCGTCCCATTTGAGACCGCGATCGACGATCGAGTGTCACACGCCTCCGCGAACTCCCGCTCGAACCTGTCGACGTATGGCCCCGTGGATGAGATCCACGAGCTCTGGATTGCATCGACAACGTACGCCTCTTCGTTGCCCGAGAGGTCTGGAGCGGAAACCGGGATCCTCTGCGCACGATCTACCGGCTGTGTCACACAGGTCTCCTCAGTACGATGCCGGAGACGCCATGCCCGGGCATCTCGTTCCAAGCGTCACGCGACGCGCAGCGGTCACTTGACTTGCGAGGTTCGTCCTCGGTCCCCGACCTGCCTCTTCGGATCCCTTCCCTGCATTAGGCTGCCTACCGCCCGACGACCCGTTCACTGAGCCATCCATCCCGGACGTCGATCGGGCCGAGCGGATCGAGCAGGCGACTGGCGATAGCCGGCTCGCCGCACCAGCGCTGCAACAAGGTGCCTTCATGGCTGGGTCCGACACCAGGTGCATGGACGTCCTCCTGGCGGCATTCATCCTACGCGCGCCTGTCATCATGATGGTGAGCGTACCTCCAAGGGCGCCGTGCTCGGCCGCCAATCGCCGTCTTGGTCTAGGGGGACCGCCCGAACGCCGCAAACTCGATGCATGGGCGTGTCCTGCCCGGTCGGCTGCACGTGCGGCCGCGAGCGATCGAACGAGCAAGCTGGGTCGGGCGAGAATGCCGCGAGCGAGGGGGGCGCCGCCTGCGCCAGTTCACTGGGAGGCTCCGACCGGCGCGGCAGGACGACCAATGCGCAAGAAGAGCCGCGGCAGGTAGAAGGCCACGGGCACCAGGCTGAAGGCCGTGTAGGCGATCACGCTGCCCCAGACGACCCCGGAGACACCGATCCGGGCCGTCAGCGCGATGCTCAGCATGATGTTCACCGTCGCCATCACGACGGCCGTAATCACCTGGAACCTCAGGGCCTGGGCCCCATTGAGCAGCATGGCGATTGCAGTTCCGACCGCACTAAGCGTGGTCCACATACCCATCGCCAGTACGAGTCCGAACGACGGCTGGACCGCGTTCCCTACCCAGGCCGCTATGAGCGGGAGGCCGAGCACGACGAGCACCGCCGAAACAAGTCCGGCGACCGAGAGCGACAGTCGGATCGATCGGCGAAAGGTTCGGCGGACCCACTCGACATCACCGCGGCTGAGCGCCTCACGGTATGCGGGCCAGAGCGGACCGAGCGCCAATCCCACCAGGACAGTGGGGATCATGAAGAGCTTCGCAACGACTGCGTAGGTGGCAACCGCCGCAGGCCCGATCATTGCTGCGATGATGATGCTGTTCGAGGTGAACGCCACGGCGACCGCCAGTTGCAGAACCAGGAAGAGGGAGCCGACCCGCAGCAGGGAGCCGGCTATCGCAGCGTTCACATCGCGCAGTCTGGGTCTGAGCCATGGCGCCCTGACAACGAGTGCGAACCCGTTCGCGAGCGTTGCCAGGAGCGGCGCCCCGGCCATCGCCAGTACGAGCCAGGGGAGACCAAGCTGCATCTGGATGGCCCAGATCACGAAGCCCAGGGCCATGATGTTGCCGATGCCGATGAACATCGAGTTCACGTAGCCTTGCTGGAGCCCGAGGCGCGCCTGCGGAAGGGCGCTAGCGGGCAACCCGACCAGGAAGCAGGCAACCAAGACCGCCGCGGCGGGGCCGACCTCGCCGATGGCCGCCGCCGAACTGACGTTGAACACCTGGCCCCAGGGAATGTGACCGTACGAGGCTCCAAACAGCAGTCCGAACCCCGCCGCCACCAGCAGCAGCATCACGATGCCATTCGAGACATTGACCCGGATCAGCGTGCGGTCGTCGCGCCCCGCGGCGTGGGCGACCCCGTTGAGCAGGCTGTTTCCGATCCCGAGGTCGGTGAACCCGAGCAGGGCGACAATCGCACTCAACGTCATCCAGACGCCGAAACGCTCTGCTCCGAGGTAGCCGAGTGTCAGGGGGACGGACACCAGGGAGGTGACGAGCGCGATCCCCTTTGCCGCAGTCGACGCCACCGCACTCAAAGTTGCTCGGCGGAACCGCTCGTGGGACCTGCCTTCTGCCGTGGCCGTGTCGAATGGAGTCAGCTGCAGGACCCGGACGAGGCGGCGGACACCGACAACCCGAGCCCGCAACATGAGAGACAGGCTCGCCGCCGTCACGTAGAGGCCGAGCTCGACCGCTGGGCCGCCCGGGTACGATTGCGGTACCACTCGATCGTCGCCCGCAGCCCGTCCTCCCACGGCGTCCTCGCCTCGAACCCGAACAGCTCACGCGCCCGGCTCGTGTCGAGCGCCCGACGCGGCTGGCCGTCCGGCTTCGATGCGTCCCACCGAAGCTCGCCCCGAAAGCCGGTGAGCCGCGCGATCAGCGCCACGAGCTCGCGGATCGTGATCTCCGCTCCGACGCCCAGGTTGACCGGCTCGTCGCCGTCGTATCGCTCCGCCGCCAGAACGATGCCATCTGCGGCATCGTCCAGGTAGAGGAACTCGCGGGAGGCGGAGCCCGTGCCCCACACGTCGATGTGGTCCGCTCCCGACTCGACCGCATCCACGCACTTCTTGATGAGCGCCGGGATCACGTGCGAGCTTGCCGGGTCGAAGTTGTCGCCCGGGCCGTACAGGTTGACCGGCAGCAGGTAGATCGAGTTGAAGCCGTACTGGGCGCGGTACGCCTGCCCCTGGACGAGGAGCATCCGCTTGGCCAGGCCGTAGGGGGCGTTCGTCTCCTCCGGGTAGCCGTTCCAGAGGTCGTCCTCCCTGAACGGGACCGGCGTGAACTTCGGGTACGCGCAGACCGTCCCGATGGTGACGAACTTCTCCACGCCCGCGAGCCGCGCCTGTTCCATCAGCTGGATACCCATGATCGCGTTCTCGTAGAAGAACCGGCCCGGATTCTCCCGGTTGGCCCCGATGCCGCCGACCACCGCCGCCAGGTGGATGACCACCTGCGGTCGTCCATCGACGAGCGCCCGATCGATCCCGTCCTTCGTCCGCAGGTCGTAGTCACGTGATCGGGGAACGAAGATCTCCGTGGCGCCGGCCGCCTCGAGGCGGCGGACGACGGCCGTACCCAGGAAGCCACCACCACCGGTGACCATCACGCGACGGCCCGGCCAGAAGTCGGTCACGGCTTCACGCCAGCCTCGCGCAGGTCGTGCTCCAGCATGATGCCGACCAGCTCCGCGAACCGGACCTTGGGCTCCCAACCAAGTTGCGTGCGTGCTTTCGACGGATCGCCACAGAGCTCCTCGACCTCGGTGGGCCGGAAGTACGCCGGATCCACACGGACATACTGCTCCCAGTCCAGGCCGGCGAGGCCGAAGGCCACCTCACACAGCTCCCGGACCGTGTGCATCTCGCCGGTGGCCACCACGTAGTCGTCCGGTTCATCCTGCTGCAGCATCCGCCACATCGCCTCCGCGTACTCGGGCGCGTAGCCCCAGTCGCGCCGGGCGTCGAGGTTGCCCAGAAAGACGTGCTCCTGCTCGCCCTTGAGAATGGCCGCGACCGCCCTGGTCACCTTGCGGGTCACGAAGGTGCCACCACGCCGCGGCGACTCGTGGTTGAACAGGATCCCGTTGCTGGCGTGGAGCCCGTAGGCCTCGCGGTAGTCGATCGTCATGAAGTGGGCGAACACCTTGGCGATGGCGTACGGCGAACGCGGGTTGAAGGGCGTCGTCTCCCGCTGGGGCGACTCCAGCACCTTGCCGTACATCTCGGAGGAGCCTGCCTGGTAGAAGCGGATCGGCCAGTCTGCCGTCCGGACCGCCTCCAGCATCCGCAGGGTGCCCATGCCGGCCGTCTCGGCGGTGAACTCGGGCATCTCGAAGCTGACCTTGACGTGGCTCTGGGCGCCCAGGTTGTAGACCTCCGCAGGCTTGATGCGGTGGAGGTGGCCGATCAGCGAGGACGAGTCCGTGAGGTCCGCGTAATGGAGGGAGAGGCGCGTGCCGGCCTCGTGCGGATCGTGGTAGAGGTGGTCGATCCGGCCGGTGTTGAAGCTGCTGGAGCGGCGGATGAGACCGTGGACCTCGTAGCCCTTGTCGAGGAGCAGCTCCGCGAGGTACGAGCCGTCCTGGCCGGTGATGCCGGTGATGAGGGCAGTCTTGGTCATTCGCCTAGTCCTCCGTCCGTGCGCCGCGTGAGTATATCGGTGCTCGCTGGTACGCTCTGTGGTGATGGACCAGCGGCACTACCCCGTCACAGTGACCGGCGCCGCGTATGTCGGACCTGTGACCGCTGTCGGCCTTGCCGGCCCTGGGCACAACGTCCATCTCGTCGAGACCGGGGAGACGCGACTCCGGGCCCTCCGCGAGGGCCGCATTCCTATCCACGAGGCGGGGCCACAGGATGCCTTCAATGCCGCCGTCCAGGACTTTGCCCACCCAACTCGGACCGTCATAGGACGGTTCCCTGATGCGGATGACATCGTGGATGACCCGGCGCTGGCGATCGCCGGTGTCGATGCTGTCGTCGTGGCGACCGAATGGCCGGAGTTCCGCGACCTACCGTGGGCAGCCTGGGTGGCCTCGGGGACGCTGCCTCTCATCATCGATGGGCGACGGCTGCCTGATGCCGCGGCATTTCGAGCTGCGGGCTACACGGTCGTCCAGCTTGGTGACGGCCGACCTCAGCCCACCTCGACGCCGCCCGGCCTGACGAGGAGCGACTCGTAGGCGGCCAGCAGCCGCTCGGCGGAACGCTCCCAGCGCAGATCGAGCTCGTCGATCCGCTGAGCGGCGACCGACGTCAGGCTACCAAGGCGGGCACGGTCGTCTGCAAGCGCCGCGAGCTCGGCAGCGAGCGCCTCCGCCGTCGCCTCGCCGACGATAGCCCCCGCTCCACCGATGATGTCAATCGTCTCGGCAAGGGCAAATGCAACGACGGGGCGCCCGATGGCGAGATACTCCACGACCTTCGTCATCGTCGAGATGTCGTTGAACGGCGTTGGCGGGTCGGGAGAGACGCAGACGTGCGTGGCTGCGAGGAGCGGGACGAAGCTGTCGGGGCCCTGGTATCCATGGAAATGGACCTGCGAGGCAAGCCCAAGGCGGTGGGCCTGGCGTTCGAGCGCTGGGCGTGCCTCGCCATCGCCGATCAGGTCCACCTCGACTGGAAGATCCGGCCGGATGTCGCGAAGCCGCGCGACCGCGTCGAGGAGGATCTCCACACCGTCCTGAGAACCCATCACTCCCAGGTAGCCGATGTGCAGGGTGCCGTCTGCGGGGGCCTCGATCCCGGCCGCCAGCACCCGGAATCGATCGCCCGGAGGCGCGTTGCGAACGACGACGATTCTCTCCGGCGGCAGGCCCCCGCGCGCCGCCGCCAGGCGGGCATACGAGTCGTTGGGGACGATGACGGTCGCCGCGGCCCGATACGACGCCAGTTCGAGGGCCCGGGTCAGCCGCGCGAGGAGAAGACCGCTGCGCCGCCCTCCCCATTTCGTGATCGCCAGCTCCGGGTTCGCGTCATGCTGGTCGAAGACGTAGACCGAGCCCCACAGCCGGCCCAGGCGTCCAAGGAGGAAGAACAGGTCGGGTGGATTGCAGCCGTGGATGACGTCGATGCGGCCGCGAAGCCGCAGTGCCACCAGCCACGCCGCCGTGAACATCATCGAAGGGACGTACTCGACGAGGTACCCGGCGAGTCCAGAAGCAGCCCGCTGCGGATATCGCAGGATCCGGATCCCTTCTCGATCTTCGACCGGGCGCGCCATCTTCTCGGACCCGCGCGGCGAGATGACCGTGACGCGGTAGCCCGCACCGACGAGCGCCAGACCCTCCTGCCAGACCCGTCGGTCGAGTGGCACCGGAAGGTTCTCGTCCAGGATCACGACGTGCGGACGGCCTGAACGCGTGCGCATCCTCGTCATCTCCAATCTGTACCCGAGCCCGAAGCATCCGGCGTTTGGGACCTTCGTGCATGCGCGGGTCGTAGCGCTGCGAGCCCTCGGCGCCGACGTCCGGGTGGTAGCCAACCGCGATCCGGCGGTCCATCAGCGGGTCGCGGGCAAGTATGCCAGCCTCGCCCTGTCGGCCGGCCTGGCCTCGGCGGGCGCCCGCCTTCGCGGGCCGCGCTTCGACATCGTTGAGGCGCATATCGCGTACCCGACCGGCCTCATCGCCCGCCCTGCCGCTCGTCTCATCGGGGCTCCGCTCGTCCTGTTCGCGCACGGCGCGGACGTGCTGGACGTCCCAACGCGTTCGACACGTCATGCGCGCCTTGCGGCCTCCACGTATGGAGCTGCTTCGCTCGTCATCGCCAACAGCCAGTTTCTCGCGGGCGAGATCGGCCGGCGGTACCCGGGTGTCGCAGACCGGGTCCGCGTCCTCAGCCCCGGGATCGAGCTGCAGCAGTTCACTTGCGACCCGGCGGCGCTGCGCGCCGGGGTCCTGTTCGTCGGCAGGCTGGTTCCGGACAAGGGGGTTGATGTCCTGATCCGGGCGATGGCCACCCTCGGCGGCGCGGGCGGTCCACGCGGGAGGGCAGTGGGGGCGCTGACGGTGCTCGGAGACGGCCCCGAACGCGCCAGGCTGGCGGCCCTCGCCGGGACCCTCGGTGTGGACCTCGACCTGCGTGGTGACGTGGGGCGGGCCGCAGTCGCCGATGCGATGCAGCGGGCTGCAGTCGTGGCGGTCCCCTCGGTCTATCGCGAACCCCTTGGCCTCGTCGCCATCGAAGCCATGGCGTCGGGCGCGATCGTCGTTGCGTCGGCGACGGGGGGCCTGGTCGAGACGGTCATGGACGGCGTCACCGGGCTTGCGGTGCCGCCGGGCGACGTGGACGCCCTCGCCGCGGCGATCGGTCGCGCTGCCGACCTGGCGATCGACCCGATCGCAGGAACGGCAATGCGCGCAGCGGGATGGGACATGGCGGTCACGCACGATGTCCGGCGCTCCGCCGCGGATTCACTCACCCTGTATGGCACACTTTCACGATGACCATCGGTGATCTGTCACCGCTCGCACTCGTGGGTCTGGCGATGCTCATCGCTGTGGTCGGCGTGTTCGCCGGTCGCTGGGTCTCACGACGGACGGGTTGGGCACCGGCTGGCGGTCTGGCCATCCTGGTCGCGACACCACTCGTCCCGTTTGTCCCGGTCCTGGGCGGGTTGAGCCTCGACGACGTCCTGCCACTCGTCGGGATCGCATTCCTGGCCACAAGCGTCGATCTGCGACGGCTCAGGACGGTACGCGTGCCAAGGCTGCTGTTGATCGGCCTCATCCTCGCCATCGCCGCCGGGATCCTGAGCAGCCTGGTCAACGCCTCATCGCCGGGTCAGGCCCTGGCCATGCTCCTGCGCTCCCCGGGCCGATACGCGTTTCTCGCCGTCATCGTCATCCTGGTCGCACTCGCCGAACCGGCCGACCGTCGCCGGATCCTGGTCGCCCGTTCGATGGCCCTCCTTGGCACGGCGGAGGCCGCATTCGGGCTGGCCGCCTTCTTCCTGCCCCTCGGCGGGCTGGGACTCGAGCCGACCCGCAAGTACTCCGTCCTCTACTTCGAGGTGCCGGGCCGGATCGCCGGGACGCTCGGGATTTCACCGAATTTCCTGGGCGCCATCTTCATCATGACGATCCTGTTGACAGCTGGCCTGGCGATCGACGCTCGCGGCGGGCGCGAGCGTACCCTGCTGTGGGCATCCGTCCTCGTCCAGACGCTGGCGCTGACTCTGACATTCACCCGCGCGTCATTGGGCCTGGCGATCGTCGCGCTGGCCGTCCTGCTCCTGGTCAGGGGACGGATCCGGTATCTCGTGCCGGTGCTCTGCGTCGTGGCGATCGGCTTCGCGACGACACCCCCCAGGGCCCCGCTCCCCGGGACGCCGGGGACGCCCGGGACGCCCGGGACGCCCGGGACGGAAGGACCGCGCATGCCGGTGGCGGTCGAACGGCTGACCAGCGACATCCCCGACCGCTTTGCCCTCTGGTACTCAGCCTCGGTCATGATGCTCGACCATCCGCTGGCCGGAGTAGGACCGGGACGGATGGTAGCGGTGGCGAGTGGCAACCCCGGTCGCTATATCGACACGCCTGTCGGGCAGGCGACGAACAGCGCCCACAACACGATCCTTCTGGCGGGCGCAGAGGCAGGGGTCATGGCGGCCGTCGGTGCACTTCTGGTCAACGTGGCGCTCGGCCTCCTGGCCCTACGGGTCGTGCTGTCGCCGCGCCGCCGGCGCCTGCCCGCGATCGAGACTGCCGGTGCCCTGGCCGTCCTTGGCTACCTCGCCCAGGGCATGGTGAACAACCTGTTCAACGTGGCTGCATGCGGGGCGGTCTTCGCAGTGGTCGCCGGAGCGTACGTCGTCCTGCTCAGGCCGGAACCGTCCTTCGACGAACCTCAGCGCCAGCGTGCCCCGACCGGGCCCCCGGTCGAACTGGCCCTGTAGACCGGCGACCTCGAATCGATCGTTAGGTAGTCCCGCGACGCCGGGTCGTACGAAAGGAAGCCCGGGTTGAGGTGCTTCCTGCCGGCCCCGAGTCGGACTGTCAACGAGCTGTTTCGAGTGGCGATCCCGGCGCTCCAGTACGTCGTATAGGAGACCGTGATCCTCGCGCCCCTGGCCGCGTAGAAGTGATACCCCGCCGAGCCACGAATGATCGAGTTCCTCACGGTGACCGAGCCCTTCTTGAGGTAGAAGGTGCTGTGCGACCGGGTCTTTGTTGTACCAGTGCGATAGAACGTTTCGTGATCGAAGGTCTTGGCCGACGTGTACGCCTCGGACGTCACGCTCTTGATGTTGTCGACGTAGGTGTTGCGGTAGAAGACGACGGCGCCCTTCCCCTGGGTCGTGTTGTACTTGCCGTCCCACAGCACGACGGCGTCGTTATTGCCGACGAACGTGTTGTAGCGGATCGCGTTGCCGGTCAGGGCCTTTCCGCTCGAATTCATCTGGTACAGCATCAGCCCGCGGCGGTTGCGCTCGATGCGATTGCTCATGATGAGGTTGCCGTGCGAGCCCTGCTCGATGTCGATCCCCTGGACGTATCCGCCGTATTGGCCCTGCACTACGGGTACATCCTTGCCACCCTTGAAGGTGGACCACTTGACAGTGTTGGAGTAGTTGTTGGCGCCGGACAGCTTGATCCCCTGGCCCATGTTCTCGGTCCCCATCGCGCCCTCGACCAGGTTGTGATGGGCTCCATCGTCCAGCTTGATCAGCTGGATGGTGTTGCGGGTCCCGGTCACTCCTCTGAACGTGTGATAGGAGCTGTTCGTGAAGAAGCCCATCGTGTAGTTGTAGCTGGCATCCACATCCTGAACCAGGCAGTGCTGCGATGTGCCAGTGAAGCCGACACCCATCGTCGTATGACGGATCCGGAAGCCCATGACCTGCACGTAGCGTGAACCGGATGCGATGAGGATGCCCTGGTAGGTGGGGATCTCGATCGTGTGGTCGTTCGGGTCGAGGCTTTCACCGGCCGTGGAGCCCCAGCCGCCGAGCCGGACGTAAAGCCTCGCGCCATCCCAGCTCTGGGACCCGGGGGTTGCCTGGAGACTGGAGAGGGTCGTGCTCAGGGGTCGGACCAGTGGCTGGGAGATGTCAACGAAGACGCGCTCCTGGCGAAATGACTTGACCGACAATTCGTAGCCCGGGATCGGCGTCGTCCACGGGGTCTGCCAGACGTTGGGATAGCTTGTCGGGTTTGGGCGGGTCCAGCGACCCTGACCCGGCCGACTGACGACCCTCGCACCCGAGACGATCGGCCGCACGTAGTTGGCAGATCCATATCCGTGAGCCCGGATGATGATCGGCGAACTCGCCGAGCCATTGATCAACCACTGGGATCCGGAGACGGTTTCGTAGTAGACGTAGTCGTCGTAACCGACGACGTCGAGCACACCGCCGTAGCGCAGGGCCCACATGCCGGCCTTGATCGTCTTGAACGCGCTGTCGAGACTCGCGCCGTTGTTACCGTCGCTGCCGTGCTTGCCATCGACGAAGATCATTGGGGCGGCGACCGTGGCGGAGGCCGTCGGGATGGCGGGGCCAATCGAGGCCGCGATGAATAGCGCGAGAGCCACGAGAGGCAGGAAGGGACGACGCTGGGCGGTCTTCATGGACACCATCATGAGGGTTCGTGAGCAAGTGACATAACCCGACCGCCGTACCCGAGGGACCCACCGATGGGCCTGTGCATGCACGCACCGCCCGCGGCAGTCATGCCGTCCCGGGCGCAACGAGGCGTCGTTCTGGGCAACCGCATGATCCGACGCTACGACACGGTCCTGCGACTCGGCCTCCTGGCAGCGGACGTGCTGAGTGCGATCGACCTGTTCCTGGGCGTCTCCCTGGCAGTTCTGCGAGGGCTGGAGGCTTGCCTGGCCGCACGGAGGTTCGATCCCGCCGTCGTCACCGCCCGGACAGCATTGCGGGAACCGTCCGGACCATGATCTTCAGGTCCAGCCACAACGACCAGCGGTCGATGTAGTTCAGGTCCAGCTCCACCCACCGGTCGAACTCAGCCTCCAGGCGGGCGGAGACCTGCCACAGGCCGGTGATGCCCGGCTTCATCGAGAGCCGCCGCCGATGCCACAGGTCGTAGTCGGCGACCTCGCCCGGCAGCGGCGGACGCGGTCCCACGACGCTCATCTGGCCGCGGAGAACGTTCCAGAACTGCGGCAGCTCGTCCAGACTCGTACGCCGCAGGACGCGGCCGACCCTGGTGATGCGGGGATCGTCCGCCACCTTGAAGGCGTGGCCGCTGATCTCGTTGAGGTCCGCCAGGTCCAGGAGCCGGGTCTCGGCATCGGGCACCATTGTGCGGATCTTGACGATCCTGAACGGTCGCCCGTTCAGGCCGCTCCGCGTCTGGCGGAAGAACACGGGTCCGCCGTCCTCGAGCTTGATCGCGACCGCGATCAGCGCCAGGACCGGCGCGAGGACCACGAGCGCAAGTGCTGCAATCACGACGTCCAGGATGCGCTTCGCGGCCAGGCCGAGAATCCGGTCCGGTCCGTTGGCGATGGTGAGGATCTCGTGCTTGCCGAACGTCTCGACCCGTCCTCCGGTGACCGGGGCAATGCCTGGAACAAGGACGACGCGCAGCCGCTTGCCCTCTTGCTCGCAGAGTGAGGCCATGGGGGCGAGATAGGCGACGTCGTCCCCTTCGAGGACCGCGAGGATCTCGTCGACGATGCCGCCGTGCACGATGGCCTCGACGTCATCCAGTGGTCCCAGGACGGTCGGGCACGCTGCCGACGGATTCCCCAGGAAGCCGACGATGCGGTAGTCGAAGGCCGGGTGCTGGGACAGCTGGCGGGCAACCGCAGTCGCCGTGGCGTTCGTGCCGAGGACCAGGACGTTCCGCGTTCCTGCGCCGCTCTTTCGGCCCAGCACCAGGCTCAGCCGGATCGCACGTCTCTGGAGAATGGAGAAGGCCACCTGGGCGGAGAACAGCATCACGAGGAACAGCCGGCTGACCTCCGGCGCGTGGACGAGGAAGAGGATGCTGAACACCGATACGGCCAGCACGAGCGCCGCCCGCAGGATGTCCATGACCTCGCCCCGGAACGTCCACCGCGCGCGCAGCTGGTCCAGGTTCTGCAGCCACTCAGCGGTGCCCCACAGGACGCCATAGCCTGCCGCCCACATCAACCACGGCCCACCGGCGTTCAACCAGGCGTCCGTCCAGCCCGGCCCCAGGCGGAACCGCGACACGACCACGAACAGGCCGGCGGCGGCGAGCGCGTCAGCCAGCAGGAGCGCCAGGCGGAAGCGGCGCACGTGGTGGCGGAGCATCACTCGCCCGCGTAGCGGCTGTCGCTGCCGAACAGCTTCTTCGAGAGCTCGGCGACCTTGTCCATGTGGAGCTGCAGCGTCCACACACCCCCGGTGGATGCCGTGGGCGGATGGAAGGCAATCGGGTAGGTGAGCACGTGCTGCTTGATCGCGTCGGAGTCAACCTCGCGGGCGAGCGTGATGAACTCCTCCAGCCGGTCGGTGGGCAGGTTCGTGCGCACCGTGTCACCCGCGGCCCTGATGATGTCCGGCAGCTTGGTGATCATGTCCGGGGAAGTGAGCTTGTTGCGGAGCGCCACCAGGATCTGCTGCTGGCGCGCGGCGCGCGTGAAGTCACTGTCGCCCACGCCCTGGCGTGAGCGCGCGTAGGCGAGCGCCAGCCTGCCGTTGAGCTTCACCTTCCCAGCCTTGAGGTAGAACCCGTGCGTCCCGTCCATCCAGTCGTAGCGTGGATCGTTGATGGCCTTCGGATTGACCACGGTCACCCCGCCGACTGCGTTGACCATCTTCCGGAAGCCCGCGAGGTCGATGGCAGCGAAGTAGTGGATCGGCACGCCGACCAGGAAGCCGACCTCCTTCATCAGGGCCGGGAAGGGTTTCTCCTCGAACTCCTTCGGATGGTTCCGAACCCATGTCATGAACGAGTTGATCTTCCCCTTGAACGTGCGTCCGTCGTAGACGGGGAAGTTGGAGATGTCGCGGGGCAGGCTGAGCATCACGACCGACTTGTCGGCCGGGTTGACGCTCAGGACCATGATGGTGTCGGTGAGCGCGGTGGTCCTCGTCTCCGCCGAGTCGATGCCGGTCAGCAGGATGTTGATCCGCGACTGCGCCGTCTCCGGGGTCGCCTCGGGAGCCACCTGGTAGTCGTCGCTCTCCTCCGGCCCCTGCGAGCCGGAGGCAGCCGGCTGGGATGCGCCCGGGTCCACGGTGCCCGGAGGCGTCGCGCCGGACTGGTCGTCGGGGCCGGCGGAGGTGAAGATCTTGCTGCCCGCCTCGTAGACCGTGTACGAGACGTAGGCGCCGGCGCCGTGCACCACCACCACCAGGGCCAGAAGAGCCCCCGCGAAGATGGCCGCCGGCACCCGCAGGCCGGTCCGCCGCCGGGCGATCAGGACGGCATCCGCGATCGCGACGACCCTCCAGCCCCCCGCGAGGAGAAACAGGATTGTCGTCGTCAGGGAACCGGACGGGGTCACCAGGTTGGCGAGGACGGAATCGGCCCCGCGCAGCAGTTCGAGGCAGATCACGGAGACCAGCAGGATCGCGGGCAGCGCGAACACCAGGGCCTGGCGACGACGCCCGAGGTACAGGTGCCCGAGGCCCGGGAAGACGAACGAGAGCAGCGCGGCAACGGCCGCGGATTTGTCCTTCATTGCCCCTACTTGCGGTCTACTCCTTGCGGGAGCGTCACGTCAGTCCCCGGAATGTAGGCGAGGCGGACCTCACCAGACATCATCCAAACGTACTGTTCCACTGCACGCGCGAGCGCGTGCACGAACCGATGCCGCCCCCCTGGCGCGGCGACGTAGCATAGCCCGCGACGCCGACACCCGCCCTTTTGTTGCATCGAAGCCGGTCGGCGATCCACATGATGGCCCCCGTCAGCTCGGTGACAACGGCGAACCTGCGCCCTCGCTGAACGCGAACACTGCCGACTCCGGCCGTGCCAGCCACTCCTCCAGTGTCCCCGCGGCCGCATCCTTCGGTGACAGCCGCGGTTCATCGACCGGCCACCGGATCCCGATCGCCGGGTCGTCCCAGCGGATCCCCGTCTCGCAGGCAGGGTTGTACGTCGCCGTGCAGAAGTACTCGATCTCGACCACGTCCGAGAGCGCGGCGAACCCGCGTGCGAACGACGGCGGCGCCCAGAACAGGACGGGCTCGTCGGACGACGCCTCCAGCGTCACGGCCTGACCCAGCGTGGGCGAGCCGGGCCGGATGTCGACCGCCACCATGAACGCCCGCCCGGAGACGACGCGCATGAGCTTGCCCTGGGGGGGATCCCACTGGAAGTGCAGCCCGCGCAGCACCCCGCGCACGGAGCGCGACTGGTTCACCTGGACGAACGACGCCGGGAGCCCCAGGCCCAGCTCCGCGAAGGCGTCGGCCAGCAGGACCTCGGTGAACCAGCCCCGCTCGTCGCCGAACAGCCGGGGGCGGACGATCAGGACCTCGGGGATGGACGTTGCCTCGACGGTGAACGGCACCGCTACATCATCACCAGGCCGCCGTCCACGGCGAGGACCTGGCCCGTGATGTAGCCGGCCTCGTCCGAGGCGAGGAAGGCGACGGCGTTGGCAATGTCATCCACGGTCCCGAAGTGGCCCAGGGGCGTGGCCTTCCTGATCTGGTCCTGCAGCTCCTCGGGAAGGTCCTTCGTCAGCTCGGTGACGATGAACCCCGGGGCCACGGCGTTGGCGGTGATCCCGCGGGAGGCGACCTCCCTGGCGACGGCCTTGGTCAGGCCGATCAGCCCGGCCTTGGACGAGGAGTAGTTGGCCTGGCCCGCCTGGCCCGCCTGGCCCGAGACGCTGGACATGTTGATGATCCGTCCGGCTCGGGCCCGCAGCATCGGTCGGAGGACCGCCTTGGTGCAGTAGAAGGCACCGAACAGGTTGACCTCGAGGACCATCTTCCACTCGTCGATGCCCATCCGCATCACGAGGTCGTCGCGGGTGATGCCGGCGTTGTTGACGAGGATGTCGACCTTGCCATAGGCGTCGATGGCTGCCTGGACGAACGCCGAGCACGCCTCCGGGTCGGTCACGTCGCCCGCGAAGAAGACCGCCTGCCGGCCGAGCGCCTCGATATCGGCCCGGGTCTGGGCCCCGGTCTCCGGGGCGCCCCGGTCCATGAACGCGATGTCGGCGCCCTGCTGGGCGAGCCGGAGCGCGATTGCACGGCCGATGCCGCGTGAGCCTCCGGTGACGAGGGCAACCTTGCCGGTGAGATCGATCATTCGGTGCTCCCTCCTGTGGAATGGCCCGCGCGTGACGCCCGGGGCGGGGTCAGTGGTGTGACGGGTGCGCGTGCTCGGGCTCGCCGGGCACGACGTCGGACAGGTCCAGTTCAACGGGCAGGGGCCGGGCGAGGACCTCCGCCAGGGCGGGCGGGATCGGGTCCACGGAGTCCCAGTCGATCGGCTTGCGGATGACGACGTCGTCGGCGCTGACCGCGGCGTCCCCGGCGGGGCCGGAAGCGGGATCGGCGGTCCACTCCATGGCCACCGCGCCGGAGGTGAACCCGGCCCCGAACGCGACGAAGACCAGCTTGTCGCCCACCCTGACGCGGCCCTCGTTGACGGCCTCGGCCAGGGCGATGGGCACGGACGCGGCGGACGTGTTCCCGTACCGGTCCAGGTTGATGAACATCTTGGCCATCGGCAGGCCCAGGCCCTTGGCAACGGCCTCGATGATCCGGATGTTGGCCTGGTGCGGCACGAACAGGTCCACGTCCGCGGGCTGCCAGCCGGCCTTGCCCACGGCGGCGAGCGCGGTGGAGGCGAGTGTTCGGGTCGCGAACCGGTACGTCTCCTTGCCCTCCATCCGGATCTTGTGCTCGCCGCGGTTGATCGTCTCGGAGGACGACGGGCTCCTGGAGCCGCCAGCTGGCAGCCAGATCATGTAGGCGCCCTGCGGTTCGGTCGTCAGCTCGATGCCAACCGGTGCCGCCGGCTCGTCCGACGCGGACAGCACCACGGCCCCCGCCCCGTCGCCGAACAGGATGCAGGTGCTCCGGTCCGAGTAGTCCAGGAACCGGGTCAGGAGCTCCGCGCCGATCACCAGGGCGTGTGTCGCGAGGCCGGCGGCGAGGTACGCGCTGGCCGTGGCGTACGCGTAGACGAAGCCGGAGCAGGCGGCCGCGACGTCGAACGCGGCGGCCCTCGAGTTGCCGATGGCTTCCTTGACCAGCGCGGCCGTGGACGGCATCCAGTAGTCGGGCGTGAGCGTGGCCACGATGATCAGGTCGATGTCGTCGGGCTCGAGTCCGGCCGTGCGGATGGAGCGCAGCCCCGCGACGGCGGCCATGGACGCGGTTGTCTCGTGGGCCGCCGCGACGCGCCGCTCGCGGATCCCGGTCCGGCTCACGATCCAGTCGTCGGAGGTGTCCACCATCCGCTCCAGGTCCGCATTGGTCAGGACCTGGGCCGGGGCGTAGCGGCCCCAGCCCGTGAGGCGGACGGAGCGCGTCGCAGGTCCCGTCATGCCGGCTCGACCTCGATCAGGGGCTGCCGGGCCTTCACCAGCGCGCCGTTGCCCGCACAGACCCGGACGACGCGGCCGGCGAGGTCGCTCTTGATCTCGTTGAACAGCTTCATGGCCTCGATGAGGCCGATGATCTGCCCGACGGACACGTGGTCGCCAACCGACACGTAGGCCGTGGCACCGGGCGACGGCGCACCGTAGAAGAGGCCGGTGAGGGGGGCCTTGACGGAGGGCCGGGCGGCAGGCGCGGGCGAGGCTGCGACTGCCAGGGCCGGGGCAGTCCCGGCTGGGGGAGCGGCCGGCTGCTCCGCGGCCGCCGGGGCGGTGAACGTCGCCGGCCGCTCGATGGCGGCCGGGGCCCGCAGGATGATCGTCGTGCCGCCGGCCATGACCTCCAGCTCTCCCAGGTCACTCCGCTCCAGGACCGCGGTCAGCCGGTCCACGAGCGCCAGCAGGGAGGCATCCTCGCGATCGGGGGCAGGCACCGGTGCATTCGCGGACGCGGGGGTCCCGGCGGCTCCGTCGGTGTGGTGGGAGGCCGTCTCGCCCGGTCCCACGGCTACGGCCTCCACCAGCCCGGTCTCCTCGACGAGATCCGTCCCGCTCATCGGCTGCTCCTCGCGCGGCTCGCCCTGGCCGGTGCTCATGCGTCCCACCGCCGGAACACGAGCGCCGTGTTCTGCCCGCCGAAGCCGAACGAGTTGGAGACCGCGGTCCGCAGCTGCCGGCGCGTCGCGACCTTCGGGGTCAGGTCCAGGCCCGCAGCGTGGTCATCCGGGGTCACGAGGTTGATCGTCGGCGGCACGCAGCCCTCGCGGAGGGCCATGATCGTGGTGATCGCCTCGATCGCGCCGGCGGCGCCCAGCGTGTGCCCGAGCATGGACTTGTTGGCGGTGACCGCGATCCGCGGTGCGTGGTCGCCGAAGATCGTGCGGATCGCCTGCAGCTCCGCCTTGTCGCCCTCCGGCGTGGAGGTGGCATGGGCATTGACGTGATCGACGTCCCCGGGGTCCATGCCCGCCTTCTCCAGCGCCCGTTGGGCCGCCCGCGCGGCGCCGATCCCGCCTGGGGCCGGCAGCGTGATATGCGACGCATCGGCCGTGGCCCCGTAGCCGACCAGCTCCGCGAGCGGGGTCGCGCCGCGCGCCTCCGCATGCTCGAGCGCTTCCAGGATCAGGACACCGCCACCTTCGCCGATGACGAAGCCGTCCCGTCCCTGGTCGAAGGGCCGCGAGGCGGCCTCGGGATCGTCGTTGCGCGTGGACAGCGCCTTCATGGACGCGAAGCCGCCGATCGTCGCCTCGTGGATGCCCGCCTCCACGCCACCCGCGATCATCAGGTCCGCGTCGCCGCGGCGGATCGTCTCCCACGCCTCGCCCAGGGCATGGCCGCCGCTGGCGCAGGCCGAGACCGTGGCGAAGTTGGGACCGATCGCCCCGGACGCGATGGCCACCTGGCCGGCCCCGACGTTGGCGATGCCCATCGGGATGAAGAACGGCGAGATCCGGCCCGGACCCCGCTCCCCCATCACGAGCACGTTATCGAACAGGGTGGCCACGCCGCCCAGGCCGGAGCCGATGATCACCCCGGCGTGGGCGGCCATCGCGTCGTCCAGGCGTCCCGGCAGGCCGGCCTGCTCCAGGGCCTGGCGTGCGCAGACCAGCGCGAACTGGACATAGCGGTCCGTTCGCCGCATCTCCTTGCGGTCGAGCGTGCCGGAGGCGTCGAAGTCCCGGACCTCGCCGGCGATCCGGACGGCCAGCCGCGAGGCATCGAGGTTCTGGATGCCGCGGATGCCCGAGCGACCCGCCACGAGGCCGGTCCACGTGGAGGCGACGTCGGCACCGAGCGCGCTCACGAGGCCCATCCCGGTGATGACAACCCTCCGCGGCCGCTCCGGCCAGGACCAGGTCATCGGACCAGCTTCCCCGTGCGGACGGTGGCGGCGCGGTAGACGTCGCCCGGGAGCCCGCGGGCCGAGATGGCGTTGGCGACGGCCAGGGCATCGAACTCGGTTCGCCGGATCTGCGCGTCCACCTCTCCATCGTCGGCGATCGTGATCATCGCCCAGGAGGCCGTCGGATCGCCGTCGAACACGTAGCCCGCGCTGCCGGCGTTGACGATCACCTTCCAGCCGAGGTCCCGAACCTCCGGGACGTGGGTGTGACCCACGCAGATCACGCGGGCGTCCGTTGCGGCCGCGCGCTCGAAGACGACGTTGGCGTCCAGCACCTGGTCGAAGCCGCGGGTCTGGGAGCCCGGCGACGCATGGACCACGAGGACCAGGGTGTCGCCCGCGGCGCGCAGCCGGCGCTCGGACGGAAGCCGGCGCAGCCACTCCAGCTGGTCGTCGCCCAGCTCGTCGTGGGCCCATTCGGCCGCCTCGCGGACGGTGTCCGGCACGCCGTCCTGGTACTGCGGGAACGCCGACCCGTAGTCGAAGTCCCCCACCGCGATGTCCGTGTTGCCCGAGACGATCAGCGCGCCCTCCGACTCCAGGAGGCGCAGTGCGTCCACGGTGGCGTTCGGGTCGGGCCCGTTCATGACCAGGTCGCCCGCCACCAGAACCGCATCCGGCTTCTCCCGGCGGAGCTCCGCCCGGACCGCCTCAAGCGCATGGAGGTTCCCGTGCACGTCCGAGAGGACGGCGATACGGGTCACCGCAGCACCCCGGCCGGGGGGATGACGAACGAGAGCAGGCCCTCGCAGGCGGTCTCGCCGTTGACGGTGGCCAGGCCCCGGCCCTTGCCGAACCGGCTGCCCAGCTTCTCCATGGTGATCTCGAGGCGGAGGACGTCGCCCGGGACCACGACCCGCTTGAAGCGGACCTCGTCGATCCCCGCAAACAGACCGATCCGGTCCCCGAAGCCCGGCTGCTTGGCCACGTAGATGCCCATGGTCTGCGCGAGCGCCTCGACCTGGAGTACGCCGGGCATCACCGGCAGGCCCGGGAAGTGGCCCGCGAAGAACCACTCGGTGGCGGTCACCGCCTTGAGACCCACGATCCGCCTGGCGTCCGGGTCGTACTCCACGATCCTGTCCACGAGCAGGAACGGCCAGCGGTGTGGGATCAGGCCCTCGATCTCGCGCACGGAGTGCACCGTGCCGGCCTGGGCGGTGGGATCGGTCGCGGGGGCGGGACTGGCGTCGGTCATGGGGTACTCCGGTCTGGCTCTGCGGCAGTGTGGACCGACGCGCGGCATGCGTACACGGCGGTACGTGCAGGGGTGCAAGCGGCGCGAGGGGTGTTGGCGGTGGGGTGGGTCATCCGGCCCGCTCCGCGGCGGCGAGGAAGGCCGCGCTGCCAATGCGGTCCAGCAGGTTGGTGGTGAACTTGCCGTCCAGGAACGGCTCCGAGCTCAGCAGCGCACGGTGGATGGACGTGTTGGTGACGACACCCTCCACGACCAGCTCGGCGAGGGCGGCGCGTCCGCGGGCGATGGCCACCTCGCGCGTCGGTCCCCAGACGATGAGCTTGCCCAGCAGCGAGTCGTAGAAGGGCGGAACCTCGTAGCCCGTGTAGGCATGCGAGTCGAACCGGACGCCCGGCCCACCGGGGACGTGGAGCCGCTCGATGGTGCCGGCGCCCGGCCGGAACTCGTGGGCGGGGTCCTCCGCGTTGATCCGGAACTCGATCGCGTGACCGACCTGGGGGATGTCGGCCTGGTTGAAGCCCAGCGGCTCCCCGGACGCGATCCGGATCTGCGTGGCGACCAGATCGATGCCGGTGAGCATCTCCGTGAGCGGGTGCTCGACCTGGATGCGGCAGTTGATCTCGATGAAGTAGGCGTTGCCGTCGTTGTCCACGAGGAACTCCAACGTGCCCACGTTCTCGTACCCGGCGGCGACCACGGCCTTGATCGCCCGCTCCGCCAGCTCTCTGCGGCCGGCCGGCGTCATGGCCGGGGATGGGGACTCCTCGAGGATCTTCTGGTGGCGGCGCTGGACGCTGCAGTCCCGCTCCCACAGGTGGACGCCGTGGCCGAACCGGTCCACCGCCACCTGGACCTCGACATGGCGGTTGTCCTCCAGCCAGCGCTCCAGGTAGAGGGAGTCGTCGCCGAACGCCGCCTTGGCCTCGGAGCGGCAGACAGGCAGGACCGCCAGCAGCTCTCGCGGGGAGCGGACCATGCGCATGCCCTTGCCACCGCCACCCGCCGACGGCTTGACCAGCACCGGGTAGCCGACGCGCTCCGCCTCTTCCAGGGCCTGCGCCTCGTCGAGGAGGAGCCCCGAGCCGGGGATGGTCGGCAGGCCGTGCGCGGCGAGCAGGCGCCGAGTCTGCTCCTTGGAGGCGAACCGCTCCAGGACGTCCGCGGGCGGGCCGATGAACGTGAGGTCGTGAGCGCGGACGGCATCGGCGAAGGCGTCGTCCTCGGAGAGGAACCCGTAGCCCGGGTGGATGGAGTCGCAGCCGGTGACCATGGCCGCGGAGATGATCGCGGGCGCCGAGAGGTACGAGCGGCGGGCGTCCGCGGGACCGATGCAGATGGCCTCGTCGGCGAGCATCGCCGGCAGCGAGGTGCGATCCGCCTCGGAGTACGCGACCACCGCCTCGATCCCGAGGGTGCGGCACGCGCGCAGGATACGGAGCGCGATCTCGCCGCGGTTGGCGATGAGGACCCGGCTGACCACGCTCAGGCCTCCCCGCTCGTGGCGGCGTCGCCCGTCAGGGGCTCCTCGGGCTCGGCCTCGACCAGCATGACTTCCTCGCCGTATTCGACCGCATCGCCGGCCTGGGCGAAGATCTCGGCAACGATGCCGTCGATGGGCGCCACCACATCCTGCGGGATGCCCAGCAGGTCCACGATGGCGATCCGGTCGCCCGCGCGGACCTGCGCACCGACGGCAGAGACGGCCCTGAACAACCCGACCACGGGCGAGGTGGCCGTGACCCGCTCCGGGCCGGCCGGGACCTCGGCGGCAGGCTGGGTGGCGGCCTGCCCGGCGGCAGGAACCGCAGTGGTGACCGGTCCGGCCGTGGGTCCGTGACTCCCGCCACGGGCCCGGTCGGTTCGGCGGGCGGACGAAGCGCCCGAGGGCCGCCGGAGCCGCACCCGCCAGTCGCCCTCGCGGACCTCGAGCTCGCCCAGACCGCTGGCGTTCAGCTTGGCGACAAGCGCAGGGACAAGCGTCTCCGACAGGCGCGCGAGGCCGGCGTGGTCGGCCTTGCGCTGGGCGGCGGTGCGGTCGCCGGGGCGGTGCGATTCGGGCATCGGCTAGACGTCCTCGCGGGCGGGTGGTTCATCGCGACGCCCCACCTGGAGCGGCGCCGGCATGGCGCGCTGGCCCGCCTCGAAGAGACCGCGCAGGCGGTCCGCGAGCCCGCTTCGGGGCGGCACGGTCGGCGTGGACACCGGGCCGGCAAGCTCCATGTAGGCGCCGAGCGAACGGTACCGGCGATAGCGCTGCTCGACCAGTATCTCGATCGGGACGCCTGCCAGGCGGTCCAGCTCGCGCAGGATCGCGGCCTTGAGGCGCCGCCCCGTCTCCTCGGGATCCGTGTGGGCCCCGCCGGCCGGCTCGGCGATGATCTGGTCCACGACGCCCAGGGCCTGCTGGTCCGCGGCGGTCATCTTCATCGCGAGGGCGGCGGTGGCGGCCTCGTCCGTGGTCCGCCACAGGATGCTCGCGCAGCCCTCGGGGGAGATGACGGAGTAGACCGCGTTCTCGAGCGCGAGCACCACGTCGCCCACCGCGATGGCGAGCGCGCCGCCGGAGCCGCCCTCACCGGTGATCACGGTCACGATCGGGGTGCGGAGACGGGTCATCAGGCCCACCGACCGGGCGATCGCCTCCGCGATGCCGCGCTCCTCGGACTCGGAGCCGGGGTGCGCGCCGGGGACATCGACGAACGTCACGACCGGCAGGCCGCAGCGCTCCGCGAGCTCCATGATGCGCATCGCCTTGCGGTAGCCCTCGGGGTGGGGCATGCCAAAGTTGCGGCGGACGTTCTCGTCCGTGTCGGCGCCCTTCTGCTGGCCGATCACCGCCACGCGGTGGCCGTCGATCCGGGCAAAGCCGGCCACGACCGCCTCGTCGTCGCCGAACAGGCGATCCCCGTGGAGCTCAACGAACTCGTCGGCGATGACCGCCAGCAGCTCCAGGATGCGGGGGCGGCGCAGGTTGCGGGCCAGCTGGACCCGGTTCCAGACGGCTGCCTTCGCGTCCGCCGGGGTGAGCGGCGCGGGTGTCTCGTCCTTGTGATCCTTGTCGTCACGGCCCCGGCCGAGGATCCGGTCAACCACGGGGGGCCTCCCGCTGCTCGGGCGCCAGGAAGCGCAGGATCTGGGCCAGCTCCCGGCGGAGGTCGGGCCGGGCGACCACGCGGTCCACGAACCCGTGGCGGAAGAGGAACTCGGTGCGCTGGAAGCCCGGCGGCAGTTCCTGGCCGATGGTTCCAGCGCCCACGCGGGCCCCGGCAAACCCGATCAGGGCATTGGGCTCCGCGAGGTTGATGTCACCCATCACCGCGTAGGAGGCAAAGACGCCGCCGGTTGTCGGGTCGGACATCACGGACACGTAGGGCACGCTCGCCGCACGCAGGCGCTCGAGGGCGGCCATCGTCTTGGCAAGCTGCATCAGGGCGAGCGTCCCCTCCTGCATCCGGGCGCCGCCGGAGGCCGACACGATGACCAGCGGCACGTGCGCCGCCAGCGCTCCCTCGGCCGCCCTGGCGACCTTCTCGCCGACCACGGCACCCATCGACCCGCCCATGAACCCGAAGTCCATGACCAGGATGGCGACCCGCATGCTCTCGATCTGCCCGAAGCCCCACACGGCGGCGTCCCGGAGACCGGTGGCCAGCTGGGCTGCGGCGAGGCGGTCCGGGTACGCCTTCTGGTCCACGAACCCCAGCGGGTCCTGCGAGATGAGGCCGGCGTCACGCTCCTCGAACGTGTCCTCGTCCAGGAGCTGGCCGAGACGGACGGGCGCGGACAGGCGGAAGTGATGCCCGCAGGACGGGCACACGTTCATCGACTTGTCGAGCTGCTTGTTGAACAGCTGCTCCTCGCAGGAGGGGCAACGCGTCCACAGCTTCTCGGGAAACGCGTCGCGTTGCGTCCGGAACGAGGGGAACTTCATCGGCATCAGGCCGGCCCCCCCAGACCGCCGGGCAGCGCCACCGCCGTGCCCCGGCGAGATCGGGCCGCCCTGGTGAAGCGGGGCGTCGCCCCTTCGGCGGGATGCGACGCACGCCACGCCACCCACGCAACGCCGACAATCGAGATCGCGGCGGAGGTGATCGCCCCGCCCACGATGAGCGGACGGTGGGGGCCGGGCGCGTGATCCGCCCGGGCCACGGCGCCGGCATCGGACGGGTCCAGGTCACCCCTGGCGATCGCCTCGAGCAGCGGATCCGCCACCGACCCGGCGGCATGCCCGGCGGCGACGGGGGTCCGGGCGGCGCCGACGCCCGGGAAGGCGAGGATCGTTCCGCCGGCGGCTGCGGCGGGTCGCACCTGCGCGGCCATCCCGGCGATCCGTTGGGCCAGGCGCTCCTCGAAGCGGAACGACGGATGGACGCGGACCATCGAACGGCGCAGGACGAGGGCTGCGGCCCGAACGTGCGGGTCCAGGTCGGCGTCGGCGGGAGAGTCGACGGCACGACGGTCTCCCGAAGCCAGGAGCGTCTCCAGATAGCGGTCCGTCACCAGGGCATCCACGCCATCGCCCTCGCGGGACGGCAGGGCCGGCGCGCTCACCCGTCACCTCGCTGGCTGCCCGACGCGCGGTCCCGCCCCGACCCGCGGTCCCGCCCGAGCTCACGGGCGACGCTGCCCAGCGCCCTGTGGATGAGGACCCGCACGGCTCCCTCGGATCGGCCCAGCACAGAGGCGATCTCCGCCGTGCTCATCTCGTCCACGAAGCGCAGCACCAGGGCTCGCCGCCGGTCGTCCGGGAGCGTGCGGAGGGCCCGCAGCGCCTCCGCCGCCTCGTCCCGGGTCACGACGTCCGCCTCGAGGTCGGTGCCGTCCGCGATCGCCAGCCCGGCACCCAGCGCCAGGTCCAGGGACGCGCCCGGACGGCGGCGGTGTGACCGGCGCTCGTTGGCCACGACGTTGCGGGCAATCCGGAACAGCCAGACGCGGAACGTCGAGGCCTCGGGGCCATCCTCCGGGCGCGCCTGCTCACGGAAGCGCGGCATCGCGGCAAGGGCTCGAAGGAACGTCCGCTCGGTCGCGTCCTCCGCGGCGTGATGATCGGCGAGCTCGTAGAGAGCGTAGGCGTACACCTGGGCAAGGTACTTCCGGTACAGGGCGTCGAACTGGGCAGGGTCCCGGCGAGCCGCTTCCACGAGGGAGCGGTCACGGTCGAGCACGACGACCGACCCGGTCGCCTGCTCGCGTCTACCAAACACCGCTCGAGCCACGGCGTTACACCTGTCCCGGCGAAAGGCGGACGCGGATGACCTCGCCGGCGTGGACGAGGCGCTCGCCGGAGTGGGCTGCGGCGTCCTCCACGACGAGGCCGCCTGTGTCGGCGTCCACGCCGAGCGCTCGAACGGGCCTGCCGTCGGCCGGTCGGCCCCCCGCTCCCTCGCCAGACGGCTTCGCATCGCCCGTGCCCTCGAGGGTCACGAGGCGGCCGGTGACGGACTGGCGACCGGCCCATGTGTCCAGGTCGAAGTAACCGGCGTGGAGCGCGGCGACCCTCCCCTCGATTCGATCCAGGAACGCGTCGAACAGGGCCTCGCGGTCGATCGGGCGACCCGCCGAGGCCTCGCGCAGGCTCGTCATCATCGGTGCCAGGTCCGGCGGGAAGTCGGCCGCGGCCCAGTCGGCATTGATTCCGATCCCCACCACCACCCGCGGGTCGTCCGTGCCCAGCCCGTCGCTCTCGCCCAGCACGCCAGCAAGCTTGCGCAGCTCTATCGGCGCCGTCAGGCGGGCGGCGGCATCCGCCGCGTCGGCGACGCCGGTCAGCAACGCGTTGGGGCCCATCGTCTCGATCACCAGGTCGTTCGGCCACTTGCACCGGATCGACCCCACCGGGAGGCCGGCGAGGTCCTCGGCCGCGTCGGCCATCGCCAGGGCGACGGTCGCGGCCAGCCGCCAGGTGCGCGCGGGCGCCAGCCAGGTCGGCCGGAAGCCGAGGGAGACCAGCAGCGCGCCCCCGGCGGGCGCGGTCCAGGTCCGGCCCATGCGACCCCGGCCGTCCGTCTGCTCGCCGGCAACGGCGACGCACACTTCCGGCTCGCCGGCGGCAAGCCAGCCGCGGACGATGTCGTTGGTGGAGCCGGCGCGCTCGAACCGTTCGACGCGGCGGCAGGTACCTGACGTGGGAGCGGCTCCGCGCACCGGCGCGTCAGCCGGCCGCGGCCGCCCCGGCGGCCTCGGGTGCGTCGGCGGCCTCGGGTGCCTCGAGCGCGAACTGGGTGTGCAGCGCGCGAACGGCATCCTCCACGCGGTCCTCCGCGATGATCGTCGTGATCCGGATCTCGGAGGTGCTGATCATCTCGATGTTGATGTCCGCCTCTGCCAGGGTGCCGAACATGCGGGCGGCGTAGCCCGGCGCGTTGTGAATGCCCGCGCCGACGATCGACACCTTGGCGACCGACGAATCCGTGGTCACCTCCCGGAACCCGAGCTCGCGGACGAGTGGCTCCAGGATGCGCTTGGCCTTGGCCAGCTCGACCCGCGGGATGGTGAACGAGAGGTCGGTCGCGGCGCCGTGACCCACGTTCTGGACGATCATGTCCACGTTGATGCCCGCCTCGGCGAGCGGCCCGAACACGGCGTTCGCGACGCCCGGCATGTCGGGCACCTCGACCAGCGTGACCTTGGCCACGTTCCGGTCGTGGGCGATCCCCCGGACCTTGTTCCGCTGCTCCACGAGCGGGTCCTCCCTGATCTGCGTGCCGGGCGCGTCCTCGAACGAGCTGAGGACCTCGATGACGACGTCGTTGACCCAGCCGAGCTCGACGGCGCGGACCTGCATCACCTGGGCGCCCTGGTGGGCGAGCTCCATCATCTCCTCGTAGCCGATGACCGCGAGCTGGCGGGCATCCGGCACGATGCGGGGATCGGCGGAGTAGATGCCGGTGACGTCGGTGAAGATCTGGCAGCGGTCGGCCTCCAGCTGGGCCGCGAGCGCGACTGCCGACGTGTCGGACCCGCCGCGCCCGAGCGTGGTCATCTCCGCGGCGTGGACGTCGCTGGCGCCCGGGGTGTCCCCGAGGCCTTCCAGCTCCGCGACGCTCATGCCCTGGAAGCCCGCCACGATGACCACCTTGCCGGCGGCCAGCTCCGCGCGAACGCGCCGAGGGTCGATGCCCGCGATGCGCGCCTTGCCGTAACGGCCGTCCGTCCTGATGCCGGCCTGCGGGCCCGTGAGGCTGATCGCCGGCGTGCCGAGCGCGTGCAGCGCCATGGAGAGGAGGGTCGCGCTCTGGTGCTCCCCGGTTGAGAGGAGCACGTCCAGCTCACGCGGATCCGGGTCGTCCGTGATCGCGGCGGCCAGGGCCAGGAGCTCGTCCGTCGTGTCGCCCATGGCCGAGACGATGACCACCAGCTCCGACCCGTTCGCCCGCTCGCGGGCGATGCGCCGCGCGACGCGCTTGATGCGCTCCGCCCCGGCCACGGAGGAACCGCCGAACTTCATGACGACGAGGGGGTGGGACATGGCGGCCATTCTAGCCGAGGGTCCTCGGATGCCCGGGAATTCGCCGGCCGGCCCTCATCCCCCGGCGCGCTCCGTCGCCACGGCCTCGTTCCGGCAGACGTGCGACACCCGGGCAGTGTCCGGTGTGCCCCGCCGAGTGGGAGCATGGCGTCCGCCACTCACCTGCCGCTTGTCCCGGATCCGCCCCCAGTCACGCACAATCGCGGGCACAAGGCTCACCACGTCCCAGGAGACCACCCGCATGTGCTTCGACCACGACTCCCGCCCCCCGATCACGCCGATCGCCGGTGGCTCGCTCGATGCGCAGGAGATCGCGCTCGAGGCCGTCGACGGGAACCGGTTCGCGGCATACATCGCCCGGGCAGCGCAACCCACCGGCGCCGGCATCGTGATCCTCCCCGATGTCCGCGGCCTGCATGCCTACTACCGGGAGCTCGCGCAGCGGTTCGCGGAGCACGGCGTGGACGCGATCGCCATCGACTACTTCGGCCGCACGGCCGGCATCGGCGACCGGGGGCCCGGCTTCGAGTGGCAGACGCACGTCCCGCAGACCACCTACCAGGGACTGCGGGCAGACGTCGCAGCTGCGGCCGCGCACCTCCGGGCGACCGCCGGCCCTGAGCGCCTGTTCGCGACCGGCTTCTGCATGGGCGGCCGACTGGTGTTCCTGACGGCGGGGTTCGGGCTGGGCCTGGCGGGCGTCATCGGGTTCTACGGCTGGCCGACCGGGCCGGCGAAGAACGGGACGCCGGCGCCTGCGGAGGTCGCGGGCTCGTTCACCTGCCCGGTTCTGGCCATCTTCGGTGGGTCGGACGAGGGCATCGGGCCGGAGGCCGTGGCGGCGTTCGAGGCGGCGCTGGCGGCGGCCGGCGTCCCTCACCGCGTGACGACCTACGCCGACGCACCGCACAGCTTCTTTGACCGCAAGGCGGCCGACTTCGCGGATGCCTCGGCTCGCGCCTGGGACGAGGTCACGGGCTTCATCCGGACCGGGGCGCTCTGATCGATGGAGTAGCTGCGGCGAATGCCGGGCGAAGCGAAGGCGGACGATGACGCCGACGACTTCGCGGGCTCGCCGTGCGACGCGGCGCTCGACGAGCGGAGGACGGCGACAAGCCGGCCGGGTAGCCCTACGCTCCCACCCGTCGTGCCGTCAATGCGGCGATGCCGCAGGCGAAGGCAAGGACCGCTGCGCCGCCCATCGCCACCTGCAGGCCGACGGTCACCGACATGAACCCGATCGCCGACGGGTAGATCACGGCGCCCACGACGGCCGCGAAGATCAGCGTGCTGGTCACCGTCGCGGAGCGGCCTGGCATCCGCCCCGCGGCCCCCGCCACGATGAGGGGGAAGATCGGGCCGAAGGCGAGCCCCACCGCGCCGAAGAGCACCGGCGATACCGGTGAGACGGGAACCAGGACGGCCACCGCGAGGAGGACGGCGCCCGCGATCGCAAGGACCGACGCGGTCGCCTGCGGTTCCACCCGGTTCCCGATGCGGGCGAACACGAGCCGGCCCACGGCGATCCCGCCCCAGAACAGCGTGAGGGCCGTGCTCGCGAGGGTGAGCGGCAGCGTGTGCAGATACCGCACGAGCCAGTCCGAGACCCCGGCCTCCGCGGCCACGTAGCAGCCGGTCGCGACTGCCATGACCAGCAGGAACCGGGGGAGCCGCCGGGTCCCGGCATCCCCGCCCTCGCGGTCACGAACCGGCTCGATCCTCACCGGGGCGGCGGGCATGGTCATGGCGAGCGCAGCCGCCGCGATCAGCGCCGCGACGCCGGTCCCCGCCATGAGCCACGGCCACGGCACGCCCGCCCCGACCAGGAACGCAACGAGCAGAGGCGCCGCGAGCGCGCCGGCCCCGTACGCGACATGGAGGAGGTTGAGGGCGCGGCCCCTGGCGTGCGGGAAGAGGTCCAGCACCAGGGCGTTGATGCCGACGTCCGCAGTTGACGCCCCGACGCTCACGACGATCCCGGCCAGCGCGAACACGGGCCACGTTCCCGTGAACCCCTGGGTGAGCAGGCCTGCCGCCATCAGCAACGCCGCCGACGGCAGGATCACCCGGGCACCCCGCGCACGGATGAGCCGCCCGCCGAACAGCGAGCCCACGGCGTAGGCGAGAGCGGTCACGAGGAAGTACGCGCCCAGCCCGGCGTCGGTCTGGCCGAAGGCGGGCTCCACAAGCAGGATCAGGGACGGGACGAGCAGCCCCCGCCACCCGATCAGCGCGTAGGCGCCCCCGGCAACGAGCCCGGCGCGCAGGGCGAGATCCGGCGCCCGGTCGGCGGCGTCGGTGCCGGGCACCGGCAGGGGTGCGGTCATGACCTCGATGGTATCCGGGCGCGAGCCCGATTCGACCGCGCGTTGGCCGGGCGGCGTGGCGATGCGACCCACGCCGTCGTCATACGGCGCTCACCGGGCAGCCACCGTGGCCGGACGGCCCACGCGCCGCCGCCGGGGCGGGTAGGCTGGCCCCGACACCCATCCAAGGAGGGGCCATGAAGGAACGACTCATCGGCGACGACCAGCTGCTGGTCACGGCCGACACCACCATGGGCGACGCGCTTTGGGACTGGGTTGCGGCGGACGCGGCCCGGCGTGCACCGGACGGCTGGCGGATCGCGAACATCGGCGCGGTGTCGACGGTGCCGGCCCCGGTCAACCCGGCCTACGGCTACGGCGGGCCGGCCCCGACGGGGGTCGCGCTCTGGATCCTGTACCGCCGGTGAGCGGTCCCGAGAACGGCGACAAGTCCGCCGGAAACGGCCGGGCGAAAGCCTCCAGCGACAGGACGCGCGTCCGGCGGCTCCCCGAGCGGGGCCGCTACGACCGTTCGGAGATCGACGCCATCATCGACGCGGCGGTCATCGGCCACGTGGCCTGGGTCTCGGACGGGCAGCCGTACGCGACGCCCACCCTGGTCTGGCGGGAGGGAGACCGCCTCTACTGGCACGGCTCCAGCGCCAGCCGCATGCTCCGGGCGATCGACGGCCAGCCGGTCTGCGTGACGGTCACCCACCTCGACGGCCTGGTCATGGCCCGCTCCGGGCTCAACCATTCCGTGAACTATCGCTCGGCGATGGTCCTCGGAACGGCCCACCTGGTCACCGACAACGCGGCGAAGGACGCCAGCCTGGAGGCGCTCTTCGAGCGGCTGTATCCCGGCCGCTGGGCGACGCTGCGCCCGATGACCCCGAAGGAGCGCAAGGCGACCGCAGTCGTGTGGGTGGATCTGGCCGAAGCATCCGCGAAGGTCCGCGCGGACATCAACCACGACGCCGAAGGCGACGAGGCCTGGCCCGCATGGGGCGGCGTCATCCCGGTCCGGACGATCCTTGGTGAACCCGAGCCGGACGCCTTCACGCCGGACGGCATGCCGTCGCCGGCCGTCCGCCTCGAGGGCTGAACCCGGCAGGGCCATGCCCAGCGCCGAGCCCGTCCCTCAGGCGCCGTACACGATCTCCGGGCCGCTGTTGCGCGGGCTCACGACCGTCGTCCGCCCATCAAGGCCGACGGCCGCGGCGGCCTCGCGCAGGGCGGCCTCCACCGGTGCGGGGTCACCACCCGGGGCGACGAACGCCAGCACGGTGGACCCGGCGCCGGAAAGGAACGCGCCGAGCGCCCCGGCGGCGCGCGCGGCACCCGTGAGCCGCGGCAGCTGGGGGTAGGCAACGGAGCGGTATGGCTCGTGGATCCGATCCACCGTGAGGTCCGCCAGGAGGTCGAACCGCCCCGAGGCGATCCCGGCCACGCCGATCGCGACACGGCTCAGGTTGCTCACGGCGTCACGCAGCGGGACCTCCAGCGGCAGCACTCGGCGCATGTCCGCGGTGGACAGCCTGCGCTCCGGGATGAACAGAACGGCCCGCAGCCCTTCCGGGGCATCGAAGCGGACCGCCTCCACCCGCTCGCCCAGGTGCGCGGACACGACGAACCCGCCCAGCAGCACCGCCGACGCGTTGTCGGGATGCGTCTCGATCTCCGTTGCCAGGCGCAGCAGCGTCGGCATCGGCAGCGTGCCGCCGCCCAGGACGTTGCCCGCGACGACGCCACCCACCGTCGCCGCCGCGGAGGAGCCGAGGCCACGGGCGAGCGGGATCCTGTTGTGCATGGCGATCCGCCAGCCGATCGCCGCCGGCCGCGGCCCGAGCAGCGCCTCGAGCGCCGCCTCCAGGCCCGCCACGAACCGGTTGGACCGCGTCGACGGCAGCTCGTCCGCGCCCTCGCCCGTGACCTCCAGATCGATCGACCCGTCGCCCACGACCGCCTCGACCGTGACCCGGTTGAGAAGCTCCAGCGCCAGCCCCAGGCAGTCGTACCCGGCGCCCAGGTTGGCCGTGGAAGCGGGCACGTCGACGACAAGCCGCCGCCCGACGACCGCGTCCCAGGCGCCCGGGGACGGGGACGCAGTCTCGGACGTGGCCGCGGCCATCAGGTCCAGCCCAGCGCGTGCGCGACGCTGGCGACGGTCGGCTCGGCCTCGGTGACGTTGACCGTGAGGCCCGTCTCGGCCGTGGTCGGATCCTTGAGGCCGTTGCCGGTCAGGACGCAGACGACGAGTGCATCCGGGTCGAGCTGCTCGTCGCGCGCGGCCTGGATCACGCCGGCGACCGACGCCGCGGATGCCGGCTCGCAGAACACGCCCTCGAGGCGGGCCAGCTCCCGGTACGCGTGGAGGATCTGCTCGTCGGTGACGGCGGAGATCCGCCCACGGGAGTCATCCCGCGCAGCGACCGCGAGATCCCACGACGCCGGATTGCCGATGCGGATCGCCGTGGCGATGGTCTCAGGATGCTCGACCGGGTGGCCGACAACGAGAGGCGCGGCACCCGCGGCCTGGAACCCCCACATCCGGGGAGCCGCCGCCACGACGCCCGCGTCGAGGTACTCGCGAAAGCCGCGCCAGTAGGCGCTGATGTTGCCGGCGTTGCCGACCGGTATGGACAGGATGTCCGGGGCGCAGCCCAGGTCGTCGCAGACCTCGAAGGCTCCTGTCTTCTGGCCTTCGATCCGGTACGGGTTCACGGAGTTGACCAGGGTGATCGGGTGGTCGTCCTGCTCCGACAGGGCCCGCACGACGTTGAGGGCCTCGTCGAAGTTGCCGCTCACGGAGATGACCCGCGCCCCGAACACCAGCGCCTGGAGCAGCTTGCCGACCGCGATCTTGCCCGCAGGCAGCACGACGACGCACTCGAGACCGGCGGCGGCGGCGTAGGCCGCGGCAGAAGCCGACGTGTTGCCGGTCGAGGCGCAGATGACGCTCCGCGCGCCACCTTCGAGGGCCTTGGCGACCGCCATGACCATGCCCCGGTCCTTGAAGCTGCCGGTCGGGTTCTGGCCCTCGATCTTGAGGTAGAGGTTCCGCACTCCGATCGACGCCCCCAGGCGGCGGGCGCGGATGAGCGGTGTCGCACCCTCGCCGAGCGAGACGACCGGCGTGGCGCTGGTCACCGGGAGGAAGTCGCGGTAGCGCTCGACAAGCTGCGGGCGAGCGAGATTGAACGTGGTCATGCGGGCGGTCAGTCTCCGACGGGGTAGCAGGCGCCGGACGGCGCCGCAACGCACTCTGCGGCCACGGGGCGGACGCCGATCGCGGATCGCTCGATGGCGGCCGGGGAGCCGGCCCAGGTGGAACCGACGCCGCGGGCGATCGCGACGAGGTCGGAGAGCACAGCCGCGGCTGCCGCGGGTCCGCCGGCGCCCGGACCTTCGAAGGCGACCCGCCCGACCGGCAGCGCATCGACCTCCACCCGGTTGAGCACGCCGTCGCAACGTCCGAACGGAGAGTCGGCGGGAACTGCGGTCGGCACCACAGACGCCTCGATGGCCCCATCCTCGGCCAGGCGGGTCGTCGCAATCAGCCGCAGGATCCGGCCTTCGGCGGCAAGCGCGGCCACGTCATCGGCCGTGACCCCGGTGATGCCAGGGGCGCCGGGGGCGCCCGTCGTCGTGCCCGGCCGGTTGCCCACGGCGGCCGGGTCGATCCAGGCACCGAACGCGAGTCGCGCGAGGATCACCAGCTTGTTGAGGGCGTCGAGACCCTCCACGTCCGCGGTCGGGTCTGCCTCCGCGTAACCGCGCGCCTGCGCTTCAGCGAGCACCTCCGCGTAGTCCCGCCCCTCCCGGGCCATCGCGGTGAGCATGTAGTTGGTCGTCCCGTTGAGGATGCCGCGCACCCGGCCGATCCGGTTGGCGGCGAGATCCAGCGCGATCGGGCCGAGGAGCGGGATGCCGCCGCCGACGGCCGCCTCGAACCGCAGCGCGGAGCCGGTGTCGCGCGCCATTCGCTCCAGCTCCGGCCCGAAGTGGGCGATCACGTGCTTGTTCGCGGTCACCACCGGCAACCCTCCGGTGAGGGCGGCGCGGATGAGCGTGCGGGCCGGCTCGGCGCCGCCCATCGTCTCCACGACGACGTCCACGTCACCGCTGGCGATCATGTGCGCCGGGGCGTCGGTCAGCAGGGACTCCGGGATGCCGGATGCGATGGCCCGGTCCGTGTACTTCTCGGCGACCGCGGCCAGGATCAGCGGGCGCCCGTCGGCGGGAGCGAGGCGCTGGGACCGTTCGAGGAAGGCCCGCACGACCTCGCGGCCGACGGTTCCGGCACCGATGACGCCGACACGGAGAGGCTGGATGCTCACGGGGATCTCGCAGTTGCGGGCGATGAATGTGGGGGCGATGGTAGCGAACGCCGCCAGCGAACGGTTGGGGTGGTGCCGCTCCGGACGATTCGGGCTGCCCGCCGGGCCGGGGCCATCCCGTACACTCCGCGGCGATGACAGTCGAACTTGCCCCCGCTCCGGCCCCGTTGGCCGCCGGCGCCCCACGCCCGCGCATCTTCTCCGGCATCCAGCCGTCCGGCATCGTCCACCTCGGCAACGACCTGGGCGCCGTGCGGAACTACGTGATGCTGCAGTACGAGTACGAGGCGATCTACTCCATCGTCGACTACCACGCGCTGACCAGCACCCACGACCCGGACCTGATGCGGCTCCGCACGAGGGAGATGGCGGCAGGACTGCTCGCCCTCGGTCTCGACCCGGAGCGCTGCACCCTGTTCGTCCAGAGCCACCGGCCCGAGCACGCGGAGCTCGCCTGGCTGCTGTGCACCGTCACGCCGGTCAGCTGGCTGGAGCGGACGCCCACCTACAAGGACAAGATCGCCAACCAGCCAGACGACGTGAACCACGGCCTGCTCACCTACCCCGTCCTGCAGGCGGCCGACATCGTCATCTACAAGGCGTCCATGGTGCCCGTGGGCAAGGACCAGGCCGCGCACCTCGAGCTGTCCCGCGAGATCGTCCGGGCCTTCAACTACCGCTACGGCGAGACCTTCCCGGAGCCACAGGCGGTCTTCACCAGCGCGCCCGTCGTCCTGGGCACGGACGGCGTGAAGAAGATGTCCAAGTCGGTCGGCAACACCATCGACATCCTGGGTGACCCGGAGCTGCTCCGGAAGCAGGTCATGAGCATGGTCACCGACACCCAGCGCGGGCTGCGGTCGGATCCCGGGCGGCCCGAGGTCTGCAACGTCTGCCAGCTGCACCGGTTCTTCGGTGACGACTACGAGGAGATCTGGGACGGCGAGCGGACCGCCCGGACCGGCTGCGTGGACACCAAGAAGCTGCTGGTCGAGCGGATCACGACGCACTACGCGGGGGCCCGGGAGCGGTACGCGGAGCTGATGGCCAACCCGGCCGAGGTGGACGGGATCCTGGAGGCTGGCGCGGACCGCCTCAAGCCGATGGCCGCGGCCACGATGGCCGAAGTCAAGGAGAAGATGGGGCTGCGCTAGGCGGACCGGACGGCGGAGCAACCCGCGGTGGACGGGTTGCGCGGCGCCTCGCCGCGTCGGCCTCCGTCGTCGTAGGCTTCGCACATGCCAATCGAGCTATCCGACCGCCAGCGGCGCCTCGTCGACGCCATCCTCATCCTCGGGGTCATTGCCCTCGGCTTCGTCGTCGCCGGGCTCGTGGCGAGCGTCTTCTACGCGTTCTTCGACATCCTGCTGCTGTTCTTCCTGGCCTGGCTGCTGTCGTTCGCGCTGCTGCCGCTGATCAAGGGCGTGAACCGCCTGATCCCGCGCATGCCGCAGGCGGGCGCCGTGATCATCGTCTACCTCACCATCGTGGGCGTGCTCCTGACCGTGCTCGTCCAGGCGTCGGCCTCGCTCGTGTCCTCCATCGACGAGCTGATCAAGGATGCCCCGAACCTCCAGGACCAGCTGACGAACATCCTCACCGAGCTTCAGGCACGGCTCGCCACGTTCGGGTTCTCGGTGAACCTGGTGGACCAGGCACCGGAGATCGTGCGGAACCTGCAGACCTGGGCCGGCCAGCTGGTCGGGCCGCTGCAGTCGGTCGCCGTCGCCAGCGTCGGGGTCATGGGGAACATCCTCATCCTCGTGATCCTGTCGGTCTACATCGCGATCGACCGGGACGCCATCGGCGCCTTCCTCCTCCGTCTGGTGCCGCCCGCCGCCGGCAACGCGGCCCGCATGGTCGAGGCCAGCGTCTCGCGCTCCTTCGGCGGCTTCCTCAAGACACAGCTGCTCATGGGCCTGGCCTTCGGCCTCATCACCGCCGTCGTCACCGTGCTGTTCGGGTTGCCGTATGCCGCGGTCACGGTGTTCGCCGCCGGCATCCTGCACGCGATCCCGTTCTTCGGGCCGTTCATCTCCTGGGTTCCACCTGTCGCCGTCGCCCTGCTGCTGGTTCCCAGCGCCGTGCTCCCCGTCCTTATCGTGATGGGCATCGGCTGGTTCGTGACGATGAACATCCTCCAGCCGCGCCTCATGGCGGGCGCTGTCGGCATCCACCCCGTCGTGGTCATCGGCTCCGTGATCATCGGCGCGAAGGTGGCCGGGATCCCCGGGGCTATCTTCGGGATCCCGATCGCGGCCGTGCTGTCCGCGTTCTTCTTCTACCTGTTCGAGCGAACCCATGACAGCGGCACGGTGGCCGACCGGGCGACGAGACGCGTCGAGGCGCGCGAGGGAAGGCCCGTCCGCCAGCCGCGCGAGCCCAGGCCCGGCGAGGACGACGACGTGGACGAGGTGTCCGGGGGCCAGCACGCGCACCCGGCGCCGCCGCCCGACGTCACCGCCGGGTCGTAGGCAGGGCTCGAGGGGCTGCTACCTGCGGCGCCTCTTGTGGTCCGCCATGACCTCCACGGCGGCGTTGCGGCCCGGAGCCCCGGTGACGCCGCCGCCCGGGTGTGCCCCGGAGCCCGCCAGGTACAGCCCCTCGACCGGCATCCGGTAGCGCGCCCAGCCGAGGAGCGGCCGCCACAGGAAGAACGAGTCGAGGGCCGGCTCGGCGTGGAGCGGGTGGCCGCCCGTCAGGCCGTATTCGGTCTCGAGATCGGCGGGCGTCAGCACCTGCCGGGCCGTCACGCGTGAGCCCAGGCCCGGGGCCACGGTCTCCAGCGCGCGCACGGCCAGGTCGCCGACAGACTCCCGCTGCGACGCCCAGTCGCCATCGGCGGGCGCGCCGGGCATCCACTGCACGAGCACGCTCATCACCTGCGTCCCCTGGGGTGCCCCCGCGACGAGCGACGGGTCCACGAGGGACGGGATCGTCGCCTCCAGAACGGGCGTGTCGGAGATGCACCCGTACTTCGACGCGTCGAAGGCGTGCTCCATCGCGTCGATCGAGGATGGTGTTCACCTGGATCCGACCGCGCAGCAGACGCGAGCGTCGCTCGCCGGCCGCCGGGAACTCCGGCAGCCCGTCCAGGACCAGGTTGACCTTGGCCACCGAGCCCGGGGTCCGGATGTTGCCGGCCCGCCAGCGCATCGAGGGCCCGACCGTCACCGGATCCACGAGCTTCGTGAGCAGCTGCTTCGGGTCCAGCCCGGAGACGACCGCCCGGGCCGTGATCTCCTCGCCCGACGCGAGCGCGACGCCGGTGACGACACCGTCGGCCGTGGTGACGGCGACGACCCTGGCACCCGTGCGGATCTCGGCGCCGGCCGCCCGGGCCGCCGAGGCCAGCGCCTCGGACAGGGCGGACGGTCCGCCCTTGGCGAACACGGTCTCGCCCGCGGCCCCGCCGTCGTTGCCGGCGGCGTCGGCCAGGAGCACCTGAGTTGTGCCCGCGGACCAGGGTCCCATCGCGGTGTAACGGACGCCGCGCCAGGCGAGCGTCGCCCGAACCGCCTCGGAGGAGAACGACTCGGCCACGAAGTCCGCGGCCGCCATCGCGAGGACGCGCAGGATCGTGCGCCCATCCTCCCTGCCCAGGCCTCGGAACGCGCGCCCGAGCCGGAGGCCCAGCAGGGCGTCACCGAACCCGGGCGCCCTGACCTCCGGAGGGGCCTCGTCGCCGAGGTCCGCGAGGAACTTCGACAGCGAGCGGACAGACCGGTCGAACTCGACGAAGGCCGTGGCGTCGTCGTCGGACCACTCTCGGAGCGCATCCACGCTCCTGCCGAGGTCCGCCCACAGGGTCACCGCGCGCCCGTCCGGTTGGGGCGCGAAGACGCGTACCTCCGGCGCCACAAGTGCGAGCCCCCAGCGAGCCAGGTCCAGCTCCCTCGCAACGGCCGGCCGGAGCCGTCCCACGGTGTGGGCGAGAGTCGGGACCCGGGCCCCACCCAGCGTCCCGGTGACGGCGGCGCCGCCGACGACGTCGCGCGCCTCGAGCACCAGCACGCTCAGCCCGCCGCGGGCGAGGTACGCGGCTGCGGTCAGGCCGTTATGGCCGGCGCCGATGACGATCGCGTCGTAGGTGTTCATCGTCGTCGCCATCGTCAGGCCACCTTCCGGCCGCGGGCCTTGAGGACCTCGAGCGCGGCCAGGCGCCCGTTCGCGCCCATCAGGCCCCCGCCCGGGTGGGTGGAGGAACCCGACAGCCAGAGGTTCTGGACCGGGGTCCTGAAGCGGGCATACCCGGGGACGGGCCGGTTGAAGAACAGCTGCTCCAGGGACAGCTCGCCCTGGAAGATATTCCCCTCGGTGAGGCCCATCTGGCGCTCGATGTCGAGCGGGGTCAACACCTGGCGGCCGATGATGATGTCGCGGATGTTGGGCGCGAACTCCGCGATCCGGTCGATGACCGCGTCCCCGAACGCCTCCCGGTTGTCGTCCCAGGTGCCCAGCTCGGGAGCCAGCTTGTAGGGCGCGTACTGGACGAAGCAGCTGATGACGTGCTTGCCCGGAGGCGCCATCTGCGGGTCGACGAGGGTGGGGATGATCATGTCGACGTACGGGCGGTTGCTCCAGTGCCCGTACTTCGCATCGTCATAGGCCTGCTCCATCTCCCGCGTCGTGGGGCTGAATGAGATGGCGCCGCGGAGATGCTCGCCCTCGCCGGGCAGGCAGGTGAAGTCCGGCAGGCGGTCGACGGCCAGGTTGACCTTGCCGGAGCTGCCACGGAACTTGAAGCGGCGGACCTCCTGCTCGAAGTCGGCGGGCAGCGTGCCGGGCTCCAGGAGATCGAGGAAGGTGACCTTGGCGTCGGTCGAGGCAAGGACGACGGGCGCCTCGATCTCCTCGCCGCTCTCCAGCAGGACGCCGGTCGCGCGCCCGTGGCGGGTGATGATCTGCTTGACGGGCGCCTCGGTGCGGATCTCGGCGCCCAGTGCCTGGGCGGCGCGGGCGATCGAGTAGGAGACGCCGCCGGTGCCGCCCTTGGGGATGCCCCAGGCGCGGAAGGCGCCATCGATCTCGCCCATGTAGTGGTGCAGGAGCACGTAGGCCGTGCCCGGCGAGCGAATGCCCTGGTAGGTGCCGATGATCCCCGAGGCAGACATCGTGGCCTTGAGCGGGTCCGTCTCGAACCACTGGTCCAGGAAGTCCTTGGCCGACATCGTCATCAGCTGGATGAAGACCGCCTGCTGCCGCTCCGGAAGCTGCTGGAAGCGACGGGCCAGCGAGGCGATCGGCATCAGCGGGCGCGGATCGTTCTCGGTGGGGTCGCCGGGCACCATCCCGAGGATGGGCTTGATGAAGCGGGCCATCTCCACCATGAGTTGGCCGTATTCCTCGTACGCCTCGGCGTCACTCTTGCTCCAGCGGCGCAGCTCGCGGACGGTGCGGCCGTGGTCGTTCGACCTCCACAGGTAGTCCCCGCCGCCGCCTGCCGGGCCCTCTCCCGGGCGGAGCGGGGTGAAGGTGCCGTCCAGCGGCAGGATGTCCAGGCCGTACCTGGGCAGGTCGAGGTCCCGGATGATCTCGGGCCGCAGCAGGCTGACCACGTAGCTGGCAACGGAGAACTTGAAGCCCGGGATGATCTCCTCGGTGACGGCCGCGCCACCGAGCACGTAGCGCCGCTCCAGGACCAGCGTCTTGAGGCCGGCCCGGGCAAGGTAGGCGGCCGAGATGAGGCCGTTGTGGCCTCCTCCGATGATCACCGCGTCGTAGCGCTGCGGCACGCGACCCTCCTGGTTGGACCGGGCGACCGGGTGCGCCTGTCGTGCGCGCGGTCGGCCACTATTCAGCCTGCATCGAATTCATGCAGTCTAGCCGACGCGCCGCCCGTGGTCGCGTCACGGTCCGGCGCGGGCTCGCCAGCGACAACGAAGCGGGACGACCGGCGGTGTGGGAGCATGCGCCGATGCAGGCGGAACCGGTCGAGAGTGCGCTGATGGTGGCCGTGCCGCAAGCCGAGGCCCTGGTCGCCGCCTGGCGGCGGCGGTTCGACCCGTCCGCCGCGTGGGGCGTACCGGCCCATGTCACGGTTCTCTACCCGTTCGCTCACCCGGCCACCCTCGACGCGGACCTCCGGGCGCGCGTGAGGGAGCTGCTCGCGGCCGCTGAGCCGTTCGCGTTCTCGCTGAGCGCCGTCCGCACCTTCGGCGACGACGTCCTGTACCTCGCACCGGACCCGGACCAACCGTTCCGCCGCCTCACCGGGCTGGTGGCGATGGCCTTCCCGGACTATCCGCCGTACGGCGGCGCCTTCGCCGAGGTCATTCCCCACCTGACGGTCGCCGACCGCGCTCCGGCGGCAAGGATGCGCGACGCCAGGGCCGCCGTCGAGCGCGGTCTCCCGGTGGCGTGCTCGGCGTCGGAGGTGGTGCTCATGGCCGGCTCGCCGACCCCGGGGTCCTGGCGGGTCGTGGACGCGTTCCCACTGGGCGGACGAGCCAGCGGCTGACGGAACGGGCGCTGACCGCGCGCCTCCTACCAGCCCTCGCCCAGCGTCCGTGCCAGCGCAGCCACCACGACATCCGCGCTCTCGCGAGTGATGCACAGCGGCGGCTTCACCTTGAGCACGTTGTTGCCATCGCCGGTCGGCTGGATCACCACGCCCAGCTCCAGCATCCGCTCGCAGATCGCGAGCGCCTCGTCTGCGGCTGGCTCCAGCGTCGCGCTGTCCCGGACCAGCTCCACGCCCAGGTAGAGCCCCATGCCGTGGACGGCGCCGACGATCGGGTGGCCGGCGGCAACCCGCTCCAGCCCGGCCTTCAGGTACGCGCCCACGTCCCGAGCATTCGCCTGGAGCCCCTCGCGGTCGATCGTGTCCAGAACCGCGACGCCAGCCGCGCAGGCCACCGGTGAGCCGCCGATGCTGGAGAAGAAGGAGCCCTCGGCCGCGAACGCCTCCGCAATGGCCCTGGTGGTGACCACTGCGCCCACCGCCATTCCGTTGCCGGCGGCCTTGGCCACCGTGACCACATCCGGGACCACGCGCTGTTGCTCGAACGCCCACTGGTGATCGCCCAGGCGGGAGTAGCCGGTCTGGACCTCGTCCGCGATCGCCAGGCCGCCGGCCGCGCGGACCGCAGCGTAGACCTCGGAAAGGTAACCCTCCGGGAGGATGACGCCCCCGGCGTTGCCGAACAGCGGCTCGGCGATGAACGCGGCGGGCGCGCGGTTCTCCTTCTCGAGCGCGGCGATCGTCGCCCGCACGTCGTCCGCGTAGCGGGTCCCGGCGTCCGGCCCGCGGTGGAGTCCGCGGTACGAGTTGGGCGCCTCGACCGGATGCACCCATGCCGGACGTGACCCGATCGCCCGCGGATTGTCCAGGAGGGACGTCGTGATCGCGTCCGTCGCCCCTGTCCAGCCGTGGTAGGCGCCGCGGACGGCGAGCACGTCATCGTTGCCGCTCGCGGTTCGGGCAAGGCGCAGGGCCAGCTCGTTCGCCTCGCTGCCGGTGTTGACGAGGAACACGGTGTCGAGCGGGTCCGGGAACCGGGCGGCGAGCCTCTCCGCGAAGTCCACCATCGCGCCATACAGGAAGCGCGAGTTGGTGTTGAGCCGCCGGAGCTGACGAGCGACCGCCGCCTCGATGGCCGGGTGGCTGTGGCCGAGAATGGCGACGTTGTTGACGACGTCGACGCGCGCCCGGCCTCGAGTGTCGATCAGGTGGTGACGCCAGCCCCGCTCGATACGCGGAGGGGCATCGAAATAGTGGAGCTGGACGTCCGCAAGCACGCGCGTGCGGCGGGCGAGGAGTTCTCGGGTGTCATCCCGCGGCGCATCGGCGAGACCGGGCGGGAGGCCGAGGATGCGCGACGGGTCTGGGCAGAGCGCCAGCCACGCGTCCGCGAGGGACGGCACGGCCGAATGCGGGGCAGCCAGGCCGGGATCGGCTACCAGCTGGACATGGACGTGGGGCGGAAGGCCGTCCGGCCCCGATCCCTGGATCGATCCGATGAGCTCCCCCGGCGCGACCTTCACGCCATCGCCGACCGAGGGGACGACGCCGTCAAGCCGCAGGTCAAAGCCAGCGGTGCCGATGACGAGACCGTCGTGCCGGTGGCCGAGCAGGCCGCCGACCGGGGCCCGCACCAGCGTTCCGGGCTCGGCGAACAGGTCGATCCCCAGGTGGATCGTTGCCGTCTCGTCCGGCGTGTCGAGGACCGTGTCGACCAGGCGTGCCTCTCCCCAGCGCCCGACGGCGCCGGGACGCGTGATGGACCCGGCCGCATGGCCCGGGTCACCGATCGCCGTGCCGGGAAGGGCGTCGCTGCTCGTCGACAGGTCGAGCGCCCACGGATCCGGCACCGGATCGAAGACGGGGGCAACCGCCAGCCTGGCGGGTGACCGCACCCCGGGCGTGAGGCCGGCTGCCTGGCGCAGCACCGCCGTCGCCAGGGCAAACGGCACCGCCGCCACGGCCTCGAGCGCCGCCCACTCCTCGTCGCGCGTCTGGTGGACGTAGGCGTTGTCCGACTCCAGCGCGGCCTGCTGGTCACCGCTGACGGCCACGGCCGCGCTCCGCGCAACCACCATCGGCCAGACCGCAGCCAGCTCCGTATCGCTCAGCGGCAGCAGGGGCAGGAAGCCCCGGGCCACATCGCGCGCGAGCTGCAGCGGATGGCCCAGGTCGTGGAAGGCGTCGGCCGCGATCGTCACCGCCAGCTCGGCGGCCAGCCACGTCCGCGACAGGTCCCCGAAGTCGATGAGCCCTGCGGGGATCGGCCGCCCGGCGCTGTCCCGGCGAGCCACCGTGTTGAGGTCCGTCACGTCGGCGTGGATCGCCCTGACCCGGAGCTCCGGTTCCAGGCGCACCAGGGCCTCGGCCGCCCGCGCCATCGCAGCCTGCGCCAGCACACGCCGTCCGGGCGTCGTCGAGAAGTGGGCCAGCGCGTCCACGACGGCACCGGCATGGCGCACATCCCACTGCAGCGCCCGGTCCAGCCCGGGATGGTCGAAGCCCTCCAGGGCGATCGCGATCCGCGCCGCCATCTCGCCGTGGGCACGCAGCACCGCCGGCGCCAGGTACGCGACCCTGTCCATCGGCTCGCCGTCGATCCAGGCGACCAGCCGCAGGTCGTGCGCGATGCCGGCTGCGGTCGTGGCGGCGGTGATGAGCGCCCCGTCCAGCGCGCTCTGCGGGATCGGCAGCTCGAACGGCAGGGCGGCCGTCGCCGCATGCAGGATCGCGGCGTTCTCCGCCTCGAGCTCCGCGCGACTCGTCCCCTGCCGCGCGACCTTGAGGACGAACCGCTCGCCGCCGGCCGTCGCGACGACGTAGTTCCGGTCCTGGTGGCTGCCCAGCTCGGTCAGCCGGCCGCGCAGCCCGAAGGCGGCCTCCAGCATGCGGGCGGCTTCGGTCACACCCACGTCGGGCCGGCGGTGCTCGTGACCCAGGAACGGGTTCTCGCTCATCACCGAACATGGTTGCAGACCTGCTGCCGTCCCGGATCGATTGGGCTGCACGGATCCCGGCACGCGCGGGGTCGCCAGCCGGCTCACCTCCAGCCTGCATTGATCTCCTGCATACTCTCCCGGTCACTTTCCCTGGAGGAGCCTCGTGAGCGTCGGCACCGCATTCCATCCGCGCACTGCGCCCCTCAACCGGAAGATGCAGTGGCGAGAGTGGGCGGGCTACTACGCCTCCTCCGTGTACGCGGACTTCCACGACATCGAGTACAACGCGATCCGGGAGACGGCCGCGGTCATCGACGTCAGCCCGCTGTACAAGTACCGGCTCACCGGCCCGGACGTGATCCGCCTCGCCGACCGCGTCATCACCCGTGACGCGACGAAGCTCAGGGTGGGGCAGGTCTTCTACACGCCGTGGTGCGACGAGCACGGCAAGGTCATCGACGACGGCACCGTCCACCGCGTGGGCGAGCAGGAGCTCCGCTGGACCGCCGCGGACCCGCAGTACCGCTGGCTGAGCCAGAACGCCGCCGGCCTCGACGTCACCATCGAGGACGTCACGGAGTCCCTCGCGGCCCTCGCCCTGCAGGGTCCGCTCAGCCGCGCCGTCCTGGAGGCCGCCAGCGGCGAGGACTTCGCGGACCTCCGGTACTTCCGCTGCCGCACGACGACCATCGCCGGCATCAGCGTCGACATCAGCCGCACCGGATACACCGGCGACCTGGGCTACGAGATCTGGATCCCCGCCGACGGCGCTCCCGACGTCTGGGACGCGCTGTTCGAGGCCGGCAAGGCATACGCGATCCGGCCGGCCGGCATCGTCGCGCTGGACGTGACCCGTCTCGAGGCGGGACTGATCATGCTCGAGGTCGACTACACGTCCGCCCGGCACGCGATGAACCCTGAGCAGAACTACAGCCCGTACGAGATCGGCCTGGGCCAGCTCGTGAGCTTCGACAAGGCGGACTACGTCGGCCGCCGCGCGCTGCAGGCTGAGGTGGCGGCGGGGGGGCCTGACCGCCGGCTCGTGGGGCTGATGCTCGACTGGTACGACATCGAGCAGCTGTTCGACGACCAGGGCCTGCCGCCGGGGATCTCCCCCTACGTCGACCGCTCCCCAATCCCCGTGTTCGCGAACGGCCGCCAGGTCGGCAAGGCCACCTCGCACGGCTGGAGCCCGATCCTCAAGCAGGCGCTCGCGCTCGCGTACGTCCCGGCCCGCCACGAGCGCGTGGGCACGAAGCTGCAGGTGGAGTGGACCGTCGAGGGACGTCGCGGCCGGGTCGGTGCCAGGGTCGTGGAGCTGCCGTTCCTGGACCTGGATCGCAAGCGCGCCTGACGCCTGGTCGCCCTGCGGCGTCAGCCGCCCTGGACGCTCGCCCCGCCGCTGGTCGTGACGTCCACGCTTGCCGGCTTCTCCGTGAGCACGAGCGTCGAGCCACCATCAGCCGAGCCGGTGACCGCGCCCGTGACGTGGAGCTCGGCCGAGCTGCCGCCGGTGAGGTACACGCTGGCGGACCCCGCCCTGACCTCGCCCAGCTGCGCGGTGGCGCCGCTCGACGCCGTCAGCCTGAGGGCGTCCACCTCGCCGATCGCCTTGATGGTGGCGCCGGCGGAGACATCCACTGCGAGCGCACTGCCGACTACCTCGGCCGTCCCGTTGGCGCCGGCGCTGAGCGCAAGCGACTTGAGCTCGGGGAGGTGGACTGTGAGCGTGATCGGCTCCGTGCTGGAGACGCCCGGGGCGGCGACCTCCACCACCAGCTGGTCGCCCTCGACGTCCGTGCTGATCAGCGGCAGCAGGTTCTCCTGGGCCGCCAGCGTCACGGAGGTCTCGGCACCGGTCCGGACGACCACGTGCATCCCGGCGCCGACGCTGACGTGGCTGAAAGCGGTCGTGGTGCGATCTTCCGAGGTGACCTCGCCCTCGCCCTGGACCGTCGCCCCCTGCGAGGAGAGCGGCTGCAGGCCGCAGGCGGCAACGGTCACCGCGAGCACGGTGCTGGATACCGCGGCCATGGCGAGGAGGATCGAGGCGCGACGGGGCGCGCGAGAGGGCATGGTGAAGGCTCCGACAAGTTGGTCACGAGGATCATGCTCCGGCGGGACCGGTCGCCGGAGGGCCGGACGGGGCGCTTCCTCGGGACCGGTGGTCACGGAGCGAGGGCGCAACGGCTCCGCGATCAGGGGCCGCCGAGTCGGGGGCCGCAGGATCCGGGTCGGTCAGCCGCTGTGGCTGAGCGTCCGGTCGGCAAAGGCCTCCAGCCCCGCCAGCGCCGCGGGCAGGTCCGTCCGTCCGAAACCGAGCCGGAAGTGGTTGTCCGGGTGCCCGAAGACCGAGCCCGGCGCCAGCAGCACGCCCTCGGCGGCGAGCAGATCCTCCGTGAACCGGTCGATCGGGACGCCGGCGCGGAGCTCGGGGAAGCCGATGGAGCCGCCCCGCGGCCGCACCCAGGCGAACTGCTCCGGGCGCCGGGCGAAGAATCCGTCCAGCAGCGCCAGGTTGGAGCCCACGATGGACCGTGAGCGGGCGAGCACGACGTCCCGCGCCCGCAGAGCGACCAGGGAGAGGATCTCCGCGGGGGCAGAGGCGCAGATCGTGGTGTAGTCCTTGAACCGGGCCGCGGCGTCGAGGACCCGGCCGTCGTGGGTCGCCAGCCACCCGATGCGCAGGCCGGCGAGCGCGAACGACTTCGACATCACCCCCACCGATACGCCGTGCGGGCCGACGTCGGCACCCGCCGGGAGGCGGTCCGTCGGATCGACCTCCAGGAACCGGTACACCTCGTCGGAGAGGAGCGTGGCGCCGGCGTCGGCCGCGATCTCGGCGACGGCCCGGTACGTGGCGACGTCCGGCAACGCGCCCGTCGGATTGTGCGGCACGTTGACGACGATCAACTTCGTCTTCGGGGTCACCTGGCGACGCAGCAGCTCGATGTCGATTGCCCAGCCATCGGCCGCGTGCAGCTCGTGCAGCGTCACGTCCGCGCCCGCCGCCCGCGCGATCTCGTGCAGGCTCTGGTAGGCGGGCCAGACGACGATCGCGTGGTCGCCCGGGCCCAGAAGGACGTTCGAGATCGCGAAGATTGCCTCCTCCGCGCCGCTGAACACCAGCACCTCGTCCGGAGTGATGGACTCGTACAGGGTGGCGATCTCCGCGCGGAGGAGTGGGTGCCCGGGTGCCTCCGTGTAGCCCAGCCGGAGGCCGTGCCACAGGGCGGCCGCCTCGGGATCCGCGAGGGCAAGCAGGTCCGCCATCGGCCAGCCCTCCACATCCGAGGCGCACAGCAGGTGGCGCACGGCGAACTCATACCGTGCGAAGAACCGCTCGAGATCGAAGTCCTCGATCCGCATGTTGCCATCATCGCCGATGCGATCGCACCGTGAACTGCCATCGGGACCGGCTGGGCGCGGCTACTCCTGCGGCGTCACCACCGTGAGCGCGGCCCCGACGGCCAGCGCGGCAGCCTCGTCCAGGCCGTGCGTCTCCAGCAGCCAGCTGGGGTTGAGGCCCCGGTCGACCACGATGGCGAACCCGCCGTCGGCCAGGTGGATGAGCGTGCCGGCCATCGGGCCCAGGAGGGCCTCGCCAGCTTCCGTACCGGCCGGCACGCAGCCAGACCCGTCCGTGCAGAAGGCGCCTTCGGACAGTTGCAGCGTCGACCCGCCGGGCCCCTTGTAGCCAATCACCAGCTTGCCGCCGTTGGCAAGCCGGTACGAACCTGTCGACACGTACCAGCCCTTCGGCAGGACGGCGCACAGGACCGTCCAGTCGACTGCCGCGGCCACGCCGTCGTAGAACTCGCGGTTGGCGTCGCTGCCCGAGCACGCTGCGGCCGGCCCGTCGGAGGCACCGGGAGATGCAGACGGATCGATGGTCTCGACGGGCTCCGTCTCGATCGGCTCCTCGGTGCCGACGGGCTCCGTCTCGATCGGCTCATCCGTCTCCATCGGCCCCGCGGTCACGTCGGGTGCCTCCGTGAGCGGCGCGGCGGAGGGTGAAGGGGCTCCCGAGCTCGTCGATGCCCCGCTCGAGGGCACCGCCGTGCCGCAGGCAGCCACGGTCAGCGCGAGGGCGAGGGCGATGAGCATCCGGCGGCTGGACATGGACGAAGCGTACCGGCAGGACGGTCGCGATGCAGGATCAACCCCCAGTCCTCCTGCGCCGAGGCGGGCGGCCAGGGAGCGGAGCGCTCGTCCGGCAACGGCCCGGGCAGCTCGCGCGAGATAAGTGGCAGGTGATTCGACAGGGTCATCATGGCCGCCTCGCCCTCCTCCCGCCACCACGTTCACCCCGCCGGAGGAGGTCCCTCGTGGAGATCGCGCGATGCCTGGTCGGAACCGGAACCCTCGCGACGATGGTGCTGGCCGGCGCCCTCGGTGCCGGGCGGCCGCCGGTCCTGGCCGCCGCGGACCCGCCGTGGCAGCCGCCGCCGTGCGCGGAGGCGCGGGCCGGAGTCGTTCCGATCGGCGCAGAGACCGGAACGGCGTGGTACCGGCTGGACCCTGTGCTGGACGAGAGTGGGTCGCTCGCAGGGCAGGGGCTGACGATCGGGCTGGTCGGCGGGCCTGCCCGTCACCTCGACCTGGCGCCGGAGTCCTTCGTCTCGGGGCCGGCGGGCGGGGTGGTGCTCGTCGGCGAGGACGACGGGGCAGATTCGCGCCTCCGTCTGCTGGACGTGGCGCGCGGATGCGAGACGGCCGTAGGACGCGAGGCCGGGGCGGTGGTCCGCGGCGCTCTCCTCGCGCCGGACGGCTCGGCCGTCTGGGAGCACCGCGTGAACCGGGTGACACGCGTGGATGAGGGCATCTGGCGGCGGCCGGTCGCGGGCGGTCCTTCGGCGCGCGTGCTCCCCGGGCTGCCGGCAGATGGGCGAATCGGGCCGACGTACGTCACCGAGCTCTCGTGGGCTGCGGACGGTCGGCTCGGCGTGTCGTCCTGCGGCGCACGCGTCTGTCGGACGCGGGTGATGGATCCCTCCACCGGGCGCGTCGACGCATTCGAGGGGACGGGGCCCCTCGTCGGCGTCCACGAGGATCGTGCCTTCGTCCACGGCGCATGTGCGGGTCTGCCCTGCGCGATCGAGGCGGTGGACCTCCGGACGGGCAGGCGGACCGTGCTGGCCGAGGAGGCCGGACTGGCCTCGGTCGATGGCTCGGGCGCAGGGTCACTGGTGTTCGAGACGGAGGCGGGCCGGCTCACCGTCCTGGACCTGGGCTCCGGTCGGCGTTCGACGGTCAGCGCCGACGGCGGGCTCATGCCCATGCGTCGGACCTCGGCGGCCACCAGCGGAGCCGAGACGCCCGGAGGGGCGGTGCTCGTCGCCCCGCGCGGCCGGGTCGGACAACCATCGGTCGCTCGCCACCTGGATCCTGCAACGCACGCCGCCCTCAGCCTCGGGGAGGTGCTCCCGTGACCACGAGACGAGCGACGTCCGGCACCATGCGGCGGCTCGCCGCGGTGGGCGTGTCGGCCTTCACCCTGCTCGGCCTCGTGGCCGGGACGCCCGGTCCGGCCGGCGCTCACAGCCCGGATCCGGTGCTGGCCGGCGGGCTCTTCGCCCAGAACGCGAACCTGCGCTTCAAGTGGGCGACCGGCGGTACCCCGCCCGCCGCAATGCGAACCGCGATCAACGATGCCGCGGCAGCCTCGAACGCGTCCCGCAAGTCGAAGGCGCCCACGTTCACCTATGACACGGCCGGCAGCAACACCGTCTACTACGGCGTCGAGGTCCCGTGCGGGGTCAACGGGCTCGCCTGCTTCCGCCGCGACGCGCCGACCTGGTTCGCCATCTCGTTCCGGGAGAACGGCCACCGCTTCGACTGGGGCACCCTCCGGTGGTGCGAGATGAACGGCGACCCGACCGGCTGCTACGACGCAGAGAACGTGATGCTGGACGAGCTGGGGCATGTGCTCGGTCTGGACCACCACGTGAACTTCGCGGACGACAGCGACTACAGGGACGCCGTCGTCCAGACCTACACGCACGCCAAGGCCAAAGTCGGCTGGAACGCCCACGTGTTCGGCCGCTGCGACGTGGCGACCCTCCAGCAGCAGTACGACGTCGCATCGTGGACGACGCTCTACAGCACCTGCCTGGACGTCCCGACCCGGACCACGCTCGCCGCGACACCCACAAGCGTGGCCGCCGGCACCAAGGTCACCTTCACCGCCTCCCTGGGCAGCGCCGGCGACGGACGGCTGTCGAACAACCCGATGTCCGGGCGGGTCGTCGTCCTCCAGCGGCTCAGCGGGGGCACCTGGACGGACGCCCTGACCCTCAAACCGGGAGCCGTGGCGGGATCCTACGCCGGCAGCCTCACGATCCAGGGCACCGGTGACTACCGCGCGGCCTACCGCAAGACGTCGACGGAGGGGGTGCGCACGTCGACTTCAACCGCCGTCAGGATCACGGTGTTCGCGGGCTGCACCCAGAAGATCTGCCCGCTGTCCGTGCAGCCCGCAGGCCAGTGAGCCTGGTGGAGGCCGTCATGTCGAGGATCACCACCGCCATCCTGGCCGCCACAGTCGCGTTCGCCACCGCCGCCTGCTCGGTGGCCGGCCTGCAAACCCCGGGACCATCGGCGGACGTCTCCGCTCCGGCTCCGGCCTCCGCGGCGCCGGACGCCACCCCGATCCCCTCTCCCCGCCCGACGGAGGTGCCGGGCCCACCGTCCGCATCCCTTGCCGGCGGCCGGGAGGGTCCGGTGGCCGGCGAGCTGGGGACGTTCTTCTGGGGCGGGCTCGGCTCGGACTCGCCGTGGATCGTGCCCTCGAGCGCGCTACACGCTCGGCCTGGTGCGCCGCTGCTCGTCGCGCTCGGCCCGGCCCTTGCGCCTGAGCGGTGGACCGTGTCCTGGACCCCGATCCGGGACGGGACGGCCGGGCGCATCTCCGATCGGGTGGAAGGCACCTGGAACCCGATCGCATTCACGGCACCGGTCCAGGCTGGACCGTGGGGCGCGCAGGTGGAGATGCACTTCCCGTCCGGCGAGAGGACGGCCTTCTACTGGAGGGTCGACGTGGTGCCGTAGCCCCTGGGACCGGGATAGCCGAACGCCGCCGTGCCCATGCGCGGCGGCGTTCCCGGAAACCTTGTTCGGACGACCGGGCCTCCGGCCGTCAGCAGTCAGGCGAGCGCGCCCGCAGGGGCGGCGTTGAAGATCGAGACCTGGGCCTCCTCGGGGAGCATGACCCCGAATATCTTCTCCAGTGCGAGGAGATGCACACAGGATCCCCAACTCTCGAAGTAGTGGCACGTGCAGTGCCACTGGCCGGCGTCGAGGCTGACGTGATGGGTGTCGTTGTCACCGCGGAACGTCAGGGCTACGCGCTCGATCGAGATGCGATCCAGCTCGCGAGCATAGCGATTCGCCTTCTCGACCTTGCCGATGAGAGAGGAGTGCATCGCCGATCTACCTCCAGTCACCCTTGCGCAGGGCGTCCACGAGGGCCAGCCGTCCGGTCGGACCCACGAGACCGGAGACAGCGGTCACTGCACCTAGCCTACACCTGTCGGCGCCCGGGGTCAGCCCCTTTGAGGCGGCCCGATCGTCCCGGGTCGTGTGGCCCTGTCGACGACACGGGACGGTCCCCGGCAGGCCGGTCGCCCGGAGGTCAGCCGCCGCGCACCAGGCGCTCGCCCGTGACGACAAGCTCGTCGCGTAGCGCCGGCGTACTCGCCTCGGTGTAGACCCGGACCAGGGGCTCCGTGCCGCTTGCCCGGACAAGGAGCCAGGACCCGTCGGCGAGGAACCACTTGAACCCGTCCCCCGTTTCCAGGACCTGGGTCCGCACCACCGCCTCGCCGGCCAGCTCCGCGGGCGGCTGGCCCCGCAGCCCCACCAGGACTCGCTCCTTCACGGCGTCGTACGTGGGCCGGTCGAAGTGGACGTCGATCCGCCGGTAGAACGACGGTCCGGCCAGCTCGTGGAACAGCTCGACGGCGCGCGAGACGGGCCAGTTGCCGCGCGCCTTCTCCCGCAGGAACAGGTCCAGCAGCATCAGGTCCGAGTAGATGCCGTCGCGCTCCGGCAGGTGCATCCCGAAGCCGTAGCCGCCGGACTCCTCTGCGCCCAGCATCGCCCCGGTCTCGATCATCCGCGGGCCGATGAACTTGAACCCGACCGGGACCTCGTGGGTCTGGATCCCGTAGTGCTTGCCGAGATGCGCCGCCGTCGACGTGTTGTTGACCGACACGACCACCGGATCGCGCATGCCCCGGTGCTCGGCCAGGTAGTACATCAGCAGTCCCGTGACCTCCAGCTGGTGGAGGAACGTGCCACGCTCGTCGGCCGCACCGGCCCGGTCCGCATCGCCGTCCAGCAGAAGGCCCAGGTCGTACCCGCCGCCGGCCATCATGGCCAGCGCCTCGTCCACGTGCGGGCGGATCGGCTCCGGGTTGACACCGCCGAAGAACGGGTTGCGCTCGTGGTGGATCTCGGTGACGCGGATCCGGCCGCCGGCCAGCAGCCGTGGGATCCAGCCCGAGCCCGACCCGTAGAGGGGCTCGACCAGCACGGAGACGTCCGCGGCCTTGAGCGCGTCCAGGTCGATCGTGCGCCGCACGAACTGCTCGTACCCGTCGAAGGGATCGAACCACTCGACCATCCCCGCGGCTTCCGCGTCCGCGAACGGCCGCCGCTCGATCGCCGTCCCGCCGTTGACCGCGATCCCCGCCTCGATGACCGAGAGGATGTCGGCCCCGGCGGCTGCACCCGACGGCGCCTTGACCTTGAACCCGTTGTCCGTCCAGGGGTTGTGCGAGGCCGTGATCACCACGCCTGCCGCCGCTCCCCGCTGGACCACCTCGAAGGAGCACAGCTGGGTGGGGACGGCGGTGCGGCTGATCGCCACCGGTATGTCGTGGGCAAGCAGGACCTCGGCCGTGGCCGCGGCGAAGTGCTCCGAGGCGAACCGGCGGTCATACGCCAGGACGACGCCCTTCGCCTGCTCCCCGCGCCCGATCACGTAGCGGGCGACTCCGTCTGCGCAGCGGCGCACATTCTCGAAGGTGTACTCGTCCGCGACGCGCGCGCGCCATCCGTCCGTGCCGAACACGATTCGAGTGGGGGTGGGTGCCTCCGCCAGGTTCGTCACGCACGGGCCTCCGCTTCAGAGCATCGATCCAGGAGTGCCTGCACGACCGATCGTGCGTCGCTCGCCCCCCGCAGGAGGGCGAAGGGATCGTCGAGGGTGATCGTACCCGTCGCCGTCTCGAGGATCGCGAGCCCACCGGGCCCGCGTACGACCAGCAGGTCGCCGTCGGCCGTCGCGACCGTCTCGCCGCCCTCGACCACGGCGCCGTCCACGCCGGGCGCACCGAGCACGTCGAGCAGCGCGGGCCACGTACCGATGTCGCTCCAGCCGACGTCCAGGCCGGCCATCACGACCGCGCCCGCGGCGCCCGCAGGCTCCATCACCGCGTAGTCGATCGAGCGGGAGGGCAGGAGGGGATACGCCGCGGCCAGGTCGCCGGCCGCGATCCCCGCGGCCACGCCGCCGAGAACGTCCGCCGCATGGCGCTCCAGCGCCGCCCGGATCGCCCGCCGCCGCCACAGGAACATGCCCGCGTTCCATGCGACGCCAGGGGAAGCGACCAGTGCGGCCGCATCGGCCGGGCCAGGCTTCTCCCGGAAGGCGGCCAGGGGGTGGGCGCGAAGGCCGCCGACGTCCTCGCCGGCTTCCAGACGCGGGACAAGGTAGCCGTACTGCGTGGACGGGTGCGTGGGCCGGATGCCGAGGGTGACGAGCGGCGACTCGACGCCGAACACCCCGGTCGCCAGGCCGTCCGCAGCCGAGCGCAGCACGGAACGGAAGAGCCCTTCCCGATCCGGGTCGATCCGGTGGTCGGCCGGAAGCACGACCATCACGTCGTCCTCGTCGCGGTCAACCGCCAGCGCAGCCAGCGCGATCGCCGCGGCCGTGTTCCGGCCCTGGGGCTCGACCACCAGCGTGACGCCCGGTGCCTGTTCCCGGACCAGTGGCGCGTAGGCCGCCGATGCCACCACGAAGACGTCCCCGTCCCCAAGGACCAGCTCCGGCCCCCGGAGGCGGGCGATAGTGCGCTGGAGCAGCGTCTCGCCGGTCGGGAGGAGGGGCTGGAAGGGCTTCGGGCGGGCGGCGGTGCTGAGCGGGCGCAGGCGGGTCCCGCCGCCGCCGGCCATGATCACGACGTACATCGCGCGCATTGTAGGTTGCGGCGCGGTCAGCAGCCCGGCGGCACCACGTCCAAGTGGGCTCCATCTCGTGCATCACGACCCGTGGAATCCGCGAATCTCGCGCCTGGCGCCCCATCTGGGTGCGAACTTCGCAGCCCGGGAGCCTGTTACGCGTTGACGCGACCGTCCGGGCTACGTACCATCCGGCAACGGGGCGGAGGAGCGCCGCCGCGGACCACACGCCGAGCCGAGGACCTACGTTTGACGACGTCGACCATGACGGATCCAACGATCTCCCAGCCGCAGCCCGTGACCGATGTCCCGGACGTCCGGATCTCGAGCGTCACCAAGCGGTTCGGCGAGGTGACCGCCGTGGACGCGATGGACCTCTCGGTCGAGCGCGGATCCTTCTACTCCTTCCTCGGACCCTCGGGCTGTGGCAAGACCACGACCCTGCGGATGATCGCGGGTTTCGAGCAGCCCTCCAGCGGCGAGATCTACCTCGCGGGCGAGCCGGTTGCCGGCGTGCCGCCCTACCGCCGGAGCGTCAACACGGTCTTCCAGCACTACGCCCTGTTCCCGCACATGAACGTGGCCCAGAACGTGGGCTACGGCCTGCGCCAGAGGAAGGGCTCCACCAAGGCGGACGAGACCCGCCGCGTGGGCGAGGCCCTGGAGCTGGTCCGCCTGGCCGGCTACGAGCAGCGCCGCACCTGGGAGATGTCGGGTGGCCAGCAGCAGCGCGTCGCGCTTGCCCGGGCCCTGATCAACCACCCGACCGTCCTGCTCCTCGACGAACCCCTCGGAGCGCTCGACCTCAAGCTCCGCAAGGAGATGCAGCTCGAGCTCAAGGCCCTCCAGCAAGAGGTCGGGATCACGTTCGTGTACGTGACCCACGACCAGGAGGAGGCCCTGACCATGAGCGACACCATCGTGGTGATGCAGCACGGCCGCATCCAGCAGCAGGGCCGGCCGACAGAGCTCTACGAACGGCCGATCAACCGGTTCGTGGCGGACTTCATCGGCGTCTCGAACCCGATCGAGGGCGCTCTCCTGGAGCACGACCCGGCCACGGGCCGCGGTCTCGTCCAGTCCGACACCGGGCTCCGGCTCACGGGCGTCGTCACCGACCCGGACGCGCGGCCCGCGCCGGGCGCCCGGGTCGTCATCGCGATCCGCCCCGAGCGGATGCGGGTGGAGGCGGCGGCGCACGCGCAAACCGTCGGGGCCGGCTGGACGAGCATCGAGGGCCGCGTCCGCCAGGGAACATATCTCGGCGACGAGACGGAGTTCCGGATCGCCACCGACGTGGCGGGCGAGGTGGTATCGCGGCGCCAGAACTCGGACGGTGCCTCGGACGCGGCAGGAATCGGTCCCGGCGACCCCGTCGTCATCCGCTGGGAGGATTCAGCGAACCTCATCCTCGTCGCGTGACGAGACCAGTCCACGGCGGGACACCTGGAGGAGGAGACATGGCAGAGAACCTGGACGACACTCTGCGGCGGGCGACCCAGACACGGGTGTCGCGGCGCGGCTTCATGGCGGCGGCGGGGCTGATGGGCGGCAGCGCCGCGCTCGCGGCCTGCGGTGGGAGCAGCGGAGCCACGGCCGCTGCGACGGCTGCACCGAGCGCCGACAGCGGCGGCGGCGCGTCCGCAGCTCCGGCCGGCGACATCGAGAAGGAGCTGTACGTCTACAACTGGTCCGACTACATCTCCCCTAACAACATCGAGAAGTTCAAGCAGGACTTCGGGGTCGAGAAGTTCCAGTACGACACCTTCGCCAACAACGAGGAGCTTCTTGCCAAGCTGCAGGCCGGCGCTGGCGGCTACGACATCGCGGTACCCACGGCGGAGTACGTTCCCGCGATGGTCGAGGGCGGCTACCTCCAGAAGCTGGACTGGTCGCGGATCCCGAACGCGACGTACATCAACGCAGCGTTCAAGGGCCTCGCGTGGGACCCCAACGACGAGTACCAGCTGCCCAAGAACTTCGGCACCACCGGCGTCCTCTACCGGGGCAAGATGGTCGAGGAGCCGCTGACCTCCTGGAAGGAGTTCTTCGACCTCGCCACGGGCAAGTACTCGGGCAAGGTCGTCGTCGTGGACTCGATGGGCGACGTGTTCGTGATGCCGCTCAAGATGCTGGGCAAGTCGCTCAACTCCACCGATCCGGCGGACCTCGAAGAGGCTCGCAAGATCCTCCTGGAGCTGGCACCCCACGTCCTGGCCCTGGACTCCGACACCTATCAGCTCAAGCTCGCCAGCGAGGAGGCCGCGATGGCCCTGTCCTGGACGGGTGGGATGACGGAGCTGCGCGCGGACCCCGCCACGGCCGACGTCGCGTACATGGTCCCGTCCGAGGGCACCCTGTTCTGGCTCGACACCTGGGTCATGCTCAAGGACGGGCCGAACCCGAACGCCGCCTATGCCTTCCTGAACTTCATCCACGAGCCCGAGGTCCAGGCCGAGGAGACCAACTACAACGGCTACGGCACGCCCAACGACGAGGCCAAGAAGTTCATCGACCCGGAGATCCTGGCCGACGAGGCGTACTTCCCCTCGGAGGCGGCGATGAAGAACCTCGAAGGCGCCGTGGACACCTCCAGCAACGAGCAGCGGATCGAGATCTGGCAGGAGTTCAAGTCCAAGATCGGCGGCTGACGCACACCTGATCGACAGCGACGATGGCGACGGCGACAGAGAAGTCCGAGGCAACCACGGCGGGAGGGCGGCGCGGCGCGGCGACCCTCCTGACCACCGTGCTCGTCCTCCCGGCGGGCCTGTGGTACTTCGTGCTGCTCGTCGCGCCTCTCGCCCTCGTGACGGTGTTCAGCTTCGGGGTCCGCGCCAAGAACGGCGGCTACGACCCCGCCTTCACCTTCGACAACTACATCAAGCTGGCTACCCAATCGCAGCGGCTCGAGCCGCTCATCACGTCGCTCTGGATGGCGGTCGCGGGGACCATCGGCTGCCTCCTGGTGGGGTTGCCGCTGGCGTACTTCATCGCCACCCGGGCGCGCAAGCGCAAGGGCCTGCTGATCCTGCTGCTCGTGATCCCGTTCTGGACGAGCTTCCTGATCCGCACCTACTCCTGGTTGATCATCCTGGGCAAGGACAACATCGGAGGACTGATCGGCACCGTCATCGGGGACCCGGATTTCCGTATCCTCGGCACCCCGTTCGCCGTCCTCCTCGGCCTCGTCTACGGCTACCTGCCGCTGATGGTCTTCCCGCTCTACGTCACCCTGGAGCGGATGGACCGGACGCTCGTCGAGGCGTCCAAGGATCTCGGGGCGGCCCGCTGGGCAACCTTCCGGCAGATCACCCTGCCGATCGCACTCCCCGGCCTGATCACCGGCAGCATCCTCGTGTTCATCCCGATGATGGGCGAGTACGTCATCCCCGCCATCCTGGGTTACGGTCGGACGTTCCTCATGGGCAACGCCCTGGTGGACGCGTTCATCCAGACACGCAACTGGCCGTTCGGGTCCGCGATGGCCGTCGTCCTGATCCTCATGATGCTGGTCACGGTGGCCTCCTACGTCTGGTTCATGAACCGCGGCCGGCAGGGCCGCGAAGTGAGCGTCCTGTGAGGACCCGTCGTTGACGGCACCGGCAGTCCCCGTCTCCGGCGCGAAGGCCGCCGCTCTTCCGCCGCGGGCAAAGCCCGGGGTGGATCACTGGGGCGGTGTGGTCGAGGGCTGGCTGCGGATCCATACCGTGCTCGTGTACACGTTCCTCTACCTCCCCGTGATGGTGGTCGTCCTGTTCAGCTTCAATGCCAACCGCCTGGCGACGATCTGGACCGGGTTCTCCATTGACTGGTATGCCAAGGCGCTCGGCGACCAGGTGGTCATCGGGGCCCTCCAGAACAGCTTCTCGGTCGCCCTGCCCACCGCGATCCTCTCAACGGCCTTCGGGACGATGGCGGCTCTCGGCCTCCAGCGGGTCGGGAAGCGAGTGCGCATCGGCTTCGACGCCCTCACGTACACGTCGATCATCGTTCCCGAGATCGTCATAGCCCTGTCCACGCTGATCCTGTTCGCGTCAACGTTCGGGATCATCAACGACGCGACCAATCTGCGGCTGCAGATGGGGATACCGACGATCATCGCGGCGCACATGCTGTTCAACATCAGCATCGTGCTGCTCCTGGTCCGGGCGCGGCTGTCGGGCATGGACCGGACCCACGTGGAGGCATCCTTCGACCTCTACGCCACGCCCTGGCGGACCTTCAGACAGATCACGTTCCCGCAACTGCTGCCGGCGATCGTGGCCGGGTTCCTGCTGTCGTTCACATTCAGCTTCGACGACTACGTGATCACGTCGTTCGTTTCTGGGCCCGGCTCCTCCACCCTGCCGATCTTCGTCTTCGGCCAGGTGAAGCGCGGGGTGTCCCCCGAGACCAACGCGGTGGCGACGATGATGCTGGCGATGACGCTGGCAATGCTCGTGATCGGGCAGCTCGTGCTGGCATGGAGCTCCCGCCGGAGCGGCGGCGGCCAGACCGGCGGCATGGCGGGGATGATCGCGGAGCGGGGCTAGCAGGCGGTCTGTCCGCCGCGGACCCCGATCCGCGCGCTAGAGCTGCGGCGCCGGCAGCCCCGCGTCTGCGGCAAGAGCCGCGGCCTTGTCGGTCCGCTCCCACGGCACGTCCAGATCCTCGCGACCGAAATGACCGTAGGCGGCGGTCTGCCTGTAGATCGGACGTCGGAGGTCCAGGGCCTCGATGATCGACGCCGGGCGGAGGTCGAAGTGGGCCTCCACCAGCGCCTGGATCCGCTCGTCGTCGATTGCCCCCGTCCCGAACGTCTCGATCGAGAGCGAGATGGGTTTCGCGATGCCGATCCCGTAGGCCAATTCGAGCTCGAACCGGTCCGCGATCCCGGCTGCCACCACGTTCTTGGCCACCCAGCGTGCGGCGTAGGCCGCCGAGCGATCGACCTTCGTCGGGTCCTTGCCGGAGAACGCGCCGCCGCCGTGGCGGGCCATGCCGCCATAGGAGTCGACGATGATCTTGCGGCCCGTGAGACCCGCGTCGCCCATCGGCCCGCCGGTTACGAACCGGCCCGTCGGGTTCACGTGCATGACCGGGTCCTCGGTCCGGAGCTCGGACGGGATCACGGGCAGGATCACGCACTCGATGAGGTCGGACTGGATCCGCTCGTGGCGGACGTCCGGATCGTGCTGCGCGGAGGCGACGACCGTCCTCACGCGCTTCGGCACGCCGCGCTCGTACTCCACGGTGACCTGGGTCTTGCCGTCCGGGCGCAGGTAGGGCAACTGGCCGGACTTGCGGGCCTCGGCCATGCGGCGGGCCATCCGGTGCGCCAGCGCGATCGGCAGCGGCATCAGCTCCGGGGTCTCGCGGCACGCATACCCGAACATCATCCCCTGGTCGCCGGCGCCCAGCTCCGAACCGTCCACGCCCTGCGCGATGTCCGGCGACTGCTCCTTGACGCTGACCAGGGTGCCGCAGGTCAGGTAGTCGAAGCCGTAGTCGGCCTTGGTGTAGCCGATGTCGCGCACCGTGTTGCGGACCACCTCCTGGAAGTCCACGTAGGTCGAGGTGGTGATCTCGCCCAGGACCAGCACCAGGCCCGTGGTCGTGGCGGTCTCGCAGGCGACGCGCGCGCCGGGATCCTCCTCGAGGATCCGGTCCAGGATTGCGTCCGAGATCTGGTCGCACATCTTGTCCGGGTGTCCCTCGGTGACCGACTCCGAGGTGAACAGGTAGTGGTCCGAGTCGACGATGCTCATGGTGCTCCGGGAGGTTGGGCGATCCGGCTGGTCCGGGCGAGGGTACCATCGGCTCCCCCTCGGGCCGGGTACGATGCGGTGGCCATGAAGACCTCGTTCGACCCGGCGCCGCTCGACGCCGCCGATCCCCTGGCCCCGTTCCGCGAACGGTTCGTCATCCATGACCCGGATCTCGTGTACCTCGACGGGAACTCCCTGGGACGGCCGTCGAAACGGTCGCTGGAGCGCCTGGCCCGTACCGCCGCCGGCGAGTGGGCCGGCGAGCTTGTCGGCGCCTGGGACCATTGGCTGGACCTTCCCCTGCGCCTTGGCGATGCCCTGGCCGATGGCGTGCTGGGCGCGGAGCCGGGGACCGTGGCCGTGACCGATTCCACGACCGTCAACCTGTACCGGGTCGCGACCGCAGCGCTCGACGACCGGCCCGGGCGCGGGGTGATCGTTGCCGCGCGAGATGACTTCCCGACTGACCGGTACGTCCTGGAGGGGCTGGCGGCGGCCCGGGACCTCTCGATCCGCTGGCTGGATGGCGACCCGGTGGACGGCGTCTCGGCTGCCGAGGTGGAGGCGGCGCTCGACGGCGACGTCGCGCTCGTGCTCCTGTCGCTGGTCAACTACCGGACTGCGGCGATCGTGGACCTGGACGGAGTCGAATCCGCGGCGCGCCGGGCGGGCGCACACGTCCTGTGGGACCTGTCACACGCGGCCGGCGCGATCCCGGTGAACCTTGGCGCGCGCGACGTCGGCCTCGCGGTCGGGTGCACCTACAAGTACCTCAACGGCGGCCCTGGGTCGCCAGCGTTCCTGTATGTCGCACCACGCCTGCAGGGTCGGCTGCGCCCGCCGATCCGGGGCTGGTTCGCGCAGCGAGACCAGTTCCTGATGGGCCCGGCCTTCGAGCCGCGCGACGGCATCGCCGGCTGGCTGGTTGGAACGCCGCCCATCCTGTCGCTCGTGGGTGTCGAGGAGGGCGTCGCGCTCACGGCCGAGGCCGGGATCAGCAGGATCCGGGCAAAATCCATCGCGCTCACGGAGTATGCCGTCGCGCTCCTGGACGCCGAGCTCGCGCCCCTGGGCTGTTCGCTCGGGAGCCCGCGGGACCCCGACCGCCGCGGCGGCCACGTGTCGGTCTGCCACCAGGACGCCAGGGGGCTCACCTCCCGGCTCATCGCGCGCGGCGTGGTCCCCGATTTCCGCGAGCCCGACGTGATCCGCTTCGGCCTGTCGCCGCTGACGACATCCTTCGCGGACGTGCGCCGAGGCGTCGATGCCCTGCGGGGCCTGCTCGCTCCCTGATCGCCGCGCCTATGCGAGCTGGCAGACCATCGTCCAGTCGCCACCCTGCGAGATCACCGCCACCCTGCCCATGCGGCCGTCGGGGAGACGGCACGGGTAGTCGGTCAGGGAATGATCCGGCTGGCGGCGCGTCCGGATCGCACCCTTGATCCGAGTCAAGAGCGACCCGGACTCGGCTGACGCCTGGACGTACACGCGGTCGTACTGATGCCGGCGGGCCTCTTCGCGGCGGCGGTCCGCCTCGAAGTCAGCCTCGAGCATGGAGTTGACGGCGATCGTCGCAGCGGAGGTCGGGTAGTTGATGGGACGCATGAGGCGACCTCGGTTCTGACGCAGCGGAGGTGCGGCTCCGGGCGGGCGACCCACTCTCCTACGCGAATCTATATCATCTGTCAAGGGCCAGTTCGTCCTATGCGACAGCTACCCTGGACCCTTGGCCCTTGGTTCAGACCACCCGCGTCGTCAGAGGCCGGGGATCACCATGGGCTCGATGTCGTCCGCGGGCGTGAAGCCGAAGACGCGACCGAGGAACCCAAGCTCGGCACGGTAGACGGCTCGCTTCGTCTCGGCGCGACGGAAGCCGTGGCCCTCGCCCTCGAAGGTCAGGGCCACGTGGGGCAGGTTGCGGGCCGTGAATGCGGTGACCATCGCTTCAAGCTGCGTCGGCGGGACCACCTTGTCGTCGAGGCCCTGACACAGGAGCATCGGGGCACGCACGCGGTCAAGAAAGTGGATCGGCGAGCGGTCCCGGTAGACCTGCTGGCCCGTGTCCCACGGCGCCACGAGCGACTCCTCGTAGCGCGCCTCGAACTTGTGGCTGTCGGCGTGGATGAGCTCCAGGTCCGCTATCCCGTAGTGGCTGATCCCCGCGGCGAAGACCTCGGGACGGAAGGTGAGCGCCGCAAGGGTCGTGTAGCCGCCGGCGCTGCCGCCGCGGATCGCCATGCGGGCCGGGTCCACGGAGCCCCGGTCGGCCAGGAACCGGGCGGCCGCGACGCAGTCGTCGACGTCCGCGATCCCCCACTGCCCCTTGAGGGCGTCCCGGTACGGGCGCCCGTAGCCGGTGGAACCGCGGTAGTCCACGTCCACCACGGCGATCCCGCGAGACGTGAAGAACGCGCGGTCCAGCGACAGGGCCGACGAGGCGGCCGATGTCGGACCGCCATGCGACAGCACGATCAGCGGCGGCCTCTCCCCCTCGGGGCCCCGGAAGGCACCGCTGGTCGGCGGGAAGAAGAGGGCGCGCGCGATGGCGCCGCCGGTGGTCGGGAACGTGATGGGTTCGGCAGCCGGGAGGGCGCCCGTGTCCAGAGACTCCGAGATCGAGCGCGCGAGCACGCCGGATGGCTCGCCCGTCGCGGGGTCCAGGCGGAGGAGAGTGGCCCCATCGTGCGGGCCGGCGGCCACCACCAGGGCCAGGCCCCCGGCAACCCGGAGACCCTCCAGCTCCGTGGACGGCAGGTCGACCCTGGTGACTGCTCCGTCGGGAGCGATGCGGACCAGGCCGTCGCCGCCATCCGCCCGCGCGACCGCCAGAATCGCGCCGTCGTCCGCGAACGCGTATGAGGACCGGTCGAAGACCCACGCGGGGTCGGCGAGCTCCGCGTCCATCGGGGCGAGGTTCCGGGCCGGGCCGTCCAGACGATCAGGGCCGTCGAACGCGTACAGGTTCCACCAGGCCGTCTCGTCGGAGACGAAATGCAGGATGCCACCGCGCGACCACTCGGGCTGCACGATGGAGGTCCCGGGGCCGCCGGCGACGGTCCGCGCCTCGCCGGGCGAGCCATCCTCGGCGATCGGGGCGACCCGCAGGCGCGTCGCGTCCCACGGCATGTCGGGGTGATCCCACTCGAGCCACGCGAGCTGGACGCCGTCCGGCGAAGGGCGGGGTGAGGCCACGAAGTCCGGCCCCTCCACCAGGACGCGGACGACGCGAGAACCAGTGCCGCCGGAACCGGTGCCGCCGGAACCACCGCCGCCGGCCGGGTCGCCGGCCGGGTCGTCGAGTGCGATCGCCACCACGTCGTTCCGCACCGCCGACGGGTCGTCATGCACGGGGTCGTGCGTCTCGCGCACCGCGTAGAGCACGGGGCGGACGGGGTCGAACCGCAGGTCCGCGTACCGCCACGGACCTTCCGGCGTGATCGCCACCGGGAGCCGCACGCCATCGGGGTCGATGGACCACAGCCGCCCGTCAACGAACGAGGACGCGATGACGCGCCCACCGGCGGCAACGTATGAGCCACCGCCGTACTCGTGCACGCCGTTGCGGACGTTGAACGGCGCGGGGGTCAGCTCCCGGGTCGCGCCGTCCGGCGTGTGCCGGATGAGCGTCCGCCGGCCACCCTCGGTGGAGCGGCCCTCCAGCCAGTAGGCATCGTCACCGTCCAGCTGCGGCTCGGCCAGCACGATCGCGGCGCCCGCGACCAGGTCGATGTGAATCGGCGAGGGCCAGCTCCCGAACGGCGCGGAGATGCGTTCGAGCCCGACGGACCTCACGGGTCAGGTCCCGTGCTGCCAGCTGGAGGACGTACTCCAGCTGCTCGGCCGTCATCGCGTCCAGGCTGATCCCCATGGCCGCCAGCTTCAGGCGTGCAACCTCTGCGTCGATCGCCTCCGGCACGACGTACACCTTCGCCTCGAGCTCCGCGTGGTGCTTCGCGACGTACTCCGCCGCCAGCGCCTGGTTGGCGAAGCTCATGTCCATCACCGCCGCCGGGTGGCCCTCTGCCGCGCCCAGGTTGACCAGGCGACCCTCGGCGATCAGGTTCAGCCGCTTCCCACCGATGTCGAACTCCTGGACGTTCTGGCGGACCTCGCGGATATGGCCCTCGGCCATCTCGCGCAGGGCCGCCAGGTCCAGCTCCGCGTCGAAGTGCCCGGAGTTGGCCATGATCGCGCCATCCTTCATCGAGGCGAAGTGCTCGCGCCGGAAGACGTTGACGTTGCCGGTGGCCGTCACGAACAGGTCGCCCCACGGCGCCGCCTGCCCGACGGTCATCACCTGGTAGCCGTCCATCAGCGCCTCGAGGGCGCGAACCGGATCGATCTCGATCACCGCCACGTGGGCCCCGTGGCCGGACATGCGGGACGCGATCCCACGCCCCACCCAGCCGTACCCGGCCACGACCACGTTCCGGCCCGCGATCAGGATGTTGGTCGCCCGCAGGATCCCGTCGATCGTGGACTGGCCGGTGCCGTAGCGGTTGTCGAACAGGTGCTTGGTCAGGGCCTCGTTCACCGCCACGACCGGGAACGAGAGCGCGCCGTCCGCGGCCATGGCGCGGAGGCGGATGACCCCGGTGGTGGTCTCCTCGGTGCCGGCGAGGACCTCGGCCAGCTGGTCGCGGCGCTCCTTGTGGAGCAGCGAGACGAGGTCACAGCCGTCGTCCATCGTGATCTGCGGGTGCGCATCCGCGACCGTCCGGAGGTGAGCGTAGTACGTGTCGTTGTCCTCGCCCCGGCGCGCGTAGGTGGCGATCCCGTACTCGGCGACCAGTGCCGCTGCGGTCACGTCCTGCGTGGACAGCGGGTTCGAGGCCGCCAGGTGGACCTCGGCGCCGCCGGCCTTGAGCGTGCGCATCAGGTTGGCGGTCTCGGTGGTCACGTGGAGGCACGCCCCGATCCGCAGGCCGGCCAGCGGCTTCTCCTGCTCGAAGCGCTTGCGGATGAGGCGCAGGACGGGCATCTCCCGTTCGGCCCATTCGATGCGGCGGACGCCGTCGGCCGCGAGCGAGAGGTCCGTCACGTCGAAGGGGACGCTGTGCGTGGGGTCGGTCATCAGGGTTCCTCGGTTGGGCCGGCCGCCGCCGGCGGGTCGATGGGGTGAGCCTGGGTGATGGGGGTCGCCGGCGTGTGGTTGCCGGACCGGCGCTGGGCAAAGAGGCGGCGGATCGGGGCGGTGAGGTCCGTCAGCGGCGAGCTGGTCCGGCGAATGAGCCGCTCCTCGAACCGGCAGTGCTCAACGTACCCGAGGCTCCGGTAGACGGCGATCGCAGGCGGGTTGTCGGACCGCACGTTGAGCGCGACCTGGTCACAGGATCGCAGGAGCTCCGCGGTCACCGCGGAGGTCACGGCCTTGGCATAGCCGCGGCCGCGGTGCTCGGTGTGGGTCAGGACGTTGCCGACCACCGCGAGGCGAGCGTCCCGCGAGATGACGTGCGTTCCGGCGGCGGCGGCCAGCCGCCCGTTCACCCGGATGCCGAAGTAGACACCCTCGGCGACGGCCGTGGACGGTAGCCAGGCGGCGAAGCCCAGCTGGTACAGGCGATTGAGGTCGTTGACCTCCACCGGCAGGAGCCGCTCCACGCTGGCCGGGAACGGCTGGAAGCGGGCGCGGTCGACCCACATCCGGACCATCGACGGGCTGGGGTCCACTCGGTAGTAGCGGGTCACCGCGGGGAGAAGCTCCTCGTTGGCCGAGACGTAGGCGACGCGCGGCCGGACGAGGTCCTTGAGCAGGGAGGCGATGCCGTCGCTGCGGCCCATGAGGAACAGGGGCTGGGGCGTGGGCCCGTTGTACTCCATGGCCAGCGCCACGATCTCGTCGTCCACCGCGGCGATCCCCCACCGGGTCCGCCCGAACTCCCGCTCTTCCAGGTCGCACAGGGCGTAGGCCGAGAACAGGCGATCGCGCTCCAGGTATGCGCGCAGGACCGCGCGGTCCCGGGTCGCCCGGGCGACGATGTTGCTCCGTCGGCCGACGGCGACCGCGGCCATCAGGTGGCTGCCTCGGCGGCTCGTTGCGCCACCAGGGCCAGGAAGCCCGCCGACGTCCGGCGCGCGTCGGCCGCCGCAACCGCCGCCCTGATCGCGGGCATGTATGGCGCCCGCAGAACGCCCTCACCGGTGACGATCGCCGTGACCAGCGCCGCCGGCGTGAGGTCCTGGAGAGGGTTCCGGATCTGGCTGCCTGCCGGAGCGATCCTCGTCCCGGCGGCCCACAGCACCGGGCTGGGCCGGCCCTCCTCGATCGTCGCTGCGGCGCCGTCCTCGGTCGCAAGGTCCAGCGCCGTCATCGGCGCGCAGACCAGGAACGGGATGCCGGCCGCGGAGGCTGCCAGAGCAAGCGGATACGAGCCGGCGATCGCGATGGTGTCGCCGTTGCCCGCCACGCGGTCCGCCGCCACGAGCACCGCTCCCACCTCGCCCGCGGCGATGCAGCCGGGGGCCGCGGCGTCCGTCACCACGGCATACGGGACACCCGCCTGTCGCAGCTCCCACGCGGCCACCCGGGAGCCTTCGAACAGCGGGCGCGTCTCCGCGACCAGCGCGTGCACGGGCCGACCGGCGTGATGGAGCGTCATGATGACGGACAGCGCGGTCCCGAACTGCCCACCGGACATCGCCCCGCTGCTGCCGATCGTCAGAAGGTGGATCGCCTCGTCCGGTGTGCCGGGAAGGGCCGAGGCAGCATGCTCGACCAAGGCTCCGTGCTCCGCCTGGGCCTCGGCCAGGATCGCCTCCGCCTCGGTTCGGATGGCCGCGGCCATTGCCACGCCGTCGGCGTCCACCCCCAGCTGCTCCACCAGGGCCAGCTGCCGGTCCACGGCCGCAGCGAGCGCCGCCGACCCTGGCCGGGTGATCCGCAATGCGTTGGCGGCGCCGCGAATCGTGGCCCGGCGGGCGAACGGGCGGGACTTCGTTGCGCGCCCGGCGACCAGGGCCACGGTCACGGCCGCGACCTGCGCCTGGACTGCGGCACCGATGAGCGCCCCATCGTTGATGGCGGTGACCGCGTCTGCCGCCCCACGCACCTCCAGGTCCGTGAGCACATCCGGGAGCCGGCGCTGGTCCACCACGCGACAGACGTCGCCGTCCCAGCGGAACGGGGCGCGGAAGCCGGCACCAGTGGCGTCCTCCTCGCGCACGGTGGAGACGGGCGCTCCACCCGTTGCCCCGGTGGTGCCCAGGATGTCGCGCGCGGCCTCCGCGGACTCCTGCTGGAGAAGCTGGGCAGCGCCCAGCACCGATCCGACGGACGTGACGACGTCGCCGGCAAACTGCCGGAAGAACCGGCGCCGGGTGGGATCGGGGGGCGACTCGGGGCGGTCGGTCACGGACGGGGCCGTTCTAGCCGCGTGGCTCGGCGCCCGCGGCCGTCAATACTGGATGACGCTGGTGACCTTGCGGTCCTCGAGACGCTCCCGACCCTTGAGGAAGTCGAGCTCGACGAGGAAGGCGAGGCCCACGACGACACCCTTGAGGCGCTCGACCAGCTCGATCGTGCCGCGCACGGTGCCGCCGGTCGCCAGGAGGTCGTCCACGATCAGCACCCGCTGGCCGGGCTGGATGGCATCCCGATGGATCTCGAGCGTGTTGGACCCGTACTCCAGCGCGTACTCCACGGTCAGCGTCTCGGCCGGCAGCTTGCCCAGCTTGCGGACCGGGACCAGGCCCGTGCCCAGCTGGTACGCCATCGGCGCCGAGAAGATGAAGCCGCGCGATTCCATGCCCACCACTATGTCGATCTGCTCATCCCTGTAGGGCTCGAGCATCAGGTCGATCGCGTCCTTGTAGGACGCGGGGTCCTTGAGGACCGTCGTGATGTCGTAGAACAGGATGCCGGGCTTCGGGAAGTCGGGGATCTCGCGGATCTTCGCGCGAAGCGTCTCGGCGGACATGGGCTTCGGAAACCTCCGGAGGTGGCGCAACGGTTGCGGCGCGGGCGGGCAGCCGGGCCGGGTCGCTAGTCTACCGCAGCCGTCGGGACGTTCCGCGAGGCAACGAGAGGGTTCCGCGAGGCTCGCACGGTCCCGATCCGCCCCGACGCGAGCGCGCCGCCGACCGCCACCACCAGCGACAGCGCGAAGACGCCGGCGAGCGCGACGCCCAGCCCGTCGCCCCCAACCCTCTCCCCGAAGGCGATGATCGCCCCCGCCACGCCCGTCCCGAGGGCGATGCCCAGGATGTCGGAGAGCTGCAGCGCCGAGGTGGCGGACCCTTGTTCGGACGCCGGCACGCCGCGGAGCACCACGAGCGTGACGGCGGAGTACATGAACCCCATGCCAATGCCGGGCAGAATCCAGGTGAGGATCGTGATCTCCGGCGGCACGCCCGGCAGCACGGCCAGCAGCGTCAGCGCGGAGCCCACGGCAATCAGGACGAAGCCGAGCGTCACGAATCGCCGCGGCCCCCACACCTCGATCCACCGCGCCTGAAGCCAGGTGCCCGCGGTCCACGCGATCGTCGTGACCGTGAACACCACGCCGATGAGCGCGAGGGAGGAACCCCGCCAGGTCTGGAGCAGCAGCGGGATATACGCGTCACCCGCGAAGAACGCGAAGGTCATCACGCCACGCAGGAGGATCGCCGCCGGGACCCCGGCGGTCAGCCGCAGCGTCCCGGGGGGCGTCAGGCGCCGGAACGCCGGCAGCAGCAGCGCCACGCCCAGGGCAGAACCAGCGAGCACCAGGCCAAGGTGCTGTGCCGTGAGGGAGGCCACCAGCAGGCCGGCACCCGCGGCCGCCAGCAGCGCGTTGGGCAGCCGGCGCACCGTCGCGGCGGCCGCCTCGTCGCCGGTGGCCTGGATCGCCGCAGGCACGTTGCGCAGGGCCGAGAGCGCCAGGCCGCCGGCCAGCGCCAGGAACGGCAGCAGGCCCAGGAACACCCAGCGCCAGCCGAATGCCTCGCCGACCACGGCCGCGAGCGACGGTCCGATGATCCCCGGCACCACCCAGGCCGTCGACAGCATGGCGAACATCCGCGGCTGGAGGCGCTCCGGCATGCATCGTCCGATGGCGGTGTAGGCCGTAGGTCCAACGGAGCCCGCGCCCAGGCCCTGGATGAACCGGGCCGCGACCAGGATCAGCATCGTGGGAGCGAGGCCGCCGATCGTCAGCCCCAGAGCGAACAGCCCGAGGCCGACCGCGAACGGCCGCCAGAGCGGCATCCGGTCCAGGGCGCCACCCGTGACCACGATGCCCAGCAGGCTGCCGAGGAAGAACGCCGAGTAGACCCAGCCGTAGAGCTCGATGTTGCCGAGGTCCTCCGCGACCACGGCCATGACCGTGCCGATGGCGAGCGACTCGAGCGCCGCCAGCGTGATCGTGAGGATGAGACCGAGCGTCAGCCCGCGCAGGCCCGGCGCGAACAGCTCGGCGGTCCGCGCTTCGGGGAGGGCGGGGGGAATGGAGGGCGCGGACACGGCCCCATGATGCCCGGTCCGGGACGAGGGGGCGGCGAAAGGCGAGGTCCCCTAATACCCCTTGTCCAGCGCGACGCGCGCCAGCTTCACCGCGATGCTGCCGCCCGGGACCAGGAGACCCACCGTATCGGCGCCGATGTCGAACAGCGCATCCCTGCTCACGCGGCGCGTGATCTGCAGCTTGAGCGAGGCGGCCGTCTTCGCTTCGCCGGTGAGCGCGTCTATCTCCACCACTCCCTTGCGGTCCTTGGCGGGCAGATGGAACTCGAAGGCAACGATCGGCCTGTAGAAGAGCTCGATGTGGTCCATCGCGAGGGATTCCTCGTGGACCGCGTCGGCCTGGAGTGGCCGGAGCATCTTGGCCAGGAGCTGCCGGACGATGGCCGACGCACGCTGCTCGGGCGGGACGACGATCGTGTCGTCCTGGCCCAGCGTGGCCGGGTCCATGACCTCGGTGCGCGGACCCGTGATCAGGGCCGCTCCGTTGCCCATCGCCGCGCCCGACTGTCCGTCCACGAAGACCTCGTCGCGGATGTCGTCCGTGCAGTGCTCCATGAGCGACACCATGAACGCGGCCGGAGCCTTGCCGGACTGGACGACCGCGAGGTCCTCGCCAAGGAGCGTCACGCTCCGCACGTCGGGCGCGCTGGCCGGGATCGTGTAGGTGCGGGTACGGTCGTAGGCGTAGTGCGCGTGGCAGGCAACGTGCCAGAAAGGCTCGAGGCGGCGTTGCGTGGCCACCAGGACGACGTCCTCGGGCTTCGGGCGCGAGAGGAGGCCGCCGATCCCGGTGCCCAGGGAGGCGGTCTTCTTCTCCTCCGCGCGGCGCCGGAGGTCATCGGCCTCAAGGCGTGGATCGAGGCTGAAGATGCGCGGTTCGCCAAGCTGGATGTCCACGTTCGCCCCCACTGTGACCGGGCCCGGTCGCCTCGCCGGCCCGGCGCCCCTGCCGCCGGCCCGGATCCTGGCTAGCCTCCGATGAGCCTCAGGACCTCCCCGAGGGCGGCGATCCGATCCGGCGATCCGTGCACGTTGTTGTTGAACGTGAAGCCCGTGAACCCCGCGTCGAGGTACGGCCGGAGGGCGTCCGCCGCCTGCTCCGGGCCGGCCGGCATCGTGGTGACACGCCGCTCTTCGGCCATCTGCTCCCAGGTCGCGCGAGCCTCGGCCTCGGTCGCAGCCACGACCACGGGTGCGCCCATCGTCCGCTCCACGGTGGCGGGGTCGCGGCCGATCGCCTCACAGTGGCGGGCGAGGACCTCGGTCTTGCGGCGCAGGGTCTCGACCCCCAACGGGAACCAGTGGGTCAGGTCTGCGTGCTTCGCCGCGATCTTCAGCGTCCGCTGCTCCCCGCCGCCCCCGACGACGATCCGCGGCCCGCCAGCCTGGATCGGCCGGGGGAAGTTGAGGGCCTCGTCGGTCCGGTAGTAGCGGCCAGCGAACGAGGAGCGCTCCTGCGCGAACATCGCCCGGACGATCGTGAGGGCCTCGTCCAGGCGGTCCATGCGCTCCCCGATCGGCGGGAACGCGAAGCCGTAGGCGTGGTGCTCCGCCTCGTAGTAGGCCGCACCCATCCCGAGGATCGCGCGCCCGCCCGAGATGACGTCGAGGGTGGTCGCCGCCTTGGCGATGAGCGCCGGGTTCCGGTACGTCACGCCCGAGACTTGCGTGCCCAGGCGGACTCGGCTCGTCTCGCGGGCCAGCGCCGCGAGCACCGACCAGCTCTCCATCATCGGGTCCGTCTTCGGGCCCACGGCCGGGATCTGTTGCATGTGGTCCATGACCGTGACCTGGGCGAAGCCCGCGGCCTCGGCGGCGCGCGCCTGCTCGACGATCCGGTCGAACAACCGCTCCGGCGGTGTGCCGGCAGAAGCGTAGTTGGGGAGATGGAAGCTGAACCAGGGGGTCTTCATCGGTGAATTGTGCGCCCGAGAGGGCGGCTGGCGCAGGGCCGGTGCGCAGGGCCGGTGCGCAGGGCCGGTGCGCAGCGCCGGTGCGCAGCGCCGACCTCTGGGCTGGGGTCCGCCGTCCAGGGCCCGTCGTTCAGCCGGCTTCCGTCGGCTTCGTGGCGCGGATAGAGAAGAAGAGCGGCAGCTGGCCCTTCACATCGGCCGGCAGGCGCCACCGGCCGTCCTCGCCCTCCACCAGGAAGTCCAGCGCCCATTCGCAGTGATCGAACTCGTGCAGGAACTCGATCCGCAGGCCGGTATCGATCAGCGCGGTCACGATCTCGCCCAGCGAGTGGTCCCAGCCGTGTTCCACGAGGCTGGGGTCCGTCGGCGCGGTGGGGTCCGCGTAAGAGCCCTTGACGTCGAAGGTCAGCGGCTGCTCGTGCGACCAGTAGGGGTAGGCCAGGCGCAGCTCGCCGGGCGCCACGCCCTCGTTCTCGAACGCCTGGGCGACGGGGTGGATCTCGGTGACGTAGAGGATCCCGCCGGGCTTGACGAAGTGCGCCGCCACGCGGGCCCAGCCGACGATGTCCGGGAGCCAGCCCAGGACGCCGCGGGACGTGTAGACGATGTCGAACTCACCCACGAGGGCGTCCGGCAGGTCGTACAGGTTCGATACCACGAAGGAGGCCGGCATCCCCACGTCATGGGCGAGCGCCCGGGCCGCCTCGATCGCCTTCTCGCTGAAGTCCGCGCCCGTGACGTTGGCCCCGAGACGGGCCCACGAGAGCGTGTCCAGGCCGAAGTGGCACTGGAGGTGGAGCAGGGACTTGCCGGCGACCGGGCCGACCTCCGCGCGCTCGTACTCCCGAATGCGGATCGGGTCGCGGCCGTCGCGAAAGGCGGGAACGTCGTAGAACTCCGAGACAGTGTGGATCCCGGTCCAGGCGTCCCACAGCTCGCGGTTGGCGCGGAGAGCATCATCCATCGTGGCAGTCTAGCGGCGCGCCCGGTGGGGCCTAGCCGCCGCGAGGGGTCAGGCCGCCGGGTCCCGCCGCATGAACCAGATGTGCGGACCGTCGCCCGGGGCGTCGCTCTCGAGCACGACCTCGAATCCGTACCGCTCGTACAGCGCCACGTTCCCCGCAACGCCCGTCTCCAGGTAGAGCGGCAGCCCGTCCGCGCGCGCCCGCTCGATCGCGAACCGGATCATCGCCTCGCCGATCCCCCGCCCCTGCGCCGCCGGCTCCACCGCCAGCTGGTCCAGCAGCCAGTGCCGTTCCGCCGGGAGCGTCTCCGCGATCCAGCCCCACATCCGCCCGTACCGCTCCCCGCCATCCGGTGCCAGGGCGTCGATCGCCGCCGCGGCGGCCTCCTCCAGCTCCGCCTGGCGCGCCTCGCTGTCGGGCGGGAGCAGCGTCATCACGCCAAGACCGCCCCCCGCCTCGAACATCCAGCCCTCGGTGGCGAACTCGGTGTCCACCGCCTCGAACATCGCGCGGATCCGCGGGACCAGGTCGTCGTCCGTGACCATCGGCCAGGTGACCATGGGGTCCCGCGCAAACGCCCGTGCCAGCACACCGGCCAGCGCGGGGACATCCGCCGCCGTCGCCGGCTGCACCGCCACGGGAACCCGGGTGGGATCGCTCATGCGGTCGATCATAGGTTGGTTGAACGAGGCCGAAGGTCGCGCGGGACGCCCGACCCTCGATCGGCGACACTTGTCCCATGGAACCGAAGCCCGCACGCGCCGAGTCCCTCCCGCGCGACCTCGACCGCCATCTGGACCACGTCCGCTCCTCGCCCCGCGACGCCGCCACGCTGGAGCTGATCGTCCGTCGGCCGGGCCCTGGCGAGCGCGAGACCGTCGAGAGCGCGGTCCTCGACGCGGCGGACGGCCTGGCCGGCGACACATGGCTCACGCGCGGCAGCCGATCGATGCCGGACAAGTCTGCGGACCCGGCTGCCCAGCTGACGCTGATGAGCACGCGCGTCCTCGCAGCCATCGAGCCCGATCGCACCCGCTGGCCCCTCGCCGGCGACCAGCTCTACGCGGACCTCGACCTCTCGGAGCAGAACCTGCCCGCCGGAACGCGGCTGACGGTCGGGAGCGTCGTGCTCGAGGTGAGCGAGCTGCCGCACACCGGCTGTGCCCGGTTCAGCGCCCGGTTCGGGGCCGACGCGTTGCGCTGGATCAGCACCCCGGCCGGGCGTGCCATGCGGATGCGCGGGATGTACGTGCGCGTGGTGACAGGTGGGACCGTGCGGGTGGGCGACATCATCCGGAAGGCCTGAGGGTCGGGAGCCTCCCGATCAGCCACGGGGCCTCGCGTTCTCCTCCAGGCGAACCTTGACGATCCTGGTCACGAGGTCCTCGGGCAGCGGACTGTCGGCCGTGAACCGGATCGTGCCCTTGCCCGCGTGATACGGCGCGATCTCGTCACCCAGCGCGTCCAGCACTGCCCCGCTCGCGGGAAACAGGCTGAAGTGGCGTGTGAACGCCGCGTAGGAGACGAGGAGCCGACCGTTGGCCTTGAACGCGGGCATGTCGTACGAGATCTGCTCGGTCGCCTCGGGCGCGGCGGCCCGGATGGTCTCGCGAAGGGCCTCGAGGACCGTGCGCTGGTCGGTCGGGAGAGAGGCCAGGTACGCCTCGACGGTGCTGTGCTTGGGCATGCAGACCTCCTGCCGCTGGGGACGAACGTGCGGGGATCATCCCACCGATGGCGCGTCGCCGGCACGCGATGCGGTCACTGGTCCGTTCCGGTTGGCTCGGCGGCGGGCGGCTCGAGCCCGCAGTCGGGCGCGGTGCAGAGCTCCAGCCCAAGCTGCTCCAGCCCCTCGGCCAGGGGCGTGAACCCGAGCCAGCCACCGAAGGCGCGACTCGTGACCCCCGCCGGGATCCCTCGCACCAGGACCGCGCCGCCGGAGTCTCCGACGCCGACCTTGATGTCCGCGGCGATCATGCACGGGAAGTAGGAGCCGTCTCCCGGGTGGAGGTTGTCGCCCTTCTCGACCACCGCCCCGCTCCGGTAGACGTTGCGGCCATCGATCTCGACCAGGTCGCCGATGGCGATGTCGGAGCAGGCGAGCGGCCGCGTGCCAGGCTCGATGACCCGGTAGCCCGCCGTGCCCAGGTCCACGACGTTGAGGTGCCCCCACGGAATGCGGTCTGCCGCGACCACCAGGTAGTTGATGTCGGACGACGCGCAGGTGTGCCCGGGGTACGGGCACGTGTCATCCCGGGCGGCCGGGCCGAAGACGCCTCGCACCGTGGTGCCGTCCGGGTCGTAGGCCACGGTGCCCTCGCTGGTGCAGTGGCCGGTGGAGGTGAGCACGATCGTGTCCCCGCGACGGGCGTAGAACCCGCCGGCGCACGCCCCCCAGAGCTGCTGTCCCGCGAGGACCGGCGGGTCATACACCTCCGTGGTGCGCCGCGGCTGCGTGGCGGTGCTGACGATCCAGTAGACGCCGATCCCGAGCAGCAGGGCCGCCAGCGCGACGATGAGAAGACGGACGAAGCGGACCCGCGCTCGTCCACCCGTCGTCGCCATTCGCGTCACTGCCGTCCTCGCTCAACGGGTCGCCCGCTCCGCGGATCGACCCCATACGCCTGCAGCGTACGACAGCCATCGGCCGCGGAATCGTGACCTCAGCCGGGTTCAGCGAGGCGCGATCTACACTGGCGGCCATGCCGCCGGCCGAACCAACCTCCCGACCCGAGCAGATCCGGCCGTTCGAGGCGAGGGATCTCGACGCGGCGGCAGAGCTCCTCGCCGCTCGGCACCGCCGGCACCGGCTGGCAGAGCCCCTGCTCGACCCGGCCTACGAGACGCCCGCCGCGGCACGGCTCGAGATCGAATCGCTGCTCGCGGCTGACTCGGCCACGGCCTGGGCCGCGTCCGCGGGTGGGTCGCTGACCGGGTTCCTCATCGGGGTCTCCAAGGATCCGGCAACGTGGGGTGGCAATGTGTGGGTGGAGGCGGCAGGACACGCCGCGACCGGCCCAGCCGTCGTCCGGGCGCTGTACGCGGTCGCTGCGGCGGCGTGGGTCGAGGCGGGTCGGGCGAACCAGCACGTCCTGGTGCCGGCCGCCGACGAGGACCTGGTGGAGGCCTGGTTCAGCCTCGACTTCGGTCAGCAGCACCTCCACGCCGTTCGCGAACCGCCGCCGACCTCGTTCGGCGTCGTCCCGCAGTCCGAGCTGGTCATCCGGCGCGCGGAGCGGGCCGACCTGCCCGCGCTGGCGGAGCTCGATCTGGTCCTGCCTCGCCACAGCCGGCTTGCGCCCGTGTTCTCGCGCCTTCCGATCCAGCCCATCGAGGAGGCCCTGGCCGAGCTGGAGCAGGACTTCGACGATCCGCGGTTCACGACGTTCGTGGCCGAAGCCGACGGCCGCGTCGTCGGCTCCGCGACCGGCTGTTCGATCGAGGAGTCAAGCGCGAACACGAGCCTCATCCGACCGGCTCGGGCGGGGTTTCTCGGCTACGCTGCGGTGCTGCCCGAGGCACGTGGCCTCGGCGTCGGGCGGGCGCTTGGCGAGACGATCCTCGCCTGGGGCCGGGACGCCGGATACGAGACGATCACGACCGACTGGCGGTCCACCAATCTCGAGGCCGACCGAGCGTGGCGCGGGCTCGGCTTCCGGCCCACGTTCCGGCGACTCCACCGGGCGATCGCCTGATCCTCGGAGCCCCGAACGCGCCGACGCGACTACCGACGGAGGCTCCTAGTCATCGAGGATGAAGGTCACCAGCATGTTGACCCGGAAGCCGACCACCTGGCCGTCCTCGACCTCGACCTGCTGCTCCTTGATCCAGGCGCCCTTGACCCCTCGGAGTGTCTTGCTCGCCCGCTCGATCCCCCGGCGGATGGCGTCCTCGAAGCTCGTATCCGAGCGGCTGGTGATCTCTGTCACTCGTCCGACATGTGACACGCCCATGGCTCCTTTCCAACCGGTGTGCGACCCCTTGGTCGACCCCGATAGGGTACAACCGTCGCACCTTGACCCTTGCGGAGAGCCCGGCCGCATGCATCGGACGAACCGCCGCCGGCGGCCCCCGTTGTCAGGTGGTGGCCCCGGTTGTCAGGTGGTGGCTCGCCACGCAGCCAGAGCCAGGAGCCCAGGCGTATGGCCCACCAACGTCCGCTAGCGTTCGTGGTCAGGTTCGACGGCGGGCCAGACGCAACGTGACCACGTCCCGCTTCGTGACCCAACCACCGTGACGGCCATTGATCATGGTGCCAACGCAGTCGAGCAGGCCTGTTCGCGCCTTTGCCTCGAGCATCAGGTGTCTCGAGTTGGTCATCAACAGGTCCAGGTAGTCTGCAGTCGAGTAGCGGTGCTCCACTTCGAACCGCAACAGGGTGACCGGACCAAACCGGCCGGACGACTCGATCTCGTCGACCCTCGTGGGGATGTCGCCCGTCGGCGGAGGCGGCGCGCTGTCCTCATTCCCCGGGTCCCATCGGGCATAGCAGTCCACCACGTCGAGGAAGAACTGCTCAGTACCGCCGATGACATGGTCGACGTCGATGATCGCCAGCGCGCCGCCGGGGCGAAGCGCGTCCGCAGCCTTCGCGTAGCGGATCGTTGGGTCAATCCAGTGAAAGGCCGAGGCTGACACCAATGCCTCGAACGGTTCCGACGGGAGTTGCCAGCGATCGAAGTCCGCCACGATCACCTCGGCGGTCGGATGGCCCGCAAGGCGGCGGCGGGCGATGGCGGCCAGGTTCGCACCCATTTCGACAGCCACCACCGTGTGGCCCCCTCTCGCCAGTTCGACCGTGGCCTGACCGGTCCCACATCCCACCTCAAGGATGCGGCTGCCTGGTTCGAGCCTGGCAAAACGCCCGATCTCATCGAAGACCAAGGATGGGTAGTGTGGTCGGATGCGGTCATAGCGCTCTGCCACCGCGTCGAAGGTCGTCCGCAGCAGCAACCGGTCGTGCTCGCTCACGACCGCAGGATAGACGTCGCCACCATCCGCGACCGTGCGCCGATGTCACCCGAGGAGCGGGATGCCTCGAGACCACGGGCTGATCCCCAACCGCGCCCGGAACTCAGGGCGCGACCGCTCCCACGCCCCACCAAGCTTCGAACGCGCAGGAAGATGCCGGCGGGGCAACCCAGGTCATCTGTCTGACCCAGTCCGCGCCGGAGATCCCGCTCTCCGCCTCACTGTCGCCGCTGCCACCGAGAACGACGTTGTTCCCATCGTGGACGGTCACGACGCTGCCGTCATAGTTCTCGAAGGTGATCGAGCGGAATGACGCCTTCCAGGTGGTCCGGTCGGCAGGCCAGAACAGCAGCGCCACCTCGCCTGGCGACTCCAGAACCACGCACACGTCGTTGATGCGCAGGGTGCCCTCGGTCCGGGCCGTGTCGGCCCCATCCTGGGGCGGGATGACCGCACCCAGCGGACCCCACGAGACGAGCGACGACTGCGATGGCTCCTCGGGCAAGGCCGTGGACGTGGGGGTGGTCGGCGCCGCATATGACGGTTCCGCGGTCGGTGTCGGCGCGGGAGCGCACGCCGCCAAGACCGCGATGAGCGAAAGCACCCCGGTCAGGCGCAAGTGATCACCTCAAATCATGGGAGGCAATCATGCACCACCGCGCCGCAATTTCCCGAATGACAGCGGGATCGCCTCTGCGAGCGTGACCTCACCCGGTGAGTGAGCTCCGCTGCGCGGCCGCGATGAGCTCGACCAGCCCGGGCGGATGCACGACCTCGTCGCTCGCGACAAGCTCGGCGAGCGACCACCACCGGTGCGCCTCGGTCGCCCGGCGTTCCCCATCCCCGCGGCGCCCGGTGCCGACCCGCGCGGTCGCGACGTGTGCTGCCACGTACCACTCGTCCTGCACGATGTCACGGCCGCCGAAGCTGAACCGCACCCCGGTCCGCTCGCCCAGGATCGCTCCCAGGGTCACGTCCCGGATACCGGTCTCCTCGGACAACTCGCGCAGGGCGGCCGCCTCGACCGACTCGCGCGGCCAGATCCCACCGCCCGGCAGGTACCAGTAGCCCCGACCGTCAGGATCGCGCTCCGGCACCAGACGGAAGAGCAGGACGCGACCCGACGGGTCGAGGAGCACGACCCGGGCCGCGCGGCGTCGCCGGCGCCACGGCCACGTCATGCCCCTGCCTCCGCTCCTCCGGTCACCCCCGCAGCCGCCACCAGCCGGGAGACCACTGCCTGCGTCAGCACCCAGCCCTTGAGCGCGTCCTTCGGCAGACGGATCCGCACCTGGTTCGACGCGAACGTCATGTCCCCGGCACGCACCCCCGGCAGCGGCGCCCCGAACGACGGTGACAGCAGCTGCATCGCGGTCGCCCGGGAGAGCGACGCCCCGAACCGAACGACCAGCCAGCCCTCCTCGCGGGCCAGGGAGGCCACGCCCGCGGACTCAGCCGACAGCCGCAGCTCCGCCACCTCGGCCAGCCGCAGGACCGGCGCGGGCATCGGGCCGTAACGGTCCAGCACCTCCTGCCTGAATGCCGCCACGTCGCCCACGGTCCGCGTCCGTGCCAGCCGCCGGTACAGCTCCAGCTTCTGGGCGACCTCGGGCACGTAGTCGTCAGGCAGATGCGCGTCCACCGGCAGGTCCACCACGGCCTGCACGGCCGCGCGGACCGGCTCGCGGAACTCCCTGCGCGCCTTCGCCTCCTCCACGGCCTCCGCCAGGAGCCGTGAGTACAGGTCGAACCCGACCGCCGCCATGTGCCCGGACTGCTCGCCGCCCAGGATGTTGCCCGCTCCACGGATCTCGAGGTCGGCCAGCGCGATCTGGAACCCGGCGCCCAGCTCGGACGCGTTGAAGATCGCCTGGAGACGCTTGCGGGCCTCCTCGCTCATGCGTTCACGGCGCCGGTAGAGCAGGTACGCGTACGCGCGCCGCGAGGACCGGCCCACGCGCCCGCGGAGCTGGTAGAGCTGCGCGAGACCCAGCGTGTCCGCGCGGTCGATGACGATGGTGTTCGCGTTCGGGATGTCCAGGCCGGACTCGATGATGGTGGTGCAGACGAGGACGTCAGCGGCGCCGTCGGCGAAGGCGAGCATCACCTTCTCGAGACGGTCCGCGCCCATCTGCCCGTGCCCGACGAGGATCCGCGCGCCGGGCAGGAGCCGTCGCAGCTGTTCGGCCTGGGCCTCGATCGTCTCGACCCGGTTGTGGACGTAGAACACCTGGCCGCCGCGGTCGAGCTCACGCAGGATCGCGTCCCGGACGAGGCCGGCGGACGCCTCGGCCACGCGGGTCTGGATCGGCAGGCGGTCCTCCGGCGGGGTCTCGATCACCGACATGTCCCGGATCCCGGCCAGGGCCAGGTTGAGCGTCCGGGGGATCGGCGTGGCGGACAGCGTCAGCACGTCCACGGCGGATCGCAGCTGCTTGAGCCGCTCCTTCGCCGCGACCCCGAACCGCTGCTCCTCGTCCACCACGACCAGGCCCAGGTCCCGGAACGCCACGTCCTTGCTCAGGAGCCGGTGGGTCCCGATGACGATGTCCACGCCCGCCGCTGGCGAGGCCGGAGATCGCCGCGTCCTGGTCCTTCGCCCCGACGAACCGGGACAGCAGCTTGACCGTGATCGGGAACGCCGCGAACCGCTGTGAGAACGTGGTGAAGTGCTGCCCTGCTAACACGGTAGTGGGGACGAGCACGGCCACCTGCTTGCCGTCCTGGGTGGCCTTGAACGCGGCCCGCAGGGCCACCTCGGTCTTGCCGTAGCCGACATCGCCGACGACCAGCCGGTCCATCGGTCGCCGCGTCTCCATGTCCGCCTTGACCTCGACCGCGGCACGGAGCTGGTCCGGCGTCTCCTCGTACGGGAACGACGCCTCCATCTCCCCCTGCCAGGGCGAGTCGAGGCTGAACGCGAACCCTTCCGCCGCCTCCCGGCTGGCGTAGAGCCTGAGCAGCTCCTCCGCCAGGTCGGTGACCGCCTTGCGCACCCGCTGCTTGGCGCGCAGCCAGTCCGTCCCGCCCAGGCGCGACAGCTGGGGCGACTCCCCGCCCGAGTACCGCGAGATCCGGTTGATCTGCTCTACGGGGACGAAGATCCGGTCCCCCGCCGCGAACGAGAGCTCCAGGTAGTCCCGCTCCTGGCCCGCCTCCCCGCGCCGCAGCATCTGCTCGTAGCGCGCGATGCCATGATCGATGTGGACGACCAGGTCCCCGGCCGTCAGCCGCTCCAGGATGTCGCGCGGGACGACACGCCGCATCGCCTTCGGCCGCCGGACGCGGACGGTCCCGAACAGCTCGCGATCGGTGACGACCGCCAGTCCGTCCGGGCCACCCTCGAAGCCGCCGTTGAGGCTCCGCTCCACCAGCGCGATCGCCCCGGGCGGCGGCGCCTCCGCGATGCGGCTGACGATGCCGACGGGGTGCCCGGCCTCACCCAGCAGCTCCGCCAGGCGCGGCGCCTGGTCCGATACGAGGACGACGCGCGCCCGCTCGGAGAGCCAGTGCTCCACGCCATCGACCAGCCGCTCCGTGCGGCCCGGCGGCAGGACCGGATCACGCCAGCCGAACAGGTCGCCCGACGTCAGGCCCTTCGATGCGTGGGCCATGCCGTCCGCGGTGCCCGCCTCGGACTGCCAAGTGAGCTCCAGGGTCCGCGCGCCGTGGAGGCGCGCCTTCCAGTCGCGCGGCGGGAGGTAGGCGCTGGGCCAGTCCTTCGGCAGCTCCCCACCCTCCACCAGCTCCGCGTGCCGTTCCTCGGCCTGGCGCCACAGGAACTCCGCGGCGTCGGCGAGGTCACCGGGCTCGTCCAGGACGAAGAGGGTGGAGGGGTCGAGGTGGTCGAGGCCGGTGTGGGGCGCGACAACCCGGCACCAGACCTCGGCAGCGTCCCCGGCCGGGAGCGCGCGACCGGAGGACACGTGGGCCGCACCCTCTGGCACGGCGTCGCCGGCGAAGCGCGCCAGGTCCAGCGCCAGCCGCTCGGGCAGCCTGGCCGCCATGCGCCCCAGCCGCGCCCGGATCTCATCCACACCCCCCTGGGGCAGCAGGAACTCCGTCGCGGGCAGCAGCGCGATCTCCTTGACGGCCCCCACGCTCCGCTGGTCGGTCGGGTCGAAGGCGCGGAGCGAGTCGATCTCGTCGCCGAACAGCTCGATCCGCACGGGGAGAGCCGCCGAGGGCGGGAACACGTCCACGATGCCGCCGCGGCGCGCGAACTCGCCCCTGCCTGCGACCTCGAGGACGGGCGCGTAGCCGTGGTCGAGGAGCTCCGCGAGGAGCGTGTCCAGGATCACCCGGGACCCGGGGTGCAGGGTCCGGATCTGGGCCGGCAGGTCGTCCGGGGCGAGCGTCGCCTGGAGCAGTGCCTGGACGCTGGCGACCATCACCTTCGCTCGTCCCCCGCGCCACGCCGCCAGCGCCGCGACGCGTGCGGCCGTCTCGTCGGGGACCAGCTCCGAGCGCTCGTAGGCGAGCGAGGTCCGGGGCTCCAGCACCGCCACGAGCGACGGGTCGCCCAGCCACGCGCCCAGCTCCTCCGCCACGCGGTCGCCGATCTCCGCGTCCCTTGCCACCCAGCAGATCCGCTCGCCACCCTCGGCCAGGGCGATCGCCGCCGCGAGGTAGGACTTCGCCCCGTGCGGGACCGTCGTCAGCCCCACGTGGCGCCCGTGGATGCCGGCCGCCGGGGCCGCGGCCGGCCCGAGCCGCTCCCGGAGCGTCTCGAACGAGCCCGTCTCGTGGAGGAGCCGCGGCAGGACCGCGAGATCCGGCACGCGACGTCCGGCGCCGCCGCGGCCCGGCGTCCCGGCGCGGTCCCTCGTGGCCGCGCTTGCCCGGCGCCCGCGTGCGGCCGCGGCTGCTGCGACAGCGCCCGATGACCCGGGTACATCCGGCTCGGCCCGTCGCGCCGCCGGATCCAGCAGCTCTACCTCGGCCTCGACCGACGCGCGGTCCAGGTCCACCCGCTGCTCCGCGGCCTCCGCCGCGGCACGCCGCTTCGCCCACTCCTGCGCGACCTTCTCCGCGAGCTTCCGCTCCCGGGTCGTCCGCCCGCGGTACCGGTCCGTCACCGCCGGCCGCCGCCGTCCCGACCGCCGCCGCCCGAGCTCCCCCCGTCGCCCCCACCCGTGTCCCCGCCCAGGATCCGACGCCAGCCCGTCTTCGTCCGCCGCACGCCCGTCTCATCGGCCGGACCGCCAACCTCGCCCGGTTTCGGCGCCGCGGCATCACCCTCGCCCGGGACAGCCGGCGCCTGCAGCTCGAAGCTGTTGAAGCGGTTCGCCGCCTTGGAGGTCCCGTCGCGCGCCCACGCCTCCACGGCATCGGCCGCCGCGTCCAGGAGGATCGGCAGGCGCGTTCGTTCGTCTGCCGCGAACTTGGAGAGCACGTGGTCGATCGCTCCACGTCCCGGCTCTCCGATCCCCACCCGAAGCCGGCTGAACTTCTCGGACTCCAGCTCCTCGATGATCGAGCGCAGCCCGTTGTGCCCGCCGTGCGACCCCGCCTCCCGGAACCGCAGCTTCCCGAACGGCAGCGCGAAGTCGTCCGCGACCACCAGCACCTCGGCCAAGGGCGCGCGCTCCCGGGCCAACAGCTTTCGGACCGCGATCCCGGAGTCGTTCATGTACGTCAGCGGCTTGGCGAGGACCAGGTCCATGCCCTGGTACCGGATCTGGATGCTCTCGGACGCGTCGCGCTGGCGCCCGCGCCCGGACCGCCCGGCCCGGTCTGCCAGCCGGTCCAGGACCATCCAGCCGATGTTGTGCCGCGTTTCCGCATACTGGCTGCCCGGGTTTCCCAGGCCGATGACGAGCTTCACGTTCCGGATCCCACCTCGATGGCCGTGACGCGGACACCCCGTCCGGACACGGCGAACGGCCCCGGGACCTGGTCCGACGGGGCTCGGGAGACATGGTACCGCCGACCTGGCGCGCGGCACGTGCAGTTGTCGGGGCCGGCGTCTGGGTGCCCGTCACCACGCGGGCATCGCACGCGGCGCGCGTCGCACCCGGATTGCGTCAGGGCGCGACCGGCTCTCCGCGCCCTGTGCCCATTGTCATGGCCTGGCGGTTTGGCTGCCGCCGATCAGGCGTGTCTCCAGCGCGCGCATCGCCGCCTCCTCGTCCGGTTCCGCGTGGTCCCAGCCGCAGACGTGGAGCGTGCCGTGGGTCACGAGCAGGCGCAGCTCGTCGCGGGCGTCCCAGCGCACATCGCCGGTCTGGCCGCCGCGGCCCGCGTCAGCCTGGTCGGCCGCCCGCTCCACGGACACGACGATGTCGCCCAGGTGCAGGCGCGCGCCCGGCGGCAGCCGGAAGGCCACCGCTGGATCCGCGTCGGCCTCGTCATCGGCCTCGCCGGCAACCGCGCCGGCTGCTGCCTTGCCGGGATGCGGCGGGTACGTGGCCGGCGACAGGAGCGGGAACGACAGCACGTCCGTCGGGCCGTCCTTGCCCATGTGGGCCGCGTTGAGCTCCGCGAGCTCCGTGTCGTCCGAGAGGATCAGGCCCAGCGACGCGGGTCTCGGCGCTCCCGCGGCGTCCAACGCGGCGGCCGCGACGCGCGCAAGGACCGTGGCCGGGAGCAGCCGCGGGACGTCGTCGCGCCACTCGACGTCGATCCGCCACGGGCCGAGGTAGAGGCTGCGCAACCCTCAGGCGTCCCTACTCGTCGCCAGCGGCGCGGCGGGACTCCTCCTCGACCACCTTGTTCTGTGGGTAGGCCACCCGCTGGTGGTACATGCCCAGCAGCTGCTCCACGAAGGCCTCGCGGATTGTCTCGATGTCGCGGAGCGTCAGGTCGCACTCGTTGAACTGGTTGTCGCTGATCCGCTCGTCGAAGATCCGGGCCACCATCGCGCGGATCGTGGCCTCGTCGCGGGACGAGAGGGATCGAACGGACGCCTCGACCGAGTCGGCCAGCATGATGATCGCCGCCTCGCGGGTCTGGGGCTTGGGGCCCCCGTGGCGGAACTTGCGGGCATCCACGGCCTCGGCCGCGTTCCGCCCCTCGGCCGTGTCCAGGCCGCCGAACGGCGCCGCCGCAGCCTCCCTCGCCCGGGCGTAGAAGTACGACATGATCGCCGTCCCGTGGTGCTGTGGGATGAACGCGATCAGCGCCTTCGGCAGCCCGGACTTGTACGCGATGTCGATGCCCGCGCTCACGTGGCTCTTGAGCAGCAGGGCGGAGGCAGTCGGGTCCAGCTCGTCGTGGAGATTGTCGCCACCGGCCTGGTTCTCGATGAACGCGCTCGGGTTCGAGAGCTTGCCGACGTCGTGGTAGTAGGCCGCCACGCGAGCCAGCAGGGGATCGCCCCCGATGGACTCTGCTGCGCGCTCCGCCAGGTTCCCGACCATCAGCGAGTGGTGGTAGGTGCCCGGCGTCTCCACCAGGAGCCGGCGGAGCAGGGTCTGCGAGGGGTTCGCCAGCTCCAGGAGCTGGAACACGGTCACGATGCCGAACACCGAGCCGATCGCGGCGAAGCTCCCGACGGCGACAATGCTCGAACCGCCGGCCGACACGACAGACGCAACGAGCAGCTCGAGCACCCCGCGAATGTCCTGGTCCCCCAGCAGCGCGAACGTCGCGACCACGAGCGCGTTGACGATGAACACGGCAAAGCCGGCCTGGACGAAGACGATCAGCCGGTCCCCCCTGCGCACCGAGACGATGCCTGCGATGCCGCCCAGCATCACGTAGGCGGCGAGCTCCAGCCCCGCTCCGTTGACCGCAGCCGCGAGCACGGCGATCAGCGCTGTCATCACCATGGCCGCTCCCCCGTCGAGCAGCACGGTCACCAGCATCCCGATCGCCGCCAGGGGCAGCGCGTACGGAAGCCAGGCGCGCTCGGCGGTCAGCTTCAGCGCAAGCACTGCGACCAGGAGCAGCAGGCTGAGCAGCAGCACGACGTTGTTGCGGTGCCAGAACTCACGTCGGAACCGCCAGGTCCACGTCAGCAGCAGGCCGACCACGAGGAGAGACAGCACCACGAACCCGGCCAGCCGCGCGACGTCGAGGCCGCCCTTCGTGAGCCTGAAGTACTCGATGGCCTCGAAGGCCTCGGCCGTCACCCGGTCGCCGGACCGTACGATGATGTCGTTCTTCTCCCAGGCCTTCTCGACCGGCTCGACGGCGTCAGCCGCCTGCTCCCGGCGGGTTTCTGTGAGTTGCGGATCGTAGGAAGAGTTGGCGACGACAAGCGGCCCGATCAGCGCCGCGGCAAGGCCGCGCTCGTCCGCTGTCAGGTCGCCCGCCATGCGACCCGGCAGGTTGGCACGGGCCTCGGCAACCTGCGTGTCCTTCAGCTCCGTGCGCTCGAGGGTGTCCAGGACGCGCGCGGCCTCGGTCCGGACGGCCTTCCAGCGCTCCGGGGAGAGGGATCCCAGCGTTGCCGCCTGTTCCGTGGACAGCGACGGCATGGCCGTCGCCAGGAGGACCAGACGGTCTTCGGGAGTCGCGGCGTCGGCAAAGGCGTCGTCGATCGGCTTGACGAAACGCTCGAAGGCCTGCGCCTGCTGCACGGCAATCGCCTCGGCCTGCGCAGCGGTGAAGTCGTACTGCGGCTCGACCCCGGCCGCGGCCTCCGCGCGGGCCGCTTCGGTCAGGACCGCACTCTCGTACAGGCCGGCGCGCGGGGCGAAGACGTTCTCCACGGCCGGTCTGCCCACCTCGAGCTGTGTCTGGGCGGGCAGGATGTCCACGCCCAGGATCACGGACATCGCCACAACCAGCACGATGGAGGCTGCGATGAGGCGGCCCGCGTCACGGCGGGTGAAGGGGGTCGTCGATCCTTCGGACCGGGAGAGCATCTGGCTGGTCCCGCGGCCGGGGCTAGTGCCCCGCCTCGTGCGCGGACACGTCCGCGCGGGCGAGCGCCTGGGCCACGAGACCGGACGCGACCTTGCCATCGGCCCGGCCGCGGATCCTCGGGGAGAGCCAGCCCATGACCTTGCCCATGTCGCGGGCAGAGGCGGCGCCGGTGGCGGTCACGGCCTCGTCCACCAGGGCGCGCAGCTCGTCGTCGGTAAGAGCCTGGGGGAGGTAGTCGGCGAGGATGGCGATCTCCGCCTCCTCTTTCGCGGCGAGGTCCTCGCGGCCACCCGCGCGGAAGGCCTCGACGCTCTCGCGGCGGGTCTTCACCTCGCGCACCACGACACCCAGGATCTCGTCCTCGGACAGGGTGACCTTCTTCGCCTTCTCCGTGTTGTAGATGGTGTTCTGGACCATTCGCAGCACGTCGCGGCGCAGCGCGTCACCCGACCGCATGGCTGTGGTCGTGTCGGCCTGGAGTCGTTCGCGAAGGGTCACCGGATGGCTCCTCGGGCGTCACGGCGTCGTCGATGTGCCCCGACGGTGTGCCGTGCCCGCGAGCTGCGCCGATGGTGGGATCCGGGACGGGTTCCCGCGTCGACGCTGCAGGTGGGCCGTGGGGGGCCGCGACGCGGTCAGGTGGACCGGCCGCCGAACCCCGGGAGGCTCAGCCGTTGCTCGCGCGCGCGTTCTTCTTGCGCTTCGCTTCCTTCCGCTTCCGCTTCACAGAGGGCTTCTCGTAGTGCTCGCGTCGGCGAGCCTCGGCGAGGATGCCACTCTGCTGGATCTTCTTGTTGAAGCGGCGGAGCGCGCTCTCGAACGTCTCGTTTTCACCCACTCGGACTTCGGCCAATCCCGGTTCACCTCCTCGGGCAGGGGTCTCGCACCCGCCTCCCGCGCGCGATGCCCGACGGCGCAGGGGGCGTCCCGGCAACCACGCGCGCACGAGGCGCGCCAAGCCAGCCGGCAGGCCGCCGGAGTGTACGCGCGGTCCCGGCACGGGTCAAACAAGCGTGGGGTTGGGAGGCAGGGCAGGACGAAACGCGCCGGGAAGGCGACGGCCGCGACCTGCGACTCGCCGCCTATCTCCCAGCCCGGCAAACATCGCCAGGGTGAGTGTCAGCGACCAGCGATCCTGGCCCGGGCTGGGCGGCCAGCGAGCCTGTCACCGTCGGGATCGCCGTGCCTGCCGGATGCCCGCCTGGCGGGCACTCGCCACCGTGCCCCGGTCCGTGCCCCGGTCCAGCCGTCCGCGATCACTGCCAGATGCCCACGTGCCGGGCGTTACCGGCCTGCGCGAGGTCATCGAGGGCGCCCGGGCGCCGCAGGCGGACCGGTGTCCGGTGTGCGCTGGCCAGTGCCCGCCTCATGAGCGTCTGTCAGTGGCACGACACCCGGCCGGCAAGCCCCGTCGCGTCGGGCGTCGATCACCCCGGACGCGGCTCTCGACATCGCGTCGACCCGCGCGGGTCAACCCCGAGCCGGAATGCTGGGAAGGAGCCCCGCGGATGAGTCCTCACGTTTGGTCAGGCCTGCTTCACGCCAGGTACGGGAGTACCGGACGCCCCCTCAGGCGGCGACCTGGTCCCGGAGCTTGAGCCGGGCCCGGCTCATCATCGTGCGGGTCGCGCAGTCCGAGCTGCCGATGATCGCCGCGATCTCTGCCCCGCGGTAGCCACTCGCCGCCAGCAGCAGCGCCGTTCGTGCCTTCTCGGGCAACGTCCGCAGGGCCGAGGCGAGAGTCGAGCGGGCCTCGTCCTCCAGCACGATCCCCTCGGGCGTGGCCGGCTCTTCGCGGTTCACGAGGGCGCTCGCGTGCCGCCGGCTCACCGTGGACCGCCGCCCGAGCGAGACGGCCAGGTTCGCGATCACCCGGTGGAGCCACGCCCGAACGTTCGTTGGCGCACCCCTCGTGTCGACCTCGACCATCAGCCGGAGAAGCGCCTCCTGGACCAGGTCTTCCGCGGTCTCGGGGTCGCGACATGCGCGGAGTGCGGAGCGATAGAGCTCATCGTGGTACTGCTCGAACGTGGAGCTGGCGAGGGCGCGGGCCTGCTCACCGGCCTGGAGGTGCGCCGCGGGAGGAGAGATGCGTCCGAGCGGAGCGGGCGAGATGTGGGCAGACATGGCGGTCGCTCTGGTGCGTGGTGTTGACAACTGCACCTTGAACGACGACCACCCCGGAACGACTGCGGCCGGACTGCGGCGATCCTGCGGTGTCAGAACCCCAGGCGCGCGAGACCCTCCGTGGCGGGTGGACACCCACCCGGCGCCCGCATGACGGCCTCCCGGAAGGCGGCCGCCGCCGACATCCGATCGCCGCCCGCCTCGTAGGCCTCCCCGAGGGCGACGGCGAGATCGACGAACCTGCCACGCAGGTGGGCCCGACGGTCTTCAACGAAGACGCTGTCGCCGTAGTAGGGGCAGTCGTCGAGATACTCGCCCCGGTACAGTCGGCGTGCCGTCTCGAGGTGCCGGATCCTGTCCATCGAACCGTTGGTCGCGGCCTCGAGGGCCCCGAGGAACGCGTCAACATCGGACCAGGCGACGACCGGGTCCGCCAGCCGGTAGCGATCGTGGGCGAAGCGGACCGAGGAGCGATCGCCTTTCCGGTGGTCCGGGTCCAGGGTGGACCGTAGCCCGCCCAGCGTCCGGTGAAAGGCCAGGTCCGCCCGCTCGAGATCGACGTCCGGCCAGATGAGCTCGAGGACCTCATCCTTCGCCACGCCATGCTCGCCGCGATCGTAGAGGAAGGCGAACACCCCCTGCGCCTGGCGGCTGCCCGCCTTGTCGCCGCCCCAGTGCTCGATGCGCGTGCCGTCGCGCTCGACCCGCAGCGGGCCCAGGGCGAAGACGCGCACGCCCGGGGCCACATCGCTTCGCTCGACCAGCGCGGTGTGGAGTGCCTCCGCGTGGGAGTCAACAGTGGCGCGGGCCTCCGCGAGGCGGGCGAGCTCATTCGCCTGCTCGTCCTCCCGGCGACCGGTCCGCAGGGCGCTGGCGATGTAGGACGCCGACAGCTCGATGAGTCGCAGGTCGCGAGTATCCAGCGGGGCACCGGAGGCAGTCTCACCCACGCGCATCTGTCCGACCAGCTCACCACCATCCATGAGCGGGATGGGCACGCCCGAGCCCGGGGCCGGCGGCGCACCCTCGGATGCGACCAGGGACCCATCAGGGGCAGAGACCGTGAGCCCGGTCACGTCGAGCGCCCGGATGACGTGGGCGAGCGCGGGCTGGACGCCGGCGGCGGCCGGGCTGGCCGTGAGCTCCCGCTCACCGAGGGCGCGCAGCAGCCGATCCCGTGCGATCGCACGGGATCCGCCGCCCATGAGCACCCCCCGGGCGCGCGAGTTGATGGGCCCGTAGAGGGCCGCGATGACGACGAGTCCCAGGGCCGGGAAGAAGGCGCCGTCGAGACCGAGGATGTTCGAGCTCAGGACGGCAATCCCAAGCAGAACGACGATCAGCGCGGCCACGAGGGCGCCGCCGAGGACCGAGGTCCGGAAGGCGCGCGCAGCCACCGCGGGGCCGAAGAAGATGCCGGCGGCGAAGACCGCGTACGAGGCGCACACCACGGCGAGCGTGACGAAGGATGTCCCGATCCAGCGGTCCGCGTCACCGATCACGGGGAGGAAGCGGAGGCTGGCGCCAAGCCCCGCCATCCCGATCGTGACCAGCGCCGCGGTGAGCTGGCGTCGCCGGAGCGGGCCCACGTCCCGGCCGCGCATGGCGCGGAGCAGCCAGCCCGCGCCCAGGGCGATCGCCACGAGACGCGCGGCAACCCAGCCCCAGAAGAACAGCGCTCCCGGGATGGGGCCCAGGGAGAAGTGGGGTGGCGTGAGGGCCACCGGCGCATCGAAATGCAGGATCGTCGGGAGCGCGAACGCAACGAGCAGCGCGTAGGTCACGCCGACCACGGTCAACTGCCGGCGGGCGGGATGACCGTCGGTCGCGATCGCCAGCGCAAAATGGGCCAGGCCCCCGATGGCCAGGGCGGCGGCGATGTCCTCGATGGAGCGTCCGACCTCCCTGGCCTGGAGTGACGTGGTCAACCGCTGGAGGATGATGCTGCTGCTCCACGTGGCAACCACGAGCGCGAGGAACGTGAACACACGCGCGACCGGCAGGCTGGAGCGCGTCGCGACGGTCAGGCCCAGCCACACGGCGAGGAGCGCGGACAGCGCCTGTGCCGCCACCTCGAGCGTCTTCGGTACGTCCATCGCCGCCACTCGCGTCCCCAGACGGTCCACACGCAGCGAGACCAGCGCCTGGGTGACGGTACGAAACCCGGTGATCGGGAACCTGTCCGGACTCCGCGAATGGTCACAGCGAGGCAGCGGTCGTTGCGCGCAGACGGTACTCCTTTCGGAGGCGCTCGGGAACGGTCCTGCGGACCCCCGGGGGGCCGGGCGGTCGCCCTTGCGGGATTCGGATCCGGGCGATAATCGATCTGCCCATGACCGCCCCCGTCGCTGCCTCGCCCGCGCCGCCCGACCCGGCCGCATCGCCCAGCCCTTCAGCTCCGTCGGCCTCGACCATTCATCGCCAATTCGAGACCCCGACGATCCTGGCCGTCTCGGCGGCGCACCTGATCCACGACAGCTACCCGGCGTTCGTCGGGATGATGCTCCCGCTCCTGATCCCGAAGCTGGGGATCAGCCTGGTTGTGGCCGGTTTGCTGGCGGCGACGTTCCGCCTCGCGACTGCGGTCCAGCCCATCCTGGGTCACGTCGCCGATCGCGCGGACACCCGCTACTGGATCATCCTGGCGCCGGCGGTCACCGCGCTCGCGATCGGCCTGCTGGGCGTGGCTCCGGCCGTGGGCATCGTCGCGGTGCTGCTCGTGGTGGCGGGGATCAGCTCATCGGTGTTCCACCCGGCGGCCGCCGTGCTGGTCACCCGCGCCTCAGGGACGGAGTGGGGCCGGGGGACGTCGATCTTCATGGCCGGGGGCGAGTCGGGCCGGGCCCTCGGCCCGGTGGCCATCGCCGCGGTCCTCGCCGTGGTCGGCCTCGGATGGAGCTGGGTTGCCATCGTCCCGGGCTTCGTCGCGTCGGCCGTCCTGTACATCCGCCTGGCTCATCGACCGAGCGTCCACCTCGCACACCCGGCGGGCTCCACCCTGGCGGCCCTGCGCACGGCGCGACGCGGGTTCCTGCTCGTGGCCGGAGCGAGCGCGATGCTGTCGCTGGCCAGCGTCGGCCTGCTCGTGTTCGTGCCCACGTATCTCACCGGAGCCGGCGCAGACCTCCTCCTGGCCGGGCTGGCGGTCACCGTGTTCTCAATCGGCGGGGCGGTCGGTGCGTTCATCGGCGGCACCATGTCGGACCGCATCGGACGACGGCGAATGCTGGCGATCTCGTGCGCCGTCGGGTCGCCGCTCCTGATCCTGGCCCTCGCGATGCCCATCGGCCCGGCGATGCTGGTCGTGCTGGGCCTGGCGGGCGTGGCGCTCCTCAGTGCCGGGCCCGTCCAGCTGGTGGTCATGCAGGAGCTGATGCCCGAGAACCGCGGCGCCGCGGTTGGCCTGACCATCTTCGCCATCACGATGACGAGCGCGCTCGGGACGGTCGTGGTCGGTGCCATGGGCGACGTGATCGGTCTGCAGTCGGCCCTGATGATCTCGGCCGCCGCCGCGCTCCTCGCGCTCCCGTTCATCGCGCTGCTGCCGGAGACCCGCCACGTGAGCCGCGCCGCGGCCTGACCGGCGTGGCCGGCCGGTCGGCCGGCCGAATGACATTCGCCCCTTCCCGGCTGCCATCGTTCCAACTAGCATCGGCCGATCATGGAGACCCTGCTCGATCTCCTCGAGGGGAGTGCCACGCGGTTCGGAGACCGCGCCGCGCTCGGCCTCCGCCGTGACGACGGCACCACGTTCCACTGGAGCTATCGCGAGGTGCTGCGCCGCGGCCGGATCACCGCCTGGCGGCTCCGGGCGCTGGGCCTGCAGCCTGGCGACCGGGTCCTGACCTGGTCCCCGTCCACGCCGGCCCTGCCGGCCGCCTACTACGGCGCGATGTATGCACGGCTGATCTATGTGCCGCTCGATTCGCGCATGTCCACCGACGCGATCACGAACATCATCTCGGCGTCGGGCGCCGTCCGGCTGCTGGTGGGCTCCGGCCGCGACGCCCCGGATCCCCGCGAGGTTGGGCTGGAGAAGTTCCCGACCACGATCATCGAGGATTTGTCCGCGGATCCTGACGAGACCTTCCCGGCCGACTGGGAGGCGCAGGTCGCCGCCTGGGAACGCCCGACCACGGACGACACGTTCCAGCTGGTGTTCACCTCGGGCACCACCGGCAAGCCCAAGGGCGTGATGCTCACCCACGGCGGCGTCATGGCCGGAGTGAGCTCCTTCCACCGGATCATCAACCCGATGGAGCACCGGATCGTCTCGCTGCTCCCGCTCTCACACTCGCTGGAGCAGGCAGTCTCCCTGTTCTACGGGATGGACGTCGGCGCCAACATCCTCTACGTCAGGAGCCGGAACCCGCGGGTCATCTTCGACTCGCTGCGGGAGCACCGCGTGACCTCGATGCTGCTGGTCCCGCAGCTGCTGGACCTGTTCTGGAGCGCGGTCGAGCGCGAGGTGGAGAAACGGGGTCAGGCGGCGATGTTCAGCCGGATGCGGATCGTGGCTCGGCGGCTGCCGTACCGCGCCCGGCGCGTGCTGTTCCGGAGCGTCCACCGACAGCTCGGCGGCGGCGTGCGCCTGTTCGTCGCGGCTGGCGCGTTCCTGCCGCCCGCGCTCCAGCAGGCGTGGGAGGACATGGGCGTCATCGTCCTCCAGGGGTACGGCTCCACGGAGACGGCGGCGGGATGCTGCACCACGATGGACGACCATCCGACCGGCTGCGTTGGCTGGCCGCCAAAGCCCATCGAGCTGCGGATCGCGGAGGACGGCGAGATCCAGTTCAGTGGCCCCAACGTGTTCAAGGCCTACTGGAACAATCCCGAGGCAACGGCCGCGGCCTTCACGGAAGACGGCTGGTACAAGTCCGGGGATCTCGGCCGGCTTGACGAGAAGGGCCGGCTCCATTTGCAGGGGCGCAAGAAGGACGTCATCGTCCTGCCCAACGGGTTCAACGTGTACCCCGAGGACCTCGAGAACGCGCTCCGCGTGGCCGGGATCCGCGATTCCGTCGTGCTCGAGACGAGACCCGGACGGATCGAGGCGATTGTCCTGACACCGCAGTCGCACGCCGCGCCGGGCGACACCCGGGCCACCCCGCCGCTCGAGGGCGTGTCGCCGGAGGAGGTCCGGACGGCGATCGAGGCGGCCGTCAAGCGGGCGAACGCGGCGCTGGGCCCCAACCAGCGGATCGTCGGCTGGCGGCTCTGGCCGGAGGCGGACTTCCCGCGCACGCACACGTTCAAGGTCAAGCGCGAACCCGTTCGATCATGGGCTGCGGTCGAAGCTCCGCTGCCGGTGGACGACGACGGACCAGCGGCCTAGCGGACGCGGCCCTCGCGCATCAGGGCAATGGCCTTGTCGACGCGACGCGCCTTCGTCTGGGGGTTGTTGGTGCCCTCCACGCTGAGCGTGAAGACCCGCTTGTTGCTGTACGAGAGCCCGTCGAAGAACGCGCTTGCGACCGGATCCGCCTCGAGGGCCTCGGCCAGCTCCGGCGGGACATCCAGCTCGCGTGGAACGGTATCGAGCGCCAGGGTGACCTGGACCTCGTCGCCGGCCTTGAGGCCGGACGCGGCGCGGTGGTCGGAGTTGACGCCCACCCAGAACCCGCCGTTCATCGGCGCGACCGTGGACCGGTAGGTGTAGCCATCCAGGGTGACCACGACGGCCGGGCGCTTGCTGCCACCCAGGCCCTCGACGGCAGCCTCGGGCACCTGGATGCCGCACGCGGTCTTGCCGGTCTGGACGATGATGGCGCGGAAGGTCTGGCTCACGGCCGCGCAGTACAGGGGTATTCGGCCATCTTCCGGGGTTCGCGGTCGTCACTCACGGCTCGACCGCCGTCCCGACCGTCTCCAGCGCGGCTGCCAGCTCCGCGACTCGCGGGTCCGGTGACACCTCCGGCGACCACGGGAAGAACACCAGCGTCTGGCCGACCCGCTGAATGACGAACCTCGAATCGCGTGGGTACTGGATCGCTCCTGTCCCACTGGCCAGGTACGCGGCGAACTCGCGCCCCACGCGGTCCGCCTCGTTGGCGGACGGGAGCTCGTAGATCACGACGTGCTCGCCCTCGGGCTCGGACGGGACGATCACCTGGACGAGGCCGCGCGGCACGGAGTACAGCTCCGGGCTCTCGCCCGGGCGGTAGTCGTTGGGCGGGTCCTGGACCTGGAACGACGCATCCGTGAGCGCCTTGACGACGAGAGCGTGGGTGAGTTGCGCGGCCTCACCGGAGGACGCCGCGGTCTGCGTGGCGCCGGCACCGGCACCGATGCCCAGCGCCGAGACGATGAGCAGCAGCGCGCCCAGTGCGAGGCTGCCGATGGCGAGCCCCGCGATCACGAGCGGCGGACCGCCGCGGCTGCGGGACGGTGTGGGGGCTTCGCTGCCGCTCGGGGCTGTCGAACCCGTCATCCGGGCGGCCAGCCCATCGCCCGCCCGCCGAGCAGGTGGACATGGAGATGCGCCACGGATTGCCCGGCGTCCACGCCGACGTTGCTCACGAGCCTCCAACCGCCATCAAGGCCCTCGCGTGCAGCGATCTCGGCCGCGACGGCGAACAGGCGCCCCAGCAACGGCCCGGACTCGTCCGTCAGCTCGGCCGCCGACACGATGTGGGCCTTGGGCACGACGAGGACATGGGTGGGAGCCTGTGGCCTGATGTCGCGGATGGCGAATACCAGTTCGTCCTCGTGGAGGCGCGCGACCTGGATCTGGCCGGCGGCCATCCGGCAGAACAGGCAGTCGGCGTTCATGTAACCCCTCCGATCTGGGCCGGCGAGCCGGCGAGCACGGGCAGCGCCGCCCGCAGGGTGCGCGGCGCCGGGTCCACGTGGAGCATCTCACCCGTGACGCGTTCGGGGGCATCCGGATCGATCGCCGACCGGCGCATGGTCAGGATCGCGTTCTCGAGGTCCGTTGGATCGCCCGGGCGCCTCGCCGCCGCAACAAGCACGTGGTCCTCGGCGTGGCCCACCCATCGGCCGTCGGGCAGCCGGGTCTCGATCAGGACGCGTGTCTCCGTCCCCAGCCCCCGCCGCGCGAACCCGGCGCGCGCGTCCGCGGCCACCGCCAGCAGCTCGCCCGCGCGTGCCTTCTTCGTCCTCTCGTCCACCTGGCCCTCCATGCGGGTCGCGGGCGTTCCCGGCCGGGACGAGTACCGGAAGACGTGCAGCCCCGCGAGGTCCAGCACCCGGATGAACGCGATGGACCGCGCGAACGCCGCCTCGTCCTCCGTCGGGAAGCCCGCGATGACGTCTGCGTGGACCGCCACGCCGGGGATCGCGGCCCGGACGCGCTCCACGACGCGCGCGTAGTCGTCGGCACCGTAGCGGCGGCCCATGCGGCGCAGCACCCCGTCGTCGCCGGACTGGAGCGGCAGGTGAAGGTGCGGGAGCGTGCGCGGCGCACCGTCGATCCAGGCGGCCAGGAGCTCGTCGACCACGTGCTGGGGCTCGATGGAGCTGAGACGGATGCGCTCCACGGGCGTCTCGGCCAGGATCCGCTGCACCAGGCCGGCCAGGGTGAGGGCGGCGCGCACGTGGAAACCGCGTGCCCCGCGCTCCGACCAGCCCCCGTCGTAGGTGCCGATGTTGATCCCCGTCAGCACGATCTCCCGGTGTCCGGCCGCCAGCGCACGGCGCACGTCCGCCAGCACGACGTCCGGGGAGAGCGACCGCTCGTCGCCGCGGGCCCGCGGGATGATGCAGTAGGTGCAGTGGAACGAGCAGCCGTCCTGGACCTTGACGAAGGCCCGGGTGCGCTCGACCGACGCGCGGTCGTCCGCGATGCCGTGGATGCGGCCGGCGATCACCGCTTCCACGCCGGACAGCGTGGGCAGGGCGGCATCGAGCGGTGCGTGCGGCTGATCGCCCGCGTCCCGGGTCCGGTCGCCGATCCGCAGCAGCGTTTCCAGCTCCGCCAGGAAGGCGGCCTTGTCATCGTTGCCCACCAGGCGGGCGCGGGCGTCCACGGCCGCGAATACCGCCGGGTCCACCGCGACGGAACAGCCGGTCACGACCACCTGGGCCTCCGGGTTCGCGCGGCGCGCACGCCGGACGGCGGATCGGGACTTCTCATCGGCCGTGGACGTGACCGTGCAGGTGTTGACGAGGTACAGGTCCGCGGCGCCGTGCGGGTCCACGAGCGGGACGCCCGCCTCGCGGAGCAGCCGTGCGGCGGCCTCCATCTCGGACTGGTTGACCTTGCAGCCGAGGTTGACGATGGCGGCGGAGCGGGGACGCGCGCCGTCCGCCGCGTCCGGGGCTGCTGCTCGAACCGCGCGGCCGGCGCTCACCACAGGACGGGCTTCGTGGACATCAGGAACGCGATGAGCCCCACGGCAGAGGTGATCGCGTAGGCCATGTACCGCTGGCCCCGGGCCTTCGCACGCCAGGCCTCGCGGTCCTCGTCGGTCTCGATCCCGTCCCGCCGGACGAGGCCGCGCAACGTCGGCCGCTGGATCGCGAAGGCGACGACCGCCGTGACCGCATACATCGCGAGGCTGACCATCAGCCACGGCTGCTCCAGGATCCGCGTACCGAGGACCGCGACCATCGCGAGGCCGGTCAGCGCAAGGCCTGCGCCGATGACGATCCCACCGCGCGCCTGCATCGCCAGCATGAGCCGGACGAGGCGGCCGGACGGCGGCGCGTCGTAGCCGCGGTTGACGAGGCGGTTGCGGAGGGTGAACGGGAGCAGCAGGCTCGGCACGAACAGCGCGATAGCCAGGCCGATATGCGTGGCGAGGATGAACGGGAAGAGCGAGGACAGGTCCGGCATTCGGCCCGGATCGTAGCGCAGGGACCGTGAGGGGCTCGCGGGGAGGCACGACCCGGACGTCAGGCTGGGCGCCGGAGCTCCAGCGCCACCCAGTCGCCCTCGGCCCAGCGGCCGTCGAGGTCCAGGCCGCGGGCGGCGAACGCCTCGATGACGTCCACCTCGCGGGACAGGAAGATCCCGGACGCGACCAGCGTCCCGCCCGGCCGCAGGTCCGCCGCCAGACCGTCCGCCAGCGTGACCAGCAGCGACGCGATGAGGTTCGCCAGCACCACGTCGAACGGACCCTCACCGCTCGGCGCACTCCCCTCACGGGCACGGATCCTGCGCGACAGGCGGTTGCGCCGCGCGTTGGCCGTGCTTGCCTCCACCGCGATCGGGTCCACGTCCACCGCCAGGACGCTCCGCGCACCGAGCCTGGCCGCCGCGATCGACAGGATCCCGGATCCGGACCCCACGTCCAGGACGCGCGATGGCCCACCGTCCGCCCCGCCGCGCTCCAGGACCCCTCGGTCCGCCAGCGACTCCAGCGCTGCGAGGCACAGGCGGGTGGTCGGGTGGAGCCCGGTCCCGAACGCCATGCCTGGGTCCAGGGCGAGCACGACGTCGTCCGGCTGGCGCCGGTGACGCCGCCAGGTGGGCCGGATGACGATGCGCCGGCCCACGCGGAGCACGGGGAAGTGCACCTTCCATGCGTTGGCCCAGTCGGCCTCCATGACGATGGCCGCGGCCAGATCGCCGATCGGCCGCATGCCGAAGGCCTGGAGGTGGCCGAGCTCCCGGTCCGCCCGTGCGACGGCCGCGTGGACCGCGGCAGCATCATGGATCGGAAGGTGGGCGCGGACCATCGCGGGCCGGGCGAAGTCCACGCGGGCGGCGAGACCCTCCTCGACCAGCTCGAACGCGGGCTCAACGCTGGTCCCTCCGGGCGCGGCGCGGGACAGGATCTCGGAGACGGCCTCGACGGCCTCGTGGTCCGCGGTGATGGAGAGCTCCAGCCAGGAGCCAGGGGTGGCCGCGGCGGCGGCGAGGTCGATGCCGGCGAGCGGATCGGCGATCGCGTCGCCCCCGGACTCGGCCGGGGCCCGGTGCCCCGCGCTCACAGGCCCAGCTTCTCGCGCAGCCCGCCACCGGCAGAGACGCCCTCGCCGGCCTCCTTCGCGTAGGCCTCCAGCAGCTCGCGCTGGCGCTTGGACAGCTTCGTCGGGACGCTGACGTTGACCACGACGTGGAGGTCGCCGCGCACCGACTGGCGGCGCAGGTGCGGCACGCCGCGGCCGCGAAGCCGGATCTCCGTCCCGGGCTGGGTGCCGGCCTTGATCTCGACCTCCGTGCCGTCGCCCTCGACGGTCGGCACGTGGAGCTTCGTCCCCAGCGCGGCCTGGGCGATCGAGATGTCGGCCTCGTAGAAGAGCTCGGTGCCCTCTCGGGTGAGCGACGGGTGGTCGGCAACGTGCACCGCGACGTACAGGCTCCCCGGGGCGCCGCCGCGGGGCCCCGTCTCGCCCTCGTTTGAGAGGCGGATCTGGTGGCCCTCGTCGATGCCGGCCGGGATCGTCACGCGAAGACTCCGGCGACGCTCGGTGCGGCCCTCGCCACGGCAGGCATCGCAAGGCGACTCCACGATCCTGCCCTCGCCGCGACAGCGCGGGCACGGGGACGCGCTGACCATCTGGCCAAGCATCGTGTTGCGGATGGATCGGACCTCGCCACGCCCGTTGCACTGGGGGCACCCGACGGGTGACGTGCCCTTCTTGGCTCCGGTGCCGCCACACGTGTCGCAGCCGCCAAGGACCGGGAACTCGATCTCCTTCTCGGTGCCCAGGACGGCCTCGATGAACGAGATCCGCAGGTCGTAGCGGAGGTCCGAGCCCGTGGTGGGCCGTCCCCGCCGCGCGCCGCCCGCCGCCGCACCGCCGAAGAACGCGTCGAAGATGTCCGAGAAGCCGCCGAAACCCGCGGTGCCGAAGCCAGGGTCTCCGCCCGCGCCACCGGCACCGCCGAGGCCCGCCCGGCCGAACATGTCGTAGGTCTGCCGGCGCTGCGGATCGCCCAGGACCTGGTAGGCCTCGTTGACCTCCTTGAAGCGGTCCTGCGCCTCGGGATCCTTGTTGACGTCGGGGTGCCACTGCTGGGCGAGCTTGCGGAAGGCGCGCTTGATCTCGGCGTCGTTGGCGGTGCGCTCGACGCCGAGCACCTCGTAGAAGTCGCGCTCTGCTGCCATGGGCAAGGGAGAGTCTATCGGCTTCGGGGGCCGAGCCCGGCCAGCGCCTTCGCCCGCTCCAGGACATCGCCCAGCATCTGCTGGGTCAGGACGCCGGTGAACGTGTTCTGCTGGCTCGGGTGATAGGAGCCAACCAGTGCGTACCGGCCGATCTGCGCCTCCGCGCCGTGGCCGAAGCGCGGATTGGGTGTCGGGGTCGCGTGGCCGAGGGCGGCCAGCGTCCGCAGTGATGCGGCCCAGCCTATGGCGCCAAGCGGCACGATGACGGTGAGATCAACCAGGAGCTCGAGCTCTCGAATGAGCCATGGCCGGCAGGTTGCCTGCTCGGACGGGGTGGGCTTGTTGGCCGGCGGCGCGCACCGGACTGCCGCGACGACGCGCACGCCGTGCAGGACCAGTCCGTCGCCGGCGCGGCGACCATCGGGCTGGCTGGCGAGGCCGGCGGCATGGAGCGAGCGCCAGAGGAAGTCCCCGGAGGCATCGCCCGTGAACACCCGGCCGGTGCGGTTGGCACCGTGCGCGGCGGGCGCGAGACCCACCAGGAGGATGCCTGCGTCCGCGGGACCGAAGCCTTGGACGGGACGGCCCCAGTAGGTCTCGTCACGGAAACGGGCGACCTTCGTGCGGGCCTGGCCCTCGCGCCACTCCACCAGGCGTGGACAGGCGCCGCATTCGCTGATCGCGGCGCCGAGCGCGGGGAGGTCCGGGGCCGAGCAGGCCTCGTCGAGGACTTCGGACGGATCGGTGGCGGGCATCGACGGATGCTACCCGGCCGCGACGGGGAACGGCGACGGGCGCACCCTCGCCCCTACTTGAGCAGCAGCCGGTCGAGCCGCCTCCCCACGATCGACAGCCCGACCAGCCCCATCGTCCCGAGATAGGCCACGTGCCACAGGATCGACGGCTCCACGTATCCCGTGACCAGCGCGCGGATCATGTCCACGCCCTGCCACAGCGGGGTGAGCATGATCAGCACGCGCAGGGGCTCCGGGTAGGCCGTGAGCGGGTAGAACGTGCCGCTGAACAGGAACAGCGGCAGCACGACCAGGCTGATCAGGTCGAAGTCCTGCCACGAGCGCATGTAGGTTGTCGCCGCCATTCCCGTCGCCGCAAACGCGAACGCCAGCAGCGTCGCCGCCGGGACCGCGAACACCGCCCACGGAGACTGGACGAGCCCCATGAGGACGATCACGACGATGAACCCCACCGAGTACAGGGTCGCCCGGATCACCGCCCAGCCGATCTCGCCCAACGCCACGTCGCCGGGGCCCAGCGGCGTCGCCAGGACGGCGTCGTACGTCTTCTGGAACTTGAGCTTGAAGAACACGTTGAACGTGGATTCGGCGATCGCCCCGTTCATCGACGCCGACGCCAGCAGCGCCGGTGCCACGAAGACGGGGTACGGGATCATCGTGCCGTCGGGTCCGGGCACGTCCCCCACGATCCCGCCGATCCCCAGCCCGATGGCGAGCAGGTAGAACAGCGGCTCGAAGAAGCCGGACAGGATGATCATCCAGCTGTTCCTGTAGACGAGGACGTTGCGCTCCACCAGGAGCAGCGCCCGACGCCCGCCGATGCCGAACGGGAGGACGCGTCCGAGGGCGGCCAACTGCAACATCGTCAGCGCTCCAGCCGGCGGCGGAACATGACGAACATCGCGATGGTTCCCCCGATCGCGAACGAGCTCAGGATCACCACGTGGGCCAGTTGCACGAGGGGGTCCTCGGCCACCGTCCCCAGCGCCAGGGCGCGGGCGAGGTCCACGCCGTGCCACAGCGGCAGGAGCCACGCGATCCAGCGGATCTGTTCCGGTAGTTGCTCGATCGGGAAGAAGGTGCCGGAGAACAGGAACAGCGGCGTGATCCCGAAACGCCAGATCACGTTGAAGGCGGACGTGTCGCGCTGCGAGGACATGAACGCAGCGATCGGCCCGGCGAACGCGAGCGCCGTCAGCGTCCCCACCGGCACCGCGAGGATGATCCCGGGCGTCGCGGCGGCCCCGAACAGCAGGATGACCACCAGGAAGATCGAGCCCACGAGGGTTGCCCGCGTGGCGATCCAGGCCAGCTGGCCGAACGCGATCGAGTACGGGGTCAGCGGGGTCGCGTACATCGCGTGGTAGCGGCGAACCCAGGTGAACCCGGACAGGACGGGGAAGGTGGCCTCGAACACCGAGCCCTGCATGACCGTGGAGACGAGCAGGGCCGGCGCCAGGAACTGCAGGTACGGCACGCCGCCCATCGCGTCGCTGCCGGCGGCGTCCACGTAGGAGCCCAGGCCCATGCCCATCGCGACCAGGAACAGGACCGGCTGGGCGAAGTTGCCGAAGATCGAGCCGCGCCAGGTCCGCACGTAGAGCAGCCACTGGTGCTCGTACGTGGCGCGCAGGCCCGCGAGGTGGCTGGGACGGGGGACCGACGCCCCGGTGCGCGGCGCCTGCGGCCGGCCCGGGACCTCAGCGACGGCCATCAGTCCACAAGGCTGCGGCCGGTGAGCCGCAGGAACACGTCCTCCAGCGAGCTCCGCCGCACGAGAACCGTCTCCGGCACCAGGCCCCGATGGTGGGCGGCGGCCGCGACCGCCTCGCCGTCATCGGAGTAGACAAGGACGCGGTCCGGCAGCAGCTCGATCCGCTCGCCCAGGCCGTCCAGCTTGTCGTCGAGCGTCTCCTGCACCCCGACCGGGAAGCGGAGCTCCGTGACCTCGCGCGTGGACCACTCCCCGATGAGACTCCGCGGTGAGCCCTCGGCCACGATCCTCGCCTTGTCCATGACCACGAGGCGGTCGCAGAGCTGCTCCGCCTCGTCCATGTAGTGGGTGGTCAGGACGAGCGTCACGCCGCGCTGCTTGAGCCGGTACAGCCGCTCCCACAGGAGGTGGCGGGCCTGCGGATCGAGACCGGTCGTCGGCTCGTCCAGCAGCAGGATCGACGGCTCGTTGATCAGGGCACGGGCGATCGTCAGGCGCCGCTTCATGCCGCCCGACAGCGGCTCGACCTTGTCGTTCGCCCTTTCGCCGAGCTGCGCAAAGTCCAGCAGCTCTCCGGCGCGCCGGCCCGCCTCCGCGCGGCTCAGGCCGAAGTAGCGGCCGTAGATCACCAGGTTGTCGCGGACCGAGAGCTCGGTGTCCAGCGTGTCCTGCTGGGGCACGACGCCCAGGCGGCCGCGGATCCGCGCGCCGTCCGAGGCGGGGTCCAGGTCCAGGATCCGCAGCGTCCCCTCCGTCACCGGCGACACGCACGCGATCATGCGCATGGCGCTGGTCTTGCCGGCACCATTCGGGCCGAGGAATCCGAAACTCTCACCTGGAGCGACATCGAGGTCGATGGAATCGACGGCAGTGAGCGTGCCGAAACGCTTCGTCAGGCCCCTGGCATGGATGAGCGGCGCGACGACGGGGTTCTCGGGCATGGGCGGGCGATGGTACCGCAGGGCAATTCGACTGGCCCCGTCACGGAGCCCGTATCGGCACCTCGCCGATTGAGATCGCGGTCACGCCCGCCGCAGCCGCTGCCCGGAGCTGGTCCCAGTCGGCGCTGATGAGGGTCGCTCCGCTTCGTCGGGCCGTCTCGATGTAGGCGGCGTCCGGGACACGAACACCATGTTCGAGCGCCAGGGCGTAGGCCGCACTCGCGAAGCCGTGTGGGTCGCCTTCGTCGATCGAGACCCTGGACAGCGCCGCGAGCACGGCGTCGGCCGTCGGTCGGTCGATCCTGCTGCTCCTGACCCCGATTGCGAGCGTAGCCGCGACCTCCAGCAGGAAGTTGGGCGGCCCCACGGCGGTCAGGTGGCCGCCGGCAAGCGCTTCCGCCATCCTCGTCGCGCCGTCTCGGTCCGCCTCGTCGTGGAACGCCCAGCGCAGCACGACGCTGGCATCGAGTACGGCCTCGTTCATGAGTCGTCCTTGGGAGCCTGCGGGAGGTACTGCAGCAGGCGGGCCCCGAACTCGTCCCTGACCTGGTCCAACATCGCATCCACGGTGTCGTGGGGTCCGCTGGGAGGTTTCGTGAGCTTGCTCAGGCGCTCGAGGTCCGCGAAGGCCTGCCGGCGCCGTCCCAGCATTCGCTCCCACGAATTGGGCCAATGCTCACGGTTCCAGCGCCGGATGTATGCCTCGTCTGTCTCGGTGGATCCGTACGCGACGGCGGCCTCGCGCGCTGCGGTGGCTGACCGCCGCTCCGGCGGCTCGAGCGCCGATGCCGGCACCCGCACGGCGCCCCCGATCTTGACGCTGGGCAGCGAGCCGTCCGCGATCCGCCGGCGCACGGTCCGCAGGCTGATCCCAAGGCACGCAGCGGCCTGGGCGGCCGTCAGGTAGCTCGTCTCCTCCATGCGCACATCATGGAGACGACGCCAATTCCTGTCAATAGATGCCACTTGATGCCATCCGGGACGGACATCATCAGGCGCCGCCCACCGTCACCCGGTTCCGGCCGCCGTCCTTCGACTCGTACAGCGCACGGTCGGCGATCGCGACCAGCGCCTCCGCCGTCTCGGTGGCGTCCTGGTAGACCGTGGCGCCCACGCTCACGGTGACCGTGATGCGGCTGGCCCCATCCTCGACCGTGGTCTCGGACACGGCGCGGCGGATCCGCTCGCCGGCCTGGACGACATCGGCGCGGCCCGCCCCGGGAAGGAGGACGAGGAACTCCTCGCCGCCATAGCGGACGAGCACGTCGCCTTCGCGGATGACGCGCCGGCACGCCGCCGCCACGGCGCGCAGCACCCGGTCGCCCACGAGGTGGCCGTACGTGTCGTTGATGGCCTTGAAGTGGTCGAGGTCGAGCATCAGGATGCCGAGCGGTGCTTCGGCGCGGACGGCGCGCGAGAACTCCTCGCGCAGGCGGCCAAGCCCGAACCGGCGGTTGTAGGCGTCGGTGAGCGGGTCGATCGCGGCCAGGCGCTCGAGGCGGTCGTGTGCCAAGGCGTTGTTCACCGCGAGGCCCAGGTCGGCGCGGAGCTGGTTGAGCAGCTCGATGTCGTCAGGCCCGAAGGTGTCCGTGGTTGCGAGCACGATCACGCCCAGTGGGACGCTCTTGAACGCGACCGGCACGACGAGGATCTCCCGCGCGGCGACGCCCACGAGCAGCGAGTCAACGACCAGGTCCTGCGCCCCGACCTGCAGCTGCTCGATCTCGCCCAGCCGGACGACGCGCCGCACGTGGTCGTTGGCGACCAGGGTCTCGGGCGCTCGGACGCCGTGGCTCGCGAGCGGGACGAGCTGATCCTCCCGGACGACGAGCATTGCGCCGGCCTCGGAGGTGGTGTGCCGGAGCAGGCCGTCCAGCGCCGCCGAGCCGAGCCCCTCGAGCTCGAACTCGCGCGACAGGACGTCGCTGAAGTCGCGCATCGCGCTCTCCACCGCATGGCTCTTCGCGAGCGTCCGGATCAGGCTGTTGAAAGCGGCCGCGGTTGCACCCGCCTCGTCGGCGGAATCGACCGTGAGCGCGCACCGTTCCGGGTCGCAACCGCTCCAGTCCTGCGTGTAAACGGCGGACTCCATCTGCGACTCAACGGAGGTCATCGCCTCGGCCAGGTGCCGGAAACGGCGCCCGACCACGAGTCGCGCGAGGGCGAAGTTGACGGCTCCGACGGCCAGCCCGGCCGCCAGCGTCGCCGCGAAGAAGGCCGGCGTCAGCACCGACGCCGCCGGCAAACCGAGGAGGAGGCAGAACGGGGGAAAGACAAGACCGATCGCGAGGCCGAACCCGGTCATCCAGATTGCCAGGTCCATGAACACGCGGCTGGTGAGACGCGGCACGCTGTGCCTCCGTGGCGGTGATGGGACGTTCCACCGGTCACCCTCGCCGATCGGGAGCCTGACCGCCATAGCGCGGAGGTCCGGTGGGGTCCGGTACGGTTGGCGGACCTCGGACGGCGCGTTGCACAGGCTTCAGCGCGGCGGGACGGTGCCCTCGTGCAGCGTCACGATCCCGCCCGTCAGGCCCTGCCACGTCACGTTCACCAGGCCCGCCTCGTGCATGATCTCCGCGATCCGTTCCGGCGACGGGTACGCCTGCACGCTCTTCACGAGGTAGCCGTACGCGCTTCCCTGCCCTGCAACCCTGCCGATGACCGGCACGATGCGGTCGAACCACCAGCGCATGAACCGGGCCAGGCGGCTCCGCGGACGGGCGATCTCAAGGCACAGCACCTTGCCGCCCGGCCGGACGGAGCGGGCCATCTCCGCGAAGCCCTGCCGGTAGTCCGGGAGGTTGCGCATGCCGAATGCGATGGTGGCGGCGTCGAAGTCAGCATCGGCCGTCGGCAGGGAGAGGGCGTCGCCGACCACGTAGGTCAGCCCCGGCCGATCCGCGTACCGATGCTGGGCGACGGCGGTCATCCCGGGTGAGAGGTCCACGCCCTGGACACGGCCGCCGGGCTGAACCGTCCGATGGAGGTCCGCGGCCACCTTGCCGGTTCCGGACGCGACGTCCAGCGCGGAGCCGCCGGGGTGGAGCCGGGCGTGCGACACCAGCCGGCGACGCCAGCGCGGCTCCTGGAACGCGGATATGAGGAGGTTCATCAGGTCGTACCGGGGAGCGATCCGGTCGAACATGACCTGGACCTCGGGCTGGCCTGCGGCGTTGCCGGCACCGGTGGAGGCACCGGAGGGGGTGTGGTCGGGCGGCGGGACGGGGGTCATGCGGGGTGCTCCGGGTCATTGGGCGGCGAGGCCGGCTCGCGGTCGCGATAGGGGGGCGGCCCGCCGACGAGGCCGGCCAGCCCGAGCGCCCCGCGGATCGCTGCCGCCACGGGGGCCGGCTGCGTGATGGGCGAGGCGTGGCCGAGATCATCGAGGGTATCCCGGCGAGCGCCAGGGATGCGCGCGGCGAGGGCATCCGCGATTGGGCCGTAGATGGGTTCGCTCGCGCCGCCGGTGAGGACGGTTACCGGGGCGGTGATGAAGGCAAGCTCCTCCGGCCGAGCGCCGGTCAGGGCGGCATCGGCTGCGGCGCCGTCGCCCTCACGGGCGAGGAACGCGCGGCTCCGCGGGGGCAGGCGATCCCAGGCGGCGTCGCCCGCGACCGCGCGCAGGAACGTCTCAGCCGCCGCAGCGGCACCGCCCGTGCGATGCGCGTCCGCGGTTGCCCCGGCCAGCATCCCGAATCCGGCTCGTGTCCGCTCGTCGGCCAGCGGCCCATACGGAGGCTCGAACGCCACGACCGCGGCGACGCGATCCGGGTGCCTCGCCGCCAGCTCCACGCCCAGCACGCCTCCGAAGCTCACGCCGACGATCGCGGCCCGCGCTATCCCCCGTGCATCCAGGTACGCGACGATGTCCGCCAGGTGGACCGCGAGATCCAGCCCCGCGATCGGCCCGCCCGGGGCAAGGCGTCCGGTGCCGCTCCCACGCCGGTCGAGGGCGTGGACGGTGAGATCCCCGTGTCGCGTGAGCTTCGCGGCGAGCCGGTCCAGCTGCCGGGCGTTCGACAGCGTCCCGTGCAGGAGCAGCAGCGGGAGCGGCCCCGATCCCGTCACCCGCCACCCGATCCGGGCGCCGTCAGGGCGGGCAAGCTCCCCGGTCCTCTCTCCCGTGAGGAGCGCGCGGACAGCCTGTCGGCGGAGCTTGCCGCCGGACGTGCGCGGCAGGGCGTCCAGGCGCAGGAACGACACGGGGACCTTGAAGCCCGCGAGGGACGCACGGGCATGAGACGCAAGCGCCTCGTCGCCGGGGTCCGCGGCGCCATCGGCCAGGACGATCGCCGCCGCCGGGACGTGGCCCCAAAGCATGTCCGGGCGCCCGACGACGGCGGCGTCGTTGATGGCCGGGTGCGCGAGCAGGACGGACTCCACCTCCGCCGGAGCGATGTTCTCGCCGCCACGGACGATGCGGTCGAGCCGGCGGTCGATCACGAACAGGCGGCCATCACCGTCGAGGCGGCCGATATCGCCGGTGCGGACGGGGTCGGTGGCCGGGGCCGGACCACCGGGCTCGCCGAGGTAGCCCGAGAAGCGCGCCTCCGTCTCGACGAGGATCTCCCCCACCCCGTCCGCGTCCGGCTGGTCGATGGCGATGCGGACGCCAGGGAGCGGCCGACCGGCGGACCCCGGGTAGGTCGGGGCCTCGGACGCAGGTAGGGCCGTCGCCCCGGAACCCGTCTCGGACAGGCCGTACGTGGGCACGACCGGCCACCCGGTCTGGGTTGCATGCATGACAAGCGCGGGCGGGATGGGGCCCCCGCCGAGGAGCACTGCGCGGAGCGACGGCGGTGGCGGGGCATCGCCTGCAGCGTGGAGCAGGCGGGCGAGCTGCGCCGGGACCAGCGAGACGTGGCTGGGAGGCGGGTCGGCGACCAGCGCCGCCAGGAGGAGGCTCGGATCGGCGCGGCCGACGATCCGGATCGGGACTCGCCGGGCGATCGCCCGCCACAGGATCCCGAGGCCCGCCACGTGCACCAGGCCCAGGGCCAGCAGCCAGCCGGTGGCCTGTGGCAGGGCCCCGAGCCACGACTCCGCGCTCGAGGCCATCGCCCGGCCCGACAGGACGACTCCCTTCGGCCGACCGGTCGTGCCCGAGGTCAGGACGATGACGGCGGCGGCCTCGGGGTCGAACGCCACGCCGACCGCCGGGTCGGGCGAGGCGGACGACACGGGCGACACGGGTGGCACCGGGACGGAGACGGCAGTGCCGAGGGCGAAGCCGCGGAAGCCCGAGCCCGCGACCGCGACGCGGAGCCCCCCGTCATGCAGCACGAGCGCCGGCGCCAGGACGTCGAGCGCCGCGGCCAGCTCTGGTGACGCCAGGCCCGTGGGCACCGGCGCCGCGACCGCCCCGGCCCGCAACGCGCCGAGGATGGCCGCGATCGCGTCTGCCGAAGGCTCTGCGAGCACCGCGACCACCGCCCCACTCGCCACGCCCGCAGCACGAATCGCGGCCGCCACAGCCTCGCATCGTCGGTCCAGCTCGGCCCATGTGCAGACAGCCGTCGCATCGATGATCGCGGGTGCGTCACCCGCGGCCACGGCGTGCGCCCGCACCAGCCCCTCGGCTGACCATCCACCCATCAGCCGCCCCCGGCCGACTCGACCAGGAACCGTGCCAGCGCTCGCTCGTCGATCGCAATCCCCAGGGCGCCACCAGGCCCGCCCGGCACCCGCATTCGTCCCTCGTCAACGGGCAACTCCTCGACCAGCAGGTCGTGCACCAGGACGCCGGCCGTCGCCAGCCCGTGATCCGGCGGCCGCTCCAGGCCGGCTCCCCGGCCGGCGGGCAGCGCCGCCGCGACGGCCAGCGCCGCGGCGATCCCGACGCCCGTCTCGAACAGCGTGCTCACCACGACCGGCACGTCCCGCGCCGCGGCCAGTGCCGCGATCTCCGCTGCGGCCACCGGCCCCCCGACCCGCGCGGGCTTGACGACCAGCACGTCGACGGCGCCGGCATCGAGCAGCTCTCGCGCGGTCCGGACCGAGGTCACCGACTCGTCCGCGGCGATGGGCGTGCGTATGCGGCGCCGGAGCTCCGCCAGGTCCGTCACGTCGTCGCCCGAGAGCGGCTGCTCGACGTACTCGAGGGCGAACCGGGCGATCGCCTCCAGGCGCTCCGTCGCGGTCTCCAGGTCCCAGGCGCCGTTCACGTCCAGGCGGAGCCGGACGCCCGGCCCCACCGCCGAGCGGACGGCGCGCACCCGGTCCACCAGCACCTCGGTCTCGCGCTCGGCGCCGGCCTTGAGCTTGAGCGTGGTGAAGCCGGCCTGGACCGCCTGGTGGGCGGCCTGGGCCGATTCCGCCGGTCCGATCGACGCGATCGTCGCGTTGACGCCTACGCCCATCCCACCGGGGGCCAGGGCCCCGACGGGCACCCCCCCCAGGTCCAGCAGGGCGGCATCGATCGCCGCCCGCAGCGCCCGTCCCGGTGACCCGTGCATCTCGAGCTCCGGTGCCGTCGGCAGGCGGCCGTCCCGGGCCATCCCCACGGCATCGTGCACCAGGTGGTCGAGCACGATGGACGCCGTGTCACCGTCCGCGGGCTCCAGCACCGCCTCGCCGAGGCCAATCCGGCCGTCCGCATCCTGGAGCCGGATGATCCAGGCCTCGCGCTCGAGCCACATCCCCTGGGCCCACGGGAACGGGCGACGGAACGGGACACGGACCTTGTCCGCGCGCAACGAGACGATGGCGGTCACCCGACCAGACCCCCGGGCGTGGCCCCGGCCAGGGCGAGCCCCAGCGCGAACAGCAGCGAGAAGGCCAGGGACAGCCGCGCCGTCCCCTTCAGAACCAGGTTGAGCTCCCGCGGTTCGCCGTAGCCGCGCACCGTGGCCAGCAGGCGGCGGGTCATCGGCAGCGTGAGCATCGGCAGCAGCACGAACGGCGCCAGCGGTGCCTCGCCGCCCGTCGGCGACCAGCCCGCGATCCACGCCGCGACAAGGAGCACCGGCACCGCGTAGGAGACGCCCAGCAGGGACCCGAACTCCGCCTGCGTCGCCCGCTTGCCCATCACCACCGCGAGCGTGCGCTTGCCGGCGGCCGTGTCCGTGGGGATGTCGCGCAGGTTGTTCACGACGAGGATCGCCGTGATCAGCGCCCCCGGCGGGACGGCAACCACGAGGAACAGCGTGTCGAATCGCAGCACCTGGAGGTAGGCGGTGCCGGTCACGGCCACCAGGCCGAAGAAGATGAAGACGAAGACCTCGCCCAGCGCCCGGTAGCCGTACGGGAACGGCCCGCCGGTGTAGGCGAGGGCGGCGACCACCGCCAGCACACCCAGCGCGATGAGCACCGGCCCGCCGACCACGGCCAGCCACAGCCCCACGATCCCGGCCAGCCCGATGGTGATCGCGATCGCGACCTCCAGCTGCCGCTCCGTCACCAGGCCGGCCGCCGCCACGCGCACGGGTCCGATGCGATCGGGTGTGTCGGCGCCGCGCCGGAAATCGGACAGGTCGTTGGCAAAGTTGGCGACCACCTGGAGCAGGAGCGCGACCGCGATGCAGCCGAGCGCGGTGTCGAGTCGGAACGAAGCACCCACGGCCAGTGCTGCGCCCAAACCCACGACCACCCCTGCGAGCGCGGCCGGGAGCGTGGCGGGCCGGGCGGCGAGCAGCCAGATGCGGAACGCGGACGGCCGCGCGGGAGCGGGGGGAGCCGCGGGGCCGGGAGCCGAGCCCACCTCGGGAGCCTTCGCCATCAGGGCCGCCGCGGGTACTTGCGGTACTCGGCGGGCCGCTTCTCCAGGAATGCCGTCGATCCCTCGTGCGCCTCGTCGGTCGTGTAGTAGAGGCCGGTCGCATTCCCGGCGAACTCCTGGAGCCCGGCGAGGCCGTCCGTTGCGACGAGGAACGCGGACTTGAGGAACCGGATCGCGGTGGGGCTCATGTCCAGGATCTCGTTCGCCCACTGCACCCCCTCGGCCTCCAGGTCCGCCAGCGGCACGACCCGGTTGACGAGGTGCATCTCCAGCGCCTCGGCCGCCGAGTACTGGCGGCACAGGAACCAGATCTCCTTCGCCTTCTTGTCACCGACCAGCCTCGCCAGCAGCCCGACGCCGAAGCCCGCATCGAAGCTGCCGACCTTCGGGCCCACCTGGCCGAAGATCGCGTTGTCGGATGCGATCGACATGTCGCACACGATGTGGAGCACGTGACCGCCCCCGATTGCGTAGCCGTTGACGAGGGCGATGACAGGGATCGGCAGAGAGCGGATCTGGCGCTGGAGGTCCAGGACGTTGAGCCGGGCTATGCCGTCCGAGTCGAGGTAGCCGCCGCCGTGGCTCTTGTAGTTCGCGTCCCCGCCCGAGCAGAAAGCCATGTCGCCTTCGCCGGTGAGCAGGACGCAGCCTATGGATGCGTCGTCGCGGATGCGCGCGAAGGCATCGATCAGCTCACGCACGGTCTGCGGGCGGAAGGCGTTGCGGACCTCGGGCCGGTTGATGGTCACCTTGGCGATGCCGGTGCCCGAGTGCTCGTACCGGACGTCCTTGTACTCGACGACGGAGGTCCAGGCGACGGGCGCGGTCGGCGTGGTCATGCGGCGGGAACCTCCTGCAGGAAGTCGAGGGCGAGGCGACGGAAGACGCGCGATTGCTCCTCGTGGGGGGTGTGGCCGGCGTTGTCGATGATCTCCAGCCGTGCGCCCGGGATGCCATCGGCGACCTGCCGCGCCCGGGGGCGGCCACGGTCGTCGAGGGAGCCGGCGATGACGAGGGTTGGTGCGGTGACGGCCGCGAGACGGTCGAACAGGGGCTCCATCGATCCCTGGCCGGCGCCGCGGAGCGAGGCCGCGAGCCCGTCGGGCCGATTGGACAGGCGCATGGCGCGGAGCCGCGCGACGCGCGCGGGCGGAAGCGACGCGTGGCTGGCGAAGACGGGCTGGCGCTCCCATGCGGCCACGAAAGCCGCGATGCCGTCGCGCTCGATCTCCGTCGCCAGGGCGTCATCGGACGCGCGGCGGGTCGCACGCTCATCCTCCGTGGCCAGGCCCGCCGATGGGCTCTCGAGCACGAGGCGCCGCACGACGTCCGGGTGCGCGACCGCGAGACGGAGGGCGATCCTGGCGCCCAGCGAGTAGCCGAGGACGTGTGCGGGAACGACGCCCGCCTGCCGGAGGATCGCCGCGAGGTCGTCCGCCGTCCGCTCCACGCTGATACGCGCCGGTTCCCCCATCCCCGAGCGCCCGTGGCCCGGGAGATCGACGGTGATCACCCGGTAGGCACGGGCGAAGGCGGAGGCGTGCGCGCCCCAGGCCGTGCCGCGGCCGGTGAAACCGTGCAGGAGCAGGAGGGGCTGGCCCGTGCCGCGGGCGCGGACCTCCCAGCGGAGTCCGTCGATGACGATCCCGCTCACGGCACCAGGTCCGCGAGCGCCTTCGCCACCACCGCGGCAACGTCGCGGTGCAGCTGCACGTTCCGTGCCCGGTCGGTGCGCAGCTCCAGGACCCGGACGCCCGGCCTGCCGACCGAGTCCCGGATCGCCGGCGCAAGGTCCTCCGGGCCCGACAAGCCGGTGCTCCCCGCCCAGCGCGACCACGATCGGCCCGACGTCGATGCCGTGCGGCGTCCCGAACAGTTCCTCGTAGTGCTCGGGGAGCCCGGTGCCGGGCTGAGCGGCCACGGGCTGGGCCTGGGGCAGGAACGAGAAGATGCCGCCGCCGTCGTTGTTGACCAGGACGATCGTGGCGGACAGGCCGTGGAGGCGCGCGGCGACCAGGGCGTTGAGGTCGTGGAGGAATGCGATGTCGCCGAGGACCAGCGCAACGGGTCCTTCGGCGACCGCCGCGGAGCCCAGCGCGGTGGAGAGGACACCGTCGATGCCGTTGGCGCCCCGGTTCGAGCGCACGGTGATGGCGCGGTCCGTGGACGGGAGCCAGGCGTCCAGGTCGCGAACGGGCATGGAGCTGGCGGCCCACAGGACGGCCCCGTCCGGGAGGGCGTCGGCCAGGACCGTCCAGGGGGAGCCCTCGAAAGGCTCGTCCAGGGCGCCGAGCCAGCCGGCCATCGCCTCGCCGGCCACACGGTCCGCCTGCATCCAGCCGTCCGACCAGGCCGGGTTCAAGGGTTCCAGCAACCTGGCCAGCGCCTCGGCGGTTGCCGCCGCATCGGCGTGGACGAAGGTTGCCGGGACCAGCGCCGCCTCGCGCCAGCCGGCGTCGCCGTCCAGCACCACCACCTCCGGCCGGACGCGTGAGAGCAGCTCCGCCACCGGTTTGGACGTGGGCATGGCGCCGGTCCGGATGATGAGGTCGGGTGCGTGCGCGTCGATCCACGGTCCTGGCCGTACCAGCTGGTCCGCTCGCGTGATGACCGCGCCGCGGTCGTGGCGGCCGGTCCGCAGCCCGGAGAGTGGGTCCGCAAGAATGGGGAAGCCGGTGGCCGCGGCGAGGGCGGCAAGCGAGCCGGGCAGCGCGGGGTCGTCGTCCGGCCCCGCGAGGATCAGGCCGCGTTCCACGCCGGCCAGCCGCCCCGCCAGCCGCGCCAGCGCGTCGTCGTCCAGCATCCGGCGCCCGGCAGTCGCCGCGACGAAGGGCTCGATAGAGGCATCTGCCTCCTGTGTCTCCAGGGGGCCGTCGGGAAGGAGGGGTTCCCGGAACGGCACGTTGACCTGGACGGGGCCCGCCGGGCCCTCCGCGGCCACCGCCACCGCGCGTCCTGCCACCCATCGCCAGTGCGCCAGTGTGGCGGACTCTCCGTCCAGCAACGGCAGCTCCGTGAACCACTTTGCCGCCCGGCCGTAGAGGTGGTCCTGGTCGATCGCCTGGGGCGCCCCGCGGTCGCGCAGCTCGGCCGGCCGGTCCGCCGTGAGCACCACCAGCGGCACCCGCGAGAGCGACGCCTCGACCACCGCCGGCGCGAACTCGACGACCGCCGTCCCCGAGGTCGCGACCAGCACGACCGGTCGCCGCGACGTCCGGGCCATCCCCAGGGCGAAGAACCCGGCCGCACGCTCGTCGTAGAGGACCCGGACGCGAATCCCGGCCGACGCGCGCAGGGCCAGCGCCAGCGGGGTGCTCCGCGACCCCGGGCAGACAACCGCCTCGCGGATCCCCGCCGAGAGCAGCGCCTCGACGAAGGCCCGGAGGCCCGCCGCGTCGCTCATCGCTCGTCACCCGGGATGCCCAGCGCCGAGACCACCGCGCGCAGCTTGATCCGCGACTCCTCCCACTCGAGGTCGGGGTCGGAGTCGGCGACGATGCCGCACCCGGCGAAGAGCGTCGCCCGTGTCCGGTCCACGATCCCGCAGCGCAGGGCCACGCACAGCTCGCCGTCGCCGTCCGCGCCCAGCCAGCCGATCGGGCTCGCGTACCAGCCGCGATCGAATCCCTCGTGCTCGTCGATCATCGCGAGCGCCACGTCCCTCGGCTCACCCCCGACGGCCGGGGTCGGGTGGAGGCGCTCGCCCAGCGCCAGGAGTCCGTGCGCGTCGGGTACCGTGCCGGAGATCTCGGTCACCAGGTGCTGGACGAAACGGAGGGTCATGAGGCCGGGCCCCGGTGCAACCTCCAGCGTGTCCGCGACGGGCGTGAGCAGGTCCCGGATCGCCGCCACCACGATCGCGTGCTCCTCGTGGTCCTTCTCGGAGGCCAGGAGGGCTCGGCCCAGCGCCTCGTCCTCGGCCGCATCGGCGCCCCGACCGATCGTGCCGGCGACGGCGGCGGTGCGGAACGTACGGCCCTCGGTGCTCACGAGGCGCTCGGGGGTTGCGCCCAGGAACGTGCGCCCAGCGCGACGGAACGCGTAGATGGTGCTCTCGGGAGCGCTGGCGGCAAGGCGGCGGAGAGCGTTCGGGACGTCCAGCTCCACCGGGGAGCGGAGACCGACCCGTCGGGCGAGGACCACCTTGTCGATGCGGCCGCGGCCGACCGCCCCCGAGAACATGCCGACCAGGCGGCGGAAGGCATCCTTCGAGGGCTGCTCCTCGGCCGTGACCAGCGGGGCGAAGACGGGCCGGGCGACCATGCCACTCGGGCTGGGCGCGAGATTGCGGGCGCGTTCGGCGAGCTGGTCCCAGAGCCGTTCGAGGGCGCGGGGTCCGGCCGCACCGGGCCCGGGAACGTCCGGGCCGTGTCCGACCATGGAGCCGGTGAGCGTGGCGCCGCCCCGGGTGACCGAGAGGAGGAGCTCCGGCAGGACGAGCGAGCTCGGGCCGAACGGGAACCACACGTCATCCGCCGCGGGGGCACGGCCGGTGAAACCCATGGCACCGAGGAGGACCGGGCCCGCGCCGCGGCCATCGCCGTCCGGGCGGTCAATGCGGGCGTCGCGAACCAGGGCGCGCCAGGCAGCCTCGGCGGCACGGAAGCGGCTCTCACCCTCGGGTTCCGTGGCCCATGCCCGCCCGACCCCCACGAACGCGATGCCCTCGGACGGACGCTGCCAGAGCACGGCCTCCAGGTCTGCCTCCACGGCAGCTGCATAGAGCGAGATCGGGTCGATCCCCGTCACGGCCACGGTGGCGGAGGTGAGACCGGCCTCAGGACCCGCCCCGCCGAGAAGGCGGTGGAGTCGCTCGCCCAGCCCCGCGCCCTCCACCCGCACCGTCGTCGGGTGCACCGCGGTCACCGGGCTGCCTCCGGGAAGTCCCAGCCCTCGGCGGGGTGCGGGACCTCGCCGATCCGCTCCGCCGGTACGCCGGCGCTCCGCAGGAGGGCCGCACGCAGGGCCGGGTAGGCATCCTCGAGCTGGGCCGCCTGGTCCGCCAGGAGCCAGCGACCGACCACCTCGTTGATCGCCCCGAACCACGCGATGCTCGTGATCCGCGTGTCCAGCGGCGGGATGGCGCCGGCCGCCACGGCATCGTCCAGGTACCCCTGGATCAGAACCGCGAACCGGGCGTGGAGCGCGTTGGTCTCGGCCTGGAAGACGCGGCCGGCGCCGACCGTGTCCAGGAACAGGAGGCGGGCCATCGTGCGGTGGCCGGCGAACGTCGACAGCACGGTCCGGATCGCCGCCTCGGCGCGCGCCACCGGCTCCGTCTCCAGTGCCACCGCGCGCTCCACCCGTCCGACCAGCTTGTCCGCGGTGGTCTGCATCAGCTCGCGGAAGATGGCGTCCTTGGTGGGGAAGTGGAAGTAGATGCCGCCCTTGGACGTCTCCGCCGCGCCCGCGATGTCGTCCACGGCCGTGTCGCGGTAGCCGCGCGTCGCGAAGGCCGTGAAGGCGGCATCCAGGATCCGCTCGCGGCGGCTCCGGCTCTGCTCTGCGGGATCGGGCTTGGGCATGCGTGCGGTCCCTCGCTCGGACGGCGTTGCCGCCGTCGGTGCGCTCTGCTGGCGACCGACCGACCGGTCGGTCGGTCCTGCGCATCCTAGCGCATTCCTGGCGCATCGTTGCCGCAACGTGCGCGCCTGATGTATCGAGTTTCCTTCCGATGGCTCCTGTCCGTGCACGATCGGCATCTGGTCCTGCCGAGCCGGCCGATCGCGCTGCCTCGGGCGTCGTCCCTGCCGCTTCAGCCGCCGGGGCCTGCCGGCGGCCCGGCGGGGCGTAGGATCGGCGCGTGAACCGGCCAGCCGCATATCTGATCCGTGCAGCCCTCCAGGTCGTCGCGCTGCTGGCGATCGCGACGCTCGCCGTGGCAGCCGTGGAGGAGCGGACTGGCGCGCCGAACGCCTCGGTCCTCTACCTCGTCGCGGTGGTCGTGTGCGGCGTGTCCATCGGGACGGCCGGGGCCATCGCGGCCGCGGCTGGTGCCTTCCTCGCCTACACCTACCTGTTCACGGAGCCGGTGCACACCTTCGCCGTCAACGACCCCGAGGTGCTGCTGTCTGTCGTGCTGTTCCTGTTCGTCGGCATCGTGGTCGGCCAGCTCGCCGCACGGCAGCGCTCCCGAGCGACTGCGGCCGAGGCGCGAGAGCGCGAGGCGCGTGCGCTGTTCGATATCTCGCACGTGCTGGCGACCCGCGAGTCGACGGACGACGCGCTCGCGCAGATCGTCCGCGCGCTGGCGGCGGAAACCGGGATGCAGCGCGTATGGATCGCGCTCAGCGACGATCCGGGACGGTCACGGGTCGCGGCCGACACGGATGGCGCACGGGCCCCGGGCGTCGCGGCAGGCTCGTCGGTCCCGCTGCCGCCGGGCCGAGTCAGGGTGCTCCAGCGGACGCCGGGCCCGGAGCCGCCGCGCTGGTCGACCGTCATTCGCCCGGGTACCGCTCGCCGCGACCCGACCGGCATCGAGACGTACCGCGTCCGGATCGTGGCCAGCGGCGACGCCCTGGGCTCCGTCTGGGCGGCTCGCGACCGCGCACTCGGCGAGCCGGACGAGATCCAGACCAGGCTGCTTGCCGCCGCGGCGGACCAGGTCGGCCAGGCGCTCGCGCGCGACAGAATCGGGGCCGAGACGAAGATCGCCGAGATCGCGCGCCAGAGCGATGCCCTCAAGTCGTCGCTTCTGCAGTCAGTCTCGCACGACTTTCGGACCCCGCTCGCGGTCATCCGGGCAGCGGCGGGCAGCCTGGGCGAAGGTTCGGACCTGTCCGACGCGGACCGCCGGGCCAACCTCGCCGCTATCGACCGGGAGGTCGGGTATCTCAACCGGCTCGTCGCGAACCTGCTCGACCTCAGCCGGATCGAAGCGGGATCTCTCCGGGCGCACACCGACGTCTTCGACGTCGAGGACCTCCTCACCGGGGTGCTCGAACGGGTGCGACCGCGGCTCGCCGGGCGACGGCTGGACGTGGACGTGGAGGCAGCGCTGGTGCGAGTCGACCCGGTGTTCTTCGACGCCTCGGTGGCCAACGTCCTCGACAACGCCCTCAAGTACACCGGCGACCACGCACGGATCGTCGTGTCTGCCAGTGCCGGTGATGCCGGCATCGTGGTGCTCACGATCGAGGACGACGGACCCGGCGTCCCCGCGGACTCGATCGGGCAGCTGTTCCAGCGGTTCTACCGGGTCCCGAGCGCGCACGGGGACGCGCGGGGTGGCCTCGGCATCGGGCTCGCGGTGACGCGTGGCCTCGTCGACGCCATGGGCGGGTCCGTGCTCGCACGGCCGGGCACCCTGGGCGGGCTCGCCGTCGACCTGGTGCTGCCCGCGGCCTTCGTGGAGCGCACGTCGATCGTCGAGGCAGCGCCGTGACGGGGGATCGGACGCCGCCGAGGAGCGCGAATGCCGCGCTGATCCTGATCGTGGAGGACGACGCACCGACGCGGCAGGTCCTCACCCGGGAGCTCGCGGCTGCGGGCTACCGTGTCGCGGAAGCGGAGACGGGTGCGTCGGCGCTCGAACGGTTCGCTTCCCGACGTCCAGACCTCGTGCTCCTCGATCTCGGCCTCCCCGACATCGACGGCCTCCAGGTCATCCGCGCGATCCGCCGGGAGGCGAGCACCCCGATCGTCATCCTCTCCGGCCGCTACGAGGAGGCGGAGAAGGTCGAGGCCCTCGATCGAGGCGCCGACGACTACGTGACGAAGCCGTTCGGCGTCGCCGAGCTGCGGGCCCGCATCCGCGTCGCCATCCGCCATGGGGCGGGACCGTCTGCGAGCAGCGAGGCGACGCTCACCGTGGGCGCCGTGGTGCTCGACGCGGCGCGCCACGAAGTGCGGGTCCGCGGGCGCGCCGTGGAGCTCACCCCGCGCGAGTTCGAGATCCTGCGGGTCCTGCTCACGCACGAGGGTCGCATCGTCACCAAGGGCCGCCTTCTGCGCGCGGTGTGGGGCGAGGCCTACCAGGGCGAGGACGACTACGTGTACGTCCACGTCAGCAACGTCAGGCGCAAGTTGAACGCGGCGGATCCCGCAGCCCGCGCAGGCTCGATCATCGTCACCGAACCCGGCGTCGGGTACCGGATCCAGGTTGCCGACGCGGCCGAATCTTCAGGAGACCTTTAGACCCGAGGAACCCCCCAGCCCCGGTTCCCTCTTGGAGCACGGAGCGACGCTGGGGTCATGCACGAGCCTTCTATCGCCGGGTCGGACGCCGGACGCCCTCCAGACGGCTGCCGCCGATCCAGAATCGGGAGCCTCCGGTGATCGGGGGCCGCCGCGCCATCACAGGACGCAAGCCGGGTGACCGGCGGGTCCGCGTCGAGCGACCCCATACCGCCTACTTCCGCTATACCGGCCCCAACCAGATGGTCGCGAAACCGGCAGCGTCGGCGCCTCGAACGCCATTCGGGCGGACGCTTCGGCGCTGGAAGGCGAGGCTCATCGGCCGGCCCCTCGCAAACGAGGAGGAGGCAGGTGAGCGCCTGTCGAAGCGCCTCGCACTGCCGATCTTCAGCTCCGACGCGATCTCCTCGTCTGCGTACGCGACCGAGGAGATCCTCCGCGTCCTGGTCATCGGGGGCGCTGCTGCGTTCCTCCTGAGCGTCGAGGTGGCCGCTGCCATCGCCGTTCTCCTCGCGGTCGTCGCGATCTCGTATCGCCAGGTGTGCCGCGCGTTCCCCAACGGCGGCGGCGCGTATGCCGTCGCTCGACAGGAGCTCTCGCCACTGCTGGGCCTCGTCGCCGCCGCCGCGCTGCTGATCGACTACGTGATGACGGTGGCGGTCTCCACGTCCTCGGCAGTCGAGCAGCTCATCTCCATCGCACCCGCAATCAACGATTTCCGGATCGAGATCGCCGTCACCGCCATCGCGCTGATCACGATCGCGAACCTCCGGGGTCTCCGGGAATCCGGGAACATCTTCGCCGTCCCGACCTACCTGTTCGTCGGACTGGCGCTCTCGATCGTGGCCATCGGCCTCGTGCGCGTTGCCACAGGCCAGGCCGCCGAGCTGCCGCCGCACCCCGAGGCGGTCCAGATGGGCACGGAGACCCTTGGCGTGTTCCTGGTGCTCAAGGCATTCGCGAGCGGCTCTGTCGCGCTCACCGGGACGGAGGCGATCGCAAATGGCGTGCCCGCATTCCGGCCGCCGGAGGCGAAGAACGCCGCCAACACCCTCGTCATGATGGCGGTGCTGCTCGCCATCCTGTTCATCGGGATCACGCTCGTCGCGGACGCCTACCAGATCGTCCCGTCCGAGGAGGGCTCGGGCGGCCCGACGGTCATCGCGCTCGTCGCGCAGACCGTCTTCGGCGTCGGCAATCCCTTCTACTACGTGTTCCAGGTATCGACGGCGCTGATCCTGTTCCTCGCCGCGAATACGAGCTACAACGCTTTCCCCCGCCTCGCCGCCCTCCTGGCCGAGGACGGTTACATGCCCCGCCAGTTCTCGTTCCGCGGGGACCGGCTCGCCTTCTCGTGGGGGATCGTCCTGCTGTCCGCGGTGGCCGTCGCCCTGCTCGTGTACTTCGGCGGCGTGACGACGCTGCTGATCCCGCTCTACTCGGTGGGCGTGTTCGTCTGCTTCACCCTCAGCCAGGGCGGCATGGTGCTCCACTGGCTGCGCAACAAGGAGTCGGGCTGGCGATGGCGCATGGCGATCAATGGCATCGGCGCTGTGATGACTGCTGTGGTCCTGGTGGTTGTCGCGTCGGTCAAGTTCACCTCGGGTGCCTACCTCGTCGTGATCCTCATCCCGGGGCTCGTGGGCGTGATGCTGTTCATCCACCGGCAGTACGCGACGTCGCGCCGCGCGCTGGCGATCAGCCCGGACTTCGTGTCCGCATCGCCGGTCCGCCAGGAGCGAGCGATCGTTCCCGTGCCGGGTCTCAATCGGGCCGTGGTCCGGGCAGTCAACGTGGCGCGCTCCATCACGACCGACGTTACCGCCGTGTTCATCTCGGCGGACGAGGCGTCGTCGGTGGCCATGCGGCGGCGGTGGGAGCTGCACGTGCCCGACGTTGCCCTCGTGATCGTCGAGTCACCGTACAGGGCCCTCGCCGGCCCCCTTGCCGCCTACCTCGACGTGCTGGACAGGCGCTGGCCGCCGGACAGGCTCGAGCCGATCACGTTCGTCGTTGTGCCCGAGTACGTGGCGCGCCACTGGTGGGAGCGGATCCTCTACAACCAGTCTGCGCGGCACCTGCGCTCGATGCTGCTGGGGCGGCCGCACACCGTGGTCGTGGGCGTTCCGTACCGCCGCGATGATCCGCTTCCGGAGGAGCCTGGCGAGACTCCTGCAGGCGCCTCGGGCCCTGAGTTCGTGGCGGCCTGATCATGCAGGTCGCGGCAGATGCGGTCGTGTTCCTCACGGGGATGCCGATCGCCGGCGGCATGATCCTCCACGGGATGGCCGTCCACCGGCTCGCCGAGGTGGGTGCCGGCCTCGTGGTCGCCGCGGTGCTGGGCGTGCCGCCGCTGGTGCTGAGCGTCCGCCGGCGACTGCGAGGCGAGTAGACGGCCGCCGCGAATTGAACGGCCCGCCGGGAACCGGCGGGCCGTGCTCGGAACGAAGAGCCGAGTGAGGCGCTAGACCTCCTTGAACTCCCCTTCAACCGTCTCGTCGGCAGCATCTGCGGCGGCGCCCTCGCCGGAACCGGACTCGCCGGGACCGGACTCAGAACCGGCGCCCTCGCCGCCCTCGCCGGCCGCGGCGCCCTCGCCCTCTGAGGCCGCCTGGTACGCGGCCGTGGACACTCGGGACAGCGTCTCGACCAGGGTCGTCATCCCGGCCTGGATCAGCTCCGTGTCGGAGCCCTTGAGCGCCTCGCGCATCCCCGAGACCTGCGTCTCAACGGTCGCCCGGTCCTCGGACGACACCTTGTCGCCCAGGTCCTTGATCGTGCGCTCGGCCTGGTAGGTCAGCTGCTCCGCCTGGTTGCGGAGCTCGACCTCCTCGCGCCGCTTCTTGTCCTCGTCCGCGTGGCTCTCGGCCTCGCGGACCATCTTGTCCACGTCATCCTTGGACAACATCGACGAGGCCGTGATCCGGACCTGCTGCTCCTTGGACGTCGCCCGGTCCTTGGCCCGGACGTCGAGAATCCCGTTCGCATCGATGTCGAACGTGACCTCGACCTGCGGGATGCCGCGTGGTGCGGGCGGGATCCCGTCCAGGATGAACCGGCCCAGCGTCTTGTTGTCGTTGGCGAAGTCGCGCTCGCCCTGGAGGACGTGGATCTCGACCTGGCTCTGGTTGTCGGAGGCCGTGGAGAACACCTGCGACTTCGAGGTCGGGATGGTGGTGTTGCGGTCGATGAGCCGGGTCATGACCCCGCCCAGCGTCTCGATGCCCAGCGACAGCGGCGTCACGTCGAGGAGGAGGACGTCCTTCACCTCGCCGCCCAGCACGCCGGCCTGGATGGCGGCGCCGATCGCCACCACCTCGTCCGGGTTGACGCCCTTGTGGGGCTCCTTCCCGAACAGGCCCTTGACCATCTCCTGGACGGCCGGCATGCGGGTCATGCCGCCGACGAGGATCACCTCGTCGATCTCGCTGGCCTTGAGCCCGGAGTCCTTGATGGCCGCGAGGACCGGCCCCTTCGTCATCCCGATCAGGTCGCGGACGAGGTCCTCGAGCTTCGCCCGGGACAGGTTCATCACCAGGTGCTTCGGCCCGGAGGCGTCGGCGGTGACGTACGGCAGGTTGATCTCGGTGGTCGAGGTCGAGGAGAGCTCGATCTTCGCCTTCTCGGCGGCCTCCTTGAGGCGCTGGAGGGCCTGCTGGTCCTTGGACAGGTCGATCCCCTGGTCCTTCTTGAATTCGGCCAGCAGCCAGTCGATCACGCGCTGGTCGAAGTCGTCCCCGCCCAGGTGGGTGTCGCCGTTCGTGGCCTTGACCTCGAACACGCCCTCGCCAAGCTCCAGGATCGAGATGTCGAAGGTGCCGCCGCCCAGGTCGTAGACGGCGATCTTCTCGTCGTGCTTCTTGTCCAGGCCGTAGGCCAGGGCCGAGGCCGTGGGCTCGTTGATGATCCGCTTGACGTCGAGGCCCGCGATCCGGCCCGCGTCCTTGGTCGCCTGGCGCTGGGTGTCGTCGAAGTAGGCGGGTACGGTGATGACCGCCTCGGTGACCTTCTCGCCCAGATACGCCTCGGCGTCCGACTTGAGCTTCTGGAGGACCATCGCGCTGATCTCGGGCGGCGTGTAGTGGCCGTCGCCGGCGACGACGCGGATGCCGTCGGACTTGGGGTCCTTCTCCACGGTGTACGGCACGAAGCCAATGGAGCGCTGGACCTCCGGGTCGTCCCAGCGGCGGCCCATGAAGCGCTTGATCGAGTAGACGGTGTTGGTCGGGTTGGTGACCGCCTGTCGCTTGGCCAACTGGCCGACCACGCGCTCGCCGGACTTGGAGAAGCCGACGACCGAAGGCACGGTGCGGTTGCCTTCGGACGAGGGGATGACGGTGGGCTCGCCGCCCTCCATCACGGCGACGACGCTGTTCGTCGTCCCGAGGTCGATGCCGATGATCTTGCCCATCTGGGGTCTGTCTCCTGGTGTCTGGGTCGGGTCTGGTGGATAGGTGTGGGTGGTGGCCGAGTCAGTTCACGAGGCGGGGATCGGGGCCGGCGTCAGGTTCCGGGGCGGCTGCCACCGCGACCAGGGCCGGACGGATGAGGCGGTCGCGGAGGCGGTAGCCACGCCGGACCTCCTCCACGATCTCGCCCTCGGCGCGCCCGGTGCCAGGGACGCTCACGATGGCCTCGTGCTCGCGGGGATCGAAGGGGGTGCCGGGAGCCGCCTCGACCGCACCGACGCCCTCGCTCTCCAGGAGCAGGCGGAGCTTGCGATCGATGGCGGCGATGCCCTCCACCCACGCGTTGTCCGTGAGCTCGGTCGGGCGGGTTTCCAATGCTCGATCGAAGTCATCGGCGAGGATCAGCACCTTTGCGATCAGGTCCACGCCCGCGAGGCCGCGCTCCTGCTGGCGCTCGTCTGAGGTGCGCCGGCGGAAGTTCACGAACTCCGCGCGCTCGCGCTGGAGCAGGCCGAGATACTCATCGACCTTGGCCAGCGCATCGTCGCGCTCAGCGGTCATGGCCTCGAGCTGGGCACTCAGCGCGCTGGGTGAGACGTCGAGCGCCTCGATTCGCTCCTCGGCGCGGGTCTTGCGAGTCATGGATCTCCGTTGGCTGTGGAACGCGGTCAGGCGTAGAGGTGGTCGATGAGCTCGTTCATGAGCCCGGACACGAAGCGCACGGTCCCGATCGCCTGCGGGTACGCCATGCGCGTCGGACCGAGCACGCCGACCACGCCCACCGCGCGGCCGGGCCGCCCGTACGGGGCGAGCACGAGCGACACGTCCGACATGTCCTCGGCCGGGTTCTCGTGGCCGATGAAGACGCAGACGCGGCCGGAGCCGGCAACGCCGTCGATCAGCTGCGCGAGATAGGCGCGGTTCTCGAGGGCGGCGAAGACACGGCGCAGCTTCTCGCTCTGGGCGAACTCGGGGGCGGCCATGACGTTCAGGAGGCCGTCGCTGAACAGCTCCTCGATGGCGGCGCCATCGAACTCCCGGAGCGCCCGGACCACGCGCTCGCCGACACGCCGGGGCAGGTCCAGGCTCTGGTCCGCGGGGTCGAGGACCGCGAGCACCCGCTCCGCCTCGTGGGCGGTCAGGTTGTCGAGCAACGCGTTCAGCCGGTTTGCCACGGCGGTCAGGTCCGCCTGGTCCGTTGGCTCGTCCAGCGTGATGAGCACCTGCTTGAGGGCGCCCTCGCGCAGGACCAGGATCAGGCTTGCGAGCCGGCCGCTGATCGAGACGAGGTCCAGCCGGCGCAGGTGCGCGGATGTCGGCTTGGCCGGGGTGGCGAGGCCGGCCGCGCGCGTCACGGAGGCGAGGGTCGTCGCAGCGAGGCGGAACCAGTGCTCGCTCGCGTATTCCACCTGGCCGAACTGGTGGCGGATCATCAGCTGCTCGACGGGCGGCAGCGGCACGGTGTCCACGATGGCTTCCACGTAGTAGCGGTAGCCCTGCTCGGTTGGGATGCGGCCGGCCGAGGTGTGCGGGTGCGTCAGGAGGCCTGCCGCCTCGAGCTCCGCGAGGACCGCACGCACCGTGGCGCTGGACACGCCAAGGTGGTAGCGCTCGACGAGGGCATGGCTGCCGACGGGCGCCGCACTGGTGACGTATTCCTCGATGACGGCCCGGAGGATCGCCTGGGAGCGAAGATCAAGGGGGCCGCTGGAGCGACGAACTCGACGCGCCATATAGCCTCTCCTGCAAGGTTGGCACTCACACCATGAGAGTGCTAACTGCGTTGACGAGAGTCTAGCGCCCGTCGCGCAAGGGTGTCAACGACACCGCGTGGGGCACCGCGTGTCGCGTCGCCAGGCGCCACGCTCCGCGAACAGGCTGCCTCAAGACCGCCCCGTGCGCCAGACCTAGATGAGCCTGCTGAACAGCTCGTTCGACAGGAGGCGGCCGCGGGTGGTCAGGCGAACGCGCTCGCGCTCCACGCCGAATTGCTCGAGCAGCCCCTCGCCCAGCGCCCACGCCAGGTGCTCCCCCAGCGGCCCTGCTCCGGCCTCGGCAATCGGCAACCCCGTGTCCAGACGCAGGCCCAGGATGACGGCTTCGGCCGCGGCATCGAGGGCCGAGACCGGCTCAGCACCGCCCGGCGGCAGCACGGGCGCCCCGCCCGCCGCCGGAACCAGCGCGGCCAGGTATCCATCCAGCCGGGCCGCATTCCAGCGTCGCGTGACCCCGTCGAACGCGTGCGCCCCCAGACCGACCGCTTCGTACGGACGGCGCCGCCAGTAGACGAGGTTGTGCCGGCTCAGGTGCCCGGGCCGGCCCCAGTTGGAGATCTCGTAGCCTCGGTATCCACCCGCGGCCAGGCGTTCGACGGCCAGCGCGTACTGCTCGGCCGCTCGATCCTCGGACTGCTCGGACGTCGCCGCCTCGCGCCACCGGCGGGCCCCCGGCCGGGTCGGCAGGTGATCGCCCATGGGCCCGGTCAGGCCCTCCTCGTCCGGGTCGTCCAGGGTCAGGGCATAGGCCGAGACGTGGTCGGGGGCAAGGGCCAGCGCCGAGTCCAGGGTCGTGCCCCAGGACAATGTTGACTGCCCGGGCGCGTCATACAGCAGGTCCAGCGAGACGGAGAGGAACCCCGCCGCCCGTGCCTCACCCACGGCCGCGGCCACGTCAGCCGGACGATGTCGTCGGCCGAGCCGCCGCAGCGACGGATCGTCCATCGCCTGCGCCCCCAGCGAGAGCCGGTTGAACCCCGCCGCGACCAGGGCCGGTGCATCGCCCCTCTCGTCGGGCCCCGGGTTGGACTCGATCGTCACCTCGGCACCAGCCGCGATCCCGAACCGCCGGCGGACCAGGTCCAGGAGCGACGCCAGCACCTCGGCCGGCAGCAGGGTGGGCGTACCGCCGCCCACGTACACGGTCTCGAGCGGCGGCCGCCGGGGCGAACCCGGCGAGCCGAACGAGGCCTCCACCGCATCGGCGCGAAGCCCGAGCTCCACCCGCAGCGCTGCCACGTACGCTTCCACGCGCGCCGCCGGCCCCCGCGCGGCGGTTCCCGCGTACACCACGAAGTCGCAGTACGGGCAGAGCGAGACGCAGAACGGGACGTGGACGTAGAGCGCGACGGGTGCAGCCGGGACGGGTGCAGCCGGGACGGGTGCAGGCCGCGGGTCCCCGGCCTCAGGCTCAGGCGCGGGCTCGGGCGGTCGGGCGCCCCCAGTCGGATCCGTGGTCAGCGGTCCCGCGACTGGTCGTTGCTGCCGAGCACCTGCCAGCCGGCGGGAGGCGCCTGTCGCTTCTCGACCTCTTCGGCCTCGGTCCCCTTCGCCTTCGGCAACCCGGCGTGCCCGGTCGTCGTGAAGATCGCGACCCGCGTGATCGCGTGGCCCAGGAACGCGGCCCCGATCCCGCCGGTGACAGCCGTCAGCCACCCACCCACGAGTCCGATGGCGAGTGCCGTGACGAGCATGTACCACGGCCGGCCCGGCGCCCCAAGACGCGTCGCCAGCGCGTAGAGCAGGGCCTGGGTCAGGTTCGCGAGGTTCGGATCGACGCCGGCCAGCACGAGGAAGCCAAAGACCATGCCGCGGAACAGGGCCTCGTCCACGAAGGCCGTCGCGATGGCGTTGAGCACCGCCCCGGGATACGACATCGCCGGCGGGAAGCGCACGCGCTGGTAGCGGTAGAGGGCGATGCCGATCGCGATCGCGGTGCCGATCGCACCGTAGGCAAGGCCGAGGATCACGGCTCCGAGGCGTTCCCCGAGGCCGAGGTACAGGTCCGTCTGCGGGGCGGGGTGGACGAACAGCACGAGCAGGATCATGCCGATGCCGAGCGTGTACCAGGCCAGCCGTCGGAACAGGGACGGCGGGCGGCCCCAGCGGTCCAGGTCGTCGTACTCGGCGGCATTGAAGCGCTCCGCGTCGAACCGCAGGATCACCAGCAGGCCCGTCAGCCCGATGACGATCAGGATGCGCAGCGGGTCCGGGACGTGCGAGATGTCCGACAGACCGGGCAGAGGCAGATCCGGCACGGGCGCGTCAGCGGGCGCGGGCGGGGCGCATCAGCCCTCGTCCATGCGCAGGATCGCGAGGAAGGCCTCCTGGGGGATCTCCACGGACCCCACGCGCTTCATCCGCTGCTTCCCCTCTTTCTGCTTCTCGAGCAGCTTCTTCTTGCGGGTGATGTCGCCACCGTAGCACTTCGCGAGGACGTTCTTGCGCATCGCCCGGATGGTCTCGCGGGCCACGACGTGGCTCCCGATCGCCGCCTGGACCGGCACCTCGAACATCTGGCGCGGGATCAGCTGCTTGAGCCTGGCCGCCAGCTGGCGGCCCGTGGCCTGGGCGTTGTCCCGGTGGACGATGAGGCTCAGCGCATCGACGGGCTCGCCGTTGACGAGGACGTCCAGCTTGACCAGGCTTGCGGCCCGGTAGCCCGACTCCTCGTAGTCCATGGAGGCATAGCCCTGGGTCCGGCTCTTGAGCTGGTCGTAGTAGTCCACGATCAGCTCCGCCAGCGGCAGCTCGAAGTGCATGTGCACGCGCTGCGGGTCCAGGTACTCGAGATTGATGAACGACCCGCGCCGGTTCGTCGTCAACTCCATCAGCGACCCGATGTACCGGTCCGGCGTCACCACGCCCAGGTTCACCCACGGCTCCTCGATGGACTCGATCTCGCCGACGTCCGGGAACCTGGCCGGGTTGTCCACCGTGACCCAGCCGCGGTCCATCGTGAGCTGGACGCGGTACTCCACGGACGGCGCGCTCGCGATCAGGTCCAGGTTGAACTCGCGCTCCAGGCGCTCCTGGACGATCTCCATGTGGAGCAGGCCCAGGAACCCGCACCGGAACCCGAACCCGAGCGCCACCGAGGACTCCGGCTCGTAGGTGACCGAGGCGTCGTTGAGGTGCAGCTTCTCGAGCGCGTCGCGGAGGAGCGGGTAGTCGGGGCCGGCGAGCGGGTACAGGCCCGCGAACACCAGGCTCTTCGCCTCGTGGTAGCCGGGGAGCGGCTCGGTGGCGGGCTTGGTGACCGTCGTCACGGTGTCGCCAACCTGCGCCTCGCGGACGTTCTTGAGGCCGGTGGCGATGTAGCCCACCTCGCCCGCCGTGAGGACGCCCACCGGCACCTGCTGTGGGCGGAAGAAGCCGAGCTCCAGCAGCTCCGCCTCCGCGCCGCTGGCCATCAGGCGGATGTCGTCGTGGTCGTGGATGGTGCCTGCGGCGAGTCTCACGTAGCAGACGACGCCCTTGTAGGGGTCGTAGTGACTGTCGAACACGAGAGCGCGCAGCGGCGCAGCCGGATCGCCCTTCGGCGGCGGGATCCGGGCGACGATCGCCTCCAGGATCTCGGCGACGCCGGTCCCCTCCTTGGCCGAGGCGAGGATCACCTCCTCGCGCGGGATCGCGAGAACGTTCTCGAGCTCCTCCATCACCACGTCGGGCTGGGCGGACGGCAGGTCGATCTTGTTGAGGACCGGGATGATCGTCAGGCCCTCGCGGATGGCGAGGTGGACGTTGGCGAGCGTCTGGGCCTCGATGCCCTGGGCGGCGTCCACGACGAGGATCGCGCCCTCGCAGGCCTGGAGGCTGCGGCTGACCTCATAGCTGAAGTCGACGTGGCCGGGCGTGTCGATCAGGTTGAGCCCGTAGACCAGGCCATCGTTCGCGGTGTACTCGAGGCGGACCGCGCGGGCCTTGATCGTGATGCCCTTCTCGCGCTCCAGGTCCATCGAGTCGAGGACCTGGCTCATCATCTGCCGGCCCTCGACCGTGTGGGTCAGCTCCAGCAGGCGGTCCGCGAGCGTGGACTTGCCATGATCGATGTGGGCGATGATCGAGAAGTTGCGCAGGCGGGACTGGGGGATGGTCACGACCCGGGAGTGTAGCGGGTGGGGCTCATCCGTCTGCATCGAGCAGTGGGCTGGCCGGCGCCGTCCGGGTCCCTGGACACGGGGCTTGTCGCGCTACGATCCACGGATGCCCGGACCCGACGATGCCCTTCCCCCCGACCTGCTGGCCGGCTATCACCGGTTCCGAGACACCCGCTATCCGATCGAGCGCGATCGGTACCGACGGCTCGAGGAGGAGGGTCAGCGGCCACGCACGCTCGTCGTCGCCTGCTCTGACTCGCGAGCCGCGCCGGAGACGGTGTTCGACGCCGGGCCGGGGGAGCTGTTCGTCGTTCGCAACGTGGCCGCGCTCGTGCCCGTGTACGCGCCCGACTCGGGGAACCACGCGGCCAGCGCCGCGCTTGAGTTCGCGGTCCTCGCCCTGGGCGTCCGGTCGATCGTGGTCATGGGACACGGGCGCTGCGGTGGCGTGGCTGCCGCTTTCGACGACACGGTGCCGCTCACGGCGACGGACTTCATCGGCGCCTGGGTCAAGGGCTTGCGGGATCTCGCGGAGGGGCTGGAACCTTCCGACTGGGCGGACCCGGCCGGGAACCACCGCGATCTGGAGCTCCGCTCCGTTGAGCAGTCCATCGTCAACCTGCGGACGTTTCCCTGGATCCGATCGCGCGAGGGGTCCGGGGCACTGGCGCTCCACGGGACCTGGTTCGACATCGGCCTGGGCGAGCTTCACGGGCTGACCGACGCCGGCTGGGTGATCCTGCCGCACGGCTGATTCGGGCCCGTGACTGTGTCTGCCTCCGGTCCGCCATCTGCTCCCGCCACTGGCCGCCGTGGCCCAAGTCCTCCTCCAGCGCGGCACACCTTGGGATCGTTTCAGCCAAGCGGAACTAGGCGAGCCGACCGCGATGCCCGGACTCGGCGAACGGTTCCGCGTGCGTGGAACCATCACCAACCATGACCCGGCGGAGAACCCCGGACTCGGCGAACGGTTCCGCGTGCGTGGAACCATCACCAACCATGACCCGGCGGAGAACCCCGGACTCGGCGAACGGTTCCGCGTGCGTGGAACCATCACCAACCATGACCCGGCGGAGAACCCCGGACTCGGCGAACGGTTCCGCGTGCGTGGAACCATCACCAACCATTGCCCGGCGGAGAACCCCTCCGGCCCTGATTGGCTACCCGGCGCCCGGTCAGCCAGCGCGGTACGCTGCGGGATCATGAGCCTTGACCTCGCCGCCCCGATCGACAAGACCCCCGAGTGGCAGGCGCTCGTCGCCCACCACGACGCCCTGAGAACTCGCCGCCTGCGCGACCTCTTCGCGGAGGATCCGGGACGTGCCGCGCGCCTGACCGCCGAGGGCGCGGGCCTCTATCTCGACTACTCGAAGCACCGGGTCACCGACGAGACGATGACCCTCCTCGTGGCGCTGGCGCGCGCCGCCCGCGTTGAGGAGCACCGGGACGCGATGTTCGCCGGCGAGCGGATCAACGCCACCGAAGACCGCGCCGTCCTGCATACCGCCCTTCGTGCCCCCGCCGGCCAGCGGATCGAGGTGGACGGCCACAACATCGTCCCGGGCGTCCACGAGGTCCTCGATCGCATGGCGGCGTTCGCGCTCCGCGTCCGTGGCGGCGACTGGACGGGCTTCACCGGCCGGCGGATCCGGAACGTCGTCAACATCGGCATCGGCGGCTCCGACCTGGGTCCAGCCATGGCCACGGAGGCGCTGCGACACTACTCGGAGCGCTCGATGCGCTTCCGGTTCGTGTCCAACGTCGATGGAGCGGACATCCGCGAGGCGACCATCGACCTTGACCCCGCCGAGACGCTGTTCATCATCGCGAGCAAGACCTTCACGACGCTCGAGACGCTGACCAACGCCCGGACGGCGCGTGACTGGTTGCTGGCCGACCTCGGCGGCAACGAAGCGGCCATCGCGAAGCACTTCGTGGCGGTCAGCACGAACGGCGGCAGGGTCCGCGACTTCGGCATCGACACCGCCAACATGTTCGGCTTCTGGGACTGGGTGGGCGGCCGGTACTCGATGGACTCCGCCATTGGCCTGGCGCTCATGGTCGCCATCGGCCCCGACGACTTCCGGGAGCTGCTGGCGGGCTTCCGCGCGATGGACCAGCACTTCCGCGAGGCGCCGCTGGGCGAGAACCTGCCGGTGCTGCTGGGCCTGCTGGGCACCTGGTACGCCAACTTCTTCGGGTTCGAGACGCACGCCGTCCTCCCCTACAGCCAGGAGCTGAGCCGCTTCCCGGCCTACCTGCAGCAGCTGGACATGGAGTCCAACGGCAAGTCCGTGCGCACCGACGGAACCAGGGTCGCGTATGACACCGGCGCGATTGAGTGGGGCACGGCCGGCACGAACGGCCAGCACGCCTACTACCAACTGCTGCACCAGGGGACGCGGATCGTGCCGGCGGACCTGATCGGCTTCGTCAACCCCACCACCGAGATCGGGGACCACCACGACCTGCTGATGGCCAACCTGTTCGCGCAGGCCGAGGCGTTGGCGTTCGGCAAGACACGTGACGAGGTCATCGAGGATGGCGTGCCGGCCCACCAGGTCGATGCTCGCGTGTTCGAGGGCAACCGCCCCACGTCCGTGATCCTTGCGGACCGCCTCACGCCCCGCACGCTGGGCGCACTGGTCGCGCTGTACGAGCACAAGGTGTTCGTCCAGGGCGCGATCTGGGGGATCGACTCGTTCGACCAGTGGGGCGTGGAGCTGGGCAAGGTCCTCGCGACCAGGATCTCCGCTGAGCTCGCGGCAGACGCGACCGATGTGTCCAACGATCACGACCCCTCGACGTCGGCACTGATCGAGCGCTACCGCGCCCGGCGCCTGCGCGGGGGCTGATCCGGGCACAGTCCGGCGAACGGCCGCCGAATCCCGGGCTGGCCGGTTGCAGCGGGCTCTGCTACCATTCGCCGTCGCGCCTCGGGCAGGCTACGCTCGCGCGCGTCTTGCATTCCCCGCATGCACACGGAAACGGAGATCCGCCACCTTGGCTAGAACGCCCCGGAAATGGCAGGGCGCTCGCAATCCGTCCGGGCTGAAGCGCGTCCGCCAGGCTGAGCGCCGGCACGCGATCCTGCAGCCCCGTCGGTCTGCGGCGAAGACGCTCGTTGCCAAGGCCGTCATGGTTGCCACTGCCCAACCCGATGGCGTCGATGTCGCCGCCACGATGGCAGAGGCCATCTCGGCCCTGGACCGCGCCGCGAAGTCCGGCGCCATCCATGCGAACGCAGCGGCTCGCCGCAAGTCCCGCCTCGCGAAGAAGGTCAACGCCGCCATGGTGGGCGCGAACGTCGTGAGCGCAGGCCACGTCGCCAAGACCACCGGCAAGGCTGCCGCGATCAAGGCCGCCAAGGCCCGCATCGCGGCCGGCAAGGCCGTCAAGGCCAAGGGCGCCCAGACCGCCGCCGGCAAGGCGCGCGCCGCCCTGTCACGGAGCACGCGCTCCGAGGCCGCCGCGGCCCCGGTCGCCGCACCGGCAGCGGCCCCCGCCGCGAAGGCCACCAGGGCCCGCGCGACAAAGGCTGCACCGAAACCCGCCGCGAAGACGACCGCCGCGAAGACGACCGCCGCCAAGGCCACGACCGCGAAGGCCGCCGCAACCAAGGCGCCGGCCGTGAAGGCCACGGCGACCAAGGCCCCCAAGGCGACCACCGCCAAGGCCCCGGCCGCGAAGGCCACCCCGAAGACGAAGAAGGCCGAGAAGCCCGAGTAGTCCTCGCTCCCTCTCGCAACACCGAACGCCCCGGTCACCGACCGGGGCGCTTTCGATTCGAGGGCCGGGGACTCCCGACGAGCGCCGCCAGAGGGCGTTGGCCATGCGTTTCTCGTACAACGGGCACCCGACAGCGGAGTGGGCCGCGTGAGATCACCAAGGGTGCTATCAGGTCACAGTGAGCGACCGACTCGCGGTCGATCGCGGTCGATCGCGGGTGCAGGCACCGCATGTCCGCTCCCTCAGCACCGTCCGTGATAAACGGGCTCCTATCGGCCGCTCACGAGCCGCGGGATGCGACGACCGGCGCTTGCTAGCACTGCTGGTGATTCAGGCAAGGCCAGTGGCCCGCTCCGGGCATCAACCAGCACGCTCCCCGGCCAGCTCCCCGGCCAGCTCCCCGGCGTGGTCTCGGCCCCACTGGAGCGTCGGTCAGGCCTGCGGGCCGCCCACGGACTCGATGGCGGCACCGTCTCCGGGCTTGCGCCGGTTCGCGAGTCCGTACATGACGCCGCCGCCCAGCGCCCCGCCGACCGACAGCACGAGCGTCAGCCCCGCGTTGCTCATCTGCTGTCCCCAGTAGAACGTCGTGAACGTCGCCACGTCCGTGATCCCGGCCGCCTCGAACGCCTCGCCCTGGCCGGCGGCGAGATACCGCTCGTAGACACAGTCGGCGCCTGTCGTGCAGGGAATGGGACCGCCCGAGGACGCGTCGCGATACCCACCGTCCACGTTGAAGAACAGCGCCTTCACCGCGAGCAGCAGGATCGCGTAGGTGATCCCCGTCACCAGGCCGGCGAACAGCGCGTTGGCCAGGATCCGGCCCCACGGGCCGCCGGCCCGCAGAGAGCGGGCATTGGCGTAGTAGCCGATCAGGAGCCCTGCCGGCAGGGCGAGGTACCAGTAGACCGCCTCGATGGGAATGACAAGCAGGAAGCTGACCGCGATCGTGACCGCCATGCCGAGACCAACCCAGGCAGCGGTGATCGCACCGTGGTCAACGAACCGGCTCACGGGACACCCTCCGAGCGAATGTCCCGAGCCGTGCAGCCCAGGGTCAGAACTCCCCGCGGCCCGCCGCGCCCGAGAGCGCCGCGCGACCCAGGTAGCGGGCATCGTCACCGAGCTCGTCGGCGATCCGGAGCAGCCGGTTGTACTTGGCAACCCGCTCCGATCGGGACGGCGCGCCGGTCTTGATCTGGCCCGTGCCCATCGCGACCACGAGGTCGCTGATGGTGGTGTCCTCCGTCTCGCCGGAACGGTGGGACACGATGGACGCCCAGCCGGCGCGACGCGCGAGCTCGATCGCGTCGATCGTCTCGGTCAGCGTCCCGATCTGGTTGAGCTTGATGAGCACCGCGTTGGCGGCCTTCTCGTCGATCGCGCGGCGGATCCGCTCGGTGTTGGTGACCAGGAGATCGTCGCCGACCAGCTGCACCGTGGACCCAAGCCGCTCGGTGATCAGCTTCCAGCCGTCCCAGTCGTCTTCAGCCAGGCCGTCCTCGATAGAGATGATCGGGTAGCGGGCGACCCAGTCGGCCCAGAGGTCCACGACCTCGCCCGACTCCAGCGTGCGACCCTCGCGGGCCAGCACGTATCGGGTGGGCCGGCCGTCCTCGCCGCTGCCGGGCTCCACGAGCTCGGTGATAGCGGGATCCAGGGCGATCGCGATCTCCTCGCCGGGCTTGTAGCCGGCCTTCTCGATCGCGCGGATGACGACCTCGACCGCGGCCTGGTTCGTCGGCAGGGACGGCGCGAAGCCGCCCTCGTCGCCCTGGCCGGTGGCGTGGCCCTCGTCGCTGAGGATCGTGCGCAGCGCCGCGAACACCTCGGCTCCGGCCCGCAGCGCCTCGGGGAACGAGGCGAGCCCGACGGGCATGACCATGAACTCCTGGAAGTCCGTGGAGTTCAGGGCGTGTTTGCCGCCGTTGAGGATGTTGAACATCGGGACCGGCAGGATCCGGGCACCGACGCCGCCGAGCCAGCGGTAGAGCGGGACCTCGTGGGAAGACGCCGCGGCATGTGCGCAGGCGAGGGAGACACCGAGGATCGCGTTGGCACCCAGCTCGCCCTTGTTGGGCGTGCCGTCCAGCTCGAGCAGGACGTCGTCGATGCCGGACTGGTCCGCGGCGTCGAAGCCGAGGATGGACGGCCCGATGCGCTCGGTCACGTTGCCGACCGCCGTCAGGACGCCCTTGCCGCCGTAGCGGGACGTGTCCCCGTCGCGGAGCTCCACGGCCTCGTGGGCACCCGTCGAGGCGCCGGACGGGACGGCGGCTCGCCCCATCGAGCCGTCCTCCGTGACCACGTCCACCTCGATGGTCGGGTTGCCCCGGGAGTCGAGGATCTCCCGGGCATCGACCCAGGCGATGGTTGTGTCGCTCACTTCACGGCCTCCGGCTCACGGTCCAGGAGGACCGTCACACCCGGCAGCTCGCGCCCCTCGAGGAACTCGAGAGAGGCCCCGCCACCGGTGCTGATATGGGTCATCTTGTCGGCCAGGCCCTGCTGGGAGATCGCGGCGACGGAGTCCCCGCCACCGATGACCACCACAGCGCCCGCCTCCGCGCGATCTGCGAGGAACCGGGCGATGGCCTTGGTGCCGTGCGCGAACGAGGGGATCTCGAACACGCCCAGCGGGCCGTTCCAGAGGACCGTTCGGACATCCGCCAGGGCTCCCTCGATGCTGGACAGGGTCTGCTTGCCGAGGTCCACGATGTGCCAGCTGGCCGGGACCTTGTCCGCGGAGAGCGTCTTGTACTCGGTGCCGCGGGTGACTTCCTTGGCCACGATCACGTCCACCGGCAGGACGACCGTGACGCCTCTCTCCTGGGCCGCCGCGAGGATCGCGCGGGCATCCTCCACGCGGTCCGGCTCGGCCAGGCTCTTGCCGATCGGCTTGCCCTGCGCGAGCAGGAAGGTGTTGGCCATCCCGCCACCGATCACCATGATGTCGACCTTGGCGAGCAGGTTCTTGAGGACCTTGATCTTGTCGGAGACCTTGGCCCCGCCGATGATCGCCGCGAATGGCCGCTCCGGGTTGTCGAGCAGCCTGCCGAGGTTCGCGAGCTCCTTCTCCATCAGGAACCCGGCATAGGCCGGACGGAGCTTCGCGATCCCCACGGTCGAGGCGTGGGCGCGGTGCGCGGTCCCGAACGCGTCGTTCACGTAGACGTCGCAGTAGGCCGCCAGGGCCTCCGCGAACTCCGGGTCGTTCTTCTCCTCCTCCGCGTGGAAACGGAGGTTCTCGAGGAGGAGGATCTCGCCGTTGCGGAGCCGCCGGACGGCGTCCTCCGTCCCCATGCCGAGGGCGTCGCCGGTCACCGGCACGGTCTTGCCCATCAACTGGCCCAGGCGCTCCGCGACCGGCCGGAGCCGGAGGCTGTCGCTGACCTTGCCGGCGGGCCGGCCGAGGTGGCTGGCAAGGATGATGCGCGCGCCCTGCGCCTGCAGGTACCTGATCGTCGGCAGCGCCGCTCGGATGCGCGAGTCGTCGGTGACCCTGCCGTCTTCGAGCGGGACATTGAAGTCCACGCGGACGAAGACCCGTTTGCCCTCGGCATCGAGGTCGCGGACGGTGAGCTTGTCCATCTTCGATTCCTCCGGGAGCCCTGAGGGCTCCGGGTCAGTCCAGCCGGTCGGCGACGAACTTCACGAGATCCGCGACGCGGCAGCTGTAGCCCCACTCGTTGTCGTACCAGGCGATGACCTTGATGAAGTTGCCGCCCAGGACCATGTTGGACGGGAGATCGATGATCGAGGACCGGCTGTCGCCGCGGAAGTCGCTCGACACCAGCGGGTCGTCGGAGGCTCCGAGGATCCCGGCCAGCGGGCCAGCCGCCGCGTCACGGAAGGCCTGGTTGAGCTCTTCGAGCGTGACGCTCTTCTCGAGCTCCGCGGTGAAGTCCACGACCGAGACTGTGGGGGTCGGGACGCGCAGGCTGAAGCCATCGAACTTGCCCTTGAGGTCCGGGATCACGAGGGCAAGGGCCTTTGCGGCGCCGGTGGTCGTGGGGATGATGTTCAGGCCGGCGGCGCGGGCGCGGCGCGGGTCCTTGTGCGCGACATCCAGGATGCGCTGGTCATTGGTGTAGCTGTGGATGGTGTTCATCAGGCCGCGCTTGATGACCCAGCGGTCGTGGACGACCTTCGCGGCAGGCGCCAGGCAGTTCGTGGTGCAGGACGCGTTGCTGATGATGTTGTGCTTCGCGGGATCGTAGGCGCCTTCGTTCACGCCGAGGACGATCGTGATGTCCTCCTTCTTGGCGGGCGCGCTGATGATGACCTTCTTCGCGCCGGCGGCGATGTGGGCACCTGCCTTCTCGGCATCGGTGAACAGGCCGGTGGACTCGATGACGATGTCGACGCCGAGGTCGCCCCACGGGAGCGTCGCCGGGTCCTTGACCTGGAGGACCTTGACCGTCCTGCCGTCGATGACGATCGAGTCGTCGGTGTGGCTGACCTCGCCCGGGTAGGCGCCGTAGGTCGAGTCGTGCTTGAACAGGAGTGCATTCATCTTGACGTCGACAAGATCGTTGACCGCGACCACCTCGACATCGGGGGCGCGTTCGATGAGTGCCTTGAGGGACTGGCGGCCGATGCGGCCGAAGCCGTTGATGCCGACGCGAACGGTCATGTGGAGGCCTCCTTGGGCGGGGGACGCTTGCCGGCGGGCGCCCGGGGGGGAGCGCTCGACGGGACAGGTTGAGGAACGGTTGGACGAACCCTCGGCCATCCGGCGGCGTGGGCCGGGCGGTACGACGTCGGGAGCGCTGCGACGGTCGCCGGGATGGCGGCGGTGGCGGCGACCCCGAAGCCGGGGGTTCTGGCTCGGCGATCGGACCGGTCAGAGGACCGGTGCTGGAGGGGGCTCGTGCCCGCTGGCCCGGAATCAGTGCCGGGGTCGCGGGCGATGGCAGTGAGAGGGGGCAGGGCGTGACCTCGGGTGGTTCTGGAACATGTGCTCGGGGAGAATGGTAGCAAAGGGGTCTATCGGCTCCCGCGACCCCCGGCCCGGAATGCGGGGGGCCTCTTGGGACCATGCCGAGCACCATTGAGCCCCCTCGGGCCGTGCCTTCGGGGGCTCAATCTGCGGTTCTGAAGCTACGAGGTCAGCCGCCGATCCGGAAGACCTTGCCGCCGCACTTCGGGCAGGTGCCCTTGAGCGCGGGCTTGCCGTTCTTCATCGTGATCTGCTCGGGGTTCTGGACCTCGACCTTGACCTTGTCCTTGACGCAGTAGGCCTCTGCCATGGGTTCGATCCTCCTCACGCAATCCGCGTCACGAGAGCACGCCTCTCGAGTCCGCGTGGTCGCCAGGTCTGGCGCTCATGCTGGGGTCCAGAGTGACGGGCGCCAGCGCGCCGCCCCGGCCATCGACTTCTGGCGGTCGAGCTCCGCGAGGATCAGGAGGCTCTCGAGCCCCGTCTCCACCACGGCGGCCTCCGCCCTATCCTTGACGTCGCCCTCCACGAACTCGCCGGTCACGCGGTTGGCATAGACGGCGCACACGACGCCGGCACGAGACCCGCCGAGCCCTGCGAGGACGAGGACGGCCGACGCCTCCATCTCGAAGTTGAGGATGCCCTGGCGGGCCATCTCTTCCGCGAGGTCAGGGTAGCGGATGGGAAGCTGCGGGATCGGGCGCCCCTGCGCGCCGTAGAAGCCGGGCGCGGTCGCCGTGATCCCGACGTGATGCGTGTGGCCGCCACGCTCGGCCGCCTCGACAAGGGCCAGGACGGCCTCGTAATGGGCGACGGCCGGGTAGCCCTCGTGAACGAACCAGTTGGTCGTCGTCTCGAGACGGACCGATCCGGTCGAGATCACGAGATCGCCGAGACCCATACCGGGCTGCAGCGCGCCGCAGGAGCCGATCCGGATGAGCGTCGGCCGCTCGGCGATGGCGAGGATCTCGCTGATCACGATCTCGACGTTGTCGGTGCCGATGCCGGTGGACACGCACGAGACGCGGAGGCCCTTGTAGGTGCCGGTCGCCGTGGCGAACTCACGGTGGCGATGGCGCAGCTCGACCTCGTCGAAGTGCGCCGCGACGCGATCGACCCGATCCTGGTCCCCGGGGAGGAGGATGTAGTCGGCGAGCTCGCCCGGACCCAGCCCGATGTGGTATTGCCGCTCGCCGGCCTGGATCGCGACGCGGGTGTCCGCGTTCGGCAAGAGCTCGCTCCCTCGATGCCGCACGCTCATCCGGCGTGCGCTGCGCCCGAGGATAGGGGCCTGATTCCACGAGCGTCAAGCCGTCAGGTCCACGCCGGAGCCGTCTGCCGCGCGCCGGGCTCAAGCCGGGACGTCCCGCGCGGGACCCGCAGGAACCGTCCCGGGACCGACGATGGCGTCCAGCCGGGCCACGATCCGGGTCCGGAACAGGCGCTTCGAACGGCGGCGGCGGACCAGCGCGGCCGCCGCCGCGATGAGCCCGGTGATGCCCAGCGTGATCACACCCGCCGAGGCCGCACCGAGACCCGGGCCGCGGTCGATGGCAGAGACGGCCGAGGCCGCTGCGGCGGCGCCGGCGGGCAGGGTTGCGAGGCTCAGCCCTGCCTCTAGGACGGCATCACCGGCCGCGGCACCCGGATCGTCGGGTGAGCCCAGGTCGCCCAGGTCACCCAGAAGCGCGACCGAGGACGGATCCGAGACGACCACAACGGTCTCGTTCAGGGCCGCATCGCCGATCTCGACCACTCCCGTGGCGTTGACCGCGTCGCCGGGACGCAGGACTGGGAGCAGGTCCGCGGCCGCGGCCGCCAGCACGATGCGGGCAATCGCCGTCCCATCGTCCAGGCGGATGCCCCGGTCCTCGATCGCGACGACGAGGCCGCCCACGTGGACCTCCCGGCCCGCGTGCGCCGCAAGATCTGCGAGGTCAACGTCCTGCGCGCCCGCCGGTGCCCTGTCTGATGGTGTGACCTCGACCGGTCCGGTGCGCCCTTCCCCCATCGTGTTCGCCGCCGCGGATCCGGGTGACGCGGCGGCCTCCGCACCGGGCACGAGGTCCGAGGGCCGCCTGGGGAGGACGGCATATCGTCGGTCGGTCGCCGTCGGGTACGGACGCTTCACGATGCCCGTGATGGTCGCCGTGCGTCCCTTGGTCACCGCGGCCGCCGAGGTTCCGCTGCCCGGAAGCCCGGCCACCAGGATCCGGATGCGGCCGACCTGCAGCTCCGCCTGCCAGCGGTCTCCGGAGCGGTGGATGTCCACGATCGTGCCGCGCACCCGGACCAGGCGCCACTCCGTTGCCGCGCCGGGCGCGATGGTCAGCGAATGCGCGGTGGGCACCCGCTCGCCGAGCACCCGAACCTCGTCCGCGCGGAGGCGGGGCGCACCCCATGCCCGACCGACAGTCCCCGTGACACGGACACGCCGACCCGACTTGACCGCGGCATCCGGTGCCGCGAGATACACCTCGATCGCGCCCGTGGCGTCCTCCACGATCGTGCGCCGGCCACTCGCATCGAGCAGCGTGGTGTCCACGGTCAGGATGCCCTCGACGGTCACCGCCCGCCCTTCGCGAACGCGGGCAGCGGCGATCGTGACGAGAGGCGGTGCGGCTGCGTCGCCGGCCGACGGGCCGGCGGACGGGGACGCCGTCGGGGAGGTGCTGCCAGAGGGGACCAGCACGACGTCCGCGCGGTCCCGGAGCCAGACACGGTAGCCGTCGAGCGCCCCCTTTCGGGACGCCCGCTGGCCGACGATGCCGGTGAAGGTCCCGGTGACGCCCTTGCGCAGGACGGTCGCGTCGAGCCCGGCTGAGCGATCGGCCATGACGCGGAGGGTGGCGCCGTCTTCCCCTGTGATCGTGAGCGACAGGTCGCCGCTGGTGGCCCTGGATGCCGAAGTGGTGATCGTGCCCGTCACCACCACGAGCCTGCCCTCGACGGTCTCGCCCGCGGCGCCGGCTTCAAGGGCCATGGGGACGGGCAGCACCCCTGTGCCGAGGATCGACAGCCCGGTGCCGGCGGGACGGATCTCCGTCTGACCGTACGGCGCGGCGATGGCGCCCCGGACCTCGACCAGGGTTCCCCGCGGCGGGGCCGCCTGGCCATCGGCAAGGCGGATCACGATGCCGCCCGTCATGTCATCGATGGCGAACAGCGGGGGTGTCCCGAGGCGGCCGGCCTCTGCGACCACCACGCCGCGAACCACGACGGGGCTCCCCGGTTCGACGAGGCGGGCCGCGGAGACCGCCACGGCCGTGGGGATCGGGGTGGGCGTCGGTGAGGGCGTGGGGCCGACGGTCGGTGACGGCGACGCCGATGGGGTGACGGTTGCGGAGGGTTCAACCGACGGCGACGGGTTGGCTGACGGCGTGGGCGTGGGATGGGGCGAAGGAGTCGGCGAGGGCGCGGGGTGGGCGAAGGCGTCGGGGGCGGGAGCACCGTCAGCTCGCCGGCAAGCGTCGCGTGGAGCCGGTACCCGGTCGAGCCCCGTGCCGCTGCTGTCACGCTGCCCGAGCGGACCGGCGACAGTGACCCGGTCCCCCGTGCGGGTGGCGGCGGCGCCGAGGGCCGCGGGCCCGACGATCACCCGGATCGGCCCCGATCCGTCGTCCAGCATCAACCCGAGCCCGTCGGCCATCATGGTCGGTGTCTCGGTCACGGTGCCAGCAAGCACGATTCGCCGACCCTCCAGCGCCTCGGCCGCCTGGCCGGTCGTGGCGGGCACCGGTTCCGGGAGCGAGCTGGACCCCATCGCGACCACATCGGCCGCGACAACGCGCAGGACGCGGAGCGCGTACCGCTCGTCGAGGGTCCCGTGGAGCCTGACGACCGTCCCGGCGGGGAGCGGCGGAACGAGCGGTTCGTCGAGATGGACCGCCACCCCCGCGGTCGCGTCCTGGACGAACCCGGTCAGTCCTGCCTCGAGGGCGCCGAGATCCGTGGTGAGCACGCCCTCGGCGGACACGATGGCCCCGTTGGGCAGGGCCCGAAGCGCCTCGATCGGCAGCAGCGGATCCGGGGTTGGTCGGGTCGGCGTGGGCGTCGGGGACCGGCGTGCGGGAGCCGGGCGTGCGGGGCCGGCGTGGGCGTGGGTGTCGGGGTGCGTCGGGACCGGCGTGGGCGTGGGGTCGGAGTCGGGGTCGGGGCCGGCGTGGGGTCGGGGTCGGGGTCGGGGCCGGCGTGGGCGTGGGGGTCGGGGCCGGCGTGGGCGTGGGAGTCGGGGCCGGCGTGGGCGTGGGAGTCGGGGTCGGCGTGGGCGTGGGAGTCGGGGTCGGATCCGCCGCGAGACCCTGCGGGACCGGCGCCGCGTTCACCACGAGATCCGACGCGTTGTCGTTCGTGTCCGTCCCATTGCCCAGCGTGCCGCCGGGCAGTCGCTCGATCGACGTGCCCGGCGCGGGAGCGGTTGCCGCCGTCCCCTCGACGAACGCATTCGCCACGTCACCCCAACCGACCGCGTCGAGCGGCTCGCCCCCGATCGGCCGCAACACGAGCGTCCCCCCAGTCGCGGCGAGCCCGCCGGACCAGGTCGCATCCGCCGCGCCGGCGTGCACACCGAGCGCGTTTGCCAACAGCACATGCCGGCCGGCCTCCACCGTGACCGAGCCCGTCCACGCCGCCTTCCGCGTGACCGTGGCCCCCGAGCTCGTGACGTACGCCACCTCCAGCCCGGCCAGGTCGACAGGCGAAGTCGACGCGTTGTACAGCTCCACGAACTCGTCAGAGGCCGACACGCCGCCGGTCACGACCTCCGCGATGACCAGTGCGGAGGAGGTGGGCCAGCTGGTCGCAGCCACGGGAGCGCCCTCCAGCCAGAGGACAGCCGGCGACGGCCCGCGGGCGCTCAGCCCGAGCACCGTCAACAGGGTCAGTGCGGCAGACACCGCGAACCGGACACGCGCCATCGAGGACCTCCGCGGCGGGCGTGATCGGCGAGGTGAGCAGGGACGACAGCCTACGGGGCCTCACTTACGTGTCACTTAGCCCGGGACGCTGGGACCCGGTACGATGCACCGGCCCGCATCTGCCGACAACGCCATGCGGCACCGCTCGACAGGAGGAGTTTGTGGCTCGCGCCAAGCGCACCGATCGCACCGCTGCCCGTCGCCGACACCGGGCTGAGCAGGCCGCGCTGGCCGATCCCGCGGTCGTCGCAGCCGCCGAGACTGCTCCGACCAGGGGGAAGGGGGCCGCATCGCAGGCGCCGATGCAGCCGCGGCCCGGGATCATGGCCTCGATGAAGGCTGCCTACCGCCCGCTGGACCTGCGCGGCGACCTGCGCGCGGCGCCGATGGTCCTGACACACTGGGGCGTGCTGGCCGCCATCGCGATCACCGTCGCCGCCTCCGCCGTGTTCGTCATCTCGACCAACGAGTTCGCGTCATCGATCGACTTCAGTAGTCCGGAGCCGCTGGCCGGCAAGAGCCTCGACACCATCTCGAGCATCTCGTACACCGTCATCTCGATGCTCATCGTGCCGCCGCCCATGGCCGGCGCGTTCCTGATCGGCTTCACGGCGAAGCGCGCGAGCTGGTTGGGTGGGCTCGTGTTCGGGATCATCGCTGCCGTCTGCTACGCCGTGGTGTTGTCGAGCCCGTCGGGCAAGCTGCTCACGGCGGGTGAGCCGGCCGGCACGGCGATCGCCTCCGCGGCGATGCTCTCCCCGGTGGGCGCGGCGCTGTTCGCCTCGGCGGCAGCCTGGTACCGCCGGTTCCTGGACCTGGCCAACCCGAACCGCAACAAGGCCCGCCAGCAGCAGGGCAAGGCGAAGCAGCGCCAGAAGACCGCCAGCTCGTCTGCACGCCGCTGATCCTCGGCGCCGCTGATCCTCGGCGCTGCCGGCCGGCGCCATCGATCGCTTCTGAACGCGGCCACCGCACGCCCGGAATCCCTACCCGAGGCGCCGCATCCCGGCCTGGCCCAGCTGCGTGACGCCAAGGGGCGACTCCGGGCCGCCTGCGCCTCCTGCAGCCTCCACCAGCGGCACCACGCCGCGCGCGATGACGTTGACCACGTTCCCCTCCCGCTGGAGGTCACCGTCCACCAGGATCAACGCGTGGCGCCGGACCACGGACCGCAGCCGCTGCCACGTATCCGGCCAGAGGGTGACGTTCACCATCCCCGTCTCGTCCTCCAGCGCCAGGAACACCGTTCCACGCGCGGTCATCGGGTGCTGGCGCGTCACCACCAACCCACCGATCAGCACCGGCCCCGGGCCGCGGTCCGCCAGGGCCGCGTTCGTCACCGCACCCAGCCGAGCCAGCGCCTGCCGGAACAGGCCCACCGCCTGTCGCCGCGCATCCAGGCCCACCACCGCGTAGGCGTCGCCCAGGCGCTCCGGCTCCGTGATCGGAGGCAGCGCAGGCGCCTCGGTCGCCGGCAGGTGCAGGTCCATTGGCCGCCCCGCGGCCCGCTTCGATCCCGCGGCCCCTCGCATGGATCGCCCGTCCACGCGCCCCTTCGCCGCCCCGGCCACCTCGCGCAGCTGCCAGAGCAGCTCCCGCCGGGGCCGGCCCAGCGAGTCCAGCGCCCCCGCCCTGATCAGCCGCTCCACGACATCCTCGGCCAGGCCGCTCCGCTCCACCACGTCCGCCAGGCTCGTGTACGGACCCCGGGCGAGCTCCGCGTCCAGTCGAGCCTGCTGCTCCTCGCCGATCCCCTTCACGAGGTGCAGCCCCAGCCGCACGCCCCAGCCGGTCATCGTCTCCGCCGCCCAGCGTTCCCGCGAGACCGTGCCCGGGATCACGCAGGCGCTGGAGCGGACCGGCGCCGGCCGCGCCTCGATCCCCGCGCCCTCCGGCAGCGGCTCGCCGCCATCGACGTCGTGCGCGCCATCGTCCCCGGCAGCCCCCGCCAGCGCCCAGCCGGGCCGGCCAACCCACTCGGTCGTCGTGCGGTGCGAGCTCCGGTTGACGTCCACCGGCAGCACCGCGACCCCGTGGCGCTTGGCGTCGTTGACCAGCACCTCCACCGGGTAGAACCCCATCGGCTGGGCGTTGATCAGCCCGACCAGGAACTGCGCCGGGTAGAACAGCTTGAGGAAGCTCGATTCATAGGCGGTTCGGGCGAAGGCAGCGGCGTGGCTCTTGGCGAAACCGAAGCTGGCGAAGGCGGCACACTTGCGGAACAGCTCCTCGGCGTCGTCGCGCGGCATCGACTGCACGCGGATACAGCCGTCCACGAACTCCACGTGGAGCTGCTCCATCTCGCGAGCGGAGCGGTAGGTCCCCATCGCTCGCCGGAACCCGTCAGAGCCCGCCGGCGTGAACCCCGCGACATCGATCGCGATCTTCATCACCTGCTCCTGGTACAGGATCACGCCGAGGCTGTCATGGAGGACCGGCTCGAGGCTGGGGTGGAGGTACGTCACCGGCTCCAGGCCCTGCTTGCGGCGCAGGTACGGGTGGACGGCGTTCCCCTGGATGGGACCCGGGCGGATGATCGCCACCTCCACGACCAGATCGTCCAGGCTGGCCGGACGCGATTTCGGCAGCGTCTGCATCTGCGCCCGGCTCTCCACCTGGAACACGCCCACGGTGTCCGCAGCCTGGAGCATGGCGAAGACCTCCGGGATCTCCTCGGGGATCCGGTCCAGGTCCAGGCAGACGGCGCAGTCGTGCTCGATCAGCTGCACGGTCTCATCGATGGCCGCGAGCATGCCGAGGCCGAGCAGGTCGAGCTTGATCAGCTTCATCGTCTCGACGTCGCGCTTGTCGTACTGGACGACGACACGGTCCTTCATCGTCGCCCGTTCGATGGGGACGATGTCGATGAGGGGAGCGGCGGTGATCAGCATGCCGCCGCTGTGGATGGACAGGTGACGGGGGAAGCCGTCGATGCGGGCGCACAGCTCCAGCCAGCGCTCCCAGTCCGAGAGGTGCGCGACGGAGCCCGCGTGACGATCGGTGTCGTTCGGATCCTCCGACGCCGTCGCCCGGCCCGGCGGCCCCTCGCGGATCCAGCGCTCGCTCACCGGGGAGTCGCCGGGGCCGCCCTCGTCCTCGCCGGGGCGGGTCCTCGTCGCGCCCACCGCCGCGGCCGTCGTTGCGGCCGTCGTTGCGGCCGTCGTCGCGCCCAGGCGAACGCCCGGTCCACGTTCCGCCACGGAGTCCCGCCACCTACCAGCGTGGCTGGTGGTCGTCCGGGTCCTGTCGGCGCTGGTCACGCGCCCAGTCGCTCGCGCGACCCCGCCCACGCTCGGGTCGATACGTTTCGTGCCGTCCAGGTGCCTCGAGCCGTCCGATTCCCCGGCTACCACCAGCGTGGCTGGTGACTGACAGGACGCCTCGTCCCTGGCGGCGCTACCACCAGCCGGGCTGGTGGCTGACGGAACCGGGGCAACAGCCCGGACGGCGCCGGCCCCCTCCCCCGGCCGCGCGAAGAACTGCGCGAACCCGCCCTCCGCCTCAAGGTCCCGCCGGACCATCGTGCTGTCGTACGTCTCGAGCGCCTTCGCCACCCGGTCCACCAGCGGGCGCGGAAACCCGAGCGCGTTCCCCACCTCGCGTACCGCAGACCGCGCCCGGTACGTGACGAGGTTGCAGACCATCCCCGTGTGCTCGGGCCCGTACTTCCCGTACACGTACTGGATGACCTCCTCCCGCCGCTCGGAGCTGAAGTCGATGTCCACGTCCGGGTACGCCGTCCGCCCCTCGTTGATGAACCGCTCGAACAGCAGCTCGTGGCGGATCGGGTCCACCCGGGCGATCCCCAGGACGTACGCCACGATCGAGCCCGCCGCGCTCCCCCGGCCCTGCGCCGGTATCCCGCGCGACTTGGCGAACTGCATCAGGTCCCAGCAGATGAGGAAGAACTCGGCGAGGCCCGTCTTCTCGATGACGTCCAGCTCGTGCGCCAGCTGCCGCATCACGGCCGGCGTGAACGGGTGGTACCGGCGTCGGGCACCCTCCCAGCACAGTCCGGAGAGGTGGCTGAACGGAGTCTCGCCCTTCGGCACCGCGAACCCCGGGAAGCGGTAGCGCTCGAACGCGAGCTCTACCCGGCACGCCGCAGCCAGCTCCACCGACGCCGCGATCCCCTCCCGCCACGCCCGTGCCAGCACCGGATCGGCCGTGACCACGGTGTCTTCACCCGGCGGCATCGCGAGCATCTCCGCCGCTCCCTTGAGGTACGACTCGCCGTCCGGCCGGCGCAGGTCCCTCAGCTCCGACAGGGTCCGCCCGTGCCGGATCGCCATCAGCACGTCCTGGAGCTCGCGGTCCTCCGGGAGCGCGTAGTGGACGTCGTTGGCCACCACCACGGGCAACCCCAGCTCACAGGCCAGGCGCGCCGTCTCCGAGGCCAGCCAGTCGTCGTCCGGGAGCAGGTGGTGAGAGAGCTCCAGGGCGAACCCGCTCGTCGCGACGGCGTCCGAGCCCCCCAACATCCGCGCGTACCGCTCCGCCGCCGCCCGCGCCCCCTCGCGATCACCCGCCCGCAGGCGCCGCGCCAGCTCCCCGTGCCGGCAACCCGACAGCGCGACCAACCCCTCCGCGTGCGTCTCCAGCAGCGCGTGCGTGAACGCCGGCACCGCCTTCGTCCCCGCCAGGTTCGCCCGCGACACCAGGCGGCACAGGCTCCGCCAGCCGATCGCATTCCGGGCCAGCAGCACCAGGTGCGGCCCTCGCTCCGCCTCCCCGATCCCCCGGTGATCCTCCTTGACCACCTGCCGATGCCCGGGCAGCCTGGCCCGATCCGGGCGGGGCCGCGCCGGGCGACCCTCGACGGCGCGCGGTCCCTCCGGACGCACCGGCGGTCGGCGGCCCGGGCGCCACGTACGGCGGCCCGGGACCGCGATCCCGTCCGGGTCGGCCACCGCCGCATCGAGCAGCTCGATCTCGATCCCGATCACCGCGTGAAGCCCGGCCGTCTCCGCGGCGCTCGCGAACCGGACCGCGCCGTACAGCCCCTGGTGGTCGGTGATCGCCAGCCCCGTCAGCCCAAGCTCCACGGCCCGCGCGACCAGGACGTCGGGGGCGGATGCCCCGTCCAGGAACGAGAAGTGGCTGTGGCAGTGAAGCTCTGCGTACGGGGGGAGGGACACGGGGATCTCCGGAGGCGGGCCCGGAATCCTAGAACATCCGTTCGATATTGACCAGACCCAAACGGCTCAGGCGGGCGCGACCACCACCTCCGCCAGCGACGCAACCACGTGGTGCGCCCCGGCTGCCCACAACGCGGGCTCCACGCCTGGTCGGTCCGGAACCCCGACGGTGACCATGCCCGCCGCAACGGCCGCCCGGACGCCCACCGCCGAATCCTCGAAGGCGATCGCGTCCGACGGAGCGACGTCCAGCGCGCGGCAGGCCTCGAGGTACGCGTCCGGGAACGGCTTCGACCGTCCCAGATCCGCCCCCGAGGTGACGACCTCGAACGCGTCAAGCAACCCGGCCCGCTCCAGGGCCAGGCGCACGAGAGGCGCGGTCGTGCTCGACGCCACGCCCAGCCGCACCCGGCCCTCCAGAGCCCGGACCAGCGCCTGCGCACCGGGAAGCATGGCGGGCCCGATTTCATAGTGGGCACGCATGAGGGCCACCAGCTCCTCCGCCAGCAGCGCCGGGTCCAGGCCGCCCAGCCGCTGCGCGTAGATCTGCACCGACTCCGCAATGCCCCGGCCATGCGTCGCCTCGCGGTCTGCAGCGGTGAGGCGATCACCGTGGCGCTCGAGCAGCTCGGCCTCCGCCTGTGCCCAGAGAGGCTCCGTGTCGAGCAGGAGTCCGTCCATGTCGAACACAGCGGCGCGGAACGCGCCGGGCAGGACGAGGGAGTCGGAGGTGACGGTCATGACCGGGAATTGTAGGGCGAGCCTGTCGGCAACCGGCCGCCGGGAATCCGCGGCAGCGCGTAACCAAGTCACGGGGTCATGCGTCTCAACCACGTGATCGCCAAGCGGATGCTCCACCCAGACCGGCGCCTCGCCCTCGACCTGCTCCTGCGAGGTGTGGCGGCGGCGCTCTCCGCCGGGCTGATCCTGGGGCTCCTCCCCGCGATCACACAGGCGGCGGCATAGGGCCGCTCTCCCGTTCCGGTGGGCCGATTGCCCGCGGAACCACACCGGCGGCGGACCGTCGCGATGACGACCGCCGACCTGCCGCCCGGACCTCGGCAGCCCGGGGGCCGACGACCGAGGACCCTCGTCGCTGGGGGGTGGCGGGGGCCCTCTTCTCCCGGAGATGGAACGGCGGATACGATGGCGGCATGCGACCCACCCGGCGCGGCACCCGACCCGGTCCCCTGATCCTCGTGATCGTCATTGCCCTGGGTGCTGCCGCTTGCGGCGGATCGTCGCCTTCGGTCACGACCGGTCCCGATCTCACGGGCGGTCCGACGACCGGTCCCACGACCGAGCCGACGACCGAGCCGGACCTCACGGCGGTCCCCGGTGGCGAGACCCCCGGCGCGACCGGACCCGTGGAGCCGCCCATCACCACCATCCCGACGACCCAGGCCGACTGGGGCGAGATCGTGGATATCCTGCCGGCAGACTTCCCCGTCTTCCCCGATGCAGCGCCCGGCGAGCCGCCTTCAGAACCCGTCTCGGGCGCCTACCTCGCGCGCGCCGGCGTTGATGAGGTGGCGGCGTGGTACCGCGACGCGCTCGAGGCAATCGGCATGAGCACGCTTGATCTCTCCTCGCCGCTGGAGGATGGGTCCCGGGTGCTCGACATGCTGGGCGACCTGCCGGAGTGCCGTGCCCGCCTGACCTTCCGTCCGGCATCCGAATCGACGATGATCACCGTGCTCCTCGCGGCCGGCTGCTTCGGCGGCGGGGGCTGATGCCAGAGCGAAGGAGAACAAGTCGCATGGAGCCGAAGACGCGGGACCTCGTGGGAGCGGGGGTGCTGGCACTGGTCCTGCTCGGGTTTGTCCTGCTGCTCGTGATCGCCGCGCTGCCGGCCTGATCCCGTTCGCGGTCTCCGCCGGTTCGGGGCGGCTGCAACATTCGGAAGGCCCCCGGCGTCATTGATACCGGCGACCGAGTGGAGCAACTCGGTCACGGATCGGGGGACCATCGGTGCAGACGACTCGACCGCGTGACCTGGGCGCACTCGTCCTCGTCATCGGCGTGTTCCTCGTGCTGTTCGTCGTCTCGATCATGCTCGGGTCCCCCGCCGTCCGCTGACGGCCAGGGGCCAGGCATGCCGCCCGGTCGCCGCCATCCCTTCGAGCTCGCTCAGTCGTAGAGCCGTTCCAGGTGCCACGTGCCGGCGATGCGGTCCCGGTACACGAGGGCCAGCCAGTTCCTCCCCACCACCTTGAAGTAGTCCCGGGCGATCGGCTCCCGCCACCACGATTCCTCTACGCGCCACCGGTTGCAGACCTCCACGGGCTCCCGGCGGCCGCCCCAGTCGATGGCAACCAGGCGTCCCTCGGCGTCCAGTTGCGCGTTGATCGCGGGGTGCTCCCGCAGGAGGCGCGTCATCGGCGCCCCCTCCCCGCCGGCATCACCGCACCCGTCCGGCCGTCCCCATCCGTAACCGCCGCGCCCGCCGCCGGCTGCCAGCGCCAGCGCGCCTCGGCCAACGGCGCCTCCGTGTCGGCCAGCTCCACCCGGCGCACCCGGTCCGCCCCGAACGCGATCGCCAGGCGGGCCAGCTGCCAGGCGAGACGCGCGTCGTGGACCGCCTGGGGCGTGAACAACGGCAGTTGCTGGCCCCGAGCCGTGTCAACCAGGCCCAGCTCCAGCTCCAGGCGCGCGACGGCAGCCGATGGCGGAGCCTGTTCCAGGCGCGCGAAGAGGAGCCGCTCGATCGCCGCGGGGTCCGCGGTGGGTTCCGGGAAGCGCTGCTCGAGGTGGAACCCGGCCGGGGTCCCGTGGAGGGCGAACGCGAGATCAAAGGTGACGGCGAGGCGGGCGAGCCCCGCGGCCTGGCCTCGCGCCGCCAACTGGTCGCCCAGCGCTGCCGCCAGCCGGTGGAGGACGAAGCGGAGCGCTTCGAGACCCTCCGCCGGCGGGTCCAGCGGCAAGGCCAACGCCATCCGCTCCGGGGCTCTTCGAGGGCGGAAGCGTTCGGTCTCCTCGCCCCTTGCCCGTGCGTGGAGTCTCGCGCCCTCGTCCCCGAACCGCGCGATGACGGCCGAACGTGGCAGATCCGCCACGGACCCGATCGTCCGCAACCCGAACCGGGCGAGACGTGCCCGGATGTCCGCGTCCCGCGTGAGGAGGCGAGCGGGGTACGGGGCGAGGAACCGCTCGTCGTCGCCGGGCGGAACGAGCATCGGTGGCGCTCCCTCGGGGGTGTGCGCAGCCGCGATGCCCGCGGCGAAGCCCGTCCCGGCAATCCCCGCCCGGGGTGGACCCGGGAGGATGGGCGCCAGGGCCTCGGTCACGCGGACGACCAGCCGCTCCTCCACGCCCCACAGGCGCATCAGCCCGTCGGCGTGGACGGCGATCCGCCCGAACGACGGGTCCCGGACGTCGCTCGAGGCGGCGATCCCCGGGCTGAACGCGGCAAGGCGCTCGCAGGCGGCCTCGAGGGCGTCCCGGTCCGCGTCAGGCGCGAGGTCGAGGAAGGTCGCCTCGGGCGCCAGCCGGTGGGCGGTCCCGAGCGGGATCCCCCGCCGGACGCCGAGCGCCCGTGCGAACGGATCCGCGTCCACCACCGTCCCGTCCATCCAGGGCTGTCCGCCGAGGATGATCGGCCCGTGAGGCCAGGAGCCGGAGATGGTGCCGTCCGGCGGGGAGGCGTGACTCCCCGGTGATGTCTCCAGGCGGACCCTCGCCAGGCGGAGGGGCAGGTGAGGCCAGAGCAGGTACAGCAGGCGCATGGGTATCGGCCGATGGAGGGGGGCCTTTCAGGTCTCTGAGGAGCGGTGGGGAGGTGGCAAGCCCCGGTGGTGCGGCCGGCGCGATGAGCCCGTCCAGGAGCCCCGGGCGGCGCAGGCAGGCATCCCTTGGGCCGCCCTCCGCGTACAGGATCTCGAGGTCGGCATGACGACCGGGCGGCCCGTAGCGGTTGCGCGCGACGGTGGCCTCGCTGCGCTGCCCCACCACATCCCGCCCCAGACGGATCCAGCCCGATCGCCGCAACTCCAGCCGCAGGCCGCTCGCCTCCTCCACGGCCGCCGCCAGCGTGCGGCCCAGCGCCACCGGCTCCAGCACCACGACCAGAGTCCCCGCGCGCCTGGCCAGCGCCGCGAGCCGGCCCAGCCGGTCCCCCACCCGCTTCCCGGCGACCGCGGGGTCCCGTCCGTCCGGCAGGTCCAGCACCAGCAGGTCCACGGTCCGGGCGGCGAGCAACGAGCCGGCCAGCGCGAGGGCCTCCTCGATATCCGCCGGCGTCAGCACCACGAGCCACTCCGGGCTGATCCCGCGGGCGACGGCCTCCACGGGATCGAACGCCCGGGCGAGGTCCAGCCACGCGACGATCGCCCCGCCCGCCTGGGCCTCCGCGACCGTCCGCAGCGCCACCGTGGTCTTGCCCGAGGACACGCCCCCGCGAAGCGCGACCGTGGCTGAACGCGGCAGTCCCCCCGTGCCGAGGACCGCGTCCAGCGCGGCGAACCCGGTGGAGACGCTGCGCCCGTCCAGGCCCACTGCAGGCACACCGGGCCGGATCCGCGTGGCCGGGGTGAACGGCGCGGGCGCAGGGACGGGGGCGCGGGTTGAGGCCCCTTCCCCGGCCGTCTCCTCGAGCGGCAGCGGCGCGCGGGCAAGCGCTCCTTCGACCATCCCCGTGAGTTCGCTGCCACGGCGCGGAGCTGCCGCACCCCAGCGTGCCTGGAGCGCGGCGAGAGCCTCGGAGACGTCGGATGTGCGAGCCATCGGACGTCCAATAATAGAACGAATGTTCTAGTCGTCAAGGGGTCAGGATCCGCCTGTCCCGGACTCGCCGCGGCCTCGACTCACCGGGTGAGTCACCAGGGCACCTATCGCCCAGCGAAACGGTCCGGAAGCACCCTTCGACGGTCCATCGCTGCGGGATAGCGGCGGATCTCACTCACTGCGTGAGTCAAGCTATTCGCCTCGCTATGAGCCCGGCCCGAACGACCCCTATCCCGAGACCGCCAGCACCAGCACCCCGACGCCCAGCAGCGCCAGCCCCGCCCACTGCGTTGGCCGGAGGCGCTCGCCCATGCGCCAGACCGCGTACCCGATTGCCAGCACCGGGCCGAACGAGCTTGCCAGGCCGATCAGCCACACCGGTGCCACCTCCAGCCCGATCGCGAAGGCGATGTACCCGGCCACGTCGAACAGCCCCGTGGCCAGCACCAGCAGAACCGCCGCCCGGCTCCACGGGTTGCCCGGGAGCATCAGGGGCCGCAGGGACGTCGATCCCCGCGCGCCGATCGCCAGCAGGACCAGGACGAAGGACACGTTCGCGAGCCGCGAGCCGACCGCCACGGGCAGCCAGCCGTGCTCCCGGATCGGGCCGCTCATGAAGACGGTCACCAGCGCGAACAGGCCGATCGTGACGAACGCGATGAGCACCCCGGGGCCAACCAGCCGCGCGCTGCGGAGCGAGCGACGGCTGAACGCCACGCCGGTCAGGATCACCCCCGCCGTCGCCAGCACGGCACCCGCCGCCTGGAGCGGCAGCAGGGTCTCACCCCGGAACAGCACGGCCAGGATCACCGTCAGGCCGCCGTACGCGATGATGATCGGGCTCACGACGGCGAGCGGGCCAAGCTTCAGCGCCGTGAAGTACCCGAGGTACGCGACGCCCGCGAGGACCCCAATCGGCAGGCCGGCCGTCATCCCGGTGATCGGGTCCGATCCGAGACGCGTCGGATCGAGCACGATGAACCCCAGCAACACCGCGACGCTGATCACCTGCGTCGCCGCCAGCGTCCGGAGGCTCCCCACCCGGTGGCCGGAAAGTGCCGCAGTGATGTCCACCACGCCCCAGGCCAGGGACGTGAACAGACCGGCCATCAGTCCTGCGGGCATCGGCGGAGTCTATCGGTCCGGGCGGGTCCGGCCGGACCAATCTCGCGTGCTACACTTCCCGGCCGGTCCACCCGACGTGTCGGGTGCGGCTCCCGTGGGGATGTAGCTCAGCTGGGAGAGCGCCGCGTTCGCATCGCGGAGGCCAGGGGTTCGAGTCCCCTCATCTCCACCATCGTGGGTCGGTTGGGCAGGTGGTGAGCCCAAGGGTCTGTAAAACCCTCGCCTTCGGCTGTGGCAGTTCGATTCTGCCCCGGCCCACCAGCACTCCCCTGTTCTCGTCGCGGCGTGGCCGCGTGCCCGCTGTCAGCCGGCAGCGTTCCAGGGGAAGGGCTCCGTGTCGGTCCACGGACCCAGGATGAACGGCTCGCCGGGCCAGGTCGCGGTCCCGCCGGTGACCGTCAACGGCGTCCCGGGCTCGGGCAGCACCAGCCGCACCGAGAACGTGCCGTCGCCGTCCTGCGGCAGGCGGAACCCGTCCGAGGCGAGGCAGACCGGCAGCGTGCCGTGGCAGCCGCCGGCGGCTGCGGTCCCGTCCGCGAACCCGGACAGGTCCATCTCGTCCACGATCCGACCGTCCCGGACCTCGGTGGCGAGGATGTCAGGCCCGGTATCGCCGGTCTCGACGAGGATCTCCCACCGGTCACCCGCGCGTTCGCCGATGCCCGCCACCACAAGGCGCCAGGCCTTCGCGGCCGGGTCGCTGATGGTCGCGCCGATGGTGTCCTCGTCGACCAGCTCGATCGTCAGCTCCGGGCCGGCGCCATCTCCCCTCACGTTGCCGGCGTCCGGCGAGGCCGTGACGACGGGCTGCGGATCGGGATCGATGGCGGGCAGGGGCCCAACCGTGGGAACGGCCGTCGGGACGGCCGCGGAGGACGGTCGTATCGGGCAGCCGATGCGCCGCACGCGGCGACGACGAGGAGAGCGAGCGAGACGTGACGGGTGCGAGGCGCGGGGACATGGGACCTCGAGGATCGGATGCCGGGAAGCCCGGTTTCATTCGGGCAGTCCTGTGACGCTCGAACCGGCCCGATTGTTGCCCCGCGAACGTGGGAGGGACTCGCGCCGTCAGTCCAGCGCGGCGTGGAGCTCCGGTCCGTGCCGGCGGAGCCACCGGCGCCAGGTCGCGTAGTCCGGGATGCGCGTCTCCAGCAGCGCCCAGAACTGCGGTGCGTGCCCGAACACCCGCAAGTGGCAGAGCTCGTGGGCGGCGACGGCCTCCAGCGCGCCGGGTGGCGCCAGGATCAGCCGCCAGCCGAAGGAGAGGGCGCCACGCCGGGAGCAGCTTCCCCACCGGGTGGTCGTGTCGCGGATGGTGACCGACGAAGGGGACACGCCGAGCGGGGGCGCGTGGCGATCGATGGCCGCAAGAAGGGCCGCCCGGGCGCGCTGCCGGAACCACGCCTCGAGGATCGCCTCCGTGGGGCGCCTGTCCCGGGCCACCCGCTCGACCAGCAGCTCGTCGCCCTCGTCGCCGCCGATCCGCGAGACACGCGAGGAACGGGTCCGGGGTGGCGCCTCGGTGACCCGGACGCGGTGCGGAACGCCGAGATACGGGATCAAGCGGCCATCGTCCAGGGCGGGGCGATCCTCCAGCCTGGCGCGGGATGCCGCCTGGCGGTCGAGGTGGCGGCGGACCCACGGCTCACGCTCTGCGAGGAACGCCTCGATCACGGGCTCCGGGCGGCGCCAGCCGCGGCGGGCGGCCACGGGCACGGTGACGACGACGCCGCGGTCGCGGTGGATCGTCACGCGCAGCCGCGTCGCCCGCGGCGAGCGGCGCAGCGTGTACGAGAGCGTGCCTCCGGGCAGGCGTGCGACGACGTCGGTCTCGACGGCGACGGCGGTCGATGCGCCGGAGCGTCGCAGGATCACGTGCCCCGTCGCAGGAGCCGGCACGGTCGGACGAAGGGGTCGAACGGCATGGCGCGATCGTAGCGGGTGGTCGAACGTGAGCTCCAGGGCCTGGGAGATGCCCATCGCCTCGCTTTGGCAGGCCGTCGGCTCGATGGTCATTCTCAGCCGGTCAAGCTCGGGCGCCGGGGTCGGCGCTCGCTGCCAGTCTCGGGACGCCTGCTGGCGGAGCCCAGTCCAGTCCGGGGGACGCGGCAGCCTCGAGGCGCCGTGAGTCGCGCGCGAGGGGCCGGAACGGTATACTCCGCCTCCGGCCGTGGGGCTATAGCTCAGCTGGGAGAGCGTCTGAATGGCATTCAGAAGGTCCGGGGTTCGAACCCCCGTAGCTCCACCAACACCCCGGTAACGCCGATCATCTGACCCCTCGCCGGGACCGGCGGGGGGTCTTGTTACATCCGAAGGGTCCGTGACCGTGACGACGACAGGCGACAGCACGAGCAGCGGCGACGGCGTCGCCCGCGACGAGCGGGGACGCATCGAGCGCTACGACCACACGACGGTCGAGCCCAGGTGGCAGGCGACGTGGGCAGAGCTCCGCCTCTACGACACGGACCTGGACGATCGCAGCAAGCCGCGCTTCTACCTGCTGACGATGTACCCGTACCCCTCGGGCGCGCTGCACATCGGCCACTGGTACATCGTCACGCCCACGGACGCGATCGCTCGCTACCGGCGCATGCACGGCTACAACGTGTTCCTGCCGATCGGCTTCGACGCCTTCGGGCTGCCGGCCGAGAACGCCGCGATCAAGGGCGGCTTCCACCCGCGCGAGTGGACGATGGCGAACATCGAGAAGATGCGGGTCCAGTTCCGCACGATGGGCGCCACCTTCGCGTGGGACAACGAGGTGGTCACCTGCGATCCCGTCTACTACCGCTGGAACCAGTGGCTGTTCACGCAGTTCCTGGAGCGCGGCCTGGCCTATCGCTCGGTCTCGCCGGTGGACTGGTGCCCCAATGACGGGACGCTGGCCCGGGAGCAGGTCGAGGGCACCGAGCGCCGGTGCTGGCGCTGCGGTGAGAAGGTGGAGAAGCGCGAGCTCCCGCAGTGGTACCTGCGCACCACGGACTACGCGGACGACCTGCTGGACTTCACGGGTCTCGACTGGCCGGATCCGGTCCGGATCATGCAGACGAACTGGATCGGGCGGTCGTCCGGCGCGGAGATCGTGTTCGAGACGGCCCCATCCGCCCACCACGACGGTGGCGAGGAGCTGCGCGTCTTCACCACGCGCCCGGACACGCTGTTCGGCGCCACGTTCATGGTCCTGGCGCCGGAGCACCCGCTGGTCGCCGCGCTGACCGCGCCGGATCGCAAGGCCGAGGTGGACGCCTACGTGGCCGACGCCGCGACCAAGACGGAGATCGACCGCCTGTCGGCGGACCGCGAGAAGACCGGCGTCGCCCTCGGTTCGGACGCCATCAACCCCGTCAACGGGGAGCGGATCCCGATCTTCATCGCGGACTACGTGCTCGCTTCATACGGGACGGGGGCGATCATGGCAGTCCCCGCCCACGACGAGCGGGACTTCGCCTTCGCCCGGAAGTTCGGCCTGCCGATCGTCAAGGTCGTGATGCCGAAGGGCGCCGATCCGGACGAGGAGCTGACGAGCGCCTTCACCGAGCACACCATCGACGAGGTGATGGTCAACTCCGGGGACTACACCGGGGACCGGGCCGCCGACGCCTGGCACGACATCGTCAACGGGCTTGAGAAGGACGGTCGGGGCTGCCAGGCGGTCACGTACCGGCTGCGGGACTGGCTGATCAGCCGCCAGCGCTACTGGGGCACGCCGATCCCGGTCATCCATTGTGAGGACTGCGGCCCGGTGGGCGTACCGGCGGACCAGCTGCCGGTGCTGCTGCCCGAGAGCGTCGACTACCAGGGCAGCGGCGACAACCCGCTGACCCGGGACGAGGCATTCCTGGCCGCGGACTGCCCGCGGTGCGGCAGACCCGCCCGACGCGAGACGGACACGATGGACACGTTCATGGACTCGTCCTGGTACTGGTTCCGCTACCTCTCGCCGGCTGCCACGGATGCCCCGGTGGACGTGGACAAGGTGCGCGAGTGGACCCCCGTGGACCAGTACACGGGCGGTGCCGAGCACGCGGTGATGCACCTGCTCTACAGCAGGTTCTTCACCAAGGCGATGCGTGATCTGGGCCTGGTCCACGAGGCCGAGCCGTTCCGCAAGCTGTTCAACCAGGGCCAGATCCTGGGCGCGGACGGCGAGCGGATGAGCAAGAGCCGCGGCAACGTCCAGGACCCGGATGAGCTGGTGGTCCGTTACGGCGCGGACACGGTCCGCCTGTTCCTGATGTTCATGGGTCCCTGGGACCAGGGCGGCCCGTGGAGCCCGACCGGGATCGGCGGCGTCCACAAGTTCCTCAACCGCGTCTGGACGATCGCCCTGGACCCGCACGGCCGCGACGCCGGCGACCAGACCGGCGGAGCCCTGCCGCCCGGCGAGTCCGAGTCCGACGCCCGCGACCGCATGCGCGCCGCGGCCCACCGGACGCTGCGCGACGTGACCGAGGACTACGACGGCTTCCGCTGGAACACGATGATCGCGAAGCTCATGGAGCTCTCGAACCTGCTGTTCCGGTATCGCGGCACGTCCGTCGCGGGACTGCCCGAGTGGGACGAGGCCGTGCGCCTGCTCCTGCTCATGCTGGCTCCGGCCGCACCGCACATCACCGAGGAGATGTGGTCGCGGCTGGCCGCGGCCCGCGGCGAGGCCTGGGAGTCCATCCACGTGCAGCACTGGCCCAGCGTGGACGAGACCGCCGTGGTCGAGGCGACCCGCGAGATCCCGATCCAGATCAACGGGAAGATGCGCGACAAGATCACCGTCCCGGCCGGCATCAGCGACATCGAGCTGGAGCAGGTGATCCTCTCGCGGGACAAGGTCCAGGCTGCGCTGGACGGCAAGGAGCCGCTTCGCATCATCCACGCGGGTGGCGGAAAGCTCGTCAACATCGTCGTTCGCGGCTAGCGGGCGAGGGGTCGCCGCGCGGGGCCCGCGACCGGAGGAGCAACTCATGGCATACGAACCCGAGGCATCCCGCTACGACGCGATGGTCTACCGAACCTGCGGCCGGAGCGGCCTGCGCCTGCCGGCCATGTCCCTTGGGCTGTGGCACAACTTCGGCGATACGACCACGATGGCCACCCAGCGAGCCATCGTCCACGCGGCGTTCGATCTCGGGATCACGCACTTCGACCTCGCCAACAACTACGGGCCGCCGTATGGGTCCTCGGAGATCAACTTCGGGCGGATCCTGGCCGAGGATCTCGCCGCGCACCGGGATGAGCTGCTGATCTCCAGCAAGGCCGGCTGGGACATGTGGCCCGGCCCCTACGGCCAGGGCGGCGGCAGCCGCAAGTACATGCTGGCGAGCCTGGACCAGAGCCTCCGGCGTGTCGGCGTGGACTACTTCGACATCTTCTACTCGCACCGGTTCGATGCGGACACGCCGCTGGAGGAGACGGCCGGCGCCCTCGCGACGGCCGTTCGGCAGGGCAAGGCGCTGTACGTCGGCATCTCGTCCTACTCCGCGGGCAAGACCCGGGAGATGGCCGCGCTCCTGCGCGCCGAGGGCGTGCCGCTGCTGATCCACCAGCCTTCGTACAACCTCTTCAACCGTTGGCCCGAGGCAGAGCTGCTCGATGCCCTCGAGGACGTGGGCAGCGGGATGATCGCGTTCACGGCGCTGGCCCAGGGGCTGCTGACCGACAAGTACCTCGACGGCATCCCGGCCGACTCCCGGATCAACCGGCCCGGGGGCGACTCGTTCCCGCGGGAGGTGCTCAGCCCGGACAACCTCGACCGGGTGCGGGCGCTGAACGAGATCGCGAAGCGCCGAGGCCAGTCGCTGGCCCAGATGGCCTACGCTTGGGTGCTGCGCGATCCGCGGGTGACGAGCACGCTCATCGGCGCGAGCTCGGTGGCCCAGCTCCGCGAGAACGTCGCCGCGCTCGCGAACACGGAGTTCTCGCCCGAGGAGCTGGCCGCCATCGATCGCTTCGCCGTCGAAGGCGGGGTGAACCTGTGGGAGCGGCCGAGCACAGACCAGCGCCCATAGCCGACAGCGCTCACGCCGGAGGAGATCGACGGGGTCGAGCGGAGCCTGGATGCCGGCCCCTCGCCACGCGGGTCGGGCGGTACCCTTGCAGGGAACCCGATAGGAGGATCCTGGAATGGCTGACAAGCAGCTGGTGCTGGCGATCTTCGCCGACGAGGCGTCGGCGGACGCGGCCGTCACGTCGCTCAAGAGCTGGGCAGAGGTGACCAAGGGGATCTGGCTCGGCGCGGTCGGGGTCCTCGTTGTCGACGAGGCCGGCCACCTCAAGGAGCACAAGCTCGGTGCGCGCAGCGGCGGGAAGGGCGCCGGCATCGGGCTCCTCCTGGCCGTCGTCGCTCCGCCAACCTTGCTGGTCGGGATGGCCGGAGGCGCCATCCTCGGTCACTTCCACCACAAGGGCTTGACCCTCAGCGCCGAAGACAGGGAGCGCATCGGCGGCGAGCTCGAGGGGGGCAAGGCGGCCGTGGGCGTCCTGGTCATCCCCGACGAGGTGGCTGCCATCTCAGCCTGGCTCACCGAGCTCGGCGGCGCCGTCGAGACCCACGAGGCGACCGATGAGGCCCTCGAGGCCGTCGCGGCTACTGCGGCCGATACCCCGACGACCTCCTGAACCGAACGCGATCCTGGGCTCCCCGGGCTACGACTCGACGCCGGGGGCGAGGAGGAAGTCGACGAGCCCGGTGAAGTAGGTCTCCTGGTCGTCGTACATCGCACAGTGGCTCCCGTTCGGGCAGTACAGGTACCGGCCCCTCGGGAAACGGCTCGCCATGTCCTCCATGAAGGCGGGATCCATCGTGTCGTGGCGGGCACCGATCACCAGCGTCGGCACCTCGATGCCGGCCAGATCGTCGGTGCGATCCCAGTCGAGGAGCTTGCCGCTCAGACCGAGCTCGCTCGGCCCCTGCATCGAGACGTAGATCGCCTGGTTGATCTTGGCGAACATCCTGGTGATGGGCTCCGGCCACTCATCGACCGGCATGCGCAGCACGTGCTGGACGTAGTGGTGCTCCAGGAGAAGCTCCATGTACCGGGGATTGGCGGTGTCGCCGCGCGCCTCGAAGCCCTTGATCTCCGCGAGCGCGGCCTGATCCATCGCCGGCATGAGCACGTCCTCGGCGTACGCGTTGTAGGCGCGGCAGCTCGACATCATGTTGGAGATGACCAGTCCCTTGAGCGCGTCTCCGTGGTGCAGGGCGTATTCCATGGCGAGGATTCCGCCCCAGCTCTGGCCGAACAGGAAGAAGTTCGAGCTGTCGAGCCCCAGGGCGACCCGGACCTGTTCCACCTCGTCGACGAACCGGTCGAGCTCCCACAGGTCGGGGTCGTCGGGCTGGTCGCTGTACGACGAGCCCAGCTGGTCGTAGTAGTAGTACTCGATCCCTGCGGCCGGCAGGTAGCTGTCGCAGGCCTCGAAGCCCTCGTGGTTCGCACCCGGGCCGCCGTGAAGGAGGAGCACCTTCACGCTCGGGTTGTTGCCGACACGCTTGGTCCACACGCGGAAGGTGCCCTTGGGCGTGGTGATCGGGATCATCGTCGCCCCGCCGCTCAGCCGGTCGGGCCGGCCCGAGGAGTCGAGATAGGAGTGGATCGCGGGCATGGCAGCAACTCCGTTCGGGCCAATCCCAATGCAGGCCATTCTCGCACCGGCCCGTGTCACCGCGCGGGTCATTCACCGGGGATGCCCGCGGCATAGACTGGGGTCATGAATGACATCAGGATTGGCGCGCTCTGCTGGAACCAGTACACCGAGTGGCCCGCGCTGCTCGCCGCCGGCGTCCGTGCGGACGCCCTGGGCTACGACAGCCTGTGGACGTGGGACCACGTCTACCCGATCGTCGGCGACTCGCACGGGCCCAACTACGAGGGCTGGCTGACGATCACGGCCTGGGCGCAGGCGACGAAACGGGCCCGCATCGGCCTCATGGTCGGCGCCAACCCGTTCCGCAACCCGGCGCTGGTCGCGAAGATGGCGACCACGCTCGACCATATCTCCGGCGGGCGCGCGATCCTCGGCATCGGCGGGGCGTGGTTCGAGGAGGAGCACCAGGACTTCGGCATCGACTTCGGGTCCGGGTTCCCGGAGCGGCTCCGCTGGCTGGGCGAGGCTCTCCCGATCATGCGCGGGATGCTGGACGGCACCGAGCCGACGGCGAAGGGCGACCACTACCACTCCCAGAACACGCGCAACCTCCCCGCGCCCGTCCAGGCGCACCTGCCGATCTGCATCGGCGGTGGCGGTGAGCAGGTCACCCTCAAGCTGGTCGCCCGCTACGGCGACATGTGCAACATCGGCGGCGGGCTCGCGGCGGTGCAGCGCAAGGAGGAGATCCTCAAGAAGCACTGCGAGACGGTCGGCCGCAACCCCGCTGAGATCGAACGGACAACGAACGTGGGCGTCGTCGTCATCCGGGACGACCGCGCGGAAGCGGAGCGCGTGTTCCACGAGGCGTTCGAGCGCAACCGGGTCGCCAGCCACTGGGCGGATCAGCCGGTGGGCACGCCCGAGGACGTGGCGGAGATGCTGGCCCCGTACGTTGAGCTCGGGTACCGGCATCTGATCGCAGGCTACCCGTCGGTCTACGACGAGGAGTCGATGACGCGCTACGCGACCGAGGTCAAGCCGCTCCTCGAGAAGATCTAGGTCTCCTTCGGGGGCGCCGGCGGCGGTTCGCCCTCGTGCTCCACGGCCAGCGTCTCGACCGACAGGTCATGGAACCGGCGGCGTGGAATCCGCGCGATGGCCGCGCCCGAGGCGGACCGCGCCGCGCCTGTTGTCGACCGAGCCGCCCCTGTTGCGAACTTCGCGGCGCCTGTCGCAGACCGAGCCGCGCCCGAGGCGGACTTCGCGGCGCCCTTCGACTTCTTCGCCATGACCCTCGAGGTCCGGACGGCGAGACCCGCGCCCGTGATCGCCGCGCGTCCGCCCACCGTCACCACCCGGGCGGTGGTGCGTGCGCCGGCACGGAGGATCCAGACCGTGGCAGCGCCGATGGTGCGCAGGTCGGCGGACAGGTCAGCGTCGGTCAGGCCGACCGCCTCCAGGTGGAACCGGCGCCGTTCCGGGCTGAGGCCTGACAGGGCGAGGCGGATCATTGCCAGGGCAACGGCAAGGTCGTCCAGCTGCCCGAGGACCGGGATCACACCGGGCACGAGATCGATCGGCGAGGCGAGGTAGCCCGCGGCCCCAACGACCGCCGCCCGCCGCGCGCGGCTGAGGAGCGGATCGCGGGCCAGACGCCACGCCAGGCGGAGATACGCGGGCATGCGCCGCGCCATTGCGGCGACGCGCTCGCTGGGAAATGGATTGCTGGTCACGAAATGATCGTAGACGGGGTTGCCGGACTGCGCGCGCAGGGATAAGTGCGAGATAAGTGGCGCCTCCTAGAGTTCGGCCAGACCACCGCCCCGCCGGATGTGCCCCCGACGGGGCGGCGGTCACCCCATCGCCCGCCGCCGGGCCCGCCGGGGAGCTGTCCGATCCGTGGAGCCCTCCAGCGCACCTTGGCGCGTCCTCGAGTCCAACGAACCCGAGCCCTCGGCCCCTGAGGCCGGAACGCGCGGCAGGCCCTGGCTTGCGATCGGGGCAACGGCGCTTGCCGTCGCCATCGCGGGCGCGGCCCTCCTGTTCGCCGCGCGGCCGGAGCCACTGATCGGCGTCGACGGCGCGGGGAACCTGGTCGCCGGATCCCTCGTGCAGGGGGGTCCATCGCCGGCGGATCCGGCGACCGCTGCAGGCGAAGCCGTGGTCGAGGCCGTGGTCGTGGTCGAGGTCGGCGGGGCCGTCACCCGGCCTGGGGTCTACCGGTTGCCGGCAGGCTCGCGCGTGGCGGATGCGGTCGCCGCCGCGGGCGGCTTCGGGTCACGCGTGGATGTCGAGGGGGCTGACCGGGCCCTGAACCTCGCGGCGCTCGTCCGGGATGGCGACGAGATACACGTGCCTGCGCGGGGCGAGAACGGGGCGTCGGCGGCTGCCGATGGCGGAGGGGGCGCCGGAAGTGGCGGCGCGGGAGGGCCCGCGAGCGCAGGCCTCATCGACCTGAACCGGGCGACCGCGGAGCAGCTGGACACGCTGCCCGGGGTGGGTCCGGCGACGGCGGCGAAGATCATCGCGGCCCGCGAGGAGCGGCCGTTCGCCTCGCTGGACGATGTCCGCGACCGGAAGGCGGTGGGGGCGGCCACGCTGGAGAAGATCCGGGCGCTCGTGACCGTCGGCCCGTGACCGCCCGGCGCGCCGGGGTTCCGCGCAGCGCGTGGCTCGCAGCGGGCGTCGCCGCGGCAGCGGTCGCAGCCGCAGCTGGCCTGCCACCTGCCGCGCTGTGTGTCGCCGGGTTGCTCGGGATCTCGGCCGGTCGCTCGGGGTGGCCCGTGCTCGCCGGTCCGCGCGGGATCGCGGTGACGGCGGCGAGCGTCGGGATCGTCCTGCTGGGACTGCGTGTGCTGGCCGGACCATCGGCACCGCCCCCGCCCGGGCTCCCCGACACGACGTCGGGGCCGTGGCGGGCGTCGGTTGAGTCCATGAGCTCGTCGCTGGACGGGAGCCAGGTCGCGCGGCTACGCCTGCACACGGCGGCGGGAGAAGTACTGGTCGCGGGCAACCTGCCCCCCTTCCCGGTTCTCGCCGCCGGCGCGGAGGTGGAGGTGGACGGACGCCTCCGGCCGCCGCCGGATGACGATCCCTACGGGGAGTACCTCCGGCGAACGGGTGCTTCCGGCAGTCTCCGGGCATCGGACGTCCGCATCCTGGCGCCGCCGGACGGCGGCAGCCTGCAGGCTCTCCGCGACGGGGCCGGCGACGCGTTGAGGCTGGCCCTCCCGGAGCCCGAGGCGGGGCTGGCGGCTGGGATCCTCATCGGCCTGCGGGAGCGGGTGGACCGGGAGCTCGCGGCGGACTTCGCCACGGCGGGCGCGAGCCACATCGTGGCGATCTCGGGCTGGAACATCGCCATCGTCGCGGGTCTCGTGGGCGCGGTGATGCGAGGCCGACCGAGGCGGCTGGTCGCGGTGGCTGTGGGCGGGACGATCGTGGCCTACGTGGTGGCGGCGGGCGCTTCGCCGTCGGTCGTCCGGGCGGCGGTGATGGCCGCCGTGGTGCTGGCGGCGCGCGAGTCAGGACGGGCGGGACGGGCCGCGGCGGCCCTCGGGCTGGCCGCGGCGATCCTCCTGCTGGTGGACCCGGCGATGATCGGCGATGCCGGCTTCCGCCTGTCGGTGATGGCAACGGCGGGCCTGCTGGCGTGGGCCTCACCGCTCGGTGCGTGGATCGGACGGCTTGGCGGGGGGCGTGTGCCCGGGTGGTTGGCCGAGAGCCTGGGGATCTCCCTGGCGGCGCAGGCCGCGACGCTCCCGGACGTGATCGCCACCTTCGGCCGGCTGTCGCTGGTCTCGCCGGCCGTGAACCTCGCCGTCGTCCCGCTGGTACCGGTCGCCATGGCCGGCGGCGTCGCGGCGATGCTGGCCGGCGTGCTCGTCGCACTCGGGGCGCCGCCCTTCGCCGGCATGGTCGCAGGACTCCCGGGCTGGCTCGTGCTCCACGTGATCGTCGCTCTCGTGCGGGTCGCCGCGGGGCTTCCGTTCGCGGCGATCGCGTTGCCACCGGGTCTCGCGGCTCCGGCGGCGGCCATCGCCGCGGTCGCGATCCTCGGGGCCCCGATGCTCCTGCGGCGGATCCGCGCGCCCGGGGGCATGGGCCGCAGGACGCCCGCGCCAGCGAAGCCTGCCTCGGCTGCCGGTTCGAGCTCCCGACGCGGGCCGACCGCGGCCCAGCGCGGCGTCGCCGTGGCGGCGGCGCTCGTCATCGGCGTCGCGACGCTCGCCCTGGGGGAGGCCGCGACCCGCTCGACCCGCCTCGTGATGCTCGACGTCGGCCAGGGGGACGCAATCCTGGTCGAGAGCGCGGGCGGGGCCCGAATGCTCGTGGACGGCGGGCCGGACCCGGACCGGCTCCTGCTGCAGCTGGATGCCCGCATTCCACCGTGGGACCGTCGGATCGACGTGCTCGTCCTGACCCATCCTCACGAGGATCACGTCGCCGGGCTCGTGCGGGTGCTGGAGCGATACCGCGTTGGACGGGCCTACGAGCCCGGCATGCATGGGTCGGGACCCGGCTGGGTGGCATGGAACGCGGCTTTGCGGGATGGCCCTCCGCACGGAAGCCTTGCGGCCGGCGCCCGGATCCTGCTCGACGAGATCCAGCTGACGGTCCTGTGGCCCAGCCCGGGCACCGTGCCCCAGGAGCCCGCCGCCACGGGCCGAGGGATCAATCGCTCCTCGGTGATCCTGCTGGGCGAAGCGAGCGGCCGGCGGTTCCTGCTCACCGGTGACGCGGAGGAGGATGTCGACCCGGTGCTGGTCGCCCGCGGTCTGCCGCGCCTGGACGTGCTCAAGGTGGCCCACCACGGCAGCGCAACCGCGACGTCGGCCGAGCTACTGGACATCACGCGGCCCTCGATCGCGCTCATCTCGGTCGGCGCCGACAACGACTACGGCCATCCCGCGCCCTCTACGCTCGCCCGGCTGCGTGAGGCGCAGGCCGAGCTGTTCCGGACCGACCGGGACGGAACGATCGAGGTGACGCTGAGCCCCGATGGGGTTGTCGTACACACGGGCGGGGCGAGGCGGTCGGCCGTGACCAGGGCCAGGTGGGCGGCGGTTGCCGGGACGGGGTCGATCGCGGATCAGGGTGCCGCTCACCTCGCCGTGACCCACCTGTCCGCAACCCGCCCGCCCCTCACCGGCTACGATCCCTCCGATGACCATCCCCTCGCGCTCCGAGGCCGCCCGCCTGCTGTACTCCCTGGAGCCACCCGAGTGGTTCCTCCGCCACGCGTGCGCCGTTGCCGACGTCGCCTCGTGGCTGGCGCTGCGGGCCGCGGTGAACGGTCGTGCCGTGGATCGCTCGCTGGTGGAGGTATCAGCGCTCCTGCACGACATCGACAAGCTGCCCGCCGCCGCAGCGCCGGCCGCGCTCCGCCACGGCGAGGGGTCGGCGGCGTGGATGGAGGCGCACGGGTGGCTCGAGCTTGCGGGGGTGGTCCGCGACCACCCGGTGACACGCCTCGCGAAGCCGGGCTACAAGGAGTGGATCCTCGAGGCCCCGCTCGAGGCCAGGATCGTCGCGTACGCGGACAAGCGTGCGAGCCAGCGCCTGGAGCCCATGACCGAGCGCTTCGCGTCGTGGCGACGCCGGTCTCCCGCGGGAGGCTGGGACGACGCCGAGGTCGAGCTCCTGGAGGCCAGGGCCCGCGAACTGGAGCTGGACGTGTGCTCCGCGGCTGCCGTACCACCGGCGGGCGTGCGACGGCTCCGCTGGTCCCGTCGCGCCCTCCGGGATGCCGCCGCGTGAGCCTTGATTCGCCGGTCCTTGCGTACTTCTGGGGAGACGACGGTTGGGCCGTGGACCGCGCCGTGGTGTCGGTCGCGAAGGACATGGAACGGGCCTCCGGTGCCGCACCGGACCGATGGCGGATCAACGGCAGGGAGACCACACCCGAGGCCATCGCGGAGCACGTCTCCACCGCGCCGATGTTCGGCGGCGGGACGCTGGCCGTGGTGACCGACCCTGGGCCGCTGATTCGCTCCAAGGCCGGCAGGGATGCCGTCGAGAGCCTCCTCAGGATCGTTGCGGCCGGCAACGCGCTCGTCTTCGTCGAGGTGGGCGACGGGCGCAAGCGCGCTGCGATGCTCACGAACCTCGAGGCGGCCGTCAGGAAGGCCGGCGGATCCGGTCGGGCGTTCGCAGCGCCGAAGGCCAACGAGCTCCCGAGCTGGATCCAGGGCCGCGCCCGGGAGCTGGGCATCACGCTGGAAAACGCCGCCGCGATCGAGCTCGCAAGGCGGATCGGTGGCGACGCCGTGGGCGGGGACGTGGATCGCCGTGCCATGGGCGCCCAGGCCGTCTCGGAGCTGGAGAAGCTGGCCCTGTACCGCCTCGATGGCGCCGTGACCCTGGACGACGTCACGGCGCTTGTCCCCGAGATCATCTCCAGCTCCACGTGGGACTTCCTCGACGCCGTCGGCAACCGCAACGTCCGGATCGCAGCCCCGCTGCTGGACCGCCTCCTCGACACGGTGCCGGAACCCGTCATCCTCGCCCAGCTGGGACCGCGCGTCCGGGAGCTCCTGATGGCCGCGGACCACCAGGCGGGCCACGGGGCGCCGGCGGACCTCGTCAAGCTGATGGGCGTGCACCCCTACCGCGTGGAGAAGGCGGACAGGGCCGCCCGCAACTGGACGGTGCCCGAGCTCGAGGACGCGCTGGAGGGCGTGCTGGAGCTGGACGCGGCCGTCAAGGGGGTCGAGGGAGCGTTCGGGACGGATCGCCAGCGCCGGCTGGCCTTCGCGATGTGGCTCCACGACCACGTCGCGGTGAAGGTGGCGACCCGCCGCTGATCTCGGGGCGTGGGCGCGATGGGACCGGTCAGTCGGCCGAGGACCAGGCCTCTTCCTGCAGGACGACGTCGCTCTCGATGGCGAAGACGCAGCGTCCCTCGCCCAGGTCCAGCAGCTCGATCAGCTCGGGGTCGATGTACAGCTGGTGGCAGGCCTCGCACAAGCCGCCGGGAATTCCGAAGCACAGGCGCTCGGTGCGGTCGGCAAGCCGGAACGTCGTATCGAAGCGGGTGATGATGAGGCGCCGGCTACAGCCGGGGCACCTGTCGCGCAGGCCCGACATCGGGTCTCTCCAGTGGCGCCAACCCGAGCGGCCGACGACCTGCTCCGGATGCTAGGAGCCCCGTACCCGGCTCGACATGACCTAGCAGTACCCCCTGCGATACCCAACCGGCCGGAGCACCAGCCCCAGGCGCCTACTGAACGCGGACGATGATCCTCGCGCCGGACCAGTGCTGCTCGAGGCCGTAGTAGTCGCGCTCCGGCGGCGTGAACACGTGGACGATCACGGACCCGAAGTCGAGCAGGACCCAGTGGGACTCGGGCGTGCCCTCGCGGCCGATTGGCTTCGTCCCCTCGTCCCGCAGCCCCCCGACGATCCCGTCGGCGATGGCAGAGATCTGGCGCTCCGAGCCGCCCGAGCAGATCACGAACGCATCCGCGAGGGTCGTGAGCTCGCCCAGGTCCAGCAGCACGATGTCGGCGGCCTTCTTGTCCTCGGCAAGCTCGACGATCCGGCGAGCGAGATCCATCGGTGCGCGGTCGTCGGTCCGGGGCGCCGCGGTCTCGCGGGCCGGCAGGCCATCAGGGCGGGGGGCGGCGGAAGCGGTGGGTTCGGTCACGTGGTCGGGATCCTCCTGGGGAGTTCGTGGTAGAGGTCATGTTCGGCGATGTAGAGCGCGACCGCGTCGGGGACGAGGTAGCGGACGGAGCGCCCCGCGGCGGCCCGTCGGCGCACCACGCTACCCGAGATGGGCAAGAGGGGCCCGGGGAGGAACGTGACGCGCGCCTCTCGTCCGGGGAAGTGCTCCCGGACCCACGTCGAATCGAGCGTCTCGTAGCCGCCGCGCGGCACGACCGCCAGGCGGCACAGCTCCAGGATCCTGTCCGGCCGGCGCCAGGCTGGGAACCCGGCCAGCGCCTCGGCGGAGAGGATGAGCCAGGGGTTCACGATGTCGCCCGCCGCCAGGGCCTCGAGCGTCTCCACCGTGTACGACGGCCCACCCCGCTCCACCTCGATCGCGCTGACGGCCAGGGCGGGGTTGCCGGCAATCGCGAGCTCCGCCATTGCCAGGCGGTGCGAGGGCAGGCTCACCCGCCGCGTGGGCTTGTGGGGCGGCTCGGCGGCCGGGATCAGCAGAACCCGTTCCAGCCCCAGCGCCTCCCTTGCCTCTTCGGCGATGACCAGGTGGCCGTGGTGGATGGGGTCGAACGTGCCACCGAGGATCCCCACGGATCCGGGCACGACCGGCAGAGGCGGCTCCACGACCGGCAAGGGCGGGCGCACGACCGTATCGTCCACTGCAGCCTCGCCGTCGGTCACCGGCCGTACTCGAGCGACTCCCACTCCAGCTCGACCTCGGCGATCCGGACCATGTCGCCGGGCCGGATGCCGGCCTTGCGCAGGGCCGTGTCAACCCCGTGCCGGGCCAGCTCCCGCTGGAACCGTTCGGCGGACTCCTCGACGTCGAAGTTCGTCTGGGTCGTCAGCCGCTCGATGCGACGGCCGCGCACCCGGAAGGCGTCGTCCTCCCGCTCGATCTCGAACCTGTCGTCCGAGGCCTCGAGCCGGTGGATCACCACGCCGGCGGTTTCGGGCGGCTCCGCCAGCTCGTCCGCATCGGGCAGCAGCCCCCCCATGGCGGTGCGCAGCTCCTCCAGCCCCTGGCCCGTGTCGGCCGAGATCGCAAGCACCGGCACGTCCAGGCCCCGCAGGGCTGCCTCGAACGCGGGCCAGGCCTCGCGGGCATCCGCCAGGTCCATCTTGTTGAACACGACGAGCATGGGCTTGGCCAGCAACGCCGGGTCGTGGGCCTCCAGCTCGTCCCGGATGACGTCATGATCCCAACGCGGATCGCGCGCCGCGCCGTCCACGATGTGCAGCAGGATCCGCGTCCGCTCGACGTGGCGCAGGAACGCGTGGCCGAGGCCCGCTCCATCCGACGCGCCCTCGATCAGGCCCGGGACATCCGCGATGGTCGGGCGCCGGCCGTCGTCAAGGCCCAGGTCCATCACGCCCAGGTTCGGCTCCAGGGTGGTGAACGGGTAGGCCGCGATCTTCGGCGTGGCCGCTGTCAGGGCGGCGAGCAGCGTGGACTTGCCGGCGTTCGGCAGGCCGACAAGGCCGATGTCCGCGATCAGCCGCAGCTCCAGGCGGTACTCGCGCCCCTCGCCGGGTATGCCCTTCTGCGCGTGCTTGGGCGCCTGGTGCGTGGCCGTGGCGAAGTGCACGTTGCCGAGTCCGCCGCGGCCGCCCTTGGCGATCATGGCCTCCTGGCCCACGGCCACGAGGTCTGCGACAAGCTCGCCGCTGGCGATGTCGATGACCGCAGTGCCAGGCGGGACCGCCAGCCGCAGATCCTGGCCAGCCTTGCCGTGACGCTTGGACCGCTCCCCGCGGCCGCCCGGCGTGGCCGAGAAGTGGTGCTTGAAGCGGAAGTCGTGGAGGGTGGTCTGGCCGGCATCCACCCTCAGGTACACGGACCCTCCGCGACCACCGTCGCCTCCGTCGGGGCCACCGCGCGGCACGTGGGCCTCCCGACGGAAGGTGGAGGCGCCGTCGCCGCCGGCTCCGGCGCGCACGACGATGCGAACATCATCTAGGAACATCGGGGGCATTGTCGCACGGGTCCCCGGCGCGGCCGGGAACGGGGCAGTGCCGGCTAGAAGTACCGCAGCGGGTTGACCCGCTGGCCGCCATCCCAGATCCTGCCTCGCCAGACCTCGAAGTGGAGGTGCGGGCCGGTGGCACGGCCGCTCTGGCCGATCCGGCCGACCTGCTGGCCCTTGCCAACGGACTGGCCGTTGCCGACGGAGACGCCCGACATGTGGTTGTACGTCGTGTACAGGCCGTCACCGTGCGAGACCCAGACCTGCCAGCCGCCGCCGTTGGACTTCCACCCGGCGAAGATCACCTTGCCGCCGGCCGCCGCCACGACCCGGGATCCGTAGTCCGCGGCGATGTCCACGCCGTAGTGCCCGTAGTGGTAGTACTGGCTGATGTAGTTGCCGCCACCGACGACCGGCCACTGGAATGAGCCGCCGTTGTAGTGCGACGGACCGCCGCCGGAGGAGCTGCCGCGGGAGGAGCTGCCGCCGCCGGTGGTGCTGCGGGGCTTGACCGTCGGCTTGGGCGTGGGCTTGGGCGTGGGGATCGGGGCGCCCTTCGCCCCCGGCAGGATCAGGACCTGGTCGACCACGAGCGTCGGATCGTCGAGCTCGTTGAGGTCCATGATCTTCGCTTCGCTGACGCCGTACTTCGCCGCCAGAGACTCGAGCGTGTCGGTCTCCTTGACCGTGATCACGAGGCCATTGACCGACGGGATCCGGAGCACCTGCCCGATCCTGAGGTCATCCTTGGACTTGAGCTTGTTCGCCCACCACAGGGTCATCATCGAGACGTGGTACTTGCGGGCAATCGTCACCAGCGTGTCGCCGGACTTGACCTTGTAGGTCTCGATCAGGTCAGAGCCGTCCTCGACGGTGGTGGCCGGGGCATAGCCCGTGAGGATGGTCCCGTCGTCGAGGAGGGGCCCGGGCTCGGTGGTGGCCTGCTCGGTGGTGGCCGCGCCCATGATGTTGTCCGGGATCCTGATGGGCTCGAAGCTGACGTCCGCCATATAGACGCCGTCGGGCTGAGAATTGAGACCCTCTCCGGCGCCCATGGCCTCCTCGCGCCCAAGGCCCCCGCCGATCGCGATGCGGACGTCCGTGCCGCGTCCCTGAGTGCCGCCGACGGCGCCCTGCGGTGTGTTCGGCAGGACGGCAAGTAGGGAGGCGAAGGCAACGATCGCGGCGACGGCCACGGGAAGGGCGCGCTCAGCGGTCGAGAAGGGGCGAAGGGCGGCTGCGAACGAGGCGCCCAGCGAACCTGCAGGGATGGCGGCACGACCCCGGAACCGGGCCCGGAGCGCGCTGGCCGCGCTGATGCTCCGGCGGTTGATCCGTGACGCGAGAGGGGCGTGGCGTCGGACCTGGCGCAGGACGTCCTCAGGACGCTGCGCGCCGTCCGGCTGCTTCTGCAATACGGTCTCCTGGCACGAGAAATGGGTATGGGGTCCAGCACCGATGGGTGCCAGCCCGATCCCTCGGGGGTCGCGATTGACAACTGTTCGACCCCGCGGCCAACCCATCAGACCTCCGGGTCAACCGTCAACTTCACCGAACCCTACCAGAGCCGTTGAAGGGCGCGCAAACTCGGGCACCTCGTTCCGTGGGGGCCGTTAGACGCCGAATCAGGGGCCAAAGGTCCTGACTCTGCGCGAATCAGGAAGGATTGCGAGCGGACCGCGGGCGTCGTCCTAGTCCGTGCTGGCGCTCTTGGTCAGCTGCGCCAGGAACTGGGCATTGCTCTCGGTCTTCGCGATCCGGTTGAGCAGCAGCTCGATCCCCTCGTTTGTCCCGACCGCCGACAGCATCCGGCGCATCGTCCAGACCATCTTGAGCGTGCCCTCCTCGAGAAGCAGCTCCTCGCGGCGGGTGCCGGAGCGCTGGACGTCGATCGAGGGGAAGATGCGCTTCTCCGCCAGCTTGCGGTCCAGGATGAGCTCCGAGTTGCCGGTGCCCTTGAACTCCTCGTAGATGACGTCGTCCATGCGGGACCCGGTGTCCACGAGGCAGGTGGCGATGATCGTGAGGGAGCCGCCCTCCTCGATCTTCCGCGCGGCGCCGAAGAACCGCTTGGGCGGGTAGAGGGCGATCGGGTCGATGCCGCCCGAGAGCGTCCGGCCGCTGGGCGGGAGCGCCAGGTTGTACGCGCGCGTGAGGCGGGTGATCGAGTCCAGCAGGATCACGACATCCCGGCCGGTCTCGACCTGGCGCTTGGCGATCTCGAGCGCCATCTCCGCGACGTGGGTGTGGTTCTCGGTCGGTTCATCGAAGGTGGAGCTGATGACCTCGCCGTGGACGGACCGGCGCATGTCCGTGACCTCCTCGGGGCGCTCGCCGATGAGGGCGACCATGAGGAGGATGTCCGGGTAGTTGTCGCTGATGCCGTTTGCGATGCTCTTGAGCAGCATCGTCTTGCCGGCCTTGGGCGGGCTCACGATCAGCGCACGCTGGCCCTTGCCGAGCGGGTTGACCAGGTTGACCAGCCGCTGGCTCAGGTTCTTCGGGTCGGACTCGAGGTTGATCAGCTCGATCGGGTGGATCGGCGTCAGGTCCCCGAAGTGCGGGCGGCGACGGGCGGTGTCGGTGTCGACGCCGTTCACGCTGTCGACGCGGATCAGACCCCAGAACTTCTCGCCCTCGTGGGGGGCGCGGACGGCGCCCGTGACGCGGTCACCGATGCGGAGGCCGAAGCGGCGCACCTGGCTGGAGGAGACGTAGACGTCATCCGGGCTCGGCAGCAGCCCGTGGCGGCGCATGAAGCCGTAGCCCTCGTCCACGATGTCGAGGATGCCGAAGGCGTAGTCCAGCCCGGCACGCTCGGTCTGGGCCTGGAGGATGTGGTCCACCAGGTCGTCGCGGCGGTCTGTCGTCTCGACGTCCATCTCGAGGCCGGTGACGACCTCGCGGAGCTCCTTGACCGACATCTCGCGCAGGTCGCGGATGTCGAGGTCGTTTCGCTCGCGGGCGGCTTCGAGCTCTGCTACCTCGTCCTGCTCTGTGACGGGCAGGCGATTGGTGGACTGGGGGCGACGGCGCGGCCGGCGGTTGCGGCTGGAGCGCTGGTCGGGGCCGTTCGGCATGGGGTTGCACGCACCTCGGAGGGCGGGGTCACGTCGTCGGCGGAATCCGGCGGCGGGAGGATGGGTCGCGCCACGGGCCGTACTCGTGCGGAATCGGGGTGCCGTCGCACGCGGCCGGTGGGGATGCTTGGAGCATATCGGAATGCGCGCCGCGGCGTCAATTCGCGCTCCAACGACGGCGGACGGCTGCGGGATCGCGCTGGGACACGACGCCACCACGTCGCCCTCTCACGCACGCCGCTGGTGACCACTCCTATGCGTGGCGCGGCTGACCGGGTGTCTGCTCACGCCGCACGGTCGCGCGGGGTGCTCACCGCCGGAATGCTTGACAATGCGTCGACGGCATCATCGCTGGTGCTCGCCGGGGGCATTCCGTGGCGACATGACCCCGAGCGATGCCGATGCGGGGCGCCTGATCATGGTTCGTGATCGGAGCGCCCGTGGGGGGCGTTTGACGGCTCCGGTTGGGGCCCAGAACTCGGTTCCGGCCGCGTATAGCACCGCTGGTGATGCGAGATCGCGCCGGTGGCCGGCGGCGGTGCGCTCAGGCGGGCTCCGCCGAGGGTTCGTCGGCCGCGGCGATCGCCACGTGCTCGATGGGGTGCTTGTTGAGGGTGTGCCAGACCCACTCCCAAGCCTCGTCCGAATCGGCGACGTCCGGCGGGAGTTGCCGGGCGAGCTCGACCAGGCGGTCGGCGGAGGTGCGGTGCCAGGCCCGGACCTCGGCCGGCGCGCGTCCCGCCCAGGTCGCCCGGCGGCCCTCGTTCCAGGCGTCGAAGTCACCGCTGGGGTAGTCCTCGTCACGCGGCCAGGCCCCGGTACCGTCGACCAACGGCTCGATGCACCGGAACGCCTCGTCAGTCCAGTCGGCCACGTGGCCGAGGTGATCGAGCAGGGTCCAGGGCGGCGCACCCGGCGCATCCGACGCGGATAGAGCCCGCTCCCATGCGGCGTCCGGGACACCGTCGAGGAACGACTCCACGCGGGCTTGGACCGCACGAACGTCGGCCCACGGGTCGCGGCCCGGCGCCCGGAAGTCGAAGTCGCGGAGTTCCGGCAGGGACGCGCTCTGCAGGTCGGGCGCAGTCATGTTCTCTCCTCCGTCCATCGCCATCGTCTTGAGGCTACACCTGCGGGATGCGCGCCCGGAACCCCGGTTGCCGGCGTCCCACGGTGCTAGATTCCGCCGACCTGCAGGAGGCGCCGCATCGGTGCGGTCGCGACGTGCGGGATACCGGCGCTCGGTGGCAGCGATCAAGCGGTAGGCACCGATGACCAAACGGCCCGAGACGCGATACGCCTGGAACGGTGACGTCGCGCTCGCCTTCCAAGTGTTCGGCGCGGGCCCGGTGGATCTCGTCTACATGCAGGGGTACACGTCCCACGTCGATCTCAACTGGGAGAGCCCGTACCTGGCGAGGTTCCTGCGCGGCCTCGGCGAGAGGGCCCGCGTCATCCACACGGATCGGCGCGGCTGGGGGTGCTCCGACCGCTTCTCGCCGGGTGACGTGGCGCCGCTCGAGGTCCAGGTGGACGACCTGGTCGCCGTCATGGACGCGGCGGGTTCAGAGCGGGCCGTCCTGTTCAGCTCCCAGGACACCGTTACGGCTGTCGTGCTGTTCGCGGCGACGTACCCGGAGCGAACCGCGGGTCTCGTCCTGATCGATCCGATCCTCGCCTTCTACGACAGCGAGGAGTCGCGCCAGGAGTGGGCCGAGATCAACGCCCGCGTGCGACGCGAATGGGGCACCCCGGCCTGGATGCGGGATGAGTTCACGGATGAGCGGGAGTTTCTCGACTGGTATGTCCCCTGGTGCCGGGCGAGCGTCGCGCCGGGTGCTCTCGCGGCGGAATCCGACGCGTTCGGCGCCGTCGACGTCCGTGGGATCCTCGCGTCGATCCAGGTGCCGACCGTCGTGGTCTGCCCTGCTGAGGAGGGCGATAACCACCATGCGGGTGGCGTCGTTCGTGACAACATCGCCGGCGCGCGCCTCGTCGAGGCGACACTGGGCGGCGCGGCGTTCCACCACTGGTATGCGCGAGGCCCGGTGACCCTCGAAGCGGTGGGCGACCTGATCGCCACCATCAGCGAGGAGCAGGAGTCATTCGACCGGGTCCTCGCGACCGTGCTGTTCACCGACATCGTCGACTCCACCGCCGCGGCGGCCACGATGGGCGATGCGAAGTGGAAAGCCCTGATCGAGCAGCACGACCGGATCGCGCGGGGGATCGTCGCCCGGTTCCGGGGGACCTTCGTGCGAGGCACCGGCGACGGCCTGCTGGCCACGTTCGACGGTCCGGCCCGCGGCGTCCGCTGCGCCCAGTCGCTCGTGGCGGCGATGCGGCCGCTGGGCGTCGAGGTCCGGGCCGGCCTCCACACCGGCGAGATCGAGCACGGCGGCAACGACCTCGCGGGCATTGCCGTGCACATCGGAGCCCGCGTAGGATCGAAAGCTGGCCCATCGGAGGTATGGATCTCCTCCACGGTGAAGGACCTCACCGCGGGCTCCGGCCTCGCGTACGAGGACCGTGGCGAGCACGATCTCAAGGGCGTGCCGGACCGCTGGCACCTCTACCGGGTGGTGGCGGGTTGATCAGCCTCGTCGGAGCCGTGAAGGGAACCGAGAACGAGCCATGCGCTACGGGATCCTGAACTTCAGCGACGGGCGGACGTTCGAGTTGCTGGGCGAGCGCTGGCAGCGGTTCGAGGCGCTGGGGTTCGACAGCGCCTGGATCGCGGATGACCTCCTGGTCGCGGGCTACGCCGACTTCGAGCCGTGGGTGCTGCTGGCCGGCCTTGCCCGCGAGACCCACCGCATGCGGATCGGCACGCTGATCTCCACCGTGCGGCTGCGCCACCCGACATTCCTCGCCGCCCAGGCCCTGACGCTGGACCACGCATCGAACGGCCGCGCGGCTCTCGGGATCGGTGCCGGGGAGCCGGAACAGAACGCGACGGTTGGCAACCCGGCCTGGTCCGCGCGCGAGACGCTGGAGCGGCTTGAGGAGCAGGCCGGCATCCTTCATGACCTGCTGCGTGGACGACCCGTAGTGCATCCGGACGGGTACTACCCGACCGCCGTCCCAGAGATGCCGGCGCCCATCGTCCGGACACCGCTGGTCATCGCCGCGCACGGCCCGATCGGGCTCCGTGCGGCGGCCCGGTATGCGGACACCTGGAACTGCCTCGGCGGCCAGCGGTACGCCGGCGGCCCCACCCCGGATGCATCAGATGGCTGGCGCTCGCTCCCCGAGTGCGTCGCCGAGACCGAGCGCCTGATGGGCAGGCTCGACGAGGCGTGCGCCGAGGTGGGCCGAGACCCCGCGACCCTCGGCCGCTCCGTCCTCGCCTTCTACCCGGCCATCGACCCGTTCGCGTCGCTCGACGCGTTCGATGAGTACACGGGGGCGTACTCGCACCTGGGCCTCGAGGAGATGACGCTCTACTGGCCGCCGCTGTCCTCGCTGTCGGCCGAGCTGCCATCGCCGGGCGACGAGGCCCGCTTCGAGCGGATCGCGACCCAGCGGATCCTCTCCCGGCCGTTGCCGGCGGGCGAGCCCGTGAGCGGGGAGGCCTGACGAATGCGCTTCTCGACGATCAGTCTGACCCAGGCCCCGTTCGAGACCCTGGTGGACCAGTTCCGCTGGTTCGAGACGCTCGGCTTCGACACCGCCTGGGTGGACGACGACCTGATCCGTCCGAGGGTTTCCGACTACGAGGCGTGGACGGCGCTCGGCGCGCTCGCCCGGGAGACGAGCCGGATCCGGATCGGCACGCTGGTGTCCACGATCGCTTTCCGCCACCCGGCGTTCCTCGCTGCTCAGGCGATCACCGCCGATCACCTCTCGGGAGGCCGCGTCACAGTTGGCCTGGGATCCGGCGCCTGCTGCCCGGAGTTCAACGCGCTCGTCGGCCACGACGAGTGGTCATCGGCCGATCGCGCCGACCGGTTCGCGGAGCAGGTCGAGGTCCTGTCCGTGCTCCTGCGCGGCGAACCCATCGACCACGCCGGCCCGCACTACCCCACGGCGATCCCGCAGCCGCCGCTCCCCGTCCAGCAGCCCGCGATCCCACTCGTCCTCGCCGCCCACGGCCCGCGCGGGCTGCGGCTGGCCGCGCGCCATGCCGCGGGCTGGAACTGCTTCGGCGGGCAGTCGTACGGCGGGCCGGAGCGCACCTTCGCAGAGGCCGTCGAGAAGACACGGCAGATGCTGGTCGGTCTGGACGAGGCGTGTGTCGAGGTCGGATCGCGACCCGGCCACGGTCGACCGTTCGATCCTCGCGTTCGCGGTCAAGCCGGATCCGATGTCGTCGCTCGACTGGTTCGACGAGTACGTCGGCGCCTACGAGGCCATCGGCATCGACGAGATCACGTTCTTCTGGCCCCCGTTCTTCCACCCCGACGGCGAGCCGGTGCCCACGGCGACCATCGCGGCGTTCGAGCGGATCTGCGGCGCCAGGGTGACCCCGCGCCCCGCGCGCATCTGAGGGCGCCGTTCCTCGCCGGCCGTGGTTGCCCAGTTGTCGTTGCCCAGCCAGCATCGTGATGCTAGCATCACGCATCATGACTCAGCTTCGCCGGACGACCGTAAGCGCGCCGCAAGATGCCCTCCGTACACTCGAGGCGGAGGCGCAGCGTCGGCGGGTTCCGCTCGCGACCCTCCTGCGCGAAGCCGTGGAGGACAAGGCGATGGAGCTGCGCACACGCCGGCGCCCTCGGGTCGGGGTGGCCCGTTCCACGGATGGCCGCAGCGCTGCCGAGGTCACGGCTGAGCCGGTCGCCGAAGAGCCCCGCTGACGGTGGCCCTAATCTGCGACACGGGTCCCCTGCTCGCCGCGCTCGACGCCGCCGACCCGGACCACGAGCGCTGCGCCCGGCTGCTGACCACCTCGGACGAGGATCTCGTCGTGCCCGCTCTCGTCCTCGCCGAGCTCGACTACTGGTGCGGCCGGCGGCTGCCACCCGAGGCCTGGATCATCTTCCTTGACGACGTCCTGGCGGGCGTCTACCGCGTGGATCCACCGACGGGCACCGATCTCGCCCGCTGCCGCGACCTCCAGACCGGCTACGCGGACCTCGCCCTCGGCATCGTCGATGCCAGCGTCGTGGCCCTTGCCGAGCGCCTGGGCGAGCCGAAGGTCGCGACGCTTGACCAGCGCCACTTCCGGGCCGTGCGGCCCGCCCATGTGGAGGCGTTCGAGCTCCGGCCCTGACGGCTGACCGCGCCGCCCGGCTGGTCCGCCGCGGACGGCCGGCCTAGCTTGCCCGCCCGCGCAGGCCCTCCACGTCGAGCACGGTGATCTGCCGCCGCTCGGCGGCGATGAACCCCTGGCGCTGCAGCTGCTGGAGCGCCTTGTTCACGGCCTCGCGCGACGAGCCGACCCAGCCGGCGAGCTCCCGCTGGGAGATCGGGAGACCGATCCGGATCCCGTCCTCGCCCGGCTCCCCATAGTCGTCCGCCAGCTCCACCAGCCGGTGGGCGACCCTCCCCACCACGTCGAGCGCGGTGAACTCCGACCGCTTCCGGTCCGCGTCGCGCAGTCGCCCCACGATCGAGCGCAGCAGCACGAGGGCGAGACCAGGCGTTGCTTCCAAGTAGGCGATGAACCGATCGGCCGGGACGACCATGGCCTCGCCCGTCTCCACGACCGACACGGTCGTGGAGTGCTCCCCGCCGTCGATGGCGGACAGCTCTCCCAGCACGTCCCCGGCCCCGCGGAAGCCGTACACGGTCTCCTGCCCGTCCTCGGAGAACGAGGAGACCTTGACACGCCCCGAGAGGAGCAGGACGACCCGGTTCGAGACGTCGCCCTCGCTGAACAGCACGGCGCCGGGCCGCAGGCGCTGGCGGCGGCCGTCGCGGAACGCGGCATCGAGTGGTCCGCCGGGCAGGGCCGGCTCGGTGGCGCTCATCGGGTCCCTCCATCGGCGCTCCCGCGGAGCATAGGCCGCTCCGGACGGCGCGGTACGGCGGCCGGGTCGACGGGAGCAGGGCCACCAACAGCGCCGTGGCGTGTGAACAAGTACCACTCTGGGCGTGACCTCGTCCCTCGTGTGTTCACCGCCGGGATCGCACAGTCATCCCACCAGCACTGAGCAATCCGGCAACGACACCACTGCCACCACCCGAGAGCGAGGCCCCCGATGCTGTACACCACCACCCCGACCGGCATGCGGACCCTTGCCGGCGACTACCGCGATGCCGACCGTCGCTGGGCCGACGCCCGCCGGGCAGACAAGACCCCGACCGTGGCCCAGGCTCCCAGCGTCGAGCGGCACATCGCTCCTCGCCGCATCGTGCGCCTGATCACCCTCCTAGCACACGCACGCTGAGGACCGCCACCCTCGTGGGGAACCACACACTGGCCACACGGTCGGCCCATCACCGGGGCGGCAGACAACCCCTGGATGACCGCGCGCCGAGCCGACGGACCAAAGCTCGCCTTCGGCTCGCGTCACGGCTGACCTGGCGGCTGCGGCCGACGACCGCGTACGATCGGCCATGTACGATCAGGCGACGCCGGGCAGGAGATGACCATGATCGCGCACGGGGCCCCGGGCGATGTCGTCACCCGCGGCCTGCGCTCCGACGCCGACTACGACGAGGTCGCCGCCATCACCGAGGCCTGCCGGATCGCGGACGGGTACGACACCACGCGCACCTCCGACCAGTTCCGGGCTACGGTCGCGAGCTGGTCCGGGTTCGACCCGGCCGAGGGGGTGCGGCTGGCGGTGGACAGCGGCCAAGTCGTGGGCTTCGCGTTCGGGGCCTGCGACGGCGACAACGCCGACATCGGCCGAATCCTGTACCACGAAGGTGGGGTCCTGCCGGCGTGGCGCGGCCTGGGGATCGGCCGCCGCCTGCTCGCCGAGGCCCAGGTCGCGGCCCTGCATCACGCAGCCCGGCGCCCGGGTCCGGCGCCGCGGACCACCGTCTATCGCACCTGCGTCGGCGAGGCAGACCACGATGCCCGCCGCCTGGTCGAGGCGGACGGCTACGAGGTCGTCCGCTTCCAGCCACCAGGCGACCGTCTTGTGCACGCACCGCACCGTTCGGTCTCCCGGCGACCGACGGGAGGGTGAGCCGGCCCTCAGGAGGCGGGGGTGGCCTCGGCGGACAGGTCATCGACGGGGCGCTGGTCGTCCTCGCCGTCCGCGACCACGACCTGCCCGGGGCCCACGGCCGTCAGCCGCGGCTCCGTCCCGTTGCGCAGCGCCAGCGCGGTGGCCACGAAACCGTGGAACAACGGGTGCGGGCGCTCCGGGCGGGACTTGAACTCCGGGTGGAACTGGCTGGCCACGAACCACGGGTGATCCCGCAGCTCCACGATCTCCACGAGACGCCCGTCCGGGGACGTGCCGGAGAGCACCATCCCCGCCCCCTCGAGGGCGGCGCGGAAGCGGTTGTTGACCTCGAACCGGTGCCGGTGTCGCTCGTACACGACCTCCTGGCCGTACACGGCGCGCGCCTTTGAACCCTCGGCCAGCCTCGCGGGGTAGAGGCCCAGCCGCATGGTGCCGCCCTTGTCCTCCAGGTCCCGCTGATCCGGCATGAAGTCGATGACCGGGTTGACCGTGAACATGTCGAACTCGGTGGAGTTGACATCCTTCGTGCCCAGCACTTCGCGCGCGAACTCGATCACGGCGCACTGGAGGCCCAGGCACAGGCCCAGGTACGGCACGCCGTTGTCGCGGGCCCAGTGCGCGGCGAGGACCTTGCCCTCGATCCCGCGGTGGCCGAACCCGCCCGGCACGAGCACGCCGGCCGCCCCACCGAGCTGCGCCTGCAGGTTCTCCGGGGTCAACACCTCGGAGTTCACCCAGCGGACCTTCGCGTCCACGCCGTTCGCCCATGCCGCGTGACGCAGCGCCTCGGTGACCGAGAGGTAGGCGTCCGGCAGCTCGATGTACTTGCCGACGAGCGCGATCTCCAGCGCGGGCTTCGGAGACTTGATCCGCCGGACCAGCGCACGCCAGCCGTCCAGGTCCGGGACGGCATCAGGGTCGCCCAGACCAAGCTCCCGCACCACGATACGCCCCAGACCGAAGGCTTCGAACTGGAGGGGAACCTCGTAGATGGTGGAGGCCGTGGCTGCCGGGATGACCGCGTCCACGTCCACGTCCGTGAACAGGGCGATCTTCTCCCGGATCTCGTCCGGCACGTCGCTGTCCGAGCGCAGGACGATCACGTCCGGCTGGATGCCGATGCCGCGCAGTTCCTTGACCGAGTGCTGGGTGGGCTTGGTCTTGAGCTCGCCGGTGGCAGCGAGGGCCGGCAGCAGCGTCACGTGGACGTACAGGACGTTGTGACGTCCCTGGTCCTTGCGCATCTGGCGGATGGCCTCGAGGAACGGCAGGCTCTCGATGTCGCCTACCGTGCCGCCCACCTCGACGATGACCACGTCCGGGTCCCCATCGCGGGCCACACGCGTGATCCGTTCCTTGATCTCGTTGGTGATGTGCGGGATGACCTGCACCGTGCCGCCGAGATAGTCCCCGCGTCGCTCCTTGGCGATGACCGCCGAGTAGATGCGGCCGGTCGTGACGTTGGAGCTCTGGGTCAGGTTCTCGTCGATGAACCGCTCGTAGTGGCCCAGGTCCAGGTCCGTCTCGGCGCCGTCGTCCGTGACGAAGACCTCTCCGTGCTGGTACGGCGACATGGTCCCGGGGTCCACGTTGATGTACGGGTCGAGCTTGAGGATGGAGACCTTGAGACCCCGTGCCTTGAGCAGGCGGCCGACGCTGGCGGCGGTGATGCCCTTGCCGAGCGAGGAGGTGACTCCTCCGGTCACAAAGACATACTTCGCCATGGGTCGCGGTCCTCCGGGGGTTTTTCCAATGCTATCGAATCGAGGACCCGGGAACAAGGCGCCGGGGGTTGCGATCCGGTATCGGCGGGCCGACTCCGACGCGGGGCACGCCATCGGGTTTGGCGCGCCGTGGTGAGCCTCTGGCGGTGGTAGATCAGGCCCCTGGCAGCCGCGCCCTCACGCTCGTCGGCAGGACGCTGCCCCGCCGGGTCAGCCACAACCCCAGGATGATCACCGCGCCGCCCACGACCTGCGCCGGCCGAACCGGCTCGGCGAGGAAGATCGCGCCCAGGATGACGGCGCCCGCCGGGACCAGGAGCTGGCTCGCGGTCGTCCGCGTGGGCCCGATGTGGCGGATCGCGTTGAACACGAGCACGTTCGCCGTCCCCGCGGCCAACGCGCCGGCGTAGAGCACGGCCAGGACCACCGGCAGGGTCACCACGACAGCCGGCGAGGTGGCCGCCTCCCAGATGCCAAGCGGGACCAGCAGCAGCGTCCCGCCCAGGACGGTCCAGGCCGTCGCCTGCAGGGGATCGACGCGCCGGAGCAATCTCGTCCCGAGCACCGTGTAGACCGCCCAGACCACGGCCGCCGTCAGCGTGAGCGCGTCGCCTGCGAGCGAGGCCCCCAGCGTGAGCTCGTGGCCGCCGGCGATGACGAGCGCGACGCCGGCGAAAGCCGTCAGCGCACCCACCAGCTTCGGGGGTGTGAGGCGGTCCATCCCCAGGGCTCCGGCCAGCAGCGCGACCAGCACCGGCGAGGCCGCCACGATCAACGCCGAATCGCCCGCGGTGATCTGTGTCAGCCCGATCGTCCACGCCACCTGGTAGCAGCCGAACCCGAGCATGCCCAGGCCGACCAGCTGCAGGGTGAGCCCGGCGGGCCGGCGGATCGCCCCCATGCGCCAGCGAACCATCAGGAACAGGGTGAGGGTGGCGACGACGAACCGGGCAGACGTGAAGGTGAGGGGGCCCAGCTCGCCTATGGCCGCCTTGACCACGACGAAGTTGGCCGACCAGATCACGACCGTGAGGAGGAGGCCCGCTTCGGCCAGCCGTCGGTCACGGGGCGATCCGGCGACGACTGGCGGGGACGCCAAGCGGCCGGTCGATGATACGGAGTCTGACGGGGACACGAAGACGCCCGCCGGAACGGCGGGCGTCGAACGCGAATTCGAGGGATCGACGGGCCGAGGGCCCGCCGGGGTGGACGACGCGATCAGGCGCCTTCCTGCTCGAGCTCCAGGGCCTCCTCGTCGTCCTCCTCGGTGAGCTTCAGCCAGACGAAGAGTCCGGCCAGCACGACCATGGGGATAACGATCAATGCGCCCAGGGTGACCCCGAGCGCGACGGCAACGGTCCGCAGCGCCTTCATGGGCTTGGGCCTCCTTGCTACGACGAATCGCTGTTGATTGTGCCCGGTGTCGGGCCCGCTGTCACGAGCCGGGGGCGGCGGGCCGGACCTTGCCTGCACGATGCATCGGGCCCTGGGCCACCATCGACGAGACGTCGTCGCGGGTGAACTCGGCCAGCTGGTGGTGGGCGCCTGACTGGCCGGCGATCATGAGTCGGACCACGTAGGCCCCCTCCTGCTCGAACAGGAACACGTCCTTCGGCTTCTGCTCGTCTATCCAGCGTCCGATCACGCGCAGGGCGCCCTCGTGGCCCACGTTCGTCGGGGCCGGTTGCTCCGCGTCACCGCGACGCGTCGCGGCCTCCTCCATGAACTTGGCGATGTCGTCATCGACGAAGGTCAGGGTCTCCTTGGTCTGCGTCCCAATCGTCTCGGACCACGCCGAGGTCGACCCACCGGCCACGACCAGGCCCTGGACGACGAACCCGTCCGGCACCTCGAGCAGCAGGATGTCCCGCATGCCGCGCTCATCGAGAAAGGCGCCGATCGACCGGAAGACCTCCTCGAAGTCCTGCCGCGGGCTCCCCTCGTAGATCCGCATGTGGCTGCTCCTCGCTGTGCCGCCCACCCCCGGGCGTTGACCGGGTGCTACGAGCCGGTGGTCCGGTCGAGCAGGCCCCGATCCCTCGCACGTCGCTCGCTGGACCGGAAGACCACGATCGTCGCGAGTGTAATCAGCGCCCCGGCCCCAGACAAGGCGCAGATGGCCGCAAACACGCCCGGGACCGAGGATCCGGTGACTGCGGTCCACATGGAGCCGGCAATCCCGAAGGCGGACGGGCACGACCAGCTCGAGTCAGTCGCTTGACAGCCGGGTCGCCGATGGCGCATCGTGCGCCAGTCGAAGTAAGACGACTAACTAACTTTTCTTTATGGACTTAGTGTCCTTGCCGTGCCCGCTGGCGTACCGACGCATGGAGAACGCGCGAGATGCAGAACCTGATCATCCTTGCGGTCGTCGGCTTCCTGGCGCAGATGGTCGACGGATCGCTTGGGATGGCGTACGGCGTGACGTCATCGACACTGCTGCTCGCCGCCGGGGTCTCCCCGGCAGCGGCATCGGCGGCCGTCCACCTGTCCGAGATCGGGACAACGCTGGTATCGGGCTACTCCCACCACAGGTTCGGCAATGTCGACTGGCGCACGGTCCGGATCATCGCCATCCCCGGCGGCATCGGCGCGTTCGCGGGTGCGACGGTCCTGTCCTCGATCGACGGCGACAGCGCGAGGCCCTGGGTGGCCGCGCTGCTGCTGGGCCTCGGCCTCTACGTCACGTTCCAGTTCCTCGTCCTTGGAGGCCACCGGCCGAACTTCAAGGGCATGGTCTCGGGCTTCTTCCTGGCTCCGCTCGGGCTCGTCGCCGGCCTGGCGGACGCCATTGGCGGCGGCGGGTGGGGCCCGGTTGGGACCACGACGCTGCTGTCCACGGGGCGCCTCGAGCCCCGGAAGGTCGTGGGCTCCATCGATACGTCGGAATTCATCGTCGCGGTGGCCGGCTCGGCCGGCTTCCTCCTCGCGCTCGGCACCGCCGGTATCGACTTCGGCATCGCCATCGCCCTGCTCGCCGGCGGCGTCATCGCTGCACCGTTCGCCGCCTGGCTGGTCAGGCATATCCCGGCCGGCGTGTTGGGGACGGCCGCGGGCGGCGTCATCGTGCTCACAAACACCCGCACGATCCTGATGTCCGGCGGCGTCGACGGCACGATCGTGCTCACCGCCGTCGTCTGCGTGGCGATCCTGTGGGGGGCGTTTCTCTCGCGCGCCGTCGCCCGGGAGCGCAGGTATCGGGCGCAACAGGCATGCGGGAAGGCGGTGGAGTCGATCGCCGCCTGACGCGCCGCAAGCCGGGCTCGTCGGGCTTCCGGGCCCCAACTGCGGCTCCGGGACCGCCACGAGTGGGTATCCGTCGGGTGGTGCCCGGTCCTTCGGGCCTGTGCTGATGCGAGGAGCGCCACCGGAGCGCCGAGCATCTGCGAGACTCTGCGCCATGCGAGTGTCCGCGAAGTCCGACTACGCGCTGCGCGCGCTGATCGAGCTGGCCAGGCGGCCGGGTGGCGTCGCTGTGAGCGCCGAGGAGCTTGGGCGGCTCCAGGAGATTCCGCACGGGTTCCTCAAGTCCATCCTGGCGGAGCTCGGCCGGACCGGCCTCGTCCGCAGCCAGCGCGGCCAGGCGGGCGGCTGGCTGATGGTGCGCCGGGCCGAGGAGGTCACCGTCGCTGACGTGATCCGCGCCGTGGACGGGCCACTGGTGAACGTCTACGGGATCCGCCCCGAGGCCATCACCTACAACGAGTCGGCACGGGACCTGCAGCTCGTCTGGGTCGCGGCCCGCAGCAGTCTCCGAGACGTGCTTGAGCGCGTCTCCATCCGCGATCTCGCCGATGGCCGGTTGCCGGAGGACCTCCTCGCACGAACCCGCGACGAGGACGCCTGGCGGCCGCACTGACCACGCGCCGAGCCCTCCAGTTCAGCATCGGCTCCGGTTGCGCGCCACGCCGCCACCACTTCGAGGCCCGGGTTGGACCCGGCGCGGAACAGGATCTGCAGGTGTCGCGCAGGCCTCAGCCCTCGAGCGCGACCGCCAGCTCGCCCGCAACCCGAGCGTCGTTGAGGATCAGCGAGATGTTGGCCACCACGGAGGCGCCGTCGGTGATCGCCGCCACACGCGCCAGGAGCCACGGCGTCACGGCCGGGCCGGTGATCCCCGCCCGGTCGGCCTCGTGGACAGCCCGGGCGATCGCATCGCGGGCGACGTCATCCGGGAGGGCGTCTGCCTCGGGCACCGGCGTGCAGACAAGGATCCCGGATCCGAGCCCGAGCGACTCGTGTGCCTGGACGACGGCACCCGCCGCCGCGATGTCGGGCACGGACTGGGGCGCGGGGATCCCGCTGCCGCGCGAGTAGAACCCGGGCACCTCGTCCGTCCCGACGGCCAGGACCGGCACCCCATGCGTCTCCAGGTACTCGAGGGTCAGTGGCACGTCCAGGATGGCCTTGGGGCCCGCGCACACGACCGTCACCGGGGTGCGGGCCAGCTCGCCGAGGTCGGCAGAGATGTCGAAGCTCGGCCGCTCACCACCGAGGGCGCCGCGGTGGACCCCGCCAATGCCGCCGGTCGCGAAGACGCGGATGCCGACGGCGTGGGCGGCGATCATCGTGGCGGAGACCGTCGTGGCGCCCCACCCGCCCCAGGCGATCGCCGCGCCGAGGCTCGGACGCGCGACCTTGCGAACGGTGCCGCGCGGGGCCGTCGCCAGGAACTCCAGCTGTTCGGCGGACAGGCCCACGAGCAGGCGGCCGCCGTGGAGTGCGACCGTCGCGGGCACGGCGCCCGCGGCCCGGACGGCCAGCTCCGACGCGGCGGCGACCTCGATGTTGCGCGGGTGGGCGAACCCGTGTGTGATGAGCGTCGACTCGAGGGCGACGACGGGACGGCCGTCCCGCAGGGCGTCGGCGACCTCGGGAGCGATGGCGATGCGGTCGGGGCTGAGCATGGGATGAGGGTACGTCCGCGGTGCGCGGGATGCATCGGTGCTGGCGGCCGACCGGCTGGCGGGCTAGCCTCTCGGCCATGGCTGACCGAACGCGCCGGACACCCCGGCTCCCCACCCCCGAAACGCTCCGCCGGCAGGTCGTCCTCGAAGAGCACGACCTGTCACCCGATGGCTCCTTCGCCGTGGTCTCACGGCGGGTGGTGGAGGGAGAGCACTACACGTCCAGCCTGTGGCTCGTGCCGATCCCGCCCAAGGGACCCGGGCGCCCCACCCCGCGCCGCCTGACCTGGGGCCATGTCCGCGACACCCGGCCCGTGATCTCACCCGACGGCCGACGCGTGGCGTTCAAGCGGGAGATCCCGGGCGACGACGACGCCCCGGTTGCGCTCAGGGTCCTTGACCTTGGTGGCGGGGAGCCGCTCACGCTGCCGACCGGAGACCTGTCGGTGCAGGACCTCGCATGGTCACCGGATGGCCGGCGGATCGCGTTCACGGCCAGGACCGGCCTGCACCGGCTCATCGTGGGTCCCGTGCCGAAGACGGGCGAGCCGCGCGCCCGCCGGGTGACCACCCTCGACTACCGCTACGACGAGACCGGCTACGTCGACCGGCTGCGGCAGGTGCATGTCATCGCGGCGGCTGAGGGTGGACGGGCGCGGTGCCTGACGAGTGTCCAGGGCGGCGTCTCCGACATCGCGTGGCGCCCCGACGGAAGGGCCATTGCCTTCACCGCCGACCCACGAGATGACGCCGATCGCCATCCCCGGACCTCGATCTGGGAGGTGCCGCTCGCCGGCGGCGAGACCCGCGAGATCCTGGCCCTCGCCGGCCCGGTCAAGTCGCCGGCGTTCTCTCCCGACGGCCGCTGGATCGCCGGGATCGGCGTGGACGACCCGGACTGCTTCGACGACCTGTCCCCCACCCTGTACCTGGGCCCGGCCGACGGTTCCGCGCCGGCCGTGGCACTGGCACCGAACCTGGACAGGCCGGTGGGAACCTGGGCCGACACGGACCTCACCGGCTGGATGACGGACGGCCGGCCCGGGCCCACGTGGGATGGGACGGACGCGGTGATCGCGCTCATCACGGATCAGGGGCGGACGCACCCCTGGCGCTTCCCCCTCGATCCGGAGAGCGGCAGGCCCGCCGGCGAGCCCACGCGCGTGGCGCAGGGCGACGTCATGGCCAACACGATGGCGCTGGGCGGCGGGCGGATGACGGTCACGGCGACGGCTGGCTCCCGGCCACCGGAGCTGTTCATGGTCACGAAGACCGGCTCGCTGCGCCCGCTGACCACGATGGGCTCATCCTGGATCGATGGCCTCGCCTGGCCGGAGATGCGCCGCGTGGACGCCCCGGGGGCCGGTGGCCCAATCGAGACGTGGATCGCCTCTCCGGCCGGCGCCGGCGACGAACCGCTGCCCACGATCGTCGACGTCCACGGCGGACCGCTCGGTGCCTGGGCCCCGGCCCCGTCGCTGGAGGTGGTCCTGCTCTGTGCCCGCGGCTACCGCGTGGTCCTGCCGAACATCCGGGGCTCCGCGTCCTACGGCGCCGGATGGATCGCGCCGCAGCTGGGCGAGTGGGGCGGGCCGGACGCGGAGGACGTCCACGCGGCGCTCGACCATGTCATCGCCCTGGGTCTGGCGGACCCCGACCGGCTGGGCGCGCTGGGCCTCTCGTACGGTGGCTTCATGGTCAACTGGCTCGTGGGAACCACGGACCGGTTCCGGGCGGCCGTGTCCGAGAACGGGGTGAGCAACCAGGTCTCGGCCTGGGCCCAGAGCGACAGCGGCCCCGAGTACTGCCGTGCCGCCCGCATGGGCGACGCGACCACGCCGGAGGGCGTCGAGCAGCTGTGGCGACAGTCGCCGCTGCGGAACGTCGCCAACGTCCAGACCCCGCTTCTGATGCTCCAGTCGGAGGCTGACCGGCGCTGCCCGACGTCCGACAACGAGCAGCTCTTCGTCGCGCTCCGGTGGCTGGGCCGGGAGGTCGAGTACATCCTCTACCCGGAGGAGTTCCACGTCATCCAGGCGATCGGTCGCATCGATCGGCGGATCGACCGGATGACCCGGATGCTCGACTGGTTCGACCGATTCCTGCGCGCCTGACGACGCGGGCGACCGCGCGACCGCCACCACGAACGGACCACTGCCTCAGGAGAAACCGATCTCGCCCGGCGGGTTGGACAGGTGGCGGAGAGCAAGCCGGTTGCCCGCGACCGCGCCACGCTGCAGCGCCGAGGGCTGGGTCAGACCTCGGCGACGCGCCTCGGTCCAGGCGGCCAGGAAGCCCGCGTCGAACGCGTCGCCGGCGCCGGTTGTATCCGCCACCTTGATCGGTGTGGTGGCCACCTCGAAACGGAGGCGATCCAAGCCCTCGCGCACCAGGATCGTCGCACCCTTGCGGCCGCGCTTGACGACGGCGATCGGCGCCAGCTCCAGGAGGCCATCCTCGCGCTTGCCGCCCATGAGGGCCTTCGCCTCGTCGCGGGTGGCGAAGACCAGGTCCGGGGCGGCCTCCCGGATCAGCGCGAGCGCGGCACGACGGCCGCCGGCGAGGAGCGGCCGGCTGGACGCGAGATCCACCGTTACGATGGCGCCCGCCTCGCGGGCCAGGCGGATGGCGACCATGCCGGCCCGGCCGAGTGGCTGGTCCAGCAGCGAATAGGCCGGCAGGTGGACGACATCCGCGCCGGCGAACCAGTCCGATCGCAGGTCCTCCGGCCGGAGCCGGATCGCCGCACCCCGATCCGTGACGAAGGAGCGTTCGCCGCTCGCCTCGACGAACACGCCGATCCGACCGGTGCGGACGCCAGCGATCCGGACGGCCCTGACGGTCACCCCGTCCGCGGCCAGAGCCGCCGCGAGAGCGCGCCCGGGCGCGTCGCGGCCGACCGAGCAGATCAGCGTGCTTCGCGCCCCGGTGCGTCCCAGCCACCGGGCGGTGGAGGCGGCCGAACCGCCCTGGCGCATCAGCACGCGACCGGTGATGTCCGTGCCGCGCTCCAGGTCCCGGTCGGCGACCAGGACCACGTCCATGACGAGGTCGCCCACCACCACGATGCGCGGCCGATGCGCGGCCGATGCGCGGCCGGAACGAGCGGCCGTACCGCGTCGCGGATCCGGGAGGGTGGGCATGCGCCGAGGATACGCTCCGCGCCGCGGTACGATGGAGGCTCGCGGCCGAACTCGCCGCGCCGTGCGCGTTGCCACGGGAACGCGCCGGCCCCGCCCCGTGTCCCGCGCACCCGGAGACAACGATGACCAGCCCCTCGGACCGCCTCGACCTGCTCGCGGTCAACACGATCCGCACCCTCTCCATCGACGGCGTCCAGCAGGCGAACTCCGGTCATCCCGGGGCCCCCATGGGCGCAGCCGCGATGGCCTACGCCCTCTGGACGCGCCACCTCCGCCATGCGCCCACGCAGCCCTCGTGGCCGGACCGCGACCGGTTCGTGCTGTCCGCAGGGCACGCGAGCATGCTGCTCTACTCGCTGCTCCACCTGACGGGCTACGCCGTGAGCCTGGACGACCTCCGCTCGTTCCGGCAGTGGGGGTCCATCACCCCGGGCCACCCGGAGTACGGGATGACGCCCGGGGTCGAGGCCACCACCGGCCCGCTGGGCCAGGGCCTGGTGAACGCGGTCGGCATGGCCATCGCGGAGCGTCGCCTGGCCGCGGAGTTCAACAGGCCGGGCCACAATGTCGTGGACCACCACACGTACGTCATCTGCTCGGATGGGGACCTGCAGGAGGGCATCACCGCGGAGGCGAGCTCCCTCGCGGGCCACCTGAAGCTGGGCAAGCTCATCGCCCTCTATGACGACAACCGCATCCAGCTCGACGGCCCCACGGCGCTCGCCTTCAGCGAGGACGTGCTCGCCCGCTATGCCGCCTACGGCTGGCACACCCAGCGCATCGAGGACGGGAACGACGTCGCGGCGATCTCGGCGGCCATCGAGGCTGCCAAGGCCGACGACCGCCCGTCGATCATCGCGGTCCATACCCACATCGGCTTCGGCAGCCCGAACAAGCAGGACAGCCAGAAGTCGCACGGCGCCCCGCTCGGCCCGGACGAGGTCCGCCTCACCAAGGAGGCCTACGGTTGGGACCCGGACAAGAGCTTCTTCGTCCCCGAGGAGGCGGGCGAGCTGTTCCGCCGCGCCGTCCCCGCGGGCGAGGCGCTCGTGGAGGACTGGGAGGCGCGTGTCACCGCCTATGAGGCCGACTTCCCCGCCGAGGCGGCCGAGCTCCGCCGTCGCGTGACCGGAGCCCTGCCCGCCGGTTGGGACCAGGCGCTCCCGGCCTACGAGACCGGCTCCGAGATCGCCACCCGGAACGCCAGCCAGGATGCGATCCAGGCGCTGGCCACCGCGCTGCCGGAGCTCTTCGGCGGGTCCGCGGACCTGTCCGAGTCCAATCTGACGGACGTCAAGACGCACGGTCAGGACAGCTTCGAGGCGGACCACGCGGGGCGCAACATCCGCTTCGGCGTCCGCGAACACGCCATGGGCGGCATCGCCAACGGCATCGCGTACCACGGCGGGTTCCTCCCGTACTGCGCCACCTTCCTCACCTTCAGCGACTACATGCGGGGCTCGGTGCGGATCGCGGCCCTCTCCGGCCTCCATGTGACCTACGTCTGGACCCACGACTCCGTGGGCCTGGGGGAGGACGGGCCAACGCACCAGCCCGTGGAGCAGTACGCGGCGCTGCGCGCGATCCCGAACCTGTGGTTCATCCGTCCCGGCGATGGGAACGAGACGATCGCGGCCTGGGCGCTTGCGGCGGAGCGGTCATCGCTCGCGGACGCGGCACCCGGGCCCGTGGCGCTGGCGTTCACGCGCCAGAAGCTGCCGACGCTGCCGGGCACGAAGGAAGCCGCCCGCGATGGCGTCCGCCGCGGCGGCTACGTGCTGCGGGAGGCCGCCGGGGGAACACCCGCGTTGATCCTCGTCGGCACGGGATCCGAGCTGGCCCTCTGCGCGACCGCCGCCGATGCGCTGGAGGCCGACGGCATCGCGACCCGCGTCGTGAGCCTGCCGTGCTGGGAGCGCTTCGAGGCCCAGGACGCCGCCTATCGCGAGAGCGTGCTCCCGGCGGGCGTCCGCAAGCGGGTGACGGTCGAAGCCGGCGTCTCCCAGGGCTGGGAGCGCTGGGCCGGCGACGAGGGCGCGATCATGGGCCTGGACCGGTTCGGGGCCAGCGCGCCGGCCGGGATCATCCTGAAGGCCTTCGGGTTCACCGCGGACAACGTGGCATCGGTGGGGCGGCGGGTGGTTCGAGAAGGGCTGCACGGCCGCGTGGGCGTCTCCGACCCCTCCCTCGGCCATCCGCACGGACACGGCTGAAGGAGCGACGACGATGCGCGTTGCATTCGCGGCGGACCATGCCGGGGCCGCGTTCAAGGACGAGCTCATGGCCAAGCTGGAGGCGCTGCTCCATGCCGATGACGAGCTGATCGACCTCGGCGGCGACGGTTCCGACCCGCAGGACGACTACCCGGACTTCGCGTGGCTGCTCGGCCAGGCGATCCAGACCGGGCACGCGGACCGGGGGATCCTGGTCTGCGGCTCGGGCGTGGGGGCGTCCATCGCGGTCAACAAGATGCGCGGCGTCCGGGCGGGGCTCTGCCACGACACCTACTCCGCGCACCAGGGCGTCGAGCACGACGACATGAACGTCCTGGCGATGGGGGCACGGGTCATCGGGATCGAGCCCGCGACGGAGTGCGCGGCCGCGTTCCTCGCCGCGCGCTTCTCCGGGGAGCCGCGGCACCAGCGTCGCCTGGGCAAGGTGCTCTCGATCGAGGCGTCCTCGATGGGCGAGGCGCCGGGGGCCGGCTGACCGAGGGCACCTTCACCGCGGCCTGGCGCCCACCCGCGCCGACGGCGGTCGCTGGCGCGCAGGCCTATGCTCTACCCAACGTCATCGCAGCCACGCCCCCGCCCCACGGAGACCCTCCCCATGCGTATCGGCTTCATCGGACTCGGGCGGATGGGCGCGAACATGGTCCGCCGCCTGCTCCGGGACAACCACGAGATCGTCGCCTACAACCGGACGCCCGAGAAGACGACCGAGATCGCGAAGGAGGGAGCCGAGGCCGCGTTCTCGATCGCGGAGCTGGTCTCGAAGCTGGAGAGACCTCGCCACGTCTGGATCATGGTCCCGGCAGGCGACGCCACCCAGGCCCAGATCGACGAGCTGATGGAGCATCTGGAGCCGGGCGACACGATCATCGACGGCGGCAACACCAACTTTCACGACGATGTCCGGCGTCATGCCGAGCTCAAGGCGAAGGGCATCGGGTACGTCGATGCCGGCACGTCCGGCGGGGTCTGGGGGCTCCAGGTCGGGTACTGTCTGATGACCGGCGGTGACGACGAGGCCGTGAAGCCGCTGGAGCCCATCTTCCTGTCGCTGGCCCCCGAGGGCGGGTACATGCACGTGGGAGGACCGGGAGCGGGCCACTACGTGAAGATGGTCCACAACGGCATCGAGTACGGACTGATGCAGGCGTACGCCGAAGGCTTCGAGATCATGCACGCCTCGGACTACGACCTCGATCTGGGTGGGATCGCCGAGATGTGGAACCACGGATCGGTTGTGCGCTCCTGGCTGCTGGAGCTGGCGGTCCGCGCGTTCGCGTCGCAGGGCAACGACCTGGTGCACCTCAAGGGCTGGGTGGCGGACTCCGGCGAGGGCCGCTGGACGGTGCAGGAGGCGATCGACAGGGACGTCCCGGCTCCGGTCATCACGCTTGCGCTGCTGACCCGGTTCCGCTCGCGCCAGGACGATTCCTACGGCGGCAAGGTGCTCGCCGCGCTCCGCAACGAGTTCGGCGGCCACGCGGTGAAGACGGGCTAGGCGTGGCATCACGTCGCCCCGCGTCGAAGGCGCCCGAGGTCGCACCGCCCGAGACGGCCGCGCCCGCCGCCAGGCCGCCCGCCGCGCCCGCCACCCCGGCCCCGTCCGCGAGGAAGGACGCCCCACGCACCATGCGGGACCTGCGCCTCGCCACGGAGAGCCGCCGCCGCGTGCCCGCGGCAAAGTCCCTGGACAACCCGCTGCGCGAAGGCCTCCGCCTGGAGCGCGTCCCGGAGCCGGCCGTCTTCGTCCTGTTCGGCGCCACCGGCGACCTCGCCCATCGCAAGGTCATCCCGGCGCTGTTCCAGCTCTGGCGCACGCACCTGCTCCCCCACGAGTTCACGCTCGTGGCCGTGGGCCGCCGCTCGTACACGGACGAGTCCTTCCGGCGGGAGCTGAAGGAGTCGCTGGACCGGTACTCGCGGGTCCAGCCGGTCGACGCGGAGGCGTGGGACGATCTCGCCTCCCGGATCGTCTACCACCGCGGTGACTTCGCCGATCCTGCCGCGTACACGTCCCTGGCTGAGCGCCTGGACGGCATCGACAGGACGCACGGCACCCGCGGCAACCGGGTCTTCTACCTGGCCACGCAGCCCTCGGCGTTCGCGGAGGTCGTCGCCCAGATCGGGCGGGTGGGCCTGGACCACGAGCGCCACGAAGGCGGCTGGCGCCGGGTCGTGATCGAGAAGCCGTTCGGGAGGGACCTTGACTCCGCAGTCCGCCTCAACCGCGAGGTCGGGAAGGTCTTCCGGGAGCGGCAGGTCTACCGCATCGACCACTACCTGGGCAAGGAGACGGTCCGGAACCTGCTCGTCTTCCGGTTCGGCAACGGAATCTTCGAGCCCATCTGGAACCGCCGCCACATCGACCACGTGCAGATCACCGTGGCCGAATCCATCGGGATCGAGAGCCGCGGCGCGTTCTACGAGGAGACCGGCGCCAGCCGCGATTTCCTCCAGAACCACCTTCTCCAGCTGCTGAGCCTGGTCGCGATGGAGCCGCCGGCAACCTTCGAGGCCGATGCGCTGCGCGACGAGAAGGTCAAGGTCATCCGCGCCGTCGGCCGCCTCACCCCGGAGCAGGCGCGCCGCGACGTCGTGCGCGGGCAATACGGCCCGGGGTGGGTATCGGCCAAGCCGGTCCCCGGGTACCGCGCGGAGCCCGCCGTCGATCCAGCGTCCGAGACCGAGACCTACATCGCGGCCCGCCTCATGATCGACGACTGGCGATGGTCCGGTGTCCCGTTCTTCCTGCGGATGGGCAAGCGCCTCCCCAAGCGGGCGACCGAGATCGCGATCCAGTTCAAGGAGGTCCCGCACCAGCTGTTCCGGGACAGCGCCGCGGACCCGGAGCCCAACCTGCTGGCGATGCGGATCCAGCCGGACGAGGGGATCATGCTCCGCTTCGGCGCCAAGGTCCCGGGCCTGGGTATCGACGTCCGCAACGTGACCATGGACTTCACCTACGGCTCCGCGTTCCAGACGGACAGCCCGGACGCCTACGAGACGCTGATCCTGGACGTGCTCCTGGGCGATGCCTCCCTGTTCACCCGGGCCGACGAGGTGGAGGAGGCCTGGTCCATCGTGGACCCGGTCGTCTCCGCGTGGGCCGAGCAGGAGGCCCCCAGCTTCCCGAACTACGAGGCGGGAACGTGGGGCCCCGAGGCTGCCGACGACCTCCTCGCCCGCGAGGGCCGACGGTGGCGGAGGATCTAGGCCGCCCGGCCGGGGCGCCGGAACCGGGCGAGATCATCGCCGTCGGGACGAGGGCGAGCGGCGGCGGGCGGATCGAGCCGCTCGAGGCGCCGCGACCGGGCGAGCCGATGCTGCGCTGGTTGTCCCATGCCCACACCATCGACGACATCGAGACGGAGCTGGGAAGGATCTGGGCCCAGCCGAACCTGGTGGTGGACGCGGACGGCGAGCGGCGCGGCCGGTACATCTCGGCCCGGACCAGCGTGATGAACCTGGTGGTCATCGCGCAGCAGCCGGAGGTGGGCGAACGCGCTGCGGAGACGATCGGCCGCCTGACCGGCCGGCATCCCAGCCGCACGATGATCGTGCTCTCGGCGGACCCGGACGGGCCGCCGTGGCTGGACGCCCGGATCCAGGCGCACTGCGTCCTGCCGCGCCCCGATGCGCCGGAGATGTGCTCGGAGGTGATCCACCTCACGGCCGGGGGCGAGATGGGGCGGCACCTGACCGCGCTGGTGGCCCCGCTGCTCATCCACGACCTGCCCGTGACCGCCTGGTGGCCCGGCGAGCCATCGCTGGACTCGGCTCCCACGGTCGAGCTGCTGGACATCGCGGACCGTCTCGTGGTGGACGGTTCGGGCTGGTCCGGTGACGGCCTGGTGCGCCTCCGCCAGCTCGCCCGCCTGTACGACGGACATGAGCGGCTCGCGATCCGTGACTTCGCGCTGGTCCGGCAGTCGCGCTGGCGCGAGGCCATCGCCACCGTCTTCGATCTCGCGGAGTTCCTGCCATTCCTCGGGCACGTCCGGCGGATCGCGGTCACCTACGGGACGCACGACAAGACGGGTGCACCGGGCACGACCAACATCGTCAAACCGCTGTACCACGCGGCCTGGCTGGCGTCCCGGCTGGGGATGCGCGTCGTGTCCCCATTGACGCCGGTCGAAGCAAAGGGGCGCCGCAAGGGCGCGGGCGGTGGCGCGGGCGCACGCATCCGGCCCGGCGAGAGGGCGCCGCTCCACCACGGGCTCGCGGCGCGCCTGCGCAGCAAGACCTCCGACGTGGCGGTGGTGATCCGGCCGATCGCGTCCCCCGTGCCCGCCGGCACGACGCTGCGCGTGGAACTGCTCGCGGACCGTCGCGGCTCGGAGCTGCGTGCGGACGTGACCGCAGAGGCGGAGAACGTCCACGTCCACGCCTGGCTGGACGGCGTGGAGGCGATGGACCGGACGTTCAAGGCGCCGCGCCCCACGGAAGCCGACCTGTTGGGCGAGGCCCTCGAGATGGGCGGCCGCGATCCACTCGCGGTGGCGACGATCCGCATGGCCGCTCAACTCGCGGAAGGTGTCGACACATGACCATCCAACGCCCCCGCCGCCTTCCCGTCGTCCGCGTCCTGCCGACAGCCGATGACGTGGCCGAGGCTGCCGCCACCGCGATCGTCACGAGCCTGGATGCCGCCATCGCGGAACGCGGCGTCGCCCACTGGTCCACCACGGGCGGTTCGGCGGCCCCGGGGATCTACCGGCACCTCCGCATCCCGCCCCTCCGCGACCTCGTGGACTGGTCCCGGGTCCACGTCTGGTGGGGCGACGACCGCTTCGTCCCGGCCGACGACCCGCTCTCGAACGTGCTGCCGCTCAGAGAGCTGCTGCTGGCCGCCGGAGGGCACGGCGGCGGCGGGGTGCGGATCCCGGTCGCGAACATCCACCCGGTGCCGGTCACCGAGGCCATCGTCAACGGCGATGGGCCTGGCGCGGCGGCGGCGGCCTACGAGACGTCGCTCCTCCGCGATGGCCCCGGACGGAACGAGGGGGGCGTTCCGGCCTTCGACGTCCTGGTGCTGGGCGTGGGCCCGGACGGCCACGTGCTCTCGGTCTTCCCCGGTTCCGCGGTATGGGAGGAGGGATCGCTCGTGTCGTGCGGTGCCGGCCCCAGCCCACGTGGAACCGCACGTGGAGCGGGTGACGATGCACCCCGACGTCGTGGCGGCCGCGAGGTCCGTGCTCGTGGTGTCCACCGGAGCGTCCAAGGCGGCCGTGCTTGGCCTGGCCTGGGGCGGCGACGACGCCCGCGAGCTGCCGGTGCGCATGACGATGGCCACCAACGCGACCTGGATCCTGGACGAGGCCGCGGCGGCCGAGCTGCCGCGCGAGTAGGGCTACCCGCCGTGGTCGCGCCGTTCTCCGATGCACCGAGCCGCATCGTCACGTCCCGAGACGGGTCGGGGATCGCCGTGTTCACCGCCGGCCAGGGACCGGCGGTCCTGCTGGTGCACGGGACCAGCGCGGATCACCGGACGTGGCGAGTGGTGGCACCCGACCTCGCGGGCGGGCGGAGGGTCCATGCGCTGGACCGGCGGGGCCGCGGGGACTCGGGCGACGGGGCGGTCTATGCGATCGAGCGAGAGCTGGAGGACGTGGCCGAGGTCGTGGACACGCTGGCCGACGAGGCAGGCGCGCCGATCGACGTCGTCGGGCATTCGTTGGGCGGGCGGATTGCGCTGGCCGCGAGTCGGCTGACCGGGAACATCCGGCGGATCGTCGCCTACGAGAGCGCGCCCGCGAAGCGTGATGCGGCGGGACAGGACGATGACGAGGGGCTGCTCCGCCGTCTCCGTGCGGACCTTGCGGCGGGTGACCTGGACGGGCTGCTCGCACGGTTCATGGCGGAGGCTGTGGGCATGCCGCCGGCGGAACTCTCGGCGTTCCGCGCCGACCCCATCTGGGCGCGGCGGGCAGCAGCCGGCCCGACCATCGTCCGGGAGCTGGACGCCGCCCTCCACGCCCCAGCGATCGCCGTGGACGCCCTCGCCCTCGTGGCGGTTCCGGTCCTGCAGCTGACCGGCTCTCTGTCCGCCGCCTGGTTCCGGGACGGGGCCCTCGCCCTTGACGCCCGCCTCGTGGGCGGCCGCCTGCAAGTCATCGAGAGCGCGCGCCATGCAGCGCACCACACGCACCCCGCCGAGTTCCTCGCGCGTGTCGAGGCGTTCTTCGCCGACTGAGCCACCGGGCAGCCACGCGACATGAAGCCGCCGCTGGCTCGCCCAAGGGCGACATCCGGCACGTCACGGACTGGGCCGGGGGGCTACCATTCGTGCATGACTGACCCCGTCCCTGCGCCTGAAGACACCCGCTCCTACTCCCCCGGCCTCGAGGGCGTCATCGCCGGCGAGACCACCCTCTCCTACATCGACGGCGAGGCCGGCCGCCTGCTCTACCGGGGGTACCCCATCGGCGAGCTGGTGAGGGCCGGATCCTACGCGGCGATCACGGAGTTGCTCTGGACCGGTGACTGGATGCCGGACGCGAAGCTGCCCTGCCAGCCGGTGCCTGACGCCGTGATGACGGCCATCCGCGCCCTCCCGCACGACGCCCGGCCGATGGACGCTTTGCGGACCGCGGTCTCGGCCTGGGGTGCGGTGACCAACCCGGACTGGCCGCCGACCGCCGAGCAGGCCCGCGCGCTCACGGCGTTCTCGCCGTCCGCCCTGGCCGCGTTCGCCCGCCTCCGCCAGGGCCTGGAGCCGGTCGCACCGGACCCGGACCTCGATCTCGTCGCCGGGTTCCTGTACCAGATCAATGGTGAGAAGCCGGACGCGGCCACGGCCCGCGCGCTGGACGCGTACTTCATCGTCGGCGCGGAGCACGGCTTCAACGCCTCCACGTTCACCTGCCGGGTCATCACGTCTACGCGCGCGGACATCGCGTCTGCCGTCTGCGGCGCCATCGGCGCGATGAAGGGCCCGCTCCATGGCGGCGCCCCGTCCGAGGTCGTGGAGCAGATCCACCAGGTGGGCACGCCGGAGCACGCCGAGGAGTGGGTCCGCGAAGCGATCGCGAACAACGTGCGCCTGATGGGCTTCGGGCATCGCGTGTACCGGGCCTACGATCCACGCGCGGCGGCCCTGCGGGAGGTGGCCGAGGGCATGGAGCACAAGCCGGACTGGCTGGAGCTGGCCATGTCGGTAGAGGACGTCGCCCTGCGCGTCCTGGCCGAGAAGCACCCGGACCGCGCCCTCAAGACCAACGTCGAGTTCTACGCGGCGCCGGTCCTCATGGGCGTCGGCCTCACGCCGGACCTCTTCCCCGCCACGTTCGCGCTGGCGCGCCACGCCGGCTGGACCGCCCATGCGATCGAGCAGGGCGCAAACAACCGGCTGATCCGCCCCGACGTGAAGTACGTCGGCTTTGGAGAGCGCCCGCTGCCGCTCGGGTAGTCGCCCGCGCGCGCCTCGCGAGGTGGCCCCCTACAGGTACCCGCGCCGGCGGAAGAACAGCAGCACGCCCGTGAGCGTCACCACCATCACTCCGATGATCAGCCAGAACTCGGTCAGGCTCTCATCGCCCGGCAGGTCCACGTTCATCCCGCCGATGCTGGCGATCAGCGTCAGCGGCAGCAGCGCCACGCTGAAAGCGGTCAGGACGCGCAGGCTCTGGTTCAGCCGGTGGGAGAGCACGGACTCGTTCGAATCCTCCAGCGCCTCCGCGACCTCCTTGTAGTTCTCCAGCACGTCCCAGATCCGCTCGGCAGCGTCCGTGATGTCGTCGAAATAGATGTCCAGGTCTTCGGCGAGATAGCGCTGCTTCGTGCGCTCCAGGTCTCGGAGCACCGCTCGCATCGGGCGGACCACGCGGCGGAAGTTGATGATCTCCTGCTTCGCGTTCGATAGTTCGCGCACGATCTCCGCGGACCGGCCCTCGAAGATGTCGTCCTCCAGCTGGTCCAGCTTGGCGCCCATCTTGCGCAGCATCGGGAAGGACGCGTCCACACAGGTGTCGACGATCTTGTAGAGGAGATACCCGGTGCCCTTCGAGAAGACGCCATCCCGCACTTCGTCTCGCTCGCGGTAACGCTCGAACATCGCCGCCAGCGGCGGCAGGTTGCGGTCCGGAAGCGTGATGAGGAAGTCCGGCCCGACGAACAGGTCGAGCTCCGCGGTGAGCAGGCGGTCCTGCGACTTGTCGAACACCCCGAAGTGCAGGACGATGAACAGGTAGTCGTCGTACGCGTCCAGCTTCGGGCGCTGGTTGCGCGATGCCACGTCCTCGATCGCCAGGGGGTGGAAGCCGAACTCCCGCTCCAGCCACTCGCGGTCCGCCTCGCGCGGATGCTCAAGGTTCAGCCAGCGGACATCGCCGGAGGCGATGATGTCGGGCTGGTTCTCGTCAGGCGCGAACGGCGGCTCCAGGAGCACGTCCGGCCGCGATCCGCGCAGCCGCGGCCGCTGCAGCAGGTTGGGCACTTGGAGGCACTCCGGTCGTCATGAAGCGATCCTAGCGCAGTGCGCCGATTGAGGGAACACGCTTCCCGCGCGCTGGCACCAGGCGGGGGGTCGCGCCCACCGCCCCGCGAGGCGATCGGAGGCCTCGATCCGGTCCTTTGACGGGACCGCGTCCCGCGATGCCACGTTTGCGCGATCCTCGAAGGAGCCGCATCCTAGCGCGCGATGCCAGGCCCAACACCCGTGCGCCGCCCCGCCCATGCCCGTCCGGGACGCCGCCCTGGTCGGACGACCGCGCCGCGCCTGCTGCTGCTGACCGCGATCTTCCCGGGCCTCGGCCACCAGGTCGCGGGAGAATCGCGCTGGGCAGCCGTCCTGGGCATGCCGCTGCTGGCCGTCATGGTCGCGCTGGGCGGCGTCGGCGTGATCGCCCTCGCGACCGGGAGCGCCACCTCGTTCGCGGCGCGCCTGTTCGACCCGGCGGTCCTCGGCGTGCTGCTCGCACTCCAGGTGGTGGTGCTCGCCTGGCGCCTGATGGCCCTCGGGGCCGTCCGCGCCGTCACCACCTTCCGGCCCCCATTCACCACGCTGGCGGCCGGAATGGTCGCCGTTGCGATCGTCGTCGGGCCGCAGGTCTGGCTGGCGGGCCTCACGCTGGACGCCCAGAGCGCGGCGGCAACCGTCTTCGAGCCGGTGGACTCCGGCGGCGCGTGGGTGCCCGCAGAGACGCCGCCGCCGGTCGAGTCGAACGACCCGGACTTCGGCATCGAAGCCTCGCCGGCGCCTTCAGCGTCGACCGAGGCCTCGGCGTCACCCTCCCCCACGCCCGAGGTCCCGCGAGTCAACGTGCTGCTGATCGGCATGGACTCGGGGGTCGGGCGCAACACCGCTCTCACGGACACGATGATCGTCGCTTCGCTCGACCCGGTCGGACGGACCGTGTCGATGGCGTCCATCCCGCGCGACCTCGTGGACGTGCCGCTGCCAGACGGACGAACGTTCAAGGGCAAGATCAACGGCCTCGTCTCCTACGTGCGCTGGCACCCCGGCAAGTTCCCCGGCGCCAAGGATGGCCAGTCCGTGCTCGCCGCGGCGATCGGCGGACTGCTGGGTCTCAAGATCGACATGTGGGCGCAGGTGAACCTGGGCGGGTTCGTGTACCTCGTGGACTCGGTCGGCGGCGTGACGATCAACGTCACGGACGGTTTCTGTGACCCGAGATACAAGGAATACGGCATCACTGGCTTCGGCGTGTCACCCGGGCGCTACCGGATGAACGGCAACCAGGCACTCGCCTACGCCCGGGTCCGGAAGGCGGCAGGCGAGAGCGACTTCACCCGGGCGGCCCGCCAGCAGGAGCTCATCGCGGCCCTGCGGGACCGCATGGTGCGAGGGGCATTCCTGGAGAACCCCGGTCGGTTTCTGAAGTCCCTGGGCAGGACGATCACCACCAACATCAAGCCGTCGTTCATCGCCGACTACATCGACGCCGCAGCCGATGTCGGCCGCAAGGACGTCTTCCGGACGGTGGTCAAGCGCCCGTTGGTGCGGAGCGGCTACGACAGCCGCGGTTCCATCCAGCTGCCGGATCTCAAGAAGATCAAGGCGATGGCCGCGCGCCTGTTCACGCCGACCGGGACAAGACCCGAGGGCTTCGAGACGATGCCGCCCGCCGGGACGGGCAGCACCAAGAGGGCCTCATCGTCCACGAACTGCGGCATCAGGGCCACGCCCAAGCCCACACCGAAGCCGACACTCACGGCGCAGCCGTCCGCTCCGCCCAGCGCGGGCTCCACGATCGAACCGACTGCTCCGCCGACACCTTCCCCGACGCCGGCGCCAACACCGGAGCAGACAGCGGCCCCCACCCCGTCGCCGGCGGAGTCGGTCGCGCCCTAGCGTCCCTCCCCGGACCGCGCCTTCGTCGCGCCGTATACCGCCAGCGCCCGGGCTCGGGCGTCCGCGTGATCCACGATCGGCGGCGGGTAGTCCACCCCGATCCGGCAGCCGGCTGCCGCCTGGGCGGCCTCGCCCATCCGCCACGGCTCGTGGATGAACGTGTCCGGGACGCCCCGCAGCTCCGGCACCCAGCGTCGGACGTAGGCACCGCCCGGGTCGAAGCGCTTGCCCTGCAGCGTGGGGTTGAACACGCGGAAGTACGGCTGCGGGTCCGTGCCCGTGCTCGCCGTCCACTGCCAGCCCCCGTTGTTGGAGGCCAGGTCGCCATCGACCAGGTGGCCCATGAACTCCGCCTCGCCCAGGCGGTAGTCCAGCAGGAGGTGCTTGGCCAGGAACGACGCGGCGATCATCCGCGCGCGGTTGTGCACGAAACCGGCGGCTCGCAACTGGCGCATGGCCGCGTCCACGACCGGGTACCCGGTGCGGCCCTCGGCCCAGGCGGCGAACGCGGCCGGATCCTCACGGATCGGCAGCCGGGCGAACGCTGATCTGAATGGCTCCCTGACCACGCGCGGGTGGTTCCACAGGACGTGGGCGTAGAACTCCCGCCAGGCCACCTCGCGGGTGAAGCTGCGTCTTCCATCCCCGGCCCCCGTGGCCCGGTCCACCACCTCGACCGGAGAGAGAAGGCCGAACCGAAGGTCCTGGCTGAGGCGGGACGAGCCGTCCATGTCCAGGCGATTGCGCGCGACGGCATAGGCGTCCACAGGTGCGTCGCCCGGGGCGTCCACAGGTGCGTCCACTGGTGCGTCCACCCGGCCGCCGCCCGACGGGCCGCCGTCCAGCCAGCGGGCGAGCCGAGCTCGGGCGGCGGCCTCGCCGGGCGCCGGGATGAGCACGGGATCCGCGGTCGGCGGTGAGACCTCCGGCACGGGATCCGGCCGGGGAGCGGCGCCGTGCGGCACTGGGATGCGGTCCGGAGCCTTCAGGACGGTGCGTCTCGGACGGAGGTCCCACGCGCGCCGGAACGGGCCGTAGACCGTGTACGGGCGCCCGTCCCGCGTGGCGATCTCATCCGGCTCGTGGACGTAGAGGCCGGGGAGCGCGTGGACGGTGGTGCCGGTCCCCTCGAGCGCCGCCACGACCAACCGATCCCGCCGGAGGCCGTACGGAGTGGCGTCGCGGGTCAGGAACAAGTCCGATGCCCCGACTTCGCGGGCGAAGGCCGGCATCACCTCGGCCGGCCTGCCATGCAGGACGCGGAGCCCGGCGCCCCGCTCCGCGAGCGACGCGGACAGGGCCACCACGGACTCGCGCATGAACCAGACGCGGTTGGGCGCGGGCCACCGGCCCTTGAGCAATGCGTCGTCGAAGACAAAGACCGGGATCACCACGTCCGCTGATGCCACGGCCGCCGTGAGGGCGGGGTTGTCGTGGATGCGGAGATCCCGGCGGAACCAGGCGATGGCGATACGGGTCATGCCTCATCTTCGCGCATGACTTGCCAGGGCACGTGGCGGCATGATGCACGGATGACCGGCCGTATCGTCATCTCCCTCCCGGATCCCTGCCTCGTCGTGCTGATCGGCGCCGCCGGCAGCGGCAAGTCCACCTTCTCGGCTCGGCATTTTCCCACCGGGGCCGTCCTCTCCTCGGACGCCTTCCGGGAGCGGGTCGCGGGCGACCCCGGTGACCAGCGGGCCACGGGACCGGCGTTCGCGGCGCTGCACCGCGCCCTCGGGCGGCGCCTGGCGGCGGGACAGACAACGGTCGTGGACGCCACCAATGCCACGGCACACGCCCGTCGAGCCCTCCTCGCCCGGGCGCGGACGGCCGGAGTGCCGGCGGTGGCGGTCGTGCTGGACCTGCCTGACGACGTGGTCCTGGCCCGCAACGCCACCCGCGGCGGTCGGGCCGTGCCGGAGGCCGCCGTGCACGCGCACCTGGCCGGGGTCGCCGCCACGCGGGATACCGGCCGGCTGGAGGGCGAGGGGTTCTCTGCCGTGATCCGCCTGGAGGATCCCGCGGCCGTGGACGCAGTGGTTGTCGAGAGCGAGCCCTGAGCCGGCCTCAGCCCTCGGTGGCGAGCCGGACGCGCCCGAAGGGCTTGGCGCGGAGCTCCACCCACACGCCGGCCTGCATGTAGGCGTCCTGGCGACAGACCTCCAACGCCTCGGTCTCGGTCGCGGCGCGGATGAGCAGGACAGACGCGGACATGTCCATGAACGCTCCGGCCTCGACGACGACGCCGGCCGTCTTGAGCTCGGCGATTCGAGCCAGGTGGCGTGGGCGGACCGGCACACGCGTCTCCGCCGCATCCGGGGCATACGTGGCCTCGACGAACCAGACGGGTTCGAGCGTGGCGGGCGGGTCGGCGTCTGTCATGGCGGCGGATCCTCGACGGTGGGGCGGGAGGGTGGGCGGGCCGGTGGTGGCCGACTCAGAGGGTAGCGCTGCCTGTCCCGATGAGCACGATTGCGATCACCGTGAACGCGATCCCGACCACGTGGCTGCGGGTGACGCGCTCCCGGAGGACGGTGACGGCCAGCAGGACGGTCACGACCGGGTACAGCGACGAGAGGACGGCGGCGATCGCCAGCTGGCCCGTCTGCACGGCCAGGATGAAGGACGCGTTGCCCGCCATGTCCAGCAGGCCGATCCCCACCAGCTTCGGCACGATCGACCGTTCCATCCGCCACGGCTGACGCCAGGCCACGATGAGGACGCCCAGGATCAGCGTCTGGATCAGCCGGATGACGACCAGCGGCCCGAATGCCCCGGCCCCGGAGAGCTGACCGACAAAGACGTTGAAGGCGCCGATCGCGATCCCGGCGGTCAGAGCCCAGCGGATGCCAGATGGGCGCCCGTCGCCGTGACCCGGCACACGCGTCACCAGGACGACAGCCATGAGGGCGACCACGATCCCGACCTGCACCGCGGGCGGCGGGACGCCTTCGGTGGCGAACCCCACCACCACCGGGATCAGCGCGCCGATGAGGCCCGTCGTCGGGGCCACGACACCCATCCTGCCGACGGCGAGCCCCCGGTAGAGCGAGGTCATCCCGATGACGCCGGCCACGCCCGTGGCGGCGGCCCAGCCGAGGTCCAGACCCTGCGGGACCGGCTCGCCGCGCCCGACGGCGACGGCCAGCGCCGCGACCATGCCCACCAGTTGCGTGACGGCGACCACCCCGAGCAACGGGGCGCGCCGGCTCAGCATGCCGCCACCGAAGTCGCCGGTTCCCCAGGTGATGGCCGAGGCGAGACCGAACAGGACGACGGCCAGGCCCGGCGTCAGCTCAGCCAGGTGGCACCCCGGCTGGCTCGACGTGCTCGTCCGCGATGGTCGGACCCGCCAGCTCCACAACGCTGTCGGCCAGGTGGTCATACCGGTCCGACGTGGTCAGGTAGATCACCTGGAAATCTCCGGCCAGCTCGCGGAGCAGCTCCAGCGCCCGCGGCGCCCGCACGTCGTCCAGGGTGACGAACGGGTCGTCGAGGATCAGCGGTGGGCGGCGGTCCCCTGTCACCAGGCGGACAAGGCCGAGACGCGCCGCCAGGTAGACGACATCGAGCGTGCCCTGGGAGAGGTCCGTGACCGGGACCCAGTCGTTCCGCTCCGGGGCGAAGACCTCGATGCCGAGGTTGGTGTCGTCCACTCGGACGCGCCGGTACCGGCCACCCGTGATCCGGTCGATGTCGGCCACCATGCGCCGCTCCAGGTACCGGGTGGCGCGCTGCATCGTTGCCTGCTCGGCCGCGTTGATCTCCACGAGAGTCCGGGTGTAGATCCGGTCCCGCCGCAGGAGCGCGGCCAGCTCCTCGGACCACGAGGCCAGGCGTTCGGCAAGGCCGGCGATCTCCTCGGCATCCACGGGGTTCTGCTCTACGCGGGCGCGCGACGAGGCCTCGTCGTCCCGGGCTCGCTCCAGCGACCGTTCCGCGTCGGCCACCTCGACCTCGAGACGCTCCCTGGCGCGCGGCTCGCGGGCGATCGGACCGAGCGCATCGAGCGCCGATGTCTTCTGCTCAATCTCCAGGGCCGCCGCGTCGCGCCGAACGGGCAGCGTATCGAGCGGCTCCTCGCCGACAAGACCATCGAGTCGAGCGCGACGCTGCTCGATCCCGGCAACGTGCGCGTCCTCCTGCCGGAGGCGTTCCTCTGCCTCGGCCGTCCCGGGCATGTCCATGCGGGCGAGCAGCTCTTCCCGCTCGGAGCGGACGCCGCGCAACTCCTGCTCGATCTCGGAGCGGCCGCGCAGGCGGCGGTGGACCTCCTCGTCACGAAGTTGCTTCTGGCTCTTGTCGCTGCGGCGCAGCCACAGGGCAACCACCGCCAGGATCAGCCCGATCACAGCGGCGACGACACCAAGCACCACCGGCAGGGAACCGAGGTTCAGGATGCCTGCCGCACCCAGCAGCGTCCCAACCACGGCGATGACGACGCCCAGGAGCACCAGGCCCACGGCGGCGCGTGACAACGGCCGCCAGCGGACCTCGGGCGCCAGCTGGAAGCTGACCTGGACCTCGCCCTCGAGCGACGCCTCGAGCGTCGCGATCTTCGTGTCGGCAGTGCGGAGGCGCTCCACGTCCGCCCGGAGGACGGGCAGGGGGATGGTCGACGGGTGCGTCTGGTCCAGCTCCGCCAGTTCGTCCCGCACGATGACGGCGGTGCGGTACCGCTCGAAGCGCTCCCGGGCCGCGTCCCGGTCAGCGCTGAACCGCTCCGCCTGGCGGGCCTTCTCCAGCAGGGAGCGGCGCTCGGTCAACGCCGTCTCGGACTCGGTCCGGCGCCCCCTCGCCAGGGCCAGCGCGTCCCGGTCACGCTCCAGGCGGCCCAACTCGTCCTCGCCCATGCGCAGCTTGGCCGCCGTGTCGTTGACGGCGTCCTCGGCCACCTTCAGCCGCCCGGGGTTCTTGACGCCCTTCGCCTCCAGCCCCGTGATCGCCCGGTCCAGCTTCTTGCGCGCCCGGCTGGTACCGCGGTCCGCGCCGCTGATCGAGGCCTGGAGGCGGTCCCTCAGGGCACCCTCGTCCCGCTGGAGCCCGGCAAGCTCGTGGTGGCGCACCGACGCCGTGGAGCGGAAGAAGCCCTCCGTGGGAACGCCGGAGATGGCCGCCAGCTCCTCGTCGGCGCGGGCGGGGTCCGTGATCGCCTCGCCGGCCAGCTCCAGGCGGACCTGGCCACGCGTCCCACGGAACGACTTCTCCAGCCTGCCCTCGTGGGTGCCGCCGTCCTCGTCGTCGTAGGTGAAGGTCATGCCGATGACGGTCCGCGCCTCGGGGTCACCGTCCCAGGGCGCGAGGCTCTCGATATCCGCAGCGGTGCTGGTGACCCTGCGGGTCAGGGCCAGCTCGATCGCGCGCTGGATGGTGGACTTGCCGGCCTCGTTGGGACCGCGGACGATCGTCAGCCCGGGCGCCAGGTCGATGCCTGCCTCCCGGTACCGGCGCAGGTCGCGGAGAGCGAGGTGCGTGATCCTCACAGCGTCACCTCCTGCCCGGCGAGCAGGAGCCGGCCCAGACGCAGGACGTCCCGGAGCTCCTCCGCCTCCTGTACGGCCAGGTCGTCACCCGACGCCTCGAGGTCCGCGATGCGGCCCTCCACGTTGCGGATGAACGCACCGGAGATGGTCTCTGCGGGTGGCAGCATGCCCTCGCTGAGCGCCGGCCGGCTGAGGTCCCGGACCCGGGCCCGCAGGAAACTGCCCCGAAGGGCACCCTCGACCTCGGCGGGCTCCACGTCCAGTTCGTCCCGTCGGACCCCGATGAGCCGGACGTCCAGCACCATGTCCGGGTTCGCCATGGCCATCAGCCTTGCGACCAGCGCCGGCTGGGACTCGATCGCGGCCGCGTCCAGCTCCAGGCGCTCGAAGACGGTCCTGCCGACCGTGCGCTCCTCGACGGTGACGGAGCGGCGGTCGCCACGCTCTTCCAGCGTCACGAGGAGCACCTTGCCCGCGCGGTCCTGGTCCACAGCGATGGGCTCCGGGGCACCCGAGTAGGCGTACGTGACCCCGCCGGCCTTCGCCGTCTGGGAGGAGTGCCAGTGACCGAGAGCGAGGTAGTCGAGACCGCTGGCGGCAATCTCGTCCGTCGTGATGACGACCTCGTCGTGCTCCGTGCGGCCGGGGATGGAGATGGCCGCGTGCAGCACGCCGATCGTCCAGGTCGCGGGAGGCGTCTCCAGGTCGGCGAGGCCCCGCAGGGGGCTGTGCGGTGCCCGCTTCGTCTCGAAGACCGGCCCATGGACCACGGCATCGATCGCCGCGAGGTGGATCCACGGGCGCTCCGGGGTGAGCACGGTGACGAGCTCCTCCGCCGGCCGGGTGCCGGCAAGGGCGGCCATGTCGTAGGCGCGGTAGACCGACGAGCGGTCGTAGACGTCGTGGGTGCCGGGGATGATCACCGTCCGGACGCGGCCCTTGGCCAGGCGGGCGAGCTCCGCGGCGACGCGCTCCACGGAGCGGCGGGGCTGGGTGTTGGAGTCGAACAGGTCGCCGGCGATCAGGAACAGGTCAACCTTCTCGGCCAGGGCCAGGTCAACACTGGCGCTGAACGCGGCGAACTGGCGCTCCCGCTGGGCCGCGGCCGCATCGCCGAGGTCCGCGTGGCGCGCGCCGAGATGGACGTCCGCGGTATGGAGGAGTCGGAGCATGCGGTTGACAGCCTCCCTGTTCAGTGGTTCGGGCGGTGCATCTGGCGTCGTTCGTCGTTCGGTGCCGCCGGCTCCGGCCGGCCGAGATCGGCTTGCCGACCGGGCCCCGCGAGCAGCCGCTCCCCGCCCCTCCCGTCACGGACCAGGCACGGTACGCGACGACAATCAGGGCCGGGCCGGTCGCCCCCGGGACCCGGTTGCGATCCGGGCGCCCCCATCGCTCCCGACTCGCCTCACCGAGTCTCGGAGGCCATTGTGACAGGTCAGCCGTCACGGTCCGGGCCGTCCTGCAGGGCCCCTGCAGGGATCGTCGTGGGACCCGGGTGTAGGCTGGCCTGACCGAACCACCGGTGCGCCCGTTCCCGGGCTCCGGGCACGGCACCCGGGTCGCGCGGCCACGGCTGACTCCCCGCCACGCCGCCGACACCGGGCGTGGTCCCCACGGTCACGCACCCGCATCGTCCCCACGCGTCCGGGAGGGCCGCCAGTGACTTACGTCGATCGAACCCTCACCTGCGTCGACTGCGGCGTGGAGTTCGTCCACTCCGCGGCGGACCAGGAGTACTACGCGTCCAGGTCGTTCGCATCGGACCCCAAGCGCTGCACGTCATGCCGCGCCTATCGGCGCACCACGCGCGACGACTCGGGCCCCGACGGCGAAGGCAGGGTCACGGGCGGCCCTCGCGGCTACGAGCGGAGCGAGGACCGCGGCCCGCGCGAGTACTTCGTTGCGATCTGCACGTCCTGCGGGAACCAGGCACAGGTGCCGTTCAAGCCACACCCGGACAAGCCGATCTACTGCTCGGACTGCTTCCGGACGATCAAGCCGGACTGAGGATCGCAGCGAGCCACCGGCTGCCCGGTCATCGGGACGCGCGGCCCTCAGAGGCGGAACGCGTCCCCCTTGCGGAACCGCTCCCGGTGGCGCCCGCGCCAGATCGTCACGCGGCCGCGCCCGTGCACCTGCCACGTGCCGCCGCGCCCGACCGCGGCCGTGTCCTCGTCGATCCCCATGACCACGGATCCTCGCGGCGCCTGGAGCGCCACGGCCGCAGACAACGGCTCCGGCCACGCGTCGTAGTGGGGCAGCACCGCGACGCCCTCCACCAGCGCGAGCCCCTGCCGCCAGCGGATCGGGAACGGCAACGGGAGGCGCAGCTTCGGGATGGATCGGAAGTCCATCGTCCGCCCGACCAGCGCCATCGCACCCGCCGAGCACCCGGCGAGGATCGCGCCACGAGCGTTGGCCGTTACGATCGCCGCGCCCAGGGGCGATCCCAGAAGGACCCGCACCAGGTGGCGCGGATCCCCGCCCGACAGGTAGATGAGGTCCGCCTCGCCCACGGCCTGGAGCGCGGCTGCATCGTGGCCCCCGGCAACGTCCCGGATCAGGATCGGTTCCACCTCGGCACCCAGCGCCGCAAAGTGCTCCGTGCCCATATCGGCCCAGGCACGGAACGCGGCCTCGCCGTCAGGGGCGGACGCCGTGGGCAGGATCACGACGCGCGCGCGCGGACGGCCGATCGCCTCGAGCAGGCCACGATCGAACTCGGCCATGGGGGCGAGGAACTCACCGGCGCCCACAAGCGCCACGGGTCCGGGCATCGGCCGCAGTCTAGAGCAGGATCTCCATTGGGGTGACGTCGGGCACTCGCGCCCGACCCGCTGCGGCTACCCGCAGGCGAGGCGCTGGGGGACGGAACGGAACGATGACCGATCGAGGGGACACCTCCCCGTGCGCGGCCTCTGACCCGGCCAGGCTCCCCCTCAGCCCCGCGCCGCGCGGTAGCCGACGCCCCGGACAGTCTCGACATAGTCTCCGCCGTCCGGTCGTGAACCGAGCTTGCGGCGAAGGTTGCGGACGTGGCTGTCGATGGTGCGATCGGACTCCTCGTACAACTCGCCGAAGACCTGCTCCGCAAGCCCGGCGCGGGTCATGACGTGACCGGGGTGAGCCGCGAGTGCCGCCAGCAGGTCGAACTCGGTCCGGGTGACAGCCACCGGCGTCGACCCCTGTCGGATTTCGCGGGTCGTTTCGTCGACCTCCAGGTCGTGGAGTCGGATCCGGCCCGTCGCCTCCGGCCTGGCCTCCTCCGGCCTGGTTCGCCGGAGCACGGCGCCGACCCGCGCCACCAGCTCGCGCGGCTCGAACGGCTTCGTCACGTAGTCGTCGGCGCCGAGCTCCAGCCCGGCGACACGATCGACCAGGTCCACGCGGGCACTCAGGATGATCACCGGGACACGGGAACCTTCACCGCGAAGCGCACGCAGGACGTCAAACCCGGATCCCCCCACCAGCATCACGTCCAGGACCATCAGGTCGGGCCCCGTGCGTCCGAGCTCGATCGCCCGCTCCGCGGTGGCCGCGGTGTCGACCTCGTGACCCTCCCGGCGCAGGTAGGCCGCGACACCATCCGCGATCGCACGCTCGTCGTCGACAACAACGATCCTCACCATGAGCCCCAGTGTCGCCTGAGAGGCGTCCAACCGTGAAGTCCGGCCAGCCCGAAAGTGGTTCGCGAGACCTGGGCGCGGTCGGGCGGGGGGCACGACCCTGCAAACGTCGACGTCACGATCATCGGCGGCCGCTGACGGGCGGCTCGCCGTTCGCGTCGGACGCGATGGTCTCGTCCGGCGTGTCCGGCAACCCCGCCCGATCGGCCGCCGGCAGTTCCACCCGGAACGCCGCGCCACCGTTTGGCCGGTTCCGCGCGGACACCCGCCCGCCGTGTGCCTCGACCAGCGCCCGCACGATGGCGAGACCCAGACCAGCATGCCCCGCCGTGCGATCGGGTGACGCCCCGCCCCGGTAGAAGCGGTCGAACACAAGGTTGGGGTGGTCACCGAGGCCCGGACCATCGTCCTCGACGTCCACCCTCACCTGCCCGCCGCCGACCGTCGTCAGGACCCGGACCTCTCCGCCCTCGGGGACGTGGCGGAGCGCGTTGTCAACCAGCGCCGCGATCACCTGCCGGATCCGGTCCGGGTCGCCGGTAACGACGGCCCCCGGGGCCCCCTCGTCCGTCACCTGCCGACCACCGGTGGTGGCAGCAGCCTCGAACCCGGCCGTCGTCGAGGCTGCGATCGCGGCAACATCCACCCTGATGGCCTGCATCGGCAACTGGTGCACCTCGGCCAGGGCGATGGTGCGCAGATCATCCACGATGCGGCCCAGGAGGCGGGCCTCGTCGCGAATGGTCGCGAGGTGCCGCCGCTCCGGTTCGTAGACACCGTCGAGGATGGCGCTGGCGATGGTCTGGATTGCCGTGACCGGGGTCCCCAGCTCATGGGCCGCGTCCTGAAGGAACCGCCGGCGCGAAGTGTCGGCCTGTTCGAGGGCAACGGCCATCGTGTCGAACGACCGGCCCAACTCGCCGATCTCGTCGTTCCGGTCACCGACGCCGGAGCGCCGCGTCAGGTCACCGCCCGCGATCGCCGATGCCGCCTTGCCGAGGTCACGCAGTGGGCGGATCAGCGCCTCGGCCAGGACCAGGCCGATGGCGATCGAGACGACGGCCGACAGTGCGGCAACGACGGCCAGGATCGAGGACGTCCGGCGCTCGACCTCGACCCACGCGAGGTTCGCCGGGTCCGGGGACGCGGAGGCGGACGGCTGGCCCTGCGACGCGGGAGCGGACGCGACGACGTCCTCATCCGGCCGCGCGGCCTCATGGACGCGGGCCGCGGTCAGGACCGCCCCGGGTCCGGCGGAAGCTGACTCGCCGTGGCCGGACTTGGGCTGCGCGGATCCGCCGGGGAGGACGTCGGTCTTCGGCGACCGGGTTGCGCCGCCCCCGGCACCCCCTGGTCCACCCGGACCCTGCGATGGCCGCCCGCTCTGGACCGCCGATCCCGTCGGCTGCGGAGAGCGCGATGGCCTGGCCGAGGAAGGGGCGGACCCGCCTGGGCGAGGCGTGGCGGTGGGGGGCGGGAGCGAAGGTCCAGGGGGCGACGCCGTGTCAGAAACGCGGGGCGATGACGCACCACCGGTGGGACCGGCGATCGGGCCGTCCGAGGGGCCGGGGGTTCCGGCAACGGGGGACCCGGGGCCTGCGCTTGACGATGCTTCCGACGACGGGGTGGGGATCCCGGATTCCGCGGGGGCGGGCGCCGGGGGCGGGATCACCGGCTCGAACCCGTAGCGGATGACCACGGGCGTGGCGAGCACCATGACCAGCGACGTCGTCGCGGCGACGAGCGCGAACGACAGGCCGAGTCGGAGGCGCAGGCTCACGGGCCACCCCAGGCTGGTTGCACGCCAGACAACAGTCGAGGTCCCGGCGGGCGCCGGCGCGCCTCGCGCCCTCCCTGAAACCTAGCGCAGGACGGTCGGACCCGATAGGTCCGACCGTCCCGTTGAGGGCACGAGTGCGCGCCGGCGAGCGCGCGCTGCAACCCTCAGTGACCAGCCCCGCCGCGCACGGGATCGGGCGTGGCTGTCGATCCCGTGCCAGCCTGGGTCTGGGCTTGAGTCTGGTTCTGCTCCTGCGCCTGGTTCTGCTCCTGCGCCTGGCTCTGGTTCTGGTTCTGGTTCTGCTCCTGCGCCTGGTTCTGGTTCTGCTTCTGGTTCTGCGCCTGGTTCTGCGCCTGGTTCTGGTTCTGCTCCTGCGCCTGGTTCTGGTTCTGCTCCTGCGCCTGGTTCTGGTTCTGCGCCTGGGTCTGGGCCTTGGTCTGCGTCTGCGTCTGCGTCTGGGCCTTGGTCTGGGTCTGCGTCTGGTCTGGGTCTGCGTGCCGTCCGATGTGTCCGCGGTCGCGCTGTCGGCCGTGCTCACGGGGACACAATCACGAGCCCTGACCTGATCCTGGTCCGGATCGCCATCGCAATCCGTGCAGCTTCCGTCGCGGAGTCGATCCCTGTCCCTCGTCTTGTCCAGATCTGCCTCGAGGGTGGTCAACTCCGTGGCCGGGCCGGTGCCGTCCTGCAGACGATCACGATCGCGGTCGTACAACTTGGTCCGGTCCTGGGCCCTGTCGCAGTCCTCGGTGCACTCGCCCGCCGCATACCCTGGTCCGTTGCCGGCGACGACGACCGCGGCCGTGGCTCCAAGGAGCATCACAGCCGCGACGCCGACGGCCAGCACATTGCTCTTCATCCTCGATCACCTCGTGGTGGATATCGCTCTGATCGAGGTTGATGCTCGCAGCCGTGGATGCAATATCCGCGCAGATCCGGTCGAGGTTGTGTCGAGGATTCCGCCGCGATGGCTCGCCCGGTCGCCTCAGCGGGAGACCCGGAACGCGGGGCCGTGGCCTGGGATCACGATGTCTGCGGCCGCGAGCACACGTTCCCGGTTCTGGTCGATCGCCCCCTGGTCCCAGCCGAGAGGATCCTCGACCGGCGTGCGGTCCTCGCGCCACCAGAGGTGCGTCATCGCGTAGACGGCGTCGTCCGCCTCCACCACGAGCGTCGCGTCCTCCTCCGTGTGCCCGGGCGTCAGCCAGAGCTGGCTCCTCGGCGAGAGGCGGTACCCGTCGCCGTCGTGGTCCAGCCAGATGTCGTCCCGGTAGCGGGCCCAGAAGTCCACGACCTCCGCATTCGGGAAGAGCGCGATGTTGATGGTGTGGTCCGGGTGGTGGTGGCTGAGGAAGACGTGCGTGACAGCCTCGGGGGCCACGCCCAGGCCGGCGAGCGGCTCCAGGATGAGCGAACGTCGCGCGACCATCCCCGGGTCCACCACGATCAGGGCATCCGCGTCGCGGACGAGGACGATCGACGAGGCCACGCGGTCGCCGGCGTAGCCGGCATGGAGCAGGTGGACGGTGGTCATGGCCGCAGCGTACCCGGCGGCCCGGCCGCGACGAACCTCAACGGCCACCGGGCGCAACAGGCGTGCCACGGCGCATCTCCCGGGTGGCAGACTGCGCTCCATGTCGAACGCCGAGCACGCCGATCTGGTCCTGACCGGGGGTCGCCTCTTCACCGCCGATGCCGCGAAGACGTGGGCGGAGGCGCTGGCCGTGAAGGACGGCCGCATCACCGCCGTGGGGGGCGACCGCGATGTGCGGAGCCTCATCGGCCCCGGCACCCGCGTCATCGCCCTGCGCGGCCGGACCGTGACGCCCGGCTTCCAGGATGCGCACGTCCATCCGCCCATGGCCGGTCTCGCCCGCATCCAGTGCGAGCTCCACGACGCCCGCGGCAAGGACACGTACCTGGACATCATTGCCGCCTACGCCGCAGCCGAACCCGGATGTGCCCTGGGTCCTGGGCGGCGGCTGGACCCTCTCGGACTTCCCCGGTGGCAGACCCCACCGCGAGGACCTCGACCGGATTGTCCCGGACCGCCCCGTGTTCCTGGTCAACCGCGACGGGCACGACGCCTGGGTGAACTCGAAGGCCCTGGAGATCGCCGGCATCGGGAAGGGCACCCCCGACCCGGACGACGGCCGCATCGCCCGCGACCCGGACGACACCCCGATGGGAACCCTCCACGAGGGCGCGATGACGCTCGTGGATCGCCACGTTCCGCCGACGACCGATGCGGACCTGCGGCGAGCGACCCTCGAGAGCCAGCGGTACCTCCACTCGCTGGGCATCACCGCGTGGCAGGACGCCTGGCTCACCCCGCCCAACCAGGCCGCCTACATGGCCCTGGCGGCGAGCGGCGAGCTCACCGCGCGGGTCGTCGGCGCCCAGTGGTGGGAGCGCGAGCGTGGCCTCGAGCAGATCGACGAGATGGTCGAGCGCCGGGCGAGCGGCCGCGCCGGGCGCTTCGCCGCCACCAGCGTCAAGCTCATGACGGACGGCATCGTCGAGAACCAGACGGCCTCGATGACCCAGCCCTACTTCGACAGCCACGGGCATGCGACGGACAACCGCGGCATCGACTTCATCGATCCGCAGGTGCTCAAGGAGGTCGTCGTCCGCATCGATGCCCTCGGGTTCCAGCCCCACTTCCACGCCCTCGGCGACCGTGCGGTCCGCCAGGCGCTCGACGCCGTGGAAGCGGCACGCGATGCCAACGGCTGGTCCGACACGCGGCCTCACCTCGCCCATATCCAGGTCGTGCATCCGGACGATTACGCGCGGTTCCGGCGGCTCGGCGCGCTCGCGAACGCCCAGCCGTACTGGGCCGTCCTCGAGGACCAGATGGAGGAGCTGACGCTGCCCTTCCTCGGCCCCGAGGTCTCCGCGCGTCAGTACCCGTTCCGCTCGCTGCGGGCGAACGGCGCCACCCTGGTCATGGGCTCGGACTGGAGCGTCTCCACGCCGGACCCGTTCCTCCAGATGGAGGTGGCCGTCACCCGCGTCAGCGACGATTCCCGCGGCGCCCGGGAGCCGTTCCTGCCAGACGAGCGCCTCGAACTCGTGGACATCCTCACCGCGGCCACTGCCGGGTCCGCCTATGCGAACCACCTCGACGAGACGGGAACGCTGGCGGTCGGGAAGCTGGCCGACCTGGCGATCCTGGACCGCGACCTGTTCGATCCGGGCGAGGGGCCGATCGGCGAGACGCACGTCCTGGCCACGTTCGTCGAGGGCGTGGCCGTGCACGAGGCACCGGGCCTGGACTAGGAGGCTGGTGTGGCCACCATCCGCTCGGACGACCTGGCCACGTTCATGGCCAACGCCGGGGTTGACCAATGGGGCGTGGCCGCGTGTCCGCCTTCACCGTGGCCGTTCGCGCCGGCCCTGCCGTACGCCATCTCGCTGGGCATTCGCATCCGACCGTCCATCATCGCCGAAGTCGTGACCGGCCCCACGCCGGCCTACTTCGCCGAGTACCAGCGCCTCAACGCGAGGCTCCGGGAGGTCGCGGAGGGCCTGGCCACGTTGCTGCGCGAGCACGGCGCCGTGGCCGAGCCCGTCCAGCCCACGGGCAGCCCCGACCCGGCGTTCACCCTCTGGACCGACGCCCGCGTCTTCCCCCACAAGACCGCCGCGACCCAGGCCGGGCTCGGGTGGATCGGCAAGACGGCGCTGTTCGTGTCGCCCAGGCTGGGGCCTCGCCTGCGCCTTGCCACCGTCTTCACGGATGCCGACCTCCCGGTGGGCAAGCCCGTGACCGAGGGCCGCTGCGGCTCGTGCCGGCGCTGCGTGGACGCCTGTCCTGCCGAGGCCGGGCGCGACGTGACCTGGACTGCCGGGATGGCGCGGGCCGAGTTGCTGGACGTCTTCGCCTGCGAACGGCAGTGCGACTCCTACGCCGACACGGTCGGCGGCGACGTGTGCGGCATCTGCATCGCCGTGTGCCCGTTCGGACAGAGGCAGGACGACGGCAGGCTTCAAACGCCCGCTCCCTGAAGGCCCGCACGGGGCGATCCGCGGCGACACCCAGGTCCTCGAGGCGTCCTGAGGATCAGCTCGCAGAGGTTTCCAGTGCGAGCGGCACGCCCTCTGCGACGGCGGCCCGCGCCAGGTCGCGATCGAGCGTCGCGAGCTCACCGTCCACGTCGATGGCAAGCCAGAGATACGTGGCGTCATACACCGACAGGCCATGGCGCTCCGCCAGCGCGAGGGCCATGCGGACGCCGGGGGCACTCCTATCGGCGGTCTCGAGGCCGATCGCCTCGAGCGATCCCAGGCGACGTGCGGCCTCGATCGAATCCCGGCCTGACCGCCGCAGGAGGGCGTGGCCGACCTCGGTCCAGTAGACCGCGGGCGCCAGCAGCATCCGGTCCTCGCCGACCCAACGGCGCAGGGCAGTCGGCAGGTCCGCTCCCTCGCCCAACGCGAGATCCACGGCGATTGAGGCGTCGATGACCACCGGCGCCGGTTCGATGACGAAACTCACCGCGGCCGCTCTTCGCGCCCCTCGCGGATCCAGCCCAGGATCTCCTCCCGGGTGGGGCGTGGCCTCGGATCCGTCGCGCGCATCCGTACCAGCTCATCAACGGCGGCGAGTCGCCGCTCACGGACCCGCCGCGGGTCCACGGCCTCCAGGTCCCGCAGGGGCACGATCGCGGCCACCGGCAGGCCCGCCCGCTCCACCACGAATCGCTCCCCGGCAGCGGCCTCGTCCAGCACCCGCCCGAAACGGGCGCGAACGTCGAGCGCGCTGATCGTTCTCATATCACCATCATAGGCCTATGAGAGTGAGCGTCAAGGCTGCGGGAGGTCGGCCGGCGTATCGATGTCGCGGAGGGAGTCGCCCTCCGGGTCGAGCGCCTGCCACTCCTCTGCGGCCAGCGCGGCCGAGCGGACGATGCCGAGGGGTGCCAGGAGGCTGCGGCGACCGCCCGAGGTCAGGATCGCGTCCACGGCAGCCCGGACAGCGTCGGGACGCACGGCTACCGGGAGCGGAGCTGGGCGTGGGGCGGCGAGGGTCATCGCAGCGAGGGCGGGTTCCGCGGCCAGTCTGTCGACCAGGAGCCGGAGCACGGCCGGCACGAGCGCCGGCATGTCGCCGCCGACGACGAGGGCGATGCGTGGAGGCTCATCACCCATCAGGGTGACGGCGGCCGCGAGCCCGGCGGCCAGACCGGCCAACGGACCGCCGTGCGTGGCGGCGTCCCGCGCGAACACCACGCGAGCGGCAAGCTCCTGCGGAACCGACGGCGACGGCGCCCCCGGCCCGATGACGACGATGATGCGATCGGCGACCCCGCCCACTGCCTCCAGGGCGTGGTGGAGGAGCGGCCGGCCGTCGAGCGATGCCGCCAGCTTGTCCGAACCGAACCGGGACGACGCGCCGCCGGCGAGCACGATCGCGACGATGCCGGGCGCGGTCACGACCCCTCCCCGTCCGCAGCGGCCGCCCGGGCCTGCATGCGGGCGATGGTCTTCGGACCGAGGACGTGGCCGGCGTCCGTCCGGCGAAGGAGCCCGCGACGGTCGAGGTCCTCGAGGATGACCATGACGAACTTGCGGCTGGAGCCCGTGGCGTCGCGGTAGGCGGCGGGGGTGAGGGGCGCGGTCGCGGCCATCGCCAGCGCGCGCTTGACGAGATCCCGGTAGACGCCCGCAGCCCAGGCCATATCGTCCTCGAGCCGGACGATGCGACCAGTGGCTTCCAGCGCACGCACGCCGTCGGGCGGGCATCCCGCCGCGCGCGACGCGTCTGCGAGGGACGGAGGCGCGGCGACCGAGAGGGCGGTCTCCAGGCGGTCCATCGCCGCGAGGGTTTCCGGCGGCAGTCCGGCGGCGCGGGCGGCGCTCCGGATCGTGTCCCCGTCCCGGGCGAGGGCCCCGGCAATCACCGTGTCCTCCACGACCTGGCGGGCCACCTCCTCGGCGCCGGCGCGGCCCACCGTGACCAGCCTCCTCGTGGAGATCGCCAGGGACTGGCGGAGGACGGCGCCGGAGATCCCCGGCGACGCGGGCTCCTGCCGGTGATGCTCCGCCACGATCGCCCGTGCCCGGTCCGCGAGCACCGCGGCCACGTCCGGCGCCAGGCTCCAGCGGGATCCGGATCGGACCGCCCCGTGCAGATCCAGCCGAGCGTCGGCATCGCCCACGGCAGCGGCCAGCGCCACCGCGCGCCCCGTCGTGAGACGACGCCGCGCCACCCCGCGCGGTGGCGTCGGGTCCAGGATCACCCCGCCGCCCGCGGCGGAACCGGGCGACGGCCGCCGCAGCGCGAACCGGTCCCCGGCCGCGGCCGCGATCGGCGCGTCCAGCCGCAGGATCGCCAGGAGCGACCCGTCCGGGAGGTCGATCGCCTCGCGTGGCCCGCGCACCACGAGCGCGGCCGCCTGGCCGGTTCCGAGGTGCAGCCGCAGGCGATCACGATCCCCCGGCGCCGGAGCCACGGCACCGGCACGCCCACCCAGCCCGGCCGGTGCGCGGATCGCCACCAGCACCCGCGAGGTCGCCACCACGGCGGGGTCCGTCGCCAGCACCTGGCCGCGCCGGAGTGCCGCCGCCTCAACCCCCCCGATCAGCAGCGCCGTCCGTCCGCCGTCCGCGGCATCGACCGTCGCGCCCCGGACCTGGACCTCCCGGACCCGCGCCTCGAGCCCGTCGGGCAGCAGTCGGAGCACGTCGCCCGCGGCCACGCGCCCGCCCCGCAGGCTGCCGGTCACCACCGTGCCCCGTCCCCGGACCGCGAACACCCGGTCGATGGCGAGCCGGGGCCAGTTGTGCTCTGCCGCAGCCGGTGGAGCCGCAGCCACCCGGTCCCGCAGCGCCTCCAGCTCGCCCCGCAGCGCCTCGATCCCCTCGCCGGTCACCGCGCTCACGACGACAACCGGCGCCCCGGCCAGGCTCGTCCTCCCCACCAGCGCCTCGACCTCGGCGATCACCTCCGCCACCCGCTCCGGCGCCACCATGTCCGCCTTCGTCACCGCCACCACGCCATCGCGGATCCCGAGCGCATCGAGCAGCTCCAGGTGCTCGATCGTCTGGGCGTTCGGCCCGTCATCTGCCGCCGTCACGACCAGCGCAGCGTCGATCTCGCCGGCGCCAACCAGCATGTTGCCGACCAGCCGGTCGTGGCCCGGCACGTCCACGAAGTCCAGCACCGATCCGTCAGGCAGGAGGAGGTGTGCATACCCCACGTCGATCGTCATGCCGCGCCGTCGCTCCTCCGGCAGCCGGTCGGCGTCGATGCCCGTGATGGCGCGCAGCAGCGTGGTCTTGCCGTGGTCGATGTGCCCGGCGGTCCCGACGACGACGCTCACGACGCGGGTGCGGTCACGAGCGGGGCGGCGGAACGTCCGCGAGCCGCCGCACGATGACGTCGTCGGCGAACGCGGGAACAGTGCGGAGGTCGAACACCACGGCCCCGTCCACGATCCGGGCCAGGATCCGGTCCGGCCCCCGGCGCAGGGCCGCGGCCGCCCGCGACGGTGACCGCGCCGGCACCGACACCCCGAACGACGGCAGAACCTGCCCCGGCAGCGAGCCACCCCCCACCGGCGACTCGAGCGGCACCACCGAGACATCGGATCGCCCGGCCGCCGCGGCGGCGCCGCGAACCCACTCCGCCCGCGCTCGCAACGCCTCGGCCTCGATCGAGATCGTCTGCCACACGGGGATGTCCAGCGCCGCGCGCCCGACACGGTAGATCGCGAGTGTCGCCGCGACCCCGGCGAGGATCGCCTTGTCAACACGGACCGCCCGCGCCAGCGGATCCCGCCGCAGCCTGGCCACCAGGTCCGCCCGGCCGACAAGCAGCCCCGCCTGCGGACCGCCCACCAGCTTGTCGCCGCTGAACAGGACCAGGTCGGCGCCGGCCGCAAGCCGCTCCGTGGGCGTCGGCTCGTGCGCCAGGCCGAACAGGGCCGTGTCCAGGAGCGCACCGGACCCCAGGTCGTCGATGACGATTGCGCCGTGGCGGTGGGCGATTTCCGCGGTCTCCGCCAGGTCCGCTGCCTCCGTGAACCCGGACTGCGCGAAGTTCGACGGGTGGACCCGCAGGACCGCCGAGGCGCGCCCGTCCTCCAGTGGCGGCTCGAAGTCCGCTGCCCGGGTCCGGTTCGTCGTCCCCACCTCGACCAGCCGGGCCCCGGCCCGCGCGACGATCTCCGGGATCCGCACCCCGCCACCGATCTCCACCAGCTCCCCGCGCGACACCGCCACCGAGCCTCGCCGCCCTACCAGCCCCACGGCCAGCAGCAGCGCCGCCGCGTTGTTGGTGACGACCATCGCGTCCTCGGCACCGGTCAGCGCGACCAGGTGCTCCTCAGCCACCCGGAACCGCGCGCCGCGACGGCCGGTCCCGGCGTCCAGCTCCAGGTAGCCGTACGAGCGGGCGGCGGCGAGCGCGGCTGCCCGGGCGCCCCGGGGCCACGGCGCCCGCCCGAGGTTCGTGTGCAGCACGACGCCCGTCGCGTTGATCACGCTCGGCGGGATCGTCAGGAGCGGATCGGACAGGTCGTCAAGGCGCGCCAGGACCGCCTCCGCCAGATCGCTTTCGGGCGCGGGCGGCGCGCCCGCCCGAAGCCGCCGTCGCTCGTCGTCGACGACCGCCCGCACCACCTCGGTCAGGGCGGCCGGTTCGGAGGTCTCCGCCGCCTCCCGCACGAGGACGAGGATCCGCTCGACGCTGGGGGGGTGCACAAGGGGTTGCGTGGTCTGCTCCGGCATGGCGCGATGATCGCAGGCCGGGGAAACCCGCGGCGCACCATGCGGGACGCACCCGTCCCTGCGGAACCGGATCGCCCAGACTCCGGGCTGCGGTCTACCCCTGCCGAATGGCCGTTGCGACGCCGGCGTCCGCGGTCGCAACCTCCCCATCCAGCGGATATGACGACCGGCCGTCGGCGCGGAGCGCCTGCCGGCGACGACCGACTGTATGAGGATGCGTGTTGGGGACGATGCCGGCGAGACGCGATGACACCGCAGCCGACGTGCGGCTGGTAGACCTCCGCAAGTCCTTCGGCGAGGTCACCGCGGTGGACGGCGTCTCCATCGACATCCGGGCGGGCGAGTTCTTCTCCCTCCTCGGGCCGTCCGGCTGCGGCAAGACCACCACGCTGCGCATGATCGGCGGCTTCGAGATGCCGACCGGCGGGCAGATCCTCCTCCGTGGCCGGGACATCACCAACGACCCGCCGGAGCGCCGGCCAGTGAACATGGTGTTCCAGAGCTATGCGCTCTTCCCGCACCTGACGGTGTTCGAGAACGTCGCGTTCGGCCTTCGGCGCCGGGGCACGGACAAGCCCGAGATCTCCCGCCGCGTCGGCACCGCCCTGGAGCTCGTCCGCCTCCCCGACTTCGGAGGTCGCAAGCCGGACCAGCTCTCGGGCGGCCAGCAGCAGCGCGTCGCTCTCGCCCGGGCGCTCGTGTGCGAGCCGACGGTCCTGCTCCTGGACGAGCCGCTGGGTGCGCTGGACCTCAAGCTCCGCCGGCAGCTCCAGACCGAGCTGAAGCGGATCCAGCTCGAGGTGGGAATCACGTTCATCTACGTGACCCATGACCAGGAGGAGGCGCTGGCCCTCTCGGACCGGATCGCCGTGATGCGCGTCGGCCGCGTCGAACAGCTCGGCTCGCCCGAGGAGCTCTACGACAGGCCCGCCACGCGGTTCGTCGCCGGCTTCATCGGCACCAGCAACCTGCTCGCCGGAACCATCGAATCCGTCGAACCGGGCGCAGTCGTGGTGCAGCTGGACGGTGGCGAGCGCTGCGTTGCCGCCGAAGGGGTGGCCGTGGGGACCGCCGTCGACCTTGCCATCCGCCCGGAAGCGATCACCATCGTCCCGGATGAACAACCCATGGAGACCGGTGGACCCGTGCCGGCCCTCCGCGGCCGCGTGCTGCAGAGCGCCTACCTGGGTACGTCGGTGAGCCACCAGGTCCGGACGGACGGCGGCCTCGTGCTGAGTGTCGTCGTGCCGCGATCGGTTGAGCGACCGGCCCAGGGGGACCGGGTCAGGCTCGACTGGGAACCCTCGGACGTGCTCGTCATCGAGCGCGCCTCCGAGGCGCAGACACAGGAGGAGGAACGACGATGAGCCAGTTCGACCAGATCTACCGGCCGCGGCGCCCGATGAGCCGCCGCACGATCCTCCGTGGCATGGCCGGTGTCGGCGCCGCAGCGGCATTCGGTCCGACCCTGGCCGCGTGCGCCGCCGGAGCGGCGTCACCGAACCCCACCCCGCCGCCCGCCGTGACGCCTGGGCCGACGGGTGAGGCGACAACCGGGCCGACAGCCGAGCCGACACCGGTCCCCACGCCGGAGAGCGAGCTCTACATCTACAACTGGGCCGACTACATCGGCGAGGAGACGATCAGCAAGTTCCAGGACCAGACCGGGATCAAGGTCACCTACGACTTCTTCGACAGCGCGGAGACCCAGGGCGCGAAGATCGCGACCGGGAACAGCGGCTACGACGTGACGTTCCCCACCTCGACGTACATCAAGGGCTACCTCGACCGGAACCTCATCCTGCCCCTCGACCTGAGCCTGCTGCCGAACGCCGTCAACCTGGGCAAGGAATGGCAGAACCCCGGTTACGACCCCGGCAACCAGCACTCCATGCCGTACATGTGGTGGACCACCGGAGTCGCCTACGACACCGCCAAGGTCAAGGAGGAGCTGACCTCCTACAAGGCCCTCTGGGACGAGCAGTGGTCGGGCAAGATGGCCATGCTCGACGACATGCGAGAGGCGTTCGCGGCCGCCCTCATCATCCTCGGCTACAGCGCCAACACGACGAGCGACGCCGAGCTGGACGAGGCGCTGGCACTGCTCCAGAAGCAGCAGCCGCTGTTGCGCACGTACACGACGGACGACATCGGCGTCCTGTCCACCGGCGATGTCTGGCTCATGCAGGCCTGGGGCGCGGACGTCTACCAGGTGCAGGAGGAGCGCGACACCGTCGTCTACTACATCCCGGAGGAAGGCGGGGTCCGCGGCTCGGACACGATGGTCCTGCTGGCCGGCGCACAGCACCCGATCGCGGCCCATGCGTTCATCAACTTCATGCTGGATGCCGAGGTCGCGGCCGCGAACACCAACTACATCGGGTACATGGGCCCCAACGAGGCCGCAAAGGCCTACATCGACCCGGAGATCCTGGCTGACCCGACCGTGAACCCCACCCCGGAGCTGGTCGCGAAGCTCCAGGAGATCCTGGACCTCGGGGCCGACGAGCAGAAGTACTCGGATCGCTGGACGACGCTGCGGGCGGGCGGCTGAGCGACGACAGCGACGACGACGAACAATCGCGCCCCGATCGACCGTGGGTCAACGCCGGTTCCGTGACGCGGCGCTGTTCGCGCCCGGCCTGTCGTGGCTGCTCGTCTTCTTCCTCGCGCCGCTGGCGGTGATCTTCATCGTGAGCCTTGCGACTCGCGACCAGTACGGCGGCGTCCTGTTCGAGGGGTTCGGGCTCCAGAACTATCGGCGTGCCCTGGAGCCCGACTTCCTGCCGACAGCCGTCAACTCGCTCAAGTACGCGTCATTGACCACGATCTTCTCGATCGCCATCGCCTACCCGGTGGCGTACTGGATCAGTCGCTACGGCGGCCGGCGCAAGGCCCTGCTCATCGTGCTGGTCATGCTGCCGTTCTGGACGAGCTTCGTGATCCGGACCTACGCCTGGATGATCATCCTGCGTGACAACGGCGTCGTGAACAGCATCCTTGGGGCGATGGGGGTCGGCGAGCCGGTCCAGCTTCTGAACACGGACCTGGCCGTCGTCCTGGGCATGACATACGGCTTCCTGCCGTTCGCGATCCTGCCCCTCTACGTCTCGATCGACCGCCTGGACCCGGCGCTCGTTCACGCCGCCCGCGACCTGTACGCCAGCGGCCGCGCGGCGTTCTTCCACGTGACGCTGCCGCTGACCATGCCCGGGATCATCGCCGCCGCGATCCTCACGTTCATTCCCGCGATCGGCGACTTCGTGACCCCAGACCTGCTGGGCGGCGCGCAGACGACGACGATCGCCAAGATCATCCAGGTGCTGTTCATGTCCGCCCGCGACTGGCCATTCGGAGCGGCGCTCGGGTTCCTCCTGATCCTTGTCACGATCGCGGCCATGCTCGCCGGGCTGCGCTTCCTCCGCCGCGAGGTGATCGGCTGATGCGGGCGCGCAACCCGATCCTCACCGGCTTCGCGTACGCCGTCTACGCGTTCCTGTTCGCGCCGATCGTCATCCTGATCCTGTTCTCGTTCAACGATTCGAAGCGCAACTTCGCCTGGCGTGGCTTCACCCTCAAGTGGTACCCGGAGCTGTTCGGCAACGAGGCCCTGTTGTCAGCCCTCGGGGTGACGCTGCAGGTCGCGTTGATCTCGGTGATCGTCACGACCATGCTCGGCACGCTGCTGGGCCTGGGCCTCGCCCGGATCCGGTCCAGCCGGGCGGCGGGCGCCTCGGACGCGCTCATCCTGCTGCCGATGGTGACGCCCGAGGTCGTCATCGGCATCAGCCTGCTGCTGTTCTTCGCCGTCCTGTTCGGCGCCAACGGGTCGATCCTCCAGATCGCCGTCGCCCACATCGCGTTCTCGATCAGCTACGTCGCGATCATCGTCCGGTCACGGGCGATCTCCCTTGACCCGCGAATGGAGGAGGCCGCCCGGGACCTGGGTGCCACGCCGCGCGCCGCGTTCCTGCATGTGACGCTGCCCCTGATCACGCCGGCCGTCCTCGCCGGCGCCCTCATCGCGTTCGCCCTGTCCTTCGACGACCTGATCATCACCTCGTTCAACGCGGGCGTGGGATCCTCGACCCTGCCGCTCTACATCTACTCGCGCATCCGGTTCGGCGTGACCCCGGAGATCAACGCGATCTCGACGATCATCGTGGTCACCACCGGCATCGTGATCCTGGCCGCGACCTCGTACCAGTCGAGGAAGGCTCGCCACAAAGCCACCATGTCATGACGGGAGACGATCAGACCATGACCCCCACGGACGAGACCACGGGCGCGACCTTCAGCCCGACGCCGCCGCTGGAACCCATCCGCACCACCCGCCGCGTCCGGTTCCTCGAGGACGAGCAGCTCGACCGGTTGCAGGACGCCACGCTCCACGTCCTGGAGACGGTCGGGGTCCGGTTCCCCAACCAGCGCTCGCTGGAGATCCTGGGCGATCATGGGGCGCAGGTGGACGCGGCCACCCAGATCGTGAAGTTCCCGCGGGACCTCGTCCGCAAGGCGATGGCCGCCGCCCCGCGGCAGTTCACGATGGCCGCCCGCAATCCGGCCTTCGACCTTGCGCTGGAGGAGGGCACCTCCTACTACACCACCGATGGCTGCGGGGTCGCGGCCATCGATCCCGACACCGGCCTCGAACGGCCGTCGCGCAAGGAGGATGTCGCCCGGATGGCCCGGGTGGCCGACTACCTGCCGTCGATCGGCTTCATGTGGGCGACGGTGAGCGCCCAGGACATGGGCCGCACGTCGCAGCTCCACGAGATGGACGCCGCCTACAACAACACCGTCAAGCACTTCCAGGGCATGGTCATGGGCGACGAGGCGGCCCGCTTCGCCGTCGAGATGGCGACCGTCATCGCCGGCAGCCGCGAGGCGCTCCGCACCAGGCCGGCCTTCTCGAACCTCATCTGCTCCATCGCGCCGCTGGCGCAGGACCACGCCGGTCTCGAGTCCGCGCTGGTCATGGCCGAAGCCGGCATCCCGGTGGGCTTCCTCTCGATGCCGACCCTGGGCACGACGGCGCCGTCCACCTCGGCCGGAGCCCTGGTGGTGGGCGACGCGGAGGTGATCTCCGGCATCGTGCTGCTGCAGCTGGCCTACCCGGGCACGCCGGTCTTCCACTCGATCATGAAGGCCTGGGCAGATCCGCGGACGGGGAACTACGTCGGATACTCCCTCGACGGCCGGATCCGCTACGCGCCGGTCGAGATGGCGCATCACTGGGGCGTCCCGTCGATGGGCGCGTGCTTCGGCACGGACTCGCCGGCCGCCGGCACCTGGCTCGCGGCCGCGGACGTCGCGCTGGACCCGCTCCTGGGCGGCCTGGCGGGCGCGGAGCTGGTCACGGGCATGGGCCTCGACCGCACGTACACGCTGCTCTACCCGGAGGGGATCTTCCTCGACAACGAGCTCTACGAGCGGGCGCGCTACTCGCTCATGGCGGCGGAGGTCAGTGACGAGACGCTGGCGCTGGACGTGATCGCGGCCGTCGGCCCCGGCGGGCACTTCCTCGCAGAGGAGCACACCCGCAAGCACATGAAGACGTCGCTCGTACGCGGCCTCGAGCACGACCTGGTCAACGGCCGCTACCGCGACCCGATCGAGGTTGCCCGCGAGAAGGCGGCGTGGGTCCGGGCGAACCACCACCCGGAGCCGCTGGGTGCCGCGGAACAGGCGGAGCTGACGCGGATCCTCGAAGCGGCCGGGCGCCAGCTCGGGTAGCGGTCATGGCTGCGGTCACGCCGCCGCTGGCGCCGATCCGGTCGGTGCGCCGCCTCCGGCTGCTCGACGACGGGCAGCTGGCCGACCTTCGAGCCGCGACGCTCGAGATCCTCGAGACCATCGGCGTCCACGTGCCGTCCGAGCACGTCCGCCGGCTGTACGAGGAGCACGGAGCCACCGTGGACCACGGGAGCCGGATCGTCCGACTCCCGCCGGATCTTGTGCTGGCGGCGATGGCGAGGGCGCCGCGCTCGTACACCCTCGGTGCGCGCACGGCCGGTTGGGATCTCCTCCTGGACGGGTCCGCGTTCTACGTGGGGACGGACGGGAGCGGGATCCGCGTCCTGGACCGGGTCACCGGTCAGGTCCGGCCTTCCACCGTCGCGGACGTGGCCGACATGGCACGGGTGGCCGATGCCCTGCCCGCGCTGGGCTTCTACTGGCCGATCGTGTCCGCCTCCGATCACCCTGCCACCGCGCCCCTCCACGAGCTGCTCGCCTCGTACTCCAACACCGTCAAGCACGTCCAGACCGAGACGGTGATGGGAGGGACGCAGGCCCGCCACGCGGTGGAGATGGCCCGGGTCCTGGCGGGCTCCGAGGGCGTCATGCGGTCCCGGCCGCCGCTGTCCTCGTTGATCTGTGCGATCTCGCCCCTCGCGCAGGACGACGAGGGCATGGAGGCGGCGCTGGTCTTCGCCGCCGCGGGCGTGCCGGTCGGGCTCATGTCCATGGCGAACTGCGGGACCACCGGCCCGGCGACCATCGCCGGAGCGCTGGTCCAGGGCGATGCGGAGATCATCGCCGCGCTCGTCCTGATCCAGCTGGCCTACCCCGGGGCGCCCGTGTTCCACTCGCTCATGACCGGGGTCATGGACCAGCGGACCGGCGGGTTCCTCACGACGAGCATGTCGGGCGAGGTGGCCTACGGGGCGGGCGTCGAGATGGCTCACGCCTGGGGCGTCCCCACGCTCGCCGGCGTCTTCGGGACCGACGCGCCGGAGCCCGGCTGGCAGGTCGCGGCCGAGTCCGCGGTGAACCTGACGCTGTGCGGCCTGCTGGGCGCCGAGACAGGAAGCGGCATGGGGCTGCTGGACGCCTGCACCGTCCTCCATCACGAGCAGATCGTGCTCGACGCCGACCTCCACGAGCGGGTCCGCGTCAACCTCGCGGGGCTTGACACGAGCCCGGCGGCGCTGGCCATGGACGTCATACGCGAGGTTGGGCCGCGCGGCCACTTCCTCTACCAGCCGCACACGCGCGATGGCCTGCGCGCCATGCACTTCTCGGCCGTGACGGGACGCAGCACTCCGGACGGAACGCCGATCCCGCCGCGGGACGTTGCCCTGGCGACGGTGGACCGGCTGCTCCGGGAGCATCGGCCCGAACCACTGGACGAACGAGCGGCGACGGAGCTTGCACGGATCGTCGCGACGGCGGATCGGGAGGCCGGCGCCGGCCCGCATGGGTGAGGCGGTCGACGTCGTCATCGTTGGCGGCGGGATCGTCGGAACGTCCGCTGCGGCGTTCCTCTCCGGGGCGGGCCTGAGCGTCCTCCTGGTCGAGCGCGACGGGCTGGCCTCGGGCGCGTCCGGGGCCAACTCGGGCGTGGTCTGGCACCCGTACGACCCGGTGATGGTCGCGCTCTATCACGAAACGGTGGTGTTGTACCGGGAGCTCGCGAGCAGCTCGGGCTCGTTCCGCATCGGCGAGCGGCCCGCGGGCCTGCTCGAGGTGTCCATGTCGGAGAGGGCGGTGCGCACGCAGCAGGCGGCGATCGAGGCGTTCTACCCGGAGCTCGGGGCGACGGTGCTCGATGAGGCGGCCCTGCGCGAGGCCGAGCCAGGGATCGCGACAGGCTACTGGGGGTGTCGCTCGGAGCTCGGCTACCCGATCGCACCGGCGTCGTCCACCTACGCCTACGCGACGCTCGCAGAGGCGCGCGGCACCGTCGTTCGAATGGGGCGAGCGGCGACACTCGAGATCGAGGGCGACGGCGTCGCCGGCGTTCGGATCGACGGCGAGCTGATCGCCGCCGGAGCAGTGGTGGCGGCCGCCGGGCCATGGACGCCGGCGCTGCTGGATCCCACCGCCGCCTGGGCTCCCATACGGCCCCTGTGGGGCGTGGTGGTCGAGGTCGAGCTGCGGGCGCAGACCCGGCACATCGTCGATGAGATCGGGGAGGACGCCGCCGCGGACATGATCGCCATGGCAAGCGGCCACGGGCAGCGCTGGGAGCTCGACCCTGCAGCCTCGGCGGAGAGCGAGGCGCCCACGCACGATGCGGTGAGGCCCACCGTCGCCCCGTCGCCCGGGATCGCAACGATCGGGGCCACACACCTGGCGCTCGAACCGGACCCGGCCGCCTGGATCGAACCGATCCTGGTGCGGGCGTCCAGGTTCCTCCCGTCCATCTCGGAGGCACCGATCCGTGGCGTCCGCGCCTGTGCCCGGCCACTCAGCGAGGACGGGCGGCCGCTGGTGGGCTCGGTTCCGGGCAAGCGGAACCTGTTCGTCTGCGCGGGACACGGACCGTGGGGGATCTCAACCGGACCGGCGTCAGCGCGCCTGGTCTCGGACCTGGTCCTCGGCCGCGCGCCGGCGATACCCGCCGAGCTGGACCCCGGTCGCTTCGGGACGCCGGGCGGCTGACTGGACCCCGGTCGGTCGGCGGGCTGACTGGACCCCGGCCGGTCGGCGGGCTGACTGGACCCCGGTCGGTCGGCTGGCTGAGGTACGGGCGGCGATTGACCGGAGCGCATGCGCTTGGCGGGAGCGCATGGGAGTCGAACCCACCGCGCGACGCCGAACGCCGCGCCACCGGTTTTGAAGACCGGGAGGCCCACCGGGACCCCTCCGCTCCCGCGGATTCGCCGATCGTGACCACCGGCGAGCCGCCAGCGTACCGCGGGTCACGCCGGGGAGCTGCCGGAAGGTCCGGCTGCCGATAGCACCGAGGACGCCTGGACGATATTCCCCGTCATGGCGCGAGCGTAGCGCGAGGAGCTGAGGATGGCTCAGGCGGCGAGGATCACGTCGAGAAGGTTGCGCCCCGCGACTTCACCAAAGCGCCTGCCCTTCCGCCGAATACCAGCCGCTATGGTGTTGGCGGGTCAGGACAGCGATTGTCCTGTCACCAACCAACGCGGCTGGTGCACGACAACGCGTGACTCGGTCCGAGTCGGAGCTCGAGCGTGGGTCGAGCCCACCGGCCCGGCAACACGCGGCGAAGCCCTGTCCAGCACCAGCCACGCTGGTACCTGACAGGCCCCGGCCGGGCGACGAGACCCACCCGCGGCTCGCCACGACGAGCGGCCCCCGGGCTCCCCTCCGCAGCGACCGTGCTCCGGACGGCATCTCGGCGCTGCGTCGTCCCCGGCTCCACCCCGGCTCGACCCCGCGGCGGCCGAATTGCCGCGGGGCAGCGGCAACCGTGCGGCCCGGCGCTACCTCTATGATCCGTGCATGACCGTGCGCCCCGATCTCCCGCCCATCCGCCTGACCGAGATGACCGACTGCGGCGGCTGTGCCGCGAAGCTCGGCGCTGACCTGCTGACCGATGCGCTCGCCGGCCTGGGTGCCGGCGGCGGTGCAGGTTCGGGTACTGCCGATCCGGCGCTCATCGCCGGCCTGGAGCCACCCGATGACGCCGCCGCCTGGCGCGTCTCGGACGACCTCGCCATCCTCGGCACCCTCGACTTCTTCCCGCCGCTCGTGGACGACCCGGCCGCGTACGGGGAGATCGCCGCGGCCAACGCGCTCTCGGACGTGTTCGCGATGGGCGGGCGCGTCCTGTTCGCGCTGTCGATCGCGGCCTTCCCGGAGGACTTCCCGCGGGCCGCCCTGGCGGCGGTGTTCGAGGCCGCGGCGGCGAAGGTCCGCGAGGCCGGCGGGGTGCTGGCAGGCGGCCACACCATCACGGACCCCGAGCCGAAGTACGGGCTGGCGGTGATCGGGGCCGCGCACCCGGATCGCCTGTTCCGCAAGGGGGGTGCGCGGCCCGGCGACGTCCTGCTGCTGACCAAGCGCCTGGGCACCGGGTTGCTGGTGAGCGGACAGCGCCAGGGGCGGGTCCGGGAGGCCCACCTGGACGCGGCGATCGACCAGATGCGGGCCCTCAACCGTGCCGCGTCCGAGGTGTTCGTCCGGCACGGGATCCGCGGAGCGACCGACGTGACCGGCTTCGGGCTGCTTGGACACGGGCTGGAGATGGCCCGCGCGTCAGGAGCACGGCTCTCCTTCGAGGTAGCCGCGCTGCCTGCCCTTGATGGCGCGCTGGACATGGCACGTGCGGGCGTCGAGACCGGCGGCGCCGGTCACAACCGTCGGTTCACGGCACCGGCGCTGACGGTTGGCGAGGACGTGCCCGCCGAGGCCGTCGCCCTGGCTCATGACCCGCAGACCTCGGGCGGCCTCCTGGCGGCCATTCCCGAGGCCGACGTCGCGGCGGTGATGGACGCGCTCGCGGCCGCAGGCGTCTCGGCCTGGCGAGTCGGTGCGGTGGAGGCGGGACAGCCCGGCGTCGAGCTCCGCTAGCTCCGCGCCGCCGGGGCCAGCGGCCGCCAGCGGCCGGACCATCACCAGGGATGCTATCTGCACGGGATCTCGGAGGGTCTGCCACCGAACGGGGCCGCAAGCGTGCGGAAATATGCGCCGAGATCACGCAGGGTGATCAGCACGACGCGAGACGGGATCGTGGGGGCCGCTCGGCCGCCAACGAGCACTGTGGGTGATGCGCCGCCCGTCATGGGCGCGGGCGGGCCGACGGATCGAGGCCGTCCGAGGGCCGCCCAGGGGTCTGCCAGTCAGCCGTCGAACGTGCCGTCCATCCAGTCCGGGTCATCCTGAAAGAGCACGCTCAGCTCGAGGTAGCGGTCACCGGCGCGGGCCCGCCTACTCCGCGAGCGCCCGGTCCGCCTCCGCCAGGATCCGGGCCAGTTCCTCGAGCGTCCCATCCGGCACCGGGTCCACCATCGGTCCGTCCAGGATCTCTCGCACCCGCTCCCGCGCCCGGTCGTACATCGTGGGCTTGCCCAGTGCGTGCCAGGCGTCGTAGCTCGCGCGGCCGATCAGCGCCGGCTCGTAGAACTCGCCGCTGCGGGCAGCCCGCCGCGTAGCCTGCAGGGCGAGGAAGTTGCCGCCCGGCCCGACCTCCGCGATGTCCTCGAACAGCTCCGCGCCGTCGCGCCCGTCAACGCCGTCGACCATGCGCAGGACGAGGTGCGCGAGCTCGTTGTCCACCAGGATCTGTTCCAGGACCAGCGTCTGGTCGCCGTCCAGCTCCCCGTACCCCACGACGATGTCCGCCCCGGCCGAGACCGACGGCAGCATGGTGATCAGCTTCTCGATGCAGGCCTCCGGCCCGATGTCGTGCGCGTCCGTCGCACAGCCGGCACCCATCGTGGGCAACCCGTAGGAGTGGCCCATGGTGGTCAGCGCCGCAGACTGGATGCCCATCTCGGGCGTGCCGGCGAGGAACGCGCCCGTCCGGAAGTCCATCGAGCCGACGGCGCTGCCGTACATCACCGGTCGCCCGGGCCGCGCGACCTGGAAGATGACGACCGAAGAGAGCGCCTCGGCGTTCGCGAGCGCGATGTTCCCCAGCACCGACGCCGGGCCGGTGGTTCCCGGCACGGGCATGGGCAGCACGCACACCGGGACATCCCACGCCCCGAGGTCCAGGTACGCATCGAGCATCTCGCCGTCGTGGACGAGGGGTGCGACCGGGCAGTAGACAACCGACGCCTCGTGGCGCTCGCGAGCCCGGTCCTCACCGCCGGCCAGCACCGAGATGATGGCGCCCAGGTACGGCGCCTGGTCACGGCGATGGAGCTCGTGCTGACCATGCTTGGAGGTGCTGGTCAGCATCGCCGCGAACTCATGGAGCGGGCGCGATGCCACTGGCCGGTCGTTCGCGGCCACGGGCGGCCAGCCCATCACGGTGAGGTCGCACGACCCGAAGACCCGCATCGCGTCCACGATGTCCTGCCGCGTCCCGTAACGCCGCTCCCCGGTGGTGAAGTCCCGCATGAAGGCGGCCGTCCCGTCCATCGCGAAGCGGGTCACGGGGGACGGCACGGCGTAGTCGTGGATCGGGTTCCGGGCGCCGTAGACGAACGACCGCGGCGCCTTCGCAAGTGCCGCCTCCACCAGAGAGGGCGGGATCTTCACGAGCCGGGTCTCGAGGTCGACCTCCGCGCCTGCCTCGGCGAGCAGGGGCAGCGCCACCTCCCCGTGGACCCTGATCCCGACGTCCGCAAGGATCCGGAGGGACTCCTCGTGGACCCTCGCCTGCTCATCAGCGCTCAGGAATGCCGCCTCGTACCTCATGATCGCCTCAATTCCCCGCGGTCGACGCGCGAGCCGCCGTCTCGAGCCGTGCCAGCTCCGCGGCCACGTCGTCCGGGAACGGGATCGGTTGGTGACCGGCGATGGCCGCGTACGCCTTCTCACGCGCCTCGTCCAGGATGTCCGGGCGGCCGGCGGCCTCCCAGCGATCGAAGGTTCCGTGGTTCCCAAGCTTCGGCAGGAAGAACTCGCCGCCGCGGACCGCGTCCCGGGTGGCCGTCCGGCTGAGGAAGTCGCCGACCGGGCCCACCTCGTCCAGCGCCGCGACCACGTCCCCCTCGCCCACGCCGGCCCCGATCCCCGCCCGCAGCCGTCGACACGCGCGGTAGATCTCCACGTCGAGCACCATCTGCTCCAGGCACAGCGTGGACGCACCGCCCAGAGATCCGGGGCCGATGAGGATGTCCGGCCACGACACCATCGGCAGGACCATGTTCAGCGTCCTCTCGTAGGCCGCCTGGGCCCCGGTGACGAAGTGGTCGGTGCCGCCGTTGGACGCGATGGCGGGCAGACCGTAGAACCGCCCCATCTCGGTGGTCGCCGCACCCAGCAACGCGTGCTCCGGGCTGCCGCCGCCCCACCTCCCCGACCGCGGCTCCATCGCCGCCAGCGCGGGCGCGTAGATCACCGGCGTCCCGGGGGCCGCCGCCTGGACGAGGCAGACCGTACCCAGCACCTCGGCATTGCCAACCACGACCGTGGACCGCAGCCCTGTCGGGGCCGAGCTGCCCATCATCGGCATCGGCATGATCGCGATCGGGATGTCCCAGCCGACCGTCGCGAGATAGGCGTCGGTGTGCTCCTCCTCCATCGCCAGCGGCGAGACCGGGCAGTACAGGACGGAGTACGGGTGGTCCCGTCGAACAGCCTCGCGGCCGCCGAAGATCGCCGCCAGCAGTTCCAGCAGCCAGCGTGCCTCCTCCACCGTTCCCGGAGCGTCCTGGACGTGCTTGGAGAACAGGCGGAACGTCTCCACCAGGTGGCCAACGAGTGCCCCGATCCCCCGGGCGTCCTCGCCGGCGGTCACCATCTGCCAATAGGCGCCGACCTCATCCATCGTGTCCACGAGCTTCGTCGCGGCAGCCCAGTCCTCGCGCGTCGCGACGCGCCGGACGCCGGTGACCGGGTCGTAGAACGTCGTGGACTCGCCGTCCGGGATGAGCGTGCATTCGCCAACGTTCATGGGCAGCTCGTACCCGGGGCGGCGGCCGCCAAGCGAGAACTGCTTCGGGGCAGACGCGAGCGCCGCCTCCACGAGCGCACGCGGGAATCGGACCCTGCGGTCGGCCTCGTCCACCTGTGCGCCGGCTGCTTCCAGGATCCGGCGGGCGCGCTCCGAATCGATCCGCATCCCCGTCTTCGCGAGGACGGCCAGCGACTGCTCGTGGACCTGGGTCCGGTCGTCGTCCGAGAGAACACGCATGGAGATCGGCATCGGGCAGGCTCCGGTGTGCGGCAGCCGGGCAGCGCAACCTTCCCGATGCGCCATTGCCCCGCGCCGTGCTGCGACGCTACCACCGGGCGATCCCCGCGCACCGGCCGGGTCCGCAGCGCGCACCACACGCGACCCCCTTGATGCCGGCCGCCGCGACTTCGCCACCCCAAGGGCTGGCGCGGCACACTACACTCTCCCCATCGGACCCCACCCTCGAGGTACGCCAGTGCCGAAGGAGTACGTCCGCCTGACCACGCCGCTCGTACGCGACGGCGATCGCCAGACCAGTCCTCTCCGCCCAGCCACCTGGGACGAGGCGCTGGAGCGGGTGGTTGCCGGACTCCGGGCGGCGGGCGAGGCGCACGGCTCCAGGACCTACGGGATCTTCAGCTGCAGCCGCTCGACCAACGAGGTCAACTTTGCGGCCCAGAAGCTGTCCCGCGTCGTCCTGGGCAGCAACAACATCGACAGCTGCAACCGCACCTGACACGCCCCCTCTGTCGCCGGTCTGGCGACCGTGTTCGGCGCTGGTGGGTGCACCAGCTCATATCGTGAGTTCGAGGAGACGGATGTCATTCTCCTCTGGGGCAGCAACGCCCGGGAGACGCATCCGATCATCTTCCACCACCTCCTGAAGGGGGTCCGGAACGGCGCGCGCCTGATCGCCATGGACCCGCGTCGGACATCGTCCGCGGAGTGGGCGGATCTGTGGCTGGGCCTGGATGTCGGAACCGACATCATCATGGCCAATGCCATGGGCCGCGAGATCATCGCCGCCGGTCTGGCCAACGAGGAGTTCATCAACCGCGCCACGTCCGGCTTCGAGGCCTACAAGGCGGGCGTGGAGCCCTACACCCTCGAGCGCGCGGAGCGCGAGACCGGCGTCCCCGCCGCGGCCATCCGCGAGACGGCCCATGCCTACGCCCAGGCCGACAAGGCGATGATCTGCTGGACGCTGGGCATCACCGAGCACCACAACGCCGTCGACAACGTCCTGGCGCTGATCAACCTGTCGCTCCTGTGCGGGCATGTCGGCAAGTGGGGCAGCGGCCTCAACCCGCTCCGCGGCCAGAACAACGTCCAGGGTGGCGGCGACAGCGGCGCCCTGCCGGATCGCCTGCCGGGCTTCCAGCACGTGGAGAACGACGCGCTCCGGGCGCCCTTCGACAAGGCCTGGAACGTCACGATCCCGCCCAAGCGCGGCTGGAACCTGACCGCGATGTACGACGCCATGGAGCGGGGCGACCTGACCGCGCTCTACTGCATCGGCGAGAACCCGGTCCAGTCGGAGGCGGACGTCCACCGCGTGAAGCGGCTGCTCGACGGCCTCGAGTTCATGGTCGCCCAGGACATCTTCCTCACGGCGACTGCCGAGATGGCGGATGTCGTGCTGCCGGCTGCGGCCTCCTGGGCCGAGTGCGATGGGCACGGTCACCAACTCCGAACGCCGCGTCCAGCGTGTCCGCAAGGCTCTCGATCCACCCGGCGAGGCCCGCGACGACCTGTGGATCATCTACGAGATCGCGCGACGCATGGGCCATGACTGGGGCGAGGCGAGCGCCGAGGCCGCGTGGAACGAGTTGCGAACGCTCTCGCCCGCGCACAGGGGCATGAGCTACGCGCGCCTCGAGGCGGAGGATGGGCTCCAGTGGCCCTGCTACGACGAGACACACCCGGGCGAGCCGTTCCTCCACTCCCGCCTCTGGGCGGACCCGGTCCCGGGCAACCGCGCGCCGTTCGTGGCCGTGGAGCATGACCCGCCGGTGGATGCGCTCAGCGAGGACTTCCCGGTCCGGCTCACCACCGGCCGCCACCTGGATGCCTACAACACCGGGGTCCAGTCAGGCGGGTTCTCGTCCCCGAAGCGCCGTCACGAGACCCTGGACCTGTGTCCGGAGGACATCGGACGGTTCGGGCTGGCCGAGGGTGAGGTTGTGCGGGTGGTCTCGCGGCGTGGCGCCGTCGAGGCGCCGGTTCGCGCCGATCGTGCCCTGCGCCCGGGGCTGGCGTTCATGACCTTCCACTACCCCGATGACGTGGAGGTCAACCTCCTGACGATCGACGCTGCAGACCCGAAGTCGGGCACGGCCGAGTACAAGGCGACGGCGATCCGGATCGAGAAGCTTGGAGTGCCCGTCGCGACCGGCTGAACGCGGAACGGCGCGGCGCTGAGCGGCGCCTGGACGCCGGCGCGCGGCCGCCCTTGCGCCGCCTCCCGTCGTCGCCTCCCGTCGCCGCCTGCCGAAGGCGCCGCCCGCCCGTAGTCGCCTCACGCACTTTCCGGATCATCCGAACAGCGCGGCCCGTTTTGGACCCCTGGCGCCCCGCAGACCGCCCGGAAGCCGCCTGGACGCCAGCGCGCGGCCGCCCGCGCGGCCGCCCTTGCGCCGCCCTTGCGCCGCCCGGGTCGCCATGCCCGCCAGATGCCCGCACCCTCCCCGCCGCGACCGGCACGGCGACGCCGGCTCCGGCCACCCGTGCCCCGTTCGACTCCGCATAAGTACCGGACAAGTCGCCCGGTGTTCACTTGATCCGGAAATGTGCCCTCGACGCCGTCCGGAACCCATGACGCCCGCCGCCCGTGCGGCCCTCGCCCGGATGGCGCTGGTCGCCGGTCAGCAGCTTCGGGACGAGCGCGTCCGTCGTGGCTGGACCCTGCGTGACCTCGCCGATCGCGCGGGCGTGGCTGCGGCGACCGCCCAGGCTGCCGAGTGGGGCGTGGTGGCGAGCCTCGAGTCCTACGCCCGGCTCGCCACGGCGCTCGTCCTCCGGCCGTCTCTCGACCTCGCCGACGCCCGCACCCGCGCAACCGGCCGCGACCCACGCGGCCCACGCACCGCTCACGAAGCTGGGGACGTCGTCCACGCGGCAATGGGCGAGATCGAGGCCCGGGCGCTCGCTCGGTCCGGGCGTACGGTGACCATCGACGAGCCCTACCAGCACTACCAGTTCGCCGGCCGCGCCGACCTGCTGGCCTGGGACAGGGAGGACCTGCTCCACATCGAGAACCGCACCCAGTTCCCGAACCTCCAGGAGGCCGCCGGCTCGTACAACGCCAAGCGCCAGTACCTGGCCGGGACTCTGGCGGAGCGCCTCGGTCTCGGCCCCCGGGGCTGGCGGAGCGTGACGCACGTCATGGCCTGCCTCTGGTCGTCCGAGGTGCTGCACGCGATCCGTCTCCGACGCGCCTCCTTCGCAGCCCTCTGCCCAGACCCGCCCGACGCGCTCGGGGCCTGGCTGCGGGGCGAGCCGCCGGCCGCGGGCGTGTCCAGCTCACTGGTCGTGCTCGATCCGCTCGTGCCTTTCGGGTCGCGCCGCCGGACCATCGCCGCGGTCGAGGAGTCCCCACCCCTCGCCCCGCGTCACCGAGGCTACGCCGACGCCGCCGAAGCGCTGCGCCGCGTCAGGTGACGGCCGGCCCACCCCGGATCATGCCTTCCCCGTCAGGCTGGACGAACCACGGGTAGCCCGACGGCGCGGGCAGCCTCCGCCAGTCGATCGTCGTACGTGACGAAGGCGTCCAACTCCGGCATCAGGGCGAGCGCCGTTGCCAGGTGGATCGCATCGAGCGTGCGCAGAAGCAGCGGCTTCAGCGTCGCAGCCACCCCAGCGAGGGAGGAGTTCAACTCGATGACCTCCACGTCCGTCAGGATCCGGGCACGATGGACTGGATCGCACTGTCGTCGAGACGACGCACGTACCGTCTCGACCACCCCGATCCGGCTCGTCACCAGCCGGCGCGCTTCGACGTACCACCTGTTCAGCGCAACCGACTCTGCCTCCTCGACCACGAGCCTGACCAGCGCGGAGGAGTCGAGGTAGGCGACGTCGCTCATCGGTCGTCCTCGTCGCGCATCTCCTGGAGGATCTCGCTCAGCGGTCGCCCGGGGATCCGCGGGGGAGGCGGTGTGGTCCGATGATCGGTCGTGGCCGGCGTTGCGCGCCCGTCCGCGATCATCTGGTCCAGGATCGACACGCGCTCCGCCGGCTTGGGCGTCAGGCGCGCCACCGGATGCCCGTGCTCCGTGACCTCCAGCGTCTCCCCGGCCTTCACCCGGTCCAGGTAGACGGACAGGTTCTGCCGCAGCTCCCTCACCCCGACCCGGGCCGGCCGGTCACCCGCCTCGCTCATGTAGCACATGGTAGCACAACCACCCCGACAGCCTCCCTGACACGCATCCGCCGCCTTGCCTTCGGCGACGAGGGTGGGACACTTCCCCGCACCCTGAGCTGTCGCGTCCCGCAACCACCGGGTGTGGGCGGTGGACCGGTGACCGCCGCCCGCACGTCAAGCGACCGGACGCGCCTCGCGGGAATCGCGCAGCGGCGCACCGGGCCTCGGTCGTACACTCGATCACCATGGATCTCCACATCGTCGATACCGCCGCGACCGCGGCCGAACTGGCTGCAATCGACGCCGTCCTCGACCCGGCAATCGGCCCCGTCCGCGGCGGCTGGGACGGCGGCGACCGGGACATCGAGAAGGACGGGCGCGTCGCCCGCGGCGGCCACGAGGCCCGATCCCACCGGGACATGCTCCTGCCCGCGTTCCACGCGGCCACGGATGCGGTCGGCTGGATCAGCCCCGGCGCCCTCGCCTACATCTGCCGCCGCCTGACCGTACCGCCGGCAGAGGCCTACGGCGTCGCCTCGTTCTACGCGCTGCTCGCCACCACGCCCATGCCGCCCGCCGTGGCGCATGTCTGCGACGACATGGCCTGCCGCCTGGCCGGCGCGGAGGATGTGTGCGCGAACCTGGAGCGCGAGCTGGGTCCGGCCGGAGAGCCCGTCCCCGGGGGCGACGATGACCTGGAAGCGCAGCCCCTGTCTCGGCCAGTGCGAGCGGGCACCCGCTGCCATGTTCACGGTGGCCGGAGATCCCCCCGTCCGCCGCTCCATCGGCCCGGTAGACGCGGCGGCGATCATCGCCCACCTGGACGAGGGCCTCCGCGGCCTGGAGCACTCGGACTCCCTTGCCGGCACCCTGGACACCGCCCCCAGCCCGGAGCGCATGGAGGCCCTGCGAAGGTTCATGCCCCAGGTCGGGGAGGGCGGGCTCCGCCTCCTCGCCCGGGTCGGTCGCATCGACCCCACGAGCCTCACGGACTACCTCGCCAACGACGGCTACCGGGCCCTGAAGGCGGCCATCGATGCCGGGCCACAGCGGGTCATCGAGGAGGTCGTGACGGCCGGAGTCCTCGGCCGGGGCGGTGCGGCGGTTCCCGCCGGGACGAAGTGGGCGGCCGCGGCTGTTTCCCCGGGACGGCCCAAGTACCTCGTGTGCAACGCGGACGAGGCCGAGCCCGGTACGTTCAAGGACCGGGCGATCCTCGAGGAAGACCCGTTCTCGCTGGTCGAGGCGATGACGATCGGGGGCTTCGCGTTCGGCGCCGAACGGGGCTACCTGTACATCCGCGGCGAGTACCCCCTGGGCGAGGCCCGCATGGCCAACGCGATCGACCGGGCAACGGAAGCCGGCTATCTCGGTCCGGACGTGATGGGCGCCGGCTTCGCCTTCGACATCGAGATCCGCCGGGGCGGCGGCGCCTACATCTGCGGCGAGGGCACGGCCCTGTACGAATCGATCGAGGGCAAGCGCGGCGAGCCGCGCAACAAGGCCGCCCGGTCCACCACGGCAGGCCTGTTCCAGAAGCCGACCGTCATGAACAACGTCGAGACCCTCGCCAACATCCCGGGGATCGTGCTCGAGGGCGGCGCGGCGTACGCGGCCCTGGGCACGGCGAAGTCTGCGGGCCACAAGCTGTTCAGCGTCTCGGGTCACGTCGCCCGGCCGGGCGTCTACGAGACGGAGTTCGGGATCACGCTCCGCGACCTGATCGAGCTTGCCGGTGGGATGGCGGGCGGTCGTGCGCTGAAGGCGGTCAACCTGGGCGGCGCTGCCGGCGTGTTCGTCGGGCCAGAGGCCCTCAACATGCCGCTCACGTTCGAGGACACCAAGAAGGCGGGGGCCACGATCGGCGCCGGCGCGGTGGTCGTCTTCGACGAGACGACCGACGTGCTCGACATCCTCCGCCGCATCGCCGAGTTCTTCCGGGATGAGTCCTGCGGCCAGTGTGTCCCGTGCCGCGTGGGCACGGTCCGCCAGGAGGAGCTCCTGGCGCGGCTGATCGCCGGCAAGCCACGAGGGACGGCCGAGGACGAGCTGGCGCTTCTCAAGGACCTGGGGCAGGTCCTGCGGGACGCCTCGATCTGCGGCCTGGGCCAGACCGCCAACGACGCGGTCGCCAGCGGCCTGCGCCTGCAGGGGGTGCTCGCATGAGCCTCGAGGATGCCGGCGTGACGGCGCCGAAGGTCCCGTACACGGGCGTTGACCCGGTCATCTTCACGAGCCAGCCGGCCCGCTCGCCCGTGCTCCCCACCAGGCCAGTGCGCCCGGAGCCGAAGCCGGTCGAGCTGACGATCGACGGCAAGCCGGTCACGGTCGCGGCGGGCACCACGATCCTCGAGGCATGCCGCGCCCAGGGCATCGACATTCCCACGCTGTGCCACGGCGAGACGGTGCAACCGGAGGGGGTCTGCCGCCTGTGCGTCGTCGACACCGGGGGCCGGGTGCTCGCTCCGTCCTGCTCGGCCAAGGTGTCGCAGGGCATGAGCGTCAGCACCGAGAACGAGCGCGTCAGGGTCTCGCGGAAGCTCGTCCTGGAGCTGCTCGGCTCGTCGGTGGACGTGGACCTCGCCGGCCCCGCGCTGCCGGATGGATCCATCGCCGCCTACATGGCGGAGTACGAGGCAGATCCCGCGCGGTTCGGGCCGCCGGCCCCCCCGGCCGCGGCAGGTGAGCGCGACAGACGCCATGCCGGCCACCACCACCCCCTCGACGGGTCCGCGGCCGAGACCGTCGCCCAGCCCGTGAAGGTGGACAACAGCCTCTTCGTCCGGGACTACGCGCGCTGCATCCTCTGCTACAAGTGCGTCGAGGCGTGCGGCGTGGACGCCCAGAACAGCTTCGCGATCTCGGTCGCCGGGCGCGGGTTCGATGCCCGGATCTCAACCGAGTACGACATCCCGCTCGCCGAGGGGGCCTGCGTCTTCTGCGGCAACTGCATCAACGTCTGCCCGACCGGCGCGCTGATGTTCAGCTCCGAGTACGAGCTGCGACAGGCGGGCACCTGGGACGAGTCCTCGCAGACGGTCACCGACACGATCTGCCCGTACTGCGGCGTGGGCTGCACGCTCGAGCTGCACGTCCAGGACAACCGCATCGTGAAGGTGCTGTCGCCGGCCGACTCGGACGTGACCGCGGGGAACCTGTGCGTGAAGGGCCGGTTCGGCTTCGAGTTCGTGCAGGTACGCCCGAAGGGCCAGCGCGAGGCCGACGCGCGATCCTGACCCGACGGACCCCGGGGACCACTCCCGTCGCTCGGGCGAGGTGCATCGCAGGCCACGCTTCAGCCCACCGGTCGCGACAGCGCGCACGACGGTCCCGTGACCGAGCCCGCCGCTGCAGGCCACGTGTCCCGGGCGAGCATGGGCCACCCGGCCCTGTGGCACCATGTATACCGAAAGGCACAGTCCATGCAATGAGCGACCCCCTGGGCACCCGCGACCTCAACCGCCTCAAGTGGGCGACGATGATCCTGCCGATCGTCTTCGTCTGGCTGTTCGAGCTCGGCCGGTTCCTGGTGCTGGACCCCACGGCCAGCAACGACTCCAGCCACGTCACCTCCGCGATGATCATGGGCGGGGCGATCGTCGTGTTCGCCACGATCGTGTCCATCTACCTCGACCGGGCGCAGAAGCAGCTGGTCGCGCAGAACAAGGACCTCACGGTCACCCACGCGGTCAGCTCTGCGGTCCGGGGCGGCCACTCGCTGCCGGACCTCCTGGAGCAGTCGCTGGACCGTCTCGCCACCCAGACCGGCGCCCTGGCGGGCAGCATCACCGTCCGCGGCACCGACGGCCGGCCGCTCGTGATCCAGCGCCCCGACACGCTCCCACAGGGCCTCGCCTGGGTTGGCTCCATCCTGGCCGAGCCACTTGACCCGGCCGTGGACGCCCCGCGCTACACCCAGCGTCCGGGAGTGGACACCGGCGTCCTGGATCTCCCGCTCATCCACGGCACGGACCGCATCGGTCACCTCCGCCTCGCGTTCCACCCGCCCGTGGAGCCGGATGTGTCTGAGGCCGCCTTCGCGGACATCGCGGGCGAGATCGCCGGCGCCGCCCAGCTGGGCATCACCGTCGCAGACCTCCACCGCCGCGAGCTGGAGCGCGAGGCCCTCTACGCCGTCGCCCTCCAGCTGACCAGCCGCAACGACCTGCGCGACACCCTTGACACCATCACCGCCCACGCCCGGGACCTCCTCGGGGCGGAGCGGGCCGTGGTCTGCCTCAGCGAGGTCCGCGACGCTGCCGCGCGCACCGCCACCAGCCGCGAGCGCCTGGCGATGTCCGACGACGGCAGCGTCTGCCTCCTCGCCCACGAGGATGCCTCCGCCCACCACCCGCGGAACCCGCTCTGCCCGCTCCCGGTCATTACCGAGACGGACTCCTGGGCCGCCCGTCCAATGCGCGGACCGGACGGGATCCTGGGCGAGCTGTGCGTGGTCCGGGCCGGGAGCCCGTTCTCGTCCCAGGAGCGAAACCTCCTGGGCGCCCTCGCGGACATGGCCTCGATCGCCGTCCGCACCGCGCGTCTCCACGAGGCCGAGGAGCAGTGGACGATCCACGCCGAGCGCGACCGCATCGCCCGGGAGCTCCACGACAGCCTGGCCCAGGTCCTGGGCGTGATCCACCTCCAGCTCCGGTCGCTCGAGGCCAGGGCCAAGGACGAGGCCAGCCTCGGCATCGCGGACGAGCTGTCCGCCATCGCGGAGACCGCCGACGAGGCCTATCGCGACGTCCGGGAGGCTATCCTGGGCCTGCGCGAGACCGTTCGCGAGGACGACGGCCTGGAGGGCTCGCTCCGCGAGTACCTGCGCAAGTACAGCCGCCAGACGGGCATCGTCGCCACGCTCACCTGCGAGGGTGACACCCGCCGCGCCCTGACCCCGCGGTCCGAGGTCCAGTTGCTGCGGGTTGTCCAGGAGGCGCTCACCAACACGCGCAAGCACTCGCAGGCGCATCGCGTCAGCATCCGGATCGACTGCCTCAACGTCGGCACCACGCTCACGATCGAGGACGATGGCGTAGGCTTCGACCCTTCGACCATCGCCAGCTCCATGGAAGGCGGCTTCGGCCTGAAGTCCATGCGCGAGCGGGTCGAGCAGATCGGTGGCAGCATCGATGTGCAGACTGCCCCGAAACACGGGACGACGATCGTCGTCCAGCTCGACCCAGAGGACACGCGTGGAACACCTTCCCCCGAAGCTCCGGGTGCTGCTCGTCGATGACCAGCCCCTGTTCCGCAGGGCGCTCGCGACCCTGATCAGCGCCCAGTTCGACATGACGGTTGTGGGCGAGGGCGAGAACGGTCGCGACGCCCTGGAGAAGGTGCGCGCGCTCCATCCCGATCTCGTGATCATGGACGTGAACATGCCCGTCGCCTCGGGCGTGGACGGTGTCTCGGCCATCCGCGCCGCGGGCATCAAGACCCCGATCGTGATGCTCACCGTGTCCGAGGACGACGACGACCTGTTCGAGTCGATCAAGGCCGGCGCCAACGGCTACCTGCTCAAGAACGTCCGCCCGGAGCAGCTGTTCGAGGACATGCGCGGTGTGATGCGCGGCGAGGCTCCCATCGCCCCCGCGGTGGCCACCCGGCTGCTGGAGGCCCTGCGCACCGGCGGGATCCCCACCCGCGGCCAGGCCGCGGCCGCTCCGCAGCCCACCATCCTGACCCGCCGCGAGTCGGAGATCCTCCAGCTGGTCGCCGCCGGGATGTCCAACAAGGAGATCGCCAACGAGCTGACGATCACCGAGGGCACGGTCAAGAACCACGTCCACAACGCCCTCGAGAAGCTCCACCTCACCAACCGGGTGCAGGCGGCGGCCTACGCGGTCCGGCAGGGCTACGCGAACCAGGAGCCGAACCGGGACTGAGCCGGGACTGAGCCGGGACTGACCGCGAGCGGGGGCGCCGGGCCGGACATGCTCGAGTGAGCGGTTGACCATTTGGGTCAATCTGACCATACTGACTGGATGAACGACACTCTCGTCCCCTCCAGCGACTTCTCCCCCGCCAAGGCGCACCTCTCCGACGTCATGACGCAGGTGTTCCATGGGCACCAGCCACAGCTCGTGTCGCGCCATCGGGGCAAGGAGCAGATGCTTCTCGTGCGACCCGACGATCTCGTGGCGATGCTTGCCGACCAGCATCTCGATGTGCTGGCGGTCATCGACGGCGGCGAGGTGACATTGCGCGTGCCGTCGCTGGGCGTCCTGGGCTTCGGGGACACGCTCGACGAAGCGACCGAGGATCTCCTGGTGGAGCTCCGCACCTACGCGACCCGCTTCTTCCGAGACCCGGCGCGGTTCATGCCGACCAGCCGCGCCGGCCACGCCGGGGCACTGCTGCGATTCGCGCTATCGACCATGGAGGCGCAGCGACAGATGCTCGTCGAGGGCCAGGAGGCCGAGCCGGAACCCTCGCCTGCAGTCCCCGGGTGAGAACTCCGTCGTGGGACGAGATCCTCGAGTTCCTCAAGTTCGACGGTTGGCGCGAGGACCGGGCAACTGGACACGACTTCTTCGAGAAGGTCGTACCTGACGGCGAGATCCTCCAGACCCATGCTTCACGGTCGGGAAGCAAGACGATCAGCCCCGGTCGCTTCAAGTCCATCCTGGCGGACCAGCTCAAGGTGAACGAGGCGGAGTTCTGGGAGGTCCTGCGGACCAGAAGGCCGGCGTTGCGACCGAGCCGTGTACCCGAACCGCCGCCCTCCTCGCTGCCCCTGTGGCTCGTGAGGGCGCTGGCCCGGGAGGTGGGCCTGGGTGAAGATGAGATCGCCGTCCTCGACGAGGCCGACGGGAGAGCGCGACTCAACGAAGCACGGGCCCGGCCACGCACCTGACGTCCGCCCGACACACCCAACAGTCCCCCGTCGGATACATCCGGCCCCGGCGCAGGTTGTGCCGGGCGACGGATTGGATTGAGCGCCGCGGACCCCTAGCATCCAACCACGGGACGTACGCCAGCGACCCGCGCGTTTGAGGATGCCCATCGTGTCGCCAGATCCGGTGCGCGTGCTTCTCCTGTACAGCCATCCCCTGATGGGGGAGGGACTGCTGAAGATGCTCGCCGCCGAGCCCGGGGTGGTCGTGGATGCCGTGGACATCGGCATCACGGCGGCGGTCGATGCCGCCATCGCCCTGGACCCGGACGTGATCGTGGTGGAGGAGGGCGGCGCGGTGGATGCCGCAGACGTCGTCCGCCGGTCGGACTGCCCCGTGGTCCTGGACGTGGACATCACCACCACCCGCGCCTGGACCCTCCGTCGCGAGACCCTGTCCAGCCGCCCGGACGATTTCCTGGCCGCGATCCGCGCGGTGGTCGGAGCCGCCGGCAAGCCCGCACGGGCCGGCGACACGGACCCCAGCCTGCAGCCTGCGCCGATTCCGGGCTAGTCTGTCGCCCGTTATGGGCGACGACCTCCGCCGGCCGCAGACCGCGCCGGCCTTCGATCCACGCACCACGCCGATCCCGAGGCGTCGCGTCCTGCTGCTCATCGGCGTCGGCGCGCTGGCCACGGGCAGCCTGGGCAGCATCCTCGCCGGCTGCGCCGGCCCGCCCGTCCCGGTGGAGCTGGACATCGACCCCGACGACCTCGTCCCGGGCACGCCCACGGAGGTCGAGTTCACCGTGGACCTGGGCGGCAAGCCGACGGCCGCTTCCGTGTGGCTGGTGAAGAAGTCTTCCGGGGAGATCATCGCCTACGACCCGCGCTGCACCCACGGGCTCTGCTCCTACGGCTGGCTCCCGGACGTCGGGCAGTTCTCCTGCCACTGCCACGACGGCCAGTTCGCCCTGGACGGCACGGTGATCTCCGGCAAGCCCACGACGCCCCTCCGGCAGTTCGCGGTGCGGGTGACGGGTGACGTCATCGAGGTGGATGTGCCCGGCAACTTCGACACGCCCAAGGAATCGCTGCCGGCGTAGGGGCCGCGGGCTCGCTCCAGGGCCGCCCCCGGGCCATCCGGCCCCCCGCACACGTGCGCGCGGCCTACGGAAGGGCTGGAGGATACAGGCTTTCCGGTGCGTCCCGGCACCGCCATGTATCGCAGTTCTATCCCCCGACGGATGCAATTGCGAGCGCGCGTGCCCGATGATTGACACAGGTCGGTCTCCCTGATTCCGCCGGCCAAGGAGTACAGGTGCCATTCATGTCCCGGGTCACGTCCCTGACCTCGATGCCCGAAGCGCAGCTGAACCGCTGGATCAAGCGGATCGCCCTGCTGCTGATCGTGGGCATCGTCGCCTTCGTCGCCTTCTACGCCGTGGACCGCTTCCGAGCCGCCGGCCACGCCGATCGTGGACCAGCAGCTGACCGCGCTCGAGGAGGCCGTCCGTACGGATCCCGGCCGATTCGGTGTCCCGCGGCCAGCTGGCGGACGTCTACTACGCCAAGAGCCGCTTCGACGACGCGATCGTCCAGTACACCGCGCTGATCGACGCCAAGAAGGACGTCTAGCTGGCATCGCTGGGCCGGGCGAAGTCATACCGCGAGCTGGCGCGCTACGACGAGGCGATCGCCGACTACAACAAGGTCATCGAGATCGGTATCACCGGCGAGATGGCCAACGTGGACCCGAGCCTGGAGGCCGCCTACTACGGCCTGGGCATGATCGCCCTTGCCCAGGACAAGCCGGCGCGACGCGATCGAGCCGCTGACCAAGGCCATCGCCATCATCCGCACTGACGCGGACGCGCTGAACGCTCTGGGCGATCGCGTACATCGGCGACCGACCAGGCGGAGCAGGCGGTCGAGCCGCTGCGCACGGCCATCGCGCTCGTGCCGGTGGGCTGGGCCGAGCCGTACAGCAACCTCGCCGTCTGCCTACACGAAGCTCGGCAAGACCGATCTCGCAGGCTGGGCGAACGCCATGGCGCTGATGGAGAGCGGGGACCCGGCAGGTGCCGAGGCGGAGCTCCTCAAGCTCGTGGACGGTGACGCTGCCAACGAGGCCACCGTGAGCCTCGGCCTGCTGAAGGAGGTCCAGGGCGACAGCGGCGGCGCCGGCGAGTGGTACCGCAAGGCCCTCGTCCTCGATCCGACCAACGTTCCGGCCCAGATGGGACTCAAGCGCGTGAGCGCTGGCACCGCGCCCGCGTCCGCCGTCTCCGTCCGCCAGCCCGGCCGAAGGGAGCAACTGATCATGACCGTACTCCCCGGCGCCGATCCCGGTCAGGTCCCCCCGACGGATGACCCGGCTCCGGCCGCCGCCGCTCCTCCGCCCGATGGGATCATCCCGACCGAAGGGGAGGAAGAGGACGGGCGCCGCAGGAGCGGCGCAGGCTCCTGCTCCTGCTCCTGCTGCTGCTCGGGTTCGCGATCCTGCTCGGCCTGGCGATCTGGTACCTGCTGTTCCGCCAGCCGATCCCGCTCCCGGGCATCCCCGGCGAGACCGTCATGCCCACCTACACCACCTCCGTCTATGGGCCCGAGCGGCCGCTCGGCGTGCCGTCAGCCCCGACGGCAGCCGGATCTACGTGGGCGAGACCGACGGCGACCGTGTCGCGCGGATCCTCGACGCCGGCGGCACCCAGGTTGGCTGTCATGCGCCCGCCGCTCTCCACCGGCGCGGACCACGTGCCGGTGTACCTGGCGCATGGATCCGCTGACCGGCGAGGTCTACGTCTCGGACCGGCCCACCGGCTCGATCTACATCTACGACGCCGACGGCACCTACCAGCGGGCGTACACGGCGCCCGACAGCCGTCAAGGGCTGGCAGCCACTGGCCCTCGCGTTCGACGCCGCTGGCAACTCTCTACGTCACCGACGTCAGCACCAACCCCGCAGACCGTGCTGGAGTTCGACCGCGAGGGCAACCTCATCCGGACGATCGGCGAGACGGCCAGGTATGTCGTTCCCCAACGGCGTCGCCGTTGGACGAGGCCGGCAACGTCTACGTGACCGACAGCAACAACGGCCGGCTGCTGGTGTTCGACACCGCCGGCACCGGTCGTCGCCCAGATCGGGCGCGGCGTGGGCGAGGGCAACCTCGGCCTGCCGCGTGGGATCGGCGTCAGCGACGACGACCGGGTCTACGTCGGCGACGCCACCGGCCAGGGCGTGTTCGTCTACTCCACCTACAAGGCCGGCGAGAGCACGCCTCGAGTACCTCGGGTTCTTCGGCGGCGAGGGCCTCGGCGACGGCCACTTTCGAATTCCCCAACGGCCTGGCGCTCGATGCCCGCGGCCGGATCTACGTCGTGGATTCGGGCAACGACCGGGTCCAGGTCTGGAGCTACTGAGAGAGGAACGTGAAGCAAGGAGGTGAGTCCCGGAGAGAGCTACCGCCGCCGAACATTGGCGGCCCAATCGACAACCCCCCGCAGTACTTAGAAAGAAAGGAGGTGAGGACAGTGAGGAAGCTCATGCTGCTCTCTGGCAGCGGGCTCTCTTTGGCTGTTCCTTGCCGCGCTTCCTGTCTTTGCGGACGGTGGACCCCATGTGGCGGCGATCAACTCCGGCGCCAGCTCGCTGACTGCCGACAGTTGCGCCGGTTGCCATCGGGCCCACACCGCAAAGGGCCAGTGCTTCTCAACCAGCGTCGGAAGAGGAGCTCTGTGCCTCGGCTGCCACGGTGCCGCCAGCACGGGCGCGACCACAGACGTCATGACCGGCGTCCAGTACGCGATCTCGCCTCAGCGGCCTTCGTGACACGGCAGACACTCGGCGCCCTCCGCGGCGGCGGCTTCGACGAGGCGCGGATCGGCGATCCGTACCGCTACATCCCGCTCGACCAGACCTCTCGCAGGAGCAAGGTCCAGGTCGCAGCCGCGACCGATGGCCCGGTAACACGCCTCTGCCCGGTGACCTCGGCACACTCGAGATGATCGACAACGGCCTCACCAACCCGGGCATCGCCTGGGGCAACGGGGCCAACGGCTCAGGCGCCGGGCCCGCCGTCACCCTCGGCTGCGCCTCCTGCCACAACCCGCACGGCAACGGCAAGTACCGCATCCTCAACCCGATCCCGGTCAGCACGACCGTCAACGCCTGGGTCGCCCAGGTCGTTGACTACGGCGTGTCAGGTGCCGGGCAGTACCGCACGGCCGCGAGCCACAACCTGCTGCTCGGCGACACCGTCGTCGTGGCGGGCAACAGCCTCGCTGGGGTCAACGTCACGGCCACGGTGGCCACCGTTCCCAGCGACAACAGGTTCACGCTGACAGGCGTGGCCGTTGCTGGCACCGGAACGGGTGGCACCGCGACCCGCAGCGGTGGCGTCATCGTCACCGACGCAGCCGCGCCTCCGCCCGGCGATGCGCGCAACTACACCGTCATCCAGACGGCGGTTGCCACCCCAACGCTCCTCGCGAGCGAGGCCGCCGCGTTCTCGCCGACCGACGGTGACTACTTCCACTACCGCGTGCCGTGGAACGCTCAAACCGGCACCAACTACGACGCCCCGAACGGCATCAACTCGACTGTCGTCGGTGACCGCTCGTTCAGCCAGGAGATCACCGCCTGGTGCTCCTCCTGCCACACCCGCTACTGGGCCTACCAGGAGCCGACGACCGACCCGGCCAACGGCACCACCGGCGCCGCCTACAACACGGCGCGACCGGGCGACGACATCTTCACCTACCAGCATCGCACGCGTGGCTCGAGCGGCCGCGGGTGCCTCACCTGCCATGTCACCCACGGCTCCAACGCCGTGATGGATGGCACCTTCAGCTCGACGTACGCGTACCCGAACGGGACGACGTCGGAGAGCAGCCGGCTGCTCAAGGTCGGCAACCGCGGGACGTGCCAGCTTTGCCACGATCCCACGGGCACCGTGACCACCCCGGGCTCCCAGTTCCCGCCCGCCCCGTATCCGATCCCCAGCGTTCCCTGAACCTGGTGACCCAGACCCGGCGGCCGCCCTTTCGGGCGGCCGCCGGGTCCAACCGCCGGAGTATCCTCAGGCCGTAATCCCGTCGAAGAACCGCCAATGCGCCCCAGGAGCGTGAAGATGCATGTAACCGTCGCCCGTTCTGGCGCCGCGAGGTCGGCCATCGGCGCCACGTTGCTGCTCGGAGCCTGGCTGTTCCTTGCCGCGATCCCGGTACTCGCCGACGGCGGACCACACGTGGCCGCCGTCAACTCCGGCGTGAGCTCGCTGACGGCGGACGGCTGCGCCGGCTGTCACCGTGCCCACACCGCCCAAGGCGCGATGCTCCTCAACACCCCCGAGGAGGACCTGTGTCTGGCCTGCCATGGGGCAGCCAGCACCGGTGCCACCACGAGCGTCGAGGACGGCATCCAGTACGCGATCGATACCGCCAACGGCCTCCGCGACACTGCCGTGCTCGGAGCCCTACGGAGTGGCGGGTTCGTCAACGCCGCCATCGATTCGGGCAATGCCGCACGGCAGCTCGTGTCCAGCGCCCTGTCGTCGTCAGACGACCAGCTCGCGAAGGTCCGGGTCCGGGTGGATGGTCTCGGCGCCGTCGATGTCGCCCCGGTGACCTCTGCGCACCTCAACCTGGCCTCGAATGGGCTCACCGCCCCCGCGGTCGCGTGGGGCAACGGGGACATCGGACTCGGACTGACCGGGCCCGGCCCCACGGTAACCCTCGGCTGCGCGTCGTGCCACAACCCCCATGGCAACGGGCAGTATCGGATCCTCAACCCAGTCCCCGTTGCCGACGGAGCCGGGTTCGACCCCGTGCCGACGCTGGTCGTGCCGGCACCGGCGATCGTCGCCGACAGCCCGGTCGACAACCCCGATCCAGCCGAGTCGGATACCAAGAACTACACCGTGATCCAGGTGAAGGGCACGGGGACGCCTCCCGCGATCACGTCCTTCCTGCTCTACGCCGATGACGTGATCGATGCCGGCTATGCCCAGTCCACCGGTGACTACTGGCACGTCCGGGTTCCGTGGAACAGCACATCGGGTTCGAACGACGCCCCCAACGGCCGGCCCGCCAACGCTGTTGGCGGTGTCATCGCGTTCAACACGCAGATGACGACCTGGTGCACCGCGTGCCACACGCGGTACTACGAGACCACCGGCGACACGGCGTCCGGTGACGCCCTGTTCGCCTACCGCCACGAGACCATCGGAAACCGGGCATGCACGACCTGCCACGTCGCGCACGGCTCCAACGCCGCCATGGACGGGGTCTTCAGCTCGACGTTCATGTACCCGGACGCCCCCGGTGGGGCTGCTCCGATCGCGTCGGACAGCAGCCGCCTGCTGAAGGTGGACAACCGCGGAACATGCCAGCTGTGCCACGACCCCACGAGCACCGCCTATCCAGCCAACCCATACACGGGCCCGCTGCCCGTGCCTGGCGTCCCCTGACCTGAGCCGAGCGACCCGGCGGCCGTCGCATGACGACCGCCGGACGCTCCTAGTGAGAGATCATCTATTGCTGCGGACGAACGGCCCCCTCGCTCACCGCGCCGGCCCCCTGTTCGGGGTCTTTCTCGTGATTGCCGGCACCCTCGCCGCGCTGACTCCGGTCGTGCCGGGCGTCCGTGCGCTCGATCCGACGCCGGACCCATCGCTGGCGCTGCCGACGACCGCGCCCGATCCCACGGTGGCGCCCGATCCGACCGTCGATCCCTCACCCTCGCCGACGACCGCGCCCGATCCCACGGTGGCGCCCGATCCCACGGCCGCGCCCGATCCCACGACCGCGCCCGATCCCACGACCGCGCCCGATCCCACGACCGCGCCCGACCCTTCGTCCACCCCTGATCCGTCGTCCACCCCTGATCCGTCGGCGGCGCCCGATCCCACGGTGGCGCCCAGCTCGGATCCCAGTGCGGCCCCCTCGGCCGAACCCTCCGCGCCGCCGGTAGACCCGGGCGGCCTCCGGGTGGAGCATTTCTGGATCGACCAGGAAGACGAGGCCGGCGGCATCTCATCGCTCGGTGACCTCGACGACGCGCGGATCGGTCTGACGCGGTTCGTCGTCTACCGAGTCCGCTTCCAGGTGCTCAACGACGGCGACACGGCCGCGCAGATCAAGCCGATGCTCTACGCGGGGGCCGGCAAGGCGCCCACCACCTGGACGCTGGTTCCGGCGCCGGACATGGAGCCCGGACTGCCGTTCTACGCGGCATCCGACAATGGCGCCACGTGGAGCGTCCGCAGCCGCGCGATCCCGATAGACGCTCTTCGGCTCGCCTCCAGCAGCGATCCAGACGCCGTGGCGGTGGACGGGGTATTCAGCGGCGGGAAGAACCCCGGTCCGACACTGGCACTGCCAGCCGACTCATTCACCGAGATCGAGTTCGCGGTACGCGCGACGGTTGATGCGGCGTGGCAGTCGGCCTACGCATTCCGACTTTCGCTGGATGGTCCGGTGCTCACCCGAATTGACGCGCCGGTGAGCCTCGGCGCCGCGCCGGCGGTCAACCTCAGCCCTGGACAGAAGCGCGGCGTCGTCGTCGGGGCGCCGATGCCGGCATATCCGCTCCAGCCGCCCACCGGGGCGGTGTCCGCCCGCTTGGCCACCGTCAGGGTTCCGGCCACCGGCAACGGCCTCGGGGATCCCCTCGAACCCACCGCATACACCACCCCGCATGTCCAGTACACGCTGACAGATGACTCCTGTGCCGTCTGCCACTCCGCGCACCGCGCCACCGGCCGGGTCCTCCTGCAGGCGGCTTCCCCGGTGTCCTCGCTCTGCTTCCGGTGCCACGACGGCACCGGCGCGAGCGCCGCCATCCAGGGCCAGTTTCTGGACCCGGCGATCCCGGCCAACGACGCCGCCACCTCCAGCTACTACTCGCATCCAGCGATCACGCCGACCAACCACACGCTGGATGAGGAGGAGGAGTTCGCGGGGGTCTCCAACCGCCATTCTGAGTGTGTGGACTGCCACCAGCCGCACCGCTCCGAGGCATCGGCGACAACGGCCACCACCGGCGGGTGGACTGTGGGCGGCTCGATCCTGGGTTCGTCCGGGGTGTCCGTCACCAACGGGCCGGCGAACAGCACACCGACGTTCAGCTGGCAGCGAACGAACCAGTTCGAGTACCAACTCTGCTTCAAGTGCCACTCCGGGTACACGAGCCTGGCGGCCCAGAACCCGGCGACTCCCAGCCGGTGGGCCCTGGACAAGTCAGTGGAGTTCAATCCGGCCAACTTGGCCTACCACCCCGTGGAAGCCGCTGGCAAGAACACGACCTCGACCATGGCCGCCAGCCTGGCGGGAACGTCCCCATACAAGCTCTGGACGTTCGCGACCAACTCCGTCATCCGCTGTCAGAACTGCCACGGCCCATCCTCGGCAGCCAACCCGGCGGTCGATGCGCAGATCGACAATCACGCCTCCGTGAACCGCGGGATCCTTCTCCGCAACTACCGGGACCGCGTGGTCAACACGCGCAGCCAGGCCTACGCGCCCTCGGACTTCGCACTGTGCTACGTGTGCCATGCCGAGGCGCCGATGGTCGATGGCAGCGGCAACCGGCGAGCCGACACGAACTTCCGATTTCACGGCCTCCACGTCTCCGGGCTGGTTGGCGAAGGATCCGGGACCGCGGGCACCAGCATCGACGTCGACGGGGCCGGTGCGGGCAACGCGACCTGCGCCGAGTGCCACTTCCGGATCCACGGGTCGACGTTCGCGGCGAACGACGTGGCGCCCAATCCTGGCCTCGTGAATTTCGCCCCGAACGTCCAGCCCTATGGCGGCCAGATCGGGTTCCTCCAGAAGGTGGGGGCAGGGGCTGGCACGTGCACGCTCCGGTGCCACGGCAGGAACCACGACCCGTTGGAGTACTGAGCCTCCCCGGCGGTGCCGCTGCGCCACGCTGAACACGTGCACAGCCGGCAAGGGACCGCCCTCCTCCTCGGAAGACGCCGTGAGGCATGGGCTGTGATGCGCTCGAGCATGGCGTCCCGGAGGGGACTCCCTCTCCAACGGACCTGTACCGACGGATACAGGCGCGTCGTGATTCATCCACCCATTAGCCCGTCCCGGTCCCGGCCGAAATGTGCGCCCCGACGGATGGGCGCATGGGTGCTTGCCGCCGACAATCAGGGCAGGTGTCAAGCCGCGGTCCCCCGCGGCATCAGATGAGGGTTCCACGATGCATCGCATGTCGGCGCGCGCCGCTTCCCGCCCGCGCCCCCGGGGAGGTCTTTGATGACCGGCCCCGGCCTCCCCGCCGCGGGGTCCGCTGCCGCGGAGAACGAGCTGCTGGCCCGGCTCGGCCTTCCGAAGAGCGCCTCCCCCGAGGATCTCGACAACCTCCACCAGGCCGCGAGCCAGTACCTCGCGTCCGCGCCTCCCGAGCTCCGGGGCTGGGCTCACGCCCAGGCCGCGTCGCTGGACGAGGCGTACCTCCAATTGACCGACCCAGTCGGCCTCCAGGGCTCGGCCCTCAGGAGCCCGGCCAGGCCGCCTGCGGTCGTACCCGGCGGGCCGGCGACACCTCCGGCCCGCCGGGGCTCCGCCCCGGCGGCAGACCCCATCCCCGCAGCAGCCTCCGCAGCGGCCTCGGCCGAGGCGATGGCCGACAGCGACGCCGACACCGGCCTCGAGCCCGCGGCCGGATGACCCCGACGTGGACGACCTGGCGCTGCTCTACGCCTCGGTCACCCCGAGCGCCCACCCGGACATGCTCCCGGACGCCAAGCCGAAGCCGAAGGCCGCCACGACCCCGGTCGCAGCGCCGATCCGGCATCGCAAGGTAGTCCGTCCGGCCGCCACCGCAGCGGCCGCGGCCCCCCCGGCCGCCAACCCCTGGAAGCGACTTGTGATCGCCGGTGGTGCCATCGTTGCCATCGTTGCCATCGGGTTCGGCGGGATGCAGGTGGTGGGCGCGATCGGCGGTGACAACCAGACGCCCGGTGCCGTGGCGCAGGCAACCCAGGGACCTCCGGCCGTCGATGCCGCCAAGATCGGCACGCTGATGGAGAAGCTCGCGGCCGACCCCAAGGACACCGTGACCCTCATGGCGCTGGCGGACGAGTACTACGCGGGCGAGCAGTTCGCGCAGGCCGGCGAGTTCCTGGACAAGCTCCTGGCGGTCGAGCCCGAGAACGTCCAGGGGCTGCTGGCTCGTGGCGCGGTCAGCTTCAACCTCGGCGAGTCCGACGCCGCCAAGACGACCTGGACCAAGGTCCTGGTGATCGATCCGAAGAACACCGAGGCCCACTACGACCTGGGCTTCCTGTACCTGAACCAGGTGCCCCCGGACTGGGCCGGTGTCCAGCGCGAGTGGAACAAGGTGATCGAGCTCGACCCGACATCAGACCTCGCCAAGACGGTCCAGTCGCACCTCGACTCGCTGGTCCAGTCCTCGATGATCCCGCGGCAGCTCGCCCGCCGCATCTCCGGCTCTCAGCGCCACCCCGGCCCCCTCCGCCTCACCGGCGGCCAGCACCACCCCGTGAACGAGCTCGGCAGCATCCTGGGCATCGGCATCGCCTTCACCGGCGGCGTCCTGTCCTTCGCGTCCCCCTGCTGCCTCCCGCTCGTGCCGGCGTACCTCGGCTACATGGTGGGCGCGACCGGTGAGGGCACCGCCGGTCGCCGCCCGGCCTTCCTCCACGGGCTCTCGTTCGTGGTCGGCTTCTCGCTCGTGTTCGTTGCCTTCTACGCCGTGATCGGCGCCCTGGGGGCGTTCCTGGACCGCCGCGTGCTCACCACCATCGGTGGGGCGCTCCTGGTCTTCCTCGGCCTCCAGGTGGCGGGCGTGATCAACGTCCGCGCCCTGTGGCGGGACACTCGCGCGATGCCCACCATGGGCGGCGGGCTGGTGATGACCGGCGGCGGCTCCGGCGGCAACGGTGGCGCCTCCGGCGGAACCTCCACCCTCGGCTCGATCGCCAACCCGGGCGAGAGGCCCGGCTACCCGCGGTCCTTCCTGTTCGGCCTGCTGTTCGCGGCGGGCTGGAGCCCCTGCATCGGCCCGATCCTGGGCGGCATCCTCGGCCTGGCCACGGCCACGTCGAGCGTCCTGCAGGGGACGGTGCTCCTGGTCGCGTACGCCGCGGGCCTCGCGATCCCGTTCCTGGCGGTGGCCCTGGGCGCGTCCTGGGTCTCCCGGCGGCTGACCGTCGTCGGGCGCCACCACCGTGCCGTCGACCTGGTCACGGGCTCCCTGCTCGTGCTGCTCGGCGTCCTGATGCTCACCAACATGCTCGGCCGACTGGCGACCCTCGGGTCGCCCTTCGGTCTCTGAGGAGGTAGTCGGATATGACCGAAGAGGTCCACTCCCGGCCGCTTCCGCCGAATGGCGCTCCGGCCGCCGCGGCGGCAGGGCCCTCGTTCATGGACCGCGTCGACCGGGCGCTGGAAGGCCTGTGGCACTTCCTCTCGTCCATGCGCACGGCCATGGTTCTCATGCTGGCCATCGCCGCGCTCGGCGTCGTCGGCTCGCTCATCATCCAGGCGCCTCCCGGGGTCCTGGTCAGTGCCGACGCGAAGGCCGGCTGGCTGGACGAGATCCGCCCCAAGTACGGCGGGTGGACCGGGTTCCTGGACACCCTCCAGCTGTTCGAGGTCTTCAACTCCCTCCTCTTCCGGATCCTGGTGGCTGGCCTGACGATCAGCCTGATCGCCTGCTCGATCCACCGGATCCCCGGGATCTGGCGGACCACCACCAAGCCCCGCGTGGACGTGGGACCGCAGTTCTTCGAGCACGCCCCGCAGCACGAGGCCATCGTCGTCCGGCATACCCCCGCGGAGACGCTGGCGATCGTGGAGGGCGTCATGCGCGACCGCCGATACCGCTTCCTGTCGACCGACGACGGCGCCATCCACATCTACGGGGACCGCTTCCGGTACGCGTCGTGGGCGGGCCTGATCGCCCACGTCTCGATCGTCGTCATCCTGGCGGGCGCCATCATCGGCGGCATGTTCGGCTATCGCGATGCCGGGTTCACGATCGCCGAGGGCGCGACGCTCCCGATTGCCGCGGAGTCTGGCCTCACCGTCCAGCTCATCGACTTCACCGACAGGTACGACACGGTCACGGGTTCGCCGATCGACTACGCCAGCCAGATCGTCGTGTTCAAGGACGGGACCGAAATCGACCGCCACACCGTGCGCGTCAACGACCCGTACCGGTACGGCGATCTCACCTTCTACCAGGCCTTCTACGGGGCGGCGGCCGTGATGACGGTCCAGGACGCCGCGGGCGAGGTCCTCTACACGGGCGGTGTGCCGCTCGCGTGGCGGACGAACGCCGACAACCGGCCGGTGGGTTCGTTCACCGTCCCGGGCGCCGGCGAGGTGATCTGGCTGGTGGGCACGCTGGGTAGCGGCGACGGGACGATCAAGCCCGGCCAGATCCAGGCGGAGCTGTACACCGCGGGCGAGGCGGCGCAGATCGCGACAGGCGTGATCGACCAGGGCGTGGCCACCAAGCTCGGCGACCTCACGGTCACCTTCGAGCGCGAGAGCCAGTTCACCGGCCTCAACGTGGCCCGGGACCCCGGGGTCCTGTTCGTGTGGCTGGGCTCGCTCCTGCTGTTCGGGGGCTTCGCGATCCGCTTTATGATCCGCCACAAGCGTGTGTGGGGCCGCATCGTCGCCCGCCCGAACGGAGGCGCGGTGCTGGGCATGGCCACCCTGGCCACCAAGGACGTGTCCCAGGCCACTGATTTCGAGAACCTCGTCACCGACATTCGCGCGGCGTTGCAGACGCCGGCACAGAACTGAGGGAGACCCCGCCATGGAGAAGCTCTCCGGGTACATGTTCATCGCGGCGATGCTGAGCACCGGGCTCGCCACGATCTTCTACCTGATGTACGCGGTGTCCGGACTCCGGGCCGCCCGCATGCAGACGGCCGGCGCGCCCATGACCAGCGGGTCCGTGGGCATCACCTCCGGGCCCCGCACGGCGGCCATCGGACGCTACGCGTCGATGCTCGGCTGGCTGGCGGTGTTCACGCTCCTCGCCAGCCTCGTGTTCCGGACCATTGCGACCGGCTACGGCCCGTTCACGAACATGTACGAGTTCTCGATGGCCTTCGCCTTCGGGATCCTGCTCGCCTACATGCTGTTCGAGCGCCGGTATCACCAGCGCATCCTCGCGCTGATCGCCATGCCGGTCGCGCTCGCGATGCTGCTCTACGCGTGGACCATCCCGGCCGATATCGCGCCGCTCGTCCCGGCCCTGCAGAACAACCTCCTGCTGACCGTCCACGTGGCGGTGGCCATCGTCGCCTACGGCAGCTTCACCATCGCCTTCGCCGCGTCGGTCCTGTACCTGTTGCAGCTGTTCATCGCCTGGGTCACGAACCGCGATGAGCCGGGCGGCTGGGGCCTCCCGCGGCTCGACGTGCTGGATGACATCGGCTACCGCGCGGTCATCGTCGGCTTCCCGTTCCTCACGCTGACCATCATCCTCGGCGCGGTCTGGGCCGACACGGCGTGGGGCAGCTACTGGAGCTGGGACCCCAAGGAGACCGCCTCGCTGGTCACCTGGTTCATCTACGGCGCCTACCTCCACGCCCGTGTCATGCGCGGCTGGCGTGGCAAGCGGGCGGCCGTGCTGCTCGTGATCGGCTTCGCGGCCACGCTGTTCACCTACTTCGGTAACCTGTTCTTCGGCGGGCTCCACAGCTACTCCGGCCTCGGCTGAGCCGACGGCACGAATGGGAGTCAGGCACGATGAGCGCAGCGGGAACCACGGCCCGGCCCACCGGGCGCACGGCCGGCCGGCTGCAGACGATCGGCATCGGCGTGATCGCGGTCGTCGTGATCGGGATCCTCGTCTACGCGGCCAGCGGCCAGGGGCCGTCGGACAGCGTGACCCAGATCGATCTTGGCGAGGGGGCGGCTGCCGCTGCCCCCGTGGTGGGCGCGGTCCCGCCGGACTTCACCGGCGTCACCTACGACGGCACGACCGTGTCGCTCTCGGACTACGCCGGCAAGCCGGTCTGGCTGACCTTCGGCGCCTCCTGGTGCCCGGACTGCCGGACCGAATCGGCGGACGTGGAGGCCACGTACCAGGCGAACAAGGACATGGGCCTCGTGGTCCTGGGCGTGTTCATCAACGAGCCCGCCTCGGACGTCAGCGGATACGCCGGCCGGGCCGGGCTCACCTTCCCCATCGTGGTGGACCCCAACGCCGACATCGCGGCGGCCTACCGGTCGATGGGCATCCCGACCCACTTCTTCATCGGCCCCGACGGGAAGGTCCGGGAGGTCCGGATCGGAGCGCTCCCCAGGGACGAGATGGACCGCGCCGTCGCGGCCCTGATGAACTGAGAACCCGATGAGCGAACCCGAGACTCCCGACTCCCTGTCGCCCGCCCCGGCCGAAGCGTCAGTGACGCCGGCTGCCGGCGCGCCCGATACGGTCGTTGCTGCCGAAGCAGCCGCGGCCCCCGAGGCGGCTCGTCGTCGTCGCAACCCGTTCTACCTGCGCGGCCGCCGCAACCCGTTCTACCTCCGCGGCCGCCGGGTCCACCTCCCCAGCTCCACGGCCGGCCTGCTGGCCCTGCTGCTGGTCCTGGGGGCTATCGGGTTCGTGGGCGTGTTCGGCGGCGTCTCGCTCGTCCACTGGACCGAGACTGCCGACTTCTGCGGACGCTGCCACACGATGGACCCCGAGCTCCAGGCCTACGAGCATGGCGTCCACAACGAGGTCACCTGCGGCGAGTGCCACGTGGAACCCGGCGTCGTCGGCTGGATGAAGGCCAAGATGAACGGCACCCGCCAGCTGGTCAGCGTCGTGCTGGGCACCTACCCCACGCCGATCCCGCCCCCCGCGCACGCGGACATGCCCAAGGCATCCGACACCTGCGAGAAGTGCCACGACGTTGAGCGGGAGGCCCTCGCGGTCCTCAAGACCAGCACCCAGTTCCTTGAGGACGAGCCGAATACCCGCACGTTCGTCGGGCTGATGATCCGCCCGGGTGGCGGCGATGCCTTCAATGCGGACCGCGGCGTGCACTGGCATGTCATCCGGGAGCTCGTCTACGCCTCGCCGGACGAGGACGCGGCCACCATCGACTATGTCAGGGCCGAGGCACGCGACGGGTCGGTCGAGGAGTACATCTCCCAGGACAAGATCAGCGTCGCCGAGGATGTGCAGCCCGACATCGACGCGATCCTGGCAACCCAGACCTCCACACTCATGACGTGCTATGACTGCCACAACCGGTCGGGTCATGCCATCCCCAACCCGCGCACGGACATGGATTACGAGCTCCAGAAGGGCGTGATCGACGCCACGCTCCCGTACATCAAGCGCGAGGGGATGCGGCTGCTGTGGGCCGGCTACCCGGACGACGCCACGGCCGATGCCGAGATCGAGAAGCTCCAGGGCTTCTACGCGCTCAACTACCCCGAGGTTGCGGCCTCCAAGGCCGCCCAGATCAACAACGCGATCGAGCAGATCAAGATCCTCCACCGCGTGTCGTCGGTTCCGGAGATGAGGGTCACCCCCGGCACCTACCCGAACCAGCTGGGGCACATGGACTTCCCCGGCTGCTTCCGCTGCCACGACGGCGGCCACTTCCTGGTCAAGGACGGCGTCGCCACCAGGAAGACCATCCCGTCCGCCTGCAACACCTGCCACACGTTCCCCCAGATCGGGCCGGCCGTCGCCAGCCTGCCGCTCGGCGAGCCGCCGACCACGCACGGCGATGACCTGTGGGTCTTCAATCACAGGGATGTTGCGACCGACATCGACCCCGGCGGGAATGAGTGCGGCGAGTGCCACGCCCGCGACTACTGTGTCAACTGCCACGCAACGGGCGCTGTCACCGTGAAGCACGACGTCATGGCCACCAACCACGCCCAGGTCATCCGCGACCAGGGCAATACGGCGTGCGCCTACTGCCACCAGCCCGTGTACTGCGCCCGCTGCCACGCGGAGCCCGTGCTGCCCATCACGTCGCCGTCCTTCCACGGCACCGGGGGAGGCACGGAGGGTACGACGCTGCCGGACCTTCCGACCGGCGTCGCCTGGCCGTTGACCCCGAGGTCCTGACCCGGCCCCGCCTGAGCGCCGGGGGTCTGCTCGCGCCTGAGCGCCTCGGGCGTGCGCGGGTGCCTGAGTGCCACTGGGCCGCCCGCAGGCAGGCCATGTGTCACCCGGGAATGTGCCTTTTCTATACCGATCCATAGGTTGTTGTGCCCGTGCAACCGCTCACAATCCATCCAGTAGGCCGCGGCCAGCGGTTGACGCTCCTCAGGCCCGGAGGGCGCATTGGAACCAGAGGTGGGCTCGGGATCGGTCACGGAGGGTGGCGATCCGGTCACGGAGGGTGGCGATCCACCGGCTGAGGCCGGACGGCCAGACCACGCGGCGGAGCTTCCTGCGCTGGCTGGGCGGCCTGACCATCGTGACCACGGCCGCCATGGTCCTGACCCCGGTCGTCGCGTTCCTCATCCCGGCGAAGAACGGGGCTTCGGCCGGCGGCGGCAAGGTCCTGGTCGGGACAACCGCGGATATCCCCGCCGGGGCCGGCAAGGTCGTCGCCATGGGGAGCAAGCCCGCGATCGTCGTCAACACCGACCAGGGCGTGAAGGCCTTCTCCGCGATCTGCACGCACCTTGGCTGCGTCGTCGCCTGGAACGACATGATCGGCGCCATCCAGTGCCCCTGCCACGACGGGCGCTTCAACCCCACGACCGGCGTGGTCGTCTCGGGCCCGCCGCCGGCGCCGCTTGCGCCGATCACCGTCTCGGTCGAGGGCGACCAGATCTACCTGACGGAGGCCTGAGATGGCGGCCACCCCAGAGGCCCCCACCGGCGGCAAGGCCACCAGCTGGCTCGACCAGCGGACGAAGATCGGTCCCGTCATCAGGGCAAGCCTGCACGTCCGCATCCCGATGTCGGCCAAGACGTACTACTTCGGCGGCATCGCCCTGTTCCTGTTCGGCATCCAGGCAGCCACCGGCACCCTGCTGGCGCTGTACTACAAGCCGACGCCCGAAGCCGCGTACGAGAGCGTCAAGCTCATCACGAGCGACGTCAGCTTCGGCTGGCTGATCCGGTCCGTCCACCACTGGGCCGCCAACCTGATGATCCTGTTCGTTGTCCTGCACCTGGTGCGGGTGTACATGCAGGCCGCCTACAAGTACCCCCGCGAGCTCACCTGGGTCTTCGGCTCGCTGCTCCTGATGGTGACGCTCGCCTTTGGCTTCACCGGGTACCTGCTGCCCTGGGACCAGCTCGCCTACTGGGCGACGGTGGTGGGCACGGAGATCGCCGGCAGCGTGCCGCTCATCGGTGACACCCTGCTGCTGCTGCTCCGGGGCGGAGCGGACGTCACCGGCGACACGATGACCCGCTTCTTCGGGATCCATGTCCTGGTGCTCCCGCTGGCCCTGGTGGCGCTGCTCGCCGTGCACCTCATCCTCGTGCACCAGCTGGGCCTCGCGAACCCCAAGCGCCCCGAGCCCCGCGTCACGACGCCCGAGATCGAGAATGAGCCCCAGCGGCCCTTCTTCCCGCACTACATCATCGACGAGCTCATGGCCTGGTACGTCCTCCTGGCGATCCTGGTCGTCCTCGCCTCGGTCTTCCCGGCCGGCCTGGAGGAGCAGGCGAACCCGCTGCAGACGCCGGAGCACACGAAGCCGGAGTGGTACTACCTCGGCGTCTACCAGTTGCTCAAGGTCATCCCGATCAAGGTGGTCGGGATCATGGTGCCCATCGTCGGGGTCGCGTTGCTCGTGATCTGGCCGTTCCTGGACCGGAACCCGGAGGTCGTGATGCGCCGGCGCAAGATCGCCGTCGCGGGAGCAACCCTCGTGATCGTCGGCCTGATCGTGTTCACGATCTGGGGCTACGTCAGCTGAGATGACCGAGGACAGGATGCTCCACCAGCCCAAGCCTCTCCACCGGGTCATTCGGCTCGCCGGCACGCTCGCCCTCGCCGGCCTCGCGTGGTTCGCGGTCGCGTTCTCGGCCTCCGCGGAGAGCCCGAGCCCGTCGGCGGCCGAATCGGGATCGCCGTCCCCGTCCCCGTCTCCGGCGGCATCGGCGCCCGCCGCACAGACGCCCGGTCCGTCCGATACCGAGTGGATGTACGCGACGCCGGCCCCGACAGCAACGATCCCCCCGGCGACCGCGCCCCCGGTGCCGCCGCGGATCGCTCACCCGGATGGTGGCGGCGCGAACGAGTGCTACGACTGCCACAGCGCGGTCAACGCGAAGCAGGCGGAGATCGCGGCCCAATGGAAGGACAGCGCCCACGGCCAGGGCGGCGTCACCTGCGCCGACTGCCACGGCGGCGATCCCGGATCGGACCAGATCACCAAGGCGATGGACCCGTCAATCGGGTTCGTGGGGGCGCCCGATCGCCAGGGCACGGTGGGGCTCTGCGGAAGCTGCCACGCCAACGTCGACACGATGAAGGCGTCCGGCCTGGCCACCGACCAGTATGCGAAGTACTGGTCCAGCGTCCACGGCCAGCAGCTGATCGTCAACAACGACGCGCGAGTCGCCGTCTGCAGCGACTGCCACGGGGTGCACGACATCAAGAAGGTCTCGGACCCGACGGCCAAGACCTTTGCGCTCAACGTGCCGGATCTGTGCTCGGGATGCCACTCGGACGCGAAGCGGATGGAGCCTTACGGGATCCCCACCGACCAGTACGAGATCTACTCCCAGAGCGTTCACGGTCACGCGCTCCTGGACAACAAGGACACCCGCGCACCGTCCTGCGTGGGCTGCCACGGGTCTCACGACGCCCAGCCGCCAACGTCATCGACGGTGGTCGACGTGTGCGGCAAGTGCCATACCGCGACGCAGGACCTGTACCTCGAGAGCCGCCACTCGGAGCTGCAGGCCGTGGCGCCGAAGTGCTGGACCTGCCACGGGACCCACGACGTCACCAAGCCGAGCTCGGAGCTCTTCTTCCACCCCACGAAACCCGACTACGCGTGCGTCACGTGCCATGACCTGCAGAACCACACGCTGCGCCTGGAGCTCGACCAGTTCCAGGATCCGGCGAACCGGCGGTGCGACACCTGCCACCACCCGGATTCGCAGATCTACTCGCAGATCGAGGGGATCTCGGACGCGGTCACGAGCGCCGAGGAGGCCTACCTGGACGCGGAGGACGAGATCCAGCACGCCGCGGGCCTGGGCATGATCACCTCCGAGGCCGAGGTGGCTCTGGCCGGGGCCAAGACGAGCCTGATCCAGGCCCAGGCAGCGGTCCACACGACCAAGCTCACGTCGATTGCCGAGCTGTCTGCCGATGCCGTGACCAAGGCGGACGCGGCGAAGGCGATGGCGACCGCGAAGATCGACGAGACCAACTTCCGGCGCGCGGCCATGGTGATCGTCCTGGCGCTGATCCTGCTCGGGGTTGCGTACCTGTGGCTGACGAAGCGCCGCCTGGATCGCGATCTGGAGCGCGACCTCGCGGCGAAGAGCTCCGAATAGCCGCCTGCGCTAGCCGACTGCGCTAGCCGACTGCGCTAGCCGACTGCGCTAGCCGACTGCGCTAGCCGACTGCGCTAGCCGACTGCGGGCCCGCCGCCCGGCCAGTGACGGGCCCTACGCCCTGCCCGACCGCGATCCGGTCGGGCCGGGCGTAGACGTTGAAGCCATCCCCACGCAGGAACCCGACCAGGGTCACGCCCAGCCGCTCCGCCGCCTCGACCGCCAGATCGCTGGGGGCGGACACCGCGGCGAGGATCGGGATGCCGGCGACCGCGGCCTTCTGGACCAGCTCGAAGCTGGCGCGGCCCGAGACGAGGACGATGCGGTCGTTGAGCGGGAGCTCGCCGGCCAGGAACCGGCCGCCGATCAGCTTGTCCAGCGCGTTGTGGCGGCCGACGTCCTCGCGGATTGCGATGGGCTCGCCCGCCCCGTCGAAGAGGCCCGCGGCGTGGAGGCCGCCCGTGGCGGTGAACACGTCCTGGGCAGCGCGCAACCGCCCCGGGAGAGCGAGGAGCGTCTCCGGCGACACGACCGGGCCGTCCGGGATCGGCCGGCAGCGGACCTGGACATCGTCCAGCGAGGCCTTGCCGCAGATCCCGCAGGACGCGGTCGCCACGAAGTTGCGGGCGGCGACCCGCGTGGCATCGAACGGGTGGGCGAGGCGGACGATGACGTCGTCGTCCGGGTGGGCGTGCGTGGCCGGGTCCGCAACCTCGATCGCGACGATCTCCGCCGGATCGTCCAGCAGGCCCTCCGTGCGGAGGAACCCGGCCGCCAGCTCCGCCTCGTTGCCGGGCGTGCGCATGGTCACCGCGATGTCCACGGGGGCCTGACCCGGCCCGCAGACGCGAATGGCCATAGGCTCCTCGCCCGACAGGCGATCCTCGCGCGTCTCCACGCGGCCTGCACGGTACGCCGTGATGAGGGCGCGGGTGGCGCGACGCTCGAGGGAGGGGTCCGGGGGCTGGAGGCTGGGGGAGGGGTCAGGCATCGCGTGCGGATGCTACCCGGTGACGGCCGCACGGGTATTGGCCCGGTCTCGCTGCATGGGCACGGCGATGTGCGGGCGCTGGCCCGGCCTTCACTGTCGGCGCCCTCTGGAACTCGTCAGGAATCCGGATCAAGTGAACAACGGATCCCGTTCTGGCCTGTTCGCACCCCGGTTCGGGCATCCGGAGACTCCGGTTTGGGCCCCGGACGCCGGGCAGGTGCGGATTCCAGGCTCCGCCGGCCGCGCGGGACCGGCGGCCCAGGGCGGCGGGCGGCCTGTCAGTGCCTTCGTGTTCACTTCATCCGGAAAGTGCGGCTCTCGGCGGTGGCGGCCGAGAGTGCCGGTCGGCGGGCGGCCGAGAGCGCCGGTCGGCGTGGCGGCCGAGAGTGCCGGTTGGCGGGCGGCCGGCTCCGGGTGCGGCAGTCAGCCGACTTCGGCAAGGAACCCGAGCAGCGTGTCCGTGAACCAGTCGGGACGCTCGAGGTTCGGCAGGTGGGCGACGCCCGGGACGTCGATCCGCCGTGCCCGCGCGACCCCGGCGACCAGCACGTCGGCGGCCTGGGCCGAGCTCGAGTCGTCGAGCAGGCCGACGATGGCGATCACGGGCACCTCGACTTCCGCCAGGCGGCGGGCGGCCGGGGGCTCAAGCGCGATCGGCCGCCCCGTGTGCTTCTCCGCGACGAGCGTCTCGAGATCCATCTGCCGGACGCAGGCCCGGATCGCCTCCGGCGCCCGACCGGCAGGCTGGCCGGGGCCATCCACCCAGCGCGCCACGTCGAGATCGGCCACCGCCGCCCAGTCCCTGGCCTCGTACAGTTCCTCGTCGAGGGCGTCCATCTCGGTCTCGAGCGGCGTGGCCGTGGTCTCGAGGCCGCCCACCCCGCTGCAGACCCACGCCAGGCCCGTGAACCGGTCCGGGAACTCGATCACCGCATCGAGGGCGATCGAGCCGCCCCGCGAACACCCGACCACGACCGACCGGTCCAGGCCCGCCGCGTCCATGACCTCGATGAGATCCGCCCGGTCCGTGAACGGCACGTCCGCGGTCTCGGATCGGCCGAAGCCCCGGGTGTCATACCGGACAACGCGATGGCGGCCTGCGAGCGCCTCCCACTGCGGATCCCACATCCTCGCGTCCGCGATCCCCGCGTGCACCAGGACGACACCGGTGCCCTCGCCCGTCGCCTGCGCCCAGAGGCGCCCGCCGGGCACCTCAACGAAGCCCTCGAAGTCCGTCACACCGCGGGCTCCCGGTCCAGGTAGATCGCCTGCCCCACGGGCCGCAGACAGTGCGTCATCGACATCGCCTGCAGGTAGCCGCCCGCATTGAGGATCGCCACCACCTCGCCCTCGGCAACGTCCGGGAACGGGTAGTCCTCGGCGAACACGTCGCCCGCCTCGTTGATGTGCCCGGCAATCGTGACCACCTGCGTGCGCTCGCGGAGCGGGTCCCGGACCGGGAGCACCTCCTGGGCATAGCGGTAGATGAAGTACGCGCAGTTGACGTTCCAGCCGATGTCCAGCCCCACGAACGTCGTCCCGCCACGGCGCTCCACGGTCACGACCTCGCCCAGCAGCACGCCCGCGTCCTTCACCACGAAGTCGCCCGGCTCGAACGCCGCGGTCACCCCGTAGGGCTCGAGGTGGCGGTGGATCGTTCGCGCGTATGCGTCCAGGTCAACGGGGATCTCGCCGTCGCGGGCGATCCTGCCCAGGCCACCGCCGACGTTCACCTCCCGGATCGGGAAGCCGGCGTCCAGGAGCCGGTCCAGGAACCACGTGGCACGGGTGAGGGCGGCCTCGAAACCGTCCAGCTGCTGGCCCAGCCAACCGGACCCGGCGTGGAAGTGCAGCGTGTCCACGACCAGTCCGTAGCGGCGCGCAGCCGCGATCGCATCGTCCAGCCGGTCTTCGGTCACCCCGAACTTGGTCGGCCGCTCCCCGGCGTAGGCGAGGTGCTCCGTGTAGCCCGCACCCGCCCCCGGGTTGATCCGCATCCCCACGGTCCGGCCCGGCGCCCGGCGACCCACGCGCTCGAGCTGGCTGACGCCGTCGAGGTTGAGCCGGATCGGGTGCGCCAGGAGCACGTCGAGGTCGCGATCGGACACGTTCGTGCCCGTGTGGCTGATCTCGTCCGGCTCCCACCCGTTGGCGAGGGCGTGGAGGACCTCGCCGGGCGAGCAGGCGTCGATCCCCACGGCGGACGGAGAGCCGGGCTCGCCCATGCCCCGAAGGACGGCGAGGATCCGGGGGTCCGGGCAGGACTTGAGCGCGAAGCGCGTGACGAACGGGACGCCGGCGCGGGTCAGCGCCGCCTGGAGCGTGCGCATGTTCTCGACCGGACGCGCCAGGTCGTAGACGAACAGGGGCGAACCGTGCTCACGTGCCAGGGCCTCGAGGTCCGCGCCGTTGAGCGCGAGCCGGTCATCCGAGACATCCAGCCCTGGGCGCCGCCACCACGCCGGTGCCGGTGCCGGCGCCGGAAGCGCGGGCGTCGGTGCCGCGGGCGTCGGAAGCGCGCCGTCGCTCACGTCCGCGCCCGTGGCGTGGTTCACGTCCGCGCGCGTCGGGACGGGCGCGTCGCAAGGATCGCGGCGCGGGTCACCGGGTCGGCAAACGGATCGGGTCCCTCGGCCACGGGCGTACCGATCGCCTGGAGGAGGCGCTCCGTGGCAACCGTGACCTCGTCCACGGCGGCCCGAAAGGCGTCCTCGTTGCGGGCCGCGGGCGCGCGATACCCGCTGACCTTGCGGACGTACTGGAGGGCGGCTGCCCGTGCCTCACCGGTGGTGGCGGGCCCGGCGTCCTCGACCCGGCGGAGCTGGCGGATGCTTCGACACATGCCCGCAGCGTACCTCCCGCGCCGCGACCCGGCGCTGTGCTCAGGCCGGTCCTCCCCGGGGTAGATGAGACTCATGCCGCGAGCAGCTCTGCGAGGAGTGGCGCGAGGAGTGGCGCTACCGTCGGCCGGGGCGCGGACCTGGGACTGCCAGTCATCGCCGCAGCGGATGGCGACGCTGTCCTGTGACTCCGTGGCATCGAAAAGGCCCATCGCCGGCCGGATCGGGGCCTCCCCCATGACCACCAGTCACAGGCGACGACCCAGGCACGACGTAGCGATGACTGGCAGTCCCACCGTTGCCCGGGAACCTCCCTCGCGGGAGGGCGCGCTACCCAGTCTCATCGGCGCCCGGCGCGGGACTTGGCGGTCCGACCCGTTCTGGCACGGCCTCCCGCGCCGCGGCGCGGAGCGGCGCAGGCGGGGCAACGCGAGCAGCGCCGGGTCCGCGCGGCGCACCCGGCCCGCACAGCCCCTCGATCAGGCGGGCACCGGCTCCAGGGGCTCCGGATCCCCTGCCTCATCGGCCGCGTCCTCGCCCTTCACCGGCTGACGTTCCGGCAGCCGGTCGTGCGGCATCTCCGGCAGAAGCAGGGTGAGGACGACCCCCACAATCACGAAGCCGCTCGCGACGAACCCGGCGAGCCGGGTGGCGTCCACGAAGGCCTGCTCGATCGGCTGGACGGCCGCCGCGTACTGGGGCTCCACCCGGATCGCCACCAGCGCCTGGCCCGCGGACTGCTCCATCGCCTCGGCCACGCCATCCACGGCGGCCGGCGGGATGCCGGGGATGGCCGACAGGTTCTCGTGGACGCCGTTCCCGAGCGCGGTGAACAGGACCGTGCCCAGGATCGCGATACCCAGCGCGGAACCGACCTGGCGCATCGTGGAGTTCGCCCCCGAGGCAAGGCCCGATCGCTCCGGCGGGATGTCGGACAGGACGATGCTGGTCAGCTGCGCGGTCGCGAGGCCCACGCCGATCCCGTACACGAACAGGGGCACGGCCAGCTGGAGGCCCGTCACGGTGGAGGAGATGAGCAGCGATGTGCTGATGATCCCGACGGCCTCGAGGGCCATGCCCAGGGTCACCGCGCGCCGCGGACCGTACTTGTGCGCCAGCCGCGCCGACACGGGCGCCGCGAAGAACGCGCCAAGCGCGAGCGCGAGGAACACGAGCCCCGTCTCGAACGCGCTGTAGCCGACGACCGCCTGCAGGAACAGGGGGAGCGCGAACAGGAGGCCGAACTCGCCCAGGGCAACGATGGTGCCGGCCAGGTTCCCGTAGCGGAACGCGGGGTACAGCCAGAGTCCTACGTCGAACAGGAAGAACTTGCCCGCTCGGGACCGGCGGCCCTCGACGACCAGGAAGATGGCCAGCGCCAGGACGCCGTAGGCGAGCAGGACCGGGATGATCGAGATGTTCTCGAACGGCCAGGTCCAGCCGAGGATCTCGAACGGCTTGGTGGGCGCCCACCAGCCATAGCTGCGGCCCTCGATGAGCCCGAACACGAACGCCCCGAGGCCGGTGGTGATCAGCAGGAAGCCGACGGGGTCGAGGCCGGACTGCGCGTTCTCGTCCTTCGATTCGCCGATGTAGCGGAGGGTGCCCGCAATCGCGATGAGCGCCACCGGGATGTTGATGAAGAAGGCCCAGCGCCAGGACAGGTAGGTGGTCAGCCAGCCGCCGATGAGAGGCCCGACCGCGGCCATGCCGCCGATCGTGGCGCCCCAGATGCCGAACGCGATCGCGCGATCCCGGCCCCGGAAGTTCGTGTTCAGGATGGACTGCGTGGCCGGCAGGATCATCGCGCCCCCGACGCCCTGCAGCACGCGGGCCAGGATCAGCATCTCGCCGGACTGGGACAACCCGGCCATGACGGAGGCGAACCCGAACACCACCAGGCCGAGGAGGTAGAGCTTCCGGCGGCCGACCAGGTCGCCGATGCGCCCGAGGGTGATCAGCAGGGCCGCGAAGACCAGCGCGTAGACGGTGTTGATCCACTCGGCCGTGGTGGAGTCGAGGCCCAGGTCACGGATCATGGACGGGACGGCCACGTTCACGATCGTCGCGTCCACGATGATCATGGACACGCCCAGGCTGAGCATCGCCAGGCCCAGCCAGCGGCCGCGGCCGGACTCGTGCATCGCTGCGCCCGTGGCGCCGGGGGAATCCACGCGGGTGCTCCTCGTTGTGCTCGGGGTCGAATGCGGCGCAGGACGGGCGCCGATCACGGTCCGGCGATGCCGTCCGCAGCGACTGAGTTTCGCATGGGCCAACGCGTCGCGCTGCCAGCTGCCCGACCGCGTATCCTCGCCCGATGGACCGCTGGCAGACGATCATCGAACCCTTCCGCATCCACGCCGTCGAGCCCATCCGGCTCACCACGGAGGCCGAGCGCGAACGAGCCCTCGAGGCCGCAGGCTGGAACCTGTTCAGCCTCCACGCCGACGACGTCCTCATCGACCTCCTGACGGACTCGGGCACCGGCGCCATGAGCCGGGACCAGTGGGCGGCCATCCAGCACGGCGACGAGAGCTATGCGGGCAGCCCGTCCTGGTTCGTGTTCCTTGAAGCCGTCCAGAACCTGTTCCCGTTCCGGCACGTCATCCCCACCCACCAGGGGCGTGCGGCCGAGAAGATCCTGTACACCGCGATCGGCGGGCCCGGCAAGGTCATCCCGAACAACACCCACTTCGACACGACCCGCGCCAACGTGGAGTTCACCGGCGCTGACGCCGTGGACCTCGTGATCGCTGAGGGCAGCCAGCCCGCCCTGATCCACCCGTTCAAGGGCAACATGGACGTCGCGGCGCTCGAGGCGTTGCTGGCGGCGCGCGGCGACGACATCCCCGTCGTCGTCGTCACCATCACCAACAACTCGGGCGGCGGCCAGCCGGTCAGCCTGGCCAACCTGCATGCGGTGCGCGAGGTGTGCGACCGCTTCGGCAAGCCCCTGTTCCTGGATGGCTGCCGCTTCGCCGAGAACGCCTGGCTCATCAAGACCCGCGAGCCGGGGCAGGAGGACCGTCCCGTCATCGACATCATCCGCGAGATCGGCGGCCTGGCCGACGGGATGACGATGTCGGCCAAGAAGGACGGGATGGCGAACATCGGCGGCTGGCTGGCCATGAACGATGATGGCCTGGCTGAGAGGTGTCGCAACCTCCTCATCCTGACCGAGGGCTTCCCGACCTATGGAGGCCTGGCCGGCCGCGATCTCGAGGCCATCGCGCAGGGCCTGAAGGAGGTCGTGGACGAGGACTACCTGCGCTACCGGATCACGTCCACGGCCTACCTGGGCGACGCGCTGGACGCGGCCGGAATCCCCCTGGTCAAGCCGTTCGGCGGCCACGCCGTCTACCTGGACGCGAGGGCGATGCTCCCCCACATCCCGCCGCTCGAGTACCCGGGCCAGGCGCTTGCCGTCGAGCTGTACCGCGCCGGCGGCATCCGCGGTTGCGAGATCGGCACCGTGATGTTCGGGCTCCACCCGGACGGGACCGAGACGCCCGCGGCGATGGATCTCGTGCGCCTCGCCATCCCGCGCCGGACGTACACCCAGAGTCACATGGACTACGTGATCGAGGTGGCGAAGGACGTGGCGTCGCGGGCATCGAGCCTGCGCGGCTACCGGATCCCGAAGCAGCCGAGTGCGCTCCGGCATTTCACGGCGGTCTTCGCGCCACTGGGCTGAGCGGGCCCGTTTGCCCCCGTCCTCAGGCGCGGAGGCTGATCGTCCCGGCCTGGTGGTCCACGATGATCGGCAGCTCCAGCAGCGGCGTGTTGGTGGGTCCGCCGAGGACCGCACCGTGATCCGTCGGATCGAAGGCGGCACCGTGGCACGGGCAGAGCAGGACGCCGTCCTGCGCGTCCCAGCCCACCTTGCAGCCCTCGTGGGTACACGTGGCGTCGTAGGCGACGTAGCTCCCGTCGGATAGCTTGACGATGATCCCGGGATCGCCGGCGGGATACGGAGCCGGGGCATCGGCGGGGATGCGGATGCGTGCGGCGCCCTTCTGGTCGACGGTCGCGATGGACGCCACCGTGAGCCCCTGGCCGACGATCGGGCCGGCGGCGCCGGTCGCTCCGGGTTCCGCGGTCGGCCCCGGGGTCGCTCCCGGGTGCGCGGTTCCGCCCGGTGGATCGGTCGGGAAGCCGGCGTCCCCGGCGGCCGAGGCACCCCCGTCGTCGGCGCTCGCAGGTCGCAGGATCCGCGCCGGGGCCGCGATCGACGCGAGGCCCAGCGAGACGGCGGCGAGCACGCCCGCCTGGAGCACGAGGCGCCGCGAGGGCGAGGCATCCTCGACGGTTCCGCGCCCGCCCCGGAACCTGGCACCCGCAGCCCCGCGAGCACCCCACGGACCCTCGCCTCCGACACGGTTGCCCAACTGCCGAACGGCGGCCGGGACGAGCAGCCCGCCGTGGCCCGCGAGCGCCAGCGTGACCCAGCCGAACGCATAGGGCAGGTCCGCGCCGTAGTAGTACGGGTGCGTCGTCCACGAGGCCGTCAGGAAGAACAGCACCGAGAGCGCGGCACCGCCGGCCGCGGCCAGGCGATAGGCGAGTCCGGTCAGCGCACCGAGCCCGATGGCGATCTCCGCGAGGGCGATCAGCAGCCCCATCGGGATTGCGACGGGCTGGGCCAGGTGGACGAGCGGAGCCAGCGGCGAGACGCGGGCGAACGCGTCCAGCTGGCCGACGATCGAGGACGGGGCCGCGGCGTCGAAGAACGATGGGTCCAGAAGCTTGTCCATGCCGGCGTAGACGAACGTCAGGCCGAAGAACAGGCGGAGGGGCAGGAGCGCGCGAGCGGGCACGCTCGCGCGCTCCATCTGCTCCCGGAAGCGAGGGCCGGAAGCAGGCTGGGACGGCCGTGGATCGGGGCGCGGCGCCATGCCCACGGTGCCTGCAGACCGGGCACGGTCGCGCTGCGACCCGCGGTCCCGGCGGGTCATCGTCGGGTCACGGCATTCGCCTCGGCCACCTGGTCCTCCATCCTGCGGGCGTCGTGACGCTCGACGCCTCGAATGGGAATGTAGGCACCCTCCGGGGCACCCAACCTGTGCCGGACATGTGGGTCCTCACAGGGACCGCCATGACCCGATGGGCGCGAACCGGCCGGGCGTCGGGGCTCCTGATCGGATGCCGGCACTCGAAGTCGCGGCGGGTTAGGATTCGTGGCCCACCTCCCTCCCGAGGCTTGGCGAAGGTACGGAGGAGCTCGTGAGCCTCAGGACAGACAAGCACGCCAGGGACGCGGCGCGGCTGCGCGTGTCATGGGGGCTTCGCGCATGAGGGCAGCCGTGTGGCGCACCGCGAACGAGCCGGTGGTCGTGATGGACGTGGACCTGGCGCCGCCGAGGGCGGGCGAGGTGGAGGTCACGATCGCCGCTGCGGGCGTGTGCCACTCCGACCTCCATCTCATTCGGGGCGAGTGGGAGGTCCCCACGCCCGTGATCCTGGGCCACGAGGGGTCGGGCATCGTGACCGCGGTCGGCGCGGGCGTGACGGGGCTGGTCGAGGGCGACCACGTCGTCCTGTCGTGGGTCCCCTCGTGCGGCGAGTGCCGCTATTGCCGGCTGGGCCGGACGTCGCAGTGCCGCAAGGCGGCCACGGTCACCGCGCCCAACGGCGTCCTGTTCGACGGCACGTCCCGGTTCAGCATCGGCGGTGAGGCTGCGTACCACTACTGTGCGGTCTCCTCCTTCTCGGAACGCGTGGTCGTGCCCGCCAGCGGCGCGATCAAGGTCCGCAAGGACGCGCCGCTGGACGTGATCTCGCTGGTCGGCTGCGCGGTGTCCACGGGTGTCGGCGCCGTGCAGAACACGGCCCGTGTGGAAGCGGGCGCGACCGTTGCCGTCATCGGATGCGGGGGCGTCGGCCTGTGCTGCATCCAGGGGGCACGGCTGGCCGGGGCATCACGGATCGTGGCCGTGGACGTGGTGGCATCGAAGCTCGAGCTCGCCCTGCGCCTGGGTGCCACGGACACGGTGAACGCGTCCGAGGTGCCCGTCCTCGAAGCACTGGCAGCGACGGTCCCCGAGGGGCTGGACTACGTGTTCGACGCCATCGGGAAGATCGAGACCACGGAGCAGGCGATCGGCGCGATCGGTCTCGGCGGAGCGGCCGTGATCGTCGGGCTGCCGCCGACCGGCCGCAAGGCGTCGTTCGAGCCGCTTGCCCTCGCGGAGGCCGACCGGCGGATTCTGGGCTCCAACTACGGCTCGGTGAATGCGGCCGTGGACTTTCCGCGACTCGTGGACCTGTTCATGGACGGCAGCCTGGACCTTGAGTCGCTGGTGTCAGCCCGACGCCCGCTGGAGGAAGCACGCGAGGCGCTCGACGACCTTGCCGGTGGCCATGTCCTCCGCCAGCTGCTGGTGAGCGGCAGTACCCATCCCTGAACGCCGCGGCGGCGGTACGCCAGTGGACCGGTCGCCCTAGCCCTTCCCGAAACGCCACATGATCGACCCTGTGTAGCAGTGGTCGAGGTAGGCGCACAGGCCCCTGGACATGTCCCACTGGCGGCCCCGGACGTACGGTCCCCGATCGATGACCGGCACGGTGATCTGGCGGCCGTTGGAAGGGTTGCGGAACGTGACGAGCGTTCCACACGGCAGCGTCCTGTGGGCGACCCCGAGGATCGTCTTCGTGTAGCGGTGACCACAGGCCGTGCCATTGCCGTAGAACCCGGGTCCGTACCAGCTGATGTTGCCGTCGAACCGCCAGTAGTTCTTGAGGATGGTCCGGACCTTCGGCGCGGGCTGCGGCACGACGGGTCGATCGATCTCGGTCGGATCGAGACCGGGCTCCAGGAACGTCGAATCGGGCCCGATCCAACCGGACGAGCGTGACGCCGACTCGATGTCGAGAATCGCCGTCGCCGTGGAACCGGCGGGCAGAGCAATCGAGACGGCCGTCAGCGACGCCGCATCAACCGTCCGGGCAGGGCTCGGGGCACTCGAGCCCGCGGGTTCGGGAACGGCGACCAGGGCGGACGCGGACATGAGGGCCGCGATCGCGACGATGATCCTGGTACGCACGATGCCTGTGTAGGCTACCCGAGCGCGTCAAGGACCCGCCCTGCGGGACCGCACGGTTCGCGCTCGATGTGCCGAAGCCGCCCGCCGACGGCCCGCGTTACCGGCGGGCGTACGCTGCAGCCGTGAAGAGCGGGGCAGGATCGCGCGAGCCGGATGCGGAGCGGACGGTGGACGTGGCGGGGCACCTTGATCTCCGCCGGACGCTGGAGATCCACGCCCGGGGCCGCGGCGACCCGTCGATGCGGTTCGAGGTCTCGGGGTCCACCTGGCGGGCGACCAGGACCCCGGACGGACCGGTCACGCTGTTCCTCGAGGCACGGGAGGGGTACGCGCGCGTCCGGGGATGGGGACCCGGCAGCGCCTGGGCGCTCGCCGGCCTGGAGGGGCTCCTGGGCCTGGACGACGACCCGGCAGCGCTGGTGCCACACCACCCGGCGGTCGCCGCGGCGGCGAGGCGCACACCGGGGCTTCGGATCGGTCGCACCCTCGCCGTGCTGGAGGCCCTGGTCCCGGCGATCCTGGGCCAGAAGGTGACCGGAGACGAGGCGCATCGGACCCTGCACGGGCTCGCTCGCGCGTACGGCGAGGACGCGCCCGGACCGCCGGGCATGCGCCTGCCACCGTCGCCGGAGGTCCTCGCCGCCCTCCCCTACCACGCGTTCCATCCCCTGGGGCTCGAGCGCCGGCGGGCGGAGCTCGTCCGGGCGGTCTGCCGGGACGCGGCACAGCTCGAGAGCCTGGGTGAGGCCGCGGGCGGCCCGGAGGCGCCCTCTGGGGCCCGTGAGCGGGCGTACGCCGCGCTGCGGGCGTTCCCGGGCATCGGGCCGTGGACGGCAGCCGAGGTGGGCATCCGGGCGTTCGGGGACCCGGACGCAGTCAGCATCGGAGACTTCCACATCCCGAACATGGTCTCGTGGGCCCTGGCCGGCGAGCCACGCGGCACGGACGAGCGGATGCTGGAGCTGCTGGAGCCGTATCGCGGGCAACGCGGCCGGGTGATCCGGCTGCTGAAGCTCGCCGGTGCCGCGGCGCCCCGCTACGGCCCTCGCCTCGCGCCGCGGAGGATCGACGGGATCTGACCCGGACGGATGGGACCCGGTGGAGCGTGAGTCCTAACAGATCCTCATAGGACCGGTGCCGGCTCCTCGCGCATCCCCCACGGGGACCCGTATTCCACCAGCAGGTCCAGGAACGGCTTCGGCGCGAAGGCCTCGGGGCCGAGCACACCCACGCCGGACCAGGTGCCTTTCGCGAGGAGCTCAAGCCCGATGACGGGGTTGATCGCCGTCTGCCAGACCACCGCCTGCGAGCCGTACTCCTGCCAGGACCAGTCGCTGTCCACCACGTGGTAGAGGTAGACCGCGCGCGGCGCACCGTCCTTGCCGCGACCCGTGACCCAGGTCCCGGCGCACGTCTTGCCGTGCATCCGGTCGCCCAAACCCGCCGGATCCGGCAGGCAGGCAGCCACCACGTCGCGGGGCGAGACTGGCGCGCCCCTCACCGTGACCGGGGTCGTGCTGTCCAGGCCGAGGGTATGGAGCACCTTGAGAACGTTGATGAACTCGTCGCCCAGGCCGTACTTGAACGTCACGCGCTTGGCCTTCACCCAGCGCGGAATCAGGAGCACCTCTTCGTGCTCCACGTTCACGCACTCGACAGGCCCGATCCCCTCGGGGAACTCGAACGTCTCCGGCTCGGAGAACGGGGGCGTCGTGTACCAGCCTCTGCCCTCCTCCCAGATGACCGGCGGGTTGAGGCACTCCTCGATCGTCGTCCAGATGGAGAACGATGGAGCGAAGTCGTAGCCGTCCACGGTGAGGTTGGCGCCGTCGCGCACGCCCGCCTCGTCGATCTCGCTGAACAGCTCGTCCTGCGCGTACCGGGCGAAGATGTCCGACAGTCCCGGCTCCACCCCGAGGCCCACGAGGGCCAGCCGTCCCGCGGCCTCCCACTCGCCCGCCTTCGCGAACTGCCGGTCGCCCAGCTTCTCGCCGCTCTCCTCGAACGGCCGCTCGGGGTGGGGGTGTGAGAGCGACATCGCCATGTCCATGTAGTTCACGCCGGCCGCCGCGCAGGCATCGAAGATCGGCATGACGAAGCGCGGGTCCACGGCGTTGAGGACGTGCGTGATCCGGTGCTCCCGGATGAGCGCGACCATCGCGTCACCGCTCGAGGCGTCCACGCGCGCGCCAGAGAAGCGGGCATCTCCGGCCACCTGGGCCAGAGCGTGCTCGACGCGGGCGGGATCGTAGTCGGCCACCACCATGTGCTCGAAGAAGCTGCGCCGCGCCGCGATGGCCACCGCTGCCGTGCCGACGCCGCCGGCTCCCACCACCAGGATTCGCATGACCGGTTCACCTCTGTGCGAGCGCGCGGCGGACGCCAACCGGCGCGGGTCGAGTTGCTGGGATCCCCCAGGTTGTGGCATCCATGATCGCAGAACCGAGGTCCCTCCCCGACCGCTGTTGCACGTTCGTTCCAACTGAACCGGCGACCCGGTCTGCAAGGCGCTGATGACCGGGCCTTGGCCGACGGCGTAGCATCTACCCGCACCCCGGTCGCTATCCCCCCAGCAGCCGGGGTGCCCTCGCGCTGATGGCCACCGCCCGAGGCAGTGGCACGGACCGCCAGCCGGGAGGTCGAGACGCCTCCTCCGGGGTCCTCCCGACGGCAAGCACGTGCACTTCGCCGCAACCCTGCCGCAACTCCCATTTGCGTTATTCGTACGATGGCGTATGCTCCGGCAACGCCCCACCGATGGGCGCAGGCAATCGCACGGCAGACTCGATCCACCACCTCACGGGTTCCGCAGAGGCAGATCGCGGATACCGTCGCACACACCACGAGGAGTGGATCGTTCATGAACGTCGATAAGACGCTCACCTGTGCTGACTGCAGCCAGTCCTTCACCTTCACTGCCAGCGAGCAGGATTTCTTCGCAGAGCGCGGGTTCACCGAGCCCCGCCGCTGCCCGTCCTGCCGCGCCAGCCGCAAGGCCTCGCGGGGCGACAGCGCCGGCGGCGGCTACAGCTCCGGCGGCGGCTACAGCTCCGGCGGCGGCTACAGCTCCGGCGGCGGCTACGGCTCCGGCGGCGGCTCCCGCGGCCCCCGCGAGATGTTCGCGGCCACCTGCTCGGCCTGTGGCCAGCAGACCGAGGTCCCGTTCCGGCCGACCTCCGGCAAGCCCGTCTACTGCAGCGCGTGCTTCGCGCAGCGCCGGGCCTAGCCTGAATGGCCGAGGCCCGGCGGCCCGGCAACGGGCTACCGCCGCGACGTCCGGCAAGTGAGCCGGACCCGCGCCGTCACGTGATCGCGGAGTACCGCCACCGGGACCAGGAAGTGACCTGTGTCTGCGGCTGGACCGGCAGTTCCGTGATGCCCGACGGACGGACCTCGGATTGGAGCCGCCACGTGGCGGCTTCGCGCACGGCAGCCGGATAGCCCGGCTGCCGCAACCCTTGACCCAGATGACGATGACCGTCGGCCCCGCCGGCGGTCATCGTCGTTTTCGGCCCGGCTCCAGCCGATCCCGGCCCCGGCTCTAGCCGTCGCCCTCGAGCAGCTCAAGCGCCTTCTTCAGCTGGGTGTCCGTGGATGCCGCCACCTGCGCCGCGGTCATGTCGCGCAGCAGGTAGGGAACGAGCGGAACCAGCGGGTCGGCGGTCGCGGCCGTGGGCAGCTCCACCTTCACGTCCGGGTCCAGGCCCTCGTGCCAGATCGGCCGTCCGTTGCGCGTGAGCCAGCGCTCCACGCCGATCCGGAGCGCGGAGCCGTCGGCCAGGTCGAAGCGCCCCAGCACCGTTCCGGTCCCGAACGTCTTGACGCCCACGACCGTGCCCCGCTTCGCGTCCTGGATCGCCCCGGTGACGATCTCTGCGGCACTCGCCGTGTCGCCGTCCGCGAGGACGACCAGCGGGATGTCCGTGGCCAGGCCGCCGGGCTCGACCGCGGCATCCTCGTGCTTGCCGGATCGATCAAGGGACTGGTAGACGATGCCATCGGGCAGAAACTGGCTGGCGACTCCCACGGCCTCGGTCACGTAGCCGCCGGGGTTGAACCGCAGGTCGAAGATGAGCGCCGTCGCGCCGGCCGCCTTCGCGCTCGTGATGGCATCCTGCAGGCCCTTCGTGGATCCCGTCGCGAACTGCTCCAGGCGGATCAGGGCGACGTTCCGGCCCGGAACCATGGCCCAGCTGACCAGGGGCAGGTCAAATTTCCGGCGGACGATTGTGACGTCGAAATCCGCCGTGCCGCTCCGTCCCACCGTCAGGGTGACCGGCTCACCGTCGGGCCCGCGGACCCGGGCAACGACCTGGTCGATGGTCTCGCCATCGGTGGTCTTGCCGTCCACCGCCAGGATCCGGTCGCCGCGCAGGAGGCCTGCCTCCTCGGCGGGCGTGTTCGGGATGACCGCGCCGATCGAAGGCGGAAGCTCGCTCCCGGTCAGCTGGACACCGATCCCGGTGAAGGTGCCGGACAGGGACTCGTCGGATGCCTTGACCTCCGCGCCGGTCATGAACGAGGTATGTCCTTCGTCGCCGACCTCGTCGGCCATGCCCCGGATCGCACCGTATGCCAGCGTCTTGTCGTCAAGGTTCGCGGCGTCGACGTAGTTGTCCTGGATGGCGCGCCACGCCTCCTCGATCAGCGCGAGGTTCGCGCTCTCTTCCGAGGCGACAGGGGAAGACGTTGCGGCAGCGCCGTCCGCACCCAGGTTGGCGCGCCCGAAGAACACGCCACCGGAGAAGACGACGACCGCCAGGACGGGTGCGAGCACCGCGACGAGACCGCGCGAGACACCCCCGCTCGCGGCGGACGCGGGTGGCCTGGATGCGATGGGCGGGGTCGTCACCATCGGCGGCGCGGGTGGCTCCGGCGCGGCGGCGCGGTAGGCCGGGGCTGCGGGGGGATAGGCCGGTGGGATGGGCTGGTCGTTGGGCTCGGTCATTCGTCTTTCGGGCTCGCGGCATGCGCCGGGACAAGGTCGGCACCAAGAAGCATGACGCCTGAGGCTTCAGTCCGGGTGGAGGGCGGGTGAAGTTGCCTTATGCGCAAGGTCCCTGCGGCACGTTCGAGGTGGCGGGCGCCCTGGGCACGGGCGCCCGACTCCGGGTTCACGCCTGGCGGACCAGCCGGCGCGCCGCCCGAGTGGCCCGGACGAAGTGCCGGAGGTGCGCCACCGGCTTCACGTGGCTCGGGGCTCCCGCGTAGATCGTGGAGATGGGCACCCAGCCAAGCGTCCAGCCGCTGCGGATGCAGACGGCGATCATCTCCACCTCGAACTCGAAGCCCGTCTCGTGGCTGTCCAGCATGGCAGTCATCAATCGACGGCCCAGGAGCCGGTACCCGGACTGATTGTCCGGCACCTGACGACCCACCGCCCAGGAGAACGCCGCGGTGCCCACGGTGTTGGACAGGCGCCGCACCGCCGGCATGCGCGAGAAGTCACGGCGGCCGATGATCAGCTCTGGGCGCGGGCCCGAGGCGCCCGGGACGCCCGAGGCACCGAATGCGGCGATGAACCGCGGGATCTCGTCCGGGTCGTGCTGCCCGTCGGCGTCGAGCGTGAGGACCGCGTCGTAGCCGGCGTCCAGCGCGTGCTGAAAGCCTGCCCGGAGAGCCGCCCCCTTGCCCTGGTTCGGGCTCTGGCGGATGACCTCGGCGCCGGCCGCCTCCGCGATGGCCGCCGTATCGTCGGTGGAGCCGTCGTCAACAACCAGCACGGGGAGGTGGCGCAGCGTCGCCCCCACCACGGCGCCGATCCGTGGACCTTCCTCGTAGCCCGGAACAAGCGCCAGCACGCGGGCGTTGATGCCCATTGCCGCGCCGCTCACCCGGTTGCGAACTGGAGTGACTTCACGATCGGCACCCCGGCGTCGATGATCGGGCCGTACAGGTCACCGTCGAAGGCGTCCAGGTCCGCGATCACGGTTCCGCCGCCGGGCAGGTCGAGCACGTACAGGCGGAGGCGCTCGCTTCCGGCCACGACCCACCGCAGGTCCGCCCCGTTGGTGAGGAGCGGCACCGTCGGGAGGCCGTTGGCAAACGAGCATGACTGCGTCCAGCCGGGAGCAAGCGCGACGTCAACCGCGGTCCCGCGCAACCCGCCGACGGTGACCATCACGGGCGCCCCGACCGACAGACCCGGGAGGCCGCGCATCCATGTCACGAGCTCCGTTGAGGTCCTGCCGACGCCGGGCTCGGGGGTCGTGGGGCAGGCGGGATCCTGCGACGCCGCGACGACATCACGGAAGAGGTGGAGGCCCATGAGGTCGGTCTCCACGGGGTGGAGCTGCAGGTATCCGGCGGTGTCCGCGGCGAGCGTCCACCCATCGGGCAGGGTGTAGCTGACCGGCGGCTGGAACGCCGAGGAGGTGTAGGTGCCCGCGGGCAGCGCGGAGGCCGCGGGATCGCTGGCGGCCGGGCTGGCCGAGGATCCGCCGCAACCCGCGACGACCAGGACCAGGGCGAGGGACGCGAGACCACGGATCACGCTGTCTGACCTCCTGTGGGACGGGCGGTGGACGGTAGTTGACACGACGCCCATTGTCACCCGGCTGCGCCGATTGGTGCGGTCGTGCGCAGCGGGACCGTCGGAACGGGCCGCGGGAGCGTCCGAGCCCCGCAGGAGCGTCAGAGCCCCGCGACGAGCCCGGTGATCTGGTCCGGGGTCACGCGGCAGCAACCGCCGATGAGCGTGGCCCCGGCGGCACGCCACCGGGCGGCGGCCGTCGCATCGACCCGCTCCGTGACGGCCCCGGTCCATCGCCGCGCCGAGGCGTCCCAGCCCTCGCCGCTGTTCGGGTAGACGACGATCGGGAGCGATGTCACAGCCCGCATCCGCGCCACGATCTCCTCCACGAAGACAGGGGGCGTGCAGTTGACGCCGACCGCCACCACGCCTGCAGATGCCGCCGCAGCGAGCGCGGCCTCCTCCACCGTGACGCCGCCGCGGAGCCGGGCCCCGTCCGCACAGGAGACGCTGATCCAGGCCGCGGCGGCCGGTCGGTCGGAGAGCAGCGCCGCGACCGCCTCGATCTCCGCCAGCTCCGGGACGGTCTCGACCGCCAGCACGTCCGCGGGCGTGTCCGCGAGCACGTCCAGGCGGCGCCGATGAAACTCGCCCAGCTCGGCCACGGATCGTCCGTAGTTGCCGCGGTATTCGGAGCCGTCCGCGAGCATGGCGCCGTACGGACCGATGGACGCAGCGACGAACAGCGGAGCCTTCGCGACAAGCCCGCTCCCCTCGAGCTCCGTGAGGTACCGCGCCCGCGCCTCCACCGCCAGGGCCACGCTCCGCCTCAGCAGCGCCTCGGCCGCGGCACGGTCGATCCCCCGCGCCGCGAACCCCTCGAAGGTCGCCTGGTAGCTGGCCGTGGTCGCGACCCGGGCGCCGGCCCGGTAGAACGCGAGGTGCGCCGCGGTGATCGCCTCCGGCTCCTCGATGAGCAGACGCGCGGACCAGAGGCGGTCGGACAGGTCGGCGCCCTGGGCCTCGAGCTGGGTGGCAAGCCCGCCGTCGAGGGGGACAGGATCACCGGCAGCGAGCGAGGAGCGGAACAGGGTGGCATCCATATGGACATGGATCGTGCCACCTCGGCCGGGGTGATGCTGCGCACCCATGCGGACCGACCCGGCCAGAGCCGGGAGCCTCGCCCGGAGGAACCGCGCCCGGAGGAACCGCCGTCCAAGGCTAGTTGCGAAATTGCGCAACTACGCGTATGGTTGCGGCAGCGGCCCGCTGACCAGTACCCACAACCCCGGTCGGAGTCAACGACCGCCCAGCCCGGAGTCACACCCCCATGGCCCTCAAGACCGCAATCGTCACCCTCGATGGCGATGGCCTCCGCTTCAACGCCAGCGCCGGAAGTGGCCACTCGATCGTCCTTGACAGCGGTGACGGCGACGGCGGCATGCGCCCGACCGAGCTCTTCCCGATCGCGCTGGCCGGTTGCACCGGCATGGATGTCATCTCGATCCTGCGCAAGAAGCGCCAGGACGTCAGCGGCTACCGGATCGAGGTCAGCGGCACGCAGATGAATGCCCACCCGAACGCGTTCACCCGCATGGACGTCACGCACATCGTCGAGGGAACCGGCGTGGACGTCGACGCCGTTCGCCGGGCGATCGAGCTGTCCGCCACCAAGTACTGCGCCGTGGGGGCCACGCTCGCCAGCGGCGCCGTGGAGATCCATCACGGATACCTCATGGTCGACGCGGTCACGGGTGCCGAGGTGTCCGGCGAGGTCCTGGTCGAGGGCCCGCACCACGACCCCACGCCCGCCGTCGCTTCAGTCGCCAGCTGACCGCGCTCCCAGACGCCGGACCGTGCTACCCCGCTCCTGCCCGCTCGTGATCGACGGGCGCTTCCGGCTCCACGCGATCGCGTGGACCCTGGTGGCGTTCGTCGGCTACGGCATGGTGACGGCAATCATCCCGAACCCTGTGTTCGGGCGCCAGATCCCGCCGGAGGCGTTCGCGATCGCTGTCTGGCTCCTGTCCTCGCCGCTGATCGGGATCGTCGGGGCGACCTACACCGCCCCGATGCCCGCGGCACGTGCGCAGCCCCTCCAGTTCGCTCCCGTCGGGGGCGTGCAGCCCGCTGGTGGCCTGCAGCCTGCCGGGCCGTTGCAGCCCCTGGGCATGCTCCAGCCCCTGCAACCCGTCCGGCCGGACGAGGAGCGCCGGTCCTCGACGCTCGGCACGATCGGCGGCGTGGGCGCATTCCTCGCCATCGGCTGCCCGGTGTGCAACAAGATCGCCCTGGTGCTGCTCGGCTGGAGCGGCGCCCTGTCGATCTGGGCCCCGCTCCAGCCCGTCCTGGGCGCCGCGTCGCTCGTGCTGCTGGCCGTGACTGCGGCGTGGCGGATCCGGTTGCGCATACGCGGTGGAGCGTGTCCCACCTGACGCTGCGGTCTCCGTGCAGTCTCCACGCAGGCTCCATCCCGCCTCCACGTCCGCGACCCAGCATCTGATCAGGCACCGAGAACGGTGTCGCCGGTCCGCCGGCCGCGACCCCTACCAGCCTGGAGGCTACCCACCCGATGCGACGAATCGTCACCTCCCTCTCGATCGCGGCACTCGCGATCCTCACCGTGGTCGCTGTCGCGTCCGCGGCCTCTCCTGCCCCGACCCCCGTGGGCGGCCCGGTCGCCCGCGACCAGGCACTCACGGAGATCCTGGGGCTCACCTCCGCGCAGGTGATGGAGCTGCGGCACGACGGCCTGACGCTGGCCCAGATCGCAGAGCAGCAGAAGGTCGATCCCCAGAAGCTGATCGACGCGCTCGTTGCCCAGTGGAGCGAACGGATCGACGCCCGCGTCGCCGTCGGAGCGCTCACCGCGGATCAGGCGACCACGCTCAAGGCAAACCTCGCGGTCCAGGCGAAGGCCCTGGTCAACCAGGCGACGCCGGGCGGCATGCAGGGCGCGGCCGTCGGGGCCGGTCGCGGGCTGAACGGTGGCGGGATGGGCGCCGGCCGCGGGATGGGCGCCGGCCGCGGCGTGAACGGTGGTGGCATGTACGGGGTTCGCGGGGCCGGCAACGGGACCTGCATTGGCATCGCGCCCGCGGCCAGCGCGACGCCGTAGCGGAGAACGCCGAGAATGGGGACGGCCCGGACCAGCCCGGTCCCGGCCGTCCCGTCATGTCGGAGCCAATCATGTCCAGGATCCTCGTCGTCGATGACGAGCCGCACATCGTCGAGGTCGTCCGCGCCTACCTGGTGCGGGACGGCCATGACGTCGTGACGGCGGCGGACGGCGAGACGGCGCTGGAGCTGGCCCGCGAGACCGAACCGGACCTGGTGGTGCTGGACGTGATGCTCCCCCGCCGGTCCGGCTTCGAGGTGCTCAGGGAGCTTCGCGCGAGCGGCAGCGGAGCCGCCGTGATCATGCTGACGGCGCGCGACGACGTCATCGACCGCGTGGCAGGCCTCGAGATCGGCGCGGACGACTACGTCACCAAGCCGTTCGAGCCACGCGAGCTGGCGGCCCGGGTGGGGGCCGTGCTGCGCCGCCTGGGCTCGACGGGCGCCGCGCGCTCGCCCGAGCCTGCGGATGCCAGCGTGGCGCTCGAGCGCTGGCTGGACCTGGAGATCGATCGGGCGGCCCGTGAGGTCAGCCGGGCCGGCGGCGAGGTGATCCCGCTGACCAGGGCCGAGTTCGACCTGCTGGCGACCTTCGCCGCCCATCCGGGCACCGCGCTCACACGCGAGCAGTTGGGCGAGCGGGTCTTCGGCGAGGCCTTCGACGCCTTCGACCGCACGATCGACAGCCACGTCAAGAACCTCCGCCACAAGCTCGGGACGCGGTCCACCGGGGAGCCCTACGTGGAGACTGTCCGCGGCGTGGGCTACCGGGGAGCGCGGCAGTGAGCCTCCGCGCCCGGCTGGCGGCAGCGTTCGCGCTGGTCGCCATCCTCACTGCGGTCGCGATCGCGCTCACCGCGCCCACGATCGTCGGCCGCGGCTTCGCGGCAATGCAGGTCGACCCGGCGGCGGGCGCCGTGGGTGGCGGCGTGGGCGGAGGGATGGGCCCCGGGCGCGGCAACGGCGCGGGCGCGGGCATGGGCGGCCAGCACGCCGCGCAGGTCCAGCAGGAGACCACCCAGACGATCGTCGCGGTCGCCGTGATGGCCGCGGGCGTGGCCTCACTGCTGGGACTCCTCCTCGCCACGCGCCTGACGCGCCCGCTCGGGCGGCTGGAGCACGCCGCAGCGGAGATTGCCCGCGGCCGGACCGAGGTGCGCTCCGGGCTGGGCGACCGCCGGGACGAGATCGGCTCGCTCGGGCGCTCGTTCGACGGGATGGCCGCGGAGCTGCAGGCGGCCGAGACGACGCGTCGCCGCTTCTTCCAGGACGCGGCCCACGAGCTCAAGACGCCGCTCGCCGTCATCGACGCGACGACCTCAGCGGTCCTGGATGGCGTCTATCCCCACGACGACCGGCACCTGGAGACGATCCGCACCCAGTCGCGGCTCCTGGGGCGGATCGTTGACGACCTGCGCACCGTGAGCCTGGCCGATGCCGGCACCCTGCCTCTCCGGCGCGAGCGCATGGACGTGGACGCGCTCCTGTCCGCCATCGCGCGCGACGTGCAGCCCCGAGCGACGGCGGCGGCGATCAGCGTGACCTCCCGGACCGCGGGTGAGCCGGTCGTCGTCGCAGATCCGGATCGCCTGCGCCAGGTCCTGGCAGCCCTCGTGGACAACGCGCTGCGCCACACGCCCGCCGGGGGCTGGGTGAGGCTGGAGGCACGTGCCGAGCGCGCCTGGTCGGTGCTGGCCGTCGTGGACTCCGGGCCGGGCGTCGCGCAAGCGGACCTCGCGCACGTCTTCGACCGCTTCTACCAGGCGGACGAATCGCGCGACCGCTCGACCGGGACGTCCGGCCTCGGGCTGGCGATCGCCCGGTCGCTGGTGGAAGCCCAGGGCGGGACGGTGACGGCAGCGAACGAGCCGGGAGCGGGAGCACGCTTCGAGGTCCGGCTGCCGGTCGCAGCGCCGGCCTGACGGCGCAAACCGCGAGTCGGACACTGCCCCCGGGGCATTCCTCCACGGACGGTTCATGCGGTCTCCACGCGTCGTCCATGCCGCGTCCACGCGGTGCGGCGACAACTGGTCCGTCACGCCGTCCAACGGAGCCCAGCCAATGACCGCCGCCACACGACCCCGTCCCACCCTCGGCTCGATCCGGCGCGCCCGGCGCGGGTTCTCCGCGCTGCGCGGCGCCCAGGGCCTCCGGCGGACCGTCCAGGTCGTCGTCGCGCTCCTGGTCCTGTCGATGATCCTTGGCCGGGCCGCCGATGGTCCAGGGAGGTGGAGGCGCAACGACCCCTGAGGCGCTCTGTCCGTTCGGCGGCCTCGAGACCATCGTCACGTTCGTCACGACTGGCGGGTTCGTGCCGCACGTGCACCTCGCCAACGTCGTGCTGGCGATCGCGGTGGTGCTCACCGCGTTCCTGGCCCGCGGCGCCTTCTGTGGCTGGATCTGCCCGCTCGGCTTCCTGCAGGACCTCGTGTCGGGGGCCAGCTCGACGCTCCAGGCGCACGTCCCCGGCCTGAAGCGCGGCATGCGCGCCCTGGAGCGGCACGCCGCCCCGCTCGCGATCCTGGACCGACCCCTGCGCCTGCTCAAGTACGCCGTCCTCGCCTGGGCCATCGGCGGTGCGGCGATCTACGGGGTCATGGTGTTCCGCGACGTGGACCCCTGGAACGCGCTGCTGGACCTCGGCAGGGCCTCGGCCGGGTTCGGCCTGACGGTGCTCGTGATCCTGCTCGTCGCCTCCCTCTTCGTCGAGCGGCCATGGTGCCGCTACGCCTGCCCGCTCGGGGCCGCGAACGGCCTGATCGCCCGCTTCTCGCCGATCCGCCTCGAGCGTGTCGACGCGGCCTGCACCGCCTGCGGCGTGTGCACGAAGGCCTGCCCGATGGGCATCCAGATCGCCACCGCAACCCGCGTCACCAGCGTGGACTGCAACGGCTGCCTCGAGTGCGTGGAAGCCTGTCCGCGTGCCGGCGCCCTGGAGGTTCGTGCCGGCCTGCCGGTCCTCCCGGTCTTCACCCGCACCTGATCACCGCCACCGGAACGGAGCCCCCACCATGCGCATTCGACCCGTCTTCTTCGGAGTCCTCGTCCTCGCCGTCTTCCTGGGCACCGTCGGCGTTGCCGCCGCTACCGGCAACTGGGCCACCACCGGCACGACGACAGGAGGTGGCCGCGACGTCACGCTCAGCGGCACCTCCGTGACCGAGATCAAGGGCTGGATGGCCATCGGGGACGTCGCCGATGCCTGGGGTGTCCCGCTGGCAGAGGTTCTGGCCGCCTTCGACCTCCCTGCCGACACCGCGCCGGCCACGGCGCTCAAGGATCTCGAGAGCGACGCTTTCTCGGTGACTGCGCTGCGCGAGTGGCTGGCGGCGGGGACACCCTGACGCGGCGGGTCCGGCCCCGTCCGCCCGTCGTCTGCCGCTGCGCGTGTTGCGGGTGCGGTGCGGACCGGCGGGACCAACCGCGGGATCTTCCCCACCGATTCGGTGCACGGCGCTGCGTCGGATACCCTGTCCCCTGCACTTCGGCGCAGGGGACCCCGTCATCGGCATGGTGACGATCAGCCTGCGCGACGTGCTCGACCATGTCCTGGCGGTCCCTCCGGACCGATCAGGGATCGCGCGGCTCGTGCCGCCCATCTCCCGTAGCGAGGTCTGACAACCGCAGTGCGCAAACGCAAGGTGAACTACCCCGTGGCGAAGACCGCCACCAAGGGCGGACGGAACCCCCTGGCTCCCGGCGACCCTCGGAGCAATCGAACGCCGGCCACCACCATCGACATGACCGCGCTGGAAGGCCGGAACGACCTCTCCGTCGGCGACCGCGTCCGGATCGGCGGCGCAGGCCTGTACGCCGGCGAGCTGGCTGTCGTCACGGCGCTGGCCATGGGCGTCATCCCCTCCGCCACCGTCAAGACTGACGAGGGACGGTCGCGCCGGGTCCGGGCGATCGACATCGAGCGGGTCCGCCCGGAGCAGTAGCTCACCGGCGGCGCCTCCGGCCTGCGAGCCCGGGAACCCGCACGGCGCGCCCACGGCATAGACTCCGTGTCATGACGACACGACAGGACACCCTTCGCGCAGCGCTCGGCAGGGTCGGGGTCTGGAGCTTCGGCCTGCAGGCGAACCGCGCCGTGGACGAGCAGACGGCCGTCTCGGCATACGAGGGCATCGGCTACACGGCCACCTGGTTCCCGGAGAGCATCGGCAGCAAGGAGGCGCTCGCGCACGCGGCGCTGCTCCTGGCCGCAAGCCCGCACATGGCCATCGCCACGGGCATCGCCAGCATCTACGCGCGGGACGCGGCCGCCATGATCAGCGGCGCCCGGACGCTTGCCGAGGCCTACCCCGGCCGGTTCGTCCTGGGGATTGGCGTGAGCCACGCCCCATCCGTTGCCGCGCGCGGTGGCACCTATGGACGTCCGGTCGAGACGATGTCGGCCTACCTGGATGCCATGGACGCCGCCACCTGGGCCGGTCCTGCGCTGCCAGACGCGCCCCCGGTGATCCTGGCGGCCCTCGGACCGCGGATGCTGGATCTGGCCGCCGAACGCACGGACGGCGCCCACCCGTACTTCGTCCCGGTCGAGCACACGCGTTTCGCTCGCGAGCGGCTGGGCCGGGATCCCGTCCTCGCGGTGGAGCTCACGGCCGTCCTGGACACGGACGCGGCACGGGCCCGGGAGACGGCCCGGGCCTTCGCCACGCGCTACCTGGCCGCGGTCAACTACGCGAACAACCTTCGCCGTCTCGGCTGGTCCGACGAGGACATCGCGGGCGGCGGCAGCGATCGGCTCCTGGACGCCGTGATCGCACAGGGCAATGCCGCAACGATCGCCCGCCGGGTCCGCGAGCACCTGGACGCGGGCGCCGACCATGTCTGCGTTCAGATCCGGTCCCTGGACCCCGCGGATCTCTGCCTGGAGGCCTACTCGGAGCTGCGCGACGCGCTGGGCGAGGTCACGATCTAGGCGCCTGGGCAACCCTGGCGGGAGCGCGGATCTAGGCGGGGGCGGCCTCGACCGAGACCGTCCCATCTGCGCCCTCGAGGAGCTGCGGCTCACCACGCTCGGCCCGGAGGCGGTTCGCATACTCGAGGCTGCCCTTGTCGCCCGCGGCGACGTCCTTGCGCGCCGGCACCACCCTGCCGTGGTAGTCATGGTGTGCGACGGGACCCAGGACGCAGCGACCGTCCTCGAGCGCGTTGACGATTGCCCGTCCCAGCGCGCCCTCGGCCTGCCAGCCTTCGCCGGTGTCGATCAGGCCCTGGAGGAACGCCACCGGGTAGTTGTTCAGCCCATCGCGCTCGGCTTCGAGCTCCGGATCGATCATCGTGCGGACCCCTTGTGCGGAGATGGGCTCCGAGCCGCGGTACGGGCGGCTCGCCCGGTTCGATTGTAGGGCGGCGGGGCGAGGGGGCGGCGGGCTCAGCGGTCGCCGGTCAGCCGGCGGCGGTCAGCCGCCGGCGTCCAGCGGGCCGCCGATCCGCACGGCGAGGAAGGCGAGCCGCGTCACCGCCTCGATCCCCCGCGTCGATCCTGCCGGCGCGACGACCACGGCACCTGCCCGGAACGCGAGAGCCGCGCCGTCCAGGTGGAACACACCCTCGCCCTCGAGCGCGTGATAGACCGCCCGTCGCTCGGGATGGGGCGGAATCATGCCCCCAGGCTCCAGGCCGCCCACGAGCACCTTGAGGTCATCCTCGTCCACGAGCAGCGCCGGCTGCGGGCCGGGAGCAGCGTACGTGACGATCTCGCGCCAGTCTGGGGTGAACGTGCGGGGGCCCATGGCGTCTCCTTGGTGCGCTGGATCCGGTCGGGTACTAATGCATAGTAATCTAGTCAACATTACGGGATCAACCAGCCGTCGCTGTCTCCGGGGCGCGGCTCCAGATCGCCGGGTCAGCGCCCGAGAGGCTCCACCGGGTCCCCGACGGCGATCCTCCCCGGTTGCTCCACCTCCGCGTACACGCCGAACGGAACGCCTTTCGGCCGTTGCATCAGCGGCCGGTACTCGGCGATGCGCTTGAGCGTGTCGAAGTCCTTCAGGCCGGTCGCTGGATCCTGGGTCGTGACCACGCACCGCGGGACCGGACCCAGGACCCGCACGATGGCATCGCCGATGCGGACCGCCAGACCTTCCCACGTGTCCTCCTCGAACGGGTCGCAACCGTCGAGCTCCAGGTCGATCCGGAACCGCCGCGGATCGAGGTCCGGGCGATCGTTGCGGGCGCCCAGGTCGCGGACGGAGGCCAGCGAGATCAGCGACAGCCGGTGGACGTCCGAACCGTCGCCCTCGAGATCGGCGCGGACCAGCTGCAGCGGGCGGCCCACGAACGCGCCGATGGCCTCGGCGAGCGGACCCAGGAGGAAGTGTCCGGGAACAGCCCTGCCCCAGACATCCGTCACGTGCGGGTCGCCCAGCAGGTTCGAGTCAGACGTGACCGTGGACCCGTCCGGGAAGGCAATGCTCAGCGTCTCGGCATCGGGGTCGAACGACGATCGGACGCGGACCAGGGGCCCGTGATCGGCTCCGGTGAACAGGCGTCCTGCCTCGTCCACGAGGTGGAAACGACGGTTCGAGGGGATGCCGGTCGACGTCAACTGCACGCTCTCGGGGTGCAGGAGCCCCATGCTCTTCACGGGTGCCACGTTGAGCCGGGCCAGCCGCGGCACGGGAGACGACGGCGTCATGCGGTTCCTCTCGACGGTGTGCCGGGATCACGCCCGCTCGCGACAGGCCAGGAGGACGGTCCCTGTGGAAGGGCAAGGGTACGCGCGTGCCGGTGAAGCCGCCGGCACAGGGAGCCGGCGCCATCCAGCGCACCGTGCACCCTGCGTTGGTGCGATCATCGCCCGTGCACCGCGTCACGTTCGCCGGAGGCGAGCCCGTGGTGGCCAGCCGGCGGAGGGTCGAGATGTCGGAAGCGAGCACGGATGATCACGGGCACCCGCGCATCCCGCTGGCCGGCCCGCTCGCGCCGCTGGCCGGGTTCGTGCTCGCGCTCGTGGCCGCCCTCGCCCTGCGCGAGGTGGCGTCGCTCCTGGTGCCCGTGCTGTTCGGGCTGTTCATCGCGCTCGTCGCCTGGCCGCTGGTCGGCAAGCTGGAGCGGCGGGGCGCCCGGCGCTCGGTAGCCCTCGCCGTCGCGATGCTGACGATCCTCGTCGTCGTCCTTGCGGCCGTGGGGATCATCGCCATCTCGATTGGCGAGCTGGTCATCCAGGTGCCCAAGTACGAGAGCCGACTGCGTGACCAGATTGCCGCCTTCCGAGACCTGCTCGCGCAGTTCGGGGTCGCCACCGATGTCGGGGCCATCACGGCCATCATCTCGCCGGAGATGCTCACGTCCTTCATCCGGCCCGTCGGATCGGCCGTCTCCGGCGCCGGCGTGGGGCTCTTCGTCCTCTCGTTCACGATGATCTATGCCCTCTTCGGGGCGGCCGGCCTCCATGCGCGAGCGGCAGCAGCGTTCGGCGAGGGGCATCCTCTCCTGGCGGGCGCCGAGCGGTTCGGAACCGACCTGCGTCGGTATCTCCTCGTGCGTGCGCAACTCGGGCTGTTCGCCGCGGTGCTCGTGCTGGTGCTCCTCATCGTCCTCGGCGTGCCGCTACCAGGCCTCTGGGCGTTCCTCGTCTTCGCCGCCAGCTTCATCCCCAACGTGGGCACGTTCATCGCGGTCATCCCGCCGACCATCCTCGCGTTCCTCGATGGCGGGGTCGGCACCGCGGTGGTGGTCGTGGTCGGATACACGCTCATCAACTTCGCCCAGGATCACTTCCTCCAGCCGGTCATCATGGGCAACGAGCTCAACCTGAGCCCGCTGGTCGTCTTCCTCTCGGTGCTCGCGTGGGCATGGATCCTGGGCGCCGGCGGGGCGCTCCTGGCGGTGCCGCTGACCGTCGGGCTGGTCATGATCATGGAGGCGTTCCCGTCATCCCGGCGGATCGCGGCCCTGCTGCGCAACAAGGTCGAGCCACCGGCGGGGAGCGTGGAGGCCGCGCCCGACGCGAGCCCGCGATGAACCCTGTGGCGCCCGGACCGCGCGGAATGGGGCAAAATCGGGCGTCTCGGCCCGCGGTCGCGGGCAAGTCGGCCCCGCTCATCGTCACGGCGGCCGGGTAGGGTGCCCGTAGCGGCCCCGACAGATGCCATGCCTTGCCTCGGGGCCATGCGGAGGCGACAGTGAGTGCAGTCGACACGGGCGCCCATCCAACCGGCGCCGGGTACATGGGGATGAGCCGGCCGGACGGGATGCCGGAGCTCGTCCGCTGGGTTGACGAGATCGCCGCCCTGGCGATGCCGGATCGTGTGCACTGGTGCGACGGCACCGATGAGGAGTACGCGTCGCTGTGCGGCGAGCTCGTCGAAGCCGGCACGTTCACGAAGCTCGATCCCGCGAAGCGTCCGAACAGCTTCCTCGCACGTTCCGACCCGAGCGATGTCGCCCGCGTCGAGGACCGCACGTACATCTGCTCGCGTGAGGCGGCCGACGCCGGCCCCACCAACAACTGGCGCGACCCCGATGAGATGCGGGCCACCCTCACCGACCTGTTCCGCGGCTCCATGCGTGGCCGGACGATGTACGTGATCCCGTTCTCGATGGGCCCGCTGGGCTCCCGGATCAGCCGCCTGGGGGTCCAGATCACGGACTCGGCCTACGTCGTGGTCAACATGAGGATCATGACCCGGATGGGCGCTCCGGCGCTGGACGTGATCCGGGCCGCCGGCGACTTCGTTCCCTGCCTCCACTCCGTCGGTGCCCCGCTCGGGCCGGGCGACCAGGACGTGCCCTGGCCGTGCGACGCGGAGACCAAGTACATCGTCCACTTCCCCGATACCCGTGAGATCTGGTCGTACGGATCCGGGTACGGCGGCAACGCCCTGCTGGGCAAGAAGTGCTACGCGCTCCGGATCGCGTCCGCGATCGCCCGTGATGAGGGCTGGCTGGCCGAGCACATGCTGATCATCAAGGTCACCGCGCCCGACGGCCGGCGCAAGTACTTCGCCGGCGCCTTCCCGTCCGCGTGCGGCAAGACCAACCTGGCGATGCTGGTGCCAACCCTGCCCGGCTGGAAGGTCGAGACGGTCGGCGATGACATCTGCTGGATGCGGTTCGGGGACGACGGGCGCCTGTACGCCATCAACCCGGAGGCCGGGTTCTTCGGCGTCGCGCCCGGCACCAGCGAGCAGACGAACTACAACGCCATCCGCACCCTGGACGCGAACTGCATCTACACCAACGTCGGTCTCACCGATGACGGCGACGTGTGGTGGGAGGGCATGACCGAGACGCCGCCGGCGCACCTGATCGACTGGACCGGGCGCGACTGGACGCCGGACGCCGGGCGCCCGGCCGCCCACCCCAACTCCCGGTTCACGGCTCCTGCAAGGCAGGACCCGGCCATCGCCGACGAGTGGGAGGACCCGGCCGGGGTCCCGATCGACGGCATCATGTTTGGGGGCCGTCGCGCGGGCGTCGTGCCGCTCGTGCGGGAGGCCTTCGACTGGTCGCACGGCGTGTTCATGGGCTCGATCATGAGCTCGGAGACGACGGCCGCGGCGTTCGGCGAGGTCGGCAAGCTGCGCTTCGACCCGTTCGCCATGCTCCCGTTCTGCGGCTACAACATGGCCGACTACTGGGCCCACTGGCTGGATGTGGGGCGCGCGACCACGCCCGACAAGCTGCCGCGGATCTTCTACGTCAACTGGTTCCGCCGTGGCGCCGACGGGCGCTGGCTGTGGCCCGGCTTCGGCGAGAACAGCCGGGTCATCGAGTGGATGTTCCGGCGCTGCGACGGCGAGGTGGAGGCGGAGCGCACGCCGATCGGCTGGCTACCGGCTCCGGCCGACCTGGACACGACCGGGCTGGACATCACGGAACAGGATCTCGCAGAGCTGCTGCGCGTGGACGGACCCGCCATCGCTGCCGAGCTGCCCCAGCTCGAGGAGCACTACGCCCGCTTCGGCGACCGCCTGCCGCCGGAGCTTGCCGGGCATCTCGCGACGCTCGGCGGCGAACTGGGGACGTAGAACGCTGGGCTCGTAGGCAGTCCGGGGTGGGGTCTCAGGCGATGCGTTCCGGCGCGACCTCACCGCCGGCCGGCGTGTAGTAGCGGCGGTACTCCCCGGGCGACATCGAGCAGGAGCGGTAGAAGACCTTGTAGAACTGGTGCAGGTTCGTGTAGCTGACGGCGCGGGCGACCTCCGCCACGGAGAGATCCGTCCCCAGCAGGAGCCGCTTTGCCTCCGCGACGCGGACCTGCGTCACGTACTCCTTGAAGCTCACGCCGGTCACGTCCTTGAACACGTGCCGGACGCGGGACGGGCTCACGTGGACGACCTCCGCCACGTCGTCCAGGGTGATGCTCTCGCGGCAGTGGCGGTCCACGTAGGCCAGCACTGGCCGGATCTGCTCCCGGCGATCGGCGGCGGCGCGAACGGCGGCAGCCTTCCCGCCGGCGCCCCGCTCCCGGTTGACCAGCGCGAGAGCCCGGCGCAGCGTCGCGTCGGCCAGGTGCCGCTCCGCCGGATCGTGGCGCTCCCACGTGTCGCGCAGCTCGTGCAGCACCGGTGCCACCTCAGCCGCCAGCGGCGAGCACCCCCGGATGCGGGGCGACGCGACCCGTTCGTCCACGCGGAACGGTGCGAGGTACCCGAGATCCAGCTCCCGGCACCCCGGCCCGGCGACAAGCTCCGGACGGAACAGCACCAGCAGGAGACGCAGCGACGACCCGGGATCCGCCAGGGCCACGTGCGGCTGCGAGTTGTCGATGAAGAAGATGTCACCGGCCTCCGCCGGCAGGGCCCGACGGCCGAACAGGAAGGCGCCCCGACCCTCGAGCACCACCGCGATCTCGAGGTGATCGTGCCAGTGCATCCGGTCAGCGTCTCCCCGGGCCGTGTACTCGAGCACGGCCAGCGGGAAGGCGGGCTCCAGGTCCTGCTGCCAGACGTAGACGGTCATGGACAGACGGTCGCAGCCAGCCAGCCGTATCGGACAGGGCCGTTTGGATCGATCCGGATGCTACCCACGGACCGGGCAGCCGCTTCTGCCACTTCATCGACCCAGTCTGGCATTGCCGGATCCACCGTCGGGGGCGACGATCAATGCCTCGAGATCCGCCCTTCACCCAGGAGAGATCCGGCCATGGCCTTCCCGCACCTGTTCAGCCCGCTCCAGATGGGCAACATCGAGCTCCCCAACCGCATCGTCCACGTGCCCACGGACATCAGCTCCTCGCACGCGGACGGCGAGGTGAGCGAGCGCGACATCCACCACCACGGCGACATCGCACGCGGCGGCAGCGGGTTCATCATCGTGGGCGCGACGACGCCCGACATGAAGACCGGCCGGCCCACCGTGACCTGCCTCGTGGCCGATGGCGACAACTATGTCCCGGGCCTCGCCCGCCTGGCCGAGTCCATGCACCGCTACGGGGCGAAGTGCGCGGTCCAGCTCCAGCACCCTGGGCGCCAGTGCGCCATCCCCCGCTACAACACGCTCGGTGCCACGGACCGGATCCTCAAGCTGCCGTGGTCAGCCGGTCACGAGATCATCTACGAGAACGCAGAGGAGAAGGGCAAGGAGATCCGCGAGGCCTCGATCTCCGAGATCCTGGAGCTGGTCGACCTGTTCAGCGAGGCGGCCTGGCGGGTGAAGCAGGCCGGCTTCGACGCAGTGGAGCTCCACGCGGCCCACGGCTACCTCCTGTCGGAGTTCATGAGCCCGTACCTCAACATGCGCAACGACCGGTTCGGCGGCAGCTTCGAGAACCGGATGCGGTTCCCGCTCGCGGTCATCGACTCGATCCAGAAGAAGTGCGGGAAGTCCTTCCCGGTGCTTGTCCGCTACTCGTTCGAGGAATGGTGCGAGGGCGGCCGAGGGATGGAGGAGGGCATCGAGACGGCGCGCGTCCTGGAGCGGGCCGGGTGCGCCGCCGTGGACCTCTCCCAGGGCATGCAGGAGAGCCCCGGCGCCGGCTTCGACCCGATGCAGTACCCCCAGGGTTGGGCGACGTACGCAGCCGAGGCAGTGAAGAAGGCTGTCAGGATCCCGGTCATCACCAGCCACTCGCTGCGTGACCCCGAGTACTGCGAGCAGATCCTGGCCGAGGGCAAGACGGACCTGGTCGGGCTCGCCCGGCAGCTCCTGGCGGACCCGTACTGGCCGGTCAAGGCGCAGTACGGGAAGGTCAAGTCGATCCGCAAGTGCATCTCCTGCCTGGGCGGCTGCTGGCAGGAATCGCTGATGGCGAAGAAGGAGATCGCCTGCTCGATCAACGCGGCCTGCGGCAACCCGGCCTACCACGACATGGGCCGGACGGCGAAGCCCGTGCGGGTGGCGGTCGTCGGCGGTGGGCCCGCCGGCATGGAGGCAGCCCGGATCGCGACCGAGCGCGGCCACCAGGTGACCCTGTTCGAGAAGCACGCGGAGCTGGGCGGGGCGATGCTCTACGTGTGCCTGGTTCCGGGCAAGGAGAAGATGCGCTGGTACCTGGACTGGATCCGGGACCAGCTGCTCGACCTGGACGTGGACATCCGGCTCAACCACGCTCCGACGGTGGACGAGCTGCGCGGCTTCGACCTGGTGCTCAACGCGACGGGAGCGGTCTCGTACGTGCCGCCGGTCGTCGGTGACGCCTCCCGCGTGGTGCCCTTCGAGGAGGCGATGGCCTGCCCCAAGATCGCATGCGAGTGCCACCCGGGTGGACGGAAGATGCGCAAGCTCGGAGCGCGGGTGCTCCTGTGGGGCGATTCGTACGCCGCCACGGACACGGCGGCGTTCCTGGCCGACATCGGCAAGCAGGTCACGATCGTGACCGAGAACCGGGAGTTCGCCGCGGACTGCGAGGTCATCCACATGTACGTCCTGCGCAAGCGCTTCGCGCAGGGTGACGCGGAGGTGCTCTCGTCCCGTCCGTTCAAGCACCCCGTGACCGTGATCACGAGCACGACGGTGGCGGAAGTCCAGGCCGGCTCCGTCGTCCTGCAGGACAAGGACTTCGGCCGGACGACGATCGAGGTCGACGACGTGGTCACCTGCCACACGCGTCCGGAGCTCGCCCTCTTCGGCGAGCTGCGGGCAGCCGGCGTGCGGGTACTCAACGTGGGCAATTCGGTGGCGCCCCGGAACCTGTACCACGCGGTGAAGGAGGGCTCCGCGTTCGGGCTGGCGGTCGACGAGCACCTGCTGTTCAACCCGAACGGGGCGATTGTCAACGACCTGCCGATGGACGTCCTCGCGCAGCTGACCCGGGACGAGGGGCCGTCGTACTCGGCGAAGCGGATGGAGGAGCTGGTGAGCGGCTCCGGACGGTAGCTCCCGGGGACGGGCTGCCCCCCTAGGGGGGCGAGGATGCTCCTCAGCCGGCGCTCCGCCACTCCCCGGAGCGGGCCACCCGCTGCACCGCGAGGTCGTCGTCCAGCTCCACGAGGTCCGCGCGCTGACCAACGGCGAGCCGGCCCCGGTCCGTGATCCCCAGCAGGGCCAGCGGGTTGCGGCTGGCTGCAGCCGAGGCCACGGGCAGCGGGAGACCCGACCGGACGAGGTTGCGGACGGCCGAGTCCAGCGCGATCACGCTTCCCGCCAGGGTGTCCGTGCCGGCGAGGGTCAGGCGGCTGCCCATCACCTCCACGTCCAGGCCGCCGCTCAGGCCCCGCCCCTCGCCCATCCCGGCGATCGCCAGCGCGTCGCTCACCAGGATCAACCGGTCGGCGGGCTTGGTCCGCGTGATGATCGGCCACAGCGAGGGATGCACGTGGTGGCCGTCCGCGATGAGCTCCACGTACGCGGCATCATCGGTCAGCGCCGCGACGGCCAGCCCCGGCGCGTGGTGCACGACCCCGGTCATCGCGTTGAACAGGTGGGTCGTGGTGCGGCCACCGGCCGCGTAGCCCGCCCGTGCCTGCTCCACGGTGGCGGCCGAGTGACCCAGGGATGGCGCCACCCCGTTGGCCGCGAGCCATCCGATCAGGCCCAGCCCTCCGGGGATCTCCGGCGCGACGGTCATGACCTTCATCCCCGGCAGCAGCGGCGCCAGCGACTCAAGGGCGAACGCCGACGCATCTGCGATGAAGGCCGGGTTCTGAGCCCCCTTGCGCTGCGGCGAGATGAACGGCCCCTCCAGGTTGAACCCGAGCGGCGCGGATCCGTCCAACGGCGCCACGGGCATCCAGCCGCGCACCCGATTCGCGAACTCGAGCAACGTGTCGAGCGAGGCCGTCACCGAGGTGGGCAGGAACGACGTCACACCGTGCCGCAGCAGCGCACGCGCCATCCCGTCCAGGTCTGCCTCGGGGCCCATCGCGTCGTGCCCGCCCCACCCGTGCACGTGCACGTCCACGAAGCCCGGCACGACGAGCGGCCCGGACGCCTCGGCGACGTCGGGCTCGATGGCCGCGATCCATCCGTCCTGCACGTGCAGCCGCCCCGGGACGATCGCCTCGTCCAGGACGAGCCGCCCGCGGACGACCACGGCCTCCACGCTACCCATATGCCGCCTCCTCGCGCCACGTCTCCCACATCGCCAGGATGTTTCCGGGCGGCACGTTCGGCTGCACGTTATGGACGGTCGCGAAGACGAACCCGCCGCCCTGGCGCAGGTCCTCGATCCGGCGCCGGACCTCCGTCCGGACCTCGTCCGGCGTCCCGCCGCCCAGGACCCCCTGTGTGTCCACGCCCCCGCCCCAGAACGTGATGTCGCGCCCGAACTCGCGCTTGAGCGAGGCGCTGTCCATCCCCGACGCCGAGACCTGGACGGGGTTCAGGATGTCCACACCGATCTCGATCAGGTCCGGGATCAGCTCCCGGATCGCGCCGCAGCTGTGGAAGAACACCTTGGCCCTGGTCCGAGCCCGGATGAAGGAGAACAGCTCCGCCTGGAGCGGCTTCACCAGCGACCGGTAGGTGGCCGGCGAGAAGAGCGGCCGGTCCTGCCCGCCAAGGTCGTCCGCCTCGCCGATGACGTCCACGTTGTCGCCCAGCCCGGCCAGCGCCCGCTCCCAGTACGCGAGCTTGATCTCCAGGATCTTCTCCATGACCTGGCGGGCGCGCTCGGGCTCGGCGGCCAGGTCCATGTACCCGTCCTCGAACCCGCGCATCTTGAACAGGCCCTCGGTGAGACCCCCGCAGATCGAGCCGACGAGGACGGCGCGCCCCTCCTCGGCCACGATCCGTCGCGCGGACTCCGCCAGACCCAGGTACCGCCCGGGATCCGTCGCATCGGGCCACGGGAACGCGTCGATCTGCGCCGCATCCACCTCGCCCGAGAGCGGCGCTCCGAACGAGTCGTAGTACATGCCCCCGTCGATGGGCATCCGGCGCCCCACGCCCCATTCGTCGCGGAACGAGCGGTAGCCGTCCGCTTCCACCACCTCGCGGCGGTACCCGGCGGCGGACCGCGGTCCCACGAGCCGGACGTCGCAGCCCAGCAGGTCCATGACGTCCGTGTCCACCTCGGCGAGCTGCTGCGTGAGGTCTCCGACCCGGATCTCCACCTCCGGCAGGCCGAGCGCGGTCCGCAACGCGGCGTAGGCGCGCACGTGGATGCCGGTCATCCGGGAGCCGCCCAGGTCGAGCGGGATCCGGTCCGGCTCCCTGTGGTCGAGCGCCGCACGGACACGCTCCCGGGACGACATCGTTGCGGGCGTTGTGGGCATCAGCGGAGCTCGGGGAGGCTTGCCGCCGCCACCGCCTGGCCGTGGCGTTTCTGGTGCTCGTCGGCGACGTGGAACGTGATCCCCTCCGCCGCGACCGGATCCTCTGCCTCGAGGACGGCCCGCGCGGTTTCGATCACCAGGTCGCCGCCGGCCCCGGTCATGACACGTCCGAGCAGCAGCAGATGGTCCAGGTCGTACTCCTCCCGGTAGGTCAGCAGCCCGTATCCGAGGTAGCTGCCGACGGTGCGATAGACGAGCGCTGCGCGCGCATCCGCGGCTGCCATGCGCTCCTGCAGGTGGACAAGACGCTCCGGGAGGGACATCAGGTCGTCGACATCGATGCCCGCCGAGGCCATGAGCCGCGCGGTGGCCTGCTGCGAGAAGTACTGGACGCCACAACCCCGGTCACCCGACCACTCGTCCATCGGCGCGTCCGGTGCGTCGTCGACCGGCGCGAACGCGAGCTCGTCGATGCGCGACGTCAGGCGACCCTCGCGATCGACGTAGCCCGCCGCCTGGCTGGACCCCATCGCGATCCCGAGCAGGCCACCGGATCCGGCCATCATCGAGCCCGCCAGCGCGGTCACCTCCCCGTCGTTCACGACCACGAAGGGGACGCCGCCCCAGGCCTGCCGCAGCTCGTGGAACAGCCCCCGGATGCGCGTCTCGAACGCCTCCGGGGGAACGGCCCGGAACAGGGAGGCGGCCCGCACCTCGTTGTCCACGTAGGCGCCTGCCGAGCTGCCGCCGATGGCATCCACGCGCGGCAGGTGCGCAGCGGCGCGACGCAGCGAGTCCATGACCTGGTCGAAGTGCCACTGGGGGTCCGCGTGCCGCGAGGGATCCCACGGGATCTCCTCGCTGAAGACGACCTCGCCGTCGACCAAGGCCGCGGCCTTGCGATCGCTGGCCCCCAGATCGAAGCCGATCCGGCACCCGTCGAGATGGCGGCCGAGGGCAACGGCGGCCTCGCGCGCCGGGGGGAAGTCGGCCTCCGGGACGCCCACGACCTCGAACGGCGTGCCGAACAGCCGCGGACCCATGAACGCGGCATCGAACATGCCCGCGGGATGCGTCGCGTAGTGGCGGGCGAGGTACGTGACCAGCGCCGCGGGCCCGTCCACGTAGAGGCGCGACCCGCCGCGAGACCAGAGGAGGAACTTGCACAGGCGCTCCACGGCGCGGTGGGAGGCGGCCTCGCCCGGGTGGCCCGGCGGGTAGACGACGGTCTCGCGGCGCCAGGCGGATCCCGCGGGCTGCTCGACCGCCAGCGCAACGGGCAGCCCGACGCCACTGGCGACTGATCTCGGCGTGAAGAGCCGCTCGCGCGAGGGCCATGGGCCGGAACCGGACATCGAGCGGCGGCGGCACCCGGAGCCGGCGCACCGGCACGCCCCGGTTCACGCGGCGCCATCCCCGGCAGCGTCATGGGCTGCGCCCTCCACCTCGAACCGCACGTCGAGGGCGTAGCGATCGCCCGGGTAGCGCGATTCCGTTGCCTCGACCGCGCGACCGTGGACATCCAGGATGACACGCCGCTCCACCAGCAGGGGCTCCCCTTCGCCCACCCCGAGCAGGCGCGCGTCCTCAGGCGACGCAGCCTCGGCCGTTATGGTGGCGTTCCCGCGCCGGAGCTGGAGGCCGGCCCCGGCGAGGGCCTCGTGCAGCGACCCGGCCTCGAGGTCGGCGACCATGACCGCGTCCGCGGTGCGGCGGGTGAGGACCGCGGTCTCGATCGCCATGGGGACGTCGTCGGCGAAGCGGAGTCGTTGCACCAGCACGACGGGCTCGATCGAGCGGAGCTCCAGCGCCGCGGCATCGGCATCCGTGGCGGGGCGGATCTCCCGGGCCAGCAGCCGCGAGCTGGCCCTGAGGCCCCGACGCTCCATCTCGCGCGAGAACGCCATCAGCCGGTCCGCGTGCCGGTGCGACGGCGGCTCCACCACGAAGGTGCCCCGGCCGGGGACGCGCCGCACCAGCCCATCGTCGGCGAGGCGCTGCATGGCGTTGCGGGCCGTCATCCGGCTGACCCCGAACTCCCGGCACAGGTCGCTGTCGGAGGGGAGCCGCTCACCCGGGCGCAGCGTCGGGACGCGCTCGCGGAGAGCCAGCTCGATCTGCCGGTAGTGCGGGAGCCAGGCGGTCGGGGGCATCAGATGACACCCGCCCGTTCTGCGCCGTGCACGGCGGCGCCGATCGACCCTGCCCACGTTCCCAGCTCCGCCGGGACCAGCGTCACGTCGTCGAGGGTCGTGATGTGGACCCGGCGCTGGACCTCTGCCCAGATGGGCGCGAACAGCAGGTCTGCCGCGGCCCCGACTCCGCCGCCGATGACGATCCGGTCCGGCGAGACCACGACAACCATGTTCGCTATCCCGATCCCCAGATACCGGCCGACATCGGCGAGACCCGCCAGCGCCTTGGCCTCGCCAGCCCGTGCCGCCCGGATTGCCTCCTCGGCCGTCGCGGTTCCACAGGCCGCGGCGATCTGGTCCGCTCGCGCGTAGGCCTCCATGCAGCCGCGGTTGCCACAGGTGCACCACGGCCCGTCGGGATCGATGGTCTGGTGCCCGATCTCGCCGCCCGTGCCGTCGTGGCCCAGGTGGATGCGACCGTCGACCGCGAACGCGCCACCCACGCCCGTCCCCAGCGTCAGACCGATCATCGATGAGGCTCCCCGGCCCGCACCCAATCGCAACTCGGCCAGGCCGAACGCCCTGGCGTCGTTGATCAGGTGCGCCGGTACTCCTGCCGCTTCGGCCACCGGGCCGGCCACGGCATGGCCTGCCCACGGCCCCGGGATGTTGGGCAGGAACCGGGTCGTTCCCCGGGCGGGGTCGTACAGGCCGGGCACCCCGATACCGATGCTGAGGGCCGGCCCCCAGGTGGCGATGGCGGACGCGGCGATCTCCCCCAGCTGGGCGGTGACCGTGGCCGGGACGGCATCGGGATCCGTGACGACCCGCGTCGGCACCTGGTCGCGGGCAACGGTCGTCCAGGTGCCGTCCGCGTGCTCCGCCACGGCCCACTTGAGGTTGGTCGCGCCCAGGTCCAGGCCCAGGTGGCGCGTCGCGGTCCCCGCCGTCATCGTGTCGCTCCCTCCGGCGGAACTCGTTCAGGACTCCGACGTGACACGGGTATAGGCGGCCGCGACCGCGACGATGATCGACCCGAAGAGGATCTGGCGCACCGCCTCCGGGAACCCGAGGACCGTGAGCAGCGAGGTCAGGACGGTCAGGATCAGCGCGCCCACGATCGTGCCCGAGTACCCTCCGCGACCACCCATGATCGCCGTGCCACCGATCACCGCGGCCGCCACGGACGGCAGGACCGCCGTGTCGACGAGCGTCACGCTGGCGACGTTGCTGAGGCCCGAGTACAGGAATCCGGCGATCGCCGCAATGCACGCCGAGAGCATGTAGAGGACGATCAGGACTTGCCAGGAACGGGCGCCCGACAGGCGCGAGGCAACCGGGTTGTCGCCGATGGCATACAGCAGGCGGCCGTAGCCAGTGCGCTTGAGCAGGAGCAGGACCGCGCCCGCAAGCGGGACGAAGACCACCAGGGCGTTGGGAAGGATCTCAAGGGTCAGGCCGGACCCCAGCCAGCGCAGCACATCGGGCACGCCGGATCCCGTCTTGACCATGATCAGCTGCCAGACATTGGCCATGCCCAGCACGACCAGGCTCATGCCCAGCGTCATGATCAGCGGATGCACCCTGAACACGCCGACGCCGATGCCGGTCAGGAAGCCGACGAAGGCCGCGATGAGCAGCGCCACGAGCAGCGCCACGATCAGGCCCTGGGGGCCGACGAGCGTGGCGACGACGAACCCAGACATGGAGGCGACCGCGCCCACGGACAGGTCGATGCCGCCAGTCAGGAACGTGAGCGTCTGGCAGGCGCCGAGGATCGCCAGGGGGATGGCGGCCCGCAGGGTCACCCCCACCCAGCCCGGCTGAATGATGTCCGGCTTGACCAGTCCCAGGATGGCCACGAGGATGGCGAGCAGGGCGATCAGCGGGATCAGCGGTCGATCCCGGAACAGGCCCAGCCATGCGGCGGCCGTGAGCCAGGGGCTGCGGGTGCTGGGCGTGCCGGCGAGGCTGCTCATGCGCGAGCCCGCCGGATCTGTACGAGACTGCCGATCATGACCACTCCGATGAGGATGACCCCCTGCACCACGACGGCCGCGTTCGGGTTGATCCTGAGGAACGTGATATCGGTCCGGATGAGTTGGAGGATCATGACCGCCACGATCGCTCCGAACACGCCTCCCCGGCCACCGGCGAGGCTGACACCGCCGAGCACCACGGCGGCCACGCTCATGAGCGTGTACGGCCCCGGCACGGGCGTCCCGATCCCGGTGCTGGCGGTGAGCGACAGGCCACCCAGCGCCGCGAACAGGCCCGTGAAGGCATAGGCGAGGATCCTCGTCCGGCCGACGGCCACGCCACTGCGGAAGGCCGCGAGGCGGTTGCTGCCGATGGCGTAGATCGAGAGGCCTAGCCGCGAACGCCGCAAGGGGATCCAGACCACGGCGACGACCAGGATGAGGACGACGGCGGCCTTGGGGATCCACTCGTTGCCGAGCGAGCCCAGGACGAGATCCTTGAGCCAGGCGACGGAGCCGCCGCCCGGCGTCTTGAGCACCAGCAGGGCGAAGCCTGCCCAGACGAAGGACATCGCCAGGGTGACCACGATGTCCGGCACCCGGGTCACAACGACGACACCGCCGTTGATGGCACCCAGCGCCAGACCCAGGAAGAGGACGCCGATCACGACGACGATGCCGAACTCTTCGGGCTGGCCCTTCATCTGGGAGGCCGAGACGACGCTCGTCAGCGCCATCATGGCCCCGACCGAGAGGTCGATCCCACCCGAGATGACAACGATGGCCTGCGCCACGGCCGCCAGCGCCAGCGGCAGGACCGAGATCGCGAGGCCCTGGACCCCCGTGACCCCGTAGCTCGGCTGGATGAGCTTGGTGAACACCAGGAGCAGCGCCAGGAATCCGATCAGGCCGAGGGTCCAGGCGTTGCGCAGCAGCGCCGACACGATCGGGACGGTGCGGGGAACGGGGGCGATCGCAGCGGTCATCGCGCCTCCTCCGGGTCATCGGGGGCCGCGACCGGCGCGACCCTGGTCAGCTGCGGGATCACCGAGTCGGCGGTCAGGTTGTAGGCCGCCCGCAGCAGCGCGGGCTCATCGGCCTCGGCCACCGGGATCTCCGCCACCACCTGGCCGCCAAAGATCACGATCGCCCGGTCGCAGACCAGCTGGACCTCCTTGAGCTCGGACGTGTAGAACAGCACCGCCGCCCCGGCGTCCGCGAGATCGCGCAGCAGGCGGTAGATCTGGCTCTTGGTCCGGATGTCGATGCCGCGGGTGGGGTCGAAGCACAGCAGGGTCCGCACGCCACCCGCGACCCAGCGCGCGATCGTCACCTTCTGCTGGTTGCCGCCGGAGAGGCGCCGGACCTCGCCCTGCGCTCGCGTGTCGATCTGGAGGGTCTCGATACCGCCCTCCACCTTCCTGTTCTCCTCCGTGGTCCCGATCAGGCCCCAGCGGCGCATGGCGGTGGTGAATGGGAGCGCGATGTTCTCGCGGACCGACCGCTGCATCAGCAGGGCCTCGGCCCGGTCTGCCGGCACGTAGACGAGACCGGCCCGGATGGCGTCGGCCGGGTGGCGGAAGGACACCGGCGCGTCGTCCACGAGCAGCCTGCCGCTCCTGGGTCGCTCCGAACCCGACAGGATCTCGAACAGCTCGTCCTGCCCCTGCCCCTCGAGGGCGACGACACCCAGTACCTCGCCCGGGTAGAGGTCGAAGGACACCTCGTGCAGCTTCTTGCGCGCGCTGAGGTCGCGGGCCGCGATGCGTGGCCTGGCGCCGGGTGCCCGCGTCGCGGCGGCGGCGCGCAGTGCGACACCGGCCAGGTCGTCGGCCGACTCGCCCAGCATGAGCTCCACGATCTCGTGCTCGGCGCCCTCGGTCACGTCCACGACGCCGACCGTCTCCCCCTCGCGCAGCACGGTGGCCCGGTCGCACACGGCGGCGATCTCGATCATGCGGTGAGAGATGAAGATCACGGAGCGGTCCCCGCCACGCAGGCCGCCGACCACCGCGAGCACCCGCTCGGTCAGGTTGGCGGGCAGGGCCGCGGTCATCTCGTCGAGCATCAGCACGTCGGGCTCGATGGCGAGGGCGCGGGCGAGGTCGATGATCCGGAGCGAGGCCAGCGGCACACGCCGCGCCATCGTCGCCAGGTCCAGCCCCTCGAGGCCCAGCTCGCCGAGCCAGTGCAGGAACGGGTCGAGCGGAGTGCCGGTGAGACGGAGGTTGTCACGGATGTCCAGGTCCGGGATCAGGGCCGGCTCCTGGTAGACGGACACGAGGCCGCCGCGGCGCGCCTCGCCCGGTGAGTGGACGACGCGCTGCCGGCCGCGCACGACGATCTGGCCGCTGTCGGGATGAACGGCGCCCGTCAGGATCTTGACGAGAGTGCTCTTGCCGGCGCCGTTGGCGCCCATGAGCGCATGGACCTCGCCCGGGCGGACAGCAAGGGAAGCGGCCTTGAGCGCGACGACCGCGCCGTAGGTCTTGGAGATGCCCGTGGCCTCGAGCAGGACATCGGTGGTGGTGAGGGTCATGCGTCCTCGGCAGAAACGGGAGATGCCGGACGAGCCGGCATCTCCCAGGTGTTCCGAGATGGCTCGGGGAGTGCTACTCGCCCGGGCCCTTGCAGGCGACGGCCTGCTCGGGGGTGTACGTGGTGAAGCCCTCGATCTGGAGGCCGAGCGGCCAGTTGGGATCGAGGCCGTCGACCTGCCAGGACGCGAGGAGCGCCTTGCCGGCGTCGGTCACGTTGTCGGCCGCGACGGGGGTCAGGAGGACGGTGTTCGGCTGGGTGGCGGACGGATCGGTCGTGACCGACTCGCCGTTGAGGAGCTTGAGCGCGAGGCCGACGCCGGCGCCACCGACGGCGGCGGTGTTGGTGACGGCGACGCCCTGGAGCTCCGGGTAGTCGGTGGGGTTGAGGAGCTGGGCAACGAACGCGCCCAGGTCCGCGCCGACGATCGGCACGAACTTCTTGTTGGCGGCCTTGATGGCGTCAACGACCTGCGAGTCCATGCCCGACGTCCAGATGCCCTGGGTGTCGTCGTACTGGCCGCTGGCGATGTAGTCGTTGATCAGCTGGGTCGTGGTCGCCGGATCCCAGCCGGTGTGGACGCCGTCGGCGTTCGGGAGGACCTTGATGCCCGGGTACTCGGCAAGCGCCTTCTTGAAGCCGATGTCGCGGTCGTTGTCGGCCGGGTGACCGGCGAAGCCGCGCATGTAGTAGACGTTGCCACTGCCGCCCATCTGCTCGAACAGCCACTTGGCGCCGAGGTAGGCGTAGTCGACCTGGTTGTTGTAGAGGTTGTAGGTGTCGGGGTTGGTGGTGTAGGCATCGACCGCGACGGTCGTAATGCCGGCCGCCTTGGCCTCCTCGAGCGCCGGGTTCAGGGCCTCGGGGTCGTTCGGGTTGAAGACGATGGCGTCCACGCCCGCCGCGATCAGGTCGCGGATGTCCTGGAGCTGGCCGGCGGCATCCGTGTTGCGGTGGATCGTGATCAGCTCGGAGACCTGGCCGGAGGCCAGCGCCTGCGCCTTGGCGGTGCAGACCTGCTCCTCGCGGAAGCCGTTGCCGACGCCGCCGCCGTTCGAGTAGCCGATCTTGAACATCTTCGCTTCGGCCGACGGGGCCTCGGTGGCCGGGGCTGCCGTCGCCGGAGCCGCGGTGGCCGGAGCCGCCGTCGCCGGGGCCGTCGTGGCGGCAGAGCTGCCGCACGCGCCCGCGAGGACCGCGATCGCCGCCATGGCGACGAGGCCGCGGGTCTTACCCATGTGCTTCATAGACTGGTTCTCCTCCTTGCGGCGGCCGGGCGCTCCATCGTGGAGCAAGGTCCGCCATGGACATCATGCGCTGCATCGACCTGGTTGGTCCGTCACCCACCTCCTTGCTGGCCGATCGCACGGGCGAGCCGCCGCGCATGCTCTCGATAGGGTTCATCGAACACGGTCCTCGACCGCCCGGCGCCCACGGCGTTCGCGCTCGTGATGACCGGGGGCATCGCCCCGCGCTCCACGAGGAGCTCGGCGGTTCGGACCTTGATGGCGTTGACGATGGCGACTGCGCCCATGGTGGGCCCCGGTCCAACCGGACGGTCCAGGCCGCCGATGGTAACCAATGCGTGCCCGCTCGGCCAGGTCGCAGCGGCGGTCACGCGGTTGCCCCGGAGGCCGGCGGGGCGGACGCGGAGGGCGGGGCGGCGGCGGCCAGCAAGGCGTCGTCCGTGGTCACGGGCTCCCACCGACCGCTTCGCATCGAGCGGTAGGCGGCGTCCAGGATCCCGTTGACGGCGTAGCCGTCGCGGAACGTCTCGCACGGGGCGCGGCCGGTTCGGAAGGCATCGATCACGTCCGCCATCATGAGGTCGTGGCCGTGAACGCGCACCTCGTCCGGGACCGGGAACACCCATCCCGTCTCGGCATCGGCCTTCTCGACAAGGTAGCCCGCCGGCCGCTCAACGAAGGCCTTCAGGGAACCCACGCTGATGTCCGTGATCAGCCGGCCGGCGTCACCGTACGCCTCGAAGCGGCCCTCGAGACCGCCCCGGGACGACCACGAGACGTCGATGGTGGCCGCCCGCCCGTCGGCAAACCGCATCACCATCATCGCGTTGTCTTCGCCGGTGGTCCGGTCGCCGTGGACCAGGGTGGCACCCCACGCGAACACGTCGGTCACCGCCAGGTCCTTGCCGAACAGGAAGCGCGCGTACTCGGCGCCGTGGGACGCCATGTCCAGCAGCGCACCGCCACCAGCCAGATCCGCGTCCCAGAAGTGCTGGGCATGCGGACCAGAATGGCCCTCGCGGGCGCGGACGGTCGTGAGCCGGCCGATGGAGCCCGCCACCACCATGTCCCGCATCCGAAGCAGGTCCGGGTTGAAGATCACGTTCTCGAGGTAGGCGTTGAAGACGCCGGCATCCGTCACGGCGCGGAGCATATCCGCTGCCTCGTCCGCGTTCCTGCCCAGCGGCTTCGTGCAGGCAACGGCCTTGCCGGCGGCCGCGGCGGCGAGCACCGCCTCGCGATGCAGGTGGTTGGGGAGCGACACGATCACCAGGTCGACGTCCGGATCCCCGCACATCTCCTCGATCGACGCGCAGGGCCGACTTCCGAACCGCGCGGCGAACGCCCCACGCCGGTCCGGGTTCGCGTCACAGTTGACCACGACCCTTGCGCCCTCGATATAGCGGAGGCCGAGCGCATGGAACTCGCCGATGAACCCTGACCCGAGCATCCCCACGCCGACAGCCTTCATCAGTGGCCGCCAGTCTTGGCCGATGCCGCGGCCGGCGTCGGGGACCCGGCCTTGCGGGCACGGAAGTCCAGGATCATGACCTCGGTGGCCGTGGCCCCGATGCGGGTCACGCCCAGCTCCATCACCTCGAGGAGAGCGTCCAGGGTCCGGACGCCGCCCGCGGCCTTGACCTGGACGTGCGGCGAGGTGCTCGCGCGCATCAGGCGCAGGTCGTCGTGCGTTGCCCCGGAGGGTGCGAAGCCGGTGCTGGTCTTCACGAAGTCGCCGCCGGCTGCCTCCGTGAGGCGGCAGGCCCGGACCTTCTCCTCGTCGGTGAGATAGGCGTTCTCGAAGATCACCTTGACGATGGCCCCGGCAGCGTGGGCGACCTCCACGACGGCCCGGATGTCGGCCTCCACCTCGGCGTCCCGCCCGGACTTGAGCGCCCCGATCTGGAGGACCATGTCCAGCTCAGTGGCGCCGTCGTCGAGAGCGCGTCGCGCCTCCGCGACCTTGATCTCGGTGGTGTGGTTGCCGTGCGGGAAGCCGATGGTGGTCCCGACGGCGACATCGGTGCCGTCGAGGATCGCCTTCGCCCGGCGGACGTCCGCGGGCCGGACGCAGACCGAGGCGACGTCGTACTTCGCCGCCAGCCGGCAGCCGTCCGCCACGAACGTGTCGTCCAGCTCCGGCCGGAGCAGCGAGTGATCGATGGTCTTGGCGATGTCCCGCTCGGTGAGGTTGTCGATGCTGAGTGCCATGGGGCTCCTGGTTCGGGTCGCTAGCGGCAATACGGCCGGAGGATGTCGCGGGCGATGAGGAAGCCCTGCTTGACCTTCTCGTCCGTGCCCTCGAACCGCCGGTCTTCGTGCTCGATGATGCAGTCGCCCTCGAAGCCCTGGCGATAGAGCTCGCTGAACACGACGCTCCAATCCACCTCGCCGAGGCCGGGGATGCGCGGGATCTGCCAGCCGATGCCCATCGAGAACACGCCGCGCTCGTACAGCCCGTCGGTGTCGATCATCAGGTCCTTGGCCTGGAAGTGGAGGACGTGCGGCCCGAACTCCTTGAGGAACCGGCGCATGTCGATCATCTGCAGGATGAGATGGCTCGGGTCGAAGTTGAGCCCGATCGTGCCGCCCCACTGCTCCAGGATCCGGCGCCACATGCGGGGCGTCGTGGCGATGTTGTGGCCGCCCGGCCACTCGTCATACGAGAACAGCATCGGGCAGTTCTCGAGCGTGATCTTCCGGCCGTGGTCCTGGGCGAACTTCACGATGTCCGGCCAGATCTCGAGGGCGGCTTCCCAGTTCTGGTCCTGATTCTTCGCCCCGTCGCCGCCCATGAACGTGTTCACGAGCGGGACGTCCATCTTCTCGGCCGCCGTGATGACGTGCTTCAGGTGGCCGATGACCTGCCCGCGGTGGGCCGGGTCCGGGTGGAGCGGGTTCGGGTAGAAGCCGAGACCGGAGATGGCGAGGCCCTTGGCCGCGATCTCGTCGCGGATCTCGGTGGCCTGTGAGGCGGACAGGTTCGCCACGTCGATGTGGCTGGTGCCCGCGTACCGGCGGGTGGGGCCGGTGCTCCGCGGCCAGCAGGCGATCTCCAGGACCTCGAAGCCGCTGGCGGCAGCCCAGTCGGCCACGTCCATGAGCGGCGTCTCGGGGAAGGGGGCTGTCAGGAAGCCGAGCTTCATTGCGGCTGAACCTCCGGGCGTGACTGGGCGCGGGTGACGGGGATCATGCGGGCCGGGCGATCTCGACCCAGCGGCCGCTGCCGGAGCTCTCGAGGACGGCGTCCCCAACGAGCATCTCCTCGTGACCGTCGGCGAAGGTCGCGTAGCGCGGCGCGGACGATGGCCGCCCGGCGATCACGTCGTCATAGATCGCGGTGAACACGGCGCCGAACGTGTCGGCGAAGCCCTCCACATGGCCGCCCGGCAGCCGGGCTGCCGCAGCGCCCGCGCCGTTCATGAGCGCCGGGTTCCGGAGCAGGAGCTCGTTGGGACGGTCGCGGTGACCGATCCACAGCGAGTCCGGCTGCTCCGAATCCCAGGCAACGGCGGAGGAGGAGCCGTCGATCTGGTAGGCGAGGCTGTTCTTGCGCCCCGGGCTGAGCTGCGAGATCGCCACGCTGCCGCGGGCGCCACCCTCGAAGCGCAGGAGGATCGTCGCCACGTCCTCCGTGTGGATCTCGACGGGGACCGTCTCGGCGGCCCGCTCCGTGGAGTACGTGAGCACCGGGCCCGCGGGCTTCTGGCGGACCGGGACGAACGTCGTGAGGTCCGCCATGACGGCCTCGACCCGGAGACCCGTGAGGAAGCCCGTCAGGTCCAGCCAGTGCGAGCCGATGTCGCCGACGGCCCGCAGGGCGCCACCCTGGTCCTTCTCCAGGCGCCAGTTCCAATCGGTGTCGTAGAGGAGCCAATCCTGGAAGTAGCGGCCGGTGACCAGGCGGACGTCTCCCACGCCGCCGTCGGCAACCAGAGACGCGACGTGCTGGTTGAGCGGATAGAAGCGGATGTTGAAGTTGACGGCATTGACCAGGCCGCTCGCCCTCGCAAGCTGCACCAGCTCCGCGGATTCCGTCGACGTCATCGCCAGCGGCTTCTCGCAGATGACGTGCTTCCCGGCCGCCAGGATGGCCCTCACCTGCGGGTGGTGCAGCTCGTTGGGCGACGTGACGTGCACGACCCGGACCGAGTCGTCAGCGAGGAGCTCCGCCAGGCTCCCGTAGGCGCGTGGCAGACCGAGCTCCGCGGCACGGGTGGTACCCAGCTCCGGCGAGGACTCCAGCAAGCCGGCGACGCGGACGCCGATCCGGCGCAGGGCCTCGATGTGAACGGTGCCGATGAAGCCGCTCCCGACAACGGCGGTGGCGACCTCGCTGCGACGCGACATGGCGGGCGGCTGACCTCCTGCGACTCCGGAACCCGGCGGCAACCAGTCTAGACAACTAGATGACCGGTGGTGGCGGCCGCGGTCGAGACTGCCGGGTTGGCGCCACCTCCCCGATCCCGGGGCTCCACGTGTTTCTCAGTCCATCATGCTACTTCTGCCCGTCAAGTGCAAAAGCCAACCCCGGATAGAGCCTACCGCGTGTAGGATCTGCCCGTGGGCGACCATTCGACTCCCGGACACACCCCCGGACTGACCCAGGCTGATGCGCTCGGGTCGCTGCCTGGCGGCGACCCTGCCCGACTCCCGGAGGAGACGCTGGATGCCCTCGTCACCGTCCTGAATGCCGTCCGGCTGGGACGCGCCCGGTCACGCGGCGATCTCGTCGCCCGCACAGGGCTGTCGCGGGGCGTGGTCGCGCAACGCGTCGGCGAGCTCCGCGAGCGTGGCCTGGTGGTCGAGGGGGAGCGCGGAACGAGCACCGGCGGACGGCCACCGCGCCAGCTCACGTTCCGCGGCGACGCCGGCCACGTACTGGTGGCTGACCTCGGTGCGACAAGCATCGACGTAGCGGTCACCACGCTGGACGGCAGGATCCTCGCCCACGTGGACGAGCCGGCCAGCATCGCAGCCGGCCCAGGGGTCGCGCTGGCACGCGTGGAAAGGCTCTTTGACGACCTGCGCGCTCCCCGCAGGAACCTGCCCGGGCGGTTGTGGGGCATCGGCATCGGAGTCCCGGGGCCCGTGGAGTTCCGCACGGGCCGGCCCATCTTCCCCTCGATCATGCCCGGCTGGGACAACTACCCGGTTCGCGAGCGACTCGCGGCCCGATACGGGGCGCCCGTCTGGGTGGACAACGACGTCAACGTCATGGCCCTCGGCGAATGGCGGGCGGGCGTGGCAGCCGGTCACGAGAGCGTGATCGTGGTCAAGATGGGGACCGGCATCGGCGCCGGGGTCATCTCCGACGGGCGCCTCCACCGTGGCGCCCAGGGCTCGGCCGGGGACGTCGGTCACATCCACGTCTCGGACGACCGCTCGGTGGTGTGCCGCTGCGGCAACACGGGCTGCCTCGAGGCACTGGCCGGGGGCGAGGCCATCGGGCGGGACGGGGAGGCGGCGGCGCGCGATGGCCGGAGTCCCCGGCTGCTGGCGATCCTGGACGCGCATGGGGTGGTGACCGCCGAAGACGTCGCGCTGGCTGCCTCGTTCGGCGACGCCGTCGCGGTGCACCTGTTGCAGGCCGCCGGCCGCAGGGTGGGGTTGATGCTCGCAAGCGTCGTGAACTTCTTCAACCCGTCGCTGGTCGTCATCGGCGGGGGCGTGGCGCAGAGCGGCGACGTCCTCCTCGCGTCGATCCGGGAGGTGGTCTACGGTCGCGGGCTGCCCCTTGCAACCCGCGATCTCCTGGTCAAGCGCTCCTCGCTCGGGGGCCTGGCCGGTGTCATCGGCGGATCCGCGATGGTTGTTGATCAGCTGTTCAGCCGGGAGTCGCTGGCACTCTGGGTGGAGGCGGGCGAGCCCGCCGGCATGCCCGAGGTCGTCCTGGCGGGCGCCGGGTAGATCGGGTGGCGCGGGCGAGACCCGCGCTCAGCCGCACCGCACGCGAGCGCAGCCGTCAGCCCCGCCTCCGTAGCAGCCCCGCCGCGGCGTCGTCCGCGAAGACCGTCAGCCGGGCGTGCCGCCTGAGGTAAGAGGCGGGGCAGTCGGGTCCCTCCGGCTCCTCGAGCGCACGCCGCAGGATCGCGGCCTTCCGCTCGCCCGTGACGAGCAGCCAGCACTCCGCCGCTTCCAGCAGCCTCGCGAGGCCGACCGTGATCCCCGCCGTCGGCACGCTCGACGCGCCGTATCGGGACACGGCCGCTTCCCGGGTGGAGACGGCGAGGCGGACGAGCCTCGTCGGGTCATCCGGTCGGGAGCCGGGCTCGTTGAACCCCACATGCCCGTTCATGCCCAGGCCGAGCACGGCGAGGTCGAGACCGGCCGCCCCAGCATCGTGTCGCATCGTCGCGGCCTCCGGGTCCGGGCCATCCACGTCGATCGCGACGAAGGCCGCCGGTGGCGTCCGCAGCCGGTCCACCAGCTCCGCGCGCAGCCGCACGTCGCACCGCGCGGGATCACCCGCAGGCAGGCCGACCCATTCGTCGAGCATGACCAGTCTCGCAGCGCCGAACGACACCTCGCCCCGCGTCTCGGCGGCGAGGAGCGCGGCGAACACGGGGGACGGCGTGTCCCCGGTCGGCAGGCAGATCCGCATCGACGGCCGCTCGGCCAGGCGGGCGCCCAGCTCCGTGGCAACCCGGCCAGCCCAGGCTGCCGGCGGTGAGACCCGGAGATGCACCGCTAGCCGGCGATGATCCTGTCGACGTAGTCGCCGGTCGCGGCCTCCTTGAGGATCAGCTTCTGGCGACCGTCGGGCAGGATCTCCCGCTTGATCACGACGTCATCGCCCAGCATCTCCGGCTTCGCGCCGATCCGCCGCGTGGTGCCGCCGCGCCACTCGAGGTCCACGGGCTCCCAGGCGCCGCTCTCCGCGGAGCGGTACGCGGCGTCCATGACGGAGTTGACGACGTACCCGTCGTACAGCGTCTCGCGGGGTGGGCGGCCGTTGTCGATCGCGTCGAACATGTCGGTGAACATGTCCACGTAGCCCAGCTCGGAGACCTCGTCGCCCACAGGGAAGAGCCAGCCGGCCGCCGTCTCGGCCTTCTCGGCCACGTAGCCGCCGCTCCCACCCGCGGTGAACATCTCGTAGCCGGTCCGCAGGAAGTGGTTGAGCCAGATGGTGCCGTGGGTGCCGGCCACCTCGTCCCGCAGGTCCATGCCGCCGCGGAACGTCCAGCTGACCTCGAACTGCCCGATCGCGCCGGACTCGAACTTGATCAGGGCGATCGCGTTGTCCTCGTCATCGATCGGGTGGACCAGGGTGTCGGTGGTGCACATCACCGAGACCGGCCGGTTCCCCTTGCCCACGAAGTTCCGGATGATCTCGATGCAGTGGCAGCCGAGGTCGATGATCGCGCCGCCACCGGTCAGCCGGCCGTCCCAGAACCAGGCGCTGTGCGGGCCCGGGTGCGTCTCACGCGAGCGGACCCAGGTCACGTCGCCCAGCGCGCCCTCCTCGACGGACTTCACCGCCTTGAGGGTCTTGGGCGTGTAGCAGAGATCCTCGAGATAGCCGCCGAACACGCCCGCGGCCTCGACCGCCTCCAGCATCCGCTTCGCCTCGGCGGCGTTCCGGCCGAGCGGCTTGGTGACGAGCACCGCCTTGCCGGCCGCCGCCACCGCCTTCACCGCCTCCTCGTGGAGGTGGTTCGGAAGCGCGACCACGACCACGTCCGTCTCCGGATGGCGGATTGCTGATTCCATGTCGGTCGTGGATTCCGGGATGCCCCAGCGCCCGCTGAACGCCTGTCCGCGCGCCTCGCTGCGGGAGTACACGACCCGGACCCGGTCACGGCCGCGCTGCCCGTGCAGCGTCATCGTGTAGAAGTCACCGATGAGTCCGGTGCCGAGCATAGTGACGGAGTGCGCGTTCATGGTCTCCTGGCTCCTTCGGGTAGAGGGGTGGGCGTCCGGGCGGTCGGTCAGTACCCGACGGATGGCATCCAGGCGCCGACGGGCTCCTGGTACATCCCGATGGTCATCATGTTGGTGACGAAGAAGACGCGCAGCCCGTGGGCCAGGCACCAGCGGAACAGCTCGGTGTTGCGCAGGGGAACGAGGAAGCCCGGCGTCCCGAAGTCGCTCGCGGCGCCGATGAGGGCCTTGAGGTCGTCGTTGGTCTCCGCGACGGAGTGGGCGAAGTACTGGACTCCAACCGTGTAGCCAGTGACCCGTCCGAGGCGCTCCACCACGCGGGCGTCGCCCGACTCGATCGCCTCGCGGACCTCGCCGTGACGGTCGTGGCCGTGGACACGGACGCACAGGGCGTTGCAGGCGGCCTCGTCCGCGCTCGTCGCCGGGCGAACGTCGTAGCCCGGGAATGCGATTCCCAAAGCCGGCCCGTGCATCGCGCCGAACGCCTCGCGGACATCGAAGCCAAGCTTCGCGTACAGGCTGAGCGACCGATTGTGATACGAGATCTGCACCAGGCGGACGCCGGGTGCGCGACGCTCGGCGGCCCGGCCCAGCATCGCGGCCATCAGCGCGCGTCCCGCCTTGTGGTCCTGCGCCGTGGGATCGACGCTGACCGGCCCGATCGCGAAGATCGTCGAGCGCTCGTCCAGGAAGCTGCTGCCCAGGATTCGGCCGTCTCCCTCGGCCACGACGCCGTAGACCTGCGGGTGGTTGATGAGCCACCTGATCGGCCCGGATGCGGCCTCGACCGTCGGGAAGTCGGGCGGGAAGCCGTGGCGGTCCGCGAGCGTCGCGAAGGCCTCGTAGCAGATCCGGCCTGCCTCCACCCAGTCGGCGTCCACCGCCTCTCGAACCGTGATGTCCATCCGTGCTCTCCGATCATCGCGCCCTGAGCCTGCCGAGAAGCTCCTGAATGCGACATCGATCGTAGACCCGCGAGCTTGCCGCCGTCGCGGCGGCGCCGGTCCTGATCAACGCGTGAGCGTGACCTTCGAGATCGTCCGCGGCGCCTCGGTGTCCAGCCCGCGAGCCCGCGCCAGGTGGTATGCGAACAGCTGCGCGGGCAGGATCGACACGATCGGGGAGAGCCACTCCGGAATGCCGGCCGGCACCGGGATCCCATCGCCCAGCGAGCGAAGCGAGGGATCGTCGGACAGGACGAGGAGGCGGGCTCCCGCTGCGCCCAGCCGCCCGAGCAGCGCGTGCATGTCCGCGAGGAGCGGCCCCGCGGTGGCTACCGCGATCACGGGAAAGCCGGGTTCCACCAGGGCGATCGGGCCGTGCTCGAAGTCCGCGCCGGAGTATGGGTCCGCCAGGACGTAGGCCAGCTCCTTGAGCTTGAGCGCCCATTCGCGCGCCGTCGCGTACTGGAAGCCGCGGGCGATGACCGCGCACCGGTCCTCGGCTGCCCACTGGACCGCGATGGCCTCGACGGCGTCCTCGACCTCGGCCGCCAGTGCGGCACGCATGACGGTTGGCAGCGCCCGGATCTCGGAGGTGGACGCCTCGTCGCCCGAGATCGCGGCCGAGAGCATCGCCAGCAGCGCCACCTGCGCCACGTAGGTCTTCGTTGCGGCCACGGCCCGCTCCGATCCTGCACCCAGCTCCACCAGGTGCTCGGCCGCGGCGGCCAGCTCCGATGACGCGTCGTTTGTCAGGGCAACGGTCACGGCACCTTGCCGGCGGGCGTCGTCCAGCACGGCCACGACGTCCGGTGAGCGCCCCGACTGCGAGATGCCGATGACGAGCGCGTTCCGAACCCGGGGCGGGCGACCGTACACCGACGTGAGAGAGGGAATGGCCAGCGCCACCGGGAGACCGTTGAGGGCGCCCAGGACGTACTGCGCGTAGAGCGCGGCGTGGTCGGAGGTTCCGCGGGCGGCGATGAGCACGAGGTCCACGTCCCGCTCCCGGACCACTCGGGCGACATCCGCGATGGGGCCAGCGGCACGGTCCAGGAGGCCGGCAACGACGTCCGGGCTCTCGCCAAGCTCGCTGCGCATGCTCACGGGTACACCCCCCCCTGGGTCTCGCCCGGCTCGATGGTGTCCGGCAGGGCCGTCTCGAGGACGCCCACGAACTGCCCCAGGAGCCAGCCGAGGTAGGCGAACACGATCCGCCGTTCCGCGTCCGGATCATCTTCGTCGATGGGCGCGGCCTCCGTATCGTCGGTCACGCCGAGCTGCGTGCCGAGCACGAGGCGGAGATCGTTGAGCACGCCCATCCACGCCGCCGCCTGGGTATCGTCGAGCGACCTCGCGTGGAGCGTCGCTTCCACCAGCGCCAGGCGGTCCCGGCGGCCATCCTCGAGATCGGCGCGGACGAGGTCGCGGAACGCGGCCTCCGCGGCGGCATCGTCGGGGAATGCGGGTGGGTACAGGCGGTCGTGGGCCGGGTTCGACGTTCCGGGGTCCGTGGCGGGCGCTCCGGGCAGAGCCGGCGCCCCGAGGTCAGCCACAGGCGCCCCGGGTGCCGCGACGTCAGCCACGGCGCCCCGGGCGCCGCGACCGGCGCCGCGACGACCCCGCGCAGCTCCCCGATCAGCCCGGTGAGGATCGCCCGCTCCGGCGCGCCAAGGCGCAGCAGGATCCGTCCATCGCCAGTCCGGACCACCCGCGGGCGAGGCTCCGTCACGAGCCTGCTCCGTCGGGCTGCATGGTCGCCCACAGGCCGTGGGCGTGCAGGCGGGCAACGTCATGCTCGCACCTCTCCTGGGTACCGCCGGAAACCACGGCGCGACCGTCGTGGTGGACCTTGAGCATCAGCTCGTGGGCATGCGCCTGGCTGTAGCCAAAGAGCTTGCGGAAGACGTACGTGACGTAGGTCATGAGGTTGATCGGGTCGTTCCAGACGATCACGATCCAGCGCGGCGCGACGATCGCGCGCTCGCGCGTGACCTCCTCGAGGGTGGTGGTGGGGTCGGCGGCGGTGCGTGCTCCGGACATCAGGACCGATCGTGCCACAGCCCCGGCCCCCCAGCAGGCCGGCAATGGCGGGCGTACGGTCTCGCGGTCGACGGCGGCCGACGGAGAGGTGACCGGGGCCCGCGCAGGGCAGCCTGGCCGGCGGCGGAGCGCCGTCTCAGCCGCCTCCGTATGTCCCGATGGCCAGGGCGGCCGCGACGCCCAGCCCGCACACGCCGATCAGCGCTCGGAAGAACGAGGGTGAGAGCCGTCTGGCGAGCCACGGACCGACGAGCCCGCCGAAGAAGAGCCCCACGGCGAGGGGCACCACGAAGGCCCATTCCACGGGCCCGAACAGCGCGAACCCGATCGCCGCTGCGCCGTTCGCGACCCCCGACAGCACGGCCTTGGCCGCGTTCACGTCGATCAGCGGTCGGGCAATGATGCTGCTGAGGGCGACGATCGCGAGGATCCCGCCGGCTGCACCGAAGTACCCGACGTAGACCGCCGTGCCGAAATAGGCACCGGCCGTGACAGGCGTGATTCCCCGGGGCTGGAACCTCTCCCGTCGCTGGAGCTGCGGCTGCACGACGACCATGAGCGAGGCCGCGGCGATCAGGATCGGCGCCACCATCTCGAACCATCGGTCCGGCAGGACCAGGAGCAGCGCCGCCCCGGTCGCCCCGCCCGCCGCGGCCAGGATGGCGAGCTTGCGAAGGGTGGGCCGCTGACCTTCCAGCTCCGGTCGCGCGCCGAGCGTCGCCCCGATGCTGTTGAAGGTCAGGGCAACGGTGTTGGTGACGTTCGCCGCCACCGGCGGCAGGCCCATCGCGAGCAGTGCCGGGTAGGTCACCAGGGACGCCAGGCTGACCAGCACGCTGACGATCCCGCCGACGAACCCGGCCGCCACCAGCGCCAGGATCTCGGTCGGGGTGATGTCCACGGGCTGAGTCTAGGCCGGGAGCCCCTGGCCGGCCGGGTCAGAGCGGTGAGGCAGCGCATCGAGGAACCGGGTCAGGACCGGCCGGCGCTCGGTCCAAGTCAGTCCCGCCGTCACGGGTCCAGGTCCAGCCCGCGCCGTTCCCCGGGCCGGGGTCCCCAGATGTCGCACGACCCCGCGAAACCCCCAGATGTCGTCCTGATGAGCATTCGCGCCCGCGGCGTCGTCATCTGCCGATCTCACGCTGCAGATGACCGGGAGCGGGACGTGGCCCACGCTCAGAACCGGCCCCGTCTCCCGCCCAAGGTCCGGCGAATGCCCTGCTGGTTGGAATATGGGGATTCCGCGGGCCGGTCACGGCTCGGCGAGGCCCGGGCAGAGTCCCGGGCGCAGGCGCGGGCGCGGAGCAGGGCGCAGGGCGCGGTCCGGGCGAGGCGCGCGCCGGCAACCATGCCTCGCCCGATCGGCTGTGCCCGGTCAGGGGATGCGGTTGAACCAGAAGGCGGCGAGTCCCGCACCGGCCATCACCATGAGGAGCGCGCCGGCGGCGAACCACTGGGTCACCTCCTGCTCCTCCATCGTGAAGCCGACGCGCGACCCCAGGCCCTGGTAGATCGCCGCGAGATCCTCCGATGTCGGGGCTTCGAAGAACCGCGCCCCGGTGGTCTCGGCGATCGCCCGGAGGGTCGCGGTGTCGGGCGGGACCTCGATCGTCCCGGTGCGGCCCAGGTTGTCCTGGACCTCCACGGTCCCGGACGCGGTCCCCAGCGCGATCGTGTAGACGGGAACGCCCCGGGCCGCCGCCTCCGTGGCCGCGTCGAGCGGTTCCAGAAGCCCGGTCGAGCTCTTGCCGTCGCTGAGCAGGACCGTGGCGACGAGCGGCGCTCCGCCATCATCGGTGGCGTCCGAGGACGCGGGCGCGTCGGGCGAAGGGCTTGGCGCGATCGGCGCAACGGCCGGGCGACCCGTCATCCCCGCGGCGAGGTCGGCCGCATCGACCGACAGGGCGATCGCATCGCCCAGCGCGGTCCCGCCATCTGCGCGGAGGCCGTTCAGCGCGGCCAGGAGCTGGCCCCGGTCGGTGGTGGGCGCGACGACGAGCCGGGCCTCGGTCGAGAACGCCACGAGCCCCACCCGGAAGCTGGCCGGCAGGCCGTCGATGAACGACGACGCGGACGCCTTGGCAGCGATCAGGCGGTCGGGCGCGACGTCGGTGGCGAGCATCGACCGAGATGTGTCCATCGCGAGCATGACCGTCGCCTCCTCGCGGGGAACGGCCAGCGTCACGGACGGGCGGGCGAGGGCAACGCCCAGGGCAGCGATCGCGACCAGGTACAGGGCGGTGGGCACGTGGCGCCGCCACGCCGGCCGTCGCGGGACGAGGTTCTCCAGCAGGGCGACGTTCGTGAACCGGACGACGTAGCGCGTGCGGCGGCGCTGGATCAGCAGGTAGGCGGCGAGGGCGGCCGGGACGAGCAGGAGGGCGAGCAGGAGCTCGGGGGACGAGAAGGTCATGCCACGGTTCCCCGGTTCTTGAGCTGGACGGCGAGCGACCGGAGCCACTCGCCGGAGGTGGACAGGACGATGTGCCGGGCGCCGAGGCGTCGGAGCTCGATGGCGAGCGTGGCGCGCTCCTCCGCGGCCGCCTCCGCGAACCGCTGCCGGAGGCGCCGGGACGACGTGTCGACCCGCACCTCGCGACCGGTCTCGGCATCGACCAGCGTCAGGTCGCCGACGTCGGGGAGGTCGTCCTCCCGCGGGTCCCGGATCTCGACCGCGAGCAGCTGGTGCCGAGCCGCGACGGCGGCGAGCAGCGGCAGCCAGCCCCGCGGGCCGCGGAAGTCCGACACCATGGCGACGAGGCCGCCGCGCGTCGAGCCGCCGCCCAGGAACCGCAGGGCCGCCGCCGGAGAGCGCGGGTCCACGTCCGGGGAAGCGGCGGCGGCCGACGAAGGCACGGCGGCCTCGCCTCCTCCGTCGGCCGGGCGCTTGCCGAGCACCGACAGCAGGCCCGCCCGTCCGCCCCGGGGTGGGACGCGGCGCACGTCCGCAGCGCCGAACGTGAGCACGCCCAGCCGGTTGCCGCGCTGCGTGGAGAGGTGGCCGAGCGCGAGCGCCACGCCTTCGGCCACGTCCGCCTTGCGGCGGTCCGCGGTCCCGAAGGTCATCGACGCCGACTCGTCCAGCACCAGCCATGTCGTCAGCGAACGCTCCGGGACATGGACGCGGACGTGAGGCGTCAGCATGCGGGCGGTGACGTTCCAGTCGATGCGGCGCACGTCGTCGCCTGGCTCGTACGGGCGCACCTGCGCGAGCTCCGTGCCGCCACCCAGCTCGCTTGCCCGGAACTCGCCCGGGACGAGGCCGCGGATGCGGCGCCCGATCGTGACGTCGAGTGCCCGGAGGAGTGCTTCGGGCGTCGGGCCCGGTCCCGGCCGGGCGGGAGTCCGCAGGGCCGGCGAAAGGGGGGTCGCGCTCACGCCGAGCGTGCCTCGGTCACCAGCCGCGGGGCGGGGACGGCAGGGATGATCGCGTCGAGCAGGCGATCGGGCGTGACCTCCTCGGCGAGGGCGGTGAAGCTCGGCACGATGCGATGGCGCAGGACGTCCCGCGCGAGATCGGCGATGTCCGCGGGGACCACGTACCGGCGGCCACGGATCAGCGCGAGAGCCCGCGCCCCGTGGATGAGGCTGATGGACCCGCGAGGACTGGCCCCGAAGCCGATGTACGGCTTGAGCTCTGGCAGGCCGAACCTCTCGGGCTCACGGGTCGCCGTGACGATCGCCACCGCGTAGGCAACGAGAGCCGGGTCCACGTACACACCCGGCGTCGCGGCCTGGAGCTGGGCCAGCCCGTTGGCGGTCAGCACGGGGCGGATCTCGGCGGCCGGGCGCAGCGAGCGCTCCACGACCGTGGCCTCCTCGGAGGGGGTGGGATAGCCGACGACGACCTTCATCAGGAACCGGTCGACCTGGGCCTCCGGCAGCGGGTAGGTCCCCTCGGACTCGATCGGGTTCTGGGTCGCCATGACGAGGAACGGGCGTGGGACCGCGTGGCTCACCGAGCCGATCGTGACCTGGCGCTCCTGCATCACCTCGAGCAGCGCCGACTGGACCTTGGCCGGGGCTCGGTTGATCTCGTCGGCGAGGAGGAAGTTGCAGAAGACCGGGCCCAGCTCGGTGTCGAACGTGCCGGAGTCGGGCCGGTAGATGCGGGTGCCGACCAGGTCGCCGGGCACGAGGTCCGGCGTGAACTGGATCCGCCGGAAGGAGGCGTCCAGGGCATCGGCAAGCGTGCGGATGGTCAGCGTCTTGGCGAGGCCCGGCACGCCCTCGAGCAGCAGGTGCCCGCCGGCCAGCAGCGCGACGAGGACACGTTCGAGCATCTGGTCCTGCCCGACGATGACGCGGCGTATCTCGAACAGCACCGCCTCTGCGGTGGCACGGGGATCGATCGGAGCGGGGGTCGCAAGGGGCACAACGGGCGCGTGCGAGCCGCGGGTGGAGTCGGTCATCAGACCTCCTGCGCCCGTGGGCCCGGGCTGTGCTGGGGGTTTCCCGAGCGGTCGACACCCTCACAGTGGACGCGGTCGGTCCGGGCAATTCTCGCGAGCCTGGATGAGAGCTCCGTGAGAAGGGTGGGATGCGAACCGGGTGCGGACCGGAGTCCCTGCTTCTCGTGCGGTGGACGCTTCGCAGTGCTAGCCGCGGCTCCAGCGGCGGCCCTGTTGGAACAGCAGGACGTTGAGCCAGGCGACGAACAGGCAGAGGGCCGTGCCCAGCACCGCGCCGGCAGCCAGGACACGGGACGTCCGCCGGTCCGCCTGTGCAACCCGGTCACGGCCGTCCTGCACCCAGGTGTCGACCTCCGCGACGGTCGCGCCGATGGCTCGGACACGCTCCTCCGCGGCGGCGGCTCGCTCGGAGACCTTGGCGGCGACGCCCGGCTCGGCCAGGCCGGCGGCCCCAAGCCTGCCAAGCTCCGTCATCGACGCATCGATCTCGAGCAGCCTCGCGTCGATCGCATCAAACCGGTCCGAGATGACTCCGGTGATGGCCAGGACGGGGACCGCCCTGCCGATGCCGCGGAGCGCCTCGCTCGCGGTCAGGGCGCTGGCCCGGAGCCGCGCATAGGCACCGCGCAGCGTCGCGTAGGGCCCGGCGAGGAACGCGTCCACGGCACTCGCAAGGTCGGTCGCAGCCGCCGCATCGATCACGGGAGCCTCGGCCATCTCGTCCGCCCTCGCCCTGATGTCGACGATGCCGGCGGACGCGTCGTCGAGCCAGCCCGCGGCCGCGTCGGTCATCGCTCCGGCAGCCTCGAGCCCTAGGTCCGGGATGGCGAGCAGGTCTCGCGCACGCTCCCGGACGTTGGATCGCAGCACCCAGGTCAGGGGCGCAAGCCCATTGAAGACGACCACTCCGACCAGTCCCGCGGCGGAGGCCAACCAGCCCAGGATCCGCATCTTGCACCTCGTCTACGGACAACCAGAATAGGCTTCGTCAGAGGATGCGGCTGGGAGACCAACGGGTCACCGGGCCCGGGCGGGCGCCAGGGGTGCGCATGGGCCGGAAGCCTCCGACCCTCGCCGCCTGCCGCGCCATCGAAAGGCCTACGCTGTTGGGCGGCAGGTCGACCATCAACGCAAAGGCGAGCCATGACCGAGAAGGACGCTCCCGGACACACAGGACCCCCGCAGGCCGAACGCCGGCGGCCCGCGCCCGGTGCAGAAGCGCTCGTGTGCCCCAAGTGCCAGGGTGTGATGCGGACGTACGTCCGCAGCGGTCTCGTCATCGAGCTCTGCGAAGACTGCCGCGGCCTGTTTCTCGATCGAGGCGAGCTCGAGCGCCTGATCGAGATGGAGGGCGGGGGGTGGTCCGGGATGCTGGCCGACCCGGTCGAGCCGACGGCCTGAGCCTTCGGGGACGCGCGCTCGGTAGACTTGCGGGGCAGACGCCCACCCGAGCGGCCGGTTTCACGTGAGGATCCTCTCGACATGACCGCCCCCGTCGCGAGCCGGCCGACGAAGCGTCGGTGGCCGATCCTCGACTGGGTGCCCGGCTACCAGCGGAGCTGGCTCCGGCTGGACATCATCGCGGGCCTCACGGTCTGCGCGATCCTGGTGCCGGAAGGAATGGCGTACGCAGGATTGGCCGGGGTGCCCCCCGAGGCGGCGTTCTACGCGGCGCCCATCGGCCTGCTGGCCTACGCGGTCCTGGGCAGCTCGCGCCAGCTCGTCGTCGCGGTGTCGTCGGCCATCGCCATCATGTCCGCAGCGACAATCTCCGAGCTCGCGCCGGCGGGGACCGCCGAGTACGTGACGCTCACCGCCGCCCTGGCCCTCCTGGCGGGACTCCTCTCGATGGCGGCCGGGGCACTGAAGCTCGGTCGCATCGCCCAGTTCTTCTCGGAGTCCGTGCTGGTCGGCTTCGTCTTCGGGCTTGCGTTGCTGATCGCCATCAAGCAGATCCCGAAGCTCCTGGGCATCGAGGCCGAGGGCGAATCCGCGGTGCAGCTCCTGTTGACCATCATCCCGCAGTTGAGCGAGACGCACCGGGTCACGCTCGTGATCGGCGCCATCGGCATCGCGGCCCTGGTCCTGCTCGAGCGAACCGTGCCCCGCGTGCCGGCCGCCCTGGTCGTGCTCCTCGGGTCGATCGCGGCCTCGGTCGCCTTCGGGCTCGAGGCGCAGGGTGTCACGGTCGTCGGCGACCTCCCGGCGGGCCTCGTGCGGCCGTCGCTGCCCGGCGCCGGTCTCGAGACGCTGCCGCTCCTGTTCGCCGGGCGCGGCCGGGATCGCGCTGGTCGCGTTCGCCGAGGCGATCGGCCCGGCGAACGAGTTCGCCCAGGAGCACGGCGGCAGGGTGGACCCGAACCGCGAGCTGATCGCCATCGGCGCCGCGAACACCGGCGCCGGTCTCTTCTCGGGGTTCCCCATCGGCTCGTCGCTGTCGAAGTCGGCCGCCAACGATCGAGCCGGGCGCCAGGACGCCTGCCTCGCTGGTGACGGCGGCTGCGGCAACGGCCCTGATCGCGCTCTTCCTGACGCCGCTCTTCGAGCCCCTGCCGGAGGCGACGCTGGGAGCCGTCGTCATCGTCGCCGTGACCGGGATGATGAAGGTCGGCAAGCTGCGCCGCCTGTGGGACCTGCGCCGGCTCGACTTCTGGCTGGCGATGATCGCCCTGGTCGGGGTCCTCGTCGTACCGACGCTGGAGGCGCTCGCGCTGGCGGTGATCGTCTCGCTGGGCGCGATGGTCTGGCGGGCGAGCGAGCCGCGGCTGACGTTCCTCGGCCGGCCGCAGGGATACCTCGAACCGGTGGACCTGGAGAGCCAGCCGGCGGCGACGATCCCCGGCCTGCTCGTCGTGCGCCCCGACGAGATGCTGTTCTTCGCCAACGCCACCGCGGTCCGCGACGCCATCGTCCTGGCCGCTCGCGAGACGGAGCCCCGACCGACCGTCGTCCTGCTGGACCTCTCGCTCACCCGCGACGCAGACGTCCCCGCGGTCGAGTCGCTGGAGGACCTGCAGCAGCGCCTGGCCTCGGACGGGATCGCCCTGTGGCTGAGCCATGTCCGCCCGACGCTCCGCGGCGCTCCTCGAGCGCGCCGGGGCAGCTCGACGTCCATCGGGCTCGACCACGTCTACCCGAGGATCGCCGACGGGTTCGTGGACTTCGCCCGCGGCACGGCCGGGGCGAGGGCGCGAGTCGAGGTCCTGGCCGACATCGTCGCCTACCTGCGCGAGCGCCAGACGCAGGAAGGCGACGAGCCCCGAGGTCCAGGAGATGCTGTTGGCCCTCGAGGGTCGGCTTGTGGCTGAGCTGGCCGCCGGGACGGCAGCCGACGCCGCGGGCACGTCGTAGCGACGGCGGGCCGGCACCCGGGGTACGAAGAGGTGGGACCGACCTGATCGGTCCCACCTCTGGATTGCGAGGTCAGCCTCGGCGCCACGCGGTTGCCGGGCACCAAGGTTGGCGGGTGGCTACATGGTGGCCGGGCGCGTTCCCAGCGTCAGGGAGACCTGGGTCGTCTGGCCGTTCCGGAGCACGTCCAGCGTGATGGTCTGGCCGGGCGCGCTCTGGCTCAGGACGAGGTCAAGCGGATGGGTCACGTCGAGCGACGTGCCGTTGACGGCCGTGATGATGTCGCCGGCCTGGAGCCCTGCCTGCTCGGCGGGGCCGCCCGCGACGATCACCGGCTGCGCCGCCCTCGGGACGCCGGCCTGGCCCTGGCCGAACGGGTCCTGGCCCTGGCCGAACGGATCGACCGGTGCATGCGGGTCCTGGCCCGTTGAGCCCTGGCCCGAGGAGCCCTGGCCCGAAAGCGCCGAGGCAGTCGGGATCCAGGCACCGTTGTTGACCGGGAGGCCGGCCTCCTGCTTGATCGCCGGCGTGATCGTCTGGAACCTGATGCCCATCCACGGTCGAGACAGCGCCTCCCCCGCCAAGGCCTGGGCGAGCAGCGGGCGGGCGATGTTGATCGGGATCGCGAAGCCGATGCCCTGGCCTGAGCTGGCGATGGCGGTGTTGATGCCGATGACGGAACCGGACGGGTCGAGAAGCGGACCGCCGCTGTTGCCGGGATTGATCGCGGTGTCGGTCTGGAGCAGGTTGGAGAGGGTCCCGGTCGCGACGGGGATGCTGCGGCCGACGGCCGAGATGATCCCGCTCGTGACGGAGTCCGTGAACTCGCCCAGGGGGCTGCCGATCGCGATCGCCTGCTGCCCCACCTGGATTGTCGAGGAGTCGCCGATCGGAGCAGTGGGCAGGCCCGTCGCGTCGACCTTGACAATGGCGAGGTCGGTGAGGGTGTCAACCCCGTAGATGGTCGCGTCGAACGAACGGCCGTCCTTGAGGTTGACGGTCAGCCTGGACGGACTGCCTTCGACAACGTGGCGGTTGGTGAGGATCAGGCCGTTCGCGTCGAAGATGACGCCGGAGCCGGTCGCCGTCCCCGTGCCGGACATGCCCGAGACGGGATCCGTCTCGGTGACGCCCTCGGCAACGATGGTGACGACGGCCGGGCTGACGGCCTTGACGATATCCACGATCGAGGTTGACCCGCCGGCGGGGACGGCCGGTGCGGACGTCGCCGGCGCCGGCGTGGCCTGCGCACCCGGAGCGGCGGCGATCGGAGCCTGTGACGGCGCGGTGCCGGGCCCCGCGGCCGTCGGCGTGAACACCGGAGGCTGGGTGGCGGCGGTGCTGCCGAGTCCGACGGCACTCATCGCAAGGTAGGTCCCGCCGGAGGTCAGGACGGCCGTCGCCAGGACGGCGGCGACGACGACGCCAACGCCGGACGAACGGCGGACGGCAGGAGTCTTCGGGGCGGGCGCGGGGGACTCCGGCGGGGCGAACGCGGGCCTGCCCCAGGCGCCGGGGTCGGGCGGCGGCGGAGCCGCAAAGGTGGGGATGAACGGCTCGGTCGGTGTTTCGGCCGCGAACGGGGGCGCGGGGGGCTGGACAGGCACCTGGCCGTCCGCCTGCCATTGCGGCGCGCCCGAGGGCGCGGACTGGGGATCGTTCATGCGGTATTCCTCCGTCCGGTGGGCCGACGCCTGTCGGCGCGAATGGGCACGGGCTGTCTACCCATCACCCTCACCGAACTCTCTGAGAGTCCGGTGATAGACGGAGCGTTCTTGCAATTCCTTATCCAGATCGCAGCGAGCGGGTCATGAAGGTTGCGACTTGGACTAGTCCACTATCTCAAGCGCAACCATCCCGGTACCCGGGCCCAGCTTGATCCGACGCCCCCCTGGGCGGATAATCAAGCTACGGATCGCCTTCGTCCACCAAGGGGTGGCAGCGGTCCGGGCCGTGGATCCTGCGCCGCTGCGCATCAAGTTGGGCCACGGCGGTCCTGCTCCTGCCTGATCGACCTCGCCCGCAACATGTGCGGGCACCGGCGATCGGAACGCCCGGGAGCCGAGGTGCGTGCCATGCACGACAATTCCATCCTGGTCGCGGTCGACGCGGCCCTCCGCTCCCCCTCGTTCTGCACGTGCGGGGACAACCTCACAATCACCGTCCACAACGAGGTCGTGTGGCTCGAGTGCGTCCGCTTCGCGGCACCCACCCGACTTCCCGCCCCCGTCGCGACGGTCCTGCGCGAGTTGATGCATGACCGCAGGTCGGTCATCGACATCCCGGCGAGACAGACCCGTGGTCGTGCCCCGACCACCGTGCCCGGAGCTGCTGCTGCGCGGTGACGGTCCGCCCCTGACACGGATCCCGCCGGCGCGCCAGCGGTCCCCGGCTATCCTTGCCCGCTGGATGTCGCGGGCCGGTCCCGCGTGACACCGTCACCGGAGGGACACGTGTTCTCGTTCCTGCGCCGCCTCGGCGGACCCCAGATCGACGTCGAGGACCTCGATGCGCTCATGGCGCAGGGCGCCATCCGCGTCCTCGACGTCCGCGAGGACTCCGAGTTCAGGAATGGACACCTGCGGGGGGCGATCCACATCCCCGTGAAGCGCCTGCCGGACCGCGTCGCCCGGCTCAAGCACGACAAGCCCTATGCGGTCATCTGCCAGTCGGGGAGCAGGAGCCGGAGCGCCACCGCCTACCTCGTCGACCAGGGGTTCGAGGGCGCCGTCTCCGTGCGCGGCGGGACCGGTGCCTGGGCGCGGAGCGGTCGGGCGCTCGTGCGGTGATCCCGACGCGGGGCGGCGACGCTACTCGTACCGGAGCGCGGCGATTGGATCGAGCCTCGCGGCCTGCCGGGCGGGCCAGACGCCGAAGATCACGCCGACGGCAAGCGAGAACCCGGCCGCCAGCAGGATCGTGACCGGGCTGATGTTGAGCCCCCAGCCGGCGAGGGCGCCGATCGCGGCGGAGGCGGCAACGCCGAACGCGATCCCGAGCACGCCGCCGGCAACGGACAGCACCAGGGCCTCGACGAGGAACTGGGCCAGGATGTCCCGGCCGCGCGCCCCGATGGCCTTGCGGATGCCGATCTCCCGTGTCCGCTCCCGGACCGAGACCAGCATGATGTTCATGATCCCGATGCCGCCCACGAGCAGGCTGATCGAGGCGATGCCGGCAAGGAGCAGGGACAGGAGCCCGGTGATCGTCCCGAAGGCGGATAGCAGCTGCGCCTGGTCGATGATCGTGAAGTCGTCCTCGGCCCCGTCCACGATCCCGTGGCGTGCCCTCAGCAGCTCTGCGATCCGGAACTTGGTGAGCGGGATCTGGTCCGCGTGCACGGTGGACACGGAGAGCGACTGCAGCGAGTGCCCCGCAACGAAGTAGTCGCGGAGGGCCGACAGCGGGACGTAGACCTGGTCGTCGAGGATGCCCTTGGGCTGGAGGATGCCGATCACGCGGAACGGGACGCCACCGACGTTGATGTCGGAACCCACCGCGGACTCGTCCAGGTGGAGGGCATCGGCTGCGGTCGAGCCGAGCACGGCGACCCGCAGCCCGGCCGCGTATTCCGCCTCGGACACGAACGACCCGCGCCAGACCTCGTAGGCGCGCACCGGCATGAAGGCCGGGGTGATCCCGGAGACGGTGGTGGTGGTGTTCGAGGAGCCGGCCACGACGACGGCCATGGTCGACACCTGCGGGGCGACCTGGGCGACCCCCTCGACCTGCGCGATGGCCTCCGCGTCGTCGACCGTCAGCGTGTCGGCAGACCCGCCGACCCCGCGCACGAAGCCGAACGTGCTGGCGCCGGGACTGACGCTGAGCAGGTTGGTGCCGAGGCCCTCGATGAGGTTGGTGATCCCGGATGTCGCGCCCTGCGCCACCGAGACGAGTGCCACGATGGACCCGACTCCGATGATCACCCCCAGCATCGTCAGCAGCGCCCGGAGCCGGGCGGCCGCGAGTCGCGAGATCGCGAGGGGGACGAGCTCGGCCCAGTTCACGCGGCGAGCCTCCCGTCGCGCACCCTGACGCGGCGCGTGGCCGCGACGGCCACGTCGCTGTCGTGGGTGATAAGGACGATCGTCGTCCCGGCGTCGTTCAGCTCGTGGAGCAGGTCGAGCACGTCCGCGCCCGAGGCTGAGTCCAGGTTTCCGGTGGGCTCGTCCGCCAGGATGATCGCCGGCCGGCTCACGAGCGCCCGCGCGATAGCCACCCGCTGCTGCTGACCCCCGGACAGCTCCGACGGCTCATGCGTCATCCGATCCTCGAGCCCGAGCCGCGCCAGGGCGTCCCGGGCCCGCTGCAGCCTCTCCGTCCGGCTCACGCCCGCATACAGGAGCGGCATGGCCACGTTCTCGAGCGCCGTCGTCCTGGGCAGCAGGTTGAACGACTGGAACACGAACCCGATCGTCCGGTTGCGAACCCGGGCGAGCTCGTCGTCCGACAGGCCCGCCACGTCGGTCCCGGCGAGCCGGTACGTGCCGGCGGTCGGGCGATCCAGGCAGCCCAGCAGGTTCATGAGCGTTGACTTGCCGGAGCCCGATGGGCCGACGATCGCGAGGAAGTCGCCGGAGTTCACGTCGAGATCCACACCCTGCAGGGCCTCCACCTCCAGGCGGCCGGACCGATAGGTCTTGCCGATGCCGCGCATCTCGATCACCGGCGCCCCGGCGGCCGGGCCCGGGAACGGGTTCACGGTCGTCACGGCTGTGATCCCGGCGGGGCTGACCCGGCGCCGGAGCCACCTGAACCGCTGGAACCGCCCGATGTACCTCCACCCCCGCCGCCCGGACCGGTGGGGAACGTCGTCACGAGGTCCCTGGCGGACGCCGTGCCGGTGACCACCACCATGCCAGCGGTGAGGCCCGACCGGATCTCCGCAAGCGACGGCGTCATCAGGCCAACCTCGACGGGCACGGTCCGCGCCCGGTCGGGGCCGTCCAGCACCTGCACCGTGTAGGCACCGGGTGCGCCGCCGATCGCCGTCACCGGCACCGCGAGCACCGCGGGCGCGCTGTCGGTGGTGATGTCCACGTCGGCGGTCATGCCCGGCGCCACGAGCTCGGGCGCGGTGTCGAGCGAGATCACGACCTCGTAGGAGACCACGCCGGACGCGCTCCTCGTGGCACCGGCCACGTCGACTGAGTCCACCTTGCCACCCACAACAGCATCGAGCGCCGGGATCCTCACCTCGGCCGGCTGGCCGACCTGAACGGATGGCAGGTCGCTCTCGGTGATGGAGGCGACCACCTGGACGTCGGAGCCTCGGACGACGATGACGATGCCGGAGGCCGAGTCGCCGGGCTCGATGGTGACGGACGAGACGATGCCATCGATCGGCGCGGTCAGGGTGGCCCGCTCGAGCGTCCCCTCGGCGTCGGCGACGACCGATTCGGCCTGCACCACGGCAGCGCGGTCCGCGGCGACGACCGCAGATGTGTCGACGTCGGTCGTTCCCTCGTAGGTGAGGTTGGCAGAGGTGACGCCCAGCTTGGCCGCCGCGACCTGGTTCGACGCCTGCGTGTTCGCCGAGGTGGCCTGGAGCCTGGCGGTTGCGAGCGCCCGAGAAGCCTGCTTGACGGCTGCCGCGTCCGCCGCGATGACAGCGTCCGGCGCCCCGGCCGCCCGATCGTTCGCCAGCTGCTTCTTCGCGTCGTTGTGTGCCGCGGTCGCCTGGGAGACGGCGAGCCGGCCGGCCGCCTGCGTCTGGGACAGCGACTTCTTGGCCTGGGAGAGCTGGCTGTTGGCCTGCGTGACCCCGAGCCTCGCCTTGGCCTTGGTCGTCTTCGACACCGGCAGCTCGTCGGCCCTGAGCCTCGCCTCGGCCGCCGCCAGGTTCGCCTGGGCCACCGTCAGGGCCAGCTCGGCATCCTCGGTCTCCGCGACGGCCAGCACGTCGCCCGCCTCGACCGTGTCTCCGGTCCCGACGTTCACCGTGGCCGCGGTCCATTCCACCGCCGTGGCCGAGCGGGCGGCGGTGGCCGCCGCCTTCGGCGATCTGACAGGTGCCTCGCCGAACGCGAGGCCGTAGGAGTCGACGGGCTCGATGGACCCGCTGATCGAGACGGTCGTGCGCACGTCCATGATGGAGGCTGTGTCGGTCAGGTAGGTCATCTCGGGCGTCTTGCTGCCCAGCAGGGGGCCGGCGACGACGAGGCCGACGAGGCCGACGCCGACGACCACGGCGCCGCCGATGGCGACTGCTCGCTTGTTCATTGCCTGGTGCTCCTCGATGCCCCGTCCTGAGCCACGATGGCGGCTGCGCTGGGGTTCCTGCCCGCAACCGCCAGCCTGGAGATGCCCCGGTCGAGCAGGGCCAGGTAGCCGCGGACCTGCTCGAGATCCGCGTCGTCGAGCACCGCCAGCAGATCCCGCAGTTGCCGCGCGTTGAGGTCGTGGAAGCGGTCGAGCAGCTCCACCCCGGCGGGCGTGATGCCGACCACGACCCGGCGACGATCCGCCGGGTCCGCGCGACGCGCGATCAGCCCACGTTCAACGAGGCGATCGACGACACCGCTCACCGTCGGCAGGGTCACGCCCAGGCGGGCCACAAGCTCCGACATGTTGAGGTCGCCCACCGACAGGAGGTACAGCACCTTGGCCTGGGGCATCGTGATGTCGACGCACAGGAACTCAGGAGCGTGGGCATCGGCGAGACGGACGAGGATCGCCTCGAAGTCGGCGATGACCTCCCCACTGAGAACGGCTCGCTCCTGCTCGTTGATGGAATGCCCCTTTGTACAACGTTGACTGTTCGTTCAGGACTAACTATTAGGCACGGACGATACACCTTGTGTCGGCAATTGGCGTTTGGGAGGGGCGCCGGACTCGGCTGCGAGGATCTGGGCCTTGCATCCTGCGCCCGGTGCGCGCAGGATGCCGCGATCATCGAGGGGCGGGGGCTTGGGGGAGCTCCGACAGCGACCATCGTGGTCCGGTAGCGGCTCTCGCGAGCTCGCGGCGCAGGCACGGGTTCGAGGAGGGCTGCGACGGCGATGGACAGGGCTACGGGGCGCTGGCGCCTGCTGGCCCTGCTCGCTCTGGGCGAGCTGCTGGCGATGTCGCCGTGGTTCAGCGCCTCCGCGGTGGCGCCGCTGATCACCGCGGAGCTGTCCCTGTCCGGCATGGACCTGCCGATGCTGACTCGGCGGCGGTGACGGAGCTCGGACCGCCCGGGACGGCGGGATCTGCCCTTGCGCTCCAGACGGCGTCGGGGTTCCTGCTGACCGGGGTGACGATCACCCTCGTCGGGCTCTTGAGCGCGGACGACGCGCTCGGCTGGCGACTCGTGTTCGCGCTGCTGGCTGTCGGTCCGCTGGTCGGGATCATCGCCATGTGGCGCCTCCGCCGCCGTCCGGAGGCGATGCGCATGGCGAACGGGCACCGCTGACGACGGTTGGGCGCCGCGGCACTGGGGGCCGCCGGAACCATCCCGCCGGCGTGGCGATCCCGGGGCACCGGGACGTGCTGCCTGCCCCGGCCTTTCAGCCTGGCGATGGGACGGGTGCTGCCTGCTGCTTGGCGATCCACGACTCGAGGACCCGGCGGTGCCGGTCCTCCAGCTTGACGAGCTTGCGCTTCGAGGTCAGGAGATCCTCCACCTCGTCGAAGCTCATCCCCTTGGCCTGCATCAGGTAGGCGGCGAGCACCGTCGCCGAGCGGCCCCGTCCCTTCGCACAGTGGATGAGCACGGTTCTGCCTTCCGCCAGCCTGTCCGTGATCCAGGGCACGGCGTCATCAAGGACATCCTCGTCGGGAACTGTCACGTCCGGCACCCGGTACTGCCGAAGCGCAACGCCGTGCTGCTCGAACCAGGCCGGCTCCGACGTTCGCTCGGCGCGCATGTCGACCACCGCCGTGATCCCCAGCGTCAGGACGGCGTCGAAGTCCCGCTCATAGGTCGGCGCACCCCCCAGCCAGAGCGTGGGCGTGACCTGACTGAACCAGACGTGCCCCAGGAGCCTCTCGTAGGTGAACCGGATCGCGGGGTACAGCCGGTCGAAGCCGCGGTGGAACAGACCGAGCCGCGGCGGCGGCTCAGGGGACGACAATCGCCAGCGCCCGGGGCACGACGTCGACCGTGACCGGCGTCCGCCCGACGTACTCGCCGTCCGTCCACACCGGCTGATCGGGTTCGGCCGCGAGCGTCACCGAGCGCGCCTGCCGGTAGTACCGCATCGCCTTCGCGCCGCCCACGCTCAGGAACCGCTCCGCGGCCGCCACGAGTGTGCTCCGGTGGTGCGGGTCGATCACGAAGCAGTCCAGCAGCCCGTCGTCGATGGCATAGGCGTGGGTGATCCGGAGGCCCGTGCCCATCATCCCGGAGTTCACGACGTAGATCTTGGTGCCTCCGAACTCGAGGGTCTCGCCATCGACGTCTGCCCGGTACTGGAAGTACTTGCCATCCTTCGCGTGGCTGGCCATGTTCACGGCGTAGGCGAAGACGCCGTACTTGTCCTTCATCGCGCGGCTCGTCTGCTCCTCGGGCTCGGTCCCCACGTACATGCGCTGGATGAAGTAGCGGTCGTGGGCCTGGGGCTGCGCAACGCTGACCAGGCGGCCGACGTCGATCGAACGGGTATTCGTGCTCGTGCACAGCACCTCGACGGCCGGGCGGAGCTTGCCCGGTACGCCCATCTCGCGGGCGAAACCGTTTCCGGTGCCGCCGGGCAGGATGCCCATCGGCGTCTGCTTCCCGCTCACGGCCGCGGCGCGCAGGACCGCGTTGGCGATCTCGTGCTGGGTGCCGTCCCCGCCGTAGCCCACGACCAGGTCCACGCCGTCTGCGATGGCGGCCATGGCCTGCTCGGTCGCGTCGCCGTACTTGTGGGTCACGCTCACGCCCCAGGCCACGCCATGGGTCCCGAAGACCTCGTTGAGGGTGTTGAGGATCGGCTCGTCCCTGCCGGATGCCGGGTTGATCACCACGTGCACCCGCCGATACGGCGCGTCCGACATCTGCAGCCCTCCGACCCCTCGAGCCCGCGAGTGTGCCGGGGCTCGTTACCCGCACAGACTACGGCACGTGGCTGTCGCCGGGGGCCGACCGTGCCTCCGTGTCCGCATTGGTGACAGCGATCTCCTCTGCGACGGGTGCGGGTGTGTCGAGAAGATCCTCCACCTGCGGATGGGCCGCCGGCGTGGCGAAGATCGAGAGGTGGTCGCCGGGCAGGAGCCGCAGGTCCCCGCGGGGCACCATGAGCGTCTCCTTGCGCTCGATCGCCACGAGCACCGCCTCCCTGGGCCAGGCGATATCCGAGACGAACCGCTCCGCGAGCGCGGAACCCCGTGCGATCTGTGTCTCGATGATCACGCCGCCCGTCCGGAGCCCGCGCACCTGGCGGATGTTCCCGTTGAGTGCGGTGCGGTATGAAGTCATCGCATCCCGGATCGACAGGACGCCGGCGAGCCGTCCACCGGTGACCACGGGTGCCCACGTCCGCCCGTGGTCGGCGAGCGCACCGAGGGCGTCGTCGAGGCCGTCGTCCGCGGCCAGGAACGGCTCGCGCACGATCGCGGACGCCGGGATGCGCTGGTCATCCGCCAACGCCTCGAGCGATGCGAGGTCGATCACGCCGATGACCGCTCCATCGCGGCTCACGACTGGTGCGCCGGGGACGTCGATCGCCTCCATCCGGGCCCGTGCCGTCGCGACGGTGTCGTCTGCGCTCAGGACGAGGCGGGCCTGCCGGGTCGCGCCGCCCACCGCAACCGCGCCGAGGAGGGGCATCGCGAACCGGTACCGCTGGGCCGGAGAATCGGCGCGTGTCGCGAGCTGACTGCTGTAGATCGAGCGGTCGCCAACCACGAAGCTGGCAAGCCCCACGGCCACCATCGCAGGCGCCAGCATCGAGAGGTTGCCTGTCATCTCGGCGACCATGAGCATGACCGCGAGCGGTGCATGGGCGACGCTCCCGAAGAGGGCCATCATCGCCACGATCACGAACGGCGCCGGGTCCGCCGGGATCGCCGGGGCGATCGGCTCCAGGAGGCGCCAGATCCCGGCACCCAGCATCCCGCCGACGAACATGCCCGGCCCGAAGATCCCCCCCGAGCCACCCGAGCCGATGGACAGCGACGTCGCCAGGATCTTCGCAAACGGCAGGATCAGGACCATCCAGAGGGGGATCGCCAGGAGCGCCTGGCGATCGAGGCCCGCCTGGACGAACCCGTAGCCGGTCCCGAGGACGCCGGGGATGACCAGGGCGATGCAGCCGACCATGAAGCCGCCGATTGCGGGCCTGAGCCAGCGCGGCGCCGCCGAGCGATGGAACCGGGCGGCCAGGCCGTAGAAGCTGCGAATGTAGAGCAGTCCGACGAGGCCGCAGGTCAGACCGATGACCGCATACCAGCCGAGCTGGGCCGGGTCGCTGAAGCCGAACCGGGCCTGGGCCCCGAAGATCGGGCTGAACCCCTCGACGGCGCCGAAGATCGAGTACGCGACGATCGTGGCGATGAACGACGGGACCAGCGCCTCCGACTCGACGTCGTCGCGGTACATGAGCTCGGCGCCGAGGATCGCGCCACCCAGCGGAGCCCGGAAGATCGCGCCGATGCCGGCGGCCATCCCGACCGCGACCGCGATCCGGGCGTCCCGCGCGTCCAGGTCGAGCACGCGGCCGAGGAACGACCCGAAGCCCGCGCTGATGTGGGCCGCGGGACCCTCGCGACCACCGGAACCCCCGGACCCGATCGTCACCGCCGACGCGACCATCTTGATGATCGGGACACGGGCCCGGATTCCTCGCGGGTGGTGGTGATACGCCGCGATCGCCGCGTCGGTCCCGTGGCCCTCCGCCTCGGGGGCGAAACGGAACACGATGATCCCGGAGATCAGTCCGCCAAGCCCAACGATGAGCGGGATCGCCCACCACCTCTCGAAGCCCGTGATCGGGAGCGGAGCGCCACCCTCCCCAGCAGGCGACGGTGGCACGTACCCGCCGAGCAGTCCGAGGAAGAACTGAGTGGAGACCTCGAGGGCCGTGTAGAAGGCGATCGCCCCGAGGCCGCCGACGACGCCGATGAGGGCGCCGAGGACGACCCACTTGCGGAGGTATTTCGCCCCGCGGATGCGGCGGCGGACGGACCGGAGCCCGGCGTCGATCCGCCGGGCCGGGAGCGCCGTCACGCGAACCGCTCGAGCCCGTCGGCGATGGCCCGGAGCCGGGTCCCAAGGTCATGCCGCTGGGGCGCGGGAATGGCGGCGACGACCTCCAGGAGGGCCGTCCGCCGATGGTCGAGGATCGCCGCGCGGACCGCACGTCCGTGCTCGGTCAGGCGGGCGCGCGTGGCGCGTCGGTCCCGCTCGTCCACCGTGAGGGTCGTCAGCCCCCGCCGCTCGAGGCGCCGGATCAGGCGGCTCGTCGCGGGCAGGGTGACGCCGACCCTTGCCGCCACCTGACCGATCCGGGCCCCATCCTCGCCCTCGCCCAGAACCAGGAGGACGCGCCATTGGGGAAACGTGAGCTCGAGGCCGGCATCTGCGCTGGCGAGTGCGCGGGTCGTGAGCCCGACGGAGCCGACGGCCATCCGCTCCAGGTGATCGACGATGTCATCCGTGACGCCGGGGGCGCCGACAGCCTGGGTGGGATCCTCGGGGGCCATGGGACGCATCATAGGGTGAATAGATGCCAGGTGGCTACGATCCCCTGGGTCGAGCGCCCAACGACCGGCCGATCCGCGCGCGAATCGATGACGCGGAGGCTACAGTCTCAGGATGGATGTGACCCGTCACGAGACCGCCGCGGCGCTGCTCGAAACAGCCGGTGACTACCTCGTCGCGCGTGAGGCCGAGAACAACCTCCCGCTCGGCATCCTCTCCACGCTCCGCGACCAGCCCCGGACCTATCCCGAACCGCCGTACCTGGCGACGGTGTGGGACGCCGGCCGCATCGCGCTCGTCGCGATCCGCACACCGCCATTCGGGCCCGTGCTCTCGGAGCCCGGTGTTCCGGACGACCGGGTGCCCCTCGCGGTCGACGCCCTGGTCGCCGATCTCCATGCCGCCGCGCCCGACCTGTCGACCGTCCTCGGGCCGCAATCGACCGTCGTGCCGTTTGCCCAGGCGTGGTCCAGGGTGACCGGGCGTCCCGCTCGTCTGGAGATTGCCGAGCGGATCTACCGGCTGTCGCGCGTCATCGTGCCCAGGCAGACACCGGGCTCCTGGCGGCTTGCCGACCAGCGCGATCGAACGCTCCTGCGCGACTGGATGATGGCGTTCCACGAGGAGGCCATGCCGCCGGGATCGGTGCGGGGCGAGATCGACGAGATGGTGGAGCGGTGGGTCCGGCGGGACGATCGGTTCGCGTACCTGTGGGAGGCCGACGGGAGGGTCGTGTCCCTGGCCGCCGCCGGCGCGCGGACGCCCAACGGGCGGCGGTTCGGCCCCGTCTACACACCGCCGGACGAGCGAGGTCGTGGGTATGCAAGTGCCGTGACGGCGGCCGCAAGCCAGGACCAGCTCGATCGCGGGGCGCGCTTCTGCTTCCTGCTCACCAATCTCGCGAACCCGACGTCGAACTCGGTCTACCAGCGGATCGGGTACGAGCCCGTCTCGGACGTCGACCTGTACCGGTTCGACCCGGCCGGCTGAGTTCGGCGCCGATCCTTCGGCCGCCGCGGTCTGCGCATCGCGGGCGGGGACGGGGCGGACTCCATACACTTCCGCAGATGACCGAGGAACGCGCGACACCCACGGGCCTGACCCCACACGCCGCCCGAAACCGGGCCGCGTGGAACGCGTCCAGCGACGAGTACCAGGAGCGGCACGGCGGCCAGCTCGCGGACAGCGGCGGGCTCGCCTGGGGGACCGCCCAGATCCCCGAGGCGGAGCTGCAGGTCCTGGGCGAGGTCGCCGGCCGGGACATCCTCGAGTTCGGGTGTGGCGCGGCCCAGTGGTCGATCGCGCTGGCGCAGCACGGCGCACGCCCGGTTGGCCTCGACCTCTCCGAGCGCCAGCTGGAGCACGCCCGGCGCCTGATGGCGGTGGCCGGCGTCGACTTCCCGCTCGTCCACGCGAGCGCGGAGGCGGTGCCGCTCCCCGATGCCTCGTTCGACATCGTCTTCTGCGACTTCGGGGCGATGACCTTCGCCGACCCCTACCGCACCGTTCCAGAGGTCGCCCGCCTGCTGCGACCCGGCGGGCTGTTCGCGTTCAGCCATGAGTCGCCGATCGCGACGATCTGCTGGCCGCTCGACGCCGACGAGGTCGGCGACCGCCTGGTCGTCGACTACTTCGGAATGCGCACCATCGATGACGGCGAGAACATCAGCTTCCAGCTGACGTTCGGGGACTGGATCCGCCTGTTCCGCGCCAACGGCTTCGTGATCGAGGACTGCCTCGAGCCGCGCCCCGGGCCCGATGCCACCAGCACGTACCGATCGGCCGAGACGCTGGCGTGGGCGCGGCGCTGGCCGGCCGAGATGATCTGGCGCCTCCGGCGTTGACCGACGAACGCCCCTGAGGGACGGGCTCGGCCACTTGGGCGCGGCCACATCGCTGGCGCCCGTCAGCCGGCCTGGCCGGACACCTCGTGCGGCGGCCGATCCAGGTGGAACACGAGCTCCTCGCCGTCGATCTCGTCCATCTGGACGCCCACCTGCTCGAAGCCGAAGGCGCGGATGATCGCCAGCGAGGCGACGTTGTCCGGTGCAACCGAGGCGCGGAAGCGGTATGTCCCCCGGGCCTGGGCCCAGGCGAGCAGTGCCCGGATGCACTCGGTGGCGATCCCCCGGCGTCGGTAGGCCGCCTCCACGCGGTAACCGATCTCCACCCGTCCGGTCTCGTCCGGTGGCGCGTGGAAGCCGATGGTGCCGATCACCTCCCGCCGCCCATCGGGGTGGGTCACGACGATGGCCCGGCCCAGCCACGGCTGGCTCGCGGGATCCGCCTCGAGGTCCGGGATCCGGTAGCTCAGGAAGTTGGCGAGGTCCTCGCGCATGCCCGACGGCAGGGAGGCGCCCAACTCGCGGGCCGCCGCGTCCTCGTCGCCGGCCACGAGGGACCGCATGAAGGCGAGCGACATCGAGACGAGCTCCACCCGCTCGGTGCGGATCGTGGGGACGGGCGACGAATGGTCCTGCATCGCGGCGAGGATACCGGTCAGTCCCGCACGTCCTGGGTGCGGCGGTTCAGCGCGTTGCGGTACCGGACCTCGACGAGCTCGCGCCCTCCGATCGCCACGGTCTTCGTCTGGCCATCGGGATCCCATCCGGCGGCCTCGTAGAACCCACGGCCCCGTGCGTTGTCCTCCAGCACCCACAGGAGTGCCTCGGTGTACCCGGTGTCCGCGAGCAGTCGCTCTGCCGTGGCCAGCAGCGCCGAACCAGCGCCTGACCGCCACCGGTCGGGCGCGACGTACAGGGCGCGAACCTCACCGAGCCCGGGCAGGTCCTCGTCCCGGCTCGGGCTGATGCTCACCATCCCCACGACGTCCTCGCCGTCGACCGCGACCCAGGTCTCGGGATCTCCGGGTCCCGAGCGATCGAAGGAGTAGCGGCTGGCGCGGGCTGCCACGTCCAGGCTGTCGAGGAAGGCGTCGGGGACGATCCCCCGGTAGGCCGTCTGCCATGCCCGGACGTGCATCTCGGCCACCGCCACCGCGTCGGCGCCGGTGGCCCGCCGTAGCTCCCAGGGCGCCGACCTCGTCATCTGCCCATTGTCCACAACGTCAAAGGTGGGTGGCAACATCACTGCTGCCACCCACCCAGTGTGATCTCAGGTCAGCCGGTTCCACCGGAGTGGGGTCGCCCCGCCGTCGCGGGAGGGCGCGCCCAGATCGGCGTGCTCATGCCGCGTCTCCTCGATCAGGTTCATGCGGGCAAGCTGCTCGGCGCGGGATCGCGCGTCCTGCTCCCGAAATCGCGGGATCGACCACCCGATCCGCCCGTGGCGTAGCCCCGCCACCAACCCGTGTCCCGTTGCTGCGTTCGCGCCGACCATCTGTCGTCCCTCCGCCGTTCCAGTCGAACGGATCTTGACCTCAAGACTCTTGATCTCAAACGATCTAGGGGAACTCTAGCGCGATAGTCCTTTGATGTCAAGAGGTATTGCCAAAAGATTCTTGACATAATGTCGAGATGGTGGATACTCGAGGCATGAACGATGACAACGACGCGCACGACTGCCTGGACGAGTCTCTCCGCACCTGGGCGCGCGAGATCCCGGACCTCAACGAGCTCACCGAGGGGATCGTCGAGCGCATCCAGATCCTGGCGAAGTCGTTCGACCGGTCGCTGGAGGAGACGCTGACGGAGCACGGGCTGGATCACCGGTCCTACCACCTCCTCGGGCGCCTGCGCAGCTACGGGCCGCCGTACCGTCGCTCCCCGGGCCAGCTCGCGACGGACATGCGCCTCTCCAGCGGCGCGATGACGAACCGCCTCGATCGCATGGAGGAGGCCGGCCTGATCCGCCGGCTCCCGGACCCGAACGATCGACGCGGAACCCTGATCGAGCCGACCGAGGCAGGCAACGCGACGTGGGACAGGACCACCGGGACGCAGGCGCGGCGCGAGGCGATGATCGCATCGGTCCTCGATGCGTCCGAGAAGGAGGAGCTCCACAACCTCCTGCGCCGTCTCATGCGCGCCTTCCCCGGCAAGGAGCAGCCGGCCGAACAGTCCGTCACCGGCGACGCGGAACGGGACGCGGTGGCCTAGCTCCGGCCCGCCGCGTTGCGGAGGTAGGCCAGCACCTTCGGATCGATCCACCCCGGGGCGGCGGTCCTCTCCTCCAGGTTCTCGACGGACATCCACGCCAGGAGGCGATCCTGCCAGGCGGGGTCCCAGCCGTCTGGCAGGGGCCGCGGAACGCCCACGCTGGGCCGTTCCTCCTCGGGCTCGGCCTCGTCGGGCCACATCGGGACGTAGAGAGGGCTTCCGGCGGTCGCGGGGTTCCAGCCAAGACGTTCCAGGTGCTCGCGGACCTCACCGGCCAGCCGGCCATCCAGGGCGATGAGGTCGGCCGGCGTCGGCCGCTGCAGGTAGAGGTGCGTGAGCTCGAGCAACCGGGCGAGCTCCGTGACCGGGTCCGCATGGTCGTCCACACGGAGGTCGATCCAGCGGTCGTTGCCGCCGCCATACCCGCCGCGCTCCCGGACGATCAGGAGCGCCGCCGACTGCCGGCCGCGTCGATCGCCGCCAGCGGCGTCGGCCGCGGCGAGACAGGCCACCAGCAGCTCCGGGAACGGGAGGCCCCCTGCCTCGAACGTGTCCGCCAGCCCGTCGACAACCGCTGCCCCGGCCAGGATATTGCCCTGGGCCGCGTAGTCGGGACCGGTTCGTCCGCCCGCCCACGCGAAGCACGAGCGTCCGGTGTAGCTGGCCGACCCACCGTGCGCGTCCACGGCCCCCACCTGCCGCTGCGTGCGGAGCTGATCCGCCTCGACGAGTGCAGCAAGCGCGCCCCCCGCGTTCGCCCCGCTGGCGAGGAGCGACAGGCCGTCGGGGCCGTAGGCGACATTGGCATACGACTGGGTGGCGATCGCGCCGACGCCCGCGCGTGCCCACGGGACCACGGATCCGACGGACAGGAACTTGGACTGGACCGCCACGCCCAGGTCGCCCGTCGCGCTGTCGCGCGCAACGATGGAGTACGTCACGATCGGTGCCTCCTCTCCAGACGCCGGCACAGCGTCGACATTCCCGTCATCCCGGGCACCGCCCTGTCGCGGCGACGGCCGTCGACCGCCGTCGACCGCATCGGGGCGATGGGACTCGATCTCGTTATACACCCACCCTGGTACCGGAGCTGGACGCGCCCGGTCGTCCCACCGGGGCATGGCAGAGCGGCGCGACAGTGGTTGCCCGACCGGTCCCGGCGGACCGCCGCTATGCTGGCGTCCCGGCACACGCGCCGCCCCACCTGGCAGGAGCCTCCCATGACTGACCTTCCGGATCTCGTACCGCTCGGCGAGGCCCAGGACCGCGTCCTCGAGGACGTTGCGCCGCTCCCCTCCGAGGTCGTGGACATCGCCGACGCCTCCGGGCTCGTCCTCGCCCAACCGGTCCGCTCCGCCATGACGGTACCGTCATGGATCAACAGCGCGATGGATGGTTTCGCCGTGCGCGGGGCCGACATCGCCGTCGCGTCCGCCGGCAGCCCCGTCGTGCTCCGGGTCCTGGGCGAGGTGGCCGCGGGCAGCCCACCCGATGCCGGGGTTGTTGCGGGCACGGCGATCCGGATCATGACCGGCGCGATGATGCCTGACGGTGCCGACACCGTCGTCCCGGTCGAGGACACCGACGCACCGGCCGGAGCCTCGGAGATCCCGGAGACGGTGGCGGTCTTCGCCCCGGTCCGCCCGGGCGACCACGTCCGCCACCCCGGCAGCGACGTGGAGGAGGGCGCGCACCTCCTGGGCGCCGGCCGCGCCTGTGACGCGGCCGCGATCGCGCTCCTCGCGGCGACCGGACACGCGTCCGTGACGGTCCATCGCCGGCCGAGGGTCGCGGTGATCTCGACCGGCGACGAGCTGGTCCCGCCGGGGCTCCCGCTCGGACCGGGCCAGATCCACGACTCCAACTCGCTCACGCTCGCTGCCCAGGCGGCCGAGGCGGGGGCCGAGGTTCGTCGTTTCGGCATCGCCCGGGACACCCTGGCCGACCTGCTCGACCTGCTCCGCGAGGCGGCCGGCTGGGCGGACGTCGTCGTGCTGAGCGGTGGCGTCTCGGTCGGCGCCCACGACCACGTGAAGGCCGCCTTCGAGACCCTGGGCGACCTCGCCCTGTGGCGGGTGGCGATCAAGCCCGGGCGTCCATTCGCATTCGCGCGCGCGATCGTCGGTGACCGCGACGTCCGCCTGTTCGGGCTGCCCGGCAACCCCGTCAGCGTGTTCGTGACGTTCGAGCTCTTCGTGCGTCCCGTCCTGCGCCGGCTCGCCGGGCACGCGCGGGCTTTCGACAGGCCCACGCGGATCGTCCGCGTCGCCCAGCCGATGCGGGGCGCCTCGGGCCGCCAGAACATCACCCGCGTCGTCCTCGTCCCGGATCCGGACCGCCCCGACGGGCTGCTGGCCCGGTCGTCGGGCGGCCAGGACTCCTACATGCTCGCTTCGCTCGCGGCGGCGAACGGGATGATCCTCATTCCGCCGGACACGGACCTTCCCGTGGGGGCGGAGGTCGTCGCCTGGGAGCTCCGCAGCCGCGAGGGCTGAGCCAGGTCCCCGGCCCGCGTCCGGACCGGCTCAGCCCCCGCTCGTCGCCGGGAAGCAGTCGATCCTGTCCCCGTCGGCCACGGTGATCGCCGGATCGCCCAGCCTGACCACCACTCCGTTGATGCCGAACACCGCGATGTCCGCCTCCGGGACCCCGATGAGGCGGAGGGCATCCGAGGCGGGCATCTCATCGCCGATCCGGAACTCGAACCGGCTCCGCTTCTCCGGCCCGTAGAAGCCGAGCTCGCCCCAGAGGTGGACCTTCACCCGCCGCTCTTGCCCGACCCCGCCGCAGTCACGGTCCACTCGAGGCCGAGCCGGTCGAGCCGCTCCGCAGTCGGGGCACCGGTCGCCGGGACCCAGCCCTTGAGCGTGTACAGCGCGGAGATCGCCGCCTCGAACGCGTCCCGGTCGATCGACGTCCCCGTCAACGGCCCGCCCTCGAGGGGCGTGTGGAGGCGGTCGGGCAGGACATCGTCGCTCCGGGTGAAGCCCTCCCGGACGTTGAACACCCGGGCGAGGTTCACGGCCCGTTCCCCGATCTCGAGCAGCTCGTCCACCGTGACGTCCCAGCCGGTCGCGGCACGCACGGCGGCCAGCACATCCTCGACCTGCATGAACGAGCGGGGCGCAGGGCCGAAGAAGCAGAGTCCCAGCACCTTCTCGGCGCTGTTCCAGCGCTCGCCCGTGTACCAGATGCTCACCTTCTTCTCGCCCAGGTCCAGGGCGCCGACCGGTTCCGTGATGCCCAGGGGCACCGCGCCCTTGAACGCCACGGACTCCGGGTTCACGAAGATCGGGTCGTGGAAGGCCACGAGGTGGTCCGCGCCCGCCTCGTTCGTGGCATAACCGAGCGCGACCCCCACCTTGCCGCGCGGCTCGTGCATCGCCAGCTCCAGGCCCTTGACCTGCATGGCGTAGGCCGCGGAGCCGCCACCGACCCGCTCGGCGATCCGCCGCGAGCCAAGCGCGAGCAACTCGCCCGCGCCGCGCCGGTCGGCGATGAGCGGGATCACCTCCAGCAGCGCCTCGCCGTTGCCGAAGGACAGGTCCAGGCCGCCAAGGTCCGCCGGCCCGAGCAGGCCGTGCTCGACGCACTCCATGACGAACGCGACCGTTCCCGCGGTGGAGATGACGTCGAGCCCAAGCTCGTTGCACAGCTCGTTGGCGCGTGCGACGAGCTCCATGTCGAAGATCGCGCAATCCGACCCGAACCCGGCGATGGCCTCGTACTCCGGGCCATCGTAGGTGTCGGTGACCCGGTAGCGGCCCTCGAACGCGGTCTCGGGCTTGCACCGCACCGCGCACGCGTAGCAGGAGCGGGTGCCACTCCTGATGGCTGCGTACGCCTCCCAGCCGATCCCCTCGACCTGCTCGAACGACCCCAGCCGGAAGTTCCGGGTGGGCAGGATCCCGGCCGCGTTCAGGCCGTCCGTGAGGGCGGGCGTTCCCTTGGTACGCAGGTCCCAGGCCTGCGGGTGCTCGGTGACGGTCTTCGCCAGCCGCCTTCCGACTTCACCCAGCGCCTGCGGGTCATGGGCCAGCTCCGCGTAGCGCCGGGAGCCCTTGACGGCGATGGCGCGCACGTTCTTGGAGCCCATCACGGCACCCATGCCGGTACGGCCGTTGTAGTGGCGCAGCTCGTTCATGATCATCGCGTAGGGGACGAGGTTCTCCCCGGCGCGCCCGATCTGGAGCACCCGCGCGAGCTTCTCGCCGGTGTCCTCCCGGATGGCGGCCTGCACGAAGGGCGGATCCTGGCCCCAGAGCGCGCGCCCATCGCGGATCTCGGCCGCGCCGTCCTTCACCCACAGCCAGACGGGGTCCGGCGACCGCCCGGTGAGGACGATCGCGTCGAACCCCGCCATCTTGAGCTCCGGGCCCCAGTAGCCACCGGCCTCGGACTCCCCGAATGCCCCGGTGAGCGGCGACCGGGCGATCGCGTTGAAGCGCGTCGCGGTCGAGAGGGGCGCCCCGGCCAGGAGGCCTGCGGCGAGCACCAGCACGTTGTCGGGCCCCAGCGGATCCGCGCCGGCGGGCATCTCGCGGAGCAGGTGGTACGCGGCCAGGGCCTTGCCGCCGGGGTAGAGGCGGTAGAAGGACTCGTCGAACGTCTCGACGGCGGTCGTCCCGCGGGTGAGATCGACGCGGAGGATCGCCCCGTTGCTGCCGAATGCCATCGAAGCCCTCCGCGCCTGCCCTCGCCGACACAGCGGCGAGTGGCTCCGCCTACATCATGCCTCGCCCGCGGTCCCCGTGCGGTCATCGGTCGACCCGGTGCGGTCCTCGGTCGTCGCGCGTCCCGTCTCGCGTGCCGCGTCCAGCAGGCGCCGGGCACGTCCCTCGACATCCCTCCCCGACCCGGTTCCCGTGTCGACAACAACCAGGCCGTCATCCGCGACGACCACGTGCCCACGGACTCGCGCCTCGATCTGCACGAGCGCGGCCACCTCCGCGTCGACCGGAGACGCCATCACCCGCTCCGGGGTGTCGCACTGGCGGATGCGCCCGTCGAGCAGGATGGCCAGGCGGTCGCCCAGCCGCACGGCCTCGTGCAGGTGGTGCGTCACGAGCACGCGTGTCGTGGCGGCCTCCGCCCCGAGCCGCTCGAAGTCATCGAGAAGCTGGGCGCGGGTCATGCTGTCGAGCGCCACGAACGGCTCGTCCAGCATGACCAGCTGCGGGTCCAGCACCAGGGCGCGGGCGAGGCTCGTCCGCTGGGCCTCTCCGCTCGAGAGCTGGCTGGCCGGACGGTCCCGCAGGTGGGCGATCGCCAGCCGCTCCAGCCAGTGGTCCACCCGCTCGCGGATCTCGGCCGCGCCGACGCCCCGGAAGCGCAAGCCCGCGGCCACGTTCCCGAAGACCGAGGTGGACAGGAGGAGAGGCGCCGGGAAGACCAGGCCGATGTGCCGCCGGTAGGCCAGGTCCCGGGCGGGGACGACCGGGACGCCGTCCATGACGATCGAGCCCCGATCCGGGCGCAGCAGACCCGCCAGCACCAGGAGCAGGGTGCTCTTGCCGGCACCGTTGGGGCCGACGATCGCGAGCGTCTCGCCCCTGCGGATCCTCAGCTCATCGATGTCGAGGATCCGGCGGTTCGCGCGCGAGACGACGAGGTCCTGGACCTCGAGCAACGTGGAACCCTGGCCGCGGGTCGCGAGGTGGTTGCGGCCGGCTGTGGGGTTGCCGGCGTCTGCGGGTGTCGCCGTCACCGCCGCGGTCCCCGCTGCTGGGCCCAGGTGAGCACGCCGTTCACCATGAATGCCAGGGCCAGCAGCACGAGCCCGAGGACGATGGCGTTCCCGAACTCGCCGCGCCCCGTCTCGAGCACGATCGCCGTCGTGAGCACGCGGGTCTCGTGCGCGATGTTGCCGCCGACCATCATGGCGGCGCCAACCTCGGAAATGACGCTGCCGAAGGCCGCCATGATGGCCGCGAGCAGCGGCAGGCGCGCCTCGCGCCACAGCCACCACACCGTCTGCCAGCGTGACGCACCAAGGCCCTGCAGCTGGAGGTGGAGACGCGGGTCGAGCTGGCCCAGCGCCGCGACGGTCAGGCCCATCACGACCGGCGCGGCGATCACGACCTCGGCGATCACCATCGCGCCGGGCGTGTACATGAGGCCGAGCCCGCCGAGGATGCCGCTGCGCCACAGCAGGATCGCGATGAACAGGCCAACGACCACCGGCGGCAGGGCCATCCCGGTGTTGACGACGCTGAGCACGACATGACGCGACCGGAACCGGTACAGCGCGAGCCAGGTGCCGATGGGCAGCCCGATCAGCAGGCTGATCAGCGTGGCCGCCCCCGACACCGCGAGGGACAGCAGCGTGATCTCGACAAGGTCGCTGCTCATGTCGCGATCGAGATCACGCCGCTCGCACCGGGGTACGCCGGTATGTGGCCGCCGTGATCAGGACCCCGTCAGGGTGCTCTCGTCCTTCCCGGCATCCGGGACGAAGAGCTGCTCGCCGTACTTGTCCACGCCGAACTCGCCGATGATCGCCTGCCCCTCCGGGGAGAGCACGAACTGCGAGAACGCGGCGGCGCCCGCGGCGTTGACCTTGGGCCACTTGTCCGGGTTGACCTCGATCATGTGGTAGACGTTGAACAGGAGGGGGTCCGCCTCCACCATCGCCTGCAGGTCCAGGTTCGCCTTCGTCGCCAGCCACGTGGCCTTGTCGGTCAGGGTGTAACCCTTCTTCTCGGACGCGATCTGCAGCGTCGCGCCCATGCCCTGGCCGGACTGGATGTACCAGTCTCCCTCGGGCGTGATGCCGGCGGCCTTCCAGATTGTCTTCTCCTTGGCCTCGGTCCCGGATTCGTCGCCACGCGAGACGAAGGTCGACTTCGTGTCGGCGATCTTGGTGAAGGCGTCCGGGGCGGAGGTCATGCCGTTGATCCCCGCGGGATCGGCCGGTGCCCCGACGACCAGGAACGTGTTGTGCATGAGCAGCTGGCGGTTGATGCCGAAGCCACCCTCCACCAACGTCTTCTCGGCGGCCGGCGAGTGGACCATCAGCACGTCAGCGTTGCCCTCCTCGCCCATCTTGAGCGCCGCCCCGCTGCCGACGGCCACGGTCTTCACGTTGTAGCCGGTCGCCTGCTCAAAGGTCGGGATGAGGACGTCCAGCAGCCCCGAATCCTGGGTGGAGGTGGTCGTCGCGAGGATGATGTCCTTCGATCCCGCGGGCGAAGGAGCGCTCGAGGGCGGAGGGGTGGTCGAGGGGGTGGCGGGCGCCGCGGTCGCGGGGGTGGATGTGGCCGCAGGGCGGCGACTCGGCCGCGCCGCTCGAGCAGGCGGCCAGCGCCGCGACGAGGACGAGCGGCAGCGCTCGGCGCACTGCCCCGGAGGTGATCCTTCGCATGGTCCATGTCCCTTCTCTTCGCCGGTATTGCCGGCATCGGCCGGTATTGCCGGCATCCGCGCATGATACGGGAGCATGGAGGCGTGGGCGGCGGCTGTGCGTTGGTCTCCCAAGCGCCAGGTGGCCGCCGCTGGACCGTGCTACGAGACCCAGGCGAGGCCCAGGCGCGTCATCGTCTCCGGCGTCGGGTTGCCCGTGGCGCCGTCCCAGCCTGCAAGCCGGAAGTACTCGTCCAGGGCCCCCTCGATCACCGCCGGGTCGAGCGCCACGCCCTTCGTGGGGCCGGTGCCGGTCAGCGGCTTGAAGAACTTGGCGGGCAGCCGGTCGTTCCCGCGATCGATACCCTCGCGGGCGTTGAACGCGCGGAGCATGACCAGACGCCGCTCGCCGATCTCCATCAGCTCGTCCATGTCGAAGTCCGTCCAGCCGGTGACGGCCTTCACGGCGTCGACCGCCTCCTGAGGCCCGAACAGCGACCAGGCGGGGCCCCACACGAACTGGCACAGGTCCGCCGAGTCCAGGAACGAATAGAACTGCTGGGTCTTGAGGGCGTAGCGGACCTTCTCGCTGTCGAGCGAGTCATACGGCATGCGCTCGTCGAAGCCGAGCAGCTTCAGCCGCTCCATGTACAGGTCGGTGGCACCCTCCTCGACCATCCCGTCGTGCTCGGACGACTGGTGGTCGGCACCGAACGGGTTGACGGCGTAGATCACGCCCAGGGACCGCTTCGCCTGCGGCATGTGGGCGGGCGCCTCGGCACCCTTGACGGTGATCAGATACTCCTCGCCCTTGCCCAGGATCGACGCGGCGAGGCGCGAGCCGTTGGCCAGGACGTCGCCGATCCCCTCCCGGGCCGCGATCAGGTCCGTCAGGCGCACCATCGCGGCTGTGTCGCCGAACGGGGTAGGGAACCCGATCTCCGCCTCGGACAGCACGCCATGCTCGAAGCAGTCCATGACCCATGCGACGGTCGCCCCGGTGCCGATCGTGTCCAGGCCCTGCTCGTTGCAGATCTTGTTGGCCAGCGAGATCGCGTGGAGGTCGTCCACGCCGCAATAGGAGCCGAAGACGGCGGCCGTCTCGTACTCCGGGCCACCATGCCTGGGCTCCACCGGGCGGCCCTCCCACTCGGTCGTGACCACACGCTTGCAGCGAACGGCGCACGAGTAGCAGGTGTCCCGATCCGTGAGGATCGTCGCGGTCATCGTGGGACCGCCGATGGCCTCGTTGCCTTCGAACTGGCCGGCGCTGTAGTTGAAGGTCGGCAGGCCGCCCGCGGCGTGCTGGCCCTCGAGCACGCTCTCGGTCCCGTCCGTGCGCAGGCCCAGGACGTCGTCATTGCCGGGCAGCTCCTTGACGCCCCACTTCGCGATCCTGCCGAACGCTGCGGCGTCGACCATCGGGACCTTGCGAGTCGTCCCGCGGACGGCCACGGCCTTGAGGTTCTTGGAGCCCATCACGGCGCCCATGCCCGTCCGGCCGTTCGCCCGGTTGCCCATGCTCATGACCGCAGCCAGGCGGGAGAGCTTCTCGCCGGCCGGACCGATAGCGGCGACCTCGATCCGCTGGTCACCCAGCTCGGCCTTGAGGCGATCGGTGACCTCGCCTGTCGTGGTCCCCCACAGGTGACCCGCCGGCCGCAGCTCGGCCTCGCCGTCGTGGACCCACAGGTACACGGGCTCCGGAGACCGCCCCTTGATGACGATCCCCGTGAACCCTGCGAACCGCAGCTCAGCCGGGAAGAAGCCGCCGCCCTGGCTGTCGCCGATCCCGTCCGTCAGCGGTGAGCGAGCGCTGATCGTCATCCGGCTCTGGCCCGCGATGGGGGCTCCCGTGAGCAGGCTGTCCATGATGGTCAGGACGTTGGCCGGGTCCAGGCCGTCCGTCCCGGCGGGCACGTCGCGCAGGATGTAGTAGAGGCCCATCGCGGAGCCGCCGAGATACGTCCGATAGAACGACTCGGGCGGGGTCTCGATCTCGACCGACGAGGTCGTGAGGTTCACGTGGAGGATGCGTCCGGAGAACTCGCTCGACATGTCCTGCCTCAGTCCGGTGTGTCGAGGCGATCGCCTCTTGGGATGCCCAGCATACCCACTCGTCGCGCCCCGGATGTGTCGCTGGATGGCATGGTCTCGGCCGTCGGAACTGCGCCGTCGGACCGGCGGCGATCGGTCGCCTCCCGGGGTCACCCCGGAAGACCCTCACCTGCTTCGTCCACAATGGCCAGCGCCTCGAGGAAGGCGCCCACGGGCCTCGACCGCTCGAGCGGGTGGCGCATCGGGTGGTCCAGGTTCAGGCGATAGCGAGTCCGCCGCCCCTGACGCTCCTTCGCCAGGTAGCCGGATCGGGCCAGCCCTGTGAGGATCCGATGCGTGGCACGCTCGGTGATGCCCACTCGATCCGCCAGGTCCCGCACGCGGAGCGTCGGATCGATGCTGAGACAGACCAGGACATGGGCATGGTTCGTGAGGAAGGTCCACGAGCCGTCCGCCTGGTCGTCCAATTCCTCCATGTGTCTACCTCGCAGCCCTGGGTCCGGTGGACCCACCCAGCGTACAGATCTCGTTGACATGACACAAGAGTCCCGATAATCTGGTCATTACCGAAGGGGAGTACCCACCAGGCAGACGGCGACATCTCGGCCACACAATGGCCCGCCGGCGCCGGTCCGCGATGGCGGATCGGGGAGACCTTCGGACGGAAGCGTCGCGTCGGAGAATTCCGCATGACCACTCCGCCCGAAGGCATCGCCTTTCGTTCGGACAACGCATCCCCCCGGACTCCCGCCTGCCCGCGCTCAGTCGTCGCCGGCTCCCTTCCTGGTTCGCCGGGAGATCACCGGGCCGGCAACGACGAGCGCCGAGGCTCGTGACGATGGCCGCCCTGCGCATCCTGTTCGCGACCGACGGCTCGACCGGGGCCGCACAGGCCCTGCAACTGCTGGTATCGAGCTTCGAGCCTGCCCGGACCAGCGTTGAGGTGATCTCGGTGGTTCCCCGGGTTGCCAGCGAGCCGGGTGCCGGATCCACGGAGTCTCGGCGGGCGCTGCTCGGGCGGCGGCGTGGGGACGAGGCGGAGCGACACGTTGGCGGGGCAGCAGAGCTGCTGCGGTCCGCCGGGTTCGAGACGGTCGAGACCGTCTCCGCGGGTCACCCGGCCGAGACGATCGTGACCCACGCCCTCGCCGCCGAGCCCGACCTGATCGCGCTTGGCACGCGGGGTCTCAGCGGGTTGCGGGCGCACGTCGTGGGCAGCGTCGCCGGGAAGGTCGCCCGGTACGCACAGACCTCGGTCCTCGTTGCGCGGACTGCAGGCCCGATCCGCTCGGTCCTTCTCGGCTACGACGCGTCCCCCGACGCGGACGAGGCGCTCGAGCTCGTGGCCAGGCTGCCCTTCCGCGAGGAGACGATGCTGACCGTGTGCTCCACCTACGATGTCGTTCGGCCGCTGAGCTCCGGACTGGCGCCGACGATGGTGGGCCAGGTCCACGCCGCCTACACCGACAGCCTGCGCTGGGCGCGCGAGGCCGCGGAGGCGATGGCCGTGGTCGCCTCGGGGCGGCTCCGCGAGCGGGGCGCAGCGACGACGCAGCGGACGGCGTGTGGCCCAGCGCATGAGCAGCTGGCCGTCGTCGCCAGGGAGCTGTCCGCCGATCTCCTGGTCGTGGGCTCGCGGGGCCTCTCGGCGATCCAGCGCTTCTTCCTGGGCAGCACGAGCGCCGCCCTCGTCACGCAGCCGCCGACGAGCGTCCTCGTCGCGCGCAGGATCGGAGTTTGACCATGGATGCGTCGATCAGCACGGCCCATCGGGTCCTCCTTGCATCCGACGATTCGGATGCCGCCCGGAATGCCGAGGCCTGGGTGACCCGGTTGCGCTGGTCGCGACCCTGTGTCGTCGACGTGCTGTGCGTCGCCGGCGAAGGCATGACGCGCCTCGGCTGGGGGATGCAGACGTACCGGACTGCCGTCCGCCAGGCGGTCGAGCAGCTTCGCCTGAGCGAGGTGCTCGCCGCTGAGCGGGTCGCCAACGAGGTCGGTGAGCGTCTCCAGGGCCACGGTCTCACCGTCCATGTCTGGGCGCGCCAGGGCGATCCGGCCGACGAGATCCGGGCCGCGATCGCCGCCGAGCGGCCGGACCTCGTGGTGCTCGGGCACCGCGGCCGGTCGGGGTTGTCGCAGCTCCTTCTCGGCAGTGTCTCGCGGCAGATCATCGCCGAGGCGGCCGAGCCCGTGCTCGTCGCACGAAGACCCCCCGATGGCGAGGAGCCGCTACCGGGGCACCTGCTCGTCCTCGTCGACGGGTCGCTTGCGGTGGAGTCCGCGATCGAATGGGTGATGGCAGCCGGCTGGGCCAGGGCGGCGAAGGTGACGCTTCTCGGCCTGTTCGGCGTTGCGGCAGGTGTCGAGACCAGCAGGCCCGAGCTCGCGACGGAGGTGACCGGGCTCCTGCACACCGACGTCATGGCGGCTCTCGATCGGCTCGCCGAGCGCCTCCGCGACCAGGCCATCTCGGTCACGACCGAGATGGAGCTCGGCCATCCCCTGGAGGGCACGCTGAAGGCGGTCGAGCGGCTCGCTCCCGACCTGATCGTCGCTGCCAGGCCGCCTCGACGGCGAGGCCAGGACCCGTTCGTCGAGAAGGTCGCCCGGTACACCCCGATCTCGGTCCTCATCGTTCCCCACCCACTGATGTCGCACGGAGACCAGTGAGTGGGCCCCCTCCTGCTCTGGCAGTGGGTCGCGCTGTTCGCCGTGTCCGGCGTGTTCGTCGTCGGCGCCGGCACGCTGCTCGCGCGCGCGGGCGACGAGATCGCCACCCGGACGGGTCTCGGCGGGTTGCTGGTGGGCATGCTGTTGCTCGCCGGGGCCACCTCGCTCCCCGAGCTCGCAACGGACATCAGCGCGGCGCTCGCGAACGCGCCTGACCTGGCGGTCGGGGACCTGTTCGGGAGCAGCATGGCGAACATGGCCATCCTCGCGATCATCGACATAGCGCACCGCGGCCGGGTGTGGCCCGGCGTCGGCATCGGCCACGCCCGTCTGGCGGCGATCGCAGTCGGTCTCACGTCGTTCGCCGTGCTCGCGATCCTCAGCCCGTCCGGCGTGGCGATCGGCTGGGTGGGGATCGAGACCATTCTCATCGTGGTCGCCTATGTCGCCGCGGCAACCTGGATGCATCGCTCCCGCGGCGAGGGCGTACGGACGGCGCGACCGACCGGGGAGATCGTGGCGCCGACCGGCTGGGGGCGTGATGCGGAGGCCAGGCACAGCCTGCGCTACGAGGTCGGACGGTTCGCCGTTGCAGCCCTGATCATCCTCATCGCGGCCCCGCTGCTCGCGGTGTCCGGCAAGGGGATCGCCGACCAGACGGGTGTGGGCCAGACCTTCGTCGGCGCACTCCTCCTCGCGGTGGCCACGTCGCTGCCCGAGCTCGTGGCGTCCATCGCCGCCGTTCGGATCGGCGCCTACGACCTGGCCGTCGGCAACCTGTTCGGCAGCAATGCCTTCAACATGACGGTTCTGTTCGCCGCCGACGTCGCCTACGTGCCGGGTCCCATCCTGGCCGCTGTTGACCCTGCCCAGGTCGTCGCCGGGGTTGGCGCAATCCTGCTGATGGCCATCGCCCTCGCCGCCGTCGTTCACGGCATCCGAACGCGGATTCGTCGACTCGAGCCCGACGCGATTCTCGTCCTCGTGACGTACGTGTTCCTGCTCGGCGCGCTCTGGAGGGCATCGACGTGACAGCCCCGGACGGCATCGCGGACGTGGCGCCGACCAGGCCGTGGACCCAGGATCCCGCGCTCGTGGCCGAGGCGCTGGGGTCGAACATGGACACCGGACTCGACGCCGCCGAGGCGGCCAGCCGGCTTGCCCGCTTCGGTCCGAACGAGCTCATCGAGCGCGACCGCAAGCCGACCTGGCGCCTGTTCGCGGAGCAGTTCACGAACACGATGATCGTCGTACTCATGATCGCGGCGCTGGTCACAGCGCTCATCGGCGAGCTCAAGGACACCGTCGTCATCATGGCGATCGTCGTGCTCAACGGCATCATCGGGTTCATCCAGGAATACCGGGCCGAGCGGGCCATGGCCGCTCTCAAGGAGATGACGAGTCCCGGTGCCCGAGTCCTCCGCGATGGCCAGGTCGACCTGATCACGGCAGGCGAGCTTGTGCCCGGTGACGTCGTGCGGCTGGAGACCGGTGACATCGTGGCAGCGGATCTGCGGCTGATCGAAGCGATCGCGCTGCGTATCAACGAGGCGGCGCTCACCGGTGAATCGGAGCCTGCCTCCAAGACGGTCGCCGCCCTGCCGAACGTCTCGGACGCGCTGCTGGCCGACCAGCGGAACATGGCCTTCAAGGGCACGGCGGTCACCTACGGGCGGGGGACGGGCATCGTCACCGGGACCGGGATGGCGACCGCGCTGGGACGGATCGCCGATCTTCTCCAGGAGCACTCCGCCGGCCCCACGCCCCTTCAGCGCCGGCTCTCGACGCTCGGCAAGCGGCTGGGCGCTGCCGCGCTGATCGTGTGCGCCATCGTGTTCGCCGCCGGCGTCGCGCGCGGCGAATCGGTCGAGCTGATGTTCCTCACGGCCGTGAGCCTGGCCGTGGCGGCGATCCCGGAGGGACTCCCGGCCATCGTGACGATCTCCCTCGCCCTGGGCGCCCACCGAATGGCCCAGCGACGCGCCCTCGCCCGCAAGCTGCCGGCGGTCGAGACGCTTGGTTCGGTCAATATCATCTGCTCGGACAAGACGGGCACCCTCACCCAGAACCGCATGCTCGTGGAGCGCGTCTGGACGCCCGCTGCGGAGTACCAGGTCTCGGGAACCGGCTACGAACCGGCCGGCACCATCGTGGGCGATGCCGATCCCGCCAGCGATCCCTACCTGCCGCGTCTCGCGCGCGTTGCCGCGGCCTGCAACGACGCCGATCTCCGCGCTCCGTCGCATCACGGCGACCCGTGGACGCTCGCGGGCGACCCGACCGAGGGTGCCTTGCTCGCGTTCGCCGGCAAGCTCGGTGTGTTCCGGGGCGAGTTCGAATCGGACCACCCTCGCGTCGCCGAGGTCGCGTTCGACAGCAGCCGGCGACGGATGTCGACGCTCCACCGTGACGGCGACCGCGTCTGGGTTGCCGTGAAGGGCGCCGTCGAGGCGCTGGCGCCCCTGGCCGGCCCTGACACCGAGGGGATCTGGGCCAGCGCCCGTGAGGTTGCCGAGCGGCACGCGGCCAACGGCTACCGCGTGCTCGCGATCGCCGAGCGGACCCTCGACGCAGTTCCGAGCGCGGTCGAATCGGCGGAGGAGCGGCTCTCGCTGCTGGGCATCGTGGCCATGGCCGACCCGCCGCGGCCCGAGGTCGTGGAGGCTGTCGCGGCCGCCCGTGGCGCGGGGATCACGCCGATCATGATCACCGGTGACCATGCCCTGACGGCCGTTGCCATCGCCCGCCGGCTGGACATCCTCACGGGGGATGCGAAGGTCATGAGCGGCGCCGATCTCGAGGAGATGGACGATGCGGCGTTCGACCGCGTCGTGGACGAGGTCGCGGTCTACGCACGAACCAACCCCGAGCAGAAGCTGCGGATCGTCAAGGCCTGGAAGTCACGCGGCGCGGTCGTTGCCATGACCGGCGACGGCGTCAATGACGCGCCTGCCCTCAAGCTCGCCGACATCGGTATCGCGATGGGGATCACCGGCACCGAGGTCAGCAAGGAAGCGGCCGACATGGTCCTCGCCGATGACAACTTCGCCACGATCGTGGCTGCCATCGAGGAAGGCCGTCGGATCTACGACAACATCCGGCGCTTCATCCGCTACCTGCTGACGACCAACTCGGCCGAGATCTGGGTGATGTTCCTGGCCCCGTTCGCCGGTCTCCCGATCCCGCTGCTGCCGATCCACATCCTCTGGATCAACCTCGTGACCGACGGCCCGCCCGCGCTTGCCCTCGGCGTCGAACCGGTCGAACCGGACACCATGCGGCGGCCTCCGCGCCCGCAGTCGGAGTCGATCTTCGCGCGTGGGCTGTGGCAGCACGCACTTTGGGTCGGCCTGCTCATGGGCGGGGTCACGCTTGTCATCCAGGCCTTCTCGATCAGCGCCGGCTGGCACTGGCAGACGATGGTGTTCACGACGCTCGCGTTCCTCCAGCTCGGGCACGCACTCGCTGTGCGCTCAGAGCGGGAGAGCACCTTCCGACTGGGCTGGCGGACGAACAAGCCGCTGATCGCGGCGGTCGCGGCGATCGTCGTGGTCCAGCTCTCGATCATCTACGTGCCGCCGTTCCAGGCGATCTTCGAGACGGAGGCGCTGTCTGCGGTGGAGCTCGGCGTGATGCTCGCGGCGTCAACAGCAGCGTTCATCGGCGTGGAGATCGAGAAGTGGGTCCTGCGCCGTCGGTCCTCGCGTGTCGCCAGCAGCGAGGCCGGCTCCCGCGTCTCCGGGTGACCCGCTCCGCCCGGCGCTCGCAGCCCGCGGGATGTCAGGCCGGCGACTCGTGTGCCGGGCCGCGGACCCGCCGCGGACCCGCGATCCAGAGGGCGACCGACCACACGACGAGCGCGCCGACGACGACCGGGATGAGCGGCGCGTAGGACCCGGTCGCATCGACCGCGATCGCGCCGAAGTAGACCGCGAACGTCCCGCCGATCGGGTAGGCGACGCTGAGCAGCCCGAAGATCGTCCCGAAGTTGGGGCCCCCGAACACGTCGCCGAAGGCAGCCGACCGCACCGCGATCGTCGCCCCGGTCCCGATCCCGTGAACGATGATCCCGACGACCGCGAGCGTGGGCACAGATCCGACCACGCCGAGGGCCGCCACCACGCCGCCGCCGATGGCCGCCGCCGCGGTGACGCCGACGATCCGGCGGTCCACGTGGTCGGACAACCAGCCACCGACGATCTGGCCGCCGACGTAGGCGAGCGACTGGAGCCCGAGCGCAGTCGCCGCCCAGCCGGCACCGAGTCCGCTCTGGACCGAGCTCGGGATGAAGGCCTGGAGGACCCCCTCGTCGAAGACCCCGATCGCGGCGGCTCCGGCGAACAGGATCCAGAAGCGTCGGGTCCGCACGACGCGCCGGATGCCGTGGCGGTGCTCGCCGCTGCCGACCGGCAGGATCTCGCGGGCGGCCGACACGGCCCCCGGTGCCGACATCTCATGGAGGCCCGTGGCGTGGGCGGCCTGGACCGCCTCGGTTCCCCGGACGTCGAGCTGGCCGGCGCTCAGGGGTTCCCCGAGCGCCAGCGACGGGCGGTGGGCCGAGCGTGACGGACCGGTGACGGTGGCGGTGACCGGCGGTGCGGCGCCCATCACGTCGGAGGGGGCCGTCGTGCGTCGCCTGTCCGTCTTGCGCGTCGGCACGACGATGGCCGGGCCGCTCGTCATGAGCCACACGAACACCACGCCGACGAGACACGTGGCAAGGAAGACGAGGGAGGTCGAGCGCCAGCCGGCGGTGGCAATCAGGCCGGCTGCAACGGGGAGGGCGATCGCCACCCCGATCCCGGGACCGGCATAGGCGATCCCCAGCGCGAGCCCGGACACCCCCTCGTACCGGCGGGCGATCGCAGTGGACGTCCCGATGAACGAGAGCTGGAGGCCGAGCGCCATGAACACCGCGTAGGCGAGGATGAGCAGCGAGATCTCCTGGGCGAGGTAGACCGCGAGCCAGCCGGCCGCGAGCAGGACCATCGAGGCCGTCAGGAGGTCCCGGTCCGCCCACTCGTCGTAGGCCCGGCCCAGGAGCGGGCTCGCGATGGCCGTCACGACCAGGAACATCGTCCAGGGGGCCACGGCGAGCGTACGGCTGATCCCGAACTCCGCCGCGAACGCAACCGACAGGGCCGGGAACGTGTAGAGGCCGCCGTAGGCGATCGCGCCCACGACGAATGCACCCACGAGCGGGAGTGAGACGCGTGTCGCCCGGCGGGCAATCGGGAGGGCCATCACCGCAATCGTACGGGAGCGGGCCGCTCGCAGAAATGCGGCCGGGTCAGCTCTCCCCATCCTGGTCGGGGGCCGGATCCGAGCGACTCGCCCACGCTGGCCGGCAGCGGCCGAGAGGCACCATGGCACCCCACGCTCGCGTCCGGTCCGGCAAGTGCAGGACCACGTAGTACGCCACGTACGCGTAGGCCGCGCCGGCGATGACATCCAGCACCCAGTGGTCAGCCGTGTAGACGACCGAGAAGGCGACGATCCCCGCGTACCCCAGGGCGAGCCACCCGATTGTCCCGAACGCCCGCCGCAGCACGAGGAACGTCAGGACCGGGTAGGCCACGTGCAGCGAGGGGAACGCCGCGACCGGGTTCGGGTTCACGCTTCCGAACGCCAGGGAGTAGAGGTATCGCCCATCGAAGCCCAGGGCCGAGGCCAGCTCCTCGAAGGCTCCTGGCTTCAGGTACGCGATGACGGGCTGCCCGTCGGGCCCGTTCAGCAGGCCATCGCGGGCGACGTACCACGGCGGCGCCGCCGGGAAGAGCAGGTACGTGATGAAGCCGGCGACGGACAGGAGGATCAGCGACGCCACGAAGTCGTAGAACTGCGGGCGCCGCCAGAGCCAGAGGACGAAGGCCGTCGCCAGCGGCAGGACGAAGTGGAGCATGTAGACCACGGTCGCTCCAAGGGCGATCGGATCGGGGCCACTCGCCGGGCGGAGCGCGTCCTGGAGGACCTGGGTCGGCACGGTGCCAAAGGCGATGAGCCGCTCGGCCACGAGCAGGTCGCCGGCGTGGAGCGGCAGGCCGGCGTCGTCGGCGATGCCCCGCATGAGCTCGTAGGCGAGCAGCAGGACGATGAATGGGATCCAGTCCCGGAAGAAGAGGCGGCCGCGGCCGAGCAGCAGCGCGACGAGGCCGAAGGAGACCGCGAGCACGTCGGGCGTGAGCGCAACGCCGCCGACGATCATCAGGAAGACCACGAGGACCGCGTACGCGAGCACGCCGGCCACCATGAAGCGGTCGTTGCGGCGGGCGAGGGTGCCGAGCGGTTCCTCGGCGGGAGGGGAGATCGACACGGGCGTCGGTCGAATCTACGCCCGACACCAGTTCTTCGGCGGCCCCCCCGGTCAGGAGCCGAGCACCAGCCAATCGCCGGTGGCGCCGCCGAAGTCGCTATCCGGGAGCGTGTCCCATGGACCGCCCCACCTCCCGCGAGGAGGGTTCGGGAAACTGGTCGTCCAGGCTCCGATCCGGATGACGTGGGGGTTCCTGAGCGCGGCGAGCGGGACGGTCAGAACGATCGTGTCGCCGGCAACGTCCGCCGTGCCGGGGAAGTCGGAACCGAGCCGCTCGACCGGCTGGTCACCGTCACCGTAGGCCTCGGGGTAGGTCCAGTCCCGTATCCCCGGCTGGTAGCCCAACGCCCCCCGGCTGTGGAGGCGGACGGTGTAGCCCATACCAAGCCTGGGATCATCGCGCTCGGGGACCGCGTCGCCGTCGGTGTGCAGAAGGACCGAGTAGAGCAAGCGCTCGACGTCCGGATCCGGCGCGGCCGGCAGCGCGCCGGCGAGGGTCAGGGTCAGCCGGAGCGACGCCCCGTCCGCGACGACCTCGAGGGAGCGAATGTCGATGTACGCGGGCGTGTCGACCGGGTTGTCGTCGCCGTCGAGCAGGTCGCCGGCCGGATCCTCGAGCGTCCCCTGCGCAACGAGACCCGGCCCGGCCGGCTGCACCGGGAGGACGGGCGTCGAGGTCGCGCACCCGGCGAGGAGCAGGGCGCCCAGGAGCACCGCGATGCGGACCGTGGACATCGTTTGCCTCCGGCTGGTGCTCCTGTGACGCCGAGGGCTCAACTGGTGTTGCAGGTGTTGGCTCCGGACTGCGTCAAGGTGGTGACGGCACCCGGTAGCGCGAGGATCCGCGGGATCGCCTCGTTCGATGGTCTGGGCCGACTCGCCGGGCACGGCACCCGTCCCGGGAGCCCCGGTCGGGGCCGCCAGACCGGCTGCCTCCGGGTCCGTGAAAGCGCCGAGCCCGGCGATCTCCGCCACGACCTGGCGAAACGCTACGGTCCCAGGAGGTCCTTCATCTGGTTGGCGAGGAACCCTGCGGCGCGGCGCGGGTTCAGGCGATAGAGCCGGTCGAGCATCTTGGCGTCGCCGCCGACGAGGATGCGGTAGCGGTTCTTGGCCATGCCGTCCAGGATGATTCGGGCCGCCTTGTCCGCGGCGAGGGTCTTGTACTCCTTGGCCCCTGGAGCGGCCGCCGGCGTGGCCACCCCGGAGTTCGCCGTGATGTTCGTGGCGACGGCACCCGGGAACACGACGCTGACCCGCACCGATGTCTCCCTGAGCTCCGAGTGGAGCCCCTCGGTCATCAGCTTGACGGCGGCCTTGGACGCCCCGTAGATGGTCTGGCCCGGCACCGGCATGAAGCCGCCCATGCTCGAGACATTGACGATGTGCGCCTCGTGCCGCTTGAGGAGCCACGGGAGGAACGTCTTCGTCATGTACAGCGTGCCGCGGAAGTTCACGTCCATGACGCGATCGATGGCCGCGTAGTCCAGGTCGTTCAGGCGGACAAACGGCTGGATGATCCCGGCGCAGTTGATGATCCCGTCGACAGCGCCGAAGCGGTCAAGCACCGCCTGCGGCAACGCCTCGACCGCCGCCCGGTCCGTGATGTTCACGACGTATGTCGCGATGGCGTCCGACGCACCGGGCGCGAGGGTGGCTGTCTCCTGCAGCGTCGTCTCGTTGATGTCCACCGCGGCGACCCGTGCCCGGCGCCTGATCAGCTCGAGCGCGACCTCGCGCCCCATGCCACTGCCTGCTCCGGTGACGACCACGACCTTGTCTGCCAGGTTCATACGCAGCACCTCCTTCAACCTGCTGAATGCTACCGGACCGCTCCCACGGCACGGGCCACCACGCCGCGATCTCTACGGGGAGGCTCCTTGCACGATGACCGACCACGGTCGACGACAGGACTGCGCGCCCTGGATCGCGCAGGCCTGACTCCCGCGACGCGTTCGTCGCCGACGGTCAGTCGACCGGGAGCACCAGCAGCCAGCCGGGATCGACGCCAAAGTCGTACTCGGGCCGGTCGCGCTTGACGAACTGGCTCGCGAGCGTCTCGAGCTTGATGAGACTGTTGGGGGCGGGGCTGGGGCCCCATTTCGACCCGTGCGGGTACAGCGGGTCCATCACTCGAACATGCGTCACCCTCGCGTCCTGGTCGACGCGCAGGTCTGCCGTCGACTTGAACCCGGTCATCACCCACGCGTGACGGCCAGCCCACATGACGAGCCCGACTGGCCGGCCGGTGTCCGCGAGGGCACGGGCAGCCTTCCCTACAGCCGCATCGAACGTCGGCAGGCTGACGAGCCGGTAGGGTCCCAGCCCCAGGTCGTTAAGCGCAGCCGCCCATCCTGCCGGGTTGGCGCCGCCGTACGGGCTGCCGACAGTGAGGTCACGGGCCGTCTCCCACAGCTGGCGCTGCGAGGTTCGTGATTCGTCACGGTTGCCGGTGATGATCGACCTGGCCATCTGGACGCTCGCGCCAACGCACCAGTCGAACGTGTATTGCGGGACGAAGTCCGCAACCTTCGCCAGGTTGATGGCGTACGGCCCAGCGTCCGTCGCGGCGGCAGGCTCGGGAACGCGCGCGGCGGATGGCGCCGGCGTCGCGGTCGCGCCGGGAGAGGCCGGCACCTCGCGAGCCACCGGGCTGGCCGTGGGTAACAGCGATGGTCGGACCGTCGGGGCGACGGACGGAGTTGCGACGGCCACCAACGGCGTCGTCAACGGGATCGATTCGAGACGAGGCTCGACCCCTTCCGCGGGGGCGCACGCGGCAACGACCGACAGCACCAGGAGCATCGCCGGGACGCAACGAGGCATGGTCCGCGCAGTATGCCCCGATGTCGCAGGGGCCGCCGCCTGCGACCTGGTTCTGCCCGGCTCGCGCCGCCGACCCGTCCGGTCAGGTGGCGGTCAGCGCAATCGAGATCGGCCCCACACCTCGACCATCCACGGGCGCGGGGGGTCAGCCCGGCAGATCCTGGTCGAGCTCACCGATCCCCGGGGTGAGGATCATCGCGACCGAGACCACCGCAAGCAGGCCCGCCATCACGAGGTAGGCCGGGCCAACGCCGATGGCCTCGACGAGCAGGCCGACCATGAGCAGCGCGACGGGCGGGGCGGCAGAGAACAGCGACAGCTGGACGCCGATGACGCGGCCCTGCTCGTCGGGCCGGATGCGACGCTGGACGAGCGTCGTCATGAGCGGGTCCGCGGGACCCCAGGCAAGCCCGAGCGCGAACGCGGCGGCGGCGAGGATCGGGAGCGGCAGCAGGAGCGCCATCGGCAGGACCGAGAGCGCAGTCCCGGCGAGGATCAGCCGGGCGATGGTGGATCGCGGTAGTCGCGCGCTCAGCCAGCCATACGAGAAGGCGCCGATGACGGAGCCGGCCGCCAGCGCCGCGATGACGATCCCCAGGCCCCCGGGGTCGCCAAGGCCCTCGAAGTACACGGGAAGGATGACTGCCTCGGTCGGAATGTAGACGGCGGCCAGGATCACCACCGCGAAGGTGATCAGCCGGATCGGGCGGTCCCGCCAGAGGGCCGTGAACCCGCGGACCGCTCCGGCCCGGGCACTCAACCGTTCGCCTCGCTCGGTGGCCTCGGCGCGTGCGCGCTGACCCGCGTCGCCGACCTGCATCACCCCGAGGCAGAGGGCCGCGACCAGGAAGAGCACGAACGGCAGCCAGAAGGCAGCGGACGCGCCGGCGAGGGCGATCAGGGCCGCACCGATCAGCGGCCCGAGCGTCCATCCCATCGCGAAGATCCCCTCGTGGATCCCGTTCAGGCGTTCGACTCCCATGCCGACGGCCTCCGCGACGTCGGGGAGGAGGGAGCGGCGCGCGGTGTAGCCGGCCGGGTCGAACGTCGCGCCGAGCACCGCGAGCCCGGCAATCACCGGGAGCGTGAGCTCACCTGCGGATGCGACGATCGGGATCAGTGCGACCGAGACCGCCGAGAGAACATCAGACCCGACGCTGACGACCCGCCGGCCGAACCGGTCCACGAGCAGACCGGCGACCGGTGCAGCGAGGATCGCGGGGAGCCCGCTGGCCGCCGCAACCAGGCCGGCCGCGGCTGCCGACCCGGTTGTCTCCAGGACGAGCCACGGGATCGCGATCATGACGATCGCGTTCCCGACACCCGATGCGACGTTGGCCGCCTCGAGCAGCAGGAGCGGCCGCCTGCGATGCGGTGTGGTGCTGGGCACGACCTCGGCTCCCAGGCGCAGTCCGGGGCGATGGGGTGAGTCTGGTCGGCGCGAGCTAGCCGGTCGGCGTCACGCCCGGTCCTCCGTGGGGTTCCCGGCCCCCGTGGATGGACTCTAGCCGGGTTCGGCTGGCGCCGCGACTCGTCGGGGCTGAGGCAGGATCGCGGCCGCCAGCGCCGTCGCGGCCGCGGCCGCTCGATCCGCTCCGGGCAGGGCCGGGTTCCAGGTCGAGAAGGAGACGGCGGCGACCCGGCCCGTGGCGGCCAGGCGGGCCAGGGCGGCCTGCGTATCGCGCAGCGACGGCCCGCCGGGAGCCGGGAAGTTGTGGGCGGGCATCTCCCGCGGGTCGACGATGTCGAGATCGACGTGAACGTGGAGCGCCCCGGGAGGCGGATCCTGCCGGATCACGTCCACCGTCGAGAGCACGGTCAATGAGGAAGCTGCCACCGCCTCGGCCTCGCCCGGGTCGAGGTCGCGCGCATCCACCAGGACCACGCGTCCCTCGTCGAGCGGAACCAGCCCAACCCCATCGACGATGGTCTGCTCACCCCTGCCCACGATCATCGCCAACGGCATCCCGCCCAGGAAGCCTGATCGGGTCGTCTGCCAGGTGTGGAAGTCGCCGTGGGCGTCGAACCAGATCAGGGTGGGGTCGATGCCGGCCCGCTGCAGGCCGGCGAGCACGCCGATCGCCGCAAGGCAGTCCCCGGCGTAGACCACCGGGCTCGCCTCGGCGGCGACCCAGTCGGCGAGGTGCCGGTAGAGGACGGCCATCCGCTCCTGCGGGGAACCATCGGGAAGCGGCGGCAAGAGCTCCAGATCCGCCTGGGGCATCACCGGCCCAGGCATCGCCACGCCGATGAAGTACGGGACCGCGATCACGCCCACGGCCGCAGCATACGATCCCGGATAGCCGACGAACGCCGTGGGTATGAGCTCTCGGCCGAGGCAGTGACATTGTCCCGCGCCGGTACGCGGCGACGACGAGTGTATGGTTGGTCCATGCGGATTCTCATCGCCCTGGTCGGCCTCGTCATCGTTGGCATCGCTGCCCTGAGCGCCGTCTTCATCAGTGGCATGCGCGCCAAATGGCCGCCGGTCGTCGATCGCGTGCGGCGCATGAACCGCTCCTTCTTCGCTGCGGAACAGCTGAAGGCCGCTGGCACGCCCGGCGCGTATGCCGGCGTGCTGCGCCACCGCGGTCGCAAGTCGGGCGCCAGCTACGCAACCCCCGTGAGCGTCAAGCGCCACGGCGACGACTTCGTGATCGGGATGGTCTACGGCCGGCGAACCGAGTGGGTGAAGAACGTCCTCGCCTCCGGCTCTGCGGTCATCGAGTTGGACGGCGAGACGTATCAGGTCGACCAGCCGCAGATCGTCCCGACCGCTGAGGTGGCTGACGCCTTCCCGTCTGGAGACCAGCGCCTGAACCGTCTCCTCGGGGTCGACGAATGCCTCCGGCTCCGACCAGTCATCTGAGCGGTGGCAGCGACGGCTCAGACTGGCGTAGCGTCCGGACTCGGCAGACCCCGATTGCGCAGCCGCTGACGCTCCCATTCCGCAAAGTTCTTCGGAGGGTGGACGATCTCGGCCTCGGGCTTGCGCTCGAGCCGGGCGACGTCATTCGGGCAGCCGGTCACGCACAGCCCGCATCCGATGCAGCGGCTTCGGTCCACGACTGAGAAGCCATCCCCCTCGGAGATTGCTCTCACCTGGCAGCGCTCGATGCAGGAGCCGCAGCTGGCGCAGAACTCAGGCTCGATGACCGCGTAGTAGTTGGCGTAGGCCACCGAATCGGAGATGCCGAAATCAGTGATGCCACGCAGGATGCCGCAGCAGCACCCGCAGCAGTTGCAGACGTAGCCGACCCCCTCCGTCACGTTGGTGACGGTGTGCACGAGACCGACCTGCTCGGTCATGTCCAGGAGCGCCAGGGCCTCGGCCTGGGTGAGGTCTCCCGGCCGGGGAGCGCGTTCGCGTCCGGCGAAGCTGAGGCAGACCCTGGTCGGATAGGTGCACGTGTCGCCGAGTTGCTCCTGCTGCAGCCGGCAGATGCAATCGTTGAGCGTGAACGTCTTCTTCTCGAGGAGGAGGGCCCGTACGTCGTCATACGGCAGGATCGCCTCGGACTTGATGGCGCCTCCCGCCGGGACCACCCGGTGCAGGGCTGGCTGCGGTTTCATGATCCCCGAGATACCGCCCGCGGCGAAGTAGTCCTCCACCAGGTGGGCCAGCTCGTGGTCCATCAGCTCCACCTGCGCCTCGTAGATGCCGACCACGAAGGGTGCCAGCCGGAAGCAGACCTCGCGGTCCTGCTTGTCCACCCAGACGATGCCCCGACGAACCAGCTTGAACAGCGCCCGGCTGACCTCGCCGGCAGCTTCCCCGGTCCGGGCGGCGATCGCCCCCACGGATTGGGGTGTCCCCGTCAGGCACCCGGCCAGGGCGGCCTCCTGGGGTGAACAGATCTTCCTGAGGATCTGGATCTCCAGCCCGGAGGCCGTCCTGGGATAACCGTTGGGAAGCCGGTCGAGGGCTTCCGCCAGGCGTTCGTAGCAGTCGCCGCTCAAGTCTTCAGGCACTGACCGGGCTGTCATGCCGGCGGCCCGGCTTCTGGCGCGGGACGCCCTACGGCCACCACCTCGTTCACGAGCGCCCCGAGCTCGGGGCAGGCGATCGTGACCTCGTCGCCCTCGACGAGATCGAACGGCGGCTCCGGGACCGTGCCCGTCCCGGTCAGAAGGACGAGTCCCGCGGGCTGTTCGAGTGCAATCCCAGCCCACGCAGCCAACTCGTCGAAGCCGCGCTTCAGCTGCGCCGTGGAGGCAGATCCGCGGAAGATCTCCGTCCCCCGGCGACGGACCCCCAGCTCGATCTCGAACGGCGGGGTCGCTGCGTCGACCGGCACGATGCAGGGGCCGAGTGCACACGACTGGTCGTAGACCTTGGCCTGTGGCAGATACAGGGTGTTCTCGCCCTCGATCTCCCGGGACGAGACGTCGTTCCCGAGCATGTAGCCGACGATCGCGAAGTCGGCCGAGAGGACGAGCGCGAGCTCGGGTTCGGGGACGTTCCACGCCGAGTCACGGCGGATGCCGATCGATTGGCCGGTTGCCCGCACTCGCCAGGCCGCCGACTTGAAGAACAGCTCGGGCCTGGCTGCTTCGTAGGCCAGGTCGTATGCGCTCTGGCCGCCGGATTCCTCCAGCCGCGCGTCCCGCGATCGGAGATAGGTCACGCCTGCGGCCCAGATCTCCTGGCTTTCAACCGGAGCCATGACGCCGAGGCCGTCCGGTGCCGGCTCCGTGGCCGGGCCCAGGAACGCCCGGAGCGCATGGTCCCGGCCCTGGCTCAGCGCGCGATCGAGCGAGAACTCGGGCGGGAGGAGCTCCCGCGGACCATCCTGGACGTCGCCGCGCGCCCAGCGGACGCCACCGCCGGGCAGCCCAACCCGATACAACCCGTCCACTGCCCTACCCTCCGCCATGGCTACGCCAGTGCGCGCGCATCGATCCGCCCCTCGGCTGCGAGCCTGCGGAACGCCGAGATCGTCTCGGCTGTGGCTGTCTCGAACGGCACCGGGTCGGCCAGCGTGAGGTGCTCGCGGATCGAGCTCTCGAACGCGGCCGGGTACGGGAGGTCGAGCTCGGCAAACGTGAGGAGGCCCTCCGCCTCAGGCTCCACGCGAACGATGGCGTCGACGACCTCGGGGATCGAGATGGCCGGGCCACCGACGTTGTAGACGGGAGCGCCTTCGCGGGGAGCCCGGGTGGCGGCGATGAAGGCGTCTGCGATGTCCGGGGCGTACTGGAGCTGGAGAGCCGACCGGAATCCGATCTTGTACGGGACACCGAGCGCGGCCGCAAGCATCGCCTTGGTGGGGCCGGAGGTCAGGCCCTGGTCACGACCAAGCCCGAACGCGGCCCAGGGCCTGAGCCCGATGCTCGGAATGCCGTCCTGGCTCCAGTACGTCCGGGCGCTGCTCTCGTTCGCGACCTTGTAGACGCCGTAGTGGGTCCGGGGATGCGGGTCGGCGTCCTCGGCGATCGGGCCGCCCGCGGCGTCCGAGATGTCGTAGAGGGCATTCGAGCTCGAGTAGACGAGATGGGTGATCGACGTCCGGCGTCGCTTCACCGCCTCGAAGATGTTCACGGTCCCCACGACGTTGACGAGCGCCCCCCGCACCGGGTCGGCGGCGCAGAAGGGGATCTGGAGGGCCGCCAGGTGGATGACGGCAGTGACAGGGTGATCATCGAGGGCTGCCTCGACCGACGACCCATCGCTGACGTCGCCGCGCGCGAGCGCGAGATCCCGAAGCTCGTCCTCCGAGAGCAGGAGGCGCAGGCGGTGCAGGTCGTCGCCGCGACTGAAGACGACTGGCCGGTCCCCGGCGTCGAGGAGGCGTCGCACGACCCAGGCTCCGAGGCAGCCCGTGCCGCCGGTCACGAGGATCGTCCTCGCGGCAGCGTCCGCTCCCATCACGTTCGGCCCCTTTCCAGATCCCGGGCGGCGCCAGTTGCGAACATGCGATCCCTCCCTGTGCGACGCCAGACTCCAAGTATGCAGGGCGGATGAGCGCGAATGTTGCGCCCCCGGATGCCCGTGCGCATCTCATCCGGCGAGCGGAGCGGAAGCGCCTCCGTCTTGATCGGGCGCTCATCCGACCCCTGGCGCGACCCTGCCTATGCAGAGGCGTCGGGCGTCGGCGCCTCGGGCGCGTCGAACGCCAGGGAGGCCTCGCGGTCAGCGGGCGAGAACTCGCAGTCATCCGGACGGAGGAGGCACACCCGGCGGTCGCGGTCGTAGCCTGGGCAGTCCTCGGTCATGGGGCATTCGTCGAGCATGGCTGAACGATCCACTCGTGACCCGCCCCTGTCAACCGTCTGGACGCGCTCACCGCGGCGGGGTCAGAACGCGGTCTTGCCCCGTCCCAGCGTCGAAGCCGAGGCACGCGGCTGGGGCAGCCGCAATGGCCGGCGAGCTCAGACCCCGCGGAGCCAACTTCCCCAGCTCCGGGGATCGGCCGGTCTGCTCTACGGCGCCAGGAACCGGTAGCCCAGGCGACGCTCCGTCTGGATGTAGCGGGGGTGGTCCGGATCATCGCCAAGCTTCTCGCGCAGCCGGCGGATGTAGACCCTGATGTAGTCCACCTCGTCGATGTACTCGCGACCCCAGACCTTGGCCAGCAGCGTCCCGTGCTGGAGCACGTGCCCCGCGTTTCGGACCAGGTGATAGAGCAGCTTGTACTCGGTTGGCGTCAGCTCGACCCGCTCGCCACGCAGCCGAACCTCCTGCCTGGCGAAGTCCACCTCAAGCTCACCGGACACGAATGACGGTGCCCGACTCGCAGGGGCAGGCATATCGAGGCGGCGCAGCACCGCCTTGACCCGCGCCATCAACTCGAGATGGTTGAACGGCTTGGTCACGTAGTCGTCCGCACCCAGCCCCAGGCCCTTCACCTTGTCCATCGCGTCGTCCCGCGCGGTCAGCATCACGACCGGGACGTCCGAGAAGACACGGAGCTCGCGCAGGACCGTGAATCCGTCCATGTCGGGCAGCCCGACATCGAGCAGGACGATGTCCGGGGCCTGCCGTTCCACGATGTCCAGCGCCGCCTCGCCGGTGCCGGCGCCCAGCACCTCCACCTCCCGCCATTGGAGCGTGAATCCGAGACGGACCGACTCGACGACGTCCGGCTCGTCATCCACGACCAGGATCCGCATCACGACTCGTCCTCGGGCCCAGCGGTCGGGACGATCAGCGAGAACGTGCTGCCATGGCCAAGCGCACTCCGAACGCCGATCGTGCCGCCGTGCGCCTGGGCGATCGCAAGGGCGGTGGGCAGCCCCAGCCCTACGCCCTCGCGCGGACCGGAGCGGTCATTCCGGCCGACAAAGAACCGCTCGAAGAGCTGTGCCTGGTCCGCCTCGGAGATCCCGGGTCCATCGTCGATGACGTCCCACCTCGTGAACAGCCCATGCTCCTCCACGCTGACCGAGACGACCCCGCCGTCGGGCGCGACGCGCTGGGCGTTGGAGATCAGGTTGAGGAGCGCCTGCTCCAGCCGCCGGTGGTCGCCGTAGACACGATGGTCACGGGACGCCGAGAGGGATCGCTCGAGGCGCTGGCCTCGCTTCGCCGCGAGCGGCGCAACCACGGCGATCGCCGAGTCGGCCAGGGCCCCGGCGCCAAAGCGGCGGAGCTGGAGGCTTACGCTCCCGGACCGGAAGCGGGACAGCTCCAGGATGTCGCCCACGAGGCGCTGCATCCGCTCCCCGTTTCGCTCGATCGCCTCCAGCAGCGTCCGGCGCTGTTCCTCCGTCGGCTGCGCCGAGGGCTCGAGCAGGATGCCCGCGCTCGTGCGGACGGCCGTGAGCGGTGTGCGGAGCTCGTGGGCGATCGTGGACAGCAGGTCCGTCCGCAGGCCTTCCAGCTCCGCCAGCGGGATGTTCGCCTCGCCGTACAGGCCGGCATCCACGTACCGGAGGCCGAGCGTCGTTGCCACCCACCGGGTGCCGCGACTCCCCCGCTGCGTCGCCCGGACGAGCCCGAGGCTGGCGAGGTCTGCGAGGAGCCTGGCGGCGATCCGGGGCCGGAGATCCGCGCCGGCGGCGGCGAACCGGTTCTCGAGCTCAGATTCGGTCGTCGAGGGCGGAACGAGCGTGAGGGCGGCGTGGAGCAACGGCGACGGGCCGACGGTCGAAGCATCGCGGACCGGGAGCGAGGCGGACTTCGCCGACGCGGGCTGGGGCGGCATGCGCAGAGCATAGACCGGCGGGATGGGTGCTTCATGAACAGCCCGTTCATGCATTCGAGCCCATTGTTCACGCCGCGTTCATGCCGGTCCCCGCCGACGTTCCCGGGCCCGGGCGAGCCTGTAGGTCATTCGTGACGCCAGCCACTCGCCTGGAGACTATCCATGACCACCATACTTGCCGAGGCACCCGCCGCCGCAGCGCCCGGCACCGCCGGGCAGAATGCCCTCGCCGCGGCGCTCACGCAGTTCGATGCCGCCACCGAGCACCTCGGGCTGGAGTCGGACCTCCGCGCCGTCCTTCGGGTGCCACAGCGCGAGCTCACGGTCAACTTCCCCGTGAAGATGGACGACGGCTCTGTCCGGGTGTTCTCCGGCTACCGCGTCCAGCACAACGTGGCGCGCGGACCGGCGAAGGGCGGCCTCCGCTTCCATCCCCAGACCGATTTGGACGACGTCCGCGCGCTCGCGATGTGGATGACCTGGAAGTGCGCGCTGGCCGATGTGCCGTTCGGCGGTGCGAAGGGCGGCGTCACCTGCGACCCGACGAGCATGAGCGGCAAGGAGCTCGAGGGCCTCACGCGACGCTTCACGACCGAGATCGAGCATGTCATCGGCCCTGAGTCGGACATCCCGGCACCCGACGTGGGCACGAACGCCCAGGTGATGGCCTGGATCATGGACACCGTCTCGATGCACCGGGGGTATTCCGTGCCGGGCGTCGTCACCGGGAAGCCCCCCTCCCTCGGTGGCTCCGTCGGTCGCTCGGATGCGACGGGACAGGGCGTCGTGTACACGATCGGGCACGCTGCGCGCCGCCTCGGCCTGGAGATGGCCGGCGCCAGCGTCGCCGTGCAGGGTTTCGGCAATGTCGGCGAGGCCACGGCCCGCCTGCTCCACGAAGCCGGCGCGAGGGTCGTCGCGATCACGGACGTCGGCGGTGGCGCGTACGACCCGGAAGGCCTCGACGTCCCGGACCTCGCCCGGCGGTTCCGGGCCTACGGCACCGTGTCCGGGACGCCCGGAACGAGGCTCATCGACAACGAGACCCTGTTCGGGCTTGACGTGGACATCCTGGTGCTCGCCGCGCTCGACGGTCAGGTCACGGCCCGCAACGCAGGGAACATTCGCGCGCGGATCCTCGCCGAGGGAGCCAATGGGCCGACCGAACCCTCGGCCGACCCCATCCTGAGTGAGAACGGCGTCACCGTGATCCCCGACATCCTGTGCAACGCCGGTGGCGTGATTGTCAGCTACTTCGAATGGGCGCAGAACCGGGCGGCCCTCGCATGGACGCGCGATGAGGTCAATGACCGGCTCCGCCGCCAGGTCCTCGCGGCCGCGGAGGCGGTCTGGCACCGCGCCGCTGCCGAGGGGATCTCAACGCGCCTCGCAGCGCACAGCCTCGCTGTCGAACGGGTCGCGAACGCGAGCCGGCTGCGCGGGATCTACCCCTGACGTCCAGGACACCCAGCATCGGAGGACATCTCATGCGCATCTTCACCGGACCCCAGCGTGGCTACTGCGCCTCGTGCGACGCCCTGCTCATCGACCGGCCCGTCTACCGCATGGACGAGACGTACTGCTGCTTCGGCTGCGCCCACAGCGGACCGTGCATGTGCACCTATGACCAGGATCTCGCGGACGACGGTGTCGACCACCTCGGCCTGCCGTTCCTGGTGGAGCCCGTCGCGGCAAGCGAGCCGTCGGTGGCCGCCAATCGTGTCCGAGAGGAAGTCTCAGTCCGCTAGCTCCATCGCCTGTCCGCCACCAGGATCGCCCAGTCCCCCGACCGGGCGATCCCGTGCATTGGTCCGGTCCTTGGGGCGCTGACCTCGCGTTTGCCGCCGCCATCGCCGCGGCGATGGCGGTCTCCTCAGGCCCAGTCCAGGCCCAACTCCGTCACCCGGCGGGTGATCGTGTCGCTGCGTTGTCGACGGTTCACGGCTCTGGGCGATAGGCCGGGCTCACGCGTCGCATGCCCAGCATCGGCCAGCCGCCGTCCGCCAGTCTCCATGACCGGATCAGGTCCACGGCTTCAGCCATTGCGTTCACTGGAACGTCAACATCTATGGCCACCTGCAAGAGTTCGACAAGGTCGATCACGTAGTCGAGTGGAAATGCAGGTAACACCCACCTGGTGCCCTCGGGGTCGGTCTTGGTCCGCCCGGCCAGCGACATGATCGCGCCGGACCTGCTGAACATGACCCGCCTGTCGATCAACAGGTTGCGCATCGCGGCCACGTGGGCATCAGCGGCGACCGGCAGGCCGGCCTTCCGAGCGGCCGTGAGGGCCGCGACGGCCGGGACCAGGCCCAGAAGACAGGTGGTGGCAGCCATGCAACCGCCGTACCGCTTGCGCAGGTATTCGCCCCACATCGGGCCCGCGGGCTCGTGGTACACCACTCCGCCGTACACGACGGGCTGATAGCGCCCGATCCACTGCAACAATGGCATGGCCGCTTCCGCTCGGCCGGCACGCACCAGCAAGCGCGCCATCATGCCTGTGTAGCACGGCACCACCGAGTCCCGAGTTCCGTGGATCGAACCGCCACCGTCAACGACCGCGTTTCGGGAAAGGAAGTCGAGCGCCCGCGACAGGCGCGGTTCATCGTCCAGTCCGGCTTCCTGCAGCGAACGTGCTGCGAAGATCGTGGACACGATCCGTCCCGGCGCCGTGGCTTGCTTCCCCCACGAACCGTCCTCACGCTGTCGGGTGGCGAGCCACTCAAGCGCCGCACCCGGTGAACCGCCGCTCATCCTCCCCTGCCCCACGGATCAGTGTGCGGCAGCCGCAGGCGTCAGCAGGACGAGGGCGATCGGTCGCTCCGTGAGCTTCTGGTACCCGTCGTAGCGCCCGTGGTTGATCTCGTTGACCAGGCGCCACAGCCGCGGATAGTCGACGTCGCCAAACTCGACAATCCGGGCCAGGGCCGCGGTTCGCCGCCGGCGGATCTGGATGGAGACCTCGGGATTGGCGCGCACGTTGTGGAGCCACGCCGGAGGCTTGTCCTGCCCACCGTTCGAGGCGACGACCACGTACCGGCCCTCGTCGCTCCCGTACACGAGAACAGCCGCCCGGGTCTTGCCCGTGCGGCGTCCGGTCGTGCGGAGGATGAGCGATGGGATGCCGATCAGCCGGTGCCCCAGCCTCCCGTCGGTGCGCTCGTAGACAGCCTGGTGGAGTCGGAGGAATGCGCTCGAGATGGACATTGCCGCAGGGTACGCTCGGAACGACGGTGGCGCTCCATGTCGGGCTAGGTGTGCGGGCCCCCTGTCGCGGGCAGCGCCGCCGGGTCGGATGCCGTCTGCGGGCTTCGCTGCCAGAAGACCGCGACGAACAGGCCGAGCGCGCCCATGAGCAGGCCGAGTCCGACCGCCGTCAGGTAGAGCGCCTGCTCCTGGCCAGGGGAGAGAGGGAGCACCACGAGGGCGAGGAGAGGGCGAGGAGCGTGAAGGGCAGCGTACGTCGATGCTGATGGATGAGACGAGATGAGAGCGCTGGGAGACGGCGAGCGGCTTCGGGGTGATCCTGACCGGCAATTCGGCGATGATCTTTGAGGGTGGGGTGCTCAGCACGAGCGACCCGGTGGCGAAGATCGTGACCTACTACACCGATGCACTCCGGGCCCAGGGCCTGTTGTTCGTGATCGGGTCCCCCGGACTCGGCGCGAAACGAGGTCCGGCCCTACCCAAGCGTCGAAGCCGAGGATGGCGGCTGGGCAGCCGCAATGAGCGGGGATTTCAAGTTGGAAGTGCGGAAGCCTGGTCGGGGCGAGAGAGTTGGCGCCGTGGTCCACGTCATGGCCGCGGCAACCCTCATGGGAACAAGCGGCACGACGGCTTCCTTCGCTCCGGCGGCGGCCGGTCCTGTGTCGGTCGGGGCGGCCCGCCTGGTCGTCGGCGGCCTCGGGCTGCTGCTGGCACTCCCCGTCCTCGGGGGGCAACGGTCACACGTCCTGCGCCTCTGGAGGACGCGGATCGGTGCCGCTGCGGGAGTGGCAACCGCGCTCTACCAGGTCGCCTTCTTCGGTGGTGTGGCGCTCGCGGGGGTGGCGCTCGGAACACTCCTCACGATCGGCGCGGCGCCCCTCTTCGCGGGCCTCCTGTCATGGTCCACGCTGGGCGAGCGTCCGCGCGCGGCCTGGTGGGCATCAACCGCGATCTGCGTAGCCGGCCTCGCCCTGCTGTCGCTCGACGGGACCTCCCGCGCCGACGTGGAGCCACTGGGCATCGCCGTGGCGCTCGCCGCGGCCCTGCTGTATGCGGGTTACACCGTGGCTTCGAGGCAGCTCATGCGCCGGGGCGCGACCTCGGCCGAGGCAATGGCAACCGGGTTCGGGCTCGGCGGCCTGCTCATGGTCCCCGTCCTCATCGCGGGCGGCCTCGGCTGGCTGGTCGGCCCCGCAGGTCTCGGGGTGGCCCTGTGGCTCGGGCTTGGCACGGTGACGCTCGGCTACACCCTGTTCGGGCGCGGGCTGCGAGTGCTCCCGGCGGGACCGGTGACCACGCTCATGCTGGCCGAGCCGCTCGTCGCGGCCCTTCTCGGTGTCGCCTTCCTGGGGGAGGCGCTTGGTCCGGCGGGATGGGCCGGAGCGGCGCTGGTGGCGAGCGGCCTGGCCCTGCAGGGTCGGTCCCTCGCGGACGGCACGTAGCTCACGGGGTCGTGACAACTCACCGGTCACCGTGGTCGACGGACCTCGCCGAGGTCCTGAACGGAACCGGAGCCGGGGTGCACGACGAGGCTAGAGCGGGGCGCTTGTCCGCGACTGCCGTCTCCTGACCAGACGCCCCACCTGGTATCCCACCGCGACGACGAGAAGCCCGATGACGGCGGCCACCGCCGCCGCGATGATGACCAGCATCGCGTAGTACGACGACCTCATCGCCGGGTCCGCGCCAGGCTCCACCCCGACCGCGCCGGCGGCCAGCGCGACGGCGGTGGCTCCGACGATCCCGCCCACATAGATCACGAGCGCCGCGATGCGGTCACCCCACCATCCCGCCAGGCAGGCGAGGGCACCGAGAGCGACGTATGGACCGAGATAGGCGTTGTCATGGCCCGACCCGATCACCAACCAGGCCACCACGGTGATCACGCCGACCAAGAGCCAGAGGAACGCTCGGGAGCGCCACCATCTGGTCGTCTGTTCAGCGGTTGTCGTCATGGGCCGGTGATCTCCTGCGCCTCATCCACCACTCAACGACGCTTCCAACCCCCGGATCGTTACAGCCCCGGTCGGCCCGGACCGCTGGCCGCTCGTGGCGGGATCGCCGGCGCGAGACCGGAGCCAGAGGCGAAGAGGAAGTAGCCGAAGCCCGCGGCTGAGCCCGGGCAGGCAGCGACGGCCATCGCGGCGATCGATCTAGTCGGCGAGGCGCGCCGCAAACACAGTCACGATGGCCCACGCCACGAGTGCTCCCGCGGCTACGATCCCAGCGGCGATGTGTCCGTTGTACAGGGCGACAGCCATGGCGGGAACCGCGATCACGGCCAGTAGTCGCTGGGGAATGGTGCGCATATCTCTCCCTTTCCAAGGCTTCGAACGCCGATCGCGTCGTGGTGGTCAAGCGAGCGGGTACCAGCCCCCCCAAGAGGTGAGCAGCTCCACCTCTCCAGAGGTGGCCAGCGCGACCCGCGAGGGGCGGACGGAGGACTGGGGCTCTTGGGGCGCCCGACGATTCCGACCGCGACGAGGGTCTCCCGGCCTGGTATTGGCCGAGCGGCACCAATGCGTCAGTACCAGAGATCCATCCGGTCAGGACCGAGCGGGCCTCCCGCGACCCGACACAGCGACCAGCCCGATGCCCAGGATGCCGAGCGCCACTGCGAAGCCCGAGCCGATGACGTTCAGAACGAGGAGCCCGGCCGCTGTCACTGCAGCCAGGAGTCCGACAACCAGCAGGGCCTTGTTCACGATCACCTCCGCGCTCCTCCCCATGTGATCTCCCACTAGTTCACGGTCGTGCGGATGGTCGCGTTCACCGTGGTCGGATCGACCGGGCGATCGAAGGTCAGCACGAGGACGTGGTCGACCCCCATGGCGTCACCCTGGCAGGCCGGCCGCTCGATCGTCATCCCCAGGCCATCGGGGTCGATGGTCAGCTGGTGCGTGGTGTCGCAGGGCAGGCCGCTCCAGGTCAGGACGACCGTGGCGGGGTCCGCTGCGAGGCCGCTCACCGCGACCGTGCCGTCGGGCACCGAGGCGCCATCGCCCGGAGAACCGGATTCGGCCTTGACGAGACGACCCGAGAGATCGGTGATGTCGATCGTGGCATCGGCGCCGACGTGCTCGATCAGGTCGACCGGGATGACCGCCGGCGACGCCGGGGCCGAGGGCGACGCCGAGGGCTCGGGCGAGGCCGGGGCCGACGGAACTGGCGAGGGGGTCGGCGATGACGTCGCGACGGGCGGCAACACGACCGACCGGTCGTCGAACAGGCCGCCCGCGCCGGCAACGGCGAGGCCGGCGACGACCACCAGCGCCAGCACGGCGACAAGGGGGAGCGGTCCGAGGGTGACCGCGAACCGGGATGACTGGGTGCTCATGGGATCCTTCCTGAGGAATGCCAGCGGGTCCCGCCGGCGAGGATGCGAGTGCGCGTGGGTGAGGGCGGCATCGATAGAGGACTCTGGCGCCCGGGACGGTCCGTCTTCGAGCGCGGCAGCCAGGCGGCGATCCAGGTCGTTGTGCACGTTCATGCCGTCCGCTCCTGCAGGTCGATGGTGCGTGCGTCGGCGTCGAGCGCCGCTCGGAGGGCCTGCGCCGCGTAGTGGAGTCGGGAGCCGGCGGTCCCGACCGGGATCCCGAGCACGTCGGCGATCTCGGCCAGGGTCAGGCCCACGTAGTGCTGGAGCACGAGGATGGCCCGCTGGTCCGGCTTCAGACGCTGGAGCCCGCGCTGGACCTGGTCGCGGTCGGCGACCGCCTCGATCTCGACTGGGCTTCGGGCCAGGCTCGAACCGGCGACCGTGTCGTCGGGCAGGAGCTGGACGACGGGCCCGCCGCGTCGCTCGCGCTTGGCCTGGGCGATGCTGGTGCGGACGATCAGGCGGTAGGTCCAGGCCTCGAACCGGTCGGGATCGCGAAGCCTCGGGAGCTCGTCCCAGATCGTGACGAGGGTCTGCTGGAGGGCATCCTCGGCGCGGTGGTGATCGCGCAGGATCCGGTACGCGATCGCGAACAGCCGGTCCGCGGACCCGCGGACCAGGGACTCGAAGGCCCGCTGATCGCCCATCGCCGCTCGTTCCACGAGGGACCGCTGCACGCTTGCCCTCTCCTGCCTGTGGTGAGCGCCCCTGGGTGGGGTGCTCACGATGTATGGGGAGGTACCGGCCCGATGTCTTCAAACTCGGACGCCGGAGTATCGAACAATCAGGCGACGCCTTCCCACACCTTCACGCTGACCGCCCACACGTGACGCGCTCGATCGGGCCGACGCCATCCCGACATCGTGCTCAGGCGTCGGCGGCCCGGCGCAGGCGCTCGAGCTCGCGCCGGAGACGCTTGCTGGGCCGGCCCTCCCCACGCATGGGCATGATCCTTGGCCCGGCCTCGGGCACGACCGGCGGGCTGTGGTCCACGTAGCAGGTCGCGGCGACGGCGGCCCCGACGCGCGACTCGATCGGCCGCACGACCTCCACGATGCGCTTGCGATCGGCGATGAGCGCCTCCACCCGATCGCCTGCGCGAACCTTCGTCGACGGCTTCGCCGGCGATCCATTCACGAGGACGTGGCCGCCCTCGCACAACCGGGTCGCGAGCGGGCGGGTCTTCACGAGGCGCACCGCGCACAACCAGCGATCGATACGCGTCTGGTCGGCAGCGAGGGGATCAGTCACGAGCCCTAGGATGGCACGGCTCGAGAAGGCGTCGCGGCGGTCACTTGCGCGTACCGCGGCGCATGATGGAGGGCGCAAGCGATCGGTGCCCGATCACAGGCGTGGCTTCCGACACCGGCAATCCTTCCCGGTGGACCGCCAGGGCGCTGCCCCGTCCCGACGCCGAGGGACATTCGCGCTGGCCATTCTCATGCCGGCCCGCATTCCTTGTGATCTCGCCGCAGGGGTTCCGCCTCGTCCGCGAGGAATCGGCCTGACTTGCAGGCCGCGAACCGGCACGGGTCACCCACCCCTGGGGCGACCGGGGCCGCTCCGCGTCCGCCTCAGGCACTCGAGCCTCCTGTCGCGGGTAGCGTCGCCCGGTCGGACGCCCTCTGCGTCCGTCGTTGCAATAGGACGAGGTCGAGCAGGGTTGCTGCAGTCAGGAGCAGGCCCAGCACCACGGCGGTGAGGTAGAGCGCCGGCTCCTGGTCCGGGAACAGGCCGAGCGCGACGAGGATGAGCGCGGCCATCATGAGGACGGCGGGAGGCCAGTAGGTGGCCACCATCCTGATGCGATCCGCCCGTGAGTAGGTTGCCATGTCCTCCCGCGTCTCGGGTGTCCGGGCATTCACGGCCCCCATTCCGAGGAGGAGGACGAAAGCCAGGAGGCTGCACACGAGCCAGAGCTCGTGATCGGCGAGGCCGTAGCGGCCCAGGGTCACCGGGGCGAGGGCGGCGACGACCACCCAGATCGCGATCGATACCACCTCTCGGATGTACGTGACCTCGCGCGCCTCGCTCGGGCCGCCGCTCCGGACGGCGATGAGCGCCCCGAAGCCCACGAACACGCCGGCGATCTCCGCCAGCGAGAGAAACAGCTCGGTGTCCTGCATGGCTCGCCACCTCCCACACTTCGTTGTCGGGGTCAGGATGGGCGCGACTTGGCGGCCCGTCGAGAGGCAGACGACTCCCGGACGCCCCGTGCGGACCAGGGGTCCGTGTCGATGATGACGACGGCCGCCTACTCCCCACCTACCTCGGGCCGACCCTGATCGCAACGCCGCCGGAGGACCCGCCCCGTCGCGACATCGACGATGACGGCAAGGCCAACCCCGACCGCATTGGCGATCAAATCGGTCGGGTCGTAGACGTTCTCCATGGCACCGAACCCGTCCGTGACCTCGAACAGCTCCACGGCGAGAAGCGTGAGTGCGGCAGCGATCAGCCGCGACCGCCTGTAGCTGGAGGTCGCGTTGATGGCCGCGAAGTACAGGGCGAACGAGACTGCGACGTTGCCCGCGTATGCGTTGAAGGCATCCTCGAACGGGCCGTGGTAGCCGGACTTGAGCACGAGCACGGCGGCCCCGAGGACGGCCAGCAGCACGTTGCGGGTAGTAGTGGCCCGCCTCAGATCGGAGCCGGGTTCTGTGCTTCCCGCCGACCCCGCAGCAGAGCGCCTCACCTCACGAGCCTCCAGACTGCGGGTGACCGTAGATCTCGGCAAGGATGCCGGCGAGAGGCGAACGGCCCCCGGACGACCCGTACGGAGCCGGGACCGCTTTCGATTGCGGGCACTGGTCGGTGGAAGAACCCCGGTGGCTACGGCCCGGTCGGACCGGACGTGCCGGTCGTCGGGTCGTGGGTCAATCAACCGCTCTGCCTCGGGTACGCACACCTGGACGCCCGTCCTGAGCAGTCCTGGGCCAGCTCACGCGCGCGCGCGAGGCCGCTGCGAGAAGACGAGCCCGAGCAGCGTCCACCCGGCCCCGAGCAGGAGCAGGACGACGAGCGCGTAATAGAGCGCCGCCTCGAGCTCCGGTACCACGCCCAGCAGGATGATCACCGGGGTGAGCAGCGACGCGATCAGGTAGAGCGCAAGGACCGCCCAGACGACGACGTCGCTGACCGTGAGCCTGGTCGCCTCGATCTCCGTCGCCCAGGCCGTCCGGTACTCGGGCGTCCGGGAGCTGGCGACAAGTATGGCAAACCAGCCGGCGAGGACCAGGGCGCTGCTCAGCGCCCAGACCTGGTGCTCGGAGAGGTCAAAGCGGCCCAGGGCCCCGGGGACAAGACCCCCTGCGACCGCCAGCATCCCCACGGACACCATCATTCGCATCGGGGCGATCTCCAGCGGTTCGGTCGGGCCGCTGCTCCGCACGGCGATCAGGGCCCCGAAGCCCACGAACACCCCGGCGATCTCCGCCAGCGGGATCAACAGCTCGGTCTCTGCCATGGCTCGCCTCCTCCCACACGCTGCACGTCAGCTCGCTCGGGAGTGTGGAGCGGTCGGAGGGTCACCACCAGAGGCGGATGTCGCGATCCGCTGGCGGCCCGGGGCGAGCCCGAGGAGGTGGCCCAAGCGGACGACTTGAGATCGAGTTGGTGGGCAAGCCGAGTGAGGAATCCCGAGCAGCGACCGGGCCTGCGATCGGGCGACCGAGAACGTCCGTGTGTGAGTCGATGCCTCAGTCCACGGCAATCACTGCGCTTCGGCCGGGGAGCAGCGCCGACCCGTCCACCAGGACCGGAGCGCTGAAGTGAGCCTCCCCCGCCAGGTCGAGCCGCCATCGCTCGGTGCCCGACGAAGGATCGATCCCATGGGCCACGCTGCCGTTCATCGAGACCGAGACCACCAGGACGTCATCGTTCCCGACCGCCGGAACGCCGACGCCCGACGTCGCGTCGACGTTGAACCGCCAGGCCAGCCCACCGGTATCGGCGTTGAGCGCGTACAGACCGTCCGCCGCAGGAATCAGGAGCAGGTTCCCATCGACGACCGGCGTGGAGGACACAGCCGGCGATGATGCCGGGTCGACGGCGTCCGAGGACCACAGCTGGCTTCCAGTCTCCGCGTCGAGCGCGTAGACGTGACCGTCGGTCACGTAGACTCGGCCGCCGCTCACGGCAGGCGTCTCGTTGAACTGGTCATCGGCGCCGGCAGCGAAGCTCCACAACGTTCGACCCGTCACCAGGTCGATCGCGACGAGTCGGCCACCGATCGCCAGGTACGCCCGGTCGAAGGAGACAGCGGGAGTCGACCAGACCCCTTCACCGGGGCCGGTCTCGAAGGTCCACACGATCTGCCCCGTGCCCGCGTCGAGAGCGGTCAGACCGCGGTCGGTCGCGATCAGCACCCTGGCCCCGGCGACGGTGGGCAGCGACGAGAAGAGCCCCTCGCCTCGCGATCGGGCAGACCACACGATTTCGCCGGTTTCCGGGTCGACGGCGTACACGACTTGATCCGTTGCGGTCACGACGAGTTCGCCGGCGCGTACCGGATCCGAAGCGAAGGCGTCGGACGTCTCGGTGCTGACGCGCCATCGTTCCTCTCCGGTCAGCGGTTCAAGGGAGATCAGGTCGGCACCGGCAACCACGTAGGCGTCCTCCCCCGCGACCGAGGGCATGCCGGGAAGGCCGGGCGTGAACACGCGGGTCCACAGCGTCTCGCCGGTGGCCAGATCCACGCCACGGACCTTGCCCTGCAGATCACCGACCAGAGCGATTCCCCCGACGACCGCGGGCGGCACGAGATCGGCTCGGTCATCGGTCAGCCGCCATCGCACTGAACCGGTGGTGATCCCCGACGGTGCCGCGGTCGACGCGGCACCAGATGCACCCGGATCCCGGTTCGACTCTGTGTCCCGACCCCCGACGATGACGAGGGTGCCGACCACCGCGAGCATCCCCGCCACGGCCATCGACACGATCGCGACCCAGGCCCCCTTGCGGGACGTGCGGGGCGCGGGCGGCGAAGCGGGCGGAGGAGCGTGGTAGGGCACCGGAGGAGCGGGCGGAGGAGCGTGGTAGGGCACCGGAGGGACACCCACCCGGGCCACGGGCGGCGGCGGAAGCGGAGGCACCTGTTGTTGCGGCGAGGCGTTCAGCTGGACCGACGCGTGCCGTGGCTCCGTGACCGCGGGCACCACCGGACGAACAGCCGGGCGAACAACCGCGGGCCCCCCGGACGCGGGCAGACGCTGTCGCCGCGGATGGTCGATGCCGTACCGAGCCACCACCTCCGAAGCGGCCGGCGGCAGCGCGAGATGCACGGTCCCCACAGCGGGAGCTGGGTGGCGGATCAGCAGGAGGACGAGCGCGCCGGCCGCTGCGGCCGCGCCGAATCCGCTCGCGAACGCGAGCGCGCCGAGCGCCATCCCCAACAGGTCGACGTCGCCGAAGACCGCGACTGTCTGCACCCCCGCCACAGCCAGAGCGGTCGGCACCGGGAGCCACGCGGCGCGGCGGACGGCCTTGCGCCGCCCAACTCGCACGACGCGCATCAGCGCTGCCGCGCCCAGGCCGGCCAGGACTCCGACGCCGATCAGCCCGCCGAGGGCGAGGCTGCTCAGGTTCGTCTGCAGCACAGCGAGATAGGTGGCCAGCGACATCGGCGCCTGCAACGCCAGGAGGATCAGGCACAGGCCCCCGAGCCCTCGGTCGTGCCGGAGTCGCAGCACCAGTCGCAGGGCCGCGTAGAGCGCGAGCGCAGCAGGAAGCACGACCAGGATCTGGCCCGCCAGTTCCATGTCAGTTCCTCTCAGCTGAGCCCGTCAGTGCACGACAGCCCGCCCTTCGGGCGTTCGGTCATTTCTTCGGCCAGAGCTCACCTCGGTTCGTGTTGAGGGCGATCTGAGCCTGCTGCTCGCGCAGCCGGTCGTGGTAGGATTTCGCGCCGTCGAGCAGCGTCTGAGCGTTGGCCTGGCGACGCGCCTCGTCCTGCAATTGGTAGAGCATCTGCCCGCGCAACCGTTGGTAGCCCTGTGCGGCCGACGAGAGGAGGCGCTTGACCTCGTCGACCCGCGCGCCGATCAGGTACTCGCTGAACCCCACGGAGCTTGCGAGGGCAGAGACGAGTCCGGCCCCGCCCACGGCCATGGCCCCGACGGGTCCGAGGGCGACAAGTCCAGCGATGAGCGCCGTGATGTTGGCCCCGTGGGTGACACCCCGATGGTCGATCTCGCCGTACTGGACCTCCCACAGCTGGTTCTTGATGTCGTAGATCCTGTTGTCGATGTCGCCGAGCTGGAGGCGGATCTCTGCCTGCCTGAGCTCGTGGGCGTTGCGCTGCTCGAGAAGTCCGAGGGACTCGGCGTTGACCCTGTCGATCTGCTCCTGGAGCACGTTGTAGTCGGTGTAGGACTCCGCGGCCAGCCGATCGGGTACGACCTGGCTGTCAAGGTCCGCGAGATCGCGAGTGAACGCCTCGACCTCGGCCTCGGCGATGCCCGTTTCGAGCTCGAGGTTCTCGAGCAGCGCGTTGAGCTTCTCCTCGACCTCGGAGCTGCTCAGCGCAGCCTCGCCCTCGCCGATCAAAGTGGAAACGATCGAGGCGATGCCAACCCCGACCGAGCCTCCGAGGCTGTGCAGGGAGGCGAGGAGCCCGGCGATGCTGTTGAGGTCCAACGCGCCCCACTCCCCGGTGCCCAACCGGTCCCTCAGGCGGTCGAGGGTGTCGCGGAGGTAATCGCGATGCTCGATGGCGACGGTGAGCTGCTCCTGCAGATCCTGCTGACGCTGCAGCTTCCGGTCGTTCTCGGCGATCTCGTCGGCAGTGGGGTGCCGGCGCCGGTTGACGAGAACGGCCGCACCACCCAGTGCCACGAGCCCGGCCACGACCGTGAGGCCGGCCGCTGCGGCCTGCAGGCCGGAGGGCATGGCGGCCGAGGACGAGCCCTGCTTCTCCTTCTCCCTCGCAATAGCCGCGTCGTACTGCTCCTGGGTGACGCACCGTTTGAGGTATGCGAACGACGTGTACGGCCCACCCGGCGCCGGCTGTCCGTCCGTGGTGTCGCGGGACTCGAAGATCCCGATGTAGGGGTCCACGCACAGCGCGTGACCGTCGTAGCCGATCTTCCCGTGCTCGGGAAGCGTCTCCTGAACGCAGCCGGTGCCCGACATCCTGATCCAGACGAAGCCGGGCGGACAGTTCGCGCGCTCGGTCTCGTCTGCCGACGCGGCACCCGCCCCGAGCCACGCCGACGCCGTCAGCAAGAACAGACCGGCGAGGAGCACCCGGTCGGCGAGCACCCGGCCCTTGCCCCAGCGCGACCACTCCCTCATGGCTCCCATCGTGTTGGGACACAAGTCGAGGCAACAGAGCCGATAGCCCCCAACGAATCAGCCGAACCTGCTTGTCGCGGGTTCGGGGTCTCACAGACCCCGGGAACGACACCGAGGCCTGCTGCACCCACGCCATGATCCAGGCCTCGGCGGTCTTCTCGGGTACGCCCGCGCCGATCAGCCGACTCCGCGTTGCTTCGCGCAGGGCGGCCCGCCTCGCTGGCTCAAGGGTGTTCCGCGACCCGGCGGTCCCGAATGCCGCGCCAGGCGGTGGCGATCATGAGGACGCCTGCGGCGAGGAGGAGAGCGTACAGCGTGAACGAGGCCCAGCCGTTCAGCACGCCTGCGATCCCGGTCCCGAACATCGGGTCGTCGAGCGACCCGCGTTGGAGGATGAGGATGAGCACACAGAAGAGCGCGATGAACCCCGTCACCACGCAGAGAACGACGCCGAGCAGCGCCTCGAGCAGGAAGGCCCACCTCACCCGCAGGGAGACGCCGAGCGCGGCGACGAGGTTGAGGCAGCCCCACACGGCGAGGGCTGGTCCGCCCGACCACCCCTTGCCGATGACGAGCAGGCTCGCGCCGACCGCTGCAGACGCGACGATGCCGATCCACAAGGGGGGCCAACCGCTGCGACTCTCGTGCGTCTGGTTCACATCTCGGGCCCTTGCCTTTCCGGGACGCTGACTGGCCGCTCGATATCTGCGGTGGCTCGGCACGGTCCCGGCGACCAGGATGTGGCCGCAGGTCAGAGCCTCCCGCTGCTGATCAGACGCTCAGCCATGCTCAGCCGTGGCATACGAGGCGAACGACCCCCGGCGACTCGGACCCACAGTGGTGGGGCAGTCCGGTCGGGGCGAGAGGGATAGCCCCTCCATAACTCAGCGATCGCTCGGCTTCCTGATGGTCAACGCCACGCCGCGGGAGCCGCCGGTGCCCCTCGATCTGGTCCGCAGCGCATGACGCGTTGGCCCTCCCGCCCCGTCGGACGCGCGACGGACCGAGAGGTCGGGGTGGTCGCCGCGGTCCTCGTTGCCGGATCGGAGAAGGCGGCCGCCCACCGGCTGGACCTGTCGCACTCGACCGTCAAGCACCACCTCGCGAACGCCCGGTCAAAGGTGGGGGCAGCGACGACGGCGCAGCTCGTGTGGGTCCTCGCCCCGCGTCTGCCAGAGCCCGAGGGTGGGGTGCAGACGGACGACAGCGGGATGGCGCAGGAACGCGGGGTGTAGCCTGCGGGACATGGACTTCGGGTTCACGCTCAAGCCTGACCACGGCATCGAACGCTTCGTCGCGCTCACGAGGCAGGCGGAGGCTGCCGGGTTCAGCTACGGCTGGCTGTTCGACAATCACGTCCCGTTCCGGGAGGTCTATCCGCTCCTCACGCTGATGGCCATGAACACCACGCACATGCGCCTCGGCACCTGCGTGACGAACCCGGCCACGCGAGACCCGAGCGTGACCGCCAGTGCTCTCGCGACGCTCGACGAGATCTCGGGTGGCCGAATGGACCTCGGCATCGGCCGGGGCGACAGCTCGGTCCGCTCGCTCGGCAAGCCTCCCACCACCATGAAGACGCTGGAGCAGGCGGCGACGGTCATCCGCGACCTCGTCGAGGGCCGATCGACCGAGTACGAGGGAGTGAGTCTGGAGCTGCCCTGGACAGGCAAGTGGCAGCTGCCCGTATGGATCGCCGGCTACGGTCCGATGGCGCTCGCCATGACCGGTCGCATCGCCGACGGCCTGATCCTCCAGCTTGCGGATCCAGACCTGATCCGCTGGATGGTCGGCCTCATGCGGGAGTCAGCCGAGGCAGCTGGCCGAGATTCTGCATCGATCAGGGTCCAGGCAGCGGCGCCGGCTCACGTCGGACGCATCGAGGAGTGCCGTGAGCGGGTGCGCTGGTTCCCGGCGGCCGTCAGTGGCCACGTGGTGGAGCTGGTGAACCGGTACCCGAGTGACCAGCTGCCCGATTCGTTGACCGGCTACATCCGGGGCCGGTCGGGAGACGAGGATCGCAGCCGCGACGAGTTCGGCGCCGCGAACGCGGCGTTCGTCACGGACGATGTCGTTGACCGCTTCGCCATCGTCGGCCCGCCAGAGGAGCACGTCCGACGGCTCACGGAGCTCAGCGCGGCCGGCGTCGACCAGTTCAACCTCTACCTCATGAGCGGGGACGAGGAGGCGCAGCTGGAGGCCTACGGGTCGACCGTCATCCCCGCGCTGAAGGCGGCACTCAGCGAAGCCTGACCCGGCGTTCATGGAGGAGCCGGCGGCGATCAAGACGCCGGATCTCCAGCCCTCCCCGCCTCCGGTACCCACCCGCCGCGCAATCGCGACATGGCCCAATCGGCCAACTAGAAACCGCGGCCCGCCGCCTGCACCCTTGTGGCCATGACGGCGCGCTGGTCTGAACCACATCGACTCCCGGTTCCCCCCGCGGGGTACGTCCGCGCCGTCAACGCCGCGGCGGCCCGATGAGCGGGATCGAGCTCATCCTCGCGTTCCTGGCTGGTGTCGCCATGGGCATCGCCCTCGACCGCTGGCTGCTGCCGCTCCTCGTCGATGCCTGGATCGACCGACTGCGCCGGCATGGGCAATGAGCGAGACGATCCGCCGGACCACCGCACCCGGGCCGACGACTACATCTCGGCCCGGATCGGGGCCGCGGCCGCGCTCACGATCGTCCTGGTCCTGCTCGTGCTCGATGTCGTCGTCCCCGGCTACGACGTGTCGCCGGGGACCCTCCTTCCCCTCCTGGGCGCGATCCTCGCGCTGACGGTCACCCGCTTGCTGACCAACAAGGCCTGCTGCTACCCGACCCGGGGTGCGCGGCGGCGCCGGAAGCCGACGATCCTCGCCTGCCTGCACCAGACCGCCAACGCCAAGGCGACCGCGATCGGGGAGCGCAACTACGCGAACCGGGCGGGGTCCACCCGAGCGTCGAAGCCGAGCCCGCAGCTGGGCAGCCGCATTGACCGGCGAGTTCAAGGTGGAAGTGCGTATGACTGGTCGGGGCGAGAGGAGTCAAGACGACGATTTCGATTGCTCAGCGAACAGCCGACCCGATCAGCCCACGAGCTCGACGCCGGCTCGTTCGCAGGCGCGCCTGAGCCGCGCATCGACCGTGGCCAGGGAAACCCCGCGTCGCGCCGCCAGCGCGAGATAGGCCGCGTCGTAGGCGGTCAGATCGAGCTGGCGAGCGAGCTCGGTCACCTCGCCCAGCGCCACGTCCAGCGGGACGCTCTCGACCTCGATGGGAAGCGACACCAGCAGGTCGCGGACGTGCGCCATGTCGGCGAGATCGAGTCGTCCCCGCCGCTCCGCGGTGCGCAGCCCGTTCGCGACCTCGAGCGGCCAGATCGCAGGGGCAAGCGCCTCGTCCTGTTCAAGCCGATCAAGGGCCCGCCCAGCGAGCTCGGATGACTCGTCGGCCAAGCACCAGGCGAGCGCAATCGAGGCGTCCACGACGAACATCAGCGCCGGCCCTCATCGATGAGCTCCCGAATCGACAGCCCGTCGAGGGGGTGGGCGGCGCGGAAGGCCCGCAGGCCCGTGATCGCCTCGTGCGCCGTCCGGGTCGGGGACGGCGACACAGGTCCGAGCACCGCGACCGCGACACCGTGCTTCGTGATCGTGATCGCCTGCCCGCCAGCTACCTCGTCCAGCAGCCGGGGAAGGTGGGTCTTCGCCTCATACGCACCGATCCGTCGCATTTTCGCCTCTCCATCTGGTCTGCGACTAGTCTAACCTTCGGATGGGCCCGGCGCAAGACCTCATGACCGTCGAGACGATCAACCTCAAGTTCGCGGGCCAAGGACGCCAACGTCCGTCAGGCGCTCATCGACCGCTTCGGCGGATCGACGGCAATTGGCCGGAAGGCAGCCCCCGGCCCGCTGTATGGGATCTCTCGCGACGTCTGGTCCGCCCTCGCGATCGCCGTCACCTACGCGATCGAGGGAGGCTGGTGACCGAGCGCCCTGCTTCGCGCCGGACCGACCCGATCGCCGCCGCCCTGGCGTTCGCGATCCGGGAGGCCGTGCGCCTCGATGCGGAGCAGCAGGCCTTGCCTGTGGCACCGAGCAGAGGGAATGTGGTCTGGGGTGACCGACTACACCTTCACGCTGACCGCCCAGGCGAAGGCCCGGGGCTGGGACGCGGCCTTCGGGGCCAGCGTCGTCCGCGTGAAAGGAGGTCGATCTGGTCGGGGCGAGAGGTCTCAACCCTCCGGTACCGACCCCTTTGTCCCGATGACGTGGCCACTCCCGGTCCAGCTCGTGGGGCTGCGACGGGCGGTCGCCGTCGTCCTGTGAGACCTCTGACTGCGTCTATCCTCCGGTGGCCGGCCCAATCCTGAAGAACCCCGAGATGTCCGGCAGGCCGGGATCCTCGGGTACCGGGCCCTCGCCGTCGTCCGCGTCCCAGCGACGGCCGTACTGGTCGGGCATGTCGCCCCAGCCGAACGAGGCCAGTGGCAAGGCGGGGACGATGCCCAGCTCCTCCTCGGGGTCGATGCGCTCGGGTCCGACCGTGCACAGGTGTGTCCAGGCGTCGCCGAGATCGAAGGTGTAGAGGAACTGCTCGCCTGGACCCAGGCGCGAGAGCTTCGTCCGCCGGTCGTCGAGCGAGGGCCCGAGCTCGTCGTCGTCACCGTACGGCGTGGTGAGCCGGGTCCCGTCGGCCAGGCGGAACTCGTGGAGGTGGGCGCGATCCCAGCGGGCGAACGCGTCGTCGATGGCGGACGCGAGCGCGGCGAAGGAGTGGCTCCGGGCCGCCGCCAAGATCCGGCCTGGCCGCGGCCACAGTCGCGCCCCGCGACCCTCGACGAGGTCGACACGGATCGAGAGCCAGGTTCGGGCCATCTGCGTCTCCGTCAGCCCCAGAGGCTCGAGATCGGCACCGCGAAGAGGCTGTCACCGAGGCGGTACGCGCGTGGACCCGTGTGGAGCACGATGCCAGCGACGAAGGCCTCCGGGTACAGGTCGCGCAGGGTCGCCAGGTGCCGGGCGGCATCGGGCGACGGGGCGGCGTCGGCCTTGACCTCCATCGCAACCAGCCGGCCGCCGGCAAGCTCCGCGAGCAGGTCGATTTCGAGTCTCCCCTGCTGCTGGCGCACGTGGTACAGGCGGGGCCTGGTGGCCGAGGTCGCGAGCTCGGCCCGGAGCTGGGCGACGACGAACGTGTCGAGCAGCCGGCCAATGAGGTCGCCCTCGCGAAGGACCAGTGTGGTGTCGAGGCCCAGGATGGCCCCGGCCAACGCGGGTTCGACCAGGTGGCGCTTGGGCATGAGCACCAGGCGCTTGAGGCGGTTCGAGGTCCAGGCGGGCACTGCCTCCACAACGAGGAGGTTACCCAGCAGCCGATCGTACGCCTGGGCCGTCCGGCGATTGATGCCGGCCGCATCGAAGAGGGTTCGTTCATCAACGATGCCGGCCGTGTTGAGCGCATACGCCTCGAGGTAGCGGCGCAGGCGGACGGGGTCCCGGCCGTCGTCGACCTGCTCCGCGTCACGGGTGAGGAGGTGCTCGATGTAGCTCTCGAGCCAGGCACGGCGGGCCGACTCGCCGAGGCGCAAGGCGGGCTCCGGGAACCCTCCGCGCAGGGCCAGCTCCACATAGCCGCGCAGGTCCGGGGTATCCGCGGCCGGGAGCAGGTCGGCACCGGCGACCACCCGGTCGAGGAACGGGACGCTGCCACCGCCGAGCCCTGCCTGCTCTCGGACGGTCATGCCAAACATGGGCACCCGCGTCAGCCGGCCGGTCCCGGGCCACAGGTCGCCGTGGAGGTCGCCGCGGACCGAGCCCGTGACGAGGAACCGGCCGGGACGCGGGTCGATGTCGACCGCCCGCTTCACCGCACCGAGCACACCCGGAACTACCTGCCACTCGTCGAGCAGCACCGGCCCGGGGAGGCCCCGCAGCGCGGCGTCGGGATCGGCCCGGAAGGCCACCGCCTCCGCCTCGCGGTCGAGGCGGACGACCGTCGCTGCCCGACGCGCAGCCGTGGTGGTCTTTCCCGTCGCGCGCGGCCCGGTGAGGAACAGCGCGGGGAGTTCGGCCAGGAGCGTGTCGATCCTTGCGTCGACAAGCCTGGGGAGGTAGTCCATGCCCAAAGACTACCACTCCTACGCGAGTGCCAGTACCACTCTCACACAGACTCAGCTACCACTATGCCGCCAGACCCGGGACAATGAGATAGGTCGGTGCAAGATACGCGAGCGGCGCGAGGGGCCAGCGGGCCGAATCCACGCACGAATCGGGTGCTGGAGGGATCTGGTCGGGGCGAGAGGAGACAAACCTCCGCGAGCGACCTTTATGTCCCGGCACGACTGCCGCTGCAGATCGCGCTGACGGGGGTGGAGCGGTGGACCGACGGCGCGATCGCGTGACCGGACGCGGTCGGGGAGGTTCACCTTCGCCAGCTGGCCAGTCAGGGTTCGGCGAGCTGTTCGATCCCCGAGGAGGCTGGCGATCGCGGCCGCAGTTATGCGACGACGACAACGACGTTCCCCAGCTTCTGGCCGCTTTCGGCGTACCTGTGCGCCTCGACCATCTGCTCGAACGGGAAGCGCCGGTCGATGACCGGCTGCAACTGTCCCGCCTCGACCAGGCCGCGCAGGTGGGCGAGGTCCTCGCTCGTTCCGCTCGACCCCGCGAACGACACCCGCTTCCTGCTCCCCCTCGACGCCCATCTGGCGCGAACGATCTGCAGGAAGCCCGGATTGGCCATCAGCAGCCATCCGTTCTCGGTCAGCGACCTGACCATGCGAGCGGACGGTGTGTCGCGAACCACGTCGAAGATGACGTCGTACGTCTCGGGGCCCTCGGTAAAGTCCTCCCGGGCGTAGTCGATGACGCGGTCGGCGCCGATCGTCGCGCAGCATCTCCAGCTTCGGGGCACTGTCCACCGCGGTCACGTGCGCCCCGAGGACCTTGGCGAGCTGGACCGCGAACGTGCCGAAGCTCCCTCCCGCACCGTTGACCAGGACCCTCTGGCCGCTCCGAACGTCCGCCTTCCGCAGGAACTGGAGGGCCTCGCCTCCCCCGTAGGGAACGGCGGCGGCCTCCTCGTAGTCCAGGTTCGCGGGCATCGTCGCGATCGCCCCGGTCGGGGGGTTCTCGCGCAGGCAGATGTACTCCGCGTAGGCGCCGAGGGGGATGCCGGTCGCCGCGAAGACCCGGTCGCCCTTCCTGAGCGACCCGACCTTCTTGCCCACTGCGTCGACGTCACCGGCAAGCTCCTGCCCAAGCACGGGTTGTCGTGGTCTGCGGATGCCGAACGCCAGCCGCATGGGCACCCAGATCCACGGGGCGAAGTCGAACCGCCGAAGCTCGCAATCCGCCGCGCTGACCGTCGTGGCGCGGACTCGGACCAGCACCTCGTCGTCCTTCGGAACGGGCTTGCGCACGTCCCGGACTCGAAGGACATCCGGCGGTCCATAGTCCGTGCACACGATCGCTCTCATGCGTCTCCGTTTCGACTTGACAGCTGACCTGACCGGCCTGTCCCGAGCGTCGGGGGGCCAGATTCAACAGGGCTCACCGAGACCAAAGGCATTCCCAGGTCACGCACTCTCTTGAGCAACCCATGCAACGCAGCCTGGTCCACCACCGTACCGGTGATCAGCGTGTCGCCGCCGTCGAGCGTGATCGTCAGGCCCTCGAACCAGTCCGCCCATCGTGAATCGAGTTGGCCCTTGATCCGGATCTGATAGGCCATGGGTCGGCTTGAGTCAGGTTGTGGGTCGAGTTCCTGGGACATCGCTCCGTGCCCGTTGCGGCTGATCATTGCCAGCCTCCGACCGGTTGTCTGCACGGGCCGCATGTCCCCAGGGCGGCATGAGTGTCATGCCTCCCTGGAGCTCTTCGGCGGCTGCCTATGGCGACGATCGCCCGGTCTCAGCGCTGGACGGAATCGGGGACCGGGGCGGCGGCCAAGGGTCGCCGCCCCCGCGCACTACGTGGTGACGGTGGCCTGGCCCAGGGCCGCGATGGACGCGCGATCGGTCGGGTCAGAGGACTTCACCCCCGGCACGACCGGGTGGCTGAACCCCTTGGCGAGGAGCCAGATCGGCAGGAACAGCTCGAACAGGCCGCCAGGGAGCATGGCGAGCATCCCGGCGCCCTGTTGCACGTCGGTCACCCCGAACATGGCCAGGGCGGCTCCCGCGAGCAGCACCGGATAGCCGATGAGCCCAAGGACGGCGAGCGGGCGCGGGACCAGCTTCGATCGATACAGCAGGAAGGCGAAGATGATCCCGGACGCGCCCGTGAAGAGATAGAGCAACACGAGGGTCACGTCGCGGAGTGCCTTGAGCAAAGAGCCCAGCGATTGGGAAGCGGACGCATCGAGCGTGCCGTCGCGCGCTCCGTTACCGAGCGCGAGCACGAGGAGCGGAGCCACCATGTAGAGCAGCACCACGCCGAGCTCGGCGACGCGCAGGCCGACGTACCCAAGGGCCAGCGGCTCGCTGGTGGGTCTCAGGAACGGGAACATGAGGACTGCGATACCCACGACCGCGAGGCCGTCGACGAATGCGAGGAGCGCGCCGGCGGCCAGCGCGGTGGCGTCTCCGGAAGCACCGATCAGATAGTTCGGGCGATCCAGAACCCCCTTGATGAGCGTGTCGGCCGCGATGAACGAAACGGTGGCAGTCAGGAACAGCAGACCAACGATGGCTGCGGTCCTCCTGGACGATGTCATGGCTGTTCTCCCTGGTGTGTTTCGCTCACACCTGGCTCAGGCCGGCCGGTCCTTGTCAGCCCCTGTCGCTGGTCTGCACAGGCAGCGTGTTCCCTCGACGGTATGAGTGTCATACCTCCAAGGAGCGATTCCGGGGGATGATTCGCGCGCGTCCCGAAGGGCGGACGTGGTCGATCCGGGGGACGATCGGGCCTGTCGACCCCCGGCCGAGGTGTCCGGCTCAGGCGCCTGGGCGACGACCCGCGGGCAGGAGTCCCAAGGCTCCTCCCTTGGCGATTGCCTGCGTGCGGCTGCTCACACCGAGCTTGGCGTAGATGTTGCGGGCGTGCGACTTCACCGTGTGCAGGGAGACGTACAGCCTGGCTGCGATCTGCTGATTGGTCAGCCCAGCGGCGATGAGGTCGAGAACCTCGAGCTCCCGCGCGCTGAGCGGTTCGGCCAAACGAATCCCGGCAGCCGGCGTCATCAGTGAGGCATCGTCATCAGGTCCATCGACGGGAAGGGCCGCCAGCAGCTGCCGAACGTAGTCTGGATGGACTCCTCGAGAACACGCCTCGTAGAGCAGGCGAGCCATCGGCGCACCCTCGTCGACGAAAACACGGATGAAGCCGCCCGGCTCGGCCAACGTCAGCGCTTCGTCCAGCACCTCCACGGCCCCGGGGTGCTCGCCAGCGGCATCGAAGGCAACGGCCAGCAGGACGAGGGCCTTCAGCTCCTCGTCCGCCCAGGCCTTCTCCGCCATCTGCCGGCGATATGGCTCAAGCACCGCGAGCGCTCCGGTGGGATCTCCCTGGGCCAGGTGCACCCGGGCCCGGCTGAGGGGGAGATCATGCGCCTGGGCCACGCGCGCGGCCGCGACCACGTCGCCCCCGCGCAGGAACGCCAGGACCTGCCCCGCGGCGACCTCGGGCACCTGGAGCACGAAGTCGTGCTGGCGCGTGGCCCGATCGGCCTCTGCCAGGATGGCGGCGGCGCTCGGCGGCATCTCCCCGGGCAAGTGCCAGGCGGGCGAGGAGCACCTCGCACGCGACGGGTCGGTCGGTGTCCGCTATCTGCTGTGCCAGCTGGAGACTCTGCTCCCCGTGCTGTCGGGCAGCGTCGAGGTCGTTCCACTGGTACTGCACACGGGCCAGGCCCAGGTGGGCTTCGCAGACGAAGGGAATCGGCAGACCGGCCGCCAGCTCCACGGCGTGCCGATAGGCCACGGCCGCCACGCCGAGCTGATTGTCTAGTTCCTGGATGTAGCCCAGACCGATCGACCCCAGGATCTCGTAGATCGTGTTCCCCGATGCTGCGCTGATCGCTGTCACTTCCGCAAGGGCTTGCCGCGCCCCGGAGCGGTCGCCCAGGAGCACATAGGCGTTGCCCAGACTGAGGGCAGCGGCGGTGCGGAACGGGAGGTTGTCGGGGTGCAGATACTCCAGGGCGCGGCGCGACTGGGCGATGATCGTCTCAGTCTGGTGCGGGCTCCACACCAGAAGGGCCCGCACGGAGGCGATGCGTCCCACCAGGTCCCGGGTCTGATCGTCTGTCCTAGTGTCCTGCAGCGCTCGTTCGGCGGCCTGGAGCTTCGGCTCGATGCCCGTGTTCTGGCCCGAGCTGAGCAACACCTGGGCATAGGTCACCCAAAGCGAGGGCCTGGCATCCAACGCCGTGGTTGGCAGCGACTCCAGCCAGTGAAGAATGGGGACCAGTGCGCCACGAAAGTGCAGGGGCATCCCGTTGCCCTCGATGAGGCGCTCGGCCCGCTCCACGTCATGGCCAGCCGCAGCATGCTGGAAGGCCTCGATCTCGAGGCCGTTAGCCTCATACCACTCGCTGGCACGGAGGTGGTCCTCGTCCACGTCCTCGCACGCGACCGCATGCTGGCGCCGCTGCCGCAGCAGCTCGGCGAACAGGTGGTGGTAGCGATACCAGCGCCGCTCGTTGTCCAAGGGGATGCTGAACAGGTTTGCCCGCTCGAGATACTCGAGGGTCTCCTGACCGGGAGCCGAGGCGTCGAGCAGCACGGCATCGCAGAGCGGACCGCACAGCCGATCGAGGATGGACGTCCGCAGCAGGAAGGCCTGCACGGAGTCAGGCTGCCGCTGGAGGACTTCTTCGACCAGATAGTCGAGCACAAAGTGGTGGCTGCCAGCGAACGACCGATGAAGCCTGCGACGTCTTCGCGGCCCTGCAGCGAGATCGCCGCCAGCTGCAGGCCCGCGATCCAGCCTTCGGTACGAGTTTCCAGGGCGGCGATGTCGTCCGCCGTGAGGTTCAGGCCCATCACCTGGTTGAGAAAGTCGGCGACCTCGGCCGGCGTGAAGCGCAGGTCGGCGCCGCGCACCTCGGTCAACTGGCTCCGGGCGCGCAATCGCGCGAGGGGCAGCGCTGGGATCCTCACGGGTGGCGATGACCATGTGCAGCTGAGGCGGCAGGTGCTCGACCAGGAAGGCCAACGCATCCTCCACCGGCCTGGCGTCGAGGACGTGGTAGTCGTCGAGAACGAGGACCAGATCGCTGGAGATGGTGGTGATGTCGTTGAGGAGGGCCGTCAGGGTCGCTTCGGTCGGTGGCGGGGCCTGTGGCGACTGGAGCACGGTCAATACCCCGTCCCCGATCCCGGGCGCCACTGTCTGCAGGGCCGCGACCAGGTAGGTCAGGAAACGGCTGGGGTCGCTGTCGCGTTCGTCGAGCGACAGCCACGCCACCGGTCGCCCGCAGCCCGCGACCCATTCGCTGACCAGCGTGGTCTTGCCAAAGCCGGCGGGTGCGGAGACCAGGGTCAGCCTGTTGCCGGCGGCGAGGCCGTCGTTCAGACGCTCCACGAGTCGCGGACGGGGGACGCTTCGCAGCCGGAGGGGTGGGAGGTAGAGCTTGGTGGCCAGGATCGGCGCGGGCACCAATCCACTATAGAGACCGGAGCGACGGGCTCGAGCACGGGCAGGGAACCAGACCGCCCTTGCGTAAGAGACCGGAAACAGGACATCCAGGTACGTCGGTGCGACATGGGCACCTCGACGCATCCGCGGAGTTGCCCGCACCTGAGCGAAATAGAACAAATGGTCGGGGCAGCGGCCAAGGGCGGCACCGACCTCTTTGTCCCGACAGTGTGGCGACTTCCGATGCGGGTGGTGTAGTAGCCGCCCGCTGACGACACGCCGGTTATGTCGTTGCATCCCGAAGTATGATATCGGGTATGAACGACAGTATTGCGTTTCCGGATCACGAGGCGCTGTTCGCCGTCGCCTCCGCTCAGGCGGGCTGCTTCACCACCTCACAGGCGGCCTCGCAGGGTTTCAGCTCCGCCCTGCTCAGCCATCACCTGCGGTCCGGCAGGTTCGTGCGCATCGCTCGGGGTCTCTACCGGTTCCGGGACTACCCCGCCCAGCCCGGCGACGAGATCGTCGCGGCGTGGCTCCGGAAGGCGCCCGACGCGGTCGTGTCCCACGAGTCCGCGCTCGAGGTCCTCGACCTTGCCGACACCATCGCGGATCGGGTGCATCTCACGGTGCCACGGAGCCGCCGTCGCCTCGCGCCGCAGGGCGGTGTGGTCATCCACACGACCACCCACCCGCTGGAGACGACCGATACCGTGTCGCGCCGCGGCATGCGCGTGACGGCGCCCGCGCGCACGATCGTCGATGTCGCCGCTGCGGGCGGTGCGCCCGACCAGGTCACGGCGGCGGTGCACACCGCCCTGGCGCGCGGGGTGACGACCCCGTCACTCCTCCGCGAGGCCGCGAAGGCCCGCGGCCGGCGGGTCCACCGGCTTGTCGAGGCCGCGCTGTCGGGCGCTGGAGAATGAGGTACGCGTCCGCGCCCCCGTTCCGCCAGGCGCTGGAGGCACGGCTTGGCGCTGCCAGCGGTGCCGGGAGACCGTCGCTGGTCCGGCTTCGCAAGCAGGTCGTCTTCGAGCGGCTGCTCGCCCGTCTCGTGGCCGTGGGAGCGGAGCGCTGGATACTCAAAGGCGCTCTCGCGCTCGACTACCGGTTCGGGGATCGAGCCCGGACGACCAGGGACGTCGATCTCGCCGTGCGCGGCGACGAGGCCTCCGCGACCGCCGACCTGCTGGCGGCCCAGGCCCTGGACCTCGATGACTTCTTCAGCTTCGCCATCGAGCGCACGGACACACTCGACCGGCTCGTCGACGGCGCCGCGGTCCGCTACCACGTGGTCGCCGAGCTCGCGGGTCGCACCTTCGACGAGTTCGTGCTCGATGTCGGGTTCGACCTGCCCGCAGGCGTCGAGCCGGACTGGCTTCACGGGCCCGACCTGCTGGCCTTCGCCGGCATCGACCCTGTCGTGGTCCGGGCGCTCCCGCTCGAGTTCGCAGTCGCGGAGAAGGTCCACGCCTACACCCGCACCTACGGAGACCGGATGCTCGCGAGCACCCGCGTCAAGGACCTTGTCGACCTCGTGCTGATCGCCGGCGAGGCCGCCCTCGACGCACGGCGCCTCCGGGAGGCGCTGGACGTCACGTTCAACCACCGGGCGACGCACCCGCTGCCAGCCAGGCTGCCCCGACCGCCGGCCGACTGGCGCGTCCCCTACGGGCGCATGGGCCGCGACATCGGGCTCGACCCGGACCTCGGGGCAGGACACCGCCTCGCGGCCCTCCTCGTCGATCCCGTCCTCGCGGGCGAGGTCGTCACAGGGTCGTGGGATCCTGCCACCAGGAGCTGGCAGCCATGACCGCCGAGCGCGTGGACGGGGTCATCGCGTCGGTCGAGCGGCACGACGCGGCACTCGCGCGCTGGATGCGGGTGGCCGCCGATGGGTTGACGGCCGGCGAAGGCGAGGAGCTCGTCACGCAGGCGGGCCTCCAGCGGTACCTCTGGTACGACCTGCCACGGCGGCATCCGGACGACACGTGGCGGCCGGCCGCCGAGGCAGCGGGCGTCCTCCTCTCGCTCCTCGGCCTCGACCGGTACGCGGGCATTGCCCGATCGACGAGAACAAGCGCCGTCCTCGACGCGTGGCGGGAAGCGCCCGGGAAGGGGTTCGTCGCGTTCCGGGCCGCGACCAGCACCTCGGGTGTGGAGCCGCCCGACACCGAGCTCCTGGTCTGGGGCGAGGTCTTCGGCATCGAGGAGGCCTGGGCGCTGCAGGCTGTCGAGGTGGCGCTCGAGCGGGCGATCGTGGCAGGCGAGTTCCAGCCTGGCAGGGGTTCGTGGCGGAAGGTGGCCGCCCGGGTGAGCGATGGGGTCCTTCAGGCCCCCTCTTGCGATGCCGCGGTGACGCGCCTGCAGGCGGTCCTCCGCGAGCGGGTCGACACGTGGGTCCTGCACGGACATCCGGCGGAGTTGCGGGCGTGGCGCGAGGCTGCTGCAGCGATCGCCCCGATGCAGCGCGGCATCAGGTTCAAAAGGTGGCCAACACAAGGGCGTCGCTCGAGCGTGCGGCAGCGCAGTTCTCGCGCGACCAGCTCGGGAGCGATGCGACGGTGGTGTCGGTCGGCATCGACGACTCGGCCAATGCAGTGCGGATCTACGTGACGCCCGAGGCCGTCGGGGCACGGTCGAGCTCGGCGGCTGGCTTCGCCACAGCTGTGGGCGTGCCGGTCGAGGTCAGCACGGAGAGTCGCGGCAAGGACACGTCCTGCACCTCCCGCACGAGTTGCTACGACCCCTACAAGGCCGGTATCCGGATCCGACCGGGGAGCGTCACAGGCTCCCCGCCGTGCACGCTCGCATTCTTCATCGTGGTGTCCGGCGACATTCAGGTCCTCACGGCCGGCCACTGCGGCTACTACGGGTCGAGTTGGTACCACCCGGGCATTGGGCCTGACACCAACCCGGACGGCCGGGTCGGCTCGGTCCAGTCGAGCCTCTACAAGCAGGGCGGCAAGGACGTCCTTCGCATGTCGGCGCTCGACCGCGAGGCGTCCGTCGAGGTCTACGGCTTCGCGAACGCGTACGACGAGATGCGGGACGCTCGCGATCCGATCCTCAACGAGGCCGTGTGCGCGTCGATGTCAGTGTCGAACACCAATGACTGCGGCACGATCAGCGACGTCTCCCGCTCGTGGGTGAGCGAGACCCGGAACTACACGGTGTATGGCGCCGACACGAGCGGCATCGCGCCGATCGTCGGGGACAGCGGATCGCCCGTCTACACGAGGTTCACGATGCCCGCGAAGCCCGGCGTGCCACAGCACTCGGTGTTCACGCCGCTCGGTGTCCTCGATCATGAGAACGGGTACTTCGCGATCGTGGATGACGCGCTCGCATCCTGGGGTGCGACCATGTACCGCGGGAACCGAGGGTGCCAGTCGGCGGGCTCCCGCATCCTGCGGGGGCCCAGCGGCTCGGGAGATCCGGGGCGGCGTCCGAGTGGCGCCGGCCAGGTTGGCGAGCCCGTTTCATCATCGCGGCCATCGCGCTCGCTGCCTGCGCGTGCGGCTCGCCCCGGGTCACCCCGAGCCCGGGGTCGGATGGCGCGCCGACCGGACCGACAGCCCCCCGGGTCATTACGCTCCCGGTCGATGGCGAGTCCGGCAAGCCGCTCATGCTGACGATCCGAGACACATCCGGGGCCACCACGTCGGCTCGATCGGCGAGTTCCTCCGAGCTCAAGGCGCATGACCCCGTCGCGCTTCTCGACGCACCAGCGACGCTCATCCGCCTCGATGCGAGCCACGCGCTCGTCCTGTGGATGGGGACTGCGTGCGACGTATCAGCGACGCTCGAGATCAGCGCCCGCTGGGAGACCATGAGCCTGCGCCTTGGCCCCCGACCCGCGTGCGATCTCACGGGCGATCCACGCGGCGTTGTGCTCGAGGCGCGGGACTCGCTTCCAGCCACGCAGCCCAGGGTGTCGTTCGACAAGTAGTGTCGGGGAGTTCGTGGATCGCGGCGCTTTGCCAGGTGGGTCATCAGGTGGCAGGGTCGCTCCGGCCGAACCCTCGCGCGCGATCCCCGGGGTCATGGCGGAGTCGGCGACGTGCTGCGGATGGTCAACCACGTGCGGCCCTCCTTCCCCGCGTCGCGCGGGGCGCAGACCAGCTCTGCCACCAGGCGATCTGGGCGGACCTCACCGGCACCACCCCATGGCCCGGACGCGACCCGGATCCTCACGATCTGGGACACCCGGCGGGCGACCCTCGCACCCGGCTCGGCGCCGGGCATCGACCCCGGATCCGACCCGGGCTCGCCGCAACCCTGAGGCTCGGCCCACCTCGGCCTTGGTCGAGCGGCACGTCAGGCCGAACCCGGCAGTCGTGCCTGCGGCAGCGCCATCAACGTACACATCTCGCTTGCGGCCACGAGAGGTCACGGCGTACGGTCGTGGGCACGCGGGACCGACCGACGGGCCGGGCAGAGAAGAAGCCGGACCCCAGCGGAGCCCGGCTTCAGCATGTCTCGAGAATGGTCGGGGCGAGAGGTCTCAAGCCTCCGGTACCGACCTCTTTGTCCCGGTCGCGTGGCGGCTCGGGTGCCGGGTGGCGGGCCAAGCTGGATTCAGCGGAGCAGCGGGATGAACGTCGCCTCCACCCAGTCGAGCGCGGCCGCCGGGTCGTAGGCGACGCCCGGCCGGAGCAGCGGCCGCGCCTCCTCAAGGAACGACGGCACGCGCTTCGCCGCGAGGTTCGCCCGCAACTCGCTCGCTCGGATCATCGGCCGGTCGGCCGCGGCCTGATACTCGGCCAGCAGCGCGACGATGTGGGCCGGATCCATGTCGGCCCGCTCGTTCGCCCACCACAGGTCGAACAGATCGCGGCCCTTGCGGCGCTGGTAGAGGGCCCGGAGCTTGGTGGCCAGGAGCTCGTCGAGATCGTACGTGGGGACTGCCGCGCTGTTGCCCACCGGCAGGTCGGGGACCGCGAACAGCCGGGGCACGACGTGCCCGAAGTGCTCGTGGCTGTTGATCTCGATCTTGACCTTCCTGGTGGCGCCGGTCTCGGTCGCGAAGCGGAAGGTGACCTTGGGGTGCTCGCCCGTGTCCGAGCGGGCGGGGCCGATCCACTCGAGGACCCTGCGGAGGCGCGACAGCACGGGGCCGATGGGTCCCGCCTCGCGCTGGACGAGGTCGATGTCCTCGGAATACCGGGCCGCGGGCGCGAGGTGGAGCTTGTGGAGCGCCGTGCCGCCGCGGAAGGCGAGCGCCGACTTGAGTCCCTCGTCGCGGAAGATGTCGAACAGGGCGAGCGTGATGACGAGGTCCTGCTCGACGTCGTCATCGTCGGCCCACGGCGCCGCCGCGCGCCAGCGGACGATGTCGGCCTGCGGGAGCACGGTCAGTCCGCCTCGGGCTCGGCGGTGACGAGGACATGCCAGCGCGCGTCGCGCACGGCGGCGGGGGCGCCGGGCTCGCCCGGGATGAGGGGCACCCAGTCCACGCGCCGGGTGGCGAGCTCGGCCTCGAGCACGGCGAGCACGGCCTCCGCCGCGCCGGCCCGCTCGAGGAGGTGCCCGAGGCGCTGGAGCTCGGACGCCGCGGGCGCGAGGGCGAGAGCGTCGCGCATGCCGCTTCGGCGCAGCAGAGGCGCGAGGTCCCGGAGGACGGTGGCGATGTTGCCCCAGCCGGCGGCCTTCGCCGGATACTGCACGAGGTCGAGGGCGGCGACCTCCGGGGTGGCGACCCGCATCCGGCCCGACGTCGTGGTCCGCAGCTCGACCGGTGCCGCGGCCGCGGTCCCACGGACCACGAACTCGATCACGAGCCGGCCGGTCCGGACTGGCCGGCGCGGGCGGGCGGTGACCACCTGGACGACCTGCGCCGCCTGGCCCGAGGCACCGTGGATGGACGCGGCGGTGAGGAGGCCCACGTAGTACGGCAGGCCGAGGTGCGTCATCAGGGGGTCCAGGAACAGCCGCCAGGACGGGGTCCCGGTCCCCCGGTCCTCTAGGGGCAGCACGACGTGGAACCCGCGCACAGGCGACGCGATGAGGCGGTCCGCCTCCGCCCGGCCCAGGGCGGCGGCGGCGGCGGCCTCGGAGGCGCCGCTCGCGGCGCGCGCCTCGGCCGTGGTGAAGGTGAAGCGTCCCAGGGCCGGCAGGGCGAGGGCCCAGTCACGAACCGAACTCATGCGCACAACTCTACGCCACGTGTCGAGTTGCGCCAAGGACGCCGGATGATCCCGGACGGTCAGCCGTGCGCTGCGGACGCTGATCAGGCTCCGCGGCAACCTGCGCGCGGTTTCCGCCACGGCAGGGCTTCTGCGAAGGACGGTTGTCGGGATGGCAGGGCTTCAGGGCCAAGTCCGGACAAAGAGGTAGGTCGGTGCAAGATGCCGAGCCGGAGGCACGAGTCAGCGGGCCGAATCCACGCACGAATGGGGTGCTGGAGGGATCTGGTCGGGGCGAGAGGATTTGAACCGGTCGGTCCCACATCGCGGATCGTGCTGCCCGAGGCGATCTGGACAGCGCTACGCGGGGTCGCGTGAGGTCACGGTCATGCCCAGCGGACCGTTGCTTGACCGGAGCGCCCCCGCGATGATCGCGGAGGGGATCGAAGGGGGGTGTCGCATGGGTGGCCGAACAGTCCTAGCGTGCGTCGCAGCAGCCGTGCTTCGCGGGGTGCGGCGGACCGGAGCTCGTGCTGATCAACCGCTCGGACGCGGTCCTGACCGAGCCGAGCTTAGCGGGACCGCTGACCGCCGCCGTGAGCCGCCGGCTGCCAATTCAGTGAGCTGGTGTCCGTCGCTCGTCCACAGCCGGGATGGTGAGACCCTGGCCCATCGGAACCGCCCGGCCCGGACGCGCCGCGGCCGCGCTGGTCGTGAGCTTGTTCGGGACCGCGATCAGGTCGACGCGGGCACCAGGTGACAGCGCACCACCACCCCGGCCCAAGTCGCGGTGACCGACGAACCTACCTGCCTTCGGCCGGCTCCGGAGAAACCAGCACCGGCGAAGCCGCCGGATCGAAGGCGCAGTGGCCATCTGACAGGACCAGGTAGCCCGGATGGCTCTGGGGCCATCCGAGGCTTCGATTGACCGTCACTCCCTCGGGCAGCTTGACCGACGTTGGAGAACACGTGATCACGTAGCCGCTGGGTGCGAGGCTCGCCAGCTCCTCATGAACGGCACGGGGCAGCGGCTCGTCGATCGGCGGCGGGATGGGCCTAGGTGCTGTCGCGCACGCTACAGCCGCCGTCGCGATGACAACGGCAAGCAGGAGCGACGGTTTGGGCCGACGCTCTTGCTCGTGGTCCGCGCCCAGTCTACTCAGCACTCTCGGGCGTGATCACGGACCCGCGGATGGTCACATCCAACACGCAGTGCCCGTCACTGAGGACCTGAAACCCCGGGTGTGTCTGCGCGAAGCCGAGGCCACGGCTCGGCGTGATACCGGCGGGCAACTTCGCGACGCCCGGTGCGCATTCGACAACCTCTACAGACGGACCCATCACTTTGAGCTGGTTTCCTGCCTGCACTGACAGCGGATCGTCAACGGGTGCCAAAACCGGCGCGCCGGTCGCGGAGTCGAACGGGCTTGAGGCCAGGGCCGTCGCGGCGAACAACGCCAAGGCCAGGACTCCGACCGCCACGGCGAGCGCGCGGGGCACGGATGCGATGCGAGTCATGAGCGTGTTCCCCCTTTACCGCGAGTCGATGTAGAGATGGTCAGCCTCGGCAACTGTGCAGCTGTACGGCGCACCTGTCCCAGCGTTGCAGGGCGCGACGAAGGTGAAGTTCGTGGCTTTCCAGCCTGCAGCGTACGAGTATCGCAGGGGATCGTAATCGAGGTGGTTTCGAGTCGATCCGGACCAGCCGCCCATGGAGTCGCCAACGTTGAACGTCTCCCCGAAGTACGCCAGCCGACGGTAGGTCTGGTCCGAGTTCCAGCAGAGTTGCGACTGCGCGACTCTGGCGAGGCGGTGATTGCCGAGGGCATCAGTCCCCTCCAGCAACACTCCGTCCACGAACCCTTCGTAGTAGGCGACCCCATTGTGGTACTGCCGCAGAACATAGAAGTCATGGTTGGCAGGGTCGCCAGCGAGCGCAGATCCGATCCGCAAGGGAACCGACCCAACACCGGGAAGCGTTCCGTTGATTGAGCCGCCGCAGTACGAGCCCCAGGCGGAGGCAGGCCGGACCGCTCGAGGTAGCCGAGGTCCCACAGCCGGCGGAGGCGGATCTGCGCGTAGTGGTGGTTGCGGTACACGAGGACGCCGAGCTGCTCGGCGTTGGCGAGTCGGGCGTGGTTGAGGATGCGCAGGACCGCGCGGTCGCGGATGGGCAGCTGGCCTGGATCGAGCCGGAGCGCGGCCACCGCCGCGCGGAAGCTGTGGGTCACTGTTGTCCCTCGGTGCAACCCCGGGATTCGTGCGGCGGACCCATGCGTCGGGTCGTCACCCGCAATGCATGCCGGTGCGCATGCCGCCGTGCATGCCCGGTGGGCCGACTTGGCCGTCACGTACGGGCTCCCTTGGCCGCGTCCTCGACCTCGCCCTGAGCCCGTGCTTCGTTCTTGGGGATCGGGCCCGAGCGGCGAGCAACCTCGTCCGCGACGTCATCGGACCGGGCGGGCGTCGCGCGCGTCGCTCCGCGCCACGATCGCCGCCGCGGTGGCAGGGTCAGACGGACCCTGCGCACTGACCGTCCCGCCGTACATACCCGGGCGCCCTCGGGCCCGGGCATCCGCAGCAGCACCTCGAACCGGCGCATGCTGCTCAGCCCATCGACCGACACGGGGCCCAGCAAGGCGCCCGGGCCGCGCAGGTCGTCGGCGCCGCGGGGCGAGAAGCGCGAGCCGAGGCGGCGTTGGATGAGGACGGTGTTCCGCAGCCGCTCCCCGAGGTCCACCGCATCGACTGCGACGCGAGGGCGAGCGCCAGTCCGAACTTGCGCCCTTCGACCGCGATCTTGCCCAGCGCTCGGGTGTCGAGACCGCTGCGCCTGCGTCGACGATCAGGACGTGCTGCCGGCGGGTCGCGCGCCGCGGCCCCGACCGATCCTGAGGACCGCGCGCACATCCTGCGGCTCGCCCCGGAAAACCCGCGCTGGGACCGGTGCGCATCGAAGGCAGCGGCCGATGAGCATCGCGACAGTTCGCGTGTCACCGCCGACGCCCGCAGGTCGCACCAGCAGGATCTCGCCGCGGTCCTGAGCGCCCGCGGCCGGATCGTGGAGACGCCCTGGGCCCACCAGAGGGCGTTGCGCATCGAGGCATAGGTCACACGAGGCGGACCGAGCTTGCGGAGGACCGCCTCGATCGAGCCGTCGCGCATACGTCATGTTGTCCGGAACCGCGCCACGGGCGGCGGCGATCCGGGCAGGGATGGCGTTCGGTCGGATGTGCGCCCGAACGCACCACCCGACGCGCACTCGACGTACGTGGCGGATGCGGACGGCCTGGCCGTTGCGCCGGTGAGGCGGACTGCGGTAGCTGGCGGTTGCGGTCCCGGACGACGATCTCGGCATGGATGGCCGGTGGGGACGCCCAGGACTGGCGGTCGCGGCTCCACTCAGCTGACCCGGATCGAGCCGGAGCGTGGCCGCTGAAGCGCGGAGGCTGTGGGGCAGCGTTGTCCCTCGGCGAAACCCGGCGATTCGTGCGGGGGACCCATTCGTCGGGACGTCGTGCATGCCGCGCGCATGCCGGGCGAATGCCGGTGCGCATGCCCGTCGGGCCGCTCGGATGGTCACGTGCCGGCACCCCTTGGCCGCCCGTTCGGCCTCGGCCTGGGCCTGCGCCTCGGGCTCTGGGATCGGTCCGGACCGCCGGGCGACCTCGGCCTGGACGTCGTCGAGGGGGCGGGCGTCGCGGGCGTCGGTTCGGGCAATGACGGCGGCCGCCTGTGCCTCCTCCGCCTGGCCCGGGCGGGTTCACGGTGCCGCCGGAGACGTCGGGACGGCCGTCGGGACCCGGCATGCGGAGCAGCACCTCGAAGCGGCGCATGCTGGCGAGTTCCTCGTCCGGTACCGGCGCCACCAGGCGCGCGCGAGAGTCGATGGCGATCGCAATGCCGAGCTCGCGCAACCCTCGACCGCGATCTTGCCCATGGCCCACGTGTCGAAGCGCTGGGCCTCCTCGACGGCGGACTTCTCGGTCCCGATCGCGGCGTTCGAAGCTGAGCCGCTTATGCGTTCTCGGCTCCGGAGGGGTGGAGTACGTTGACTTGGCTCCGCGCGCCAAATGGCCCAAATCGCACCCGGTTGAGCCGGCCGACCCGCTCGGGTCAGACGCTCACCAGGTACTCGGCGAATCTCGGCAGCCGCAGCTCGTTGGGACCCCCGGGTCGGGCCTGGTCGAGGGGGATTCTTGGGCCGCGAGCGGCAGGAACAGGTGCCCAGTGCCCGCCGGGTCACGGCCCATCTCACCGGCGGGAGCTTGCCGACGTCGGCGGCGTCTGCCCGCTCAACGCCGGATGACCACCGCCGCGCGCCTCAAGGCCAGGTCGACGTACACGGAACCGTACACACGCGACCTTGCCGGACGAGAAGACGAGCGCCTACGGTCGCGACATGCGCCGACCGTTGACGACCAGATGCCTCCGCCCGGGCCTCCGGGCCCGGCCGACGCTGTCCGCCGGGCCGCCGGACGACTGGCTCGATGCCGGACCCGTCGGGCCGATGGTCGGCGGCGGGAGACGCTGTAGACTCGGGCCTCGGTACGCACCACCGAAAGGACCGCACCGTGCCCCGACGCACCACTCGCCGACGGATCGGCGACGCGCAGCCGTTCGGGCGGCACCCAGCGAGCGGGACGGACGTCCCCGATCGCGGTGTCTGCCAGCCCGGAGTGAGCCTGGCGCGTGACACCGCGACTGGCGGAGATCCTCGCCGCGATGGTCGCCGCCGTGCTCGATAGCGACGTGGCGATGCCCGGGGAATGTCGCGGGGCGAAGGCGGCGTCCCGTCCTCGGGACCCTCGCTCGGCGCGGCCGCGGAGCCGCTCCCCGAGGAGGCCGCGATGAGCCTGTCGCGTGCGATCGATCTCCGGCCCGAGGACCTCGCGGGCCGGACCTGGGCGGGGTATCTGCGTGAGTCGACCCGGGGCCAGGCCGACCGGTACGGCCCCGACCTGCAGCGTGCCGAGCAGCGCCAGTTCGCGCAGCGCCACGGCCTCGTCTCGACCGGCCGGGAGTACGTGGATCTCGTGTCGGGCAAGGACACCCTGCGGCGGACGGACTTCGCCCGGATGCTCGCCGATGCCGAGACCGGGGCGTTCGGCGTCCTCCTCGTCTATGACACCAGCCGGTTCGCGCGCAACGTCGCGGATGCCTGGACCTACCGGGACCGCCTCGCCCGGGCGGGTGTCGTGGTCGTGTTCTGCGCGGACGGGCTCATCGCGGGCAACACCGACACCTATGAGCTCGAAGGCCTCAAGACCGTGTCCGACGCCGCCTACATCCGTCGGCTGTCGCGCAACGTCGCCCGCGGCTACGAGCAGAAGTGGCGGATGTTCGCGGACCCTGGCGGCCACCCGCCGCTGGGCTTCGCACGGACCGGCGAGCGTCGGCTCCTGGAGCCCCTCGAAGGGCCAGACCTCGAGCGGGTTCGGCGGGCCTTCGAGCTGTACGCCACGGGCGCCTGGAGCGACATGGCGCTAGCGGACGAGCTCGGAGTGACCGAGGCCGGGCTCGCCGAGATCCTGACCAACCCCCTCTACGCCGGCCGCGCGGTCCGCCACAAGGGCAGGCCCGACGAGGAGGAGCAGCCCGCGCGGTTCGCCGCCCCGGTCGATCCTGTGCTGTTCGACCGTGTGCAGGCCATCCGGGCCGACCGGCGAACGCGGCACCCAGGCCTCGCCGAGCAGCGGCGGCCCTACCCGCTCGTGCGCCTTATGCGCTGCGTCGGCTGCGGCAGTGGCTACCACGGGGACGCGACCAACGGCCGGCGGCGCATCCGGCACGCCCGGCGCCCCGCCTGCGCCAGCTCCGCCACCTACCGGGCGGAGCGGTACGAGGACCAGGTCGCACGGCTGTTCGACCGCGTCCAGCTGTCCGAGGATGACGTGGGCCAGGTGCTTCGGGCGATGCGCGGCGCCGAGCCTGCCCCACCTGAGCCGGATCCCGCGGCGCAGGCGGAGGCGCGCGAGGAGCTCCAGGCGCGGCTCGCTACGGGGTCGATCGGCATTGAGGCGTTCAGCCGCGCGTGGCGTCAGCTGGACCGGCCGGTGATGAGCACCCCGCTACCGCCCGACGAGCTCCGGCTGCGGCGCGCGCGGAAGGTCCTGGGCGAGTTCGGAACCCTGTGGCGCAGTCCCGCGGTGCCGGATCAGTTGCGCGAGGAGGCCCTGCGCGAGATCCTCAGCCAAGTCGACGTCGACGGGGCAGAGATCGTCGCCGTGCACCCAGTGCCGAACGAGAATGCGTGGTTGTTCGGGCTCGTGGCCGTCAGGGAACAGAAGTTGACGACGCAACGAGAGGTGGGACTGGTCGGGGCGAGAGGATTTGAACCTCCGACCTCATCGTCCCGAACGATGCGCGCTACCAAGCTGCGCCACGCCCCGACCGAAAGTGCCCGCTGAGGGGCGGCCGCATGATACCCCATGAACGGCTGGCCATCGAATGGCGGGCCAGCCGCGACGGGTACGAGACCATGTCGTCAGCTGTCCGTCGCGAGGCGCGCTGCGATGAGGCGGGTCCCGGCCACGTCCGTCCACGCGAGCCCAGCCGAGCCGGGCATTGGAGCGGTCGGATCCCGCAGGGCGCAGAGCCATGCGTGGGACGACGCCGGATAGCGGGCCGCAAACAGAGCCGCGAGGGAGCCGACCAGACGCCGATTGCGCTGGGTGCCCCGCACGATCAGCAGCCCCTGGACGTGCCAGTCCGGGCCTCGACGCTGCCTGGTGGCGTGGACCTTCGCCTCGAGGCCCCGCATGACCGCGCCCCCGTCGAGGATGAGATCCCAGATTTCGACCACGGCCACCTCGCGCCGGACGACTCTCGTCAGGAGGACGTCGATGGATCGCGGGCGAGAGCCGTCACCGGCGACGGCGGATTCGGGCTCCGACGTCCAGCCGCCGGGTGTCGATGTAGCGACCACAAGGTTCTGGCGCCTGAGGTGCTCGATGTCCCGGGGCAGGTCCGCCCCCGGCGCGGCTTCGAAGAAAGCAGCCAGCTGTAGCCCGAGCGCGGCGCCGCAGGCCGCCCAGGTGTCGATCCCCGTGTCCATGCCGTGGCCACCCTCGAGCTTCGCGACCTCCGGCTGCGAGACGCCGGCCCGGACCGCCACCTCGCGCTGGAGGAGGCCGGCGCCAAGGCGAGCCTCCCGGAGTCCGACGCCCAGCCGTCTCGCGATGATCGCGGCCCGCGCCCTGCCCGCCATCACGTGGCTCGTTGCGCGGCTGGCGGACTGGGTGCTCATGGCCTGCAGTGTCGCGCGAGCCGCTCACCGCCGGCTTACGTCAGCGGCATCACCACTGATGCTCTCCGCGGGGAATCTGTGGTGCCACGACCCTGGCCGGCGTCGATGCGAGGCGTTCGATCACGGCTCGTGATCAGAGCGTCCGCAGGTGACCTCCGAAGGCGGAGCGCGAGGCCGGGGTCCGGGCTTTGGGCGCGGACAGCACCGCTGGTGATGCGGGAGCCCACCGGAAGCCGAGGGCAGCGGCGCGGCCCGGGGCATCGCCGCGGAACGCGCGCGGCCCGGGGCGCGGCCCGGGGCATCGCCGCGGAACGCGCGGGGAACGGGGAGCGCAGCGCCCTGAGCCATGCGCCCCCCGGACCAGCGTCAGTACTGGAAGAGCAGCTCCCGGTACTTCGGCAGCGGCCAGAGCTCGTCGGACACCAGCGTCTCCAACTCATCCGCCACGGCGCGAAGCGCATTCTGGGCCGGGATCACGTCGTCGCAGAACGCGCGGGCCTCCGCCTGGACGGATCCCGCCTCGTGTGCTGCATGCTGCGCATGCTCGAGGGCGTGGATCGCATCGACAAGCGCATCGGCAAGGGAGGCCACCTTGTCCGAGACCGCGGCGATGCCGCGTGACCCCGACGCCGACGCCGCCACCAGCTCACCCAGGTACCGGGCAGCGGCGGGCAGGATCATCGTCTTGGCGATGTCCAGCGAGCAGTTGGCCTCGATGTTGCCAACCTTGACGTAGCGCTCCCAGTTGATGTCCACGCGGGACGCCAGCTCGCGCTCCGAGAGGACGCCCTGCCCCTTGAACAGCGCCACGGCCTTCGTAGTGGCCAGGGCCGGGAGCGCGTCCACGGTGGACCTGTTGTTGGGCAGGCCGCGGCGGGCCGCCTCCACGTGCCACCCCTCGGAGTATCCGTTGCCCTCGAACAGGACCTGCCGGTGCTCCCTGACAACCCCCGAAAGGATCAGGGTCAGCCCCTCGAAGTCGCCGTGCTCGAGCTTCTCGAGATCGTCGGCGAGCTGCCCGAGCGACTCGGCAACGGCGGTGTTGAGGACCGTCTGGGGCCAGTAGATCGGGGCGGACGAGCCCACGGCGCGGAACTCGAACTTGTTGCCGGTGAACGCGAACGGCGAGGTCCGGTTGCGGTCGGTGGCGTCCTTCGGCAGCACGGGCAGCGACGTGACGCCCAGCTCCACGTGACCGCCCGGTTTCGAGGCCGACGCCGCGCCCAGCGCCAGCTGGGCGATGACGTCCTCCAGCTGGGAACCGAGGAAGATCGAGACGATGGCGGGCGGCGCCTCGTTGGCACCCAGGCGGTGGTCGTTGCCGGCGTCGGCGATGCTGGCACGGATAAGGTCCGCGTGGATGTTGACGCCGCGGACGACGCCCATCAGGAAGGCCAGGAACTGGGCGTTCGCGTGCGGGTCGTGGCCCGGGTCGAGGAGGTTCTCCCCGCCGTCGGTGGCCATCGACCAGTTGTTGTGCTTGCCCGATCCGTTGATGCCGGCGAACGGCTTCTCGTGCACGAGGAGCATGAGGCCGTGCTGCGGGGCAAGCCTCCGCATCGTCGACATCACGACCATGTTGTGGTCCGAGCCGACCGAGGCTGCCTCGTACACCGGCGCCATCTCGAACTGCCCCGGGGCCACCTCGTTGTGGCGCGTCTTGGCCGGAATCCCCAGGCGCCACAGCTCGCGGTCCAGGTCCATCATGAACGCGAGGATCCGCTCCCTGATGGGGCCGAAGTACTGGTCCTCCAGCTCCTGGCCCTTGGGCGACGGGGCGCCGAAGAGCGTCCGCCCGGCGAGGACGAGGTCGGGCCGCTGCTCGGCCAGGCGCCGGTCGACCAGGAAGTACTCCTGCTCGACGCCGATGTTGGTGAACACCCGGCTGCTGGTGGTGTTGTCGAACCAGCGCAGGATGCGCAGGGCCTGCCTGCCCAGCGCCTCCTGCGAGCGGAGCAGCGGGATCTTGTGGTCCAGGGCCTCGCCCGTGAACGAGACGTACGCGGTCGGGATCGTCATGGTGACGCCGTTCGGCTCGACCTGGAGGAAGATCGGGCTGGTGACGTCCCATGCGGTGTAGCCCCGAGCCTCGAACGTGGCCCGGATCCCGCCGGAGGGGAAGGACGAGGCGTCGGGCTCGCCCTGGAGCAGGTTCCGCCCGGAGAACTCGGCGATCGTCTCCCCATCGCCCAGGGGAGTCAGGAACGAGTCGTGCTTCTCGGCCGTGGAGCCGGTCATGGGCACGAACCAGTGCGTGTAGTGGGTCGCCCCGCGTGCCAGCGCCCACTCCTTCACGCCGTGGGCGACCGCATCCGCGATGACCGGGTCGAAGGGCTCCAGGCCGTCGATGGTGCGCCGCAGGCGCCGGAAGATCGGCTTGGCCAGGTACTGCCGCTGCGCGCCCTCGTGGAACACGTACTGGCCGTAGATGTCCTCGCCCGCGTGCTCCATGTAGTTCTGGGTGGAGGCGACCCTGTGGTTGGAGATCGTCTCGATGGCGGTCTGACGGGCGGACATATGACTCCTGCCGACAATGCGACCCGGGCCGGCCGCAGGCTGGTGCGCGATCAAGTATGGCCGAACCTAACCGATGGGCCGGGCAGTGTCGAGAGCGGCGGCGAAACTGCACCGTCCCGCACCCGTCCCGAACCCGTCCCGCAAGACGGCGGTCGCCCCACGGGACGTCATGCCGTGCCGGCGGCTCCCCCACGGGACGTCATTCCGTGCCGGCGGCTCCCCCGGCGGCTCCCCGTCCCATGGTGTCCCCGTCAGCCGGACCACCCGTCCGCCTGACCGCAACCAGGTCGTCCAGCACCCGGCCGAACTCCCGGCTCACGTCCACGTACCGGTCCACGCGCACCGCCAGGGCCAGCCTCCCGTCCGCGTTTAGGCGCCCCCAGATTCGACGACGAGGCATCCAGAACGTGATCAGAAGCCCCGTGATCAGAAGCCCGAACGCGATCCACACCAGCCCCTGCCCCGGGTCCTTCTTCGCGATCAGCAGCGTGAACTCCGAGAACCCGCGCAGCTCCACGGAGAAGTCCGTCCCCGCCGACGTGCCGGACTCGCCGCGGGTCAGCGCGAGCGGCTCCAGGCCGATGATGGCCGGCGTGCCGTCGGCGTTGGTGCCGGCGGCCTGGAACGGGAGCGCCAGCAGGACCCCGGCGCCGTCCGCGGCCCGCTGGAGCAGCAGCTGCAGCACCACGTCCCTGCCCGGCACGGCGAACTCCGTGAACGGGAAGCCGGCCGCCTCGTCGGACATCGGGATGGGGCCGCTCCAGAGCATCCGCCCCTCGGCGTCCCGGATGGCCACGTCCGGCGCAGGCCCGAAGCCGTTCTGGTGGAACGAGTAGCCACCCACCTCCAGCGGGTCGTTCACGCGGATGACCTTCTCCGCGATCTGCTGCCCGTCCCGGAAGACGGCGAGGTGCGTGGTGAAGTCCGTGGGCATGCCCGTCTCGAACCCCGGCGCCTCGAAGGCCAGGTTGCGCACGAGGAGCAGCCCCGGGGTTCCGATCGGCTGGACGGTCATCGACTCGCCCTCGGCCACGACCAGGCCCTGCTCATCGCCGAAACGCGATGTCACCGCCGCGGCGACCAGGAACAGCACGAGGCCTGCGTGGCTGAACAGGGTCGCCAGCTTCGTCCAACGGTTCCGATCCCCGTACAGGTATGTCACGCCGCCCGCCACCTCCTCCCGCACGGCGAAGCGGCGACGGCGCAGGACGCGCACGACGTCGGGGCCGGACACCCCTGCGAGGAGCGCCCGGTCCGGGAGCGTGGGGTCGTAGTACGCATCCGGCTGGACCACGCGGATCTGTGCGCTCTGCCTCCAGAGCCTCGGGGTGCGGTCGATGGTGCAGGCGATGATCGAGAGGATCAGCACCACCAGGCCCACGCTGAACCACACCGAGCTGAACACCTGGAACAGCTGGAGCCGCTCCAGCGTGGTCACCAGGCCCACGCCCATCACCGGGTCGTAGAGCGCGTGGAGCCTGTCCATCTCGTTCGCATAGTCGGTGGGCGAGCGGAAGGCGAAGCCGGGCAGCTGGCGCAGGACCATGCCGATAGCCGCGAACAGGGCGAGGACGATGATCTGGAGGACGGCGAAGTCAACCGAGGTCAACAGGTCCCAGATGCCGTCTGCGATGCGGGACGGGATCCCCCCGGCGGGGTGCGTGGCGGGACGGCGCGCGGCAATGGTCGCGATGACGGGCTCCTACGCGGGCGCGCCGGACCGGGACGCTGCCCGTGACGGGCCGGGACGGGGTCGCTCGCTGCTCACGCGGCCGATGCTACACCGGCGTCAGCGAGTGCCCCACTGGTAGCTCTGCTTGATCAGCCGCAGGTAGACGAAGGTCTCCGTCTCGCGCACGCCGTTGATCTTGCGCAGCCGCTCGGAGAGGAACTGGAGGAGCGCCTCGTTGTCCTCCGCCACGCACTCGACGAGGATGTCGTAGCTGCCAGCGGTGACGACCACGTAGGCCGTCTCCGGGAACGCGGCGATCTCCTCGGCCACCTCGATCAGCCGCGCGGCCTCCACCCTGACGCCGATCATGGCCATCTGCTGGAAGCCCAGCTTGAGCGGGTCCGTGACGCCGACGATCTGGAGAATGCCCTTCTCGACCATTCGGTTGGTGCGGGCCCGGACCGCCGCCTCGGACACCCCCAGATCAGTGGCGATCTGGGTGAAGGGGCGTCGGCCGTCCTGCTGGAGGTGCTCGATGATCCGCTTGTCCAGCACGGACACGGCCTCGCCGCGGCTGGTGCTCCGGTCGCTCACGGCCGGGAACCGGCAGGATTCGCGGGGGAAGGAGAGAGAGGCCTCATCGGGCGCGGATGCTAGCACCTGCAGGAGCCAACGGCGCAAGGTCCCGCGGCCCGGGACGACCTGCGGTCCCAGGGCCGGAACCGGGACCCGATCACTCGCGGTCGAGGAGTTCCAGGACAGGTGCCAGCGCGGCGACGGACGCCTCCGTGATCGGGTCGACCACGAGTTGCACGTGCCCGATGCCCTCGCGGGCATAGGCGCGCAGGCCTTCCGCGAGGACCTCGGGCGAGCCCTCGAGCGGCGCCACCATCATCCTCGGGTTGTGGTCGCCCATGATCCGGCCGGTGCCGCCCGGCATCCGGACCTGGACGGCCACCGTGCGTTCGATGGCGGCCGGGTCCCGGCCGGCGGCCACGGCCGCCTCGTCCACGATCGCTCGCAGGCGTGCCACGCCCCCGGGACGGTTGTCCGTGTCCGCGTACCAGGCGTTCCACGCGTCCGCGTACGGGAGCGTGGCGGCCAGCATCCGGGGGCCGCTGGAGCCGATGAGGATCGGCGGCCCGCCGGGACGCGCCGGGTTCGGCAGCAGCTCGGCCTCGCGGGCCGTGAAGAACGCCCCCTGGAAGTCGATGTAGCCCGTGGCGAGGAGCGTCCGCACGATGGTGAACGCCTCCTCGAACCGGCTGACCCGGTGGTCGAAGGGGGCGCCGAGCGCGGCGAACTCGGTGTCGTTCCAGCCGGCACCGAGACCCAGGACCAGGCGTCCGCCGGAGATCTCGTCCACGGTGGCGGCCTGCTTGGCCAGCATGAACGGGCTGTGGAACGCGGTCGCGGCGACGAGCGGGCCCAGCGCAACACGCTCGGTGGCCTCCGCGAGACCGGCCAGCGTGGTCCAGGCCTCCCACGGCCCGCGCGTCTCGCCGGACGAGAAGCGGTAGAGGAGGTGGTCGCCGAACCAGATGGAGTCGAAGCCGGCCTGCTCGGCCGTCCGGGCGATGGCGCGGAGCTCCGGCCAGCGGACCTCGCGCTCCACCTCCGGGAGCTGGACGCCGACCCCGAGAGGGCGGCCGGGTCGTCGGGGGATCATGCGGCCACCGTAGCGCATCCCGGCTCCGCGCGGCCGGCTCCGCGCATCGGCCCGTGCCTACTCGCGCTCGAATGCAGGCTGGCTCGACTCTGCCGCGTCCATCTCGCGCGCGTACCGATGACCCGAGTACACCGCGGTGGCGATGGTGCCTGGAGCGTCGCAGTCACCGATCCGCTGGACAGCGATCCGGTCGGCAAGCGAGCGGTACAGGGCGTCCTCCGGGACCCGGGAGGTCGTCATCACCACGCTGGTGGCAGCGACCTCGCGCAGGCGCCCGGTGTAGATGCTTTCCAGGAACACCGAGCCGTCGGCCACTCTCGCCAGGATCGTCCCCGTGACGAGCTCGACGTCCAGCTCGAGCAGCCGCCGCTGGATCCGGTGCTGCTCGTCGGTGCGCGTCGCCCAGGTCGAGACCTCGTTGGCCGGCGTCACCAGCGTGACGTCGCACCCCGCCAGCCGGAGAGCCTCGGCAACCACGCCACCCATGTAGTAGTGGTCGTCGTCGAAGACCACCACCGGTCCCGCGGGCCGTACCCCGGCCATGATGTCGTCGGGCGTGAGCACCGAGGGGCGGTCCCAGCCCGGAACCGGCTCGTCGAGCTGGCGTCCCACCCCGTCCCGGCGCCACCGGGATCCAGTCGCAATCGCGACGCGATCTGCCGCGAACTCCAGGATCTGTTCCTCGTCCACGACACTGCCGAGGACGAACTCGACGTTGCGGAGCCTGGCGATCTGGCCGAGGCGCCAGTCCCTGACGCGAGCCCACTCGGCGAGGCCGGGCAGCCCCGATTCGAGGGCCACGCGGCCTCCGAGCTGGGTCCGGGCCTCGGCCAGCGTGACCCGGTAGCCACGCCGGCCCAGGGACACCGCGGCCTCCAGCCCCGCCGGGCCACCGCCCACGATCAGGACCGAGGCGTCGGAGCCCTTGACCGGGATCCGCTCGGGGTGCCAGCCCTTGCGCCATTCCTCGCCCATCGTGGGGTTCTGCGTGCATCGGACCGGCGTGCTCGTCTGATCTCCGCTGTAGCAGATGTTGCAGCCGATGCACTCGCGGATCTCATCGTCGCGGCCTTCGGCGATCTTCCGGGGCAGGAACGGATCGGCGATCGAGGGGCGGGCCGCGCCGACGAGGTCGATGACGCCCTTGCGAACAAGGCGCAGCATCGTCTCCGGAGACGTGAACCGTCCCACGCTCACCACAGGCTTCCGGGTCACCTCCTTGACCCACGACATCGTCGCCTCGAGCGCCGCCTCCTTGACGAACCGTGACGTGCCCATCTCGAGCGAGTAGTCGTGAACGGTGATGTCCCACAGGTCGGGGAGGTCGGCCAGCAGCTCGATCACCGCCCTCGGCTCCGCCGTGTCGTGATCGCCGTCGCTGCCACCGGAGCTGGCGGAGAAGCGCACGGCCACGGCACAGGTGTCGCCGACGGCCTCCTTGGTCTCCTCGATCAGCTCCTTCAGCAGGCGCGCCCGGTTCTCGAGCGAACCGCCGTACTCATCGCTCCGCTGGTTGGAGGGCAGCAGGAACTGGTGGACCAGGTACCAGTGCGCCGCGTAGACGTAGACGATGTCGAACCCGGCTCGCTGGGCGCGCTTCGCCGCGTCGCGGTGCCACTGCTTGAGCTGCCTGATGTCGGACTTGTCCATCGCCCGGGTCTGGACCGGGTCGTTGACCCCGGCCGGCTGTGACGCCACTCCGAGTGGGGCCTCTCGCGAGTAGTGATTGGCGCTCCGTGCGCCGCCGTGCCACAGCTCGACGCCGGCAAGCGCGCCATGTGCGTGGATGGCGTCGACGGTGAGTGCCATCGCCCGCACGTCCCGGTCGTCCCAGAGCGAGGCGGACACGAACGGCTCGTCGTCGGATGACGGGTGGATCGAGCAGTACTCGGTGCACACGGTGCCCCAGCCCCCCTCGGCCTTGACGCCGCGCATCGCGGCCAGGGTCTGCGGGCGCCGGTAGCCCATGCCCGTGCAATGCGGCACCTGGTAGAAGCGGTTCGGCGCCGTCACGGGACCGATGCGAACGGGTTCGAAGAGGACGTCGAACCGGGGGTCGCGGGGCATGCGTGTTCTCCGACGGTGGCGGTGACTGCGGTCGGTCGGCACGCCCGGGGCTGTCTGGGTTGGTCCCGAACGGCGCCCGAAGCGTAGCGCCACCGGTGCGACCAGCGGGGTCCCGGTCGCGCAGGGCAAGCCGAGGGAGGACGAGCGTAGTCTTGCGCCGTGAGCCCCGACCCCGGCGACCAGGAGGCGCCCTCCTCCGGCCTCCTCGCTGCGCCCTCCCCAGACCCCGCCGCAACGCGCGCGGGTCGCGAGGTGTGGCTCACCCCGGGCGTCAGGGGGATCGGCCTCGCCAGCCTGCTCGCGGACCTGGGGCACGAGATCCCGACCGCACTCATGGCCTCGTTCATGACCACCGTGCTGGGGGCGCCCGCCGCCGTGCTGGGCCTGATCGAGGGCCTGGCAGACGCGGCGTCGGGGGTGGCCAAGGTGGCCGGGGGTGCGCTCGCGGACGACCCGGCCCGGCGGCGCAACGTGGCCCTGGGCGGGTACGTGATGACCGCGCTCCTGTCCGCCGCAACCGGCCTCGCCACCACGGCCTGGCAGGTGGGTGTGCTGCGGACCGCCGCCTGGACCGCGCGCGGGATCCGGGGTCCCGCCCGGAACGCCCTGCTCGCCGATGCCGTCGATCCGTCCGCCTTCGGCCGTGCCTACGGTTTCGAGCGGGCGATGGACAACCTGGGGGCCGTCATCGGACCCGTGGTTGCCCTGGTCCTGGTGGCGGCGGTCGGGATCCGTGGGGCGATCCTGCTGTCGGTGATCCCGGGGCTGCTGGCGGCCGCGGCAATCGCGTACGCGATCCGCCACCTGCGGACCGACGAGGTCCGCGAGCACCGCCCGTTCAAGATCATCATCCGGCCGCTGATGAAGGGCCGGCTGGGGCGCCTGCTCGGCGCGATCACGGCGTTCGAGATGGCCAACGTGGCGACCAGCCTCCTGATCCTGCGCGCGACGGAGCTGTTCATCCCGAGCCTGGGCACGGACAGGGCGGCGATGACCGGGATCGGGCTGTACATCGCGTACACGGCGGCGGCCACGCTCTCGTCCTTCCCGGCCGGGCACCTCGCGGACCGGATCGGCGCGCCGCTGGTGCTGGGCGGGGGCGTGGCCCTGTTCGCCGTCGCGTACGCGCTGCTCGCGGTGACCGGCCCCAACGTGCTCGTCCTGGGGGTGGCGTTCGTGGCGGCGGGCGTCGGCATCGGGAGCGTGGAGACGGCCGAGCGCGCGACGGTCGCCCTGACGGCGCCGGAAGCGGTGCGCGGGTCGGCGTTCGGCCTGCTGGCGGCGATCCAGGCCGTCGGCGACCTCGTTGCCTCGGCGGTCGTGGGGCTCGTGTGGACGCTGGTGTCGCCGGTGGCGGCGTTCGCCCTGGCCGCGGGGGCGATGGTCGTGGCGCTGGTGGCGCTGGTGGGCCTGACGGCCCGAGGCGGGGGTGAGGGAACCGCGGTCGAGGTGGAAGGCGAGGCTGCAGGCGCGTGAGCGCGCTCCTGCGTCAGCCGCCGATGGCGCCCTCGTCCCGGATCAGGCTCAGGATCACGTCCACGTCCGCGCTGCCGACGATATCGGTGTACTTGGCACGGACGATCCCCTGCCCGTCGACCACGAAGATCCAGGGCATCATGACGCCCGTCCACGGCTCCGGGCCCAGCCCGAACGCCCGCGAGTAGCGGTTCAGCGGCGGATCCTCGAGCGTGCCGTTGAGCACCGGCTCCTTCGTGATCACCTGGTACTCGAACGGCTCCAGGTGGATGAACGTCACGTCGTGCCACCGGTCCACCAGGTAGCGGATCATCGTCAGCGCCCGTCCGCAGGCATCGGACACCCTGAAGCGCGCAGAGTCGACCACGAGGACGTACGGCTTGCCGGCCGCCAGCGAATCCGCCGTGGAGGCCTGCGAGAGCCGCAGATCGGGGTTCGGCTGGGTGGTGACGGCCCGTACCACGCCGCCGACGTCGTCCAGGGTCGGCGTGTCGACGGCCGGCGCCGGCTTGCCGAGGGGCGCCGTGCTGCCCTGGTCCATCGCGGAGATGACCGTGGAACCGGACCGCCCGTCCGCGGCGAGCACCTCGAGGCGCCAGGAGCCGGGGCTGGGGATGTCCACGATCGCGACGAACGACGTGTCATCCGAGCCCTCTGGCCGGACGGCCGTGGCGGGCACCTGGGGCATGGCCGTGGCGCCATCTGAGCTGACGACCCGGACGCTCACCGGCACGGCGCCATCCAGCGCGACTCCCGACGCATCCCGGGCGGTCAGGATGATCGGGCTGCCGCCACCGGACCAGATGCTGGACGACACGACGAGCGGAGCGAGGTCGCCGGCGACGGGCGCGGTGGTGGCGGAGCCTGGGGCCGGGGTGGTGTCCGGGGCGATGCCGTCCGTCGCGGCCGCGGCGGGTGCCGGCGTACCCGTGGCCGTCTCCGCCATCAGCTCCTGGAGCGCGGCGGCGATCGGGTCTGCCTGCGTGCCGAACGGGAAGTGCGCCCGGAGCATGCCCTCACCGTCGACCAGGAAGACGTCGGCCGTGTGGGCCATCGCGTAGCCGTTCGCGGAGTCGGTCTCCATCCGCGCGTACTTCACGCCCCAGGCATCGGCGTTCCGCCTGATGTCCTCCGGCGTGCCGGACAGCCCGACGTAGGCCTTGGGGAGGTATCGCAGGTACTGGTTCATGGCGGCGACGTCGTCCCGCTCCGGGTCGATGGAGACGAACACGGCGCGCGGCCCCTCGCCGGTCATGCCGAGTGCCTGGTTGACGATGCCCACGGTGGCCGGACACACGTCCGGGCAGTGGGTGTAGCCGAAGAAGACCAGCACGGGCTCGCCACGCAGCGATGTCGAGCGTGAACGGATTGCCCTCTTGATCCGTCAGCTCCAGCGAAGGCGCCGGGCGTGCCTCGGCGTAGGCGACGGACGCGGGATCCGGGGTGGCCTGGGCACTGCCGACGGGCTCGTCCGCGTTGCCGTCCAGCACGAGCGCGACCAGCCCGACCACGAGGAGCCCGATGAGACCGAGCATGACGAAGCCCGCGATGGCAGCGCCACGGCGATCGGCACGGGCGCGGGAGCGGGGTTGCGGTCGGCGGGCTGGGATGTCACGGGAGACTCAGATTGCGCGGACCTCGGCGGGCACGTCGATGGCGCCGGCTCCTTCGAACGTGAGGGTGAGCTGCACGACCTGCCCGGCTGCCAGCTCCGCCGTCAGGCCCTCAAGCATGATGTGGTAGCCACCCGGCTCCAGCCTCACGGTCCCGCCGGCGGGGATCGCGATGCCGTCCACGGGCTCCATGCCGGTGACGCCGTCTGTGGTGGTGGTCTGGTGGAGGCTCGCGGCCCGGGCGGCGGGCGTGGTAACCCCGACCAGCGTCTCGCCATCGAGCCTGCCGTTCGTGATCGTGAGGTAGGCAGCCGTCAGGCTGTCTGGCGCCGCCTCCCGGACCCACGCGCCGCTGACCGAGACGAACCCGCCGGCGGGCTGGGTCGTCTTGCTGGCGCTCGACCCACAGGCCACGACGGACAGCGCGAGCAGGACGGCGAGGGCCGAGACGGCCGCGCGCGAGAGCATGAGAGCCTCCGGATGAGGGCAGGTGCCGACCGCCATGGGCGATCGAGCCGAGCCGGGACGCAAGTGTGCCGCAAGTCCGCGGATCGCGGCGCGGGATGGCCCCCTGGGTCAGTGACAATGGGGTGGCTTGAGGCTGACTGGGCGAACACGGCGCCGGATGCGCTCCGGGCCCGGATCCTTGCTGGTCCGCCGCGCGGCTGAGGGATCCCGCCGGGCGGGGCAGCCGATCCTGGCCTCACTTCCCGAGATGAACCGCCAGCCGCCCCTGCCTGACCCAGATCACCATCACCACCAGGAACCGCGCGACCAGCGAGATCCCGTACAGGGTGCACCAGATGCAGAGCGCGTGGATCACGAACACCTGGAGCGTCAGGAAGTACACCTCGAAGATCACGCCGATCAGCGAGAGCCCGTAGTGCACGTCCAGCAGCGCCGGCTTGTTCGTCCGGATCCATGCGATGGCGAGCGTCAGCAGGACCAGAGACAGGACCACGCCGTACACGGCCACGGGGATCCCGAGGATCTTCGAGTACTCGCTTGCGGCCACGGTCTCGCAGCCGTGCAGCGGGCCGCAATACGGCACCCCACCACCCAGCTCCACCGTCGAGAGGTAGAGCGCGATGAGGAGGCCGATGACATCGAGGACGGCAAGGATGACGCCCGGGTGGATCCGGCGGAGCCGGGCGACGGCGCTGCTCATGTGGTGGTGACCTTCATGCGGGGGGCGCGATGCGCGGACAGGCGCAGGGCAGAGTCTAGGGCTTCCGCCGACTGGAAGCGTCCGTGCGCGATCGCCCCATGTGGCCCACCATGGTTATGCCAGTGGCCCCCGGCAAGGCGACCCCCCAGCACATTCGGCACGCCGATCGGCCCGTCACAACCTGAAGCGGGTGCGGCACCCTGTATGCGTGCACCTTCCGCACCGTGGCTCCCCACGACCGCGATCCCACCGAGGCTCCGATGACCCGCGTCACACCCCACGATCCTTCCACCGATGTCCTTCGCCGCGAGCGCGAGCCCCTCGACGCCATCTTCCACCCACGCTCGATCGCCGTCGTCGGCGCCACGGAGAAGGAGGGATCCGTCGGCAGGACGATCCTGTGGAACCTGCTCTCCTCTCCGTTCGGTGGGGTCGTGTACCCGGTCAACCCGAGCCGCCCGGCCATCCTGGGCGTGAAGGCGTATCCGTCCATCAGCGCCATCGGCGAACCGGTCGATCTGGCCGTCCTCGTGACCCCCGCCAAGGGCGTCCCGGATCTCGTGGCCGAGTGCGGTGAGGCGGGCATCAAGGGCGTGATCATCATCAGCGCGGGGTTCAAGGAGATCGGACCTGAGGGCGTGGAGCTGGAGCGCCTGGTCCTGGACGCCGCCCACAGGTACGGCATCCGGGTGGTGGGCCCCAACTGCCTCGGCGTCATGAACCCCATCAACGGGATGAACGCCACCTTCGCCGCCGGCATCGCCCAACCCGGGCGCGTCGGCTTCATCTCGCAGTCGGGCGCGCTCCTGACCGCGATCCTGGACTGGGCGGCCCACGAGCACGTGGGCTTCAGCTCCATCGTGAGCCTGGGGTCGATGCTGGACGTGGGCTGGGGCGACATCATCGACTACCTGGGCAACGACCCCAACACCGACAGCATCGTCATGTACATGGAGACCATCGGCGACGCGCGGGACTTCCTGTCCGCTGCGCGCGAGGTGGCCCTGTCGAAGCCGATCATCGTCATCAAGCCCGGTCGCACGGTCGAGGCCGCGAAGGCTGCGGCGTCGCACACGGGCTCCCTCACCGGCTCCGACGACGTCCTCGACGCGGCCTTCCGCCGCGCCGGCGTCCTGCGCGTGGACTCCATCAGCGAGCTGTTCGAGGTCTCCGACATCCTCGCCAAGCAGCCGCGTCCACGGGGCCCGCGCCTCTCGATCGTCACCAACGCCGGAGGTCCGGGCGTCATCGCCACGGACGCGCTCATCGGCGGCGGCGGCGAGCTGTCCGCGATCTCGGACAAGACGATGGAGGCCCTGAACGCGGTCCTGCCCCCGGTCTGGAGCCACAACAACCCGATCGACATCATCGGCGACGCGCCGCCCGAGCGGTATGCCAAGGCCCTCGAGATCGCCGCCGCCGATCCCGAGACGGACGGCCTGCTGGTGATCCTGACGCCACAGGCGATGACGGACCCGACAGCCACGGCGGAGGGGCTGGTCAAGCACGCCCACATCGAGGGCAAGCCGGTGCTCGCATCCTGGATGGGCGGTGAGGAGGTCGCAGAGGGTATCCGGATCCTGCGCAAGGCCGGCATCCCCACGTTCGACTACCCGGATACCGCGTGCGTCCTGTTCAACCACCTGTGGCGGCACCACAAGAACCTGCTGTCCCTGTACGAGACCCCGCAGCTTCCCGTCGCCCCCGAGCGGGGTGAGTTCCGCGAGGAGGTGGACCGCATCATCGCGGACGTGACCGCCGAGGGCCGAACGCTCCTCACCGAGTACGAGTCCAAGAAGGTCCTGGCGGCATACGGCATCCCGATCACGGACACCGAGCTCGCCCACACGCCAGAGGAGGCGGTCGCAGCGGCCGAGGAGATCGGCTACCCGGTGGTCGCGAAGCTTCTGTCCCGCACGGTCACGCACAAGACCGACGTCGGCGGCGTCCTCCTCAACCTGCGCAACGCAGACGACGTCCGCGAGGCCTTCGAGAAGATCCGCGACTCAGTCGGCGACAAGGTCGGGCCCGAGGCCTTCGAGGGCATCACGATCCAGGCAATGATCAACTGGAGCGGCTACGAGCTGATCGTCGGCAGCAGCCCCGACCCGCAGTTCGGCCCGGTCCTGCTGTTCGGCATGGGCGGCTCCCTGGTGGAGGTCATCTCGGACCACGCGCTGGCGCTGCCGCCGCTCAACTCGACCCTCGCCCGGCGCCTGATCGACGAGACGATCATCTCTGTTGCGCTGGCGGGAGTGCGAGGTCGCCAGCCCGTGGACCGGAACGTGCTGACTGCGCTCCTGGTGAGGTTCAGCGAGCTCGTCGCCGAGCAGCCGCGCATCGCGGAGATCGACATCAACCCGCTGCTGGCATCGCCGGAGCGAATCATCGCCCTGGATGCCCGCGTGGTGCTTCACCCGGCGGAGATCGCGGACGCGGACCTGCCGCGCCTGGCCATCCGACCGTACCCGCACGAGTACCTGCGCGAGACCACCACCGATGACGGCGTCTCGCTCACCGTCCGCCCCATCCGCCCGGAGGACGAGCCGGGGGTGGCACGCTTCCACTCGCGCCTCTCGGAGGCCACCGTCCTCGCCCGCTACGGCAAGAACCGGTCACTTTCCGAGCGGACTGCCCACGAGCGCCTCACCCGAATCTGCTTCGTTGACTACGACCGGCAGTTCGGGCTGGTCGCCGAGGTGGCTGGCCGTGACGGGCCCGAGATCGCCGGGGTGGCGCGCATCTCGCGCGTGCACGAAAGCGACGACCGGATGCTGACCATGGTCATCGCGGACGCCTGGCAGCGCCGCGGGATCGGGGCCCGTCTCGTGCAGGGCGCGGTTGCGGTGGCCCGCGGCGAGGGTGTCGCCGACCTTATCGCCGAGCTGGCGCCCGACAACGTGGGCGTGCGCGAGCTCCTGGCCGACGAGGGGTTCTCGTTCGAGGAGCGAGACGGGACGGTGCTCGCGAAGCTGGCGGTGTCGCACACCTGACCCCGCGGCTGCCTGTCCGGTTCGGCGACGCGCCGGTGGGTCGCGGGACCGCCTACCATCTGCGCCATGGCCAACGACGATCCCGCTCCGCGCGACGTCAGCCTCGCGTTCGACTGGCTCTCCAGTCGGCTGGCTGAGCTGTCCGTCCCGCCCTGGTCCGGCAGCCCGGACCCGGAACGGGTCGCCGGCCCCGAGCACGGGACCAGGCCCGCGTCTCCGTCCTCGCGCACGGACACGCCCGCATCGGCGCGGACACCCGCGTCCGCGGCAACACCCGCGCCGCATGGCCCGGCGTCGGCGGCGGCCCCGGCATCGGCGGCGGCCCGCGCCATGTCCACGTCCCCAGCCCCGTCCCCGGCGGCGGGCGCCACCGGGCCCGCATCGCCCCTCCCAGCGTCGGGCTCACCCACCCCGCTGCTCGACGCCGTTGGCCGCGACCTGACGGCCCTCGCCCGCGCCGGCCAGCTCCAGGTCGTCCTGGGGCGTGAGGCCGAGATCGACGCGGTCATCGAGATCCTCGTCCGAAGCAGGCGGCATAACCCATTGCTGGTCGCCCCGGACGGCACCGGTCGCACGGCCATCGTCGAGGGGCTGGCAACGCGGATCGCGGTCGACGACGTTCCCGCGCTCCTCAGGGGCCGGCGGATCATCGAGGTGTCGGTCGGCGACCTGACCGCGGGCACGCAGTATCGCGGCCAGCTCGAGGAGCGGCTCGCGCAGTTCGCGGCGGAGGCGGCGGGCCCTGAGGTCATCCTCTTCTTCCCCGACATCCACCTCCTCGCCGGCGCCGGCGCCACCGAGAGCAGCGCGATCGGTGCCGACGCCATCCTGGGTCCCGCCCTCTCGCGCGGTGCGATCACGGTCATCGGCACGACGACACCGGACCAGGATCGACGCCGCATCGCGCGCAGCCCGTCGCTGGCGGGCCAGTTCATGGCTGTCACGATCCGGGAGATCAGCCGCGACCTCACCCGCCGGATCATGCTCGGCGTCCGGGATGCGCTGGCCGGGTCCCGCGACGTTCGCGTGTCGGACGCGGCGATCGACGTCCTGCTCGATTTCGCCGACAAGCGGATCGCCAACCGTCGCTTCCCGGACAAGGCGCTCGACCTGCTCGAGGCCGCGGTCGCCAACGCGCTCGTGGCCGGGCGCAGGCGCGTGGACCGCACCGCCGCGGTCCGGGTCACGGAGCTGTACGAGCGGCGCGTCTCGGCCACGCCAACCCTCACCCGCTTCGGGCGCGACCTGCGGGCGCTGGCACGCGACGCGCGGATCGGGCCCGTGATCGGCCGCGACCCCGAGATCGACCTCATGATCGAGACGGTCCTGCGCAGCACCAAGCGCAATCCGCTCCTGCTCGGCCCGGCGGGGTCCGGCAAGACGGCGATCGTGGAGGGGTTCGCCATCCGTCTCGAGGCCGGGGCGGTCCCCGAGTCGCTCCGGGACCAGCACCTGTTCGACGTGCCGCTGACGGGACTCGCCGATGCCATCGAGGCCGAGCCGGACCTCCTCTCGGCGTTCCTGGCCGAAGCCTCGCACCCGCGGGTCATCGTCTTCTTTGACGAGATCCACCTGCTCACCAGCCCGGGCGTCCGCAAGCTCGCGGAGGCGCTCAAGCCGGCCCTTGCGCGGGGCGAGATCGCCTGCGTGGGCGCCACGACCGGACCGGAGTACCAGCAGACCATCGAGCGGGAAGCCGCCATCGCCCGGCGCTTCTCGCCGATCTCCGTCACCCCGATGGACGAGGCCGCGGTGGCCGCGGTGCTGCGCGGCGTGCGCGACAAGCTGGCCGGCGGGCGGGGGGTGGCGCTGGACGATGCCGCCCTCGCGGAGATCACAACGCTGGCCACCCAGTGGATCCCCAACCGCGCCTTCCCGGACAAGGGCGTCGACCTGATCGAGCAGTCGGTCGCCTACGCCCTCACCCACGGGTTGACGGCCGTCGATCCGGCGGTCGTGCGCACTGTCGTGGCACGGATGGTCGGGATGCCGCTCGACCCGGCGGCTGCCCTGGCCTCGCTGCGTGCTGCCCTGGGCTCGGCCGGCGCCCTCGATGCAGCCCAGATCGACGGCCTCGTGGGGCGCATCGGGTCCGCGCTGCGCGGCGTCGATGCGCGACCCGAGCGCCCCAACGCATCGGTGCTGCTGACCGGCGCGGCCGCAGCCGTGGTCGATGGCCTGGCGTCCGCCGTCGCCACCAGCATCTACGGCCGCGCGACCGCGCGCATCGACATCGAGCTGGCCGGCATGAGCGACGACTCGGCGGTCTCGACCCTGCTCGGCTCGGCACCCGGCCTGATCGGCTCGGAGCGTCCGCTTCCGCTCCACGAGCTGACGCGCTCGCCGTTCTCGGTGGTCGTGCTGCGCAACGTCGATCGCAGTTCGGCGGCCATCCGCCAGGCGATCGTGGCCGCCCTCGAGGCCGGCGCCTTCACCGATGCCATGGGCCGGCGGCTGCCGCTGGGCGGAGCGGTGGTGGTGATGACGAGCCCGGCGACCGCTGGCGCCCTCCTCGACCCGGGGCTGCTCGCCGCGTGCGACCTGGTCATCGAGGCGACCACACCGGCCGGGTCGGGTGCGGCCGACGTGCAGCGGATGCTCCTGGAGCCCCTCGCCGCACGCTTCGCCCGCACCGGCGTGACGGTGACGTTCGACCCCGGGTTCGCGGCCTGGGTGGCGTCACAGGACCCCGGGGACGGCGAGGCCGGCCTGACCTGGCTGGATCGCGTCCTCGTCCCTGCGCTGGTGGCGTCCATGCCGCCCGGAGCCACGAGCCTCGCGGCCGAGGTCCGCGGCGGTCGGCCGGTCCTCGTGGAGCCGGCCGACGTCACCGATGGCGGGGTCCAGGGCTAGAGCTCGACCTCCCGGTCGCCACCGAGCGCGGCGTTGTTCTCGCCCTTGCGAACGCGGTCGAGGTACGCCTGGGACTTCGTGACCTCGGCCGAAAGCGCGTCCACCGTCTTCGCCATGTTGTCCAGCGCTCGGAGCTTGAAGGCGTCGATCTCGTCCATCGTGGCGTAGATGTTCGCGAACGCCGCCTGCAGCTTGGCGAGGTCGATCGTGGCGCTCGCCGCCTGCTCGCTGATCTTGCCGGACTGGTCCTTGAGCATGCGCGACGTGCTCTCGATCAGGTTGCCCGTCGTGGTGTTGAGGGCCGTGATCTGGTCCAGGACCAGCTTCTGGTCGGCCAGGGCCTGGGCCACGATGACCGCGGTCCGCAGGGCGGACACGGTGGTGGTGGTCGCGCGGTCCACGCCCTTGATCAGCTCGACGTTGTTCTTGCGAATCACGTCGAGGGCGAGGTAGCCCTGGACGCTCACGGCCAGCTGGACCAGCAGGTCCTGCACCTTCTGGCGCACGTAGAACAGCATGTCCTCGCGGAGGACCCGCGCCCGGTCCGGATCCGAGACCTCGATCTCCGCGATCCGCGCCACGAGGGCCGCGTCCAGCTTCTGGCCCAGGTAGATGTACTGGCGCAGGCGACCCATGACCGCCCACAGGTTCGCCTTCTCCTGCTCGATGGCAGCGTTGTCGCGGACCAGCTCGTCCTGCCCGGAGAACAGGGCCTTGATGATCGCGTCGAGGTGGACCTGGCTCGAGCGGTACTTGTCGAAGTAGTCGCGCAGGCGATCGCCGAAGGGGATGATCCCGAGCAGCTTGCGCGGGCTCAGGAGGTCGCCCTGGCGACCGGGATCGAGCTCCTCCACCGTGTTGCGCAGGTCCAGCAGGGAGCGCGAGACCACCGAGGCCTGGGTCAGCCCGCCGTTGGTCATCGCGGCCATCGGCTTGTCCAGCATCCGGTTGGACACGCCGGACGACGCCTTGATGTCCTCGTCACCCAGCTTCTGGATGTCCTTGACCTTGGCGGCGAACTCACCACCGTGGACGTCGAGCGACGTGATCGCCGTCAGGTACGCCTCAACCATGGCGTCCAGGCGGGTGACCGTGGCAGCGTCGAGCTTGACCATCTCGCTCGCCGTCGCGGCGGGCACGGCGGCAACGGGAGCCGGCGGGGCCAGCTCCACGGCCGCCTCGGGCGGGGCGATCACGGGGTCGGGGGCGATCGGTGCCCCGAGGTTCAGGGATGAGTCGGTCATCAAGGCGCTCCCACGACGTTCGGGTCAGGCGGCCTGCGGGTGGTCACGCATCGACCCTGGATGGCTATTGTGCGCGCACGCGCTCCCTTTCGGCCTCGGTGGCGCTCGCGATGTCGAGCGAGCCGGCGCCGGCGTCCAGCCGCTCTCGCAGGAAGCGGCCGTGGGCCTCGAAATCGTCGACCAGCTCGCGTGCCTTGCCGTCGAGGACCTTCTGGACCCGTCCCTCGATCAGCCCGAGCTGGTAGTCCAGCTCCTGCTCTGGCGTCCGGCCCTCCAGGGTGCGGGGCGCGTTGGCGGGCAGGCTGAGGTAGTAGTCGATGGCCTCGGGCACGTAGTGGAGCGCGGACTCGCGGAGGATGTGCGTGTCGAGGTCACCGGTCGATGTCTTGTCGGCGTGCGCCAGGCCGGCATCGATGGTCGCCCGGACCCGGCGCAGGCGCTCGGCGAGCGCCGGCGAGACCCTGCCCCGGGCCCGCACCAGGGCGGCCCGCAGGGCGAGGCGCGGATCCTGCCTCGGCCGCGGCGGCCTTGTCAGCCGTGGAGATGGGCGTGCTGCCGACGTACAGGGTCGGGATGGCCCGGAACACCCCGGCGGCCACCAGGCACAGGACGGCGAACGGGGCGAGGTACGCGACGAGGGCGGGCACCACCACTGCGCTGATCAGCGCCCCCACGAACCCCACGACGGCGAACATGGCGAAGCGCTCGCTCCAGGCCGACGCGGCGGCGACCAGGGGCGGCACGGGCGCGCCCGTGGCGTACGGGCAGACGTGGCGGATGTCCACCGCGTCGCACAGGATGCACCGCGACAGGTTCGTCGGGTTCGGTGCCGGGATGCCGCTGGGCAATGGGTCTCCCTGGGTGTCGCTCGATCCGCAGCCCCTAGTAGTGGGCCGCGATGTCCCTGTAGACGGTGACCACGTCCTGGTCGTTCTTGGGCGCCCAGAAGCGCCCGTTCGACGCCGCGGCGATCTTCTGCAGCACGCCCTGGTCGGCGTCCTCGCCGATCGCGATGGTGTGGATCTGGATGCCGAACGGATCGTTCTCGGCCGGGGCGAGCTGGGTCTCGAGCTGGGAGAGGCTCGTCTCGCTGGCGGTATCGGCGCCGTCGGACAGGACCACGATGCCGTAGCGCATCGAATCCCCGTTGGTTGCGCGCAGGGCAGTGAGCTCCTCGTACGCCTGCCGCACGGCGTCATAGAGGGCAGTCCCGCCGTCGGCGGAGGTCGAGCCGATCTCGCCCAGCAGCTGCTCCCCGATGTCCGACTTCCGGCCGGACGCACCCGGGTAGATCTCGTTGTCGAAGGGCAGCCAGCGCAGGTAGTCGGCCGACTCCATCTTGCTCACGAATGCCTGGGCGCCCTTGATGGAGGACGTGATCTTGGAGCCCCCCATCGAGCCCGACTTGTCGAACACGATGACGATGGCGGCATGCTTGCGCACCTGGTGCCAGACCTCGCCGACACGGTCGATCACCAGCGTCTCGGGTACGGTGAGCGCCACGATGTTGGCGTCCGGGTTGGCACCGTGCGAGGCGTCGATCGGGGAGCCCGGCTTGGCCGCCACGTCCGAGGGCCGGAGGCCGAAGTCGGCAAGCTTGCCCTGCTGGTCGGAGGCGAGCAGGTAGTCGCGCAGGATGCCGGCTCCCTCGGCCTGCTCGGAGCTGACCCAGGGCGTGCCGTCGAGGATCGCGTAGGGGTGGCCCACGACGATGGTGCCGTCCTGGGGATAGACGGAGACCAGCGGCTCCCGCATGTCCTCCGCGTTCTTCAGGTTGGTCGCGATGACGTTCGATTCGTAGGTCACCACCCCGTCCAGGTACTCGGGACCGCCGGTGATCATCTTGTCGATCAGCCAGGTGTCCGACTTCCCGCTGTGCACCTTTGCCTTCTCGATGTCCGAGATGAACTGGCCACATCCGTTGGTGGGCTCGACGTCGGCGACCGTGAGGCCCCCGGTCTTGTCGAGGCCCGAGAGGCACATCGCGAGCACCGCGAGGGTGCCCGAGTTCGACTCGCCGAAGTAGCCGTAGCCGAACCGGAACTTGCGCCATTCGGGGTGCCCGTAGGCGCCCCAGCCGTCCGGGTTGGCCGCCAGGGCGCGCAGCGTCTCCCAGGTGCAGTCGGGTCCGGGCGTGGGCCAGCAGCCCAGCGCCTTGGCGCGGGACTCCCACATCGCGACGACGAGCGGCGTGCGGACGACGAGCGGGTTGCTCGACGCCTTGATCGGCTTGGCGCCGTTGTTGGCGGCCCCGTACTCGCGCTCCAGCTTCGCAACCCACGACTCCTCGCCGGGCGAGACCACCGTGGGCTCGATCTTGCCGGCGAGAGTGTCGGAGATCATCGTGCCGGAGCGGTAGTCCACCTGCTTGCCGTCGATCGTCTCCTGAAGGATCTCGACGAACACTGGCCGGCCGTCAACCTGGAGGGACGAGTCCGTCAGCGATGCCTCATTGAAGGCTTCGACCGCCGCGTGGAGCCACTTCTCCTTGGTGTTGGAGCTGGCAATGGAGACGCGGACCGCATTCTCGGGGGCCGGCGCCGTCGGGGACCCGGCGACGCCGCCGGTGCCGCCATTCCCTCCGCCTTCATCACCCCCGCCGATCATCCCGACAACGCCGGCCACGATGAAGATGAACAGCAGGACCACGGCTCCGATGAGCCACACTCCCTGCGATCCGCTTCGGTTCATCGGCCTCAATCCTCCGGCGGCGCTATCCGCTCGTCGCGGTGGACGTTTGGATACGGAGGACTAGCCTACACCGCTCCGCCGGCGCCGCTTGGTGCCCGCGAAGGTGCCGAACGGCGGCCGGGCTGGAGCGGGTGATCGTGGTCGGCGGGTGGCCAGAATCCCCATTTGGCAACCTGCAGGGCATTCGCCAGACCGTGGGCGGGAGATGGGGCCGATGCTGAGCGTGGGCCAGGTCCCGTTCCCTGCCATCTGCAGCGTGGGAACGGCAGATGACGGCGCGGTGGGCGCGAATGCCAACCAGGACGACATCTGGGGATTCCCGGGGGCGAGGAACGGCGATGCGGGACGGCAGATCCGCAGCAGGGCCTCGGTGGAACGGGGCTCGAGGACTCCGCTCAGGCGGTGAAGGCGACCCTCCATGCGGTGGCGTCCGTGTCGTTGTCCACGTCGCCGTCGCCGGCTGCGGCAAGCACATCCCGCAGCGCGGCCGCCAGCGCACGGACCGGCTCGGGCGTCTCCGGGTCCGCCAGCGCAACGTCCAGGAGGTCTGCGTCGTCTTCGGTCAGCTCCCCCTCGAAGCAGCCGTCGCCGTCCGCGAAATCGAGGCCGATCCAGTCGAGGGCCGATTCGGCCTGGTCCAGTGACGGAAAGGTCATCAGGGCCGGGAGTGCATTGCTCATGGACGGATGCTACGTGGTCTGCGTCCCGTGCTCAGGACGCGGGCGGCAGGGGCGTGTCCGTGCCGGGCGCCGCACCGCCGCCGTAGGTCGAGTCCACCGCGGCCCGGATCTGGGTCATCGTCTTGCCCTGCTGGAGCATGTCGCTCGCCATGTTCGCGGTCTCGACACAGATGTCACAGAACGAGGCGTGCTCCTCGTACGTGTAGTTGCCCTTGACCTCGCGGCGCTGGAAGAAGCAGTCGAGGTTGCTCCGGTGGCCCATCCCCTCGCACCCGCAATAGCAGGGGAGCCACTGGAGGACGTCGGGACGGGCCAGCGCGAAGGCGTAGGCCGCCTGCCAGTCGCCGGGGAGCCCCTTCACGTAGTCGGGTCGGACCGCCCAGGTCGTGCTGACCTCGTCGGGGGTGGGCATGGTCATCGAGCCCATCGGCACGACGGCGGCGGTGGCGCCCTCGGCAGCGCCCGCCGCTGCGGCGGGCATGTCCGACTGGGCCGCGTTCGAGCAACCGGCGATGCTGCCGCCGAGCCCGAGCGAGACGATGAACACGGGGAGGAGCGCCCAGAGCCGGCGGCTCCTCGGGCGGCGGGAGGGGACGCGAGGGGTGGACACGACGTGCTCCAGGTTCTGGCGGGACGCGGATGGCTTCGCTTTGCAGGATGGGCCCGTTGGGCTCGCACCTATCGTCCCGCCGAGGCGGCCTCGCGTCGATGCAGCCCGCCTCAGGGCTTCCTCAAGATTCGGTCAACGACGTCCGGCCGCGGCCCGGGGTCGGCGAGGGACGAGTCATGACGTCGGCTGGTTCTCGATCATGATCGAGCCCCAGTACATCCCCATCCCGCAGGTGTAGTCGAGGGTGCCGGTCTCGAGCGCCGGGAGGTCGATCACGTTGTCGCCCGGCTGGAGGACGACCTCGATATCGAGAGACGGGACGACGACGTACACGGCGCAGCTCGCGGACGAACGGGAGTCGATGGTCCACCGGGTTGGGACGCCAGAGACGATCCGCGCATCCGCCGGCCCGTAGCCGCCCTCGTCCTGGTAGGTGCGCAGCTCCTGAACGGCCGCCACGGGCTCGCTCCCGGGAGGGGTGGCGGCCGCAGAGCCTGCCGCTGCGGAATCGGCAGCGGAGGCAGGTGGCGTCGACTCGACCGCCGCGAGCCCGGCAGCAGCCGGCGCCGCAGGGATGGCCCCCGTCTCATCCGCCGGTCGATCGACCACCGTGATCCTGGCGCTGTACATACCCATGGCACAGGTGTAGTCGAGGGTCCCCACCGGGAGGGCCGGCAGCTCGAACGTGTTGGCCCCCTTGCTGAGACGCGCCCGGATGTTCACGCCGGGCGCCCACAGGGAGGCGGCGCACGAGTTCGTGTCCGAGGACTCGACTGTCCAGGTGGTGGGATACCCCGCGTAGATCACGATGTTGTCGGGGCTGTAGCCGCCTGCGTCCTGGTAGGTGGTGATCGCCTGGACGCCATCGGGACGGAGCGTGCCGGGCAGCGGCGCCGCGGCCGCAAAGCCGACGAGCGACGGGAAGGTGAAGCCCGACAGGCGCAGGCCAGCGCTGCCGTTCATGACCGCGAACCCGATGACCACCACGCCGACGACGCGCAGGAGGGTGGGCCTTGCGCGACTCGGAACTACCACCGGGAGGCCGGCGAGGACCAGCAGGCCGGGCGCCGTGCCGATGGCGAACACCCCGAGCAGGGCTGCCGCGAACAGCGGCGAGCCGGTCGAGAGCGCGTAGATCTGGATCGCCTGGGTGAAGCCGCAGGGCAGGAAGAACGACGCGGCGCCGAGGAACGCGGCCCGCCGGTCGGAATAGGCGTTGACCTGGCCGTCACCGAGGCCGAGGCGGCGGCCGAGGCCCATGGGCAGCGTGGGCGACCAGCCGGCGACCCGCGGCGACAGTTCGGTCAGGCGGGCCCCAAGGACCAGCATCACCATCGCGACCGTGATCATCAGCATCGCGGTGAGCTGCGGCGGCATCGTGATCGAAGCGCCGATGGCGCCGAGCGCGGCCCCGAAGATCGCGTAGCCGGCCACGCGGCCGGCGACGAAGACGAGCGCCGGGCGCATCGCGGCGGCGCCCCCGACGCTGGACGACCGACCTGCCTGGAAGGCCGCGGAGAGGCCGAGCACGAGGCCACCGACGAGCACCATGCACGTCGACACGCCGGCGGCGAGCCCGAGCAACAGGGCGACAATGATGCCGCCCTGGGCGAGGTCGCCGGCCCCGGAGGCGAGGTCGCCCAGCCCGGTGACCTGTGCGATAGCGGCGAGCGCCGCGACAAGGAGGACCCCGGCGCCGGCCGTGGCCCAGATCCTGGGGTCTCCCACCAGCCACGGGGTGTGGCCGATCTCGTAGCCGGCCTTGTTGAGCGCCTTTTCGATCGCCTCCGGGGGCACCGGCGCCGAGCTCTCGACGATCACCCGCCCGTGGACCGCTGAGGCGGTGACCTTCTCGACATTCGGCAGCCGGCCGACGTACCTGGCGATGCGGACCTCGCACGCGCGGCAGGTCATGCCCTTGACCGGTATCACCGTGGTGGTCGGCCCGGGCGCCGCGCCCAGGGCCGCTTCACCGGCGGACAGGGGGGCGCTCTTGCCCATCCTCTGGTTCCGCCGCTCGACGGCGAGTCGATGCAGCTCCTCGGGATCCTTCATGGGACGCTGGCTCCTGTGCCCGGCCGGAAGGACGCCGGTCGATGACGAAAGCGTGCCCGACACGGGGCGCCAGTCCTAGGCAGAATGCACAAAGGCTTCCTCAAGATCTGGTCAAGAGCCGGGGGCTATGATGAACCGGCGTCACACCATGAGGTACCCAGGATGATCGCCGACCAGCCCGCCAAGCTTCTTATCGCGCAGATCGCCAGCGAGTTCTCTGCCCACCAGACCTACATGGGCATCTCGCTCTACTTCACCCGGCAAAGCCTCAACGGCTGGGCCAAATTCTTCCATGACCAGTCGACCGAGGAAGCCGAGCACGGCGGCAAGATCATCGAGTTCCTCATCGACAACGACATCGACTTCAGCCTCCCGCAGATCGGCGGAGCGCCAACCGTCTACGCGTCCGCACGGGCGGCGGTCGAGGTTGCCCAGGCCAGCGAGGCCCACGTCACCAGGCAGTTCGAGGCGCTGGCCAACGCAGCCCGCGACGCCAAGGACAACCGGACCCTCCAGTTCGTGCAGTGGTTCATCGAGGAGCAGGTGGAGGAGGAGCGCACCATGGCGGCGCTCCTGGACCTGATCGACAGCGGGATCAACCTGTTCCAGGCGGAGGCCCTTCTCGAGGGGATCGCCGGCTAGCAGCGCCCGCCGCGTCACTGCGGGGGTCCGGAAGCGGGCCGACACGCCCGCTGCTGCTCAAGTGAATGGTCGGGGCGGTGGGATTCGAACCCACACCCTCGTGCTCCCAAAGCACGTGCGCCACCGTTGCGCCACGCCCCGACAAGATTCGTGCTCAGGAAGCGCATGTGCGCCCCGAGCGATGACCAGAAGACTAGCCTACAGCGCTCATGCGCCTGCGCCGCGATCGGCGGCCGGAGCCGTTCGGATCTCGCCGGATCGCCTGACCGCCGCCAACGTTGGCCGCGGGCTGCTCGAAGCAGCCTCGTGCGACCTTGTCATCGACCGAGAGCCTGAGATGCGGATGGGAAGGATCGGCGGCGGGCTCGTGATCGGCGGTTGCGTGGCATGCATGGTCGCTATGACCATCATCGTCGCCGGCGACAACGCCGGCAGCGGGCTGTATGGCATCGCGCTGGCGGTCAATCCCGGGGCTCATGGTGGCACTTGACAACTGTATCACCGGTGATACAATTCTTGGCGTGGACACCGTGACGATCCGGGAGTTGCGCAACCGCGGAGGTGAGGTCGTCGACCGCGTCGAGACCGGCGGGCACGTGACGGTGACGCGCGACGGGCGACCGGTCGCCGAGCTGCGGCCCATCCGCCCGCGGGGTCTGTCGGCGGCCGCGCTCCTCGAGCGCTGGCGTCGCCTGCCCGAAGTCGATGCGACGAGGCTGCGCCACGAGGTCGACACGGTGATCGAACCCGGCCTGTGAGCGACCCGGAGGGCCTGCTCGACACGAGCACCCTGCTGCTGCTGCCGCGGATCGACGATCCGTCCGTCCTGCCCGACGTCCCGCTCATCTCGGCGATCACCCTCGCCGAACTCTCGGTCGGGCCACTCGTGACGAATGACGAGGCCGAGCGAGCCCGTCGTCTGGCTCATGTCCAGCAGGCCGAGGCGGACTTCGACCCCCTCCCGTTCGACGCGGCCGCCGCCCGCGCGTTCGGCCAGGTCGCGTCGTCGCTCCGCCAGTCCGGCCGGAAGCCGGCCGCCCGGGCGCTCGACGCGTTGATCGCGGCCACGGCGATCGCCAATGGCCTCCCGCTCTACACGTGCAACCCGGACGACTTCGCGGGGATCGAGGGCCTCGCGCTGCGTCCGGTGACGGTGCCCGACCCCCACTAGTCGTTTCGCCATCTCGCGCTCCTGATCGACCGGCCCCAGATCCTGTTCGGTCGTCCGGCCATGATCAGCGAGGGACGCGGCCTCGCCGCCACGATCACCTCCGAGGCGGTCCCTGTCGATGTCCTCGCCGGTGCCCCGGTCCTGCGATCCCGCCACGAGCCGCCAGCGGCCCTGGCCGACCGGGGCGAAGTCGAGTCCTCGTTCCCGGCTGTCGCTGTCGCTGACTCGAATTGGTCAGCCGCTCGGGCTTGGCTGCCTCGCCGCAGCGGCCTAGCAGGCGTCAACGAGCTTCACGGTGCCATCCGCGGCGACCCGGATACAGATCGTCACGTCCCGCCCCTGGCCAGGGGACGGGAGCGCGCCGGTCGGATCGCCCGAGCCGATGACGTGTTTGCCGTCGACCTTGACTTCCCACGTGGACCCGAGCGGCACGCTCAACTCCAACCGCTCCCCATCAAGGATTTCCCAGTCCTCGCCACTGGTCATGCCCGGGCCTGACGAGTCGACGGTCACCGTCACCTCCTTCGGACCGGCGGTGTTGTGGACGCTGATGGTGAGCTGAGGACCGAATTTGCTGCACGCGGCGGCCATCACGATGAGGAGCAGCCCCACGGTGATCCGGCCGACGATCTGGCGATGGGTGGTCATCTGCTCTCCTCGAGCGAGGTGCAGGGCATATCTGCGCACCGAGACGCCCGGACGCCCCTGTCTGTTACCGGTCTTCGACTGGGGTGACCCCATTATCTGGCCGCTGACCCAGCGATCCCGCCAGGAGCGGCCAGCGCGGTCCGGGCCGACCGGGAGCGCGGCCGGCTGCGAGGGGTCGCCCTGGGTGCCGGCGAGATGTCGGCGACGATGTCGGCGACGCGGTGGGCCAGCCGCTGGGACTCCCCGACATCCATCCTGGGCACGGAGATCCCTCCTCAGATGCGAGGACACCGGCTCGCGGCCGGCGCGCGGTAACGCCTGCTCGTGTTGCGCGTCTCATCATCGTTCGCAGCTGTGAGAGGTGGGTCATGACTCGAGCCCTCGGGGCGCTGGCCGTGCTGGTGGTCGTCGTGGCGGGTTGCGTTGCGCCGGCAGCCTCGGCAACCCCGGACCCAGCTTCGTCAACAGCAGCTCCGACCGCGTCGCCGACTGCGACGCCAGCCCCGATCCCACCGACGCTGGCACCCTCGCCGAGGTCTCCCGGCCCGTCGGCGTCGCCCTGGACGGGCTCAGCCGACACGATCGCCTGGCACCGCCTGGGGGTCATCCCGGTCACTCGCGTCAACGGCGTCGTCGGGTTCGACGAGGGCTACGTCGCCCTCGAAGGGACCACCGGCAGCGTCTGGTTCTCGGCTGACGGCGCGTCCTGGAAGAACGTGAAGCTCCCGTTGAAGGGCGACCGCTCGGAAGCGACCGATGCCAACGGCCTGCTCGGCCGGGCGATCGCGACCAACGGGCGCGAGGTGCTCGTCGTCGGCGGCTACAGCCACACGCCGTGCAGTCTCACCGAACCCGGCAGCACGGGCGGCGGGCCTGACTGCTCGATTTCGCCCATCGCCTGGATCTCGGACGACGGCGTCGCCTGGCGCCGCGCCTACACGGGGAACGGGAAGGGTGAGCTGAGCGAGCTCGTCGCGGCATGGCCGGTGGCGGAGGGCGGCTGGGCGGCGGCGCTCTCTGACTGGTCCGGCGAGAGCCTGGGAGGCAGGATGCTGTGGCACTCCGCCGACGGCACGTCATGGGCAGCCACCGAGCAGGTGCCCCCGGCCGGCTGGGAGGGCTACGACCGCGCTCCCGTGGGCATCGCGAACCCGTCCGGGCCCTATCTCCTCGCGGCCAGCGGCTACGAGCTCAACACGACACTCGCGATCACGGCCGACGGAGCGTCGTGGAGCGTCCTCGACGGCTTCCCGGGCCAGGGAGCCGAGGTGTTCGCGGGCACGGCCCCGGCGGGCGACCGCAACCCCTGGGTGCTCGCCGGGCGGAATGGCTGGGACGTCGACGCGGGACGCGCCGGCGCGCCGACGATCTGGTCGTCCTCCGACGGCACCAGCTGGAAGTCGCAGGAGCTCCCGGCCGGGCCGCCCGCCGTCGCGGAGGACCCCGAAGACACGGTGAGCGTGACCGCCGTGACGGATCTCGTCCTCTCGGATCGCGGCTATGTGGCCGTCGGCGCCGAGAGCAGGGAAGGGGGCGGGGCGAGGCACGAGACCTGGGTGAGCGACGACGGCGTCTCCTGGACGCAGCTGCCGCAGGCCGAGCGGCCGCAGTTCGACTACGGCCCGCGGCTCGTCGCGGACGGGCCGGCCGGTGTCGTCGGCATCAGCGGATCCACGGCGGAAGGCCAGCAGGTCGCCTGGCTGTTGCGCTGACCTGCCCTGTCGGGCTCGACTCCCCGCCCGCGGCCTCACCGCTTGGTCGCCCTTCCGGGACACCCTGCCCGCGGTCATTCGCACCCGCCCGTCGTCCCCTCTTGCCCCTGCCCTGAAACATCGGGCGGGGCAAAGCGTCTCATCGGCGTGGAACCAGTGACCTCTCCAGCCACCCAGGGCGAATGTCACAGCGGGGCGGCAACCGCGTCTCATCGGCACTGGCGACCAGCGAGTGCCGGGAGGACACCGGGACGTCCCAATGGCACCGGCGATCGCTGGGATCCTCCACGATGATCGGACGGGTCGGAGGCACTGGACATGCCAAAGATGCATCCGCTGTGCAACATCCTCGCGGCGTTGCTCCTCGCGGCGTGCTCGGCGGCGGAGCCGGGCGCGCCGAGTGCCACGCCCGCTCCGACTGACAGGTCGCCCGCTGCAACGGGGACGGACGCGCCGGCCACCCCCGTCGCGTCGACCACGCCCTCAACCTCCGCCAGCCCATCGTCGCCCGAGCCCATTGTGCCGATGTCGCCGACCGCCTCCCCCGCGGAACCACTCACGTGGACGAAAGCTGGGAGGCTCGATGTGGGCGACGGCGAGTTCCTCGGGCTGGCCCGCGTCGGCGACGCGTACGTGGCATGGGGCCATGCCTATCCCGACGACGCGGCCCGCGACGAGGGCCAATGGGTGCTGGCGACGTGGGCGTCCCTCGACCTGGCTGCGTGGACCCGGACGCTGCACCGGGCTCCGGTCCGCGCCTGTGATGGTTGGTCACCGGGCCCGGAGACCGAGAGTGAGTCGGCCTCCAGCGACGGAACGACCTTGGTGCTTGTCGCGTCCCAGGCGGCCCCGGACCCCGCGGCCGAGGACGGCTGCAGTCGGAGGGAGGTCATCGCACTGTCCACCGGCGACGGGCTCACCTGGACCCGCTCCGTTCCGTTCCTCGCGGCGGACGGAACCACCCCCGGGTCGGCAATGGCGCCGTGGCGGATCCCCGGTGGCTGGGAGACGCATGCCGGACCGCTCGAGGAGGCCGGGGCGTCCGTCTGGAAGAGCGAGGACCTGGTGCACTGGCAGCAGACGGGGATCATCAAGGACCTCTGGGGACAGGGTGTCGCCGCGGTCGGCGACGACGGGACCCGGCTTACCTTCCGGTCGCTGGAGTTGCCTGAGGCGCTGATCGCCTCCTCCAATGGCGTCAGGTGGCGAACGATCCGCACCTTCGCGTCGTCATACTCGGGCGCTGGGGTCATCGAGCCGGTGCCGGCCGACCGACGCTGGCTGGTGGTGCTTGCCCCGACAGCAACAGGGAAGGCCCGGCTCCTGTTCTCAGAGGATCTCGAGACATGGGAGCGGATCAACTTCCCGACGGCGGGCGTCGACTCGCTCCTCCGCACGCCGGCCGGGTGGATCGCCACCGGCTACACCCCGGAACCGCCCGGCGCCTGCGAGGGGGAGGGCGACGAGGTGGTATGCCCCATGGAGGGTCCGCCGGTCTACCTCGACCCCGCGGTCTACACCTCCGTGGACGGCCGAACGTGGGTCCAGCATTCGGACTCGCTGTTGCCGAAGAATTGCATGCCGTTCCTCATCGCCGACGGCTCGTCTGTCCTGGCGATCGACTCCCGGCCAGGTGGAGACGGGCTGGTGACCATCTGGCGGCTCGAGTCAATCCCCTGACGACGGGCCGGGTACCGGACCCGCCCACTTACAGGTCGGCAGCCGGGACGTCTTGAACTGGTCGGGACGATCGGCTGTCTCCACCCTGCACACGTGAACGTGGATCTCGTGGCGAGCTGGATGGGCCACAAGCCGACCGAGGTTCTCCGACAAGGGGAGCATGCGGGCGTGCTCGCGAAGCCCCCAATAATCGGTGCCTACGCCGCTCAGCCTGTCGTGCTCAAGACCCCCGACCCTCGGCCGCATAGGCCCCGGGGACTCCCAAAGCACGTGCGCCACCGTTGCGCCACGCCCCGACAGGTTCCACGCTCAGGAAGCGCATGTGCTTCCTGAGCAACACCACGAAGACTAGCCTACAGCGCTCACCTGATCGAACGACGCGGTGTTGCCTCCAGGTACCAGCACCTCCGATAATCGAGAATCGAGAATCGTTGATCCATTGCAATAGTGCTCCCGACCTGCCAATGTGGCTGCATTGCAGGAAGCGAAGAAGCGCGGTCCACACCCCGGCCGCCGGGACCGCGCCGAGCCACTGGCGAGACCGACCTGCACGGCTACCCCAGGGAGGTGGATCAGGTGCGCAGGTTCAGACTCGGCTTGGTGGCACTCGCCACGGTGGTGCTTCTTGCAGGCGCCGCGGTCACATTCGCCGGCGACGGCCGGCACGACGGTGGGTGGCATGGCAATGACAACCACTACACGGCAGCGAAGGTCCAGAACCCCGTCACCGGCGAGTGGTCGAAGAAGCTCGTCCGTGAGAAGACGCCGAACGCGGTGCTCGCCCAGCACATGAAGGCGCTCAACGGCTGCGACTGGAAGGGCCTGATGCAGCAGTACCCGGACAGCTACGAGCTTCGGCTGCCGGGTGGGGCGATCACCAAGGGCCGGACGGAAGCCGCCGCGACATTTGCCGGATTTGTGAAGCCGCACGCCGAGGGCGGACTGTGCGGGATCACCTTCACAGAACTCTCGCGGCAGGTGACGGGTGGCACGATCGCCGTGACCTGGGAGGCCAACGCGCCGTTCCTCGCGGAGCCCTACCAGGGCGCAGACGCGTACATCACCGACGATGGCCTGATGGTGTCGATGGTCAGCACCTTCGACGGCAACGAGCTCAAGTTCAAGCCGTAGCGCGTACCGCCCACCACCATCTGGGTGCCGGGTCCGCCACGTCGGAACGCCGCTAGCATCGCCCGTTCGTGTAGGCAGTCGGCTCCCCGGCCCATATTCCATCCCGTGTCGAGCAGACCGCCCGGAAACCCCGGGCGGTCTGCAAGTGTCAGAAGCCGGATCGGATCGGGCTCGCCGCCTGCACTCAGGTTCTCGGGTGTGCGACCCGGTGTGCCCGCGTAGCCCCTATGGGCCCGCGTAGCCCCTAGTAATCGGTGCCTAGGACGCTCAGCGGTTCGTGCTTGGACGAGCCGACGCTGCACCGCACAGGCCCCGGGGGCTCCCAAAGCAGGTGCGCCTCCGTTGCACCACGAAGCTGGAGGCCGAAGACGAGGTCCACGCGACGATCAGCCACGACGGGATACGCCAGGAACGGACCGTCGCCATCGTTGCGACCTCATGCAGTTCATCGTCATGGGCCACTATCGACATAGCCGGGCAGATCCTGCGGCCCCCATTCTCGGGGCCGGTCGTCCACGCCCCGCAGGATCAGGAACGCGATCACCACCCAGAGCAGCAGGAACATCACCGCGGCCGGCTGGCCCCAGCCCAGCCATCCCGGGTCGACGATGATCGCCCACATCGCAGGCCCCACGATGGCCCCGAACCGCCCCACCATCGCGTACAGCCCGAAGAACTGCCCGTAGTAGCGCGGCGGAGCCAGACGGGCCATGAGCGGCCGGTCGGACGCCCAGAGCCCCGCCAGCGCGACGCCCACGGCCGCGCCCACCGGGTAGATCAGCCAGGACGGCAGGTCCCGCACCGGGATGGCCGCCACCACTGCGAAGATCGCCATCCAGCCCATCAGCACGACATCAAGGGTCCGCTTGGGGCCGACCCGGTCCACGACCTGACCCCATGCGAGGCCGGCCGGGATCGCGGCCACGATGCTGATGATCGCCACCATGCGGGCGTCCGCGTCGGACATCGCCAGCGCACCGGTCGCGTACAGCACCACCATGACGATCAGCGTGTTGGCGGCGTCGGCGTAGAACATGCGCCCGACCAGAAACGGGAGGAGGCCCCGGTAGCGGCGTGCCTGCCGCGCCGTCTGCGCCAGCTGCGAGAAGGCCAGGGGCGCCACCCGCCAGGAGAGCGGCGGGGCCACCCGGGGCCGCTCTCGGACGAAGAAGAAGGCCGGGATCGCGAATACCAGGAATCCGATGGCGATGCCGCGGAACACGGCCGTGTAGTCGTCGAGGGTCGGCGTCCCTTCGCTGGGCAGCAGCATCGTGCCGATGACGTACGCGAGCATCGACCCGATGTACCCCACGCCTACGCCGATGCCGCCGATCCGCCCGCGGTTCGCGTCCGTGCTGACCTCGGGGAGCAGCGAGTCGTAGAAGATCAGCCCCGCCTGGAAGCAGATGACAGCGACCACGAACAGGACGAAGGAGACGCCCTCCGTGGCCTGGGCGAGGAAGAAGGTCGCCGTGATGCACAGGACCGTGGACACGGCGAGGAACGGGAGGCGGCGAGCAGCCTGGTCCGAGATCGCGCCCAGCACCGGCGCCAGGACGAAGACGATCGCCGCGCCCGCGGCGGCAAGCATCCCGACGGCGCCATCGACCTCGCCCTGCGGGTACCCGAAGACGTGCTCCAGCAACTTGGGGAAGTAGAGGGTGACGACGCCCAGGCTGAAGCAGGTGTTCGCGAGATCGTAGAGGACCCACGCGGCGACGCTCCGGCGCGGGATGTTGCGCGCGGACGGGCCAGCGCCCACGCCGAGGGCGGCGATCGCGGGAGGCGGAGCAGCCATCGTCAGTCAGTTCCTGCCGGCTCCGCCGGCCCGCGCCGCAGGACGGCAAACAGGACGACGAGGTAGCCCACAACGCCCAGCCAGTCGAAGGCGCTCCAGACACCGTTCGCAACGGCCGCAACCAGCGCGGGTGCGTGCATGAACGACAGCCAGAATGCCGATAGGAGGCCCGCGGCGAGTCGGGCCCACCCACCCAGGCGAAGCAGGCCGATCCCCGTCGCGATGTTCAGCAGCGCGAGGATGGTCAGCGCCGAGATGCCGACGCCGAGGAACGTCCACAGGGCGCCGCCCGCCAGGAACGGCGCATACAGAATGCCCAGCCCGCCATGGACGACTAGGATCACCGCTGCTGCAGTCACCCATCGGCCGCGGCGCCGGCGTTGCTGCGTGGGAGGGTTCGACACGCTCACGCCCTGCCCTGGGGCGCCGCTGTCGGGGTCGGCGAGTCGTCAGCCGCTGTGGCATCGGCGGTCCCCGGGCACCCGGCCACGCCCCCGGCAACCGATTTCGCGAGCCGTGACATACGCATCTCGGACTGCCTCCACGGGACGCGTGGGCGATCTGCCTCGTTGATGGCTCGGCACTGGACAGGGCAGGTGTTCGGCTGGGTCGTACGCCTCAGCCCCCACGAGCGATAAGACGCTGGGACCGTCGACTTCGTTGCAGGAGGCACCTGGCCTCCGTTCGCCGCTCGCTGGCCCTCGAGTGCTCGCGAGATGTGATCCGTCAGGCGCTTGCTGATGGGTCCGAGCCATCGGCGAGTCCTCTGGCGCGCAGGCTACATGCGCATATCGCGCACTTGACTTGCGCGTCAGACCGACAGACAATCACAGTATGGACACCTTCGACCGGTCAGCACTCGCCGTCGCGCTCAACGCTCTCGGCGAGCGCCAGTCAAGCGGCTCGGTCATGCGAATGGAGCGCCTGCCGCCGCCGCTTCTGGAGGCGATCTCCGATGTCGCCACGACATACGGCCTGAAGGACGACTGGCTCAACCTCGGGCCGGGTTCGCTGCTCGACCATGACCTGCCGTCGGGCTTCGAGTCACGCCTCGAGAGGCGCGACTTCGACCGCGGTCTCACCGTGTGGCTTGCCGGAGAGTACGACCTCATCTGCTTCAAGCTGTACGCGGCGGCCGACCACTGGCCGGCGCGGGACAGGCACCTCGAGGACCTGCGGAAGCTCGAGCCGACGCGAACCGACCTTCTTGAGGCGGCACGCTGGTCACGGCGCCACGATCCGTCGCGGGGCTACCGTTCCCTGCTCGTCGCTACGCTTGTCCACCTGGGGCTCGAGGATGCCGACGATGTCCTCGATCGATAGCCTTCGCGCCGCGCTGGCCGATCGAATCGCGGCGGGGTGGATCGCCCTGGGCGGTCAGCTGGAGGGTGTGCCCGAAGCGTCGGTTGTCGACATCGAGGCCCTCGTCACCGTCACCAGCCGCATGTCAACCGAGATCGATGCGCGGACGCGAGATGTCGCCCTCGACTGGTGTGTCGCGTACGGCCAGTTCGTGAGCAGCGTGCGGCTCGTGCGGGTCGCCGAGGAGATGGACAGCTCAGACGACGTCGCCGAGTACGCCGCCTTGGTGGCCGCATCGGGCGGCCCCCGTTGGTCGATCGCCGCCGAGCGGCGAGCCGAGCCTGGCGAGGTCCGGGACCGCGTATTGGTGAAGGACCTCCGGTCGGATGCCCGCCTGCTCTGGAGACTACGAGCGGCATTCGGCGTGTCGGCCCGAGCCGACGTCCTCGCCGCGCTCCTCGTGAGCGATCCGCGGAGCTCGATCAGCGACCTCGCCCGACGGACGCGCTATGCGAAGCGAAGCGTCGCGGTCGCGGTCGAAGCGCTGGCGATGGCCGGCCTGGTCGAGGTTGAGCGCGTCGGCCGAGTCGACCGCGTCCGCCTTGCCCCCGACGCACCCGTGCGCGCCTGGCGACCCGGACCGCGTCAGATCTCGCCCGTGGACGTGATCTCTCGATGGCGCACGGCCGTCGGGGTCATGACCATTCTCGCGTCGACGGAGGATGCTCCTGCCGCGGTTGCGGCGATCGAGCGCCGCATCTCGGCCGAAGCCCTGCGGCCGGCCGTCGCCGCCGCAGACCTGCCGAGGATCGACCTGGGCATTCTGGGCGAAGCCTTCGCGCTGGAATACGAGCACTGGGCCGGTTCGCTGGCCCGGGGGATCGCGGGAGACCGATAAGGCGCCCGTTGGGCGGTAGGAGCTTCAGCCAGCAGACCGGGGTGCTTCGGCCTTGCACGGGACGAGGCACGACTTCGCCCCAGGTACCGCCTCCGACGGGTCCCGACGCCCCGCTACGAGCTGCGCGACCCCTCGGCGGCGGCCGTCCCGGCGCGGTCCACGACTCCGCGCACGGCCCGCTCCACGTCGGCGGGAAGCGGGGTCGGGGCGTGGCTCGCCAGCAGCTTCTCCACGCGATCTGCGGCCCGCTGCGCCATCGTCGTCGAGCCACCGGCGCGCCACGCCGGGTACGCCCGGCGGTCGATGAGGGTTGGATACCACCGCTCGCGGTAGTGGGCGAAGGTGTGGTCGACGTCCAGGTAGGAGCCATCGACGCCGTGGGCCTCGACGAGGTCCAGCGCCAGCTCCTCGTCCGAGACGTCCACCGGGCGGATGACGGCGTTGATCCAGCCGGCCAGCTCATCGCAGATCGCGAGCTGGACCAGGGAACCGGTGAGACCCGACTCGAGGTACCCGCAGTCGTGGATCAGGTGCCCGCCCGCCAGGGCTTCGGCGAGCATGCTCATGCCCGCCTCGGCCGCCGACTGCTCGTCGACCGTCTTCGAATCGCTGCCGGCGAGGCTGAACATGGGTAGGCCCCAGCGGTGGGCCAGCGAGGCGGCAACGCCCCTCGGCTCTGGGCCGGCGTACGGGTCGACCATCGTCCGCAGGTCCAGCGAGTCGCCACCCATGGCCGGCACGATGACTGGGGTTCCCTCGCGGACCAGCTGCGCGATCACGAGGCCGGCCAGGACGCCCGCGGTGTTGATCGCCATCGTGCCGGCGAGGGTGATGGGTCCGGTGGTCCCGCCCGAGGTGACTGGGATCCACAGGGCGGGGACGCCGCGCTCGGCGCAGGCGAAGAGCTTGTGGACCGAGTCCTCGTTGAACAGGAGGCCGCGGGTGACGTTGATGTAGACGCCGAGCTGGGGCCGAGCCGCGAGGGCTTCTCGGCCACCGGCCACGATCTCGGCCATCTCGAGCCCGTCGAGCATGCCGGCGACGTTGTAGGTCACGAGCACGATGGGCTTGCGAGTGCGGGCGAGCAGCTCCGCGGCCTGGTGCCGGTCGGCGAGGGTCTGGTCCACGTCCTCGGGAAGGAACATCGACATCACGAAGTCGATGTTGGGCAGGGCGTCGGCCAGCGCCAGGCCCTCGAGCAGGTCGGCGGACGTGGCGCGGCGGTGCTCGCCGGTCCGGTGGTCGATGATGTTCAGGCAGTCAGAACCGGTCCCGAAGAAGTGGTTGCGCCCGCCCAGGCGGATGGCGGGACGGCCCTCACGGTCGTGGAGGGTGACCTGCTTGGGCGTCGTGTCGAGGGCCCACCTGACGAGGCGCTCCGGGAACCGCACGCGCGACCCATCCACGGCCGCACCACCACGGCGCAGGAGGTCGAGTGCCTCCGGGACCGGGATCTCCACCCCGGTCCGCTCGAGGATCCCGAATGCGGCCTCCTCCAGGCGGGCGGCCGTGGCCGGAGCCATGCGGTCCCATCGAGGGGTCTCGAGCGGCAGGGTCACGTGGCCGTCCTCCAGCACGAACATGAGATGGGCGCGCACACAATCCTAGCGGCCCGTCAGCCTGAGGTGATCGCCACCGTCAGGCTGCACGCCAGGAGCACCAACCCAACCGGCACCCAGATCCGACGCTCGACGGAGCTGCGACTGATCGAGTTCAGGACGACGCTGATCGCCGAGAAGGCAACGACCCCCCAGATCAGCCACGGGATGGCCTCGGACAGCGACACGATGGCGAGCCCGGCGTCGGACAGCACGACAACGGCCAGGAACGCGAGGACCACGGCCTGCAGGAGGGCGGCGACACGCAGCTTCGGTGGAAACGACCCCGGATTCGAGCCGCCCATGGCATAGGCGCCCCACGGTGCCCCGAGGGCCAGGGCCACCTGGAACGCGATCACACCGACTGTGGCGATCGCATAGGCGATCGCGGCGACCTCGGTCAGGTCCACGACTTGCCTCCCTGGCTCGGGCTATGAGGCCCGGTCAACCTCGCGGATCGAGCCTGCGCAAGCGCTCACCCGGAAGGGCGCGAGCCTGGCCGGAGGATGAGTGGCCGCCGCCCGAGGCGTTGTGGCCGCCGTGGCCGCCTGCGAACCCGTGTCGTGCGTCTCCACGAAGCAGGGAGCCCGTGCCCGGGACCACGCGGCCGATGCTGCTGCCGGGGGTCGAGGCACCGCCGCCGCGGCCGTCGGGCCGGCGCCGGCCACGAGAGGCATTGCCGCCGCGTGACGGCGAGCCGCCCTGGTTGCCGAAGGAGCTGCCCGAGCCGCCGGAGCCGCGCGTGCCGGACGCCTCGAAGGAGCCGCCGAAGCTCGCACCCACGCCGCGCGACGGCGCCGGGCCGCGAGAGCCCGACCCGCCTCGATTCTGTGTGGCGCCGCCGCGGTCCACGCGCACCCCGCCGCGACCACCGCCGCGCGCCGCCGCGTGCATCGCCCGCTCGGCAGGCGTTGACCGGAGGCGGATCGGCTCGGCCCGCACGGAGCGGTCCGGCTCGAAGCCCGCGATCACCTCGGATGCGATCGTGCGACGCAGCAGGGACTGGATGTCCCGCAGCAGCGGCGTCTCGTCCACGCACACGAGCGAGATCGCCTGGCCGTCCGTGCCTGCACGACCGGTCCGTCCGATGCGGTGGATGTAGTCCTCGGGGACCATGGGCAGCTCGTAGTTGATGACGTGCGGCAGCTGCTCGATGTCCAGGCCGCGGGCCGCGACATCGGTCGCCACGAGGATGGCGACGCGGCCCTCCTTGAAGTCCGTGAGGGCCTTCACACGCTGGGACTGACTCTTGTTGCCGTGGATCGCGGACGCGCTGATCCCGTCCTTGCCCAGCTGCTCCGCGAGGCGGTTCGCGCCGTGCTTGGTGCGGGTGAAGACGAGCGCCTGGTCGATGCGGCCGAGGGCGACGAGCTCCCGCAGCAGGTCGCGCTTGCGCTCGCGGTCAACGGGGATCACGAGCTGGTCGACCAGCTCCGCGGTGGTGTTCCGCGGCGTGACCTGGACCTGCGCCGGGTCGTGGAGGATGGTGTCCGCCAGCTGGCGGACGTCGTTGGAGAACGTCGCGCTGAACAGCAGGCTCTGCCGCTTGGGCGGGAGCAGGGCGATGATCTTGCGGATGTCGCGGATGAAGCCCATGTCCAGGAGGCGATCCGCCTCGTCCAGGACGAGGATCTCCACCCGTGACAGGTCGATGGTCCGCTGGCTGACATGGTCCAGGAGGCGGCCCGGCGTGGCCACCACGACCTCGGGCCCGCCGCGGAGCTTGGCCGCCTGGGGCTCGAATCCGACACCGCCGTAGACGGTGGTGGACTTGATCGGGCGACGGGCGCCGTAGGTCCGCACGCTCTCCTCGACCTGGATGCACAGCTCGCGGGTCGGGACCACGACGAGGACGCGGATCGGCGGCCGCGAGGTTGCCGGCGTGGACCGCGACGCCTGCTGCGACGGGTGGAAGCGGCCGCGCTGGTTGAGGGCGGGCGAGACCGGGGCGGGGGCGCCGGCCGGCGGCGCGACGCGGGTCTCGTGGAGGATCTGGATGATCGGCAGGACGAAAGCGGCCGTCTTGCCGGTGCCCGTCTGCGCGCCGGCGAGGATGTCGCGGCGGGCGAGGACGAGGGGGATCGCCTCGCGCTGGACGGGAGTGGGCTCCGTGTAGCCCTCGTCGGACACGGCACGGAGGAGCTCGGGCGCAAGCCCGAGGGCATCGAAGGACATGGGGAGTAACGCTCCTGAGGGCCCTTCCCGCACGTTCTGCGGGGCCCGGTCAGGGCGCTGGTGATTGATGGTTCGGGGTCGGACGGCCGTGTGGACCGGGGCGCTGACCGGAGCGCCCATCGAGCACGAGGAGCCGCAAGACTACTCGATGGCGCGGGATCGGGCGAATCCCGGAGGCGCAACGCCGGCGGTCACCGGCCCGGAGGCGGTCCGTCAACGGTGGTCAGCCGAGCCCGCGGCCCTTCTGGAGCACGATCTGGAGGTCCTGGGTCACGCCGGTCGCGAAGCCGGCTTCGCTGATCGCGAGGTAGAAGTCCCACATCCGGATGAAGCGCTCGTCGAAGCCCATTGCCCGGACCGCGTCCCGCTGCCCGAGGAACGCGGCTCTCCAGGCCTGCAGCGTGCGGACGTAGCTCGGGGCAATGTCCTGCACGTCCCGCACCAGCAGGCGCGTCTCGTGGAGGGACCGCTCGATCACCGCCAGCGAGGGGAGGAGGCCTCCCGGAAAGACGTACGTCTGGATCCAGTTGGCGCTCCGGCGCTGGGGCTCATACGCGACGTCGGGGAACGTGATCACCTGGAGGCTCACCCGCCCTCCCGGTTCCAGGGCACGGTCGCAGGCCTTGAAGAACGTCGCGTAGTAGTCGGCGCCGACGGCCTCGAGCATCTCGATCGAGACGATCGCGTCGTAGGTGCCCCTGATCTCGCGGTAGTCGCGCAGCTCCACGCTGACGCGGTCGGCAAGCCCGACCGCCGCGATCCGTTCGGTCGCCAGCCGGTGCTGGGCCGGAGAGATGGTGATCGTCGTGACCCGGCAGCCCAGCTCGCCCGCGGCATACAGGGCGAAGCCGCCCCAGCCGGTGCCGATCTCCAGGACGTGCTCGCCGCCGCGGAGGCCGGCCCGCTCCGCCATGACCCTGAACTTGTTGCGCTGGGCGTCGGCGAGGGACTGGTCCGGCGACGCAAAGACAGCGCTGGAGTACGCCATGGTCTCGTCGAGGAACAGGTCGTAGAAGTCGTTGCCCAGGTCGTAGTGGGCCTCGATGTTGCGGCGGCTCCCGGCGACGGTGTTGCGCCGCGAGCGGTGGGCAAACGTCTTCTGGAGCCTAAGCGGCAGGCGCCACCAGCCCGTGGGCAGCGCCAGGCCCTCCCGGTTGAGCGCCGCCACGCGGAGGAGCGCCGGCAGGTCCGGACTGGACCACAGCCCGTCCATGTACGCCTCGCCGGCCCCGATGTCGCCGCCCAGCAGCATCCGCGCCGCGGCGGCTGTGTCGTGGACGTGGATCTCGGCGGCGTCGGGCGATGTCCGGTCCCCGTAGACGCGGCGGGACCCGTCCGGCAGCACGACCGCCAGGCGGCCAACGCGGATCCGCCGGGCCGCCCCAAGCATGACCCGACGTGCCGCCTCGTCGATGATCCGTCCCGGATGGATGCCCATCCGGCCCGCAGGGATCCCGTCGCTCACCGCGTCAAGTCCCGTGCGCGCATGACCTCCCCGTGGCGGAAGAACGGGGCGCCGCGGAGCCACAGCCGCAGGGCGTGGTAGTGGATCAGCGCGATGGTCTTCTGGGTCACAAGCGGGTGCCGGAGCAGCATCCGGAGCAGGTTCCGATCCGTCAGGCGGCGGCGGCGCATGACCAGGCTGGTACTGAGCAGCGACTCGTCGTCCTGGCGGAGGTTGATCGCCAGGCGCAGCGCGCCCGGCTCGTCCCTGACGTGCACCGAGTACCGACCATCGATGCTGATGAACGGGGACACGAAGAAGTCCTTGTCCATCCCGGCGGTGAACGGGCCGCCCGGCGCAACCTCCCCGCCGCCGGGACGCAGCGTGTACTGGTGCCGCTCGCCGAAGGTGTTGTGGACCTCGATCACCACGACCCTCAGGACGCCGGCCTCGTCCCGGCAGAGGAAGAAGCTGGCCGGGTTGAACACGTACCCCAGCACGCGCAGGTTGGTCACCAGCATGATCCGCCAGCCCGTTGGATCCTCACCCTCGGACCTGAGGTGCGCCCGGACATCCGCGGCGATGTCGGTGGCGGGAACGGGAAGATGGTCGGCGTCGCGGAACGCGGTGACGGCGCGGCGGTTGCGCGCGAACAGGCGCAGGCCCTCATCGACGTCGTCCAGCTCGGCCAGGTCCAGCGCTGCGTACCAGACATCGTGCTCCATCCCGTACGTGAACGGGCGCGACCGGCGGTGGCGGACCTTGCCCTCGAGCAGGTGCGACCTCACAACGCGAGCTCCGCCGTGGCGCGCCCGGCTTCCTGCCCGGCCCGCCCGATCGCCTCCGCGGCCTCGAACCCGGACCGGCAGCCATCTTCGTGGAAGCCATAGCCGAGGTGGGCCCCGGCGAACCACGTCTGGCGCCGGCCCTGCAGGTCGCGGACGCCCCCCTGCGCCTCGATGGTTCCGAACGTGTACATCGGGTGGCTGAAGGTGCGCGCCAGGATGGTGAGGTCGTCGGCGACCTTGGCGCCGGGGTTGAGCGATACGAGGTACTCGACCGGTCCCGGGATGGATTGCAGACGGTTCATGGCGTACGTCATCGTCAGGGCGTCGCCCGGCATCCGGCAGTCCGGCGTGTGCACGTTCCAGGACCCCCACGCACGGCGGTTGGCAGGCAGCAGGCGCCGGTCCGTGTGCAGGACGACCTGGTTGCGGGAGTACTCGAAGCTGCCGAGGACCCCGCGCTCGACGTCGTCCGCGTCGCCCAGGAGCCGCAGCGCGTCGTCCGCGTGCGTGGCCATCACGACGGCGTCGAACCGCTCCGGGTCCCGCCCCGGCGTCCGGATCGAGACCCCGGAAGCGTCGCGGACCACCTCGGTGACAGGGCTGCCGGTTCGGACGGCGCCCTCCGGCAGGGTCGCGATGAGCCGCTCCACGTAGGCCTTCGACCCGCCCGTGACCACCCGCCACTGGGGGGCGTTGCCGTAGCCGATGAGGCCGTGGTTGTCCAGGAAGTGCAGCAGGTAGTCCACCGGGAACTCGAGCACGCGCTCGGCCGCCGTGGACCACACCGCGGAGGTGATCGGCACGATGAAGTGCTCTCGGAAGCCTCGCCCGTAGCTGTGCTCGTCAAGCCACTCGCCGAGGGTCGCGCGGCTGGGCTCCGGCTCGGCCAGGAGCTTCTGCGCGTGACCGTAGAAGCGCCGGATGTCATTGAGCATCCGCCACTGCGATGGCCGGGCGAACGTGGCGATCTCAGGGAAGAACCCGCGGACGCCGCGCGAGCTGTAGGCGATGCCGCATGCATCGCAGGCAGAGGCAAAGGACATGTCGCTGGGTTGCGTTTCCACACCCAGCTCCGCGAGCAGACCGATGAAGCGAGGGTAGGTCCGCTCGTTGTAGACGATGAAGCCCGTGTCCACGTTGACGGGGCCGTCGTCGGTGCTCACGGCCACCGTGGCCACGTGCCCCCCGGGCACGCTGTCCTGCTCGAACAGGGCGACCCGGTGGCCGTCACGGTTCAGCGCCCAGGCCGCCGTGAGCCCGCTGACCCCCGACCCGACGATCGCGATGTCCATCGCTTCCCCTCAGGCTGCGGCCGCGAGCTGGTCGAGCGTGCGCTGCATGCCGTCGCGGGCGTCCCGTGCGATCTTCGCGAACGCCCCGCCGGCGAACGGCCCTGCCAGGCGCATCAGCCCCGTGAGCCGGATGTCGGCGACGTAGTCGATCCGCGTCCCGGTCTCCGTTGCCTCGAACCGGATGTCGTCCACGGCCTCCACGCCGGACCCCGTACCGGTGAGGACGACCCGGCGCGACGGCTCGAAGGCGGTGATCTCGTAGTCCATGGTCGAGACCTTGCCGCGCATGCGCACCCCCAGGCGGTAGCGAGCACCGACCGCGACCGGGCCCGTGTTCGATCGCTCGGACGTGGCGACGCCGGGATCCCACTTCTCGGCGTTGGCGAAGTCCGCGACGAAGGCGAACGCCCGGTCGAGGGGGAGCGCGGTGTTGATCTGTTCCTTGAGGATGGCCATGGCTTGCATTCCTGTTGAGACTTTGTACAATGTAGCTGTTGAGAAGGTACCCACGCCCGCTGGATAAGTCAAGGGCGTGACCAAGGAATTGACCAGTCCGAAAGGAACAGACCCGATGCAGTCCACCGGCCAGATCGCCGAGCCGCAGGCGCGCAGCCTGCACCGCTGGAACCTCTCGCTCGCAGGGCTCCACGCGCTCCAGGGCGTGATCATCCTCGCGCTGTCGTTCGCCAAGGACCCCGTGGTGACGGCACCCGTCGTGAGCAGCTTCCTGAGCTTCGACACCGCGACGAGCACGCTGGTCCCCGCCCAGCGGGCCATGTTCGAGCTCCCGATTGGGCCGGCTGTCGCCCTGTTCTTCTTCCTCAGCGCAATCGCCCACTTCGCCGTGGCCTTCCCCGCGCGCAGCTGGTACGAGCGGAGCCTGGCCCGCGGCATGAACCCCGCCCGCTGGATCGAGTACGCGCTCTCCTCGAGCGTCATGATCGTGGTCATCGCCACGCTGTCGGGGATCCAGGAGATCGGGGCGCTGATCGCGATCTTCGGCATCAACGCCGCGATGAACCTGTTCGGCTGGAGCATGGAGCTCGCGAACGAGGGCCGCACCAAGACGCAGTGGTCGCACTACATCTTCGGCTGCATCGCGGGCATCGTGCCCTGGATCGTGATCACCATCGCCCTCTGGACCGCCGCCACCGAGCCGGGCGCCGCCCCCATCCCCGGGTTCGTGATCGCGATCTTCGTCTCGCTGTTCATCAGCTTCAACGTCTTCGCCTTCAACATGATCCTCCAGTACCGGAAGACGGGCCGCTGGGCCGACTACCTGTACGGCGAGCGCGTGTACATGCTGCTGAGCCTGTTCGCGAAGACGATCCTCGCCTGGCAGGTCTTCGCAGGGACGCTGGCCCCGTGATCGCACAGCTCATCGACGCCGCCCTCGAGGTCTCGTGGATCGGCAGCTTCACGCGCATCGGCTTTTCGGTCCGGGGCCGTCTGTTCGGGTGGGGGAGTCCGTCTGCGGACTCCCTCGCCGGCCGGACGGTTCTCGTGACCGGCCCGACATCGGGCCTGGGCCGGGCCGCAACCGGTGAGCTCGCTGCGCTCGGGGCGAGGATCGTCCTCGTGGGGCGCAGCGAGGAGCGGCTCGGCCGGCTGCGGGACGAGCTCGTGCAGGCCCACGGCGAGGACAGGTTCCCCCTCGTCGTCGCCGACATGGGCTCGCTCGATTCGGTCCGGGCGGCCACCGCCAGGATCCTGGAGACCGAGACCCGCCTGGACGTCGTCGTGGACAACGCCGGGGCCATCTATCACGAGCGGATGGACGGCCCGGACGGGATCGAGGCAACCCTCGCTGTGCTCGTCGTCGGGCCGTTCGCGATGGTTGCCGGGCTGCTGCCCCTCCTGCGACGAACGCCGGGCTCGCGGGTCATCGCCGTCACGTCGGGCGGCATGTACACCCAGGCTCTCGACCTTGAGGACCTCCAGTTCCGGTCGGTCCCCTACTCCGGACCGCGCGCGTACGCACGGGCCAAACGAGCCCAGGTTGCGCTGGTGCGCGAGTGGGCGCGACGGCTCCGTCCGGCGGGCATCTCGGTGTCGGCGATGCACCCGGGCTGGGCCGATACGCCGGGCCTTGCGGATCAGCTCCCCGGATTCCACCGGCTGATGCGGCCGCTGCTCCGGACGCCCGTGCAGGGCGTGGACACGATCTCGTGGCTCGCCACGGAGGCGGACCCTGCATCCGCCAGCGGCCTGCTGTTCCTCGATCGCCGACCGCGGCCGTTTGACCGGTTCCCGGGGACACGGTTGTCGGGCCACGATCGACGCCGCCTGTGGGACCAGGTGGTGGAGCTGTCGGGGGAGCCGGACCCGGCCCCCGCAGCCTGACTGGACCTCCGCGTCCGGCGAGCGGCACGCGTCGTCCCGGCAACCGGGCATCCGGCCCCCGGGATCCCGCTCTCGACCCTGGGGCGGTCAGCGGCGACGGCCCAGCGCCCTTGCCACGACCTCGGCCGCCTCGACGATCCGCGGCGGCAGCACCAGTACGCCGTGACCCGGCGCCGGGTCCGGTTCGGCTGCCTGCCCTCCCACCGCGATGACGTTGATCCCCGCCGAGCGGAGGGCGACCACGACCGCGGCAGCGGCAGGACGATCCTGCTGGGTGACGACACCGATCACGGCAGCGCGAGCGCGCGTGCGCACGACCGCGTCGACCCAACCGTCCACGGTCACGTCGGACCCGAGGTAGAGGACGCCGAGACCGCGGCGGCGGAGAGTGGCCGCGAATGCGAACGCCCCCAGCTCGTGGCGCGATCCGGGCGGCAGGCCCACGACGACGGCGGCGGAGCTGGCGGGGACCCCGGCCGCCTGGAAGACGGCGGACAGGCGCCGGGCGACGGCGGCACTAGCGGCGTGCTCGGCGGCCACGCTCAATCGACCGGCCGCCCAGGCGTTCCCGAGCTCGGCCACCGCGGGGAGCAGGAGATCGTCCGCGACGGCCTCGAACGATCCCGACATGAGCATCTCGTCGAGGGCGGTCTCGGTCGCCGACGCCGACGCCGATTTCGGCGGCGGCGACGAAGCGCGCTATCAGCCGGTCGCGGTGCGTGGACTCCACCCGGGCGGGTCCGCCCGTCGCGTCAGCGACGGATGCCTGCTCGATCACCACCTCGCCGGCCTTGATCGCCCGCGCGGCCTCCGAGGCCGTCCAGCCTGTCTCGATCATCGACCGCATCGCCACGAGGATGCCGAGAGTCGCGTCGTCATAGAGGCGGTAGCCCGAGGCCGTCCGGGTGGGCGCGACCACGCCGTAGCGCCGCTCCCAGGCTCGGATGAGAGGCGCTCCGACACCGGTCCGTGACGCCGCTTCCTTGATCGTGTACATGGTGTGTCTAATGATACCTCGCTCATGCATGTAACGCGCTGGCGCTGCGGCTTCGACGATGTCAATACGCGAGTCGGCAGCTGTTGAGCCGTGGCGAAGGACAGCTGCCGGTCCGTTCCGGCGTTCGGTGCTGGCCATCGAGGGCGAGCAGGCGCATGCTTTCCGCACGCGCGGAGCGAGATCCGCGGAGCACAGGGGACGGTGATGTTCAAGATGATCTTTCGGGCCATCAGCGTGGTCCTGCTGGGCTGGTTCGCATTCATTGCGGCGGCCATGGTGTTCGCGGCCGTCAAGCGCCGCGAGAGCGTGCCCCAGGACCCGTCGGCCGACGAGGTTGATCTCGTCGCCTCGTTCGCGCCGCTGGAGTTCCGCAGCGAGGCGAGCGCCTTCCGGGGCGGCTCCGTCACGACGTGGTTCGGGGGCGGGACGCTTGACCTGCGGGGCGCGACCCTGGATCCCGAGGGCGCCACGCTCCGGGTCAACGCGCTGTTCGGCGGCGGAAACCTCGTCGTGCCCGAGACCTGGGACGTCCAGACGAAGATCACGGGGATCGGCGGCGTTGGCGATGGCCGCCCGAAGGTCGAGCGCCCGGCCGATGCGCCCACGCTTCGCTTCGAGGGCACGGCGATGTTCGGCGGCTGGGGGATCACCTCGGAGCCGGCGAGCGACGAGGAGTTCGAGGGCGCGTCCGCCTGAGCGCCCGCATGGAACCGGTTGTCGGCGGGCAGGGAGCCAGCGGGCGCTAGAACCCCAGCGAGCGCAGGACCGGCGCCATCCGCGCGGCGGCTCGGGACCGGTGCGAGATCGCGTTCTTCGCCTCCGCGGACCACTGGCCCAGGGTCTGGCCGCCGGGCGGCTCCGACCAGGGCTCGAACAACGGGTCGTACCCGAAACCGCCCTCGCCGCGCAGCTCGGTGGCGATGCGCCCGCGGCAGGTTCCCCGCCGCACGAGGGTCTCGAGCCCACCGCGCGGCCCCGTCTCGCCGGGGAGTGCCAGCGCCAGCACGCACACGTAGCGCGCGCCGCGGCTCTCGGCCGGGAGACCGGCGAGATCGCGCTGGAGCAGCTCGTTGTTGGAGGCGTCGGTGGCATCGGGGCCCGAATACCGGCGCGTGCGGACGCCCGGGCCCCCGCCCAGCGCGTCCACCTCGAGACCAGAGTCGTCGGCCAGCGTCGGCAGGCCGGAGCGGACCGCGTAGAAGCGGGCCTTGATCCGGGCGTTGGTCTCGAAGGTCTCGCCGGTCTCCTCGGGCTCGTCGGGGATGCCCAGGTCGTCGGGCGACAGAAGCTCCACGCCGGCCCCGAGGGACAGCAGCTCGCTGAGCTCCCGCAGCTTGTGCCTCGACCGCGTTGCCACCAGGAGGCGGCGCGCCTCCCCCACTAGCGCCGCACCGTGGCAAGCACGGCCGCCTGCGCCTCGAACAGCCGGCCCAGGCCCACGTTCGCAAGGTCCAGCAGCTCGTCCAGCGAGGCGCGGTCGAACGGCTTGCCCTCGGCGGTGCCCTGCAGCTCCACGTAGGCCCCGGCATCGGTGCCCACCACGTTGAAGTCCACCTCGGCGCGCGAGTCCTCGCTGTAGTCAAGGTCAAGGAGGTGCATGCCGTCGATGATCCCCACGGACACCGCGGCCACGTGGCCCACGAGGTGCCGCTCCATCCCGTAGGTGATGAGCGCTGCCGCAAGGGCTACGTACCCGCCGGTGATGGACGCAGTCCGCGTGCCACCGTCCGCCACGATCACGTCGCAGTCCACGGTCACGGTCCGCTCGCCCAGCCGGGCGAGGTCCACGACGCCGCGCAGCGAGCGCCCGACGAGGCGCTGGATCTCGTGCGTCCGGCCGCCGACCTTGCCCCGGGCGCTCTCGCGCTCGGAGCGCTCTGCCGTTGCCCGTGGCAGCATCTCGTAGGTGCCGGTGACCCAGCCAGTGCCCTTGCCGCGGAGGTGCGGCGGGACGCGGTCCTCGATCGTTGCCGCGCACAGGACCTGCGTGTCCCCGAAGCGGATCATGGCCGATCCCTCAGCCCACTTCTGGACACCCAGCTCGATCGAGATCGGACGGATGTCGTTGGGTCCGCGCCCGTCAGCGCGCTGGTACGGGCGATTGCCGATGCTCATGCCGATGCCTCCCCACGCTCGAACGCCTTTGCAGCATCCCAGAGCGCGTCAAGCTCCTCGAAGGAGAGTTCTCGGAGGGCGACACGGCGCGCCGCGGCCGCCAGCTCCACGTGCCGGAACCGCCGGCGAAACTTCTCGTTGGCCGCGCGCAGGGCGCCCTCGACCTCGATGCCGGTCTTGCGCCCGACGTTCACCAGGACGAACAGCAGGTCCCCCAGCTCCTCGGCGCGGTGGGCCTGGTCCTCGGCCTCCGCCAGCTCCACCGCCTCCTCGTGCACCTTGTCCAGGACGCCGTCGATCGACGGCCAGTCGTAGCCGATGTGGGCCGCACGCTCCTGCATCTCCTGGCTGGCGGCAAGCGCCGGCAGGGATCGGCTGATCCCGTCAAGCGCGCTCTTCGACGTCTCGGCACCCGTCTCATCGGCGGCGGCGGCCCGCTCGGTGGCCTTGATCCTCTCCCACTGGCGGTTGACGTCCGTCGCGGTGCGCGCCTCCGAGTCGCCGAAGACATGCGGGTGACGGCGCACGATCTTGGTGGCGATGGCCGCCCAGACGTCGGTCATGTCGAACACGCCGGCTTCGGCGGCCAGCTGGGCGTGGAGCACCACCTGGAGCAGCAGGTCCCCCAGCTCACCCGCCAGCTCCGGCGTTGCGCCGTGCTCGAGTGCGTCGTAGACCTCGTACGCCTCCTCCAGGAGGTGGTTGCGGAGCGATTCGTGGGTCTGCTCCCGGTCCCAGGGGCAGCCATCCGGCGCCCGGAGCCGGTCCGAGATCCAGGGCATACCCCAGGGCGAGGCGGCATCCGCCACGGGCGCCACCGGGGCCAGGTACAGGGGAGAGGCAAGATCCCCGGCCGTCAGGTCGGCCACCGTCGTCCCGTCCGGCACGCCGAACCGGCCCACCGGGTGGTCGGCCGGGTAGAGACGACTCAGCACGGCAAGGGGATCGAGGCCGCGCGGACCGTGGCGTCCGGGCAGGGGCCCGGGCTCGGCCAGAGCCTCGATCGGGACGTCCATCCAGGCAGCGGGCATCACCAGGACGGGAACCGACGGCTCGATCGGGGTGGCGACGAGCCGCTCCGCGACGACCAGCCCCAGGCCGGCCGCCGGGTCCAGCCGCCACCGGAGCCGGGCCTCGGCGAGGAGCGGGTCCAGCATGGTCCGGCGGCTCCCGACCTGCGTCAGCTCGTCAGGGAGTCGGCGGCGTCGGAGCTCCGGGTGATCTCGTAGCCGGCCTTCTGCTCCGAGTACCACGTCGGGAACGCGGAGGACTCGAGAGAGGCCCTCTGCTCGGCGTCCGGTGCCCGTGTCTCCTCCGCACTCACGAGGAACAGGTACATCCCATCGCCCGCGATCACGAGCGGGTCGCTGACCTCGCCGATCGGCGCCGCGAAGACGGCCTGCTCGATCTCCCCGGAGAGCTGGCCCTTGCCGACCCACCCGATGTCCCCGCCCTCGGCAGCCTCGGCGTTGTCCGAGTTGTCCCGTGCGGCGTCGGCGAAGGTGAGCTTGCCGGCATCGATGTCGGCCGTGAGCTGCGACGCCCACTGGGCATCGGTGGGGTAGTGCATCACCTGGATCACGTGCCAGCCGAACGCCGACCTGACCGGCTCCAGCAGCTGGCCGGGCGTATAGCCGCCCTTGAAGATCGCCTCCGCGAACGCGGCGTCGATGGAATCGATGGGCGCGAAGTACGGCAGCTTGCCACCGCTGGCCAGGGCCGCTCCCTCGTCGCTCTCGGCGCGGGCGATCGAGTCGAACAGGCTGGGATCGGCCTTGAGCTTCTCGTACGTGGCCCGGGCGGCGGTCTCGGCGGCAGTCCAGGCGGGATCGTCCGCGGCGACGTTGGCCGCGTTCTGGGCGTCGTCGTTGGGCGAGTACAGGATATGGCGCGTCTTGATCGCGCCCTCCTCGCTCTCGCTGGTGCCCTCCTGCATGTAGATCTGGGCGACCTTGCGCTGCGGCCCGGGAACGAGGTACTGCGCGAGGATGGAGTCGCTCAGCCTGGCCCGGGTGACGTCGCGCCGAAGAGCGGCCCGGAAGTCGTCCATCGAGATGCCGGCGTCCGCGACCTGCTGGGCCAGGGTGGCGTCCACGACGGGCGCCACGATCTCGGTGACACGGCCGATCCGGTAGGAGCCATCCGCACCCTCGATGACCTCGGTGGGCGTGTCCTGGGCAATGGCCTGGATGGCGTCCGAGAAGGCGGCGTCCAGCGCGGCGTTCTCGTCCACGAACCCGAGGTCTCCGCCCTGGTCCCGGGAGGCGTCCGTGGAGACGGCCTTGGCGATCTCGGTCCAGTCCTTGCCCGCGTTGAGGTCCGCGAGGGCTTTGACCGCCGCTGCCTTGGCCGCGGCCTTCGTGGCGTCCGTGGGCACGGTCCCGCCGGTGGGGATCTCGGGCGCAACCTCGATCATCCACGCGTGGCGCATCTCGGGCGTCGTGGCTTCCTCGACGAGCCTCGCATCCACGTCCGCCTCCGTGACCGTCACGCCCTGCTTGGTGGCCAGGTCCGCCTGGACCGCCCCGTCAACGAGCTGCTCGAGCGCGATGGTGTCGGCCTGCTGCTTGCGCTGGTCCAGGATGCTCTGGCGGGCGGTGGCGTCCCCGGTGCGGATCCTGCCGGCCGTCAGCAGCGAGCGGATGCGGCGCTCCTGGTACCCGATTCGGAAGGCGTTGACGTCCAACTGCTTGCCGTAGGCATCCTTGGTGATGGTCTGGCCGTTCACCTCGGCCGCCGGGGCCAGGTGGTCGCCGTACCAGGCGGCGCCGGCGGCGATCGCCAGCAGCAGGAGGGCGACAGCGACCGTAAGGCCGAAGCCGATGTTCATGAGCATCGAGCGACGGGTCCGGTCGTCCCACGAGCGGGGACGGTTCGAACCCGGCCGGGCGCGTTGTGTCATGGGGTCGGAGGATCCTCGTTGGTTGTGGCCGTCGCCGCGACGGATGCGTGCGATTGACGGCGCGGCGCGATGGTACCCCATGCTCGCGCGAGCCTGGGTCGGGCTGCCCGTGTGCTACCCTCCCGGCCGTGACTGCCCGTTCCGAGGTCCCCGCCTCGTTCAGGTCGTCGTCGGTACGGCCCGGATCGCTTGCGCTCGTTCGCCTCGGCATCAGGGAGACGCTGTCCCGGCGGCGGCTCATCGCCTACCTGGTGCGTGCCGACGTCAAGAAGAGCGGCGCGGACACCCTGCTGGGCAACGTCTGGTGGATCATGGATCCGCTGCTCCAGATGCTCGTCTACTACGTGCTGGTGGGCGTCATCCTCCAGCGGGGAGGGCCCGACTACCCGCTGTTCATTCTGGCTGCGATCCTGCCCTGGAAATGGTTCGCATCGACCGTCGGCGACGGTGTGGGCTCGGTTTCGACCCAGGAGCGCCTGGTCAAGCAGATCTACTTCCCGAAGCTCGTGCTGCCGTTCGCCACCACCGTCTCCGGCATCGTCCACTTTGCATTCGGCCTGGTCCCGCTGACCGCGCTGATGATGATCGCCTATCCGGAACGCGCGTCGCTGTGGGTCCTGCTCATCCCGGTGGTGGCCATCGTCCAGCTGGTGTTCTCGCTGGCGGTGGCAACCGCGCTGGCCGCGGTCAACGTCTTCTACCGCGACATCGGCAACCTGTCCCGGCACCTCCTGCGCTTCTGGTTCTACCTGTCGCCTGCCCTCTACGGCCTCGACGAGGTAGCCAAGCTGTCCGAGAACCACCAGGGCATCGCCTTGTGGTACACCGTCAATCCCTGGACGTACCTGCTGGGCGCCTACCGGGACCTCATCTACTACGGCCGGGCGCCGGAATGGGGGCCGCTGGTAGTCGTCCTCCTCGTGTCACTCGTCCTGCTCGCGCTCGCCATCCTCCTGTTCAAGCGGCTCGAGCCGTCCTTCGCGAAGGTCCTGTGACGCTCTCCACGCCCGCCTTCGCCTCGGAAGAGGTCGCGATCGAGGCCCGGAGCCTGGGCGTCAAGTACAACCTGCGCCTGACCAAGAAGCAGACCATCAATCAGACCGTCGTCCGGCGCGTCCGGCGCGAGGGAGATACCTCGTTCTGGGCCCTGCGCGAGGTCTCGTTTACCGTCCGCCAGGGCGAGTCGCTTGGCGTCATCGGGCCCAACGGCGCGGGCAAGAGCACCCTCCTGCAGGTCCTCGCGGGGATCATCACGCCGTCCGAGGGCGACGTGGCGGTGGACGGCCACATCTCCAGCCTGCTCACCCTCGGCGCCGGCTTCGACCAGGACCTGAGCGGCACGGACAACATCCGCCTGGCCGGCGCGTTCATGGGCCTGGACCACCGGCTGGTGGAGCAGAAGCTCCCGGGGATCGTGGACTACGCGGACCTGGGCGACTTCATCGACGCACCCCTCAAGACCTACTCGTCCGGCATGCGCGCCCGCCTGGGCTTCTCGATCGCGACCTCGGCGGAACCGGACATCCTGCTCCTGGACGAGGTCCTGGCCACGGGCGACGCCGCCTTCCGCGAGAAATCCAAGGAGCGCGTCGGCGAGCTCGTGCGGGAGGCCAAGGCCATCGTCCTGGTGACCCACGACATGAACTGGGTCACCGAGTACTGCAACCGGGCGATGCTGATCGAGAAGGGCCGCCTCATCCTGGAGGGCGCGCCCGCGGATGTCGTCGCCCTCCACCAGGAGCGCTCCGCGCAGCGTCGAGCCGAGCAGCTCGCGGCAGGGGTCTTCGCTGCGGCGAAGCCTCAGCCGGCCAAGGCCCGCCACACGCGCTGAGCCGGGACCTCCGGGGCGCCCGAGCGCTTGACGCCGCTGTCTCATCCGGCCCGGGCTGGCGCCGACTTGGCCTGGATCAGGCCTACCAGGTCTGGTCTAGTTCCGGCGACGGGCCAGGCCCAACAGGCCCGAGACCAGCCCGAACGCCGCGCCGAACGCGAGCGCCCCCCGCCAGTCCAGGAGCGGCCGGATCTCGCCCGAGACGTGCTGCGCGATCATCACGAGCACGGCGCTCGGACGCGTGATCTGCACCCGCTGGGCGACGAGCGTCCGGACGAAGCCCTGCTCGATCGTTGCCTCGCGGGCGAGGACGCTCCCGGCGTACCCCTGCATCACCCGAAGCTCGCCGGTCATTGCGGCGCCAACCGACCCGAACTCAACGCTCACGCGCTCGGCCTTCGCGGCACCGACGCCGCCGAGCTGGACGAAGACGTCGTCGGCATCAAGCGCGCCGATACCGCCCATCCGGACCTCGACGGTTTCGGCGGTGACCTCGGCGATGCCGCCGCGCTCGAGACGGAGGCTCGCGATCGCGGTGACGGGCGCGGGGGCCGGCTCGGCGGGAGCGGGAACATCCACCCCCAACGCGGTGGCGGCCTCCTGCTCAACGGCGGGCAGCACGTCGCCCTTGGGCGCTCGCCTGCGGGAGGGCTTCGCGGTAGTGGGTGTCTCTTCGGTCATGAGGATCCTCGAGGTGCACGGGTGGGGCCGGTGGCATGGAGCCTACCCTAGCGGCGCCCGCCCGCCCACGGCCGGAGGTCCCAATCGACTCATACACCCGGGACCAGGCGCGTCCGCTTCGCGTCGATCACGACCCGGACATGCGGTGCCGGGCCACGGCGCTGCGTTGGCGCCGGTGCTTATGCGTTCCTTGGGCTATTCTCCGGCCGGACCGGTGGGCCGCGCGGCCCGTTCGGTGGTCGCATCCTCGTACGGCTCTGACCGGGGACCTGCATCTTGATCTGTCACCTCCAGGGCACGAACACCCGATGACGCGTCGGGTAGTGGTCCTGCTGACCGCCGCCACGCTCGTCGTGGGCGTGGCCGTCGGGCTCGTCGTTGGCAACCTCGCACTGAGCCCGGCCAGCAGCGCCTCCGGTTCACCCGCGCCCGCCCAGGCACTCGCGAGCCCTGCGGCAGCGACTGCGGTGGACCCGGCCCCCACGTCGAAGCCGACGCCCACCCCGCGACCGACGCCCACCCCAGAGCCGACCCCGACTCCATCGCCGACGCCCGAGCCCACCCCCACCCCCGAGCCCACCCCCCGGATCGTCGCCGCTCCCCTCACGGGCATGCCGGTCACTGAGGCGGTCGCGAAGCGCCACGTCATCGCGGTCATGATCGACGACCAGTCCGCCGCCCGGCCGCAGTCCGGCCTGAGCAGGGCGAGCGTCGTCTGGCAGGCCCCCGCCGAGGGTGGGATCCCGCGCTATATGGCCCTGTTCCAGGACACGGACCCGCCGTCCGTCGGCCCGGTCCGCAGCTCGCGCCTGTACTTCATCGCCTGGGCGGCCGAGTGGCGGTCGGTCTACGTCCACGCCGGCGGCTCGCCCCAGGCGCTGGCGCTGCTCCGGTCCTCCCAGGGCAAGGGCAAGGTTGTGTACGACGCCGACGAGTTTCGCTGGGGCGGCCGCTACCTGTACCGGATCAAGGAGCGGTGGGCACCGCACAACGTCTACTCGGACGCCAAGAAGCTCCGCGCCCTGGCCAAGGCGGTGGGCGCCAAGTCGGTGGACTACAAGGCGGCCTGGGATTTCGCCCACGACGCCCAGCTCGACAGACGGCCGGAGGGCAGCAAGATCGTCGTCCCGTACCTCGCCAACAAGATCACCTACACGTACGACCGCAAGTCGAACCGGTGGCTCCGCACGGTCTCAGGCGAGGGCAAGCAGGTGGACGCCGGTACCAAGGAGCGGATCGGCCCGAAGAACGTCGTGATCATGCTGATGCGGTTCGGGCCGCTCAACGACGGGTCCAAGAAGCACCGCCTGGAGGCCCAGTTCACGGGCACCGGCACGGCCTGGATCGCCACGAACGGCAAGACCGTCAAGGGAACGTGGAAGAAGAGCTCCCTCACCGGTGCAACGCGCTTCTTCACGAAGGACGGGAAGCCGGTGACACTGACGATGGGCCAGACCTTCGTGCAGGTGGTGCCGGCCGGAACGAAGCTCACCATCAAGAACGGCACCGTGCCGCTCCGGCCGCCGCGGCAGGCGGTGGCTGCCGGCCTGGATCCCTAGAGGAGCGGCGCCCGCCGGGCCACCTCGGCCCAGATCGCGCGGGTCTCCCGCGCGACGTCCGTCCAGGTGCGCCGGGCCGCGGGGCGCTCGACCGCGGCCGCCACCAGTGACGCGTGCAGGTCATCGTCCCCCCAGGCGGCGCGGATCGCGGTTGCCAGCCGCGCCGGGTCACCCGGATCCACGAGGATCCCGGCAGCACCCACGATCTCCGGCAGCACCCCGACGGCACTCGCGACGACCGGCACCCCCGCTCCGAGCGCGTCCAGCGCCGAGAAGCCCGATGCCTCCGAGCGGACCGGCAGCACCAGGAGCCGTGACCCGGCCACCAGCGCGGCGAGGCGGTCGTCCTCCAGGCCCTGGGCGTAGACGATCGCGTCCGCCACCCCGGTCTTCGCCGCCGCACGGGAGAGCGACGCACGGTCGGCCGGCGACGCCCCGACCAGACACACGCGTGGAGGCCAGTCCCCGGCTGCCACCCCGGGCGGCGCGGGCTCGGCGGCGAGACGGGCGAGGGCATCGAGCAGGGTCGGCAGGTCCTGGCGGGCGTCGTACCGGCCCGCATAGACCGCGTACCGCTCGCCGAGACCCAGCCGGGACCGCTCGGCCGGCGCCCCGGCGGCGGCCTCAGGGCGGAATGCGGGCCGGGCGGCGAGCGGAACCACCCGCAGCCGGGCCGACCGGATGTGGAGCAGGCGCTTGGCCTCCACCGCGGTCGCCTTGCCCGGGACGATGACGGCGGCGGCATCCTTCAGGATCCGGGCGCGCAGCCGCTGGCCGAACCGCGCTGCTGTCCCGCGCTGGTACTCGTCCGGCATCGACCAGGGAGCCAGGTCCAGGAGCGCTGCGACCACCGGGATCCCGGAACCGATCGGCAGCGCCCCCGCGGCGGCGTGGTAGACGGTGCCGGACGCACCACCCCGCTCGGCGTGCCACCCCGCCCCGACGGACGCGCCGCGGAGCATCAGCGGATCCACGGTCAACGCCCCTGATCGGAGCAGGCGCGTGGGCGGCAGCAGCCGCCGGCCCACCACGTCCAGGTTCGACCAGCGGGTCGTCGGGTCCTCGCGACCCATCGCCAGCATGAAGGCGAACGACTCGCCGTCACGGGGATCGGCATCCAGCGCGCCCAGCAGGCCCTCGAGGTAGGCGGCCGTCAACGGCGCGCGTTCGGGATCCTGCAGCGGCCGGACGTCGATGACGATGCGGACACCGGGGGACGCGGCGTGCTCAACGGGAGCGGATCCCGGGCGCCAGCCGTGCCGACCGCCGGGAGCGGTCACCGGCCGGGCCGGGACGGCCGACGGCGACGCAGCTCGTCCCAGCGCAGCGTGATGACGACCAGCAGCGCCTCCACGATGATCCGCCGGCTCATCTTCGACTGGCCGATCCGGCGGTCCCGGAAGATGATCGGGACCTCGACCACGCGGGCGCCGAGGCGGGACGCGCGGTAGGTCATCTCGATCTGGAACACGTAGCCGCCGGCGCGCACACCGTCGAAGGGGACGGCGGCGAGGGTGCTCGGCGCGCCAGGCCTTGAAGCCTCCGGTCAGATCGTGCGGACGCAGCCCGAGGACGGTCCGCGCGAAGATGGACCCGCCGCGCGAGACCAGCCGCCGGAACAGACCCCAGTCGGTCACGCCGCCGCCGCTCACGTACCGCGACCCGATCACCAGGTCGGCCCGCCCGTCCGTGAGCGGCGCCACCAGGCCCGGCAACGCCGCCGGGTCGTGCGACCAGTCGGCGTCCATCTGGACCACTGATGCGGCTCCGGCGGAGAGCGCTACGCCGAACCCGTCGAGATAGGCGCGGCCGAGCCCCTGCTTTGCCGTGCGGTGGCGAACGCGGATCCGCGGGTCGGTGGCGGCCAGCCCGTCGGCCAGGTCACCCGTCCCGTCCGGTGACGCGTCGTCCACGACCAGGAGGACCGCACCCGGTAGCGCCTCGAGAATCGCCACCGAGATGTCGGGGAGGTTGCCCGCCTCGTTGTAGGTGGGCAGGATCACCCAGATGCCGGCGCCGGGCACATCGGCGGGCGCGGGCTCCTGCCCGGGCGTGCTCGGTCCAGGCCTGTCGGAGTGCATCGGTTCGATCGTCACGTCCTCGAGAGTGTACCCGCGGCGCCTGTGCCGCTATGCGGATCGACACCGTCGTGGAGTTCTGGAGAAGGTGGGGGTCGTTCCTCCAGGCCGGACAGGGAGTACCGCCACGAAGCTGTGGTCCGTGGCGGTCTGGTGTGGTCGTCCGGTCAGGGTCAGGAGGCGCCGAGCGCCGACATCGTGGCCGCGTTGACCATCGACGTCCCCCCGAGTACGACGATCTTCGCCGGCCGGAGCCTTGCGAGCTCGGCCGCGGCGGCCGCCGGCACGGCGTCCGTCCGCACCAGGAGCATCGGCGCACCGGTCTTGCCGGCGGCAGCGGCTCCCGCGAGGGCGTCGGGGAAGTTGAGCCCGTTGGCGATGTACACCACCGGGACATCCGGCGCGAAGGTCGCCGCGCTGATCGCGGCCGCGGTCGCGAAGCGGTCGGCGCCCGCGAGACGGACGACCGGGCCGGTCGTGTAGGTGCCGAGCGCCGACATCGTGGCCGCGTTGACCATCGACGTCCCCCCGAGTACGACGATCTTCGCCGGCCGGAGCCTTGCGAGCTCGGCCGCGGCGGCCGCCGGCACGGCGTCCGTCCGCACCAGGAGCATCGGCGCACCGGTCTTGCCGGCGGCAGCGGCTCCCGCGAGGGCGTCGGGGAAGTTGAGCCCGTTGGCGATGTACACGACCGGGACATCCGGCGCGAAGGTCGCCGCGCTGATCGCGGCCGCGGTCGCGAAGCGGTCGGCGCCCGCGAGACGGACGACCGGGCCGGTCGTGTAGGTGCCGAGCGCCGACATCGTGGCCGCGTTGACCATCGACGTCCCCCCGAGTACGACGATCTTCGCCGGCCGGAGCCTTGCGAGCTCGGCCGCGGCGGCCGCCGGCACGGCGTCCGTCCGCACCAGGAGCATCGGCGCACCGGTCTTGCCGGCGGCAGCGGCTCCCGCGAGGGCGTCGGGGAAGTTGAGCCCGTTGGCGATGTACACGACCGGGACATCCGGCGCGAAGGTCGCCGCGCTGATCGCGGCCGCGGTCGCGAAGCGGTCAGCGCCCGCGAGACGCTGGGTGAGCTTCGGGTCATGGTCGAGGAGGAACGTGGCAGTGCGTGTCAGCTCGGCGTTGCCCCAGGCATCGGCGGCGCTGAGGCGCCAACGATAGGTGCCGTCCGGCACGAGCGAGCCTCCAGCTCGCCCGTCCCAAGTCAGTGCCGCCGTGTCGCCTGTGCCGTTGCTGGTGATCAGCGTCGTGCCCGAGCCGTCCTGAATGCGGAGCGTCCACGACGCCGACTCTGAGATCCTCACGGACAGCCGGTACGTGTCGCGGTCCCCATCACCATTCGGCGTGAACAGCGCGTCTCCATCGCTCACGGACCAGACCATCGGTGACCTGCTGTCCCGTGGGGTCGCCGCGTCGCCAATCATCCAGCCCGCAGCCGCCCCGTCGAACGTCCGAACGTCCAGGGCCTCGGTGTCGTCCTGCATTGTCACCGTGCCGGAGACGCGGAGCTTCTGATCGAGTGGCAGCGTCGCGATCGGAACTGGAGGCTCGGCCGCCGACAGGTCGCCCGCGGCGCTGGATACGCCACTCGCAATGGCGTGGGCCGCCGCGGCATCGTCCGCGCTCGCGTACAGCGGCGCGTTGTCGACTGCGACGCTCGCAGCGCCCGGCACCTGGAAGTCCGCGGGATCCGTGTCGGTCACGGCATATTCAGCGCCGGTCACGTCCACCGTGGTGAGATCCAGCGATCCGGTCATGGAACGGTAGAAGCTGCTGGTCGCATTATCGGGGTCCAGCTGATAGGTGGAGCCGGGCGAGCGGACCGACGCATACGACGTGACATGACCGTTCGCGTTTGGCATTCCGCGCCACAGCTGGTCCACGCTCTGGACCGTGGTGAACAGCCGCGAGATGTAGCCGCTGTGGCTGTGTCCATCGGCGATCACCGCTTTGGCGCCCGCTCGGAGGAATGCTGCCGCGTAGTTGTCCACGCGCTGCATCGCGGTGGACACGCTCGGCGCGGCGCCTCCCGGCTCCGAATTGCCCGAGGCGTAGCAGAGGTGGAACAGCAGCACCACGGCGTTCGGGGCCGGGGTCAGCGTCCGGATCGACGGCTCGCCGTAGTACTTGTTCTCGGAGTCGCTCAGCTTGCCGTCACCGTTGACGTCGTAGTTGAGCCCGAAGCCGTCCTTGGTCGTGTAGTTCGGGTCGTAGGTGTAGGGACTGGGCCAGCCGTTGCCGTGGCCCAGGTACACGATGATCGAGGCGCCGTTGACGGCGGCCTTGACCTTGGTCCAGGTCGCGTTTGGGCTGTAGACCTTGACGACGTTTCCGGTGTACTTGATCGCCTCGGCGTAGAGCTGGTCCGCGTAGGCGCGATACGTCGGCGTCGCGCTGTGGGTCGCGCCCACGATGATCGCGACCTTGGGTCCCGTGGCGGCCGAGGCGACAGGGACGGTGGCCGGGGCCACCGCGCCGAGGCCGGCGAGGAGGACGGCGGCCATGATGAGAGCGAGCTTGCGCAATGGATCGGACTCCGGTCAGGCGGGCGTGTCCTGCGAGATGCGCGGGAACACGGGATGAATGCCCCACCAGCCTGAAGGCGCCTGCACCAGAAGCCCATCGCGGGATGGTCCCGGGGGCGATGGCCCTTTCTTCGGCACCGGATGCGGTCGAGGGGCGTACGGCCCGGTGCCGTGCGGTTGCCGCCCCGCACCGCGTTGGGGTCAGGCCTCGCGGAGGCTCCGGACCAGGGCCGGCACGGCATCGGCGAACGCCTCGCGCCATGGGCGCATCGGCTCGCCCGACGGGAGGGGCGTCGGCTCCAGGACGCCCCAGGACGGCGGCAGTGAGGCGCGTTGCCAGGTGGAGCCCGGGACATCCACAACTTCGACGTCGATCCCGGTTGCACGGAGGACCTCGCGGGCCCAGTCCGAGCGGGAGACCCGGCCGCCGTTCACGAGATGGTGGATCGCCGTGCGCGCCGGCGCCGCGGCTATCCCATCCGCCGCGATCAGCTCGACGATCGCCTCCGCGAGATCCGGGGTGTAGGTCGGACAGCCGATCTCGTCGCTGACGACCTGGAGGGGTGTTCCGGCGGCACGCGCCCGGAGAGCGGCATCCGCGATCTTGGCCGGGAAGTCGTTGCCGGGCGGGCCGTACAGCCAGGAGGTCCGCACGATCCCGAGGCGTCCACGGGCACCGTCGGCCTCGAACGCCGCCCTCGCCAGCCGCTCGGCCGCGGCCTTGGCGGCGCCGTACGGGTTGATGGGGTTCCGCTCGTCACCGGGCGCGTAGCCGATGCCGTCGGTTCGCCGGCCGTCGAAGACCTCGTTGGTCGAGATGATCACCAGGTCGATGCCGCGCCCTGCGCAGGCGGTGGCCAGCTCGCCCACGGCCGTCCCGTTGCGGCGCATGGCAAGCTCCGGGTCGCGCGCGCAGCCATCGACGTCCGTCCAGGCGGCGGTAAGGATCACGACCTCGGGCCGCTCCGCCTCGAGCAGCACACCAACCGACGCCTCCGTCAACGTGTCGAGCTCCAGCTCCGGCTGGTCCCACCCGATCGGACCGCGGGTTCCGGTGAAGGGCGCGTCCTCGAGCGCCTCGACCAGCGCACGTCCCAGCCGCCCGATCACGCCGATGACGGCAACCCGCATCGGTCAGCCGGCCCCGCCGGTGCTCGCGTCGTTCTCGACCGCCGCCACGGCCCGGCCCGCAGCCAGCCGATCGCCGTACTGGCGCGCGTAGTAGCTGTCCCAGTCACCGCTCCGGGCGCTCGCCACCCAGTCTGGGTGATCGCGATACCAGGCAACCGTGGCCGGCAGCCCCTCGTCGAACGTCACGCGCGGCTGCCAGCCGAGCGCCGCCAGCTTCTTGCCGTCCATCGCATACCGGCGGTCGTGGCCCGGACGGTCCGGGACGGTTCGCACCAGGGACCAGTCTCGGCCGGCAGCGGCCAGCAGCCGGCCGATCACCTCGCGGTTGGGGAGCTCCGTGCCGCCGGCGACGTTGTAGGCCTCGCCGGACACCCCGTGCCGCAGGACGAACTCGATCGCCGCGGCATGGTCCGACACGTGGAGCCAGTCGCGGATCTGCATCCCGTCGCCGTACATGGGCAGGCGCTCGCCCGCAAGGGCGTTTGTCGTGAACAGCGGGATGAGCTTCTCGGGGTGCTGGTGCGGGCCGTACGTATTGGAGCCGCGGGTGATGACGATGTCGAGGCCGTATGTGATGTGGTAGGCGCGGACCAGCAGCTCGCCCGCGGCCTTGGCGGCGGCGTAGGGACTGCGGGGAGCGAGGCCGTCTGTCTCGGTACTGCGGCCGTCGGGGATGTCGCCGTAGACCTCGTCCGTGCTCACCTGGAGGAACCGGGGGGCTGTCCGGCGCTCACCGGCGCGGGCACGGTTCGCCTCGCGCAGGACTGCCTCCAGCAGCACGTGCACGCCGATGATGCCGGTGCGGAGGAAGGCCTCCGGGTCCAGGATGGAGCGGTCGACGTGCGTCTCGGCAGCCACGTTCAGGACGGCGTCCGCCCGCTCGGCCAGCGGGGCCACGGCGGCCGGATCCGCGATGTCACCCAGGACGAAGGTGAAGCGGGACGCCTGTTCCGGGTCCCGCTCGACGGCCGCGAGGTTCGCGAGGTTGCCCGCGTAGGTGAGCTTGTCGAGGACCGTGATGCGGGTGCCGTCGCGGCGCGCGAGGATCGCCCTGACCAGCTCGCTGCCGATGAAGCCGGCGCCACCGGTGACCAGGAGGTGAGCGCCGGGGGCGACGGGGTCGGGCGTCACTTCGAGTCGTTCTGCGGATGCGGGGGCGGCGGTGCCAGGATGCCCGCGTGGTCGTCGGCCTCCGACAGCTCGGCGGCACGCAGCAGCGACGGCACCGTGCCGGCATCTGCCCAGTGCCCCTCATAGGTCGGGGCGAACAGTCCGCCACCCGGAATGTAGTGGTTCAGGACGTCGGTGATCTCGAACTCACCGCGCCCGGAGGGGGCGAGGGTCTCGATGACGTCGAACGCGTCAGGCCGGAGGAAGTAGACGCCGATCGGGATCAGGTCGCTCTTGGGGTGCTCGGGCTTCTCCTCGAACCCGACCACGTTGCCATCAGCATCCAGCTCCGCCACACCGAACTGCCGGGGGTCCGGGACACGGTAGAGCAGGGTACCGGCGCCCCAGGGGCCCACGTCGAAGGCCTGGGCGGTGTCGGCGAGGGCGGGGCCGCGGAGGATGTTGTCGCCCAGCACCACGCAGAACGAGTCGTCCCCGATGAAGTCCCGGGCCAGGCCGATCGCGTGGGCGATCCCCAGCGCGCCTCTCTGGTAGCGGTACGTCAGGTCCAGCCCGAAGTGGCGCCCGTCGCCGAGCAACTCCACGATGTCGCCCACGCTCTTGCCGCCGACGATCACCATCGTTTCGCGGATCCCCATGCCCGCCAGGGTGTCCAGCGGGTAGTAGATCATCGGCCGGTCGTAGATCGGCAGCAGGTGCTTGTTGGTGACGACGGTCAGCGGGAACAGGCGCGTGGCCGTACCGCCCGCCAGTACGAGGCCCTTCATCGGGGTGAGGGTAGCAGGGAGGGTGCCGCCCCGGCGGGCCGGGCCCCGGAATCACACCTAGGGCTTGGCGGTCGGCCTCTCCGTGGGGGCCGGGGGCGGCGTGGGCGTGTAGCACGGCACCTCGCCCTCGGGCAGCGTCCCGTCCTCGCCGCACGGCACCGGCTGATCGTCCGCCGCCGGCAGCCCGCCCTCGTAGTCGGTGATCACCAGAGCCAGCTCGAACGAGTCGAGGTTCGCGGCCGGTGCCAGGTACGCGGTCTGGACGACGTCGTTCGCGTCACGCTGCAGGTCCACCACGGTTCCCACGATCAGGCCCTTCGGATAGGGCGAGCGGATCCCGCCGGCCAGCTCGATCCCTGCCGTGAAGACCTCCTCGTCCAGGCCGATCTGCACCGCGGAATCGATGTTCCGCATGATCAGCACATCGCCGGCCTGGCCGACGATCTCGCCCGTCGCCCCGGAAGCCAGCAGTTGACCAACAACGGTGGATGCGCTGTCGCTGATGAGCGTCACCTTGGCGAAGGTCGGCCCCACATCCGTCACCCGCCCCGCGAGGGCGCCGCCCTGGACGATGACGACATCACCCTGTGCGATGCCGTCATCCGTCCCCTTGTCGAGGGTGATCAGCCGGCGTGTCTCGAGCATCTCGCGCCCGATGACCCGCACCGCCACGGTCTCGTGCTCGAGGCCGCTCTGGAGCTGGAGGAGCGCCGTCAGCTGATCGTTCTCCACCCGGGCCCCACGGAGGCGGGCGTTCTCGTTGGCCAGGCGCTCGTTCTCGTCACGAAGGGCGCCGTTGTTGAACCGGAGCGCGTCGATCTCGGTGACCGCGGACGCGACGCTGGAGATGCCCTCGGCAACCGTCGACAGCGCACCCTGGAACGGACGGAGCGCGAACGACAGGCCGCGCTGCGCCTCCTGGATGAACGGGTTGGACGAGAACGCCATCATCAGGAGCGTGATGGCGATCAGGATCGTGAATGCGATCCCCCGGCGTCGGGCCTGGCGGTTGGCGAGGAGCGTGGTCATGGCACTTGCTCCGGGAGCCGTCGACCGGGGCACGCCGTTGGCAGGCGGCGGGCTCCGGACCGGCGATCAGCGCGGGGGACGGCTGTAGATCTCGGCGACGAGGACGCGGCTCATCTGCGGGTTCGTGAGCTCCTGGAGTACGACGCCCGTGCCACGGGCGACGCAGGTCAGCGGGTCGTCGGCGATGTGGACCGGCATCTGCGTGGCCTCGGCCACCCGCCGGTCCAGCCCTGCAAGCAGCGCGCCGCCGCCGGCAAGAACGATGCCCTGGTCCATGATGTCGGCGACCAGCTCCGGCGGCGTCTCCTCGATCGTGTCCTTGATGGTGTCCACGATCTGCATGACGGAGACCTCGATCGCATCGCGGATCTGGTCCGCACCCACCTCGACCGAGCGAGGCAGGCCCGTGAGCAGGTCCCGGCCGCGGAGCGTCACGCGCTGGGCGTCCCACTCGCCCGGGAAGGCGGACCCGATGGCGACCTTGATGTCCTCGGCCGTGCGCTCGCCGAGGAGCAGGTTGTACTCACGTCGGGCGTACGCGACGATGTCCTGGTCCATCTCGTCGCCGCCGATGCGGATCGAGCGGCTCACGACGATGCCGCCCAGCGAGATGACCGCGACCTCGGTGGTGCCGCCCCCGATGTCCACGATGAGCGAGCCGGACGGCTCGGATACCGGCAGCCCGGCCCCGATCGCCGCTGCCATCGGCTCCTCGATCAACCGGGCCCAGCGGGCACCGGCATTGAGTGCTGCATCGCGGACCGCGCGCTTCTCCACCTCGGTCACGCCGGACGGGATGCCGAGCAGCATGCGCGGGCGCGGGATCAGCCCGACCCGGTCGTGCACCTTGTTCACGAAGTACTTGATCATCTGCTCCGTGACGTCGAAGTCGCTGATGACCCCGTCGCGGAGCGGGCGCACGGCGATGATCGACGCGGGCGTCCGGCCCACCATGCGCTTCGCCTCCGCGCCGATCGCAAGGACGCGCTTGGTCTTCGCGTCGATCGCGACGACGGACGGCTCGGAGATCACGATCCCACGGTCGCGCACATGCACGAGCGTGTTCGCCGTGCCGAGGTCGATCCCGATGTCGCGGGAGAAGAGGCCGAACAGGCGGTCGAGCATCAGAGCGGGCAGATCCTTGCTGCGGGGGCCGACGCCGCCGAGGGCGGGGACCGGGGGCGGGGGCGGCTGGCGCCGCGGGGTAGTGCGTCGATGGGCCCGCGCACGAAACGGGGCGCGCGAGCCCGAGCAGTATACCCGTGCCTGCGTACCGTCCCGTGAACCCGGTCTCGCGAGCCCGGTCGGGCCGAGCCGGGTGAGAACGAGCCGCTCCTGTTCGATGCCCGGCCACCCTGCAGCCGGGACGGACGAGGCCCGACCGTGGCCTCAGCTCCAGGTCAGGTCGCCGCCGTGCTCGCCAGCCAGGAGCCGGCCCTCCGCGAACCGCTCCAGGGCGAAGGGCGCGATGTCCACCGAGGTCGCCGCCCCGTCCAGGATCAGCTGGCTCATCCCGAGGCCAACCGCGGGTGCCGTCTTGAACCCGCTGCCGCTGTGCCCGCAGTCCAGGTAGAACCCCGTGGGGCCGGCCGCGCCGAGGATGGGCCGCTGGTCCGGGGTGAGACCGTCCTGACCGCTGTGCGAGGTGCGGAATGTGCCCTCGATGAGGCCGGGGACGCGGCGGATGATCCGCCCTGCGGCACGGTCGCGGAAGTCCGCGTCCGCCTCGGACGTGTCGCGGTCCGGTGAGCCGCCCATGCCACTGTGATCCTCCAGACCGACGAGGATCATGTCGGAGCCCTCGGGCCTGAAGTACATGCCGTGCGCGCTGTCGATGACGGTTGGGATCGGCCGGGCGACCTCCTGCGGCACCCCGAGATAGCCGGTGTCGTGGCGCCAGACCGTGACCGGGATCTCCAGGCCGGCGAGCTCCGCGACCCGGCCCGCCCAACCACCGGCCGCGTTCACGACCACCGGAGCGGCAAAGGACCCACGGGTCGTTTCGACGCCGGTGACGCGGCCGCCGTGGACCGTGATCGTCGTGACCTCCGCTCCCTGGACCAGCCTCGCGCCCCGGTCGCGCGCCGCGCGCATGAAGGCCGCCGTGGTGCCGGACGGGTCCGCGTACCCGGAGCCGGGCTCGAACGCCGCCACCTCGTCGTCGAGCACCTCCAGCCCGGGGGCGATCCGCCTCATCTCAGCGGCGTCCACAACGGTCGTCCCGATCCCGAGGGCCCGGTGGTCCGCCACGCTCGCGCGCAGTTGATCGCCGTTGGAGGCGGGCTCGATCCAGAGGAAGCCGGTCTCCGTGAAGCCGCACTCCCCGCCCACGCGCTCCGCCCAGTCCCGGAAGTACGCATAGCTGGCCCAGGCCAGGCGGGCCTCCGCGAGCAGGTGGTAATGCATGCGGACGAGGCCGCTGGACCGCCCTGTTGCGCCGGCGGCGACGACCGACCGTTCGACGACGATGACGCTCGCGCCCCGCGCCGCAAGGTGGAACGCGAGGCTGGCGCCCTGGACGCCCGCGCCGATGACGATGACGTCGGCCGTTTCGGTCATTCGTGGTCCCCTGGTCGCTGTGGCGGCTTCGGTGGCGATGGTCCCGGTGGAGGGGTCAGTATCCGGCACGGCCGGTGGGTTGCGCGGTACGGGCGCGAGCGACGGAAGGGACCCGCCGCCACTACGATCCACGACATGAACGATCAGGACAGGCTCGCCGGAGACGCCGGAGCCGCCGGCCCCACCCCGTTCCCGCGTCTGTTCTCGCCGCTCCGCCTGGGGCCGCTGGAGATCCGGAACCGGATCTTCTCGTCCGGCCACGACACGGTCATGGGCGAGAACGGGCTCATCGGCGACCGGCTGATCGCCTACCAGCGGGCGCGCGCGGCCGGTGGGGCAGGACTGATCATCGTGCAGGTGGCGTCGGTCCACGAGAGCGCCGAGTACACCTCGCACGCTTTGAGCGCCATGGACGACACGTGCATCCCCGGCTACCGGCGCCTCGCCGAGGCCGTCCATGCGGAGGGCGCCGCCGTCATCGGCCAGGTCTTCCACGGCGGCCGCGAGATCATGGATTCCGACGACGGCACGCTGCCCGTGCCGCTCGGGCCATCCGCGGTCCCCAACGAGCGGTTCCACGTGATGCCCCGGGCGATGTCGGTCGCGGAGATCCGGATGATCGAGGCTGGGTTCGCGGACGCCGCCCGACGCCTCCGCACGGCGGGCCTCGACGGCGTGGAGATCCTGGCCGCCTTCGGGTACCTGCCCCAGCAGTTCCTCAGCCCGAGGATCAACCTCCGCACGGACGAGTACGGGGGCTCGCTGGAGAACCGGGTCCGCTTCCTGCGCGAGACGATCGCCCAGATCCGGGCGGCGATGGACCCGGGCGCGGTCGTCGGGCTGCGGATCTCCGTCGACGAACGGTCGCCGGATGGCCTCACGCGGGACGAATCGCTGGCCGCGCTGGAGATGCTGGACCGGGAAGGCGGGCCGGACTACTTCAACGTGGCGACCGGGACCTCAGAAACGCTGGCCGGCTCGGACCACATCGTGCCGCCGATGACGATGGACAACGCCTACACGGCACCGCTCGCGGCGGCGGCCCGGGCCCTGGTCCGGGTCCCCATCCTGGTCGCGGGCCGGATCAACCAGCCGCAGGAGGCGGAGCACATCCTGGAGCTGGGCCAGGCCGATGCCGTGGCCATGACCCGGGCCATGATCTCGGATCCACTGCTGCCGCAGAAGGCGGCGGCGGGGCGCCTGGACGAGATCCGCGCCTGCGTCGCCTGCAACCAGGCCTGCATCGGGCACTTCCACGCGGGCTACCCGATCTCATGCATCCAGTACCCCGAGAGTGGGCGCGAGCTGTGGTACGGGCGCCGGGTGGCGGTGGGGCCGGCGGACCGACGACGCGTGCTCGTCGTGGGCGGCGGGCCGGCGGGGCTCAAGGCCGCGGCCGTGGCGGCAGAGCGCGGTCACGACGTCACGCTCCACGAGGCGGGACGCTGGGTCGGCGGGCAGGTGCTGCTGGCCCAGAAGTTGCCCGGTCGGGCGGAGTTCGGCGGCGTGGTGACGAACCTCCAGGGCGAGGCCGAGCGCGCGGGCGTCAGGATCGTGACCGGATCTCGCGTGGACGCGGCGATGGTCGAGGGCGAGGCGCCGGACGTCGTGATCGTGGCGACGGGAGGGGTGCCGTACCGGCCGCCGCTGGAGCTCTTCAATGACCCGCCCGTCTTCGACGCCTGGGAGGTCATCCGCGGCGCGGAGGTGCCGGCGGGCCGCGTGGTCGTCGTGGACTGGCGATGCGACTGGATCGGCCCTGGCGTCGCCCTCATGCTGGCGGGGAGCGGGCACCGGGTCAGCCTCGCCTCCAACGGCTACACGGCGGGGTTCCGGATCCAGCAGTACGTGCGGGACGCGACGATCTCGGCTCTCAAACGGGCCCGTGTCGACCTCCTGCCGCTGACCCGCCCGTTCGGCTACGACGGCCAGGCGGTGTTCCTCCAGCACACGCTGACGGAGGAGGCGGTGATCATCGAGGACACCGTGGCGATGGTGCTCTCCGCCGGCCACGTGGCCGACGCCACGCTGTACGACGAGCTCATGGCGCGGGATGACCTGTCCTCCGAGGCCGGCCGGCCGATCGAGGTCCACGGCATCGGGGACTGCCTGGCGCCGCGAACCGTGGAGGAGGCGGTGTTCGACGGCCTGAAGGTCGCCTCGGCGATCTGAGGCCGGCGATCTGAGGCCGGGCGGGTCCGGCTCGCGGCGGGCTCGGCTACAGCGAGAAGCCCGGCGGGTCGGCGAGGTCCGGGTTCGCGGCCTCGAACGCGCGAGCGGCCTCGAGCGTCCGCACCCACTCGTAGTACACGCCCTTCGCATGGACGAGCGTCGCCCCGGCGTCGCGGATCCGCCGCAGGCCCAGTTCGTGCATCTCGCCCGGCGAGCCGGTCGCATCCGTCACCACGGCCACGCGGTATCCGCGGTCGAGCAGGCCGAGGGCCGAATGGGTCACGCACACGTCGGTCTCGAACCCCGCCAGGACCGCTGTCCGCCGGCCGTGCGCGGCGACTGCCGCCAGGATCCCGGGCGTGTCGGCGAGCCCGAACACCGGCTTGGCGAGGGTCGTCGTGCCCGCGGGCAGCGAGGAGAGGATCCCGGGCGCGGTCGGCCCGTTGCGGGCCGGATCCTCCTCCGTGACCACGACGGGGACGCCGAGCGCCGCCGCCACGCCCGTCAGCCACGCGATGCGCGCGACGACCGGGTCTGGCGGACCGAAGCCCGGCTGCACATCGATGACGACCAGGATGGAGTCGTCCCGCTCGAGCAGTCGCATGCGACCATGATGCACGTCTCGTTGGAGCGCGCGTGGCAGATACGGGCGATGCCGATCTCGGCTGGGGCCTTCACGCCGCTCGCGCAGATCCCGGCCGGTCGAAGCTCACGCCGCGGTCCCGGAGGCTGACCCACGCGTCGTGTCCGATCACCACGTGGTCCAGCACGTCAACGTCCAGCAGCCGGCCGGCGGCGATCGCCTCGGCCGTGAGGTGCAGGTCGTCGGGCGAGGGCGTCGGGTCGCCCGAAGGATGGTTGTGGACGAGCACCACCCCCGACGCGTCCAGCCGGACGGCGTCCCGGAACAGCTCGCCCACGCGCACCAGCGACGCGGAGACGTTTCCCACGTAGACCGTCGTTATCGAGCGGGAGGGTACGTGTAGACAGCGCCCCCAAGTGCTGGCGATCCCAGATCGCGCACCCCCTCGCTCTCAATCGCGAGCGCGAGCCATTCGGTGCTGTGACAGAGGATCTGTCGGATAGAGTGGGCGATCACGGGAGAGATGATCGTCGGTGAGTTTCGACATCGTCATCGCGACACGTACGCGACCCAGCCGCACGATGGTTGAGTCCCACGTGCGCGAGGCCGCGTGGCGACTGACTCTCGATGGAGACCTCGCAGCCGACAAGGGAAACCTCACGGCCGAGTCGCGTGGGCTGCTGCGCCGCAAGCACATCTTCATCCTGTCGGGGCCAGACCCGGCTGAGCATGAGGACCTCCCGCATCCCGTCCGGCAGGTGCTCCCCGGCCGTGCCTTCCTGCTTGAGATGAACCTGCCGTGGGGCCTCGACGAGAAGGACATGGCGCGGGCTTTCGCCCTTTGCGAGCACCTTGCTCGCGAGTGCGACGGCGTGGTCTTCGACCCCCAGGAGGACCGACTTCGGTATCCCCTTGTCCCGGACAAGCGGGCACGCCGCGAACCTGCCCTCACCCCGATCCGTGAACTGACTCTGGAGTGGTACCTCCATTCAAGCGAGACGATTGACGGCGCGAAGTTCCTCCAAGCGACCCGGCGAATCTGGCCCGAGGCTGTGCCGACTCGGTTCGGTCCGCATGAGCCGCTGCGCTTCAAGATGGCAGACCCAGATGGCGAGAACGCCTTCCTGGACCAATGGCAACCCGGCAACTCGTTCTTCTTCTGGAAGGCGAGGAAGCCGATCTTCGGAGGGGCTATCTTCTGGTCGCCGAGCCGCGAGCCACCCGATGGGACACACTCCAAGGTCACGTTGTCGGTGTCACTGAACGCCTCAGCGATCGAAAGCGATCAGGCCATGTGCGACCGGGCCGTGGATCTGTTCGCGGTCATCGCCGAGGATCTCGGGGCGTTCTTCGGCGCGGGCTATGTGACTCGCGGGGTTCTCACCGGGTCGCGGGGCGCGCAATGGCACGGAGAGGGAACCGAGAACTTCTCGGATGACTGGATCTCGGGTCCGTGGTGGCTTGGGTTACCCGCCAAGCCCACGTGGCTGACTTGGTATGGCGAGCCGTATCGCGATCTCGTCACGTCCTGTCTCAATGGCCTGTCCGTGCCGCGCGAACGAGGCCTGATCGTGAGGCTGGGGCCGACGCCGATGGACACTGACCAACTGCGAGGGCGTGCGCCCAACTTACCGTCCGATCTGCTCGTCGCGGTAGAGGCCACACGGGGCGAGGGTCCTGTGGAGAACATCACGCAATGCGAGCGGACTCCGGCCAGGTCCATCCCGTCGCTGTCCTGACGCCGCGGCAGTGGCCGCCGAGGTGGAAGTTCGCGTCCGCAGTCCCGCGCGATATCGACGAACGTGGCGGTGCGTCGGAGCCTCGGGTCCCGCGCTACCTCCCGGTCTCGACCTTCGTTGTTGGGCGACGCGACCCCGCTGTCAAGACTGACCCCCGGGAGTCAGCGAGGCGGGCTCTCGATGATCGACGTCACGAGGACATAGCGGCCGGTCCGGCACTCGAGCGCGACCGGCGGACCGACCAGGCGGTCGAACACCCACGCTTCATCGGTGTACTCGCCCCCGCCCAAGCTCACCTCGTCACCGACCATGAGAACGTGGCCATCGCCGACGACACCATCGCCGTTCTCCACAGGAGCGTAGTCAGTCGGCCAGACCAGTAGCGACGGCCCCATTCCTCCCACAGCCTCGTACATGAGGCAGCCGGCGCGGCGCTCGATCTTTCCGCTCGTGGTCCCGGCAGGCCCAGTGGCGCCAAAGCCCTCGTGTTGAGGGAAGGTTGGTGTTGCGGCACCATTCCCGAAGGGACCGCAACTGGCGAGGGCAACGATCGTGAGACCGAGCCCTGCGCAAGCAGAGAACCGCATGCGACCAGTGTCCCACGCGGCGATCCCCTTCGGCGGGCCTGCTGGGCAACCGCCCCGCGAGCCACGCCAACGCGTCCCGCGTCGGTGCCATTCCCTTGTCACCGTCCGGGGGCGCCAGGACCAACACGCGTCACGAGGGCCTGCCTATGCCGCCCGGGCGGGCCCCAGCCGGTCGAAGGTCACGCCGCGGTCCCGGAGCGAGACCCACGCATCGTGTCCGATCACCACGTGGTCCAGCACGTCCACGTCCAGCAGGCGACCCGCGGCGATCGCCTCGGCCGTGAGGTGCAGGTCGTCTGGTGAGGGCGTCGGGTCACCCGATGGGTGGTTGTGCACCAGGACGACGCCGCTCGCGTCCAGCCGGACGGCGTCCCGGAACAGCTCCCCCACCCGGACCAGGGACGCGGAAACATTGCCGGAGTACACCGTCGACACCCGCTGCACGACGTTCTTCGCGTTCAAGCTCAGGACACGCAGCTCCTCGCGCTCCAGGCGACCCATCTCGGTCGTCAGCCGGTCCGCCACGTCCCGCGGCGAACGGATCGTCCAGCTGCCGGCCGGCCAGTCCGCCACGGAGCGGCGTCCCAGCTCGAACGCCGCGGACAGCCGCGCCGCCTTCGCCGCGCCGATCCCCGGGATCGCCGCCAGCTCCGCGTCGCTCGCGCGGGCCAGTGCGCTCACGCTCGCGTGCCGGGCCAGGGCCTCCTCGGCCAGGTCCATCGCGCTGTGACCACCAGCGCCCGTTCCCCAGACCACCGCGATCAGCTCGGCAGCAGAGAGGCCGCCGGGCCCGCGCAGGGCGAGGCGCTCACGGGGACGCTCCGCGGCGGGGAGATCCCGCACGGATCGGGTCACCGGCCGGTGCTCCGGCGCTGCCGCGACGGGGGTGTCGCCCTCGGTCATGGTCTCACCTGCTGCTGGCGGCGGGCGCGTGACCGGCGGAGCGACCCAGGTTCGGGCGAGGCGTCCCCGGGGCCCGGACGACGGAAGCCCGCCGATTTCCCCCGCCATCCGGACCCGGGAACACGACGGAGGCTACGCGGCGGCCCTTATCGGGGGCTCACCTGCGGCTTTGCCCGGAATTGCAGTCCCGGGATGGAGGCCGCGGCGCCGGCGCGGGCGCCCCTCAGGACGCGGAGACGGCGAGGAACAGCAGCACCGCCTGGATCCCGTTGAACGTCCCGTGTAGCCCGATTGCCGCGTACAGCGAGCCACGGCGCAGGAACAGCCAGCCGAGCGCGAGGCTCACCGGCAGCAACGCCACAAACGAGAACAGCGCCCGCTGGGCACCCTCTGCGAACGACGAGTCGAGCAGCGTGACGACATGGGCGATCGCGAAGAAGATCGCGCCGCGGATGATGGCCCGCCGGGCGCCGTACGCCTTCGCCCAGGCGGTCGTGACGAAGCCGCGGAAGAACAGCTCCTCCCCGATCGGCGCCAGCACCGCGGCCGAGAGCAGGTTGAGGATCAGTCCCGACACGGTGCCGGCTTCCGGGAGCGGACTCGGGGCCGGCTCGATGAACCCGCTCAGCACCGCCGCGAGGACGAGCGTGATCACGAGAATCGGGAGGGCGAATGCCGCGCCGATCAGCAAGTCCCGCGCGGCGATCCCGGCGCGCTGCCCCAGTCCCATGTCGTGCCAGGCGAGAGCCCCCGGGCCAACCACGAGCAGCCGGACGACGCCCACGTACACGAGCGTGGTCAGGGCGAGCGAGAGGGTGGTGGCGAGCGGCGAGCGGGCGTCGAGGCCGAGCGCCGACAACGGCGCCAGGACGACGAGGATCCCGATGAGCGTGAGCAGGATGACCAGGACGAACACGAGCACGGGCGACGGGCCGCGGTAGGCGAGGTCCGTGCGCCGGCCACGCTCCACGGCCTGCGCCCCCGTCGCGGCGAAGATGCCCAGCGTGAGCAGGAGCATGCCCGCGAGGAACACCCACGGCGCGGCGGACGAGACGGAGCCGAGGACCGAGGCGAGCAGGATGGCCAGGCCCATGACGGAGGCGACCCAGCCGACGAGGTACAGGCCGGGGACGGCGCGTCCCTCGAGGCTGAATGTGGACGGCCGGACAGGCGCGGGACCGTCGGGAGCCGCGGTGATCGGGGCGGCGACCGGCGCAGCTGCCGCGATGTCCCCGAGCCCGGGCGAGGCGATGTCCCCCGGCCCGGGCGCGGCGCCGCCTGCTTCATCGCGGGCGCCGGCGTCGGGGACCACGGGGTTGGACGGATCCGTCAAGGCTCCGAGGTCTGGCCAGAGGCGCCCTGTTGCCTGGATGTCGAGCGCGGTGGCTGCCGCGGCGATCCCGATCGCGCCGGCGGGCGCGTCGTGGACGTGGCCCTGGTGGGTGCCTCCAGCCTGTCCACGTCCGGCAGCCCGCCCGAGATCGGCTCATAGGCAGCCAGGTCCGTCCGCTCGAAGTCCTTGCCGCACCACGCGCAGAGCGACCAGTCGAGGCCGACCAGGCGTCCGCAGTTGGCGCACACGCGGCTGAGGCGGGTCCGGCAATTGGGGCAGATGATCCACTCGTCGTTGATCAGGCGGTGGCAGGCAGGGCAGGTGTGGATCGCCTCAACCTCGGCCAGGAGCGCCTCCTCGGCCAGGTTGCGCTCGTAGACCTCGCCGATCTTCTCGTGCGGCCGCACGATCCGGTAGACGATCACCCCGAACACGAAGAACACCGGCGTGAACAGTACGATCAGGGCCGACGCGATGTACGGCAGGACCGGGTTCTCGCTCCGCTGCTGCATGTCGCGGAACGCCCAGTAGGCCGAGGCGAGCCAGAGGATGACGAAGTACACGGCAACCATCTGGATCGAGAGCTGCACGATGGGGTTCTCGAAGAAGCCGCCGATCGCGTCCGTGATCGTCTTGAAAATGTCTTCCATGTGGTGGCGTGAGGCCTCCCATCGGGGCTGAGCGGGCCCGCGGGCACGCGGCGAGCGGCAGTGTAACAGGGGACTCCGGCAGGACCGGGGCAGGGATGGGGACGTGCCGACTCGCCGGGGGGTGACGCGGCCGCCGGCCGGCCGGCCTCAAGTGTTTGCCGATCAGGCCCGACGAGCCGCCTCCAGGGTCGGGGCGGCGGTTCGGAACGCAGCGGCGACGGCTGCCAGCACCAGCCCGCCCAGCCAGATGGACACCCAGACCAGGACGGCGGCCAGCACCAGGACCGGCTCCCGCCCGGTCACCACGAGGTCTCGAACGCGCGCCCAGCCAACGACCGCCGCCAGCAGGGACGGACCCACCATCAGCACCAGCATGCCCAAGCCGACCACTGATGTGCCGAGGATCCGGAGCGGGCGCCGCACGAGGTCTCCCCAGCCCATGGCCCATGCCATCATCGGGGACCGACGCTCCATGACGAGCCGGCGCACGCCCGCAGCCGCCGCGGCGTCGCTGAGGAACCAGGTGATGAGGACCCCGGCGAGCGGCCAGGGAACCGCAAGGATCACCCGCACCGGCAGGGGTGTCACCAGCTCCGTCGGCAGGATCAGCTCCCGGTAGGTGACGTCGTACAACGGCTGCCAGGCCAGAGCGGCGGCGACCGCGACCGGCGCCAGCGATGCGAGGCGGACAAGCGCCACCCGGCCGGTGCCCGGCGCCCCCCGGAGGTCCGGACGCCAGGCGACCAGACCTTCGTCCTCGGCCGCCTCCAGCGCCATCTCGATCCCCTGGCGCTCCGCCCACGCACCCACCAGGAGCCCGCACGCAACGAGCACCACGACCCCCGCCACCGCGAGACCGATCAGCACGATGAGCTCGGGCGAGGGCGTGCCGAGCACCAGCTTGCTCATCGGCGTGCCGAGCGCGTTCTGCAGTCCGGTGGGCGTCGGCAACACCACGATCGACCACGCGAACACGATGAGCCCGCCCCCGGCCAGGAAGCCGGCCAACCCGAAGGCCCAGGATGCGGGCCGCACGAGCGTCACGACGAACGCTGCGGCCATGGCCGATCGCCACGGCAGGCGGGCCCGATCGTGGCGTGCCGCCTCCGGCTCCACGGCCAGGGCCGCCGTCACGGCTGCTAGCCGGCTCCCGGCGCCGTGATCTCCGCCAGCCGCAGGAGCGCAACGCCAACCTTGTCCATCTCGACCTCGTAGGCCGCGAGATCGCCCCTCGTGAGCGCCGCCTGGGCCAGCTCGTAGTGCGCGTTCGCGTACGCGATCAACCCATCCACGTCCGTCGGAAGGTCGCCGTCCGGCGGCAGCGTGGGACCAGCGGTTGCGGTCGGACCAGGGGTGGCGGTCGGACCCGGACCCGGCGTCGTGCCTGGCTCCATGGCGCCCTGGGCTACGAGGAGAGCGGTCAGCGCCTCACCCAGGGAGTCGCCCCAGACCACGGTGGTGGGGCTGGCCACGACGATCTTCTGGAACTCGGGGAAGGCTGAGGACGTGGACTGGAGGTAGACCGGCTGCAGGTAGAGCAGTGCGTCGCCCACGGGGACGACGATCAGGTTGCCCCTGATGACCCGGCTGCCGCTCGTGTTCCAGAGCGTGACCTGGGCACTGATGACGGGGTCCTGGTCGATCCGCGCCTCGATCTGGGCGGGCCCGAAGATCGTGGTGTCGGACGGGAACTGGTACGCACGGACCGTGCCGTAGTTGGGCGCGTCGTTGCGCGCAGCCACCCAGGCGATCATGTTCGGCCGGCTCCTGGCGATCATCGGCTGGAGCAGGAGGAATTCCGCCGCCGGCTCGCCCGGCATGCGCATGACCACGTAATAGGCCTCGGACGGGAGGCTCTGCTCGTTGGTCTGGGTTTCCGGGACGGTCCAGCGGTCCGTGTTGTTGAAGAACGTCAGCGGCTGGGTCACGTGGTACTGGCCATACATCCGCGTCTGGACGTTGAACATCTCCTCGGGGACGCGGACGTGACCGATGATCTCGGCCGGCACGTCCGCCAGCGGCCGGAACAGCGTCGGGAAGATGCCCTGCCAGGCGCGCACCATCGGGTCGGACGGGTCGGCGACGTAGAACGTGAGCGAGCCGTCGTACGCGTTCATCGTGATCTTCACGCTGTTCCGGATGTAGTTGAGGTTGACGCCGGCGAGGCCGGATTCCGCCCCGAGGTCACCGGTGCTGAACCCGGACGCGTTCGGGAACTGGTTGCTGAAGGTGTAGGCGTCCTGGACATAGACGAGGTTCCCGGCGTCGTCGATGACGAGGTACGGGTCCTTGTCGTAGAGCAGGAAGGGTGCGATGCGACTCAGTCGGGCGGAGAGCGTGCGGTGGAACAGGAGCTGGCTCTGGGCCAGGATCTGGTCCGAGATGAGGAGGTCCAGGTCCTTGAACCGGAGGGCAAACAGCAGCCGGTTGAGAGTGGAGTCCATCGGCACGCCGGTCGTCCCGGTCCAGCTGGTGGTCTCGTCGATGGCGCCCTCGCCGGATCCACGCGGGTAGTCGAACTCGGACTGGCGGGCGCGGACGACGACGTAGTGGTCGTCCGATTCGCCGAAGTAGATGCGCGGCTGGGAGATCTCGGGAGCGCCGTCGGACGAGATGGGGGGCAGGTCCCTGACCCAGAGCTTCGGCTGGCCCTCCCTCGTCACCTCGTTCACCGGGACCATGGCGAGGCCGATTCCGTGCGTGTAGATGATCCGCGCGTTGACCCAGCTCGAGGCCTCGGTGTTCTTCTCGATCGCCAGCTCGCGGCCCGACAGCATCACCTGCCGCAGCACGTCATCCACCATGTACCGATCCGTGTCCACGTCCACGAAGTCGTAGTACTGGCGCACGACCTGGAGCTGGTCCAGCGTGCTCTCGAGGGGGCGGTAGTCCCACAGCCGGGCGTTGGTGAACGTGTCCGACTCCGCCCTTATGGCGGCCTCCGTCAACGGCTGGTTGCCGGAGTAGTCCCTTGCCTCCCATGAGTTCAAACCGTAGGCGAGACGGGTCATCGCGATGTTGTTCGCGATGTAGCGCTCTTCCTGCGCGTACGTGTTGGGATCCACCGAGAACCGCTGAACGAACTCCGGGTACAGGGTGCCGAGCACCAGCGACGCCGCGAACCACACGCCCACCACGAGGCCGAGGGGCCAGACCCAGCGCGTGAACGCGGCACCGATCAGCAGCGCCCCCGCGAGCCCGGACAGGACCGTCAGGACGTCATAGGCCATGAAGCGGGCGTTTGCATCGGTGTAGGAGACGCCGGTCGCGACGCCAGCCTGGCTGTAGACGAGCTCGTACTTGTCCAGCTGGTAGCCGAACGCGACGGAGAGCAGGTAGAGCCCCGCGAGCACCGCCAGGTGGACGCGTACGCGGGTGACGAACACCTCGCCGCCGCGGGTGGCGGCAATGAGGTAGCGCGCACCGGCCACGGCCAGCGCGGCGAGCAGGAGCCCGTTGATCAACGCCTGGGCCAGGCGGAAGAAGGGCAGCTCGAACAGGAAGAAGCCGATGTCCTTGCCGAACACCGGGTCCGTCACGGTCTCCGTCGCGGAGAACGGGACCCGGTTCACCCACAGCAGGAGCGTGTCCCAGGCGCCCGAGATCGCGCCACCGATGCCGAGGGCGAGGAGGAGCGCGAAGCCACCGATGGCCCACGCCGCGAGCGGCGTGAGGTCCGGGATGTCGTCGACCTCGAAGCTGAAGGCGGCGCCCTCGCTGCGCCCGGTGCGGAGACCGGAGCCGAACGGGCCGCCGAGACCGCCCTGGCCACCGCCCATGCGGGCGCCGCGGTCGGACTGGCGCTGGGCCTCCGTGAGCCGGTCGGCCATCTCGCGGAGACGGCCGGGCCGGTCCGGGTCCACGGGCGGAATCAGTCGCCCGGCGAGCCACAGGTTTGCCAGCAGGAACACCAGCGCGAACAGCAGACCCCCGACGAACAGCAGCGCCTGCGCGCCAAGGCGCGTCCAGAACACGCCGTCAAAGCCGACGCTCTTGTACCAGATGGCGTCCGTCCAGAGATCGACGCCGAACCCGATGAGAAGGACGACCACCGCCGCCACGACGATGAATGCGGCCACGCCCATCCGGCGCATGATCCCACCGAAGGTGAGGGAGCCGGCACCGTCGTCGGGACCACCAACCGGGCGACTCGGCCTGGAGCCACGAGGCGGGCCGCCGGCTCCCTGGCCACGCGGCCGGAGAGGGACGGGTTCATCATCACCGGCGTCGTCCCCGGCACGTGCGCCGGCTTCGTCGGCGCCCTCGCCGTCGGCCGCGTCGTCGGGGACCTCGGCCGCATCGTCATCGTCGGCGCCGGCCTCGTCATCGTCGCGGGCTTGGCCGGGGGAGCGACCCTCGGCCTCGGACCGGCGGCGCTCCAGCTCCCGAAGGAAGTCATCGAACAGATTGCTCATCACGTCGAGTCTAGGCGCTTTGCGCGTCATGGGTCGGCCGGGTGCGCCGGGCGGACCACACCAAACCCCGTGAGGTGGTCCGTAAGGTCCTTCGTCGACTGTGGCCGACAGTTCCGGCCATCAGGGCCTGTTCGCTGGCCTGAACCACACGCTCAGGGCCGGTGGAGCGACTCCACCGCGCGCCGGAACCCGGCCAGCACCTGGTCCGCGATCTGGTTCGGGCGCATCGTGGTCGCAAGGGCCGGCTCCCAGCGGAAGGCGGTGCGGATCGCCAGTGGGCATCGCCACGGACGGGTGTCATCCTCGGGCGGGACGAGCGGGGTGAGGCGGATCGCCAGGCGCCCGTCCTCCTCGCGGATCAGCCCCGAGAGGGAGCCTGCGAGCACCGGACCCAGTCGCTGAAGGGGTGGCTCCGGCGGCGGTCCGGAGAGCGGCGCAACCTCGCGGAAGCTGACGATGCCCTCGGCGTCGGTCACCCAGAGCACGGCGAGCCACCAGTCGTCGGGGCCGTCCGCGGGCTTGGCCATGCCCGCCGCAAGACGGCGGTCTCCGATGCGAACCTCCTGCTCGCGCAGGAACGAGGGGCCGGGATGCTGCAGGCGTTCGGGCACGCAGGGGAGGATACCGGGACGCGACCGGATCAGGACTCGGGTGCAGCCTCGGTGGGCGCCGCAGCCTCACCCTCCGGTGCGGCCTCACTCGCCGGCCCTTCCTCACTCGCCGGCGCCTCCTCGGGCACGCCGCCCAGCTGCGACACGTGGATCCCCTGGCGGGCGATGACGTCCGACTTGAGAGCGATCGTCTCGGCCTCGAGCTCGGCCTGCTGCGCCTCCAGTTCCAGCCGCAGCATCTCGCGGCGCACGTCTGCCGCAGGACGGGCCAGTGACTCCGGGCTGGCCGGATCGCCCGTCTCGGTAGGCGCCTCACCCGTGATGAACGACAGGAGCCGGCTCCTCGGGCGGGCGACGTCCGTCCGGGCCCGAAGGATGGCCTCCGTGTCGAGGGTGGTCACGCCCTTGATCTCGGGGTCGGCCCCGCCCGTCTTGCTGACCAGGGCCGCCCCGCAAGCCGGGCAGAGGTCCACACCCGGGATGGACAGCTCGGCCGAGCACCACGGGCAACTGGTGATCGGGCCGGTCATCGGATCAGCCATATGCGCATTGTCGGCCCCCGATCTCCATATTGCTATCCCCCGATACACCTACGCGCTACTCCCACTCGATCGTGGCGGGTGGCTTGCTGCTGATGTCGTAGACGACCCGGTTGACACCCGGGACCTCGTTCACGATTCGGCTGCTGATCTTGCCCAGGACGTCGTACGGCAGCTTCGCCCAATCGGCGGTCATCCCATCCTCGGACGTCACGGCACGGATGGCCACGACGTTCGCGTAGGTCCTGTTGTCGCCCATGACGCCCACCGACCGGACCGGCGTCAGGATGGCGAACGACTGCCACACGCTGCGATACAGGCCGGCCGCCTTGATCTCGTCGATGACGATCCAGTCCGCGTCCCGCAGCGTGTCGAGCCGCTCCGCGGTGACCTCGCCGATGATCCGGATCGCCAGGCCCGGGCCGGGGAACGGCTGGCGCTGCACCATCGCCTCCGGCAGGCCCATCTCCGCGCCCACCACCCGGACCTCGTCCTTGAACAGGTAGCGCAGCGGCTCGATCAGCTTGAACCTCAGGTCCGCCGGCAGCCCGCCAACGTTGTGGTGGGTCTTGATCTTCTGGGCGGTCTTGGTCTCGGGAGAGGTGCTCTCGATGACGTCCGGGTACAGGGTCCCCTGCGTGAGGAAGTCGATCTGGCCGATCCTGGCCGCCTCCTCCTCGAACACGCGGATGAACTCGTCGCCGATGATCCGCCGCTTCTGCTCCGGGTCCGTCACGCCGGCCAGGCGAGCGAGGAAGCGCTCACGCGCGTCAACCATGACCAGCCGCATGCCCAGGTTGGCCTCGAACGTGACGCGCAGGAGCTCCGACTCCTTCTTGCGCATCAGCCCGTGGTCCACGTAGATGCAGGTAAGGCGGTCACCGACTGCGCGATGGACAAGGGCCGCCGCAACCGCGGAGTCCACGCCCCCCGACAGGGCGCAGATGACCTGGCCGGCCGATCCGGTCGCCGCGGCGTGCCGGTCCACTCGGTCGCGGATCTCGTTGACCGTCGTCTCGATGAAGTTGGACGGCGTCCACGCGGGCGAGATCCCGGCAATCTCCGTCACGAAGTTGCGCAGCACGTCCTTGCCGCGGGGCGTGTGGACGACCTCCGGATGGAACTGGATGCCGAACAGGTTGCGCTCCGGGGCAGCCAGGCCCGCGTAGGGCGTGGAATCAGTCTGGGCCGTGGCGTGGAAGCCCTCGGGAAGGCGCGTGATCGAGTCGCCGTGGCTCATCCAGACGGGCTGCTCGCGGTCGATGCCGGCAAACAGGCCGTCGTCGTTCGTGACCTGGACGGTGGCCGGCCCGTACTCCCGCTTGACGGCGGGCATCACGTCCCCGCCCAGCTCCAACGCCATCAGCTGGGCGCCATAGCAGATGCCCAGGACCGGGAGCCGGCCGCTCCAGATCGAGGCGTCCGCCTTGGGGGCGGCTTCGTCGTAGACGGAGTTGGGGCCGCCGGACAGGATGATCGCGCGCACGCCGCGAGCCTCGAGCTCCGCAAGCGGCGTGTCGTGGGGCAAGAGCTCCGAGTAGACGTGCAGCTCTCGCACGCGGCGGGCGATCAGCTGGGCGAACTGGCTGCCGAAGTCGAGGACGGCGACGACACCGGGCTCCGGCGTGGTGGCCGCGGCCGGCGGGCGGTCCTGCGGGGTGCGCTCCGGTGCGGGCGCGTCGAGCGCCACCTCGAGATACGCCTCGACCTCTGCGTCGTCCGGCGCGAGCACGCGGTGGCCCGCGTTGGCAGCATTCCCGTGGACGGTCTTGCCGCGGTCGCGCACGGGCTCGTGCGCGGGCTCCTGATCCTCGTCCGGTTCGGCCAATGACCCCTCCCGCGGGTGGTGCGACGGTGTACCCGGAGTCTACTGGCGCGGCGCGCGCCCGCGGGCCCTGCGGTGCTACTTCCCGCGCAGCTGCCAGGACTTGCCTTCGGTCACCACGGAGGGCGCATACACGATCTCGACCCCGTGCATGTCCGCGATCGTCCGCGCACCCAGGGCCGCCATCGACTGGCGCACCGCGCCGACCAGGTTCTGCGTCCCGTCGGTGACGTGGGAGGGGCCGTTGAGGATCTGGTCCAGCGGCGCGGACGTCCCCACCCGGATCCGCGTGCCGCGCGGGAGGACCGGCGATGGCGCCGCCATCCCCCAGTTCGTGCCGCGACCCGGCGCCTCGGCGGCGCGCGCCAGCGGAGAGCCCAGCATCACGACGTCCGCGCCGCTCGCGAGTGCCTTGGCGAGGTCCCCGCCTCTCTTCATGCCGCCATCCGCGACGACGGGCACGTACCGCCCGGTCTCGGCGAGGTAGACGTCCCGGGCCGCGGCGACGTCCGCGATGGCCGTCACCTGCGGGATGCCGATCCCCAGGACCTCGCGCGTCGTGCACGCGGCGCCCGGGCCGACGCCCACGAAGATCGCCGCCGCTCCCTGCTCCATGAGCATGAACGCCGCCTCCGCGTTGGTGGTGTTGCCGACCGCGACGGGGATGGGCATGGACCGCGTGAAATCCGCGAGGGCGAGCGGCTCGTAGCCCGTGGCCAGGTGGCGGGCGGAGGAGACCTGCGACTGGAGGAGGAACAGGTCCGCGCCCTGCTCCGCGCACAGCGGCCCGTACCTGCGGGCGACGCCGGGCGTGGCCGAGACCGCCGCCCTTGAACCCGCGGCGTGGAGCTCCTCGATGCGGCGGGCGATCAGGTCCTCACGGATCGGTGTTGCGTACACCTCAGCCAGGACGTCCTGCACTCGGTCGTCGGGCGCGGCGATGATCCGGTCCAGGACCTCGGCCGGGTCCTCGTAGCGGGCCTGCACGCCCTCGAGGTTGATGACCGCCAGGCCGCCGAGCCTCGCCAGCTCAGCCGAGAACCGCACGTCGGCCACGGCGTCCATGGCGGCTGCGAGGACCGGGATCTCGAGGCGGATGCCGCAGAAGTCCTGCGCGAGAACGACGTCCGCGGGATCCACCGTGTCGGTGCCGGGGGCCAGCGAAACATCCTCGAACCCGTAGGTCGGGCGGATCGTATCCACCTTGGAGCGGAAGACCCGGCGGATCGCCAGCGTCTCGGTCATCGCCACGTCCTCTCACGCATCAGCGGGTCCTCCGGCGGGTCGGCACAGTCTACCCGGCACGCGGCACGCGCCATACTGGGGGGCGTCCTTGAACAGTGGCCCGAAACCAGCGGTGAGGTACGGCGTGATGGCCAGGAACGGGGCGAAGGGGGAGCGAGCCGGAGAGGCGGCAGCCGAGCGTGGCGATGCCGCGCGGCCAAAGCTCTCGGCGAAAGTGTACGAGGAGGAGCTCCGCAAGCTCCAGGTCGAGCTTTCGAAGCTGCAGGAATGGGTCAAGGCCCGCAGCCTCAAGGTGGTCGTGATCTTCGAGGGTCGGGATGCCGCCGGGAAGGGCGGGGCGATCAAGACGATCACCCTCGGCCTCAACCCGCGCGTCGCACGCATCGTGGCCCTGCCGGCGCCAACCGAGCGCGAGCGGACCCAGTGGTACTTCCAACGCTACGCGGCCCACCTGCCCGCGGCGGGCGAGATCGTGCTGCTGGACCGCAGCTGGTACAACCGGGGTGGCGTGGAGCGGGTCATGGGCTTCGCGACCGCCGCGGAGATCGAGGAGTTCTACCGCTCCTGTCCCGAGTTCGAGCGGATGCTGGTCCGCTCCGGGATCATCCTCATCAAGTACTGGTTCTCGGTCAGCGACGCCGAGCAGGAGCGTCGGTTCCAGACCCGCATCAAGGATCCAACCAAGCGCTGGAAGCTCTCGCCGATGGACCTGATGTCACGGACGCGCTGGGTGGAGTATTCGATCGCGAAAGACGAGATGTTCCGCCATACGGACATCAAGCAGGCGCCCTGGTACGTGGTCACCGGCGACGACAAGAAGCGCGCCCGCCTCAACGTGATCCACCACCTGCTGTCGCTGATCCCGTACGAGGACCTGACGCCGGAGCCGATCGTCCTGCCGCCGCGGGAGCCGGACCGCGGCTACGTCCGCCCGCCGATGGACGAGCAGACGTTCATCCCTGACGTGTACTGAGCGTCGGGGCTCTGGCTGGTCGTCCGTGACCCGTCGTGTGGCGCCGCTCGCCGAGAGTCGGCATCCCTGACGAATGCCCAGGTGGCGAGCGCTCGTCAGCAGCGGCGCCGGCTTGCGCCCACCACACGGGCAACCGGCACCGACATGCGCGGATAGCCGGGCGATCCGAGCGTGGCGGGCACCCGGGTCCGATCGGCTCGGGGACCCAGTCCTGGCGAGTGCCCTCCAGGCGGGCAGATGGCAGGAGGGACGACCGGAAGGTGTCTCAGGCCGTCGGGCGCCGCGCCACCCGCCGCCCGTCCGCGTCCAGCAGGAACCAGCGGGCGAGCTCAGGGTCCAGGAGCAGGTCCCGGACACGTCGCACTGATTCCGCGTAGGACGGCCAGATCGCGAGGCCCGGCGCCGCGGCCGCAGGCACCCAGCGCATGTCGTCGTGTTCGTGGGACGGGCGGGCAGCCCTGTCCGGCCGCACCCGCGCGGCGAAGATCGCGCTCACGACAACGGCGTCCGATCCCTCGTCGTAGAACGGCGCGGCCTGGTCCAGGTCGTAGAAGGCCTCGATGTCGGCCGCGACCAGGCCCGTCTCCTCCGCCACCTCGCGCATCGCCGCGGCCGGGATCCGCTCGCCCGGCTCCACGCCACCGGTCACGCACTGCCATAGCCCGGGGAAGATCCGGTGCGGCGCCCGGCGGATGAGGAGGATCTCCAGGCGCTCGGCGTCCGGGCGCGCATCCGAAGGATCGGCCAGCGGCAGGACCCGGAACACCCAGCACTCGACGAGGTCGGGGCGGACGCTCATGACAGGGATGCCTCCAGGTCCTCGAGCTGCTCGAGGTGCATCAGGTCGTGGACGCCCGAGAACAGCAGCCACTCCCCACAGCGCATCCGCCCGACGAGCGGGTGATCCAGCGGGCATGGGTCCGTCTCGTGACCGGCGATGCTCCGTGCCCCGCGCTCGATGATCCTCTGGCTGGTGGCAAGGCGCCGGAGCAGGTCCCCGCGGGTCGCGTCGGCGTCACCGGGCACCCCGGGCACGACGACCGGCGCGTCCGCGGGCCATCGGCCACCCGCCGCCAGCGAGGCCGCCGTCACCAGCCCCGCCCGGGCGCTCGCCGTGTGGCCGATCGCCTGGGCCACGTTCCAGTCCCCCTCGCCGCCCGGCAGCGCGAACGCCCTCTCCGGCAGCGCCTCCACGACGCCCGCGAGCGCCGCGGCCACCTCCGCCAGCTGCGGGACGATCAGCCCTGTGCTGCCCGCGCCTGCCCGCCGTCGGACCTCGCGGCGGACGCTGATCAGAGCACCCGCGTTGATGCCGCGCCACGCCGAAACCACGTCGGGCGCGTCGGAGGCCAGGATGCCGAACCGGGAGACCATCGCGGCGGAGCGTACCGCGCAGGCGCGATCAGCCCGGGAACAGCTGCCGCAGCGCGAACAGCACGTTCGCTGGCCGCTCGGCCAGGCGGCGCATGTACCAGCGATACCACGCCCCGCCGTAGGCGATCAGGGTCTGCACCTTGTACCCGGAGCGGGCCAGGCGTCGCTGCTCCTTGGCCCGGATCCCGTACAGCATCTGGATCTCGTAGCCGTCCTTCGGCACCCCGGCCGCCGCCGCGTGCGTCGCGATCTGCTCGATCAGCTCCACGTCGTGCGTGCCGAGGCCCACCCGCATCGGCCGCGTCCGGCTCTCCCGGATCATGGTGACCGCGAGCCCGAGGAAGTTGGCGTCGACCTCCTTCTTCGACTTGAACGCGACCGACTTCGGCTCGTCGTAGGCGCCCTTGACCAGGCGGACGGCCGGGCCGAGCGGCAGCAGCCGCTCCACGTCCTTCGCCGTGCGCCGGAGGTAGGCCTGGAGACAGATGCCCGTGTTCGCGTGCGAGGCCCGGAGCCGCTGGTACAGGTCCAGGGTCCGGTCCACGTACGTGCTGTCCTCCATGTCGATCCAGAGCCAGGTCCCCTGGGCCTGGGCCGCGGCGGCCAGCACGCGGAGGTGCCCGAAGCAGACGTCCTCGTCGATGTCAAGGCCAAGCTGCGTGGGCTTGACGCTGATCTCACCGTCGATCTCCGCGGCCCTGATCGCCTCGAGGAGCTCCTGGTAGTGGTCGGCCACGGCCTGGGCCCCCACCGCGTCCGTGATCGCCTCGCCGAGCTTCGTGTACAGCGTGCCGATCCCCAGCACCTGGAGTTCCACCGCCACGCCCAGAGCGTCCTCGATCGCCTCGCCCGGCATGAACCGGTGGACGGCCCGCTTCATGAACGGAAGGTTCGGGAGCCGCTCTCCCAGCCAGGGGTTGCGGGCGCACCAGAGCAGGACCTTGCGCATCAGGCGGTTCACTCAGACCCTCACAGGCGCTCGAAGCGCTCCACCGGAAGGACGAAGACGGTGGCGCCGCCCACCTCAACCTCGAGCGGGTAGGGCATGAAGAACTCGCCCGGCTCCATGATCGGCGGCATCGGGTTCACGATCTGGGTGCGCGCATGGCACGCCTCACGGACGATCCCCATGACCTCGTCCACCTCGTCGTCCTCGACGCCCAGCATGACCGTGGCGTTGGACTGCTTGAGGAACCCGCCGGAGCTGTTGAGGCGGGTTGCCCGGAACTCGCGTTCGAGCAGGGCATCGACAAGGGCACGGGCGTCTTCGTTGTGCACGATGGCCACGACGAGCTTCACGAGGCGGAGGATAGCCCACCGACGCAACTCCGATGCACCTGTTGGCCCGAACCCGGATGGATGCCCGGTGTACGATCCCAATCGCGCCGCTCGGGTGCGATGGACGCCCCGGGTCGATCCCGCGACCGGGCTCGAGCGAGCAGCACGCGGAGGCACACGTGTCCGAACCCACCGTCCCCGATCGCGGCCCCCTCGCCGTCCTCTCGGCCGGCGCCGCGGCGCTCGCACGGGCAGCCGACCTGGATACCGCCCTGGCGGTGATCGTCCAGGCCGGGGCAACCGCCGTCGGGGCGCCCGTCGCCGCGGTCTTCGGCCATGACCCGGACCGCGAAGGGCTGGAGTTGCTGGTGACGCTGGGCATCGACGATGCGGGCGCCGCCGCCTTCGAAGCGGGCGTCATTGGAGAACCCGAACATCCGATCCGCCGTGCCGCGCTGGATCGCACCGGCTCCCTGGGCCGGGACGGCACGACGCCGGACGGGCTGCCGACGATGTTCGCGGACCTGCCGCTGGTCGTCGCGAGTGGCGGCGGCGCGGAGTACTGCGTGGGGGTCCTGTCGTTCGGCTGGCCGGGCACCCACCACGTGGACACGGATGAGGAGACGCTGCTGGTGGGGACCGCGGACCTGGCCGCGGCGACGATCTCGGCATTCCGGCTGGCCTCGATGGTGTCCGAGCGGGCGGAGTGGCTCCAACGGATCACCCACACCGATGGCCTGACGGGTCTCGCCAACGACCGGACCCTGGGACGCGTCCTGGAGCTCGAGGTGGCCCGGGCCCAGCGGCAGGGCGGCGAGGTGTCCGTCGCCGTCTTCGACATCGATGGCTTCACGGCCCTCAACGTCGCCGCGGGCGCCCCGGCCGGGGACCAGGTGCTGCGCCAGGTCGCGGCGATCCTCTCGGAGACCGTGCGCATCGTAGACACGATCGCCCGCACCGGCGCCGACGAGTTCGTGCTGGTCGCCCCGGGATCCGCCGGCGTCACGGTCGCGCGGCGCGTCCTGGACGGGATTGCCCGGCTTGAGGCCGTGGACGGTCAGACGGTGACGGTCAGCGCTGGGGTCGCCCGGTTCCCGCAGGACGGTGTGGATGCCGGGACGGTGCTGGCCGCGGCGCGGGCTGCGGTCAAGGGCGCCGGCAAGCCGGCCGCGATCACCGAGGCCGCCGGGTAGGTCGGCCGGGTAGGTCGGCCGGGTAGGTCGGCCGGGTAGGTCGGGTAGGTCGGGTAGCTCAGGCCCGGTCGGGCGAGTCCCCGGAGCAGGGCAGCCGATCAGCGACGCGCGCCAACGCCGCCACCGCTTCATTGAGCACGGTGTCCGCGTCACCGCTCGCGTCCACGATGACGTAGCGGTCAGACTCCGCGGCCGCGAACCCGAGGAAGGCCGCGCGCACGCGCTCGTGGTAGGCGAGGTCCTGGTACGCCTCGAAGCGGGTGACCTCGTCCGCCTTGCGGCCGAGGCCGGCATCCACCGGGAGATCCAGGAGGATCGTCAGGTCGGGGGTCAGCCCGCCCGTGGCGAAGTGCTGGACCGCGCGAAGCCCGTCGATCGGTACCCCCGAGCCGTAGCCCTGGTACGCGAGCGAGGAGTCCGCGTAGCGGTCGCACAGCACCACGGCGCCGCGCTCGAGGGCGGGGAGGATGACCTCGTCCACGTGCTGGGCCCGCGAGGCGGCGAACAACAGGGCGTCGGCGCGGCCGGTGTGGTCGATCCGGGGCTCCGTGTCCAGAAGGAGGCGGCGGATCTGCTCCCCCAAGGGGGTGGAGCCGGGCTCGCGCGTCGTGACGACATCGCAGCCGCGCGCCCGCAGGACCGCGGCGAGGCGCGGCATCAGGCTGGACTTGCCGGACCCGTCGGGACCCTCGAGCGTGATGAAGACGCCTCGCCGGGCGGTGGTGGTGGACACGCCCGGAGTGTATCGGCTATGAACGTGCCGACTCCTCGAGGCGGGCGTAGGGTTCGCTCACCGGACGAGGGGCTTGAGGGACACCATCAACGGGCAGGCCGCTGAGCCTATGGACGCGAGAGTCCGAGAGTGTATCTGGCCGCCCCTGCGACTTGACCGGTTGCGCCTTCATTGAGCGCGGATCCGTAGGTGTCGTGTCGCCCGAGCTGGTTCAGCACCGCGGAGGACCACGCCATGCGCTTCATCGGGCTCGACATCGGCCGCGACTTCGCCCACGTCGCGGTGATCGAGGGCAGCGGCACAGCCCGACGACTGCCGCGGCTCGCGATGGGCGACGAGTTCCGGGGGTTCGCAGCGACCCTGGGGCCGGACGATGCCGTCGCCCTCGAGGCCTCGACCAACACCTGGGCCCTCGCCGACCTTCTCGGCCGCCATGCCGGACGGGTCGTCGTGTCCAACCCCCTGCGCACGAAGGCGATCGCCTCGGCCAAGCGCAAGACCGACGACATCGACGCCGCCGAGCGGGTCATCGCGACCATGGTCGTCGACGACACCCGTGTCCGGCGGCTGCTCACGATCCCGGGGATCGGGCTCGTCACCGCCGCGTCGATCCTCGCCGTCGTGGGCGACATCGGGCGGTTCGACCGGCCGGCCAAGCTCGTGTCCTACCTGGGCCTGGATCCCAGGATCCGCCAGTCGGGCGACCGGCCGGCGATGCGCGGCCACATCAGCCGGGCGGGCCAGGCCCATGCCCGGGGCCTGCTGTGCGAGGCCGCCCACTCGGCTGTCCGCTCACCGGGGCCGCTGGCCGGGTTCCATGCCCGCCTCAAGGCCCGGCGGGGTGGCGGGGTCGCGATCGTCGCGACAGCCCGCAAGCTCGCCGTGATCGTGTGGCACCTGCTCAGCAAGGACGAGGACTGCCGGTTCGCGCCCGAGGCGCGGACGGCTTTCAAGCAGCGGCAGCTCGACCGGCTCGCGGGCAGACCAGGGACGCGGTCGTCGCACCGGGGAGCGACTGGTTCCAGCCACGACCAAGGTCGGGCAAGGCTGCGCGGCGGGCATGATCCCCATGACCCCGCCCTTCGCCACGCGATCGACCGCGTCCACCCGGACGGTACACCGCCGTCCGGGGCTTGACACTTTCATCCGTAGGCGATGGGCTCTTGACAGCGGGCCTCGCGCGGGCCGATGCTCCCAGTATCTCGACAAGCGAGGTAGTGAGGTTGTCGCTCCGGTGCCGTCGCTCGATCCGCATGGCCAGCGCCTGAAGGGCGCGCTCCCGCTCCTCGTCCTCGGCGCTCTCGAGGAAGATGAGCTGTACGGGTACGAGATCGTCCAGCGCCTGGAGGCCCGGAGTGCCGGCGTTGTGGCGCCCAGCGAGGGTTCGCTCTACCCCGTCCTCTACCGTCTCGAGGCCGAGGGCGCCGTCACCGCCACCTGGCGCGCCAGCAACCGCGGGCCGCGTCGTCGCTACTACCGGCTGACGGAAGCGGGGTCCCGGCTCCTCGCGAGCGAGCGCGCCACGTGGAACGAGTTCGCGGGCGCCGTGGCGCGCCTCTCGGCCGAGCCCGGCCGTGGCTGACCTGCCTGACCGCGCCGCATGGCTGGCGGCCGTCGCGCGTTGCCTGGACGCCATGCCGGACACGGAGGCGGAGGTTCTCGAGGAGCTGGCCGCCCACCTCGACGACCGCGTGGCCGAGGCCGTGGCGGTGGGCCTTGAGCCCGCCGAGGCCGAACGACGGGCGCGGAACCGGCTGGGCGATCCCGCCTCCCTGGGTCGAAGCATCCGCAAGGCAAAGCGGTCGAGGAAGTCCGCGCTTGCGCTGGTCGGCGGGAGCGCGGTCGCGCTTGGGGCGGGGACCGCGATCGGCGCCGTCGCCGGGTTCATCGCCCTGTACCTCGCCTGGACCGCGGCCTCTGTCGCGGACTTCGCGATCGCGCACGGCAGCGGCTGGTCCCCGCCCGCCGTCTACGCCGCGCTCGCCGCCGTGGCGGTCGGCCTGTCGCTGGCTGCGCGCGTCGTGCCCGGCTTCGTCGCCGCGCAGGTGCGATGGCCATTCTCGACGGTCCGGCGTGTCGGCGCCGCGCTGATCCTCGTGCCGGGGCTCGCGATCGCCCTGCTGCTGCCGAACCAGGACTTGGACGGGTGGCTGGCGCTGCTCTACCCAGCGATCCCCGTCGCCGCCGCGATCATCGCCCTGACCGCGCCGCGAACCGGAGCGCGCGGGGCGTGGAAGCCGGCCGCCGCGATCGTCCTCGGGTCCATCGTGCTGATGCCCATTGCGTGGCCGTACCCGGCCGACCGGCCGCTCGGCGTCCCGGCGGCGAACCTGGCGACGATCGGGCAGGTCGCGGACTTCGGCGAGGGCCTCTCGCCCCCGGCCGGTGTCAGCGCGGGGGAGTCGCTCGACGCACAGGGTCAACGGGTGTTCGAGCAGTCCTTCAGCGACCTCCACGGCTGGCACGACTTCACCGACGAGCTGTGGCCGCTGGAGCGTGCGGCCGGCGGCTGGCGGTTCGCCGCGACCCCGATGCTCACGGTTCCGTACGATGCCGCCGGGCTGAGCATCCGTGCCCGGTACGAGGATCCGCGGCCCCGCGTCCCGGTGTGGTACGTCCGGCTCCAGCGGGCAACCTCCGCCGGGGGCGTGCGCATGATCTTCCCCGACGCGTTCCAGGCGGACCGGACGCGACCCTGGAACGGCAGCGTCCTCGAGTGGTGGCTGGGCCGCTGACACGGCGTCGGCAGCCGTATCGGCTGGTCCCGCGTCGGCTGGTCCAAGTCCCGCGTTGCCTGGGAAGCCACGAAACTGCCCCGGCCGGCATCGCCCCTACGCGTCTGCGCGCTGCCACTCCCCGAGGTGTGCCGCCACCGCGTCCAGCAGCCCCGGCACCCCGGCCGCCACCGCGGGCGTCAGCTCCAGCCCCAGCTCGATCGCCTGCGGCTCCAGCCCGATGACCCGCACGCGTCTTGGCCAGGCCTCCAGCACGTGCAGCGCGCCGAGGAGCTCCCCGGCCCCGAGATCGTGGACGCTCATCACCTGCTCATGCCGGATGAGCGACGCCCCGTCCATGTCGATCAGGGTGCCGGGCGTCCGGTCGGCGTTGATGGCGTCCACCACCACCAGGCCGTCCAGGTCCATCAGGTACGGCAGCAGGGCAAGACCGACCGTGCCGCCGTCGATCAGCTCCACGGAGTCCCTATCCGGCAGCCCGGCCAGGTGCTGGGGCTCCGCCAGGAGCTGCTCGACCACCAGCGCGCCCAGAGCCTCGTCCGTCTCGAGCCGGTTGCCCAGCCCGAGGACCGCGTAACGGCTCACGCCGAAGCCCAGCGCATGGTTGCCTCGACGGCGTGGCCGCCCTTGTCAGGCAGGGGCCAGCCGCACTCGGCGCAGAAGGGGTGTTCCGCCCGGGCCTCGTTGGACACGTCACACAGCACGCAGACGACGGGGTCCGCGGTCACCTCGATCGCAACGTCGTCCAGGCCACGTGCCCGGAGGGCGATCTCCGCGTGCAGGCGCGCGGACTCCGGGGCAACGTGGATGGGGTCGTGGATGCGGATCTCAACCGCGATGGGACGCTGTCGGCCGGGTCCGGCCGCGGCGAGGGCGTCGGCCACCACCGCGGCCAGGAGGCCGGCTTCATGCATCGGCGCCGTTGCCCTTGCCGTTGGCCCGCTCCTCGGACCGCACGCGCGCCTTCTCCTCCGGGGCATCACCGACGAGCCCGAGGGCCTCGACGGTCTGCTCGGTCCGGATGTTCTTGTAGCCGCTGAACATCGATGACATGACGCCGATGCGCTCTTCGATGTCCACCAGGATCGCGCTGTACACGTGGTGGATCGCAAAGGCGAGGAACAGGAACGTGAGCAGGTTGTGCACGAACCGGACGAGCTGGATGCCGCCGGGGACCGCGTTCCCCCACCCGAAGAGCACGTGGAACGGACCCGCGGGCATGATCCAGCCGAACAGGAGCAGCCCCGTCAGCACCTGTGCGAACAGGCCGACGGAGACGACCGTGTAGGCGAGGCCCGCAAGGTGGTTGTGGCCCGTGTACGGCACCGGGTGGCGGCGCCGGAAGGAGTAGTACTTGCCCATCTCCTTGAGCCAGTAGAACTGGTCTCGACGGTGGGGGATGATCTGGCTCCAGCTCGAGAAGCTGTTGCCCACGAAGCCCCAGTAGAAGCGGACGGCGACCGACAGGCTGAACACGATCGCGAAGATCTCGTGCCAGAAGCGGACGCTCGCCATCTGGGAGCTGGCCTCGAGCGGCGAGGACGGCACGAGGTACGGCCCGTGGATGTACATCCCGGTCGCGCTGAGCACCACGATCGAGATCACGATCAGCCAGTGCGTGACCCGGACCGGGACCTCCCACACGTAGATCGGCTGCGAGCCGATCGCCTCGTCGTCGCTCGGGACGGTGGGCCTGGGTTGCGTGACGGCGGCCATCACCGCACCTCGACGCGCACCCGCTCCTTGCCGGTGGCGTCCACGACGTGGACCGCGCAGGCGAGGCACGGGTCAAACGAGTGGATCGTACGCAGCAGCTCCAGCGGCTGCTCGGGGACGGCGACGGGCGTGCCCTCGAGTGACGCCTCGTACGGTCCGGGCACGCCACCCGCGTCACGCGGTCCGGCGTTCCAGGTCGAGGGGACGACCGCCTGGTAGTTCTCGATCTTCTTGTCCTTGATCTTGATCCAGTGCCCCAGGGCGCCGCGCGGCGCCTCGTGGAAGCCCCAGCCCTCGGCCTCGGCGGGCCACGTCGACGGATCCCACTTGCCGCCTTCGTGGATGCGAAGGTCGCCGGACTCCATGTTGTTCGTGAGGTCGGCAAGCCAGCCGTCCATCATGTCCAGGAGGTAGACGGTCTCGAGCGCGCGGGCGGCGACCCGGCCGAGCGTCGAGAACAGCGCCGTCGCGGGCAGCTTGAGCTCCGTGAGCGCACCGTTCACGATCTCCTGGATCCGCGGGTTGCCGGCCGCGTAGCCAACGAGCATGCGGGCCAGCGGGCCCACCTCCATCGGCATGCCGTCGTACCGCGGCGACTTCAGCCACGAGTACTTGGCCTCGACGTCGAGGCTCTCGTACGGGGGCGTCGGGCCCGAGTACTTCGGCTTCGTCTCGCCGTCCCACGGGTGCAGCGCGGCCTGGTCGCCGCCGCCGTACTCGTAGTAGGAGTGGGCGATCGCCTCGGTGATCTTGGCCTGGTCCAGCGGGACGAGGTTGCCGATGTCGCCGCCGACGATGATCCCGCGGTTGAAGCCGAACTTGGCCTCCTCGTCCCGGTTGCCGCCCTGCAGGCCACCGTAGGAGAGGTAGTTCTTGTGGCCCGCGCCCAGCTCCCACCACTCCGGGTAGAACGCGGCGACGGCCTTCACATCGGGCACGTAGACCTGGGTCACGAACTCCCGCATCTGGTCGATGCGCGACTTGAGGAAGGTGAGGCGCTCCCAGTTGATGACGTTGGGGGAGTTGCCGTCCACGGCCGAAGCCATGCCGCCGACGAGGTACGTCTGCGGATGAGGGTTCTTGCCACCGAGGACAGCGTGGATCTGGATGACCTCGCGCTGCCAGGTGAGGGCCTCGAGGTAGTGCGCGACCGCCATGAGGTTGGCCTCGGGCGGCAGCCTGTAGGCCGGGTGACCCCAGTACCCGCTGGCGAAGAGGCTGAGCTGGCCCGAGTCCACAAGCTTCTTCACCCGGGCCTTGACGCCGGCGAAGTACTGCTCGGAGCTCAGACCCCAGGGGGAGATCGACTGGGCGAGCTTGGAGGTCGCGGCCGGGTCGGCGGCGAGGGAGCTGGCCACGTCCACCCAGTCCAGGGCGTGCAGGTGGTAGAAGTGGATGACGTGGTCCTGGATGTGCTGGGCACCGGCGATCAGGTTGCGGATCAGGCGGGCGTTGGGCGGGATCTCCACGCCCAGCGCATCCTCGACCGCGTAGACCGACGTGTGTGCGTGCACGGTGGTGCAGACGCCGCAGATGCGCTGCGCCCAGATCCATGCCTCGCGCGGGTCGCGGCCCTTGAGGATGAGCTCCATGCCCCGGAACATCGTGCCGGACGAGTAGGCGGCGCTGACCTTGCCGTTCTCGACCTGCGCTTCGATCCGGAGGTGACCTTCGATCCGTGTGACGGGATCGATGACGATTCGATCGGCCATCGTCCGCTCCTACGCGTTGGTGCCGGCGTCGTCGGACGCCTCGGCGGGGGTGGGCGTGATCTCGGGGACGACGGTCCCGTCCGGGGCGACCGTCGCCCGTCTTCGCTCTCTCGACCGTCGGGCGACGACGCCCGCACCGTGGGCGACCGTGGCAATGGCCACGAACCCGACGGCGGCAAGGCCGATGGTCTGGGCGTCCACGTCACCGCCGAACATCTGCACGCCCGGGAGCCGCTCGTAGAACGGGCTCATTCGCTCCCAGAACCGCGGCGAGGCGCAGGCGACGCAGCCGTGCCCGGCACCGATCGGCCAGTTCACGCCGTCGTTCCAGCGCACGATCGGGCAGTTGTATGTCGCCTGTGGCCCCTTGCAGCCGGTCTTGTAGAGGCACCAGCCGTTGCGGTGGCCCTCGTCGCCCCACTCCTCCACGAAGCGGCCGGCGTCGAAGTGCGCCCTTCGCTCGCATTGGTCGTGGATGAGGTGGCCGTAGGCGAACAGCGGTCGGTTGTACTGGTCCAACGCGGGCGCCGAGCCGAACGTCAGGTAGTGGACGAGCGTCGCGGTGGTGTTGGCCACGTTGTGCGGGCAGCCGCCCAGGTTCACCAGCGCCTTGTCGCCGATTATGTCGCCGACGCCCACCGCGCCGGTGGGGCCGAGCCGAGGGAAGCCGCCGTCCCAGGCGCACGCACCAACCGCGATCACGAGGGCCGCGCCCGCGGCCGTCTCCCTGAGCAGGTCGATCGCCGTCCGCCCGCCGATGGTGCAGTAGATGCCGTTCTCGGCCGTGGGGATCGACCCCTCGACGATCAGGACGTAGGGCTGACCGCTCTTGACGATGTCCTCGCGGACCTTCTCGGCAGCCGAGCCGGCACCCGCCATGATCGTCTCGTGGTACTCGAGCGAGATGGCGTCCAGGACGATGTCGGCGATCGCCGGGTGGCTGCTGCGGAGCATCGACTCCGTGTTGCCCGCGCAGTCCTGGAACTCCATCCAGATGACGGTGGGCTTCGGCTTCGTCTCGAGGGCGTTGACGATCTTCGGGGTCATCGACGCCGGCAGCGCCAGCAGAGCGGTCATCGCGGACGCGAAGCCCAGGAACCGGCGGCGACTGATGCCCTGGTACTCAAGGGCCGCCTGCAACCAGTTCCCTGACTCGTCGGTAACCGGGGGCGGCGCGGCGCTCGCGCCCGACCCCAGGACAGGACTCAAAGGGAGCCCTCCGGCATCGCCCATCTCGTACTCCTCCAGGTCAGCTTGCAGGTGTCGGGCCGATGCGCGAACACCCCGGAACGGGTCCGACGGCCTGGTCGGCGACCAGCTCTGGGTGCTGGGGGCCGAAGGTCGTCGGGTTGGGGTAATTTCGGGACTCACCGGCCCGGGTACACAGGGCCGATGGGGACCAGCCTCGGGGGCCAAAGGTCCCGGGGGCGTCCGGCGACCAGGCGCCCGAGCGCCGGCGCCCGCAAGTACGAGATTCGCCCTAGCGCCAACCGGCGCCCCACGCGCTACCCTCGGTCCCGATGCGAGATCTGACGAGCCGTGCCCTCGACACGGCCAACGCCCTGGGCGCCGCGTACGCGGATGTGCGCGTGGTCCGGCGACTCGAGGAATCGATCAACATCAAGTCCACCCGCGTGGAGGGCGTCCAGTCCGGCGAGAGCGAGGGCTTCGGTGTCCGTGTCCTCGTGGACGGTGCCTGGGGGTTTGCCTCCAGTCACGATCTGACCACGGCGGAGGCGGACCGCGTCGCAGCGCAGGCCATCCGCATCGCGAAGGCCTCCGCCACCGCCCTCCGCAACCCGGTGCAGCTTGACGACCGCCCGCCCGCCAACGGCCGCTTCGAGACACCCGTGGCGGAGGATCCGTTCCAGGTCCCACTGGAGCGCAAGATCGCGGACCTGCTCGCTGCCGACCGCGCCCTGAACACCGTCAAGGGGGTCGCCTGGACGGAATCGCTGTACGCCGCTCAGCGCGAGTGGAAGACCTTCGCCGCCTCCGATGGCAGCTACACCGAGCAGGTGATCACCCATGTCGGCAGCGGCCTGGAGGCCAACGCCATCGACGGCGACGAGCACCAGCGCCGGAGCTACCCCGACAACGGCGGCGCCTGGGCCTCGGCCGGCTACGAGTGGATCCGTGGCCTGGACCTTGGCGGCAACGCCGAGCGCATCGCGTCGGAGGCCGTCGAGCTGCTGACCGCCCCGCCTCTCCCCGCCGGGACGCGGACCATCCTCCTGCACCCCAGTCAGCTGTACATGCAGGTTCACGAGAGCTGCGGCCACCCGACGGAGCTCGATCGGGCCTTCGGCAGCGAGGCAAGCTACGCGGGAACCAGCTTCCTGACACCGGACCTGCTCGACGGCTTCCGCTACGGCTCTGACCTGTGCGACATCGTGGCCGACGCCACGGTCCCGGGCGGCCTGGGAACCTTCGGCTGGGATGACGAGGGCGTCGCGGCGCAACAGGTCGCGCTCGTGAAGGAAGGCATGTTCGTCGGCTACCTCAGCTCTCGCGAGACCGCACCCCGCATCGGGCGCCGGTCCGGGGGGGCGATGCGCGCCGACGGCTGGAACCGTATCCCCCTGATCCGGATGACGAACGTGAACCTGCTGCCGAAGCCGGGCATGAGCTTCGAGGACATCGTCGCGGACACGGACGACGGCCTCCTGTTCGAGACGAACCGCAGCTGGTCCATCGACGACCGGCGCCTCAACTTCCAGTTCGGAACCGAGATCTGCCGCGAGGTCAAGGGAGGCAAGGTGGGCCGGCTGTTCCGCAACGGGACGTACACCGGCATCACCTACGAGCTGTGGCGGTCGATGGACGCGGTCGGCGACGCGTCCTCGTGGCAGATGTGGGGCACACCGAACTGCGGCAAGGGCGAACCGCCCCAGTCCGGCCACGTGGGCCACGGCGTCTCGGGTGCCCGGTTCCGCAACGTGCGCGTGGGGGTGGTGGCATGACCGTGCGAGACGGCATCGGAGCAGATCCGGAGGCGGCGCTTCGCCTCGCGGAGGACGCCGTCCGGCAGGCCGGGGCGGCGGGCGCCACCGAGGCCGAGGCCCTGGTCGTGGCCGGCGAGTCGTCCCTGACCCGCTTCGCCAACAGCGAGATCCACCAGAACGTCGCCAGCGCCGAGGTGCTCGTCAACCTGCGCGTCGTCAAGGGAAGGCGGGTGGGTGTCGCCTCGACGGGTCGCGTCGACGCCGAGGGCGTGCGGGCGCTGGTCGAGCGCGCCGTGGCCATCGCCGCAAACGTCGAAGAGCTGGAGGACTGGGCAGGGCTGCCCGGGGCCGCCGCCGCAGAGCCCCTGGCCATCGCATGGTCCGACGGGACCGCCGACGCTAGTCCGGAGCTGCGCGCCGACGGCGCGCGGGCCGTCATCGCGGCAGCGGACGCGGCCGGGGTCACCGCCTTCGGCTCGTTCTCGACGGACGCGGAGGCGATCGCGGTCGCCAACTCCAGGGGCATCCGGGCCGCCGAGCGCCGGACCACGAGCCAGCTGCTGACCGTGTCGATGGGCCCGGAAGACGGGACCGGCTATGCGGAGCAGTGCGCGACCGACGCCACCACGATCGACGCCGCGACGATCGGTCGGGAGTCTGCCGAGCGCGCCCGCGCCAGCGCCAACCCCGTCGCCGTCGACCCGGGTGACTACCCGGTGGTCCTCCACCACTACGCGGTCGTGGACCTGCTCGACATGCTCGGGTACCTCGGGTTCTCGGCTCTTGCGGTCCAGGAGGACCGCTCGTTCTGGGAGGCCGGCCGCCGCGTGGCCTCGCCTCTCGTCACCATCACGGACGATGGCCGGGATCCCGCCGGCACGCCGATGGGGTTCGATGCCGAGGGCGTCCCGAAGCAGCGCCTGGCCCTCCTGGACGCGGGCGTCTGCCGGGATCTCGCGTTCGACCAGCAGACCGGCGCGAGGGCCGGCCGCGCCTCGACCGGCCATGGCCTCCCCGCCCCGAACCCGTACGGCCCGTTCCCCACCAACATGGTGATGAGCGCGGGCGACTCGTCCATGGAGGACCTGGTCGGCGGGCTCGACCGCGGACTGCTGGTCACCCGGTTCCACTACACGAACCCGGTCCACTCCAAGAAGGTGATCATCACGGGCATGACCCGCGACGGGACCTTCCTCGTTGAGGGCGGCAGGATCGTCGGGCCGGTCCGGAACCTCCGCTTCACGATGTCGTACCTGGACGCGCTCGCGAACGTGGAGGCCGTGAGCCGGGAGCGCCGCTGCATCCGTGGGTTCCTGGGCGGGAGCGTGGTGCCGTCGCTGCGGCTCTCCTCGTTCTCGTTCACCGGCGCCACGGCGGCCGGGTAGGACCGGGCGATGGGAAGCCGTGACCGCGGGGAAGCGGACCTGACGATCTACGCGGAGGCGGACGGCACCATCACGGTGGACGTCGGCCAGCGGTTCGTGGCCGTGGACGGCGAGGACCTCGAGCGGATCCTGGATCGACTGGCGGCGGACGGCGGCACGCTGCGCCTGCTCGGTGGCACCGGCCGGGCGGACGACGGCGACGAAGCACCGGAGCTCGAGAGCGATCCGGCGATGGGCGCGGCCGGCTGGGTGCTGGCGCTGGCCCATGCCCGCGGCCTCACGGTGATCCGCGAGGAGTAGCGGGCTACGGGGCGCTCTCCTCCTCCCCAGCCGCCGGAAGGACGAGGCTGAAGATGCTCCCCTCCCCCTCGACGGAGGTGAGGGAGACCTCGCTCCCCATGAGCCTGGCGGCCTTGCGGGCGATGGACAGCCCGATCCCGGTGCCGCCCGGGTACTCCCCCTCGGGGTGGAGGCGGGTGAACAGCTCGAAGACCCGTTCCCGGTACTCCGGTTCAATGCCGATCCCGTTGTCGGCCAGCGACACGACGACGTTCCCGCCGGTCCGGGTGGCCGAGAGCAGGATGCGTGGCGGGACGTCCGGGCGGCGATAGGCGAGGGCGTTGTCGACGAGGTTGACCAGGATGCGCTCGAGCAGGTTTGGGTCCCCCAGCGGGACGGAGATCGGGACCATGGCCTCGACGGTTGCTGACGCGGCGCCAATCCGGTCGGCGAACAGTGAGCGAATCCGTTCGAGGATCGGCACCAGGGGAACGGGCTGCGAGATGACGGAGCCCTGGCCCAGCCGGGAGTAGTCCAGGAGCTCTTCGATGAGGACGCCCATCCGCTCGCCCGAGACACGGATCGTGTCCAGATAGTGGCGGCTCTCCTTGTCAAGATCTGCGCCGATGCGGCGCTCGAGCATGGCGGCGAAACCGGCGATGGAACGCAGCGGAGCACGCAGGTCGTGGCTGGCCGAGTAGTTGAAGGCCTGCAGCTCATTGACCGCCGCCTGCAGCTCCGCCGTCCGCTCCTGGACCCGCACCTCCAGGCTCTCGTTGAGCCGCAGGATCTCGGCCAAGGCCGCCTTGCGCTGGGTGATGTCCTGGCCCTGGGCGATGGTGGCCACCGGCGTCGTTCCGCCTTCCGCGTACAGGGTCGCCGAGTTCCACAGCACCGTGCGCACCTCGCCGCCCTGGCCCAGGATGGGGATCTCGACGACCTGCCACCGCTCGCCGGCCGATGCGGTGGTCACGAGCTCGAGCGTCTGGGCGCGGCGCTCGTCATCGGGGAAGAGCAGCTCCAGGCGCTCGCCGACGACCTCCTCGGCGGTTCGCCCCGTGAGCTCCTCGAAGGCGTGGTTGAAGCGCGTGATGCGCAGCTCCGAGTCCCAGACGATGATCGGCGCGTTGGCATAGCGGAAGAGGTTCTCGAGGTAGTCGCGGGTCTCACGCAGCTCCTCCGCCATCGTCCTGCGCTCGGTGATGTCGACGCACATGCCGAGCATGCGCACGGGCTCGCCCCGCTCGTCGTAGACGCCGTGCCCAAGGGCGTTGATCCAGCGCACCTCCCCGCCCGGCGTCACGACGCGGTATTCGTTGTCGAGCGCGGTGTGCTCGGCCAGCGCTCTCGCTACGCGCGCGTTCGCGACCTCGATGTCGTCCGGGTGCATCGCCGCGTTCCACGCCTCGAACCCCGCCTCAACGGTCGCTTCATCGAGGCCGAACAGCACGAACATCTCGCGCGACCATTTGATGCCGCCGGAGATGACGTCCCAGTCCCAGATGCCGGCGCCAGAGGCGCTCTGCGCGAGCTCCAGGCGATCGCGTGTCTCGCGCAGCTCCTCCTCGGCGGCCCTGCGCTCGGTGATGTCACGGGCGATCCCGAACAGGCCTACGGTCGATCCGTCATCGTCGCGGAGCGGGCCCTTGGTTGACAGATAGGTGCGGAGCTGCCCCGTGGCGTCCGTCACCCGCTCCTCGTAGGTTGTCGGCCGGGATCTGGCCATGGCCCCGCGGTCGCCCGCGATGACGACGACCGCCTCGTCGGGCGGGAAGAGGAACGTGTCGTCCCGGCCGAGGACCTCCTCGGCGCTCCTGCCGGTGATCGCTTCGGCTCCGGTGTTGAAGAGCGTGTAGCGGCCATCGAGGTCCTTCGTGTAGATGGCGTCCGTAGTGCTGTCGACGACGGATCGCAGCAGGGCGCGGCTCTCGCGCAGCGACCCCTCGGCCCGCCGGCGCTCCACCATCGCGCCGATCTGGCTGACGATGGCACCGACCAGCTCCTCCTCCTCGCGCGTGAACCGCTGGTCGCCGAAACCCCCTCCGGCCTCCTGGCGGCAGACCTCCATGGAGCCGGCGACGTCACCATGGACCACGATCTCGACGGAGAGCGGGTGCGGGCACAGCCCGACATCGGATGACCCGAACTCCCTCCCCTCGAAGAGGATCCGGGCCTGAGTCGCGTCCGCCGGCGGCCACGCGTACGGGACCAGGCCCACCACGGCCTCAAGGACCTCGTCGAGCGATCGGTCCAGGTCTGCTACGAGCCTCGAGACGGCGACCAGGCAGTCGAGCTGACGGAGCCGGTCGTCCAGCCTGGCGGTTCGCTCGACGACCAGCGACTCGAGCCGCTGGTTCAGCAGCGTCCGCTCGTTCTGCGCCTCGGCAAGGTCGGCATTCTTGGCGACCGCCACCTCGTACGCGGAGACGAGCAGGCTGAGCACCCGCTGCGGATCGGCGAGGATGACCCGGTCCTGCCCTCCGGCCGCGATCTCCAGCGTCGTGACGGCGCGATCGCCCACCCGCAGCTGGTTGCTGGCGACGATCCGGTCGAGGGTGGCCAGGAGATGGTCCGGACTGCAGGGCTTGTTCAGGAAGGCGTCCGCCCCGGCGGCAAGGCCCTCGAGCACGTCCTCCGCGGCGGAGAGGGAGGTCAGCAGGATGACCGGGATGTCGCTCGTGGCCGGGCTCTGCCTGACCCGCCGACACAGCTCGTAGCCATCCATCCCGGGCATCACGACATCCGCGACGATCGCCGATGGGATCCGGTCCGCCATCATCTCGAGCGCCGCGGTGCCGTTGCCGGCCACGACGACCCGTCGCCCGAGCACCTCGAGCTGGTGCCACAGCTGCGCCGCCTGGGTGGGGCTGTCGTCGACGAGCAGGATCTCGACCGGCGTGTCGCTCCAGCCCGCCTCCGTCGTCATGAATGCGCTCCTGCCTTGGTCCGTGTCAGCAGGGAGAACAGCCCGACGATCCCGGTGGGGGCGAGGACGATCGCGAGGGGCACAGCCGTCGCCACCCCTGGCGGCGAACCCGATCCGGTCCGCGCATCGAGTGCGGCGATGTCCATCGGCCCCCGGCCGCTCGGATCCTTCCGGATCGTGCCAACCCCAAGGCCACGATACTGGATCGATGCACCCCCCACACGGCCACGTGGACGCATCATCGGCCAGGTGGCAAGCCGGAGGGCGAACGCAGGCCGGGACGTTCGAATCGACCGTTGACGCTGTCCCACCTGTCACGGACGATCGCGCGAGACGTCAGATTGGCGAGACTCTCGTGCAGACCGTCCGGATGCGGCCCGCGGCGCTCGGTGCAGAAAGCGGTGCGATGGATCTCTACGCCACGAAGGGGGCGATCAACGCCCGCCTGGTACCTGTCGTGGACCGGCTCGCGCGGGCGGGGGTCACCCCGGACCAGGTGACGCTCGCCGCTGTGCCCGTGGCGGTGCTCGGCGGGGCGTGCCTCCTGCTCTCGACGTCGGCTCCGGGCCTGCTCCTCGCCGTGCCGCTGCTTGTCGTGGTGCGGATCGTCCTCAACCTGATCGACGGCAACATGGCGTACAGGACGGGCCAGATCCACCCGCGGGGCGAGCTCTACAACGAGCTGGGTGATCGGCTGGCGGACGTCGCGTTCCTCGCCCCGGTCGCGTTCCTGCCGGGCGCCTCGCCACAGATCGTCCTGCTCGGCGTCCTGGTGGGTGTGATGGCGTCATACGTGGGGATCACAGCCAGGGCCGCCGGCGGGGAACGCATCTACCGCGGGATCCTGTCGAAACCGGGCCGGATGGCGCTGCTCGTGGCCTGCAGTGTGTGGGCGTTCACCGCGGAGCCGGCCGATACCCTCGCCTGGGCGGTCTTCGGCCCGATCCTCCTTGCCGGCACGACGCTCACGCTGCTCGAGCGGGTCGTCGTCGCCGTCCGGCGCCTGCCGTAGGGGTGGAGATGCCACCAGTCGCCGCGCTCTCCCCGCTGAACGCGGCGTCGATCGTCCTGGTCGTCGGCGCGCTCCTGGGCCTGGCCGGCGCCTCGGTCTATGCGATCGCGCGGCGCGGGCGGACGACGGGCCTGACGCCGCGCATGGCGCTCCAGCGCGCGGCCTCCTACGCGGGCCTGGCAGTCGTGCTGCTGATCGCGGCCCGGGCCGGCGTCCCCGGGATCACAGTCCTGTTCGGCGTCCTCGCCACGCTCGGCCTCATCGAGTGGGCGCGGATGTTCGACCTCCCGGCTCACCACCGAATCGCGGTCGTCGTCGCGAACGCCGTTATCTTCTGCGCCATCGCCGTCGGCGGGGTGGGCGGCGTGGACTGGCTCGTGGCGGGGATCGTGCTGGTGGGCGCCGTGTGGCCCGTGATCCGGGCGGACACCGGGCGGGCCATCCGGGACCTCGGGATGGCGGCCGTCGGGATGGTCCTGATCACCGTGATGCTGGTCCATGCGGTCGCGCTCGCGGAGGAGGACGGCGAAGCCGGGGTCGCGCTCGTACTCGCGCTCGCCGTCGCGTGCGCGTTCTCGGACGTCGGTGCCTTCGTCATCGGGCGGACGTTCGGGCGGACACCGCTGGCACCACGCCTGTCGCCCAACAAGACGCGGGAGGGCGTCATCGGCAACGTCATCGGGGCGGCGATCGGGCTGGTGCCGTTCCTGCCCGCCCTCGTGCCAACGTACGGCGTCCCGTTCGTGGTCGCCCTCGTGCCGCTGGTCGCGACCGGGTCCCTGTGGGGAGACCTCCTTGAGAGCGCGGCCAAGCGCGAGGCGGGCGTCAAGGATGCGGGGCGCTGGCTGCCTGGGTTTGGCGGAATCCTGGACCGGATCGACTCGCTCCTGGTGACGGTGGCGCTGGGCTACTGGATCGCACGCCTGTGGGGTGCCGGCTGATGGACGAGGAGCCGAGGGACGCGACGGCGACGAACACCACCCCGAAGCCGGCGCGCACCGGCGGCAAGACCATCGGGCCGCATGGCTGGCAGTTCTCGCCGGCCGCATGCCTGGCGCGGGAGGTCACCGCGCGGATCGTCGGGCCGTTCCTCGCGTACTACCTGCGCGGTCCGAAGGTGATCGGCGCCGAGCATTTGGCGGAGCTGGAGCCGCCGTCGATCATCTGCCCCACCCATGCCAGCCACTTCGACTTCTCGGCCATGCGGCTGGCCCTCGGCCCGCGCTACCGGCGGCGACTGTCGGCGGCGGCGGCGGCCGACTACTTCACGGCGAGCCGCAGGCGCTGGTTCTTCGCCGCCTGGCTCGGCTCGTTCGCGTTCAAGCGGGCCGGGCGGGGCGACGATTCGTTCGCGACGGCCGCGGGCCTCCTGGATGCGGGCTGGAACGTGCTGATCTTCCCCGAAGGGACACGGAGCATGACCGGCCAGATCGCATCCTTCCACCCGGGCGCCGGGCTGCTGGCCGTTCGCACCGGGCACCAGGTGCTGCCGGTGAAGATCATCGGGATCGCAGCCGTCCTGCCCAAGGGCGCGCGACGGCCGCACCGTGCCCCGGTGGAGGTGCGGTTCGGCGAGCCGATGCGGGCGCTCCCGGGCGAGCGCGCCCGCGACTTCACCGTTCGGCTGGAGGCCGTCGTCCGGGCGCTTTGAACGGCCGCCCGACAGCCGGGGTGGTCCCGGATCCGGATCCGGCTCAGACGGGCTGCCCGCCCACAGGCGGACCGCTCGGCGCTGGCGTCGGTCGCTACCGCCAGTAGAGCGCGTAACCCACCACGTACGCCGTCGCGTACACGGCAAGCACCAGGCGGTCGTGGCGGCGCAGGAACCCCGGCGCGAACCATCCCAGGGCCGCGAGTGCCAGGAGCCCGGGCCCGATCCTCGTGATCCGGTTCAGGACCGCGCCCAGCGCGAGCGCAACCGGCGTCGCCGGTCCGGTCGCCCAGGCGAACGTGTAGACCTTGAGAGGCGTACCGGGAACGACCAGGGCGATAGAGGTGGGATTGCCGGCGGCGACCGTTTCGCGGGCTGTTGCCAGCGTGGTCTCGTGGATGCCGGGCAGCGCCAGGAGCGTCGCCTCCGCGGCATCCGGGGCGGCAAGCGTGAGCGCGTACAGGACAGCCGTCCCGGCGAGCGCGCCGGCCATCAGCGCGACAAACAGGACGAGCGTGCGGCGCGGTGCGACGAGCGCAAGCAGGCCGATCGCGACGTCCGGGATGATCGGAAACGCGATCGCCTCCGCGAACGCCCAGGCTGCGACCAGCGCGACGCCCGCGCGCCCGGTCGAGATCCGCTCGAGGCGCAGGAAGGGACGCGGGAGTGGCCGGTCGGCGTTGCCCCTCATGGCGACATCGTGGCGTGTCGGCACGACTGGCGCACCCCGCCCACGCGGGCCGCCTCCGGGCACTCCAGTGGCACGGGTAGGGTAGACATCCACCGTGCAACTGGTAGACTTCTGCCCATGAGTCTCAACATCAAGAACGAGGATACGGTCAAGCTCGTGCGGGAGCTCGCGGACGAGCTGGGCGTCTCCTTGACCGCCGCGATCACGGACGCTGTGTGCACGCGGCTGGAGCAGTTGCGCAGGCAACCGGAGGACGAGGACTTCGATCGCGACATCGAGCGCGGGCTGGCCATCGTTGCAGAGATGCGCGAACGCATGGGCGATGAGTACCTCAGCCGGGACTTCGACGCCCTGCTCTACGACGAGTTGGGGCTCCCGAGGTGATCATCGACTCATCGGTGATCGTCGCCGTCATCGTCCACGAACCTGACGCCCGGGCATTCGCCGGGATCATTCGGACAGCGCCGTCACGCAAGCTCTCGGCGGCGAGCTACGTCGAGCTCGCGGCGGTCGTTGACGGCCGGCGCGATCCGGTCCTCTCGAGCGCCGTTGACCAGCTCCTGACGGCCTGGCGGATCGAGGTCGTGCCGTTCACCGTTGGCCAGGCAAGGATCGCCAGGGTTGCGTACCAGCAGTTCGGACGCGGCTCGGGGCACCCGGCGCGGCTCAACATGGGCGACTGTTTCTCGTACGCGCTGGCGCGGGACCTCGGCGAGCCGCTCCTGTTCAAGGGCAACGACTTCGCCCTGACCGACATCGAGCTGATCGTGGAGCCCGTGAAGAGCAGGCGCCTGAGCGAGGTCGTGGCGGCCTACGCGGCCGGCACGGCCGAGGCGGGCTGAGCCCGCCGGCCCTACCGCCAGGCGGTCCTCGCGGCATCGGGATACAGCCGGACCCGACGATACGGCTCCCGACCACGGGACCGCGAGACGAGGTTCGCGCGTTCCGCCATCTGGTGTTGCAGCCGGCGGATGTAGGCGTTCTGCGGCGCGAGCTCCACGGGCTCCTGTTCCTTGACGACGAGGCCGATCGCCTGCTCCGTCTCGCGCAGGGCGGCCTCTCGTGGATCCACCTCCAGCGCAAACACGGACGTGAGCGATGCCTGCATCTGGGCGATGGTGTTCGCCTTGAGGACGTAGATCGGGATGCCCCGGTCCTCCGCCTCGCGCAGGGCCGGCGGCTTCTGGCGGTACTCGCTGCGGAGCGTCATCGCCACGTCGGCCTCGTCGGGCTCACGCGCGATCACCACCGGCAGCTGGAGGTCGCGGATCGCCTGCTCCAGGCGCTTGCGGCTGATCCCGTGCGGGAAGACGCGCAACGTCGGCAGCAGCCCGCCTTCGACGGAGAGTGCCCCGGACCCGAAGGAGGCATCGTCATCCTCTTCCTCGCCCGCGAACCCGCCGACGACCCCGTCATCGAACGTGGACCCCGTCTCCCCGGGGACCATCAGGGCGATCCGCTGCTCCTCCGCCGCCTCGAGCTCCGCGGCATTGACCGGCCGCGTCCCCTCGTCCTCGTGCAGCGCGTCGAGGGCCCGCGCGGCCTGATCGCGCCACGCCTTGTGGCGGGCCAGCTCCCGCGCGTCCCGGGCCCGGACCTCTGCAGCTGCGGCTGCGGCGGCCTCCGCCCGCTCCAGCGGACCGCGATCGGCGATCTCCGCGGTCACGAATGGCAGTCCGGGGACGAACGACGAACCGGATCCCGACGGTGAGCCGTGCCGCGCGGCAAACCGCTCGCCCGGCAGGACGCTCAGGGGGCCCGATCGGTCCCCCTCCGGGCTGCGCGCCCCGCGATCACCACCGCGGTCCCCGCCTCGGTCGGAGGCACCGCCCCTGGCCCCTCGCCACCCGCCGGACCCGCCGGGCCGGTATCCGGGACGTGCCCCGGCCGGTCCGCGCTCCTCGCCCGCATAGCCGCCGGTCCGGTACGTGGAGGCCCCTCGCCACCCGGGCTCGCGTCCCCACGCGCCCGCGCTGGACCCGGTCAACCCGCTGAACCTGTCCCCGCCCCCGGCCGCCTCGCGGGCGGACGGCTTCGGTCGCGACTGGGAGCGGTGCACCCCTTCCTCGTCTCGCCAGCGGAGCTCCGCGGCGACCGGGTCGCCCAGCAGCATCGCGTCCACGGTGGCCGCAACGTCCGCGTGCGCCAGCACCTTCTCACGATCCTGGATCTCCACGATCACGTCGAACGTGGGCGGCTGCTTGCGCTCCAGGACGCTCTTCTGCGAGCGTCGCCGGCGCGCCTCGTCGTCACCCAGGGTCACGCTCTGGATCCCGCCGATCAGGTCCGACAGCGTCGGGTTCAGCAGCAGGTTGTCGAGGTTGTTGCCGTGGGCCGTGCCGATCAGCTGGACCCCGCGCTCGGCGATCGTGCGGGCGGCCTGCGCCTCGAGCTCCGTCCCGATCTCATCGATGACGATGACCTGGGGCATGTGGTTCTCCACCGCCTCGATCATCACCTCGTGCTGGAGGCTGGGGATGCGAACCTGCATCCGCCGCGCCTTCCCGATCGCCGGATGCGGGATGTCGCCGTCGCCGGCGATCTCGTTGCTGGTATCCACCACCACCACGCGCTTGCGCTGCTCGTCGGCCAGCACGCGAGCGGCCTCCCGGAGCATCGTGGTCTTGCCGATGCCCGGCCGGCCCATGATCAGGATCGACTTCCCGCTCTCCACGAAGTCCGTGATGATCTCGATCGTCCCGTAGACCGCGCGCCCGATGCGGCACGTCAACCCGACGACCTTGCCGCTGCGGTTGCGGATCGCGCTGATCCGGTGGAGCGTGCGCTCGATGCCTGCGCGGTTGTCCTCGCCGAACGTGCCGATGTGGTCCACGACGTACTGGAGGTCCGCCTCCTCCACCTCGCGCTCGAGCAGGGTGACCTCGCTCGATGGGTAGCGCGCCTCGGGCCGGCGGCCCAGGTCCAGGACGACCTCGATCAGCGTCTCGCGATCGGGGAGGGCGTTGACGGCGACGACGATCTCCGGCGGCAGGGCGGCCAGCAGGACGTCCAGGTCGTCGATCGTCTCCCGGTGCGGGTCCACGGATCCCACGCTGGCCTGCCCTCCTTGTGATCCGCTACCGGACGCCGGCCGGCACGAGGCGCGGCTCTGCAACCCGGACCAGGGTTTCCTTCATGAGGAGCGTGACGGTGGCGATGGCCTCGAAGCCCTCCTCCTCCAGGCGCCGGTCGATCGGCGATTTATAGGTTCGCACGGGTGCGATGACGCCCCGGCCACCGATCGAGGACGAATCCGCCCGGGTCCCGATGACGGCGAGCGCGTATCGGAGCAGCGGCACCACGTCCGCATCGGGCCGCGCGAGGAGCTTGAGATAGTGCGGCTGGTCCTCCTTGGCCACGCCCACGTGGACCAGCGCGTCCAGCTGCGTTCCGTCGCGACCGCCGCCCGGTGCCTCCTGCACGTACGCCTCGACGTCCGCGAACCGCAGGATCGGCGCCAGCGACGATCGGGGAACCCGCAGCTCGCGACCCTGGCGTTCCCAGTCCGCAATCCGGACGGCCTCCAGCCGCTGGACGGGCGCCGGCGTCACGGACGCGTACAACCGCGAGAGCGCCACCGCATCCTGGGCGACCGCGGGTCGGATCCCGGCCCCGCGGGCGGCCTCGTCGGTCAGCGGGGATGTCGACGGCCGGCCGGGCGGGCGGAACAGCACGCGCTCGTCACCGTACCGCGCGAAGCCGGCCTGCATGAACAGCTCCACGTTGTCGTCGGCGTCCGCGCATGCCACGTGGAAGCGCACCGCACCGCGCTTCGGCCCGTCGCGCATCAGGTGCTGGATGAGCCGGAACCGCACGTCACCCGCATCCAGACCTCCCACGCCGTCCAGCTCCACCACGGTCCACTCGTCGCGCTGGCTCTCACGTTCCACCCGCAACAGCCCCGCGATGTGACCGTCGCGCTCGAAGACGTAGAGCACGTCATGCGGCTGGAAGGCACCCAGCGGCAGCCGGAACAGGCTGAACATGCCGATCGGCGGGCCCGATACGGGGAGGCCCAGGGACCGGGTCCCTTCGCCGTCGCCCTGGGCAAGCCTGCTCAGCTCTCCGAGGGCGGCGAGGTCCGTCAACCGGGCCGCGCGGACCTTGCCGGTGCTGCGGGCCATGCGTCCCCTACCGTCCCTGCAGGCTGCGGCGGATCGGGTGCGGGCGCCTTCCAGTGCCCTCACCGGGGTCCGCATGCTCGGAAGCCAGCATCGCGACGAGCCGGTGGAACCGGGTCTCGCCTGCGAGCTCCGGGTGGAACGACGTCGCGATGATGTTCCGCTCGCGCACGGCCACGATCCTTCCGTCCGGCAGACGCCCCAGGACATCCACGTCAGGACCGACGCGCTCGATCACCGGCGCCCGGATGAACACGGCGTGCACCGGCTGGTCACCGAGGAGCGGCACGGGGAGCTCCGTCTCGAACGAGTCCAGCTGGCGCCCGAAGGCGTTGCGCGTCACCGTCGCGTCCAGCAGCGGCAGGATCGGACTGTCATCGCCGGTGATCTCGCGGGCCAGCACGATCATGCCGGCGCATGTTCCGAACAGCGGAGCGCCGCTCGCGGCCAGGTCCAGGATCGGCTGCCGCATGCCCCAGCGGTCGATGAGGAGGCGCATGGTCGTGCTCTCGCCACCGGGCAGGATCAGGCCGTCGATATCGAGCGTCTGCTCCGGGACGCGCACCTCGACAGCCTCCACGCCGATGGCGCGCAGCGCGGCGAGATGCTCCGCGAACGCCCCCTGCAGGGCGAGGACCCCGATCTTCATGGTGCCGGCTCCGGGCCGAGCGTGCCGCCTACCAGCCGCGGACCGCGAGGCGTTCGTTGTCCGGGATGGCCTCCATGGCGATGCCGCGCATCGGCGCCCCCAGGCCCTTGGAGACCTCCGCGATGATCTTGGCGTCCTGGAAATGCGTGGTGGCCTGGACGATGGCGTTGGCCATGCGTGCCGGGTCCTCGCTCTTGAAGATGCCGGAGCCCACGAACACGCCCTCCGCGCCCAGCTGCATCACGAGGGCGGCATCCGATGGTGTGCTGATACCGCCGGCGACAAAGTTGACCACCGGCATCCGGCCGTCGGCCGCCACCTGCTTCACCAGGTCGTAGGGCGCCCCAAGCTCCTTGGCGGCGACGAACAGCTCGTCCTCGCGCATGAACTCGAGCCGGCGGATCTCGGCCAGCACGTCGCGCAGCTGGTGGACGGCCTCGACGATGTTGCCGGTGCCGGCCTCGCCCTTCGTCCGCATCATCGCGGCGCCCTCGTTGATCCGGCGCAGGGCCTCGCCGAGGTTCCGGCAGCCGCACACGAACGGGACCTTGAAAGCGTGCTTGTCGATGTGGTTCCGCTCGTCGGCAGGGGTGAGGACCTCAGACTCGTCGATGTAGTCCACGCCCAGGGCTTCCAGCACCTGCGCCTCGACGAAGTGTCCGATCCGGGCCTTCGCCATGACCGGGATCGATACCGCCGCCATGATCGCGGTGATCAGCTCCGGGTCGGACATGCGGGCGACACCGCCCGTGGCCCGGATGTCGGACGGCACGCGCTCCAGCGCCATCACGGCGACGGCGCCCGCGTCCTCTGCGATACGGGCCTGCTCCGCGGTGACGACGTCCATGATGACGCCGCCCTTGAGCATCTGGGCGAGGCCCTTCTTGGTGGCCCAGGTGGAGGTTTCGGTCATGATGATTGGGCTCTCCGAGAGACGCGTGAGGGGTCGGCCGTCCGGCTTGCCACGGGGTCCTCGCCCGTTCGAACCGGGTCCGTCCGGCGTCACTCCCTGATTATCGCACGGCGGCCGTCGCAGGCAGTGCGGGACGACCGGACTCCACTCCGGGGGGCCTTCTCGAGGTCGGGTGGCGCTGGCTGCGCAGGCGCGCCCAGGGCCGACTACCGGGCGAGCGTGCGCACGACCCCCGACATCAGCGTCGTCGCGCGTCGGGCGGACGTCGGCGACAGGCGACTCAGCGCCTCGATCAGGCCCAGGACGTCCTCGTCGGGCAGGCCGTCGAGGAGGCGGATCAGCCGCAGGATCGTGTCGTCCGGGACCTCGCCCAGGAGGCGGAGCGCGCGCTCCAGCTCCGTGGGCTCGAGGCGTGAGACCAGGCCCACCGCGCGGTCGAACAGGCGAACGAAGACGAGGAACGTCGCAAGCCACTCGCGGAGGCGCACCAGCTCCGGCTCGCCGGGGTGCCGGGCGAGGGCTGCATTCGTATCCGCGAGCGTCTGCTCCAGCACGACGACGATCGGGTCGCCCTCGCGAACCTTGCGCTCCGCGACGACGCGGCCGAACCAGCGCCAGTGGTCGCCGATGGCCATGTAGGCGGTGCCGGCGGGTCCACGTCGTCCCACCCGCCGGGGCTCCGCGACGCGCTCGACCAGGCCCCAGGCCTCGGCCTCGGCGAGGGCCAGGCTGGCGGCGCGATGGCTCAGGCTCAGCGCTTCGCGGACCTCGCGCTCGGTGAGGGGCTCCTGGCGTGCCATCAGGTACGCGTGGACGCGGGCGATCGCCGGCGCGACGCCCCACGCGGCGCCCATCTCACCCCAGGCATTCGCCAGTTCGAGGCGGATCTCCTCGGCGATTGGCGAGGCCGGGCGCGATGTCGCCGGGGCGAGTGGGGCGCGGGCGGCGTCGGTCACGGGGAGAGGATACCCGCCGGGCCGAAACCTGTACCCGTCAATTAGCCGATTTCGACGCCAGTTGGCCGGGTGGCGCCCACCTGCAAGCGATGCTGCCGCGGCCCGTCGCTCGAGGCGTATCGTTCCCGGATGCCTGCCCATCGTCTCGACACTGCGGCGCTTGACCGCGCCTACGCCATCGCCGCCCGCCAGGTGGAGAATGGCACTGTCCCCTTCGTCATCCTCGGCGTCGCCAACGCAGCGGGGACGATCCGCCTCGAGGCCGTGCCGCCCCGCGACGGCGCCCCGATCGGGGCTGCGGCCGTGTGCCTGCTGGCGTCGATCACCAAGCCAATCGTCACCACCGCCGTCATGCGGCTCGTCCAGGATGGGCGCTTCTCGCTGACGACGCCACTCTCCACGTGGCTGCCTGAGCTGGCCGATTCGGGCTACCCGCCGATCACCGCGTGGCACGTGCTGACGCACACGACGGGCCTGGGCGAGGTCGACATCGAGCAGCTGCTGGTCCAGGGCGGCGGTCGAGCCGAGCTACTGCGCCGCACGATCGCGCTCCCGCGGGACGCGGCACCGGGCTCCCGGTTCGCGTACGTGACCTGCACCTGGGAACTGGTGGCCGAGGCCGTCGAGCGCGCGACCGGGAAGACGCTTGACCGGGTGCTGCGCGACGAGGTGCTCGACCCGCTGGGCATGGGGGACACGAGCTTCGATCCGCGGCCTGACGATGCCGCCCGCATGGCACCCGTCCGGGTTGGCGGTTGGGACAGCGGACCGCTGACGGGGGTGCTTGACCCGGCGATCGCGGAGCTGCTCGTTGGGGGCTACGTCGGGTTGCGCATGGCCGGCGGCGGCCTGTGGGGCACGGCGTCGGACCTGCTGCGGTTCGGACGCGCGATGCTCGGCCGTGGAGAGCTCGACGGCGAGCGCGTGCTGGGGCCCGCTTTCGTTGATCTCGTCACCCGCGAGGTCACCGTCAACGGCCTTGGTGCCGCCGAGGACCGGCTGGCGGACGAGCACTACGCCATCGGCTGGGGCAAGCGAGGCGCGATGTCGCCGGCATCGGCATCGGCGTTCGGGCACGGCGGGATGTCGGGGACGCGCCTCTGGATCGATCCCGCCCACGACCTGGTGTTCGTCTACCTCACGGGCGTCTGGGGCCTGCCGTCAGACCCGATCGATGCGGCGCTGAACGCGGTGTACGCGGCGACCCGCTGAGAACCGTCAACCGGTGGCGAGCGGGGCTCCCTCCGCGCACCGCGAAATCCCCAGATGTCGTCCTGATCGGCATTCGCGCCCGCTGCGTCGTCATCTGCCGTTCCCATGCTGCAGATGACAGGGAGCTGGACCTGGCCCACGCTCAGGACTGGCCCGCTGCTACGCAGGGAGGCTGGCGAATGCCCTGCTGGTGGGAATCTGGGGGTTTCACGGGGCAGGGCGCGGGCCGCTGCACGTTGGGACGCGACCGGTCTGGGTGAAAGGGGCATGGCAGCACGCAGCCGGGCCCGCGAAACGCCATCCTCGCTCGAAAGTCGGCCCATTCCGGCGAGGTAGCGCCCTTCCCCTTGACATTTCGCCTCGCAGAAGCGTAGATTGCCTTCCAAGTCGCTCATGTGTGATGCGCCTTGCTCATATGTGCAGTGACGAGACCCGGAGGATCAGTGCACGCAGCGCGGAGTCGGGGTGCGAGCGACACGCGACTGATGGTGCGCATCGCGCAGATGTACTACCGGATGCACCTGAGCCAGGAGCAGATCGGCGAGCGGCTCGGGTTGAGCCGCTTTCGCGTCGGTCGCTTGCTGGACCGCGCCCTTCGCGAGGACATCGTGCGGATCGAGGTCGTCCACCCCGACGCGCGGCTGGTGGACCTCGAGGTGCAGTTGACGCAACGCTTCGGACTTGAAGCTGCCGTGGTCGCGGACGTTCCTGCGGCGACCGGCGCGGGGCTGGAGGCCGACGACCTCGCGCGGGATGCGGTCGCGGACGCGGTCGTTGACTATCTCGGGGCTCGGCGCCCCACCGGCATCATCGCCGTCTCCTGGGGTCGAACGATGCTGGCCCTCGCGCAGCGTCTCCCTGACGGCTGGACGCAGGCCACCGAGATCGTGCAGCTCAATGGGGCCGCGTCACGTTCCACGCAGCCGACACGCGCCAACGAGATCCTTGAGCGGTTCGCCGCGACGTCCGGCGCTACCTTCCGCGGATTGGCCGCGCCCGCCATCGTGGGCAGCGCGGACCTGCGCGACGCCCTGATGAAGGACCCGGCAATTCGCGAGACGGTGGACGCTGCGCGTGCCGCACCTGCCGCGGTCTTCGGCCTGGGCATCCCAGCCCCAGACAGCCCGCACCTGGCCTCGGGCTTCGTGGACGAGGACGAGCAGGCACGCCTCCGATCGAGAGGCGCCGTGGGGGATGTCATCGGGCACTTCCTGGACGCTGATGGCGAGGTGGCCTGGCCCAAGCTTGACCGGCGGACCGTCGGCCTTTCGCTGAACCAGCTCGCCCGCAAGCCACTCCGGCTGGGTGTGGTCGCCGGTGCGGGACGTGGGCCGATCGCCCTCGCGTCGATCCGCGCGGGCCTGGTCAGCGTCCTCGCCTGCGACGACGCGACCGCCGCCTGGGTGCTGGCCCATGGCTGAGCGACGGATGCCGAACGAGGAGGTCGTCCGCCAGCTGGTGGAGCGCGCGCTCGAGGGCCTGGAAACCGGCCGGGCGACAGCGCCCGTACCCGCGCAGGCGCCCCCGACGGCGGCCGTGGGCGTCGCCCCGGCCAAGGCCGCCTCTCCGGTCCTCGCAGCCGGTGCGACAACCGTTGCCATCGGCGCGGACCACGGCGGTTTTGCCCTCAAGGCCGTGCTCGCGAAACACCTCGCCGACAAGGGCTTCGGCGTCACCGATTGCGGCACCAACGGCCCCGACGCCGTGGACTACCCGGACTTCGCGCATGTTGTGGCACGCCTGGTGGCGAGCGGAGCGTGCGCCAACGGCATCGTCATCGACGGCGCCGGGATCGGTTCCGCGATGACCGCGAACAAGGTCCCGGGCGTGCGCGCGGCGAATGCCCACGACACCTCGATGGCCCGCAACGCGCGGGAGCACAACTACGCCAACGTGCTGACGCTCGGCGCCCGGATGATCGGCGAGGGCATGGCCCTCGAGGTCGTCGACACGTTCCTCGCCACCCCGTGGGGCGCGGAGCGCCACGGCAGGCGCGTCGCCAAGATCACCGACATCGAACAGCGCTACAGCAGGCACCAAACAGAGGAACCCGGATGACCGCACCCCCCGACGATCGTGCCCAGCTCATCGAGGCGATCACCCGCCAGGTCATGGCGACGCTCGCCGGCGCGCCCGGCTCCGGACCCGACGGCCTCAACTGCGCCACCTGCTCCGGCGGGTGCGCGGCCCGGTGCGCCCCCAAGGTGGCGGAGGTGGTCGCCGGCGGCGCGTCGCGCGTCAGCTACAGCGGAGAGGCCGGATACGTCCCGGTCAACCTCGCGAAGTACATCGACCACACGCTGCTCAAGCCGGACGCAACCGATGCCGACATCGACAGGCTGTGCGCGGAGGCCATGAAGCACGGCTTTGCGTCCGTGTGCATCAACCCGGTCTGGGTCGCCCGCGCGGCGAAGATCCTGCGGGGCAGCGGCGTCGCGGTGGCCTCGGTCATCGGGTTCCCGTTCGGCGCCACGATCTCGGAGGTCAAGGCCCACGAGACACGCCAGGTCATCCGGGACGGCGCCCGCGAGATCGACATGGTGATCAACGTCGGGGCGCTCAAGTCCGGCCTGCACGACCTGGTCCGCGAGGACATCGCCAAGGTCTCGGACGCATGCCACGAGTCGGGCGCCATCAACAAGGTGATCATCGAGGCCGCGCTCCTGACAGACGCGGAGAAGGTGGTCGCGTGCCGGCTGGCGAAGGACGCCAAGGCCGACTTCGTGAAGACGTCAACCGGCTATGCCTCCGGCGGCGCCACCGTGTTCGACGTTGCGCTCATGCGCGAGGCAGTGGGGCCGCGGATCGGCGTCAAGGCCGCGGGAGGGATCAGGACCAAGGATGATGTCGAGGAGATGATCGCCGCGGGGGCGACCCGGATCGGGGCGTCGGCCGGGGTCAAGATCGTGACGGGAGTAGGTGAGACCGGTGGCAGATATTGACCTGCGCGCGTACGTCTTCCTGGACAGCCTCCAGGCGCAGTACGCCGCGTTCCTGGGCACCGTGGCACAGGGCTTCCTGCCGTTGCCCAACGATGCGTCGCTGTACATCGAGGTCTCGCCGGGCATCGAGATCAACCGGCTGACCGACATCGCGCTCAAATCCACCTCGGTCAAGCCGGGCATGCAGATCATCGAGCGGTACTTCGGCCTGCTGGAGATCCACTCTCCCTCGCAGGCGGAGGTGCGGGCCGCGGGCGCAGCGATCCTCGCCGAGCTCGGCCTGTCCGAGACCGACCGGATCAAGCCCCGGATCCTGTCCAGCCAGATCATCCGGCGGATCGACGATCACCAGGCCCAGCTGATCAACCGGACCCGCCACGGCCAGATGATCATCGGCGGCCAGACGCTCTACGTCCTCGAGATGGAGCCGGCCGCCTACGCGCCGCTGGCCGCCAACGAGGCGGAGAAGGCGGCGAAGATCAACATCCTCGAGGTCAGGTCCTTCGGCTCCATGGGCCGCGTGTACCTGGGCGGCGAGGAGGCCGACATCGACGTCGGCTGGCGCGCGGCCGTGGCCGCGATCGAAGGCATCGACGGGCGGGACGCGAAGGCGTAGCGACCGACAAGAAGGAACGACCACGGGGCGATCCCCGGACCGACAGCCACCAACCGATCCGGCGGCCGACCGGCCGACCGGAGCAAGCACCGATACGGGAGAGGGTCCGATGGCAGACGCACTGGGCATGATCGAGGCTCGCGGGTTCGCCGCGGTCGTCGAGGCGGCTGACGCAATGGTCAAGGCCGCCAAGGTGGAGCTGGTGAACTATGAGAAGACCGGTGGCGGGTACGTGACCGCCGTCGTGCGCGGCGACGTCGCCGCGGTCAAGGCCGCCGTCGAGGCCGGCGCGCGCAGCGCAGCCAAGGTGGGCGAGGTCGTCGCGACCCACGTGATCGCCCGGCCGCACGCCAACGTGGACACCGTGATGCCGCTGGGCCGCCTGGACGAGGCGAAGGCCGAGCTCGGCTGATCCCGTCCGGAGGACCCTCGGAGGGCGGTCGTCATCGGCCGCCCCCCGCGACTGAAGGCCTGGACAGGCCGGAGAGGAACCCGATGCTTCTCGGACGAATCGCCGGCACGGTCGTCTCGACCCGCAAGGAACCCCTGATGGAGGGGTGGCGGCTCCTGATCGTGCAGCAGCTCGGCGCGGACAACCAGCCGACAGGCGGCTACGTCGTGGGCGTGGACACGGTCGGCGCCGGCGTGGGCGAGGTGGTGCTCTACGCGAGCGGCTCCTCGGCGCGCCAGACGGAGGTCACGAAGGACCGCCCGTGTGACGCGGTGATCATGGCCATCGTCGACACGTTCGAGGTCGGCGGCACGGAGATCTACCACAAGTAGTCACGGGCCTCCGACGGGGCCCGGCCCGCGAGCCTGAAGGAACGGATCACGTGCTCGACGAACGCGAGATCGCAGACATCATCGACCGGGTGCGCCGGCGTGTCGGCTCGCCCGATCCCGGGGCCGGCCGGCGCATGGCCGTCCAGGCGGAGCTCGCCGCTCCGACGACCGGTGCGGTCGGCGACGGCGTCTTCGCGCGCCTCGACGAGGCCGTGGCAGCCGCCACTGCGGCCTTCCGCTCCACCCGCCTGGAGCTGGACCAGCGGAAGGTGATCATCGAGGCCGTTCGGCGTGCTGCGCTCGAGCAGGCGGAGCCGATGGCCCGCATGGCGGTCGAGGAGACGGGCCTCGGGCGCATCGACGACAAGACGGTCAAGAACCGGCTGGTCGCGACCAAGGCACCCGGACCCGAGGACCTCGAGGTCCAGGCCGTCTCCGGGGCGCGGGGGATGATGATCACGGAGTTCGCGCCGTTCGGCGTTGTCGGCGCCATCACGCCGGTCACCAACCCCGTGGCCACGGTCATCAACAACGCGATCAGCATCGTGTCCGCGGGCAACGCGGTGGTGTTCAACGCCCACCCGTCCGCGCGCCGCACGTCCAACGCGGCCGTCCGGTTGATCAACCGCGCGATCATCGGGGCCGGCGGGCCGCCCAACCTCGTCGCCTCCGTCGCGGAGCCAACCATCGAGAGCGCCCGCGCGCTGATGGCCCACCCCGACGTTCGCGTGCTGCTGGTCACCGGCGGCCCCGGCGTCGTCCGCGAGGCGCTGCGGACCGACAAGCGCGCGATCACCGCCGGCCCGGGCAACCCGCCCGCCGTCGTGGACGAGACCGCGGACGTGGAGAAGGCAGGCGCCGACATCGTCAGGGGCGCGTCCTTCGACAACAACATCGTGTGCACCGACGAGAAGCTGGTCATCGTCGTCTCGTCGGTGGCGGATCAGCTCGTGAGATCGATGGGCCGGAACGGCGCCTACGCCCTGGCGGAGCACGAGCTGCGGCGCCTGGAGCGGGTGATCTTCACGGAGCTCGGCGCACCCGGCAAGCCGTGGCACGTGAACCCCGCCTGGATCGGGCGCGACGCGGCGCGGATCCTCGCCGAGATCGGGGTCCGCCCGGCCGTGGAACCCCGGCTGCTGGTCGCCGAGGTGCCCGCAGAGCACGGCCTGGTCTGGACGGAGCAGATGATGCCGGTCCTGCCGGTGGTCCGGGTCGCGGACGTCGACGCAGCGATCGACCTGGCGGTGCGTGCGGAGCACGGGTTCCGCCACACGGCCTCGATCCACTCCACCAACGTGGAGACGATCACCCGGATGGCGCGGGCGATGAACTGCTCGATCTTCGTCGCCAACGGGCCCAACTTCACGGGTCTCGGTGAGGGCGGCGAGGGCTTCGCGACGGTGTCCATCGCCAGCCCATCGGGAGACGGCATGACACGGCCCCGCACCTTCTCCCGCGAGCGGCGGGTCACCGTCGTCGGCGCGCTGAGGATCGTCTGATGGCCCGTCCCGCGCGCGATCTCAATGACCTGCGCGCGCGCGACCCGCTGCAGCCCGCGATCGCCCTGCTGGAGTTCGACTCCATTGCGGTGGGGATCGAGGCAGGCGATGCCATGGCCAAGCGCGCCCCGATCGACGTGCTCCGCAGCGGGACGATCCACCCGGGTCGCTACCTGGTGCTGGTGGGCGGGGCCGTGGGCGATGTGGAGGAAGCGTTTGCGGCGGGTCGCGAGGCCGGCGGGCCGTGCCTCCTGGACACGGTGTTCCTGCCCAACGTCCACGACCAGGTCGTCGCGGCACTTCGCGGGGAGCGGCTCGCAGGCACGGGCGAGGCGCTCGGCATCATCGAGACCGCGACCGTGGCCTCGGTGATCTGCGCTGCCGACGCGGGCGTGAAGGGCGCGCGGGTGCGACTGCTGGACCTGCGCCTGGGCGACGGCATCGGCGGCAAGGGCTACCTGCTGTTTGACGGCGCGGTGTCGGAGGTCGAGGCAGCGGTGGCCATCGCCTGCGAGCGGGTCACGGACGTGGCTGCGGGGGCCCTGCCCGGCACGCGGGCGCCGATCTGGAGGGTGATTGCGCAGCTCCACGGGGAGATGCGCCAGGAGCTGGAGGCGGACCCGCGGTTCCGCGCCCGGGTCAAGGGCACGGGTGCGTAGCCGATGCAGCTTGCACGCGTGATCGGGACCGTCGTGGCAACGGTCAAGTCGCCCTCGCTCGAGGGCGTCCGGCTGCTGATCGTGCAACCACTCACCCGGCATCTGGCACCAGTCGGACAGCCGGTGGTGGCAGCCGATGCGGTACACATGGCGGGACCTGGAGAGCTGGTCTACATCGTCGGATCCCGCGAGGCGGCGGAGGCCATGGAGGACCGGTTCGCGCCGGTGGACCACGCGATCGTGGGGATCGTGGACGCAGTCGAGCCGATCCGCGGAGGCGGGCGGTGAAGCTGGCCCGGGTGGTGGCCACCGTCGTGTCCACGATCAACTCCCCGATCTTCGAGGACCGGACGCTGCTGCTGTGCGACCTGGTGGAGCCGAGCGGCGAGACCTCCGGTGGCTACCTGATCGCCGTGGACACGGTGGGGGCCGGGGCCGGTGAGCTGGTGCTGATCCTGGACGAGGGGACGTCCGCGCGCCAGATCGTCGGGGCGCCATACGGGCCGCTGCGAGCGGTTGTGGTTGGGATCGTGGACGCAGTGGAAGGGCCGGCGGCGGTCGCGACACCCAAGCCCACGGCGCCCGTGGCCCCGGCCGTGCCGAAGTCGCGGGCGCGCCGGAGGAAGCCGGCCGCAGCGAAAGACTGATCCGCGGCGCCCCGGCTAGAGTCCGCTGAGCATGACCGACACCGTCCACCCCCTCGCCGCGCGCGGCTTCGAGGCCGCCGCAGACGCCTATGAGCGCGGCCGCCCGGACTACCCGGCCGAGGCGGTCGCGTCGATCGTCAGCCTGCTGGACCTGCGTCCGGGCCGCGTCCTCCTGGATCTCGGGGCCGGGACCGGCAAGATGACCCGCCAGCTGGTCCCCTCCGGTGTGCGCATCCTGGCGCTGGAGCCGGTCGCGGCGATGCGCGCGAAGCTCGCCGCCGCCGCCCCGGACGCGGAGCTGCTGGACGGCACCGCGGAGGCCATCCCGCTGCCGGCCGGGTCGGTGGACGCAGTCGTGGTGGCGCAGGCGTTCCACTGGTTCGACACCATCCGGGCCCTCTCCGAGATCCACCGCGTTCTGCGGCCCGGGGGCCGCGTGGCGCTCGCCTGGAACATGCGCGACGAGTCGGTGCCGTGGGTGCGACGGCTGGGCGAGTGCATCGAGGGCGCGACCGGCGGCGAGGCACCGGACAGCCATCACGGGTGGCGGGAACGCACCAACCGCTGCGGGCTCTTCGAGCCGCTCGAGACGATGACCTTCAGGCACGTCCAGCGACTCACGGTTGACGGGGTCCTGGACAGGGTTGTGTCCATCAGCACCGTGGCGGCGGCGGCGCCGTCCGTCCGGGAGGGACTCGTCACGGAGATCCGCTCCCTGCTGGCGACCGACCCGGACACCGCGGGCCGGACGGAGTTCGACCTGCCATACGACACCGAGGTGCACTGGACCGCGCGCCGGTCGCCGGTGCCGGGCGTCGTCGGGGTGGTGGCGTCCGTGAACGTGAACCGTGGCGGCGTGCCGAAGCCGCCGGTGGACGGGTCGAGGATCCTGTTGGTGGGTCTGGACGGCGATGGGCACCGGGAGCCCGAGCCGGTCCACGGCGGCCTCGACAGAGCCGTCTGCCTGTACGCGCAGGAGGCGATCGAGCGGGTCCGGGAGGGTGGCGACGCAGCCTTCCCCGGCGCCTACGGGGAGAACGTGACGCTGGTCGGGATCGAATGGGGGTCGCTGGCGCCCGGCGACCGGCTGGCGTTCGGCAATGGCGGCGAAGGCGAGGCCCCAGACGGAGACGGCGCCGGGGCGCTGATCGAGCTGACGGAGCCAGCCGTGCCGCGCCAGTCGATCGCGCACTACTTCGCGGAGCGCCGGATCGCGAGGGTCAGCCACAAGGTGCACCCGGAGGACGCTCGCTGGTACGCACGGGTCCTGCGCGAGGGCCCGGTGGCGCCCGGGATGGCGGCCCGCCTCTGGACCTCGAAGGACTGACGGTCCGACCGTAGAGCATGGGCCGGCCAGGCCGCCCTACCCCGGCCCGGTCGGCTCCGCAGGCTCAGGCCGGTCGGGACCCGGCGCCTCATCCTCGGTGGGGCCCTCAACCTCGGGACTGGGCGCCTCATCCTCGGCGGGCGCGGGAGTCCCGGGATCCGGTGCCGCATCCTCGGTGGGCGCGGTCGTCCCGGGATCCGGTGCCGCATCCGGTGCCGCGGCCGACGACCGGGCCTTCGTGGTCGAGCGGCGCCGCCGCTTGGGCACCTCGGTCGAGATCCACCAGTCGCACTGGCACAGCCCTCGCGGGCACCCCGGGTGCGGCAGGCGCGGCACCCGGAGCTCGTCGGCGATGCGGAACGTCCGCCCGTCGTCCGCACGGCAGGCCGGGCAGCAGCCCGCGCCGACGAGATCCGCCCAGCGAGCGATGGCGACCATCGCCCTGAGCGCCGCGGCAGCGCCTTCCTGGTGCAGACGCAGGACCTCCTCGGGGGGCGGCACGGGAGACCCGGACTCCTCGAACAGCGCCGCAGCCTGCTCGCGCCGCCGAATAGCCACGTCGTTCCACCGCGCGGCACGTCGGGCTGCCCTCACCTCTCGCTCGACTGACGCAAGGTAGAGGGTCCGGGCGGCGTGCACGCTCTCGGCCGACAGCGGTGCCCGCTCGATCTGCTCCCGGCGGCCGGCGGGCGCCTTGACGACCTTTGCCAGGTGTAGCCAGCGTCGGCGCTCAATCGCCCAGCGATCCTGATCATCGGTCCGCCGCCGCTCGCCCTCGAAGACGGGCACCGCCGCTTCCGTGAGGTAGACCGCCCTGCCGTCCACGTGCCGGACCACGATCCGCTGGCGGCACCTGGGGCAGAGTCGCCCTCGGGGTGGAGGCGGGTCGAGCAGGACGGCGCAGTACGGGCACGACGGCGGAGGCACGTTGGGCGCTTGCGGCAGCACGGGCGGCTCCACCGCGTGCGGCAGATCCGCGTCAGCCGCCATCTCCGCCTGCGCGTCCTCCTCGCGGGAGGAGAGTCCAAGGAGACGCCTCAGGAACCGATGGCGCCCAACCTCCCTCGGTCCGCCCGGGCCGCTAGCCCGTCTCCACCGCCGGTCCCTCGGGCCCGGCAATGGAGTGATCGGCCACGGCGATGGCGGTCATCTGGGTCCTGTTGATGAGCAGCAGGTCGAACCGGCTGACGACTCGCCGGTCGGCAAGCGAGCGTGTCGTCCCGGCGGTCATCGGGATGAACCGGGGCTCGGAGGAGTCCACGAAGTTCGCCAGCGTCAGGTCCGCGTGCACGTGAAGGAAGCCGGAGATGGAATGGCCCGGCGTGAAGACGACATACCGGCGCGCGCGCTTCTCGATCGACGGACGGTCCCGGTCATCACCTGCGTCCCGCTGGTCGTCGATGCCGGAATGCACGATCGCGATGAACGTGATCTCGTCCTGGTTGACGTACAGCTCCGCAACGACGAGCGACGTCGGGTCGCCGTTCCGCTTCAGCAGTCGGGCATCCTGCATCAGGATGAACCCTCGGCTGTGGTTGACGCGATCGCTGATCCGCCCGAAGCGGCCGAGCGAGATCTTGCCCCCGACCCGGAGGTGCGGGCCGACGAGCTCCACCTCGACCTGGGGGCCGCCGAGTCCTGACGCCATGATGTCGACGGATTGCTGTCCCGTGCCCCAAGGATCCACTCTGAACCTCCGATTGCCCCGGCTGTCGTGCGCCCGGGATCCGATCCCCCCAATTGTGGACCTCCCGGGCCCGGGAGGGGAGCCGCTTCGTTCCGGGCCGGGATGAGCGATGCCCCGGGCGCCTCATCGCGCTACCCTTCCAGCGTACCAACCGGAGGAACCATGTCCGCATCCGAGCAGGCCGGCGACGTCGCCCCGGCCACGACCCGCGAGGACCTCCTCGAACGGCACCGGGATGCCCGGCGCCGGCGCAACGCCGCGGAGCCCGGCAGTCACGAGTGGGAGCAGGCGTCCGCCGACGTCGGGCGGATCGAGGTCGAGATCGCCCGCATCGAGCGGGCGGTGGACCCGCCGCTGGTCTGACCCGGCGAGGAACAGCCCACCCGAATCCCCTGCCGGGGCGCGCGACCGAGCGCGCTGTTATCGTTCGCGCGATGGACGGCGTCGTGCTCGTGCTGAACCAGAACTACGAGCCGCTGAACGTCTGCAACATCCCGCGGGCGTTCCGGCTGGTCTTCGGCTCCAAGGCCGAGGTCATCGAGTACGACCACGCCGAGATCCGGACGGTCCGGACCGTCTACCGGGCTCCATCGGTGATCCGCCTCCAGCACCACATCCGACGACCGCGCCCGCGGGTGAAGTTGACCCGGCGCGAGGTCTTCGCCCGCGACCGCCACACCTGCCAGTACTGCGGGCGGGTGGCGCACGACCTCACGCTGGACCACGTGGTCCCACGCCACCGCGGCGGATCCCACACCTGGGAGAACCTCGTCGCCGCCTGCAAGACCTGCAACCACCGGAAGGGCGGCCACACGCCGGAGGAGGCGCGCCTCCGGCTTCGCCGCCCGCCGTTCGAGCCCCGCAGCGACGTCTACTCGCTGTTCACCCCATACCTCGAGGACGACCGGAACGAGGCCTGGCGGACCTACCTCTTCCTCGGTCGGAACTAGCCGCGTGGCCTCCCCGGATCCCGGTGCGCGGGACGAGGCCTCGGCACGCCTCGCCGCCGCGGTTCCGGAACCCGCCCTTGCCGTCCTCGGCATCCTCCACGACGCGGGGCACGCCGCCTTCATCGTCGGCGGCAGCCTGAGGGACGCCCTGCTCGGCCGGACGCCGGCGGACTGGGACATGGCCACCGACGCTCGTCCCGACCGCCTGGTCACCCTGTTCCCGGGCGCCGTCTACGAGAACCGCTTCGGCACCGTGGCCGTCCGCCGCGACGAGGACGTGTTCGAGATCACGACCTTCCGCACGGAGCACGATTACGCCGACTTCCGTCGCCCGCACCGGGTGGAGTTCGGCGACCAGATCGAGACGGACCTCGCCCGGCGCGACTTCACGGTGAACGCGATGGCCTGGGGCCGCGGCGCCGGCGAGCAGGGTCCCATCACCCTCGTGGACCCGTTCGGTGGACTGGCGGACCTGGCCCCCGGCCGGCTCCGCGCCGTGGGCGACCCGGACGCGCGGTTCGGGGAGGACGCCCTGCGCATGGTCCGGGCCGTGCGACTGGCGGCCACCCTGGACTTCGAGATCGACGCCGCCACCCTGGCAGCCATCGCGCGCAACGCCGCCCTCGCGGGCCACCTCTCGGGCGAGCGGGTGGGAGCGGAGCTGGCCAAGCTGCTGGCCGCCCCCCAGCCGTCCATCGGGCTGCGCCTGGCGCAGGAGACCGGGCTGCTGGCCGTGATCTCGCCGGAGCTGGCAGCCCAGCGCGGCATCTCCCAGAACAAGGTCCAGGGGGAGGACCTGTGGGACCACACGCTGCGGACGGTGGACGCCAGCCCTGCGGACCGTCCGGTCGTCCGCCTCGCCGCCCTCGTCCACGACATCGGCAAGCCTGCCACCCTCTCGGACGGGCACTTCCACCACCACGACGTGGTGGGCGCGCGTCTCGCGGGCGAGCTGCTCCGCCGCCTCCGCTTCCCGCGGACGGCCGCCGAGGAGGTCGCCCATCTCGTCCGTCGCCACATGTTCACCGTGGACCCGCATGCGACAGATGCCGCCGTCCGCCGGTTCATCAAGCGGATCGGCAAGGCGGACCTCGACGCGCTGTTCGCCCTACGCCGGGCCGATGACATCGGCAGCGGAATGGCCCCGGACGACCCGGACATCACCGCTTTCCGGGTCCGCATCGACGCGGAGCTCGCGGCGGAGGCCGCGCTGGACCGCTACGCGCTGGCGATCGACGGCAAAGACCTCATCCGCGAGCTGGACCTCGTCCCCGGACCCCGTCTCGGCCGGGTCATCGACGCGCTGGTGGACGCGGTGATCGCGGACCCTGCCCTCAACGAGCGCGGCACGCTCCTGCTCCTCGCGCAGGGCATGCTTGCGGACATGTACGCGGACACGGGGGACGAGTGATCGAGCTGCTGCTCCAGGCGGAGCGGGCCCTGACGATGGGAATGGTGGACCAGGCCGAGCGGCTGTACCGCCAGGCGGCCGATGCCGACCCGCGGAACTCCATCGCGGTCGTCGGGCTGGCGCGGGTGGCGCTCGAACGCGCGGACGACGCGGGGGCACTCCGGGAGGCGCGGAGGGCGCTTGCGATCGACCCGGAGAACGTGGCGGCATCCCGCCTGGCGGCCCGCCTGGAAGAGGTGCTCACCTACCGCGGTGAGGCGCTGCCGCCGACATCCGACGAGGAGGCCGACCTTTCGGCCCATGAGGCCGGAACGGCCGATACCGCCGCCGGGACGGCCGATCCCGCACCGGCGGCGGCCGACGCCGGGACAACCGATCCCACGTCCGAGACGCCCGGCCGCGGCGTCATCGACCGCCTGTTCCGGAGGAGCCGCCCATGAAGATCCTGGTCACCGGCGGCGCCGGCTACGTCGGCGGAGTCTCCGTGGACGCCATCCTCGCCGCCGGCCACGATGTCGTCGTCCTGGACGACCTGTCCACCGGCCACGCCGCGATCGTCAACCCCGCAGCCCGCCACGTGACGGGCTCGTACGGAGACGAGGCCACCACCCGAGCCCTGCTGGAGGCGGAGGGCGTGGACGCGATCCTCCATTGCGCCGCCCGTTCACTTGTCGGTGAGAGCGTGGTGGACCCGGCGAAGTACTACCGCGACAACGTCGCCGGTGGCGTGGCGCTCCTGGAGGCCGCCCGGGTCGCCGGCGTGCGGCGCGTCGTCTTCTCGTCCACCGCCGCCGTCTACGGAACCCCGGAGTCCACGCCGATCCCCGAGGACGCGGCCCTCCGCCCGATCAACACCTACGGCGAGACCAAGCGCACGTTCGAGGGCGCGCTCCACTGGTACGGCGGTGCGTACGGGTTCCGGTCGCGTGATCCTGCGCTACTTCAACGTGGCGGGGGCCACGGAGCGCCTGGGCGAGGTCCACCGGCCGGAGACGCACCTGGTCCCCAACGTGCTGCGAGCCGCTGACGGCGGGGCTGCGCTCACGTTGTTCGGGGAGGACTACCCCACCCCGGACGGCACGCCGATCCGCGACTACATCCATGTCTCGGACCTGGCCGACGCCCACCTGGCAGCGCTCGAGGCCACGGCGCCGGACGATCCGCGGACCGGTCCCGCCGACGGCGGCGCGCCCGCAACGCCGCTCATCTGCAACCTGGGGACGTCAAACGGCTTCTCGGTCCGGGAGGTGCTGCGGGCCGCGGAGGCCGTCGTCGGCCGGCCCATCCCGCACACCGTGGGTCCCCGCCGGGCCGGCGACCCGCCCGTGCTCGTCGCGTCCAACGCGCGCGCTGGCGAGATCCTGGGCTGGAACCCGCGTCGTTCGACCCTGGACGAGATGATCGGTTCCGCCTGGGCGTGGCGCGGGGCGCACCCGGCGGGCTACGGGGACTGATGCGGGTCTCCGGACCGGACTTGATCGCCGGACCTCCGGTACTCCTGGGTGGTGCATCCCGACACAGTCTGCAAGGAAGATCTCAAGGTGCAGAGCCTACAGTCCGCCTCCCGTCCACCTCACGGGACCATCTCCACGTCGCCGCGCGATATTCCGGGAGTCACGCGCATGAAGTTCTTCCGGGGCCGCCCAACCACCGGTCGGAACCGCTCACGCGGCCAGGCCATGGTCGAGTTCGCCCTCGTCTTCCCGTTGTTCATCCTGCTGCTCGCGGGGATGATCGACTTCGGGATGGGGCTCTACTCCTACATGACGATCATCAACGCGGCCCGGGACGGGGCGCGCCTGGGCGCGACCAACTGCCACGAGACCGCGTGCTCCGGTCCAGTCAGCTCCCGGGTCCGGGCTGCGGCCAGCGGGCTGAACCCCACGGTGGGCGTGGCCTGCTCAACGGGGGATTGCACGACCGCCACGACCGGCGACAGCGTCACCGTGACGGCGTCCTACACGTACCACATGATCTGGCCGCTCACGTTCGGGACCGGGATCCCGATGGCCTCGTCCGTAACCTTCATGATCGAGTAGGAGCCTCACGATGTTGCGCAGATTTCGCGGGCTCCGTGGCCCGGCGCGTGCCCCGCAGCAGGACGGCGAACAGGGCCAGATCCTGGTGCTCTTCACCCTGGCCATCATGTTCGTCCTCCTGGGCTTCGCCGCCATCGTGATCGATGCCGGCCTCCTGCGGACGGATTCGGCCCGCCTGCAGAACGCCCTTGACGCGGGTGCCCTCGCGGCGGCGCAGTCGCTCCCGGCCGACAACACCAACGTGACCGCCGTCCGGACGACGGCCACCGCCTTCACCCAGAACAACTTCCCGGGCATCGCCGCGCCCAACACGACGTTCGCATGCCTGATCGGCAATGACGGGAGTGACCTGCCGCGCATCACGGACATGCCGGCGATCTGCAACGTCTACAACCGGGTCAGCGACCCGACCGGGACGAGGAACAACCCGAACTGGCGCTGCACCGGGCTCGTGTGCTGGGCACCCTGCGACCCGGCGGCGAACCCAACCGACGTCTGCAACACGGTCATCCTCAGGGACTCCGCAACCCGTAACTACACCTTCGGCAGGGCGATCGGGGTCAATAGCGGCAGCACGGGAACCCTGGTGTCCGCCGCCTGCACCGGCGCCTGCGGAGGACCGCCGCTGACGCCCGTGGACGTGGTCCTGACCATCGACCGCACGGGGTCCATGAGGAACCTCGAGTCACTGCTGGTCGGCGGAGCCCACGCGGTGCTCACGGCGTACGACCCCGAGATCCAGCACGTCGCCCTCGGCCTGATCGGTCCCAGTTCGCAGTTGACGCCCTGCTCGACCGGTGCCTACGGCAGGATCCTGGAGAACGGGACGCTGACCTCGCCCGCCTACCAGTCGGACTCGAGTGGCTCGAACGCCTCGAGCGGGGCCACGACCCTGTCGATCTCCCGGCCGAGCGGCACCGGCGCTGGCGAGTTCCTCGTCGCCGCGATCACCTTCGACGGCGGCTCGACCCTCACCAGCATCTCGGCGCCGGCGGACTGGCAGCTGATCGACCGCGTCAACAACGGCACGAACGTGGGCCAGGCAACGTACTACAAGGTCGCCACCGGGAGCGAACCATCGAGCTACCGTGGACCTTCTCCTCGAGCAAGCGTGCGTCCGGCGGGATCATCCTGTTCGCCGACGTTGACACGAGCGACCCGATCAACCGTTCCAGCAGGAGGACCGGGACAGGCACCACGTTGACCGCCGACGGCGTGACGACGACCACGGCTCGGACCACCCTGGTCGGGTTCTTCACCTCGGATGCGAACACGGCGATCTCGCCCAGTGGCACGGGATCGCTGACCGAGCAGTTCGATGTCACCAACAGCAACTCCAGCGGCCCCCGCACCGAGGGTTCGACGAGGGCCCAGGCGGCCACCGGCGCCACGGGCGACAAGACGGCCACCGGCGCCAACGCGGCGTGGGTCACGCAGCTGATCGCGCTCAACCCGGTTCCCGTCGAGAGCTACCCCACCGGCTACCCCACCACCAACCCGCCCTACACCGAAGCCTTCATCAGCGCGAACATGGAGAAGTGGATCCCGGTGGGCCTGACCGGCACGTCGGACGGCGCGAAGGTGAACGAGTCGTACCTGAATGCCGACGGCTCGGTCAGGGCGGCGAGCGCGATCGCCAAGGCGATCGGCTGCGTTCTGCCGCCGAACAGCCTGTACAACGGAACGGACCAGGCCTCTCCGTTCGATTTCGCCTGGCGATATCTCCGGGACAATGCCCGGCACGATCCCAAGACGGGCGAACGCGTCAAGACCGGCATCATCTTCGAGACGGACGGAACCCCGCAGACCCAGAACTACACGTGCGCGCAGGCGCAGAAGGCCGCGAGCGACGCCAAGGCGGACGGCATCGACGTGTTCGTCATCGGGTTCTTCGCCTCCAACGACCCGGGGCACTCCATGCCCCGACTCCTCCGGGGCCTGGCGCGGCAAGACGATCGTCCAGTCCCTGGCAGCCATGGCGACCGACTCGACCACGACCAGGACGAACGCGTGCGACGCGGACGAGAACACGGACGGCGACCACTTCTTCTGCACGCCGGATCCGGCCATGCTGGACGACGTGTTCCGTGCCGCGGCGGTCGCCCTGTCGAGTGGCAGCCGGCTCGTCCAGATGTACCCGCAGCCGGAAGTGACGGGCGTCAGCCCGAACAGCGGCCCGATCGCAGGCGGCACGAGCGTCACGATCACCGGCAAGTACTTTACCGAGGCCTACTCGGTCACGTTCGGCGGTGCGGACGCCAGGTCCTTCACCGTCCTCTCGGACACCTCCATCCGCGCGGTCGCTCCGGACCACGGTGCGGGGACAGTGGACATCCAGGTGTCCACTCCGGGGGGCTCGTCCAAGATCGTGAGCGCGGACCGGTACACCTTCACGGCGCCATAGCGGCAACCTGACCCAGCGAGCCCACCCTCGACCGGGACCGCACCTCGTGCGTCCCGGTCGTCGCCTTTTCCGTGGGACGCCGCCCACGGGGCGCGTAGCCGACGGCCGCGACCCTAGTTGCGGTCCTCCAGCGGCGCGCGGTCCGGGGCCAGCCGGGGCGGCGGCGCGCCCGAGGCGCCATCACCGCCGCTAACGCCGGCGACCTCGCCCGAGCCCGCCCAGCGATCGCTCACGGGCCAGACCAGCCACAGGCCGATCAGCATCGTGACCAGGAGGCTCAGGACCGCGACCTGGTAGGCGCCGTTGCCGAGGGTGTCGAGCAGCAGGAAGATGATCGCCCCGTACAGGATCTGCCCGACGACCTGCGATCCCTTGCCGACCAGCCCGTAGATCCCGAAGAACTCACCGATCTTGTCGGGGGGGGAGAGCCGGACCATCAGGACGCGGTCCGCGACCTGCACGCCGCCCAGCCCGCTGCCGAGGATCGCCCCCGCAACGAGGAACGGCACCAGCCCGGCCTCCCCGAACCCGATCGCGACGCCGCCGAGCACGAGCCCGACGGCCCACGAGATGAGCACCCAGACGAGCGTCCGCTTCGGGCCGTTCCGGTCGGCCAGCCAGCCCCACACGAAGCTCATCCCGATCGCGACGAACGTGAGCATCAGCAGGACCATGTTGGCGTTGGCGTCGGTCAGGCCCATCGTCTTCACGACCACGACGCTCATGACGACGATGACGGTGTTGACCGCATCCGAGTAGAAGAAGCGCCCGATCAGGAACCGCCACAGGCCCGGCACCTCGCGCGCGTGCGCGATCGAGCGCTTGAGCTGGCCGAAGGAGTCGGCGACGTCCGCGCGGGTCAGCGGCTGCTCATCCGGCCGGTGCGGCTCCTTCACGAACAGGAAGATGGGGATCGCGAACACCAGGAACAGGATGGCGACCCACCGGAACCGGTCCACGACGGGGATGTCGAGGAAGAAGATCAGCAATGCCACGAAGACCGTCCCGCAGTAGCCGATCCCGGTCCCGATGCCCGACAGCCTGCCGCGGGAGCTTGGCGTGCTCACGGTCTTCAGGGTCGCGTCGTAGTAGATGAGGGCCGCCTGGTAGGCAAAGTTGGCGACGATGAACAGGGCCACGCCCACGATCGGCGGGACGTCCGCGATGAAGAATGTGCCGCCGATGCACAGGGCGGTGAAGAACAGGAGGAACGGCATCCGCCGTCCACCGCGGTCGGAGAACGCCCCCAGGATCGGTGACACCAGCGCGTTGATCCCGACGCTGACGACGATCGCGATCGACAGCACGACGTTGCCGTCGCGCTCGCCGAACTGGTTGTCCTTGATCAGGTACAGCCCGATGGCGCCGGACACGACCGCGAACGAGAAGATCGTGTTCGCGAAGTCATAGAGGGTCCAGGAGCCCTGGGCGATCTTCCTGAGGTTGGGATCGGCCTGCGGGATCGCCGCCATCAGCAGTGCCTCACGATCGGATGTCCGAGGGCCCTGGGCCGGCCCGCGATGCGCGGGATCATAGGCGCTGGACGGGCAGCGGCATAGCCCCATCCGCGTGGCGCGGTAGGATCGGGCGATGGCTGACGATTCCCCGCCCCGCGAGTTCGCGATGGCCTGGCAGCCCGAGCGGGCGGGCCGGCGCTCGATCAGGGACATCGGCGATGCGATCGTGGAGCCCGAGTGGGGCGGTGTGCGCGTCGCGGCATGCCTGACCGCCGGGGCGGCCGAGCTCTGGCGCGAGGGCACCACTGTCGCGGTGCCCGACGAGCTGCCGGCGGCGCTGGTGGACGCGTTCCGAGCCCTGTACGCCGTCGTGGAGGGTCACCTCACGACGGTGGCGCTGCAATCCGGCGAGGGCGCGCTGCCGGCGTTGCACAGCGTTCGAGCGGCCGCCGCTCCTCGTCCCGCGCCGCAAGGGTGTCAAGGATGACCCATTCGTGGCGGCGCGGGACCACGAGTCGCGGGCCGCGGCGACCTTGCCCGGGGTGCTCGAGGCGCTCGAGCGCGGAGAGCGCCACGCGTTCGTGGCCACGGATCTCCTGTGGCTGGACGGCGAATCGCTGGTGGACGTGCCGCTCCTGGAGCGGAAGCGGCATCTTGAGACCATCCTCGAACCGTCGTACCTCGTCCGCGTGACGCCGTTCGTCAAGCCGTCGGCGATCATCACGCTCGTGACCTGGGGGACGCTGGGCTTCAGGGAGCTCACCTATCGGGCGACGAACGCCCGCTACATGGCCGGGCGCGAGAACCCGGACCGGGCCGTGATGCGTCCGCCGGAGGGTCCCCTCGGCGCGTCCAGGGGACCCGTCTCCGCCCGGTAGGAGCGTGCCGGGCGCCGAGGACGCGACGGGCCGGCCCTTCCCGATGGTGGTAGGGTCGGGGTGTGCCCCAATCCACGCTGACGCCCGCAATCCGGGATGAGATCGCCCGCCTCGGGAGAGCCGACATCATGGTCGGCATCCCGAGCTTCAAGAACGCCGCGACCATCGGCTACGTGGTCCGCGCGGCGCATGCGGGGCTGGTCCAGTACTTCCCGGATCTCAAGCCAGTGCTGGTGAACTCGGACGCAGGCTCGTCCGACGGCACCCAGCGCGTCGTCATCGAGACGGAGCCGCCCGACTACGTGGAGTCGATCCTTCTCGTCCGGCCGGTCAACCGTCTCGACCGCGTCACCCTCACCTACCCGGAGATCGGCGGGATCGGCGGCAAGGGCGCCGCCCTGCGGACGATCTTCGAGATCGCGGCCGCGCTGGAGGTCAAGGCGCTCGTCGTGGTTGACAGCGACCTGCGCAGCATCGTCCCCGAGTGGATCGAGCTGCTGGCCGGCCCGATCCTCAAGGGTGGCTACGACTACGTCACCCCGCTCTACGCCCGCTACAAGTACGACGGCACGATCACCAACACGGTCACGTACCCGCTGACCCGCGCCCTCTACGGACACCGTATCCGCCAGCCGATCGGCGGCGACTTCGGCGTCAGCGGGGACCTGGTCCGTCACTATCTCGAGCTGGATGACTGGACCGAGGACATCAGCAAGTTCGGCATCGACATCTGGATGACGACGTCTGCCCTCACCGGAGGCTATGCGGTCTGCCAGGCGCGGCTCGGGGCGAAGATCCACGATCCCAAGGATCCGGGCTCAGACCTGGGGCCGATGTTCCGCCAGGTCGTGGGCACGATCCTGCGCCTTGCCTCGGACCACCCCGACGCCTGGCTCCACGTGCGTGGCAGCCACGAGGTGCCCGCCTACGGCTTCGAGCGGATCATCGATCCGCCGCCGCTCGAGGTGAACTCGATCCGCCTGCTCTCGGAGCTGGAGGCTGGCTCACTCACCCTGGCCGATACCTGGCGCCGCATGCTGGACCCGCTGAACGCGGAGGCCGTGCTGGCGCTGGCGCAGGAGGCCGGCACGCTGGTCGACGTGGCGTCGCGACGCCTGGGCCTGGGTGGCGAGAGCGCCACGGCGCATCCGAGCACGCTGGAGATGGCCGAGGCGCTGGCGAGCTTCCACTTCCCCGACGACCTGTGGGCGCGGGTTGTCTACGACCTGGTGCTCGCGACGCGGCGCGGGATCCTGGGCACCGCACAGCTCGTGGCGGCGCTCGTTCCGATCTACTTCGGCCGCGTCGGCAGCTTCGTGATCGAGAACCGCCACCTGACGACGGCGGACGCCGAGGAGCGCGTGGAGCACCAGGCACGCGAGTTCGAGCTGCTCAAGCCGTACCTCGTGGAGCGCTGGGCCGCGCTCGTGGCCGAGGAGACCGTGGCGGACGAGGAGAAGCCCCAATGAGCGGCCAGCCGCTGCCGGCACGGATCCTCATCCCGGTCGCCAACCCGCTCACCGCGGAGGAGCTCATCCGGATCGGCGCGTCCCTGCTGGAGTCGAAGACCGGCGAGCTCACCGCGCTCGGCATCGTGGAGGTGCCGGAGGGCATGCCGCTCTCCGAGGGCGCCACGCGAGCCCGGCAGGCGCGCCGCCTCCTCCAGAAGGTCCTGGACTACGTCCCCGAGGGGACCGTCATCCACCCGCTGGTCCGGATCGGCCGCCACGCGTCCGCGGGGATCGTGGAGGCGGCGGCCGAGCAGGAAGCCGACCTCATGATCTTCGGCTGGGGCGGCAAGTCCGGGGCCGGCCGGGAGGGTGGCACGCCGGCCATCTCGCCCACGATCGACGAGGTGGTCCGCGAGTCCCCGTGCGACGTCGCCGTGGTCAAGCAGCGGGGCGCCCGGCAGATCCGCAGGATCCTGGTGCCTGTCCGGGGCGGCCCCCACGCGGAGCTGGCGCTGCGGTTCGCGGACGCCCTGGCCAACCGGCACGGCGCCACCGTCGTCGTCATGCACCTCGTGCCGGCTGGCGTGACCGAACCCGTCCGCGCCCAGGCGGAGCACGCGCTCGCCGCGTTCGCCCGCCAGCACGTGACCGCCCGCTCCGAGCCGATCCTCCGCGAGACCCGGAACGTCCGGACCGCGATCCTCCGCGAGGCGGACGGCGCGGACCTGGTGGTCATGGGCGCATCGGCACCACCGGGCGATCCGGGCACCTCGCTGTTCGGGGCCCTGCCGGAGGCAATCGCACAGCGCGCGAAGTCGACGGTCATCGTCGTCAAGACGAGGGAGCCGATCGGACGCCAGACGTTCGAGCAGCTGGCCCAGCGCGCGGAGACCCTCGCCGCGGCCGACCGAGCCGCCGAGGAGTCGAGGGCCATCCCCGCCCGCGTCGAGCGCTGGTTCGCCGAGGCCAACTTCCACCACAGCGAGTTCGCTGACCTGGCCCGGTTGACGGCGCTCAAGGAGAAGCAGGGCATCACGATCAGCCTCGTGCTGCCGACCCTCGACGAGGCCGAGACCATCGGACCGATCGTCCGCCGTGCCATCCGCGAGATGCAGGAGCGGTACCCGCTGCTGGACGAGATCCTCGTCATCGACTCCGCCTCCACCGACGACACCCGCGCCATCGCCGAGGCCGAGGGTGCGCGCGTGGTTCAGCACCCCGACGTCCTCGCCCGGTACGGCTCCTATCAGGGCAAGGGCGAGGCGCTCTGGAAGTCCCTCTTCGAGACGTCCGGCGACATCGTGGTCTGGGCGGACACCGACGTGCGCAACTGGCACCACCGGATGGTCTACGGAACGCTCGGACCACTCCTCGTGGAGCCGCGGCTCCAGTACGTCAAGGGCTACTACCAGCGGCCGATCGTCGAGGGTGGCGTCCTCAAGGAGGGCGGCGGTGGTCGCGTCACGGAGCTGGTCGCCCGGCCGCTCATCAACCTGTTCTTCCCGGAGCTGTCCGGGGTGATCCAGCCCCTCGCCGGCGAGTACGCGGGACGGCGATCCCTGCTGGAGCAGATCCCGTTCTTCACCGGGTACGCGGTCGAGATGGGCCACCTGATCGACGCCGCCGAGCGGGTGAGCCTGGCCGGGCTGGGGCAGGTGGACCTGGAGCGCCGGATCCACCGGAACCAGGAGCTCGAGGGCCTGTCCCGGATGTCGTTCGTGATCCTCCAGGCTGTCATGAAGCGTCTGGAGGAACGTCGCCGCGTTCGCCTGTTTGCGGAGCTGGGCTCCACGATGAAGCTGCCTCGCTCCGGCCGGGGTCACCTCTCGCTGGAGGTCCAGGAGCTGGCCGACAACGAGCGCCCGCCGATGATCCGCATCCCGGAGTACCTGGAGAGACGTCGGGCGCAGCTGTCTCCGGATCCGGATCCGCTCGCGGACGGCTAGGGTCTCCCGGCGTGCGTGAGGGAGGCATCAGGGATCAACCGCTGCGCGTCCTCGTCGCGCCGGATTCGTTCAAGGGCAGCCTGACCAGCGTGGAGGTCGCGCGCTCCCTTGCGGCGGGCTGGAACCGCGCCCGCCCGGGCGACGAGGTTCGCCTGGCCCCGCTGGCGGACGGTGGTGAGGGGACGCTGGTGGCGATCGAGGCGGCCGGCGGCTGGCGGTGGCGCGAGATGGTCGCCCGCGATGCCCTCGGGCGACCGATCCGGGCGCGGTGGTTGGCGCGGGACGACGGCCGTGCCGCCGTGATCGAGATGGCCGCCGCATCCGGCCTGTCGCGGTTGATCGCCGCGGAGCGCGACGCCGTGAACGCCACGACGGTCGGTACCGGCGACCTGGTCCTCGCCGCCCTGGACGCGGGGATCCGGGAGATCGCCCTCGGCATCGGCGGCAGCGCCACCACGGACGGCGGCGCGGGCCTCCTCCGCGCGCTGGGCGCCACGGTCGGCAGCGACCTGGCAACCATCGACCTGGACGGCCTGGACCCGCGCCTCGCGGAGACGAGCCTGCGGATCGCGTGCGACGTCTCCAACCCCCTCCTCGGGACGGATGGGGCGGCGGCGATCTACGGACCACAGAAGGGGGCCACGCCCGAGCTGGTCGCCGCCCTGGACGCCCGTCTCGCCCGTTTCGCCGACGCCCTGGAGGCCGCCACCGGCCGCCGCGAGCGCGAGACCCCCGGCGCCGGGGCCGCGGGCGGACTCGGGTTCGCGCTCCTGTGCCTGGGCGATCGCCTCGCCTCGCTCAGCCTGGAACCCGGCATCGACCTGGTCATGGAGGAAGCCGGCTTCGACCTTGCCCTGGGGATCGCCGATCTCGTCGTCACCGGCGAGGGGCGGATCGACGCCCAGACCGCGTTTGGCAAGACCGCCAAGGGAGTGGCGATGCGCGCTCGGGCGGCGGGGGTGCCGTGCATCGCCGTCGGCGGCGGCGTGACCCAGGACGGGATCGAGGCGCTCGGTGCCATCGGCGTGACGGTGGTCCCGGTGAGCGAGGGGCCGCAGACCGTGGAGCAGGCGATGGCCGCCGGCGCCGCGCCGCTGGAACGCTGCGGGGAACGGATCGCGCGGCTGCTGTCGCTGGGGCGGACCGCGGCGAGCTGAGCGTGCTTGACCTAGTCCACCAGTTAGTCCACCATTGACTCATGGCTACCACGGTCAACATCCACGAGGCGAAGACCCACTTCTCCCGGCTCGTCGAGCGCGCGCGTCTTGGCGAGCGCATCACGATCGCGCGCGCCGGCGTGCCGGTGGCCATCCTTTCCGCGATCGAGCCGGAGACCCGCCCGCAGCGGCCAATTGGCATGGACCGTGGCCGGATCGTGATCCACGACAACTTCGATGATCCGGTGCCCGAGTTCGACCTCGACGCGGGTGATGCCGATGACGTGCTGGGTCAATCCGAGGGATGAGGATCCTGCTCGACACGCACGCCCTGCTGTGGGCCGCGGGGGGTGACTCGCGGCTGTCGACAACCGCCGCAGTGATCATCAGGGACCCGAGCCAGGATTTGCTGTTCAGCGCCGTGAGCGCTCTCGAGATCGCGATGAAGCACGCCGGCGGGCGACTGGAGTTGCCCGATGATGTCGGTGCGTGGATCCGTACGCGGGTGGCGGCGTTTGGGCTGATCGAACTGCCGATAACGCTCGACCACGCGATCGAGGCCGGCATGCTGCCCAAGCACCACGGCGATCCATGGGATCGGTTGCTGGTCGCGCAGGCGAGGATCGAGGGCGTACCGATCCTGACGGCCGACACGATGCTCCTCAACTACGACGTCGAGACGATCTGGTGAGCCCGAAGCCGACCGCCTCGACGCGGCCCACCGGGAAGAAGCCCGCCCGGAAGCCCGCGGACCCCGTCAAGCGCTGGGCGGGCTACCTGCGCCGCTACCGCCCGGGGCTCCAGCGCTTCGTTCTGGACGGGCTCACGGCCGCCTACGGCGAGCAGCACTGGAGCTCGCGCCTGGATCCCACGAGCGAGCTGATCCTCACGATCCTCACCCAGAACACCGCGGACGTGAACGCGGAGAAGGCCTACGAGGCGCTGCGCGCGGCCTACCCCAGCGACCTTGCGCCCGAGATCCACGCCCACGGCATCGGCTGGGGCGGGGACGGCCTGTCCGTTGCGCCGCCGCCCGACTGGACCGCCGTGGAGCACGCCCCGCTGCCCCAGCTGATCGACGTCATCCGGCCCGGCGGCCTCGCGCCCCAGAAGGCACCTCGCCTGCAGGCCACGCTCCGCTACATCCGCGAGCAGCGCGGAGACTACTCGCTGGAGTTCCTGGGCGACATGCCGGCGCTGGAGGCCCGGGACTGGCTGACCGCCATCGGCGGGATCGGCAGGAAGACGGCCTCGATCGTGCTCGCGTTCTGCTTCGGCGCCCCGGTGATGGCCGTGGACCGGCACGTGGAGCGCGTGTCGAAGCGGATAGGGCTGATCCCGGAGAAGGCTTCCGCGGACCAGGCCCACGACCTGTTCCTGGGGCTCCTGGAGCCGGACGAGATGTACGCGGCGCACGTCCTGCTGATCCATCACGGCCGAAGGATGTGCCACGCGCAGAACCCCACCCACGAGATCTGTCCGCTCAGGGAGCGCTGCCGCGCCGTGAGCCCGAAGGCACCCTGAGCGTTGAACACCGCTGATCGCGTACCCCTGATCCTCGACGTCGATACCGGGATCGACGATTCGCTGGCCCTCCTGTACGCCTGCGCGAGCCCCGAGGCGGAGCTCATGGCGGTGACCTGCCTGTCGGGCAACGCGAACGCACGGGACGTCCAGCGGAACACCCGGGCACTCCTCGAGCTCGCCGGTCGGGGCGACGTGGAGGTGGCCGTTGGGCGCGAGGTGCCACTCCTCCGCCCCCTCGAGATCACGCCCGAGACGCACGGGCCCCACGGCATCGGCTACGCGGAGCTGGCGGAGCCGACGACCGCACTCTCCCGCCGCTACGCCCCGGAACTGATCGTGGCCGAGGCGCGCCGCCGGCCAGGCGAGATCACGCTCGTCACCCTCGGCCCCCTCACCAACCTCGCCATAGCCCTCCTCATGGAGCCGCAGCTGCCGCGCCTCCTCCGGCGCTGGGTCGCGATGGGCGGCGCCTTCCGCGTCCCGGGCAACACGACACCCACCACGGAGTGGAACGTCCATTGCGACCCGGAGGCCGCGAAGATCGCCTTCGCGGGCTGGCAGGCCGCGGTGGACGAGGATCCCCGGGTGCCGCGAGCCCTGGTCCTGGGCCTGGACGTCACGGAGCGGGCGCGAATCCTGCCGGCGGACGTGGCCGCGCTGGCGGCCCGCGCCGGGAGCTCGGGGGACCTGGGCCTGGACCCGGGCGTGGGCCTGGGCCTGGACCCGGGCGTGGGCCGGATGCCGGATCCAGCCGGCCGGTCCGCGGCCGGAGACCCGATCATCGCGTTCGTGGCTGACGCGCTCCGCTACTACTTCGAGTTCCATTCCCGGAGCGACGGCTTCTACGGCGCCTTCCTCCACGATCCGCTGGTGACGGCCGTGGCCCTGGACCCGGATCTCGTCCGATCCGCTCCGGCGACCGTGGACGTGGACACGTCGGGTGGCGTCGCGGACGGACAGACCATTGCGGACTGGCGTCGGCTCTGGGGCCGGGCGCCCAACGCGGACGTGGCGGTGGAGGCGGACGCTGACGAGTTCCTGCGACGCCTCATCGAACGCGTGGGTGCGCTGGCCGCCGCCCAGGCGACCTAGAGACAGGTTCCGGCCGGGCCGACAGCGGAATTCCGGCCGGGCCGACGGGCCGCGGCCTTGGGGCCGTTCGGCCGATCCATCCGTATCTCCGCCGGACGACGATTAGTCCGTTCGGAGGTGCCTGATGCGTATCCTGCTTGCCGTCGACGGCTCGGTCTCCAGTGACCGGGCCACCCAGATCGTTTCCACGCTCCCTCTCCCCCCGGAATCCGTTGTCCGCGTGATCGCGGTCCAGCAGCCGTTCGTGGACATGCTTTCCATGTCGTGGGCGTCCATGGGGGACACCGCCGCCGACAACGAGACGGAGGCACAGCGGGACAGCCGCCACCTGCACGAGGCCATCGAGCGGGCAGAGGCCACCCTCAAGCGTCCGGGCGTGAAGATCGAGGGCTTCCTTGTGCGCGGTCGGCCGGCAAGCGCGATCGTGGACGAGGCGGGCGCGATGGAGGCGGACCTGGTCGTCGTCGGGAGCCGCGGTCACGGAACGATCGCAACCATGGTCCTCGGCAGCACGGCATCGGAGGTCGTGGATCACGCCCCGTGCCCGGTGCTCGTCGCACGCGGCGACATGCTCGGCACGATCACCTTCGCGGACGATGGCTCGAAGTCGGCCCGCACGGCCGAGGCCGTGATTGCCGCGTGGCCGCTGTTCGCCAATAGGGAGATCACCGTGCTCACCGTCGCCGAGGTCGCGGTGCCGGTGGCGGCTGGCTTCACGCCCGGTCTCTACGACCAGGTGCTGGAGTCCTACACGAGGTCCGTGGACGAGACCCGGAAGGAGGTGGCGGAGGAGTCGGAGTCCGCCGCCCACCGACTGGCGGACGCGGGACTCACCGCAACGCCCATCGTGCTCGAGGGCGATCCGGCCACGGAGATCGTGCGCTTCGCGAATGAACGGGGCACCTGCACGATCGTCATGGGGACGCGTGGCCACACGGGTCTCGCCCGCCTGTTCCTGGGCAGCGTGGCCCGGAACGTGCTGGTCCACGCCCCCTGCTCGGTGCTGATCGTCCGCGCCGGCCCCTGAGCCACCAGCACCGCCCGGTCCCGGCCCAGGGCGCCCGGCGATATCACCCGCGGCTCCCGGATCAGCGCTGGCGGTCTCGCCGATGATCTCGCCGATGATCGCAGTTGGGGATTCGACACTTGTCCCGGTCGAATGGCGGGGTTGCCGCGATCGGCACATCCGCTACGGGCGCGATCGGCTCATCCGCTACGGGCGCGATCGGCACATCCGCTACGGGCGCGATCGGCACATCCGCTACGGGCGCGATCGGCACATCCCTCGGTGCTGAGCGCGGCCCGGCGACGGCGCCCGCCCGACGCGTGTCGTGCAACTGGCCTCCGTGCATCCGCTCCGTCGCGATTCGCTGGATATCGGGGAGACCGACATCGCCTACCGTCGCCGCCCAGCCGACAGCCAGGCGGACCGCGACGGCACCCGACTCGAGCCACAGCTCACACGCCCGGCTGACCCGCTCGACATAGCCGACGGCCGCTTCCTCGGACGTCTCCGGCATGAGAACCGCAAAGCCATCCTGTCCGAGGCGGGCCACGTGGTCGGTGTCGCGCGCGAGCCGCCGCAGCGTATCCGCCATTGCCCGGAGGAGCCTGTCACCGGCCTCCTCACCAAGAAGTCCCGTGAGGCGTCCCAGTCCATCGAGCTCGAGACGGACAATCGTCACCGGACGCGGATACCGCCTCACCCTTGCGGTCTCGTCGGCGACGCGCCGGTCCCAGGCAGCTTCGTCGTCGAGCCCCGTGAGCATGTCGCGGCCGGTCGATGGTGAGGCCGGCCGGATCTCCGACGGATCGGGCGCCACCACTTCCGCAGCCACCAGGTGGCCGGGCGGATCGGCGGCAGGCTGGGGCTCCGGTGGCCGAGCTGCGGCGGCGCTACCCAGACGCCTGAGCTGGCCAACTGCCCCGGCGCGGATGAGCAGGATCACGCTCACGACGAGGAACGTGATCAGTACGGGTACCAGCAGATCCCCGGTCACAGGTTCACGGTCCCGTCATCTCCATGCCACCTCGGCCACTCAGTCTAGCGCGAGGTCTGCCGGCTTCCGGGATTGTTCGATCGGCTGCAGTCCTGAGCCCCCGCCTCGGGCGGGGTGACATCGACCCTCACGACCCTGGGTCCAGCCGATGAGCCGATGCCGCGGCGGTCCGCGAGCCGGCGACAGCCGGTCGGGAGAAAGGGTGCGGACCTCGATCACCCCTGTCACGGTCCCGCCACGCCCGTGTCATCGGCCGGCGCGCGTGCCGCTCACGCGCGGGTGCCGTTCGGTTGGTCCGCTCAGCCGTCGGTGCGGAGCGCCACGACGATCAGCAGGAACGTGGTCTCGAGGACGTCCACGCCGGCGATGACGAGCGCCACGACGATCGGCAACGGGTGCCCGATGAGCCACCCGGCTGCCGCGGACAGGGCGGCCACGGCCAGGAACACGAAGCGCACGCCGCGGACCAGTATCGCGAGATCGCGTCCGCTCATCGCCCCGGCGGGGATGTGCCGGCCGGCGTCCAGCCGCCGCACCGCCTGCACCAGGCACCACATCGCCGCCACCACGCTGACGCCCACGAGAGCCGCGCGCACGATGGCCGGCGGGTTCGCGATGGCATCCAGGAGCTCGCCGCTCCACCCGAGCATCGTCCCGCCGACCAGCGCGAGCGAACCGGCGGCCAGCCAGGCGAGGCGCCCCCGATCGGTGTCCATCAGGTGACCTCCAGGGCGACCTCGTGGACGACGCCGTCGAGGATCCGCCAGGCGCGCAGTGATGAGGCGCCCGTGACGGGATCCGCCTGGTCGGCCGCGAGCGACACGAGGACGTACAGCGCATCCGGGTAGAACGCCAGCCCGATGTCCGTGGGCGACGGGACCGCCGGCGAACCGACGTGCGAGTGGACGATCCCCCAGAAGACCTCGTTCGCCTCGTCGACGGCGACGGCCACGCGGAGGAGGTCATGCGGGTCGATCTCGTACAGGACCGGCGAGGCGGCCGAGTTGCGGCACGCCTCGTACCGCAGGGCGCGACCGCCCGAGGCTGCCGGGGCGGACCCGACGATGAGCCCACAGGCCTCGTTGGGGCTCTCGGCCCGCGCCTGGGACCGGATCGACTGGGCGATCGCGGCCGGCAGAACGACTTCGGCCGGTCCGAGGTGACTCAACCTGGGGTCGCCCGCGCCCCGCCGAGCGTGAACACCCCGCTCCCGGGATCGGGCACGGCGAGCGGCGCACCCGCCTCGCGTGCAACCCGGGCCGCGTCCGAGCAGACGGGGCAGGCCGGATCTCGGCCCAGCGTCAGCTCCGTGAACTCGGTCTCGAGGGCGTCGAACAGGATCAGCCGGCCGGCGAGCGTCGTGCCGATCTCCAGCAACAGCTTGAGGATCTCGTTCGCCTGGAGGATCCCCATGATCCCCGGCACCACGCCAAGCACCCCGGCCACGGAGCACCCGGGCGCCAGCTCGGGTGGCGGCGGCGTCGGGTAGAGGCAGCGGTAGCACGGTCCCTCGTACGGGACGAACGTGGTCAGCTGGCCCTCGAACCGGAACACGGACGCGTGCACCACCGGGATCCCGGCCGCGACCGCCGCATCGTTGAGCAGGTACCGCGTCTCGAAGGTGTCGGTGCCGTCCAGGATGGCGTCGTAGCCGGCGATGATCCGATCCACGTTGCCTGCGACGAGCATCTCGTCGAGGCCGAGCACGGTCACATCCGGGTTGAGCGCATTGATGGTCTTCCGCGCGGATTCGATCTTCTTCTCGCCGATCCGGTCGCTGGCGTGGATCACCTGGCGCTGCAGGTTGGACAGGTCGACGACGTCGAAATCCACGAGGCCGAGCGTCCCCACGCCCGCCGCGGCGAGGTAGAGCGCCGCAGGCGACCCGAGGCCACCGGCGCCGATCAGCAGGACTCTCGAGCCCAGCAGCTTCGCCTGCCCGGCGGACCCCACCTCGGGGATGAGCAGGTGGCGGCTGTACCGGAGCTGCTGCTGGTCCGTGAGGCGGACCGGCTGCGTCCACTCGAGACCAAGCCCCTTCCATTCCTGGAAGCCACCGCTCATCGAGACGACATCCGTGTAGCCCATGGCGGCCAGCGCCTGGCCGGCGAACAGGGAGCGGATCCCGCTGGCACAGTAGAGGACGACCGGCGTCTCCCGGGACGGCACAGCCGCCTCGATATCCTGCTCGAGATGGCTCTTCGCCACCAGGACGGCCCCGGGCAGGTGGCCCTGGTCCCACTCGGCGGCCTCACGGACGTCGATCAGCGCGACGCCACCCTCGCGGCGGAGCGCGTCAACCTCCGCGGGCGTGACCTCGCGAATCTCGGTGCGGGCCTCCCGGAGAAGCTCTGCGTAGGTCCTGGGCATGGGGGTCCCTGGTGCTCCGGCTGTCAGCCCGGGTCCTTCGTGAGCGGCTTGATGCCCGTCTCGTCCAGGAGGTGCTGCAGGGACTCGAAGCTCAGCATTGCGCACTTGAGGCGGGCAGGGCTGATCTCGATGCCCAGCAGCTCCAGCAGGTCCGCGGCCCCAAAGGCGGCGACGGCATCAACGGGCCTGCCCTTGACCTCGTCCGTCAGCAGGGAGGCGGACGCCTGGCTGATCGCGCAGCCGCGGCCGGTGAACCCGACCTCGGTCACGATGCCGTCCTTCACGGTGAGCTGCATCGTGATCCGGTCACCGCACAGGGGGTTGGCGCCCTCGTACGAGGCGGACGGCTCATCGAGGACCCCGAAGTTGTGGGGCCTCCGGTAGTGCTCAAGGATGTAGTCGCGGTACAGGTCGTCCATGGGCGCTGCCGAGTGTAACGCGTCGTCCGAATTGCCGACCGCGTGGCTGGGGATTGAGCGATCGACCAGCTTCGCGAGAACAGAGCCACCCAGCCGCAGCGTGAAGGCGGTTCGCTGTTAACCCCCGCGGGCGCGTAGACTCATGCCATAAACCGGTTCGCCCCTTGAGGGCGCCCCGACATCTTCTGGAGGAGACAGATCTTGAACACGATGAAACCCCAAATCCTCGTGGCGTTGGCGGTCACCGCCATCGCGCTGGCCGCCTGCGGCGGCGGAGGAAGCTCGAGCGACGCCAAGACGGCGACAGATGCGGCCGCGCTGGGCGGTATCGACAAGCTCGTCGAGGCCGCCAAGGCCGAGGGCACGCTCAACGTCATCGCCCTGCCTCCGGACTGGGCGAACTACGGCCAGATCATCGACGGCTTCAAGGCCAAGTACGGCCTGAATGTCGTCTCCGACCAGCCCGACGGCAGCTCGGCCGACGAGATCACGGCAGCCAAGAACAACAAGGGCACCGACGCCGCGCCGGACGTCTTCGACCTGGGCACCGCCGTTGCCCTCGCCAACCTCGACATGTTCGCCCCGTACAAGGTCGCGAACTGGGCCGACATCCCGGACAACCTCAAGGATCCCAACGGCACCTGGGTCAACGACTACGCGGGCTACATGTCGATCGGCTGCGACACCAGCAAGGTCGAGACGCCCACCACGGTCGCCGCGATGCTGGACCCGAAGTACAAGGGCATGATCGCCCTCAATGGCGATCCCACCCAGGCGTCCGCGGGCTTCAACGGCGTCATGATGGCCTCGCTGGCCAACGGCGGCTCCGCTGACGACATCGGCCCCGGCGTGGCCTTCTTCAAGCAACTCTACGAAGCCGGCAACCTCCTGCCGGTCGACCCGAACCCGGCCACGATCAAGTCCGGCCAGACACCGTGCGTCATCGACTGGCTGTACAACAACGCCGCGCAGACGGTCGCCCTGAAGGACACGATGGACTTCGTGGTCACCATCCCCGAGGACGCGCCGCCGGTCGCCGCGTTCTACATCCAGGCCATCAACAAGGACGCCCCGCACCCGGCGGCCGCACGCCTCTGGCAGGAGTACCTCTACTCCCCCGAGGGCTCGAACGGCTGGCTCAAGGGCTTCGCGATGCCGGCGACGATCGACGCCATGGTCAAGAACGGCACCGCTGACACGGAGGCCATGAAGGCCATCCCGTCCACCATGCAGGCGCCGGTCGTCCTGACCCAGGAGCAGACCACCAAGGCCCAGGACTACCTGAAGGCCAACTGGACCTTCGTCACGATCCAGTAACGAGAAGGGTTCGCAACGAACCAGGCCACGGGGCCCACCCCATGACCGAACCCGCCGGCACGCCCGCGATGAGCGGCGTGCCGGCCCGTGTCTCCGGCACCGGTCCGGCCCCGCGCCCGACCGGTGCCCGACGACCGCGGCGCCCCGGCCCCTGGGTGGGCCTGGTGCCGTTCTTCCTGTTCATCGGCATCTTCCTGATCCTGCCAACGGCCATCGTGGCCTTCGGCGCCTTCCAGGACGCGGCGGGCGGCCTGACCTTCGACAACATCGAGGTCGTCTTGACGGGGCCCGCCTACGGCAGCTCCTTCCTCGCCTCGATCCAGCTCTCGATCGGCACCGCCCTGCTGGGCGCCGTGTTCGGCGCTCTGCTCGCCTGGGCGGTCGCGGGAAGCAGCCCCAACGGGTGGTTGCGCCAGTTCACGGTGGCGGCCTCGGGCGTGCTCGCCCAGTTCGGCGGCGTGATGCTCGCGTTCGCATTCCTGGCGGCCTTCGGGTTCGACGGCATGGTCACCGTCCTGCTCAAGGCTGTGGGCCTCGACACGGGCGCAACGACCTGGGTCTACGGCATGCTGGGCCTCACCCTCGTCTACACGCTGTTCCAGATCCCGCTGATGCTCATCGTCTTCCTGCCCGCCGTGGACGGCCTGCGCAAGGAGTGGCGTGAGGCGTCCATCAGCCTGGGCGGCGGGCCGTGGGCCTACTGGCGCCACATCGGCGGCCCGATCCTCTTCCCGACCTTCCTCGGCGCGACGCTCCTGCTGTTCACCAACGCCTTCTCGGCGTACGCGACGGCCGCGGCCCTCGTGAGTCAGGGCAGTCCGCTGGTGACCCTGCAGATCCGCAACGCCATGACATCCGAGGTCATCCTCGGCCAGGAGAACGTCGGCAAGGCGCTTGCGCTGGGCATGGTGATCATCGTGTCCGTCGTGATGCTCGCCTACACCATCCTGTCGCGGCGGACCGCGCGGTGGACCCAGTGAGCGCGGCGAGCGTGCCCGCGCGCAAGGGCAGGAGCGTGCAAGGAGGCAGCGGTGCCCGTGTTGGCCGGATCCTGATCACGGTCCTGGTGCTGGGCTACCTGTTCGTGCCGCTCATCGCCGCGCTCGAGTTCTCCACGCGCGGGCCTCAGGGCACCCGCACACTCGAGTACTGGGCGGCGATCTTCAGCAGCTCGGACCTCATCGGCGTCGTCGGGCTGTCGCTGGCCATCTCGGTCGCGACGGTGCTCGGCATGCTGGTCCTCCTGGCCACGACGATGGCCTGGTCGTACCTGCGGGTCCCCCGTGCGCGCCGCATCATCGAGTTTCTCTGCCTGCTGCCGCTCGCCATCCCGGCCGTCGTGATCGTGGTGGGCGTCGCGCCGATCTACCGCGAGATCCGCGTGAACCTGAGCTCGTCGCCCCTGATGCTGGCCCTGATCTATCTCGTGCTCGTCCTGCCGTACGCGTACCGCAGCATCGACGGCGGCCTCCGCTCGGTGGACGTGGCCACCCTGGCCGACGCGGCCCGGAGCATGGGCGCCGGCTGGCCGCGCGTCATGTTCCAGATCATCTTCCCGAACATCCGGACCTCGCTCCTGTCCGCGGCAGTCCTGTCGGTCGCCCTGGTCATGGGCGAGTACACGATCTCGTCGCTGCTGAGCTACCGCACATTCCAGGTGGTGCTGTACGCGCTGGGCAAGCGCGACGGGTCGATCGCGGTCGCGGTCTCCCTTGCGTCCCTCGTGTTCGTGTTCCTCGTCCTGTTCGCCATCAACTACTTCGGGACCGCGCGCCGGCGCACCCAGTCCGTCGAGGAGGAGTGACGCCTTGACCCTCACCGCCCGCGATCGTCCCGGCGTCGCCGTCCAACTGGTGGACATGCACCGCTACTACGGCCCGGTCCACGCGCTCGACGGCCTGAACATCGACATCGCCCCTGGGGAGCTGGTCGCGCTGCTCGGGCCGTCCGGCTGCGGCAAGACCACGGCGCTGCGCGCGCTCGGCGGCCTCGACGACCTCGATGCGGGCACGATCCTCGTCGGCGGCAAGGACATCACGCACGTCCCGGCCAACAAGCGGGGCATGGGCATCGTGTTCCAGGCCTACAGCCTGTTTCCCAACATGACAGCCCGTGAGAACGTGGCCTACGGCCTGCGGCTGCGCGGAGTGGACAAGGCGGAGCGCAGCCGGAAGGCCGGCGAGATGCTCGAGCTCGTGGGCCTCTCCACGCAGGCTGACCGCTACCCGCACCAGATTTCGGGCGGCCAGCAGCAGCGCGTCGCCCTCGCCCGCGCCCTGGCGATCGAGCCCGAGGTGCTCCTGCTGGACGAGCCGCTGTCCGCGCTCGACGCCAAGGTCCGACGCCAGCTGCGGGACGAGATCCGCCGGATCCAGATCATGGTCGGCACGACCACCCTGTTCGTGACCCACGACCAGGAGGAGGCGCTCGCACTCGGCGACCGGATCGGCGTCATGGCGGCGGGCCGGCTGGAGCAGATCGCGTCGCCGACGGAGCTGTACGACCGGCCACGGACCCGCTTCGTGGCGGAGTTCGTGGGTCTCACCAACCGGATCAAGGGCACTGCTGCCGACGGCCGGGTCTCGCTGCTGGGCACGTCCCTGCCGCTGCTGGAGGGATCCGACAAGTCCGGCCGGGTGATTGCCCTGGTCCGGCCCGAGAACGTGCAGCTCTCGGCCGAGCCCGGTGCCGACGCCCGCATCGTGGCGGTCAGCTTCCTCGGCTCGATGTGCCGCATCCAGGCCACGCTCCCGACCGGCGAGCTCATCGTTGCCCAGATGGCCGCGTCCGACTTCGCCGGCCTGCCGGCGGGCACGGGCGTCGGCATCACGCTGCTCCCCAACCCGGTGTTCGCCTACGCCGACTAGGATCGGACGTACCCGATCCTTGCCGTCGGCGTCGCCACAGCCACCCACGCTCGAGGTTCCACCGTGCCTCCGTCGCTGCCGCGCCAGATCAGCGAGCCCGCCCGCGCGATCGACGTCGTCCACGAGACGGAAGTCCTGGTCGTGGGCAGCGGCCCGGGCGGCCTGGGCGCCGCCATCGGCGCGGCCCGGGCGGGAGCACGAACCACGTTGCTCGAGCGGTTCGGCTGCTTCGGCGGCAACATCACGGCCGTGGGCGTCGAGAGCTTCGCCTGGTACCGCCACGAACGGACGGTGGACAGCGTCGGCGTCGGGAGCGAGCTCGAGGCCCGGGCCAAGGCCGCGGGCGCGAGCTCCGACGAGTCGCAGTCGGTCAGCCAGGCCCTCGACGCGGAGCGGTTCAAGGTGGTGGCCGACACCCTGGTCGAAGAGAACGGTATCCACCCGATGCTCCACAGGACCTTCGTGGCGCCCATCGTCGAGGACGGCGTCCTGCGCGGGGTCATCACCGAGAGCAAGGCGGGCCGGGAGGCGATCCTGGCGAGTCGAGTCGTGGACGCAACCGGCGATGCCGACGTGGCCGCGCGGTCCGGTGCCCTGGTCCGCAGGACACCGAGGGAGGAGATGCTCTCCGCGTCGGTCACGTTCTCGATGACCGGCGTCAACAAGCGCAGGTTCATCGACACGATCAAGGCCGACCCGCCCAGGTACCGCGACTGGGCCGGCAACTTCGAGTGGGACATCGAGACCGACGGCAAGGAGGACGAGCTGTTCTCGCCCTTCCTGCGCAGGCCGTTCAGGAAGGCCGTTGAGGCAGGCGTCATCCCGCCCAACCTGATCACGATGGCCGGCACCTACGGGACCGTCTCGGATGATGGGGACCTGACCTACCTGAACCTCATCCACATGGGCGAGATCGACGGCACCGACGCCGACGACCTGACCCGCGGCGAGATCGAGGGCCGCAGGCAGGCGATGCACGCAATCGAGGCGCTCCGCGCGTTCATGCCGGGATGCGAGGACGCGCGGCTGCGCAACTTCGGCATGACGCTGGGGATCCGGGACACGCGCAAGATCGACGCCGTCTACAACCTGACCGCCGATGACGTGCGGGGCCAGGCACGGTTCGAGGATTCCATCGGCATCTTCCCCGAGTTCATCGACGGCTATGGCCTGCTGATCCTGCCGACCACCGGTCGCTACTTCCACGTGCCGTACCGATCGCTGGTGCCGAAGGGGGTTGGGAACCTGCTGGTGGCCGGCCGAAGCATCGGCGGCGACAAGATCTCGCATGCAGCGGTTCGGAGCATGATGTGCTGCACCGTCAGCGGGCAGGGCGCGGGCGTGGCGGCGGCCGTCTCGATCCGCGAGGAGCAGGGAGTCGACCGGGTCGACATCAGGGCTGTGCGCGCGGAGCTCGCGCGGCAGGGCGTCCGGCTGGACTGAAGGCTCGACGGACGGGACATCGGCCCCGCTGGCAGAGACCCGGCCCCGGTGTCGGGCGGCGGCCCACCTCAGCCGAGCGGCACGGCTCCGTGCTCGACCGTCAGCGCCACCACGTCGGCGGCCGGGACGTCGCGTGAGGCCACGCCGCGCTGCACGGCCAGCGCCGCGGCCGCGCCCATCGCCTGGCCCATCGCCATGCAGGTGCACTGGGCGCGGATCCCCGCGAAGGCGATCCGGTTCGCCGACACGTTCCGCCCGGCGACGGTGATCCGCCGGCTCCCTTTCGGGATGAGTGCCCTGAACGGGACGGTCGGGATCTTGTCCGGATCCTCGACGAAGGTGATCTCGCAGCCCTCTTCCTGGCTGTGGAGGTCCACGTAGTTGAACGCATTGGCCACGCGGTCCTCGAAGACCGTCGCCTGGAGGAAGTCGTCCTTGACGACCAGGTACTCGCCCACCGTGTGGTACGTCTCGCGGGCCATCGCACGCGGCGCCATCATCTTGAGCGTGGCTCGCTCGGCGCCGGGGATGCTCTCGCGCACGAACCTGAACATCCGGAGCATGCGCTCGCGGCCCTCGATGTTCGCCCGCGTCTGGCCCTCGGCATCCGAGGTGTCCGCGTCGTAGATGTGGGTCGCGTTGTGGCCACCGTGTCGCAGGTAGTAGACGAACGGCTCCATGTTCGCGTAGGCCCAGTCGCCCTTACGGAGGATGCCTTCCCGCATGGCCTCCTCGTAGATGGCCTGGACCTCCTCCTTCCAGACCTGCTCCAGGTCGATGCCCTCGATCCGGTACTCCAGGGTTCCGGGCTGTGAGACCTCGGACCGGAGAACCTTCAGGCCGAGGATGCGCACCACGTCGGAGTCGCCGGTGCAGTCGATGATCTCCCGTGCGCGCGTCACCCGGCGGATGCCGCGGCCCCGGGACACAACCTCCCACCAGTCGCCGTCGGCCCGGACCTCGTCGATGAACTCGTGGAAGTGGAGGGTGACGCCCGCCCGGACGGCCTCCTCCTCGGCCACGGCGGCATACACCGGGACGTTGATGTAGCTGTAGTAGCCCGGAGTCTCCACGGGGCGACGCCGGCGCCAGTCGGGGATCGGCAGGCCCTCGGCCTCCTTCGACTTCGTGTACAGCTCCCAGGGGATGCCCTGGACCACCGGCCCCGCGGTGCCGAAGAAGTGGTTCGGCATGTAGACGCCGCCCTCGGTCATGGCGCCGCCCAGCATCGGGCCCGCCTCGATGACCGACGTGGCCACGCCCGCCCGGGCGGCCTGGATCGCGGCAACGTGCCCGGCCGTCCCCCCGCCCGCGACGAGGACGTCAACGGTCTCGGAGGCGGTCCGCATCAGCCGTCCGTGCCGAAGAGCTTCTGTACCTCGCGCAGCCCGGCGGCGAGGGCGTCGATGTCGGCCTTCGACGTGTAGACCTGGAACGAGGCCCGGGCCGTCGCGGCGAGGTCCAGCCGCTCGTGGAGCGGCATCGTGCAGTGGTGGCCTGCGCGGACGGCGACGCCGAATCTGTCCAGGACCTGCGCCACGTCGTGGGGGTGGACACCGGGCAGGTTGAACGGCACCACGCCGCCGCGGAGCCCCGCAGCCGGCCCGTACAGCTCGATCCCGGGAACCTCGCGCGGCAGCATGTCCAGCGCGTACGCCACTTGCTCCTGCTCGTGCGCCATGACCCGGTCCATGCCGATGCCAAGGAGATAGTCCGCGGCGACGCCCAGGCCGATCTGCGCGGAGATGTCCGGCGTGCCCGCCTCGAACTTCCAGGGGATCTCGTTCCACTCCGAGCGGCGGAGGTGGACCTCGCGGATCATGTCGCCGCCGCCCATGAACGGGGGCATCGCCTCCAGCAGCTCGCGACGGCCCCACAGGACCCCGGAACCGGTGGGGGCCAGCGCCTTGTGGCCGCTGAACACGTAGAAGTCGCAGCCGATCTCGGCGATGTTCACCGGCAGGTGCGGGACCGCCTGCGCCCCGTCCACGAGCACGAGCGCGCCCGCCTCATGGGCGCGGCGGGTCATGTCCGCCACCGGGTTGATCGTCCCGAGCGTGTTCGACACGTGGGTGAAGGCGACCAGCTTGGGCTTGAGGCGGAGCAGGACGTCGTACACGTCCTGCCGCAGGACCCCGTCGTCCGTGATCGGGATGAACTCGAGGTCCGCGTCCTTCTCCTGGGCGAGGATCTGCCAGGGAACGAGGTTCGCGTGGTGCTCCATCTCGGTGAGGACGATCACGTCCCCCCGGCCGATGTTGCGCCGTCCCCACGAGTACGCGACCAGGTTGATCGCCTCGGTGGCGTTGCGGGTCCAGATGATCTCGCGCGCGTCCGAGACCCCGATCAGCTTCGCGACCTTTGCCCGCGCGCCCTCGTACGCCGCCGTCGCCCGCTCGGACATCTGGTAGATGCCGCGGTGGACGTTGGCGTTGTACGCGGCGGTAGTAGGCGTCGATCGCCTCGATGACAACGAGCGGCTTCTGCGAGGTGGCCGCGGAATCGAGGTAGACCAGCGGGTGCCCGTGGACCTGCTGGTCCAGGATGGGGAAGTCCGCCCGGAGCGCGACCGGATCGAGCGGGGTCACGTCCACGTCCGGTTGCACCTCGGTCGTCGTCATCGTAATCGTCGTTGCGCCCGTCGCCCTACCGGGCGGCGCCGGCCGCCTCGGGCTCCTTCGGCAGCGCCAGGGCCTCGTCCGGGAGGTCGATGTCCAGTCCGTTCTCGCGCAGGATCGGGCCGTAGCCCTCCTCCTCCAGGCGCAGCGCCAGGTCCTTGCCGCCCGAGGTCACGATCCGGCCCTCGGCGAGGACGTGCACGTAGTCCGGCGTGATGTAGTTGAGCAGCCGCTGGTAGTGCGTGATCAGCAGGACGCCCATGTCCGGGTTGAGCATCGCGTTGACGCCCTCGGCCACGATCCGCAGCGCGTCGATGTCCAGCCCCGAGTCCGTCTCGTCGAGGATCGCGAACTCCGGCTCCAGCATCGCCATCTGGAGCATCTCGAGGCGCTTCTTCTCGCCGCCCGAGAAGCCATCGTTGACGTAGCGGGCGGCGAAGCCGTCCTCCATCTTGAGCATGGCCATCTTCTCGCGCATCTTGCGCCGGAACTCCAGCATCGAGACGCCGCCGCGGGTGATGTCGGTCGGGTCGATGTCCGGGTCTCTTGTCCAGGCCCTGGAGCCTGGCGTTGAGCGCGCTTCGGACGAAGCTCGCCACGGAGAGGCCCGGGATGGCGGTGGGGTACTGGAAGGCGAGGAACAGGCCCAGCCGGGAGCGCTTGTCGGCCGACATCGTCAGGAGGTTGTGGCCCTTCCAGAGGACCTCGCCTCCCTTGATCAGGTACGCCGGGTGGCCCATCAGCGCATACGAGAGCGTCGTCTTGCCGGAGCCGTTGGGGCCCATGATCGCGTGTGTCTCGCCCTTCCGGATGGTGAGGTTGATCCCCTGGAGGATCTCCAGGTCCGGTTTGGCAGCGGGGGCGACCCTCAGGTCGCGGATGACGAGCTCGCGGTCGTTCGCGTCGGTCACGGAGGAGGCTCCTGGTTGGTTGGCGGGATCGGGCGGTAGCTGGAATAGGGCGGTGTCGGGGGCATGCGCGTCAGGCGACCACGGCCGTCGAGGAGGCAGCCCTGGGGGCCGGCTTGGGGGCCGGGGCCGGCCTGCGCGGGTCGAGGGTGATGTGGCGAGCCGGGACGAAGTCCGCGAGGGTCATGGATTCGAGCTCCCCGGTGATCGCGTCCCGCACCCTGATCCAGAGCAGGTTCACGGTGCAGCGCGCCGAGCGGAGGCACTCCTCGTGCTCGGGCTCATCGGAAGCGCACATCATGGGCGCGATGGGCCCCTCGAGGGCGCGGAGGATCTCGCTCATGCGGATGGTGGCGGGCTCCGAGGCCAGCTCGTAGCCGCCCCGGGCACCGCGGGTGGACACGACGAGCCCGGCGTCCCGGAGGCTGGTCACCAACTGCTCCAGGTAGGCGCGCGGCAGGTCCTCGTCGGTCGCGATCTCGGCCAGGCTGGCGGGCCCGGAGCCGAACCGCCGCCCGAGCTGGACCATCAGGCGCACGCCGTATTCGCCCTTCGAGCTGAAGGAGACGGCGCCGGATCCGTGGAAGCTCGCGCGGTTGGTCAGGGCTCGGTCCTCAGATGAGTCGGTGTGGAGGGCGGTCGGAGTTCCCCAGGGGGACGCCCGCGGCGAGGAGGCCGCCGCGCCGGGGAATTCCGACCGTTTTCCTCGGGATTGAGTCTAGACCTTCTCCGCGAAACGCGTCAACGGGGAGGTGGGCCAGGCACCGCGGGTGAAGCCGGAAGGCGCAGCGGTAGGGGCGCCGGGCTGCGGTGACCGGGCGCCCGGTCCTTCGGCACTTGGCCCCGACGGCAAGCCCGTCCACCATTTGCGCGCGACAAGGAGGTCACACGATGGCACGCAAGGCTCTCGTCCTGCTGGTGGCAGGTGGCGCGATCGGGATCACGGCCAACCGGATCTGGAAGGAGCTCCAGAAGCCCGCCCCGGACCAGTTCCCGTGGCTCCGGCAGCGGATGAACGACACCGTGAACCCGTGGTTGATGGAGCACAACATCCCGGGCAGCGCGACGGCCGAGATCGCCTGCCTGGAGCACGTCGGCCGCAAGTCCGGCACGACCTTCTTCACCCCGGTGCACCCGACGATCCGGGACGAGGAGGTGCTGATCCCGGCGCCGCTGGGCGTCGGTTCGCAGTGGGCGCGCAACGTCCTGGAGAGTGGGCGGGCGCGGCTGCAGTTCCACGAGCTGCTCCACGAGCTGGACGGGCCGGAGCTGATCACCGTCGCGGAAGCCGGGCTTGTTCCGCCGCAGGTCGCCGGTCCGTTCGATCACATGGGCTGGCGCTACCTCCGGATGCACCTCGTCGCCACCGTGCCGGGCACGTTCGCCACGCACGGGATGTCGATGCCGTCGATGGGCGGCGTGCCGGTGATGGACCAGCCGCTCGAGGGATCGTACGAGATCCCCGTCGAGCCCCGGATGGTGGAGCGCCCGGTCGAGGCGACCTGACGCTCCCGGCTCCGGCGGGCCCGGCCCCCGCGGCGGGGGTCCTGCGCCCGGGTCCGCGAACGAGTCAGTGGATTGAGGCCGCCCCCTCCAGCTCCTCGAACGTGATGCAGTCCTCCACCGGGCACACGTACTGGCACAGCCGGCAGCCCACGCAGTAGTCGTCCACCACCACCAGGTGCTTCGTCCCGTTCGTGCCCTCGAAGCGGATCGCCTGGTGGGCGCCGTCATTGCATGCCGCATAGCAGAGGTTGCAGCGGATGCACTTCGACTCGTCGATCTGGGCGAGCAGCCGGAACTCCTGGTCCAGGTGCCCCCAGTCGGTGATCGTCGGCAGCGCCTTGCCTACCAGATCCGCGGGGCTGTGGAGACCCTTTGCCGCGAGGTACGTCGACAGGCCGTCAACCAGGTCGTCGATCAGCCGGAACCCGTAGTGCATGACGCTGGTACCGACCTGGACGGTGGTGGCGCCGAGGAGCAGGAAGTCCACGGCGTCGCGCCAGGTCTCGATGCCGCCGATGCCGGAAACCGGGAGCCTGACGTCCGGGTCGGAGGCAACCTGCGACACCATGTTGAGCGCGATGGGCTTGACCGCCGGACCGGCGTAACCGCCGTGTGAACCCTTGCCCCGGACGTCGGGCAGGAGCGCCCACGTGTCGAGGTTGACGCCGATCAGGCTGCTGATCGTGTTGATCAGCGCGACACCATCGGCGTTGGCCGCCCTGGCCGCCCTGGCCGGGAACCGGATGTCGGTGACGTTGGGCGTGAGCTTGACGAGGACCGGCATCTCGGCCTTCTCCATCACCCACTCCGTGATCATCTGGACGTACTCGGGAACCTGCCCCACGGCGGCACCCATGCCGCGCTCGCTCATCCCGTGCGGACAGCCGAAGTTGAGCTCGTAGCCGTCCGCGCCGGTGTCGTTGCACTTGGCCAGGATCTCGTGCCACGCCTCGCGTTTCGCCTCGACCATCAGGCTGATCACGACCGCGTTGTTGGGGTAGCGCTTCTTCACCTCGCGAATCTCGGCGATGTTGACGTCCGTCGGACGGTCGCTGATCAGCTCGATGTTGTTGATGCCCACGAGGCGGCGGCCGCCGTGCTCGAACGTGCCGAGTCGTGCGGTGACGTTCCGGATCGGCTCGCCGATCGTCTTCCAGACCGCGCCGCCCCATCCAGCGTCAAACGAACGCATCACCATCTCGGCATTGTTGGTGATCGGGCAGCTGGCCAGCCAGAACGGGTTCGGGCTCCGGATGCCGGCCATGTCCGTGGACAGATCCACGCCCGGGACGGTGGCATCGGTGGTTCGCACGGGGACGATGTGCGGGCCTTCGATGCCGAGCGCATCCACGATCGACGCCGCGGCCAGCTTGCCGGTCTGCACCGCGTTGACGACCTCCGCACCACCACTGGTGATGTCGCCGATGGCCCATACCTTCGGGTTCGTGGTCCGCCCCGTGGCGGGGTCCGCGACCGCAACGCCATCCCTGACGGGAACGCCGAGCGCTCCGAGCACCGAGGCGACGCCCGTCGGGCCCTCCTGCCCCACCGCCCGCACGACGGTGTCTAGCGCGATCTCGAATCGGGAGTCCTCGACCGGTTGCGGGCGACGACGGCCGGAGGCGTCTGGCTCGCCGAGCGTCATCGCCTCGAAGGCAACACCCCGGACGTGGCCGCCGCTGCCGTGGATCTCCACCGGAGCCGTGAGCCAGCGGATGACGACGCCCAGCGAGCGCGCGAGGTCGATCGCGTGCGGGTAGGCGGGGCATTCGACGGCGCCTCGGCGATAGAAGAGGGTGACCTCCGAGGCGCCGAGGCGGACGGCCGCGGCCGCTGCGTCGAACGCCGTGCTGCCGCCGCCGATCACGCCGACCCGGCTACCGACCAGCGCGCCCTCGATCTGTCCATCGATCGCCTGCCCGATGAGATCGAGCGCGTCCATGACGCCCTCGAGGTCCTCGCCTGGAACGCCCAGCCGCTTGCCGTGAGCGAGGCCGACCGCGACCACGACCGCGTCATTGCCCGCGAGCAGCGCCTCGGCCTCCACGTCCCGCCCGACAACCGAGCCCAGCACGAACCGCGCCCCGGCCAGCTCCACGTGCGCGACCTCGGTCGCCACCGTCTCGCGCGGCAGGCGCCAGGGCACGATCCCGTGGTCACCCAGGCCGCCGGCCCGCTCGTTCGCGTCGTACACCGTGACCCCGATCCCGGCCCGGCGCAGCTCGGCGGCGCAGGCGAGACCCGCAGGTCCGGCTCCGATGATCGCCGCACTGACACCGGTCTCCGGGCCAGGGGCGAAGAAGGTGCCCCCGGCGGCCGCGAATGTCTCGACCGCGTAGCGCTGCAGGCGACCGATCTCGATCGGCCGGTCGAGGGCCGTGCGGACGCAGGCGCCCTCGCACAGGCGCTCGACGGGGCAGGCCGCGCCGCAGGTCCCGCCAAGCGGGTTGGCCGCGAGAATCGTACGCGCGCTGCCCTCGATGTTGTCGGTCGCGATCTTGCGGATGAACGAGGCGACGTCGATCCCGGTCGGGCAGGCGCGCGTGCACGCGGCGTCGTAGCAGTAGAGGCAGCGCTCCGCCTCCGTCCGCGCGGCACCCGCCGTCAGCTGCGGCAGCGGGAGGAACGGGTCGGCCTGGTATCCAACCGTCGCGTCGAAGCTCATGGTTGCTGGACCCTCGATCGGTCGCCGTCTAGGCGCGGCGACGGGTTGGACGCGGGTCCATCTTGCGCACCACCCGCCGTCCGCCGAACGGCCGTTGGGCCCGTCTCGGCGGGCCACCCGGCCGCAGGTTGAGCGGCGACGGGTCGGCGGTGCGCGCTCCACCGCGCATCTCTGGAGCGCCAGGCGCCGCGTCCGCGTCTGCCTCAGGCCGCGGCCCCGACCCCCAGGAGCGCCGCCGCAATCTCCCGCGCCCAGGCCTGGATCTCGGGCCACGACCGGAAGTCCCCCTCCGGCGCCCGAACCGCGGCCATGATCGCCTTCTCCCCGAAGCCGAGACGCTTGCGATCCACCTGCCCGGCGAAGGTCCGATGCCCGCGGGCCGCCACCAGCTCCGCCAGGGGCTCGGCGTCGACTGGCTCATCCGCAGGCTTGGGCGGGTCCCCGATCGGCCCGCTGGAGAACAGCCAGACGGGGATCCGGGACAGGGCGGTCTTCTCCCGCTCCACCAGGTCCCGTGCGGGCTCCAGCCAACGGCCCACGTAGACCGCGCTGCCGATGACGGCGGCGCCGAAGCCGTCCATCGCCGAGACATCGGCGGGCCGCAGGACGTGCACCTCGAGGCCGGCCGCCTCCAGGACGGCACCGATGGACGCAGCCACCTCCGTGGTAGCGCCGTGCCGCGAGGCGGCGGTCACGAGCACCTTCATTGCATCGGCCTCCCTGGCGGCGGGTCGGAACCGCCCGCCTGACGCCATGCTCAGGGGCCGGGGCGTTGGCGGGCAGGGCCGGATGGCCGCCGCGCAGGTGGCGAGGTCATGCCCGGACGGGGTACCTCCGGCCTATCGTGTGACGGGCCGGCGGCCGATACGTTGCAGGGACACCTCGCCGCGGCTCCGCGCACCAGGGAGCCGATCGGTGTACGGGGGTTGAGACCCACCGCATGGCCCTTGCTCTCGAGGACAGTTCACCGGTCCGGAGCCGGCGCGATGCGCCGGCTCGATCCCGCACGACCAGAGCCCGGGCCAATGAGGCCCGGGCCGTTGCACTGCGCCGCGTCGTGGCGAGTGTCAGCGCCAACCTCGAGCTGACCGAGGTCTTCGAGCACGTCCTCGATTCGTCCCAAGCCCTCTTCGGGGCGAACGTCGCGGCGCTCTGGCTACTGGCCCCGGGCCGCAGTCCGCTGCGCCTCGCTGCCCACCGGGGCCTGGACGGCGACCCCCTCGATGCCTTCGCCGGGCTTGCCCGGGACGACGACGGCGCCATCCTGAGGGCGATCGCCGAGCGTCGGCCGCTGGTCGTCGTGCGGCCGGAGCGGGCACCGCGATTCGGGGGGACCTGCACGAGCCTGGGATTCCGCACCATCAACTACGTACCCCTGGTCTTCAGGGACGAGCCGGTGGGCCTGCTTGCCCTCTACCACCGGGCTGCCTACGACTGGTCGCCGGACGAGCTGGAGCTGTGCACCTCGTTCGCCGACAGCACGGCGACCGCCGTGACGAACGCCCGCCTGTTCAGCTCCGTCCGAGAGGGCGCGGACCGGCTGCGGGCAATCCAGGAGCTCTCGTGGCGCCTGAATCGCATCCAGGAGGTCGAGGGCATCGGCGAGGCGATCGTCGCGGAGGTGGATCGCCTGATCAGCCACGACACGATCCGCGTCTACCGCGTGGACCACGTCTCCCAGACATGCGAGCCCATCGCGTTCAAGGGCGAGTTCATGGGCATTGGCCGTCCGTCCAGCGAGCAGTTGCGGCTGCGGATCGGCGAGGGCCTGACGGGATGGGTCGCCTTCGAGAACCAGACCATCCGCCTGGGCGACGCGAACTCCGACCCGCGGGCACGTCACGTGGGCGACCGACGCAGCGAGGAATCAGTGCTCCTCGTCCCGATGGCCTGGGAATCCCGCGTGCTGGGCGTGATCGTCGTGTCCAAGGCTGGTTTCGACCAGTTCGACGACGACGACGAGCGGATGCTGGAGATCTTCGCCGGGTTCGCCGCCCAGGCCATGGTGAACGCCGAAGCGTTCGACCAGGTCCACCGCCAGCGCCAGGAGCTGGCCCATCGCCTCGAGAGCCAGCGCCGGCTCCTGGAGGTCAACGAGCACCTGCTGTCCACGCTGGACCCGCGCGGCGTGCTGGAGATGATCGCGGACTCGCTCAAGGCGGTCGTCTCGTATGACTCGCTGACGATCTACCGGGTGGACCGCACCGCCTCGGTGCGCCGCGCCGTCGTCGCCCGGGACCGGTTCGCGGAGCTGATCATGTCCCACGAGGGACCCCTCGACGTCGGCATCACGGGCTGGGCCATCCGCAACGGAGAGGCGGTCCTGGCCAACGACGCCCTCCTCGATCCACGCGCCATCCAGATCCCCGGCACGCCGTACGAGCCGGAGTCGATGATCGTCTGCCCGCTGCTCGTGGCGGGTGAGGTCATCGGTACCCTCAACATGGCCCGGATGGGCGACGCGGAATCGCACTTCTCGCGGCACGAATTCGAGCTCGTCCAGCTGTTCGCCGCTCAGGCGTCCATCGCGCTGCGCAACGCTGAGGCGCACGGCGCAGTGGTCACGCGGGCGGACCACGACGCGTTGACGGGCCTCCGCAACCACGGGGCGTTCCAGCGAGAGCTGGGCGGGCGCATCAGCCGGGCGGAGGCATTCTCGCTCCTGATGCTGGACCTCGATGCCTTCAAGGACTACAACGATTCACGCGGGCACCCGGCCGGCGATGCGCTGCTGGAGCAGATCGCGCAGGCCATGACCGAGACCGTTCGCGACGGGGACCACGTGTTCCGCTATGGCGGCGATGAGTTCGCGATCCTCGCCCCGAGGGTGGATGAGGCCGGCGCCCGTGAGATCGCCGACCGGGTCCGAGGAGCAGTCGCCAGCCTGACGGACACCGTGGGACCGCCGGTCACCGTGAGCGTGGGCGTCGCCACCTACCCGGAGCACGGCGCCACGAAGGACGATCTGGTCGCGGCGGCCGACCGGGCGCTCTACCTCGCCAAGCCCGCCACCCGCACGCGCGGCACGGCCGACGATCCCACCCGGGACCTGTACCTGGCCGCGGTTGACCGGACGACCATCAAATTGCTCGAGCACCTCGAGCCTCACGAGCTGCTGCGCGAGATCGTGGAGCGGGCGGCGGCGCTGGTGGGTGTGAGGCACGGGTTCCTGTACCTGCTCGAGGACGACTCCGAGGGAGACGTGGATCTCGTCGCCCGGGTGGGTATCGGGTTGTTCGAGGCGTACGAGGGCTACCACCTGCCGAAGGGGGCCGGCGTGGGTTGGTCAGTGGTCGGCAGCGGATCTCCCGTGACGGTGAACGACTACGACCAGTACCCGCACCGGGCGCACGATCTCCCCAGAGGCAAGTTCGGGGCGGTCTGCGCCGCACCGCTCACGTCCGGCGACGAGACGCTCGGCCTCATCGGTCTGGCGTCGGGCGAGGTTGGCCGGGCGTTCTCGGATCGTGAGGTGGAGGCGCTCGTCCGGTTCGCCCAGCTGGCATCCATCGCCCTGGACAACGGGCGCCTGTTCGAGCGGGCACAGATGGAGGTCCGCCGCGGCGCACATGCCGCGCTCCACGACATGCTCACGGGGCTGCCCAACCGGACGCTGCTGCTCAACCGCCTGGCGGAGCAGCTCGAGAGGGCTCGCCAAACGGTCAGGCGTCGCTCGTCCAACGCACGGATCGCGCTGATCCTGCTGGATCTCGACCGGTTCAAGGTGGTGAACGAGAGCCTGGGTCACGCCGCCGGCGATCAGCTCCTGGTCCAGGTCGGCAACCGCCTCCTGGCGGCGGCCCGCTCCACCGACACCGTCGCCCGTCTCGGCAGCGACGAGTTCGGCATCCTGCTCGGTTCGGTGCGCAGCATCGGCGAGGCAGAGCTGGTGGCGACGCGACTCGAGGCGTCCATCGCACAGCCGTTCGACCTGGATGGCGAGGAGGTCACCGTCGGGGCCAGCCAGGGGCTGGCGGTCGGCGACTCGATCACCACGTACCCTGCCGACCTGCTCAAGGGCGCGGAGATCGCCCTTCACCGCGCCAAGGCGGACCCCCTCCGCAGCATCGTGCTGTTCGATCCCGAGATGCGGGACCAGACCCTGGAGAGGGCAACGCTGGAGCACGACCTCCGCCGCGCGCTCGAGCGCTCCGAGCTGCGGCTCCACTACCAGCCACTGGTGGACCTCGCAACGGGCTCCGTCGTGGGGGTGGAGGCGCTCCTCCGCTGGCAGCACCCGGCCCGCGGACTCGTGCCTCCGCTCTCGTTCATCCCCCTGGCCGAGGAGACGGGGCTGATCCTGCCGATCGGTCGGTGGGTCCTGGAGACAGCCTGTCGCCAGGTGAGGGAGTGGCAGCGGACGATCCCGGCCGCCGCCTCGCTGGTGGTCAGCGTCAACCTGTCCGCCCGCCAGTTTGCGCATACAGACCTGGCGGGCACAATCGCGTCGATTCTGGACCACACGGGCGTCGCGCCGAGTTCGCTGGAGCTCGAGATCACCGAGAGCGTGGTCATGGACCAATCCGAGGCGTCGGTGGAGCGGCTGCAGGGCCTGCGCGCGCTGGGAGTGAAGTTGGTGCTGGACGACTTCGGGACCGGGTACTCATCTCTGTCATACCTGCGCCGGCTGCCGCTGGACACGATCAAGATCGACCGCTCGTTCGTGAGCGGGCTCGGCACCGATCAGCCCGACCTGCCCATCATCCAGGCGGTGATCTCGCTTGCGCACGGCATGGGCGTGGATGTCGTGGCGGAGGGTATCGAGACGGTGGAGCAGCTGGCCTCCCTGCGGGAGCTGGCGTGCGATCGCGGCCAGGGTTACTACTTCGCCCGGCCACTACCGCCGGATGACCTGCACGCGCTCTTCATCGCGACCAACGCCGAGCGGCTGGCACTGCCGGTGAGCTGAGCCCGTCGCGAGGGCCGGCGACGGGCGTCAGCCGCGGTTGCCCAGGAGGCGGAGCAGGAACAGGAAGATGTTGATGAAGTCCAGGTACAGGTGCAGCGCCGCGATGATCGAGGCACGCTCCTGGGAACCCGCGAACGCCGCGTAGTCACCGCGGGTGATCTTCTGGACGTCGTACGCGGTGAGTGCGGTGAACAGCGCCACGCCAATGAGCGAGATCACCCAGCCGATCGCCGACGAGGCCAGGAAGATGTTCACGACCGAGGCGATGATGATCCCGATCAGCCCGATGAACAGGAGCCCTCGCATCGACGAGAGGTTCCGCTTCGTCACGGCGCCGTACAGGGCCGCGGCGCCGAACATCCCGGCGGCGGAGACGAACGCCGACACGACCGAGGCGGTCGTGTAGAAGCTGACGATGACGCCGATCGTGAGGCCCATCGAGGCTGCATATACGAAGAACAGGGCGAGGCTTGCCGTCGGGGAGATCCTGTTGATGGCCCCCTGGATCGCCATGGCCAGGATGAACTGGCCGATCAGGAGCAGGAACCAGTACGACCCGACCGTCTCCATGAGGCTCGAGTTGGTCGTGACGAGGTACGCCACGGCAGCGGTCAGAAGGAGGCCGGCGAACATCCACCCGAACGCGCCGATCAGCAGTTGCTGGACGAGGGCAGGCGCCGGGCGGACGCCCAGCTGGCTCGGGGACAGGGAACCGGGGAGGGACGGGCTGTTCACGGTGCGCTCCTTTCAGTCGAATCCGGTAAGGAACCGGCGGCCGCGCCGCGTTCGGGACGCGCGACGGTCGCCTCCCTGGCCTCGCCCTGCTCCGCAACTCGTGCGAGGATCCAGAGCAGGTCGGCCAGGCGGTTGAGATACGGGAGAAGCCGGCCCGCGGCCAGCGTTTCGTCCTGGGCTGCGAGGGTCACACTGCGACGCTCGGCACGCCGGAGGAGCGTGCGGGCCAGCTCGAGGGCGGCGCTCACGCGGGTCTCGCCCGGCACCACGAACACGCGCGGCAGCTCGATTGCCGCCTCCATCGCGCGAAGGGTGGTGTCGATGTCGTCCACCATCGCCTGCGACACGCGTGTCTCGCCGTCCCGCTGGCGGTTCTTCGCCTCGGGGGCCGTGGCCAGCTCCGCACCGACCACGAACAGTTCCCGCTGGATCCGCAGCACCAGGTCTGCGAGGCCGGCGAACGCGGGCGAGGAGGCGCTCGCCGGATCCACCTCGCGAAGCTCGGCGCGCGCGAGGCCCAGCGCAGCAACGGCCTCATCCACGGTGCCGAACGCCTCGGTGCGCAGGTCGTCCTTGCGAACGCGGTCCCCGCCGAACAGGAGGCCGGTGGTGCCGTCGTCGCCACGACCGGTGGCTACGGCACTCTGGAACGGAAGACGGCTCATCGAACGGGCGCCGGCACCCGGAACCCGCTCACCACATCAGGCCTGCATCGCGCGGGTCCCACCGCTCGGCGAGGAGCGTGACCTTCACGTCGTGATCGACCACGGTCTCGGCCTGCTCCTTGACCTGCTGGATCATTGCGCCGGCGTAGGGGCAGAACGGCGTGGTCAGGATCATCTTGACCTCGGTGGAATCGGGGCCGAGGATGACCTGCCGGATCAGCGCCAGCTCGACCACGTTCATCCCGATCTCGGGATCAACCACGGCCCGCAGCGCGTCCAGGATGGCCAGCTCCGTGGCGCGGCGCTGGGCAGCGAAGGCAGAGGCGTCGGCGCCGTCGGTGGAGGCGTCGCTGGATGCCTCGGCGGCGCCGGTGGCGGAGTCGGTGGTGCCGGGGATGGCGGGCGTGATCTCGTTCATGGTCGCGAAATCCTACCATCGCGCTGGGGAATGGCCCGCGGACGGCGCGGGAAGGCTGAAGCCGCGGGAAGGCTGAAGCCGCTGCCCTATGGTTATCGAAGTTGCGCAATTACGCAAGTAGTGGCACCATGACGGCCCACCCCATGGAGGCTCGCATGCTCATCAGTCGCTACACCTTTGGCACGCGCGTCGCCGCGCCCTTCACCGATGTCCGGGAACACGTGGAGCGCGCCCTCAAGGACGAGGGCTTCGGCGTCCTCACGCAGATCGACGTCGCTGCAACGATGCGCGCCAAGCTGGGCCTGGAGCAGGACCCGTACGTGATCCTGGGAGCCTGCAACCCGCCGCTCGCCCACCGCGCCCTCACGGCCGATCCGTCCGTCGGGGCGCTCCTCCCGTGCAACGTGGTGGTGCGGACCGACGGCGACCAGACCGTCGTCGAGGCGATGGACCCGCGGGCGGCGCTGGGCCTGATCGAGTCGGCCGAGATGACCGCTGTGGCTGCCGAGGCGCGCGAGAAGCTGGTGAAGGTCGTGGAGACGATCGAGGCGCGGTTCGGGGTGGTGGGCGCCTGAGGACGCGTCTGCGATGGCGAGCCGCGAGGGCGGTCAGGCCGGGGTGGCAACCTTCACGACGACGCCCGCGATGCGGAGGCTCGGGGGCAGCGCGGCGGCCTCGGCGTCCGTGAAGCCGGGCCCGACCAGGGACCCGTCCGCCTCGAAGAAGTCGCCATACCGATCTCGGTGCTCTGCGGCATAGGCGTACGCCGTGGCGATGCCGATTAGGCGCAGCTCAGGGTGATCCTTGAGCAGGTCCGTGACGGTGTGCCCGTTCCGGCGGAGTTCCAGCACCTGGTGGACGGTGAGACGGCTGCCGTAGCAGAACGGCTCCCCGTTCATCACGAGCGGGTCGCTCTGGACCCACTTGATCGTCATCGGTGCTCCTAGACGCCGCGGTACAGCACGTCGAGGATCCGGTTGCGCTTCCGCGCGTCGCCGGACAGACCCCGGTACCTGCGATAGACGCCAATAGCCTCATCGAGGGCGCTCTCCGCGACGGCCATCTCGTCCTCGGCCAGGACACCCCGGGCGCCCGCCCGCAGGCCCTCGCAGATCCGGATGATGTCGTCCATCGGGACGCCGCGGCGGCGGAGGACCGTGGCTGACTGGTCCGCGAACTCCTTCAGCCAGTGGACGTCGTTCCCGGCCACGCACAGCGCAAGGCGGTCCACCAGGACCTCGGCGTCGCCGAGCAGGTTGCGGAGGCCGGTCTCGTCGTAGCGGGTCCCGATCGTGGGATCCTCGGCAACGGCGACCTCCAGAGCGCGCGCCGCAAGGCGGGCACGTTGCGCCCGGAGGCGCGCGGCGGCGTCCGGGTACCCGGCCTCGAGGCTGCGGGGCGGAAGACCTAGCGTGGGGTGGCTCACGATCTGGAGGATACCGCTCCCGGGGCCGGTGCGCGTAGCATCTGGGGCATGAGCGGCCCAAGTCGCACCAACCCCAATCCGTCCGGCGGCGAGCGGCGGCGCCTGGACCGGGCGCCGGGCTCCCGCTTCGTCGTGCCGCCCCCGGGAGTCGCGGCATCAGCGCCGGGAGTCTCGGTCAGGCGCCTTGTGACCGCGATCATCGTGTCGGGGATCGGGGGCCTCGCCTTCTTCGTCCTGGGCCAGCTGGACCTCGGTCCCGGGCTGCTCGCCGTGTCCGCGTTCACCGGCTGGATGACCGCCGTCGCGCTGGTGAACCTGGACGGTGGCGCCGGCCTGCAACCGGGTGCCGGTCGGATCGCGGCGGCAGCTGGCCTCGCTGCCGGAGCGATCCTCGCTGCGATCCTGCTGGACTGGGTCTGGGCGGGCGTCCAGGGCGGGGTCCTGGGACCGCTGGACTACATCAGCCAGCGGTACGGCCCGGCCGCCCTCCTTGACATCGGCGCGGCGGCACTGCTGGCGGGGCTGCGCGCGCGCTGAACCGGGTTCCGCTCATCGCTGGAGTCTCTCCGGGCGGGGTGCACGGCGCTGGGCGGGCGTGGAGGCTTCACCGTCTGCGGCGTGTCCCTCATGGTCCGCGGCCGCGCGGCGCACCTCGTCCAGGCGCTGCTGGAGCTCCGGGTCGAGCGGGATCGCGCGCCGGGATGGCGGTGCGGTGCCGGCGGCCGCCGCCGGCACCTCGCCCATTCCCTGGCCGGTGCCCACGCCGCCTGTCTCACCGCGGAACGGCATCCCCTGGCGCTCCACCGCGTCCAGGCTCATCCGCAGGGCGGCGGTCTTCTGGCCCGCGACGTCGCGGACGTAGTCTGCCTCTTCGTCCGGGGTCATCTCCCGCCCGCGCACGATCCCCTTCGGCTTGCCCACCATCAGCCAGGCCAGGTGGTAGCGGTCCATCGTCCCCCAGGCGGTCGCGAGCAGGTCATCGGACAGCTGGAGCCATGTCTGGAGCGCGGTCAGCGTGGGATCGGCGTCCAGGCGCTCGCCCTCGGCGATGAGCTGGCGGGTGCGGAGGATGAGCTCGTCACGTTGCACGAGCTGAGTCTATGGCCCGCGCCGCGGACCGGATCGCAGGACATGGCCCTCACCCCTCGCCGATGAACGCCTCGCGGTCCGCACGGGCCCGGCGAGTCCAGGACCCTGGCCGCCCGTCCCCGATCGGGTGCCCGTTGAACCGGGTCACCGGGAGGATCCCCGCCACCGATGAGCACATGAACGCCTCGCGGGCGGCGGCCAGCTCGTCCGGTGTCAACCAGCCCTCCACCGGGCAAAGGCCGACGGAAGCGGCCCACCGGAGCAGCCAGGATCGCGTGGTGCCCGGCAGGATCGCGCACTCCAGGGCCGGCGTCGCGAGCTCGGTCACGCCGTCGGGTGCATCCCGGACCAGGAAGATGTTCGCGGTCGTCGCCTCCGACAGGTGACCGGATGTGGTGAGGAAGAGCGCATCCTCCGCGCCCGCGCGCCGCGCCTCGATCCGGGCGTATACGTAGTCCGCCCGGGACGTGGTCTTCAGTGACACGATCGGGTTGGCCGGGTCCCGCCGGATCGAACAGGCCGCCAGCGCGAGCCCGTCCTCCAGGTGCCCGGCGGGGACCGGCGCCACGGGCCAGGCCTGGATCACCAGCGTGGGCACCAGCAGCTCGCCGACCGGGGGGAGCAACCCCCGCGACGCCCAGGTCCCGCGGGACACGGTGATACGCACGGAGGCATCGCCGTCGAGCCCATCAAGTCCCTCGGCTGCCAGCAACCCTGCGATCCCGGATGCCAGCCGCGTCTCGACACCTGGCTCCAGGTCGATCGCCAGCCCGTCCGCGGAGCGCCGGAGCCGCGCCAGGTGCTCGGGCAGCTCCGTGCAGCGGCCGCCTTTCGCGCGCAGCGTTTCGAAGATGCCGTCGCCCAGCTGGAAACCGCGATCGGCCACGGACAGGTGCGGCCCGTCGGCCGGCCGGATGTCGCCGTCGACCCAGACGAACCGGGGCCGGGGACCACTCACGAGGGAACCTCCACTGCGCCGATGGACGAAAGCGGACCGCGTGCCTTCGCGACCGTCTCGTCCCACTCTTCCTGCGGGTCGCTGCGCCAGGTGATGCCGCCGCCAACGTGGAGCGTCATGCGCTCGCCGTCTGCGACGAAGGTGCGGATGAGGATGGACGATCCGAGGCGCCCGTCCGGACCCAGCCACAGCATCGTCCCGCAGTACGGGCCGCGGCGCACGGGCTCCAGGCCCTCGATGATCTCCATGGCCCGGATCTTGGGGGCGCCGGTGATGCTGCCGCCGGGAAAGGAGGCGGCCAGGAGGTCGAAGGCGTCCACGCCGGGCCGCAGCCGGCCGGTCACTGTGGTGACCAGGTGCTGCACGGCGGCCGTCCGCTCCAGCCGGAGCAGGCGCGGCACGCAGACCGAGCCGGGTACGCACACGCGGCCGAGGTCGTTCCGCAAGACGTCGACGATCATCACGTTCTCGGCCTGGTCCTTGCGGCTGGCCAGGAGCTCGCGGGCGAGCGAGCGGTCCTCGTCGCGGGTGCGTCCTCGTGGGCGCGTGCCCTTGATCGGGTTCGTGGCCACGTTCCCGTCCGCGTCCACGGCCAGGAACGGCTCCGGCGAGGCGGACAGAATGGCCCGCCGGGCGCCCGTTGCCGGCGAGGAGCCCAGGTCCAGGTACCCGGCGAAGAGCGCGGGGTCGCCGGTGCGAAGGCGCCGGAAGATGGGCCACGGGTCGCCATCGAACGGGGCCTCGAGACGGCGGGTGAGGTTGGCCTGGTAGATATCGCCGCGGCCGATGGCCCCGCGCACGGCCCCTATGCCGTCGAGCCAGGCGGGGTGCGGGGTGCCGGAGACGAACGACGTGGGGGCCGGGACGGGGGCAGCGTCATCGGGCCCGGCGACGTCGCCTCGCTCCAGCGCATCAAGGCGTGCCAGGACGTCCCGGATCCGGCGTTCCTGCCGCGCCGTGTCCCCGTCCAGCGCGCGAACCGCCAGCCAGGCGATCCCCGAGCGGCGGTCCCACGCGATCGCCCAGTCGTGCAGGGCGAGGCGCAGCAGGGGCAGGTGCTGATCCACCCGCGCCAGGCTCGGCAGGCGCTCGAACCGGCGGCCCAGGTCATAGGCGAGGTAGCCGACGAGGCCACCCGCGAACGGGGGCAGAGGACCCTGCGATGCGGCACCGCCCGCGGACGCAGGGCCGCACCCCAGGCGCTCCAGCAGCGATCGCGCCTCCGCGAACGGGTCGGACCCCTCCGCGGGCGCGTCCAGCACCGCTGCCGGATCGGCGGCCAGGTAGCTCCAGCGGCCCGTGCGGCCCGGCCGCGCGCTCTCGAGGAGGGCGAGGCCCGGCAGGTCCCGGAACGCCTCCGCCGCGTCCATCGGCGCGACACCATCGAGCGCCGCCAGGCGCACCAGCCGGGGTGGCGCAACGTGAGCGGACGGCGCGGCCGATCCGTGCGCTGCAGGACGGGCTTTCGGGATCGAAGGCACGGGGCGATCATAGAGGTGCCGCGCGAACGGCGGCAGCGTCCCGGTCCAGGAGACACACATGCGAGCACGAGAGCTGGGTCTGCGCATCGGGCTGCTCGATCCGGGTGAGCACGATGCCATCACGGATATCCCGGGTGTCCTCGTCGGCCACACCACCCTCATCGAGGGCGAGGGGCCGCTGGTCGTCGGCCGGGGCCCGGTCCGCACCGGGGTGACGGTGGTCATCCCTCACTCGGACGATGTCTGGACCGAACCCGTCTTCGCCGGGTGCCACCGCCTCAACGGCAACGGCGAGCTCACCGGCCTCGAATGGGTCCGTGAGTCCGGGTTCCTGGGTGGTGTCATCGGCATCACCAACACCCACAGCGTCGGCGTCGTCCGGGATGCGCTGGTCGTCCATGCGGCCCGCAACCGCGCCAACGACTCCGTGTTCTGGTCCCTGCCGGTGGTCGGTGAGACCTATGACGGCGCCCTCAACGACATGAACGGGTTCCACGTGAAGCCCGCGCACGTGGACGCCGCCATTGCGGTAGCGGCGAGCGGACCCATGGCCGAGGGCAACGTCGGCGGCGGCACCGGGATGATCTGTCACGACTTCAAGGGCGGCATCGGGACTGCGTCTCGCGTGCTCCCGGAGAGGGACGGCGGATGGGTGGTGGGCGCGCTGGTCCAGGCCAACTACGGGTCGCGCGAGCTGCTGCGGATCGACGGGGTGCCGGTGGGCCAGGCGATCCCCAAGAGCGAGGTGCCCAGCGCCTGGGACCAGGAGGAGGCGCTGGGCGTCGCCGCTGGTTCGGATGCGTCCCCGGGCATGTCCTCCCGGAAGGGGCCAGGTGGCGGCTCCATCATCGTGATCCTCGCGACGGACGCACCGCTGCTCCCTCACCAGTGCGAGCGCCTGGCCCAGCGAGCCGGCCTCGGGCTCGGTCGGATGGGCAGCATCGCGTCCCACGGCTCCGGTGACCTGTTCATCGCGTTCGCGACCGGCAATCGCGGGCTCTCGCAGACCGCCGGCGAGCGGGACGCGCGCCGAACCGTGGAGACGCGGATGGTCGTTGATCGCGCCATCTCCCCGCTGTTCCAGGCGGCCATCGAGGCGACCGAGGCCGCGATCGTCAATGCCCTGCTGGCGGCCACGACCCTGACCGGGCGGGACGGGATCACGGCGCATGCCCTGAATCACGACCGGCTGCTCGACGTCATGGCCCGGTACGGCCGCGGCCCGCGAGCGACAGCCGGCTGAGCGGCCGACGCGTAGTGGCTTCGGGTCGCGATATCCGGGTCGCCTCGCCGGAGGACATCCCCGCGATTCGGGCGGTCCTGGCCGCTCACGGCAACGACGGGCCGAGTTCTCTACGCCGACATCGTCGGCCCGTACGTGCGCCACCTCGTCACCCACCATCGGGCGATGGTCACGGAGCAGGACGGAACGGTCATCGCGTTCGGCGCCACGCTGGATGCGGGGGTCGCTGTCCACCTCGCGGACCTGTTCGTGCTGCCGAACCGGCTGGGCGAGGGGATCGGGCGACCGCTCCTGACAGCACTTTTCGACGGCGCCGCTCGCCGAACCGCCTTCGCCTCGAACGACCCACGGGCCCTGCCGCTCTACGTGCGGGCGGGGATGCGCCCGTGGTGGGCCTGTCTCTATGTCGAGGGCGCCGCGGCATCGCTCCCCGTGACGCGCGGCCCACTTGAGACGGTTTCTGCGGATCCGACCCGGCTGGCGGCACTGGAGAAGGATTGGACGGGGGCGGATCGGTCCATCGACCACGCCTTCTGGGGATCGCAGGCTGCCGCCGATGCCTTCGTCGTGGCAGATCGGGGTGAGGTGGTGGCGTTCGCCTACGCGCGGGCCCGGCAGGCATCGCCGGTGCGGATCATCGACCGGCTCGTCGTCCGACCGGGAGCGGACCCGGTGGCGCCCACGCTGGCCGCCCTCCGGCGTGCCGCCCGCGGCGGGACCGTACAGACGGTCGTGCAGGGTCCCAGCCCCGTGTTGCGGACGCTGCTGGACGCCGGCTTTGTCGTGGAGGAGCGGGATCAGTTCATGGCCAGCGAGCCCGGGCTGGTTGACCCGGCGCGCCTGGTTCCGAACCCCGGGATGCTCTAGGCGGCCAGTGGAACGGCCGCGCACCCCCAGGTGGGTGCCAGATGGCCCTGTCGGGTACCTCCGTTGGGCCCACACCATCACGCTTTCCCCGGCTGGAGCCATCTGGAGGACGATGATGCAGATCGTCAGGTCGCTCGCCATCATCGCCCTCGCCGTCGGCCTCGCGGGCTGCGGTGCGGCGAGTCCGGCCGCGAGCCCCGGCGGGCCCATCGGCAGCGCCCCGACTCCGGCCGCGACAACGGATGCTTCCGAGTCCGCGGCGTCTGGCGACACGACCGCGGCCGAGATCGATCAGATCCTGGCCCAGGCGCTGAGCCAGCCCATCGACCTGTCGGATCCCGGGCCGGCGCTCAATCGCGCCGAGCAGGACATGAAGGACTTCATGCGCCAGGCCGCCGGGGTCGCGGACCTCCTGGGACCGGGCGGAGAGGCCATCTTCGCGGAGATCGACGACGCCGAGCACCAGATGATCGCCGACATGGTGGCGGAGCTCCGAGCGCAGGCGCTGACGCCGGGGGCGCGACCCCTGGCGATGGACGGCGCACGCCCGGACAGCCCGTTGATCTCCGCCCGACTCGCGAGTGTCCTGATCCCGGGTTCGTCCGGCGGCACCGACCCATACGCGGAGGAGGAAGGCGGCGCGTCCCTGTTCGGCGTGTTCATGTTCACCTCGATGGGTCCTGAGATGTTCGCCAAGGCTCCCCGCGGCGCCAGCGGCAACCTCGAACGCCAGGCGCGGACGGACAAGAAGACGTTCAGTGATGGTTCGACCGTCAGCCTCACGATGACGCCGAGCCTCGCCGGCTCCAAGATGAACGCAGAGGTGAAGGTGGAGATCAGCGTTCCCGGACCGCCCGCCTATACGGAGGAGGCCACCGGCGCGCTGACGGTGGGCCTGTGCCCGGATGCCTACGGCAACGTCCCGCTGGAGATGTCGATCGGCGGTGGCTTCTCGCGGCTCGGCGGCGGGATGCAATACAAGGTCACCGTGGCGGCCACCGGCCACGTGGACGACAGCGGCGAGCTCGTCGGCACGGATATGCAGGTCCTCGGCAGCCTGGGGTCCCAGCCACAGAAGGGCCAGGAGGCTCTCGGCGGGGCGCCGATGTACATCGAGGTCAGCTACGGCTACAGCGATGGCCCGGCCGGCAGCAGCACCGTCCCTGCCGAGACCCGGTACTCGTCCCGGATTGACGAGGCGTTCGTCCGGAGGGCCGTCGGAATGATCCCATTCATGGGCACCGGCCCCTCGTACCTCGCCCTCAAGTCTGCGGAGAAGCTGTGGACCACCGGCTACTGCCTGGAGATCTCGGTGCCCTCCATGGATGCAGGCAACTCCAAGAGCGTGGCCACCGGCTCCACCACGCCCTTCACCGCCAACGTGCGCCACAAGTTCGAAGGGACGGACCTGGCCGTCCCGGTCACCGCAACGCTGGGTTCGGGCGGCGTCTCGGTCAGCCCGTCCGGCAGCAAGGTCCCGGCGCCGGCCACGTTCCAGTACAAGGCGCCGGACCAGGACCGCCAGACAGCGACCGTCAACCTTGAGACGCGCTCGAAGCGCGGGATCGCGACGCTGGCGGTCACCTTCAGCACGGCGAGTCCCGGCTGGATCTTCGGCGGCCCCGAGGGGGCAGTCGTCGGCAAGAAGTGCGGTGGCCCCGGCGGGGACTGGGTCGAGGAGATGGCCGTCGCGTCCCTCGGGATGACCCAGAAGTGGGTCATAACGATCGACGAGGCGACGCTCAAGGGCACCTACACGATGGACGCCGTCCAGCAGCTCAAGGGCGCGTCCGGCATCTGGCACGGAACGGGGAAGGCCAGCCTCGCAATCCAGGCAGATGGATCTGCCTCGATCAGCTTCACGGGCGGCACGAGCACGATCACGGCCAAGACGTCGGGCGGGACCTCGACCCAGTCGATGCCGGGCCCGGAGGGACAGCACTCCGTCTGGCTGCCCGCCGGAGACGCCTGCCGCTGACGTCGCCGGGTGCAGACGGTGGTGGGCGCAGACGACCGCGATGATGCCTAGAGGCGCTGGACCACCGCGCCCGGATCGTCGTGCGTCGTCAGCCCTTCGGGTACGCCCAGTCCTCGCGGCGTCAGCGCATACACGCCCCGTTCCACCCGTTCGAACCACCCGTAGACGTTGTCCCGCAGGATGCGACCCGCGTTCGGCACGTCCCCGGCGGCCCGCATCGTCCGCAACGGCAGCGGTCCACCCGCCAGGAGCGCGGCACAGCGGATCGCCTCCTGGCGGTACGCCGTCATGATCGGGCGGCGGGTCGCGCCGCCCTCCGTCGGGTCCCCGATCCGTCGCTGGTGCTCGCGCAGCAGGGCGCCCGCCCGCCGTCGGTCCCTTCGCGGCCGGTACGGCACGGGGTCCTGCACGACCTCCGCGCGGCCGTGAGTCACCACGATGAGCCCGAGGCCCAACCGCCGGCAGAGCCGCCTCGTCTCCGGCTGGCGAGTCGGCCAGGCGCCAACCGCAACGTATACGGCGTCCGTCATCGCCAGCCGGTCGATCCCCTGCATCACCAGCCCCAGGCCGAACGTCCGCTTCAGCTCCACGACCACCGGCGGCTCGTCGCTGCGTACGCCCACCACGTCGCAACCGTTGATCTCGCCCTTGACCAGGTAGCCCTGTTCTTCGAGCAGCGCCTTGACCGGCGCGTAGAGCGAGGTTTCGGGCAGGGTGGCGGGGCGGGGCCTGGGCATGGCGGTGAGCGGGGGGTGCCGGGGTGCCGGGCTCAGCCGCCGGTCACGGGGCGGTCCCGGCGCGCGAACTCAGCCAGCGCCTCAGCGCACGCCGCGGCTTCGCGCTGCGCCTGGCCCGTGATCCATGGGTCCACCCGACTGGAATCCTCCAGCGTGACCACCGGTCCCGCCGGGGCATCTTCCAGGACGATGCCGGACGCGTTGCGGTAGTCCGACATCCAGTTCGCCTGGAGCGCCACCAGCACATCCGCCACCACGGTGCGCGTGAACAGCCAGTCCAGGTACGTGGCATTGAGACGGTCGACCAGGGCGTCCAGGCGGACCGGACGGCCGCGGTCCATCCTGGCGACGAGATCGATGACGCGGAGCGCGCTGAACGGGTCGCCGGACTCGGCGATGACCGGCGGCTGCGGGAGGGTGACGGGAAGGCCGGCCGGGGCGGGCCGCCGGCCCACGGCGCCGGGTTCGATGGTCACGGTTCGTCGGCTCCGGGTACGGGGGCGGGATCGGGCGGTTCCGAGCCGGATGCGTGTCCCGGGTCGAGGCCGGTGGCGGACGGCAGCGGGGGCGTCTCATCGGCCGGCATCGCGATCGTCACGACGCCGCCGTCCCCCGCGGGCAGGGGGTGGTCAGGCCGCGCCCGGTGGACCAGCTCCTGCGGTGGCGGCATCGTCCGCAGCACCTGCTGCTCGAACCCGAACAGCACGCCGCCGATCGTCTGGCCCAGCGGCTGCTTCTTCTTCGGCTTGGTCATCAGGCAAGAGCCTACCCGACAAGTGACGCGGGTCCCGAACGCGACCGCCGGCTATTCGGCCGCGTCTGACCCGGACTCCAGCACCGGCAACGCGCGTGCGCCACCCTCGGCCGACTGCCCCTCGATCGCGCCGACGCCGTAGGGCACCCACTTCGACGGGTCGCTCAGGCGATGGGACTCGACGTTGCCGCGCTCGTGGATCTGCGCGAACCCGGCGGGCTCGATCCACATCCTCTTGCCGTCCAGCAGGCCCGTGATGCCCTCCTGGCCGGGCTCCGGCCGGGGGTTCTGACAGTACTGGCACTTCGACGAGTCGTGGGGCGTGTACTCGGCGGGCTCCTCGTACGTGGTGATGTACCCCTCGTAGTTGCGGACGATCACCTTGTGATCCGAGTAGGACACGACGTAGTTCGGCATCACCGGGATCTTCCCGCCGCCACCGGGCGCGTCCACGATGTACTGCGGCACCGCGTAGCCGGAGGTGTGCCCCCGGAGGCCCTCGATGATCTCGAGGCCCTTGCCCACCGGCGTGCGGAAGTGCCCGGCGCCCTCGACCAGGTCGCACTGGTAGAGGTAGTACGGGCGAACCCGGTTCTCGACCAGCCGCTGGACCAGCTCGCGCTGGGTGTGGACGCAGTCGTTGATGCCGGCCAGGAGGACGGACTGGTTGCCCAGCGGTACGCCGGCACGGCTCAGCTTGTCGCAGGCGCGCGCCAGCTCCGGAGTGATCTCGTTGGGGTGGTTGACGTGGATGTTCAGCCACAGCGGGTGGTACCTGGCGAGCATCTCGCACAGCTCGTCGTCGATCCGCTGGGGCAGGAACACCGGCACGCGCGAGCCGATCCGGACGACCTCCACGTGCGGGATCTCGCGCAGGCTGCGGAGCGCCGATTCCAGCAGCTTCGGTGCCAGCGTCAGGCCGTCCCCGCCCGAGATCAGCACGTCGCGGATTTGCGGGGTCCGCCGGATGTAGTCCAGCTGGGCCTCGTGCTCCTTGCGGTTGAAGTTCTGGGTTGCGTCGCCGACGATCCGGCTGCGGGTGCAGTAGCGGCAGTAGACCGCGCACTGCGTGGTGATGAGCATCAGGACGCGGTCGGGGTAGCGGTGGACCAGTCCCGGCACCGGCGAGTGTCGGTCCTCGGCCAGGCTGTCCTCCATCATCCCGGTGAAAGCCCGCAGCTCGCGCCCCAGCGGGATGATCTGGCGGCGGATCGGGTCTTCGGGATCCTTCGGATCGATCAGGCTGATGAAGTATGGGGTGACGTCCACGCGGAACTTGTCGGGGGCGGAGAGGCCCTCGCGCTCCTCGTCGGTCAGCTCCAGGATCTTCTCGATGTCCGCGAGGTCGTTGACGCGGTTGGACAGCTGCCAGCGCCAGTCGTTCCACTTCTCGTCCGGGACGTCCCCCCAGATGGGAGCGCGCCGGCTGACGGCCGGCTTGCCGTCGGGCCCAAGGCGCTGGGCGGGATCACGCAGGTTCACGAAGGGAGCCGCCTCCACCGCCGTCACGCTGCTCGAACCCTGCACCTGCTCCGCCACCTGCCAAACCTCCCGATGCCCGTTGCCCGGCGGGCGTCCCGCCACCAATCGAACGCATAAATCCTATGCATCCTGTATGAGACCCGAATCATAGCGGAGGTACCCGGGAGCGTCTACGGAAGTCGACACCGTGAGTGCCCGGAGTCCCGGCGATCGGGGGGTTGACCGGGCCGCCCGCGCTTCGTACAGTGCGTCCGCCGCCTCGGAACCGGGGGTCCGCGCGGCACCTGCGTCCCTCGGCGTACTGGGAACCAATCCAATGACGATTGACCGACGCCTGATCGCGGGTGCCCTCGGCCTCACCCTGGTGCTCGCCGCGTGCGGCGGCGCCTCCACTGCAACCACGGCGCCGGGCGGCACCGCTGCCGCCACGGACGCCCCGACCGCCGAGCCCGCCGCCACGCCGGCGGCGACGGAAGCGCCTGCGGCCACCGAGGAGGCCACCGACAACGGTGGCAGCACCGGCGACCTCAACGACCTCGCTTCCAGGCTCCCGGAGGCGGCCGGAGGCGTGACGTTCGAGCGTGCCGGTTACGACGGCAGCCAGCTGGGCATCTTCGGGGCGGCGGCGGGTTTCAACAGCGATGAGCTCGATCCGATCCTGAAAGCCAACGGCAAGACGTTGAACGACGTCAACTTCGCGATCGCCACGTCCACCTCGGCCGACTCGACGGTCATGATCTACGCCATCCAGATCGAGGGCGTCCCCGCGGACGAGTTCGCCAACAGCATGGGCACGGACACGAGCTCGATGCCCACGATCACGCTCGGCGGCAAGACCGTCTTCGGCGAGGCGACGGGAGGCTTCGGCATGTTCGCCTATCCCAAGGACGACACGCTGTTCCTGGTCCTGCTCGCCGACGAGGAGGTCGCGGCCGCGATCTTCGAGCAGCTCCCCTGACCTGACGGACCGGCCGGGCCGGCTGCGGCGCCATCACGAACCCGGCCGGACCACCCGGCCGGGCTTCCTGGCAATGCGGACGGAAAGCGACAGCTAGTCGCCGATCACGCTCCAGATCAGGCCCATCATGATGAAGAACCCGCTGAACATCGCGATCAGCCCGATGCCGCCGTAGGGCGAGTTGGCGCCCTCGTGGGGGACGAGCTGCAAGGTGATCCCGAACACGATGGCCCAGACCACGAACAAGGCTGCGAACAGGAGCCTGGAGTTGGGGCCGGTGATCTTGCGAGCCCAGGTCTGGCGGCCTCCCTCGGCGACCATCGCCGAGCGCGCAAACGTGTACACGAACCCACCGGCCAGCGCCGTCGCGAGCAGCAGGATCACGAAGTTGTTCGGGAAGTCCTGGAACCAGATCGTGAAGATCGTCACGTTGGGTGATCCTCGGACAGGCGGAGATGGGCGACCGACACCCGCGCCCCAGCGCGGCCGGACGATGCTAGCAGAATGACGCGCCCGGATGGAACATGTCGCCAGGCCTGGCCGAGCGCCGGAACGGGTCGCTCTGACGATCCCGGATAACATGCTACTTGTGACTTGCATGTTGCTCCCGACCCCTGTTCGGACCCGGCCCCCTGGCGCTCCGGTCCGCGCATGAGCTTCGACCGTCTCGGCCGGTTCGCGGTGCGCCGCCGCTGGTGGATCGTCGCCGCGTGGGCCGTCCTCATCCTCGTTGCCCTGCCGTTCGCGCCGCAAGCGCCCGGGGCGCTGTCTGCGGGCGGCTTCATCCTGGACGACCTGGAGTCCGCCCGCGCCAAGCATGTGCTCCAGGCGGAGCTGGGCCTGGAGCCGTCGGCATTCGTCCTCGTCTACACCTCGGACACCCTCGAGGCTGGCACGCCGGCCTGGCTCGCTGCCGTGTCCCAGGCCACGAGGGACGTGGCCACGGCGCCGCATGTCACCCGCGTCCTCTCGCACGTCTTCGCCCCGCGCCAGGTTGCGGCCAACGGTCACACCGCCTACGACGTCGTCTTCCTGGACCTCCCCCCGGATGACTCCCCGGACGCGATCCCCCCGGTCGCCGCCGCCCTCCGGGATGTGCCCGGGCTGACCGTCCGCATCGGCGGCGGCCCCGCGTTCTACGGCGACGTCCAGGCCGTGACGGAGCGGGACCTCCAGCGCTCCGAGCTCATCTCGTTCCCCCTGGCCGCGCTGGCCCTCCTCCTCGTCTTCGGCAGCCTCATCGCGGCCGGCATTCCGCTCGCCGTCGGGGGTGCGGCCGTGCTCGTGGCGCTGGCCGGGATCTTCGTCGTGGCCTCGCTCGTGCCGATGAGCATCTTCGTGCTCAACCTGGCCACGCTGCTCGGGTTGGGCCTCGGCGTGGACTACTCGCTGCTCATGACGAGCCGGTTCCGCGAGGAGCTGGCCCACCGCGAGGGACCGGACCGCGTGGCGGAGGCCGTCCGCATCACCGTCGCGACCGCCGGCCGGGCCGTGTTCTTCTCCGGCCTCACGGTCCTCCTCGGCCTGCTGGGCCTGGTCCTGTTCGAGTTCATGATCCTGCGCTCGGTGGGCATCGCGGGGGCGATCGTGGTCGGCCTGGCCGTCGCCTCGGCCCTGACGCTGCTGCCGGCGATCCTGGCGATCGTGGGGACGCGGATCGACGCCCTCGCAGTCCGGGGAGTCACCGTGGAGCCCGGCGCGGACGGCCCGTGGGCCCGGCTCGCCCGGCGGGTGATGCGCCACCCGGTCGCGGTGCTGGTGCCCACCCTGTCGCTGCTGCTGCTGCTTGGCGTCCCGTTCCTCCAGGTGCGTTTCAACGCCCCGGATGCCACGATCCTCCCGTCCTCGGTGCCGTCCCGCGAGACATACGACATCCTCGCCCGCGAATTCGGCGAGGGCGACTTCGCCCCGATCGTCCTGGCGGTCCGGACCACCGGCAACGCAGCCACGCCGGAGAACGTGGCGAAGCTCTACGACTACTCCCGACGCCTCGCCGCGGATCCCCGCGTGAGCCGAGTGTCCGGCCTGGTGGACGTTGATCCGCGCCTCACCCTGGAGCAGTACCAGTTGCTCTACGGAAGCGAGGGTGGCCCGCCGGACCGGTTCGTGGCCGCCTCGCTGGCCGCCACCACGAGTGGCGACCTGACGGCCTTCACCGTCACCACGCCCTACGGGCCAAACCGGGACGAGGGTCGCGCGCTCGTTCGTGAGCTGCGCGATCCGTCCAGCCCCCTCGCCCCCCCGAGCGGCATCTCCGTGCAGGTGGGCGGCGGTGCCGCGGACGTGGACGACGTCGTCTCGCGCGTGTGGTCGGACTTCCCGCGCACGGCCGCGTTCATCATCGTCAGCACGTTCCTCGTCCTGTTCGTCCTGCTCCGGTCCGTCGTCCTGCCGATCAAGGCACTGGTCATGAACACGCTCTCCATCGTGGCCAGCTTCGGCGCGCTCGTCTGGATCTTCCAGGACGGCAACCTGTCCGTCCTGCTCGGGTTCCAGCCGCTCGGGTTCGTGGAGACCACCCAGCCAGTGATCCTGTTCTGCGTCCTGTTCGGACTGTCGATGGACTACGAGGTCTTCCTGCTGTCGAGGATGAAGGAGGTCTGGGACCGGACCGGTGACAACACCGAGGCGGTGGCACGCGGCCTGGAGCGGAGCGGACGGATCGTGAGCTCCGCGGCGCTGGTCGTGGTGGTGGTGGCGGGCAGCTTCGCGTTCGCGGACATCGTCCTGATCAAGGCGCTGGGCCTGGGCGTGGCGATCGCGGTGGCTCTCGACGCGACCGTGGTCCGGGCGCTGCTCGTGCCGGCAACGATGCGGCTCCTCGGCCGCTGGAACTGGTGGGTCCCGGCCCGGCTGGATCGAGCGTTGCAGGGCGTCCTGCCGCGGACCGAGGCGGAAGTGGAGGCGGCGGTCCGATGAGCCTTCGATCGCGCCTGAGCAGAGACCTCGCTGGCCTTGCGGCCCTCGCGCTCCTCGCCACCGTCCTGGCGGCCTGCGGCGGCCCCGTCCTCGCCAACCCGCCGGTCGCCCGCCCGGAGGTCACACCCGTCCCCGCGACCAGCCCGCGCCCGGCAGATCCGCAGCCCGTTGCCCTGCCCGCCGACGACGCTGCTCACGATCGCCTGACCGAGTGGTGGTACTACACGGGCCACCTGCGCGACGAGACCGGCGGCCGCTGGGGCTTCGAGTTCGTCGTCTTCCGCGCCGAACGTGGCAGCTTCCCCGTGACCTGGGCCTCGCACCTGGCGCTCACGGACGAGACGGGCGGGCAATTCCACTATGCAGAACGGGCCGAGGTCGGCCCGCAGGTCAACGTGGCGGCGGCGGGTGCGCCCGGGTTCTCGCTCTCGATCGCGGGCGCCGACCCGTCGAACCCGGCCACCATCGCCCGGGTTCCATGGACGATGACGGGCGTGGACGGCGTGGACCGCCTTCTGGCTGCGGCGGAGGAGGAGGAGGCAGCGGGCGACCCATCGGGCGGGTTTGGCCTGGACCTGGTCCTGGCCGCCACGCGTCCCCCCGCCCTCCACGACGGCGACGGCTACATCGACTTCGGCCCCGCGGGCGGGTCCTACTACTACTCCCGAACGGCGATGACGGCGGGGGGGACGATCACCGTTGGCGACACGACGCTGGCCGTGGACGGTTCCGCCTGGTTCGACCACCAGTGGGGCGACTTCATCTCGGTGGGTGCGGGCGGGTGGGACTGGTTCGCGGTCAACCTGGACGACGGCACGGACATCACGATCTCCATGGTTCGGGCGACCGACGGCTCGTATCCCCTGGTGTATGGGACGCTGGTCGACGAGGCCGGTACCCGGCACCTGGCAAGCGCCGACCTTGCGATCGAGGTCGAGGGCGACTGGACAAGCCCGACAACCGGCACGACCTGGCCCGCGGGCTGGACCGTGACACTCCCTGGCGAGGACCTGGTCATCCGCCTCGAGCCGTCCGTTGCTCAACAGGAGCTCGATACCCGGGCCACGACCGGTGTCGTCTACTGGGAGGGCTCCCAGCGGGTGTCCGCGACCCGGGCCGGCAGGGCGCTCGGCGGCGAGGCCTACGTCGAGCTGACGGGCTACGCCGCGGGCCGGTAGGTCAGCGCAGCACGTCCGGGATCGGGACCGTCGGCATCTTCATCCCGGCCGTATCCGCCAGGGCGCGTGCGTCCGCGTCGAGCCCGGGCACGCGGCCCAGCATGGCGAGCACGTTCGTCGCGGCCGTCTTGTAGGAGGCACGGCTCGTCACCGAAGCCTCGAGGGCATGGTCGATCTCTCCGGTGAGCTCCGCATAGAACGCCGAGAGCGCAGCCTGCTGCGCGGCGGCCTCGGGCCACCCACCGAGCGCGGGGACCATCTTCGAAGCGGCGCTGACATCGTTGCCCATGCGCCGGAAGATCCGGACCGCGTCCCTCGTGGGGAACGACTTCGTCCTCACAGCCGTTGACAGCGGCTCGGCCTCGGCCGCGAGACGACCGTTGAGCACCGTCGTCCCGCGGAGGGCCGCGCCGGCGGACGACGGCACGCTCACGCCGATCACGGGGGTGCTGGTCGCAGCCGGCATGACGGCCACCGCCGACGCGGCGGGTGCGCCATCGGTCCGCGGTGCGAGGAGCGCCATTCCGAGGCCGCCGACCAGCAGCCCCACCATGAGCCCCGCGCCCGCGAGGACTGACGCCCGGGACACGGGGACGTCCAGGACCAGCATGGTTCCGCATCCGTCGCAGCGGCCGGCGCCCCGGCTGAGCGAGCGTGCGCACGTCGGGCAGTGGAGGCGTAGATCGTGACCGGAAACCCGGCCCTTGCGGCCGTGCGTCTGCGCAGGCAGGGGGCCAGACGATCCCGAGGTGGCATCACGGGACGACCCCGCATCGGGCCAGGCCGGGGTGATCGCAGGGGTCGCGGTGAGCGTTTCGACGGTCCGCCGGACAGCGGACCGCAGGCCATCGAGCGCCATGAGCCACTCCAGTTCGCGAACGGTCCCGGAATCGTAGCCGGGGTGAGCGCCGCCAACACCCCGACGATCGTCCGGGCCCGCTGGTACCGGCGTAAGGCAGTCGCTCCGTGGAACCCTCGGCATCAGCTCCGGCGAAGCGCCAGCCCCGAGACGCCAAGCGAGCCTACGACCGCCACCGCGTACGAGACGCACCACAGGCAGATCGCGTGGATGACGAACAGCTCGAGGTAGGTGAGGTAGGCGACGGTCAGCGTCCCGACGAGCAGCAGCAGATAGGCGAGCAGCAGGGCACGTCTGTCGGCACTGCGCCACCAGGCGATGGCACAGGCAAGGACGGCGAGGGAGAACAGGACGCCCAGGACCGCGACCGGGATCCCGAGCACCACCGAGTGCTCAGAGGCCGCGACGGTCTCGCAACCCTTGGATGGTCCGCAAACAGCGGCCTCCCCCGCAAGCCGGACGAGGGCGAGATAGCCCGAGGCTGCGAGCCCGGCGAGGGTGACCGCGATCAGGGCCAGGCCGAACGGGCCGCGAGCGGCGCGCCCCGGTGCCGCGTCGGTCAGGGGACGGCGCTCGCTGAGGCGTCGGGCAGGCCGGACGCCGCCGCGGCGGCCTCGATCTCCGCCCCGATGGCGTTCGGATCGAGGGATACCTCGATCCGCTTGCCGTTGACGTACATGGTCGGCGTCGAGCTGATTCCCTGGGCGGTCGCCTCGGCGTTCGCCTTGTCGACCGCGGCCGTGGCGGCGGCGCCGTCGAGGCAGGCCGAGAAGGCCCCCGTCTCCAGGCCCGCGGCCTCGGCAATCGCCGTCAACCGCTCCCTGCGGAAGCCGCCGGCGTTCTCGCCGTCCTGGTTGGCGTACACCCAGTGCGCGTAGTCCCAGTACTTGCCCTGCTCGTTGGCGCAGAAGCCACCACGGGCCGCGAGCACCGACTCGTCGTCCGGCCCGCCACGGCCGAGGATCCCGATGTCGCGGTGCACGATGCGGAGCGTGCCCGGCGTCACGTATTGACTGACGAGCACGGGCTCGACGTCCAGCGAGTACTTGCCGCAGTACGGGCACTGGTAGTCCTCGTAGACCTCCATGACTACCGGTGCGTCCGCCTTCCCGATCGCGGTCCCATCGAGCAGCGCCGCCGGGTAGGCCGCTGCCGGATCCTTGAGCGTCCCGGTGACCTTGCCGCCGAGCTGGCCGATGCCGACGACCACGACGATCAGCACGCCGACGATCACGCCGACGATGGTCATGTTCCGGGTGTTGATGAGCGACGAACCGCCCTTGCCGGCGGGCGCCCGGCCGCGGCGCTCGTCACGATCCTTGCTGAACCGGTCCTGGCGCTCCGCGGCGCGACGATCCCGGCGCGTGGTCTGGGTGGTGGGCTTCTTGCCGCTCAGGGGGGGCCTCCGGTTTGTACTCAGGGAAATGTTCGTGCTCAGGCGGGACGCCGAGGCATTGTGGCGCAGATCGGCGGTTTCGGCCAAGGGCGTCCTGCCGAATCCACGGCCGCACGCCCCCGTACCTGCCGCACCAACCACCGCACCAGCGGACAGATGATACTCTGTCTCATATGGAACCGGAAAGCCCTCCCCCCACACTGGCGACGTCCAGCCACGGCGGCCGGCAGCCGCACGTGCACGACGAGGAGCTGTCGGCGCCCCACGCCCATGCGCACGCGGACGTCTGGCTGAGCGACGTGACGGCAGGGTACGGCGAGCGCGCGGCCCTGGAGCACGTGACGCTGGCGGTCGAGCCGGGGAGCCTGCTCGCCGTGGTCGGGCCCAACGGGGCCGGCAAGAGCACGCTGCTCAAGTTGATGGCCGGACTTGCGCGCCCCTGGACCGGCCGTATGGAGATCCTCGGCGCGGTCCCCGGCCGCGAGGCCCGGCGCGTCGCCTACGTCCCGCAGGCGGAACTGGTGGACTGGGCGTTCCCGGTCACGGTCGAGGATGTGGTGATGATGGGCCGCTTCCCGCGCCTGGGGTCCATCCGCCGGCCCGGCCCGGACGACCGCCGGGCGGTCGCCGACGCCCTGGAGCAGGTGAGGATGGACCAGCACCGCCGGACCCAGGTCGGACGGCTGTCCGGCGGGCAGCGCCGGCGGGTGTTCCTGGCCCGGGCGCTCGCCGCGGAGCCGGACCTGTTCCTGCTCGACGAGCCCGTCACCGGCATCGACGCCACGACGCAGGAGCTCCTCATGGATCTCCTTGAGGCGCAGGCGGCCCGCGGCAAGACCGTGGTGGCCACCACGCACGACCTCGCCTGCGCTGCCGAGCGGTTCCAGCAGGTGCTGGCGATCAACCGCACCGTCATCGCCTACGGTCCGTCCAACATCGTCCTGGACGCGGGCGTCCTCGAGCAGGCGTACGGCGGGCACCTCCTGGTGCTGGAGGGCCGCACCGTCGTCCTGGACGATGCCCACCACCACGATGACGCGGCGCCGGGCGAGCGCCACTTCCACGACCAGGGAGGTCAACGCTGATGGACCTGGTCCTGGAACCGCTGGCGCTCGGGTTCTTCGTCCGCGCCCTGATTGCCTCCATGATGGTCGGCGTGGTGTGCGCGGTCGTCGGCACCTACGTCGTCCTGCGCGGGGTCGCGTTCATCGGGGACGCCATCGCTCACGCCGCGTTTCCGGGCGTGGTCGCCGCCTTCATGCTGTCGATCCCGTTCTACATCGGGGCCGCGATCGCGGCCGTGGGAACCGCCCTCGCGATCGGGTTCGTGACGAAGCGTGCAGGTATCCGCCAGGACACGGCGATCGGCGTCCTGTTCGCGGGCACGTTCGCGTTCGGCGTGTTCCTGTTCAGCACCATCGACGGCTACGTGGCCGACCTGTTCAGCTTCCTGCTGGGCAACGTCCTGGCGATCAGCGCCGAGGACCTCGTCGGGCTGCTGGTGCTGGGCCTCCTGGTGCTGGCGGTCGTCGCGCTGCTGTGGAAGGAGCTGCTGTACGCAACCTTCGACCCGCTGGGCGCCGCCGCCTCGGGAATCAAGGTCGAGCGGCTCGAATACCTCTTCCTGGCCCTCGTGGCGCTCACGATCGTCGTCAGCCTGCAGGCGGTGGGGATCATCCTGGTCGTGGCGATGCTGGTCACCCCAGCAGCGACTGCCCAGATGCTCACGGTCCGGTTCACGCGGCTGATGGTCATCGCGGCGCTCGTCGGGATCGCAAGCTCCATCCTCGGCCTGTACCTCTCCTACTGGCTGGACGTCGCCAGCGGTGCCACGATCGTGCTCGTCCAAAGCGGCATGTTCGTCGTCGCGCTCGTGTTCGGGCCGCGGGGGATGCTGGGCCGGCGGCGGGGCGGCGGCACCATCGCGGACGCGGTCGACGAGGCCGCGGTGGCCGCATGACCGGGACCCGCGGAGCGACAGCGCATGCCACGAACCACCTGGCGGAGGCCCTGGGCCGGGCGGGCCACCGGCTCACAGGCCCGCGCCTCACGGTGGCGGAGCTGGTCGCGCGCCGCGATGGGCACTTCACCGCGGCAGACCTCGCGACTGACGCGGGCCGACGCCGGCCGGGGATCGGACGCGCAACCATCTTCCGCGCGCTCGACCTGTTCGCGTCCCTGGGGCTGGTAGAGCGCGTCGACCTGCCGGGCGGCGAGCACGCCTACGTGGCCTGCGATCCCGTGCATCACCATCACGCGATCTGCACCGGCTGCGGCCGGTCGCTGGACGTCGATGACTTCGGCCTGGCCGGGGCGCTCGCGGAGATCGGCCAGCGGTCCGGCTTCCGCGTCACGGCCCACCGACTCGAGGTCTTCGGCCTCTGCTCGGCGTGCCAGGCCGACCAGGGTGAGCCCGCATGATCCGGCCGCCCCGCCGCCGATCCCGCCTCGCCGGAGGAATCCTGCCGCGCGCCGCCGGTCTGGTCGCACTCGTGGCGCTGATCACGCTCGCCACCGCCGCATGCGGCGGTGGGAGCCCGTCCGGCGACGTCCCTGCCGGCACCCTCCGGGTCGTCACCACCACCACGATCCTGGCGGATCTCGTCGCCCAGGTGGGCGGCGCGCGCGTGCACGTGGACAGCCTGGTCCCCAAGGGCGGCGAGGTGCATACCTTCGATCCCACGCCATCGGACGTCCGGCGGGTGGCGGAGGCAGACATCGTGTTCGTGAACGGCCTGGGCCTGGACGGGTGGCTCGCGAACCTCGTGACCGACGCCGGCACGGGTGCACCGGTCGTGCGGCTGGGCGAGAACCTGCCGGGGGTGACCTACCTGGCCGGTGACGGCGGGGACCAGGCGGCCGTCAACCCGCACCTCTGGCTGAACGCCGCGTATGCGGCGAAGTACGCGGAACGGATCGGCGAGTCGCTGGCCGAGGTGGATCCCGCCAACGCGGCGGCCTATCGGGACCAGGCCGCGGCCTACGGGCAGACGCTTGCGGACCTGGACGCGGAGCTGCGGTCGAAGATAGGGGCGATCCCCGAGTCCGATCGAACGGTGCTCTCGTTCCACGACGCATTCCCGTACTTCGCGGCGGCGTACGGCCTGACGATTGACGGCACGATCGTTGACGCCCCCGGCCAGGACCCCAGTGCGGCGCAGATCGCGGCGCTGGTGCGCGTCGTGCGGGAGAAGGGCATCAAGGCCATCTTCGCGGAGGCCCAGTTCAGCGAGCGCCTGGCCCGGACCATCGCGGACGAGACCGGTGCGACCGTCGTCTCGGGGCTCTATACCGACAGCACCGGAGACGCGCCGCAGGACACGTACGCCGGTCTCATGCGCTGGAATATGGCCCGCGTGGCCGAGGTGCTTGCCGCCCCCTGACCAGGGTGGCGCGGACGGAGTACCGGCGGCAACACGGGACCATTGATGGCGAAGCCGCTGAAACCTTCGGGCGATGCACTGACTCGGAGCACTGCCACACACTGCGGGAGTCCTCATGCACAAGCGTCCACAGCGATCCGAGACCACGTGCCAGCCGCCGTTCCGGGCGGAGGTGGCTGCGTGCGCCTGAACCCCGTCACCCTCGTCATCCTGTGCGCGGTCGCCGCGCTCGTCGCCATCGGCGTGACGGACCAGATCCTTCCGGCCGCCGATCCGCGGACGGTGGAGATGCGGCCCTGGATCGCCGCGCGGGCCCTGGGCATCACGGCGTACCTGCTGCTCGCGCTTGAGGTGGGCCTCGGCCTCTTCCTGAGCCATCCACGCAACACCGCGGAGTGGCGCAAGACCAGGCAGGTCTTCCCGTGGCACGAGATGGTCACCGTGTTCACGGGCGCCTTCCTGGTCCTCCACATCGTGCTGCTCGCCATCGACCCGTTTGCCAACGTCGGCGTCGTGGGGGCGCTCGTACCGGGCTTCTCGACGTTCCGCCCGGTCGCCGTGGGCCTTGGGACGGTGGCGCTCTACGCGATGATCTTCACCGCGGCCACCGCCAAGTGGACCCGCCTCCTCCCCGCCGGGTGGTGGCTCAAGGTGCACCGCGTCGCGGCCGTGACCTTCCTGCTCGCATGGGTGCACGCCGTGCTCGCCGGCACGGACAGCGGCGCGCTGACCCCCCTGTATCTCGCCACCGGCCTGCCGATCCTGGCTGGCGTGGGACACCGCTGGTGGACCGCCCGGTCACGCCCGCATCGCCCCGAGCCCGCCGTCGGTGCGTCCGAGGAGCCAATTGGCCGGCCTCAGCCGGTGCCCGTCCTGGTGAAGGAGTCCTGATGTCGAGAGATGTGCTCAACCGCATCGTGCGCCGGGCCATGGTGCTCGCTGCCACCGGTGCGGTCATCGCGGTCGCGGTCGTGACCGTGCAGGTTGCCGCTGCCTGGCGGGCCGAGGCTGCTCCGCTGGATGCGGCGCCCGTCTCGATGTCCAGCATCGACGCCGACATCGAGGCCGAGGTCGCCCGTGCCGAGGACCTCTCGGGTCAGATCGACGTGGTCGCCGGGCAGCTGTCGACGCTCGAGGGCGCCATCGTGACGGCCAACGGTGCGATCTCGGCCGATGCCGAGAGCGCGGCGACGCTCCAGACCGAGCTGGCCACGGCAAAGACGACGCTGGACAGCCTGCAGTCGCAGCTCAAGGCAGGACAGGCGCGCCTTGCCGCCCTGAACAAGGCCGCCGCTCGCCAGGCCGCCATCAACGCGGCGGCGCGGAAGAACACCTCGACCACGACCAAGGCCGCCGCCCCCACACGTGAGCGGGACGATGACTGAGCGCGTCCTGCCGACCGTCGCGTTGGGGTCGCGCGCGCGAACCCGCTACCTCCGGGAAGGCGCCGCACCGCCCGTGGTTCGGCCTGCCGGACCGGCGGTCCAGCACAGAGAGGCGGTTCTCAGCACCCAGACCCGGGCCGGCATGCTGATCGGCGCGTCAGCGGCGATCTACGCCGTCACCCTCGCGGGCGTCTCGGTCATGCAGGCGGACTCGGACGCCGCGGTCGTGGCCCGGCGCCAGCCGTACCTCGAGGCCGTGGCGGCCGCCCGTTCCGCCAACGACGCGCTCGAAGTCGCGGTCGTCAAGGCCGACGGAGCGGCTCGAGCGCTCGCCAGCGACTATGCGGCGGTGGGTGGCGACATCGCCTCGTACCAGGCCCGCCTGGACGAGCTCGCCGCACTCGTCGCCGAGGTGCAGGGCTCGGCCGCCGCCCTTCCGACCCGCATCAGCCTCCCGGCGATCTCCGTGCGGAGTGCCGGCAGCGGGGGCGGCAGCAGCAAGGCACCGGCCACCAAGGCCACCACCACCGCCTCGGGCGGCTGACGCCTGTGGGCCGGCATGCCGGCCCAGGAAGGACGTTACGGCGCTAGGGCCACCCGGATCCGTTCCCGAACCCGCCGATCCCGACAGGGTCGTCGGGTTCTCGTCGCGTGCGCTGGGATCGAGGCTGGGGCTCCACGTTCGGCTGCCCGCCGCAGGCGATGCCGCGGGGCGCGCCGGATCCCTTGGGCTCGACGCCCCTGCCCTCGCATGGGAGCGGGTGCGGACCGAGTTCGAGAATGTCGACCGGGCTCTGTCACGGTTTCGGGACGACAGTGAGCTGACCGCGCTCAACCGGCTCGCCGGGACCGGTCGCGTCATCGCGGTCTCCTGGCGGCTCCGGACATTGCTGGCGGCCGTCCACCGCGCGAGCCGCCTGACCGATGGCAGGTTCGACGCGTCGGTGCTGACCGACCTCGAGCGGATCGGGGAGCGCGGTGCCGTGCTGGAGGTCCCCGACCATGCCCTGGCGGACACCGAGGCGGTCGTCCGCCTCGTCCCGGCCGGAACGCCGGGCGCCAGCCTTGTCCAGGCACCCACGGCGCCGGTGGACAGCGGGGGGATCGGCAAGGGCCTCGCGCTGCGGTGGGCCGCCGCGGCGGCCATCAACGGCCTCCCCGCCGGCGCCGGGCTGCTCCTCGACTCCGGAGGCGACATCGTGAGCGCCGGCGCGGCCCCGCCAGACGGCTGGCGAGTGGGGATCGAGGACCCCGTGCTCCCGGGGCCGGATGCCGAGCCGCTGGCCATCCTGGCCATGGAGCGCGGCGCGGTTGCGACCTCCTCCATCCGCGTACGCAACTGGGTGGCACCCGACGGCGCGCGGGTCCACCACCTGCTTGACCCGCGGACCGGTGCCCCAGCCAGGACCGGCCTGATCGCCGTCACCGTTGCCGGCCTGGATCCCGCGTGGTCCGAAGTCTGGAGCAAGGCCCTGTTCCTGGCCGGCAGGAGCGGCATCGGCGAGGAGGCACGGGCGCGCGGGCTGGCGGCGTGGTGGGTCGACGACGCCGGGCGACTGGGAATGACCCCTGAGGCGCGCCAGTGCAGCGCGTGGTTGGCTGAGGGTCGGGTCGGCTGAGTCGCCGCGCCCGCCTGCGGTCCGGCGCGGGTGTGGTGCGGGTCAGGCCTGGGGCGACTCAGCGGAGGCGTCACCCGGGCTCCCGGCCGGAACCACCGGCACCACCGGAACCGGTGTCTCACCCAGAGCCGCCGCCAGCTCGTCCAGGGTCGGGTAGCCCGCGCGAGCCCCGGCTCGGGTGACCGAGATGCTCGCCGCCACCACCGCGCGGCGCGCGGCCGCCTCCAGGCTCAGCCCGCCCGCCAGTGCGGCTGCCAGCGCCCCGTTGAGCGCGTCGCCGGCACCGGTGGCGTCGATCGCCTTCACCCTGGGTGCCTTGATGTCGATCGCCGGGCCGCCACGCCGGACGAGCACCGCCCCACCCGGGCCAAGGCTGACCAACACGGCCTCGCCGGCGCCGGGTCCCTCGCTCGTGGTCTCGAGCAGGGTCCGAGCGGTCCTGATCGTCTCCTCGGCCCCGGTCGCGGGGCGTCCGGACCGTCGCGCATCGTCCGCCGCCAGCCGGGCCAGTTCCCCTCGGTTTGGCGTCAGCACGTCGGCCAGGCCGAGGACGGAGCGATCCAGGCCGCTGGCCGGAGCCGGGTTGAGGATCGTCCAGGCGCCGCCCTCACGGCCAATCCGGAGCGCCTCGCGGGCCGCCTCGGCCGGGATCTCGTGGTTCGTGATGACCACGTCACCGCGGTGCGGGGCAAGCCGCCCGAGGGCCGCCCGGACGTGGGCCGCCGTGAGCCCCGCGTTCGCACCGGGCGCCACGGTGATCTGGTTCTCGGCCTTGGCGTCCACGATGATCAGGGCCACGCCGGTGGCGGTGTGCTCGAGGGTGACCAGGACGTCCGTGCCGACGCCCTCGCGTGCCAGGGCAGCCCGCGCCTCGTCGCCGAACGCATCATCGCCGAGAGCGGCGACCAGCATCACCGGCACGCCAAGCCTGGCCGCGGCCACGGACAGGTTCCCGCCCTTGCCGCCGTGGAAGCGGCTGAACGTGCCGCCCATGACGGTCTCGCCGGGCAACGGCAGACGCTCCGCCTGGACCACGAGGTCCACGTTGACCGATCCGACGACCAGAACCCGACCGCTCATCGGATTGACGCCCCTTCCCTGTCCGGCTACGACCCGGTGATGTACTCGCCACCGTCCACGCCGATGACCTCGCCGTTGATGAACTCCGTCCCCTCACCGGACAGCGCGAGGATCGTGCTGGCCACGTCCTGGGGCGTCGTCATCCGTCCGGTGGGATTCCGCCGCGTGGCGGATTCGATGATCGCGTCGTGCTCAGGGATCTTCATCAGCGCCGGGGTCTTGGTGACTCCCGCGCGGATCGTGTTGGCCGTGACCCCCGTGCCCAGACGCGCCAGCTCCATCGCCAGCTGCCGGGTATGGGACTCGAGCGCCGCCTTGGCGGACGAAACGACGCCATAACTCGGCACCACGCGGGTCGAGCCCTCCGACGTCATGGCGTAGATCTTGGAGCCCCGCTCCAGGAACCCGCCCCGCCAGAGGTCCTGCACCCAGTAGACCAGGCTGTTCGCCATGACGTCCTGGGTCATCTCCATCTTCTTGCGGTCCACGCTGGCCTTCGGATCCTCGGCCAAGTACGGGACCAGCGAGCCGAAGGCGAGCGAGTGCATGACAACGCGAACGTACGGGTGCCGGCCCTCGGCTCGTGACCGATCGAAGCGCTCGCCGAGCGTGACGAGGGCCGCGCGGCGCTTCTCGTCGTCGGCCGCGTTCATGTTGATGTACAGCGCCTCGGATCCGAGTGCGGCGATCTGGGCCTTCACGTCCTCGACATGTGCGAGGGCGGCGCGGAAGTCGAGGTGGATCCCCGCGATCCGGTAGCCGTTCGCAGCCAGCGCGAGCGCGGTGGCCTGGCCCATCCCGGAGGAAGCGCCGAGGATCAGGGCCCAGCGCTCGCGGTCGTCGGTCATGGTGCTCCTCCGGGGACGTGTCGGGGATGGCCGCGATGTGATGCGTCGCAGGCAATGCTGAGTCTACAGCGGCCCGCGGCCGAAGCGGCCGGTCGGTATAGTTCTGGGCACAGATCGTGAACCTCCCTGATCTCGGGCAATTCGACCCGGCCCTCCTGTTGCTCATCGTGCCGCTGCTGCTGATCCAGCTCGGCCTGATGATCGTGGCAGTCGTGGACCTGCTGCGGGACGACCGCCGGGTGCGCGGCGGAAACAAGGGCGTCTGGGCACTGATCATCGTCTTCGTCAACCTGCTCGGCCCGATCCTGTACTTCCTGGTCGGCCGGGAGGAGGGTCCGCCCGAGCCCAGCGCACCGGGTCCGGGCGCGGTGCCGGGCTGGGGGAGCCCGCACGACCCGCCGATCGTGGTCGGCCCACAGGCGGGGGCGGCGGTGCCGGGCGGTCCGGCAGACGTGGCGCAGACCGAGCCGTCACCGGTGGCAGCGGCCACTGATGCCCCGGTCGTCCCATCGTCACCGGCTGCGCGGCCTGCCCTGCCCGACAAGCCCGCGGCAATCCGGGTCGAGGGCCTCACGAAGCAGTATCCGGGCGGGGTGCTCGCGCTCGACGCGTTGTCGATGGCGGTCCCGACCGGGTCGGTGTTCGGCCTCCTCGGACCCAATGGCGCCGGCAAGACCACCTGCCTGCGGCTGCTGGCCGGGCTCACGCGGCCAACCGGCGGGCGGGCCATCGTGGGCGGCACGGTCGTCGAGGTGGATGCGCTCGCGGCGCGGCGCGGCCTGGGCTACCTCGAGCAGGATCCTCGTGCCTACGGCTGGATGACCGGTCGGGAGCAGCTCCGCCTCCTCGGTCGCCTGCACGGGATGGAGGGCACGGTCCTGGATCGGGCAATCGACGACGCTCTGGCCCGGGTGGACCTCGGCGACGCGGCAGACCGGCGAGCCGGCACGTACTCGGGCGGCATGCGACAACGGCTCGGGATTGCCGGTGCGCTGGTCCACCGCCCGCCCGTCGTCATCCTGGACGAGCCGGTGAGCGCCCTGGATCCCGGGGGGCGACGCGACGTGCTGGGCCTGATCGCCGCCCTGCGCGGCGAGACGACCGTCCTCTTCTCGACCCACGTCCTCGCGGACGTGGAGCGCATCTGCGACCGCGTGGGGATCCTGGATCACGGGCGGCTGGTCGTTGAGGGTCCCCTCGAGGAACTGCTGGACAGGTACGCGCTGCCGGTGTGGCGGGTCGAGGCGGAGCCCGGCCAGGATGCGGCGCTGGACGCGCTGGCCATGCGCCTGCGCGAGCTTCCATGGGTCACCGCATCCGGCGTGGAGCACGGCCTGCTGACCGTTGCCGCGTCAGATCCCGATATCGCGGCTCGCGACCTGCTGCAGATCGTCGGCACGGCAGACCTGGCGATCGTCTCGGTCGCCCGGGCCCGCCCCACCCTCGAGGACGTGTTCCTCCGCCTGACGGGCGACACGGGGGAGGCAGCAGCGTGAGCGGGTTCGGAGCCCTGCTGCGGAAGGAGCTTGTCGAGGCGTGGCGGACTCGACGCCTTCCCGTCGTGGGCGTGCTGTTCCTCGTCGTCGGCATCATGTCGCCGCTCACCGCCCGCTATCTCAACGAGATCCTGGGTGTTGCCCTCGGGGACCAGCTCCCGCTGGGGCTGCCGGATCCGACGGCGGCGATGTCACTCGAGCAGCTCCAGAAGAACCTGGGGCAGATGGGTGCCCTCGCCGCGATCGCGCTGGCGATGGGCAGCGTCTCGGGAGAGCTGGACCGCGGGACGGCCGCGATGGTGCTCTCCCAGCCCGTGGGCAGGCCGGCATTCCTGGCGGCGAAGCTGCTGGCGATTGCCGTGGTGCTCGGCGTCGCCACGCTGCTCGCCTCGGTCGCGGCCTGGCTCTACACCACGATCCTGTTCGAACCGCTGCCGGTCGGCGGGTGGCTGGCGATGACAGCGCTCTCGTGGCTGGCGCTGGTCGCGTGGGCGTCGCTGACGTTCTTCGCCTCTGCGGCCACGGGCTCGACCATTGCCGCTGCGGGCCTCGGCTTCGTGGGCCTCCTCGGCTCCGGGCTGCTGGCCTTCATCCCGGCGCTGGACCGCCTGCTGCCGACCGGGCTGTCGGCCCCCGCGATCGCGCTGGCGGCGGGTGACGGCACAGCCGTGGACGGCGCGCGCCTCGCCACCGCCGTGATCGGCACCCTCGTCCTGATCGCGGCCGCCCTGGGCCTTGCGGTCGCGGCGTTCCGCCGCCGGGAGCTGTAACCGAATCGCCCGGGGACCCGCGAATCAGGAACGGCGCCCTGGTGGGCGCCGTTTCGGGGTTGCCAGGGGGGCCGGGGAGATCCCCGGCCCGGCGTCAGGCGCGAGCCTGGCGCTCCATGCGGCGCTGGAAGCGCTCCACCTGGCCGGCCGTGTCGATGATGTTCTGCTTGCCGGTGAAGAACGGGTGGCAGTTGCTGCAGACGTCCACGCGCAACTCCTCGCGCGTCGAGCCGAGCTCGAAGTCGATGCCGCACGAGCCGCAATGGATCTTCGCCAGGTAGTACTTGGGGTGGGTGTCGGGCTTCACGAGGGCTCCTCAGGCGCCGTCCGTGCGGGTCAGGCCCGCCGGTGGTCGCCGCTGTGGCTGGACGGAGGTCTTAGGCCTCGGCCGCGGCCGGCTCTGCCGCAACCGGGATCACCCGGACGCGCTTCTTGTCGCGGGTCTCGTGCTCGAAGCGCACCCGCCCGTCGACCTTGGCGAAGATCGTGTAGTCGTGGCCAAGCCCGGCGCCCTCGCCCGCCTTGAACGTCATCCCGCGCTGGCGCACGATGATCGAGCCGGACCGGACCAGCTGGCCGTCGCCGGCCTTGACGCCGAGTCGCTGGCCAGCGCTGTCGCGGCCGTTCTTGACGCTGCCGCCTGCCTTCTTGTGGGCCATTGCTTACTCGTCCTTCTTCGCGCGGGTCCGCTTGCGCGGCGCCGCTGCCGGGGTCTTCTCGGCCTTCGGGGCTTCGTCGGTCGTCGCGGGAGCATCGGGCGCCGCGGTCTCGTCGGCCTCGAGGGCCGCCGCTTCCACGTCGGTCTCGGTGGGTGACTCGGCGGCGGGGGTTTCGGTGGGGGTCTCGGCGGGAGCCGCCTTGGTCCGGGTGCGCTTCGGGGCGGTTGTCCCCTTGGCGGGCGCGGCTGCGGCAAGCTTCGCGGCGAGGGCGGCGTCCTCGGCCGCCTGGCGCGCCGCTGCCTCCTCGATCTTCCTGCGCTCGTCGGCCTTGCTGCTCGCCGGCTTCTCGATGCCCTCCGCGGCACTCTTGCCGTTGAAGCGGATATCCGCGATCCGGAGCACCGTCAGGTCCTGACGGTGGCCCTTCTTCACGCGGCGGCGGGCCTTCGGGCGGTACTTGAATGCGATGACCTTGTCACCGCGGGTCTGGCCGACGACTTCGGCCTCGACGGCCGCACCATCCACCACGGGGGTGCCGATGGCGGCTTCGGCTCCGTCGGCGACGAGGAGCACACGCTCCAGCGTGATCGACTGGCCGGGCTCGACGTCGAGCAGCTCCACCTCGAGCTCGGTGCCGACCTCGACGCGGTACTGCTTCCCGCCGGTCTCGATGACTGCGTACATGGGTCCTCGGAAAGAGCGATGGCGGCCACGGGGGATCGCGGCGCGGACACGGAGATACGCCTGCGACCATCGCGGGCGCGAAGGGAGAGTGTAGGGTGGATCGGCCGCGTGCGTCAAAGCGCCCGTGCATCAGTGTCGTCCGTGTGTCAGATGCCGCCCGTGTCGCCGCCGCGGGTCAGGGCGCCGGTCCGGAGCGCGAGGCGTTGGCGCCCGGACGGGGGGCGTTGGCCGACGTCGCGGCACCGGTTTCTCCGCGACGGGCAACGCCGCCAGGACCAGCCGCTCCCGGACGAGCGAGCGGACCCCCAGGGGGAATCCCACCTGCTCCTCGAGCGCGGCAAGCAGTTCCTCGGGCCGGCCGACGCCCTTCTCTGGGTCATGCCGGAGGGTCATCCGCAGGATCGGACCGGGGACGGTTGGCGCTCCATCGGGAACGGTGACGAGGTCCGCAACCTCGATCGCCTCCACGAACGGGCGCAGATCGTAGGCGATCGTCGCTTCTCCCTTCCGGCGCACGCGCGGGAGCGTGACCGCTGCGCATAGCGTCCTGGCCGCACCGCGGACGGCCACGAGGTCCGCGTCCGGCGGCAGACCCGCTCGGTAGACCGAGGCCGTGACGCGTCCCGGCAACGGCGCCTCGCCGAGCCACACGTCGTATACGTCCACCATCGAATGCCCGGGCGGGAGGACAGCTGTCAGCGCCTCGCGGACCCGCCAACGTGGGAGCCGCTGCGTGAGCCACACATCCAGCAGCTCCGCCTCGCCGGGGATGGCGGCGGCCAGCGGCGCGGCGGCGGCGAATCGAGGCCGGCCCCGCGGCCCGTCCAGCCCGGCCACGGGTAGCCCCGATCCTGCAAGCGCAGTCTCCCAGGCCGTCGGCTGCGATCGCTGGTCGTCACCGAGGGTGAGCGGGGCTCGGGCCAGGACGAGCCGCCACCGCTGGACAGGTTGCCGCGGCGGCGGCTGGGGGGTGGCCTGAGGGAGTGCAGGGGCGCCAATCACGCGTGCTAGTCTGCCGTTGATGCGGCCTGCTGTCCCGATGGATCCCGGTCAACCGATCCGGCCCGGGCGATCGTGCTCCGCCCGCGGCTCCGGGCGCCGGGTCCGCGCGACCATTGACACGCTTCGATGAGCATCCCCGACCCGTACAAGATCCTCCAGGTTGATCCCGAGGCCGAGCCCGAGGTCGTCAGGACGGCCTACCGGAGACTCGCCCGCAAGTACCACCCGGACGTCGCAACCGGCCCCGATGCGCAGCAGCGCATGGTCCAGATCAACCAGGCCTGGGAGATGCTGCGGGACCCGGTCCGGCGCGCAGCGGTGGACAGGGCGCAAGCGCGTGCTGCCGACGCCGCGGCCCGTGTGGCGGCCGCCAACGCACACATCCACGTCCGGACGCATCCGGGAGCCGCAGCGCCGGATCGGCGACCAACGCCGCCGTTCCAGGGCGTACACGATGCGGGAGGCCAGTCAAGCTACGGCTCGGACCCCTTCTCACCCGACTGGTCGGCCGGACGCTCGGCGTCCGGCGGGGGCTACGACCCGCGGACGATGAGGACCGCCCAGGGCGTCGGGTCCGCCGGACCCCCCCCGGGCAACCCGTCCGGGAGCGTGCTCAACTTCGGCCGGTACTCCGGCTGGACGCTGGGCGAGGTTGCCCGGACGAACCTCGAGTACCTGGAGTGGCTGGACCGGATGCCGATCGGCCGAACGTACCAGTTCGAGATCGACGGCCTCTTGCGCTCCCATGGACGCCGGACCACGGCGCCCGCCCAGCCTCAGCGGCGAGGGCTCTTCCGCCGGCGCTGAGTGCGCCTGGCTGCCCACGCGGCCGCCGTCACCATTCGGCACGATGCTGGCGGATGTTGACGCTCTGCACGATCCCCAGTCCGACGGCGAGGCTTACCAGCGATGCCCCGCCGTGCGTGACGAACGGCAGCGGGATGCCGGTGACCGGCAGGATCCCGATCACCATCCCGACGTTCACGAAGACCTGGAACAGCACCATCGTGGCCAGACCAGCCCCGAAGAGGGTTCCGAACGGATCGCGCGACCGCCAGGCGCAGGCGAGGATCCGCCACAGCAGCGCGGCGAACAGCAGGAACACGACGAGCGCTCCGACAAACCCCAGCTCCTGGGCGAGAACTGCGAACACGAAGTCGCTCTCCTGGACGGGCAGGAACTCGCCTCGGCTCTGGGTCCCGTTGGTCAGGCCTGTGCCGAAGGGACCGCCAGAGCCGACCGCGATCTGGGACTGGATCACCTGCCAGCCGGACCCCTGCGCGTCTGCGGCAGGATCAAGGAATGAGAGGATCCGGTCCTTCTGGTAGTCGCGCAGCACGTAGGTCCAGGCCAGTGGGATCGCCGCCAGCACGCCGACCGCCATCGCAAGGAGCCAGCGCAGGCTGGCCCCGGACATGAACAGCATCCCGGCGAGGATCGAGGCGAGCACGAGGGACGTCCCCAGGTCCGGCTGCAGCATGACCAGGATCCACGGCGGGCCCATCAGGAGACAGGCTCCCAGGATCGCCGATAGCGAGTCCAGGCGGCCTTCCCGGTTGCCGAGGTACGTCGCCAGCACGATCATCATCAGGATCTTCGCCAGCTCGGAGAACTGGAACGTGAACGGCCCGATCGCCACCCAGCGGGCCGAGCCGCCGACGCCGTCGCCGATGGCGAGGGTCAGGATCAGCAGCCCGACGTTGATCCCGTAGATTGGCCACGCCAGCGTCTTGAACCAGCGGTAGTCGAACAGGGTGACGAGGACGAAGACCACCATTGCCAGCGCGGACCACATGAGGGCTCGCGAGAACACCGTTCCGCCCGTGAGGACCGACTGGCCCGCCTCGACGCTGTTGGTGTAGGCCATGACCAGGCCGATGGCCCCGAGCAGCGCCGCGTACGTGGTGAGCTGCAGGTCATAGGAACGCCAGGCCGCACCGATCGACCGCGAGGTCATGTCGGCGAAACGGCCGGGCTCCGCCCGCATCACGCGCATCCGGTCGCGCCCCCTAGTTGCTCTGGTAGAAGTTGCCGCGCTTGAGCAGGTCGCGGTTCAGGTAGTCCTTCTTGATGTGGAAGTGGTACTGGAGGAAGGCCTTGGCGATCTCCGTTGCCGCGTTGCCCTTTGTCCGGGAGTCGTAGGCAAAGGCGAGGAACACCAGCTCGGAAGTGGCCTTGGTGAAGTCGGCCTTGTACGGGTCCTTGGGCACGAAGCCGACGAACCAGGAGTGGAACGGCAGGCGGCCCTTGCTGTCGCGCTTCCCGAACTCCGCCGTGCCGGACTTGCCGGCCACCTTCACGGGCATGTCCACCAGGTTGTACGTGTGGCGGAGGGTGACGGTGGAGCGGGCCGCCAGCCGCATCGACCGCAGCGTCTTGGCCGAGACCGGCAGCTTCCGGATCAGGTCCGGCTCGAACGACTGAACGACCTCGCCGTCGGGCCCGATGATCTCGCGGACGAGCTGGGGGCGGTACAACTTGCCGCCATTGGCGAGCGCGGCGAAAGCGTTGACCAGCTGGATCGGCGTGACAACGTCGTAGCCCTGCCCGATGCCAGACTGGTAGACCTCGCCGGCGAACATCGGCTGGCCCAGGGCATCGATCTTCCACTGGTTGGAGGGCACGATGCCGGCGGCTTCGCCCGGCAGGTCGATGCCGGTGGGTGCGCCAAAGCCGTACATCTTGCCCCAGTAGGCCAGGCGATCAGCGCCGAGCATGCCCGCGAGCTGGAAGAAGTAGGTGTCGGACGAGTGCCCGAACCCGCAGTTCATGTTGCAGGCCCCGAAGCCGCGGCGGTTCCAGTCGTAGAAGCGGGTCGATCCCAGGACCAGGTACGGCCTCGTCCGGATCTTCGTCCCGGCCGTGATCTTGCGGTCCTGGATGGCGCCGGTGCCGGTGACCAGCTTGTAGGTGGAACCCGGCGGGTAGTGCGCCTGCACCGCGTGGTTGGTCAGCGGCTTCTCCTTGTTCGCGACGAGCGCCTGGAAGTCCTTGTTGGAGATCCCCTTGGCGAACAGGTTGTTGTCGTACGAGGGGAGGCTGACGAGCGCGAGCACCTCGCCGGTCTGCGGGTTCATGACGATGAACACGCCGCGCTTGAGGCCTGCTGCCTTGATGCCCCACTTGAGCGCGGCCGTGGCTTCCTTCTGGACTGTCCGGTCGATCGTCAGCGTCAGCGATGCGCCCGGCACCGCATCCTGTTCGGTCCGCAGCACCTGGACGTCCCGGCCGGTGGCATCGCGCTCCACCAGCTCGATGCCGTACGTCCCGCGCAGGGCCGACTCGAACGTCGCTTCCACCCCGGCCTTGCCGATCATGTCGTCGGGCAGGTAGCCGCTGTCAGCGAGCTTCTTGAGCGTGGGGCCGTCAACGGGTCCCGTATACCCGAGGATGTGGGAGAGGAGCGGGCCATCCGGGTACTCGCGCCGCGTCTCGACCGCGACCTGGACGCCGGGCAGCACGTCCGACGATTCAGCGACGACGCGTGCCACATCCTCGGGAACGTCCTGTGCAATCCGGACGGGGTCGAACCTCGAGCCAGGCGTGCTGTCGAGCGTCGTGATGATGTCCGAAGCCTCCATGCCCAGCAGGCCCCCGAGACGGCGCGAAACGTCGTCGCGGCGACTGAAGGGGAGGTTGGCCGGGGTGATCCGCACGGCGAAGGTCGCGATGTTGGTGACCAGCGGCTGGCCCGTGCGGTCGAAGATGAGGCCGCGCGGAGCCGGCACCGCCACCTCTGCCGTTCGGTTCGCCGCTGCCTGCGCCGCATACTCAGGCCCGTTGGACAGCTGCAGGTACGCGAGCCGGGTGGTGAGCAGTCCGAAGACCAGGATCGCCGCCAGCCCGAACGCGAGGAAGCGGATCGGGCGACGATCGCGCTCTGGGCGTGGGACCAGGTAGGCGTCGTTCACCAGTCCACCCGCTCGGCCTCGCGGCGGCGCCAGACGATGGCCACGACAAGCGGGCCCACCAGCGCTGCGAGCACCGTGTCGTACAAGGCTGACGGAACCACGGCGTTGAGCGCCGCGTTCGAGAGCGGCACGTTGGTCAGGGCTGTGGTGGCCAAGAGGAGAAGCATGAAGTAGACAATGCTCGCGATCGGCGTTGCGATGACGGGGGCGATGATCCTTGCGCGGCTGAGGAGACCGCCGATAAGGGAGGCAATCCCGATGGCGACGAGGGCCGCGAATGCGGACGAGCCGAGCGGTCGCTGGCCCAGGATGTCGAGAGCGAGGCCTCCGACGAAGGCCCAGACAAGACCGGCTTCGAGTCCACCGGCGATGGCCCAGATGACCCCGAAGACGAGGACCGGGTGCAGGGTGGCGTTGCCGACCTGAAGGTATTCAACGATCGTGAACTCGGCGAGCGCGGCAACCACCGCGGCCGCCGCGGCAATGATGAGATGCATTGGGGTCTTCGATCCTCGGCTGACGAGCCGACGGTCGGGTGCAGGCGGGTGGCGACCGCGACGACGGAGTGACAGCTTTGCGCAGGGTGAGTATCCCACGCGACCCCGGAACCAGCAATCGTCGCTCTCTCGGTGTGTTGCACGTGAAACATGGCTGGGCCCGTCTCGCGTCGGAGATGGTCGCTCGGCTTGGCGTCCACAACCGACGCCCGACGTGCTGTTGCACGTGAAACCTCACGACCGGGTGCCTGGGGTCCGGGTAAGGCAGGCGATAAGCGGACAACGGCACGATGGGACCGCGCCGGAGGGGCTCATTCGATCGAGAATCGGGCCTCCGATGCTAGAATTGACCTTCATGGGAATGATTGGAGCGGGAGGCTGAGTGGGCCGGACGATCGCCTGCACGAACCAGAAGGGCGGCGTCGGGAAGACCACGACGGTGGTCAATCTCGCAACCTATCTCGCTCTCCTCGGTGACCGCGTCCTCGTCATCGATCTCGATCCCCAGGGCAACGCCACGAGCGGCTTTGGCATCGACCGTGGTGCCGTGGCTGGATCGGTCTACGACGCGCTCATCGACGGGCGCCCACTCTCGGAGCTGCACGTCGCCACGCTGGTGGGTGGACTTCGCCTGGTGCCCTCGTCCATCTCACTGGCCGGCGCCGAGGTCGAGCTCGCGCCCGTCGCCGGACGCGAGCGCCGCCTGGGCCGGGCCGTGGAACAGGAGCGGGATGCCTGGGACTGGATCCTCATCGACTGCCCGCCGTCCCTGGGACTGCTCACGGTCAACGCCCTGACCGGCGCGGACGCCGTGCTCGTCCCGATCCAGTGCGAGTACTACGCGCTCGAAGGGCTCACGCAGCTCATCGCGACCATCAACCTCGTCCGAGACCACCTGAACCCCGATCTCGAGATCACTGGGGTCGTGCTCACGATGTTCGACGCCCGTACGAACCTGTCCTCCGAGGTCGCCGCCGAGGTCCGCCGCCACCTGCACGGGGTCGTCTTCGAGACGATCGTCCCCCGCAGCGTGCGGCTGTCCGAGGCACCGAGCCACGGGCTCCCGATCGCGCTCTACCGGCCGGATTCCAAGGGGGCCGACGCCTATGCGCGTCTTGCCAAGGAGCTCCGCACACGCCGTGGAGCGTTCGAGCGGGTCGTGGTACCGGCATCGATCGCCGCCGGAGCCGTCGCGTGACGATCCGGCCTGACCGGGGTGGCGCGGCGTTGGGCCGCGGCCTCGCCTCCTTGATCCCCCAGCGGACAGAGCCGGCCTCCTCCGTCATCGACGTGCCGCTCGCTCGCGTCGCGCCCAACCCTCACCAGCCGCGCCACAGGTGGGACGACTCCGACCTGGCCGATCTCGCCGCCAGCATCAGGGAGCACGGCGTGCTCCAGCCGGTGCTGGTCACCGAGACCCTCGAGGGCTACCAGCTGATCGCCGGAGAGCGGCGCGTCCGGGCTGCCCGGCTGGCCGGCCTGGAGCGGATCCCCGCCCTCGTCCGCCAGCTGGCTGACCGCGACCAGCTTGAGGTGGCGCTGGTTGAGAACGTCCAGAGGGCGGACCTCGACCCGATCGACGAGGCGCTCGCCTACCGGCAGCTGATCGACGAGTTCGGCCTGACCCAGGAGCGGGTTGCGGAGCGCGTCGGCAAGGCGCGGGCGACCGTCGCCAACACGCTCCGCCTCCTGGAGCTGCATCCGTCGGTCCAGGCCGCGATCGGTGAGGGCCGGATCACCGAGGGCCACGGTCGCGCGCTCGGCGGGCTGCCGATCGACGCCCAGGGCCACGTGCTGGCGACCGTCGTGACCCAGGGCCTCTCCGTGCGCCAGACCGAGGAGCTGGTGCGACGCCTCCGGGAACCGCGGCCAGTGCGGGACTCGGCTTCAAAGCCGCGCCTGGACGCGGAGCTGGAGCGGGTCGAGGACGACCTGCGCCAGCGGCTGGGGACCAAGGTGACTCTCAGCCGTTCGCGCAAGGGCGGTCGAATCGTGATCGAGTACTACAGCGACGAGGAGCTTGAGCGGCTCTACGATCGCCTGATCGGAGGACCTGCGTGACGGACGTCGGGGATCGGCAGCGGAGCGCTGAGGGCAACGGCCGCGCCGCCGGCGGACGCAAGGGAAAGGCCGGTGCTGGCGGCGACTATGGCGCCAGCAGCATCCAGGTCCTGGAGGGCCTCGAGGCGGTCCGGCGCCGTCCCGGCATGTACATCGGGTCCACGGACGCCCGGGGCCTGCACCACCTGGTCTGGGAGGTCGTCGACAACTCGATCGACGAGGCGATGGCCGGTCACGCCACCACCGTGCACGTGACCATTCAGGCCGACGGGATGCTGGTCGTCGAGGATGACGGCCGCGGCGTACCGGTCGGCCGGCACTCCACCGGGAAGGACGCCCTCGAGGTCGTCCACACCGTCCTCCACGCTGGAGGCAAGTTCGGCGGCGGCGGCTACAAGGTCTCCGGCGGCCTCCACGGCGTCGGTGTGTCCGTGGTCAACGCGCTGTCGTCCTGGCTGCGCGTGGAGACCTCGCGGGACGGCGGCGTCTGGTCGCAGGAGTACGCGCGCGGCAAGCCCATCACGAAGGTCGAACGGATCGGGCCGCAGGGCACGCGCCGCGGCACCAGGACGATCTTCAAGGCCGATGACGAGATGTTCGACACCACCGAATACTCGTTCGACACCGTCTCGCAGCGCCTGCGCGAGTCCGCGTACCTCACCAAGGGCGTCTGGATCACCCTCCGTGACGAGCGCAACGAACGCGAACGGTCCTTCTACTTCGAGGGCGGCCTTACCTCCTTCGTCCGGCATCTGAACCGGAACAAGGAGGCCCTCCACGGCAGGCCGATCTACTGCGAGCGGCGCGATGGCACGACCACCGTCGAGGTCGCACTCCAGTACAACGACTCGTACACGGAGAACGTCCTCGCCTTCGCGAACAACATCAACACGGTCGACGGCGGCACGCACATCACCGGGTTCCGCCGGGCACTCACCCGCTCGCTCAACGACTGGGCGAAGCGGGCGGGCGTGCTCAAGGAAGCGGACAGCAACCTCTCGGGCGACGACGTCCGCGAGGGCCTCACCGCCGTGGTGAGCGTCAAGCTGACCGATCCCCAGTTCGAGGGCCAGACCAAGGCCAAGCTCGGCAACGCCGAGGTGGCGGGCCAGGTCGAGAGCGCGGTGGCGGACGCCATCAGCCAGTACCTCGAGGAGAACCCTGCCGACGGCCGGCGCATCATCGAGAAATGCCTCATGTCGGCGCGCGCCCGCGATGCGGCCCGCAAGGCGCGAGACCTCGTCATCCGCAAGGGCGCCCTGGATGGCATGTCGCTCCCCGGCAAGCTCGCCGACTGCCAGGAGCGCGATCCCGCCAAGAGCGAGATCTACATCGTGGAGGGCGACTCGGCCGGTGGCTCGGCCAAGCAGGGCCGGGATCGCCGCTTCCAGGCGATTCTCCCGATGCGAGGCAAGCTCCTCAATGTCGAGAAGGCGCGCCTGGACAGGATCCTGAGCTCGGAGAACGTCAAGCCGCTGATCATCGCCCTTGGCGGCGGGATCGGCGACAGCTTCGACATCGCCAAGCTCCGGTACCACCGGATCATCATCATGACCGACGCCGACGTCGATGGCGCCCATATCCGGACCCTGCTCCTGACCTTCTTCTACCGGCACATGGCCGAGGTCATCGACGCGGGCTTCCTGTACATCGCCCAACCACCGCTGTACCGGATCTCCACCGGCAAGGTCACGAAGTACGCCGGGTCCGAGAAGGAACGGGACATCAGGATCAAGGAGTTCACGACCCGCAACGTGAGCGTGCAGAGGTTCAAGGGCCTGGGCGAGATGAACGCGGATCAGCTCTGGGACACGACCATGAACCCCGAGTCGCGGACTCTGCTCAAGGTGGAGGTCGACGACGCCGTGGTCGCAGACGGGATCTTCACGATGCTCATGGGCGAGCGCGTTGAGCCCCGCAAGGACTTCATCAAGACCGAGGCCCGCAAGGTGCGCAACCTTGACATCTGAGGTCCCGGTCAACATGTCCGACGTGCTGATCGGAGGTTCCAGGATCGTCCTGGAACCGCACAACTGCTTTGCCTGTGGGACGCTCAACGTCCACGGCCTGGGCCTGGAGTTGCACGCCTCCGACGACCGCTGCTGGACCGAGCTCGTCCTGCCGGAGCGCTTCCAGGGTTGGGAGGGCATCGCCCACGGCGGGATCGTGACCACGATCCTCGACGAGGTCATGGGCTGGGCCCTGATCGACCACGACATGTGGGGCGTCACCGCCCGCATGACCGTCGAGTTCAAGCGCCCGGTCCCGATCGGCCGCCTGATCCGCGGCGAGGGGCGGGTTGCCCGGGTCCGACGCCGCCTCGTGGACGCGGAGGGCATCATCCTGGACCCCGCGGACGGCGCGGTCCTCGCCCGCGCCGAGGCGACCTTCGTCGGCGCGCCGGAGGAGAAGAAGCGCGAGCTGAAGGCCCGCTACGGGTTCGGCATCGCCCAGGAGATGGCAACCGTGACCGGCACTCCCGAGACCGTGGACGTCGCCCGATGACCGCCCCGTCGGGCAGCGCGATGGCCGCCACGATGTCCCCGCCCACCGCGGCGGGCCGCGGCGTTCCGAGCGCCACCACTGCCCGTGCCCGCACCCTGGTCGCCGAGCGCACACCCCACGCCGTGGCCATCGGCCGTGCGGCCGGTGAGGTCGCTCTGGATCCGGCCGCTGCGGTCGAGATCCTTCGCCGCGGCCTGGGGGATCTCGCGGACCCCGAGTACCGGCAGGGCATCTCGGGCGTCGCTCCCGGAATCGGGACCATCCTGGGCGTCCGCGGCGCGCTGCTGCACGCCGTCGGCCGCGGGCTCCGCGCCACCACGCGCCGGGACCGCGGTGCCGTCCTGCTGGACGTCGCCGAACGGCTCCTCCGTGAGGAGCCCCTGGAGATGCACTGGCTCGCGTTCGAGATCCTGGAGCGCACGATCGCCGCCGAGCCCGAGCGGACCTGGCAGCTCGTGCGTGCAGAGGCGCGCTCGGCCGGAGACTGGATCACCGTGGACACCCTGGCCCACGCCGCGGGCCGCGGAGTCCTCGCCGAGTCGTACCGGTGGGCCGAGCTCGAGCAGCTCGTCTACTCGCCATCCCGCTGGGAACGCCGCCTCGTCGGCTCGACCGTCGCCACGATCCCGTTCACCGACAGCACAACCGGTCGCACGCCCGACGTGGCACGCCGAGGCCTGGCCCTGGTCGGCGACCTGCTGGGCGATTCCGAGCCGGACGTCCAGAAGGCCCTCTCCTGGGCGTTGCGCAGCATGACGCTGATCGATCTGCCCGAAACGGTGGCCTTCCTGCGGGCGGAGGCTTCGCGCGCCGCCGCGGCGGCCGACGGCCACCGCGCGTGGGTGATCCGCGACACGTTCGAGAAGCTCCCTCCCGACGTGGCGGGCGAGCTCGGTGCCACCCTCGCCGGCATCCGCAAGCGGCCCGGCGCCCCTTCGACATCCCGCGCCTCGGCGACCGCAGCCGACTTTCTGGGCCTCGGCATCGGCGTCCAGCCGTCCGAGCGCCCCATCGTTGTCCGATCCTGACCTGACCTGACCGACCGGAGGAGCTCCAACACGTGACCGACGACCTGGGCAACGTCCGAGCGATCCACATCGAGGACGAGATGCGCGTCTCGTACCTCGACTACGCGATGAGCGTGATCGTCGCCCGCGCGCTTCCGGACGTCCGGGACGGCCTCAAGCCCGTCCACCGGCGAATCCTGTACACGATGGGCGAGATGGGGCTCTCGGCCACGAGCTCCTACCGCAAGTGCGCGGCCATCGTCGGCGAGGTGATGGGCAAGTACCACCCGCACGGCGACGTGGCGTTGTACGACGCCCTGGTCCGGCTGGCCCAGGACTTCTCCCTCCGCTACCCGCTCGTCGATGGGCAGGGCAACTTCGGCTCCATCGACGGCGACTCCGCCGCCGCGATGCGGTACACGGAGGCCCGCCTCACAGCGATCTCCGCGGAGATGCTGGCCGACATCGACAAGGACACCGTCGACTACGTCGACAACTACGACGGCACCCAGAAGGAGCCGACGGTCCTGCCGGCCAAGCTCCCGAACCTGCTCATCAACGGGTCCTCGGGCATCGCGGTGGGCATGGCGACCAACATCCCGCCCCACCACCTGGGCGAGATCGCGGACGCCACGATGGCCATCATCGAGGACCCGAGCATCACCAACGACGACCTGTGCGGGTACGTCAGGGGCCCGGACTTCCCGACCGGTGGCTCCATCTTCCGGTTCGAGACCCGTCGCAACACGTTCAGCGGCGAGCAGGAGACAATCGACGCCATCCGCGAGATGTACGCGCATGGGCACGGGCGCGTGGTCATGCGGGCACAGGTCGCATTCGAGGAGACCCGCCTCGACCGGACGGCGATCATCGTCACCGAGCTGCCGTACCAGGTGAACAAGGCGACGCTGCTCGAGAAGATCGCCGACCTGGTGAAGGACAAGAAGCTCGACGGCATCGCGGACCTCCGGGACGAGTCCGACCGCGATGGGATGCGGATCTACATCGAGATCAAGAGGGATGCCAACCCGCACAAGGTGCTGAACAACCTGTTCAAGCACACGTCGCTGCAGACGGCCTTCAACCTGAACATGCTCGCCCTGGTGGATGGGCAGCCGCAGACGCTCCCGCTCAAGGCCGTCCTGACCCACTACGTGGACCACCGGCGCGAGATCGTCCGTCGCCGGACCGAATTCGACCTCGACAAGGCCCGCGCCCGGGCCCACATCCTCGAGGGCCTCAAGATCGCGCTGGACAACCTCGACGCGGTCATCAAGACCATCCGCGAGTCCGCGGACGTCGAGACGGCCCGCCGCAACCTCATGGCCCGGTTCGGGCTCTCGGAGCTGCAGGCGCAGGCGATCCTGGACATGCGCCTCGCCCGCCTCGCCGCGCTCGAGCGCCAGAAGATCGAGGACGAGTACCTCGCGATCATCCAGCTCATCGCGGAGCTGGAGGACATCCTGGCCAACCCGCAGCGCGTCCTGGCGATCATCAAGGACGAGCTCGCCGAGCTGAAGCGCAAGTACGCCGGCGAGCGGCGGACGCGCGTCGTCGAGGACTCCAACCGCGAGCTGACCGACGAGGACCTGATCGCCGACGAGGACGTCGTCGTCACGATCAGCCGGCGCGGGTACATCAAGCGCCAGCCGGTCGCCACCTATCGCCGCCAGCATCGTGGCGGCAAGGGGATCATCGGACACGTCACCCGCGAGGAGGACGCGGTCGAGCACCTCCTGGCCGCGAACACGCACGACTGGGCGCTGTTCTTCACCAACCGTGGACGCGTGTTCTCGGCCAAGGTGCACGCGATCCCGGACGCGTCCCGCCAGGCCAAGGGCATGGCGATCATCAACCTGCCGGGCGTCCAGGTGGAATCCGGCGAGGTACCGGTGGCGACCATCTGCCTGCCGGACTTCGGGCCGGGCCACTACCTGGTCATGGCCACCCGGAGCGGGATCATCAAGAAGACCCCGCTCGAGCAGTTCGAACGTGTCCGGTCGACCGGCATCCGGGCCATCACGATCGCCGACGGCGACGAGCTGGCGTGGGTCGACGTGTCCAGCGGCGAGGACGACGTGATCATCGCCACCGCGCAGGGCATGCTCGCGCGGTTCTCCGAGGGGGAGGTCCGGGCGATGGGCCGGGACGCGGCCGGCGTGATCGCGATCCGGCTGGCCCGCCAGGGCGACGCGGTGGTCTCGATGAGCGTCGTGCAGCCGGAGGCGGACCTGCTGGTCCTGACCGAGACCGGCTACGGCAAGCGGGTGGGCCTGCCGGAGTTCCGCCGCAAGCACCGCGGCGGGCAGGGCGTGCGGCTGATCGCGCTCGAGGGTCGCAAGACGGGCCTCGTGGCAGCGGTCCAGCAGGTTGTCGAGGAGGACGAGGAGCTGGTGCTCATCTCGGCCTACGGACAGGTCATCCGGACGGAGACCAACTCCATCAACCGCTACTCCGCGGCGGCCCGCGGCGTGATCGTCATGCGGCTCGCCGACGACGACAAGGTGGTCGCCATTGCGGCCTTCCGGGCGGGACTGGCGGAGCGGGGTGGGATCGGGGACAATGACGAGCCCCAGCCCACCGGTAGCGATCCGGCGGACTCGGGCCAAGGTCGGGCGTGACCGCCTTCGGCGCACGGGAGGCCGGCGTGTACGCGGATCAGTTCGAGATCTACCACGGCAACGCCAACCCGGAGCTGGCCCGGAAGATTTCGCGCTGGCTGGGGAGCGAGCCGGGCAAGGCCGAGGTGTTCCAGTTCGCGAACGAGAACATCTTCGTCCGGATCATCGACAACGTCCGCGAGAAGGACGTGTTCGTGGTCCAGCCCACGTCGCGCCCGGTCAACCAGTCGATCATGGAGCTCCTGATCATGATCGACGCCTTCAAGCGGGCGTCGGCCGGGCGGATCACCGCCGTGGTCCCGTACTACGCCTACGGTCGCTCCGACAAGAAGGACCAGCCGCGGGTGCCGATCACCGCCCGCCTGATCGCCGACATGATCTCGGTGGCGGGCGCGGACCGGATGCTGACCATGGACCTCCACCAGGGCCAGATCCAGGGGTTCTTCAACATCCCCGTGGATGAGCTGACCGCGGTCCACATGCTCAGCCGTCACTTCCTGGACCGCAAGATCGAGGATCCCGTGGTGGTCACCGATCTCGGGTTCGCCAAGCGCGCCCGGGCGTTCGCGGAGCTGCTCGACGCGCCGCTGGCCATCGTCGAGAAGCGCCGCCACGGGAACCAGGACCGGGCCGAGGTGGTCAACGTCATCGGCGAGGTGCGTGGCCGGCGGGTCATCATCGTGGACGACGAGATCGACACGGCCGGAACCCTGATCGAGATCACCCGTGCGCTGGAGCGCGAAGGCGTTCACGAGATCTACGCCTGCGCCACCCACGGCGTCCTGTCCGAGCCGGCGATCGAGAGGATCGCGAATGCGAACGTGATCGAAGTGGTCATCACCGACACGATCCCGCTTGCGCTCGGGCGGCACATCCCCAAGATCAAGGTGCTCTCGGTGGCACCCCTCATCGGGGAGGCGATCAAGCGCATCCACCGGGGCGAGTCCGTGGGAGCGTTGTTCTCCTCGGAGGTCTCGTTCACCCAGGAGATGCTCCTGTGGGACGAGATGATCGACAACGAAGCCAACGTCCCGGCGCCAGCCGGAGACGGCGTACCATCAGCAACACCCGCACCGGCCGGCGTCTGAGCGCCCGCCACCACACGGAGACCCATGAGCCTGCAGCTGCACCGCCCCGACGGCAAGGGCGGACTCGAGGTCCGGAGCGCGCCGGACCAGGACTGGCGGAGCGACCTCCGCTCCTCACGCTGGGGCGCGGCGCTCAAAGGGGGCATGCTGCCCGGCCTCGCGAACCCTGAGATGAACCCCACCTCGTCCGCGCGCTCGGTCGCGTTCTGGGGCGTGCTCGCCCTCATCACCTTCGTGATCATCGTGGCCGGCTACGGCTCGGGCTTCTGGAGCCTGTAGGAACCGGGAACCCGATCGCGGCACCCGGCGTCCGTGGGGCACTATGCAGCGAATCCTCATCTGCACCCTCATCCCGGGCGAGGGGCATGCCTTCACCGCTGGCTCGGCAGACATCCTGATGTCCGCGGTGGTCAGGCTGCAGGCCAGCGTGGCCGTCACACGACCCGCCCCGGAGGAGGCCCCCTGATGCGCGCCGGCTTCATCGTCTCGGGCGTCCTCGGCCTCGGCACCGTGCTGGTCTTCGCCGCTGCCGCTCTCGTCTCCCTGGCCTTCCCCAACGGCGCCACCGTGTCCGCCGGCTGGAACGGGGGCCAGGTATGGGCGACTGACGGGATGGCCGTCCCGGCCCGCTTGCCGGCGGTGATCGAGGTCCCCGTCGAGAAGTAGCCAGACTGCCCCGGACGAGCGCCCGGACGGGGGCTCCCGCGCACGCACCCTATACTCAGCCGGCCATGCGCTTCCTTTCCCGCTTCTTCGACAGCAACGACCGCGAGATCTCCCGGGTCCAGCCCCTCGTGGACCGGATCAACGAGCTGGAACCCGAGTACGAGGCCCTCTCCGACGCAGAGATCCGCGAGCGCGTCGACGTCATCCGCGCCGATCTCGCCGAGGTCATCGCGCCGGACGAGCCCTCCGACGACGAGCTCCACTCGCCCGACCAGGAGCGCCGACGCGATCTCGTGAAGGCGCGCCGCAAGCGCGAGAACGAACGACTGCAGCAGGCCCTCGACGACGTCCTGCCGGAGGTCTTCGCCGCCGCCCGCGAGGCGATGCGGCGGACCCTGGGCATGCGCCACTTCGACGTCCAGCTGATCGGTGGGATCGTCCTCCACCAGGGCCGGATCGCCGAGATGAAGACGGGTGAGGGCAAGACCCTCGTCCCGACCCTGGCCGTCACCCTCAACGGGCTCACGGGCCGCGGCGCCCATCTGATCACGGTCAACGACTACCTTGCCCGCCGTGATGCGCAGTGGATGGGGCCCGTCTACCACTTCCTGGGGCTGTCGCTCGGGGTCATCACGCACGACACGTCGTACATCTTCGAGCCGGGCTACCCGACCACCGACGAGCGCCTGATCAACCTGCGGCCCGTCACCCGCACGGAGGCCTACGCTGCGGACATCACCTACGGCACCAACAACGAGTTCGGGTTCGACTACCTGCGCGACAACATGGTCGACCAGCTCGAGGGCCGGGTGCAGCGGGAGCGGGCCTACGCGATCGTCGACGAGGTCGACAACATCCTGATCGACGAGGCGCGAACGCCGCTGATCATCTCCGGCCAGGCCGAGGAGTCCGCGGATCTGTACTTCACCTTCGCCCGGCTCGTCCCCCGCCTCAAGGACCGCCCCGAGGGCGACGAGGAGGGCGGCGACTACTTCGTCGACCTCAAGGACAAGGCCGTCTCGCCCACCGAGGAGGGGATCGACAAGATCGAACAGCTGCTGGGCATCCCGAACCTGTACGACGCGGACCCGCGGCTCGCCCGCCACTTCGACTCCGCGCTCAGGGCGCACGCGCTCTACAAGCGGGACCGGGACTACATCGTCGACAACGGCGAGATCGTCATCGTCGACGAGTTCACCGGTCGCAAGATGCCGGGCCGCCGCTGGAGCGAGGGCCTGCACCAGGCGGTCGAGGCGAAGGAGGGCCTGCGCGTCCAGCGCGAGTCACAGACCCTGGCCACGATCACCTTCCAGAACTACTTCCGCCTCTATGACAAGCTCGCCGGCATGACCGGCACGGCGATGACCGAGGCCGAGGAGTTCCACAAGATCTACGCCCTCGAGGTGGTGGCGATCCCCACCCACCGCCCGATGATCCGCGAGGACTACGCGGACCTCGTGTTCAGGAACGAGATCAGCAAGTTCAACGCGGTCATCGACGAGATCGAGGAGCTGACGAAGGCCGGGCGGCCGGTCCTGGTCGGCACCGTCTCGGTCGAGAAGTCCGAGGTGCTGGGCGCGCTCCTCAAGCGGCGGGGCATCCGGCACGAGGTCCTGAACGCGAAGTTCCACGAACGCGAGGCCGGGATCATCGCGCAGGCCGGCCGGTCCGGCAACGTGACGATCGCCACCAACATGGCCGGCCGTGGCACGGACATCGTGCTGGGCGGCAACACGGCGGGCATGGCTTCCGACATCCTCCACAAGCGGGATCTCAACCCCGCCGAGGTGGACAGGGAGACGTACGACGCCGCGCTGGCCGAGGCGAAGCTCTCCACGGATGTCGACCACGAGGCCGTCGTCGCGGCGGGCGGGCTCCACATCATCGGCACCGAACGTCACGACAGCCGTCGGATCGACAACCAGCTCCGCGGCCGCTCGGGGCGCCAGGGCGACCCGGGCTCGTCCCGCTTCTACCTGTCCCTCGAAGACGACCTGATGAAGCGCTTTGCGTCGGAGCGCGTGGCGGGCCTCATGGAGCGCATGGGCCTCGAGGACGACACCGCGATCGAGTCCCGACTCGTGTCCAAGACCATCGAGAGCGCACAGAGCCGCGTCGAGGGCTTCAACTTCGACATCCGGAAGCGCGTGGTCGAGTTCGACGACGTCATCAACAGGCAGCGCGAGACCATCTACGCGGAGCGGGACAAGGTCCTCCGCAACGAGGATCTGACCGAGACCGTCCGCGAGTTCCTCGACGCCGAGATCGAGGCGCTGGCCGATCAGTACCTGGCCGGGCAGTCGCCCACCGACTGGAACCTCGAGGGCCTCTCGGCCGCGCTTCGTGCCATGGGCCTCGAGGGCGAGCCGACCTCCGAGGACACGCTCGACGAGGAGGCCAGCAGCCGCGAGGCGCTCGTCTCGTACATCCTCGACCTGGCCGATGCCCGCCTGGAGGCCCGCCAGACTGAGCACGGCGAGGAAGTCTGGTCTCAAGTCGAGCGGTTCGTGCTGTTGCGCACGATCGACAGCCTGTGGGTGGAGCACCTCACCGAGATCGACGACATGCGTCGGGGCATCGGCCTGCGTGGCTACGCTCAGCAGGACCCGCTCAACGAGTTCCGCAAGGAGGCGTTCCGCCTCTACGAGGAGCTGCGGGACCTCATCCGCCGAGGGGTCGCCACCACGATCTTCCGTGTCAGCGTGAAGCGCGAGCCGGCCACCACGCCGCTGTCCGGTCCCGGCCAGCCGGCCCGGCCGTCCGACGGCCATGACCATGAGCACGGCCCCAGCGCGAGCTTCGGCACCACGGGTGCGACGAGCGCCTCCGGGCCAGGCACGGGAGCCGCGCGCGCTCCCCTCGCACCGGGTGGGGCTGCGCTCCGGCAGCCCGGCTCGGCTGCCACCACGATCGGCGGCACCGCCGCACCCATCCGCGGCCTGCCGGCGGACCCGATGCGCACCGCCCGGGAGGTGCCCGGCGATGCCGCCGTCTCAGGCGCGTCGCGCCCGGGCTTCACGCCGTCGGGTGCGCGGATCGGCCGGAACGATCCCTGTTGGTGCGGATCTGGCCTGAAGTACAAGAAGTGTCACGGGGCCTGATCCCTGCACGGACCCGGGATGTGATGCGCCTGGTCCTTGCCGGTGGCCTCGTCGTGGTGCTTGCCGCCGGCTTCACCACCGCCCGCATCTGGCAGCAGGGAGACATGGACGAGCGCCGATCCGTCGATGCGATCGTCGTCCTCGGTGCTGCCCAGTACGACGGCAGGCCCTCGCCCGTGTTCGAGGCTCGGCTGGAGCACGCGATCGCGCTCTGGAAGGAGGGGGTCGCCCCCTGGTTCGTGGTGACTGGTGGCAAGCTGCCAGGCGACCGGACCACGGAGGCCGCCGTCGCCCGCGCGTATGCGATCGCCAACGGAGTCGCGGAGAGCGCCATCTTCGGCGAGGACGAGGCCCACAACACGCTCGATTCGCTCGCGGCCGTTGCCGGGCAGATGCGGGCGCGCGATCTGCGCACGGCGGTGATCGTGTCCGATCCGACGCACATGCTGCGGGCCCTCCGGATCGCCGATGACCTGGGCATCGAAGCGTGGGGGTCGCCCACGACGAGTTCGCCCATTGCCGCTGACCCGGTCCGGACGGCGAGCGCGCTGATCCACGAGCTCGGCGCCCTTGGTCTGTACTTCCTCTCGGGCGGAGCTCCGACGGTCGAGCACACGGGGGGCTGAAGCCCAGCCAATCCGAGGCGTCGGGCGAACCGGAGAGGCTCGCCTGGCATACGATTTCCGCGAGCGTTCCCGGCAAACGGCGGAATCGACCCGTAAACCACCCCAAATGATCGATTTTCGCGGTCCGAAACCGATTCCCCCTCTTGGAATGCGCGGGACCCTCTCCTATACTCGAGCGAAGTCCTTCGTCACCCAGGGACCGGCGCCGAGCCTCACGCATCGCCCACTACTCCCCGCGGCGCCTCCGTCCCGAACCGTCACGCTCGACCGACAACCGAAGGACCAGAGAGAGGGAGCCGTGAAGCAGGCCGAAGAAGCCCAGTTCGTGGATCTCATCGCTTGCGAACGGGACTGCCGGTCCTGCAGCTATGCCGCTGCCCTCGACTGCGATGGCAACTGCGGTGTCTGCACCCACAACTCCTATTGCCCCTGCGTGAACCCCGTCGTCGCCCGGAGCAAGACCGCCCTGCGGCTGATCGAGCTCCGTCCGATCCTGCTCCAGGATCTCCAGGTACGCGCCTAGTGGACGCGACGTCCACGCGCGATCTGGCGGAGCGGATCCGGTCGACCTCGGGGCGGCTTTGACCTAGCCGCCAAGGAAGGACGCGTCGCGGAGCTCGATGCCCGCGCGACTGAGCCCGGCTTCTGGGACGATCAGCGCGCCGCCCAGAAGGTGACCCGCGAGGCCGAGTGGCTGCGCCAGGAGATCGCCCTGTGGCGCTCGCTCGAGAAGCGCGCCGGCGACCTCGAGGAGCTGCTCGGACCTGCTGCAGGATTCGCCCGACCCCGAGACCGAGCGGGATGTCGAACGCGAGGCAGACGCCCTCCGCGCCGAGTTCGAGCGCGAGCGGACGCTCCTCCTGTTCTCCGGCGAGTACGACGCCAAGAACGCGGTGCTGACGATCAGCGCGGGCGCGGGCGGGACCGAGGCCACGGACTGGGCGGAGATGCTCCTCCGGATGTATCTCCGCTGGGCGGAGCGCCACCGCTTCAAGGCCACCATCATCGACTCCCTGGAGGGGGAGCAGGCCGGCATCAAGAGCGCCACGATCGAGATCAACGGCCGGTTCGTCTACGGTTGGCTGCGCGTGGAGCGCGGCGTCCACCGCCTCGTGCGGATCAGCCCGTACGACGCCCAGAAGCGCCGCCAGACCACGTTCGCCCTGATCGAGGTCATGCCGGAGGCGGACGAGGACGTCGAGATCGAGCTCAACTGGGACGAGATCCGGACCGACACGTTCCGCTCCTCGGGCGCCGGCGGGCAGCACGTCCAGAAGACGGAGTCCGCCATCCGGCTGACCCACATCCCGACCGGGATCGTCGTCGCGTGCCAGAACGAGCGATCCGCCACGCAGAACCGCGAGATCGCCATCCGCGTGCTCAAGTCCCGGCTCCTGGAGCTGGAGCTCGAGAAGCGCGAGGAGGAACTGCGCAAGCTCCGCGGCGAGCACGTGACCGCCGGCTGGGGCAACCAGATCCGTTCCTATGTCCTGCATCCGTACCAGATGGTCAAGGACCTGCGCTCCGGCCACGAGACCTCCAACACCGGGGCCACGCTCGACGGAGACCTGGACGCGTTCATGCAGGCCGAGCTGGAACGGGTGGCCACCGGGCGCCCGCCCTCCGCGGACGACGACGGGGACGCCTGAGCCCGTGGCTGCGGGCCACGTCGTCACGTTCAGGCCGGGGCGGGACGACGACCTTGACGCGTGCATCCTGACCTGGAAGGCCGGCCTGGAGGGCTACCAGGCGCGGTTCGGGCTGCCGCCGGTCCCCGACGACCTCGGACCCCTGCGGCGACTGCTCGCCCATGCGCTGGCCACGGATCCGGATCGGTTCTGGGTGGCCGTGGCCCCGGCCGCGGATGACGAGGGCGGGGGGTCAGAGCGACTGATCGGGTTCTCCTCGGCCACGGTCCGCGAAGGGCTCTGGTACCTGGGCATGCTGTTCGTGGAGCCGGACGCCCAGGACCGCGGCATCGGGTCTGCGCTGCTGGATCGGGCACAGGCGGGCCGGGACGTGGACCCGGGAGGACCAGCGGTGCCGGGCCCGGGTCATCCGCTCGACACCGGCATCACGACCTGGGGCATGGGCACCGACACCGCACAGCCCGTCTCCAACGGCATGTACGCGCGGCGCGGCATGCTGCCACGGGTCCCCGTCTGGCGCCTGTTCGGCGAGCCGCGGCGCTGGTCCGCCATCCCGCCGCTCCCCGCCATGCTGGAGTCCGTGCCGTTCGAGGCGCTGGCGGCCGACGGCAGGGACGGGCATCGACGACTCGCCGAGATCATCGACTCGCTGGATCGCGAGATCGTGGGCGCGGCCCATCCCGCCGACCACGCCTACCTCCGGCGCGACGGGAGGAGCGGGTTTCTCGTCCGGGAGCGGGGCTCCGGGCGGGCGCTCGGGTACGGCTACGGGAGCTCCGTGGGGCGGTTGGGGCCCGTGGCCGCCTTGGACCCGGCGCTCCACCCCATGATCCTCGGCGTGCTGGTACGGGATACGCCCGCCCTGGGCCCCGTGGCGATCTGGGTGCCGGGCAGCGCGACGGAAGCGATGCGGGCGCTGCTGGAGGCCGGCCTGCGATTGGACGGCTTCCCGGCCCTGCTGTGCTGGTCCTCGGCGACCCACCCATTCGAGCGCTACCTCCCGATCTCGCTCGCGCTGGTGTGATCGGCGCCCGGCGCACCCGGCCGGGCGTGGCAGCTCCCTGTGCTAGCCTCCGGATCGAGCCATGACCGCCCCCCCCGGCACGCCGCCGTCCCTCCTCGACCGCCTCCGCGGGCGCCGCCGCCCGGACCGTTCGGACCACAACGTCGTCGTCCTGCACGACGTGACGATGCGCTACCCCAACGGCAACGAGGCCCTGCGCGAGGTTGACCTCGTGGTCCCCGAGGGCGACTTCGTGTTCCTGGTCGGCCCGTCCGGGGCCGGCAAGTCCACGCTGATGAAGCTGCTGATCCGCGACGAGCTTGCGACGCGCGGCGACGTGCTCGTGGACGGCCACGACCTTGCACGGCTCCCGCGCCGGATGGTTCCCAAGGTCCGCCGCAAGATCGGCATCGTCTTCCAGGACTTCAAGCTGCTGCCGCGCAAGACCGTCCGGGAGAACGTGGCCTTCGCGCTCGAGGTGACCGGCTCGCCTCGCCGCACCATCCGCCCGTCCGTCGACCGCGTTCTGGCGCTCGTGGGCCTCACGGGGCAGGCGGACCAGATCCCCACCCAGCTCTCCGGCGGCGAGCAGCAGCGGACGGCCATCGCACGCGCGCTCGTGCACGACCCGCGCCTGATCATCGCGGACGAGCCGACCGGCAACCTTGACCCGGTGATCAGCTGGGAGATCATCCAGCTCCTGCTCCGCATCAACGAGCTGGGGGTCACCATCCTGATGGCCACCCATCAGGCCGATGTGGTCACCGCGCTGCGAAAGCGCGTCGTGGCGCTGGAGGATGGCCGGGTCATCCGCGATGAGACCGGCGCGACCTACCACCGCGAGGACTGAGGAAGCGTGATCACGTTCGTCGTCTTCTCGCTCCGGAGGGCCTGGCAGGGCTTCTGGCGCAACGCGCTCATGAGCCTCGCCGCAACTCTCACGATGGTGCTCATGCTCCTGCTCCTGGCCAGCTTCCTGATCCTCCAGAACGTGCTCCTGGCCAGCCTCTCCTACGTCGAGCAGAAGGTGGAGGTGGTCGCCTACCTCGAGAACACGGCCACGCAGGAGCAGGTGGATGCGCTCGTCGTCACGGTCGACGCGATGCCGGAGTCGACTTCGGTCGAGTTCCTGTCGCGTGATGAGGCGCTCCGCAGGTTCCGTGAGGCGCAGGAGGCACAGGGACGCGAGGACCTGACGAAGTACCTCGAGGCCAATCCGCTCTACGCCAGCATCAACGTCAAGCTCCGGGCACCGGGCGACCTGGACGCCGTGGCGTCGGCGCTGCGCGACGAGCCGATCGTGCGCAACGTGCTGAACATCGAGGCGCTGGTCGAACGCGTGGTCACCATCACGTCCTTCGTCCGCACGGCGGGCGTGGCGATGGTGGCGATCGTCGGGTTGATCGTGCTGTTCATCATCGTGAACACGATCCGGCTCGCGGTGGTCGCCCGGGCGGAAGAGATCGAGATCATGCGCCTGGTGGGGGCGTCCGATGCGTTCATCCGCTGGCCGTTCGTGTTCGAGGGCGCGCTGGTTGGGCTTCTGGGAGCGCTGATCACCCTGGGCCTGCTCGCCGCCGCGGCCGATCCGCTCTCGGCGGCGATGGTCGGCTTCTTCAACGTGCTGCCGCTGCAGCTGGGCACGCTCGGCCGGGACACGGCGCTGATCGTGATCGCAACGGGCCTGGGGCTGGGGGTGATCGGCTCCTGGCTGTCCGTGCGGACGTACCTGATCCGCTGACGCCGGCCGGGGATCGGGAGCGCCGGCGGCCCGGATCGGGGACCGGTTGTACGCTGGCGGCCCGCGCCCGGAGGGGCGCCTGCATCGATCGAGAACCTGCGCATGTCCCCCGAACCCACGGCCACGACACCCGAGCCGGGCCCCGCACCCGAAGCTGAGATCTCTGCCGCCGCATCTCCGGCGGCCGTCGAGCCCGACGTATCCGCTACCGCCGCAGCTGTGCCCGGCAGGGGGCGGGACGGCCGCGGCGGCGTCCTCGTCGTCGCCATCGCGCTGATCGCGGTGATGGCCGGGGCAACGCTGTTCCTGTCGGGCTGGACGCTGGGCCGGCAGACCGCGCTGACCCCGGGCACGCCAACCAGCGAGGCGGAGGACTTCCAGGCGTTCTGGGACGCCTACCGCGCCGTGACCGAGCGCTACGCGGGCGGCAAGGTGGACCGGCGCGTCCTGATCCAGGGCGCGATCGACGGGATGATCTCGGCCGTCGGCGACCCGTACTCCATGTACCTCACCCCGGCCGAGTACAAGGAGTCGCTTCGCAGCATCTCGGGCGAGTTCGAGGGGATCGGGGCCACGATCGGCACCGTGGACGCCGCCGGCGACGCGTCCTCATGCACAACCCTCGCCGCCGACTGCCGGCTGGCGGTCGTGGCACCCATCCCGGACTCGCCGGCGGACAAGGCCGGGCTGCGGCCGGGTGACGTGATCACGAAGGTCGACGGCAAGCCGCTGGACGGGCTCACGATGGACGCGGCTCTCGGACTGATCCGCGGACCGAAAGGCACCGCCGTGGTGCTAACGGTCGAGCGCGGATCGGAGACGCTCGACATCGAGATCGTGCGCGACGTGATCGTCACGCCCGAGGTCCAGACGCGGGACCTGGCCGCCGGAACGGTCGGATACATCCGCCTGTCGGGATTCTCAGACCACTCGGCGGCGGCGCTGGACAAGGCAGCGGCCGAGGACGTGAAAGCCGGGCGGACGAAGCTGATCCTCGACCTGCGGGGCAACCCAGGCGGGATGGTCACGGCAGCTCGCGAGGTCGCCAGCCAGTTCCTCGCGGACGGGACGATCTTCTGGCAGGAGGACGCGGACGGGAACCAGACCGAGACCGTGGCCCAACCCGGCGGCGCTGCGACGGACCCCGCCATCCAGCTCGTGGTCCTCGTCGATGGGGGCTCGGCCTCGGCGTCCGAGATCGTGGCGGGCGCGCTTCAGGACCGCGGGCGCGCGAAGCTGATCGGCACCCAGACCTTCGGCAAGGGCACGGTCCAGCAGTGGACCCAGCTCGAGGGAGACAGCGGCGGCTTCCGGTTGACGATCGCAAAGTGGCTGACCCCGAACAGGACCTGGATCCACGGGAAGGGGCTCACGCCTGACGTGGTGGTTGATGCGGCCCCCGAGAAGCCAGGTGACGATCCCGTGCTGGACGCGGCGCTCGAGGAGCTGGGGGCGACGGTCACGGGGTTCGGGATCCGCCTCGCCGCCTGAGTCCCGCGCCCGGCTGCCGCGGCCGCGCGGCACCTCCCGGCACGCACCAAAGGGGCTGGTACAGGCTGGGCGCGGCGCCTACGCTCTAGTCACCTACCAGCCAGGCTGGTGCTCGTCGGGGTCGGCACGCGGGAGGGTGCTCGATCGGACCTGTGGGACCCCGCCTGCGCGCTCCGGTTACCTGCGCCGCACCGTTCGGACGCGGCACGACCCGACAGGATCGCGCCGACCACCAGCGGCGCTGGTACATGACCGGTACGGAGACAGCCCGCCGCGCATCCCTCGCCAGGACCGGGCTTGCACCAAACCGGATCATCGGTTAGGGTCCTCTCGAACGGAAGGAGGTGATGTGCAGTGATAGACGGTAGTAGTTGCTGCACCACCTCGTTGGAGATCGCCGCCTAGTTGCGATCCCGACGGGTGGTCGGTAGCAAATGAACGCCGGTCCGGCAACGGGCCGGCGTTCGTGCGTCCGGAGTCCGGCGTCGCTCGTGCGACACTGGCCGTTCCACCCCACGAGAGGAGCTCCGCCATGGGCGACACGATCGCCCGAAACCGAAGAGCCCACCACGACTACAGCATCGAGGACACCTTCGAGGCCGGGATCGTGCTGCGCGGCACCGAGATCAAGAGCATCCGCGACCACAAGGTGAGCCTCGCGGATGCCTACGCGCGCATCGAACGTGACGAAGCGTGGATCATCGGCCTCCACATCGCCCCGTGGGGGACGACGGACGTCCGCTTCAACCACGAGCCGAAGCGCGCCCGGAAGCTGCTGCTCCACCGGCGCGAGATCGACGAGCTCCTGGGCAAGACCAAGGCCAAGGGCCTCACGATCGTGCCCCTCTCGCTGTACATATCCCGAGGCAGGGCGAAGGTCGAGCTGGGCCTCGCGCGCGGCAAGCAGACGTGGGACCGCCGGCGCGAGATCGCCGAGCGAGATGCAAAGCGGGACATGGATCGCCAGGTCGCCGACGCGCGCAGGCGCTAGGAGACGCCCGACCGGACCACCGGGGAGACGAACGATGCGGCTCGCGAGGATGATCCAGGCGGTCGACCTGCATGCGGCAGGCGAGCCGGGGCGTGTCGTCGTCGGGGGCGTGCTGGACATCCCGGGCGCCACCATGTTCGACAAGGCGCAGCACCTGGAGCACCACGGCGACTCGCTCCGGCGCCTCCTGCTCCGCGAGCCGCGCGGCTACCCCGCCCTGTGCGCCAACGTGATCCTGCCGCCCACGCACCCGGACGCCGATGCGGGGTACGTGATCATGGAGCACGTCGAGTACCCGGGCATGTCGGGGACGAACACGATCTGCGTGGCCACGGCGCTGCTGGAGACCGGCATGCTGCCGATGACGGAGCCCGTGACGGAGGTGGTGCTGGAGGCGCCGGCCGGGTTGATCCGCATCCGCGCGACCTGCGCCGGAGGCAAGGTCACGGGGATCACGTTCCGCAACGTCCCGGCCTTCGCGACGCACCTGGACACCCCGATCGAGGTGCCGCAGCTGGGCACCTTGACCGTGGACGTGGCGTATGGCGGGATGTTCTTCGTCATCGCGGACGCGGCGGCGCTCGGGTTCCGGTTGGTCCCCGACGAGGGGCGGGACATCACCCGCGTCACCGAGATGATCAAGGCGGCGGCCGCGGAGCAGTTGCCGGTCGTCCACCCCGAGCAGCCCGGGTTCGCGGGGATCACCATCGGCCAGCTGTCCGGTCCAGCGCACGACCCGCGCAACTCGTGGCGCAACGCGACGACGGTCTCCACGCGGACGCTCGATTGGTCGGACCCGTCCACGTGGACCGGTGTCCTGGATCGTTCGCCCTGCGGAACAGGGACGTGCGCCAAGATGGCCACGCTGCACGCGAGGGGCCGCCTGCGCGTGGGTGACGAGTTCCGCCACGAGAGCATCCTGGACACCGTGTTCACCGGACGGCTGGAGGCAGAGACATCCGTGGGCGGGCGCACTGCCATCGTCCCATCCATCACCGGCACGGCGTGGATCACGGGATTCGCGTCGTACGTCGTGGATCCCACGGACCCGTTCCCGGAGGGGTTCACCGTCGGTGACATCTGGTAGGGGTAGACGCCCCTGACGGTGCCGTGTCGACGACGCCGTCCCCGGTGTCGGGACGCTACCGGAGCAGGTAGCGACGGCTGAGCGGGACCTCGGTCACCGGGTCCACGGCCAGCGTGCGCCCGCCCAGGGACACCGCCCCCGTCCGCACGTCGATCTCCACCGGCGCCGTCGCCCGGTTGGCGTGCAGCGAGGAGCGCGTCAGCCCGCGCAGGCCGTGGACCGGGAGCAGCGTCCGCCGGGTTCCCAGCCGCCGCGCCAGCCCCACCCGATCGATCCCGGGTGCCGTGAACGTGACCGTGACCTTCGGCGCGGCCGTGGACGTCCCCGCCCAGTCCGGCCGGTACCGGGTCGGCTCCGTCCGCTCCAGCGACGCGTTCCCGTCGCCCAACGGCCCCCAGGCCGGGAAGCCGCCCTTGAGCACCCATTCGGGCTTTGCGCCGAAGAACCCGGGCTTCCATATCACGAGGTCAGCCAGCCGTCCCACCTGCAGCGACCCGACGTAGTCCGAGATGCCGTGCGTGATCGCGGGCTCGATCGTCACCTTCGCCAGGTAGCGCAGCACGCGCGCGGTGTCGTCCCGATCGTCGGGGTCCAGCAGGCCGCCGTCCTCTGGGAGGCCCTCCACCCCTTCGGCAGCCCCGGACCGGCGCCACGCCTTCATCACGTGCGCGAGCTGGAACGCCCGCCGCACCGTCTCGCCGATGCGCCCCATCCCCTGCGAGTCGCTGTTGATGATCCCGATCGCCCCCAGCTCGTGCAGCGGTCCTTCCGCCGCCATCCGGGCCTCCAGGATGCGTTCGATGACGAGCGCCACGTCCCCCGGCACGTTCCACGACAGGCCGTGGTTCAGGATCGTCATCGGCAGGTGCTCCACCGCCGTGTTCACGCCGAACGGCAGCGTGGGCGTGGTGGACGAGCACAGGATCGACGGCTCCCGGACCAGCCCCAGCAGGTCCGGCACGTGCCCGCCTCCCGTCCCCTCCACGTGGTAGGCATGGACGGTGCGCCCGGCGATGGCCGCGATCGTGTCCTCGAGCTCCGCGGACTCGTGCAGGCCGTCCGTGTGGAGGCTCACCGAGACGTCACGCAGGTCCGCGTACCGCAGTACGTGGTCGATGAGGTCCGGGTCGGCGCCGTTGTCCTCGTGGATCTTGAAGCCCACCGCACCGGCCTCGAGCAGCGCGTCCAGTTGCCCGTCCTCGATCGCCCGGGCGCCCGCCTGCATCGCGACGTTGACCGGCCAGCCCTCGAGCCCCGCCAGCACCCGCTCCATCGCGTACGGCGGCTCCTCGAACCCGGCGGTGATGAACGTCGTCACGCCCGCGGCGAGGGCCGCCGGGAGCAGCTCCGGGCCGATGGTGTGGACGTGCGAGTCCACGGCGCCCGGCGTGACGATCATCCCGTAGGCCATGTACGGCTTGGTGTGCGGGCCGACGACGAGGTCGATGCCGTCGCTGATCTCGGGGCTGCCCGCGCGCCCGATGCCGGCGATCCTGCCGTCCTTGATGCCGATGTCGGCCTTGACGACGCCGATGACGGGATCGACGACGAGCGCGCCGGCGATGACGAAGTCGAGCTCGGACGGCCCAGCGGGCCCTTCGGTCTGCGCCATGCGCATCCGGAGGTTCTTGGCATAGCCCCATATCGGCTCGTCACCGGGAGCGGTGCGATCCTCCTGCACGCGGATCCAGAGGTCCGTGTCGCCCAGGCGGATCCGGTCGCCCGTGGTGGGCCCGTAGCGCTCTCGATACTCCTCGCCGGAGAGGCGGGTCATCGCGGGGTGTCCGGGTTCCGGCCACGTGCGCCGGCGTAGCGCACGAGGAGAACCGTCTTCGTCTCGCCCGGCTCCCAGCCCACGTAGCCCCCGGCCGGAATGTCCAGGCGGTAGCCGTCGGCGGCGGCGCGATCGAACACCAGGCGCTGGTTGACGCGGTGGAACGGGTAGTGCGAGGAGATCCGGATGCGGCGGCGGGAGCGGCTGGTGACCGCCAGCGTGACGGTCTCGCGCCCCGTGTTCACCTCCACGTCCCGAGCGTCACCGATCACGAGGGCGCCCGGGCCGTACGGGTCGGGTGGCATTCCCCGGTCCAGAGGGTCTCTGAGCACGATCAGCCGCGACCCGTCGCCGAGCAGCACCTCGAGGCGGATCTCGTCCAGCAGCTCGCGGACTCCACCCAGCACGTCCGCCGGGTCCACGGCGGCGCGGCCCACCGCCTCGACCTCGGCGTAGGTGGCGCCCGCGCGGGCAGCATCGAGCATCGCGTCGCAGATGACCGCGACGGCCTCGGGGTGGCTCAGGCGCAGGCCGGCAGCACGGTGGCGCCGGGCGAGCTCCGCGGCGGCGAAGACGGCGAGCCGCTCTTCTTCCCAGGGGACAAGGCGCATCTGTGGATGGTAGCGGTGCGCGGGGAACGTCGACCTGGCGAACGTCCATCCGCGGTCCGGGCGCTGAAGAGCGCCGGCGACCCTGCTCCCCGGCCGGACTGCGAACCGTCAGTGGATCAGGGGGCGGGTGGTGTCAGCCCGCAGGCTTGACCACCGCCACCGACCATCCCAGCAGAGCCACGCCGGATCCAGCGAGCGCGAGCCCGTCGTCCGAGGCGAGCGCGATCTGCCACGGCCCGCTGCCCTCCAGCGGCACGGTTCGCGGCGCCGGGCCCAGGTTCGCAACAATCCGCAGCCGGGCCTGGGCCATGACCATCCAGCCGTGCTGCGTATCGACCGTCACGGTCGGGCGGGTGCCGTCGCGGAGCTCGTCGTGCGCGGCCCGGAACGCGATCAGGCGGCGGTACCAGGCGAGCATCGCTGCGTGGGGCTCGATCGACCGCTCGGTCCAGTCGAGACGCGACCGCTCGAACGTCGCCACCGCCTGGGGGTCCGGGATCTCGATCCCGTCGCGCAGGAAGTCCGGGAACTCTCGACGACGGCCCTCGCGCACGGCGGCGCCGAGCGCCTCGTCTCGATGGTCCGTGAAGTACTGGAACGGGCTGGACGCCGCCCATTCCTCGCCCGCGAACAGAAGCGGCACGAACGGCCCGAGCAGGACGAGCGCCGCGGCGGCGCGCTGCGCCTCCGGCGGCACGAGGTGCCCGATGCGATCCCCAAGCGCCCGGTTGCCGACCTGGTCATGGTTCTGCAGGAACCCGACGAAACGGGTCGCCGGCAGGCCATCGGCGGGGCGGCCGTGCGTCCGCCCGCGGAACGCCGAGTAGCGCCCGTCGAAGACGAACACGTTGCGCAGGGCCATGGCCACGTCTTCGATCCCCGTGTACTGGGCGTGGTACCCGTCCGCTCTCGCCGGTCAGCGTCACGTGGAGCGCGTGGCGGTACTCGTCGTTCCACTGGGCGTCGAGCCCGTAGCCGCCGCGGTCGACCTCGCGGACGAGGCGGGGGTCGTTGAGGTCGCTCTCCGCGATCGCGACCAGCCGCCGCCCGAGCCTCGCCCCGAGCGCGTGGACAGCGTCGGCAACCGCCTCCAGGATCGTCGTCGCGGACTGGTCGAAGATCGCGTGGACGGCGTCGATCCGGAGGCCGTCGGCATGGTAGTCCTCGAGCCAGGTCAGGGCGTTGTCGATGACGAAGTTGCGGACCTCGTCGGAACCGGGCCCGTCGAAGTTGACGGCTTCACCCCACGGCGTGTGGTACCGGTCGGTGAAGTACGGCCCGAAGCGCCCAAGGTAGTTGCCGTCCGGCCCGAGGTGGTTCCAGACGACGTCGATGAGCACTGCGAGGCCCCGGGCGTGGCATGCATCCACCAGCCGCTTGAGGCCGTCCGGGCCGCCATAGGCGTGGTGCGGAGCGAACAGGTCGACCCCGTCGTAGCCCCACCCTCGTTCGCCCGGGAACTCGACCACGGGCATCAGCTCCACGTGCGTGATCCCGAGCCCGACCAGGTCGTCGAGACGTTCGATCGCTGCCGCGAAGGTCCCGGTCGGCGTGAAGGTCCCGACGTGGAGCTCGTAGAGCACCGCGTCCACCAGCGGAGGCGCCTCCCAGCCGCGGTCGGACCATGTGAAGGCGGCGTGGTCCACGGTCCGCGACAGGCCGTGGACGCCGCCGGGCTGCCAGGGCGACCGTGGGTCGGGGAACGGGCCGACTCCGTCGAGCACGTAGCCGTAGTCCGACCCTGGGCCGGCCTCGGGCACGTCGGCCGACCACCACCCGCGCGCCTCGCGGGTCATCGGGCGCCGGACCGGTGGCGTGCTCCGGGGGCCGACGCCGGCAGCACCCGAGCCCGCGCCCGCGCTCCCGGCCGGCGCGATCGACAGCTCCACGCGCTCAGGCCGGGGTGCCCACACGCGGAACGCGGTCACGACACCTCCTCGCGGACGAGCAGTGCCACAGGGAACCGCCCGAGCACGTCCGCGACCCGCAATGAGCGGGACTTCGGCGTGTCCCCAACCTCGTGGACCTTTCCGGTGAGCTCGTCCCGCCAGTGCCCGGGGGGCATGGCCACGGTCGTGTCGGACCAGTCACCGCCGAACGAGGCCATGAGGCGGGGGACGATCGTCGCCACGCGGCCGGTCCGGACGAACCCGAAGAGGTGCCCGGCCGCAGTCCCGCCGATGGCCAGCGGCTCGTACGTTGCCGCCGGCCCGAAGACCTCTGGCTCCCGGGCGCGGACCTCGAGCGCGGCCCGGAGGACCGCCATCTTCGGTGAGCCGGGCTCGGCGGGGTCACCGAGGCGGGCGGCCAGAGTTTCGGGTGAGGGTCCGTTGCTGCCCGTCAGCTCGGCAAGGATCCGCTGCCGGAGACCGACATCCACCGGGCGCCGGTTGTCGGGATCGACGAGGCTCATGTCCCACAGGTCCGCCCCCTGGTAGATGTCGGGCACGCCGGGAGAGGTCAGCTTGGCCAGCACCTGGGCGAGTGAGTTCACCCGGCCCGGGCGGAGGACGGTCCCCACGAACGCCTCGACCGAGGTCCGGAACGCCTCGTCGCCCAGGAGGCCCTCGGCGAATGAGAGGACGGCGGCTTCGTACGCGTTATCGGGGCTGGTCCACGACGTCCGCAGCTTGGCCTCGCGGAGAGCCTTGACCAGGTACGGGCCGAGCCGGTCCATGCCGATCGGCCAGGCGCCCACCAGCGTCTGGTACAGGAGATACTCGGCGTGGCCATCCGGCCCGGCGTCGCTGCGATGCGGGTCGCCCATCCGGCGCCACTCCTCGACCGCCCCCGCCCACAGATCAGGGACCTCGGACAGGACCGCGAGCCGCATCCGGACGTCCTCGCTTCGCTTCGTGTCGTGCGTGGTGGTCGAGAGCATCCCCTGGGGCCAACGCTCCTGCGCCAGGCCGTTCGCCTCGTGGAAGTCCCCGACGCTGGTCCCGAACGTCCCCGGGTCTCCGCCGACCTCGTTGAGAGCAAGCAGGCGCAGGTCGCGGTAGAAGGCCGTGTCCTCGAGGCCCTTTGCCATGACGGGCCCCGTGAGCTGCTGGAATCGGAGCGCGAGCTCCTCCTCCAGGTCGTCGCCCGGCCGACGGAGCAGGAGAAGGTCGCCGAGGATGTCGAACAGGTCGGGCGGCAGCTCCGGCCGGAGGAGCTTCGCGGCCTCGACCGCCTCGCCCACGACTGCCTCGTCCTCGGGAGCGACCTGCGTGAGGCGGCGGCCATCGTCCGAGACCTCCACCCGCACGTAGGTCCGGTACACGGGGAAGGCGACGAGGAGGGCCCGAAGCGCGTCGTGGAGATCGTGCCGCGTGTGGTCACGGTGGCGGCGGAGCCGCTCGAGCACGTCGAGCAGGAGCGCCGTGAGCCGCCCGAGCTCCGAACCGAGGACCTCGTCCAGGACCGCCACCTTCGATTCACGGGCGATGTCCGCGAATGGGCGGTCCTCGCCGGTGACCCGCGCCTGCAGGTCGGTCAGGGGGCCCTCCCCGGCGGGATCCACGAAGACGCCATTCACGCGGCGGAGGAAGTCGTAGCCGCTCGTCCCGGCGACCGGCCAGCTCCGGCGCAGCTCCTCGCCCGGCTCCAGGATCTTCTCGACGACGATCCACGCCCGCGGGCTTGCCCAGCGGAGACGCCGAAGATAGCCCTCAGGATCGAGGAGGCCGTCGGGGTGATCGATCCGGAGGCCGTCGAGGACCCCGGCCGCGAGCCAGTCCAGGATCAGCGCCTGCGTCTCGGCGAACACCGCGGGATCCTCGATCCGGAGGCCGACCAGGGTTGTCACGTCGAAGAAGCGGCGGTAGCCAAGGTCGCGACGCGCCGCCCGCCACCACGCGAGCCGGTAGTTCTGGCGCTCGAGCATCCGGTCGAGGACTTCGACGTCGGCGTTCGTCGCGGCGACCGCTGCCTCGATCGCTTCGGTGACGCTGGGCTCGGCCGCGGCCAGGGCCTCGACCCGCTCCTCGAGAACCTCCTTGTCGCGGTGCCGGCGCTCGCGGAGCGCCGGCTCGATGACGGTCGAGGCCGGAAGCGCGCCGAACGCGTCGGCAAGAAACGCAAGCTCGGGCGAGCCCGCCCGCGCGGCGGCGAGGGCGAGCAGCTCGTCGAGGCTCCGGGGCGCAACGGGGAACCGCTGCTGGTGGTGCCGGATGGTGAACCGCCGTCCGTCCCAGGCCAGGCGCAGTTCGCCGGCCTCGAGGACCCGCCCATAGTGGTCGCCGAGCACGGGCAGCAGGATGCGCTCACGGAGGTGGGGCTCCGGGTGGTCCCAGTCCACGTCGAACGTCATCGCCCAGCGGCTGGCCGGTCCGTTCTCCAGCACGTCCCACCACCACGGGTTCTCCGGCCCGATCGCCATGTGGTTGGGCACGATGTCCAGGACCTGGCCCAGGCCATGGCGTCCGAGCGTCGCGCAGAACCTGGCGTGAGCGTCCTCGCCTCCGAGCTCGGGGTTGATGTGGTGCGGGTCGACGACGTCGTAGCCGTGAAGGCTGCCCGGCATCGGGCGCAGGTATGGCGAGGCGTAGACGTGGCTGATCCCCAGCGCCTCCAGATAGGGTGCCATCGCCGCTGCGTCGTCGAAGCTGAACGCCGGCGTGAGCTGGATCCGATAGGTGGCGCGCGGGTCGACCCGGCGCGGACCGGGCCCGACCGCGGCCGGCTCGATGGGAAGGATCGGATCGGACATGGGTGCCTACTCGACCCGCTGCAGGACGACGACGGAGCGGTCCGTCACCGGGACGCGCTCGCCGGGAGCGATCGTCTGGCCGTCCTCCGGGAAGGGCTCGGCGGCTCCGGTGTCCAGGACCACACGCCAGCGGCGGCCCCTGCCGAGAGGGAGCGTCGCCGAGACGCCCTCATCGCGCGCGTTGAACACCAGATAGAAGGAGTCGTCGTGGATCGGCTCGCCGTGCTCGTCGCGGGTCGGGATCGCATCGCCGGCCAACAGGACCCCGAAGTCGCGCACGTGGTCCTGGCCCCAGTGCTCCTCGGCCATCTCTGCGCCATCCGTCGTGAACCACTCGATGTCCATGAGGCCGAGGCCGTGGATCGGCCGGCCCTGGAAGAAGCGGCGGCGGCGGAACACGGGATGGTCCCGGCGGAACGCGACCAGGTGGGTCGTGAACGTGAGGAGGTCCTCGTCGGCGTTCGCCCAGTCGTACCACGAGACGGGGCCGTCCTGGCAGTACGCGTTGTTGTTGCCGCCCTGGCTGCGACCGAGCTCATCCCCGCCCAGCAGCATGGGCACGCCCTGGGCGAGGAACAGGGTCGCGAGCAGGTTGCGCTGCTGGCGCCGGCGCAGTGCGAGGACCCGGGGGTCGTCCGTCGGGCCCTCTGCGCCACCGTTCCACGATCGATTGTGCGACTCGCCGTCACGACCATCCTCGCCGTTCGCCTCGTTGTGCTTCTCGTCGTACGCGACCAGGTCGGCCAGCGGGAACCCGTCGTGCGCGGTGACGAAGTTGATGCTCGCGTGCGGGCGCCGGCCGGTGCCCTCGTACAGGTCCGAGCTCCCGGTCAGGCGGTAGGCAAAGTCGCTCATGGCACCGGGCTCGCCGCGCCAGAAGTCGCGCACGGTATCGCGAAATCGGCCGTTCCACTCGGACCAGAGGACGGGGAAGTTCCCCACCTGGTAGCCGCCCTCGCCGACGTCCCACGGCTCCGCGATCAGCTTGACCTGGCTGATGACCGGGTCCTGGTGGATCAGGTCGAAGAACGCTGACAGGCGATCGACCTCGTGGAGCTCCCGGGCAAGCGTCGAGGCGAGATCGAACCGGAACCCGTCCACGTGCATCTCCAGCACCCAGTAGCGCAGGCTGTCCATGATCAGCTGGAGCACCTGCGGGTGGCGGACGTTGATCGAGTTCCCGGTCCCCGTGTAGTCCATGTAATGCCGCCGGTCGTCGTTCATCAACCGGTAGTAGGCCCCGTTGTCGATGCCCTTGAAGGCCAGCATCGGGCCCAGGTGGTTGCCCTCGGCCGTGTGGTTGTAGACGACGTCGAGGATGACCTCGATGCCGGCCTGGTGGAGGGAGCGGACCATCGCCTTGAACTCGCCCACCTGGTCGCCTGCCTGGCCCGTGCTCGCGTACTCGTTGTGCGGGGCGAGGAAGCCGATCGAGTTGTAGCCCCAGTAGTTGCGCAGGCCGCGGTCGACCAGGTGCTGGTCGTGGATGAACTGGTGGACCGGCATCAGCTCCACGGCCGTCACGCCGAGGTTGGTCAGGTACCGGATCGCGGCGGGGTGGGCGAGCGCGGCATACGTCCCGCGCAGTACCTCGGGGATCTCCGGGTGGGTCATCGTGAACCCGCGGACGTGCGTCTCGTAGATCACGACCTGGTACAGGTCGCGCCGCGGCGCCCGGTCCTCGGACCAGTCGAAGAACGGGTTGATGACCACAGACCGGGGAACGTACGGGGCGCTGTCCCGGTCGTCGCGCTCGTCGGGGGAGCCGAAACGGTACGGGTACACGGCCTCGTGCCAGTCGACCGAACCCTCGATCGCCTTGGCGTACGGATCCAGCAGCAGCTTCGCGGGGTTGCACCGGAGGCCCAGGTTCGGATCCCACGGGCCGTGGACGCGGAAGCCGTAGCGCTGGCCCGGTGTGACGGTCGGGACGTAGCCGTGCCAGACGTGGCCGGTGGTCTCGGGCAGGTCGAGCCGCGTCTCAACGCCCTCGGCATCGAACAGGCACAGCTCGACGCGGTCCGCCACCTCGGAGAACAGCGTGAACGACGTACCCGAGCCGTCGAACGTCGCGCCCAGCGGGTACGGCCGGCCGGGCCAGATCGGCGGTGCCGGGATCGGGGTCACCGGCCGCGAGCCCGGGGGATCGGCCGGGTGCTCGTCTGTCGTCACGGCCACCTCCCTTCACTCCTGGGCCCTGGACGGCCGTTCCGAGGATAGCCCGAACCGGCAGATCAGACGTCAGCGCTACCACCCGTTCGAGCGCGGCCGTCGCCCGGTGCTACCATTCTCTCCCCGAACGGTGGTTCGGTCCTGTGGGGATGCGTGGTTTCGACAGGGCTTGGCTGCCAGGGAACGCGAGCCGAGGTGCCGCCAGGCCTCGTTAAACAGGCGGCAAAACGAAGTAACTGCCAACAAGCAGCCTGCTCTCGCCCTCGCCGCTTAGGCGGTAAGGTGAGCGTGGAAGCGGCCTCCCCTTCGCGGGCCGTGGAAGCGTCACTCAGCGAAGGTGCAGCCCGGACGAGGTCGCGTACTCCGGAGCGAAGCCCGATCTAGGGACACGTGGATGGGCCGGACGGCAGCCTGCCGATGGGCGTCCGACCGGCTGACGAAAATCATCGGACACGCTCGTAGTGGGTCCTGGCGAAGGGTTCTGGACGGGGAGTTCGACTCTCCCCCATCTCCACCAACACACTCCCGCCGCGCCGCGGTGCTTCTCCGCATCCCGCCCGCTGTGCGCGAGCCGCGACGCGGGCGGAGTCCGATCCTGATCGGAGGCACCGCCAGCCTGTTCAGGCGGCCTGTGCGACCGGGACCGCCTCCGGATGCTCGTCACCGAGCGCCAGGTACAGCTCCTCCTCCTGCGCCATGTGGAGTCGCAGGATCGCATCCAGGCCGTAGAGCACGCGGCGCAGGTCGTTGAGGTCCTCGGGCCCCGGGCCCTCCTCCGGGACCTCCGCCACGAGTCGATCCATGAACCGGATCAGGTGGAAGATCTCGGTGTGGGTCCGGTGGAGCGCAGCGGTCGCATCGTCGTTGCCCATCGCGGTCGAGACAAGCGGGAAGATCTCGCGGTCCTCGTCCTCCTCGTGCGGAATGAGCGTCCCGGTGAGGAACGAGTGAATCTGCTGCAGCTCGTCGCGCGCGCGCGCAGGCGGCAGCGAACCGAGCCCGTCTGCGAGGGCGCGGATCCGGGCAAGGGACGGCGCGAGCTCGCGGTGCTCGTTGCGCAGACGGATGCTGATCTCCGTCCAGCCCGGGATCCTGGGGGTCTTCTCGAGGCCACCGGACAGCGCCCGAAGGGCGTTGAGGATCACGATGACGTCGATCACCTCCTGGAGCAGCGCTCCCGCCACGGGCGGCAACGCCCCCGTCATCGCGAACAGCATCGCGGCGAGGGACAGGCCCATGCCGATCACCACGCTCTGGATGGCGATCAGCCGCGACCGGCGCGCGATCCGGATTGCCTCGGGCAGCCGGTCCAGGCGGTCCACGGTGATGACGACGTCCGCGGCCTCGGAGCTGGCCGTGGCGCCCCTGGCGCCCATCGCCACCCCGACGTCCGCGGCCGCCAGTGCTGGCGCGTCGTTGATGCCGTCGCCGACCATCACGAGGATCCCGTCGGCGTCTGCGCGCTCATCCCTGACGGCATCCACCTTGTCGGCAGGGGTGCGCTCTGCGAGCACGGCGTCGACGCCGATCGCCGCGGCGACCATGTCGGCCACGCCGTAGTGATCCCCGGTCACCATGACCGTGCGCCGGACACCAGCGCGCCTGAGCGAGCGGACGACCCTCGGCGTCTCCGGGCGGATCGGGTCATCGAGCACCAGTGCCCCCACCAGCGCACCGTCCACGGCCACGAAGACGCTCGTGGCGCCATCGAGGCCGACGCGCCGCCGGACGTCCCGTGCCCAGCCGGGCAGGCCGGCCCCTCCGCTGGCAAAGTCCGGCGTGCCGGCGATGACCGTGCGGCCGCCGACGCGGCCCGACACCCCTGACCCGGGCGTCTCGACTACCTCTTCGGGCAGGATGAGCGCCACGCCGCGCTCACGGGCGCCCCCAACGATCGAGGCGGCCAGCACGTGCGGCGAAACCTGCTCCAGGGATGCGGCCAGGGCCACGACCTCGTCCGGGGTCCAGCCGGGCGCCGTGACGACGTCCGCCAGGTGAGGACGGCCGGCTGTCAGCGTGCCGGTCTTGTCGAACAGGAGGACGCGTGCCCGGCCGAGCGACTCCAGCGCCCCACCGCCCTTGACGATGATCCCCCGGCGGGCCGCCCTGCTGATCCCGGCCACGATCGCGATCGGCACCGCGAGCAGCAGGGGGCACGGCGTCGCGACCACGAGGACCGCCAGCGCTCGAACGGGGTCCCCGGACAGGATCCCCGCCGTGGCGGCCATGCCAAGGGCCACCGGGACGAACAGCAGCGCGTACCGGTCGGCCAGCCGGACGAAGGGGGCCTTCGACGATTGCGCCTCCTCGACCAGACGCACGATGCCCGCGTAGGTGCTGTGCTCGGCGGTGGCGGTCGCAAGCAGGTCGAACGGTGCGCCGGCGTTGACCGTGCCGGAGCTCACCGGGTCGCCGGCCTCGCGCGTGGCCAGGCGCGATTCGCCGGTCAGCGCCGCCTCGTCGAGCACCGCCGGGACGCCTGTCACGTTGCCGTCCACCGGGACCACCTCGCCCGGCTTGACCAGGATCCGGTCGCCGACCTCGACGTCCGCGATGGGGTGATCGACGATTGCCCCTCCCTCGTGGCGATGGACGATGCGTGGAGCACGGGAGATCAGCGCCGAGAGCTCGCGATGCGCCCGGCCGGCGGCGTACCGCTCCAGCGCGTCACCGGTCGCGAGCATCACCGCGATGACCGACGCCGCGAGAGACTCCCCAAGCAGCAGGGCGCCCCCGATCGCCAGCACGGCGATGATGTCCACGCCGGCCTCGTGCCGGAGCAGGTCCCCGATGATCGACGCGACCAGCCAGAGGCCAACGATGGCCGCCGGCACCGTCCAGGCCCACCAGGCGAGCGAGTCCTGGCCGACAGCCGTCGCGGCCAGGCCCAGGATGAGCCCGCCGAGGGTGAGGGGCAGCATGACGCGCTCGGCCAGGGAACCGAGGGCAGAGAGGATTCGGGTCATCACGCAATGCTATCCCCGGCCCCGGGGTCCGCGACCGTGCCGCTCGGACCGCTTGCCGGGTCGCGGCGGCCCCTCGCCCGGCCGGAGCGGCCCGGGCCCAGCAGGGCTTCCGTCCATTCGCCGACGCCGCCCCACACGCGGTCCACGCCCGCGGCCCGGAACACCTCCTCCGGCGTGGTCGTGCCGACCGCCACGAATGACGCACCAGCCGCGCGGGTCATCTCGAGGTCGACCGGCGTGTCACCCACGTACACCGTGGCAGCGGGCCGGACGCCCAGCTCGTCAAGGGCCCGGAGCAGCGCCTCGGGGTGTGGCTTGGACCTGGCAACGTCGTCCGAGTAGAGGGCCACCTCGAACACCCCGTCCAGGTTCAGCCGCGCGATGCTCGGCTCCACGACGCCCCGCGTGGACGCGGTCACCAGGCCCACCCGGATCCCGTGCGACCGGAGCCTGCGGAGCGCGCCCCTCGCCCACGGCATGGCTCGCGGCCGCATCCCGGCCATCTCGTCCGCCCACCTGCCCGCCATCTCGTCCCAGAGGTGCTCCGGGATCCCCAGCTCCTGGTAGGAGCGGCGCCAGTCCGGCGTGTAGCGCTCCCGGAACCATGCGCGGCTCATCTCGATGCCGTAGGTGCGGAGGGCCGCCACGTTGGCGCGATAGATCATCGACATCGTGTCCACCAGCGTGCCGTCCCAGTCGAACAGGACGGCCTCCGGGAGGTGCTGCTTCGTCACGTCCCGATCGTACGGGAGACCGGGCAGGCGCGGGTCCCTACCCGGCGATCCCGATCGCCATGGCCGCGACGCCGAAAGCCCCGATGACCAGCGCCGCCCCCACGTTCAGCGCGCGGACGACGCCCGGTGTGAGCCGGGCGCGGAGCCCGGCGACGACGCCCGTGAGGATCGCCCACCAGGTCACCGACCCGATGAAGACCCCGGTGACGACCAGCATCGCCCCCGCGGGGCCGCCCGTGCCTGCCCCGATGCTCGCGAACAGCGCGCCGAACGAGAGGATCGTCGCCGGGTTGGTGAGCGTGAGGGCCACCATCGTCAGGAAGCCCCTCGCCGGGCCGCCGGGGCGGTGGACGTCCTGCTGTGCCTCCGCGACCGGGTTGCCCAGCGCCGAGCCGAGCGCCCGCACGGCCATCAGCACCAGGATCGCGCCGCCCACGATCCCCAGCGCCCGGTCGATCCCGACCAGGATCTCCGTGAGCGCGGTAAGCCCGAACGCCGCGATCGCCCCATAGGCGGCGTCGGCAGTCGCGACCCCAAGCCCCGAGACGAACCCGTACGTCCAGCCCCGCTCGATGGTCCGGCGGATGACCAGCAGGCCGATCGGGCCGAGCGCGAACGCGACGGCAAAGCCGACGGCAAGGCCGCGGACGAAGAGGTCTGTGTTCAGGGGGCCTCTGCCGGCGTCGGGGTTGGCGTCGGGGTTGGCGTCGGCTTGGGGGCAGGCTTGGGGGCCGGGCCGGCCGTGCCAACCTGGAGGATGCCGGTGATCGTCGCGTAGTGGGAGTAGTAGGTCTTCTGGCGGAGGACCTTGCCGCCCTCGTAGACCGTCACCGTGCGCCACACGTCCATGCCGTTGACCGGGTACTCCACGCGCTTGGTGGTCCCCGTCGGGAGGCTGCTCGTGAGCTGGCGGGTATCCCTCGCGGTGGTCCGGTTCTTGATGGTGGGCTTGGAGATGACGACCTTGCGTCCGGTCGGGACGCTGTACAGCTTGAACGTGACGTAGCCCTTGCTGCCGCTGCGGGTGTTGATCCCGCGGATCAGGACCGGGTACTTGGTGTCGTTGGTGAAGCTCATCGTCTGCGTCGAGCCGCCGTCCGACTTGAACACGGTGGCATCGAGTCCGGCGGGGTAGCGGTCGATGTAGTAGTAGTGGTTGCGCCGGGCGAGCATCTTCATGCCGGACTTGAGCGCCGCGTTGAACAGGGTGGTCGAGCAGGAACAGATGCCGCCCCCGAGCGCGCCCTGTGGCTCCGTCTTGCCGTTGATGATCGCGCCGCCCTGCTTGAAGCCTTGCGCCTGGCTGACGGTCCCGACGGCCTTCCAGAAGTCGAACGTCTCGCCCGGCCCCACGACGTACCCGTTGATGAGCTTGGCCGGGATCCAGATGTTGGCCCCGAACCCGTTGTTGACGTAGATCTGGAACCAGGTCGTGTGCTGGCCGACCACCTTCATCTTCGGCGCAGCGGCCTTCGCCTCCTCGGTGGTCACGCCGGGCTGCGTGGTTGCCACGACGGGCTCCGGCGCCGGCACCTGCGTGCCATCCTGGCGCGCCATCAGCGTGTCAACGACCACCGCCCGGGTGGCGGCCGTGTCCAGCTTGCGGCCTTCCCGGCTCGACCCGGCGACGACGATCTTGTTGCCGCTGACCTTGAACCCTGCGCTCTGCGCGGTCTGGTTGACCGCCTTGGCAACGGGCTTGAGGAGAGGGTCGATGCCCGTCTCGTCCAGCACCGGCACGACGCTGCCGTCGGAGGTGGGGGCGAAGGAGATGAGCTTGCGGATGCTGGCGGCCGGGATGGTCCAGGTCTCGTCGCCGCGAGTCAGCACGAGGTCGGTGGCCATCCTGTCTGCGGCGGCCGTCGCAGCCTCGACCTCGGCGGTCTCGATGGTCGGCGCGCCGGTCGTGAACGGCACCTCGAGGCGGATCTCAGCCGGGGCTCCGAAGTGGCTGATCGCTGCGACGATCTCGGCAGCCAGGGCGGTGCGGTCCACGACCCGGCCCGCAATGGACGGGGTGGTCCTGTAGGTCCCGTCATCCTCCACGGCGAGGGTCGCATTCACCGGGTCACGGTCGATGGCCTTCGCGACGGCGTCCACCGCCTCGGCGACGAGCGCAGGATCGTGGGTGACGGCGGGCTCGAGCGTGACGCCCCGGATGGCGGTCTGCGGTGCACTGATCAGGTCCGCAACGGGACCCCCGCTACGGCCGGCGGCGAGAGCGGCCTCCACCATCGTGGTGGTATCGGGGCCCCGCCCGACCTCTCCGAAGCCGATCGTGAAGTCTCCGTCCGGGCCGGCGAGGAGCACCTGCCCCGTCCCCAGCGAGCCGTAGGCGGCCTCGAGGGCCGAGACCGTCGCCTCCGGCGAAAGGCCGGAGAGATCCGTCTCGCCGACGCTGACGCCGGGCAGGATCCTGCCGGTGAACTGCTGGCCGTAGGCGTACAGGGCACCGCCGCCCGCGCCGGCCACGAGCGCGACGCCCAGGACGAAGGCGATAACGAAGCGGAGACCCAGGGAGCGGCCGCGGTGACCGGGGGACGCGGGGGTGGGTTCGGTGGTCATTGATGCTCTCGAGTACGGCGGGTCGTCACCGGGACGGGTGGTCGGCTCCGGGGGCTATCGTCGCGCATCAACGCGTGCGCGTCACCCCCTGGATCCCATCAGGCCCCGTCGTGACGCCCAGTGGCGGCTAGACGTTGCGCGGCAGGACCACCACGCGCCTGTTCGGCTCCTCGCCGATCGACTGGGTGGACACGTCCGCGTTGTCGCGCAGGGCAAGGTGGATCCAGCGCCGCTCGAGGGCGGGCATCGGCTCCAGCTGGAGCATCTTGCCGGTCTCGACGACACGCTGGGCGGCGCGTTCCGCGAGGTCTGCCAGCTGCCGCTCACGACGGCCGCGGTAGTCCTCGACGTCCACGAGCACACGGGTCCACTGGCCCGTACGGCGGGAGAGCATCAGGTTCACGAGGTGCTGGAGCGCCGACAGGCGCTCCCCCTTGCGGCCGATGAGGGAGCCCAGGGCCTCACGGTCGGCGCCGTCGCCGATGACGTTGAGCCGGCTGGTCTCGCCCTCGCGGATCTCCACCGTGACGCCCTCGAAGCCGAGGTGACCCATGAGCGTCTCGAGGATCTCGCGCCCGGCGGCGAGCGCCTCGGGCGAAGCCTCCGCAGCCTCGAGTTCCGCCCGCTCCATCGCGAGCGAGCCGCGAGCGGTGGCCACCTGCGCGGCCTCGGCCGCGGTCAGCTCCGAGGGGCTGCGGCCGGGAACGTCGGCGGGTCGATCGTCGCGGCGGGGGGGCCGGTCGTCACGCCGGGGGCCGCGGTCGTCACGGCGCGGAGGCCTGCCGCCTGCCGGGCGGTCATCGCGGCGGGGGCCGCGGTCACGATCGGGTGGTCGCGGGCCGCGGTCACGATCGGGTGGTCGCGGGCCGCGGTCGGCATCGCCGCGATCCTCGCTGGGGCGCGGCGCCGGAAGCGGCTTCGCCTGGGCTGCCTCCCGCTTTGGCGCGGCCCCGCCGAGGGCGCTGCGGGGCGCGGCGACAATCCGGGCGAGCTCGGCGCCCATGCCCAGCACGCCGCGACTGCCGGGCGTGAGGATCTCGAAGTCGAGATCGCCCAGTCCCACTGAGAACTCGTCGCAGGCGAGCTTGATGGCCTCCTCGACCGATTTGCCGGTGAACTCCTGGTATTCGCTCATGTCAGCGTCGTCTCCCTCGTCGGCCACCGCGCGAGCGGTTGGGCCGGATCGTCGATCGGGCGGATAGGTCACGGTCGACGGCTTTCGAGCGCTCCGCCGCGCTCGTGGTTGGACCGGGGGCTATGGGCTTCGGTTCAGGCAGCTTGACCGGGAAGCGCGGGGCGTGATCGCGCACGAAGGCGGGTTGCCAGCCGAACAGGGGGAACAGCCCGCCGAAGCCGAGGACAAGGAACTGCTGGCCGATCTGGATGATCGTCGAGGCGATCCAGTAGAGGAACAGGCCTGCCGGCATCACGCCGCCGTACAGGATGGAGATCAGGGGCAGGAAGTAGGCCATCTGCCGCTGGACCTTCACGTTGGAGTCGTCCGCCGTCCGCGGATCGATCGGCAGCAGCATCTGGCGCGAGGCCACGAGCTGGAACATCGACGAGAAGATGGCCAGGATCGCGATGCCGAAGCCGGCGATGTAGAGGCCGGTGGTCACCGGCTCCGGATAGCTCCAGTTGATCCCGAAGGCGACCGGGTTGAGGCAGGGGTTGATGACCTGGCCGGTTGCGTTGAAGACCGGCGCCGCGTCGCAGGTGATCTTGAGCGCTGCAGCAAGGTCGAAGCCGAAGATCTGCAGCATCGGCGTGATGTCGTAGTTGGTCAGGCCCTGGCTGATCACCGAGTACATCGGGATGAGGAGGAACATCTGGAGCATCGTGGGCAGGCAGCCGCCGGCCGGGTTGATGCCGCGCTGCTTGTAGAACTCGGAGACCGCGGCCTGCTGCTTGGCGCGATCGCCCTTGTACTTGCGCTGGATCTCCTTGACCTCGGGCTGGAGCATCTGCACCTGCCGCGAGGAGACGAGCTGCTTGCGGGTGAACGGGGTCGTGACCAGCTTGAGGACGACCGTGAGCAGGATGATCGCGACGGCGATGTTGCCGCCCACCAGCGTGTCGAGCAGCACCAGCACGATGAACAGGGTCTTGAAGATCGGCGTGAACAGCCAGGCGAGGAGCTGCATCGGGTTGGCGCCCGGGGCGGCCGGCTCCAGGGGGGCCTGGCTGTAGCTGGGGGAGGGGTTCGGCGTCCCGCCGCCACCGCCCGTGCCCGGCACGCAGGCCGACACGATCAGCAACACGGCCACGAGGAACAGGACCGGCGCCAGCCGGACGAGGAGCCTCTGGAGGTGGGTCACGCGGTCGTTCTGCAGACGGGTCAAGCGGTTGCTCTCGTATCCGTTAGCGGACCGGGTCATAGCCGCCCGGATTCCAGGGGTGGCACCGGCTGATGCGCCTGGCGCCCATCCAGGATCCGCGCAGCAGCCCGTATTTCTGGATCGCCTGCTCGGTGTAGCGCGAGCACGAGGGTTCGAACCGGCAGCCCGAGGGCAACCAGGCGAAGACGATGCGGTACAGCCGGATCAGCCCTACCCCGATCGACACCCCGAACTGTCTCACGACTCCGTTCGACCTCCGAGCACGCCTCCCGAACGGAGGACCCGGCGCAATGCCCCGACCAGCGCGTCGTGGTCTGCCTCGACGATCGCAGGCCGGGCGATGATGAGGACGTCCCAGCCGGGCTGGAACGAGGGCGCCATCGCCCTGAGAACCTCGCGGATCCGGCGCCGGGCGCGGTTCCGGATCACGGCTCCTCCGAGCCGCTTGCCGGTGGCGAGCCCGAACCGGGTCTGGTCAAGGTCGGTCCGGGCGAAGCGTCCGACCAGCAGGGGGTGCGTCTTGGCAACGCCTTCCTCCGCCAGCCTGACAAAATCTCCCGGGCGGGAGAGCATGACGAGCCGCAGCGTGTTGTGACTGCGCCCGTCGGTCAGGCCGAGAGCTTTTGCCGGCCCTTCGCGCGCCGCGTTGCGAGCACGCGTCGGCCGCCCGGTGTTCTCATGCGGGCGCGGAACCCGTGTTCCTTGGCGCGGTGTCGCTTCTTGGGCTGAAATGTCGGCTTGCCCATCGGGACTGTCCGTGATCCTCTCCATCCAGCCTTGGGACCCGGAAGCTCCGACCCCTAGAGGCACGCAAACGCGCCGAGCGCACAGAAGCGCGGCGGCGCGTGTTCGTCCGACGGATGATATGACCCAATCCGACGGGGTGTCAAACGGGTGCCGGTGGTCCTGGCCGATCATTGGTCGCTGGTCCTGACGCCACCGCCGGAGGACGCGCGGTGGTACGCGGGGCTCACGGTTCGGAACGGGCGTGCGCCCCTCGATGCGCCGGGCGCGGGAGCCCGCACGATACCCAGGGGGGGTATGCACGAATCGCCTTGCCGGGCCCCCGAGGGGCGGTGTATTGTTCGGCAGCCTTCAGGCGTCGGGACGCCGCGAGAGGCCCGGGAACAGATCGCTCCCGGGCCCCCGAGGGGCACGTGTTGAGATCTCGTCCGCGGCACCGGGAGCCATCTCCTCGCCCGCGTCCGTGGTCGGCCTTTACCCATCGCAGCCTTCATCAACCCAGGGTCACGATCGCAGATGGACGCGAAGCAGGTCTGGCGCGCGGCGCTCGGCGAGCTGCAGGTCTCCCTGTCGCCGGCCAATTTCGAGACCTGGCTTCGTGACACCCATCTCGTGGACGTGGACGACCAGCTGTTCCGCATCGCGGTCCCCAATGGCTTCGCGAAGGACTGGCTCGAGTCGCGGTACCGGTCGCTGATCTCCCAGACGCTCGCTCGCGTGGTCGGCTACAGCGTCCAGGTCGAGTTCGTCGTGACCGCGGGCACCGAGGCCCAGACGCAGGCCACCACCGTCGCCGCGCAGCCCGTGCGGGTGGAGCCCACGCGCGTCGGAGCCCAGGAGGGCGCCGGCGGGGGCGCGACGTACCTCAATGCGCGCTACACGTTCTCGAACTTCATCGTGGGATCGGCCAACCGCCTGGCCCACGCGGCCTCGCTGTCCGTGGCGGAGCGGCCGGGGCACGCCTACAACCCGCTCTTCCTGTACGGCGGGGTGGGCCTGGGCAAGACGCACCTGATGCATGCCATCGGGAATGCGGTCGTGGCGAAGTTTCCGCGCAAGCGCGTGGTCTATGCCACGTCCGAGAAGTTCACGAACGAGTTCATCACCTCGATCCAGCAGGGCCGCATCGACGAGTTCCGTGCCCGCTATCGGCGGATCGACCTGCTTCTGATCGACGACATCCAGTTCATCGCGGACAAGGAGCGGACGCAGGAAGAGTTCTTCCATACGTTCAACGCGATCCACGAGGACGGCAAGCAGATCGTCCTGTCCTCGGACCGGCCGCCCAAGGGAATCCTCACGCTCGAGGAACGGCTCCGGAGCCGCTTCGAGTGGGGCCTGATCGCGGACCTCACGGCGCCCGACCTGGAGACGCGGATCGCAATCCTGCGCGCCAAGGCCGAGGAGCAGGGAACGCCCATCACCCCGGACGTCATCGAGTTCGTTGCCCGCAAGGTGGTCTCGAACATCCGGGAGCTCGAGGGGGCGCTCAACCGGATCGTCGCCTACGCCTCCATGGGCGCGATGCCGGTCTCGATCGAGCTTGCCCAGGCCGTGCTCTCAAACGTGCTCTACAACCCCAAGAAGCGCCAGGTCACCCCGGAGCGGATCGCCCAGGCGGTCTCGGACTACTACGGCGTCGGCATGGACGCGCTCCAGGGGCAGAAGCGCGAGCGGAGCATCGTCGTGCCGCGCCAGATCGCCATGTACCTGATGCGCGAGGAGACGGACGTCTCGCTCCTGCGCATCGGCGCGGAGCTGGGCGGGCGGGATCACTCCACGGTCCTGCACGCCTGCGGCAAGATCAACCGCGAGATGCAGGTCAACGACGAGCTGCGCCGCGAGGTTGCTGCTGTCCGGGAGCTGATCTACTCCGAGTGAGCCGCGGGGCCTTCCTGCCGCCGCGCCCCAGCCTCACGGGATCCGGCGTCGCCTTGCGTCATCTGGGATCGTTGCCGCCCTCCGGGGATAGCCCGTGGACAAGCCCCCTATCCGGTGGGTTCGGCGCCGGGGATCCGGGGATGCCTCCGGGGACAACCTGGGCATCGTCGGGTTCCCTGGGGACAACTCCGCCGGGTCGACCGCTGCATCCACCACTCCCTCCCCGAGCGATCCCCGGGTTGGCCCGCGCGGGTCCACGGCCGGACGCCTGCTGTGCACACCGCGATCCCGCACGGATGAGCGTGTCCATCCACTGGATCCACGGCATGATGATGATGATGATGGAATGAGAAGATAGAACGAATCATTCCACTCGCCCGGCCCCCCACCCCGCGGGCGTGGACGCCTTAGCCTGCCCGAAGCGCTGCTGGAGACAACCCGACGTGAAACTCTCGGTCATGCAAGAGAACCTGGCCCGCGGCCTGTCCGTGGTCTCCCGGGCGGTCTCGAGCCGGAGCACCCTTCCCGTTCTCGCAAACGTGCTCCTCCGGACAGAGGACGCCGGCCTCAAGCTGACAGCCACGAACCTCGAGATAGGCATCACCTACTGGGTGCCCGGCAAGATCGAGACGGACGGCGCCACCACGGTCCCGGCGCGCCTCCTCACGGATCTCGTCGGCTCGCTGCCGGGCTCGGAGAAGGTAGACCTGGAGCTCCAGGGTGCCGACATGCTTCACCTCCGCTGCGGCCGCTTCGCGACCCACGTCAAGGGGATCGATGCGGACGAGTTCCCAACGATCCAGACCGCCGGCGAGCGACCGACCACCAGGATCTCCCAGAAGGTCCTGAAGAGGGCGTTGGACGAGACGGCCTTCGCCGCCGCAAGCGACGAGGCGCGCCCGATCCTCACCGGCGTCATGGCCAAGTTCGAGGGCAGCCGGCTGACCCTCGCCGCAGCCGACAACTACCGGATCGCGGTGCGGACGATCGACATCCTGGACCCTGTCGAGGCAACCTCGGTCGTTATCCCCGCCCGCGCCCTCAACGAGCTGGGCCGGATCCTGTCGGACACAGACGATCCCGTGGAGCTGGTCCTCGCCACGACCCGCAACCAGGTCCTGTTCCACCTGGATGGCGTCGACCTGGTGTCGCGCCTGATAGACGGCCAGTTCCCCAACTACCAGCAGGTGCTGCCGGCAAGCCATGCAAGCCGAGCGGAGTTCGATCGCGAGGAGCTGCTGCGAGCGGTGCGGCCGGCGGCCCTGATCGCCAGCTCGTCGGCCAACATCGTGAAGCTCCAGGTGGGTGACGAGGGTTCGGGTATCACGGTGACGGCGACCGCCGAGGTCGGCGACTATACCGGCGACGTGGAAGCCACGGTCGAGGGCGATCCGACCACGATCGCGTTCAATGCCCGATACCTCAACGACGTCCTGGGCAACGTGAGCGCGGACCGCTTCTCGCTGGAGCTCAACGGCCCCCTGTCGCCGGGGGTCTTCCGGCCGGTGGGCGACGACGCGTACGTCCACGTCGTGATGCCCGTCCGGACCACCTCCTGACGGACGCGGTAACGGACCCGCTGCTCGGATCGCCGCCGCCGAGACGGTCGACGCCGATCCTCCACGGGCTGTCGATCCGCGATCTCCGCGGGTACGCGGCGCTCGACGCCGTATTCGACCCCGGCCCGCAGCTTGTCTGGGGCCCCAACGCCGCCGGCAAGACCAGCCTGCTCGAGGCGATCGTCCTGCTGGCATGGGGTCGCTCCCACCGCACCAGCGCGGATGCGGAGCTCGTCCGGTGGGGGCAGGAGCTTGCCCGTGCCGAAGCCCGGGTCGGCCGACCGGAGACGCTGCCCGAGGCGCGGGACGCGGTCGAGGTGGCGCTCGTCAGGACGGCCGCTGGCGGTGCGCGGAAGCGGATCCGGGTGAACGGTGTGGCTCGCCGCGCGGCGTCGCTGGCAGGCGTGCTGAGGACGGTGATGTTCGCGCCCGAGGACATGCTGCTGATCGCCGGCTCACCGTCCCTGCGTCGCGAGGCGCTGGACCGTCTCGCCGGCGTGCGATCGCCGGCCTACGTCCGGGACCTGTCCACCTACGGCAGAGCCCTCCAGCAGCGGAACGGCTTGCTGCGCCGGATCCGCGAGGAGGGGGCGACGCGCGCGGAGCTCAGGTTCTGGGACGACACGCTCATCGAGGCCGGGGCGGCCGTCCGCGAGGAACGTGCCCGGCTGCTCGAGGCCCTGTCTGGCCCGCTGGCTGCCGCCCACGCGGAGATCGCCCCTGACGAGGCCGCGGCCGGCCCCCTGGCGCTGGCCTACGCGACCAACGCGCCCCAGCAGCCGGGCGAGCCCACGCGCCATGCCCTCGCCCGGCGCCTCGCGGAGACCGCCGACAAGGAGGTCTGGAACGGATCGACGCTGATCGGGCCGCACCGGGACGACATCGTGTTCGAGCTGGGCGGGCGGCCTCTGGCGTCGTTCGCGTCCCGCGGCCAGCAGCGCACGGCGATCCTCGCCTTCAAGCTGGCTGAGCTCGACCTGCTCACCATCCTCGACGGCCGGCCGCCGCTGCTGCTCCTGGACGACGTCTTCTCGGAGCTGGACCCCGAGAGGCGCTCCCACCTCGTGCGACGGATCGCGGAGCTGCCGCAGGCCTTTGTCACCACGACGACCCTGGACGACCTCGATCCCGCCCTGCGCTCGGTCGGGACGGCGTGGGCGGTGGTGGCCGCCGCCGACGGGACGGCGCACCTCCGGCGCGAGGGCTGAGCGTGCTCCGATGACCGACGATCCCGAGCCCCCCGGCCGCCGGCGCCGCCCGGACCGCATCGGTGACCTGCTGCCCGAGGCCGCCCGGCGTCTGGGACTGGAGTCGGAGCTGCGCCTGGCCAGGGCGATCGCCACCTGGGACGCGCTGGTCGCCGAGCGCGTGCCGCCGGCCGTGGGTGCGTGCCGCCTGGTCCGGCTGGAGGCGGACGCGATCGTCGTCGCGGTGGACGAGCCAATCGTCGCGGCAGAGCTGCGCATGAGGGCGTTGGAGCTGCTCCAGGCGTTCGCTTCGGCGCCCGGCGGCGCCCGGGTCAGGCACCTTCACCTGCTGGGCGCGGAGCGGGAGCCCGGGCCCCGCCGGTGACCGTGGGTATAATCCGGGTCCCGCTGCGGAGGGGGACGTCGTCGCGCCACCCGACGCCACCGACGCACGCCGTTCCACCCACGAGGGTCGCCCATTGGCCGTCCGCCTCCAGCTGAAGCTCGGCGCCGTCACGGAGCAGGATCGGCTTCCGGATTCGCCCGACTCGGTCGTGGTCGTGGAGCCGTCGGTTGGATCCGTGGGGCGAACCAAGGGCAACCTGTATCTGCTCGTGACCTCGCGGCTGAGCGGCCCGCGCGCCCGGGAGGCGACCCGGGTCGTCGCCGACACGATCCGCAACGAGTACTACTACGACGAGTCCGCGGGCATCCGCCAGTGCCTCATCAAGGTGCTCGGGGTCGCCAACAAGCGCCTCGCCCACCAGCGGGAACGGTACGGGCTGGGACACCAGGCGGACGGCGCGGGGCCGATCGGCGTGGCGGTCGCCGTAGTCCGGGGACGCGAGCTCTACGTCGCGACCGTCGGCCCGGCGGAGGCCTACCTCATCCGCCAGGCGCGGCTGTCGACGCTCCCGGACCCCAACGGCGAGCGCGGCCTCCCGGTGGCGGAGCTGGAGCCCGAGGTGTGGCGCGGCGAGCTGTCCGTGGGCGACTCGCTCTGCCTCGTGTCGGCGAACGTGGTCGCCAAGGTCGGAACGGACACCCTGAAGGACGCGCTGGTCACCCTCCACCCGCAATCGGCGATCGAGCACCTTCACGCGCGGTTCGTGGCCGCGGACGGCCACGGCAGCGACGGCGCCTTCGCTTTCGAGGCAACCGAGGTTGGCGCCACCCAGAAGGCCCGGACGCTGGTCCCGGTCCGCCCGGCGGAGCCCCTGGCCGGAGCGCCGGACCGCTCCCCGATCCCGCTTGCGGACTCCGTCACCGCCGGGGCCGCGGCGCTCGGCGCCGGCGCCACCCGCGCCCGGGACGCTGCCGGCAATGGCTTCCAGCGCTTCGTCTGGCGCGTCCAGGATCGGCTTCCGCACCGGCGCCCGGGCGGACGGAGCGTGAGCACCGCTTCCTCCCGCATGGAAACGCAGCGGCGGGGCGCCGTGGCGCTCCTCGCGTTCGTTGCCGTCGGGGGCGCCCTCGCGCTTGGCGTGTACGCCGTCGGGGGCCAGCGGCAGCCCACCGAGGCCATCAAGTCGATCACGGCCGCCCAGGAGGCGTTCCAGGCCGCCCAGGAGGCCCTCGGTGCCGTCAGCGGCCCGGGCATCGACCTCATCAACGACGACCCCGAGCGCGCGCTCGAACTTCTCTCCACCGCCTTCGACGAGCTGGCAAAGGCCGAGGAGGCCGGCTACCCGCGGGCCCAGATTGCGCCGCTGCGCCAGACCGCGCTCGAGGGCCTCGACCGCCTGTACGGCGTGGTGAACGTGGCCTCGACCGACCTGTTCACCTTCCCGGACGGTGAGGCGCCGGTGGCCCTGGCCGGTCTGGTCCGCGGGTCCGACGGCGCGCCTTATGTTCTGGACGCCGCCGGCCAGACGGTCTGGCGCATCGACCTGGCCAAGAAGACGGCCAAGGCGATCGCCAAGTCCGGCCAGAAGGCCTCGGGCACGAAGGTTGCCGAGCCGAGGTTCATCACCACCGGCGGGCCGCACGTCCTGATCCTCGATTCGAAGAACGTGCTCTGGCGCTGGAGCCCGTCCAGCCCGTCCAACCCCGACGGCAAGGGCACGCTGGTCAAGATCAAGACCAAGGGCTCGGCTTCATGGGGCGACGACATCCGCGACATCGCCACGTTCGTCGCCAATTTCGACGCGGCGCTCTACAAGCTCTACATCGTGGACCCGTCGGAGCAGAACATCATGGTGATGTCGCCCTCCAGCGACGGATCCGGGTACCTGAACGACCCGGTGCCGCGACTCCCCGCGGACCGGCCGGTGGACGGGATCACGGACCTGCTCATCGACGGCGACATCTACGTCGCGGAGAACGGCGAGGTCGCCCGGGTGATCCCGGCCGCCGGCTGGAAGCCCCAGCTGCCGGAGGACACCCGCCTGCGCCCGGACTCGAGCTACACCCTGCTGTCGTCGCCCGACCGGCCGGACGGCTCCTCCAGTCGCCGGAAGGGCGCGCTGTACGCGTTCGACGCCACCAACCACCGCATCGTCGAATTCAACAAGGCGGACGGCGCGTACATCGCCCAGTACCAGCTCAAAGGTGGCGATGAGGCCTGGGCCGGCCTGAAGGGCATGACGGTGCTGCCGGCCCCCGACGACACCAGCCCGGCCACGCTCTGGTGGATCTCCGGCGCGGGGCTCCACTCCGTGCCGCTCGAGGCGGCCCCGGATGGATCGGCCGCGCCGCCGTCTCCTTCGGCATCGCCCTCGGACGAGCCGTCCCCCACGCCGAAGCCCTCCAAGACGCCGAAGTCGTGAGCCGGGGCCTCCGCCGGTGACGCCCCTCCGGTGATCCCTCTCCGGGACGCCAACCCCACCCGTCGCACGCCCGTCGCCACGCTGGCGATCATCGCGCTCTGCGTCGCGGCGTTCGGGGTGGAGCTGGTGGTGATGGCACAGGGGGGCGCCGCGGCCCTCGACGACCTCTTCCTGGAGCACGGCTCCGTGCCGGCGGAGCTCGTGGCGGCGCTCGGCAGCGGCGACGTCCCATCCGAGCCCGTGCTGGACGTGTTCACCAGCATGTTCCTCCACGCCGGGTGGCTGCACCTGCTGGGGAACCTGCTCTTCCTCTGGATCTTCGGGATCAACGTGGAGGGCCGGATGGGTCACGCCCGGTTCCTGCTCGTGTACCTCGCGGGCGGGGTGGCGGCCAACATCGCGCAGGTCCTGGTGGACCCCACGTCCGAGGTTCCGATGATCGGCGCGTCGGGCGCCATCTCGGCGGTGCTCGGCGCCTATCTCGTGCTGTTCCCGCGGGCGCGGATCCAGTCGCTGGTCTTCCTGGGCTTCTTCTACCAGCTGATCGCGGTGCCGGCGGTCATCGTCCTCGGCTTCTGGTTCCTGCTCCAGGTGGTGGACGGGATCGGCGCGCTGGGGGGGACAACGGGCATGGACGGCGGTGTGGCGTTCTTCGCCCACATCGGCGGCTTCGTCGCCGGCGCGCTGCTTGCCCTGCCCTTCCGGCTGCGTGGCGCCCACGTGGGATAATCCCCTCATGGCAGAGGACCACGGGCAGGACATCGCCATGATCGTCGAGAGCGTGCGCGTGCACATGCCGACCGGTCGCCACGTCCTGCTGCTCAAGGAGATCGGTCTCGGGCGGATCCTGCCCATCTGGATCGGCCCCTGGGAGGCCAGCGCGATCGCGGCGCACCTCCAGGGCGTGGAGCCGGACCGCCCCCTCACCCACGACCTGTTCGCCGGCGTCCTGCGCGAGGTCGGGGTGCGCCTGGACCGGGTCCTGATCGTCAGCCTGTCCGAGGAGACCTTCCATGCCCGACTGGTGCTGGTGGCCGCCGATGCCCGCCACGAGGTGGACGCTCGTCCCTCAGACGCGATTGCCCTGGCGATCCGCCTTGACGTGCCCATCTACGCCGCAGGGGACGTGCTGGACAGGGCCGCGGCCCTCCCAGATGGCGGGGACGACGACGACGAGGAGGAGGACGAAGAGACCGGTGCGACGGCGGGATCCGGGCCGCGCCGGGGCCGCTCAGCCGCTGCGGCGCTGGAGACGACCGGCGAGCACATCGACACGACGCGGCTGGACATCTTCCGCGAGTTCGTGAACTCGCTGGATCCGGAGGGCGATGCCCGGGGCGGCGGCTCGCAGCGCTGACGCCCGCCGGTCGCCGGTCAGTCCCCCAGGATCGGCCTCCCCCGCCGCATCGCCCGCGCCCGGTTGGCCCACAGGCGCAGCCGCAGGCCCCAGAAGTCCTTCACGGCTCGCCAGATGACCGACGGCTTCGCACCCGTGGGGGAGCCGGCCGTCCGCGCGTAATGCGGCACGCCCACCTCGGCGATGGTGCGGTCTGCCTTGAGGATCTTGACCAGGAGCTCCGCGGAGAAGAACGCGCCGCCTGACTCCACGCGGATACCGTCGAGGGCCTCGCGCCGGAACAGCTTGCAGGCGCAGTCCACGTCCCGGACGCGCAGACCGAAGAAGATGCGGTTCGCCATCTTGTAGGTCCGGGCGTAGACGATCCGGATGATCGGGTCCGCGCGCCTGATCCGGTAGCCGACCACGACGTCGGGGTGGTCTTCCCCGGCGAGGCGGGCCGTCAGCCGGCCGAGATCCGCGACCCGGAACTGGCGGTCCCCGTCCGTGAACGCCAGGAGCTCGTACCGCGAGGCCTCGAAGCCGGATCGGAGCGCGCCGCCGTACCCGCGGTTGACATCGTGGTGGATGACCCGCACGACGCCCGGGTGGGCGGCCGCCAGGCGATCTGCGATCTCCCGGGTCCGGTCCACGGAGCCGTCGTTGACGGCGATGATCTCGAAGGTCTCGGCGATCGAGGGCAGGGTCTCCAGCGCTTCCTCAACGAGCCCTTCGAGGTTCGCCTCCTCGTTGTGGGCCGGGAAGAAGTACGAGAGGCGGGCCACCCTGACGGGCGCCCCCGCACCGGCGTGGTTGGTGGTCACGGCTGGGCCTCCAGGCGGTTCGTCACGCGGAAGAGGTTGTCGGGGCGATCGACGGGCTCGATCGCGTAGCGCTGTGCGAGGATCGTGACGTCCGAATCTTGCGCGCGGATGACATACACGGGTCGTGCTCCCAGGAACCTGTCGATCACGTCCTCCACGTCACCCATCTCCTCGTCCGCGCGCGTCCGGTCGTCCACGACCAGGATGTCGGGACGCCTGCCCTCCACCAGTTGGCCGTACCACAAGGGCGTGGAGTACGACCACCATGACACGATCACGGCGTCCGACGCCACCGCGTCGAACACCTGGTCGAGCCACTCGGCCGCCCAGATCTCCCGGGACCGGTCCGCGGCGCTCCACCGGGCATCCAGGCCGGCAAGCGTGGGCACCAGCAGGGCGAGGCCGACGATCGTCGCGACCGCGGTGGACGCGGAGACTCGCGAGGCATACCCGAGCAGGGGCACGGCCACGTCATCCTCCCCTGGTTCGCCGGCCGGCCCGCTCAGCGCGGCCAGCCGGTCCGCCGCCGCCGCGGCCAGCACCGCCACCCACGTCCAGGCGAAGAACGCCGGGCCCAGGTAGTACCGCCCGATGGCGGCGTTGGCATAGAAGGCCGCGAACAGGCACGTGACCAGGGTGGCTGTCGCGGAGAAGAGGGCGTAGTGCGGGTGGCGGACCGCGGTCACCACCAGTCCTGCCACGACCAGGATGAGCAGCGGGCCAAGGAGCGGCCCTGCCTGCCCCACCAGGCGTGCGACCTCTGAGCCGAGGTCTGCCCGCGGCCCGACCACGTCGCCCAGGAACTGGCGCCCCAGGACAACCCCCCAGAAGCCGTCCCAGGTCTCCGGGCGTCCGTAGACCAGCGGGGCGCGGAACGGTCCGCCGCGGAGCGGCAGCTCCAGGTACAGCAGGGCGGCCGTGCCGGCGCAGGCGCCCAGCGCGGCCAGCACCAGCCTTGGCCTGCGCACGACACCCGGCTCCACCGCGAGCACGTACAGGCCCACGGCGGGTACCAGCAGCAGCGACAGGGCGTGGTTGGCAACCGCGACGCCGAAGACGACGGCTGTGAGCACGACGGCGCGATCCGCGCGGGCCTGCGCAGCCGGGTCGTCGGGACGGTCCCGGCCCTCGGCAACGAGGGCGCCCCACCGGAGCAGCCCCAGCGTGACCGCGACGACCAACGCCAGATGCAGGGCGTGGGCATCGGCGGCGGAGGCGATGCTCCAGACGATGGGCGTGAGCGCGAAACCGACCGCGACAGCGACCGCGATGGGGAGCGGCACGGCCAGGCGACGCATCACGAGGATGCTCATGCCGACCGCGCCGCCGGCGAGGATCGCCGAGAGGAGGTTGACGGTGAATGCGGGTGACCCGAGCGGCCCGAGGACGACCGAGGCGAACCAGCCCAGGGCGACGTAGGCCGGAAATCCGGTCGGGTGCATGGTGCCCAGCACGGGCAGCACCACCTGGGCCTCGCCGGTATCCCAGGCGCCGACGCCCGGCAGGAGCGTGGTCCGGTAGACGGCGATCGCCCCCAGGCCGATGCCCAGCGCGGCGAGGACTGCGGCGTCCGGCCGACGCCGGATCGAGGCGGCCACGCGCCGGCTACCAGCCAAGGATCTGGCCCCAGGTGACGCCCCACAGGTTGATGGCCGCCCCGGCCACGATGAGCGCGGCCGCCAGGACCCGGAGGCGCCCGTCGTCGCGGGCGGCGCCGAGCGCCACCATCGGCAACAGGAACGGAACGAAGTCCAGCGAGAAGCGGTAGCCCCACTGCACCCACCCCTGGCTGAAATGGGCAAGGTTGAACGTGGCGATCAGCACGACCGCGAGCGCGGTGCCGATCGAGAGGCGCGCACGGGCATGCCGGCGGAACGCGAACAGCGCGAGCAGCAGGCCCGGGGCGCTGAGGAGGATGCTCGTCCCGATGTCCACCGGGATCACCAGCGGACAGTCAACATCGAACAGGGACCGCACGGCGCCGGGCTCCGCACAGAGCGGCACAGGGCCCGAGTAGCCAAGGGTGTCCGGCTTGATCTCCGGTGCCACGACCGGCAGTGCGCCGAACATGATCCCGATGTTCTGGGGGATGTAGCGCGTGTCCTCCACGGACCATTCCGGGTGGTAGCCGAGCGTGGTGTAGCCGTTCGCCTCCAACTGGTACTGGTAGTCGTAGCCCGGGTGCATGGGCGAGCCGGTCGTGAGGAACGTGAACAGCAGCAGCGCGGCCACCGGCGGGAACCCGCCGACACCCGCCGACACAGTGCGCCGGAGCCGTGAGCCGCCACCGCCCGTGAACACGAAGAAGGGCGCCGCGAAGATCATCGGCAGGCGTGCGGTCACGGCGAGGCCCAGCGCGAAGCCGGCCAGGACCTGCGAGCGATCCAGCGGCCAGAGGGACCCGCGGATGCGGTCGAGGAGCGTTTCGGCACGGCCCTCCGCCTCCCGTTCGTCCTCCTCCCAAGGGTGCTCCGTGACGGCCCCCAGGTCGTTCCGGAGCGCGATGCCCACGGCGACCAGCGCCAGGTCCACCGCGACGAGGTGCGCCAGGTACCACGTGCTGCCCACGGCGGCTGCCCACCACCATGTGGTGCCGGTGGCGAACACGATCGTCCCGGCGGCGCGAACGGAGGCCCGCAGGCCCAGACTGCCGAGCATCCACCACGCGAGCGCCACGCCCACGGCGGCGAGGCCGATCGCGACCGCCTCCTGGTCCGTCGCCAGCCCGAACACGAACACGAATGGCACCAGGACGACCGCGGGCAGGGGCGGGAACGGGAGCAGCGCCCGGCCGTCCGGGTTGCCCGCCGCGTCGCGCAGGGGGTAGACGTCCTGGAGGTAGTCGTTCCGGGGCAGCTCCGCGCCGGACGGGACCGGGTAGGGGAACCACGCCCGGCCGTTGAGGAAGGCGTCCGCCTGCCATACGAAGTGGTTGTAGTAGGTCCAGTGGACGGGGTTGGACCACCAGTAGACGAGAAGAGCGGCCAGCCCGAGCAAGGCCCCGACGATGATCGTCGCGGCCCGGCCGTTCGCGGGTTCGGGGATGGGGGCCGCCACGGGACCCTCGGCTATACTCCGGTCCACCTTCAGCGCTGCGTAGGAGGCTCCCCGTGACCGCTCTGGGTTCGGGTATGCCCGGCCGGGAGATGATGACGGACGAGACCCCCCGGCGAGGTATCGGCAGGCAGATCGGCGCGATCATGCTGATCGGGCTGGTCTTCCGCCTGATGATGGCATACGCCCACGAACCACTCCGGGGATCCGGGTTCGGGAACGACCTGGACCTGTTCCGGTACTGGGCCGACACGCTCGCGACCTACGGTCCCCCCGGCTTCTACGAGAACGCCTCGTTCGCGGACTACACCCCGGGCTACCTGTACGCACTCTGGGTCGTCGGCGTCGTGGGCAACCTGATCGGCGGGATCGGGGACCTGATCAAGTTGCCCGCGATCCTCACGGACATCGCGCTCGGCTACATCGTGTACTCGATGGTCCGCGAGCTGGGCGTGACCGAGCGACGGGCGACCATCGCCGGTGCGGTCGTCATCCTCAACCCGATCACCTGGTTCGATTCGGTTGTCTGGGGGCAGGTGGACAGCTTTGGCACGGTGTTCCTGCTGCTCGCCGTCCGGGAGCTGTGGCGCGGCAGGAGCGAGCGATCGGCGATTCTGGCCGTCGTCGCGGCCCTCATCAAGCCGCAGCTGGCGATCCTGGTCCCGATCGTGGCCGTGGTCACGATCCGCCGGGCGCTGTGGCCGGTCGGAGGCTGGGGCGACGAGGACCCGCCACGCCCAGGAGGTCTCGCCTGGGAGCGGCGCACCCTCGGGCCCGTCCGGATCCTGACCACCGGGCTCGCCGGCCTGGTGACAGCCATCGCGATGGCGGCACCGTTCGGTCTCTCGGTCGTGTCCATCACGGCGACGGCCCCCTACCTCGAGTCGTCCCTGCTGCGCCTGGTGTTCAGCACGGCGGCCCAGTACTCGTACGTGTCGGTCAACGCCTACAACCTGTGGGCGCTGTTCCCGCTGGACGGCGCGAGCATGGCCACGAGCGGCGGCTGGATCCGTGACGCCCCGGTGCCGGATGCGACGGCCTGGGCGGCGCTCGGGCCGGTCCCGGCGGCGGTGGTCGGCGCGGTGCTCCTGCTCGGCGTGGCGGCGATCACGTCGCTCGTGGTGGCGAAGCGTCCGGACCGGCTGACAATCCTGGTGGGCGTCTGCGTCCTGGCCCTGGCGTTCTTCGCGGTGCCCACGCGGGTCCACGAGCGATACCTGTTCCCGTTCTTCGGGCTCGCCGCGATCCTGTTCGCGTTCTCGTGGCGATGGCGGATCGCGTACGTGGTGGCCGGGCTGGCGACCTTCCTCAACATGTACGTGGTCCTCACCACGATCTACCCGGACAACCCGAGCGTGTCGGACTGGCTGGGCATCGGACCAGCCATCCGGTCGTTCTCAGGGGTGGCGATCGTGGCGGTGATGCACGCAGGCGCCTTTGCGTGGGGCGTCATGCAGTTGCGTTCACGGGCGCGTGGCACCCTCGCCCTGGAGCTTGCCGACGGGCGGCTGGAGCGAGCAAGGCCTGCCCCGGACGAGCCCGAGGCGCAGGCACCAGGCACGGAGCCCCCCGAGCCGCACTCGCCGGCACCCACAACCACAGTCGCCGCCGCCGTGCAGGCATCACCCGCGGGCTCCGGCGCACCTCCCCCTACGGCCGACCCGTCCCCGACTGTGGTGCGCCGTGTCCCTGCCTGGTATGACCGGCCGGGCTGGGGCGAGCTGGGTCCGATCGGCTGGATCCGTGCCCGGATGCGTGAGACACCCGTTCGCCCCGACCGTTCCGGGGAGCTGGCCCGCGAGGGTGGCGGTCGCCTGGGTCGCCTGGACATCTGGATCCTGGTGGTGCTCGTGGTCGCCTCCTTCGGGATGCGGACCTTCCGGCTGGACGAGCCTGCGCGCATGCACTTCGACGAGGTCTACCACGCCCGGACGGCCACGGAGTTCCTCCAGGCCTGGCGCTACGGGATCTCGCACAACATCTACGAGTGGACCCACCCCCACCTCGCGAAGTACGCGATGGCCGGCGGTATCGTCACCTTCGCCGGCCACGACGCCAGCGCGGCGAGCGACCTGGGGGTCCCCGTGCGCGACGCGGCCATCGAGCCGCGTCGCGAGGACCCCCTCGGCGAGGCGGACCGGGCCGGGGACCGGGTCTGGATCGCCACCGGTTCCGAGCTCGTGGCCTTCGACCTGGCCACGCGCAAGCTCGTCGCCCGCTGGTCGGTGCCCGGCGCTTCTGCCGTCGCCTTCGACGAGACGGGCTACCAGGTCTACGCGGGCACGGACGGCGGTGAGCTGCTCGCGGTGGACGCGACGGCCCTCGATGCCCCGGGTTCCTACGACCCGTCGCAGCCGCCGGCGACCGTCGATCCCGTGGCAACGGCGGACGGCCCGATTCGCCGGCTGGTGTCCTTCAGTGACGGCCAGCACCTTGCGGCGATGCTGCCCGGTGACACCGTGACCGTCTTCGACGGCGGGACAGGAGCGGTGACCGGCTCCCTCGTCGTGGCCGGGGTGGCCGACGTGACCCCGATGGGCGACGGCGACGCCGTCGTCGCCACGCCGGTCGACGTCACGGACCCGGCTGCGGTGGCGGCCGAGCTGGCCGCGATCACCGGCACCGACGCTGCCCGCTTCGTGGGCGCTCTCTCGGAGATCGACGCCGAGACCGTCGTCCTGGACATCACGCTCACCGACCAGCTCCGGACGGACCTGCAGGCGGCGATCGACGAAGGCCTCCTCCCTGGCGTCCAGATCGCCGGCACGCCGCTCGTTGCTGCAGCGGGCTCCGCCGGCGTGGAGCTCGTGACCGCGGGCGGGACCCGTGCCGGGTCGATCCCGCTGGACGGCGGGGCCACCGCCGCGGTGATGGTCACGGGCGTGGACGAGGGCAACCAGCTCTACGTCACCACCACGGACGCCGAGACCGGCGACCCGCAGGTGGCGGTGGTCGCGGTCTCCGGCGACCAGGCCAAGGACGGGCCGACCGTCACCAGCACCTTCCTGCTGCCGGGTGCCGGGACGCGGCTCGTCTTCGATGCGGCAGCCGAGCTCGTGGAAGTCCTGGGCGCGGCCCCGGACGGCTCCGGGCAGACCATCTATGTCGTGGAGCCGCACGGCAAGGCCGTCTTTGCCGATCATCGGCTCTCGTTCTCGCCTTCGGCGTGGGTCCTCGACCACGACGGGGACTACCCCGCCACCAGCCGGGGAGCGATCCTCGCGTTCGGCTCCGGTGGCGAGGCCGCCTCGGTCGACGTGGGCAGCTATCCCTTCGCATGGCGGCTGCCGGGCGTGATCGTCGGGGCCCTCACGGTCGGCGTGCTGTTCCTGCTGGGGCGGATTCTGTTCCGGCGCCGCACGGTCGGCGTGCTGGTCGGGCTGTTCGTGCTGCTGGACGGGATGTTCTTCGTGCAGAGCCGGATCGCGATGAATGACGTCTTCACCGGCTTCTTCATCCTCGCGGCGTACCTGGTCTTCGCCTGGCTCTGGATCCGGCAGCGTTCGTGGCGGGCGTTCGTGCTCCTGATGCCCCTGGTCGGGGTGCTGCTGGGGCTCGCACTGTCGTCCAAGTGGGTGGCGGCGTATGCCATCGGGGCACTCGGGATCCTGGTGCTGGTTCGCTCGGCGCTGGGCCGCCTGCTGCTCATCGTGGCCATGATCGGCCTGACGTGCGTGCTCGGCTGGATGGGCCTCGCGGTCCCCGAGGGCAGCGCAGCCTCCGGCAACCTCCTGTTCGCGCTGATCATGATCGGGCTGACGCTGGGCACGGTAGTGGTGACGGTCTACCACCCGATCTCGTGGTCGGACGACGAGGTGCGCCTCGCGGTAGGCGGCCCGCCTGCCATGGGGATCCTCATCGTGTTCACAGCCATCGCCCTGGGCATCGCCGATGCGGAGATCATCGCCGGGCCGTTCCTGGTCACGCCGGTCGCCGTCGGGTTCGCTCTGGTCGCCGTGGGACTGGTCGCATACGGGGCGTTCCAGCTGGCCGCCCGGTTCGGCTTCGGGCCGATGGCGCCGACCCCCGCCCCCGGTGACGTCCGAAACCGGATCCCCAGGGCATCCCCGCCGGCGGAGGGCTGGCCCCGTCTGGGCGCGGGCCTCGGGCTGCCGGTCGTCTGGATGGTGGTCTGCCTGCTGGCGATCCCGCTGGGCGTCTACGTCGTGTCGTATCTGCCCTGGGCGTTCATCGAGGGCCACCAGATCGTGACCGGGTGGCCGGCCGGTCACGACGGCCAGACGCTCGTCGCGCTCACCGGGGAGATGTACCGCTACCACAACAACCTGACGGCGGCCCATGCCGCCAGTTCTCCGTGGTGGGCGTGGCCGCTCAACCTCAAGCCGGTCTGGTTCTACCAGGGCAGCTTCGCCGGGGACACCGCGGGTGCCATCTACGACGCCGGCAACATGGTCATCTGGTGGATGAGCATCCCGGCGATGGCCTTCGTGGCCTACCAGGCATTCAGGCGCCGGAGCCTCGCGTTGGCGCTGATCCTGATCGCGTTCCTGGCCCAGTGGGTCTCGTGGGCGCGCATCGACCGCGCCGCATTCCAGTACCACTACTACACGAGCCTGCCGTTCGCGGTGGCGGCGCTCGCCTACTTCGTCGCCGAGGTCTGGCACGGGGCGTCGCGGCGCACGTGGCAGCTGGCCAGGATTGCCGCCGCGGTGGCCCTCCTGGGGCCCGTGATCCTGTGGGTGCTGAGGCTGCCGCTGTGCGTCCTGGCCGGCGTCGAGTCGGTCAACGCGGGTTCCCAGGCCTGCAACGGCAATCCCGGCAACCTTGTGGTGACCCCGTCGGCGGCCGCGCTGGTGACCGGGATCCTCGTCATCGTGATCGTGCTGGTCCGGCTCCTCCTCGTGCTCGGCCGGCCAGCCGCCGATGGGCGGGCCCAGGAGCCACGGAACCTCGTGCCCCTCGGCCTCGCGGCGGCCGTCGGCGCCGCGGCGCTCGTTCTCGCCTGGCTCCTGCCGTCCACCGACCCGCTGCTCTCGATCCCGGGACTTATCCCGGAGGTCATCGCCCTGGTCGTCGCGATCCCGCTGGGCCTGGTCGCCCTCCAGGTGGTCACTGCCCGGGACGGCCGGCGGTTCGTGGCAGGGCTCCTGACGGCGAGCGCGGCCTGGTTGGTGATCCTCTACCCGAACATCTCGGCGCTGCCCCTCCCGGCCGCGATGGTCAACGCCTACCAGGGACTGCTGCCGACATACATCTACGCGTTCCAGTTCTCGGTGAACACCGTGGACCGCGCCGGGGCGATCTCCTTCGCGGACCCGAAGCTCGCGCTGCTGGTCGTCTTCCTCACCATCGCCTGTTGCGTGGTCGCCTACTCCGCCTGGGTCTGGCGCCAGGCGCTCGCGGACGGGCCGGCAGACGACCACCAGGACATCGGTGTTCCCGGGGACACCGGCAACCCGGCGGGGGAGTCGGGGACCGCCTGAGCGACTGCCTGAGGGACCGCTACCCCTCGTTCCGCAAGGAGGCTGGCCCATCGCCGGCCGTCGCCGTGTGCCTCGGCGACGGCGGGATGTCGGCAGTGAAGTGCGGCGGAAGCGATCCCGTGGCCGCGAGCCGTCGGATCACGAACCCGTAGTAGTCGTCCACCTTGGCCGTCACCCGCGGCCAGCTGAAGTCCTCCGCCCGCATGGGGCCTGCAGCGGACATCTGGGCGGCCAGCTCGCGGTCCGCCAGCAGGCGCGCCATCGCCGCCGCGAGCTGCTTGGGCTCCCGCGGCGGGACCAGCAGGCCCTCGCGTCCGCGTCGCACCACGCCCTTGTAGCCGTGGATGTCCGAGGCCACGATCGGGGCCCCGGAGGCCATCGCCTCCAGCAGGACGATCCCGAACGACTCCCCACCAGTCGCCGGTGAGACGTAGACGTCCGCCGTCCGGAAGAGCTGGGCCTTCTCGTCATCGGTGACGCGCCCGAGGAACTCCACCCCGACCAGGCGGCGGGTGGCCACGTAGCGGCGCGCCTCGCGTTCCTGGGGCCCGCCGCCCACCACGAGCAGGCGGCACTCGCAGCCGGTCTTGCGGAGGATCCGGTAGCCCTTGAGCAGGTCCAGGAGGCCCTTCCGGGGCTCGAACCGCCCGACGAACAGGATGTTCCGCGTGCCGTCCTGCCAGCGCGCCAGCGGCACGGACCGCTGGAACCGCTCCACGTCCACGCCGTTGGGGATGACCTTGTAGTGGCCCGGGAAGTAGCGGTCGATGAAGTGGCGTGCGGCCGCGGAGACCGCGATCCGGCCGTGGAGCCGCTCGGCGTACCCCCGCAGTGCTCTGCTCCCGAACTCGTAGGCGGGCGACCAGCCGCCGAACGCGTGGAACGTGGCCACGTTCACGCTCTGCGACTCGCGGAGGATGACGAGCGACAGAAACGGCACGAACGGCTCGTGGAAGTGGAGGACGTCGAACCTCTCACGCTCCAGTACGGCGCGGACCTGTGAGATGTAGCGGGGCGAGACGGTGACCGTTCCCACCGAGCCGTTGGCGGGCATCGAGAAGCCCTTGCCCAGCCGGATGACGTCACCCTCGGAGCTGCGCTGCAGGCCGTGGGACGAGGTCAGGATCCGGACGTCGTGGCCGCGGAGGCGCAGGTTCTCGTACAGGTACCGGACATGCTGCGTGACGCCGCCCGGGAGCGGGTAGACGTACGGACTGACGAGGCCGATCTTCACCGCATGGGCTCCTCGGGTCCGGGGAACCGCGGCGGCCGGAGCCGGCCACCCGGGTAGCCGTGGTCACGGCCGGTGCCGTCCCGCCGCACGCGGCCCAGGATCTCGTCCCGCCAGCCCCGCCCGTACTTGCGCAGCTGGTTGCCGTAGACGCCCAGCTGCCCCACGCCGCCGTGGAAGGTCCCGTGGTGGCGAGTGGTCCGGGCGAGCAGGGCCGCGCGGATGTCGTCGGGGGTCCGGCCCGGGAACGTCGTCCAGGCGCTCCCTACGGCGGCCAGGGCGTGGGCGTCGCTGGCCCCGAACTCGGGGAGTCCGAGCTCCGCCGCGGTGCGGACGACGTTGGCGTGGCGGTACCGCCCGAAGGCCGTGGGGTTGAACGTCTCGATCGCGTCCGGACGGACGGCCGGGTCATCCGAGGCGAACAGCTTTCGGAGCGCGAAGCCCTGCGCAGACATCGGGTGCGGGACCAGCGGGTGGGCCGGGATCGCAAGGCCACCCTGGTCATGAATGGCCTCGATCGACCAGCGCAGGCTCCTGAGGGCGGGAACCGGTCGCTCCAGGAACAGCCCGAGGAGGTGGCCACCGCGCGTGGAGATCTCCTCGCCCACGACCACGGAGAACCCGAGCCCCCGATCCGCGGCCATCTGCCGGGCGGCCAGCGCCGCGTCGATTCGCTCATGATCCGCGATGGCGATGACGTCAAGGACGCCCTCCCGCTCCACGTGATCAAGGACCTCTACCACGGAGGCCGTCCCGTCGGATGCCCAGGTGTGGATGTGCAGGTCGGCGCGGCCCAGCCGGTCGAGCGGTTCGGTGGTCACGCGGACCCCTCCCGGGTGGCGGGCGGACCCCCGACGGGGGTGGGCGCGCCCTCCGTCTCCGGGTCATGCAGCGCGAGATCCGGCCAGATGGGGTGAAAGGCGCCCCACCACTGCTCGGGTCCGTCGGCAAGGATGGATTCGAAAGCCGTGGCGATCGAAGCGGTCAGGGCGGTGATCCTTTCCCGGCGCGATCCAGCCACGGGGGCGGGCACCAGCATCAGCCGGCCGCGGAACCGCCCGCCCTTCGCCCGGCGTGCAGAGCCCGCGTAGACCGGCACCCCGGCCTCGATGGCGAGGAGCGCCGGTCCGGCCGGGATTGGCGTCGGGTGGCCGAAGAAGGGGACCAGGAGGCCGTTCCCCATCATGTCCCTGTCGGCCACCATTCCCACGGACTCGTGGCGGCGCAGCGCGCGCATCAGAGCGCGTCGGGCGTCGCGGACCGGCACGATGTTGACACCGACCCGGCTGCGAGACTCGACGAACCAGCGCTGGAGACCCGGGTCCGAGACCGTCTCCATGGGCGCCGTGACCCTGTGGCCGACGAGGCTGGAGATGATGATGGTCGGCAGCTCGATGGCCCCGAAGTGCATGCCCACGATGACCACGGGCTGGCCCGTCATCAGCGCGTCGCGGACCTCGTCCGGGGTATCAATGTCGATCCGCGCGGCAGCGGACTCGACAGTCAGTCCGCCGGTCCGGGCGACCTCCAGGTAGTAGCGGAGGGCATGGCGATACGCACGGCGGACGATCCGCTCGAGGGCATCCGGGTCGGTGGCCGCGCGGCGGGCGAGGCTCGTGCCGCGGCCCTGGGCCGCCAGCCCCTCGCAGACCCGGCGCAGGTTCACGCGCGCCTGGGCGGCCCGGTCCGGCGTGACGCGGTACCAGATCTCGCCAATGGCCTCTGCCGCGGCGACCAGCGGAGCCTCCGGCAGCCAGGTGAGCACGCGTGCCGCGAACAGCATGAGCGATCCTCGGACGCCTGCCCGCGGAGCCCTCTGCGGTGTCCCGCCGGCGTCCGCGTCCGCGCCGTCAGCGTCTCGCATCGCCGGTGCGGCTGTCACGGTCGCCCGTCCCCTACGGTCTCGGCCGCATCTCCGGCGAGCATCGCGGCCGCGCGCGCCTCCAGCTCCAACTCCTCTGCAGGGTCCGACGGCCAGATTGGCTTGAAGCTGTACCACTGCTCCGGCGCGGCGGCGATCGTCCGCTGGAGCGCGTCTGCGATCCGCTGGGTGGCCCGCTGGAGGTCCGCCGGACTCGACGACGGAACGCTGAACGCCTCGCCAGCATCCACGCGGAAGCGGCCGTCCACGGTGCGACGGACGGCCATCGGCGCGATCATGGCGCCGGTCTTGGCGGCGAGCGTCGCGGGTCCTGCCGGAAGGGTTGTCCAGGCGCCAAACAGCTTCACCGGGATGCCGTCGCTGCGGTAGCCCCAGTCCACGAGAAGCGCCATGATCTCGTTGTTGCGCAGGACCTTGAAGATCTCGCGCAGGTTGCGCCACGGTACGACGTGGACACCCCACGACTCGCGCTGCTGACGGAGGATCTCGAAGATCTCGGGGAACGACGAGTCGTCCGCGACGACGTTCGCGGGAAGCCCTCGCCATGCCACGGCGGCCGCCACCGCCTCGTTGTTGCCGACGTGGCCGGCGACCACGATCGCCGCCCGGCCGGAGGCCATCCAGCCGTTGATGATGCCGTCGATGCCGTCGCCGTCAACCAGCGTCGAGACCTCGCCTTGCGGGCGGGACGGAAGACGCATCAACTCGACCATGTAGGTCGCGTACTCCTTGTACGCGCGGAGGGCCATGCGGCGCACCCGCGGGTGCTCGGGTGGCAGGCCGAGAACATGGCCGAAGTTCTGGTTCGACCAGCGTCGCTTCGAGGGCAGGATGAGGTAGCCAAGCTGGGAGAACCCGCCGATGACCTCCCGGGAGATCCGCGGTGGCAGGTGCGCGAGGGCGGCCGCCGTGGCTTTGTAGCCGACGACTGCCGCCTTCTCGAGCAGGCGGGGGGAGGATTCGAGGCGCCGGTGGGGCGCCTCGAGCCTTCGCTGGGGTTGGGTCACTTGGTGGCGGTCACCTTCGTGCGGGCTGCTGTCGCGAGCGCCTTGGAGTCCCTCTTCGACTCCTCGTTGCCCACGAGCGTCTCGTTGTCGTCGCCCCGGATGAACGCCTCCACGCGGTTGTACGCGATGTCGTCGTGGACCTGGAGCGGCGGGCTCTTCATGAAGTAGCTGGACGGTGCCACCAGGGTCCCCTTGAGGCCCCGGTCGAGACCGATCCGCAGGCAGCGGATGGCGTCAATGATGACACCTGCGCTGTTGGGGCTGTCCCAGACCTCCAGCTTGAGCTCCGCGTTGAGCGGGACATCCCCGAATGTCGTCCCCTCGATCCGGATGTGGCACCACTTGCGGTCCTTGAGCCATGGCACGTAGTCCGAGGGTCCAACATGGATGTTCCCAGCCTCCAGCTCGTAGTCGAGCATGGACGTGACGGCATTGGTCTTGGAGATCTTCTTGGACTCCAGGCGCTCGCGCTCGAGCATGTTCAGGAAGTCCGTGTTGCCGCCGAAGTTCAGCTGGTAGGTGCGGTCGATGCGGACACCGCGGTCCATGAACAGGCGGGTGAGCACGCGATGGGTGATCGTGGCGCCGACCTGGCTCTTGATGTCGTCACCGATGACCGGCAGGCCCTTCTCGGCGAACCTGCGCTGCCAGTAGGGCTCACGGCCGATGAACACCGGGATGGCGTTGATGAAGCCGACTCCGGCCTGCAGGGCCTGCTCCACGTACCACTTCGTCGCCTCCTCGCTCCCGACGGGGAGGTAGGAGACGACCATGTCGACCTTGCGCTCCTTGAGGATCCCGACGACGTCGGCCGTGGCTCCGGGTGCCTTCTCGATCACCTGGGACAGGTACTTGCCCAGCCCGTCGTGGGTCATGCCCCGGTCCACGGTCACGCCCATGTGCGGGACGTCCATGAACTTGAAGGTGTTGTTCTGGCCCGAGAAGATCGCCTCGGAGAGGTCCTTGCCGACCTTCTCCCTGTCCACGTCGAACGCGGCCACGAACTCCACGTCGCTGATGTGGTAATCACCCAGCTTGACGTGCATCAGCCCCGGGACGAAGTCCTCGGGTTTGGCGTTCTCGTAGTAGTAGCGGCCCTGGATCAGGCTGCTGGCGCAGTTGCCGACGCCGACGATGGCGACGCGGATCTTGCGCCCCGCGTTGGCGGGCACGGTCTCGTTCTCGGTCATGGGTACTCCGTGTGCGCCGTCAGCCCTGGTCGGCTGCCTGCCGAAGGGTGACGACCATGCGCTGGATGGTGGTGATGGTGGCGAGGATGACGATCAGGCCGAGCGCGAACCCCAGGATGTCCACGGAGACCCCCGTGAGCATCACGCCCACGGTGAGGATCACGAGCCGGACCTCGCGAGGAGCGAGGCCCACGTTGGCCATGCCCTTGCCGGGCGCGAAGCCCAGGCTCTCGGCGCGGGCACGGGTGTAGCTGACCATGAAGGCCGCCGACATCGACGCGGCGGCGAGGATCGCCCCGAGGTCGTAGCCGGCGAACAGGCAGCCGGCGACGATGCCGACGTAGACGACGCCCTCACCCCACCGGTCGAAGGTGGAGTCGAGGAACGCGCCCGCCTTGCTGGCCTTCCCGGTGGCCCGGGCGACGAGGCCATCGAACATGTCGAAGATCCCGCCGAAGATGACCAGGAACCCGGCGAGGAGCCAGGCTTGCGCGCCCGCGGCAACGGCCGCGGCGCACGCGATAAGAAACCCGATGATGGTCAGGGCGTTCGGCGAGAGCCCGAGCCGCGCGAGCGCGCGGCCCATCGGCTCCGCGAGCCCGCGGATGCGGGACCTCAGCTCCGGCGAGACGAACGAGCCGCTCACGACGACGCTCCCTGCCCGGTCCGGACTGCCTCCAGCCCCAGGGCCTCTGCCTGGCGGGTGGCGAACATCGCGAATACCTCCGGCTCGATGGTGTGGATGGTCTCCCGGCCGTTCCTCCGAGCGGAGACCAGCCCGACCTCGCGCAGCCTGGAGAGGTGCCAGGAGACGAGAGGTTGCGACAGGCCGACCCGGTCGATCAGCATGGTGACCGTCGCCGGCCCCTCGGCCAGGACGCGGCAGATCCTGAGCCGGTTCACATCCGCCAGCACCTTGTGGAAGCGGCGCAGCTCGCGGAGGTCGTCGGGCTGGTCGACGGCTGCCGCAAGCGTGCTCCGGATCCTCGCGGGAGAAGGCGACACGACCGGGGGTACCTGCTGCTGGGTTGACGCACCGCCGATGTATCAACGACGGTATATATCAACGGTCGTTGATACTACGAGCCGGGACGGGGAGTGTCAACTCTCCGGTGACGTCGGCTCGTCGCGAGGCACGCGGAGCACACGACGGGCCTGGATCGGCGATGATCGTGACTATGGAATCAGGGAGGGCAGCCGGGTCGTTGTCGCCGACGTCCGCCCGCCTCCGCCTGGTGGTCGTGGCCGGCAGCACGCGAAGCGGTACCAGCATGGCAGCTGGCTCGCTCCACCACCTCGGGCTCCACGTTCCCCTGCCCGTCCTCCGGCCCAACGACAGCAATCCCCGGGGCTTCTTCGAGTCGACGTGGCCCCTGCGGTTCCATCGGCGGATCCTGGACAAGTGCCTGGTGAACCAGACCGACGGCAGGCCCGAGGGGTTTCGGCTGGTCGCCGAGGCGGTGACGGACGCTGAGCGCACCGAGCTCCGGGATTGGCTCGCGGGCGTATTCGCGGGTGCCCGGCAGGTCGTCGTGAAGGATCCCCGTGCGATCTGGGTGCCCTGGTTGTGGGAGGAGGCTGCCTCGGAGGTCGGGGCCAGCACCGGGTTCCTCACGATGATCCGACACCCAGCGGAGGTGGTCGCGAGTCGCACGACCTACTACCACCGCGGACGGGCCGATCAAGACGCCTGGAGCTACCGCGTTCGCAACCTGTGCACCTGGATCAACGCCAACCTGGGCATCGAGCGTCAGACGCGCGACCGGAGCCGAGCGCTCGTCCGGTACGAGGATCTCCTCGCGGACTGGCGGGGCGAGATGCGCACCATCCGTGATGCCCTTGACCTCGAGCTTGACCCGGCGATGGATGGCAGCGGATCTCACGAGGTCGATGCCTTCATCGAGCCGGAACTCCGCCGGCACGAGCCCTCGTGGGACGGGATGGACCTGCCACCGGCACTCGTAGGCATCGCGGAGGGCACCTGGGAGGCGCTCGGCGTGGTTGCCGATGGGCGGAGCAACGCCGCCACCGCCGCCAGTCTGGATGACCTCACGCGAGAGTATGAGTCGGTGATGCGCGTTGCGCAGGCGATCGCGCAAGACACCGCGACGTCGCGAGCCTGGGCGGCGCGGATCGCCGGAGCGCAGGAGGCCGCGGCAGACCACCCCCTCGATCCTGCGTCAGCGTCGACCGGGTCGAATGGACCGACGGGGCGCAACCGGGGAATTCGCGGCTTGCGGCCGATCGTCCGGCGCTGGACCCCAGCTCCCATCCGGAGAATCGTCAGGCGCGCCCGAGGCTGACACGCCAGGTCGTCGTCCTCATCGCTGTCGCACCCATGGCCTTCGCGGCCTGGTACGACCGCCGCCTCGAGCTCGACGCGGACCGCTGATCCACACCCGCCACGCCGCGAGGTGCAGCGGCTGTCACCCCGTACACTCGCGGGGTGCAGCGGCTCTCGCGGCGTGATTCCCTCATCCTTCTCGCCGTCCTGGGGACGGGCGTCTTCCTGGCCGGCCTCGAGCTGATGATCACGGCGGTCGCCCTGCCGGCGATCGTCACCGACCTTGCCACGTGGGCCCGCCTCAGGGAAGCGTCCTGGATCATCAACGGCTACCTGCTGGTCTACGTCGTCACCATGCCGCTGGCCGGGCGACTGGCGGACCTGTGGGGCAACCGCCGCGTGTTCCTCGGGGCACTGGGCCTGTTCACGGTTGGCTCTGCGCTCGCCGGTGCGGCGCCGACGCTCGAGCTGCTGATCGTCGCGCGGCTGGTCCAGGCGGCCGGTGGCGGGGCGCTGGTGCCGGTGGCCACGTCCGCGGCGTCCCACCTGTTCCCGGGCACCGGCAGGTCGCGGGCCCTGGGCGTCATCGGTGCGCTCACGTTCCTGGGAATGGCCGCGGGGCCGTTCCTCGGCGCCGCGATCCTGGACGTCATCCACCCGGAGGTCGCCCTCGCGCGCCTGGGCCTGGCGCCGGGCTCCGTCCTGGCGGAGGCGCTGGCGCCCGCGTGGCGCTGGGTCTTCTACGTCAATGTGCCGGTGGGCATCGGCGCCCTGGCGCTGGCCTGGGCGGCAAGCAGCGGCTGGGAGACACCGCGCCGCGGCGGGCGCGTGGATGTGGTCGGCGCGCTGCTGTTCTCCGCATTCCTGGTCGGGGCGCTGGGCGCGCTGACGCTGCTGGGCAGCCGCGCGGAGGGCGGCGAGACGAGTGGCCTCGGGAGCGGGCCGGACCCCTCCACGATCGGCCTGGTTCTGGCCGGCATTGCCGCGGTTGCCGGGCCGGTCGCGATCATCCGGGGCCTGCGGGTCCAGGACCCGTTCCTCGACCCGCGGCTCTTCCGGCACGCGGGATTCGCCTCGGCCGCGCTGGTCTCCGTCCTGACCGGCTACGGCCTGGCGACCGCGATCGTGGGCGCGGCGGTGTTCGTGGACCGCGTCCTGTACGGCGGCCCGGCCGAGCAGCAGGTCGCGCTCGGGGCGCTCGCGGCCGCCACCGCGGTCGCGGCCCTGCTGTCCGGTTTCGCGGTGCGGGTCTTCTCGCTGCGCCTGGTCACGGTGGTGGGTCTCTCGGCGTCGATCGTGGGCCTCGTGCTCATGGCGGGCTGGACCCCGGAGACCTCGGTCCAGGGCGCGGCGGCGGCGCTGGCGCTGTTCGGGGCAGGCTTCGGGCTCACGGTGACGCCGCGCTCGACGGCGGCCGTGGAGGCCGTCGCCGTGGAGCAGTACGGCATGGCATCGTCCACCGTGACGGTGGCGCGGATGATCGGCATGGCCGTGGGCCTCGCGATCCTCACGGCATACGGCTCAACGACCATCGACCGGTTGTACGACCAGGTCTACGCCTCGTCGGACGCGTACCTGCAGTACGTACCGGAGGCCCTCCATGGGCGGCAGCTGAAGGACCCGCTGGTGGTCGAGGCCCTGGAGTCCTGGGCGGCAGGCGAGGCGGCGCGGATCATGGTCGGCATCTTCCTGGTCGCGGCGGTCGTGACGGCCGCGGCGGTGCCACCCGCGCTGCTGCTGGACCGGCGGCGGCGTATGCTCGCGCCGAGGGAGCCGGTCCCGGCCCCCGCCATAGCGCCAGGTCCCGATGGAGCCGCCCACCGTGCCGAACCCAGCGGAACCCGCCCGGCCCAGGACCCTGGATCCGGTGCCGCCGGAGACGGCCGCCCAGGCTGACCGCCCAGCCGGCGAAGAGGCGCTGATCCGCGGGTTCGCCTGGATCGGCGGGGCCACCCGACGGTTCGAGGGCCGCGATGACCTTGCCGCCATCCTCGCAGACCCGGAGACCCGGGTCTGGGTGGACGTCACGGCACCGTCTCACGTGCAGGTCACACACGTCGCCGATCTGTTGCAGTTGCACCCGCTGATTGCCGAGGACATCGCGGAGCGGAACCAGCGGGCGAAGGTCGAGGAGATCGAGGGCACGCTCCACGTGGTGATGTTCTGGATCGCCTATGCAGGTGGGATGACGGAGCTGGAGGTGGACCTGGTTCTTGACCACCGGTCACTGCTGACGGTCCACGCGCCCGGCTGGGATCCGTTCCTGCTGCCGCAGCTCCGCGGCGACCCCGGCCAGTTGCTCAGGCGTGGGCCAGACTTCCTGCTGTACGCGATCACCGACGGCATCGTGGATGCCTACTTTCCGGCGCTCGACGCGATCGAGGACGAGATCGACGCGCTCCAGGACGACGTGATCGCCAAGCCGACGTCGCGGACGCTCGAGCGGCTGTTCGCCCTCAAGCGGGAACTCATAGGCCTCCGCCGTGCGATGTCTCCCGCCCGCGAGGTCTTCAACCAGCTTACGAACCGGGACCTGGGGCTGGTCGCTCCCGAGCACATCATCTACTTCCGTGATGTGTACGACCACCTCATCCGCGCCACGGACGAGCTGGACAACGATCGCGAGCTCGTGGCGGGCACGCTGGACGTCTATCTGTCAACGATCAACAACAACCTGTCCACGATCATGAAGCGCCTGACGGGCGTCACGGTGATCCTGGCGGGCATCGGGGCAGTGGCGGGCATCTTCGGGATGAGCGAGGCCGGGACCGCCATCGCGAACGGGGAGGCGGGCGGCTTCTGGCTCATCTGCGGCCTGATCGTCGCCGGCGCCGCGCTGACCGCGTTCGTGCTGCGGCGGATCGACTGGATCTGAGCTCCTACCCGCAGGCGACGGGCTTCGGCTTGGGGTGCGCGTCCGCCGGGTCCGCCTGGCCGACCGAGATCGGGAGGGCGCGGAGCTGGGTCTTGCCCGGCGTGCCCCTGGGTCCCTCCGAGGTCTGCAGCCAGAGCTCCTCTGAGGTGGCCCCCAGCGCGTCGTCAAGGTCGAGCTGGTGGAGCCGCACCTCACGGATCTCGTACAGGTAGAGCTTGTCGTCGCTGGTATAGACCTGGACGACCATCCCCAGCATCTTCTTGCCGCTCTTCTTCGGGATCGCGAGCTCGTAGATCGGGCCGAACATGCCGTCGCGCGCATGGGCGTAGAGGTACGTGGCGCGGTCCTCGCCGGGCTGGCCCAGATCCTTGATGTACATCGCGACGTTGCAGTACGGGTAGCTGGCGGTGCCCTCGACGATCGGGAGGTCGATCTTGAGCGCCGGGATGACCACGCGGGTGGCAACAGCCCGCCCGGCGGGTGGCGGACTTGCCCCTGCCGTCGGCTCGGCCGATGCCGTTGGGGACGGGTTCGCTGATGGCGAGGCCACCTCGATCGTCGGCGTGGGCTCCGCGGTCGGCGCGAGCGTCTCGATGCTCGGCGTCTCCACGACCGCCGTGCCGGCCGTGGCGGGGTCCGCGTACGAGAGCAGGCCGGCCGTGACCAGCATCACGCCCATCGCGGTCACGAGCGCGGGCACGAGCCGCGTGCGGAGGGCGGTGAACAGGGTCGCGACCATCGTGCGCGAATCCTAGTTGACGCCCGAGGAACGTGCCTCTCCCCGTTAGTGCTGGTACGCTCGCCAGATGGGTGGGAAGACCGTCATCGCACTGGGGCTGGTCACGGGCGTCGTCGTGGGTGGCCTGCTCGTCGGTGGGCTGGTCGCGTTCCTGCCGGTGTCCGCACCCGCGGCCTCGCCGACGCCGGCACCGATCGCGGAGCCGACGCCGTACCCATCATCCGTCCCCACTCCCACTCCCACGGCCACTCCCGTGGCCACGGCATCGCCTGCCGCCCCAACTCCCGCGGAGCCGTCAGCCACCGCCGGTTCCGCGGCGTTCGGCGTGGGGGAGCCGGCGCCGCCGCTCGTGGTCCCGAAGGTCGGAGGCGGCACGATCGACCTCGCCGCGCTCAAGGGCAAGCCGGTCTGGGTCAACTTCATGGCCAGCTGGTGTCCGTCCTGCGTCGACGAGCTGCCGCTCATGGCCGGTTTCGCCGCCCGCTACGAGACCACGGACCTGGTCGTCGTCCCGGTGGATGTGCGCGAGGACGAGGCCACGGTTGCCGCGTTTGCCGCCAAGGTCGGCATGACGTTCCCGGTCGGGCTGGACGCCGATGGCACCGCCCAGACGGCGTGGGGTGCCGTCGCGCTCCCGGTCCACTTCTGGATCGACAAGGACGGGATCGTGCGCGACGGGGCGCTCGGCGGGATCGGTCCGGACGTGATGGCCGCCGGACTCGGGTCGATCCTGCCGGGGGTGACCGTCACGCCCTGACGCCGGTCCTGACCGTCAGCCGCCCAGGAGGAGCAGCCCCTCGCGCAGAAGCCCGACCGCGAAGGCTGCCAGCAGCACAGCCAGCACGCGCATGGTCAACCGGTAGCCGCGTCCGGCGACACGACCTCGTGTCCTCCCGACCGCGAGCGCGATGCCCAGCTTCGACCCGAGGAGGCATCCGTAGAACCCGAGCAGGAACGCGGCGGCGCGTGGCATCCCACCGGTCGCGTACGCAGAGAGCAGGGTCGGGGCACCAACGGCGATCCAGAACAGCCAGGGATGCGGGCTGAGCCCGTTGGCAACCACCCCGCGCGTCCACGACCGGGCTGCCGGCGCCGTCTCACCCGCGGGGAGCTCCCCGGGTGGCTGGGCCCGCCAGGTGTCCCAGGCCAGCCACGTGACGAAGGCCGCACCCGCCAGGGTGATGATCGCCAGCGGGCCGGAAGCTCCCGCCACGGTCCCCACGACGAGGGCGGAGACGACGACGATCGGCAGGTCCGTGATCAGAGGGGCCAGCGCCACGCGTACCCCCTGGCCCAGGCCGTGGCGCACCGTCTGGGAGATGACCAGCGCGAGCAGCGGACCGGGGGCAAGACCGGCCGACAGACCGAACAGGGCGCCGGTGGCAAACGCGTCGATCATGGTGGCGTGGAGAGGCCGGCCCGGGTCCACACTGCCCGGGTCCGGACCTAGCCGATCGCCGCGGCCGCGCCCTCGACGATGTCCAGCAGGGCGTTCGGGAACAGGCCCAGCACCACCGTCACCACGGTGGCCACCGCCAGGCCCGCCCAGACGAGGCGCCCATGCGGCATCACCGGGATCTCGCCCTCCGGCTCCCGCATGAACATGTAGACCACGACGCGCAGGTAGTAGAACGCCGCCACGGCCGCATTGAGAACCGCAAGGATCGCGAGGGCGGTCAGCCACCCGCCGGCCTGGACCGCCGAGAGGATCACGTAGAACTTGCCGAAGAACCCGGCCGTGGGCGGGATGCCCGTGAGCGACAGCATGAACAGCGTCATCATCAAGGCCAGGGCCGGCTCACGGCGGATGAGGCCCGCGAAGGTGGACAGGTTGCTGGTCACCGCACGGCGCTTCTGGAGGGCCGCGATCACGGCGAATGCGCCCAGGTTCATGAACGCGTACGCGGCGCTGTAGAAGAGCAGCCCCTCGAGGCCCTGGATCTCACCGGCCGCGAAGGCCGCGAACCCGACCAGCATGTAGCCGGTGTGTGCGATCGAGGAGTAGGCGAGCATCCGCTTGACGTTGTCCTGGGTCAGCGCGACCAGGTTGCCGAGGGTCATTGTCAGGGCCGCCAGCACCATGATCACGATGTTCCAGTCGAGCGCGAGCGGACCGAGCGCCTCGCCGAAGAGCCGGATGATCAGTGCGAACGCCCCGATCTTCGGCCCGACCGACAGATAGCCGGTGACCGGGGTCGGGGAGCCCTGGTACGCATCCGGCGTCCAGTAGTGGAACGGGACGGCGGCGATCTTGAATGCCACGCCAGTGGTCATGAACGCGAGGCCAAGAGCCAGGCCCGGCGAGAGCGCCGCGGTGCCGCTCACGAGCGCGGCCAGGGACTGCGCCACGCCATCGATCCGGGTGGTGCCGGTCATGCCCCACACGAACGCGAGCCCGAACAGGAAGATGGCGGAGGAGAAGGACCCGAGCAGGAAGTACTTGATCGCACCCTCGGTCGAGAAGCCGTCCGACTTGTGGTAGCCGGCCAGGATGTACCCGGGCAGGACCATGAGCTCCAGGCCCAGGAACAGCAGCAGCAGGTCCGCCGACCCGGCCAGGAGCATGGCGCCCGACATCGCGAACACGAGAATCGCGCTGAACTCGGCCACCGGCAGGCCGCGCTCCTCCATGTAGTCCGGCGCGAACGCGACGCTCAGCGCGACGATCGCCACGAACAGCACGTCCAGGTACGTGGTCAGCGGGTCCACCACGTAGGAGCCGTTGAACGCCGTGGACCCGGTCTGGCCGGTCAGGACGGTCAGCCCGGCGACGAGCGCAAGGCCGATGAACGTCACCGCGAGCACCGGGACCTTGCGGCCGGGCGCGATGAAGTCGACGACGATGATGGCGGCCGCGAGAAGGACCGCGGCGATGAACGGCGCCAGCGTGACGGCGTCGGAGAAGATCACGGGTGTCCTCCTACCGCCACAGGCCGAGGGCGATGGGTGCGGCCTGTTGCACCGCGGCGAGCGCGTTCGTCACGGAGCCGGCGATCAGGTCCAGGATCAGGCCCGGGAAGAGGCCGAACACCACGACCAGAGCGCCCAGCGGCACAAGCGTGAGGGCCTCGACAGGCCGCAGGTCGGTGAGGTGGTTGCCGAGACCCTTGAGAAAGTCCGACAGCTCGCCGAAGGCCACCCGCTGGAACATCCAGAGCAGGTAGCCGGCGGCAAGGATCATCACGAAGGCGGCAACCGCGGCGGCGGCGGGGCTGAAGGCGAACGTCCCGACCAGGACCAGGAACTCGCCCACGAACCCGGACAGGCCCGGCAGGCCGACCGAGGCGAAGACGAAGAACCCGAACGCGGCGGCGTACACGGGCGTCTTGGACCCCAGCCCGCCCATCTTGGCGATCGTCCGATCGTGGGTGCGCTCGTAGATGACGCCCACGAGGAGGAAGAGGGCGCCGGTGATGAGCCCGTGGTTGACCATCTGGAGGATGGCCCCCTGCATGCCCTGTTCCTGGAACACGAAGATGCCCAGGGTCACGAAGCCCATGTGGCTGACCGACGAGTAGGCGACGAGCTTCTTGAGGTCCGGCTGGACCAGGGCGACGATCGCGCCGTAGATGATCGCGATCAGGCTCATCACGATGATCAACGGGGCCCAGGTCTGGGCCGCCTCCGGGAACAGCGGGATCGCGAACCGGATGAACCCGTAGCCGCCCAGCTTCAGCAGGACGCCGGCCAGGATGACGGAGCCCGCCGTGGGCGCCTCCACGTGGGCGTCCGGGAGCCAGGTGTGGAACGGGAACATCGGGACCTTGATCGCGAAGGCGAGCGCGAAGGCCGCGAACGCGAAGAAGCCGAAGGTGCCGTCGAAGTTGCCGGCGGCCGCGAACTCGGTGAGCTTCCCGACGTCGAACGCCCCAGCCCATCCGTTGGTGGACTGGTAGGTGAAGGCGGCGGCCAGGATCGCGACCAGCATCAGCAGCGACCCGACCAGGGTGTAGAGGACGAACTTGATGGTGGCGTAGATGCGGTTCTTGCCGCCCCAGATCCCGATGATCAGGTACATCGGGACGAGGACCAGCTCCCAGAAGATGTAGAACAGGAACAGGTCCATCGCCACGAACACGCCCGTCATCCCCACCTCGAGGATGAGGAACGAGATCATGTACTCCTTCACCCGGTTCTGGATCGGGCCGAAGGACGCGAGGATGCTGATCCAGGTGAGGGTCGTGGTGAGGACCACGAGCACGAGCGAGAGCCCGTCCACGCCGACCTTGTACTGGATGCCGAACATCGGGATCCAGTCGACCTGGTCGACGAACTGGAAGCCATCCGCACCGGCCACGAAGGCGACCAGCAGCGCGAGCGAGGCTACCCACGCCAGGAGGGCGAAACCGAGCGCCATGTAGCGCGCGATGTTCGGCCGGCTGGTCGGCGTGAACGCGATGACGAGGGCGCCCAGCAGGGGCAGGAAGGTGACGAGGGTCACCAGGTGCAGCCCGGAGAGGTCGATCATCGGGGCTGCCCCACGATCAGGAGGAACGAGGCCGCCATCACGATCAACCCGATCGCTATGCCCAGCGCGTAGTTCTGGACGCGCCCCGTCTGGATCTGGCGCAGTCCGCCGCCCGCGCCGCGGGTCACGGTGCCGACGCCGTTGACGGCACCGTCCACGATGGACCGGTCGAACCACCACATGGCGGCGGCGATGCGCCCGCCGATGCGGATGAACAGGAGGTCGTTGAGCTCGTCGAACCACCACTTGTTGAGCGTCGCGCGGTAGAGGAACCGCGTCGCGCCGTTCGTGTTGGTCAGCTGCCGGACGCGCTCCGGGTTGCCCCGGCGCTTGAAGGCCCCGAACAGCCAGATCCCGAGGATCAGGCCCAGGGTTGCCACGCCGACGCTGGCCAGGATCAGGTACCCGTCGATGCCGAACAGCTCGTACGCGTGCGGCTCGCCGTAGAGGAACTCCTCGGACTCGATGAAGACCGGCTCCAGCCAGCCCTTGAGGGTCGAGGCGCCGAGCGGCGTGCCCAGTGCGATGCCCAGCAACGCGGCCGGGATGGCGAGCAGGATGAGCGGCAGGGTCATGGTCCAGGGCGACTCGTGGATCTTGGGCTCCACGCTCGGGTCCACGTGGGACTCGCCGTAGAACGTCTTGCCCATCAGGCGCCACATGTAGAACGCGGTCATCGCCGCAACCACCAGGCCGATACCCCAGACCCAGTAGAACCCGAACTTGAACGCCTCGCCGAGGATCTCGTCCTTGGAGAAGAAGCCCGCGAGCGGCGGGATGCCGGCGATCGCGATCGTGCCCACGAGCATCGTCCAGTGCGTGATCGGGATCTTGCGCCACAGCCTGCCCATCCGGTTCATGTCCTGCTCGCCGTCCACCGCGTGGATCACCGAGCCCGACCCGAGGAACAGGAGGCCCTTGAAGAAGCCGTGGGTCATGAGGTGGAAGATGGCCGCGACGTAGGCGCCCACGCCCAGCGCCGCGAACATGTAGCCCAGCTGCGAGAGGGTGGAGTAGGCGAGCACGCGCTTGATGTCGGTCTGGGTGAACGCGATCGACGCCGCGAGGATGGCGGTGAAGATGCCGATCGCCGCGACGACGACCATCGCTTCCTGTGCGTGCGCGAACAGCGGGTTGGCGCGGGCGACGAGATAGACGCCGGCGTTGACCATGGTGGCGGCGTGGATGAGGGCGGAGACCGGGGTCGGGCCCTCCATGGCGTCCGGGAGCCAGACGTGCAGCGGGAACTGGGCGCTCTTGCCCATCGCACCCGCGAACACCAGCAGCGCGACGACCACGAGCGGGATCGTCAGCTCGGCGGCCGGCATCTCGATGAGCCTGGTCAGCGATTCCTGGATGTTCAGCGTCCCGGTATTGACCCAGATCGCCATGATCCCGAGCGCGAAGCCGACGTCGCCGACGCGGTTGACGATGAACGCCTTCTTGGCGGCCAGCGCCGCGGACCGCTTCGGGTACCAGAACCCGATCAACGAGTACGAGGACAGGCCCACCAGCTCCCAGCCTGCGAACACCAGCACCCAGTTGTCCGCCAGCACGAGCACGAGCATCGAGAACATGAACAGGTTGAGATAGGCGAAGAACCGCCACGTGCCCGGGTCGTGCGCCATGTACCCGATCGAGTAGACGTGCACGAGCATGCCGATGGTCGTGACCACGATCAGGAGCGCCGCGGTCAGGGCGTCCACGTGGAACCCGAGGTCTACCGTGAAGTCCCCGGCGGGGATCCACGTCCAGAACTTGACGTCCAGGCCGTGCTCGCCGAAGGGCTCCGCGTGGGTCAGCGCCGGGACGACGACCATCATCGCGATCACCCAGACCGCGATGACGATGCCCACCGGCACGATCTCGGCAGCGGTCCGGCCCCCCTTCGCCTGCAGCCGGCGCCCGAACAGGGCGGTGAAGGCGAAGCCGAGGATCGGCAGCAGCGGGATCAGTGCGATCAGCAGGGGGTAGATCCCCGGGTCCACCGCGCCGGTGACGACGGCTTCTCCCTCGGAGGCGAACAGCGTGCTCAGGAGGGGGTACATCGTGATCGCCGCCTACTGCCGCATCGCGTCGTACTCGTCGACGAGCGGCGTCTTCTTGTTGCGGTAGATCGCGATCACGATCGCCAGGCCGATCGTCGCCTCGGCTGCGGCGGCCGCAATGACGACCAGTGCGATCACGGAGGCGCTCTCGCGCAGCGAGGTGGTGAACGCCCCGAACGCGATGATCGAGAGGTTGACCGCGTTGAGCATCAGCTCGATGGACATCAGCATGCTGATCGCGTTCCGGCGGGCAAGGAAGCCGAACGCGCCGATGGCGAACAGCAGGCCGGCCAGGACCAGGTAGGCGTCCAGGCTCTGTGAGACGTTGTCGAGGAAGGAGAACATCAGTTGCCCCCTCCCGGTTCGCGCTTGGCGATGTACACGGCCCCGACGACCGCGGCCAGGAGCAGCACGCTCACGACCTCGAACGGGAGTGTGAAGTCCGCGAACAGCGTCGTTGCCATCGCGGTCGTGTCCGTCCAGATCCGGGCGCCGGCCTCCGGCCAGTCCGTGGACGCAACGGTGACGGCGATCAGCAGCGCCAGGACCACGGCCGCGATCGCGGCCGGGACGGCCTGCGTCTGGAACACGAGCGCCGCGGGACCGGCCTTCGTCTGGGTCAGCATGATCGCGAACAGGACGAGCACGCTGATGGCACCGATGTAGACCAGCACCTGGGCACCGGCGACCAGCGGCGCGCCCGCGAACACGTACAGCCCCGCGAGCGCCGCGAAGCACACGATCATCGCCAGGCCGCAGCGGATGATGTCCTTCATGGTCACGACCAGCAGCGCCGACCCGACCATGATCCCGGCCAGAACCATGAACAGCAGGTCATCCCACCCGAACCCGAGCAGCGGGATCGTCTCCGGCAGCGTCACGCGTCCCTCTCAGCGTTGATGGACTTGGCCGGGTCGTTCGCGGGCGCATCCTGGTGTCCGTTCCCGTTCCCGTTCCCGTTGGCGAGTGAGGCGGGGAGCACGGGCAGGAGCCGGGACCGGTCGAGGACGCGTCCCTCGGCCCGGGCTCGGTCCGCCCAGTCGCGCTCGCGGCGGATGTAGCTCATCTCCGTCTCGCGCTCGACCGCGGCCAGCGCGAGGAGGTCGATCGACGGCTCCTCGCGGGACGTGTGGCTGAGCTCGAACTGGTCGCTGTCGCGGACGGCGTCATAGGGGCAGGCGTCGACGCAGATGCCGCACAGGATGCAGCGGCTCTCGTCGACCTCGTACTTCTGCAGGATCCGGGGCTTGGGCATCAGCGCCCCTGTGGGGCACGTCTCCGCGCAGCGGCCGCAGGACACGCACGGCGTGTCGTTGAGGCTCATGTCGAGCGGCGTGGTCACCAGGGTGTCGAAGCCGATCCGCATGAAGTCGTAGCAGGCGGCGCCCACCACCTCGGCGCAGACGTTGGCGCAGCGGCCGCAGTCGATGCACCGGGCGGGCTCCCGCAGGATGAACGCGTGGCTGTCGTCCCGGACGTAATCGTGGTTGACGCCCGTGAACCGGTTCTCGGTGATCGAGCGGTATCCGGCTCCCTGGTGGAAGCCCTTCTCGAGCGTCTTCAGGGTGGTGCCGTACTCGATGCCCAGGCGGCGCAGGTCGCAGAAACCGATCGCCTCGCAGGTGCATTGGAGACAGCGGGTGGACTCCGCGACGGCCTCGTCCCGGGTGTACGGGATCTCGTACTCGAGGTAGCTGTCGCTGCGGGCCTCGGGCTCCAGGGCCCTGAGGCGGTAGCGCGGCTCCTTGACCTCGCCGGTGAACGGCACGATCGAGAGGAACTCGGGTTGCGGCTCCGCGAGGGTCTGCCGGGTCCGGATGGACGCCAGGTCGTTGCCCTTGAGGTATGCGTCCACGGCGTATGCGGAGCGGCGGCCCTCGGCGATGGCCTGGACGACCGTCGCGGCGCCGATCCGGACGTCTCCGGCCGCGAACACGCCGGGCCGGTCCGTCTCGAACGTGACGGCGTCGGCCTTGAGGCGGCGCTGGCGGTTCGCGGTGACGCCGTCGTTGCCGGCGCCGAACCAGCGCAGGTCCGGGCCCTGGCCGATGGCCAGCAGCACGCGGTCGCAGGGGATGATGAACTCGGTACCGGGAGCGGGCTCCGGGCGTCGCCGCCCTGACGCGTCGGGCTCTCCGAGCTTCATGCGGATGAACTCGATGCCGCTGACCTTGCCGGTGGTCGCGTCCTTGACGACGCGTGTGGGGCCCGCCTGGAAGATGGTGGTGACACCCTCCTCGATGGCCTCGTGGACCTCGGAGGCGGCCGGCATGTCCTTCATGTCGCGGCGGTAGACGAGCGTGACGTCCTTCGAGCCCTGGCGGACGGAGGTGCGGACGCAGTCCATCGCGGAGAAGCCGCCGCCCACGACCACGATGCGCGCGGCGGCATGGCCCGGGTACTCCAGGCCCAGCGTGGCCGTGCGCAGGTAGTCGAGACCGTCGATGACGCCGTCGGCGTCCTCGTCGGGGATGCCCAGCTTGTTGGTGTCGTAGCAGCCGATGGCGACCAGGACGGCATCGAAGCCCTGGTTCTGAAGGTCGTCCAGGGTGAAGTCCCTGCCCAGCTCCTGGTTGCAGACCATCCTCCCGCCCAGGCGCGTCACCGACTCGTACTCGGCCTCGAGGACCTCGACCTTGGGCAGCCGGTACTGGGGGATGCCGTAGCGGAGCATGCCGCCGGGCGCGGGGTCCCGCTCGAAGATCGTCACGTCATGGCCGGCCAGGAGCAGGTAGAACGCGGCGCTCATGCCGGCCGGTCCGGACCCGATGACGGCCGCCCGGCGCCCGGACGGGGCCTGCTTCTCGAACGGGAGCGGCGGGTCGATGCCCTCGTCGAGCATCGCCCGCAGGACCTGGTCGCCGGCGTAGCGGTGGCTGTCCCGGATGGCGATCGCCTCGTCCACCTCGTCCCGGCGGCAGTGTTCCTCGCAGGGGGCGGGGCAGACGCGGCCGAGGATGCTGGGGAACGGGATCGTGCGCTTGAAGGTGCGCACGGACTCGGTCCAGTTGGCCTCCGCGTTCGCCTTCAGGAAGCCAGGGATGTCGATGTGGCTGGGGCACTTGTTCTGGCACGGCGGCAGGCAGTACGCGTTGTGGTCCGAGAAGATCAGCTCGAGGTTGGTCCGCCGGATCCGGCGCAGCTCGTCGGTCTGGGTGCGGACAACCATGTCCGCCTCGGCCTCGCGCGAGCATGAGATCGGCGGGGCGTCCTCGCCCTCCACCTCGACCACGCACATCCGGCAGGCGCCGAAGCCCGGCAGCTTGGGCTCGTAGCAGAGGGTGGGGATCTCGATCCCGTTGTCGCGGCAGACCTCGAGGATCGTCTGTCCCTCGAAGCCCTCGATCAGGCGCCCGTCCACCTCGAGGCGGATACGTGGCGTGCTCTGCGGGCGCTGCGGTGACTGGGTGGTGATCAGCCGCTCGGCGAGCGAGTCATCCCGGGCCGTGACCGTGTCGAGGACCGCGGGCGTGTCCGGGCGGGACTCGACCCGGCTCTGGACGGGGCTGTCGGGGCGCACGATGAGGTCGGCCATCAGCGGGGTCCTGGTGTCGCTGCGCCCGCCGCCACCGCGATCGGCGTGCAGACGCCGGCGGGACAGGTGGAGCGGAGGAGGTGGTCGTCGATCTCGGGACGGAAGTATCGCATCACGCTGGTGAGCGGCAGGACGGCGAGGCGCTCGTGGTCGCACAGGGCGCTGGCCGCGATGTCGTGGGCGAGGTCCCCGATGAGCGCCGGATCCGTCGGCCTGGGACGGCCCTCGGCGACCCGGTCGCCGATCTCCGAGAGGCGGCGCAGGCCGATCCGGCAGGGGATCGTCTTGCCGCACGCCTGGTCGGCGGCGAAGCGGGTGAGGAGCCTTGCGAGATCCACGACGCACGCCCGGTCGTCCGCGATCACCACGGAACCGGATCCGATGTGGGCGCCGGCCTCGCGGAGCGGGTCGAAGTCGTACGGGGTGTCCAGGAGGTCCGCGGGGAGGATGCCTCCGGTGGGCCCGCCGACGAGGAGCGCCTTGAGGGGTCGTGTGCCGCTGCCGCCCGCGAGATCCACCAGCGCCCGCAGGGACGTGCCCAGGGGCACCTCGGCGATGCCCGCACCCTCTGGCCCGCGGAGCTGGACCAGGGCGGTGCCGGCGGATGTCCCGTCGGGCTGGCCGTTCCCGCCGCCGATCGCGGCGAAGCGGTCCGCGCCCTCGCGGATGATCCAGGGCACGGCGGCCAGGGTCTGGACGTTGTTGACGACGGTGGGCCTGTCCCACAGGCCGCGCTCGGCGGGATACGGCGGCTGCTGCTCGGGCTGGCCTCGCCTGCCCTCGAGAGCCCTGAGCAGGACGGTCTCCTCGCCCAGCATGTAGGCGCCCTGCACCGGCCGGACCGTGACGGTCACGCGGTGACCGGAGCCCAGGACGTCGTCGCCGAGGAAGCCGGCCTCCGCGGCCGCGAGCACGGCGCCCTCGAGCATCGTGACCAGGGCCGCGTCATCCGCCCGGAGCGCGAGGATCGCCTCCGTGGCACCGGTGGTGAACGCGGCGATCGCGAGGCCCTCGATGACGACCCAGGGGTCTGCCGCCAGCAGCGCGCTTCCGATATGGACGCCCGGGTCCGCGTCGTAGGCGTTGGCAATCACGTAGCGCTGGTCCGCCTCGTGCGAGGCTGCGGCACGCCACTTCTCGCCGGTGAGGAGGCCTGCACCGCCGCGTCCACGCAGCCCCGAGGCGGCGATCGTGGCGATGGTGCCGGTGGCGCCCAGGTCGCGGACGACCACGCGCAGCGCCTCGAACGCACCCGCGGCGACGGCCGCGTCCAAATCCGCTGGGGCTGCTGCGATGGCCCCTGCGCGTCCGGTGAGGACGAGCGGCCAATCCTTGGGGACCGTGAGGAAGGTGCTCATCAGCTCGGGCGCTCCCCGCCGTAGCCCAGCGCCGCGTCCAGCGCGGAGCGGTAGCCGGCCTCCTGCACCCGCTGGCCCTCGCCCGCCGGCGCGGCCGATGCGACCGCAGGCGGCTCGAACCGGAAGTGGCGGTAGGAGGTGGCGGCGCCGTAGATCGTGGCATACCAGGCCCCGGTGATCCGCGAGATGTGCTTGAGCGCCGCGACCGGGAGGTACCCATAGGCCGCCTGCGTCTCCTCGAGGATCGCCAGCAGGTCCCTGGGGTCGTAGTCGTGGGCCTCGAGGATCTCGTCCACGGGGGCGACGTCCAGGGCCTCGAAGCGGCCGTACGCCGGGTCCGCCACCGGGCGGCCGGACCGGCGAAGCGCGGACTCCTCTCGCCGCTCGCCGTATGTCTCGGACGGGCCCCAGTGGACGTGGAAGCGGCCCTTGGTGTCCATGCCGCCCATGTCGATGCACTCGATCGGGCAGGCCTGGGCGCACTGGAAGCACGTCTCGCACTTGAGCGAGCCGTACTCGTCGTACAGCAGCTGGAGGCGTCCGCGGAACTTGGGAGCGACGTCGGCCTTCTGTTCCGGCCACTGGATCGTTGCCTTGGGCTGGAAGAACCGCCGCAGGGTCAGGCTCATGCCGCGGACGAGGCCGATGCCGGGGATGAAGCTCATGGGGTGCTCACGACTTCACGATGATGATGGCCGCGGCCGTGACGAAGAGGTTCAGGAGGGCGGCGGGCAGGAGCCACTTCCAGGCGAACCCCATCAGCTGGTCGATGCGCACGCGGGGGAAGGTGCCGCGCATCCACACGAACACGTAGACGAAGCCGAACGACTTGAGCATGAACCAGACGAGACCGGCCAGCCACGGCCAGCCGATATAGGCCAGCAGGCCCAGGGCGGCGAAGCCCACCAGGTTGAACACGAGGAAGCCGAGGAGCAGCGCCTGCCAGGCCGGTCTGGAGCTTCGTGAGAGGTAGAAGGGCGCGGCAAACACCAGGGTGAGCACCACCGGCACCGCCAGCAGCAGGATCGGCAGGCCGATGCCCAGCGAGGCCGGGTCCAGCGCCAGCGTGATCTCCGGGAACGGGAACGGGGCGTTCCAGCTGCCGAAGAACAGCGTGACCATCAGCGCCGAGATGATGAACACGTTCACGTACTCGGCAAAGAACAGGAAGCCGAAGCGCATCCCCGAGTACTCGGTGGCAAATCCTGCCACGATCTCGCTGTCCGCTTCGGCCATGTCGAACGGCGTCCGGTTGGCCTCCGCGGTGGCGGCGATGAAGAAGATCAAGGCACCCAGCGGCTGGCGGAAGACGTACCAGTCCGTGAACCAGCCGGCCTGGGCCTCCGCGATCTGGTTCAGGCTCATGGTCCCGGCCAACAGGATCAGGCCGACCACGGAGAGCGTGAGCGGGATCTCGTAGCTGACCATCTGGGCCGCGGCCCGGAGGCCGCCCAGCAGCGAGTACTTGTTGAAGCTGGCCCAGCCGGCCAGCATCAGCCCGATCACCGACATGCCGCCGACAGCGAACAGGTAGAGGAGGCCGATGTTGAGGTCCTGGCCCACCAGGCCGGGCCCGAACGGGATGACGAGGAAGGTCATCACCGCGGTGAGGAACACGATCACCGGAGCCCAGGTGAACACGATCCGGTCCGCACCGGTGGGGGTGAAGTCCTCCTTGGTGAGGACCTTGAGGCCGTGGACCACCGACATGAGCGCCCCGCCGGGACCGATGCGGTTGGGCCCGATCCGGAGGTTCATGAAGGCGATGACCTTCAGCTCCATGTAGATGATGATGAACGCGGCCGGGATGCTGAACAGCAGGACCCCTCCGATCGCGACCACGAACCGGACGAGGCCCAGATTCGAGTTGAGCACGTCGATCAGCCACGGGACGACGATCGTGACCAGCAGGATCGTCAGGATCGGCGCCACCACCAGGAGCAGGAACAGCAGGGGGATCAGGACCTTCCCGACGGGGGTGAGGTGGCCCCAGGCACGGTTGGGCGTTGTCATCGCACGAACCTCAGTCGACTCCGACTGCGCTCGGGCGCGGTGATCTGCCGTCGCAGCGTGGGCGTCACTTGTCGATTCCGCCCATGACCGGGTCCAGGGACGCCATCACGGCCATCGTGTCCGCGAGCAGGTTGTCCTTCATGAGCAGCCCAACGAGCTGCAGATGCACGAACGACGGGTCGTGGATCTTCATGCGGAAGGGCTGGTCGGTGCCATCCGAGATGGCGTACGTGCCGTACAGGCCGCGCGGCGCCTCGACCGCCGCCCACGCGCGGCCCGGGCGGGGGCGCAGCAGGCGCGGGAGACGGGCCATGACCGGACCGTCCGGCATGTTGTGCAGGCACTGGTCGATGATGCGCAGGCTTTCGCGAACCTCGTCCTGGCGCAGCAGGTAGCGGTCCAGGCTGTCCCCGCCTCGCTCAACGCCCCGGGTCGGGATGTCGAACTCGAGCTCCGGGTAGATGGAGTACGGGTGCGCGCGGCGGACGTCGAACGCGACGCCCGAGGCCCGCAGGTTGGGGCCGCTGACGCCCATCCGCAGGGCAGTGGTCCCGTCCAGGACGCCGATGCCGCGCATGCGGCGGACGAAGATCTCGTTCTCGTTGAGCAGGCCGATGTTCGCCTCGACCTGCTTGGTGGCGCGGCTCATCCAGTCGCCAAGGCGGGACATGAACTCGTGGTTCAGGTCCCCGTTGACGCCGCCGATCCGGAAGTAGTTGAACAGCATCCGCTGGCCGGTGACCGCCGCCAGCATCTCCACGATCTCGTCGCGCTCGATGAAGCTGTACAGGATCGGGGCGAGACCACCCAGGTCCAGCGCCATCCAGCCCTGGAACAGCGCGTGGCTCGACACGCGGAGGAGCTCCCCGGTGAGCACGCGGATGTACTCGGCGCGGCGCGGGACCTCCACGTCCAGGAGCTTCTCGAACGCCATCACCGGCGACCACTCCATGAACAGCGAGCTCACGTACTCCAGCGGATCGACCTGGCTGATGATGTGGTGGTAGTCCGAGTTCTCGCACAGCTTCTCCACCCCGCGGTGGAGGTAGCCGAGGACGGGGTCCAGGTCAACGACGCGCTCGCCGTTGAGCTTGAGCACGACGCGGAGCACGCCGTGCGTGGACGGGTGCTGCGGCCCCATGTTGACGAACATCTCGCCGTCGCGGAGGGTGTAGAACTCGGCCTCGCGCTCGGTGCGCGGCGGGTACGGCGGGACGGCCTCGAATTGTCCGATCTGGTCGTCGAGCAGGATCCGGGGGTCATCGAGCGAGGGGTGCTGGTGGGGCTTGGCGGTCGTCATCGTCAGGCCTTCACGGTGCGGCGGACCACGCCGGGCGTCGCCTGGGTCGGAGCCTGGGTCTGCTCCATGTGGCGCACGCCGCCACCCGGGGAACGGGCGGCGTCATCGGCCAGGTAGAAGTCCTTCCGCAGCGGGAAGCTCGTGTAGTCGGGCGGCATGTAGATCCGCCGGAGGTCCCGGTTGCCCTCGAAGATGATCCCGAACATGTCGTAGGTCTCGCGTTCCATCCACTCGGCGCCGGGCCACAGGCCGGTGAGCGAGGGACAGCGCGGGTCCTCCCGGGGCATGCCGTCGGCGACGATGCGGAGCCAGTCCGGCGTCTTCGCCGACCACACGTGGTAGACGACCTGCATGTGCGTTCCGGTGTCCACCCCGCACAGGTCCGCGAGGACGACGAACTCGAGCTCCGGGTCATCATGGAGCGTGCGCAGGACCTCGATCACGTCCGCCGGGCGGATCCGGATCTCGGTGGTGTCATGGCGCTGTCGGACGGGACCGGTCAGCCTGTCCGCGAAGCGGGCCTCGAGCAGGGTGCGGAGCGCGCGGTCCATCGCCTAGACGTCCGTCGGCACGTTCGGGCCGATCTTGCGCTCGGGCCAGTGCCCGCGCTGCTCCTTGACCAGCTGGCCGAGCTTCATCATCCCGTAGATCAGGCCTTCCGGCCGCGGCGGACAGCCCGGCACGTAGACGTCCACGGGCATGACACGGTCGATGCCCTCGATGGTTGAGTAGCTGCGCTTGTAGCGGCCTCCGGAGCAGGTGCAGTCGCCCATCGCGACGCACCACTTGGGCTCCGGCATCTGCTCCCAGAGCCGGATGAGCGGGCCGGCCATCTTGGTGGTCAGCGTGCCGGCGACGATCAGGACGTCAGCCTGGCGGGGCGAGGCGCGGAACGGGAACATGCCCCAGCGGTCCATGTCGTTCTTGGACGTGGCCGCGGACATCATCTCGATCGCGCAGCAGGCGAGCCCCGAGAGCAGCGGCCAGAGGCTGTTCATCCGGATCAGGTCCACGACGAGGTCGGCCTTGGTGGGGATGACCTCCAGCCGGCCCCAGCGGGCGGTGTCGGAGAGGACGAGGTCCGATCCCTCAAGATCGCGCAGGTGCGTGAATGCCGGCGCCTCGGAGCGGTACGCATCCGACCGGATCGAGGTCCAGAGGGTGTTGGGGACGACGATGGGCTGGGTGAGGTCGCGGGGAGAGGCGGCGACGAGCGCCGAGGCGGCATCCGCGGCGGAAGGCGTGTCCGCCGCGACGGCGTCGGGGATGACGGGCTCGCCGGGGCCATCCGGGGTCAGCGCCATGACAGCACCCCCTTGCGCCACGCGTAGGCGAGGCCGAGCATCAGGATGCCGACGAAGATCAACATGGTGATGAACCCGCCCAGCAGGAGATCCTGGAACACCAGGGCCCACAGGAAGATGAAGATCACCTCGATGTCGAAGGCCACGAACATCAGGGCGTAGATGTAGAACGAGATGCCGAACCGGGCGTGGGTGTCGCCGTAGGTGTCGATGCCCGACTCGTACGGGTAGCCCTTGTGCGCGTCGCCGCGGGTGCGATGGGTGATCAGCCATGCGAGCCCGATCACGCCGAACACGAACAGGACTCCGACGAGGGCAAACCCGACGACGTACCAGATCCCGGTCACGTGGTCCTCGAGGTCGAGCGGGGCCGGTACGGGGACAGCCGGCTCGCGTTCGCGCTTGATGGCAGTGGGCATGCCGCGCCGCCGAATCTTCCGGCGCAGCGAGGCCATTCTAGCAGCGGCCCCGACCGCGGGACCCGGTCCGGACGGCCCGGTCCGCATGGCGTGGATCGCCGTCCATCCGGCCCTTCGCGCGGCATCGGTTGCGTGTTTCGGCCGTGCGTTGCGCGCCTGCTGCCCGGCCCCCGGCTGGTCCTGGCTGTTCCAGGCCGATCCGGCAGGGACGGCGTCAGCGGCCTGGGCCGGCGGACGGCGTCGGCGGTCTCAGCCGGCGCGCTGCGCCCGCGCCAGCCCGGGCAGCGCCGTCCCCGGTGGGAGGCCGCGGCCGAAGGCAAGCACCCGGAAGCCACCCATGCCGCGCGTGTCCATGAGTCGCATGAGCGCCGATCGGAGCAGCAGCACGTCCTGCAGGTCCGCGCCCGGCCGTCCGAGCCAGGCCCCGGTCAGCTCCGCGTTGCCGACTGCCGCGAGCAGCTCGGCCTGGGTCGTCTCGCCCAGGCGGTCCAGCCCCGCCCGGTCCGCCGCAGCCCGGACGGCGGCGAGATCAACGGTCGCGGTCAGGTCCTGTCGCCCGACGTGCCGGAACGGATCGCCACCCACCGCGTGCCGCGCGAAGGCCCGGAGGGTGCCGGTGCGGCGGTCCGGGCGGTGGAGGGTGGCAGGTTCCTCGGCGTAGTCGATCAGCACCACGATGCCGGCGGCCAGGTGGTGAGCCGCGCCCGCCAGCCACGCATCCGTCGCGAGGCAGACTTCGGTTGCCTGCCCGTCTGCGAGCGTCACGCCCTCGGCCGCCAGGCGCTCGGCCAGTGCCGGCGTCGTGGGCTCGGCTTCGACCGCCTCGAACCCGCCGCCCCCTCCCACGCCGACCAGCAGCTCCCGGATCCCGTCCGCCCGGCCGACCACGCGGTGTACCGGCAGCGCGTCGACCACCTCGTTGGCAACCACGGCACCCGACTCGACCGGGGTCGCCGGGGGATTGCCCGTCTCCACGTGCCCGGCGAAGCCCTCGGCGGTGAGCCGCTCCCGGAACGTTGCCACCCGCGCCGCCTCCACCTCGACCGGGCGGTATCGGACGGCGTCCAGCATCGGCGAGCGAAGGTCACGCAGGCCGCCCAGCAGCCCGGCCGCCAGCGCGCCGCTCCCGGCGCCCGGTTCCGTGATCACGAACGGGCGCGGCCGCCCCATCGCGTCCCAGGCCTGTTCGAGCAGCCGGCCGACCGCCGCGCCGAAGATCGGGTGTGTCTCGGGTGCCGTCAGGAAGTCGCCCACGCGTCCCGGGCCCGGCTCCGGCCGGCGGTAGTAGCCGCGGCCCGGCTCGTAGAGCGCACGCTCCATGAACCGCGCGAACGTGATCGGTCCGTCGGACTCGATCTCGGCCCGGATCGCCGCTGCCAGCACCTCGTCCTCGCCCACGGCCTCCGGGTCCGGCAATGCCTCGCGGCGGTACCCGGGCTGGGCGAGCGCCGGCGTCGGGCGGTCCAGGGGATCCGTCACTGCCGGTCGCCCAGCGCCAGGCGGGCCCCCGGCCCCACCAGGCCGTGCCCGCCCAGCACGATCGGCACGCTCGCCCCGGCCGCCGACGCCGTGACCTCCGCCAGCCACGGGTCGCGGACGCGGTCCGTGAGGAGGAGATCGCTCGCGAATCGGTCCTCCGCGGACGGCCAGCCGCGCTCGTCGGCGCCCAGGCGGTGGGCCATCAGGACGCGGCTGTCCAGGAGCGCCCCGTCCGCGAGCCCTGCCACGTGCCGGCCGAGGCTGCCGGCACCGTCCCGCTCCAGGAGCGTGCCCAGGATGCTGCGCGCCGGCCTGCGGTTCGGGCGGCCGAGCAGGGCCCCGGCTGCGGCGGTGCGGAGGCCCCGCTCCTCGATGAGCGCGCGGGTCCGGGACCGGGTCTCGCGTTCCAGCCAGCGCAGGTCCGCGGACGCCATTCGGCCTGCGACCAGCAGCTCCGCCGCGGGGTCCGCCGCCAGCTCCCGGAGCGCTGCCAATCGGACGCGGACCGGCTCCGTCTCGGCGTCCCCGGGGAGCGGCAGGCCGGTCGGGGCGCCCCAGGCCCCGTCCAGGAGGAGGAGGTCCAGCGGCGAATCCACGTCCATCGCCAGCCAGCGCCTGGCCCGCAGGTCCGAGACCGGGATGTCGGCCACCTCCGCCAGCCAGCGCGGGAGCGCGTTGTCGGAGGCGAGCTCCTCCGGGAGGGACGGCAGGACGAGGTCCGCCCGCGCGATGGCGATCGCGTCCGCCGAGTACCGGTGGTTCGCGAGGGCCGACGGCCGCATGCCCGCGGCGGCCTCGACGAACGCACGGCGGTCTGCGTGGCTCGCGAGGGGGAGGGAACCCGCGCCGAGGACGATCAGGCCGGCGGGTCGGAGCTCCTCGGCGAGACGGCGGAGGCGCGCACCGAATGGGGTATCGTCGGGCGGCTCCCGGCGGATCACGGCGCTCGTGGCCCCGGCGTCCAGGAAGCCCCGCCGGTGGTGGTCAGCGAGCGCGCCGCGAGCCGCGTCGAGGGCGTGTTCGAGCGGACCGGCATCGGGCGCGAGCGCCGGGGCGAGGATGAGGACCGTGACCGGGGGCATCTCCGGAGTCTAGCGATCAGGAGGCGACGGGCCGTGGGTCGTGTGCGGGCGTACATCGGGCTGGGGGCCAACGTGGGTGACGCGGCCGGGACGCTCGCGGCGGCGATCCATGCGCTGGCGGCGCTGCCCGGGGTTCGGCTGCGCGGCGTGTCCCGCCTCTACGCGACGGACCCGGTGGGCGTCGTGGACCAGCCGGAGTTCCGCAACGCCGTCGTGGCGCTGGAGGTGCCAGGTGGTCCCGACGCCGGGACCGGCGCCCTGGCCCTGCTGGTCGCGCTCAAGGAGCTGGAGCGGGCGTTCGGGCGCCAGGCGCGCGAGCACTGGGGGCCGCGGGAGGTCGATCTCGATCTGCTGGTCTTCGGGAGGCACCGGGTTGACGTGGATCGCCCAGCGGCCGGCCAGAGCCAGGATCCCGCCAAGGCCGCCCTCCCGCTCAGGGTTCCGCATCGGGAGGCGCAGCGGCGACTGTTCGTCCTGGCTCCGCTCGCGGACCTGGCGCCCGGGCTGGCGCCGCCGGGCTGGGGCGAGACGGTGGCGTCGGCGGTCGCCCGGCAGCGCGCCCTCGAGGGTTCGGACGCCGCCCGCCCGATCGCCTCCTGGGACGGCGAGGATTGGAGCCCGCGCGGCTGAACCCCGCTCGGCGATCCTTTCGGCGGTGCCCGGAGCCCTACAGCCGGACGGCGGGCGGCCGGTCCCGGTCGAACATGTGGACCGTGTCCACGAACCGGATCTGCTTCGCCTGGTAGGCCATCACCAGGCTGTGCGTCCGCGCTCCGCCGCCGAAGAAGCGGACCCCCTGGAGCAGGTCGCCCGGCGTGACACCGGTCGCCGAGAACACCAGATGGTCTCCCGACGCGAGGTCCTCGGTCCTGAAGACCTTCTCCTCGTCCACGTGACCCAGCATGACCAGCGCGCGTTCGCGCTCCTCGTTGTTGCGGAAGCGGAACCGCGCCTGGAGCTCCCCGCCCAGGCAGCGGAGCGCCGCGGCGGTGATGACGCCCTCGGGTGCCCCGCCGGTGCCCATCACCGCGTGGACGCCCGTGCCCTGGACGGCGCAGCTGATCGCGGCCGAGACGTCGCCGTCGGAGATCAGCTTGATCCGGGCGCCGGTCCCCCGGACCTCGGCGATCAGGTCGGCATGCCGCTCACGGTCCAGGATGATGATCGTGATGTCGGAGACCTCGCGACGCAGCGCCTCGGCGATCCGATGGCAGTTCTCGCTGGGCGACAACGTGATGTCCACGCACCCGGCCGCCACCGGTCCCACGGCAAGCTTCTCGAGATAGGTGTCCGGGGCGTGTGTCAGGCCGCCCCGCTCGGACGCGGCCAGCACCGTGAGCGCACCGTCCTGGCCGGTGGCGACCAGGTTCGTGCCCTCCAGCGGGTCAACGGCGATGTCTACCGCCTCGGAGGCCTCATTTCGGCGTCCCACCCGTTCGCCGATGTACAGCATCGGGGCCTCGTCGCGCTCACCCTCGCCGATGACGATGGTGCCCGCGATGTCGGCCTCGTCCATCGTGCGCCGCATGGCCTCGGTTGCTGCCAGATCGGCCTCGTCGCGCATGTCGCGACCCATGAACCGCGCCGAGGCGATCGCGGCAGCCTCGGTGACCCGGACCATCTCCAGCGCGAGCAGCTGTTCCATCGCGTCCTCCAGGGCAGTGAGGGTGGCGGTGCGTCCCGTGCGGGAGGCCCCATGGGTCAGTGACGGAAGTGGCGTCTCCCGGTGAAGACCATCGCGAGGTGGTGCCGGTCCGCGACCTCGATCGCCATCTCGTCCCGGATCGAGCCACCGGGCTGGATGATCGCGGTCACGCCGGCGTTGGCGGCGATCTGGATCCCGTCCGGGAACGGGAAGTAGGCGTCCGAGGCCATGACGGCGAGCCTGCTGCGTCCGCCGGCCCGGCGAAGGGCGATGTCCACGGACACGCTGCGGCTGGCCTGTGCCGCCCCGATCCCCACGCTGGCGCCATTGCGCGCGAGGACGATGGCATTGGACCGGACGTGTCGCACGGCGCGCCAGGCGAACAGGAGGTCCGTCAGCTCGCCCAGCGTCGGATGCCGGCGGGTGACGACCTGCAGCTGGGCGCGGTCGATGTCGAGCGTGTCCAGCGCCTCGACCAGCAGGCCACCGCCGACCCGCTTGAAGTCCAGGCTGGCGATGCCGTAGTCGCGCATGCCCTCGCCGGGGGCCGGCGGAACCGCGAGGAGCTCGAGCCCGGACTTGGCGCGCAGGATCCCGAGCGCTGCCTCGGAGAACCCGGGCGCGATCACCGCCTCGTAGGAGTTGGACGCGATCTCGCGCGCCGTGGCCCCGTCCAGCTCCCGGTTCACGCCCACGATGCCGCCGAACGACGCCACGGGGTCCGTGTCGAGCGCCCGTCGGTATGCCTCCACGAGCTCCTCGGCCGAAGCGATGCCGACGGGATCCGTGTGCTTGGTGATCACGACGGTCGGAGCCGTGTAGTCGGCGGCGATCGCGTATGCGGCATCCAGGTCCAGCAGGTTGTTGAACGTGGGCTGGTTCCCGGCAAGCAGCGAGGCGTCGGCCAGCGAACGGGACCTGTGCGTGGTCTCGCGATAGAACGCGGCACGCTGGTGCGGGTTCTCCCCGTAGGGCAGGTCGGAGACCTTCTCCAGCACCAGCGCGAGACGTTGCGGGTACACGTTGTTCGAGATCTGGTTCAGGTAGGCCGCGATTTCCGCGTAGTACGCGGCGACCGTGCTGAACGCGTCCGCGGCCAGCCGGTAGCGCGTATCGGCGGAGGCCTGCCCCAGCGACCGCAGCTCCTCGAGCACGGTGGCGTAGTGCTCCGGGCGGCAGATCGCGATGACCCCGGCGGCGTTCCGCGCGGCGGCGCCCAGGAGTGCCGCACCGGCGACGTCGATCATCTCGATCGCTTCGTCGATGCCGATGTGGCGGCGGCCGACCTCGAGCCCGAACGGTTTGACGTTGACGACGACGATGTCGATGAGCCCGATGCCGTGCTCGGCCAGTTCCTCGAGCTGCTCGGGGACGTCGCGACGGGCCAGGATGCCGGCGTAGATCGCAGGGTGGAAGGTTCGGACCTGGCCGCCCACGAGCGGAGCGACCGCGGTGAGGTCGCTGACCGACGCCGCCTCGATGCCGTCCTCGGCGAGATGCTCGCGCGTGCCGTCCGTGGCAAAGAGCTCGACGCCGAGGGTCTGCAGCTCTCGCGCGAATGCCGAGATCCCTTCGCGCCTCGCGACCGAGAGCAGCGCACGCACCTGGGCGGGTCCTCCTCCGGCGGGTAGCTCCGGCGCCCCGCGGCTCCACCGGGCGGGGACCTATCCCCGACCGCTCCGGGCAGGCGCGATCCTGCGGCCGAGTATACCGCGGCCCCGTGGCATACTCGGACCGCCCATCAGCGATGCCGGGCATCACCGGCCGTGTGGAGAAGAACTGGCGTGACGCTCTGGCCCTGGGAATATCTGTTCGAGCCGTTCAGCGACTTCCCGTCCCTGTACAACCAGATCTTCGTCGCGTCCGTGGTGCTGCTGATCGCGACCGTGATCTTCTACAACGTCCGGACGCGCCAGCTCCACCGTCACGCCGTCTACCTGCAGATGTACGAGTGGCTGTTGTGGACGGGCGTCGTGCTGTACAGCCTGATGATCGTCTACTGGATCTTCCGGTTCGACATGATCCTCGTGCTGGCCACCCTCGTCGTGGGTCTCGGCGCGTTCGTCTGGATCCGGTTCATCCGGTTCCCGCCGTACTTCCGGGCGTATGAGCGCCAGCTCGCGAAGCAGCGCTACTTCTCCCGCGAGCGTTTCGCGCATCCGGAGAGCACGATCCGCACCAAGTCCTCGCGGCGCCGCCGGCGCCGCTGACGGAGCAGCCCCGTGCCGATCGAGGTCAGGCGGTTCGGGGTGGGGCACCGGCGGCCTGACGGACCGCCGGGGACGACGGGTATCGAGGGCCAGGTCATCCGCAGCGAGGCGACCGGCCTCATCAGCGAGCTCGCCTTCGACCGGCACGCCCGGATATCGCCCCACACGAACCCCAACTGGACGTACTTCGTGGTGATCGAAGGCGGCGGCTGGGTGGGGGTGGGCGACGAGCGATGCCGCATCCAGGCGGGCGAGGCCGCGGTCTGGCCACCGGACGTGCTCCACGCAGCGTGGACGGACGGGGCGCCGATGCGGGCGATCGTCGTGGAGTTCTCGGAGCCCCCGAAGACGCTCGGACCCGGCGTGGTGGAGGGGGTGGCGCGGACGATCGGGCCGGGCGCACGTCCCGTCGCCCGGGGTGAAGGGCGGCTGTCAGCGCGCCCCGTGGACGCGGCCCGGCGTGCCGGCGATCCGCACGCCGCCGAGGGCGAGCCGCTGTGAGCGGCGCGAAACGCGGGATGCCAGGGTGCGGGGCGCCACCCACGCTGGACGAGGGCGGGCGCAGGCCGTAGCCGCATCCGGCCCCGGTCAGGCTTCCGCGCGCCCGAGCCACGCCCCCAGTCCGCCCAGCACCCGCGCCGTCATCCCCCACACCGCGAGGCCGCCGATCGGGTAGGCGCCGTAGCGGATCTGCCAGCCGCGGATCTCGCGCTCGATGTGGAGCAGCTCCGCGCCCGGGAGGAATGCCGCGACCGACGCTTCGAGAATCGCCGCCACCTCGGAATCCTGGGGCGTCATCGCCGGACGACGCTCGGCCACCGCCACCACCGGTGTCACGCTGAAGTTGCTGACGGGGATCCACTGCGCCGTCAGGATGCCGAGCACGCGCACGCCCGCCGCGATCGGGTCCAGGCCGATCTCCTCGGCCGCCTCGCGCAGGGCGGTCGCCACGATGTCGGCGTCTTCCGGCTCCGCGCGGCCGCCCGGAAAGGAGACCTCGCCGGAGTGGTGGCCCCCGCGGTCCGCGCGTTCGGTCAGCACCAGGCGCGCCTCGCCGGCGTCATCCGGGAAGAGAAGGACGAGCACCGCCGCGGGTCGCGCGGAGCCCTGTGCGGCATCCCATGCGGGCCGGGGTCGGGACCCACCGGTGTCTGCGAACACTGGGATCAGCGCGTCGGGTCCGTCCGGCAGGGCCGCCGGCAGGGGTTCCACCCGTCGGAGGACCTCGTCGAAACGCATCGGGCGGGCTAGTTGACGAGGCCGCCGTTCGACCCCTCGTCGTCCAGGGGAGGGAGGTCGAAGGCGGAACCGTGTGCCTCGTGTGCCCCGGCACCCTCACCCTCGCCGGGCCTTGCCCGGGCATCGCGCCGATCGTTCGCGTCGGCAACCACGGTGCTGGACTCGGTGGAGAACACCAGGGAGCCGGAGACTGGATCGGTATCGGCGACCACCACGTCGCCCGGCCGGAACATCCCGGAGAGCATGGCCCGCGCGAACGGGTTCTCCACCAGTCGCTGGATCGTCCGCTTGAGAGGCCGCGCCCCGTAGGCCGGGTCCGTTCCCTCGCGCACGATCAGGGCCCTGGCCGCCGGCGTCAGCTCCAGCGTCAAGTCGTTGTCCGAGATCCGCCGCACCAGCTCCCCCAGCCGCAACTCTGCGATGGCCCCGAGCTCCGCGTCGGTGAGGGCGTGGAACACGATGATCTCGTCGATCCTGTTGAGGAACTCGGGCCGGAACTGCCCACGCAGGGCATCCGTGACCTGGCGCTTCATCGATTCGTAGGCGCCTTCGCCAGGCCGGCCGGTCGCCGACCCGATCTGAGCGCTGCCCACATTGCTGGTCATGATCACCACGGTGTTGCGGAAGTCCACGGTGCGCCCCTGCGAATCGGTCAGGCGGCCGTCCTCCAGGACCTGGAGCAGCACGTTGAACACGTCCGGGTGCGCCTTCTCGACCTCGTCGAGCAACACCACCTGGTATGGGCGGCGGCGAACCGCTTCGGTCAGCTGGCCGCCTTCCTCGTAGCCCACGTAGCCGGGGGGCGCGCCGGTGAGCCGCGACACGGCGAACTTCTCCATGTACTCGCTCATGTCGATCCGGACCATCGCCTGCTCGTCGTCGAACAGGAACTGGGCGAGGGCCCGCGCGAGCTCCGTCTTGCCCACGCCGGTCGGTCCCAGGAACAGGAACGAGCCGATCGGCCTGTTCGGGTCCCCCAGCCCGGCGCGTGCCCGGCGGACGGCATCGGCGACCGCCTCGATCGCTTCGTCCTGACCCACCACGCGGAGGTGCAGTCGCTCCTCCATGTGGACGAGCTTCTCCAACTCGCCCTCCATGAGGCGCGTGACCGGGATCCCGGTCCAGGCTGCCACGATCTCCGCGATGTCGTCCGCGGTGACCTCCTCCTTGAGCAGCGCGCCGGGGCCCTGGAGTGCCGCAATTGCCGCCTCCTGGGTCTCCATGCGCTCCGCGAGCTCGCCTGCCTTGCCGTACTTGAGCTCCGCGGCGCGGCCGAAGTCCGCCTCGCGCTCTGCCTGCTCGATGCGGACGGCCAGTTGCTCGATCTCGGACTTGGTCTCGCGCAGGGCGCCGATTGCCGACTTCTCCGCCTCCCAGCGCTGCTTCATGGCGCCGGCCTGCTCGCCGAGCTCGGCCAGCTCCTTCTCCAGGGCCTCCAGCCGCGTCTTCGACGCGTCGTCGGTCTCCTTGCGAAGCGCCTCGCGCTCGATCTCCAGCTGGATCCGGCGTCGCTCGAGCTCGTCCAGCTCGACCGGCATGGAGTCGATCTCCATCCGCAACCGGCTCGCGCTCTCGTCCACCAGGTCGATCGCCTTGTCGGGCAGGAAGCGCTCCGTGATGTAGCGGTTGGACAGCGTGGCAGCCGCGACAAGGGCGGAGTCCGTGATCCGGACGCCGTGGTGGACCTCGTACCGCTCGCGCAGGCCGCGCAGGATCGAGATCGTCTCCTCGACCGACGGCTGATCCACCACGACGGGCTGGAAGCGCCGCTCGAGCGCCGCGTCCTTCTCGATGTGCTTGCGGTACTCGTCCAGCGTGGTCGCGCCGATCGTGTGCAGCTCCCCGCGCGCCAGCATCGGCTTGAGCAGATTGGACGCGTCCATCGCGCCCTCGGCGGCGCCCGCCCCGACGACAGTGTGCAGCTCGTCGATGAACAGGATCACGCGGCCTTCGCTGTCCTTGATCTCCTTGAGGACGGCCTTCAGACGCTCCTCGAACTCGCCCCGGAACTTGGAGCCAGCGATGATCGCGCCCAAGTCCAGCGCGATGACCCGCTTGTCCTTGAGCGTCTCGGGCACGTCGCCGCGGACGATGCGCTGGGCGAGGCCCTCCGCGATCGCCGTCTTGCCGACGCCAGGCTCACCGATCAGGACGGGGTTGTTCTTGGTGCGGCGGGACAGGACCTGGATGACGCGGCGGATCTCCTCGTCGCGGCCGATGACCGGGTCGAGCTTGCCCGCCCGGGCCTCTGTGGTGAGGTCCCGACCGTACTTCTCCAGGGCCTGGTAGGTGCTCTCGGGGTTGGGGTTCGTGACACGCTGGCCGCCGCGGACGGCGGTCAGTGCCCCGAGGATCGCCTCGCGCCCGGCGCCGTGGCGCTCGAGCAGGTCCTGGGCCTCGCCCCCGGACTCCACCACGCCGAGCAGCATGTGCTCCGTGGAGGTGTACTCGTCGCCGAGCCGGCGGGCCTCACCCTGGGCGTGCTCGATGACCTTCTTCGCCCGGGCGTCCAGCGTCAGCGAGCTCCCCTGGACGCGGGCGCGCCGGGCGACGATCGCGGCGATCTCGCCGCGGAAGGCGGCCACGTCCGCGCCCAGGCGCCGCAGCGTCTCGGCGGGAATGCCATCGTCCGGCCCGACCAGCGCGGCGAGCAGGTGCTCCGCGTCAAGCACGGGGCTCTGCATCCGCTCGGCGAGCTGCTGGGCGGCGACGATGGCTTCCTGGGCTTTCTCGGTGAATCGGTCGAGCTGCATGTCCGTATCCGTCGTCGTGGCTAGGTGGTGCGGGGGTCGGGTTGGTCCGCGAGGTCCAGGAAGGTGCGGGCGGCGTCCGCGGCCGCACCTTCGAGCGGGGCCGGGAGCACCACGCGGACCTTCACGTACAGGTCCCCGGCGCCCTCTTCCTTCATCTTCGGCATGCCCCGGCCCTTGAGGCGGATCAAACGTCCGGGCTGGGTCCCGGGCGGGATCGTCATGAGGATCTTGCCCTTGAGCGTGGCGAGCGGGATCTGGGCGCCCAGCATGGCTTCCCCCAGCGTGACGGGGAGCTCTCGCTCCAGGTCCGCCCCGCGGCGCACGTACACGCCGTGCGGGACGAGGCGGATGGCAACGACCACGTCACGCCCGCCGGGACCCTTGCCGGACAGGCGGATCCGACTCCCGCTGTCCACGCCGCGCGGGACCTTGACCTCGTAGCGCTTGCCCTCCACCTCGACCAGGCGGCTCGTTCCGTGGAAGGCCTCCTCCAGCGATAGATCGGTGGCGGCCTCGAGCGCGCCGGCCCTCGGCCCTGACGCACCCAGGTGCGGCGCGCGGCCCCTTGGCGTGCGAGACGTCGGCGAACCGGCGGATGTCGTTTCCGCTCCGACGTTCCCCCCGAGGCCCATCCCGGACAGGATGTCCTGGAACGACGGCCCTGCACCGCCCCCCCGCGCGCGGGCCTGGTTTCCGGTGGCCCCGGCCCCCGCCCCGGTCGCCGCGCCGGTGAAGAACATGCGGAAGAAGTCGGAGAAGCCGGGATCGCCGGCTCCGGTGGTCCGGAACTCGTAGCGGGCGTTGCCCGCCTCGCCGGTCCCACCCGCACCGCTCGCCCCCCATGCGGCGAACGGCCCGCCGGGCCCGAACGGGTCCCCCCCGCCGCGCCCGCCGCCGCGCCCGCCGCCGGCGCCCTGGAACTGGTCCCAGCGGGCGCCGAGCATGTCGTACTGCTTGCGCTTGTCAGGATCCGAGAGGACGGTGTTCGCCTCGTTGACGTCCTTGAACCTGCGTTCTGCCTGGGCGTCACCGGGATTCCGGTCCGGGTGGTGCTCGCGGGCGAGCTTCCGGAACGCCTTCTTGACCTCGGCCTGCGTGGCCGAGCGAGGGACGCCCAGGGTCTCGTAGTAGTCGCGGTATTCCATCGGACCGGTCCGCCCGTCGTCGGTGGCTAGCGGGTCCCCTGCACGACGACCCCGGGGTGGTCGGCGGGCGGGAACGGGGCGCGGACGCGGGATCCGCCGCCTGCCTTGGATCCGCCGCCGCTCCCGCCGACCGTGGTGGTCTCCGGCTCGAGCGGCTGCGGGCTTCGGCGCAGGGCGGCGTCCAGGACCTGGTCCATCGTGTCGACGAGGACCAGCTTGAGCTGCTTGCGGATCTCCTCGGGGATGTCCCGGAGGTCCTTCTCGTTCTTCCTGGGCAGGATGACCATGCCCGCGCCGGCGAGGTGCGCGGCGAGGATCTTGCTCTTGAGCCCGCCGATGGGGAGGACGCGACCGCGGAGCGTGATCTCGCCGGTCATGGCCACGTCCTTCCGGACGGGGATCCCGGTCAGGGCTGAGACCATGGCCGTGGCCATCGTGACGCCGGCGGACGGGCCGTCCTTGGGGATCCCCCCGGCCGGCACGTGGATGTGGAGGGTGTTCTTCTCGAAGGTCTCGCGCGGGATGCCCAGCGCCGAGGCGTTGGACCGGATCCAGCTCAGAGCGGCCCGGGCGGACTCGCGCATGACGTCACCCAGCTGGCCGGTGAGGATGAAGTCCTCCTTGCCCTCCATCTTGGTGACCTCGACCGCAACCACGTCGCCGCCGACCTCGGTCACCACCAGGCCGATGGCGGACCCGGTCTGATCCACGGCCTCCAGCTCGCCGTACTCGAACCGCGGCGGGCCGAGGTACTCCTCGAGCTTCTTCAGGGTCACGACGGTCTTGCGCTTGCGGCCCTCGGCCACCGAGCGCGCGACCTTGCGCATGATGTTGGCGAGCTCGCGCTCGAGGTTTCGGACACCGGCCTCCTTGGTGTAGGCCTGGACCAGGGCGACGAGGACCTCGTCGGTGATCTCCACGTGCTTCGGCTTGAGCCCGTGGTTGTCCATCTGCTTCTGGACCAGGAACCGCCGGGCGATCCCCACCTTCTCCTGCTGCGTATAGCCCGGCAGCTGGATGACCTCCATGCGGTCGCGCAGGGCGGCCGGGATCGGGTCGAGCAGGTTGGCCGTGGCGACGAACAGCACCTTGCGCAGGTCGAAGGGGACCTCGAGGTAGTTGTCCTGGAAGCTGAAGTTCTGTTCCGGATCCAGGACCTCGAGCAGGGCGGACGACGGGTCGCCCCGGAAGTCCATGCCGATCTTGTCCACCTCGTCCAGCATGAACACGGGGTTGTTCGTGCCGGCGGTCTTGATGCTCTGGATGATCCGGCCCGGCAGCGCACCGATGTAGGTTCGCCGGTGGCCGCGGATCTCCGCCTCGTCGTGGATGCCGCCAAGGCTCATCCGGGTGAAGTTGCGACCCATCGCCCGCGCGATGCTCTTGCCCAGGCTCGTCTTGCCCACGCCGGGAGGGCCCACGAACAGCAGGATCGGGCTGCGGATCGTGTCCGCGAGGGTGCGCACCGCGAGGTACTCGAGGATGCGCTCCTTGACCTTCTCCAGACCGTAGTGGTCCTCGTCCAGGATCTGGGCCGCCTCCCTGATGTCGAGGCGGTCGTCTGTGGAGGTGGTCCACGGTAGCGAGACGAGCCAGTCCACGTACGTCCGGATCACGCCGACCTCGGGCGAGGCCGACGGGATGCGGCTCATCCGGTCGATTTCCTTGATCGCCCTCATCGCGACGTCCTCCGGCATGCCGGAGGACTCGACCTTCTCGCGCAGCTCGTTGATCTCGGCCTGCTGCGGGTCGTCCTCGCCCAGCTCGCGCTGAATCGCCTTCAGCTGCTCCCGGAGGATGTACTCCCGCTGGGTCTTGTCCATCTCGGACTTGACCTCGTTCTGGATCTTCCCCTTGAGCTCCAGGATCTCGATCTGGCGGGCGAGGAAGACGGAGACGAGCTTGAGGCGCTGCTCGACGTCGATGGTCTCGAGGAGCTCCTGGCGCTGCTCGGTGGACATGTCGGGGCTGTACGCCACCATGTCCGCGAGGAGCCCGGGTTCCGTGATGTTCCGGGCGGCGACTGCGGCCTCCGGCGGGACGGGCGCGCCATTGGCGACGTACTGCTCGATCTGGGCCTGCACGCTCCGGATGAGCGCCTGGATCTCGACGCCGGTGGGGGTCGCGTCGGCGAGGTCCTCCACGAGCGCGACGAGGTACGGGGACGTCTGCGTGAAGCCATGGACGCGGATGCGGCCCTGGCCCTGCACGATGGCCCGAACGGTACCGTCCTGGAGCTGCACGACCTGGGCGATCTTGGCCAGCGTGCCGATGGGGTAGAGCTCGGTCGGGTCCCCGATGTCCTCCTGCTCGGCCTGGCGTTGAGTCACGAGGGCGATCGGGCCCGCGGACTCGGTCGCGGCGTTGAGCGCCGCGACGCTCTTCTCGCGCCCTACCTGGAGCGGGACGATCATCTCTGGGAAGATGACCGTCTCCCGGAGCGCGACGAGCGGCAGCTCACGCAGCTCTGGCGCGGCCTGCCTGGGCTCTTCCTCCGGGTTCGACGGGCGCTTGGCCATCAGGGTCTCCTTGCGATGTCGGCCGGCTGGTCCGGCACGACGGTTCGGGTCTTGCTTCGAGTTCGGTCTGTCGTCATGGGGTGGGATCCAGGCGTCCGGGCCGCCTTTCGGGGGCCGGCGGTGCCTCGGGGGTCTCCGGGCTTGGGGCCGCGCGGCCGTCCGATGCGGCTGCCGCCCGGGCCTCGGCGCGCATCTGGCGAGTTCCCTCGTCGTAGAGGGCTTCGAGAATCCTCTTGCCGAGGCGCTCCTCGAGCTCGAACAGCGTTCGGACCCCGGCAAGGTTGACGCCGCGGTCCCTGGTCAGGTGGCGGATCCACAGGATGCGGCGGATGTCCTCCTCCGAGTAGAGACGGATGTTCGTGGGGGTGCGCGCCGGGCAGACCAGCCCCTCGTCCTCGTAGATCCGCAACGTCCTCGGGTGGGCCGAGACCAGGGTCGCGGCGACGCTGATGACGTAGACGGGGCGAGTGGGGTCCCGGTCCGGCCGGCGCGCGGCTGCCACCGGCTCAGCCCCCGCGCTTGTCGCCGGCCGGCGTGTCGGCCTCGACGGCCGTCGCCTGGCCGGGCGTGACGGGACGGATCTGGATCTGGCGCGGCTTGACCTGCTCGGCCCTGGGGATCCGGAGCGTCAGCAGGCCGTGCTCGAAGGTCGCTTCGGCCTTCTCGGTCTCGAGCCCGTTGGGGAGGGTCACCGCGCGCATCACGTTGCCGCGCGAGATCTCACGGACGCGCCAGTCGCCCTGCTCCTCCGTGTGCTCGCTCCGATCGTCGGCCCGGATCGTGAGCGTGTTGCTCTCGACGGTGATGTCCACGTCCTCCGGCTTCACGCCCGGCAGTTCGGCCTCCACGAGGAGGGCGTCTGCAGTGGTGCGGACGTTGAGCGGCAGGCGTGTGAAGTCGCCGTTGGCATACGGGGTCAGCGGCCGGAAGACCGTGTCATCGAACATTCGGTCCATCGCCTGGCGAAGCGTCATGAGCTCGCTGAAGGGCGACGGGCGGCGCACGAGCGTCATCTCATCAACCTCCTGGTGTCTGTCCGGCGTCTCTGCAGCCGGTCCGGTGCGGGATCTCCGGAGAGCGTTCATATTCGCTCCCGGTACGACCGCATGCTAGAACCCTGACAATCATGTTGTCAAGATAAGTGTCCTACACAATGACGCAATATATGACTGCCGTTCCGTAGCACGCGGCGCCTGGCGCCCGCTGATCCGGGAGTCGGGATCGAGGGTTCTGGTCGGCCGCGACCAAATCAGCCCTCCGTGAACTCCCCGATCAGCTGCGCGCGCAGAGCCGCCTCGCAGTCCGGTCGCCCGATCGCGATCACCTTGTCGCCATCGGCCAGGACCGTGTCCGGCCCGAGCGGCGTGGGTACGCCAGCCCGGATGACACCGAACAGCGAGCATCCACCCGGGATGGTGAGATCCAGCGCCACACGCCCGATCGCCGGCGAACCGGGCTGCAGGTGTGCCTCGATGATCTCCAGCTCCCCGACTCCCAGTGCCGCGAGGTGCAGCAGCTCATGGACCGGGATGTCCTGCTCGATGGAGCCCAGGATCATCCGGGTGGGGCTGATGATCTCGTCCACGCCCAGGTGGCGGAACAAGTGCTCGTTCTTCGGGTTGTTGACGCGGGCGATCGTGCGCGGCACGTCGAAGTGGTGCTTTGCCATCTGGCAGATGACCAGGTTGTCCTCGTCATCTCCGGTCACGGCCGCCACGATGTCCGCCCGGTTGGCACCGGCCTCGTAGAGGTACTTGCCCTCGCACCCGTCCTGCGCGATCACCACCGATCCGATCTCGTCGCGGATCTGCTCCGCCCGACCCCGGTCCTTCTCCATCAGGGCGACCTCGTGCCCTGAATCGATCAGCTCCTTGGTCAGGTAGTACCCGACCTTGCCGCCGCCCACGACCAGCACGAACATCGCTCAGGCCTCCGTCGTGGTGCCGGGGCCGCCCGCGCCAGGCGCGCCGCCCGCCGGGTCGTCCGCGTCGTCCGCGTGCACGTGGGGCTTGTCCGGAGCCTGGATGCCCGGGTGGGCGGGTGCGGCCTGGCCCAGGTGGCCCAGCACCGCGGTCATCATCAGGTTGGTGCGGCAGAGCGTGGCGATCCCGAGGTGGGCGTACGCCTCGGCCCGCACCGGGTCGTTTACCTTCGCGATCGTCTGCCGGGCGCCGAACGCCTCGATGCCCAGCTGCGAGGCCATGATGTTGCGGTTGTCCCCCTCGGTCAGGGCGAGGAACAGGTCCGCCCCCTCGGCGCCTGCGTGACGCAGCGTGTCCTCGTCGGTGCCGTCGCCACGGAGGGCGGTCCCGCGGAACTCCGACGGAAGGCGGTCGAACGCGGCCGTCAACCGGTCGATGATCAGGACCTGCCAGCCGGCGCGGTCGAGCTCGTCGGCCAGACCGGCCCCGACTCGGCCACAGCCGATGATCACGGCTTTCATTGCTGCTCCTCGGGCATCGCCTCGCGGATCACCCAGACCGCACACGGGGCGTTCTTCAGGACGTACGGGATGGTGCTGCCGATGGCGAAATCGCCACCGAACCGGCGTCGGAACGGGAGACCCACGATGACCAGGTCCGCTTCGCGCTCCATGGCCTCGTCCACGATGGCAGCGCCCACGTCGCGCGCCTGGAGCAGGACCGGCTCGAGCCGGTATCGCGCGGCCTCGGCGGTGGCCTCGGCGATGTCAAGGACGCGTTGCGCGTCCTCGGAGCGACCAGCGACGTCCGCGTCAAGCGGCATCGTCCAGTCGATCTCGACGACATGGACGCCGATCAGCTCGGCCTGGCCGGCCTTCGCGATTTCGGCTGCCAGGGAGACGATGGGACGATCCGTCCGGCCGCCCGCCAGGGCGATGACCGCGCGCCGGAACTGGGGAGCCGACGAATCGGCCACGAGCTGGGCTGCCTCCTGTGAAACGCGGCGACTGGCGGGTCATGGGTGACGCCGCGCGGGTCCTCGCGACGGGTCACGATACCACCGGACCCGTGAGATCAGTGCACGACCGCCGTTCGGTCGTCGGGCTCCGGCCCGGCCCCGGGCTCGTCCTGGCCGAACTGCCGCGGCTCGTCGCGCCGGTAGGGGACGTCCACCACGACGGTGTGCGGGCGACCGAGGAGGTTCGTCCGCAGCCGGCGCGCCGACTGGTTGTAGAGGATGCGCTCCCACCAGTGGCGTGCGACATACTCGGGGATGATGACGAAGGTTGTCGGCGCCGGCTTGTCGGGGGGCCAGGCTCGGTCCAGGACGTCCAGGTAGGCCATGAAGGGGCCCGACAGCGCGCGGTAGGGAGACTCGACGATCACCAGCGTCACGCCCGGGACCTGCCGCGCCCAGCGCTCGCGCATGGCGGCCGTGGACTCGGGGTCATCGCTGATGTAGACCGCGAGCACGTCGTGTGAGATCGACCGCGCCACGTTGACGGCCCGGACCACGGCTCGGTTGAGCGACGGCACCGGAATGACCGCACGTTGCTCGCGGATGGGTGGAGCGGCCACGAAGCTCGGCCTGATCGCGAGCTGGCGCCGGGACGCGGCGTACTGCCGGTTGATGAACAGCATGACCCCGACGATCGCGGGGATCAGGATCGCGACGACGAAGGCCCCGTGCTCGAACTTCTCCACGAGCACGATCACCAGGACCACCAGGGTCATGAGCGCGCCCACGGCGTTCACCACGAGCCGCCACCGCCAGCCGCTCTGCCGACCGCGGAACCAGTGCACGACCATGCCGGTCTGGCTGAGCGTGAAGCAGACGAACACCCCCACGGAGTACAACGGGATCAGGCTGGTCGTGTTGCCCTTGAAGGCCACGTACAGACCCGCCGCGATGGCGGCCAGGAGGATGATCCCCCAGCTGTAGGCGAGCCGGTCGCCGCGGAACGAGAACTGGCGCGGGAAGTAGCCATCCTCCGCCAGGATCGCCGCGAGGCGTGGGAAGGCGTTGAAGCTCGTGTTGGCAGCCAGGAACAGGATCAGCGCGGTCGCGATCTGGAAGACGTAGAACATCGGGCTGCCGAACCCGAAGGCAGTCTGCGCGACCAGGGCGATGACCGTCGGTCCGCCGGACAGCGCCTCGGACGGGACGATGTCGTACGCGCGGGCGATGATCGTGACGCCGATGAAGATGATGCCCAGCAGGACGGCCATCGTGAGCATCGTGTTGCCCGCGTTCCTCGCCTCCGGGGGCTTGAAGGCCGGAACGCCGTTGGCGATGGCCTCCACGCCGGTCAGGGCCACCGAGCCGCTGGCGAACGCGCGGAGGATCAGCACCAGCCCCAGGGTCTGCGTGCCGAGCGCGACGGCTTCCGGCTGGCGGGGAACCGGCACCACGGTGCCGGTCACGACGTGGATCAGCCCGGACCCGACGATGACGAGCGCGAGGGTCACGAACAGGTATGTCGGGATCGCGAAGATGTTGCCGGATTCCCGCAGCCCGCGCAGGTTGGCAATCGTGATGAGGGCGATGACGGCAACCGCCGTTTCAAGCCGGATCAGGTCCAGGCCGGGCATGATCGAGATCAGCTGATCCATCGCCGACGAGGTGGACACCGCCACGGTCATCACGTAGTCGATCAGCAGCGCAGCCGCCGCGATGAGCCCGAGGATCGGGCGCAGCTCCTGCCGCGCGACCGCGTAGGCCCCGCCGCCGCCGGGGAAGGCATTGCAGACCTGGCGATACGAGATGGCGACCACCGCCAGCAGGACGGAGATCGCGACGGCGACCTCGATCGACACCAGCAGCGCGCCCGCGCCGGCCAGGACCAGGACACGCAGGATCTCCTCGGTCGCATAGGCGGACGAGGAGATTGCGTCCGAGCTGAAGATCGGCAGTGCAAGCCGCTTGGAGAGGCGTTCGCCGATCTCCTCCTCGCTGGCCAGGGGCCGGCCGATCAGCCAGGCTTTCCAGCGCAGCATGGTGCGGGCGCGACCGGACCGTGGCACCGATGCCGCGGGCTTGGCCACGAGCTGGCCCGGCCCCGTGTAGCGGAAGAATGCCGTGTGGGGACGCTCGACGCGGACGCGTCGATCCGCCGGCTTCCGACCCTTGATGGGCCGCCGTCCTCCGATCATGGGCTGGTTTCGGACGACCTCGTGAGAAACGCTGGGCGGCTACTCGTTGCTGTGATCGCTGCGACGATACGGCACATCCGCGATGACCGTGTGCTCGCGGCCGACCAGCGAGGCCTTGAGGCGCCTCGCCTGCTGGTTGTAGAGCATCCGGTCCCACCAGTGCCGCGCGACGTACTCGGGCAGGACCACGATCGTAGTCGGGACCTCCTTGTCCGGCGGCCACGCCAGGTCGAGTACGTCGAGGTAGGTAACCACCGGGCCAACCAGCGCCCGGTACGGCGACTCGACGACGACCAGCGGCACGCCCGGGAGCTGGCGCTCCCAGCGCTCCCGGAGGTGCTCCGCGGCCTCGGGGTCCGTGGTCACGAACACCGCCTGCAGCATTGAGGGATCGCTCGCGAGCGAGCGGCCGAACACGACCGCCTGGACCACGGAACGGTTGATCCCGTTGACCGGGATCACCACCCTCTGCTCCCGGTGCGGATGGTCGAAGACAAGGTCGTCGCGAACCGCCAGCTCCTCGGCCTGGCCCATGTACTGGCGATGGATGAACAGCATCACGCCAACCAGGCTGGGGATCAGGACGATGACGAACCACGCCCCGGACGTGAACTTGACGGAGGTGACGACGACGGCGATGACACCCGTCAGCACCGCACCCGTCGCATTGATGGCCAGGCGGTAGCGCCAGCCCTGATCCTTCGTGCTCAGCCAGTGGCGAACCATGCCGGACTGGGAGATCGTGAAGTCGATGAACACGCCCACCGCGTACAACGGGATCAGCGCGTGGGTGGAGCCGCCGCCGGCGACCACCACCAGCGCCGCAATGACGCCCAGGATGATGATCCCGGCGGAGTAGGCGAGCCGGTCGCCGCGGAACGCGAACTGGCGCGGAATGAACCCATCCTCGGCGAGGACGGCCGCCAGCCGCGGGAACGCCGCGAACGAGGTGTTGGCCGCCAGGAACAGCAGCAACGCGGTGAACACCTGGAACAGGTAGAACGCCACCGTGTCGCCGTAGACGTGGTTGGCGATCTGCGCGATGACCGTCTGGCCCGGGGCCGGCATGATGTGGAAGCCCGCGGCCAGGTACGTCATGCCGATGAACAGGATCGCCAGGATCACGGCCATCACCATCAGCGTCCGGGCCGCGTTCCTCGCCTCCGGCGGTTTGAATGCCGGCACCCCGGTCGCGATGGCCTCGGTGCCGGTGAGGGCGACGGCGCCGGATGCGAACGCCCGGAGCAGGATCAGGATCGTCACGTTCTGGGCGGTCTCGGACATGACCGCGATCACCTCGGGGGTGGGCGCCGGGCCGGTGTCACCCATGAACAGGATCCGGTACGTTCCCATGCCGATCATGAGGAACGCGCCGCCAAGGAACAGGTAGGTCGGGATCGCGAAGATGTTGCCGGCCTCACGCATGCCCCGCAGGTTGCCCAGCGTGATCAGGCCGATTGCCGTCACCCCGATGACCACCTTCCAGTCGTGCATCGCGGGGAACGCGGAGGCGATCTGCTCGACGGCGGACGATGTGGAGACGGCGACCGTGAGCGTGTAGTCGATGAGCAGGGCGGACGCGGCGATGAGCGACGCGAGACGGCCGAAGTTCGCCTTCGACACCGAGTAGGAACCGCCGCCCGTGGGGTAGGCGATGCAGACCTGGCGGTAGCTGAAGGCGACGATCCCGAGCAGGATCGCGATCGCGATGCTGACCTCGACGGACAGGCTGAAGGCAAGCCCGCCCACTCCGGCCAGCATGAACGCAAGCAGGATCTCCTCGGTGGCGTAGGCGGACGACGAGATCGCGTCCGAGCTGAAGATCGCGAGGGCCTTCTTCTTCGGCAGCCTCTCGCCGAGCTCCTCCTCGTTCGCGAGCGGCCGCCCCAGGAGCGCGTGCTTCACCCGGGCGTTGAAGCGTCCTGTCGACGTCGTGGGCGCGCTGGCAGCGGCCTTCGCCGTGAGCTGGCCCGGACCGGTGTACCGGAAGTACGGGGCGTGGTGCCGCTCGACCCGAATCCGCTTGTCACCGGGCTTGCGGCCGGTGATGGGCCTGCGTCCGCCGATCACCGCTAGAGGCCGTACGCCAGGCGCGCCACGAGCCGCTCGGGCAGGCCCAGCCGGCTCATCGCCGCCTGCACGACGCTCACGTCGTAGGCCGTGCGCTTCCAGGTGGCCGAGCCGTCGTCCGTGTCCAGGAGCAGCCAGGACGCGGCCGGGATACCGTCCCGCGGCTGGCCCACGCTGCCCGGGTTGAGCAGCACCTTGCGGCCCTCGAAGGTGATCCGGGAGCCGGCGCCGGGGCTCATCGTCTCCAGGCGCCCGTCGTCCTCGAGATACGCGATCGGGATGTGCGTGTGCCCGTGCAGGCCGCCCGGCGTATCCATCGCGGCGATTGCCGCGCGTGCCACGGGAGTGGAGGTGACGTACTCCCAGATCGGGTCCCGCGGGCTGCCGTGGACCAGCGTGAACCCCTCACGCTCGAGGCGTTCCGGCAGGGCTCCGAGCCATGCCAGCGTGTCGTCGCTGATCGTTGCGCGTGTCCAGAGCATCGCATTGCGCGCGTCCACGTTGAACGAGTCGATCTCCGGTCCGCCCACCGCCGCGGCGTCATGGTTGCCGCGGACGCCAAGCGCGCCAACCTCCCTCAGGCGCGCCACCACCTCGTCGGGTTCCGGTCCGTAACCGACGATGTCGCCCAGCTGCCAGACCTCGTCCACGGACGGGACGGCGTCGAGCACGGCGTTCAGGGCGGCGATGTTCGCATGGATGTCGGAGAGCACGGCAACGCGCACTGAGGCAGGGTAGCGCAGCAGGGCACGCCGGCAGGGCGCGACTTCACAACGGGTGGCGCCGGCGCTCGGCGGGATCCCTCGGGTATCGCCCGTCGATGGAGCCGCCGCGCGGGATCACGACGAGCCGGTGCTTCTCCAGCCCCGGCACGGGCGTCCGGTGGACGGTCACCGAGCCCGCCCGAAGGGCCCGGAGGACCGGGGCCGCCGCGGCCAGCTCGTCCTCCAGGGGCTCCTGCTTCCAGGCGACGAGGATGCCGCCGGGAGCCACGAGCGGTAGCGCGATCTCGACCAGCCCGGCAAGGCCGGTGACGGCACGGGCGGTCACGACGCCCCACGCCTCGCGGTCGCGGGGATCCCGCGCGAGCGCCTCCCCGCGGACACTCTCCGCGGCCACCCGGTCGGCCAGGCCGGTCGCCTCCACGACCGTGCGCAGGAACCCGACCTTCTTGGCGACCGAGTCGACGAGCAGGGTCCGGGCCGGCCGCAGCGCCGCGGCGAGGGGGAGGCCGGGATAGCCGCCGCCGCTGCCGAGGTCGAGCAGGCCCGTCACGTGGCCGGCCAGCAGCGGAACGGCCACCAGGCTGTCCAGGACGTGGAGACGGGCGACGCTCGCCGGGTCGCGGATGGCCGTCAGGTTGATGGCCGCAGTCCAGGCGAGGAGCAGGCGCGCGTGGCCGTCGATGGCGGCCCGGACGTCCGGATCGAGCCGGAGACCCAGGGCCTCCAGGCCCGCCGCCAGGGTGTCCTCGTACGCCGCGGGGAGCGGCGGGAGGTCCGTGACGCGCGTCGGGAGCGGATCTCTCGGGCGATCCAGGGCACCCTCCTGTGGTCGTGCACCGGTTCGTCCGGGAGCCGCTCCCGGCGTCGACGAGTGCGCACGCGGCGGGCGTCGACGCGGTCTGGCGCCATCCGGTTGGTTCCGGCCCGGGTCTCCCCGTGGCCCTTCTCGGATGACGCTCCCCGGTGCGCGCACGCCTTGTGCGGAGTGCGGACGTTAGGCCCGGGACGGGGCAGCGTCAAGACCTCTTGTCCACGAATCGTCGCCGCGGGCGCGAGTTGTGGATAACCCGCGATCCCCACGCCTCAGCCGGGGCTCTTCGTCCCTCGCACCGGCCGCCCGAGCGTCCGCCGCACGACGTCGATCACCTCGTCCACGTACTTGTCCGCCTCACCGCGCTCGGCAGCCGTCCGGACGCAACCCTGGACGTGGTCCTCGAGGATCAGGATCGACACGGCGTCCAGGGCGGCCCGCAGGGCAGCGGTCTGCTGGAGGATGTCGACGCAGTATTCCTCGCGCTCGATCATGCGCGCGATGCCCCGGACCTGGCCCTCGATGCGGCTGAGCCGCCGCACCAGGTGGGCCTTGTCCTTGCTGTAGCTGTGCCTGAACGTCCCGTGGTCGGCGCCGTGTGCCGTCGCCGGCCGGGAGGTGGTTTCGCGCATGTCTCGATGATACCCCATGGGGGTATACGCGACCCCGGTCCGATACCAGCGATCTGTTCGGGGTCCAGAGTCGGTAGACTGACCGGCGATGGATCATCGCGGACGCCGGGCGCGCCTCACCGGGGCCGACCGCACCTCGTGGGGAGCGGCAGTTCCGGGTGTCCCCCGCGCGCGGCCCGGTGGCCCCAACGGACCCGGGTGCCACGCGTGACGGCCGCCGCGCGCGCGACCGCCCACCCCGCTTTTGCGCACGCCAGCGAGGCGGAGCTGGCACGGATCCTGGACTTCTACGAGGTCCGCTGGCGATACGAGCCCGATACCTTTCCGATCGGATGGAACCTGGACGGCGATGTGGTCGAGAGCTTCTCGCCGGACTTCTACCTGCCGGACATGGAGCTCTACGTGGAGCTGACCACGCTCAAGCAGAAGCTGGTCCGCAAGAAGAATCGCAAGATGCGCCGCCTGCGTGAGCTGTACCCGGACATCCGGATCAAGCTGTTCTATGCGCGGGATTTCCGGATGCTGATGCTCAAGTTCGGGCGGATGACCCTCATCGAGGATCTGACCGGCTCCACCGGCCAGAGCACGCCGCCGCGCCTCCACGGCCTGGTCACGCCGCCGATGGATCTCCTGCCGGGACCGGCCGTTCTGGTGCCGGCCCTCGATCCGGGTTCGCCGGCCGTCGTTGCATCGGGCGGCGAGGCCGGCGTCGCGTCCGGCCTGGTCGTGGCGACCGCTCGGAGCGTCGGACGCCGTCGCCGCGGCCGTCGGCGCCGACGCGCGCCCGATGGCTCCATCGCGGCTCTCCTCGCCGTGCCCGCCGCCGGACCTGACCGGGAGCCGGCGTGAGCGGCCCACTCGCCGTGCGCCGGACGCCCGGACGCGCGATCATCGCCCAGTACCCCGTCCCCAGCCACGTGGAGGCACCGTCGACCCGCCCATGACCCGCACCGCCGATCTCCAGGCCGACATCGGGGAAATCCTGCTGAGCGAAGAGGTGATTGCCGCCAAGGTAGCCGAGCTGGGCCGCCGGATCGGCGAGGACTACGCCGGCCGCAACCTCACGCTCGTGAGCGTGCTGAAGGGATCCCTGCCGTTCATGGCGGACCTGATGCGCCAGATTCCACTCCCGCTGCGGATCGACCTCATGGAGGTCAGCTCCTACGGTGGCACCGCCACGGAATCCTCCGGGCTCGTCCGGATCATGAAGGACCTCTCCGCGAGCATCGCCGACGAGGACGTGCTCCTGGTCGAGGACATCATCGATACCGGGCTCACGCTCAACTACCTGGTCCGCTACCTGCGCGGCAAGAACCCGGCATCGCTCCGGATCTGCACCCTGCTGGACAAGCCCGCCCGGCGGCTGGTCGAGATCCCCGTGGACTACGTCGGGTTCGAGATCCCGGACCAGTTCGTGGTCGGGTATGGGCTGGACTTCGGCGAGCGCTATCGCAACCTGCGCTTCGTGGGCGTGCTCCGCCCCACGGTCTACGGCGCGCCCGACTGATGCATCGACGCCCCCTCGGCAACGGCCGCCGCCTTGCGTTCCTGGGCGCCATCGTGCTGCTGGTGGGCTGCCTGCTGCCCTGGTACACCGTGGGCGGCGACGGCGGGCTGCCTGCGACCGTCTACCGCGCCTTCGATGGGACCGGGATCGCGTCGTTCCTTGCCGCGCTGGCGACGATCGCGCTGATCGCCCTGCCCTACGCCGCGGGCGGCCGGCCGGTGGGCGTGGACCGCGGGATCGTCTTCGGCCTGCTGGCGGGCGTGGCGATCGCCGGGGTCGTGCTGTGGGTGCCCGGACTGCTGGAGGTCCCGGAGGGCCTGCTCCCGGATCGCGCGTACGGCTTCTGGATCGCGGCGGTCGGATCGATCATCATGGCTCGTGCCGCGTATGACATCGCGCTGGAGCCGCCCCGGCGCTAAGCGTCAGTCGATGCCGAGGTAGGCCTTCTTCACGGCCTCGTTCTCGCGCAGGTCCTCGGCCGGCGCGCTGAGGACGATGCTGCCCGTCTCGATGACGTAGCCGCGGTCCGCGATCTGGAGGGCCTTGCGCGCGTTCTGCTCGACGAGCAGGATCGTGATGCCCCGAGCGTGCAGCTCGGCGATCTTGTCGAAGATCTGGTCCACCAGGAGCGGCGCCAGGCCCATCGACGGCTCGTCCATCAGCAGGACCTTGGGGTCCGACATCAGGGCGCGGCTCATCGCCAGCATCTGCTGCTCGCCGCCGCTGAGGGTCCCGGCGACCTGGCCCTGGCGCTCCTTGAGGCGCGGGAACATCTCGAAGGCCAGGTCGATCCGCTGGGCGACGACCGCCTTGTCGGACACGACGTAGGCGCCCATCTTGAGGTTCTCGAACACGGTCAGCCGGGCGAAGATCCGGCGACCCTCCGGGACCTGGACGATGCCCTTGGCCGTGATCTCATGGGCCGGGACCTTCGCCAGATCCTCGCCGTTCAACTCGATCCGGCCGCTGCGCAGCGGAACGATGCCGCTGATCGTGTTGAGCGTCGTGCTCTTGCCGGCGCCGTTGCCGCCGATCAGGGCGACGATCTCGCCCTGCGCCACGTCCAGCGAGATCCCACGCAGGGCGTGGATGCTGCCGTAGAAGGTGTGGACGTCCATGACGGACAGGACGGGAGTGCTCATGAGGTCTCCGCCGTGGTGGCGCCGTTGCCATGCCCAGCCGCCGTCGTGTCGGCCTCCCTGGCCGCGACCGCCTCGGCGGCCCCATCGCGGCCGAGATAGGCCTCGATCACCCGAGGATCCTGCTGGATCTCCTTGGGTGTCCCCTCGGCGATCTTCTGGCCGTAGTCCAGCACCGTGACCCTGTCGGAGATCCCCATCACCACGCGCATCTCGTGCTCGATGAGCAGGATGGTGATCCCCAGCTCGGTCCGAAGCTTGCGGAAGAAGTCGGTCATCTGGAGGGTCTCGGCCGGGTTCATCCCGGCCGTCGGTTCGTCGAGGAGCAGCAGGCGCGGCGTGTTGGCGAGGGCTCGGGCCACCTCCAGCCGTCGCTGATCCCCGTAGGGGAGCTTCACGGCGAGATCATCGCCTCGGCCCTTGAGCCCCACGAACTCCAGCAACCGCTGCGCCTCCTGGTGCGCGGCCGCCTCTTCCCGGCGCTGGGACCGCGTCCGGAGGATGGCGCCCATCCAGGAGGAGCGCAGGTGGTTGTGCTGGCCGACCAGGATGTTCTCCAGGGCCGTCATGCTGTTGAACAGCCGGATGTTCTGGTAGGTCCGCGAGATCCCGAAGTGGGCAACCTCGTCCGGGCGCAGGGCGTGGATCGGCTCACCGGCAAAGGTGATCGTGCCCTCGTCCACGTGGAAGAACCCGGTCAGGCAGTTGAAGAAGGTCGTCTTGCCGGCGCCGTTGGGACCGATGACGCTGGCGATCGCGCCCTCCTCGAGCTCGAAGTCCAACGTGCTGACGGCGGTCAGTCCGCCGAACCGCTTGGTCACCTGGTCCGCTTTCAGCAGGATCATTTCGCGGACCCCTGTGTGATCTCTTCTCGTGCGAGCAGCTTCGCATCGTCCATCCCGACGAGCTCGTCCGCGGTGTGCAGCTCGCGCTTGGCGATCCTCGACGGCAGCAGTCCTTCAGGCCGGTAGATCATGACTCCCATCAGGGCGATGCCATAGAACAGGAGGCGGTAGTCCGAGAACTCGCGGAACAGCTCCGGCAGGCCGATGAGGACCAGCGCTCCGAGAACGACGCCCGGAATGCTGCCCATACCGCCCACCACCACGATGGCAACGACGTTGATCGACAGTTGGAGCTGGATGCTGGTGGGGAAGACGGACCCGACCAGCGCAACCGAGATGGCGCCGGCGAGGCCGGCGAAGGCGCCGCCCAGCATGTATGCCAGCAGCTTCGTCTGGACGAGGTTGACCCCCATCCCCTCGGCCACGTCCTCGTCCTCGCGGATGGCCATCCACGACCGCCCCATGCGCGAGGAGCGGAGGCGCCAGGCCGCGAATGCGACGATCGCGGCGAAGGCCAGGGCGAGGTAGTAGATCTGCATGGGTCCGGCGAGCCAGTGGGTGGTCTCCACCTCTAGGGGCTTGGGGACGTTCAGGATCCCCTGTGGGCCGCCCAGGCTCGCCTTGAGCAGGTCCGACCCGACGAGGATGCGGATGATCTCGCCGAAACCCAGGGTGGCGATCGCCAGGTAGTCACCGCGGATGCCCAGGATGGGCAGTCCGAGGAAGATCGCGAAGCCCATGGAGAAGATGACCGCGAACGGGACGGCCTGCCAGAACGTCAGGCTGGCGATACCCAGCTCGCCGGTCGAGGTCAGCAGGGCGACCGTATACGCGCCCACCGCATAGAACGCGACGAAGCCCAGGTCCAGAAGGCCGGCCAGCCCCAGGGTGATGTTCAGGCCCAGGCCCAGCAGGATGAACAGGGCCACGGTCGCGATGACCTGCGCGAAGAACGGACCCATCGCGAGCGGGAAGAGCAGGATCACGGCGAGGACCAGGATCGCCAGCGGACCGACGACCAGGCGACGCTGGGCCTTCGGCAGCGCGTCCACGCGCTGCTTCGGCTTCGTCTTCCGGACGATGGCGAGGAGCGCGATGGTCCCGAAGAACACGAGGATCGCGCCGGGGACGGTCAGGCCGTCCGGTGCCAGCAGGAAGCGGGCCAGATCGGACAGCGGGGTCACGAGCATCGGCGTTCGCAGCAGCCCTGCGAAGAGGCCGAAGAAGACCAGCGATCCCAGGCCCCACAGCACCAGCGAGCGCAGCCCGGCGGGCACCCCGGCCAGCGACGCCTGCCAGGCCGCCGGTGATCGCCCCGACGACGATCGGGAACCAGGCCCACGAGGTCCCCTGGCCGTTGGTCAGCAGGGCGTAGAGCTCAGGCGAGGCATTGAGGAAGACGGCCCGCAGATCCACGACCGAACCCACGAGGACGAGTCCGGTCAGGAAGGTTCCGGTGATCGCGCCGACGGCCGTTCCGGCCACGACGCCCCGGAAGCGGGAGACACCAAGTTGGCCGCGGGCGGCCAGGTAGCCCACGGCGCCGAACGCGATGAGCAGGGCAGCCTGGCCGAGCTCCACGACGCCGATGATCAACGGCCGGTCGGCGAAGACCGGCACGATGCCCACCAGGCACAGGTAGATGGCGACGATTCCTCCGAGCACACCGGTCCGAAGGAGGGTCCGCAGGTGCCACGGACTCGAGGCTGCCTCGGTCATGCCCGTCATCTGGATCGTTGACGCGCTCACGCCCGACTCCTCGCGCCAATTTCACCCATGATCCCCGATGGCCGGAAGACGAGCACCAGCACGAGCATCGTGAAGGCCACGACGTCCCTCAGCTGGGTCACGGAGGGCACCCCGAAACCGGTCAGGAAGAGCGAAGGGCCGACGGCCTCGATCAGGCCGAGGAAGAGGCCACCGACCAGTGCGCCCGGCACGCTGCCGATCCCGCCCAGGACGGCGGCGGTGAAGGCCTTGATGCCGGGGACGATGCCCATTGAGAACGCCACCTGTCGGAAGGACAGGCCCCACAGGACGCCGGCCGCTCCCGCCATGGCAGCGCCGATGACGAACGTCAGCACGATCGCCCGGTTGGCATCGATGCCCATCAGGGCGGCGGTTCCCTTGTCCTCCGAGACCGCGCGGATCGCGGTACCAACCTTGGAGCGCATGATGAACAGGTAGAGGCCGCCCATCATGCTGAACGAGGCGACGACCACCAGGACATCCACCCAGCGCATGTTGAGCAGCGGGATGGGTGCCGTCGCGTCCAGGAACGGCACGTTCGGATAGCCGTAGACGCCGGACCCGAAGAAGCCACGGGCCGTGTATTGCAGGAACAGCGACGCACCGATGGCGCTGATCAGCGGGACCAGCCTCGGGGCGTTGCGGAGCGGCCGGTAGGCGACGCGCTCGACGGTCATCGCGATCCCGACCGAGACGGCCATCGCCACCAGGATCATGATCGCGACGGAGATCAGGCCGCTGGCGACGCTGGCGGTCAGGGCGCCGGTCTGCGCGAGTGCGACCGCGGTGAAGTAGCCGGCGAAGGCACCACCCATGAAGATCTCGCCGTGGGCGAAGTTGATCATGCGCAGGATGCCGTAGACCATCGTGTAGCCCAGCGCGATCATCGCGTAGATGCTGCCCAGGGTGAGTCCGTTGCCGATGAACTCGAACCAGTCGTCGACCGTGTACGTGCCGCCGAGCAGGGTCAGCGTGGACCCCACGACGACCACCAGGATGATGATGATGCGGAAGGCCCACATGAAGGCCTTGATCGCGAGGTCGGTGATCCGGTCCAGCCTGCGGACGTTCAACGGATGGTCTCCGGCAGGTGATTGTTGCTGATCGCCGGGACGAGTGGGCGGTGCCCACTCGTCCCGGCGGATGATCGGTCGCTCAGCGAGAGAGCACCGTTCGAGGGACTACGGCCAGATGACTTCGGACGGCATCGTGTTCGTGTCGACGTTCTCCTGGGTGATCTGGTAGACCCCGATGACCGGGGCGCCGCAGTCACCGAACTCGGTGCAGGTCAGCGTGCCGGTGATGCCCGGGAAGTCCTTGGTCGCGTAGATGGCGTCCCGCAGGGCGCCCTTCGGGACCGACAGCGAGCCGTCCGCATTCTCCACGGCCACCTTCTCGATGGCAGCGAACAGGATGTTCGCGGCATCGTAGCCATGGGCGTGGAAGACGCTCAGCGGCGTGCCGCCGAACTTGGCCGCGCGCTTGGCGAGGAGGTCGGCATAGCCGGCTCCGAAGGCCCCGAAGTTCGGGCTGGACAGGTAGTGACCCACGGCGGAAGCGCCGGCGGCCTTCAGGTAGTCGGGGGAGAAGTGGCCGTCCGCGCCCATGGTCTTGACGTTCTCAAGGCCGCTGACGGTCGGGATCTGGGCGCTCAGGAAGCCTGCCGCGGCGACGAACACCGGGAAGTAGATGACCTCCGGCCCGCTGGCGGCAACGGTCTTGAGCACCGCGCTCATGTCCGTCGTCTCCTTGGTGACGGCCTCCTGGGCCGTGATCGTGCCACCGAGCTTCTGGAACTCCTCGACGAAGACGCCCTGGAGGGCCTCGGCGTACGTGCTGCCATCGTGGATGGTGGCGGCCTTGGTCAGCTTGAGCTCGTTGAACACGAACTCGGCGGCGGCCTTGCCCTGGAACGCGTCGCTGTGCGCCGTGCGCAGGTAGCCCGCGTAGGTCGCGTCACGGTTCGGATCGGTCAGCGCCGGGCGCGTGTTGGACGGCGAGATGGTGGTCAGGCCGGCAGCGGTGATGCTGGCGATGCCACCGACGGCCTCGTCCGAGCAGGACGAGCCGACGAGCCCGACGATCGTGCTGTCGGCCGCGAGCTTCTGCGCCGCGATCGCGCCGCCGTCCGGGGTGCACAGGGCGTCTTCAGTGGTCAGACGGATATCGTGACCCATGATCGTTCCGCCGTGGTCGTCGATGGCGATCTCGACGCCCTGCTTGGAGTCCTCACCCAGCGACGAGTCGGCGCCGGACAGAACGCCCCAGAACGCGATGTGGAGCGGCTCTCCGGCCGGGATCTGGACGACGCCGAGCGGATCGTCGACGGGCGCCACGGCGTCCGTGGCGGCCGGTGCTGTGGTGGCGGCCGGTGCTGTGGTGGCCGCCGGTGCTGTGGTTGCGCTGCTCGACCCGCAGGCCGAGACGACGATGGCCGCGGCCGCAATGGCAACGCCCACGCGTGCGAACTTCATGAGCTCCTCCTCCAATTTCCCTCGCCAATGCCCGCGGCTTTTCGTTGCTCGCGGACCATGACGTCATCCCTTGTGGCCGATGGAACGCTTTCGGCGCGGCGGTGATGGCGACACGGGACGAGGGACCAAATGCACCCCGGGACATGGAATCCCGGAGCGATGCCGTATCATAGGCGCTGGCGTCAGGGATGCAAGTCCGCGATTCGCGGGCTGAACCCTGGCCTTCCGCTTCGGGACGGCTGTTCGAGCCTCGTGTCGCTCGCCTCCCGGGCACCCGTTATCGCGGCCCAGGCGCGGGGCCGCCCGTCCGGACCCGTTCGGCCCGGCTGCTCGCGCATCGGTCGCTCACTGTACGAGGTACGTGCTGGGCGTGGAGTACCTGATCCGCCAGGCTCGCATCACCGACATCGACCGTCTGGCCGCGCTCGGCCAGTTGGCGATGCGGGGGTCCGGCCGTGGGTCGCTCGACGCCGCGGACCTTCTTCGCCAGCTCGTCTACCTGCCGAACGCGAGCGTGCTCGTCGCCGAGGTGCGACGGGAGATCGTGGGTGGGGCGCTCCTCGTGCTGCGTCCGTCGGTCATCGCCGGCGGCTACGTGGGCACGGTCGACCTCCTGGTCGTCGCCCCTGACCATGACGCGGATCGCGTGACGGACGCCCTGCTCGAGGAGCTGCTCCGCTCGGCCGGCAACAAGGGTTGCACCGTGGTCGAGATGACCCAGCCCGAAGATCCCGTGGACCTCGCGCGCTTCGAACGCGCCGGGTTCACCACCGCCGGACCCATGCTCCGGCGACCCCTGGCGGCAGCCCGCCGCCCATAGCGCCCCGGGCGGCCCGGACGAGGTCCGGGTCACGCCCGATCAACATAGGAGTCAATGTGGGGAAGAACGTCGCCGTCTTCGTGGACGTGGCGAATGTCTTCTACGCGGCCAAGGCGGCCGGCGTGGATATCGACTACGTCACCCTGCTGAAGTCGGTCACCGCCGGACGAGACTTCGTCCGCGCGTATGCCTACACCGGGCTGGACCCGGACAACGAGAACCAGCGCAACTTCCACCAGTTCCTGGCGCGACACCAGTACAAGGTCGTCAGCAAGGACATCCGGAAGTACGGCGACGGCAAGGTCAAGGCGAACCTCGACATCGAGCTCGTCGTGGACCTGATGAAGACCGCGCGCAACCTGGACGTCGCCGTCATCGTGTCGGGCGACGGGGACTTCGCGTCCGCCATCCGCGCCGTCCAGGAGATGGGCGTCCGCGTCGAGGTGGTCAGCTTCCGCGGCAACACGTCGTCAGACCTGATCGAGGTCGCCGACCTGTTCACCGACATCATCCACATTGCCAAGGTTGACAGGGGATCCACGGCCTCCGGCCGGCGCGTCTCAGGCGACGACGAGGACCTGTCGATGACCGAGGTCCCGGACAAGCTGTCGGAGGGCTCGGGTCGTAGCCGTGGCCGTGGCCGTGGTCGCGACCGGTCCGATCGAGAGGGCGGCTACGCCGGCGGCTCGCGTGGGGGGCGCTCGTCCTCGGGGCGTGACCGCGGTCGTGACTCCGCTCGTGAGCCGGGCCGCGAGGCGGTTGTCAGCCCGACCGGCATGTCGTCCGTCGGGCTCGTGGCGTTGCCCGGTGAGAAGCTGTCCCGGGCCGCCGCAGGGGCCGCCGCGCCTGTCGAGAATGCGGAGCTCCCGGAGGAGTTCGAGACGCCCGAGGAGGGCATGGACGCCGCCCCGGGCGATGCGGAGCTCGAGGGTGAGGGCGAAGCCCCCCGCCGCCGCCGCCGCCGAGGTGGTCGTGGTCGTGGCCGGGGCCGCCGCGACGACCAGGTCGAGGGTGGTGAGCCGGTCGAGGCCGGCGGTGCCGACGTGGTCGCGGATGTCGAAGGCGAAGAGATCAAGAGCGTCGCGGACGCCGAGGTCGAAGGGGCCGATGAGGTCGAGCAGGGCGAGGCCGTCGCGCCCACCGCGCCCACCGCACCCCCCGAGCGGGCCGCTCGTGGAGGTCGTTCCCGAACCCCGTCCGGCGAGCTGCCGACGCCGTTCGACGATCTCGAGGCACTGTCCGCCCCCCCGCGGTCTCCACGCTCCACGCCATTCGGTTCCGTGTGGGACCGCCAGCCCGGGGCCCCGGCCGCACGGCCGGCCGCCAACCTGGCGCCGCTCCCCGACGAAGAGGACGACTTCGAGGAGCCGGCGATCCCTGAGTACCTGCTCACCGAGCAGCGCCGCGGCCAGGGTGGCCGGGGCGGTGGTGGTGCCCGCGGCGGCCGCGGTGGTGGTACCCGCAGCGCCTACACGTCGGCCATCGAGCGCGAGCGCTACGGTGGCGGTCGCGGCGGCGGCACGAGCCGCTTCGCCGAACCTGCCCCCGGTCGCAGCGGCGGTCAGGGCGGAGGCGGCAGCCAGGGCAGCCGGGGCGGTCGCGGCGGGCAGCAGTCCCCGCGCGGCCCGCGGCCGGAGCGCCAGGATCGTGTCGATCGTGCCCCGCGCACGGGCGGCGCGGAGTGGAGCGAGGTCCCGCCGGAACTCGAGGAGATGCTTCGCGCGCAGCTGCAGCGCGGCCGGCCTGTTGAGACAGCCCCGACCCAGACGGCTCCGGCCGCCGGGACCGCGGCCCCCAAGCGCCGGACGACCAGGAAGCCGGCCGCGGCAGCCGAGGCTCCGGCCACGGTCGCCGAGGCTCCGGCCGAGCCGGCCGCCCAGACCGCCCAGACCGCCCCCAAGCGCCGCACCACGCGCAAGCCGGCGGCGGCAGCCGAGGCTCCGGCCGCGGCTGTTGAGACAGCCCCGACCCAGACGGCTCCGGCCGCCGGGACCGCGGCCCCCAAGCGCCGGACGACCAGGAAGCCGGCCGCGGCAGCCGAGGCTCCGGCCACGGTCGCCGAGGCTCCGGCCGAGCCGGCCGCCCAGACCGCCCAGACCGCCCCCAAGCGCCGCACCACGCGCAAGCCGGCGGCGGCAGCCGAGGCTCCGGCCGCGGCTGTTGAGACAGCCCCGACCCAGACGGCTCCGGCCGCCGGGACCGCGGCCCCCAAGCGCCGGACGACCAGGAAGCCGGCCGCCCAGCCGGCCGAGGACTGAGCCCCGGCAGAACCAGCGCCAGCGACGTGGACGGCTTCCTGACCGTCGGCCATCCGGCCGCGGTGGCGGCCGTCCACGCGATGCTGGCGTCGCGCGTCCCACACGCGCTTCTCATCAGCGGACCCGCGTCCGTGGGCAAGGTCTCCCTGGCCCTGGACCTCGCAACCGGCCTGCTGTGCACCGGCGCGACCGGTGCGGACCGACCGTGCCGGACGTGCCGCACGTGCCGGATGGTCGAGCACGGCAACCATCCCGACCTCCATCGGCTGGGACCCGAGGGGATCGGCGCCCAGGTCGTGATCGGTGGACCCGGCGCGAAGCAGCGCGGCGTCCGGGACCTCGTGACCGAGCTCTCGCTGCTGCCGGTGGAGGGTGGCCGGCGGGTAGCGATCATCCGTGATGCCCACCGAGCGAACGAGGACGCCCAGTCCGCCCTGCTCAAGACGCTCGAGGAGCCCCTGCGCGACACGACCTTGATCCTCTGTGCAGACGACGAGGAGCTGCTGCTACCGACGATCCGATCCCGGTGTGCCCGGATCCGCCTCGGCGTCGTCGGGGTGCGGGAGATCGAGCGATTGCTGGTGGAGCGGGGCCTGGCCGATGCCCCGACCGCTGCCCGACTCGCCCGCCTCACCGCCGGCCGCCCGGGCCTGGCCGTGGCGTATGCCGCCGCGGATGGTGCCGAGGGCATCCGCGGGGAGCTGACTCGCACGCTCCTGGACCTGCTGGCTCAGGGTCCGTCACGCCGCCTGGCTGCTGCAAGGCCGCTGATCGCCCGCGCGATGGAACTCGAGGCGCTGCTGGTGCCGGTCGCAGCCCCGGTCGAGGAGGCCCCGAGGCGCGGCGTTCGCGGCAAGGCGCCGGCGGTGACGCCCGCGCAGGTGCCCGCCCCCGTCACCGCCGCGGGCGGCGGTGACGGCCCCGACGACGCGCCGGCGGAGACCGCCGACGAGGGTCTCGCCAGGAAGACACCGGCCGCCGCCCGCCGCAGGGCGCTCCTTCTGCTCCTGGATGCCTGGCGTGCAATCGCGCGCGACCTCGCGTTCTCCCAGCGGGGCACGCCGGGCTCGATCCGGGACATCGCGCTGCTCGAGGAGATCGAAGCCGCGGCGCGGGACTTGCCGCCGGACGCCGCCGCGGCGATGCTCGCCCGCCTGGTCCGTGCGGACGAGCTGGTCGCGGGCAACGTCAGCCCGGAGCTGGTCCTCGACGTGCTCCTGGTGCGCTGGCCGCGCCGGCACCACGCGTCATGACCGGTCTCCGCGAGCCTGCCGGCGCAGGCGGGCTCGCCCGCCTGGACGCGAGCGTCCGCGGGCGAGTCCAGGGCGTCGGGTATCGAGTGTTCGCCCTGCGGGAGGCAGGCTCGCTTGGCCTCGACGGGTTCGTGGCCAACGAGGCGGACGGCAGCGTCCGGGTCGTGGCCGAGGGACGACGCACGGACCTTGATGCGCTGGTCGCGCGGCTGGAGGCCGGACCGCCGGCGGGATACGTGGACCGCCTGATCGCTCGCTGGGAGCCCGCCAGGGGGATCGGCCGCGGTTTCCGTATCGAGAGCGGGGCCCACCGGGGCGACTGACTGACAGCGCGGCGCCCTGCGAGAGCACGGATGGAACGGCTGCCCGGCAGGCGGTACCGCGGTGCGCTCGGGCAACGCACCCCGGACTCCCGGCGGGTCCGGCCGGGACATCCCACCCATTCCAATCCGTCCCCGTCCCGGCCACGCTCTGCTCGATGGATGACCAGAACCCTGCCGAGGTCCTCCCCGGGCTCTACCGAGCGGTGCTGGACGGCGTCGCACGCCTCGAGCGAGCCGGCGAGCGGCAGGCCGCGTACGACATCCGGCGCAAGGCCCTGCATGTCTACTCGACGCGCTGGGACGAGCATGGCCGTCGCAAGCTGGGGCGCCTTGAGCAGGACGCGAGGCTGCGACTGGCGGCCAGCCCGCGTGCGGCCGCAAAGGCCGTTCTCGCGCAGAGCGGCGACCTCGCCTGATCCTCGTCCGCCGTGTGAGCGGGCCGCACGAGGGCGCCCCGCGATCCGCCTGCGCGTCGTACGCTGCGGGGAATGCCTCCCACCGTCGGCGATCTCATCGACCGCGCCCTCGCCGGGTTCACCGTCCTGTGCGCGACCGCGGAGCCAATCGAGGACGAATACCAGTACGTCACCGACCTGGGCACCGTCTGGCGTGCCCGACTGCGCGCGGTCGCCGATGCGCGCGGCACCGAGCCCGCACCTCCGGGCACCGACGAGGCCCTGGCCGAGCTGGTCGAGGAGGCCGGTCGCGTCACTGATCCGCACCGTGCCATCGACTGGTTGTCCACGCTTCCGCAAGTAGCGCTCGCTGCCCTGGGGGAACCCTCCTGATGCGGTACATGGAGGCCCGGCCCGACGGGCGGGCAGTCGTCTACGCCCACATCCAGGCAGACCCGCTCGTGGTGCGGGCGGCCGGTTTGCTGGCCGACGCCACCACCGTCCAGAGGCTCCTGGCGCGGGCTGTGATGAACGGCGAGTCCCTGGATGCGGCCTCGTGGCGAACGATGTTCCCGACCCTCTTCGGCCCGGCCGCCCCGGTTGCCGGAGATCCTGCCAGGGATCGTTCCGAGGCGATCCTGGCCGTGTCGCTGGCCGTGGCAGACCGCGGGGACCAGACGCGCAGCCAGTTCCGCGGAGCCATCGTGGAGGCGCTCACGGAGCTCCTGCTGACCGCCCGGACCGGCCCGGTCCGGCGCGAGCGCCGCATCCTGTTCGACGGGCGACCGGCGGAGATCCACCCCTACGACGTAACGGTGGAGCGCGAAGGCGCCGGCGAGGCGTGGGACTGCAAGTGGGGCGCGCGCGGCATCAAGGCGGATGTCCTGCACCAGCTCGACGACGCGCGCCGAGGCGCGGCCGACGAGGGCGTGCGGCTGCTGGCCGGGCTGGTCGTCTTCGATGCACGACGCTCGTGCGAGGTGCGACTGGCCCGGGAGCGCGGCCCGGTCGCCGTGGACAGCCTGAAGCTGATCGCCCTGGAGGGGCTGGACCGGTTGGCCGGACGCAGGCCGGCATGAACGGCGATCCCGACGAGCGCGAGGATCACGGCGCCCGAGATGTGCATGCCGCGCTCCCCGCCGCCACGCCGGCCCCAGTCGCGGGCATGACCATCTCCTATCGGATCCGGTTCGACGAGTGTGGCCCCGATGGCATCGTGCGCGCCTCCACCCTGCTCCGCTACGCGCAGGACATTGCCTGGGTCCATTCCGAGCGCCTGGGCTTCGACCAGGCCTGGTACGCAGAGCGCGGGCTCGCCTGGGTGGTCCGTGCGGCGGACCTGGTGATCCTCGTGTCCATCCCCCTGGGCACGACCCTCGCGGTCTCCACCGCGGTCACAGGGATCCGCCGCGTGTGGGCTCGCCGCCGGACCGAGGCGCGCCTGGGCGATGGCACCCTGGCGTTCTGGGCCCACACCGACTGGGTGATGACGGACCACCGGGGCATGCCCGGACGCGTGCCACCCGAGTTCCCGGCCAGGTTCGCCGTCCCACCCGGTGCGTTTGAGCCCGGCCGGGTGTCCCTGCCCCCAGCGCCTTCCGATGCGGCCGTCCACCGGGCGACGGTCCGCCCGCAGGACATCGACCCGATGGGCCACGTCAACAACGCCGCCTACGTGGACTACCTCGAGGAGGTGCTGCATGCCGCCGGTGAGCCCGGCCGCCGGATCATCGCCGCCTTGCCGCGCCGGGTCAGGCTCGAGTACGCGGCGGCGGCGGTGCCCGGTGCCGCGCTGACGGGCACCGCGTGGCCGGAGGGTGCCGAGGACGATGACGGGTGGGCGTGGCGGCTCTGCGACGACGGCGGACGCGACCTCGCGCGCGGCCGCGTGAACCGGGACCGACACACGGCCTCCTGACCGGATCGGATCGGGCGCCTCCCAGATTGCAGGACCTCCCCGGACCTTCGGGCCATGACCTGCAGCGGCGTGTGCGGTGCGCACGGGAACCAAGTTCAATTCGTTAGACGGCACCGGGACCATCGCCCCATGGTCGCCACCATCCCGCAGCGTAGCCTCCCGGTAGGGCGTAGGACCAGGGGGTCCGCGCCGCACCCGAACAACAGGCGGTGACCGCTCCTTGGATGCCCAGACCATCGTGCCGGCCCTTGCCGTCGCGATAGCGTTGATCGGCGCGCTCGCCGGGACTGCGGGCTTCTCCGCATTCGTCGTGCGCCGCCAGAACCGCCGGCTCGCCACGCTTGCGGAGCGCCTCACGCATGCGGCGGACGAGGGAGCGCTGGTCGCGCTCGACGCAGGGCGGATCAGGGACCCACGCCTGCGCGCCGCCATTCGCGGCCTCGCGGACCGGGTCGCCGACACCTGGCGGCTCGCCACGGTGGATCAGCTCACCGGCATCCCCAACCGCCAGGCCGTGCTCAGCCGCGTCGACGACGAGATCGCCCGGGCGACGCGCTACTACCGCCCGCTGTCGGTGATCCTCGTGGACCTCGACCAGTTCAAGCGGCTGAATGACACTCACGGCCATGCCGCGGGCGATGTCGTCCTGCGGCATGTGGCCCAGCTCCTGAGCGCCAGCGTCCGGGCCGTGGACCATGCCGGCCGGTACGGCGGCGAGGAGTTCCTGGTCGTGCTGCCGGAGACGGATGTTGACGCGGCCGCATCGCTGGCCGAGAAGCTGCGCCGGATCGTCGCGGGCAGCGAGATCCGCCTGCCGGATGGCGAGTGCGCGACGATCACGATGTCCGCCGGCGTGGCGGGCGGGCTGGGCGGTGCTCTCGAGGCGGGCGCCCTGGTCCGCGATGCGGACGCCGCGCTCTACTCGGCCAAGGCGCTCGGGCGCAACCAGGTGTTCGTGTTCCGGGAGACCGGCGACGAGGACACCGTCCGCCGCTCCCCGATCCGCGCGGAGGCCCGCTCGCATGCCGTGGACGTGGGCCGCGCGGCCATGGCGGCGGCCCAGGACGCGCTCCTCCGGGCGCTCGTCGGCCGGGCCTCCTGGGCCGGCAGGCCTTCCGTCCTGATCGCGGAGGCATCGGTGGCGCTCGCCCGCTCGATCGACCTGCCTGAAGGCGAGCTCGACCGCATCCGGACGGCAAGCCTGCTCCATGACCTCGGCAAGCTGGCGATCCCGGACGAGATCCTGGCCAAGCCCGGCGACCTCGCCGCGTCCGAGTGGCGGGTCGTCACCGAGCATCCCAAGATCGGCCAGGTGGTCCTGGAGCAGGCGGGCGCGCTGCGTGACGCCGCCACGATCGTGCTTCACCACCACGAGTGGTACGACGGACGTGGCTACCCGCACGGGCTGGCCGGCGCGGAGATTCCGGTCGGCGCCAGGATCGTGTCCATCGTGGACGCGTACGAGGCAATGATCGGCGGGCGCCCCTACCGTGACGCCATCACCCACGACGAGGCGATCGCGGAGATGCGTCGCCAGGCCGGCATCCAGTTCGACCCCGAGCTCGTGGAGCTGTTCGCGGAGCTGTTCCCTCTCGGCGTCCCGTGGGCGCCCGATGTGCACACGCACGACCACGTGGACCTCCGCACCTACACCCACGCTTCCGGCTCCGCAACTGGGGTCGCGGTTGCGGGCACCCGCACGCCCACGCTGGGTCGCGCGACGACCGACGTGAGCACGGCGGAACTGCACGACGCCGTCCACGAGCGCCGCCGCCGCGCGGTCTGACGGGCCGCCGGCCGGGCCCCGGCCGGACCCCGGCCGGACGACGCCCCGCTGCCGAACGCGTCGGGTCGAACCTAGCCCGTCTGGCGGAGGTCCCGGCGTTCGAAGAGCACCACCGACAGCGCCGCCGTCGCGAGGAACAGCCCGGCCAGCAGCGCTGCATGACCCCAGTGGATCCCGTTGACCAGCGGGTCGTTGCCCAGGTAGTAGTAGAACGGGGACAGCTCCGCGAAGCGGGCCACGCTGTCGTTGAGCGGCAGGTACGAGTTGAGCAGCCACGCGATCAGCGCGAACCCCATCGAGCCCTCCACGGCCCACCGTACCCGGCCCGTGGCAGCGCTCAGCAGGAGCGCGAGCCCGCCGACAACCAGCCCGAGCAACGTGGCCAGCAGGCAGATCGCCGCGATGTTGCCCGCCTCCATGTCGAGTCCCCCGAGATACGACCCCAGGACCGTCCCACCGAAGGCCACGAGCCCGAGGACCGTCGCGATGATGACCAGCGCCAGGGTCTTCTCCACGACGACCGTCGAGCGCTTGACGGGGTTCGCGAGGAGGAGGCCCATCGTGCGGTTTGCCTCCTCCCCGGCCAGGGCGCGGGATCCGACCACCACGGTGACGAGGATCATCACGATCGGCACCACCAGGCCGAACCCCTCGATCGTGTAGAAGCCCTCGGGCGTGCTCATGTCGGCATTGCCAACGAGGGCCAGCAGCTCCTTCGGGAGCTGGTCGGCCATGCCCAGGACCTCCGTTGGGAGCAACGAGTAGAGCGGACCGTAGAAGACGCCCACGAGGGCCATGATGTAGGCCGTCACCACGAGAAGGGCCTGGTGCTCCGAGACGGTCCTGGTCCAGACCCGGGAGACTGCCGCTGAGCCGGCCAGCCGGTCCGCGATCCTGCGGGTCAGCGGGCTGCTCCGGAGCCGGTCGACCATCGTCCGCCCGACGCTCCGACCCTTGAGATCGCGGCGGTTCCAGCCGACCACCGCGACCACGGCGAGGATCGCGGAGCCGGCGGCCAGGACCCCGATGTGGCCCCAGTCGATGCCGTTGAACTGGGGGTCGCTGCCGTCGAAGTAGTACCAGGGGAACACCCGGGCGACGTCCTCGAGGCCCTTGAACAGCGGCAGCAGGCCGACGGCGACATATGAGACGACCATCACTGCCGCGGCCACACCCGTCGCGAGCCCGCCGTTGCCCGTCCAGGCTCCGATTGCGAGCGCAATGAAGCCGTAGACCAGCGCGTTGGCGAACAGGTGGAACGTCAGCGCCCCGATATCCCTGCCCCCGATGCCGACGTCGAGGAGCACCGGGCTGAGAACGCCGCCGGCGAGCATGATCAGCGCACCCAGCGCGGTGAGGAGGACCAGGGCTCCCGCGCTGGCGAGAAGCACGTGGGTCCGGCTCTTCGGGTTGCTGAGCAGCAGGCTGACGGTGCCGTTGCGCTCCTCGCCGGCCACGACTCCGGCGCCCACCCAGATGGCGAGCCCGGCCAGGGTCATCGCGCCCATGAAGCTGAAGATGGCCCCGTAGGAGAGGCCGCTGAGGTCGGTCACGTCCGAGATGCCCATCAGTCCCAGGAGTGGTTCCGGCAGACCAGCGTAGAAGGAGAGATCGATCCCGCTGTAGACGGCCATGCCGAAGACGGTGAACAGGCCGATCGCGACCGAGCCGACCACGAACGCCACCCAGCGGTCGCGGACCGTCTTGGTGAGGACACCGGCGAGCATCACGCGGGCGCCGCCTCGTCGCTGTAGTAGGTGAGGAAGATCTCCTCGAGGTCCGCCGGCTGGGACGTGATGTCCACGACGTCGTAACGCGTCGTCGCGGTCTTGAGGAGGACGTCCATCCTGCCGTCGTAGGACAGGACGACCCGGTGGTCCTCGACCTCCACGCTCCGGACTCCGGCCAGGGATGCGAACACCGAGGCGTCTGCCGGCTCGGTGAACTCGAACTCGACCCGTCGGATCGACTTCGAGCGCAGGTCGGCGACCGACTCGACCGCCTCGAGACGGCCGCTGCGGATGATCCCGACCCGATCCGCGACGCGCTGGACCTCCGAGAGGGTATGGCTGGAGAGGAACACCGTCCGACCCTCGGCGGCGACCTCCCGCATCATCGCCTGGAACTCGCGCTGGATGAGCGGGTCCAGGCCGGCGCTGGGCTCGTCCATGATCAGGACGTCGGGCCGATTCATGAACGCCTGGATGACGCCCACCTTCTGCCGGTTGCCGGACGACAGGTCGCCGACCTTCCGCGAGAGGTCCGCGTCGAGCCGCTCGGCCAGGAGATCCACATACCCCCAGTCCACGCCGCCCCGGAGGTTCGCGAAGTAGGTCAGCGTGTCGCGCCCGGTGAGGCCCGGGTACATCGCCAGGTCGCTGGGCACGTAGCCGATGTGGCGCCGGATCTCCACCACCTTCTCGTGGGTGTCGAGGCCCTTGATCGTGGCCCGGCCGGCCGTCGGGCGGATCTCGTCGAGCAGGGTCCGGATCGTCGTCGTCTTGCCGGCGCCGTTGGGGCCGAGGAAGCCGAACACCTCGCCGGCGCGGACGTCGAGGTCCAGGTCCACAAGGGCGTGGACGTTGCCGTAGTGCTTGGTCAGGCCCTCGATGTGGATGGCGATCGGGTCGGTCATGCAGCTCCTTGTTGGTTCGCGACCCCGTGTTGCCGGGGTGTGTCGAGCCGGCCCGGGAGAGATATCAACCGGGCCGACCCGTCTCCTACCCGGTGACGTCGCGCCGCGTCATGCCCCACGCCCCCAGCAGCACGCCGCCAACGGCGATCACGAGGCAGGCGACGATCCCGATGGGATCCCAGGTACCGGCCATCGGCTGGCCGAGGTGTGCGGTCAGGGCCAGCTGGTGCACCCAGTCCGGCAGGCCGAGCGCCGGTGCGACGAGGTCGACGAGGTACGTGGCAACCACGAACAGCGCGGCGATCTCCGCCGCGAGCGATGTCCGCCACAGCCCGCCGATCGCGACCCCGATCCCGACGATCGCCGCGGCATACACGCCGAGCGCAGCGGAACCGAGCATGGCCTCGCCCGCGCTGACGTTGCTCGACGCGGCGCCGAGCCCGATGCCGGCCGCGAACAGAACGCTCATCACCACGATCGCGGCCAGCGCGGCGGCCCCGCCTGCGAGCGCCCACCGGGCCCGGCTGGCCGGTGACGTGAGGACCAGCTCCAGGCGGCCGTCCGTCTCGTCCGATGCCCACTTTGAGACGAACGTCGCGGCGGCGAACCCGGCCGCGATGTACAGCAGCGCCACGTAGAGCTGGAGGAAGCCGCCGGCCGAGGCGAGGTCGAAGTCCGGGAAGAGCGTCTGGAAGACTCCCAGGATGTCCGGGCTGGACCGGATCTGGTCGGCCATCGGGCCGACCAGGGACGCGAGCAGCGCACCAGCGAGCCCGAGACCGATCCCCCACGAGGCCGCCCGCGGCAGCTGGTCGCCGAACGCCCGGCTGGTGGGTCCCCGGATGCCCAGGATGCTCGCCGGCAGGCCGGGCAGCGAGAGGCCCGCCGTGGCCCCGAGATCCCGGCGCACGAACAGCTCGACGCCGATGGCAAGGAAGGCGAGGCCGACGATCCCAACGAGCGCCAGCGCCGGCCAGTCGTACATGCCCACGAGCCCGACGTGATCCGCTGTCCAGGCAAACGGGCTCAGGGCCACGAGCGGTCCGCCGATCTCCATGCCGGCGGCGACCCACAGGAAGACCATGGCGATGCCGGCGACTCCCGCGGAGCCGGCGCGGCCGAGGATGGGTGACAGCGCGAACGCGATCCCGCCGAAGAACATGGCGAGGAATCCGACCCACAGGGCAAAGGCCATGGAGGACTCGAGCGGGATGGTGTCGCCGAGCGCGGCATCCCCGAAGACCATCGAGCTGAGCGTGGTGACGACGGCGAAGATCGCCAGCGCCAGCCACACCACCGTCAGGTGGGCCGCCAGCTTCTCGAGCGCGATGCGGCGCTTGCCGAACGGCGTGGTGGCGACCAGGTCGAGGCTGCCGCGGCGTGCCTCGCCCGCGAGCGTGCCGGAGAGGGCCATGATCGACCACAGCGCGACGCCCAGGGCGAACATGGCGCCGTACTTGAACGTCATGTAGCCGCCGAGGGTCCCGAGATCCACGGGCCTGCCGAACAGGTTGACCATCGACGCCGGCATGCTCCCGATGAGCGCATCCACCTCGAGGCGGGCCGCCGGCGTGGGGAACACCGTCGAGATGGCCGCGCCCATGAACAGCGCCATCCCGCTGAGGAAGCCCGTGGCGATGATGAAGGCAAGCCGTGAGTCGCGCACCGTCTTGCCATAGACGCTGCCGAGACCGTAGATCCGGCTCAGCCGTGGGATCTGGGTACGGGTTGCCGCCAGCGGCGGGGTGCCGGCACTAGCTGACATGGCCGCTCTCCTCGACGGCCTGCCGGCCGTACTGGGCGAGGAACGTCTCCTCGAGGCTCGGCTCGCGGCTGACGAAATCGAGCAGGTCGTACTGCGCAGCCGCCCGGACGACCGGTGTGATCGCACCGGTGACACGAAGCCGCAGGACATGGTCATCGGCGACCACGTCGCTCACGCCGGGCAGGCTCTCGAAGGCCGCGACCGGCACCGTGTCGGTGAAGCGCAGCTCCACCTGGTGGTGGGCGAGATCGCGCAGGGCCTCGACGGTGTCGGTCTTCACGATCCGCCCCTCGCGGATGATCGCGACCCGGGCGCAGGTCTTCTCGACCTCGCCCAGGATGTGGCTCGAGAGGAAGACCGTCCGGCCCTCCGCCTTGGCCTCCTGCACGAGCCCGAAGAACGACTGCTGCACCAGGGGATCGAGACCCGACGTCGGCTCGTCGAGCACGAGCAGGTCCGGGCGGTGCTGGAGCGCGATGACGATGCCGACCTTCTGCTTGTTGCCCTTCGAGTACTCCTTGAACCGGCGCGACGGATCGAGATCCAGGCGGCCGATGAGGTCCTGCTGGTAGTGCAGGTCGACGCCTCCCCGCAGGTTCGCGAAGTAGTCGATGGTCTGGCCGCCGGTGAGGCGGTCGTAGAGCGCGAACTCGCCGGGGATGTAGCCCACCCGGCGGTGGATCGCCACCGGGTCGACCGACGATTCGATCCCGAACACCCGGGCGACGCCGCTCGTCGGCCGGATCAGGTCGAGGAAGGTGCGGATGGTCGTCGTCTTGCCGGCACCGTTGGGTCCCAGGAAGCCGAAGACCTCCCCTTCCTGGATATCGAGATCCACGTCGATGATGCCGCGGTGGCTCCCGTAGCTCTTGGTGAGGCGCTCGGCCTCGATGATTGCGGTCATCAGGATTGTTTCCTCTTGGCGCGCTGGCGGCCTGGTTCGTTCAGCTGGGCGACATCGATGGCTCCTCGACCGCCGAACCGGGCGGGGGCTGTGCCCGATCGGCGTCCGTCACCACCCCACCGTTGGTCTCGGTCCGGTCCGCGAGATAGCGAGCGACGAGGATGGGCCACTCGCGCTCGTAGTACGCGTAGAGGTCACGGAACTCGAGGAGCCTGGCCCGATCCTCGGGCGGGCGGGCGACGAGGAGCGCCAGGCCTTCGTCCGCGATCTCGCGCCCCTGCGCCAAGGCCGTGCCGCCGTCGGCGACCAGGCGGCGGATGGCACCGGGCGGGGCGCTGAAGAACTCGCGCCGGTCACCGCGCCGCCGACCACGATGGACGAAGCCGGCGCTGGTGAGGACACGCATCGCACCGCTGATCGCCCCGCGGCTCGCGTGCAGCGCCTCCGCGAGCTGCTCGGCCGTCTGCTCCGGCGGATCACAGATCAGCAGCCAGGCCCATGCGCGACCAGCCATCCGCTGCATGCCCCGGGTATAGAGGTGCTGGCCAAGCTGCTCGACGAAGGCGGCCTCGTGATCGTTCACCGGTCGACACCCTGCATCTGCATGAGAGTTCTGAATGTTGTGAAAGTATACTCCCGGGCGGCAAGGCGGTCGCCCCGTCGCGGATCAGCGTCCGGCGGTGAGCAGGAGTTGCTCGAGGCCGTCGAGGATCAGGTCGAGGCCGAACTCGAAATCGACCGGGGCGCCACCCGGGGTCGTCGCCGCCATCTCGGCCATCGCGGCGAGGTTCGGGTAGCCGCCTGCTGGAAGGCCTTGCGCAAAGGCCTCCGCCATCTCCGGAGCGTTCTCGGCATCGAACGACCAGGCCATCTCCTGGAGCACGAAGCCGTAGGTGTGGCTGTCGAGCGCCATGATCGCGCGAATGACCAGTGGCATCGTGAACCCCGCGGCCGAGAGGACGCCGATCATGGCATCCAGGTAGCGCATCCTCGCGGGACCGGCGCTGAGACGCGACTCGATCAGGCTGCTGGCCCAGGGGTGGCGCAACAGGGTCTGGTGGGCCGAGATCGCACTCCGCCGGACGGCCATCTTCCAGTCGACGTCCCCGGACGGCACCTCGAAGTCGCCTACGACGAGGTCGGCGATGCCGTCGAGGATGTCGTCCTTGTTGGCCACGTGCTTGTAGAGCGACATCGCCTCGACCCGGAGCACCTGGCCGAGCTTGCGCATTGAGACGGACTCGAGGCCGCCATCGTCCGCCAGGCGGATGGCCGCCCGGAGGACGCGGTCGCGGCTGAGCGGTCGCCGGCGAGTCGCGCCTCGAGCGGGCGGCGTCAGCGGTTTCGTCATCGGATTCTTCCCTCTTGACAGGCTTACAGTGTAGTCATAGGATAGCCGCAGGCTTACAGTGTAGTCGATCATACCACCAGCCAGGGAGGCACCGATGTTCATGCAAGTGGCGATCCTCGTGGGGGCCCTGTTCCTGGGAGTCGCGGCGCTCGCGCTCCTGTTCCTGCTGGGGTGGCGGGCGAAGTCCCCGCTCGTGCTCAGCCCCCTGATCCGGCTCCAGCGCGCGATCATCAACCCGAAGCAGATGCGATCGGCGGGCACGCACGGAGCGTACGCATCCGTGATCCGGCATCGGGGCCGGACCTCGGGCCAGCCGTACGAGACACCCGTCGGGGTGGTGGCCACCGACGACGGGTTCCTGATCGCGCTCATGTACGGGCCACGCACGAACTGGCTCCAGAACGTCCTGGCGAGCGGCTCTGCCACCATCGTCCACGAGGGACACACCTACGAGGTCGACCAGCCGGTACTCATCCCGATGGAGGCGGTCGCCAGCCGGTTCACCAGCAGCGACCAGCAGGGCTTCCGTGTGCTCCGCGTCGACCAGGCGCTCTCGGTCCGGCGGCTCGAGCCGGAATACGCCGGCGCGCAGGTCACCGTCGAGGCCCGGGGCGAAGGCGCCGTGGGTCCGTCCGCCGAAGCACCCCGGTCGATGGAGGCCCAGCATGTCTGATGAGCCGTGCATCGTGGTCAGGGACTTCCGCCCCGAAGACCGCGATGCCGTCCTCCAGGTGCTGGCCGCGTCATTCCAGGGCTTCGGCCCGGTGGACCAGGTGGTCGGCGATGACGACGAGGCGCCAGTCCGGCGTCGCCGCATGTACGAGCTGGCGCTCAAGAAGGGCACGAAGCAGAAGGTCATCGTGGCCGAGCGTGACGGCCGGATCGAGGGTGTCCTGACCTACGCGGATCGGCCCGACTGCAGCCCCAGCGCCCGCGATGGTCTCGCCGCCGCGCGCATTGCGGGCCCGCGACTCCTGGCCCTCATCCGTGACTTCCGCGAGGTGGGGAAGGCCCACCCGAAGACGCCACATCGCCATCTGCCGATGCTGGGCGTGCGGCCTGAGGCGCAGGGCCAGGGTGTCGGAGGGCTCCTGATGGCCGAGTACGCGCGCCGCTGTGACGACGCCGGCCTCGAGGGCTACCTCGAGACCACCCGCTGGGCCGACCCGTCAAGGCGTGCCCAGGAGCGCCTGTACGAGCGCCACGGGTTTGCCGTGGCCGAGGTGGTGCCGATGACCGGCGACTGGTCGATGGTGTCCATGAAGAGGCCAGCCGCCGCGGTGTCGAGCGGCGGGTAGCCTGCCGGGCCGGAGCGGCCTGCTGGGGCGACCGGCTGGAACCGTCCTCGGCCCGCGATCACGCTTCCCGCAGGGCCCGCTCGATCCCGTCGAGGATGAGGTCGAGACCGAACTCGAACTCGTCGCCGTAGGCGAAGCCGGACGCGAGGAGCTCGGCCCCCACGCGCACAAAGCTCGGGTACTCGTCGGCCTGCACCTGCCCGAGCAACTCCTCGCCCACCGCCGCCAGCTCCTCGGCGTTGCTGAACGGGAAGCTCGTCTCCTGGAGGGCGAACCCCAGGACGTAGCTGTCGACGAGGTTGGAGGCGTGCGTCGCCATGGCCGCGGAGAACCCGGCGTCGAGCAGGACGGCGAGCATGTCATCGTGGCTGCGGAGGTTCGACGGGCCGGGTGCCATGCGCGACTCCATGAGGGTGATCGCCCAGGGATGGCGCCGCAGGGCGGCGCGGGTCGAGATCGATCGTGCGCGAAGCACCGCCCGCCAGCTGGAGCGATCGGCCGGCAGCTCGACCTCCGCGAAGACGAGGTCGACGATCCCGTCGAGGATGTCGTCCTTGTTGCGAACGTGTCGATAGAGCGACATCGCCTCCACGCCCAGCCGGCGACCGATCTGGTGCATCGTCAGGGCCCCGATGCCGCTCTCGTCGGCAAGCTCGATGGCGGCCCGAAGCACGCGGTCGCGGCTGAGCGGCGCCCGCTTCTGCGTCGTGCGGCGTGTCATCGATGGCCTCCTCGGTAGCTCTTGACGCCATCTTAGCTTATGGCATATGCTTATGCCATAAGCCTACGGCAGTCAACAAACATGAGGAGAAACCGGTGCAGGCAATCGTCCAGGAACGGTACGGCGGACCGGAGGTGCTCGTCAGCCGCGAGATCGACAAACCCGCGATCGGCGAGCGGGAGGTGCTCGTGCGCGTCCATGCCGCGGGGCTCCATATCGGTGACGTGTTCGGCGTCCGGGGCTCGCCGTTCCCGGTCCGGTTCACGAGCGGCATGCGCGGGCCGAAGTTCGGCGTGCCGGGGTCCGACATCGCCGGGACGGTGGAGGCGACCGGCAGCGCCGTGACCCGGTTCGCGCCCGGTGACGAGGTGTTCGGCACCTGCGGTTGGCCGGCCTCGGGCGCCTGCGCCGAGTACGCGCGGGCCGCCGAGGACACGCTCGTCCTCAAGCCGTCCGGTATGAGCTTCGAGCAGGCCGCGGCCATCCCGACGTCGGCGTCCGCGGCGCTCCACGGCCTCCGCGATGCGGGCCGGCTGCAGGCCGGTCAGAAGGTCCTCATCAACGGCGCGTCGGGCGGCGTGGGCACCTACGCGGTGCAGATCGCGCGGCACCTCGGCGCCGAGGTCACGGGTGTGTGCGGCCCGAAGAACGTGGAACTGGTTCGCTCGCTCGGCGCGCACCACGTCATCGACTACACCCGGGAGGACTTCACCCGGGGCACGGAACGCTACGACGTGATCCTCGACAACATGGAGAACCACTCCCTCGCGGACACTCGACGTGTCCTGGCGCCCGAGGGCACCCTCGTCCTCATGAGTGGCACGGGCGCGAGCGGCGTGGCGCTGCTGGTCCGGCTGATCCGGCCGGTCGTGCTGAACCCCTTCGTGAAGCACAGCCTGCGCCGGCCCTTCTCCGTTCCGAACCGCCAGGATCTCGAGGTCCTCATCTCAATGGTCGAGGAGGGGACGCTCCGGCCCGTCATCGACGCGACCTACCAGCTTCCCGAGGCGGCGGCGGCCATCCGCCACATCGAGGCGGGGCATGCACGGGGGAAGATCGTCGTCACGATCTGAGGTGCCCGAGAGCCAGGTGCTCTCACGCGGGCTCGACGTTGCCCGTCCTCACCGGGGACGATGGCTGGGACCGGCTACTCGCGGGCGAACCGCTGCGGAGGTCGAGATGGAGAACGAGCTGATCGGAATCTTCAGGCGGACGCTGGACGCCCACTTCCCGGAGGGGGCGGGAGTCACGCGAGACGTGTACACGAGCACCTTTGAGAAGATGCTGCGCCGAGAGATCGGGGAGGCACCGGTACTCGACCAGGCAAAGGGCACCCTGGCGACGTACATCAAGCTCAGCATCCTGGGCCTGGCGATGGCGAGGCAGCTCGAGACGTACGGGCTCTCCGAGGATCAGGTCGGAGAGCGCATCTACCGCACGGCAGACGCGTACTTCCGGCTGCCGGCGCTCCGGATGCGGATCCAGCGGGCGCTGTTCTTCTCGAGGCTCAACAGGCGCCAGATCAAGGCGCGGGAAGACGCGACGAGTCGGCAGGAGAACGGGGTCAATGGGTTCAGGTTGCGGTACGTCGAGGGCGCCACGCCAGACGGGTTCGGCGTCGACTACCTCGCCTGCGGGATCTGCACGTACTACACCCGGAGGGGCATGTTCGGGTACGTGAAGTACCTCTGCCTGGTCGACTACGCGATCATGAAGAACATGGGGATTGCATTCAGCCGAACGACGACACTGGGCAACGGTGGGCCGAAGTGCGACTTCCGGTTTTCGAAGGCAGGGGCGATCGTCGAAGGCTGGCCCCCTGACCGGTTGAAGGAATTCCAGCCCTCACCGCCAACGGGAGCCGCACCGTCTTTGGACAACGTGGTTCAGGCGTGAGGCAGAACGAGGTCCAGGAACGAGGGAGCTGAGGTCATGACGGATGTGAGGATCATCCTCTCAGGGCTGTGGGTCGCGGTCATGCTGACCTATCTCCTGGGGGATGTACTGCGCATATTCGCCGGCCACGTGACGCCGGGGGAGATCGGGGGCCGAAAGGCGGGCCAGGGTATGTGGCTGGGGATCGCAGTGATCATGCTGATCCCGATCGTCATGGTCGTCCTGTCCCTGGTGTTGCCGTTTCCCGCAATCGGCTGGGTCAACATCGTTGTAGCCGTGCTCGTCGTTCTCTTCAATCTCGCTGGCCTGCCGTACGTGGGCATGTACGACAACTTCCTGATTCTCGTGAGCATCGTCTTCAACGCCTTGACCGCCTGGTACGCGTGGTCGTGGGTTTCTGCAGCCGCCTAGCCTCACCGCTCGAGGGCACACCATGTCCGAACCGTCCAAGAGGTCACCGTCCCTGCCGCCGCGCTGGTTCATCCGCTCGTTCTGGGCGGTGCAGCGAGCCGCCTACTCCGTCACCGGCGGCCGGTCGGCCTCCGGACCGCGACGGCCGACCACCCGGCAATGATGCGCAGGATCCGGAACGGCAGGGTGTCCAGGTCAGGGCCTCCTCTCACCAGATCATCGACCTTCAGGGAATCCAAGTGGTGAAACCGGGAACCGCCGATTGCAGCCGGGTGCCACCGCTGGCGGGTTCGCATGATCGCCGTCCTACCGCGTGATGGCGACCTGACCTGGGACCGCGACGGGCCCACGATCGCACGCGCCCGGGGACCTCACGCCCTTCACGAGCAGGTAGCCGAGCAGCCAGACCTCGGCGATGGTCGGCAGCATCATGGCGGACTTGTTGAACGCCTCGCCGGACACGAGGTCCACGAGCCCGGCAAGCGCGCCCGCGATCCAGCCGGCGCCTCCCACCACGAGCGCGACCCCCAGCGCTCTGGGGAACAGCCCTGACGTGTAGGCGAGCAACCCGAGCGGCACCAGCCACAGGCCCATGAAGATCTCGGCGACGAGGGAGCCGTAGTGACATCTGTCGAGCAGGAGCAGCGCCATGGCATTCGATCCGGCGGCGCCGAAGGCAGCCGCGTAGCCGTGCTCGGTCGCGACCAGCAGGGCGGCGAGCGGGAAGACCTGATTGACGCAGACGATCGTTGCCCCGACGGCGACGAGGATGACCATCGCGCGCGCCCGGTTCTCGTTCACGTGCCGCAGCAGCAGGTAGAGGGCCATCGCCGTGAGGATCCATGCCGTCGCCTGGATGAGGTCGGCGACGACGCCGGTACGGAGGAGTCCTCCGTTCGCCAGCACGCTCTATGCGGTGGCGGCTGCATTGCCCGGCACGTACGTCCTGCCGGTCGCGTAGTTGAAGGCGAAGGCGGCGAAGACGGCGACGATGAGGTACAGAAGCCCGGCGATTCTCGCCTGGCGCTCGAGTGAGGACATGCTCTCTCCAGGAGTTGGGCGAGCCCATTGGACCAGGCTCGCAGTTCTTGGAAGGGTTGATGCCGCGTGGCGGGGAAGGACTCCGCCTCGCTTCGGGCGCGCGGAACGTGCGTCCCGCGCAGTGATGGCGACCGTGCCCCGAGCGTGTCCCTCCGACCTGAACGATCGCCTGACGGGTTTCGCTCAGAGGGCCAGGGCGGCTTGTGACTGGTGTGGTGAGGACCCCTACTCGGGTCGTGGCGAGAGGATCACCACCGCGGTCTCCCGTGAACGGCGCGCGGCGAAGGCGTCGAGATCCTCATCCTTGTTGAATGCGGCCCACCTGGCCCACAGGCGGGGCCGCTCGCCCGGGTCCGCTGCGCGTCCGTGGACGGCACGCGAGCCACCGGGCAGGTCGACGGTGACGTCGGGCTGGGCCTGGAGGTTGAGCCACCAGGCGGGCTCGGCATCGGCCCAGCCGTTCATGGCCAGGGTGACCAGGTCGGCGCCGTCCTCGAAGTAGGCGAGGATGGCGATGCGCTCCTCGCCGCTGCGGCGCCCCACGGTCCGCAGCCGCATCATGCCCGGGTGGTCGGCCGCCGCGGACCGGAGGCCCAACCGGCCGCGGGTGACCGAATAGACGGCCCGCTGCCCCACCCAGAACGAGCGGATGAACCAGCGCGGCGGCAGGGACGTTGACGTCTTCGACGGTTCGATCATGGTGTGCTCCTTGTCGGATTGCGGGAGGACGTGGCGTCCGGCAGAGGCCGGGGCCGGCGGCCGGCTGGTCATCCCTGCTCGCCCGCGTACTGGAAGACCTCGTCGAGCGGCACCCGGAAGACCCGGGCGATGCGGAAGGCCATCTCGAGCGTCGGCGAGTACCTGCCCTGCTCGATGGCGATGATCGTCTGGCGGGTCACGCCGACCCGATCGGCCAGGTCCGCCTGGGTCATCTCGCCGTTGGCAAACCGCAGCGACCGGATCGAGTTGGTGACGAGGGTCGGCTTCACCATGTCTGGAACGGCCCGTGATAGGCGCCGATCTTGGTGACGGCGCTGAGAAGGGCTCCCGCCAGGCCCCCGAGGAAGATCGCGTTGGCGATCCAGAAGTGGTCCGCCATGGCCATCGCCAGGACGAGGGCAGCGATCGAGCCGGCGATGACCAGCCAGTTGCCGACCCGCTCACCGTAGTGGTCGATCTCCCTGTCGCGCTGGTCCTTCCTGGGCGCCTCGCCCGGGTTCAGGGCCGCGGCCACGATGCTGCCCAGGATGTTCGCCACGATGAAGCCGACGATCGCGAAGGTCATGGGCTGGACCCAGGAGACCTCGGCGATCGGCTTGCCGAGCACCTGCGGCACGACCAGGGCCAGGTAGACGAGCAGCGTCGGCACCGCGACGATGAGCGCGACCCAGTTGCTCTTCTCCAGGAATGTCATCGGCGTCTCCAATGTCAAGAATCGTTGACATGGGCAATGTAAACGATCGCCAACATGGTGTCAAGGATATTTTACATACTGGCTACGCGCCGGCCATGACGGTCCGGCTGAGGGCGGGTCCCAGCCTGCGCCGGTGACCTCCCTCATGGACCCGCCAGAAGCCCACAATGCGTGGGAGCACGCACCTCATCGGCAGACAGCGCATCCACGAACCGCCGCCATTGAGCACAGCAGGTGACAACGCTGGACAACGCAGGCCCGCTGCTCGAGACCAAGCTCTACGTCCCCAGGCTGCGACGCGGCCTGGTCGCGCGCCCACGGCTCATCGAGCGCATGGGCCGTGGGGCCGAGTCGAGGCTGACGCTCATCTCCGCCCCGGCCGGCTTCGGCAAGTCAACGCTGGTTGCCGAGTGGCTCGCAGCCGCCCCGACCAGCGGACCGTCCGCAGCGTGGCTGTCCCTCGACCGGGCCGACAACCAGCCCGCGATCTTCTGGGCCTACCTGGTCGCCGCAGTGCAGACGGTGGCACCGGGGGTCGGCGCACGGGCGTTGTCCCTGCTGCAGGAACCCCAGCCTCCCGCAATCGAGACGATCCTCACCTCGCTGCTCAACGAGCTCGGCGCGGTGCCGGACGACCTCGTGCTGGTGCTCGACGACTACCACGTGATCGACGCGCAGGACATCAACGACGCGATGACGTACCTGCTGGAGCACCTGCCCCATCACATCCACCTGGTGATCACCACCCGCGCCGATCCGGCGCTGCCGCTGGCCCGCCTGCGGGCGCGGGGCGAGCTCGTCGAGATCCGCGCTGCCGATCTCCGCTTCACGCCCCAGGAGGCTGCCGCCTATCTCAACGAGGCGATGGGGCTGGACCTCGCCGCGGGGGACGTCGCCGCGCTGGAGGGACGTACCGAGGGCTGGATCGCGGCGCTCCAGCTGGCGGCGCTCTCAATCCAGGGCCGGGACGACGTGGCCGGCTTCATCGCGGGCTTCGCGGGAGACGACCGCTACATCGTCGACTACCTGGTCGAGGAGGTCCTCCACCGGCAACCCGAACGGGTCCGGAGCTTCCTGCTGGAGACCTCGATCCTCACCCGCATGACCGGCCCGCTGTGCGATGCGGTCACCGGCCAGGACGGGGGGAAGGCAGCGCTCGAGGCGCTCGATCGAGGCAACCTGTTCCTCGTCCCGCTCGACGGCCGCCGCCAGTGGTATCGCTACCACCAGCTCTTCGCCGACGTGCTGCGAGCGCGCCTGCTCGATGAGCGACCCGAACTGGCGCCGAAGTTGCACCGCCGCGCCAGCGTCTGGTTGGAACACAACGGCGATCGCTCCGAGGCGATCCGCCACGCGTTTGCCGGCGAGGATTTCGAGCGGGCGGCTGACCTGGTTGAGCTCGCGATCCCGGCGTTGTTCCAGAAGGATCAGGCGGCCACCGTGCGCCGGTGGCTCGAGGCACTACCCGACGAGCTGCTGCGGGTCCGGCCCGTGCTGAGCGTCGCGTATGCCGCGACGCTCCTGGACGGAGGCGAGATCGAGAGCGTTGAGGAGCGGCTGCGGGACGCCGAACGATGGCTGGACACGACGGCCGACAGGCCTGGGGAACCAGGGGCTCCAGCGACTGCGATGGTCGTTGTCGACCACGCGGAATTCCGCCGTCTGCCGGGTTCGATCGCCCTCTACCGTGCGGCCCGGGCCATGGCCGTCGGCGACGTGACCGGCACCATGACCCATGCCCGGCGGGCGCTCGACCTCGTCGGCGAGGATGATCAGCTCGGGCGTGGTGCGGCAGCGGGATTGCTGGGACTCGTTGCCTGGGCGAGCGGGGATCTCGAGGCAGCGCATCGTTCGTACGCCAAGAGCATGGCGAACCTGCAGGAGGCGGGAGACGTCTCTTCCGTCATCGGCGGCGCCACCGTCCAGGCCGACATCCGGACCGCCCAGGGTCGTCTCCGCGATGCGCTGCGCACGTTCGAGCGTGGACTGCAGCTTGCGACCGAACATGGCGCGCCCGCGCTGCGGGGGGCGGCGGACATGCACGTGGGCATGAGCGAGCTGTGTCGCGAACGCAACGACCTCAAGGCCGCGTCGCGGCACCTGCTGGCGGGCCGCGAGCTGGGGGATGAGAACGGGCTGCCGCAGTACCCCTACCGGTCGCGTGTCGCGGCGGCCCGGATTCGACAGGCAGAGGGCGATCTCGATTGCGCGCTCGAGCTCCTCGAGGAGGCCGAGCCCCTGTATGCGGGCAACTACTCCCCCGATGTGCGCCCGGTCGCCGCCGACAAGGCGAGGGTGTGGATCGCCCAAGGGAACCTGTCGGCGGCGTGGGGCTGGGCGCGGGAGCATGGTGTTGCGGGCGCGGACGAGCTCAGCTACCTCCACGAGTTCGAGCACGCCACGCTGGCGAGGCTGCTTCTGGCGCAGGGCATGCGAGACCGCGCCGACGACAGCCTCGCTGCGGCGGCCGGGCTCACGGAGCGCCTGCTCGCGGCGGCGGATGACGGCGGGCGGATGGGGAGCGCAATCGACATCCTCGTCGTGCAGGCGCTCGCCCGTCACGCCCGTGACGATGTGGCGGGTGCACTCGATTCGCTGGCGCGCGCGGTTACGCTGGCTGAGCCGGAGGGCTACGTCCGCGCCTTCATCGACGAAGGGCCCCCCATGGCGGCGCTCTTGAAGCTGGCGGCGAAGGAGCGGAAGGCTCCGGGCTATGTGCGCCGACTCCTGGCCGCTGCTGTCACGGTCGAGGGACAGACGCCCGTCGACCAGCCGCTGGTCGAGCCGCTGAGCGAACGGGAGCTCGTGGTCCTTCGCCTCCTGGAGAGCGAGCTCGATGGACCCGAGATCGCGCGCGAGCTCACCGTGTCGTTGGCCACCGTGCGGACGCACACCAGGAGCATCTACGCCAAGCTCGGCGTGAACAGCCGTCGAGCAGCCGTCAGCCGCGCCGCCGAGCTCGGCCTGCTCCCGCGCACCCGGGGCCGCCGACCCACCGCGTAGTCCTTCGCCCACGGCTGCCCATCGCTGCGGCGGCGCGTCGGAACACCCGCCCACGGCTCCGCTCGCCTCGCTGGCGAATCATCACGCCGCTCATCACCTGTGCTGATGCGCGCTCATCACATCCGCCCTCACGTTGTGTCAAGTGACTCGGGTCGGTGTTACCGGCCGGAGATCCAAGGAGACGCCGGGCACGAGGAGCGGAATGACCGAACGACACACATCCAGGGGCGATCACCCCGAGGCCGGACGCTACGAGATCCGGCTCGCCGGGCACCTCGACGCGCGCTGGGCTGCGTGGTTCGACGGGCTGACCGTCAGCCATGAAGGCGACGGGACCACCCTCATCAGCGGTCCGGTCGCCGACCAGGCCGCGCTCCACGGGCTGCTCCAGCGCGTGCGCGACCTCGGCCTGCCGCTCGTCTCGGTCACCCGGGACGAGACCGACCCCCCGACAACGCTCGGGACAGGCCGGGCAGGTGTGGCAGATGCCAATTCGGACGCTGGCGTGGGCGGCTTGTCCACGTCCACGTCAACCACGACAGGGAGATAGAGCATGAACACGTATCGAACGACCACCGCGGCTCCGGGGAAGCCCGGCATGAGCGCGGATCGGAAGGCGGCCGTCTGGATCGGCGTGCTGTACATCATCGGAACGGTTGCCCTGATCCTCAGCCTGGTCGTCACGGATGGGGTCCTGGCAGGTTCCGCCTACCTGTCCCAGGTCGCCGCGCAGCCGAACCAGCTGGCCATCGGAGCGCTGCTCGTCCTGCTGGCGGGCTTCGCGCTCGCGATGGTCCCGGTCGTGTTCTGGCCGGTCGGCAAGCGGTACAACGCGACGCTGGCCATGGGCTATGTCGTCTTCCGCGGCGCGCTCGAGGGAGCCATCTACATCGCCACCGCCCTCGGGTGGCTCCTGCTGATCGCGCTCAGCACGCAGCCGGATTCGGGGCCGATCGCCGGCCTCGTGCGCACCGTCGAGACCGTGGCCTGGGACCAGCTGGTCGCCATCCCGTTCGCTCTCGGCGCACTGATGTTCTACGTCCTGCTCTACCAGTCGCGGCTCGTGCCCCGGTGGCTGTCCGCCTGGGGGCTCGTGGGCGCCACGCTCTACATCGTGCCAGCGATCGGGGGCATGTTCGGGCACTCGCTCGGCGTCCTCATGGCCCCGCTCGCGGTGCAGGAGATGGTCATGGCCGGTTGGCTGATCGCCAGGGGCTTCAGCGCATCGGCGGTCGCTTCAGCACCTGCCGGTGAGACAGCACCCGCCATCGAGCCCTCGCTGGCAGGAGCGCAGACGCTGTGACCACGGAGCCGCAGCGGCCTGCGTCCCTGCCGCCGCGCTGGTTCATCCGCTCGTTCTGGGTGGGGCAGCGGGCCGTCTATTCGGTCACCCGCGGCCGG
>CAVYQR010000003.1:0-148737 GCA_963770795.1 uncultured Chloroflexia bacterium
CCGGGGTCACCGGCGCCGGGGTCGATCCGATCGCCAGGACGACCGGCGTAACCGCCAGCGCGAGGCAGACAGCCACGACCATCCGGCGCGCTGCACGCCGGAGCCCAGGCCCAGCGCCTGGGTGAGCTTCTCCGGGGGCCTGGGGGTCAGTCGCTGGCTGCTGGATCATGGCGTGACCCGGAGACCTTCCTCCCCGGATTGGAACAGGGTGCGAGCGAGCGCGAGGCAAGGTGGTGCGCCGGAGCGCCACCATTCTCATTCTTGAGGTGGGCCGTCCTGAAGCGGGCCACGCGGGTGGCATGCGCGGCTGCTGGTCGGGGCGCGGGTCAGGCGGACAGCCGGTAGGCGACCGCCACGACGCCGAGCTGTGTCTCGAGCCCGCGCAGGCACTCGATCTGACTCTCGTCCAGGGTTGCCGCAGCCATCGGCAGGAGCGCCGGCAGGTCCGTCCGCGGCTTGCTCGGCGGCATACGCCAGGACAAAATCGGCCCCGAGCGTCCGCTCGGCCTCCTCGACAACCTCGATGCCGTGGCTATCGAGCTTGGCCCACTTCCAGATCGTGTCGGCCATCGCGTCGCCCTCCATGTGCGAAGCGTCCATCCTAGGGGCGCCGGCCGCGCGTGTCATCTCGAAGACGTCAGTCCTTTGCCGGACCTACTCCAAGCCAGCGGTGCACCACCCACGGATCGTCCCGCCCTGGACGATCAGCGTGAAGACCACGATGCCGAACGTGATGGCCTGCAGGAGGCTGCGCTGTGGGAGATCGCCTGGGAAGTGACAGCGCCAGGGCCACGGCCACCGCGCCTCGCAGGCCGGCCCAGAACAGCACGTGGAGCGACTCATCGGCACGCCGTGCCCGGGCCGGGGGAGGAGGCGTGACGCTCCGCCGAGCAGCCCGTAGATCACGATCGACCGGCCCCCGAGCACCGCCACTATCCCGACCAGGATCGGCAGGGCCGCGTCGACCAGGTCACCCGGCGAGATCGCCAGCCCGACCAGCAGGAACACGATCGCAGTCAGCATGAACGACAGGCACTCCAGACGGTGTCGATCGCCTCCTGCGTCCGGGCGCTCATCCCGATCGGCGTCCATACGTGCCAAGCGTCATCCCGGCGACGACGGTGGCGATGACGCCGGACTCGTGGAGCACGTCCGCGACGATGTACGTCCCGTAGGCGAGCAGGACGGAGATCATCGTCTCGATCAGGTCGTCGTCCACCGGGCGACGATCCGCGAGGCGGCGAACCGTCGGCGGCCGCCCCGTGACGCGCCTGCCGATCAGGGTCAGGACGAACGACACGACCGCATCGCTGAGGCCGACCGGCTCGCTGGTGCGCGCACGGCGATGGCAACGGCACGATCGCCGTCCCGTCGTTGAGCAGGCTTCGCCCTCGACGAGCGTGGACAGCCGGCGCGACGTGCCGAGGCGCTTGAAGGTCGCGATGACGGCAATGGGGTCGGTCGCCGAGACCATCGCCCCCACGACGAACGCCAAGGTGGAGTGCAAGCCCGGTCGCGACATGAGGGCGATCGCCACCACCGCCGCCGTGACGAGCACGCCGGGGATGGCGAGCAGGGCGACCCGCCGAACGTCTTGCGGAGGCTGTCGAGGTCAGTCTGGAACGACGCCTCGGACACCAGGCCGGGCAGGAGCACCAGGAGGACCAGCTCCGGCGTGACCTCGATCGTCTGGCCGGGCATGAAGGCGGCCACGGCCAGACCGGACAGGACCAGCGCCACCGAGTAGGGACGCCGATCCGGCGCCAGGCGCGAGTGCGACGCGTGGCCGCGGCCAGCAGCCCCGGTGAACAGTCGACGGTCACGACCGCCGACTCACCGGGCATCGGCACCCCCATGGGACTCCCAGGCGAGTGCCGATGGTGGTGTCGCACGCGGTGACGGTTATCCGGCGCGTGTTCCTCGACCGGCGGCGCACCGGAGATCAGGTGCCCGGCCACCTTGCGGGTTCGCCGGGCACCGTCGATCTCGCGACCCCGCGTCAGGCAACGATCACCGCACCGGCCGCGGAGGGTCCCGCGTGCGTCCGCTCGTAGGCCTTCGGCCCATCCTCGAGCGTGGAGCGCTCCGTCTCGACGTGGATCGCTCCACTGCGCGCGAGGTCGAGGACCTCGACAGCTCGCCGCGCGATCCCCAGTAGGGTCCACGGACGTTCGTCGAACGCGAGCGTCGAACAGGCCGACCGGAGCGCGGCGTCGCCACACCGACCAGGACGATGTCCGCCATCGGACGGACCATCGTGCGGCCAGCCCGGCCGTCGCCTCGATCCCGACGAAGTCGAAGACCACCTCGGCCCCCTTGCCGCCGTCGCGGCCCGGACCACGTCAACGGCGGACCATCGGAGGGGAATGCATCGTGCGTCGCCCACCTTCGCCGCGAACGCGGCTTGTCGTCGCCGATGTCCAGCGCCACGACGCGCGCAGGCGAGAGAGCCCGAAGCATGTCGATCGCCATGTGGCGAGGCCCCCCGCCCCGATCACGACCGCCGTCGAGCCGGGCACGAGCTTGGGCAGGGATGGCTTGATCGCGGTGATCAGGCGTGAGCCCCACGTCGGTAGCGCGACGTTCGCGACCGGGTCGAGGCCGTCCAGGGGCACCAGGTGTCGCGCGCTGCGGACGATCATGTAGTCCGATCGCGCCCGGTGCCCCAAGGCCCGGCGGCATGATGCCCAGTGCGGCCACGTTGCCACAGTCAGTTCTCGGCGCCCGTGGCGCAGGTCCGGCAGTAGCCGCATCCCCACGCCCCGAAGACCGCGACCGCGTCGCCCCCTTCACGCCGTCCGCGCCGGCGCCCAGCGCGGCGACCACGCCCGCTCCCTCGTGGCCGAGGGTCAACGGCAGGCCGTAGACGTAGGGCCTGCTGGCAGGCCCATGACGAGACTCGTCCGAATGGCATGCCCCGGCGGCCCAGACCTTGAGGAGCACCTCCCCGGCTTCGGTTTCGGCGTCGGCACTCGCGGACTTCGGCGGCTGACCCAGATCGCGGGTGTCTTCATCTGCAGATCTTCACGCATGGCTGAAGCCTCCGGTCCGCGCTCGATCAGCGCGCCATGTATCCGCCGTCGACGTAGAGCTCGGAGCCAGTTGACGACGAGGCGCTCGTCGCTCGCCAGGTACGCGACGGCTGCCGCGACTCCTGTGGTTGGCCGAGGCGGCCCATGGAGTGGTTGCGATGATCACGTCCATCACCGGGTGTTGCGGCGCGTCCAGGACGGGGTGTCGATGAAGCCCGGATGGATCGAGTTGACCCGGATGCCCTACGTCGCCCACAGGAGCGCGGTGTTCTTCGTCATCAGCCGAACCGCTCCTTCGCCGCGTGGTAGGCGGGCGAGGAGCCGAAGCCGCCGCTGGCACCGAAGATCGAGCTGATATTGATGATGCTTCCGTTGCCGGAGGCCTTGAGCACGCTCGCCGCAGCCTTCATGCCCAGGACACGCTCGTCTGCGTGATGGCAATCGTTCTGCTGTACGACTCGAGGCTGGTTTCCTCGATCGTCGCGAGGTCGCCCACGCCGGCGTTGTTGACCAGGACGTCGAGGCGCCCGATTCGGCCAGGCGCGGCGCCGATGGCGTCCGCCCAGTCCGCCCCCTCGGTCACGTCCAGGCGCCGGTAGACCGCGCGTCCGCCGGCATCCGGGATCGAGGCCGCGACTGCTCGCCGGCTTCGTCCGTTGTCGGTGACGGCACGGGCCACACCTTCGTCGGCCAGCCGGATAGGGTCGCTTGCCGATGCCACTCGGCCGCGCCGGTCACGAGCGCCGATCCGATTGTCGAGACGCGACATGTTCAACTGCTCCCGCTGCCCTGGCGGTGCCCGCGGTGACGGTCCATCCGCCCCGTCACAGGCCAGTATCGGTGCAGGTCGCGACTTGAGGGGGTCGGCCCTCTGCTCGCCGACTTCGAGCGACAACGATCAGGCACATGGACAACACTGATCGACCACGCGAGGCTTCAGCGTCGTCGAGCCCAGCGTCGCCGACGCCGAGAGCAGACCCTCGCCGACGGCCAGCGCGTGCTCCCCGACATCGGTCCACTCATGAACAGCAACGCCGGCGGCCCACCGGCGCTCAGCGGCGCGTGGTGAAGGTCCAGCTGCGGGTGTGCAAGGGGTTGCCGCCGCGTCCGTGACCCCGATCCGCAGATCGACCGTGTAGCGCCGACCAGGGGCGAACGTCGCGTCGCGGATCGTGAGCTTGTCGGTCGCGGACGAGAAGGCGAAATTCAGCCGCGATGCGTCGCCCGGTCCGCCGGTCGACCACGGACACCGTGGTGGTCGAGATGCCGGCGGACGTTCTCGGGAGACCGGACCTGATCGGTCGCGGTTCGCGACACGCCCTTCGCGCCCGATGCCGGGTGCGCGCGACGACCCGGGGGGCCGTGCGGTCGCCGGTGACCGTGAAGGCCTGGAACGCGTGGCAGGGCGTTGCCACAAGGTCGGCAATCCCGGTCCGGACCATGACCCTGATGCGGTGGCTCGGCCGGCAGGAGCGAGAGCGGGATCGTCCGTCGCCGACGTCGTTCCAGTGGTCGAGGCGACGATCCGGAGGGCGAGCAGCGTCCCGTCGTGAGATCGAACAGGGCGAACCGCGAGGCACTCCACGCCGCGGACCGTCTCGCGAAGGTGATGACGGGGCGAACGTCGCTGGTGACCTTCGTGGCCGCGTTCACCGGCTTCACCGGTTGACGAATGGCGCGGCGAGCTCAGGCGACGGGCTGGCGGACGGCGAGGGCGACGGGCTGGCGGACGGCGAGGGCGACGGGCTGGCGGACGGCGAGGGCGACGGGCTGGCGGACGGCGAGGGGTCGATGACCGGGCGACGCTGACCGTGCCGGACACGCTGACCGTGGAAGCGCCGGTGGGCCGGATCTCGATCGTGTATGGCTGCTTGGACCAGCCCGCTGGCCGAGACATTGATCGTCCCGTTCGTGCTGCTCCGTCATCAGGCGACGCCACCGGAGCGGTTGCGCATCCGGAACGAGAAGTCGCCGGTGGCCGAGGTCAGGTGGATCGCGAGGGTGCTCGTCGGGGCGTGGTGGCGAACTCGATCGTCGAGACGACGTCCGTCACCGTGGTCGCGACGTCGATCGAGACACCCGGGGCCACCGCCGGGAGGGCGGTTGCGTCCCGTCGGGTCAGGGGCTGACCGTCTGCGCTGATCGCCGGACCGCGGCAAGGGCATCGAGCCGACCGGACGGAGGTCATGGGACCCGTCGCACCGTAGCGGTCGGTGACCGGGACCGACGCCGTGGCAAGCAGGGCTGCCCGTAGGTCGGCCGCCGTCGCGGAGGGGTTGGCCGAGATCATGAGGCCGGCCGTCCCGGCGACCATCGGGGAGGAGAACGAGGTGCCACAGGCCGAGTAGTTGATGCCCGACGGGTTCATCTCGTCGTCGGCGTGAGCGCCGGGCTGCAGAACGGCGCGGCTATCGAGACCCAGGCCCGTAGTCGCTCTGCAACTCGCGCTGGTCGAGATAGTCGGTCCCGCCGACGGAGACCACCCCGGGGTAGGCAGCCGGGTAAGAGGGTGGTGTTGCCGCTGTTGCCGGCGGCGGCGACGACAAGGACCCCGTGGCCCTCCGCATAGGCCACCGCGTCGGCGAGAACGGTCGTGGTTCCCGTGCCGCCGATCGACAGGTTGATGACGTCGGCCCCCTGATCGGTCGCCCACACGATCCCGGCGGCGATGTCGGAGTGGGACCCGGACCCGTTGGAGTCCATCACCTTGACGGGCAGCAGGCGGCAGCCGGGACAGCCCCGGCGACCCCGATCCCGTTGTTGGTCAAGGCCGCGGCCGTGCTGGACGTGCCCGTACCGTGGCCGAAGTCGTCGGTGGGGTCGGCGTCGCCGTTGACGAAGTCCCAGCCCGGCAGAGCTGACCGGCGAGGTCGGGGTGGTCGAGCTGGACTCTCGGTGTCGATGATCGCGATGACGACATCCGACGAGCCGGTCGTGAGATCCCAGCGCGGGCCACCCCGGTCTTCTGGAGGCTCCACTGGCTGGCGGCCGCGGTGTCGGTCGGCTCGCTCCAGGTCGTGTGGGCGCGGCCGTCGGCCTCGACCGAGGCGATTGCCGGGTTGGCCTTGAGCAAGGCCGTCACGCGGGCGGCGGCCGATGCCGGCACGCGGATGACCTCGGCGTCGAGGGCAGGGATCCGGTCGACGACCGTCGCTCCGGCAGCGCGCTCGGCCGAGGCGCTCGCCGATGCCGATGCCCCCGGCGCACGCGTGACGACAAGGTCGACAGTCGGTCCGGCAGCAGCTGCCAGCGGCGCGGAGGACACGACGAGGAGCGCCAGCACGAGGACCGGGGCGAGCAGACGACGCAGCATGAGCAGCACCTTCAGCAGGGTATGGCGGGCGATGAGGTGACCTTGGGTGCCTTCAACGGCTCGTCAACCAGACGGGTGCGTGAAATCGGTGGCATTTGGCTTCTGCTGCGAGCGCTCCTATCCGGCGGCAGGCCGCACACGTCCACGCCGCGGTTCTCCGACCCCACAAGGCAGTTGTCTTCGCGGTTGCCACCGATTTCCCATGTCCCCAACCGAAGCACGACGGCTTCTGCCGCAGAGCCTGACCGCCGACCGTACCACCTTCTATGGCACAGGAGTCCTACCTGCCCCTCGTCGTTCGAACACGCGCCCTGGGGAGCCTAGCTCTTGATCGCGATCAGGCAGTCGGCCGGCCAGGAGGAGCTGCAGCACGCGGGAATGGCGGCGCCGTTCAGCCTCGGCCGGGATCCATGGGTCATCCCCGCTCGATGAGGCGACCCTCCACGGCATCGGCGGCCGCGGCCGGGCCACCGGTCGCCAGAAAGGCCGCGGCGATGCGCTTCGCGCCCTCCGAACGCCCGATCGCCTCGCGAACCTTGCTCTGGAGCCGCTCGGGGGTCAGATGGCCTGCGGGCAGTCGCGTCCCGGCGCCCGCGACCTCGACACGGCGGGCCACCTCCGGCTGATCCCTGCCGAACGGGACGGCGCAGACGGGGACGCCGCGCGCGAGCGCCTTCTGCGTCGCGCCCATCCCGCCGTGCGTGACGGCGCACACGGCCCGGTCGAGGATCGGCCCGTGAGGGACGAAGCGCTCGACGCGCGCGTTGGATGGCACTCGCAGTGAGCCTGGATCACCGGCCGGGAGCGTCGCCACGACGAAGAACGGCTCGTCGGCGAGTCCATCGAGCGCAGCCTGGATCAACCGCCCGTCGCCCTGGAACTCGGACGACGTCGTAACGAGGACGATCGGCGCCGTGACGTCGCGCAGCCAGACCGGGGAATCGGACGGCGGCTCCCACTCGCACGGGCCGACCATCACGACGTTGTCCGGCCAGTCCCGACGAGGGTATTCGAATGGCTCCGCGGTCAGGTAGAGGAGCAGGGGAGGGCGTCGGAACATATCGTCGACGTTTCGCACAGGTGGGAGGCCGAGGCGTGCCCGCACGGCGTTGTTCTTCGGGAGCATCGTTCGCTCGAGGGTGCCGGTCACGAGGGGCCTGGCGACGCGGTCGCGCAGCCTGCCGAGCGGTCCCCGCGCCGGCGGGAAGCCCGGCCCGAACGGCGGGGCATCACGCGAGCTGATCGCCAGGGGGTAGGGGCAGAAGGCCGCCCACGGGCCGCCCCACGCCTCGGCCGCCGCCATGGCGCCCCAGCTGTTGATGTCGACGATGACGGCGTCGGGGCGCTCGTCGGCGATCGCATCGCGCAGGTCTGGGGCGTCGTGCTCGGACCGGGCGACGAACGTGGCGACCGAGTGCGCGAGCGCGGCTCGTGCGTTGCCGGCCTGCCAGTCGTCGTGCCTGATTGCCTCGACGCGCTCGCTGATCGGCCCGGCTGTGAAGCCTTGGTCCCGCATCAGCTGCACTTCCGAGGCAAGAGTTCGCACGGCCACCTCATGACCGCGCCGACGCAGCTCGCCGAGGATCGGCGTCAGCGGATAGAGGTGGCCTCGGGCCGGCGAGGTGTAGGCCAGGACGCGTGCCATCAGGATGCCTCCAGGAGCGGTTCGATGAGCTCCAGCAACGCGAGCTCCGTCTCATGCCTGCTCAGGCCGGCATCGCGACGGAGCAGCTTCCACGTGTAGACGTCGCAGACCGCTACGAGCTGGGCGAGGCGTCGCTCCCGCGTCCCTCCAGCCAGGTTCGCGAGCGTTGCCGCGAAGACGGTCTCGCACCACGCCCGGTGGAAGCGGCGCCCGGCCTCGGCCACCTCCCGCAGCGCCGGAGTGCGCGTCTCCTCGGCAAGCATCGCCAGGACTCGGTCCCCAAGCGTCTCGTAGTGCGTGACGAGCTGGCTGACTGCCTCGTCGGGGTTCGCCACGCCGGCCGGATCGCGCTCGACGCGGACGCGCTGCGACTCACGCGCGACCGCGGCCGCCAGCAGCCCGTCCCTGCCGCCGAACCGGCGGATCACCGTCTGGACGGACACCCCAGCCCGGCGGGCGACCTCATTCAGGGAGACCAGCTCGCCCGGCCGCTCCCAGAATGCCTCCACTGCGGCGTCGAGGATCCGCTCGCCCGTGGCCGCCGCGCCCTCGGCGCGGGCGACCATTCGGTACGCGCGGCGTCCAGCAGATTTCATATTAGTGAGACTAACATGGATATGCGAGATAGGGGCTACCTGCGGGTAGCCGACCACGAGGCGACCCTCATCGTCTGGCTCAGGCCGGCTCCTCGCGGCGGACCGTCGTGACCCGATCGATGCTGCGATCGAACGACGCGATGACACCGATCCCGGTTCGCTCCGCACTTGCGACCAGATAGGCGTCCGCGAAGTCAAGCCGGTGGACCTCGTAGACTTCGACGGCGCGCTGGAGGAGGTCGGTGTCGATCACCCGGATCGCAGGAAAGGCCAGCACGGCCCGCAAGGTCGTCGCCACCTGTGCCCGAGGCGTCTCATAGAATGACTCGAGGACGTAGGCGACCTCGGCAACGATCAGGTCCGGCAGCAGTAACTCATCGGTGGTCGCAAGGTAGCGAGTCGCCCGGGCGGCCAGCGCGGGCGGATCGCCGGTGAGGTGACGAACAAGGACGTTGGTGTCGATGAACGCCGTCATCGCCGATCGGTGGCCCGGGTCCGCCGCGTCTGGCGCAGGACCTCCGCCCATGGCGTCCCTCGCTTCGCCGCCGGCACGTTGACCGATCCTGCAAGCTCCAGGAGGTCCGGGGTTCGCGCGAGCACGGCGTGATCGCCGTCCACCCGAAACACGAGTCGGTCCCCCTCTTCCAGCGACAGCGCCTCACGGACTGCGCGGGGCACTGTGACCTGACCCTTGGAGCTGAGCCGCGCCGAGACTTCCATGGTTCTGCTCCTTACAACATCGCTGATGTAAGGATACCACCGTCGCATTCACGATCCTCACCCCACCCGGCCGCCGACCTAGCCACGCGCTCGTGGTTGATCAGCCGGCCGGTCCGGTCTTGACGAGGATGCCGGAGCGTCATGGGATCGGCGACCGACGCGTACTCCGGTGATGCCGCGGATTCGGTTGTGAGCACCGCGAGCATCGTGTCGCGGGCGGTACCGGCGTGCCGCTTGCCGGAGCGCGCCCGGTCGGCGCCGGCGCAGTCACGGTGGCTGTCAACCGCCCATTGACAAGCACGAAACCCGGCGTCTCGACCGGGTGTCACGTTCAGATGATCCTGCCGGCAAGCTCACGGGCGATCGCCGCGCCACTGGAACTCGGACACGCGCACCTGCGACTTCGTCGTGCCACCGGTCGTGGACACCGAGATACGCGTCCCGTCGGCCGGGAGCGGCAACGACATCTCGCCGGACATGTAGCCGCCATCCGAGCATGTCGCAATCTCGACGGGTGCGGCGTCGCCGACCCGCGCGGTGATGACGATCGTTCCCGGCGGCTTGCCGCCGACCGGCCCGCACCCCGTCAACGTGAGGCCCCAGCCCGTCGGGGCAGTCCCGTCCGGCAGGATCGCGCGGGCGAAGTCGTAGGAGGCCATCTCCCTCGGCTTGCTGGCGCTCCGGGGCTTCTCCGCGCCGGAGATCGGCCCCATCGCGACGAAGCCGGTCGACGTGAGTGACGGCTGGGTGGCGTCGGCACTCGTGAACACCGGCACGACCTCGACCTCGGCCGGGGCGTCGTTGACGTTCGTGATCGACGCAACGAGGTGGATCGCCTCGAGGGGCGCGAACGGGTGGTAGCCGACCTGGAGGTGGGTCCACCCGTGTCCATCTGCGCACTCCGGCACCTGGGCGGCTGGCCAGGCCGTAAGCGTGTAGCCCGGCGGGTCGCCGAGCATCGTCTCCCAGGCGTCTTCGGGCACTGCGTCCGATGTGATCGTGAAGTCGCCGGTGGCACACGACGCCGGCAGGAAGGCGACGCGCGCAGCCTGCTGCCCATTCGTCATGACCGGTGCTGCCGACGGCGCGGTCCAGTCCGCTCCCGCCTCGCCGACCGACAAGGTGAAGGCGTCGCCGGCGAGATAGGCAGCGTCATCGATGAGCAGCGGCGGACCGGCGCGACCGGCGCGACCGGCGAGGCATCCGGCGCCACGGGGGCGGTCATCTGAGGCGTTGTCCCGCAGGCGATGAGGGACAGGGCCGCGGCAAGAGCAGCAACCGCGAGGCGGGACAGCATCACGTGACCTCGGTGTGGTGACTGGCCGAACGGACGATCCATGCTAGCGCTTGGCTTTCATGCCCGGCGTAGTCGCCACCGCGTCCCCTCGCTCCCATCGTCGGACAGCGCCGTCAGTGGGTGAGGCGGTTCGATTTCGTGCGGGGGGAGTGGAGCCGACACTGAGATTCGAACTCAGGACCTGCTGTTTACGAAACAGCTGCTCTACCGCTGAGCTATGTCGGCGCGGAGGGCATCTTAGCAGGCCCGCCTCGCTCGACTGTTCCCCGCACCCTGGGGGATCCGGCCACCGGCGGCGTCGCGGCGAGCCGCCCGCGGGCGCTGCCCGCGAACCGGCAGGGGCGTGCCCGTGGTGCGAGTACCGCGCCACCTGCCCGCCTGCCGCAGCATCCGCGTCATCAGCGACCTGGCGGGTCCTCGGGACAAGCCGACGCCCCGTCGGGTGCGCGTGGCCTCGGTGGCTCGCGCCGCGGTGACGGGGCGTCGTGATCGCGCAGGCGGGTGCCCGCGCGGGCTAGATGGGACGTACCGATGCGATGCCTGCGATGGCGAGCGCCGCTACGGCACAGACGCGCACGAGCGCGTCGAGGCGGGGGCGGCCGTAAGGCACACCAACCTCCTGACTTCGGCAGCCCGGCTGACTCGCTCTCGCGAGTCCCGTGGCTTTGCGTCCCCGGGTCACCCCGGGTTTGCCTTTATCGGCCAGCCTCCTGGCTGGGACGGCGCTTGCCGCCTGTCGGTACGGTAGCGAGTGCTGGTGCTCGTGTGCACCCTCCAAGCCGTCCCGGTGACAGCCAGTACCTTGGGCTCAATCACCAGCACGGCGTCCGCCGACGTGGCGTGTCTGTCGATCAGGCCAAGGGCATTGCTCTATGCGGCTCGAGGCTCCGCCAGGGAACGTCTCCGCGGCGCTCGGCCGGAGCACGAGTGTCACCCGCTCGATGTCGCTCTCCCCCAGGAGGCGGTCGCGGACCGTGCGCAGGGCGACGCCAGCCTCGGTCTCGAGCTCCTGCAGACGTGGTACGACGCCGGCGACGGCATGGACCCGGGCATCCACCTTGTACGAGGCAGGCGTGCCAGTGGAGAAGTGGAGCTCCGTGGGGGACTGACGTTCGCCTGCCGGGCCGGCGGTCAGGCAGGCAGGAGGTCGATGGAGGCGCGGTGCCGTGGGCGAAGGAGCGAGAAGTGCCTGCGGTCCAGCGTGGCCAGCTTGGACTCGCCGAGTCGCTCCACGATCGCGAAGACCGCGGCGTCCACGAACCCGATGTCGGCGTCCGCGTAGCGATCGCACAGATCGCGGATCCGCGGGTAGTCGGACGGCTGGACGTCGGCGATCCGGTATGCGCTCGACTCGATGTCGGCGAGCAGCGCCACCAGGGCTCCCGGGGTCAGCCGCCGGCTGATCCAGTAGTCCACCTCCACCAGGACGGGGGCTGGGATCACCAGGGGTTCGTCCGCGTTCTCGATGAGGGCGCGGCACGCTGCGTGATCCTGGTCCGAGCGGTCCAGGGACGCGTAGAGCGGACCGGTATCCAGGATCAGCGCCACGCGCGGGGCTCGGGGCGCTGATCACCGGCCAGGCGCGCGGTGTCGGCCGTGCCGGAGGCGCCCACTCCGAGGCTTTGGGGCGTGGGAGCGTGCTCCTCGATCGTCGCGTCGATTGCCTCGCGGATCAGCGCCGCCATCGAGATACCCCGTTCCGCGGCGATCCGGCGCAGGCGCGTGCGTGTCTCCACCTCAAGGGTGATCGTGGTGCGATTCATGCCATCATGCTATCACTGGTGATGGTGACATCGTCGAAACCGCAGTACGGCCTGTGTCCGTGCAGGGGGACCGTGAGCACCGCGCCCTCCAACTGGTCGGCCAGCGAATGCCATCGGCCCTCCGGGCTCTCGATGGAGGCCGCGTTGTAGGCGATGGCCGTCCGGACGGCGTTGTGCGGGTTCTTCGCCCGTGTCCGTCCGGCCGCCACGATCGGGGGTACCAGCCCATCGAGCGTCATCGGGCCGCGCTCCCGGATCAGCTCCAGGACGGTGTCGGCGATCGTGGGACCGTGTCTCATCAAGTCAACGCACTTCCATGTCCGCCAGCGTGACCGGGACGACTTGCCTGCGGATCACGGGGCGGCGAAGGCAGACCTCAGTCAGGGCGCTCCCTGGCACGCCTCGGATGCCGGCGCCCCGGCGTCAAGTTGAGCAGGTTGGAGCATTCGCCCGGTCCTGCCCTATCGCCCCGGCGATAATGACGTCGTCGATGCGACGCGCCCGGCCGTGTGCCGTCTGGGGAAGCGCAGCGCCAGCCAGAGCACACGGGAGGTCATGACCAGTGCAGCAGTCCTGGCTCGGAGCTCTCCGCAGCGCGGTCCCTGACGCGCAGCTGGCGACGACGCGCGGCGACCGTGCAACGTTCGCGTCGGACGCCCTGACCGTCTTCAGCGCCTCGCCGGCCGCGGTCCTGCTCGCGGAATCGGAGCAGGACGTCATCGACGCGGTCCGGATCTGCCATCGCTTCGGCGTCCCGTTTGTCGCCCGGGGGAGCGGCACGAGCCTGTCCGGGGGCCCCGTGCCGGAGCCCGATGGGCTGGTGATCGCGCTCAACCGCCTCCTCCGCCTGACGGTGGACCCGGCTCGCCGGCTGGCAACTGCCCAGCCGGGCGTGTGGAACCTGGACGTCTCACGCATGGCCGCCGGGCATGGGCTGTACTACGCACCCGATCCGTCCAGCCAGCAGATCTGCAGCATCGGCGGCAACGTCGCCTTCAACGCTGGCGGAGCCCACTGCCTGAAGTACGGCTCGACCGGCAACCACGTGGTGGGCCTTCGCGCGGTCCTGCCGGATGGGACCGTCGTCGAGCTCGGCGGCGACAGCATCGAGAGCATCGGGCCCGGGCTGGTGAGCCTGTTCAACGGCTCGGAGGGCCTGCTCGGCATCGCGCTTCGTGCAACGTTGCGGCTGCTTCCGAAGCCCGAGAGCGTGAAGACGGTCCTGGCTGCCTATCCGAGCCTCGCGGCCGCCGGTGATGCCGTGGCCGCGGTCGTCGCCGCCGGCCTGCTGCCGGCTGCCATCGAGGTCATGGATCGTCTCGCCGTGAAGGCGGCGGAGGCCGCGGTCCATCCCGGGTATCCAGCCGATGCCGGCGGCCTCCTCATCGTCGAGCTGGACGGCGAGGCCCAGCAGGTCGATGCGGAATGGGAGCTGCTCGACCGGGTCCTGGCGGGATCGAACCCGTCCTCCGTCCGCTTTGCGCGCGACGAGCGCGACCGGGCGGAGATCTGGAAGGGCCGCAAGAGCGCCTTCTCGGCGGTCGGTCGCCTCAGCTCGGACTTCATCGTCAACGACGGCGTTGTCCCCAGGACGAAGCTGCCGGCGGCGCTCACGGAGATCGAGGCGCTCTCGGCGCGGTACGGGCTCGCGATCGCCAACGTGTTCCATGCGGGCGACGGCAACCTTCACCCGCTCATCCTGTACGACGGACGGAAGACGGGGGACCTGGAGCACGCGGAGGAGCTCTCCAGCGAGATCCTGGACATGTGCATCCGCCTCGGAGGCTCGATCACGGGCGAACACGGGGTCGGGCTCGAGAAGAAGGCGCATCTCGAGCGGCTCTACTCCGAGGTCGACATCACGGCCCTCCGCCGCGTCCGGCTCGAGGTGGATCCGCAGGAGATTGCCAATCGGGGCAAGGTTCTGCCGACGGGGCCGATCGTCGAGCAGGCCGCCGTCACCGAGCCGGCGAACGCGCCCGAGCCAGCGTCTTCGCATTCGCTTGCGCCGACGACCGTCGACGGCGTGCGCGAGGCTGTTCTCGGGGCCGTGCACCTGCTGCCGCGCGGGGGCGGCACGAAGACGGCCCTGTCGACCCTGGTTCGACCGGACGCGGCGATCCTGGACCTGTCCGGGCTGACCGGGATCGTCTACTACGACCCGTCGGAGTTCGTCGTCACGGCCCTGGCGGGCACACGCATCACGGACATCGACCGCCTGCTCGCGGAGCACGGACAATGCCTCCCCTTCGATCCGATGCTCGCCGAAGCAGGAGCCACGCTCGGCGGGACGGTTGCGTCGGGCGTCAGCGGCCCCGGACGGTACCGGCGAGGGGGGGTTCGCGACTTCGTGATCGGTGCCCGCTTCGTGGACGGGCGCGGGAACCTGGTGTCCGGGCGCGGCCGGGTCGTGAAGAACGTCGCGGGCTTCGACCTGCCCAGGCTGCTCGCAGGCAGCATCGGGCGAATGGCGGCGCTCGTCGAGGTGAGCCTCAAGGTCTTCCCGCGACCGGAGGCGCACGAGACCGTCGTGCTGCGGTGCTCCTTCGAAGAGGCGCTCAAGAAGGTCGAGGCACTCACGTTGTCCTCGTTCGACATCGACGCCCTCGATCTCGTGCCGGACGGGGATGCGGCAACCCTGTTCGTGCGCCTGGCCGGATCGGCGCCCGTACTGCAGTCCCGTGCCGAGCGCCTGCGACAGCATCTCGGTGCCGGTGACCTGGCGCCCGACGAAGCGCAGATCTGGCGCAGCGCCCGCGAGCTCTCATGGGTCCCGTCGGGCTGGGCCGTGGCAGCGATCCCGACCACCCTGCCGCAGGTCGCCCACGCGGACCCACTGCTGCGGGATGCCGGCACGCTCCGGCGGTACAGCGCCGGAGGGCAGGTGGCATGGGTCGCCTCGATCGGGCAATCCGACTCGCTCGGGCCGATCCTGGATGCAGAGGGCCTGTCAGGCCTGCGAGTGCTCGGTCCTCCCGGTGCAGGCGCAGTCGTCGGCCGCGACATCGAGAACGAGCTCGGACGGCGGGTGCAGCGCGCGCTCGATCCGGCCGGCCGGTTCCCGGGAGCCTGAGATGCGCCACGAGATGAAGCTGGACCGGCTCCCGGAGCACGCCTCGTTCGTGTCGGATGCGGTGGAGGCCTGCGTTCACTGCGGCTTCTGCCTGTCCACGTGTCCCACGTACCGTGTCCTCGGGCAGGAGATGGACTCGCCGCGCGGCCGGATCGTCCTCGTGAAAGGCGTCTTCGAGGGTGCGTTCCCGATGGCGGACGCGGTCCCGCGCCTCGATGCGTGCCTGGGTTGTCTCGCCTGCGTCACGTCCTGCCCATCCGGCGTCCGCTACGACCGCCTCCTGCTCGGGTTCCGGTCCGCCACCAGGAACACCGGCGCCCGCCCGATGGCCACCCGCATCCGGCGGGTCGGCCTGCTGCACACGCTCCCGTACCCGCGCCGTCTCGCGGCCGCGGCGCGCGCCGGCAGACTGTTCCGTCGCGCGCGCAGGATCACGCCGTCCATCGTCCGGCCGATGCTGGACTTGCTGCCCGACCGGACGCCCGAGGCGAAGCCCCTGCCCGCGACATACCCGGCCGAGGGCCCGCGGCGTGCGCGCGTGGCGCTGCTGTCGGGCTGTGTCCAGCAGGTCATGGAAGCGGAGATCAACTGGGCGACGATCCGTGTCCTGTCCCGGAACGGGGTCGAGGTGGTCATCCCTGGGGCCCAGGGATGCTGCGGGGCCCTTGCGCTCCACATCGGCGAGGTGGACGTCGCCCGGAAGCAGGCGGCGAGGAACCTGGAGGCGTTCCCGCCCGATGTCGATGCCGTGATCTCGAATGCGGCAGGCTGCGGATCGGCCCTGCAGGAATACGGCGACCTGTTCGCCGGACGGGATGAGCAGGACGAGGCCCTGCGGTTCGCCACCCGCGCCAGGGACATCTCGACATTCCTCGACGAGCTCGGCATCACGCCGCCGCCCGCTCTCGTCGAACCGCGACGGGTCGCCTATCACGACGCGTGCCACCTCTCCCACGCCCAGAAGGTCACCGCGGCCCCTCGCAGGTTGCTGGCACAGATCCCGGGCCTCGAGCTCGTCGAAGTCCCGGACCGCGAGATCTGCTGTGGTTCCGCCGGCACCTACAACATCGAGCATCCGACGACAGCGACGGCCCTCGGGGCGATGAAGGCCGCGGCAATCGCGAGCGTCACGCCGGAGGTGGTCGCGCTGGGCAACATCGGGTGCATGGTCCAGATCCGTGCCCATCTCGGCGGGATCGGGGCCGCCATCCCGGTCATGCACACGGTCGAGGTGCTCGACAGGGCCTATCGGGGCGTGCCGCTGGTGATCTGAGGACCGGGACCGGCTGCGCCCATGACCTCCGTCCGAGTCGGTACGATGGCGCCGGCCCGATCGAGGCCCCAGCAGGAGGAGGATCCGTCGGCATGACCGCCGCAGCACCGGTGATGCGCGAGCACGGGAACTCGTACAACATCTTCATCCTGGTCCTGACGGTCTTCTCGCTGGCCCTCATGGTCGTGCTGCTCCTGCCCCTGGACCCGGACACCCGCAACCTCGTCAACCTCTACGACAACGTCATCTGCGTGATCTTCCTGGTCGACTTCGCGATGAACCTTGCGGGGTCGAAGCCGAAGCGGGCGTACTTCATCGACCAGCGCGGCTGGCTGGACCTGCTCGGGTCGGTCCCAAGCATCGGCGTCTTCCAGCTCGGCGCCCTCCTCCGCCTCGCCCGTCTCAGCCGCCTCGCCCGCATCACCAAGCTGCTGCGGGGCCAGGCCGGCAAGGACCTCGTCCTGGACGTGCTCAAGAACCGCGGCCAGTACGCGACGTTCATCACCATCCTGCTGGCGGGGATCGTGCTCTCGGTGGCAAGCGTGCTGGTGCTTCAGTTCGAGAGCAAGGCCCCCGATGCCAACATCGTGACCGGCGGCGATGCGATCTGGTGGGGCATCGTGACGATCACCACCGTGGGCTACGGCGACCACTACCCCGTGACGCAGCTCGGGCGGCTCACGGCCATCGTCGTCATGGTTGCCGGCATCGGCATCATCGGCGCCCTGGCCAGCATCCTCGCGAGCATGCTGGTCGCGCCCGCGGCACCGGCGGAACCGGAGGCCGCGATAGATGAAGCGGCGTCGGCAACGGGCGATGCAGCAGCCCGCGGGGACGGCCCGGCAACCGTGACGGTTCCGGTCAGCGAGCTGGCGGACATCAGGGCCGAGATCGCCGCCCTGCGCCAGGAGCTGGCCGCCGCGCGCGACCCGTCACCGGACTGACGACCGCCCTCCGGGAGCCGCCGAACCCGGCAGGACGCGACGAGCTGGAGGGAGAGAACGCATGGCTGATCAATCGCAGCAGGGACTCAAGGGCCTCGGGTACGAGTTGTTCATCTTCCTGCTCAGCATCCTGTCGATGGGCAACCTCGTCATCTTCCTGCTGGTTCCGGGCTCCGCGGCACAGCAGGTCGCCATCGCCATCGAGTTCATCACGATCCCCGTCTTCCTGTTGGATTTCGCCTACCGGCTTCACACGGCGCCTGGCCGGCTGGGCTATCTCGTCGGGGACCACGGCTGGGCGGACCTTGTCGCCGTCATCCCCCTGCTCCGCGTCTTCCGCATCTTCCGCGTCGTCAAGGTTGCCCGGATCGCCCGTGCCTCCGGCGGCAGACGGATTGTCCGAGACCTCGTCATCGGCCGGGCCAGCGCCACGTTCTTCCTGACGATGTTCCTCGTCGTCCTGGTGGTCGAGTTCGCCGGGATCGCCATCTTCTTCACCGAGAAGGGCGCGGCCGGTGCGAACATCACCAGCGCCAGCGACGCCATCTGGTGGGGCCTGGTGACCATCACCACGGTCGGCTACGGGGATCTGTACCCCGTCACCAACGAGGGCCGGGTGGTCGGCGCCATCCTGCTGTTCGCGGGGATCGCCCTGTTCTCCGTGCTGACCGCCTTCATCGCCAACGCCTTCCTGGCGCCCCGGAAGGCGGCTCATCGCGACCCCCAGCCGGCCGGATCGATCGGGGCGGAGCTGGACGAGCTGCGCCTGCTGCTGGCCGAGCAGGAGGACCGCTCCGCCGCGATCCGCGCGAAGCTGGACGACATCGAGCGGGCTGCCTACGCCGCCTACGCCGCCCCCGCCGCCCGCGCCGCGCCTGCTGCGCCGGACCGGCCGGCCGGCTGATGCGAACCCGGGCGCGCCCTGTCCGCCACCCCCCTCTCCTCAGCGGCGATCGCGCCAGCGCTCGAACGCCTCCACGGCCACCGGCAGCGTCGGGTAGATGCGCTCCGCGTCGATGATGTCCATGAGTTCGCCGCGCACCAGCTGCCGCCGCAAGGTCTGCTTGACCCGGGCCATGGCGAACACCACGCGGCGCTTCTCCAGGTCCCTGACGAGCTGGCGCATGGCGTCCACCGCCGTGGTGTCCAGCTCGACGATCGCCTCGGCGTTGAGCAGCAGCCAGGACACGGGGTCGACCTGGGCATCAACTGCGGCCAGGACGTGGGACCGGAAGTTCTGCGCGTTCGCGAAGCACAGCGGGGCGTCGTACCGGAAGACCAGGAGTCCCGGCTCCTGCTCCGCGTCCGGGTAGTCCTCGATGTCGTGGAGGCCCGCGAGGCCGGGGACGCGCCCCAGGATCGCCGCGGGCGGCCGGGCGACGCGCGCGAGCAGGTCCGCCACCGACAGCCCCACCGCGATCAGGATCCCGCCGAGGACGCCGAACGCGAGCACGCCCACGATCGCCGTCAGCGCGAGGCCGATCTCGGTGGACCGGAACCGGGCAATCCGCCGGAACTCGCTTACTCGGATCAGGCGCAGCGCGGCGTAGACCACGACGCCGGCCAGGGCGGCCTGCGGGATGTGGGCGATGAGGCCGGGGGTGACCAGCACCACGATGAGCACGGTCGCCGCCGCCACCAGCCCGGCGACCTGGGTCCGGGCGCGCATCGCGTCGATGATCGCGGTGCGGGATCCGGAGGCGCTCAGGGCGAAGCCGCCGATGAGCCCGGCCGCAACGTTGGTAACGCCGAGGGCCAGGAACTCGCGGTTCGGGTCGATCTCCTCGCCTGTCCGCACCGCGAACGCGCGCGCCGTGAGCGCCACGTCGGTGTAGGACACGAACGTGATGGCGGCCGCCGAGCCGGCCAGCGCGGTGATGTCCCCGAGCTGCAGGCCCGGCAAGGCAGGGAGCGGGAGCCCGCCCGGGACCGCGCCGACGAGCGTGATTCCCTGCCCCTCCAGGCCGAGGATGAAGACCGTCACCGATGCGCCGATGACGGCGAGCAGCGTGCCGGGGGCGAGCGGCTTGAGCCGGTACAGGACCACCAGGAACACGACGACGGCAGCACCCAGCGCCAGCGTCACCGGCCGGATGTCGGCCAGCCGCCCGGCCAGCTCCGCCACCTTCTCCGGCGTGGTCTCCCCGGTGAGCGGGATGCCGGTGATCGTGCCCAGCTGCGACCCGATCATGATCAGCGCCACGCCCGCCATGTACCCGACGAGGATCGGTCGGGAGAGGAGGTCGGCCAGGAACCCCAGGCGCAGGATCCAGGCCCCGATGCACAGGATCCCGACCATGATCGCCAGCCCGGCCGACAGGGCGAGGTACCTGGCAGGGTCCCCGGCCGCGAGCGGCGCGACCGCAGCCGCCACCATGATCGCCACGGCAGACTCCGGGCCCACCGACAGCTGCCGGGACGTCCCCAGGAAGGCGTACAGGATCATCGCCACGACCGCGATCCACAGCCCCGTCACGGGGGGCGCGCCTGCGAGACCCGCGTAGGCGAGGCACTGGGGGACGAGGTAGGCCGTGACCGCGACACCGGCCAGCGCATCGGCGCGGAACCACCTGCGCCGGTAACCGCGGAACTGGGCCGCACCGGCCACGACGCCGTCGGTCGCGCGAGCCTCTCCTCGGACCTTCATCGCCTGCCTGCCGTCCGGGCCGCGCCCTGCGAGGTCGGGACGTTCGGCTCTCGGCTCGGCGTGCTCATGGTGCGATGGTAGGGGTACGCGAGGCTCGCGGCCCGCTGGTACGAGCAAACCGAACGCCGGCTCCATACTGGCCGACCACCGATCCGGCAGACCTTCGAGGCACCGGACGCAGGAACCCCCGGCCGACCGGAGCAATGGCCGGACCGCGAGCCCGCTGTTTCATGTCCGGTCCTTCCGCGTAGTCTTCCGCCCATGGAACCTGTCGCGCCCATCGCCCGTCAGCGGGCCATGCGAATGCCGATCAGTTCGCCCGCCATCGTCCTTTGGGCGCTCGTCGTCGTGCTCCTCGCCGCGTGCAGCGCCTCCGCCCCGACACCGACGCCTGCGCCGGTCGACTCCCCGGAGACCGCGGTGGCGGCCGTGCAGGCGCAGACCCCGCTGTTCGACACCTTCGGCCCGGTGAACCCGGACGTGATCGGCCAGGACCGCTGGTGGGAGACGCAGCCGCTGGACGGGACCGATCCCCCGACCGGCTGGACGGTCAGGTTCACCGCGGGCTGGGGCGACTGTCCGGCCGGCTGTATCGACCGCCATTCCTGGACCTGGGACGTCACCACCGACGGCGCCGTCACGTTCGTCTGGGAGGAGGGCTCGCTTCTCAACGACCAGCTCCTCGCCGGCCTTCGCCGCGACGCGAAGGGCCCAGGCGCGGGTGGGCGGGTGACCGCAGGGCCCACCTGCCCCGTGGAACGCCCGGACGACCCGGCCTGCGCGCCGCGGATGGTGGCGGGGGCCGAGCTGCGTGTCCGCGACGGAGCTGGCGGCGAGGTCGCCAGCTACACCACGGACGGGAGTGGACTCTTCCGGTTCGCGCTCCAGCCCGGCGAGTACGTGCTGGAGCCGCAGCCGGTCGAAGGGCTGATGGGGACCGCCGCCCCGGTCGCGTTTGTCGTCACCGACGGCGAGGTGGCCTGGCTCGACGTGGCCTACGACACCGGCATCCGCTGAGCTGGGCGCGGGCCTGTCGAAGGGTCGGCGCCCGACCGGCTCAGTTCATCCGCCGCCGCCACCGTCACGTCCCGGCGGTGGGGCATCCCGTCGTGCAGCCCGACCCGATCGGCCGATCAGGTCCCTCAGGACTCCTCGGGGGCCTCCGCGGGGAGGTGGATCGTGAGCGCGGCGCCGACCGGCGCGCCGCCGCCCGTGCCACCGGACGCGCCGCCGTCCGTGCCGGCGGGCTCAAGGGCAAGGTCGCCGTGCATCGCCCGGCACAGCTCCCGTGAGACGTAGAGGCCCAGGCCGGAGCCCTCGTCGCTTCGCCGGGCCACACCGCGTTCGTAGCGCTGGAAGAGCCGGGCGCGATCCTCGTCCCCGACGCCGGGTCCGTGGTCTGCGATCGTGATGGCGATGAGGGACGCTGCCTCGTCCAGGCGGACAACCGCATCCACCGGCGTGCGGCCGCCGTGGCTCACCGCATTGTCCAGGATCGCCCACAGGACCTGGTCCAGCTGGTCCGGGTCCGCCAGCGCGAGCCACCCCGCCGAGCGATCCTCGAGGGTGAACGGCACGTCGGCTGCACCGAGCGCCTCCCACGTCTTCCGAACGTGCGCGGCGGGGGCGAAGACCTCCAGGCGCGGACGCAGCGCGCCCGATTCGATGCGGCTCACGGCCAGGAGCTGGCGGACCATGCGCGAGAGGCGATCGGCCTGCTCGGTGATGATGCCCAGCCGCCGGTCCGGGGCCTCCGTGGCCAGCTGCTGCGCGTAGCCGCGGATGCTCGCGAGGGGTGTCTGGAGGTTGTGCGAGACGCCACGCAGGAAGTCGTCCTTGGCCTCGTCCAGCTCCACCAGGCGCCGGTTCTGATCCTCCACGCGGGCGTACAGCTGGGCGTTCCGGATGGCCGCGGAGACCTCGATCGCGAACAGCTCGAACAAGTCCTGGTCGGCTCGCTCCCAGCGGCGCGTGGCCGGCAGGTGGCCCACGGCCACGCCCAGCACCTCGCCGGCGGCAGAGAGCTCCGCCCGCACCGGAACGGGGTCCCCGGGCACCAGCTCCTCGACCGGAACCTCGCGCGGGTCAACGAACAGGATTGCGCAGTCGATCATGCCGAAGGCCTCGCGGGCTCGGTCGGCCGCCCGGTGCGCCAGGGCCTCGGGCCGCTCGTCGAGGGTGATCGACTCCAGCGCCACCAGGATCCTGCGCAGCTCCTGGTTGCGGCGCTCGAGGTCACGAGCGAGCCGGTTGTAGCTCTCCGCAAGGCGGCTGAACTCGTCGTCGCCGGGCAGATCCAGCGGTGTCGTGAGGTCGCCGGCGGACACGCGGTCCACGGACCGGGCGATCGCCCGGAGCGGCGCGCCGAGATCCGCGGCGATGAACGCCGCCAGCAGCACCGCGAACACGACGGTGAGCGCGATGGCCAGGAGCAGGACCCGGGCGATGGTCGCATCCGCCTCGACTCCGGTGCCGGTCACGACGAGAACGACGACGCCGAAGGCGGCGACGGGGAGGACGGCCGCCGTGATCAGCCCCAGCGTCAGGCGCGTCCGGAAGCCCAGGCCGGTGCTCCGGGTGCGGGGGACGGGCTCCGCGTTCTCCACCGGCGCGTTCACGGCTCGGCCGGCGGGTTCGTCGTTCTCCACCGGCGGGTTCACGGCTCGACGGGGGTCCCGGCGCTCACCAGGCGGTAGCCGATGCCGCGGACGGTCAGCAGGTGGGCCGGCTTGCCGGGATCCACCTCCACCTTCTGGCGCAGGCGCCGCATCGTCACCCAGACGTAGCTGGGGTCGGCATCCTCGGTGTCGGCCCAGCCGCGGACGAGGAGCGTCTCGGTGGCGACGGTCTGGCCGAGGTTCGCGGCGAGCGCGTACAGGAGGCGGGACTCGGTGGGCGTGAGCGACACGGCGTTGCCGGCCACGATCGCCTCCCGCCGGTGCAGCTCCAGGGCCAGGTTGGGCCCCAGCTCCAGGCGCTGGCGCGGGACCCGGTCGCCGAGCCTGCGCATGACGCGCTGGATCCGCGCCCGCAGCTCCGGGTAGTGGTACGGCTTGGTGACGTAGTCCTCGGCCACCTCGTCCAGGAGGTCCGCCTTGGAGTCCGCCGTGTCGATGGCGGACAGCACGATGATCGGGAGGTCTGCGCGGGCCTTGACCTCGCGCGCAAGCGTCAGGCCGTCCATGCGCGGCATGAGCATGTCGATGATCAGGAGGTCGGGCCAGGCACTGTCCAGCCGGCGCAGGGCCTCCTCCCCGTCGCGGGCCGTCTGGACCTTGTAGCCGTCGGCCTGCAGCTGGTCGGCGAGGATCACCAGCAGGTTCGGATCGTCGTCCACGATGAGGATCCGGGGCGCCGCCACGCCGTAGGGTCCGGGTACGCCGTTGAGCATGCCTGCGAGGATAACGCGCGGGTGGGACGGGGATCGGGTCGGCGGGGGGTGCCGGCGGCAACCCGACCGTTCCCATCGGTCGCTCACCTACACTCACACCCGATGTCGGACCTGCCCATCCGCCCGTACGAACGTCTCCCGGCCGCGTTCCACCCGTGGGACCCCCGGACGCTGGACGTCGCCCGGGAGCTGGCGCGGCTGATCGCGTCCGCGCGCCCCGGCACGGTCGCGGAGCACGTCGGCAGCACGGCGGTCCCGGGCCTCCCCGGCAAGAACATCGTGGACCTGGGCATCGAGGCGGCCCCCGACGAAATCCCGCCGCTGGTGGAGGCGCTGCGGTCGCTCGGGTTCCAGGCACAGGGCGGCCTCGTGCCCTTTCCGCCCACGCGTCCCCTGCTGCTCGGTGCCGTCCTCCACGACGGCGACACGTTCCGGATCCATTGCCACGTGATGCCGCCGGCACGCCGGGAGCTGGCAGAGCAGCTGGCGTTCCGCGATGCCCTCCGCGCCGACGTTGCCCTTCGAGGCGCCTACGCCGAGGCCAAGCGGCGGATCGTGGACGCCGCGCCGGTTGGAGATGCGAACCTGCTCTACACCGTCCACAAGAGCGACTTCGTCCAGGATGCCCTGTACGGACTCGGGATCCGCCGTGGCCCGGCTGACGCGCCGGAGCCCTTGCCGCCCGGCTCGACGATCGGGGTCATGGGCGGCGGGCAGCTGGGCCGGATGCTGGGTTTCCCGGCGCGCGCCATGGGGTACCGGCTGGTCGCGCTGGACCCGGACCCGGCCTGCCCGACGGCGGCGGTCGCGGACGAGATCGTGGTCGGCCGGTACGACGATGCCGGCGCGGCCCGCCGGCTGGCCTCGATGTCGGACGTGGTGACCTACGAGCTGGAGCACGTGGGCCTCGCGGCGGCCGCGGCGGCCGGCGAGATCGCTCCGCTCCGACCAGGGCTGGCCGCCCTGCGCGCCACCCAGGACCGGCTGGCCGAGCGCCGGTTCATCCGGGAGATCGGGGAGTGGGCGGCGCCCTGGGTGGAGGTGCGGGGCGTCGCAGAGGCGGAGGCGGGCGCCGAAGCGCTCGGGTACCCGGCCCGCCTGAAGCTTCCGCTGGGCGGGTACGACGGGCGGAGCCAGGTGCGGGTCACGTCCCGCGCCGAGGTCGCAGCCGCGGTGGCGCTGCTGGGCGGCGATGCCGGCCGGCCGCTGCTGCTGGAGCGGGAGATCGACTTCGAGGCGGAACTGTCCGTCGTGTGCGCGCGGGGCCGCGACGGCCGGACGCTCGCGTGGCCGGTCTCGCGCAACGTGCACGATGCGGGGATCCTGGTCGAGAGCGTGGCGCCCGCGCCCGTCCACCCGCTGGTCGCTGCCGATGCGGCCGCGATCGGGGACAGCATCGCCCGCGGGCTTGACCTCGTGGGCGTTCTCACGGTGGAGCTGTTCCAGCTGCGTGGCGGCGGGCTGATGATCAACGAGCTGGCTCCGCGGGTGCACAACTCCGGCCACTGGACCATCGAGGGGTCGGTGACCTCGCAGTTCGAGCAGCACGTGCGCGCGATCGCGGGGCTGCCGCTGGGATCGGTTCGCCCGCACGGCGTCAGCGCGATGGTCAACGTGCTGGGGACCGGAGCGGAGCGGCCGGCGCGGCTCGCCGGCCTCGACGGTGCCCTGGCGGATCCGGACGCCCACGTGCACGTCTACGACAAGCGCCGGGTGTTCGAGCGGCGCAAGATGGGGCACGTGACGGTTGTCGGCCGCGACGCCGACGAAGCCCTGGAGCGAGCCCGGCGGGCCCGCGCGGCGCTGAGCTGGGAGGACTGACGAGGGTGGACGAGACTGGTCCGGCACTTGTCGGCATCGTCGGGGGCAGCCGCTCCGACTTCCCCGTCCTGGAGAAGGCGCAGGCCCTGCTGGGCGAGTTGGGCGTGAGGTGCGAGCTGCGCGTCGTCTCCGCCCACCGGACGCCGGACCACCTGTTCCGCTATGCCGAAACGGCCAGGGAGCGGGGGCTGCGGGTGATCGTCGCGGGCGCGGGCGGGGCCGCCCACCTGCCCGGGATGCTGGCCGCGAAGACGTCCCTGCCGGTCATCGGCGTCCCGATCCCCACCCAGCACCTGGGCGGCCTCGATTCACTGCTGTCCATCGTCCAGATGCCGCGCGGGATCCCGGTGGCGACCGTTGCGATCGGCAACGCGGAGAATGCGGCCCTGCTGGCGGTCTCGATCCTGGCACTGTCGGACGCGGCGCTCGCGGCGAGGCTGGACGCCTTCCGCGAGGCCCAGACGGACGCCGTCCTGGGCGATTCCTCGAACGCGGAGCCGCTGGGGTAGGCTCCGTCGATGGAGGACGAGCGCTGGGAGCCCGGCATGGTGGTCCTCGATCGCCAGGCGGTCGTGGGGTCGTCCGGCGATTCCTCGCTCCCGCCGAGCCTGCGAGCCCTGCCGCCCCGCAGCGTTCCCGAGGTCGCCCCGACACCGCTCCAGAAGCACTTCGTCCTGCTCTCGGCCCCCGCGCTGGTGGCCGGGGTGATCGCGATCACCGCCCTGGAGATGGGCGCCCCGCTCGGCTCCCTGCTCGTCAAGCTGTGCGTCCTGGTCGCCGCTCCGCTCCTGTTCGCGACGACCCTGGACGCCATCGTCCGGATCTGGCGGTCCGCCTGGGCGTGGATGCCGGTGAACCGGGGACGCGGCCTGTTCCGGCTCGCCTGGCTCCTGGTCAGCCTCGTGTTCCTCGTGCTGATCGTTGCCGCGACGATCCTGGTGCTGGGCGCCTGACGTGACCGAGCGACGGCTGGACGATGATGAGCGGCGCTCGGTCGAGGCGCTGGGACGTGGCCCGGACGGACGCTCAACCGACGTCGCCTCGGGCCGCGGTGCGCCGGCCTGGCTGACGCACTCGCTCAACTACTGCGCGCGATGCGGTGCGGAGCTGGCGCCCGCCACGCTGCCCGAGGAGAACCGCGAGCGCCTGGCCTGTGCGGCCTGCGGTCACGTCGCGTACATCAATCCCCGGGTGGTCGTCACCACCCTCCCCGTGACGGACTCGGGCGAGGTGGTGCTGCTGCGGCGCGGGATCGAGCCCGGGTACGGAGCGTGGGCGCAGCCGGGTGGCTTCCTCGAGGTGGACGAGACCGTGGCCGAGGGAGCGGTCCGCGAGACGCTGGAGGAGACCGGCCTGGTGGTCCAGCCGGGTGAGCTGGTGGGCATCTACTCGCGGCTGGAGGCGGCGGTCGTCGTGCTGGTGTTCGAGGCGCGCATCGTGTCCGGCACGGCGCACACGACGCCCGAGGCCCTGGAGGTCCGGGCGTTCGGCGTGGACGAACTGCCCTGGGACGGCATCGGCTTCAAGACGTCCTGGTGGGCGATCCACGACTGGGTCCGGCTGCGGCACCCGGGCACGGTGATCCCCGAGCAGTTCCGGGGCCGCGAGGAGTACTGACGGCTTCCTCGATCGGTGGCGGGATCGATCGCCCGGCGTCTGCTGACCGAGCCCGACCGCCTACCGCTCGGGCGTGCGCGACTGCGCTTCGTTGGAGCCCCAGCTGACCTCCGCGCCCGGTTCGCCGTAGGCACGGCGGCGGATGCCCGTCGTGATGGCCGCCTGCTCCGGGCCCGAGACGCCCATTCGGGCCAGCGATGCGCGGGCCAGCTCCAGGGCGGCCTCCACCTCCGGGTCAGCGAGCCGCGAGACCCCGAGCCCCCGGAGCGTCACGACCTCGGCACGGCCGCGCGCACGGGAGACGACCGTGAGGCGAGGGTTGATGGCCCGGGCGCGTTCCACGGCGAGGCGCGCGGTCAGCGGATCCCCGATCGCCACCACCAGCAGGCGGGCACGATCCAGGCCCGCGCGGCGCAGGATCGCCGGGCTGGCTGCGTCCCCGTACAGGGTTGCCGCGCCCAGGGACGCCGGCTCGTCGAGCGCCCTCTGGTCCCGGTCCACGACAACGCATCGGAAGCCGCGGGCGCGAACGGCGCGGACCACCAGCCGCCCGACGCGGCCGCCGCCCAGCACGACGATCGCCGGTCGCCCCTCCGACTCGTCCTCGCCGAACGCCAGCTCTCCGCGGGTCGTCGGCGCCTGGCCGGGAACCGGCGGCTCGACCGTGAGCAGCCGATGCTCCAGCCGGGTGACCAGCCCGACGGCGCTGCGGACCAGGAGCGGTGTCAGGATGATGCTGAGGACGGCCGTCCCGAGGACCAGGTTGTAGCCCCGCTCGTCGAGCAGCCCCAGGGAGAGAGCCTGCTCCACGAGGAGGAAGCTGAACTCGCCCACCTGCCCGATGGTGGCGCCGAGCAGGATCGCGCTCCGCAGCGGCATCCTGAGCAGGCGGCCCAGGACCGCGCCCAGCGTCGCCTTGACCAGCATCGCGACAGCGAGGAGGGCAAGGAGTGCCGGCCAGTCGTCGAGGACTGCGGCTGGGTCCAGCAGCATCCCGACCGACACGAAGAACAGGACGGCGAACAGGTCGCGGAACGGCGTGATCTCGCTGGCCGCCTGGTGGGAGAGATCGGACTCGGAGACGATGATCCCCGCGACGAACGCCCCGAGCGCCAGCGACAGGCCGAACACCGCGCTGGACAGGAAGGCCGCGAGCAGGGCGGTCGCGAAGACCGTGAGCAGGAACAGCTCGGGCGACCCGAGCCGGCTCACGGTGCCAAGGAGCCACGGCAGCAGCCGCGCTCCGACCAGGTAGGCAAGCGCGAGGAACGCCGCCGTGCGCAGGACGGCGAAGAGAACGGGGCCGAGGAGGTCCGCGCCCGCGAGGGGTTCCAGCATCGCGATCAGCAGGATCGTCACGAGGTCCTGCATGACCATCCAGCCGATCGCGGTACGCCCGTGCAGGCTGTCCAGCTCGCCTCGCTCCGTGAGCATCTTGAGCACCACGAGCGTGGAGCTGATCGCGATCGCGGAGCCGATCACGGCGGCCTCGGTGAGGCTGAGACCCAGCGGGATGGCGACCGCGGCTCCGGCCACGGCGGTGATCAGGATCTGTGCCAGCGCACCAGGGACAACCACCCTCCGGACACGAGCGAGCTCACGGAGCGAGAACTCGACGCCGAGCGCGAACAGCAGAAGCACGACGCCGAGCTCCGCCAGCTCGCCGATCTGCTGGGCGTCACCGACGAAACCGGGGGTGAAGGGGCCGATGATGACCCCCGCCGCGAGGTAGCCGACGAGCGGGGGCTGGCCCAGCCGGACGGCCACGGCCCCGCCCACCAGGGCCAGCGCGACGGCGACACCCAGGTCCAGGATGAACCGGAGCTCTGGGGCGAGCACGATGGTGAGGTCGGGCAGGGTCGGCACGAGACCCATTATCCGGGTCCGACAACCGATTACGATCAGGCGTGATGGAACCCATCGCCCGCCGTGCACCGAGCAGCCCTTTCTGGAGACGGGTCGCGCCTATCGCATCGGACGCCATCCGCGGGCGCCACATCCGGGCCTGGGTGATCGCGGTTGCAGCCGTCACCCTGATCGGCACGCTCGGATACGTCGTTCTCTTCAGCTGGTCCCTATCGGATGCCGTCTACATGACGGTCATCACCCTGACCACCGTGGGCTTCCACGAGGTCCAGCCGCTCACCGGATTCCCAGAGCGGCTGTGGACGATGATCCTGGCGGTGGCGGGCGTCGGGATCATCTTCGGGTCCATCGGCATCGTGGCCGAGACCATCATCAGCGAGGCCGCGAGCGGCCGGCGGGAGGCGAGGCGAATGCAGGAATTGGTGGCCGCGCTGCGGGACCACTACCTGGTCTGCGGGTACGGACGCGTTGGGTCGACGGTCGCCCGGGAGCTTGCGCACACGGGCGAGCGCCTCGTGGTCATCGACATCAACCCCTCCTCGCTGGAGCATGCCGTTCGGGACGGGCACCTGGTGGTCGAGGGCGATGCCACCGACGACGCCACGTTGCGCCAGGCGGGCGTGGTCGCGGCCCGGGGCCTGATCACAACGATCGACTCGGACGCGAACAACGTCTACGTCACCCTCTCCGCTCGGGCGCTGAACGACCGGCTGTTCATCGTCGCCCGGGCCAACGCCGAGGAATCCAGGGCGAAGCTGGCCCAGGCCGGCGCCAATCGGGTGGTGTCGCCGTACACGATGGCCGGTCGCCGGATCGCGGAGCTGGCGAGCCGCCCGCGGGTGGCGGACTACATCGATGCCGCGCTCTCGCACGGGAACCTCTCCTTCTCGCTCGAGGATGTCGAGGTGGACGCGCAGAGCCCGCTGCTGGGCGTGACGGTGGGGGCGCTCCGGGCGGACGGGGTGGTGACGCTGGCGATCCTGCAGCAGGATGGCGCCTACGAGGCCAACCCACCGGAGTCGCGCGCGCTGCACGAGGGCGAGAGCGTGATCGCCTCGGGTTCCACGGAGGCGCTGTCGGCGCTGCGCGCCCGCGCGTAGGGCTTTGGATCCGCCTCGCCACGGTCAGCCGGCGGGGCCCTCCCGCTCCACGGCGGCCATCGCCGCGCCCACGATCCCCGCGTCGTTGCGCAGCTTGGCCGGCACCACCAGGGCCCGTACCGTCAGTCGCGGGATGAACAGGTCAGCGCGCTTGGACACGCCGCCGCCGATGATGAACATGCGCGGCGAGAACAGCTTCTCGATCGCGAGGAGGTGCTCGTCAAGGTCCGACGCCCACGCCTTCCACGAGATCCCGCGCCGGACGCGGGCCACTGCGGCGGATCTCCGCTCGGCGTCCCGGCCCCGGATCTCCATGTGCCCGAGCTCCAGGTTCGGGATCAGCCGGCCGTTGTAGAACAGCGCCGACCCGGTTCCCGTCCCGAGCGTGATGAGGAACACGGTGCCGCGCTCGCCGACGCCCGCGCCGAACCGCATCTCCGCCACGCCCGCCGCGTCGGCGTCGTTGATCATGTGGACCGGTCGCTTGAGCACCCGCTCCAGCGCGCCGTCCGCGTCGAAGTCCACCCAGCCCGGATCGACGTTCGCGGCGCTCCAGGTCACGCCGTCGATGACGACGGACGGGAACCCGACGCCCACCTGGACATCGGGTCCCAGCTTGACCTCGGAGGCGATCTTCTTGATCATCCGGGCGATCGAGGCGACGACCGCCGCAGGGGTGGACGGCTGGGGGGTGGGCACGCGGTGGCGGAGCCCGATGAGCCCCCCGGTGTCGAGGTCCACGGCCGCGGCTTTGATGCCGCTGCCGCCGACGTCCACGCCGATCCCCAGCCGGCGATTGCCGGGGTCCACCGGCTCGCCCTTGGCCGCGGGTGCCTTGTCCTGGTCGTCCCCGACGTGGGCCTCGACCAGCGCCGTCGCCTCGTCCGCGATCGCGGACGTCGCGTCGTCACGGGGAGGGTTGTCGTCGCTCACGGATCGGGCTCCTCGCGATGGTGGCCGACGGGTCGCGGCCGTCGGCCGCCGGCTAGAAGTAGTTGACGCTGATACCGCCGTCGATGACGAAGTTTGCCCCATTCGTCCACTTCGACTCGTCGGACGCCAGGTAGATCCCGACGTTGACGATCTCCTCCGGCTTGCCGAACCGGCCCGACGGGTTCCGGTTGAGGCGGAGTTGCTTCGCGGCCTCGTCCTTGAGTAGCCAGTCCATGAGGAGCGGCGTCTCGATGGGACCGGGGCTGATCGAGTTGCTGCGGACGCCGCGGCCGGCGAACTGGACGGCCAGCGAGCGGGTGAGCGCCAGGACCGCCCCCTTGGACGCCGTGTATGCGTCCTGCGGCACGGAGCAGCCGAGGATCGCGACAAAGCTGGCGATGTTGATGATTGAGCCGGAGCCCTGCTCCAGCATCTGCGGGATCGCGTACTTGCAGCCCAGGAACACGCCCCGCACGTTCACGGCCATGACCTTGTCCCAGGTGTCCACGTCGGTGTCGATGACCGAGTGATCGGCCTCCGGCATGACCCCGGCGTTGTTGTAGAGCGCATCCACCCGGCCGTATGTGGCAACGGCGTGCTGGACCATTCCGCGAGCATCGTCCTCGTTGGAGACGTCCGCCCTGACGAACGTCGCCTGGCCGCCTGCCGCCCTGACGTCCGCCGCGGCCGCCTCGCCCGAGGCCTCCGAGAAGTCCGCCACGACGACCCGTGCGCCCTCCCTCGCGAAGAGTTCGGCCGCGGTTCTGCCCATGCCGCTGCCACCGCCGGTGATGATCGTGACCTTGCCGTCGAGTCGCATCGGGTTCGCTCCGTGTTGGCCTCAGGATGAGTGACCCCAGACTAGCCCGCCGCGCGCGTCCCGGCAGGTCGCCAGCACGCGAGGAGCCATCCGCGTGACCCAGGCGGGGGGGTGGGGGTCGGGGTCGCCGCGGGTACGTTGGTACCGGAGCCAGATTGCCGGTGCAGGCGTACAACAGACCTGCGACCGATTGGTGGCAACGCCTGAGGGACGGCTATCACCCAGATGAGATCTCCCGCGGCCCCGATGACGCGGACGATCCGCACCAGCCTGGTGCGGTGGTTCGGCGCGTGCGTCGCGCTGTTGATCACTGCGACCCTGCTCATCGCGTGGCAGACGAACCCCGAGCTCCGCTGGGCGCTGCAGCTCTGGCTGCCTCTCGTGGTCGGGTTCGGTGTCCTGTCCGGGCTGGCGTTGCGGCGGATCCTGGGCCAGGTGGCGAGCCTTGACGACGAGCAGGATGGACTGAAGGACGCCTACGATCGTGCCCGCCTCGGTGCGCTCAACGACGGGCTGACCGGCCTCGGCAATCACCGGGCGTTCCAGGAGGAGCTCGGCCGCCAGGTGACATTGGCCCGTTCCCAGTCAGGCGCGATCTCGCTCCTCTACCTGGACGTGGACGACCTGAAACAGATCAACGACGCCCAGGGTCACGCCGCTGGCGACGACATCCTCCAGGCCACGGCCCGGATCATCCTGGGCACCCTCCGCGGGTCGGAGCGTGGGTTCCGGATCGGCGGTGACGACTTCGCGATCGTGCTGCCGGACGGAGGGCCGGATGAGGCCGTCGCCATCGCGCGACGGATCCTGGCGAACGCGCTGAGCGGTGGCTCCGGGACGCTTGGCGTCGCCCCGTTTTCGCTGACCATTGGTGTCTCGGCCATGCCCGAGGTGGCCAGGGATCTCAAGCAGCTGGTCCACCAGGCGGGTGCCGCGCTCTACTGGGGGAAGCGCCACGGCCGCACCGACGTCCAGCTGTTCGACCCGACCCGGCACGGCATCGTGGATGACGGACGGTCTCTGCCGGAGCTGGCAGCCGCCGTGGCCCGCGTCTCGGCGAACCGCCTCCTCACGCCCGTGTACCAACCGATCCATTGCCTGCGGACGGGACGCGTCCTGGGATACGAGGGCCTCGTTCGCCCGAGCGCGGACGCCGGGTTCGCCAATGCGAGCGCCCTGTTCATCGCGGCGGAGTCGACGGAGCACACCGTGGAGCTCGATCTGGCCAGCCTCGACACCGTCCTGACCGGAGCGCGGACGCTTGGCGCGAACCTCTACCTGTCGGTCAACCTCTCGCCGCGGTCGCTCGAGTCAGATGCCTTCCAGCCCCAGGAGTTCCTCGCACTCGTCCGCCAACGCGGGTTCGACCCCGCCCGGATCGTGCTGGAGCTGACCGAGCGCGAGGCCGTCGAGGATCTCGACCGGCTCCGCCAGGCCATCACGCTGCTTCGGGGGCACGGCATGCGGATCGCGGCCGACGACGTGGGCGCCGGCAACGCCGGCCTCCGGCTGCTGCGGGAGCTCGAGTTCGACATCATGAAGATCGACCTCTCGCTGGTGCAGGCCGGGGTACGGGACGACTCTTCCGAGGCCGTGCTGCGGGCCCTTCGCGAGCTCGCCCAGCGACGCAAGCAGACGACCGTCGCCGAGGGCGTCGAGACGCCCGACCAACTCCTGGCCGTCATCGAGATGGGCTTTGACGCGGCCCAGGGATACCTGCTGCACCGGCCCGCCCCGGCCCTCACCGCCGAGTCGATCGACCTCGCGCGGGTCGCGTTCCCGCCAGACCCGAGGACCGCCTGGCTCGGGGCGGATCAGCCCGTACGCGCCTGAGCGCCGCGACGGCCCGGGGCAGGTCGTCGGCGCGATAGCGGGTCAGCCGCGTTCGAGGTACCGCTCGCGGTCCCAGTTGTGGACGACGGCGTCGTACTGGTCCTGCTCGACCCTGGCGGCGTTCAGGTAGTGCGCCACGACGTCCTCCCCGAGGATCTCGCGCGCCACCGTGGAGCGCTCCAGCTCCCCGATCGACTCCCACAGCGCCCGCGGCATCTTCGGCACGCCGGTCGCAGCGTAGCCGTTGCCCTTGTACTCAGGTGGGAGCTCCAGCTTGTGCTCGATGCCGTAGAGGCCCGCCCCGAGCATCGCCGTGTAGGTCAGGTAGGCGTTCATGTCGCCGCCCGGGAACCGGTTCTCCACGTGGAGCGCGTTGCCCTCGCCGACGAGCCGGAACCCGGTCGTCCGGTTGTCGCGGCCCCAGACCACGTTGACCGGCGCCCAGGACAGGGCCGCAAAGCGCTTGTAGCTGTTGACGAAGGGGGCGACGAAGTACGCGAGCTCCCGGGAGAACGCCATCATCCCGGCCATGAACTGGCTGCCGCAGCTCTGACAGCCCGTACGGGCCTTCCTTCTCGCCGGGCCGCAGCGTGCATCAGCGGCCTGTCGTCGTCGATGCCCCAGATGCTCATGTGGAGGTGGCCCGACGATCCCGTCCAGCGGTGGTCCGGCTTGGCCATGAACGTGATCGACCAGTTGTTGAGGTAGGCGATCTCCTTCGCGCCGTGCTTGAAGATGACGGTCCGGTCCGCCGACTCCAGGACGTGGTCGTAGCGGATGTTGACCTCGTGCTGGCCAGGGGCAGCCTCGCCCTTGCTGAACTCGATCGGGATCCGGGCCTCCGTCATCTGGTTGCGCAGCAGCCGGTGGAGGGGCTCGGCCTTGGTCGCCTGGAGCAGGTGGTAGTCCTCGTTGTAGTAGCCGAACGGTCTGGGGACGGGCCAGCCACGCTCGGACAGGTCTTCCCAGCTGTCCTTGCAGGACGTAGTACTCGAGCTCCGAGCCGGCCTTCACGGCCAGGCCCATCGCCGCCGCCTTCTCGACCTGACCCTTCAGCATGGTCCGCGGACTGACCGGGATCTCGAGGCCCGTCTCCCCGTCCTTGGCGTCGCCCAGCACGAGCGCGGTCTTGTCCAGCCAGGGCAGCACGCGCAGTGAGTCCCAGATGGGGTCGGCGACCCAGTCGCCGTAGCCCGTCTCCCAGTTCATGAGGGCGAAGCCGTCGGGCGTGTTCATCTCCATGTCGGTGCCCAGCAGGTAGGTGCAGAAGTGGGCCCCATGGTCGATGACCCCGTTCAGGAACGCCTGGCCCTGGACGCGCTTGCCCATCAGGCGACCCTGCATGTCGGTGAAGGCGACAACCAGCGTGTCGATCTCGCCGGAGCGGACCATCCCCTCCAGCTCCTCCAGGCGGGGGTGCTTCCGGTGCGGGGCATGGGCCGCGATCGGCCGGGTGCGGGCGGACTGCTTGGGCATTGATGTCGTCCTCTGGTGTCGTCGTTGGTGGGGGACCGCGGGGTCCCGGGCCCGGGGACGCGGAGGGTCGGCCGGGGACCGGCCGACCCTCGTGATGCGGCGCGTTGGTCGGGATCAGGCGGGAGCTGGCCCCGAGAGGTCCGCTGCCGCGTGCTCGAACTCCTTCTCGAGCTCGGTGAGCTCCGCTTCCGCGCCCATGACCTTCGGGCCCTGGAAGTTCTTGCGTGCCCAGGCGAAGTAGTACACGACCAGGGCCAGCAGGGTGATGATCATGAACGGCCACGAGATGTTGCCGCTCGTCGGGAAGCTGAACAGGATCATCAGCACGACGACCCAGAACACCGCGACGACGGCCACGGGCTTGGACCACCGGCCCAGGCTCCAGACGCGCTCCTTGCGCCATTCCTCGGTGGTGGCGCCCAGGAAGATGCAGATGCCGTAGGCCGCGTAGAGGAAGATCGTCGAGATTGCGGTGACGATGACGATCGCCGTCCCGGTGCCCACGATGAACGCGGCCACGGTGAACAGCCAGCTCACCACCGCCATGCCGACGAGTGCGTTGGCGGGCGTCCGATACCGGTGCGAGACCTTCTTGAGCCAGCCGCTTCCCGGCACTCCGTCATCACGGCTGAAGGCGAAGAGCATCCGGCCGGCAGAGGCCAGGGATGACAGGCCGCAGAACGCCATGGCAATGGCGATGCCGGCCGCGAGGACGTCGCCCAGCTGGCCGAGGTTGTAGACGAGGATCTCGATGACGGCCACGCCTCCGCCGAAGTAGTACTGGCTGGCCGCCGGCAGGGTCGTGTCGTCCAGGACCGCCGGGAACAGCGTCGCCATGCTCGGCAGGTGCAGCGTGAGGGCCATGAGGAACAGGAAGCCGAACACGGCGGATACGGCGACCGACAGGAAGATTCCCCAGGCGGAGGCCATGCGGGCGCCGACCGTCTCCTCGGCCACGTGCGCCGACGCGTCGTAGCCGGTATACGTCCAGTTCGCCTGCAACAGCGAGAACATGAACGCGAAGATGACCGGGTAGCTGATCGCTGGGCCATAGGTGATGTTGATGAACCCGAGATCGTTGTTCCAGGAGCCAGCCGTGTCGAGCGGCTGGATGGCGCCGATCGTCAGGCCGGACTCGTCCGGCTTCCCGGTCAGGAACACCATGACGACCACCGCCATCACGATGACGATGTGCCACCACACGCTGACCTGGTTCAGGATCGCCACCAGGTTGATGCCGCCGATGTTCATCACCAGCTGGACGAGCATCAGGACGCCCATCGTCACCAGCTGTCCGTTGAGGATCCCGGGGATGATCTCGGTGGTGTTGAACTCGACGCCCAGGATGCGGTCGATGATCGTGATGTTGAGGAACGCGGCGGCCGCGTAGTTGATGCCCGCCACGATCGCGAACTGGCCGATCAAGTTGAACCAGGCGGTCCACCAGCCCCAGTTCTTGTTCTTCATCTTGGAGGCCCAGTAGTACAGGCCGCCGGCCGTCGGGTAGGCCGAGGCGATCTCGGACATCGAGGCGGCGATGAAGAGCACGAAGATGGTGACGAGCGGCCAGCCGAGGACGACGGCCGCGGTTCCGGCCCACGCGAGGCCGTAGTCGTAGAGGATGACCGCTCCGGTCAGGATCGAGATGATCGAGAAGCTGATCGCGAAGTTGCTGAACCCGCCCATGTTGCGGAACAGCTCTTGGGCATAACCGAGCTTGTGCAGATCGTGGACGTCCTGCCTGATGACGTCCTCGCGGGATCGCCCTTGGGTCATCGGTCTCTCCCTCGCGACCCGGGCCTCCATGGCGGCGGTCCCTGGGTCGTTCCCTCCATGAGCCCGCACCCTCGAAACGCGGGCTTCCCTGGCCGCCGGCGGGGCACCGCCCCAGATCCGCGGCCAGTGGGGAATGGCGCGATGCGCGCCCTGCGACGAGGCGACTGGGCCTGGGCCGCCCGCCTCGCCGAGTTGGTCGCTCGACCTCCTTCCGGCGCACGCGCGCCCGACTGGCTGACCGGGTCAGGCGGATCGCGGTGCCCGCACAGGGGTCCCGGGATGATTGCGGGACTATACGGAATGGATCGCGCGCGCGTAAGCCCCCAAAATCGTGAGCCGACGGGATGGCCGGGCGGGTATCTCGACCGGGTCCGCCGCGTGTGCCCGCCCGCGGGAGTCCCTAGTAGATGAAGGTCGTGTCCGCCGGGAACGTGAACGCGAAGGCCGACGGCGCCAGCGGGGAGTTCGGCTCGTAGGCGGTGACCACCGCTTCCCGGGTCACAACGCCGCCCATCGACTCCTCGAGCCGCAGGATCACGCCGTCCGCGCGGTCCACCGCGATCACCAGGCGGTAGTCCGGGCGATCCGCGACGCGCTCCACGGTTCGCGGATGATCGCACTCGACGACGATGGCCTCGCGACCGGCGATTTCGATGGTGCCGGTGATCCGGCAATCCCCCGTGGCGAGGACGTTCTGGCAGAACCCCGCCGGATGGATGAACAGCTCCGGCAGGGTCTCCGCCTGGAGTGCGGTCACGGCGGCATAGACCCTGGAGCTGCCCGGCAGGTCCAGGGCACTCCCGCCGACTCCCTTCACCATCGGGCGGGTTGGCCGCCGCGTCCCGACCTTGCGTCCGGCCGCGTACGTCTGGACCGTTGTCCCGTCCGAAGCCCAGACCTCGTAGTTCGCCGCCGTGCCCAGCGCCGGTACCGAGGACAGGACCTTCACCTCGCCCGGGTGGCGGAGGGCAACCTCGATGATGGTCAGCTCCTCGCCGCGAGCGGTCCAGGTGCGCTCGTCGATGCGCATCCGGAGGGTGTCGAACCGCATCTCCGCGTCGCGCATGAACGTGAACAACGTCTCGACCGACGGGAGCTCACCGCGGAGCGCGGCAAGCTCCGGCAGGGGGCGAGCGCCGGCGGGGACGGGGAGGGCCGCTGCGCGGTCCCAGGGTCGGGTGGCGGTCATCGGCGCGATTGTAGCGGGGTGCCGGGAAGCCGGACAGGCCCGTGTCGACGGACGGGCGCCGTCGGCAGGGCGCCGTCGGCAGGGCGCTCACATCCGGGCGCTCACTGCCGGGCGCTCACTCCCGGGCGGCTCTGTGCCATCTGCTCGCCTGGCGGGCACTCGCCGTCGGCTAGGGCGGCACCGGCGACGCACGGCATGCCATATGTCCGCTGCGCGGACGATGGCGACGCCGCACCTGTCCACCCGCGTGCGACGGTGGCTTCGGGGCCTTGCCGCCGCGGCCAGTGCCCGCGTGATGGGCAGATGTCAGGCGGGGCTCGCCCGGCCCTGACATCGGCCGCTACCGGGCCCCATCAGGCCCGCCCCGGGCTCAGTCTCCGCCCAGGCCGGGCTCCGTCATCTTCGCCGGGTCCAGGAGCTCGTCCAGCCTGTCCGGTGCGATGCCCTTCTCCAGGGCCAGCTCCCGGATCGTGCGGCCGGTCTTGAACCCCTCCTTGGCCATCGCCGCCGCCGCGTCGTAGCCGATCTCGGGCGCCAGCGCCGTCGCCAGCATCAGCCCCTGCTCGACCAGCTTCGGCCCGCGGTCGGTCGCCGCGAGCCCCTCGACCAGCCTGATCCGGAAGTTCCGTGCCGAGGCCGCCAGCAGCACGATCGACTCCAGCATCGCCTGCGACGTCACCGGCATCATCACGTTGAGCTCGAGGAAGGACCCCGTCTGGCCGAACGCGACCGTCGCATCGTTGCCCACGACCCGCGCGACGACCATCGTGAGCGACTCCACGATGACCGGGTTCACCTTGCCCGGCATGATCGAGGAGCCCGGCTGCGTCTCGGGCAGGGCCAGCTCCGCCAGCCCGGCCCGCGGGCCCATGCCCATGAACCGGATGTCGGAGGCGATCTTCCAGAGGCCCAGCGCGATCGTCCGCAGCCCGCCGTGCGCCGCGATCGCCGCGTCCAGCGCGGCCTGGGCGTGGAAGTGGTTCGGCGTCTCGCGGACCTGGAGGCCGGTCAGCTCCGACAGGCGCATGCAGGCGCGGGCGGCGTACTCGGGGTGGGCGTTGATCCCGGTCCCGACGGCGGTCCCGCCGAGGGGCACCGTCAGCAGCTCATCCCGGGCGGCCTGGGCGCGACGGACCGCCTCCTCGACCTGGCCAGCGTAGCCCGCGAACTCCTGCCCGAGGCGGATCGGCGTGGCGTCCTGGAGGTGCGTGCGCCCGGTCTTGACGACGTCCCAGAACTCGGTCGACTTGGCGGCCAGCGCCCGCTGGAGCTCGATGAGGGCCGGGATCAGCTCCTCCTCGATGGCGATCGCGCCCGAGAGCTGGAGCGCGGTGGGGACGGTGTCGTTGGAGCTCTGGCACTTGTTGACGTCGTCGTTGGGGTGGACCTTCGCCCCGCCCAGCCGCGCCGACGCCAGGTGGCTGATCACCTCGTTCATGTTCGTGTTGGTGGAGGTGCCGGAACCGGTCTGGTACACGTCGATGGGGAAGTGCTGGTCGTACCCGCCGTCCGCGACCGCCCGAGCCGCGAATGCGATGGCCGACGCCTTCGCGGCGTCCAGCAGGCCGAGGCCGGCATTCGTCTCGGCGGCGGCGAGCTTGACGAGCGCCAGCGCGCGCAGGAAACGCCGTGGCATGCGCTGGCCGGAGATGGGGAAGTTGAGGACGGCGCGCTGCGTGGAGGCGCCGTACAGGGCGTGTTCGGGGACCTCCATCTCGCCCATGGAATCCCGTTCGATGCGCGTGGCCGTGGTTTCAGGGGTGTCGGTGCTCATGAGCCGATGGTACGGCGGCATGCGATGGTGTGGAACGGGCCGGATGGACCGGCCCGGAACGTGCCGCTCCCGCGGCGGCCAGCTCAGCGGGCAGGGGCGTGCCGCTCGAGCCACATCACGGCGCGCGCCATCCAGTCGATTCGGGCGGGGTAGGCGCGGACCCCGTGCCCTTCCTCGGGGTAGACGACGAGCTCCGTCGGGACGCCCTGCTCCCGGAGGGCCCGGAACATCTCGACGGCCTGGCCCACCGGCGTGGCGCGGTCGCGGAGGCCGGTCACCAGGAGCGTGGGCGTCCGCAGACGGCTGCCCGCGAACACCGGCGAGCGGTCGAGGTAGCGCTTGACATGGTCGGTTGGCCGCCCGCCGACGTAATCGCGGACGAACACGCTCAGGCTGGAGCCGTAGTGGCTGGAGATCAGGTCCGTGAGCGGTGACCCCACGATCGCCGCCGCGAACCGGTCGTCGACCGCCGGCAGCAGGGCCGCCATGTAGCCACCGTAGCTCACGCCGCCGACGGCGAGCCGGGCAGGATCCGCGATCCCAAGCGAGACCAGGTGATCGAGCCCCGAGAGCAGGTCGTGCGACTCCTCGCCGCCCATGTCGCCCACCACGAAGGCGGCGAAGTCCCGCCCGCGACCGATCGAACCGCGTGGGTTGGGCATCAGGACCGCGTAGCCCGCCTCGACCAGCACCGCCCGGTCGACCGTGGGGAACTGCCAGCCAAAGGCGGCCACCGGACCGCCGTGCACCCAGAGAACGGTCGCGAACGGCGGCTCGCCGTGCGGGATCATGAGCAGCCCGTCGATACGCGTCCCGTCGCGGCTCGCCCAGGTTTCCACGCGGCGTTCCGCGATGCAGGAGCGCACCCGGTCGCGACCGGCATGCTCGCTGCCGATCACGGTCGTCTCGTTCGTCCCGCCGACCGCAACGACGCGACCCGGCGCCTCGGGGCCGTCCAGGACCGTCACGAAGTCGCCGCCGATCCCCAGGGGCGAGAGCATCGAGGCGGCGGCCGCCCGTGTCCGGAAGGTCTCGCGAACCTCGTTCGCTCGCAGGTCGATGGCGAGCCCCACGGTCTCCAACCCGGACACGCCGATGGCCAGCAGCCGATCGCCGTCCAGCCAGCGAGCGCTCGAGACATCCACGCCGGGGGTATCCACGGTGACGGCCCCGTCAGCCCCACCCAGGATCACCAGCGCCCCGACGACGAAGTAGCGGTCACTCGCCACTCCTTCGATGACGGCGGCCCGACGGCCGTCCGGCGCCCCCTCCACGAAGCCGAGCTGCCACTCCGGGGTCCACAGCTCCGCGACAGCCCCGGTCGCGGCGTCGATCACCACGGCTCGCGCCCCGTACCACGCGTCCTCCGCCGGACCGTCCGACACGATCGCCACCACGCGGTCATCGCCCAGCCAGGCGGCCTCCCAGACGTTGAGCCCGTCGGGCGATACGCGCCTGACCTCGTCCGTGGTGGGGTCCAGGGTCCACGCCGAACGCCACTCGTCCTCGCCGGCGGATGTCTCGACCTCCGGGACCCAGGACGGTCGATCGCCCGCCGCAGCGTCCTGCCCGACCGTGCCGGACCCGAGGCCGTCTGCCTGCTCGGCCTGATCACCGGCCATCACGAGCAGGATCCGGGACCCGTCCGGGGACCAGCGATGGTGCTCGGCGATGCCCGGCGGGCACGCGAGCGGGCGCGGTTCGCCCGCGGGCCCGTCCGCGCCGACGTCCACGACCCAGGGCGCGTGGCGGTGCCGCTCATGGTGGTCGGCGAGGAAGCTCAGCGATCGGCCGTCGGGCGACCAGCGGGGATCCGCGGCGTCGCCGGCGGCCGTCGTGATGGCCCAGGTGCGCTGGCCCTCCGCCGTGGCGATCCACAGCAGGGACGCCGGGTGGCCCTCGAGTCGTTCGAACACGCTGCCGGTGATTGCCACGAGCCGCCCATGCGGCGAAGCCTCGGCGGAAGTGAAGGCGTGCGGCTGGCCGAACCCCGGCTCGAGGACCGACCGGAACAGGTCCTCGACCCTGCGATACCGATCCGTGTCGCGAACGTCGCCTGCCATGACCCTCCTTCGATGTCGTTGACGGAGTATGCGGCCCGGCGTCAGCCCGGCGTCGACCCGGGGCGGGTGGGCCGTATGCTGGCGCCGTGAACGTCAGCACCATCGACTTCCGGACCGTCATCGGCCAGTTCGCCACCGGCGTGACGGTGGTGACCGCGATGGCCGGTGACCGCCCCGAGGGCATCACGGTCAACGCGCTCGCGTCCGTGAGCCTCGATCCGCCGATCCTGATGATCGCGCTCGACCGGCGGCGGTTCATCCTCCCGGCCATCGATGCCTCGGGCCGGTTCGCCGTCAACATCCTGGCGGAGGACCAGCAGTGGCTCTCCGACTGCTTCGCCGGCGCCAGCGTGACCCCCGGGCGGGATGCCTTCTGCGGCGCCTCGTGGCGGCCGGGCGATAGCGGCCTGCCGATCCTGGCCGGGGCGATCGCTGCCATGGAGTGCGAGGTCCTCGAACGGTTCACCGTGGGCGACCACCACCTCTACGTGGGTGCCGTGCAGGCGATCGCCCTCGATGAACCGGACGCCCCGCCGCTCCTGTACCACCGGCGCCGGTACCTCCGGATCGAGCGGGCGACGACGACCCAGGTGGCCGGCAAGCCCGAGTCCGAAGCGGGCTGAGGGCGTACGGACCGGTGCCGCACATCGCTGCCAACGGGCTCGACATCGGCTACGAGGTAGCCGGCGCCGGGCCGCCGCTCATCATGCTCCACGGCGCCACCTCGTCCGGGCCCGACGACTTCGCCCACCAGCTGCCGCTCTACGGTCAGGCGTTTCGTTGCTACCTGCCGGATGCGCGCGGGCACGCGACCACACGCTGGGACGCCGCCAACGGGTTCCGGTACGAGTGGCTGGTGGAGGACCTGGCGGCCTTCGCCGACGCGCTCCACCTGGACACCTTCCACCTGCTCGGGTTCTCGATGGGCGCCGCGACGGCGCTGGGATTCGCGGTCCGGTACCCGGAGCGCCTGCGGACGCTGGTCCTGGCGGGGATCTCGCCCCAGAGGGAACCGCGGGCATCGGTGGCGCGCCGGCTGTTCGATCCTGAGCGGATCCTCCGCCACGACCCTGCCTGGGCGGCCGAGCTGTCCCGCCGCCACGACCCCGTCCAGGGCGAGGGCGCCTGGCAGCGGCTGCTGCCTGCGGTTGCGCACGGCGTGGGCGCCAACGAGCCGCATGCTCCCGCGGAGCTGCGGCGGATCGATGCCCCGACGCTGGTGGTGGCAGGCGATCGGGACCCGTTCGTGCCGGTGGACCACGCCTGGGGTCTGCGCCGCCAGCTGCCGGACGCGCGGCTGTTCATCGCGCCGGAGTGCGGCCACGAGGTCATGCTCTGCAAGCCGGCGCTGTTCAACGAGGCGCTGGCCGGCTTCTACCGGTCAACGGAGGCGGTGGCGACGCGCCGAGCCCAGGCTGGGACCGAGCCGCCGGCCAAGTCCCGGACCACGGAGGCATCGCGATGACGGAGGACGGCATGGCGGCGGATGACGAGCAGACGGTCAGGCAGATGGGCGAGCGGACGCTGGTCCACGTGGACTTCCCGGCGGGCGACCCTCCCGTCGAGGGCGTGGCGCTGGTCACCCTGGACCAGCCCGAGGCGCACAATGCCCTCTCGTTCGCGCTCCTTGCCCAGCTGGACGACGTGCTGGCGGTCCTCGACGACGACGAGACATGCCGCGCCATCGTCATCACCGGGGCCGGGGACCGCGCCTTCGCCGCGGGCGCGGACATCCGGGAACTGGCGGCCGAGACCGCAGGCTCCATCAGGGAGGGCGACCGGCTCGCCGCCATCGACCGGGTGGGTCGCCTGCGGACGCCCGTCATCGCGGCGGTCCGGGGTTTCTGCCTCGGCGGCGGTGCCGAGCTGGCGATGGCCTGCGACATGCTGGTCGCCGGTGATAACGCGCAGTTCGGACAGCCGGAGATCCGGATCGGCATCATCCCGGGCGCCGGTGGCACGCAGCGCCTGGCACGGGCGATCGGGCGGGCACGGGCGATGGAGCTCATCCTCACCGGGCGCCGGATCGGCGCCGCGGAGGCGGATCGGCTGGGCCTGGTGACGATGGTGGTGCCGGCCGCGGAGACCGTGACCCGCGCCCTCGAATTGGCGGGGAAGATCGCGGCACTCCCGCGTGCCGCGGTTGAGGCTGCGAAGGCGTCCGTCAACGCAGCCCAGTCCCTGCCCTTGGACAAGGGGCTCCGCTACGAGCGGGACCGCTTCGAGTCGCTCTTCGCCACGGAAGACCGGAGCGAGGGGATGCTCGCGTTCCTGGAGAAGCGCCCACCGTCCTGGCGCCACCGCTGACGGGATCCGGGAACCTGCAGCAGGCCCGCCCGCGGCCGCTGGCCGGGAGGTTCACCCGGCCGGTTGCCGGTGCTCCACGCACGCCGCGGCTGCCCCGCCCCCGCCGGCACACGGCCCGTACAATCCCTGCATGTCCAGAGACCTGCACCGGCCCCTTCGAGAGGCCTGGATCGTCGATGCCGCCCGCACCCCCATTGGTCGCTACGGCGGTGCTCTCGCCTCCGTCCGTCCGGACGACCTCGCCGCCATCGTGATCCGCGCCGTCGTCGAGCGGACCGGCGTCGATGCCGCCCTGGTCGAGGACGTCATCCTCGGCTGCGCGAACCAGGCCGGCGAGGACAACCGCAACGTGGCGCGCATGGCGGCCCTGCTGGCGGGATTGCCCGTGGAGGTGGCCGGTCAGACGGTCAACCGGCTCTGCGGCTCTGGGCTGCAGGCGATCAACACCGCGGCCCACGCGATCGGCGCCGGCGACGGCGAGGTGTTCATCGCGGGCGGCGTGGAATCGATGACCCGCGCCCCGTACGTGCTGCTCAAGCCCGAGGCCGCCTACGATCGCGGCACCCGGACGATGGAGGACACGACGCTCGGCTGGCGGTTCGTGAACCCCGCGATGCAGGCTTCCTACCCGCCGATCTCCCTGGGCGAGACCGCGGAGTGCGTCGCGGACCAGTGGACCGTGTCGCGCGAGCGGCAGGACGCGTTCGCGCTGGAGAGCCAGCATCGCGCCGTCTCGGCCATCGAGGCCGGCCGGTTCGCGGGCCAGCTCGTGCCGGTGAGCGTGCCCGGTCGCAAGGGCGCCGTGACGGTGGTGGACCGCGACGAGCACCCACGCCCCGACACATCCGCGGAGGCGCTCGCCGCCCTGCGGCCTGCCTTCCGCGCCGGTGGCTCGGTCACCGCGGGCAACAGCTCCGGGATCAACGACGGGGCGGCCGCGGTGCTGCTGGTGGAGGCTGACCGGGCGCGCGCACTGGGCCTGACGCCCCTGGCCCGCGTCATTGCCACGGCGGTCGCGGGCGTCCACCCGGACGTCATGGGCATCGGGCCGGTGCCCGCGGTCCGCAAGGCGCTGGCGCGGGCGGGCCTCGCGGTGGGTGACCTGGATGTCGTGGAGATCAACGAGGCGTTCGCCAGCCAGTCGGTCGCCTGCATGGACGAGCTCGGCCTGGACCCGGCACGGGTCAACCCGAACGGCGGGGCGATCGCGCTGGGGCACCCGCTGGGCGCCTCCGGGGCCCGCCTCATGACCATGCTGGTCCACGAGCTTGCGCGCACCGGCGGCCGATACGGGCTGGCGACCATGTGCATCGGCGTCGGGCAGGGGATTGCGACCGTCGTGGAGCGCGTCGAAGGCTGATCGCCGCCCCGGGATGATCGCCGGGTTTTGGCGGGGGTGCTGGACGAAATCAATTGACCTGCGTACGATCCGCGGTGTCCGCGCCCCCGGATGGCTCGTGACCAGCGCCCCTCCGAAGGAGACACGTCCCATGATCGACGCCCAGCCAATCGTCGACGCGCAGCCGACGAACGACGTTCCGCCGACCATCGTCTCGCTCACCGACGCCGCCGCGGTCAAGCTGGCCGAGCTGACGAAGGACGAGACGAGCCCCGAGATCGGGCTGCGCGTGTACGTCTACTCGGGCGGCTGCTCCGGCTACCGGTACGGGATGATGCTCGAGGACCAGCCGACGGCGGACGACAACGTGCTCTCGACCAACGGCGTGCGCGTCTACATCGATGCCAACAGCGTGCCGCTGATCACGGGCAGCCAGATCGACTACGTGGACACGCTGATGGGCGCGGGGTTCACCGTGAACAACCCGAACGCGGTGTCCGGGTGCGGCTGTGGCTCCAGCTTCCGGACGTCGGACGACGCGGGCCAGGCCCGGAGCTGCTCGCACTAGCCGCGTCTGCCGTGGGTCGATCGGCCGGAAATCCCCATATTCCCACCAGCAGGGCATTCGCCAGCCTCCCTGCGTAGCAACGGGCCGGTCCTGGGCGTGGGCCAGGTCCAGCTCCCTGTCATCTGCAGCATGGGAACGGCAGATGACGACGCCGCGGGCGCGAATGCCAATCAGGACGACATCTGGGGGTTTCGCGGGGTGGGGCCACGCGGCAGGTCGTGGCGGGCCTGTTCTCCCCGGCCTTCCCGACAACACGGCAGAATGGCGCCATGAGGATTCGTGAGTTCGGGGTCGAGACCTGGATGAACCGGTGGGAGACCCGGTGCCGGTACAACCTGGCCGAGACCTGCGTGGAGTCCCTCACCGTGGACCAGCTCCTGGGGCTGGCCGGCATCGACGGGCCAGCCTTCATTGCCGAGCTGCGCGGGCTCAAGCTCACCTACGGCGCGATCGAGGGGTCCGACCGGCTGCGCGACGCGATCGCGGCGCTGTACGAGACCGTCCGTCGCGAGGACGTCCTGGTCGCCCACGGTGCGATCGGGGCCAACCACCTCGTGTACCAGGCGCTGGTGGAGCCCGGCGATCGGGTGATCTCCGTCGTGCCCACCTACCAGCAGCACACCTCGATCCCGGAGAGCCTGGGGGCCGAGGTCGTCACCCTCCCGCTGCGCGAGGCGGACGCCTGGCGCCTGGACCTCGCCGAGCTGCGCCGACTGGCGGCTGGAGGCGCCAGGCTCATCGCACTCGCCAACCCCAACAACCCGACCGGCGCTCTCCTCGACGAAGCCGACCTGCGCGAGATCGCCTCGATCGCGGACGCGTGCGGCGCGTGGGTCCTGTGCGACGAGGTGTACCGCGGCATCGACCAGGCGGGGAGCGGAACCACCCCGTCCATCGTGGACCTGTATCCCCGCGGCATCACCGTGGGGAGCATGTCGAAGGCGTTCTCGCTGGCGGGGCTCCGCCTCGGCTGGATCGCCGCCGCGCCCGAGGTGATCCGGGCCGTGACCGTCCACCGCGACTACAACACGATCAGCGTGGGCATGGTGGACGACCTGCTCGCGGCGATCGCGCTGGAGCACGGCGACGCGATCCTGGCCCGGAGCCGGGCGATCGTGAGGGGGAACCTGGCGGCGCTCGACGCCTGGGTGGCGGAGGAGCCGTCCATCTCGTTCGTGCGGCCACGCGGCGGCACGACCGCCCTGCTCCGCCATTCGTTCGAGCTGACGTCCGAGGCGCTGTGCATCCGTCTCCTGGAGGGGCCGGGCGTCATGTTCACCCCAGGTAGCGCGCTGGACATCGAGGGATACCTGCGAATCGGGTACGCGAACAACCCGCAGGTCCTGGCGGCCGGGCTGGCGGAGACGTCCGCGTTCTTCGCGACCATGGGCTGAGACAGCCGGTGACCGCTGCGCTGCGACGCGTCCGGGCGTCGCTGCTGTCCTCGATCGGAGACGTCGCGTTCGGGATGGAGGATGGTGCCGTCTCGGTCGCAGGCCTCGTCTTCGGGGTCGCGGCGAGCACCAATGATGCCCAGATCGTCCTGCTCGCCGGCGCGACCGGCGCGATTGCCGGGGCGGTATCGATGATGGCCGGCACGTATCTCGACGTGCATTCGGAGCTGAGCCGATCGGCAGCCCTCGTCGAACGGGCGCGGCGCGCGATCGCGGCGGATCCGGGCGCGACGCGCGAGCGTGTCGCCGGGCAGCTGCTGGCCGCCGGCTTCACCGATGTCGAGGCGAGGGCCGTGACGACGGCCTTCGCGCGGAACCCCGACGCCCTGCTCGACTATGTTGCCGCGTTCGAGCTTGGGGTGCCCCGCAGCGCCGGCGCGTCCCCGAGGACTCACGCGGCCTGGATGTTCATCGCCGACCTGTTCGCCGCGAGCATCCCGGTCATCCCCTTCGCGCTGTTCGACATCGAGACGGCGCGCGTCGTCTCGCTCATCGTGACGGGTGCGCTCATGGCGGTGCTCGGGATCGCGCGGGGCCGGGTCGGCCACGAGCCGGTGTGGCGGACGGCGCTGCAGACGATGGCGATTGCCGGAGCCGCGGCCCTGGCCGGTGTCCTCATCGGGCGGCTCGTCACGATGTAGCGGCCCTCGCCGGTCGGCCTCGCGGGGGCCTGCGATGCGGAGCGCTGCAGGGCCGCCGCGCCGCCCAGTTCAGGCGGCCGCGCCCGAGGAGGCGGCCTCCTTCCGCATGCTCGCGCCGGCGGTCACCGCGAGCGTGACCAGCAGCGCGGCCACCAGCCACACGACCAGCACCGCGGCGTTGAGCACCGTGGCGGATGCGCCGCCGGTGATCGCTCCCCGGAAGGCATCGATCGCGTACGTGAGCGGCACGAGGGGGTGCAGGACGGCGAGCGGTCCCGGCATGGTGGCCGCGGTCAGCGACACGCCGGACGCGGCGACCTGCACCACCAGGAACAGGAGCGCCGCCGAGCCAGCCACGGCTGCCGAACAGGGCGACCAGCGCCTGGACGATCGCCGTGAACGAAAGGGCCGCGAGCAGCCGCGAACCCGAGCAGCTCCGGCATCCGGGCAACCTCCATCCCGACGAGGAACCGGAGACCCGCGACCATCAGCAGCGTCCCCGCCACTGCCACCGCTGCGGCACCCGCGTAGGCCACCAGGACGGAGCGCCACCAGCGGGGGTCATTGCTCCGCCAGAGCCCGGGCAGGATGAGGAAGGCGCCAAGCGCTCCCAGCCAGATGGCAATCGCCATGAGGAAGGGCGCCAGGCCCCCCGCGGCCCCCCCGACCGCGTTCGCACGGCTCGCCTCCACGGCCACAGGGTCTGCGGCCAGGCCGCCGATCCGCGTCCGCGTCTCGGATTCGTAGCTGGCGGTTCCGTCGGCCGAAACCTGCAGTCCGTCCGCGAGCGCGTCCGTCTGATCGGTCAGGGCCGCACCGTCCCCCGCCAGCCCGTCCGCGAGCGCTTCCACGAGCGCGGCCCCGCCCACGACCTGGCGCATCGCACCGGTCAGCTGGTCGATGCCGTCGGCGGCCTGCGACGTCCCGCCGGCCAGGGCCGCGGCGCCGTCGGCCGTCAGCCGTGCGCCGGAGGCCAGCGCGTCGGCCCCCTTCGCAAGCTTGTCCATCCCGGACGCCAGGCTCGAGGCACCGTCGGAGACCTCGGTGCCGGCGTCGGCAAGCTGGGCGATCCCGTCCGCGAGTGCCGGCATGCCGGCGGCCACCTGGTGCGTGCCAGCCGCAAGCTGGTCCGCGCCGGTGCTGAGGCTGTTGGCGCCGGCTGCGAGATCCGTCGCGCCCGCGGAGGACTGGGCGATCCCGGCCTCCAGGGCCGGCGCCGAGGCCGCGAGCTGACCGGTTCCGGCTGCCAGCGCCGTGGCGCCCGACGCGAGATCCGCGGCGCCGGCCGCGACACCACCCGTCGCGCCAGCCAGCTGGCCGGCACCCGAGGCGACGTCACCGGCGGCCGCGGAGAGCTGCCCGCCGCCGGCTGCGAGGGTCGCAAGCTGCCGTGCACAGCGGATCCGTGCCGCCGAGCGCAACGCAGTTGCCCGCGAGTGCGGCCACGCCGTCCGTGTAGGTCCGTCACCGAGCCCGCGAGCTGGCTCGCGCCCGCGGCGAGCTGTCCCGCCGCCGCCGCCGCCTGGTCCGCGCCGGTCGAGAGCGAGTCCGCACCGGACGCGAGGTCGGTCGGCGCCCGCATCGAGCGCCTGGGCCTGCGCGCCGAACCCGGTGGTCTGCGTCGCCATCGTGGCCAGGCCCGCCGACAGCGACGATGCCCCGGCTGCGACTCCCGCGGCGCCGCTCGCAACTTCGTCCGCCCCCGAGGCGAGGGCATCGGCCTGCGCCGGCAGGTCCTTCGTGGAGCCCTCGAGCGCCGCCAGGCCCGAGGCCAGCAGGGCGGCCCCATCGGCAAGGGCGTTGGCCCCGTCCGCGGCATCACTCATCCCAGTGGCCAGCGCCTTTGCCCCGCCAGCCGCCTTCGACGACCCCGACGCGAGCGCGCGCGTGCCGCTCACCAGCTCGTCTGCCCCACCCACGGCCGCGTCCGCGCCGTCGGCAAGCTCCTGGAGCCCCGCGACCAGCTCGCCGGCCACCGTGCTCGTGCCCGCCGCATCGTCGGCAAGACCCGTGGTGGTGGTGGCGACCGAGCCCGCGTCCGCCGCGGCCGAGGCAAGGGCCCGGTGGGCCGAGGTCACCGCGAGGAGCGTGTCATCGACGTAGGACGCGGTGATGCCCTGGGCCGTGGACGTTGCGATCGCCGCCGTCAGGGCCCGGGCGACCGTCCCCAGCGCGTAGCCCGAGGCGTCGTCCGTGACCAGTCGGAGCGTGGCCCGCGGCGCCCGGCCGGTGGCGTCTGCCCGCAGAGCGGCGACCGTGCGCGAGAAGTCGGGCGGGATCGTGAGGATCGCCGCGTAGCGACCGTCCGCGAGTCCTGCCGCGGCGTCCGCCTCGTCCGCAGCGGCCCAGCGGAAGCCGGCCTCGCGATCGGCTGTGGTCAGAGCGGCCGCCAGGTCGGCGCCCAGCGACAGGTCGACGGCCGTGCCGTCGGCTGCCGTCACCGTCCCACCTTCGTCCAGGTCCACCACGGCCGCCCGCAGCGATCCGACGTTGTCTGTCCGCGCTGCCCAGCGACCACGTGAGCAGGCCGGCGAACGCCAGCGGCACGAGGATGACGAGGGCGAGCCCGATCGCGAGCCGGCCCCGGCTTGCACGCGGCGCGCTGCCTCCGACCTCGGCCGAGGCCGCGGTCATCGCAACCCCGGCCGTGGCGACCCCGTCCGCGCCGAGCGGCGCCCGGACCAGAGGCCCGCGGCCCCACATCCCGGCGAACGCAGAACCCGATGGCCACCAGGCCCGATTCGCCGAAGAGGGTGGTGATGGCGGGCACGAGGATCGAGCGGACCAGGAACGTGTCGATCAGCACCCCGACGGCCACCGCGACCCCCACCTGGAAGAGCACCATCAGCGGCGCCGTGGCCATGGACCCGAAGGTCCCGGCCAGGATCAGCCCCGCCGACGTGATCACGGCCCCCGTGTGGCCGGACGCGATGCGGATCCCGTCCTTGATCGGGCGGTTCTCGCTCTCCTCGCGGACCCGGCTCATGAGGAAGATGTTGTAGTCCGAGCCCAGCGCCACCAGCAGCACGAACACCATCAGCGGCAGGTAGAAGGACACGCCGGGCTGGCCGAGGATCTCCTGGAAGAACCAGGCCGACAGGCCAACGGCGGACCCGTACGAGATCAGCACGGTCCCCACGAGGTACAGCGGCGCGACAACCGCACGCAGCAGCACGACCAGGACCATGAAGATGCCCAGGACCGTGATCAGGGCGACGCGCTGGAAGTCCTGGCCGAGGACGGTCTCGACATCGGCGAACTGGGCGGTGGGACCGCCGAGGTGGCCGGACGCACCGGGCCCGAACGTGGCGGAATCCGACGCGATGACGGCCTGGGCGGCCCGGACGATGGCAAATGCTCCGCCGGAGTACGGATCGTTGGAGTTCGTGACGTAGAAGCGCGACGCGGTGCGATCCTTCGAGACGAAGGCGTCGATCGCGTCCTGGATCTTCTTCCCGTCCTCGCCCGTGAACGTGGTGGGGATGTACAGGTCGTCGGGGCGCGTCGCGAAGACCGCTCCCAGCGCCGTGAACTGGTCCGGCAGCGCGCCGAAGACCGCCTCGGCCTCCCGCTTGAGCTCCAGCGCGCCGGCCGTGTTGGCCAGGCTTGTCGGTGACAGGGTCGCGTCGGGCCGATCGTCGAAGTGGACGGCCAGGTCCTCGAACGCCGCGGCGAGGTCGAGGGCGGCCGTGAGGGAGGCCCCCTTCTCCAGGCTCGCGGCCGCCTTCGTCGCGTCCTTGTAGGCGGGGAGCGGCCGGACCTCGGGGTAGGCCGCGGCGAGCTCGTCGAGATAGTCGCCCATCAGCGTCGACGATTCGTCCGAGCCGGTATCGGAGCCGGCCGCCGCCGTGGGCGACGTGATGGAGGACGCAAGCGTCCGCAGCTGGGTCGAGAGGACGCTCTGCTTCTCGACGCGCGTGATGATGTCCTGCGCGTCCCCGATGCCGACGGTGACGGCTCGCAGCTCGGTGCCCCCGGCCACGTCCGGATAGGCGAGCGCGAGGCCGTTGACGTACGCCAGGGCCGTGTCGAGCCCGTCGGACACCTCGGGATCCAGGAGGGACGCCGAATCGGTGTCGGTCGTGCCGTCGTCGCCGGCCATCTCGTCGCCGATCGTCGCCAGCTGTTTGGAGGGCTGGAACCCGTCAGGCACGACGCCGTCACCGCCGGGTGTCACGAGGCTCGTCGCGGTGGCGACACCAGGCGTGGCCGTGAGGTTGGCCATGAGATCGCGCAGGTGCGCGAGCGAGGCAGGGCTGAGCATGTCGCCGCCCGGACCCGCGTCGACCAGGCCTGCCGACTGGACGAGCATGTCCTCGCCCAGGTGATGGGCCATGGCGTCGTAGCCGGCCCTCGAATCGGAGTCCGCGGGCAGCTCGCTCAGGACGTCGAAGTTCGTCTGCACCTGGGGCAGGTAGGTCGCCGGGACCAGGAGCGCGATGAGCAGGACGACGGTGACGAGGCCGGGCCGGCGCGACACCGCGGCCGCAAGCCGGGCGAAGAACCCGTCGGGCTCGCCTTCGGGGCGCGGCCGTGCGTGCAGCGGCCAGAACAGGTAGTGGCCGAAGATCGAGAGGAGCGCGGGGGCCAGGGTCAGGCCGGCGACCAGGGTCACGAAGATCGCCACGGCGATGGCCGGACCGGTCGAGGAGATCATCTCGAACTCGCCGAAGGCCATCGCGGCCATGCCGACGATGACAGTGGCCGCGCTGGCGGTGATGACGGCGCCGATGCGCTTGACCGTGACCCGCGCCGCGTCGTGCCAGTCGCCGCCACCCGCAACCTCCTCGCGGTAGCGCGAGATCAGGAAGATCGCGTAGTCGGTCCCGACGCCGAAGACCATCACGACGAGGAACGTGTCCAGCAGCGAGGACACCTGCCAGCCCGCCGCCGCCAGGATCCCGAGGGTGCCGCGGGAGACCATGAATGCGCTGCCGATCGTGACGAGCGGCACCAGGGCCGCCAGGGGCGCGCGGTAGATCAACAGCAGGATGACGAGGACCAGCAGCACCGTGACCATCGTCGTGCTGTCGGTCCCGGCCTTGACCGCATCGAGGTAGTCGCTGCTGATCGCTGCCGCGCCCGTGACGTGCGTCTCGAGGCCGGCCGGCGTCGTCTTGACGAGGTGATCGCGCAGCTGGTTCACGACCAGCGCGGCCTCGTCGCCGGCATTTGCCACGTTCAGATTGACGATCAGGATCTCGAACTGGTCGTCCTCGCTCCGGAGCATGGCCTCCAGCTCCGGCCGGGTTTCGGCGCTCTCGGTGCTGGTCACGGCGTCGCGGAGCTCGGGCGGCGCGTCGCCGCTCATGGTCCAGGCGGCGAACTCGGCCAGGTAGGCGCGGTCCGCGTCGGTCAGGCCCGGCGGCCCGGTCGAACGTGATCGAGGCCGAGGAGTTGGCGCTGCTGCCGGGGAAGGCGCGCTCGAGGGCATCACGCGCCAGGACCGAGGGCGATCCGGGGGGCAGGAACGAGGCCTGGTCCGTGGACCCCGAGCCCGCGAGCGACGGCGCGAAGCGCGCGCACGCGACGGCCCCGACGATCCACGCGAGGACAATCAGGAAGCGGAAGCGGTAGGTCCAGGAGCCCAGGCGCTCGAACATCGGTGGCCTCCCCGGGACGAGCGCGCGGCCCGGGCCCGGCGTACGTGGAGCTTTCAGAAGGTGGTTGCGGGGGGACGCTGCGCCGGTTAGGATACGAGAGGGCATCGGATACGTCAATGTATCGCATACACAGCTGTATCGAACCGCACGAGGAGGCGGGCATGGTGCGCGAGCGACCGGCAGACTGGGCGGCCTGGATGGTGCCGGGCACGCCCGCGCGCGACCTTCGGCCCGAGGGGGAGCCTCTGCCCGTGGGGGAGCCTCTGCCGAGGGGGAGCCCTCGCCGCCAAGCCAGACGAACCTCGATCCCGGGCCGGCGCCAGAACCCGCGACGGAGCCCGACCCTGCGGGAGAGCCCGAGGAGCTCGTGGCCGGGGGGCGGTCCGCGCGCCGCGAGGCCACCCGCCAGCGCGTCCTGGACGCAGCCCGGGAGGTGTTCGCGGAGCGCGGCGTGATCGGTGGAACCGTGGAGGACATCTGCGAGCGGGCGGGGTTCACGCGCGGCGCGTTCTACTCCAACTTCTCGGACAAGGAGGACGTGCTCGAGGCGCTGGTCGCGCGCGAGCACGCACGGCTGCTGGAGCACCTGGATGCGAGCCTCGCGCTCGTCGACCAGGAGCTGGCGGCGGCGCCGGACCTCGCAACCGCGATTGCGTCGATCGTCGACCGGATCCTCCGCTCCGTGCCGGTGGACCGCCAGCTGTCGCTGGTGCAGACGGAGCTCGAGATCCACGCAGTCCGACGGCCAGAGCTGGCCCGTTCGTTCCTCGAGGCAAATGACCGGTTCCGCGAACGGATCGCCGCCTTCCTCGAGGCTGCCATGGCGCGGAACGGACTGGAGCTCACCGTCGACGCGGTGGACGTGGTCGACGCCTCGGTCGCGGTCGTGGAGCGCAGCGTGCGGCGGGCGCTGCTCACGGGCGGCGACGCCGACCCCGACGCGATGGCCAGGGCTGTGCTGCCGGCTATGCTCCTGGCCCTGTCGCGGCCCGTCGGGCCCTGATCCGGCGGCTCAGGCGGCGTCGGCCGCGGCCTCCAGCCCTGCGATCTCGATCCGCGACATCGCGAGCATGGCGTTCCTCGCGCGCGTCGCCCGACCGGGGTCCGGGTCCGCGAGCAACTCCATGAGCCGGGTGGGGACGATCTGCCACGAGAGGCCGAACCGATCCTTCAGCCAGCCGCACTGGCTCGGTTCGCCCCCGTCGGTGAGCCCGTCCCAGAGGCGATCGACCTCGGCCTGGCCGTCCACGCTCACGAACATCGAGATTGCCTCGGTAAAGGTGAAGACGGGCCCACCGTTGATGGCGAGAAGGTCCTGCCCGTGGATCCGGAACCGCGCCGAGAACAGGGGGTCCGTGGCCGCAGGGCCGGTCCTGGCCAGGTCCATCACCATCATGTCGTCGAAGACGGTGGCGTAGAAGGCGAGTGCTTCCTCGAGGTTGTCGTCGAACCAGAGGAACGGGGTGATCGCAGTCATGGGGCGCCTCTTGGTGGTAGCGAGCGGCGCGCGCTGGACGAAGGCGGTCGCAGGACCGCGAAGCCTATGACAGATGACCCGGGAGGGTGTTCCCGGTCCATCGCGCGGCAATCTCGCGCAGGCGCCCAGGCCTGGCAGCCTCCCCTGACCTTCACGTACCGAGGCTCCCGTCGTCAGGCCACCAGGCCCCGGATGAGCGCCTCGATCCCGGCGCGGAACGCCTCGTCGACGTCACCGCCAAGGAGCGTCCCTGTGAAGCGCAACGGCCGCGCCCTGCCGGGCGCGGGAGGGCCGTGCTGGACCTACGCCTTGAGGATCTCCCAGCCGCGGGCGACGGCCTCGCGCCGCAAAGCGGCATCCGGGGCGACCGCCACGGCCCGCGTGGCCATCCGCAACAGGGGGACATCGGCGGCCGTATCCCCGAACGCGGCGAGGATCTCGCCCCCGGAGGCCAGCGCGCGGACCGCGGTCGCCTTGGCATCGCCGCTCTGCGTGGGTGCGGAGATGGCGCCGGTCGCCAGCCCGTCGCGCAGCTCGAGCGGCGTGCCGAGCGCGGCATCAGCCCCGATCCTCCTCGCAAAGGCGTCGCCGACCTCCTGGTAGGCACCGGTGGCCAGGAGCAGACGGGCGCCGGGGTCGGCGCGGCGTGCCGCTTCGATGGCCGCCCGGACCTCCTCGATGGCCGCCTCTCGTCTCGTCGGCCAGAGGTACGACGCCACGACCCACTCGCCCATCGCCGTCAGCCGTTCCTTCGGGAGGCCACGCAGCAGGCCTGCCTCCTCCGCGATCCAGCGCGCTCGGAACGTCTCCTTGTCGTAGAGCCCCGCCTTCACCAGTACCACGAAGGGGATCCGCACGGTGACGAATCGCCGCGCGGCGGCGGAGGGGTGATTGTCGCGGACCCAGGCGAGAACCCCGCGCCACGCCTCGGCCGTAGTGAGGGTGCCGTCCATGTCGCTGACGACGACGCCTGACGTCATGCGCGGATCTACCTCCTACCCTGAGAAGCGCTCCTCGCGCCACGGATCCGCGTCGTTGTGGTAGCCGTAGCGCTCCCAGAAGCCCGGCGCGTCGCGGTCCAGGAACTCCAGGCCGCGGATCCACTTCGGCCCCTTCCAGAAGTACTTCTTGGGGACGATGAGCCGGAGCGGGTAGCCGTGGTCGGGCTCCAGCGGGGCGCCGTCGTACGTGTCCGCCAGCATCACGTCATCGTCATCGAGCACGGATAGCGGCAGGTTGGCGGTGTAGCCCTGCTCGGCGTGTCCGACGACGAACGCGGCCGCGGGCCTGACGTGGGCCATCTCCAGGATCGCCCGGATGGCAACGCCCTCCCAGTGCGTGTCCAGCTTGGACCAGCGGGTGACGCAGTGGATGTCCGTGGTGAGGGCCGTCCGTGGCAGCGCGCGGAACTCCGCCCAGGTCAGCCGGAACGGGCTATCGACCTCGCCCCAGACCCGGAAGTCCCACGTCGCCAGGTCCACCTTCGGCACGCTGCCGTAGTGGAGGACCGGGAACTTCTCGGTGAGGTGCTGGCCGGGCGGGACGCGGCCGGCCAGGGCGGGATCGCCGGGGCGACCCCCGAAGAGGCGTTCGATCATCGGCATCTCCTGCGCGGGACGTGGCGCGGCCGACAGCATGGCCCGAATCGCCCCGGGCTGCACGCGGGCCCAGACCCGCGTACCTTGTCTTCGTCATGCCCATCCCGGAACCCCGCGTCGTCATCGTCATGCCCGCGTACAACGCGGCCAGGACCCTCGAGCGCACGTACGCGGACATCCCGCACGACCTGGTCGACCACGTGATCCTCGTGGACGACGTCTCGAAGGACGAGACCGTGGAGATTGCGAAGAGGCTGGGCCTGGAGGTGATCGTCCACCGCCAGAACCTGGGCTACGGCGGCAACCAGAAGACCTGCTACGACCGGGCGCTCGAGTGGGGCGCCGACGTGGTGGTCATGCTCCACCCGGACTACCAGTACGACGCCACGCGCATCCCGGCGCTGGTCGCTCCCATCCTCGCCGGCGAGCGGGACCTGATGCTGGGCAGCCGCTTCCTGGGCGATCCGCTGGCGGGCGGCATGCCCAGGTGGAAGTTCATCTCCAACCGCTTCCTGACCGGCCTGGAGAACGCCGCCTTCGGCCTCCACCTCTCCGAGTACCACACGGGCCTCCGCGCCTACAGCCGGCGCCTCCTGGAGACGATCCCGTACCGCCTGAACTCGGACGATTTCGTGTTCGACCAGGAGTTGATCGCCCAGGTCGTGGCGGCACGCGGGCTGCCCGTGGGCGAGATCGCCGTGCCCACGCGGTACTTCCAGGAGGCCAGCTCGGTCGGGTTCCGGCGGAGCGTCGTCTACGGCCTGTCCACTCTTCGGGTCGTGGGCCGGTACCTCCTGCACCGGAGCGGGATCCGCCGGTCGCGCAAGCTGCGGGCACGCCCGTCCACGCGCGACCAAGCCCAGACCTGACGTGCGCCTCCGCGGGGGTATCGGGCGGGCGACGCTGGGAATCTCGGTCTCGGTCGTCGCGCTGGCGCTGGTCTTCCGGTCCGTGGACCTTGGCGCCGCCCTGGAGGCGCTCAAGGGCGCCGACCCCCGCTGGATCGCGCTCCTGATCGTCTTCCTCTGTGCCGACATCCTCCTCCGTGCGATCCGCTGGCGCGTGCTGCTGCGGCCGGTCGCGGACGTGCCCTTGCGGGACGCCACAGGCTCTCTCCTGGTGGGGTACCTCGCAAACAACATCCTCCCGGCACGCCTGGGCGAGATCGTCCGCAGCCATGACCTCGGGAGCAGGACTGGGCTCAGCGGCTCCATGGTCCTCGGGACAATCGTCGTGGAGCGCGTCGTGGACACGCTTGTCGTGGTGGTGATCGCGGCGGTCGCCATCCTCGTCCTGTCCGTTCGCGGGGTGGTGGCCTCGGCGGTTCTGGTGGGGGTCGCCGTGACCGGCCTGCTGGTCGTGGCGATCGCGGTTGGGATCCTTGCCCACCGGCTGCCCGGCGCGGAGCGCGTCACGGCGGTCATCGCACGGCGGCCACGGATCCACGGCATGCTCGTGCGTCTGCGCGCTGGCCTCTCCATCGCCGGCCACCTGCGAACGATGGTTGCGGCCGTCGTCCTGAGCGTCATGGCCTGGTCGTTCACGGTGCTTGCGTTCGCGGCCGCGGCGCAGGCGGTGGGGATCGAGCCGACGATCGGCCAGGCGGCGCTCCTGGCGGCAGGCACCGCCCTCGCGACCGCCATCCCCGCGGCGCCGGGCTACGTCGGCACGTACGAGCTGGCGGCGGTGACGATCGCGGCCTCCGTCGGGATCCCGCGGGAGTCAGCCCTCGCGTTCGCGGTGCTCATGCACGTGACCACGTTGCTGATCACGTCCGCCGGTGGTGCCGTGGCGCTGGTCCTTGGCGGCCGGCGACGCCGCGCCGTGGTCGCCTCTGACGGGGTCCCGACGGGTGTCCCGGGGGTCGACGGGGTCCCGGAGGTCGACGGAGCCCTGGAGGTCGATGCGTGATGGCGCGCGCCCCGCGTCCGTGGCCCGGTGCCCTGGACTGGGGCGGCGACTGGCTGGCCGATGCCGCCGGCGAGCTGGCGCACCTCGGGTTCGTGCTTCGCGACGGGCTCCTTCTCGGGACGACACCCGGCCCGCGCCTGCTGGTGGCCCTCCGGGACCAGCCAACCCTGGAGCACTTCGACCCCGAGGACGTCACCTTCTGGGAGGCCCGCGACGGTCGTGGCCGTGGGGCGTTGATCGACCGCGAGACACCGCTGCCGCTGGCGCGGCCCTTCGCCTGGGGCCGGATCGAGGTCACCGACCGGATCCCTGAGTCCAACCAGTTCCTGGGCTTCGGCGGCACGCTCCTCGCGGAGGCGCGTGACGAGCGCGAGACGCTGCTGGCGTTCACCTCCCGCGCACCCCTCGTCCGCTGGGCCGGCCATTCCCAGGGCGTGGATCCGCTGGCCGACGAGATCGGGTCGTTCTTCGCGCGGATCATGGTGCCCATCGACTTCCAGGACGGGGCAGAGTCCCGGATTGCGGCCACCGATCCCGAAGCGCTGTACGGGGCATTCCTGGCCCACGCCGCGGCGCGCCTCCATCCGCGCGGGCTGCTCCGAGAGACGTTCCCGGACCTCGCCCGGTTCGTGGACCACGAGAGGCGTCGCCTGACTCACGACAGCCCTGTGCGCTGGCACGAAGCCGAGGATCTCCTGGGCTGGCTGGAGCTGGGCTAGGGATCCGGAATCGGACGGCTACTCAGGCGTTGTCCAGCTCACGCGATATCGCACGGAGGATGAACCGCGCTGCCTCCGCGCTCTTGCCTCCGAGCTTGTCGTCCTCGCCGGCGTCCAGGACCACCGCCAGGTCAGCGAGCATCGCTCCGAGGATGGGCGTTCTCGGCAGCGTCCCAGCGTCGAAAGCCGCCTCGAGGCCCGCCACCGCCGCACGCGCGTTGTCCACGGCGTGACCCGTTGCGGCGGCCTGCTCCCGGAACGCCGCTCGTGCCCCCTCCGCCGCCTTGCCCTCCGTCGCCATCGTCAGCTGCGCGCCCGCCGGATCGGTGCCGACCCCTCGTCTGCAGCCGTCCCGCCCCCGACGCGCCCGTCCGCCACCGCCCGCGCCTGCCAGCGCGACGCCCGCCAGTCCGTTTCCAGCACGCTCATGTGCAGCTCGTCCCACCAGCGGCCGTCGCGCCAGATCGCCTCCCGGGCCCTGCCCTCCGTCACGAACCCCACCCGCTGGTAGGCCCGGATGGCGCGCTCGTTGAACGCGAACACCGTCAGCGCAACGCGGTGCAGGCCCAGCGACCCGAATGCGTGGTCCACCATCAGTCGCGTCGCCTCGCTGCCGTACCCGTGCCCCCAGGCGTCGTGCTCACCGACGGTGATGTGGAACAGCGTGGACCCGTTGTCGCCGTCGACCTGCGAGAAGGCGCACGAGCCGATGAGGCGGTTGTTGGCGCGGACGTGGATCCCCATGGCCAGCGACTCTGGCCCGAGCGCGCGCATCGCAAAGAACCGCTCGATCTCATCGGGCCGCATCGGGCCGTCCTGGTACCGCGTCAGCCGTGCGACCTCGGGATCCTGGTACCAGCGGAGGAAGTCGCGCAGGTTCTCTCGCGTGTGCCGGCGGAGCACTACCAGCTCGCCGTCGAGGTGATCCGGGAACCAGCGCCGATGGAGCATCCCGGGAACCCTATACCATCGCCCTCATGCGCCGCTGGAGCGATACGGCCGACCGAGTTGCCGCCACGACGAAGACGTCCGGCAAGGTCGCGGTCCTGGCTGCCTACCTGGCGGACCTGACACCCGCCGAGCTGCCGGTCGCCGCGGTGTTCCTGACCGGACGCCCGTTCCCCGGGGCCGATCGGCGCTCGCTCGGGGTGGGCTGGTCCGGGCTTGCGGGAGCGGTCCTGCGGGTGGCCCGCGCCGACGGCGATGCCCTGCGGTCCGCCTACGATCGTTCGTCGGACCTCGCCACCGCGGTCACGGAGGTGCTCGAGGCGGCCGGGCACAACCCGGATCCCGCGGCGGATCCCAGCCTCGCCGAGGTACGGGCAGCGTTCGACGCGATCGGGGCGGCGTCGGGCGCGGCCGCCAAGTTGGCGATCCTGGAGGAGCTGCTGGCCCGCTCTGCGCCCCGAACGGCAGGCGGGATCGTCAAGGTGCTGGGCGGGGAGCTCCGGATCGGGCTGCGCGAGGGGCTGCTGGAGGCCGCGATCGCGGAGGCGTTCGATCGGCCATTGGCGGAGGTCAAGCGGGCCGGGATGCTCACCGGCGACGTGGGCCGGACGGCCGTGCTGGCCCTCGAGGACCGCCTCGGCGAGGCGTCACTGACGGTCTTCCGCCCGCTCACGTTCATGCTCGCCTCGCCCGCGGAGGACGCCGCTGAGATCATGGCCCGCCTGGGACCCGTGGTCTGGGTGGAGGACAAGTACGACGGCATCCGTGCCCAGCTGCATCGAGGCGGGGGGGAGGCCCGGATCTACTCGCGGGATCTCCACGACATCGGCGGCCAGTTCCCGGAGGTGGTCGAGGGCGCCCGGGAGCTGCCGTGGTCCGGCATCCTTGACGGCGAGCTGCTCGCCTGGCGGGATGGAGTCGTGCTGCCGTTCCTCCAGCTGCAGGCACGCCTTGGCCGGAAGGCACCCTCGGCGGAGATCCGGGCGGAGGTCCCGGTGATCTTCGTGGCCTGGGACGTACTGGGCCTGGACACGGACGGTGACGGCGAGGTGCGCCCGTTGCTCGACGTTCCGCTGGAGGCGCGACGCCGGACCCTGGAGGCCCTTTCCCTGCCGCTCGCCGCGGACGGCGGCCGGTTCGCGCTCAGCCACCTCACCACCGCCGATTCGGTCGAGGCCCTGGAGGCAGCGTTCGTCGAGGCACGCTCGCGCCGCAACGAGGGGCTGATGGTCAAGGATCCAACCAGCAGCTACGCCCCGGGGCGGCGGGGCCTCGGCTGGCTCAAGATGAAGAAGGCACTGGCGACGCTGGACTGCGTGGTGGTCGGGGTGGAGGCGGGCCACGGCAAGCGCCACGGCGTCCTGTCGGACTACACGTTCGCCGTCCGCGATGACGAGACGGGCGCCCTGGTCACCATCGGCAAGGCATACAGCGGGCTGACGGACGCCGAGATCGCGGAGATGACCCGCTGGTTCGAGGCCCACACGGTCAGTACCCACGGGAGGTACCGCGTGGTGGAGCCGGCGGTGGTGGTGGAGATCGCGTTCGACGTGATCATGCGCTCCACCCGGCACCGGTCCGGCTTTGCGCTGCGGTTCCCGCGGATCGTGCGCCTCCGCCCCGACAAGACCCGGGAGGAGGCGGACACGCTGGCCACGGTCCACCGGCTCTACGAGGGCCTCCAGCATGGCGCCGAGCACCTGGTGACCGCCGGCGCCAGGAAGTAGTGATGGCGGGCCCGACGATGGTCCGGGTCCTGATGCAGGGTCGCCGGCAGGTCGTATCCTGTGGGACGCACCCAAGCGACGGGGGCCGGGGGACGCGCGCAGGGAGAACCACATGTTCGCAGGCATCAGCGAGTTGGCCCGGGTTGAGGTCACGCTGTACACGGACGCACTCATCACCCACGGCACGGTCCGTACGCGCCAGCAAAGGATCACCGACATCCTTAACCTGTCGGACGAGCCGTTCCTGGTCCTCGAGGATGTGCTCGTGGAGGAGCTGGGGACACGCGGCGAGCCGATCCGCGCCGCATATGCCCAGGTCAACCTCGACGCGGTCCTGTTCGCAGTGGTCAACGAGCCGGCCCGACCCGCACCGGAGCTGCGGACGCCCAAGACGCAGGAGCTGGCGATCCTCTCGGTCCCTCCGTTCAAGGTGCTGGGCACCATCCACCTGTTGCCGACCGGCGGGGACCTGCGCCAGGCCCTGATGGAGCTGACCGGGCGCTTCCTCCCGATCACGGACGCGACCTACTGGTCGGACCCGCTCGGGGAGGCCCGCCAGCAGGCGCTGCTGCTCGCGGTCAACCACCGGCGGACGCAGATCCTGGCGCAGTACACGGCGGTGGACCCGTGGGCCGGGCTCGGCGGCCCGGCCACCGAGGGGTAGCGCAGGGACGGTCCCGGGCCCCTATCGATCGACGGGCAGGTCCAGGCGGTCGCCCCACTCGGCCCACCCGCCGTCATACAGCGCAACATCCTCGTGGCCCAGCAGCGTGAGCACGAAGGCGAGCTTCGCCGAGGAAACCCCCGACCCGTCGTAGCAGACCAGGCGCCGGCCACGGGTGATGTTCGCCTTGACCAGCAGCGCCCGGAGGTCGTTGGGGTCTCGGAGCCGCTGGGTGCCGGGGAGGTGCATCGCCGCGACGGGAACGTTGACGGCGCCCGGGATGTGGCCCAGCCGTCGCACGTTGCCCTCGAACCCGTTGAACTCCGCCGGGCCTCGCGCGTCCACGAGCAGCACGTCGGGCGCGCCGAGGAGGCCGCGCACGTCCGCAGTGGTGAGTCGCTGCCGGACCTGCGCCCGGGGCGTGAAGGTCCGGGGCGCTACCTGGACCTCCCCGCTGGCCACCGGTTGGCCGCCGTCCTGCCAGCCGGGATAGCCGCCCTCCAGGATTCGCGCCGACTCGTAGCCATAGGCGCGCAGGCTCCACCAGACGCGGGCAGCGAAGTACGAGAGGGTGTCGTCGTAGAGCACGACCGAGGTGCCGTCACCCACGCCCGCGCGCGACATCACCTCGGCCACCCGGTCCGGCGGGGCGAGGAGCAGCGCGTCCGAGCCCTCGACGGCGCCGGTGACGGCCGTGCGCCAGTCCATGTGGACCGCACCCGGAATGTGGCCGACCGCGTAGACGCCCGCGGCCGACGAATCCGGCCGCCACCGCAGGTCGATGAGCCGGAGATCCGGGCGGTCGAGGTTCTCGACCAGCCAGTCCGGGGTCGCGAGGAACTCGGGTCGTGCGAAACCGGCCACGGGGCCTCCAGGGCGCGGGATAGGTGCGAACGGTACCGCCCATATGATACGGGCGTGCTGTCACCCTTCATGCCCGAACCCGAGAAGGTCGCGGCCGTCCGCGCACTCCTGCCCGCCACCGGTGCCGGTCTCTATCTCAACGCAGGCACCTGTGGCCCGATGCCGGCCGAGACCCAGAGGGCCATGGACGAGCAGTCCGCCCGGGAGCTGGCCATCGGCCGCGCCCACCCGGACCTGTGGCCGGAGGCGCTCGAGCGGATGGATGAGGCGCGCTTCGGGGTGGCAGCCGCGCTGGTCGCGGATCCGTCGGACATCGCGCTCACGCACTCCACCACGGATGGCATGAACCTGGCGATCTCGGCCCTCCCGTGGGCGGCCGGCGATCGCGTCGTCACCTCCAACCACGAGCACCCGGGCGGCCTCGGGCCCATGTGGGCTCTTCGGGACCGCCTCGGCATCGAGATCGAGGTGGTGGACGTCGGGAACGGCGGCGATGCCGACGCCGTCGTGGCCGGGTTCGCCCGCGCCCTCGAGCGGCCGGCCCGTGCCCTCGTCGTCAGCCACGTGCTGTGGACCACCGGTGCCGTGCTGCCCCTCGCCCGGATCGGCGCTCTCGCCCGCGCCGCGGGTACCGTCACGGTCATCGACGGCGCACAGTCCGCCGGCGCCATCCCGGTCGTGCTCGAGGACCTGGACGTGGACGCCTACGCCATCCCGGGCCAGAAGTGGCTCCTGGGGCCCGAGGGCATGGGTGCGCTCTGGGTCCGGCGCGGGCTCGCGGACGCCCTGACTCCGGCCACGGCCGGGTACCTGTCCTATGCGGCCACGGCGACCGCAACGCTCCGTCCAGGTGCCCGCCGGTTCGAGGCCACGGGCTTCCACCGCCCGTCCGTGACCGGCTTCGCACGCAGCCTCGGCTGGCTGTCCATGTACGTCGGCCTGCCGTGGGCCCAGGAGCGGGCCGCCCGCCTCGCGGTCGCCGCGTACGAGCGGCTGGTCGCGATCCCCGGGGTTCGGATGGTGTCCCCCCGATCCGCGCTCGGCACGCTGGTCACGTTCCGCATCGATGGCTGGACGGCCGCCGCAGCGCTGCCCGAGCTGGGCTCGCGCGCGTTCGCGATCATCCGGGACCTGCCTCCCATCGATGCCCTGCGGATCTCGGTTGGCTTCTGGAACACCGAGGCGGAGCTCGACCGGTTCGCCGAGACGGTGGAGCTGCTCGCGCGCCACACGCCGGACTCCATCCCGCCCCGGCGCATCCTGGAGGTCCTGGGCAGCGATGACGGCCCCCTCCGCTGACCGGAGGCCGCCGGCCGAAGCCCGAAGGCGGGGGTTCTTCGAGGTCCGGTGGCGTCAGTTCCGACGCGCGCCCCGGCCCGTCGTCAGGGCCGTGGCCAGCAGCCTGAGCGTCGCGCTCGTGCTGGGCGTTGGGTTCCTCGTCTACGACATGGCGCTGGATCAGGGCGCCGACCTTCCCGGCGGAGACCTGCGGATCGGGTTCCTGGCCGCATACGTCGCGATCGTGACCGTCGTCGGTGCGATCCTGACCTGGCTGGTCGTGCCGTTGCCAGCCGGCACCGGAACCGTGCGTGCAACGCGGACGCCCTGGAGCCTTGCGCTCGGCCTGTTTGCGGCGGTGCCGATCGCGTACCTCGTCCTCGTGGTCCTCCACGAGATCGTCAAGCCGCTCCTCGCGTAGCGTTCGCCCTCTGAGCCTGCGATGGATCGCAGTACGACAAGGACAGGCACACAAGGCGGGAGCGCCGCTATCATCGTCACGGTCGCCCGACCGAAGCCCCTGGCGCTCGAGGACCTCCATGGGGAACGAAGATCTCGGACACTCGGCCCTGCCAAAGCTCTTCGGAGCCCCAGCCTATGCGCGCCCGTCAGTGGTGCCCGCGAAGCCGGTCGAGCGGCCATTCGACCGGGACGATTTCCCAATCGAGGCAGAGCTCACCGGCGAGGAGCGCGACCTCGTGGTCCAGCTCACCGGGCGTCCATACGAGGGTGCCGCAGCCTCCGAACCCGTGCCGGCCCCGCGGAAGGGGCCGTTGATGTTGCGCGGGCGACCGTTCAGGATCAGGGTTCCCCTGGGTCGCCCCAAGGACGGCGGCGGAACCGCGCCTGGCGGCTGAGCCTGCCGCCTGCCCGCGCCCGGGCAATCACCGAGTTCACGGGGGAGTAGCTCAATCGGTTAGAGCAGCGGGCTTATATCCCGCCGGTTCCAGGTTCGAGTCCTGGCTCCCCTACCACCCCGTCCGCGCCAACCCGCCTTCAGCCGTCGGGGGCGGGTGCGACATCAGCGCGAGATGGCGACAGACCGGACCAGCTCCACGAGGTGGTCACGGCGGTCCGGCGTGAGCCCGCGCTGCACGGGGAGGGCCTCCAGCCAGGCGGCAAGGTCATTCGGCGCCACGACGGCGCAGCTCGGCGTCCGTTCCACCCGGGTGTCGTCGGTCACGATGACCGCATAGACCCGGACCAGGAAGTCCCGGTCCTCGGTGGCCAGCCAGCCGCGGACGCGTTCCGCATCGCGAGATGCTCGGTCGAGCGGCGCCTCGATCGGGATCCAGCGCCCGCGATCCCCGCGTACCTCCCAGGTGGAGCCGACGTGGCGGCTGAAGGTCGGAGGCGGGACGTCCCCGAGAACGACGAGACCGAACGGGCCCAGGATCAACTCGTGGATCCGGCGGCCACCGGGCAGGGCGAGGTGCGTGGCGGCGAGATGATCGGGCCCAAGGGCCCGGGCGAGCCGCGGAGCCATCGTCCGCGGTCGCAGGCTCCGCGCCCTTTCGAACGTCGCTGCGATCCATGCGAACCCGAGAATGGCGAGCCCGGCCGGCACCAGGATCGCCAAGCCCCACGCGATGGTCCCGGCGGCGGCCTCCATCATCGACGGCCGCCCGGTCGGGATGAGGCTGGTGATCAGCGGGGTGCCCAGGCAGAGCCACGCGAGGGCGATACCGGCGACCACGAGCAGCCCAGAGGCCAGACCCGAGCGGACGAGGGCCACTCGATCGGCGCGGGTAGCCGGGTTGGAGGCAACGATGACCTGCATCTCGCCATCGTGGGCCTTCGCGCGCACGCAGGCCGTGGCCAATTCGGGCTACGTAGGAGGGCGCTTGGGTCCGCATCTCCACCCCGAACTCCACTGCTCCTGACAGCGACTGGTGCAAGTGCGCACCACGAGATGACGACCGGGACTCCCGGCGGCCGGAGAACCCTCTCCACCGGGACCCACGTACCATTGCGGGCCGCCTCTCGCCTCGCGATGCTCCGTCACAGATCCCGTACCCGGCCAGCTGTCGGGGAGTGGAGGAGGCGGAAGCCCAGGTGCTCACGATCTCGAGGCGCATCGCGACGATCGCGGCCGTTGCCGGCCGGGCCTCCCTGCGCGCCATCCTGGCGTCGCTTCTCCTCGCGGCCACCACCGTCCTGCCCGCCGTGGCCATCACCGGTCCGATCAGCCTGTTCGCTCCCGTGGCGACGCCCAGGACCGCGACGGTTGGGACCGTCGTCACCTTCGCGGTGACGTACCAGAATCGGGAGGGAACGGCGCCCGATTACGTGCGCGTCGTGGTCGCGGGTTCCACCCTGCCCATGAAACCCGGGACAACGTCCGAGAACTGGAAGAGGGGCGTGCGCTATGAGGCGTCGAGCGCACTTCCGGTCGGCACCTGGACCCCGGTGTTCGAGGCCGCCGACCGGGAGAAGTTCACGGCTTCCGTCGCAGGTCCGGCGGTCACGATAAACCCGGCTCCGACTCCCACGCCGCGCCCGACGCCGACGCCCACGCCGCGCCCGACGCCGACGCCCACGCCGCCCCCGACGCCGACGCCCACGCCGACCCCGACGGCAGCGCCCACGCCGCGCCCGACGCCAGCGCCCACGCCCCGCCCGACGCCGGCGCCCACGCCGCGCCCGACGCCGGCGCCAACGCCGCGCCCGACCGCACGACCCACGCCATCGCCGACCCCGCGCCCTGCCGCGACGCCCACGCCGCGGCCGACGGCCCGACCCACGCCCACGCCGATCCCGCGTGCTGCCGCGACGCCTACGCCGATCCCCCGTGCTGCCGCGACGCCCATGCCGCCGCCACGCCCACGCGGACCGCCACGCCGACCCCGACCGCGTCACCCACCGGCTTGCCGGCTCCAGGCACCGAATCGAGCGGGGGAACCTCCGGCGCGGCCTCAGGCCCGCCCTCCGCGTCCGGCTCCGACGCGCCGGGCGAGCAGGTCAGCCCGTCACCGAGCGATGAGCCCGGCCTTGCGGTCGTCGTTCCCGTCGGGACCACCGGCGGCATCTCCTCAGGTCCCGACGGCGCCTCAGGCCCCGGCGGCGGCACCTCCGGCCCGGGTGGCGGTGCCCTGACGTCCCTGCTCGGCGGCTCAAACGGTACGTCCCTCGTCGAGACGCTCGCGCGCGTCATGCCCACGGTCCTGGTCACCACCGGCGGCGTGGCGATGGCCATGGCGTTCCTCACCTTCGGGAAGCGACGCCGCGACCAGGAGCCCACGGCACCCGATGAGGTCCTCGGTGCCGCCGCCGCCAGGGGCAGCAATCTCCTCGCAAGCTCGGGGCTGGTGCCCGCGATGTCCATCGCTGGTGCCGCCGCCGCAGCCTCCGCCGTGCAGGCCGCCGTCGCGGTCATCCCCGGACCCGTTGATGTCGAAGCGCAAGTCCCGCGCTGGCGGCGACCCTCGCTGCTCGAGGCCCGCAAGGCCGACCCGCTGCGCAGTGTGCCCACGACGGTCCATCTCACGTTCGAGGGCGAGTCGGGCGCCGCCGTCTCCGGGCTCGAACGGCGGCTCATCCGGTATCGCATGGTCAGCCTGCTGTCGGCTCCGGACGAGGTTCGCGGCGTGGAGATCGGCGTGCTCGACGAAGGCGACGAAGTTGTCCTGATGGAGAAGCGCGGCACCTACTGGCGCGTCCTCTGCCCCGACGGGAGCGAGGGCTGGCTGCACAAGATGACGCTGGGCGACGTGGTGATCGACTCGTCGAACCCGCGCGCGGACACCTGGACATCGGGCGACGACGGCCCGGCCCCCGGCGGGTTCGAGGACGTGATCCGCGCCTACACGGAACGCCGCAACCAGTTCGGCGACGCGTAGCGGCAGCCGCACCGCCCGCAGTTCCGGTCAGCCCGCCTTCGGCCGCCGCGCCGCGCTTCGTACCGCCGGTGGTTTCCGCAGCACCAGGATGTGCTGGTGCGCGATGTTCGGCACGAACGAGCGCGGATACCCGTACGGCCGCAGCCGCGTCCCGGCCTGGTACCACGCGATGTCGCCCTTGGGCACCAGCCCGGCGGCATCCGCACGGGCGGCGAGGTCGGCGGCGGTGAACAGGTATCGCCCCCCCTGGTAGGCATCGCGGACGATCAGCACGGCGTACCGGCCGGGCCGCAGGACGCGGCGCACCTCGCCCAGCACCCCGCCCATGGCATCGAGGAAGGCAGGGTAGTCCGGGAGGTTGGCGAGATCACCCGCCAGCTCCGAGACCATCGCGTAGTCCGTGCGCCGGTTCGCGTGCGCCTGGGCCAGCCGGCCACCGGCCATCGTCATTGGCAGCTGGACGTTGTACGGCGGGTCCGTTGCCACGAGATCGACCGAATCGGCAGCCAACGTGGGGAGGACCACGCGCGCATCGCCCCGCCGCATCTCGAGCCCGGACGAATCGAAGCCTCGCTCGCCGCCGGGGTCGTTCTGACCCAGGTCCACCAGGCGCGGGCCGGCTCCGTCGCGCTCGGCCCCCAGGGCCGCGACGGTCTCCGCGTAGACGGTCGCCCAACGCTCGTCCAGCTCGATTCCCAGGGCTCGGCGCGGGCCCCGCGCGATGGCCGCCCCGAGCAGCGTGCCTCCCACGCCGGCGAACGGATCCAGGACCAGCTCGCCGCTCTTGGTGAAGAACTCGATGAGGCGTGCCATCAGCCGCGGCGGCTTGTTCGCCCCGTGAACCCGGCGCCGAGCGTGCCCCAGCTCGGACGGGTACGCGGTGGTCCAGACGGACTTGGTGAAGTACAGCCACTCCTCGCCGGACAGCTCGTTGAGGTCGTTGGCCGGGTGGGGCGGGCGGCGGTCGTTCACGCGGGCAGCGTACCGCCCGTGACAGAAACCGAGGGCTTGGGGCGGGGCATCCATGGGCGGAATGGGTGAGCCGCCTACAATGCGGACATGCCGGGGAGAGTCGTCAGCCGCCGATTCATCGGACGTGAGCACGAGCTCGCGCAGGTCGGGGCGGCCTTGGCGGCCGCGGCGTCGGGCGGCGCCACCAGCGTGCTGATCGCCGGTGGCGCCGGGATGGGTGTCACCCGGCTCGTGGACGAGGCGCTTGCGCGGGCTGCCGCAGGCCCCGCCGCTCCCCTGGTCCTCCGCGGCCGTTCGCACGGACCGGCCGACCCGCCCTGGGCAGCCGTCCTCGAGGCTCTGGCCCCCGTCATCGCCCAGCGGCCGACCGAGGAGCTGCGGGCCCTGCTGCGGCGGGACGCACGGCTGATCGTCGCGGGCCTGCCGGGCATGACAGCGCTGGCCGCCGAGGTACCGGCCCCCCGTTCCAGTGCGCTCGAGGACCCGGAGCACCGTCAGCCACGGGCCCTGGAAGGTCTGCTCCGCTGGCTGGGCCGGGTGGCCGCCGAGCGCCCGCTGGTCCTGGTGCTGGAGGACCTCCACGCCGCCGATGCCGCGACCGGCGCGTTCGCGACGTTCGTCGCCCGGATCGCCCGCGAGGAGCGGATCGCCCTCGTGCTCACCTACCAGCCCGACCGCCTCGCCCGGGAGCACCCGCTCCGCGAGAACCTGTCCATCATCGAGGACGGCCTCCGTCCGCCGGTCCGGGTGGAGCTGGCCCCGCTCGCCCGTCGCGAGATCGCCGGTCTCATCGAGGGAATCGAGGGGGAGCGTCCGTCTGCCTCCATCGTGGTCCTGATGGCGGAGCGTTCCGCGGGGTCGCCGCTCGTGGTGGAGGAGCTGGTCGCCGCCCGCCACGAGCTCCGCAATACCTCGCTGACGGGGTCGCTCGCGGACCTGGTCGCCGCCCGCCTCACGCGTCGCTCCCCGGAGTGCCGTCGCGTTCTGCGGCTGCTGGCACCGGCCGAGCGGCCGATGGACCGCGAGCGTCTCGCCCGGGCCTCCGCGGTCTACGAGGAGCTGCTCGCAGCGGAGAACGGGGGCCGGTCCGGCATGCTGCCGCCACGCTCTGCCACCAGGCCGCGAAGGAGCTCGCCGCACCTGGACGCGGACCTCGCCGCGGGGCTCGCGGAGGCACTGGAGCATGGCTTCATCACGGCCGAGGACGGCGACCGGCTCCGGATCCGTCACGAGCTGATTGCCCGCGCGGTGGTGGCGGACCTCCTGCCGACGCACCTGTCCCGCTACCGCACGGCGCTCGCCCGGTCGTTTGCAGACCTGCCGGTCGTGGCCGCCGTCCACTGGCGGGCCGCGTTCCAGACCGCCGAGGCGCGTGAAGCTGCGATCGAGGCGGGCCGCCGGGCAACCGTCATGGCGGCGCCTCAGGATGCCCTCGCCGCGTTCGAGATGGCGCTGGAGCTGCCGGCACCGGCGCCCGGCCCGACCCGCCACCCGGCCCCGCCCACATCCGACGCTGGTGAGGGCGGTGACGGCGATGCCTGGGCCGAGCCGGACGTCTCACCCGTGGCCGAGCTCGCCCAGCTGGCAGCGGAGGCTGCCTACGCGTCGCAGCGCCCGGGCCGGGCGGTCGCCTACGCGGAGAGCGCCCTGGCTGCCCTCGGGGATCGACGGGACCGCCTGGCCCACGCTGTGCTGGAGGGACGTCTCGGCCGATACCGCCTGGCCGCGGGCGACGCCCCGGGGGCCACGGCAGCGCTCCGACGGGCCGCCGACACCGCCCCGCCCGGCGCCTCGATCGAACGGGCCCGGATCCTGGCGCTGCTCGCCCAGGAGCGAATGATCGCGGGGGCGTTCCGGGACGCGGAGCGCGCGGCCACCGATGCCCTGGAGATCGCGGCCGAGATCGGCGATGAGGCGGAGCCCGAGGCGATCCACGCCACGACGACGCTGGCGGTGGTCCGCGGCTGGGGGGACGATCCCGAGGCCGCCGTCCCGCTCCTCCGCGACGCCGCGCGGCGGGCACGGGCGCTTGGCCTGGTGGAGGAGTGGTGGCGCGCCGGTGCCAACATGGCGGTCGTCCTGGAGCTGCTGGGCCGGCCGGCCGAGGCGATCGAGGAGGCGTTCCGGGGCATGGCCGAGGCGCGCGCCGACGATCTCGGCGCCGTCTACGGCAACCTGATGGGCGGCAATGTCGCCGGGATCCTCGTGGACGTGGGGCGCTGGGCCGAGGCGCGGGAGCTGAGCCTGCGGGCGCTGGACTGGAGCCCAGCTGGGATCCCATTCGTCAACGCGATCCTCAACCTCGTCATCGTGGAGATCGAATCCGAGGCGGGCGAGGAGGCGGGGCGCCTGCTCGGCCGGATCCTCGTCGAGCTGGAGACCGGCGGCGACCTGCAGTTCGCCGTGCCGGCCTACCAGGCCACCGCGTCCTACGCGATGTGGAGCGGCGACCTGGCAGACGCCCGACGTGCCGCGGAGCGCGGCTGGGCAAGGCTACGGGGCTCGGAGGACTGGGTGCTGGTGGCACGCATGGCTGCGACGGCCCTGGAGGTGGAGTCGGTGATCGTCGCGGATGCCCTCGAGCGGCGCCGGATCGGGGACGTCGCCGCCTCGCGGGAGCGCGCGAACCGCATCCTCGCCGATGCCGAGGCCGCCGTCGCGCGGGGACGCACGAAGGACGGAGGGGCAGCGGCACGCGAACCCGAGGCCAGCCTGGCGACGGCCGCCGCCTTCCACGCCCGACTCAGGGGCCGGGACGATCCGACGCGCTGGGCGGAGCTCGCGGCGCGGGTGCACGACCTTGGTGATCCATATCGTGAGGCGCGCGCCCGCTGGCACCAGGCGGAAGCGATCCTGGGCGGGGCCATCCCCGGACCCGGCGGCGCGCGGGATCGGACGGACGCCCGCCTTGTGCGTGCCGACGCGCGCGAGCCGCTCCTGGCCGCGGTGAACCTCGCGATGACCCTGCGTGCGCGTCCGCTGCTCCGCCGCCTGCGGGACCTCGCTGGCCGGGCGTTGATCACGCTCCCGCCCGAGGTGGATGCGCTCCTGGGCGAGCCCGCCCCCGCATCGTCCGGGCCGGCCGTGGCACCGAGGCCGGTCTCCGGCGCCACCGCCCCGGCGCCCGCCACGGTCGTCGCGCGCCGGCCCGCCGCGGGAGGCGACACCTTCGGGCTGTCGAAGCGCGAGCAGGAGGTCCTCGCGCTCATCGCGCAGGGTCGCACCAACCGCGAGATCGGTGACCGGCTGTTCATCAGCCAGAAGACCGTCGGCGTCCACGTCGGCAACATCCTGGCCAAGCTGGGCGTGTCCGGGCGGGTGGAGGCGGCGGCGGTGTCGATCCGGCTGGGTCTCGAGGACGGCGCCGGAGCCCCGCGCGGCCGGTGAGGCGGCGCGTTCCGGGCGTGATCCGGCCCGCTTCGGCCCGGGAGGGCCCATCGGCGGCGCATCCGCCCGGCATTCGGTAGATTCTCCGGGTTCCACGCTGCCCGCACCCGAGGTCTCCATGCGTCGCCCGCTGATCGCCATCGCCCTGCTCGCCATCGCCCTGACCGCCGGCGCCTGCGCCGCGTCCGAGGCGCCCGGCTGGACCTACGCGCCGCCCACCGAGGCCCCCGCCGTCACGCCCGCGCCCTCCGGCGACGGTTCGGTTGCTGCGAGCAACGGCCCATCGGAGCCCACCGCGGTGCCCGGCGGCGAGACGGCCCCCACGGGCGATGCCGTCGCGATCTCGGCGTCGAACATCGCCTTCGAGCAGAGCGAGGTCAGCGCCCCTGCTGACACCGCATTCGTCATCCGTTTCGACAACAACGATGCGGGCATCCCGCACAACGTCGAGATCAAGGACCCGATGGGCATGTCGGTCTTCAAGGGCGAGATCATCAACGGGCCTGCCCAGGCGGACTACCAGGTGCAGGCGCTGGCGGCAGGGACCTACGCGTTCGTCTGCACGGTGCACCCGAACATGGTCGGAACCCTCAAGGTCGGGAGCTGACCCGCGTGATCCCGGTGGCCGGACGATGACGCCACGGGTCGACGAGGTCTGCTACCGGGACGCGTATGCGCGCTCTCTCGGGGCGCGCGTCCTGGACGTATCGGCGGCGGACGGGCAGCCCCTCGTCGTGCTCGACACGACGCTGTTCTACCCGGGCGGCGGCGGGCAGCCGTCGGACCGCGGGGCGATCCTGCGGGCGGCGGACGGGCGGACGTGGACTGTGCGGGCGGCACGCCGTGTGGGTGGCGAGATCGTGCACGAGCTGGAGGCCCCGGAGGACGGCGACCTGCCGCGGCCGGGCGACGCCGTGGAGGTGGACCTGGAGTGGGCACGCCGGTATGCACTGATGCGCACCCACACGGCGCTCCACGCCCTGTGCGGCGTCGTGTGGCGGGACTACGACGCCCTGGTCACGGGCGGCAACATGGAGCCCGGGACCGGGCGCATGGACTTCGAGTTCGAGACGATGTCGGGCGACCTGGTGGGCGAGATCGAGGCCAAGGTCAACGCGGAGCTGGCGTCCCAGCGTGACGTGCGGGTCAACGTCCTGCCGCGCGAAGAGGCGTTCGCCATCCCGGATCTCATCCGGACGAAGGTGAATCTCTTGCCGCCCGGAATTGAGCAGATCCGGACCATCGAGATCGTGGGCCTGGACCTCCAGGCGGACGGCGGCACGCACGTCGCGAACACCCGCGAGGTGGGCGGCATCCGCGTCACCGGCTACGAGTCCAAGGGCCGCATCAACAAGCGGATCCGCCTGGCGCTGACCGACCCGGCCTGACGGCCTCTGCGCGGTAGCGTGGCACCTGCGGGAGGGTGCGCCAGGATTGTCGCCACGCACGCGGAAGGCGGACGCACCACGATCAGGTGTGCCCGCCTGGCGAGGGACCGGGGCGTCGGCGACGCCCCGGATGATGGGTGCCCTACCCGCGGTAGCCCGGATGTGTCGCGCCGACTGCCTTCGGCCCGCCTGCCCAGGCTGGCTTGCCCGCCTTGCGGATGGTCTCGCCGTTGACGGTGTAGACCTCGAACTCGGGCACGTGGACCTTGGTGGTGTCCTTGTCGTTCTTGGCGCCCGTGCCGTCGTCCATGTGGCCGGTCACGGTCACCGTGCCGGTGAGGCCGGACAACGGGTGATTGGTGCCCCAGAACCACGACGGGCCGACTGAGATGCTTGTCGTGCCGATCAGATACTCGGTGTCGCCGTCGGCGTCCTGGACGGTCTTGAGCACGCCTGTGAGTGGTGTGGGCGCGGGCTCGACATCCGGCGTCTCGGCCGCCGGGGCGGGCGTGGGCGACGCTGCAGCTGCGACGCCGAAGGCCGCGAGCCCGAGTGCGAAGGCGGCGCTGGTGGCGACCAGCCAGGGGGTCGTCCTCATGAAGTACTCCTATGGGTGTCGGCCGGGTTGGATGCCCGACTCGCTGACTCGAGTCTCCTGCTCTCTCGTGAAGACCGAGTCAAGGCGGTTCCGGCGGGGCTCGCCTTCATCGCGGCTTCACATGGCCGCGATACGATCGGGTCATGGGAGCCGATGCGCGATCAGCGCGGTCCGGCCCGGGCGTGCCGCGGTTCAGGATTCTTGTGGTCGAGGACGAGCCGCGCATCCGCGACATCACGGTCCTCTACCTCGAGCGGGCCGGGTATGCGGTCACGCCGGCCGGCGACGGCCACGCGGCGCTGGACGCATTCGACGCCTACCCTCCGGACCTGGTCGTCGTGGACCTCCTGCTGCCGGGGCTCGCGGGCGAAGCCCTGATCCGCGCGATCCGCGAGGTCTCGACCGTCCCCATCCTCGTCGCCTCCGCGAAGCGAGCCGACGAGGATCGCCTCGATGCGTTCCGCCAGGGCGCGGACGACTACCTCACGAAGCCCTTCAACCCGACCGAGCTCGTGGCGCGCGTGCAGGCGATCCTCCGTCGCGCCTACCCGCTGGACGCAGTGACCGACGAGGTCCGCTCGTTCGAGGACGGACGACTGGTGGTGGACCCGTCCATCCGACGCTTCGCCCTCGATGGGCGCGAGGGCCGGCTCACGCCGACGGAGATGCGGCTGCTGCTCGCCCTGTCGGCCGCGTCCGGCACCGTCCTTGACAGGGAGCGCCTGCTCGCCACGGTCACCCGTGGCACAGGCGAGACCACGCGGACGATCGACGTGCACGTCGCGAACCTCCGTCGCAAGCTGTGCGACGACCCGGCGGCCCCATGGGCGATCGACACGGTGCCCGACGTCGGGTACCGGTGGGTCGCCCGCGCGGACGTGGTCCCGCGCCGGACGGGGCCGCACCAGGTCGAGCCGTCGTGATCCTCGGGATCCGCCCCGCCCGGCCGATGGCGCTGGGAACCCGCCTCGCGATCGCCATCGGTTCTGGCGTCGCCGTCGTGATCCTGGTCGCGGGCGCGGTCATGTCCGGGGTGGTGAACGATCGCTTCGACGACTACCTGTCGGGAGCCCGCTCCAGCCGCTACGACCAGGTGGCCTCGCTCGCGGCCGATCTCATCCGCGATCGGGGCGACCTCCGACTGCGGGTCCAGGACCTCCGGCGTCTCGCGGTGGTGGCAGGCGGGCCGATCGCGATCCTCGACACGTCCGGGACGGTCGTCGTAGCCGTGGACAACCTGCCGGGAGCAGGGGGCGGTCCGGATCAGGTCGCCTCCGGCTCCAACGCCCCGCCCGTCGTCGTCCCGCTCGTCGTGGACGGCGCGAGCGTCGGCTCGCTCGAGGTCCGGCCGCTGGCCGGCCCGGAGGATGCAACGGCGCCGCTGCCCGCGGCCTTCCATCAGGACGCGACCCTCGTGGTGATCGGGGCCGCGCTCGTGGCGGCGCTCGTCGCCTTCGTCGTGACGCTGCTCCTGGCCCGCCGCCTCACGAGACCCCTTGGGACGCTCGCCACGGCTGCCGAGCGCGTCGAACGCGGCGACCTGGCCGTCCGGGTCCCGCTGCCGAGCGACGCCGAGAGCCAGGAGCTGGCGGCCGCGTTCAACCAGATGGCTGAGCATCTCGAACGCTCGGAGACCTTGCGCAGGCAGTCTGCCTCGGACCTCGCCCACGAGCTCGCCACCCCCGTCACGGTCCTCACCGGGCGTCTCCAGGCGATCACGGACGGGCTGGTGCCCATGGAGCCCGGGACGCTGATCGCGGCTCGGGACGCTGCCGAGGAGGTGCGCCGGCTCGTCATGGACCTCCAGGATCTCGCCGAGGCGGAGGGAGCGGCGCTCCGGCGGCAGGCGGCGAGAGTCGACCTGGCGACGATCACGACGAGGGCCGCGGCGACCGCGGCCGCAACCTTCGGGGCCGCGGACGTGCGCCTCTTGCTGGAAGCGCCGCGGGCGGGGGCGTCGCTGGTGGTCGAGGTGGACGCGCGACAGGTCGAGCGCGCGCTCGGCAACCTGCTCACGAATGCGGCCGCCTACACCCCCGCGGGCGGCTCTGCGACCGTCTCGCTCGCGCGCGAGGAGGGGTGGGCGACCGTCCGCGTGCGCGACACCGGGCCGGGGATCGCGGCGGACGACCTCCCGCACGTGTTCGAGCGCTTCTACCGCGGCGACCGTGCGCGCCGGCGCCTCGAGGGACGACCCGGGGGTACGGGGATCGGGCTCGCGGTGGCCCGGGACCTGGTCGTCGCGAACAGCGGTCGTCTCGAGATCGAGGCGACCAGCCCAACCGGAACGACGGTCCTCATCGCGATCCCGTCGGACGACTGAGCCGGCCAACAGCGCCGTGGCCGTGCGGACCGGGCATCATCTCGGCATGCCGATCCTCGACGACGTCCTCAACTCACTCGACGCCCGTTTCACCAGCCTCCGGGACGAGGCACGCATCCCCGGGGTCGCCTGGGGCGTGGTTCGGGACGGCGAGCTGATCCATTCGAGCGGCGTAGGCTCGATCCGCAACGGCGAGGACCGGGGCCCGGACGCGGGGTCCGTGTTCCGCATCGCATCGATGACCAAGTCCTTCACGGCGTCCACGGTGCTTCTCCTGCGGGACGAAGGGCGCCTGCGCCTGGAGGAGCCCGCGGCGACGTACGTCCCGGAGCTGGCCGGCTGGCGACTGCCCACGGCCGACAGCGCCCCGGTGACGGTCCGCCAGCTGCTGACGATGTCGGCCGGGCTCGCGACGGACGATCCGTGGGGGGACCGTCAGCAGGGGCTGCCGCTGGATCGGTTCGCGGAGCTGCTCGCCGCCGGGCCGTCCTTCGCGTGGCCACCGGGGACCGTCTTCGACTACTCCAACCTGGGTTACGGGATCCTCGGCCGGGTCATCACCAACGTTGCGGGAGTCGAGTACCGGAAGGTCGTCCGGGACAGGATCCTGATGCCGCTGGGGATGAACGCGACCGGTTACCTGGCGGAGGACGTCCCGGAGGAGCGCCTGGCGCACGGGTACGTCCGACGCGAGGAAGGGTACGTGCGCGAGGGCACCGACCCGTACGGCGCCCTGGCCTCCATGGGTGGCGTGTTCTCGTGCGTGGAGGATCTCGCGCGGTGGGTGGCCGGGTTCATGGACGCATTCCCCGCGCGCGATGATCCGGAGGGCAGCCACCCGCTCCGACGGGCCACGCGCCGCGAGATGCAGCAGGTCCAGCGCTCGTTCGGCCCGGAGGTGGCTGCCTACGCCCCGGACGCGCACCCTGGGGTCGAATCCGGCGGGTACGGGTTCGGGCTGTTCGTCCTCCAGGACCTGGATCTGGGGACCACCGTGAGCCACGCCGGCGGCTACCCGGGCTTCGGCTCCCACATGGCGTGGCACCCGGCGACCGGGCTGGGGGTCATCGGCCTGGCCAACCTCCGGTATGCGCCGATCCGACCGGTGGTGGCCGAGATGCTTGCGATGCTCGTCCGGGCGGAGGTGGTGCCGCGGCGGCGCGTGGTCCCGGCGCCGGCGGTGGAGGCGTTCCGGCCCCTGGTCGAGGGCCTGCTATGGCACTGGGACGATGGCGTGGCCGACGCGGCATTCGCCATGAACATGGACCTCGACGAGCCGCGTGACCTACGGCGGACGATGGCCGAGAAGGTCGCCGCCGACCTGGGTCCCTTCCACCCGGACCCGGCGAGGCCCATCCGCTCCGTCTCGCCGGCCGACCTGACCTGGTGGCTGCGCGGGGAGCGCGGCTGGGTGCGCGCCTCGATCCTTGTGACGCCCGAGGCGGAGCCACGCCTGCAGCGGCTGGCGTTCCGCGCGGTGGGCGACCCGTCACCGGTCCTGCTTGCTGCGGCGGAGCGGATCGTGGCCATGGCGGGCACGACGGCGGCGGAGTGGCCATCGGACCTGGCCGCGGCGGATGAACTGGACACGGCGACGGTCCTCCGCTCCCTGCGTGCCGCCGACGCGCGCTTCGGGGCGATGAGCATCGGCCTGCCGGTCGAGGGCGACGGGACGTCCACGTCCAGGTTCGAGATCGAGAGCGAACGGGGCTCCCTCGAACTCAAGGTGACGGTCGATCCTGAGACGGGTGCTCTCACCTCGGCGATGCTGCTCGTGCGCGCCCGGGAGACGCCGGCCGAGGGCTGGTGACCCGCGCCTCAGCGCCAGAGGTCCGGTGCGGTCACCGTCGCACCGACGCCCGTGGCCAGACGCTCCAGCACCCCGAACCAGTCGAAGCGGCTGGTGATCTCCGAGGCCCGGAGGGTGACCAGGCGACCCGCGGGAACCAGATCCGGCAGGACGCGGTCGAGGATGGCCTCGATCTCGTCGCGGAACGCGTCGCTGGTGGAGCGCACGCCATCTGCCTGGAGGGCGACATCGGGGAGCAGGCGCACGACCAGGTCGTAGGTCTGCGACCAGCGGCGCACCAGTGGCTCCGCGTCGAAGGCGTCCGTTCCGCCACAGGCCCGCAGGTAGTAGGCGTAGTTGTCCATGACGCCGCGGTCCGTCGCGAGGACGTTCGCCTTGGGGGCCAGCTCCAGCTCCTGGCGGATCTGCGAGACGAGGACCCACAGCTGCGCCTCCCCTGTGGCGCCCTCGTTGATGCCCAACGGGTTGTCGCGGACCACCTCGCGGCCCAGCTCCACGGAACGGCCGGCCCGCTGGACCTCGGCCGCGAACGCCAGCAGCGCCGATGTCTTGCGGATCCCGTGCGACCCGATGAAGGCGACCTTGGCCGGGCGCGGCCACAGTGCCGTGGGTGCTGCAGGGGACGCGCCGTTCGAGGCGATCCGGCGGGGCTTGCGGGGCATGGCCCAAGAGTAGGTCCCGCGGACCGCTCGCGCGTCGCGTCCAGGGGAACACTCCCCCGACCCCCGGGGTCCTGCCACGTTCCAGCGCCGATGGTGCAGGCGGACAACAAGGCCGGAGTCGCTGCCACCTACCAGCCTGTTTGGTGTTGGTCCGTGTTGAGGCGGCGATCCAGTCGGGACCGGGCTGCTCCGTCGGTCCCCCGTGCTCACCTCGGGACCGCGGGGATTGCGCGGACCTACCCTGAGCTGTCCGAACCTTGCCAACCACCAGCTCCACTGGTATCTGCCAGGAGCGGCAGCTGCCGGGCCCCGGAAGCGGGTGCCGGATCGGGCACGCGCCCGGGAGTCGCCCCTGGACCTACCCAGAAGTCGAACGGCCCCGCGTCACCGCTGGAGCCGTTCCGTGGGCGCGTGAGCGGCGGGGCCTACAGCGCCTTGACCGCGCTGATCAGCTCCGAGAGCCCGGCCTTGGCGTCCGCGAACAGCATCCCCGTCTTGGGGTTCGAATAGAGCTCGTTGTCGATGCCGGCGTAGCCGCGGCCCATCGAGCGCTTCATCACGATGATGTTCTTCGCATGGTCCACGTCCAGGATCGGCATGCCCGACACCGGCGAGCCCGGGCGGCGCGCCGCAGGGTTCGTCACGTCGTTCGCGCCGATGACCAGCGCCACGTCGCAGCGGTCGAACTCGGGGTTGATGTCCTCCATCTCCTTGAGCTGGGGATAGGGGACGTTGGCCTCCGCCAGAAGCACGTTCATGTGCCCCGGCATGCGGCCGGCCACCGGGTGGATCGCGTACGTCACGTCCACGCCGCGGCTCTCGAGCAGCTCGGCCAGCTCGCGGACACCATGCTGGGCCTGTGCGACGGCCAGGCCGTAGCCCGGCACCACGATGACCGAGGAGGCGTACGCCAGCTGGATCGCGGCGTCATCCATGGAGACCTCGCGGACCGAGCCGCCACCGGTCACCGCGGCCCCGACCGTCGCGTCGCCGCCGCCGAACCCGCCAAGCATGATGTTCATGACGGAGCGGTTCATGGCGTCGGCCATGAGCTTGGTCAGGATGGCGCCGGAGGCACCGACGAGGGCGCCGGCGATGATCAGGAGCGGGTTGTTCAGGACGAAGCCCGCCATCGCGACAGCCGTGCCCGTGAACGAGTTGAGCAGGCTGATGACGACCGGCATGTCGGCGCCGCCGATGGGCAGCGTCATGGTGACGCCGAAGACCAGCGCGGCGGCCAGGATCGCGAACATCACGGCCAGGCTGTAGTTGCCGGCGAACAGGTACACGGCACCGACCACCACGATGAAGGCCAGGGCTGCCGTCACCAGGCGGCCGCCAGGGATCATCACGGGCCGCGACGGGGTGATCCTGAGACCCATCAGCTTTCCGGACGCGATAAGCGAGCCGGTGAACGTGACCGAGCCGATCACGATGTCGAGCACCGTGGCGACGTTGTTCTGGAGAGCCGGGGCGCCCGACTGGCGCAGGTACTCGTCGATGGCGATCAGGGCTGCCGCACCACCCCCAACCGCGTTGAACAGCGACACCAGCTGGGGCATCGCCGTCATCTTCACGGTGCGGGCGGAGTAGAGACCGTAGCCACCGCCGATGGCGATGCCCACGAGGATGACGATCCAGCCGATGGCGTTGAACGACCCCGTCGGGGGCAGCACCAGCAGCCAGGCAGCCGTGGCGCCGATCGCCAGCGCCATGCCGCCGGCGGAGATCAGGTTGCCCTGGCGCGCGGTGGCGGGGGAGTTCATGCGGCTGAGGCCTATCACGAACGCCACCGCACTGGCGAGCCAGATGAGGCGGACTACGGGATCGATCATGTCCGCGTTCACGGCTGCCCATCCGCCTTCTCGGCCCTGGGTGCCGCCGGCTTGCGCCGGAACATCTGGAGCATCCGGTCGGTGACGACATAGCCGCCCACGACGTTGAGTGACGCGAACGCGACCGCCAGGAACGACAGGATGTACGCGACGGGGTCGCTGGCTGTGACTGCGATGATCATGGCGCCCACGAGCACGATCCCGTGGATCGAGTTGGCGCCCGACATCAGGGGCGTGTGGAGGGTCGCCGGGACCTTCGAGATGACCGCGACCCCGCACAGGATCGCGAGCACGAAGATCGTGAACGCGAGGTCGATGTTCATGCGATGTCTCCGGCGGGCGCCAGCAGCTTCAGGACGGCCTCGGAGACGACCGCTCCGCCGTGGGTGATGACGGTGGCGCTGGTGACCTCCTCCTCGAAATCGAGGTTGAGGGCGCCGTCCTTGACCATGTTCAGGAGCAGCGACGAGATGTTGCGGGCGTAGAACTGCGAGGCGGACGTGGGCATCGAGGCGGGCAGGTTCTCCGGTGCGACGATCGTGACGCCGTTGTCCGTGACCACGGTCTCGCCGGCCACGGACAGGTCGCAGTTGCCGCCGAGCGTGCTTGCCGCCATGTCCACGATCACCGACCCGGAGCGCATCGCACGCACGGCGTCCGCGGTGACGAGCACCGGGGGCTTGCGGCCGGGGACCTGTGCCGTGGTGATCACGACGTCCTGGTTGGCGATCACCTCGTTGAGCTCCGCCTGCTGGGCGGCCCGCTCCTCCGCGGTGAGCTCCCGGGCGTAGCCGCCGGCGCCGGTGGCATCGATGGTTGTTGTCAGCTTCACGAACCTCGCCCCCAGGCTCTGGGCCTGCTCCGCGGTCTCCGGGCGCACGTCATACGCCGAGACGACTGCACCGAGGCGGCGCGCCGTGCCGATCGCCTGGAGGCCCGCGACGCCGATCCCGAGGACCAGGACGTTTGCGGGCTTGGCAGTGCCGGCGGCGGTCGTCAGTAGCGGGAAGTAGCGCCCGTACTCGTTCGCCGCGATGAGGACGGCCTTGTAGCCGCCGACATTCGCCTGCGAGGAGAGGGCGTCCATCGTCTGGGCCCGGGACAGGGTCCGGGGGATGGCGTCCAGGCTGATCGCCGTGACGCCCGCTGAGGCCAGCGTCTGTGCCAGGGCCGGGTCCAGCAGCGGCTGCAGCAGGCCCACGACGGCCTGGCCGGGGCGCAGTCGCGCGGCCTCCGCGGCCGTCGGCTTCTGGACGCGGAGGATGACCTCGGCGTCCGCGTACATCTGGTCGGTGGCCACGATCGTCGCGCCGGCGTCCGTGAACGCCTGGTCGGGGATTGCGGCACCGGCACCAGCACCGGATTCGACGAGGATCTCGAGCCCGGCCGCCGTCAGCTTGCCGAGCGCATCGGGCACCAGGGCGACGCGCCGTTCTCCGGCCGCGGTCTCCCTGGCGACGCCGATCTTCATGGGCATCACCATCTCGTTGGGACGTGTCGCTGTTGGAATAGCGTGGAGTGTACCGGAGGAGTTGTGGCGCCACGGTTGCAGCGTGGTCGTGGATGGTCTCCGCTCTGGGACCAGTGCCGTGCCCTCTCGGCCGCCCGGCCCTACCATGGCTCCGTGAACGACCTCAGCCCTGACCCCACCAACAACCCTGCCCCCGATCCCACGGACCGTGTCGAGCCCTCGGTGGATCCCGTCCCGGTCGCCCCGGTCACGCCGGCCGCCCCGGTCTCGGCTTCCCACGGTGCCCCCGACGGCCACGACAGCCCGGATACCAGGCGGCGCCAGAACCGCATCGCCCTGTACGGCACCGTGGCGCTGGCCGTCGTGCTGGCGTTCGGAGGAGGTCTCGCGATCGGCCGTGCGACGGCACCCGCGGGTCCCGCCAATTCCGTCGCGACGGTCGATCCCACCGCCACGCCCGGCACCGTTCCCACGGCGGTTCCCTCCGCCGGTGCCGCGCTCCCGTCCGAGGGCGCCAGGCTCGGGCTCGCGGACGCCAAGGTGACCATCGACTACTGGGCGGACTACCAGTGCCCCTATTGCTCGAAGTTCGCTCGTGAGGTCATCCCCCTGCTCGAGTCCCGAATCGCAGATGGCACGGTCGCGCTCGTCCACCGCGACTACGCGTTCATCGGCGAGGAGTCGGTTGACGCCTCGATCGCCGTGCGGTGTGCGACGCCCGAGGGCAAGTACTGGGCAATGCACGACGCCGTGTACGCGGCCCAGGACGGGGAGAACCAGGGCGCCTTCGCCCGTCCGCAACTCGCCGAGATTGCCGCCACCGTGGGCCTGGACGCGACCGCGTTCGCAGCCTGCATGGATGATCGGGCGCGTCTGGTCGAGGTCCTGGACGACACCGCGGCGGGCGTGCGGACCGGCATCGAATCAACGCCCACGGCCGACGTCAACGGCATCCGCTTCCTGGGCGTGCCCGACACAGCCGCGCTGCTCGAGGCGATCGACGAAGCCGCCGCCGGCGCGCCCGCGGCGCCGCTCCCCACCGCGAAGCCGACCTCGGACCCGTGGACCGGGATCACCACCGACGGCCGAACGGCGGGCGAGGCGGCCGCGCCCGTCACCGTGGAGCTCTGGATGGACTACCAGTCGAAGGACTCCGCGCCGGTTGCCAACGCGCTGGGGGCCGAGCTCCGCACGCGCATCGAGGCCGGCGCCATCCGCGTCGTGCAGCGGGACCTCGCCACGTTGGGCGACCAGTCCGTGGTGGCCGCTGCGATGGTCCGCTGCGTCGCGCAACAGGGCGGACCGGCATGGTTCGTCCACGACATCCTCGCCGTTTCCGCCCAGGGCGCCGATGCCGGGATCTACACCCCGGCGAACATGCTCCGGCTCTCGTCGCAGCTCGGGCTCGAGGTCAAGGCGCTCGATGCGTGCCTGGGCGATCCGGCCGTCGAGGCCGCGGTCAGGGCCGAGACCGCTGAGGGAACTGCCCTGGGCCTGGCTGCGGGGCCGTCGATCGTGATCCGGGTCGGTGCCCGGGAGGTCGGGAGGTTTAGCGGGGCGCTGGACTCCGAGGCGGTTCTGGCGGCCATCGACGCCGCGAAATGACCGGCGCGGCGCCGTGTGTATGTGCCGCTACAGGTCTGCGACGCTGATGATCCCGCGCCGGATCGCGAACTTGAGCAGCTCCAGGCGATCGTGGAAGCCGAGCTTCTCCATGAGGTTCGCCCGGTAGTTGTGGACCGTCTGCTCGGACAGGTGGAACACCTTCGCGATCTCGCGGTTGGTATGGCCGACAGCCGCCAGGAGGAGGACCTCCCGCTCGCGGTCGGACAGCGTCGCGTACACATCCTCGATTGGGGCATCCGGGCTCCGGAGGACGTAGGTGTTCACCATGCGGGTCACGATCGCCGGTGAGACGTACGTCTGGCCCCGGCTGACCGAGCGCAGGGCGGCGACGACGTCGGAAGGCTCCGCCTCCCGGGTCAGGAACCCGTCGGCGCCCGCCTTCAGCGCGAGGCTGAACTGTTCGCTGCCGGTGCGGCACTCCAGCGCCAGGATCCGGACGGCCGGTGCGGTCGCCCGGATCTGCTCGATCGCCTCGAATGTGCCCGAGCCCGGGGTGGTGAAGGACTGGCATTCCGTGATCACGACATCCGGCCGCACGCGGTCGATGGTGTCCAGGAGAGCCTCGCGCTCGGGCACGGAACCCACGATCTGAAGGTCGAGCTCGCCGTCGATGACCGTCCGGTAGCCGGAGATGAGCATCGGGAAATCGAAGATCGCGAGGAGCACCGCGACCTTGCCGCCAGCGCCCTGCCCGTTCGTCTTCAACCCGTCCCCCTGCCCCATGGCATGCGTGTTCGATCCCGCGAGGGGCCGCATGCCCACTGTGCCGCCTCCGGGGTGCCGATCGGACGGGCCATCGGTCGCCTTGCGGGCCCTCCCGGGTCCGCCGGGGTCGGGACCGGCGGCCCGGGGGATACGGGCCCTTCGGGACGCCGCCGGAGAGGCTAGCGGCCGGGTGACGGCCGTCGCCACGGCGATGGCGGGCGTCGGCGCGGAGGCGACGGCAGTGCGTTGTCGGGCAACGCGCGTCGCTGATTCAGGACCCGGGGGCCTCCGGGGCGGCGGGGTCTCCCTGCTCGATCGTGCGTAGGGCCTCGTCCCACGCCGCCTCGTTGCCGAGCGGTGCGAGCCGTGTCACCGCCATCTCGATCTGGCGCATGCACCGATCCCGCCAGACCCCGCTCTCGATGAACGCGCGGTGGCCTGCCTCCGTCCGCAGGTCCACCCCGATCAACTCGCGGCAGGCCGAGCTCCCGAAGCCGGCCTCGAAGGCCGCCAGGAGGTCGGCCGTCACCATCCGGGCCGCGCTCTTGGCGGCACGGTGGTCGGGGACTCGTCGCTCCGCCAGCATGCCCACTGCCAGCGCCGCCCCCGTAACCGCGCCACAAGTCCCACCGCTGTAGGCGATCCCGCCGTTGAGCGCCATCGCGGCCGAGGAGTCGGCGGCATCCGGCAGCCCGTACGCCGCCTTGAGCACCACGAACGCGGTCTCGGCACAGCCGTGGGCGTTGCGGTCGTCCAGGAACAGGTCGCGAGCCTTCCGGACCGCCGCGGCCGCAACCGCCTCGTCGGCCTTGGCCGTCACGTCGTCCGTCATGGCTCAGACACGAATGAGTCCTGGACGTCGGACTCGCCGCGGCCCAGGCGCTGCTTCCGGTGCAGATCCGTGAGCGGGATCACCCTGCCGTTGCGGAGGGTGAACGTGGCGACGGGTCCGGTCCTGACGTAGTCGATGCCCACGTGGTCTCCCTCGCACGGGTGCTCGCCGGGCCGCCGGGGACCGGTCCCTCCGGCGAACATCATGCCGCAGCCTGACCGCGCCCGGGGCCCGCGCCCGGGGCAGGCCCACCACGCGCCGGGACAGCATCGGCGTCTACGGGGTTGCAGCCGCCTTCATCCGCTCCGCGACGACGCTGCGCTGCGTCTTGCGGGTGTGGGTCCGCGGGAAGTCAGGGTCCGGGTAGGTCGCATAGGACACCACGCGCTGGTGGACGGCGAGTTTCTGGTTGGCGGCCTTCACGGCCTCGCGCACCGCCGCCGCCTCGTCGGCCGGCGGATCGGCAAACGCCGCCTCGGCTCGATACGCCATCGCGATCCGCCCGCCCGCCGCCTCGTAGACGATGGGCTCGACCAGCCCCTCGGCGGTCAGCGCCGCCTCCACGTCCTCCGGGTGGACGTTCATCCCGTTCGGCAGCGCGATGAGGGACCGCGTCCGGCCGATCAGCCGGAGTGCCCCCGTCGCGTCCACGTCGCCGTAGTCGCCGGTCCGGTACCAGCCGTCCTCGGTGAAGGCGGCCGCCGTGGCGACCGGGTCCTGCCAGTAGCCCGCGAAGACCGACGGACCCCGGACGACCACCTCGCCGTCCGGCTCCACCCGCAGCTCCAGGGGCGGCATCACCCAGCCGACGCGGTTGGGCGGTGTCCGTCCGAGGAAGTTGGCCGTGACCAGCCCTGCCTCGGTGGATCCGTAACCCTGGACCACCTCGACGCCCAGGGCCTCCCAGCTGCGCTGGAGGGCAGGCGAGAGGTGTGCCGCCGAGCACATGACCATCCGCAGCTCGCCGCCGAGCGCCACGTGGACCTTCTTGAACAGCTTCCGGCGCATCGAGACCGGCAGGTACGGCGCGACCCGGAGTGCGCGCCGGAACGTCTTGCCGCTGCCACTCTTGTCGGCCTCGCGGCGAATGGCGCTGAACAGCAGCTCCAGGACCTGCGGCACCACGACCAGCGCCGTGGCCCGGTGGCCCTTGATCGCCGCCGCGATCACGTCTGGCCGGAGGGTGGTGATGTACTCGGTCTCGGCGCCGGCCGCCACCGCGTAGATCAGCCCGGCAACCTGCTCCATGATGTGCGAGAGGGGCAGGATCGAGACGAAGCGGTTGGCGCCGGGCGGGATCGTGGCCAGGCAGCGGATGGTGGACGCCAGGAGCATCGACTGGGTGACCGTGACACCCTTGGGGTTGCCCGTCGACCCCGAGGTGCACAGGATCTCGAGGGGCTCGCCCGGGTCAGCGGGTGCGCGGGACTCCAGGGCGGCCAACGCCTCGGGCGGCGGCGCGTCCACCAGCACGTCGAGGTCGATGACGGGCAGCGTGGCCAACCGCCGGATCGTCACCGGCTCCACCGTGGCACCCGATCCGAGGAGGATCGCCGATGGCTCCGTGAGGGCGGCGATGCGGTCGATGGTGTCGGGCGTCATCCGCACGTCGAGCGGGACGAGGATGACGTCCGCGCGGGCGGCGGCGAACAGCGCGGCCGCGAAGCCGGGCCCAGGCGAGCCCTGTACCAGCACGCGGGCGCGCGGCTTGACCGCCACCGCCAGCCGGGCCGAGGCGTTCGCCACGGCCTCGCCGAAGGCCGACAGGGTCAGCGACTCCTCGCGCGTGCTCGAGGTCCGGACGCCCAGGAATGGGGCGGATCCACCCTTCGCGATGGCTTGATCGAGGAGATCGGGGAGCGTGGTCGGCAGGATGATCGCCGCAGGCAGAGCAGGCACGACGCAGGCCTCTTGCTGGGGTGGCCGCCGGAAGAGTCACGGCGGACCATTGGGACCACCAGGGTGGGCCCCGCCGGGGGTGGGTCCCACGGGGTGCGAAGCATAGCCCGGGGCGGGTTCACGCGCCCGCGCAGTTGCGGCAACGAGCCGTGCTGTTCGCGTCTTCGCGTGAACGCGCGTACGATCACCCGACGCCCCGAACACCGGGACGGAACCGAAGCGAGGCATGATGACCAAGCATTCAAGGAGCGAGCGCGATCGGCGTACCGCGGAATCGGCCCGGATGGTCGAGGTCCAGCGCGCCTGGGAGGGCAGCATCCCGGCTGCCGTCGCGGCTGAGTTCGCCGACGCCGTACGCGCCGTCCGTGAGCGCGGGCCCATCGCCCGCCAGCCCGACATGGCCCCCGGCACGCTGCCGCGCCCGCCCCGCCCGGGTCGTGAGCCGAAGCCCAAGAAGGAAGAGACGACCCCCCGTCGTCGCTATTAGTCGCGCCCCCCAGGGGGCCTGACGCCCGGGGCGATGGTCCGCCGTGCCTCCCGGCCCTCCAGCCGTGACCGACGGCCCCGTTTGAGCATGCCGGAATCGCCCTAGTCAGCGCATGGTCCGACGGGCAGCATCGCTGCACGACACGTGCAGCGAGAGGGTGGTCATGGCCCATGCCACGTCACGCGGCGCCTACGGAGCATTGACCGAGCGCCTGAACCGCTTTCCGCAGGGCGCCCCGCCGTCCGACCTCCTGTACCGCATCCTCGAGATGCTGTTCAGCGAGCGCGAGGCCGGCCTGGTGGCGCAGTTGCCGATCAGGGCCTTCACCGCCCGCAAGGCCGCGAGGCTGTGGGGCATGCGCGAGGCCGAGGCGCGCACCGTCCTGGACGGGCTCGCATCGCGGGCCGTCCTCCTGGATGTCGAGGGCCCCAACGGGACCGTCTACGCCCTGCCACCGCCCATGGCCGGCTTCTTCGAGTTCTCGATGATGCGGGTCCGCGATGACATCGACCAGCGGCTGCTGAGCGAGCTGTTCTACCAGTACATCACGGTCGAGGACGACTTCATCCTCTCGCTGTTCACGAACGGCGAGACGCAGCTGGGACGCGTGTTCGTCAACGAGCCGGCGCTGGCCGACGCGCGGGCGACTCCGTCGAATGGCAACGGCGCCCTCCATGTCCTGGACCACGAGCGGGCCAGCGAGGTCATCGGGACGGCCGAGCACATGGGCGTCGGGGTCTGCTACTGCCGGCACAAGGCGGAGCACGTCGGCCGGGCCTGCAAGGCCCCGAAGAACATCTGCATGACGTTCGGCGATACCGCGGCCTCGCTCATCCGCCACGGGTACGCCCGACGCGTGGACGCGGCTGAAGGCATGGACCTGCTCGCGGAGGCGCACGCCGGCAACCTCGTGCAGTTCGGCGAGAACGTGCAGCGCGATGTGGCCTTCATCTGCAACTGCTGCGGCTGCTGCTGTGAGGCGATGATCGCCGCCCGGCGGTTTGGTCGGATGAACCCGGTCCACACCACGAACTACCTCCCGCACGTGGACGCCGCCGCCTGCAATGGCTGCGGCAAGTGCGCGGACGCCTGCCCGGTGGAGGCGATGACGCTGGTCTCGGCCAACGACCCGCGCAAGCCGCGGAAGCGGAGGGCGGAGCTGGACGCGGACATCTGCCTCGGCTGTGGGGTTTGCACCCGTGTCTGCCCGACGGACGGGCTGTGGCTGGAGGCGCGTCCCGAGCGCGTCATCACCCCGGTGGACACGCTCCACCGCACCGTCCTGATGGCGATCGAGCGGGGGAAGCTCCAGGACTGCATCTTCGACAATCGCGCGCTCCTCAGCCACCGCGCCATGGCGGCGGTGCTGGGTGTGATCCTCCGCCTGCCACCGACGAAGCAGGTCCTCGCGACGCAGCAGATGCGCTCGCGGTACCTCGTGAAGCTGCTGGAGCAGGTGAAGGTATAGCGCCGCGGTGGATTCCGCGCCCCATGTCAGGTCAGCGGTGCCACGCCCCTGGCGACGGGAAACTCGACGATCGTGCGGATCTGGTCCGGTGGCGTGTCTGGTGGGCTCAGGTACACCTCGCGGGGCGGACCCGCGACGCTGAGGTGGTGACCTCCGATCCAGGCCATCATCGCGCCGTAGGCAGTCGCGACCGTGTCGTATGGGCCGACGTGGATCAGGGTGGCGAACGTGCCTGCTGGGAGCTCCTGCGTCTGCCACCCAGGGGGTGGCCCGACCACCCGGGTCACCGGCGCACACACTTCGATGTCAAATGGGTCATCGCCCGTGGGAACCTCGTGGTAGATGACGAACGGCGGCCCGTCGCCTGCGGCCTGTATCGCCCCGAGGTGCCCGTACACCTCCCCGAACGCCGCCCCGAGGGCACCGCCGATCTCCGACAGCCTGACCGGGAAGCGCTTCGAGACGACCAGCGCCGCCTGGCGCTCCCTCAGCGTGACCTCGTGCTCCACGCAACACCTCCTCGCCCTCGTCGGCCCGGCTCGCGAACCCGGGCAGACCGCCATCGTGGACGGCCGGCCCCTCAATCGCCAGAGCCCATCGGCTCGAAGGGCGGTCTGGTGGACAGCCGCTGCGACGCCGCGAGGTCCGGCCAATTCGTTGGGTTTATCGTTCTCGTCGACGGCAGGGATTGAGAGCCCGGAGGGAACTGCGACATGACGTCCACGGCGGCCCATCGGAAGCGGCGAGCGACCCTGATCCTCGGCGGACTGCTGCCCTTCGACCCGGCCCGCCTGCCGGCGGACGCCATCGCCGGCGCCACCCTCGCGGCGCTCGCAATCCCCGAGGTTATGGGCTACACGAAGATCGCCGGCACGCCGGTGATCACGGGCCTCTACACGCTCCTCCTGCCGATCGTCGCCTTCGCCATCCTGGGCTCGTCACGACACCTGGTCGTTGGCGCGGACTCGGCAACTGCCGCGATCCTCGCCACGGGGCTGCTGGCGATGGGCCAGGTCAGCCAGTCGCCCGAGTACGTGCAGATGACGTCCCTGGCCGCCCTCATGTGTGCGGTGCTGCTGGTCGCCGCCCGGGTCCTCAAGTTGGGCTTCATCGCCAACTTCCTGTCGCGCAGCGTGCTTATCGGGTTCCTCACCGGCGTGGGCATCCAGGTTGCGATGGGGCAGGTCGGTGGGATGTTCGGGATCAGCGGCGAGAGTGGGAGGACGATCCAGAAGTTCATCGAGACGCTGCAGGCGATCCCGAACCAGACGAACGTGCCCTCGCTCGTGACCTCCGTGGCGGTCCTCGCCGTGATCCTCGGGCTGGGCCGCGTGAACAAGGCCATCCCGGGAGCGTTGATCGCGGTGGTCGGCGCGATCATCGCGAGCTACGTGTTCGATCTCCAGGCGCTGGGCGTGTCCGTCCTCGGAACGGTGCCCGGTGGCCTGCCGTCGCTCGGCCTGCCGACCGACGTCATCACCCAGGACAACATCGTGGCGCTCCTGCCGACGGTCATCTCGCTGGTCGTCGTCATCCTTGCCCAGAGCGCGGCGACCTCTCGAGCGTACGCCATGAAGTACGGGGACAGCTTCGATGAGAACGTCGATCTCGTCGGCCTGGGCATGGCGAACGCGGCGGCCGGCATCACCGGCACCTTCGTCGTGAACGGGAGCCCCACGAAGACCGAGATGGTCGACAGCGCCGGCGGACGCAGCCAGGTCTCGCAGCTCACCGCGGGTGCGATCGTGGTGGCGGTCTTGCTGTTCCTCACCGGCCCGCTCGCCTATATGCCCAATGCAGTCCTCGCCGCCGTGGTCTTCCTCATCGGGCTGAAGCTGATCGACTACCTCGGGATGGCCGCCATCGCCCGGGTCCGGCTCGGGGAGTTCGCGGTCGCCGTCGTCACGGCCGCCACCGTCGTTGTCGTCGGGGTGGAGCAGGGGATCATCCTGGCGATGGGGCTCTCGATCGTCGAGCACATCTACCACAGCTATCGCCCATACGACACGCTCATTGCCCTCACCGCCGACGGCACGCCTGGGTCCGTCCCGCTCTCGGAGCTTTCCCAGGCTCTTCCGGGCCTGGTGATCTACCGGTTCGGGGCAAGCCTCTACTACGCGAACGGCACCCAATTCACCGAAGAGATCATGGACGTTGCCGAGGGTGCCGACCCGCCCCTGCGCTGGCTCGGCGTCTCCGGCTCGTCGATCGGCGACATCGACTACTCGGGCGCGGACACGATCCGGCAGGTCAAGGAGGAGCTCGCCCGCACGGGCATCACGCTCGCGATCTGCGACCTGAACCCGAAGGTCCGCGGTCAGCTCGACGCGTACGGCCTGACCGAGACGATCGGGACGGACCGGATCTACGACACGACGGTGGACCTGCTCCGGGCCTACCGCGCCTCGGCGGCTTCGGCGCAGGCACCGGCGGAAGGCTGAGCGGGCCCGTGTCCCCGTTGCCGTCACAGGACGAGCGTCGGGCGGCCGGCGTGGCGGCCCGAGCGCGGGTGCCGCTCGCCGCCCACGCGGACTGGCGTCCGGCGCCCGACCGGCCGGACCCGGTGTCGCTCCTCCTGGAGCAGGCCGCGACCCGGATGCCCGAGCTCATCCCGATCCGGCACGGCCGGATGGCGGTCTCGCCGTTCACGTTCTATCGCGGGGCGGCGCTGCCCATGGCGGCCGACCTCGCGGTCACGCCCGACTCCGGGATGGTCGTCCAGCTCTGCGGAGACGCCCACCTCTCGAACTTCGGCCTCTTCGCGTCACCGGAGCGTGACCTGGTCTTCGACATCAACGACTTCGACGAGACGCTCCACGGACCGTTCGATTGGGACGTCAAGCGCCTCGCCGCCAGCATCGTCGTCGCCGGTCGGACGCGCGGGTTTGACGATCACGGTGTCCGGCACGCTGTCCACCGAACCGTCGCCTCCTACCGCTCCCGGATCGCCGACTACGCGGGCATGCGGGCGATGGACGTGTACTACTCCAGGGTCGACGTCGCGGGGATCCTGGCATACGTGGACAAGCGGGCCCGGCCCTTCCTCCAGGAGACCGTGAAGTCGACCCACCACCACGACGCCCTCCACGAGCTGCCGAAGCTGACCGAGGTGGACGCCGAGGGTCGACGCCGCATCGTCGACCACCCGCCGCTCATCACGCACCATCCCGAGGCGACGCCGGAAGTCATAGCCGCGGCTCTCGCCGGCTACCGGGACTCCGTCGCCGAGGATCGACGGGTGCTCTTCGATCGTTACGAGCTCGTCGACGCCGCCCTCAAGGTGGTCGGGGTCGGCAGCGTCGGTCTGGGCGCTTTCGCGGTCCTGTTCCTGGGCGGTGACATGGGCGACCCCATGTTTCTCCAGGTCAAGCAGGCCGAGGCGTCGGTGTTGGAGCGATTCCTGCAGGCGAGCGTCCAGCCGAGCCACGGCGCACGCGTCGTCGCCGGCCAGCGCCGCCTGCAGGCAGCCAGCGACGTGCTGCTCGGCTGGACGATCGGGGCGCTGGGCCGCCACTGGTACGTTCGCCAGTTGCAGGACCAGAAGGGCAGCGCGGTGGTCGATGCCATGACGCTTGACGACCTTGCCACGTGGGGCGAGCTGTGCGGCTGGGCGCTCGCACGGGGCCACGCCAGGTCCGGCCAACCGGCGGAGATCGCGGGCTATCTCGGCACCGACAAGGCCTTCGACCACGCCATCGGCGAATTCGCCGCCGCGTACGCGGACCAGAACGATCGGGACTACGCGGCCTTCGCCGTCGCGATCAAGGCCGGACGCGTGGAGGCCAAGTCGGGGGTCTGAGCTGTGGGCTCCCCGGAACGAATGCGGGCTCCCGGAACGAATGCGGAGGCCGCGGCGGCGGACGGCGGTCATGCCGCCCGGCCTGACGCACGCGCCGGCGCGTAGTGGCGTGGGCCTTTCGTCCGGCACGTCCGGGGAAACCTTTCCCGCCGTGGGCGCCTCTCTGGTGTGAGAACTTCGGGTTGTGGCCGCCGCCACCACCGCATCGATTCGCGACCCGCCGAGCGGAGCAGCCCTTGACCACGACGCAGACAGCACACCGCCTCCTGGCCGGCCCGCCGCCCGCTGACACGCCGGAGCGCCATCACCAGCACCGGGCGAGGCTCGGCGACCTGCCGCGCGACCATGCCCGCCGGGATCTCATCGCGAACCTCGAGGCGAGCGGCCTGCTCGGCCGCGGCGGCGCAGGGTTCCCGGTCGGACGAAAGTGGCGCGCGATGGCGGAACGCAGCCACGGTGACGCCATCGTCGTGGCGAACGGTGCCGAGGGCGAGCCCGCCAGCTTCAAGGACCGGGTGCTGATGGCCAACCGGCCGCACCTCGTGATCGACGGCGCCATCCTGGCGGCCGAGGCCGTCGGTGCCGACGAGATCGTGTTCTACATCGGACAGGAGCACGAAGCAGCGGTGGCGGCCATGAGCCGGGCCGTCGACGACCGCAGGTATGAGATCGGTTGCGCGGTCCGGATCGTGGAGGCACCGATTGGCTACGTCGCCGGCGAGGCGACCGCGGCGGTGAACTTCATCAACACGGGAAGGGCGCTGCCGACCATCACCCCTCCGCGCGTGTCCGAGCGCGGCGTGGCGGGGCGTCCGACGCTCGTGCAGAACGTGGAGAGCCTGGCCTACGCAGCCCTCATCGCCCGGTTCGGTGAGCACTGGTACCGATCGGCCGGCCGGCTCGGAACCCGCGGCACGGCCCTGATCACGGTCACCGGCGCGGTCCGGGACCAGGGCGTCCGGGAGATCGAGATCGGGACCACGATCGGGGAGATCGCTGCGGGCGCCGGTGCCCAGATCGCCGACACCCGCGCAGTCGTCCTCGGAGGGTACTTCGGGACGTGGGCTCCGGCCGGCGACGTCTGGGACCTCCCGCTCGATCCAGCCGTGATGAAGAATCGCGGCCTGACCTTCGGCTGCGGCATCGTCGGGCTGCTGCCGGATGATGTCTGCGGCGTGTCCGCGACCGCGAACATCATGGCGTTCATGGCAAGGCAGAGCGCGGGCCAGTGCGGCCCCTGCCTCCTGGGCCTGCGGGCGCTCAGCGATGCGACAACGAACGTTGCGATGGGCAGGGCCGGTGCTGACGAGCTCAATCACATCGAGCGGTGGACGGCACAGACCGGCGGGCGGGGCGCGTGCCATCACCCGGACGGCGCGGTCCAGCTCATGGCCAGCGCGCTGGCCGTGTTCGGCGACGAGTTCGGCCACCATGCCCGGACGGGACGATGCTCCACCACGGGGGCGCGGTTCGATGCTTTCTAGGAGAGACCACAGGCTGCGCGTGGACTGGATCCTGTGCGACGGCTACGGCCTGTGCGGCGACATGCTGCCCGAGCTGATCGACCTGGACGAATGGCGGTACCCGATCCTCCGTCTCGGGTCCGGTTGACCGGGGGCTGCTCCACGACGCCCGCCGCGCCGTCGACTGCTGCCCGATGAAGGCGCTCATCCTCGAACCCGTGCCCGCCGACCGAACGGGGTAGCGGACGGGGCACAGGGCCGTGATGCCCTTCGCCTCGTTGCCGGGCCAGGCCCGCCCACAAGTCCCAGATTTGCCACCCACCAGCACATTCGCCAGCTCCCCGTCGGAAGACCGGGCCGGTCCTGAGCGTGGGACGGGTCCCGGTCCCTGTCACTTGCAGCGTGAGAACGGCAAATGACGACGCGCCGGGCGCGAATGCCAACCACGACGACATCTGGGGGAATCGAGGGGCCGGTTCGGAATCGAGGGGCCGGTTCGGAATCGAGGGGCCGGTTCGGAATTCGAGGAGTCTGTGGAGGAGTCTCTAGAGTTCGGTGCGCTCGAACGGCGATTGCGCCCAGGACGTGACGAGGCGGGTCGCCCGGACCGCCCGGGCGCTGCCTCAGCCTCGGCGGAAGGTCCGCACGATCCCCGAGATGGCGACGAGCGTCCAGCCGATCAGGCCGACCGCAATGGCCGCGGCGGCGAGCGCTGACAGGTCGGCGTTCCAGGCCCAGAGCGCGACGGCGATCGGGAGTCCGAGGATCCAGGCGACCACTGCCGCGATCGGTTCGAGGCCCGTCAGCCACGTCCAGGTGTCGGTGAACAGCGCACCGCCGGTCGCGAGGCCCACCCCAAGGCCGATCCACAACAGGGTGAAGGCCATCCCGGCGTACAACGCCAGGCAGACCTCGAGGGCGCGCGTTCGGGAGCGCATGGTCAGCTCTTCGACTCGACCGGGACGGGAGCTTCCAAACGCCACAACGGCCAGCTCCAGTGGCGGCTGGCGTAGGCGACAAGCACCGGCATGATCGGGCTCCCATTCGTCGAGTCGAACAACCCCCCCAAGGATGCCCGCATCACCGCTGTTCCCCAAAGGGCCGGAGGTCCATTGAAGGCCGGGCGGTGATGCGGTATCCGTGGACGGACGTCTCAGGCTGCGCTGGGGGCCGGGAGCGGCGCGCCCGCCTCGCCCACCGGGGACGGTTCGTGACGGAACATCCGCCACGCCGCCAGGAGCAGCGCCCCGAAGCCGAACAGGGTGGCGATCGCGGACACGAACGGGAGGATCCCGGCGACGGCGAGGACGATGACGCCCAGCACCGCGGCCAGGTAGGGGCGGCCCGGCTCGGCGGCGCCGCGCATCCGGGTGACGATCCAGTCGCCGATCCAGATTGCGGCCACGACCCAGGCCAGGAATGCGATGGCCGGCAGCACGATGAAGAACATGCCGATGCCGATCGGTGCGCCGACGACCGTGACGATCGAGAGAACCGCGAGCAGCGGCAGGACGATCGACCCGAGGATGCCGGCGATCAGGACGGGGCCGGGCTCGCGGCGGATGAGTGCCCCGGTCTCTCGGACCTGTCGCGCGCCGAATGCGGCAACCAGCAGCGCCGCCGCGATCGTCGCAATCCCCATGCCGATGAACAGCAGGATGAACACCGGGATCAGGAGCATGCCGAGCGCCCCGGCGAACGCCACGAAGTCACCGTCCATGGCCCGCACGGACCCCGCGACCGTGGCGCCGGACTGCTGCGTCACCGACCCGTCGATCGTGCGCACGTCACCCAGCACGGTGGTCCCGGCCTGCAGATCGGCAGTGCCATTCACGACCACCAGGGTCTCGGTCGTGGCGCCCGCGAGCGTCGCGGTGCCCCGGACCACGACGATCGTTTCGACGTCGCCGCTGATGAGGGCGTCCCCGCCGACGACGACGAGGGTGTCCAGGTGGTCACCGGCCGGGATATCGACGCTGCGGTTGACCGCAACGAGGACGCTGTCCGTGTTCCGGAGTGGTTCGGCGGCGAGGGCGACGGGAGCGCCGAGGCCGAGGAGGAAGGCGGCCGTGGCCACGATGAGGATCAGGCGTTGCATCGGAGTCCCCTTTGTCCAGGTGTCGCGTATCGACTGGTTCATCCGCGCCCTCGAGGGCCTTTGGTGGCCGATTGGGCGGGGCGCGGCGACATGCATGACGCTACCGGCCGGGCACCCCGCGTCCAAGCCGGGCACCCGGCGTCTTGGGGGTGGGGGTATCCCCAGTGCTCGCCGGCGGGCCGGACACCCTCCCCGGCGATCACCCGTAGACTGCGCCGTCATGGACGACCGCCAAGACGCCGCAGCAATCGATTCACTGGGCCACGCCATCCGCAGCATCCTGCCTTCCCTCGAGCGATTCCTCGAATTCGAGGGGCAGGATCCGGCCAGGGAACGGGCACGCTGGCGCCCTGCCCTCGACCGCCCGTTGCCCACGGCGGGGATCGGACGTGATGCGACGCTGGCGGAGCTGGCGGACCTGGTGATCGCGAACGGCCTGCGGGTCGGACATCCGGGGTTCTCCGGCTGGGTCACCACCGGGCCCACGGACGTGGGAGCCGCCGCGGACCTGGCCCAGGCGGTGGCGGTGTCCGCAGCGCTGGTGGTCGACGCCCGGCAACTTCACGGATCACCTGGCGATGCGCTGGCTCATCGAGCTGCTCGGCTTCCCGGCGTCCTCGGTCGGAACTTTCACGTCCGGGGGCTCGACGGCCAACCTGATCGGGATAGGGGCAGCCCGCCAGCATGCGGGTGAGCGCCTGGGCCTGCACCCGTCGCTGGACGGCATCGCGGGCATGGTGGAGCCGAGGGTCTACGCCAGCACCGAGACGCACCACGTGGTCGGGCGCGCGCTGGGCGTCCTGGGCATGGGACGCGGCAACCTGCGCGCCATCCCGCTCGACCGCGACGGCACGATCGACCTGGACATCCTCCAGGCGGCCCTGGACGAGGACCTCGCAGCCGGCCGCACCCAGGTGGCCGTGGTGGGCTGTGCGGGCGACGTCAACACGGGCCGGGTGGATCCGATGGCCGATCTCGCGCGGATCGCCCGCGAGCGCGGCATCTGGTTCCACGTGGACGGGGCGTACGGCGGCTTCGGGCTGCTCGACGATCGCGTGCGCGAGCGCTTCGGCGACGTGTCCACCTACGACTCATTCGCCATCGATCCGCACAAGTGGCTCGCGGCCCCGGTGGGCACGGGGGCCGCAATCGTCCGTGACGAGGGGATCCTCGGCCGGGCGTTCACGATCGAGACCGGCGACTACGACCGGGAGCGACACGTCCCGATCGGCGATGTCGACCTCGGCTCTCCGTTCGACGAGCTCGGCTATGGCACGCCCGACTGGGGCGTGGACTTCTCCACGCCGGCCCGTGGCCTCGCCGTGTGGGCGATCCTGCGCGAGATCGGCGCCGAGGGCATGCGCGAGCGGGTGGTCCGGCACGACGACTGCGCTCGCCTCGTGGCGGATCGGGCCCGCACCTCGGACGAGCTGGAGCTGCTTGCTGAGCCCGTCCTGTCCATCTGCTGTTTCCGCTACCGCCCGGAGGGCCTGGACGATGAGGCCCGCCTGGACGCCCTCAACGAGGACGTGCTGCACGCCATCCGGGAGCGTGGACGGGTCGTGACATCCAGCACTCGCGTGGACGGCCGCCTGGCGATCCGACCCTGCTTCGTCAACCCGCGCACGACGCTGGCCGACGCCGACGCACTGGTCGACGAGGTGCTCCTGATGGGCCGGGAGCTGACGGCGGGCGCCTGACGTCCCCGCATCCGGCATCTGGCCCGCCGCCCGTTCCCACGCACGGCGGTTCTGTATCGTTCATCCTGAGCCGGCTGCATCCAGCCAGCACCCGACTCCGTGATCACGGCCCGGCAGCTCGCGCACCCCGGGCCGGAAGGAGAGCTCCATGCCGCAGGCACAACGAGTCGTCGACATCCTCGCGGGCGCGCCGGCCGTCGGTGAGCGCGCGACGGTCCAGGGCTGGATCCGGACGCGCCGCGATTCGAAGGCCGGCCTCTCGTTCCTTGCGGTCCATGACGGGTCCTGCTTCGACGCCCTCCAGGTCGTCGCCCCGGCAACGATCGGCAACTACCACGACGAGATCCTGCACCTGACGGCCGGCTGCGCGGTCACGGTCACGGGCACGGTCGCCGCCTCCCAGGGCAAGGGCCAGTCCGTCGAGATCCTGGCGGACTCGGTCACGGTTGTCGGGTGGGTGGACGATCCCGAGACCTACCCGATCTCGCCCAAGCACCACAGCTTCGAATACCTCCGTGAGGTCGGCCACCTGCGGGCACGGACCAACACGTTCGGCGCGGTCGCCAGGGTCCGGCACGCGCTGGCCATGGCGATCCACCGCTACTTCGACGAGCACGGCTTCTACTGGATCCACACGCCGATCATCACGGCGAGCGATGCCGAGGGCGCCGGCGAGCTGTTCCGCGTCTCGACGCTGGACCTGGCCAATCTTCCGCGCACGCCCGAGGGCGGCATCGACTACTCGCAGGACTTCTTCGGCAAGCCCGCCTTCCTCACCGTCTCGGGCCAGCTCAACATCGAGTCGTACTGCCTGGCGCTCACGAACGTCTACACCTTCGGCCCCACCTTCCGGGCCGAGAACTCGAACACCAGCCGGCATCTCTCCGAGTTCTGGATGGTGGAACCGGAGATCGCGTTCGCCGACATCTCGGACAACGCCGACCTGGCCGAGAACCTGCTCCGGTACAGCTTCCGCGCGATCCTGGACGAGTGCGCCGACGACATGGCGTTCTTCGCGGACCGGATCGACAAGGAGGCGGTCACCCGGCTGGAGGGCCTGGTCAACTCGGACTTCGTGCGCATGGAGTACACCGAGGCGATCGACGTCCTGGAGCGTGCCGGGCGTTCGTGGGAGTTCCCGGTGGAGTGGGGCGTCGCCCTGCAGGCCGAGCACGAGCGCTACCTGTGCGAGGAGTACGCGAAGCGGCCGGTGGTGGTCGTCAACTACCCCAAGCAGATCAAGGCGTTCTACATGCGCCTCAACGATGACGAGCGCACCGTGGCGGCGATGGACGTGCTGGCCCCCGGCATCGGCGAGATCGTCGGCGGCAGCCAGCGCGAGGAGCGGCTCGACGTGCTCGATGCCCGGATCATCGAGACGGGCCTCGATCCCGCGTCGTACTGGTGGTACCGCGACCTGCGCCGCTACGGCACCGTGCCGCACGCCGGGTTCGGGCTGGGGTTCGACCGCTCCGTCGCCTACGCCACGGGGATGGCCAACATCCGGGACGTCATCCCCTTCCCGCGCACGCCGGCCAGCGCGGACTTCTAGGCGATCCGCGGGGCCCGGCGCGAGGAGCGAGGACGCGGCGCGATGGCCGAGACGTTCCGGCACTTCACCGTCGACCAGCTGGGGGATGGGGTCTGGGCGGTCCTGCACCGGACGGCCCCTCCGGCCCCCGACGCCTGGGCCGTCTCGAACGCGGGGATCGTCGACCTCGGCGACCGGACGCTGGTGTTCGACACCCTGATGTCGCCCGACGCCGCCCGGGAGCTGCGCAGGGCCGCAGAGGAGCTCACGGGTCGGCTGCCGGACGTCGTGGTCTACAGCCACGCTCACAACGACCACACCTGGGGTGGGAGCGTCTTCCCGGAGGCGACGATCGTGTCCAGCGGCCAGGCAAGGACGGCCATGGTCGCCGAAGCGCATCCCGAGGTCGCCGACTTCCGCGAGGTCGTCACGGACCGGCTGGCGTTCTGGGCGGACGCGGCATCGAGTGACGATCCCGTCGTGCGCCAGGACGCTCCCTTCTTCCTGCCGTACTGGAACGCCGTTGCTGCCGCCCTGCCGGCGCTCGACCTCCGCTACCCGGATGTGACGTTCGGTGACCGCCTGGACCTGCATGGACGCGACCGGCGGGTCGAGCTGGTGGCGACCGATCGGGCGCATGCGGCGGGCGACACGTTCCTCCTGGTCCCCGACGCCCGCGTCGCGTATTGCGGCGACCTGCTGTTCGTCGGCTGTCACCCGTTCCTGGGCGACGGCGACCTCGGTGGCCTCAGGGCCTCGCTCCGGACCCTGGCGATGAGCGGCGCGGACCGGTTCGTGCCGGGTCACGGGCCGGTGGGCGGGGCCGCTCAGCTCGGTGCGCTCGCGCGATACATCGACGATGTCGAGCAGCTCGACCCTGCAGGCGAGGCAGGCGGAGCGATCCCCGACCCGTACCGGTCGTGGGGGCTCGCCCGGTTCTTCGCCCAGAACGTCGAGTTCTGCGCCGGCGGTGGCCGCCAGGCGGAAGCTGCGCCCGGAGACCAGCCGGGCTGACGTCGGGCAACGCCGCGGACTGATGTCAGGGGCGTCGCGGCCCGGCACATGACGCTGGGTGCCAGGCGGCAGAGCTCGACGCTACGGAATGAGGCGGTAGAAGCGCCAGAAGTCGGTCTCGATCGGCAGGACGTCCACCCGGCTGTAGCCGGCCTCCGCCGCGAACCGCCGAAGCACGTCCGGGCGCATCACCGTCCCGGTGCCGGCCGACGGTTCTTCGGCAAGCACGTTCGGCAGGCAGAGCAGGAAGCTGAAGCCGTACATGAAGCGCTCGACCGCGTCGCCCGGCGCGGTGAAGTGCTCGGCGACCCGCTCGTCGGCGACGAGCAGGCTGCCGCCTGGCGCCAGGAGCCCCCGAACCGCGCGGAGGACGGCGACCGGCTGGGAGAAGTCGTGCACCGCCTCGAAGATGGTCGCCAGATCGTACTGGCCGGCCAGGCCCGGATCGGCGGCATCGCGGATGGAGAAGGTAACCCGGTCTGCGACCTCGGTCTCCGCCAGGTTCGCACGCGCCAGATCGATCGAGCCCGGGTCAAGGTCCAGGCCGTCAACGTGGATCCGGGGATAGGCGCGGGCCATCGCGATGGCCGACCAGCCACCCCCAACGGCGATATCCGCAACGCGCGCGGGCGGATCGGAGCGGAGCCGGGCGTCGATATCCGGGATCCTGGCCAGCCATTCCGGCCCGAGAAGGTTGGCGAACATGGGCCGGTTCATCGACGCCTGTCCCTCGCGGACGTCGGCGCCGTACGCCTCCCACGACAGGCCGTCGCCGGTCCGGAAGGCGTCGAGCAGGCGCGGGGCCTGGGCGGCCATGCCCATCATCAACTTGGCAACGGGGGCCATGAACGCAAGGCTCTCCGGGTGGAGCAGGACCTCGCGATGACCGTTCGGCAGCGAATACCGCCGCTCGTCCTCGCCGGCTCCCTGGTCGTCCACGGTGAGGATGCCCGTCACCGCCTGCTGTTCGAGCCACTCCCGGATGTACCGCGGCGCCGTGCCGGTCGCGACGGCCAGCTCGGGGGCGGTGTGCGACCCGCCGGCGAGCGCTGCGTAGAGGCCGAGTCGCTCGCCCACGTGCAGCGCCGCGATATCGAACGTGCCGAGGGCCGCCTCGAACAGCCGCCCGACCAGCGCGTCGCGGACCTCCTCGTCATTCGGGGTGGGCATCTCGGTCATGCCGGCCGCCGGAGTGTCCATCGCCGTACCTCCCGCGCGCAGATGACCGCACGCAAGCAGGCTGCGAGCGGGGGACGCGCGCTCCCTTGGGACCCTTCAGCGGATCCGCTGCGCGGCACTCTACCTCGTTGCGCGCGCCGGGCACCGCGCCCAGGTCATGGAAGCAGCTCGAACGCGGGGACATGGCGAGGCCGGATGATGCCGAAGTCGCGGCGATCCAGCGTGTACAGCCGAACCGACACGAGGCGCTCCGCCATGGCCACGACCGTCGCATCGACCAGCCCGATGTCGGCCTCCCGATACTGATCGATCAACTGCGCCGCGCGCTCCAGGTCGAGGACGGTTGGTGATTCGATGGCCCACGGACCCGCCACGAAAGCCCGCAGCCATGCCGACTCAGCCGTCGCCCCAAGCCGTCTCCCGATGAGCTGCGCCGCCTCGACGATCACGGGCACAGGGACGGTCAGCGAACCCCGCTCGGTGGCGATCGCGGAGGCCACGGCGGCGTGCCACGGATCCCTCGCCTGGACCAGCGCCACGAGCGCACTCGTATCCACGATCGCCGTCATGCCCGTCAGGTCCGAGGTCGCTTCGGTTCGCCCAGGATCTCGGTTCGATAGACCCCGTCCGCGATCTCGCCCAGGATCTCCTCGGTCCGCTCGGCAAACGGCTCGCCGTCCCCTTCGAACATGCCCACCCAATCCGGCAGGGGCAGCGGCTCCATCTCGCGCTGACGCTCTGTCACGTAGCGCTCCATCGCATCACGGATCAATCTCGCGGTCGCGACCCCGTCCCGGCGAGCGAGATCCTCGAGCTGTCCGTAGGTCGACGGATCGACGGTCGTCGTAATGCGCTTCATGCTGCTGATGGTGATGCATGTGGCACCATCGGTCAAGTCGAGGAGATCCACGGATCAGGGCCGACTCCGCCCGGGCGGGCGACAGGCCATTCGCCTCTGCTGCCCGGGCGACCCGCCGGGGACACTCCTCCCGTGAGGCGGATTGGGGTTCTGGCGGGTTTCGGGTCGGTGGTGGCGGTGGGGGCCCTAGTGGGGCCTCGCCTGTGGCGATACATGCTGGACTGGGGTGCAACCGCCGAGGAGGCCCACCGACCGCTCCAGGGCGACGACCTTCTCCCGGACGCGGACCTGATCGCCACCCGGGCCATATCGATTGACGCGTCGCCCGCAGAGGTGTGGCCCTGGCTGGTGCAGATCGGCGTGGGTCGGGCCGGGGCCTATGCCTACGACTGGCTGGACAGGCTGTTCGGGCTCGACATGCGGAGCAGCCGCAGGATCGTGCCGGAGCTCCAGGGCCTGGCCGTCGGCGACATGGTCCCCGTGGCCAACGACGGGACCGGGCTGCGCGTCCGGGCCATCGAGCGCGAGGGCGTGCTGGCGACCAGCACCGACGACGGGACGTGGACATGGACGTGGATCCTGGAGCCTGCCGGCGACGCCACGCGGCTGATCAGCCGCACCCGGATGGCGACCGCCCACCAGCCGCTGCTCGCCCGGATGGCGACCTGGCTGCTGCTCGTGCCCGCGTCGTGGGTCATGGAACGCCGGATGCTGTCCGGTCTCCGCGACCGGGCCGAAGGGAGGATCGCCGCGGCGACATGCGAACTCCCGAGGGCGACCGCGACCACCGACGCGGAGATCGCGCCGGGGGTGCACCTCCTCGGGCCGTGGGGTCGCACGCAGACCAACGCCTACCTGGTCCGCGAAGGGTCGTCGTGGGTCCTGGTCGATGCCGGCTGGGCGAGTGACGGCGACCGGATCCAGGCTGCGGTGCGGTCGCTGCTCGGGCCGGACGGGGCGCCCTCGGCCATCCTCCTGACCCACGCCCACCCCGATCACGAAGGGTCGGCTCGCGAACTGGCCCGCGCCTGGGGGTGCCCCGTCTTCGCGCACCTCGCCGAGATCCCGCTCGCCACCGGCGATTTCGCGGCCATGAAGCGTTATGCCGGCCCGCTGGACCGCTGGCTGATCCTGCCGATCATGCGCGCCATCGGCGGGCGTCGGCGCGAGGCGGCTCTCGCCCGCTCGAGCCTGGCCGGGTTCGTGCAGCCGCTGCACCCCGGGGGCGTGATCCCGGGCATCGAGGGCTGGCACTGGATCCCCACGCCCGGCCACACCCCGGGGCACGTCGCGTACGTCCGGCTGAGCGACCGGGTTGTCATCAGCGGCGACGCGATCCTCACCCTCAGGGTCAACGCCATGTCGGGCCTCCTGCGGGGGAGTCAGGGTCTATCGGGCCCGCCCTGGTACACGACCTGGGATCGGCACGCCTGCGATCGACTCGATCGGCGCCATCGCCGACCTCGAACCGTCTGTCCTTGCCGCCGGTCATGGCCTGCCATTGGCGGGCCCTGGGACGGCCGCGGCGATCGCCGCCTTCGCGGCGCGGGTCAGATCGTGATGACGAGCTTCCCCTGTGCCTTACCGTCCGCCAGGTAGCGGAGCGCGTCCGAGGTCTCGGTCAGCGGGTAGCGTCGGTCGATGACCGGTACCACCGTGCCGGCCTCCAGCATCTCCCCGAGGATCCCCATCTCATCCGGGTCGTTGGGCTTCCAGGCGATCATCAGCCCCACCGTGCGGCTCCCGAAGCGGGAGATCAGCCATCCCAGCACCAACGTCTGCAGGACCCGTGCGGTCGATGGACCCCCGAACGACTGGTAGATGCCGTTCGGCGCCAGCGCTCGCCGGACGGCCAGGACCGATCGATTGCCGGCAGAATCCAGGATCCGGTCGTACCGCTTTCCGCTCCGGGTGTAGTCCTCCCGCGTGTAGTCGATGACATGATCGGCGCCGAGCGAGCGGACGAAGTCCAGCTTTGAGGTACGGCTGACGCCGGTCACCTCGGCCCCCGCGGCCTTGGCCATCTGCACGGCGAACGGACCCACGCACCCCGACGCGCCGTTGATCAGCACCTTGTCGCCGGGACGCACCCCATTCCGGCCGCCCAGACCCTCGAGGGCCAGGATCGCGGATTGCGGGACGGTGGACGCCTGCTCGAACGAGATGCCGGCCGGGATCAGGTGCCAAGCCTTCTCGGGCGCACAGGCGAGCTCCGCGAACGCGCCGTGACCATGCTGGGTGAGATCGGCATAGACGCGATCGCCGGGCTTGAGCCGGGTCACGCCCGACCCCACCGCCTCGACCTCGCCGGCCGCGTCCAGACCCATGCGCAGGATCTTCGGCCGTCGCAGCCCCATGACGGCACGCGTGATGGCCGGTGTGCCGGTGAGGTAGTCCACGTCGGCCCGGTTGACGGAAGCAGCACGGATCCGGACCAGCACCTCGCCATCGGCGGGCACGGGCGTGGGCAACTCCTCCAGGCGGAGGATGTCGGGACTCCCGTACGCGGAACGGACGACGGCGAGCATCCGCGAACCATACCCCGACAACTGGGCACGGACCCCTGGAGAAGGAGTTCCTGATGCTCCACTACGGCTACGTGGAGCCGACCCCGGAGATCATGGCCGCCTGGCAGGGCTGGTTCGCCAAGGTCGGTGACCGGTTCGTCGATATGGGCAGCCCCCTGGGCAACTGCCTCGAGGTCACGAAGACCGGCACGCGCGAGCTGTCACCCGACACGGGGGCCGCGACGGGCTACTCGATCCTCTCCGCCGAGAGCCGGGAGGAGCCCGAGCGCCTGCTGGAGGGCTGCCCCATCATCGCGAGCGTCCGGCTCTACGAAGCGATGGCGATGTAGCTACCAGGTCTGCCTCGGTCCGCGCCACGCCCGGTCGTCGCGGATGCCGAACAGCAGGCGGCTCCGTGCATCCATGCTGTCCGCCATCGTCTCGCCGAGATCGAGCGATCGGATGGCCTCGGTCGCGCAGTGGCGGGTGATCAGGTCGCGCGCCAGGTCGGGCTTCCCCGCCGCCAGGAGCATCTCAGCTGCCTCCACGACGCTGGCGAGGCTCCCTGCCTGTTCGCGCTCGAACGCTTCCCAGACCGGCGTGACCTCCGGCAGGAACATCTCGTGGTGCTCCGCCAGCAGGTAGAGCAGGCGCTTGAAGACCGCGACAGCGGACCGGGTTGCCTCGATGCGCTGGGGCACGGCCGACGCGAGATCCTCGGGGTCGGAGTCGTCGACGAACGCGGCCGCCTCTCCCTCCAGCAGGTACCGGTGCGCCCGGAACTCGGGTGGGATCGCGCGCACGCCGAGAAGGAACGGCGTGAACGGCGCCGCGATCGGGCCGACCGGCGCGTGCCACAGCAGGCGCAGCTCCGGGGCGCCGGCAGGGCGGAGCGGTACGACCTGACCGTATCCGGCGGTGTCGCCGGTCAGGCGTTCCGTGCGCACCGCCCACATGATGTCGGGGAGCGTGAGGCCGCCGTGCTCGGAGGCCCGCCCGGCGAGTTCGTCCTCCATCCACGCCATCGCCGGCCAGCGGCCCTTCCCGTCACCGTAGACCGCGTTCACGTCGAAGGGCTCACCGTCATCCGGGTCGTACCAGCCGCGCTCGATGGCGAACGAGATCAGGTGCGCGGACCCCATGAAGTCGGGTCGGTCCGCAAAGTCCACGGGAACCTCGCGGATGTAGCCCGGCCGGCTCACGCGAACGCCGTCGGACCGCAGGCGTTCGGCCACCCACAACCCCTGGCTTCCCGCGAACTCGATCACCACCCAGGCTTCGGCGTCGTCGGCGATCAGGTGCGAGTTGCCGCCGTAGGTCGTCTCCCCGTGCGCCCCGATCATGCTGCCGATCAGCTCGACGCCCTCGCGCGCCGACCGTGCCCGGTCCAGCACGATGCGTGCGAGGTCGCTGTACGTCGGTCCCGACTGGTCGGCGCGTGTCATCGCCTGCAGCCGCAGAGCGCTCGGTGACCACACGTCGCGCACCGCAACGCCGTGTTCGTTCAGCCCGCCATTGGTGAGCGGGCCGGGTAGCCCCCGGTAGTGGGAGTAGCTGACGCGCAGGTGCCGGGCCGTCTCGGGTGCCTGCGGGATCACGCTGCGGATCCCCGGCATGGCGGCCTCCGCCGTTGCCCCGACCTCCATCGTTCTGCCGGGCGCGTGTTGATGGCGGGGGACGATCTCGAGCCAGTGTCCGGACGGCTCATCCCCGTAGCCCGCGAGGTAGCCGTGGCCGTCGGCGGTCAGATCCTTCCCGACGTAGATCGCGTAGCTCAGGGCTGCTCCTCCGTCCGGCTGGTTGCTCCCGTGCCCGCAGCATACGGCGGCGAACTGGTGATCGGGCGTGCCCGGTGCTAGGGTCGGCGGGGCGGTCGGCCCGATGATCGAGGTGAGGCGGCGTTGATGGTGATGGACGAACGGCTGACTGCGATCCTGGCCCTGGTCTTCGGACCCGAAGACGCCACGCGGGGCCTGCCGATCCTCAATTTGTCACCCTGGATCACGGACGGTATCGACCCGATCGCGCGCGTGACGGCCGCGTTTCTCGTGGCTGCAGCAGGCGCGGCGCATCCGGACCACGACCGGGCCATGGCCGTGCTGACATCCCCGGCGGAGGAGCCGGCCGCCCACCTCGCCGCCTTCTACCGCACCGGTCTTGACCGGATGATCGCCGAGATCGAGCGCGTGACGGCCGAGAACACGGAAGTTGCCGCACGTCTGGGCTCCGCGGCAGCCGATCTCAACGCCTCGACGGGCACCAATGAGACCCGGGAGGCGATCTGGGGGGCATTCTTCCCGCAGGCCGCGAACATCCTCGGCAACGAGGAGGAACGTGTCCGCGAGCTGCGTTCCGCTCGGACGGTCTCCGTGACCCGGCTGGCTCCGGATCCGATGACCGACCCCGCGCGCGACGTCCTGTTCACCTCCAACGTCCTGCTCACGATCCCATCCGCGACCACCGACGTCGGGGCCCTCCCGTACCCGCAACCACTGCGAGAGGCGATCGTGACCGCCGCCGGCGAACCGCAGCGCTACTGGTTCGACCACCCGATCCAGCTTGGGGTGGAGCCTGCCGGCAACGAGCTGCTCTACGGGCTGCGCGGGCTCGACGCGGCCGTGGACGCCGAGCCGGGGGCCGGGCGCGTCACGTGTCTGCTGTCCGTGAGCGTGACGCACGACGGGCTGGGTCCGGTCGCCCGCCCGTACGTGGAAGCGGAGCTCGCGCGCGCCGGCGGGCTGCGCCACCTGGATGTCGTCGTGGTGACGGAAGCCGATGCCCGGCGGCTGGTGGACGAGGTGATCGTCCCGGCCCTGGCCCTCAGGCTGGGCGAACAGGCCGCGGTGACCGCTGCTCCGGGGCTGCGCACGGTGGTGGGGGTGGATGGTGAGTACGGCCGCCACTACAGCTTCCTCAAGGCCATCGCCGCGCTGTGGCACGTCGCGATCGATCCGGCCGTGCGCGCGACGTTCAAGATCGACCTGGACCAGGTCTTCCCGCAGGACGTGCTCGTCGCGGAGACCGGCCGCACCGCGTTCGGACATCTAGCCACCTCGTTGTGGGGCGCGATCGGCCGCGACGCCGAGGGCCGCGATATCGAGCTCGGCATGCTCGCCGGCGCGCTGGTCAACGAACGTGACATCGCGCGCGGCCTGTTCACCCCGGACGTGGACCTCCCGGACCGACCACCCAGTCTCGACGAACACGTTGCCTTCAGTGCGCTCCCCCAGGCCATCTCCACCCGGGCCGAGATGATGGAGCGCTACGACGGACAGGCCATCGACGGGGTGGGCCGCGTCCTCGAGCGGGTCCACGTGACGGGCGGCACGAACGGCATCCGGGTGGACGCCCTGCGTCGTCATCGACCGTTCACCCCCACCTTTGTCGGTCGCGCGGAGGACCAGGCGTACGTCCTCTCGGCCCTCGGCCAACCAGGACCGCGGCTTGCCTACGCCCACGCGGCCGGCCTGGTCATGCGCCACGACAAGGAGGCTTTCGCCGGCGAGGCCATGGCGGCGGCCCACATCGGCAAGCTTGTCGGCGACGACGTCCGGATCCTCGTGTTCTCCGCCTATGCCGATGCGGCAGCCGGAGACGGCCTGGACGGCGCCCTGGATCGCGCCGCGCTCGGTCGGCTCCTGGATCCGTTCACCGGCGGCTTCGCATCCACGATTCCCCAGACGCTCGTACTCCTGCGCGTGGCCCTGCGCACGCTGCGCATGTTCGCGGCCGACCAGGTGGCGGACGCGCGCGAGTATGCCTCCGTCGCCGCACGCCGCGTCGACGGGGTACTCGGGGAGCTCGCGGATGCCGCAGCCGTCGCCGGTCGCGTCCAGGCGGAACGGACTGCCTGGGGGCACTACTACGACGCGCTCGAGGCGCTCGAGGCCGGGATCGAGGCAGGGGACGACCGCGCCCTGGACCTGCGTACGCGGGCCGCCGGGATCATCGACGCGTGCCGAGTCATGGCTTGAAGCCCCGGGTCCTTCGCGCGGGAATGGCCGCACACCGGACGGACGATGAGGCCGGTTGGTGAAGTTCCCCGCGGCACACGGGACCGGGTGGCGTGCCCTCCCGCGAGCGAGGCTCGCCAGGCCAGGGTGGGACTGCCAGTCATCGCTACGTCGTGCCTGGGTCGTCGCCTGTGACTGGTGGTCATGGGGGAGGCCCCGATCCGGCCGGAGGTGGGCCCGCGCAGGCCGCGTGGCTGGTGCGGACCCTGAGGCCGGCTGAGAGAGGATCCGCGGTGACGGCTCAGCCAGCTTGGCGGATTGCACCTCCGGCGCCTGGAGGCGCGCCGCCCATTGCGGCCTTCCGCACCCGGCCGATGGGTACGTTCGGCCGTACGACCGAAACCGTCTGCCTGCTTCACTGGTGCCTTGCAGAGGGAGCAACTGCCATGGTGCAGATCCGCGTTCCCGCCGCCGCACTGGGACGGGCCGGCAATGCCCCACCCTGAAGCAATCGAACCGCGGGCGTCACTCGGGGCGGAGGGCCTCCGGGCAGCGATCACGGTCTGGCTCGTGGTCAACGCGGTCAACGTCCTGCAGGCGATCGGCTTCGCGGCGCGGCCGTTCGCCCCGTGGGTCAACCCGGTGCTCGGGCTTGTCATCGCCGCGCTGGCGATCCCGGCGACATGGGCCCTGCTGGTCTTCGCCCGCACACGCGCGGGCTGGCGGTTCACGGCCGGGCCCCTCGTCTTCGATGCCTTCGTGATCCTGATGCTCCTGGTGGAGCACGTGTTCCGTGTCCCGTGGCGGGACCCGGTCATCCCCGCGATCCAGATTCCATACCTGGTGCTCTTCTTCGGGGCGATCCTCCTCATGGGCGTGCCGATGTACAGGATCGCCCGACGGCGCTGGCTGGTGACGGTCGCGACCACGGGCCTGCTGCTGGCGGCCATGGTCTACGCGACGCTGATGGGGGTGGGCTGAGCCGGAGCAGCGGTCGACAATCTGAACCCGGGGCACGCCTGCGGCATCAGGTTCATTAGAAGGCAGTGCGGGGGCACAACCCGCGGTCACGTCCACCGGGTGGTTCGGGTCCACCGGGAGCAGGAAGAGGTCATTGGCGAGATGCTTCGACGAGGCGGGATGTCAGCGGGGGTATCCCCGGTGGCGAGCACCCGCGAGTCGGCCGCCGGTCCCGCCGCCGTGACGGCGCCGGATCCTCTCGTCCTGGCACGCAGGTCCGCCCTGACAACCCACGTCGAGCGGGCCCGCGCCGGCGACCGCGTCGCCTTCGAGGTGCTTGTCGAGCAACGACTCCACCAGACCTTCCGGACGGCCTGCGCCATCCTGGGCAACGAGCCTGATGGTCACGACGCGACCCAGGAGTCCTTCGTCCAGGCGTGGCGCAACCTGCCGCGACTGCGGGATCCCGCCAGCTTCGATGCCTGGTTCGGCCGGATCATCGTGAATGCCTGCCGCCAGGTCCTGCGCAGCAGACGCCGCCGGTCGCTGCGGGAGATCCCGACCACCGACCTGTTCGATCCGCTCGAAGGCGTGGAGACGAGGGATCCCGCACCCGATGAGCAGGCGGCCTCGAGTGATGCACTCGAGCGTGCCTTCGAGCGGCTGTCGGTCGACCAGCGGTGGATCCTCGTCCGCCACCACCTGGAGCACCGGGCCCTGACCGAGATCGCCTCCGACCTCGGCATCCCCACCGGCACGGCGAAGTCACGCCTCCATGCGGCACGTCAGGCCCTCGAGCGAGCGCTGGAGGTCGAGCTGCGATGAACAGCCAGCACATCCTGACCGACGTGATGATCGAGACCATGCTCGAGCGCCGCGCCGACCATCCCATCCCGATCGGTCTTGGTGAGGCGATCATCAGGACGGCGGCCGAGACCCCCCGGGCGAGGCGGGCCTGGTGGACACCGCTGCTGCCGCCCGCCCGCCAGACGCCGGTCCTGCGTCTCGTCTGGATCGTGGCCCTCGTCGGCCTGCTTCTCGCGGCCACGGTGTCCGCTGCCTTCGTCGGTTCCCAGCTCCTCCGCGGCGTCAACGAGCTCGCCGTCCTGCCGGCGCCGACCGCGACCGCGGCGACCGCGACCGCGGCGCCGTCGTCCCCCTCGGAGCCCATCGTCCGGCACCCGGCCCGACTCCAGCCGACCGGCGTGACCACGCCGTCCGGGCAAGCGGTCTCGCTCCCGAGCACGTCGGCTCTCGCGGTCGGGTCCGACGGCAGCGCCTGGGTGCTCTTCTCGAGCGGGCTGCTGCGGGTCGACCCGGATGGTTCGGTTCGAGAGTGGTCGCTCGCCGACGACGCAGCGTTTGGGTCGGCCCGGGGACTGGCGCCATCGCAGTCCGGCGGGGTCTGGCTGTTCGATGGCACGACGCTCCGCCTCTTTGACGGCGAGACCTTCACCGATGTCGTGAGCCTCCCGGAGGACTCAGGCCCGGGCCTCCTGACGGATGCCACGGAGGGGCCCGACGGGCAGCTGTGGGTGACCTCGGGAGAGGGTGTCTTCCACTGGGACGGCGCCGCGTGGGCGGACCTGCCCTGGACCTTCGATGCCGAGCCTGGGGAGATCGGTTTCGACGCGCAGGGGCGACTGTGGGTCGGGCTGCACCAATACCCCGGCCCCGTCGGGCTCGGCGTGGCGATGCACGACGAACACGGCTGGAGCGGTCCGCAGGGTGGGAGCCTGGTCCGCGCGATCGTCCGGTCGATCGCCTCGTCCGCGGACGGATCCACGTGGTTCGGGACCGAGAGCGGGCTGGCCCGGTTCGATGGCAGCGCCTGGAGCCAGGAGCTCCCCTTCGGGTCGCCCCGCAGTCCGATCTCCTCCGTCTCCATCGGTCCCGACGGATCCGTCTGGGTCGTGATGTACGCGGGCTCGGGAGTGCCTCGGATCGCCGTGCTCAAGGGCGCGACGTGGCAGGAGCTGGACCTCCCGTCCGATCTCGAGGCGTCCGTTGGCTGGGCGCTCGTGGGCGCGGCCGGTGACAGTGGCGTCTTCGCCTCGGACGGTGGCGTTCTCCGCTTCACCGGCGAGGATTGGACCCGCATCTGGCCCGAGGCCTCACCGGCCGGCCCCGGCTGGGTGTCGGCACTCGCCGCCGTCTCCGCAGACGAGGTGCGGGTGGGCAACCTCTCCCTCGACGGTCCTGCCGGCGTCTGGAGGCTTCGTGCCGGGGCCTGGGAGCGCGATGCATCCCCAGGCTCACCAGCGTCGGTCCGATCGCTCACGTTCGGGCCGGACGGTGCTCTGTGGGCCGGGAAGGATGGCTGGGTCAAGGTTGTCCGTGACGGGGCATGGACGAGCGTGCTCAACGCCGCCGAGACGTTCAGTGTCTGGCAGATCGTCCCGGTGGCTGACGGCACCGTGTGGATCGCGGCCGGGTGGGGCGGTGTTGTCGCCCTGAGGCCCGACGGAGCGGCATGGCGTCCCGACAGTCTCGCCCAGGCTCCGCTGGACTTCGTGAGCTCCGTCGCGGTCGACAGCGATGGGCTGATCTGGGCCGGATCGAACGTACAGTGGTGCACGGAAGGCCCCAGCGGGCCGACCGACTGCGATGTCACCGGCCTGGCGCGGTTCGACGGTCACACGTGGACCCTCGAGCACCCGCTTGGTGTGCCGTCACCCGAGGACGGTGAGCTTCGGGTCCACGATCTGCTCGTCGCGTCGGACGGCTCGCTCTGGGTAGCGGGCGAGGAGTGGGGTGGGTCCGCCAGATCCTTCGTCTCGAGGTTCGCCGACGGCGCCTGGACCGTCCTGCTCGATACGACCTCACCTGTGGTGGCCCTCGCCGAGCACCCCGACGGCTCCATCCTCGCTGCCGGGCGGGGCGTCTGGACGTTCCGCGCCGGCGAGTGGACCCAGGAGCTCGGGGACGTGACGTTCGAGCAGCTGTCCGTTGCGCCCGACGGGTCGGTCTGGGTCTCGGGCGAGGACCACGGGGTGTACCGCATCCCCTAGGCCCCGTGTGGCGCGCGCACCGCCCCGGCCGCACCCGATCGTGACCATGGGCTCTGGCCCACTGCACCTCGACGGATCATCCTGACTGGCCGGCGGGAGGCTCTGACGCGCGGCCTGTCCCAATGGTCGCCGAGACCGTGCCGAGCCACTGGCGAAACCGACCCGCTCTGCCGTGCAGGAGGCTTCCGTGCGCAGAGCCCACCCCATCCGACGAACCGTCTCTGCCCTCGCCGTCGCCCTCGCCCTCGCCACCGGCATGGTCGCGGGCGCCTTCGGCTCGCCTTCGCTTGGGGCCGTCGCTCCCGGCTCGGAGGCCGTGATCGTCGTGTTCCACGACAGCGTCCCGGATCCGGCCGTGGTGACGACCAGGATGTCCCGGGCCAACGGGTTCGCGGCGGATCACGTCTTCCTCCATGCCCTCAAGGGTTTCTCCGCAACGCTTTCCGCATCGACGCGGCGGGCTGTGGCCCGTGACCCGAACGTGGCCTACATCGTGCCCGACGCCGTGGCGACCCTCGCCGACACGCAGACCGGCGCGACCTGGGGGCTCGACAGGATTGACCAGCGCGCACGCACCCTCGACGGCCTGTACCAGTACGCCGCGACCGGGGAGGGAGTGACCGCATACGTCATCGACACGGGCATCCTTCTCTCGCACGAGGAGTTCGAGGGCCGCGCGTCCACCGGGTTCAACTTCCTCGACGACGACATCGATGAGTGCAACGGGCACGGGACGCACGTTGCGGGGACCATCGGCGGGAAGACCTATGGCGTGGCCAAGGGCGTCACGCTTGTCTCGGTGCGGGTCTTCCCCTGCGTGGGCCAGACCCCGGACAGCGAGATCATCAGGGGTCTCGAGTGGATGATCCTCGACCACGTCGGCAGCGACCCGGCGGTCGCGAACATGAGCCTCAGCGGGCCGGTCAACCAGGCGCTCGATGATGCGGTGCAGAGCGCCATTGCGGATGGCATCAGCGTCGTCATCGCGGCCGGCAACGGAACCCTCAATGACTGGAGAGCGGTCGATGCCTGCGGGTTCTCGCCCGGTCGCGTCGCCGAGGCGATGACCATGGGGGCCACCACGAGCAAGGACATGAAGGCCTCGTTCTCCAACTACGGCCCCTGCGTCGACTGGTTCGCTCCCGGGGCATCCATCACGTCGGCGTACGACTGGACCGACACGGCCACCGCGACCATGAACGGCACGTCCATGGCGACTCCGCACACCACGGGTGTCGCGGCCCTGTACCTCCAGACGCACCCGGAGGCTGCCCCGGCCGCCGTGCGCGAGGCGCTCTACGAAGCGACCACGAAGGGCATCGTCAAGTCCTCGAGAACCCCCAACAACCACCTGCTCTACAGCCTGGTCGAGGATCCGGGCTGATCCGTCCGACCACACCCCAAGCCGGGACGGCGCTCGTTCGCCCCGGCTCCTCGGCGGGCGACTCGCCCGCAGGCGGTCAGCAGTTGCTCTTGTCAGCCGCGGCGCGTTCCGCCCGAAGGTCCTTCCGCAACACCTTGCCGATCATCGTCTTGGGCAGCTCGCTGCGGATCTCGATCCCGGACGGGACCTTGAAGCGCGCGAGGTTGGTGCGGCAATGGTCGAGCAGCTCCGGAACCGTCGTGGTGGCGCCCTCGTTCAGCACGACGAACGCGAAGGGCACCTCACCCAGACGCTCCTCGGGGACGCCGATCACCGCGGCATCGACGACGGCAGGGTGGCACACGAGGACGTCCTCAACCTCGCGCGGGTAGACGTTGATGCCGCCCACGATGATGAGGTCCTTGGCCCGGTCGACGATGGTGAAGAAGCCGTCGTCGTCCATGGTGGCGATGTCGCCCGTCCTCAGCCACCCGTCCCGGAGCACCGCGGCGGTCTCCTCGGGCCGGTGCCAGTAGCCGGACATCACCTGTGGTCCCTGGACCTCAAGCTCGCCTGTCTCTCCGACGGGGACCGTTGCCCCCGTCTCCGAGTCGATCACCCGGGCGTCCGTCGAGGGGAACGGGAGGCCGATCGTGCCGTTCCGCCGATCGCCGCGGATCGGGTTGCAGTGCGTCACCGGGGAGGCTTCCGTCAGGCCGTAGCCCTCGCACACGCGTCCGCCGGTGATCGCCTCGAAGGAGCGCTGCACCTCGAGCCCAAGGGGTGCGGCCCCGCTGATGCAGGCATCGATGCTCGAGAGATCGTACTTCTCGACCCCGGGATAGCGAGCAAGCGTCTGGTACATCGTGGGGGCGCCGGGGAACAGCCTCGGGTGATACTTGGCCGCCGTCTTGAGCACCTGGTGCGGGTCGAACCGCGGCAGCAGGAGCAGGGTTCCGCCCGTGAGCATCGCGTAGTTCAGGTCGACGGTGAGCCCGTAGATGTGGAACAGGGGCAACGGGCAGAGCAGGACCGGTGGTCCGTCGTCGGTGGCGCTGGGGAACCAGGCCGCGACCTGGCACGCGTTGGCGACCAGGTTGCGGTGCGTGAGCATCGCCGCCTTGGGAGTTCCCGTCGTGCCGCCCGTCGGCTGCAGCACGGCCAGGTCGTCCGGCGCAGCGCTGGACTCCACGGCCTCGGCGGAGGCCTCGGCAAGGAGCCGGAACAGGTTGGGCGTCTCGTCGTTGTGCGGCTGCGGGTTCCAGCGCCCTTCGCGGCGCGCCTTGATCGGGTAGAGCCAGCGAATCGGGACGGGTAGCGAGTCCTGGATACCGGTGACGATCAGCCGCCCCGGTCGCCCGCCCCCGTCGCCCGCGACCTTGCGCATCCGGGGAACCAGCACGTCCATCGTCACCGACACCGCGGGAGTCGTGTCGGCGAACAGGATCTTCAGCTCCCGCTCCACGTAGAGCGGGTTCATCGGCACGGCCACGGCGCCGGCCCGCAGGGCGCCCATCAGGGCGATCACGAAGGCCGGGGTTGTCGGCAGGTGGATGCTGACGCGGTCTCCCTTCTTCACGTCCATCGAACGCAGGACGTGGGCGAAGCGATCCGCCGCCTGGTCCAGCTCTGCATACGACGTGCGGGCACCCAGGAAGTTCAGCGCCGTGGTGTCGGGTGCCTGCTTGGCGGCTCTGCGCAGGAGACCGTCGACGGGGATCGCCGGGATGTCGACGTCCGCGCCGACGCCCTGCTCATAGTGGGCGACCCAGGGACGCTCTGGGCGAGCCATCGGCAAGACCGCGTTCATGGTGGATCCTCCTCCTTGCCCGTTGACGTCAGACCGGATACCCAGCCCGCTCGACCACCGTCGCGGCCACCCGTCGGGCGATCGCGATCTGGTCGACCGGTTCGCCGCGCAACAGACGGCGGATGCCGGCGACGAGGGTGCGTGCCTCGTCGCCCTCGGCGAGGCACGTCGCCAGGCGTTTGGCACGCTGCTCGCTGGAACCGGCCCTCTCCGCCACGACGAGCCGTGCCAGGTCGTGATGGCGCGGATCGGCCGCCGCTTTCGCGCGCTCGACCGAGCTTTCCATGGCGAACAGGTCGATCGCCAGGTCCGCGATGCCGGCGAGCAGCTCCTGCTCCTGGTCCAGGTGGGTGCCGTGGCGCTGCACCGCGGCGCCCGCGAGCAGCAGGGTCACGGTGCGCATGGCGGCGACCGTCGCCTCTTCGGTGGCCAGCACCCCGTCGAAGGTCGGCAGGTCACCCCCCATCAGAGCCTCCTGGGCCCGTGTCGCGGGACCCAGCAGGTCGAGCCGCCCGGCCATCGCCCGCTTGAGGAGGGTGCCCGGCACCAGGAGCCGGTTCACCTCGTTGGTGCCCTCCCAGATGCGGTGGATGCGGGCGTCCCGGTAGGCGGTCGAGGCAGGGTAGGCGTCGATGTAGCCGTAGCCGCCGTGCACCTGGACCAGCTCGTCCACGACGTAGCCCAGCTCCTCGCTGGCGAGGACCTTCGCCATGCTGCACTCGACGGCGTATTCCTCCAGCGCGGCGCGGATCGCGACAGCGGAGGAAGCGTCCTCGGCCGCGGCGAGCCTGGCGTCGAGCAGCCCCCCGATCCGGTATACGACCGACTCCACCGCGTAGGTGCGGGTCGCCATCGCCGCCAGTTTCGCGCCGATGAGCGGGAAGTCGGCCAGCCTGCGCCCGAAGGCCGTCCGCTCGCAGGCGTATTGCGTCGCGACCCCGATCGCCGGGCGCATGCCGCCCAGGCAGGCGGCCGCAAGCTTGAAGCGCCCGACGTTGAGGACGTTGAAAGCCACGCGGTGGCCCTTGCCCTCCTCGCCCAGCAGGTTGTCCGCCGGGACCACCACCCCGTCGAGGACCACGGGGCACGTGGATGCGCCATGGATGCCCATCTTCTGCTCTTCGAGGCCGACCGAGAGGCCCGGTGTGCCGCGCTCGACCAGGAACGCGGTGAACTGCTCGCCATCGATCTTGGCGTAGACGGTGAACAGGTCCGCAAAGCCGGAGTTGGTGATGAACTGCTTCGTCCCGTCGAGCCGCCACGATCCATCGGCCTGGCGTGTTGCCCGGGTGCGGATCGCCATCGCGTCCGACCCGGCCGAGGGCTCTGTGAGCGCGTAGGCGCCGACCGTCGTCCCCGCCGCCAGGCCGGGCAGGTAGCGGCGCTTCTGCGCATCGGTCCCGAAGAAGACGATGGGCAGCGTGCCGATCCCGGAGTGGGCGGCATAGGTGACGGCAAACGAGCCTGCCCCCGCGATCGCCTCGTTGACGACCAGGGAGGTGATCCGGTCCAGGCCCGCCCCGCCGTATTCCTCCGGGACATCGATCCCGAGGAACCCGTCGCTCCCCATGCGCTCCAGCAGCTGGCGATGCGTCGCGTAGTCGCGCGCCTCGACGGCATCGCGCCGGGGATCGACCTCGCGATCGACGAAGGCCTTCACGGAGTCCCGGATTGCACGATGCTCGCTGCTCAGCTGCTCGGGGGTGAAGATGCCCTGGGGCCCCAGCGGACCGGTGAGGAACGCGCCCCCCGGCACGCTGGCGGCTCGATCCTGTAGCTCGGTGGTCATGCCGCCTGTCCTTCCGTCGTGTTCGGCGGGTCCGACGGGTCGATCACCGCCGCCTGTCGGCCGCCCAGCCATTCGATGACGCCTGCCGCACCCTGGCCCCCGCCCACGCACATCGTCACCAGCCCGTAGCGCGCCTGCCGGCGCGCCAGCTCGGACAGGATCTGGACGGTGAGCTTGGCCCCGGTCGCGCCGAGGGGATGGCCGAGCGCGATCGCCCCGCCGTTGACGTTGGTGCGCTCAGGGTCAAGCCCCAGGAGGCGAACCACCGCCACGACCTGCGCCGCGAAGGCCTCGTTGAGCTCGACCAGGTCGATGTCGGCGAGCGTGATCTCCGCCTTGCGGAGTGCCTTGGGCACCGCGTCGACCGGTCCGATCCCCATCAGCGCGGGATCCACCCCGGCGGTGGCAAAGCTGACCAGGCGTCCCAGCGGCTCGAGGCCCAGCTGCGCTGCGCGCTCCCCGGTCATGACGACGAGCGCCGAGGCACCGTCGCTCAGCGGGCTCGAGTTGCCGGCCGTCACCGTTCCACCCGCTGCAAAGACCGGCTTCAGCGCGGCCATCCGCACGGGATCGGCGTCGTGCCGGATCGCTTCGTCGGTTTCGAACCGCTCCTCCCGGACGGCGGGCCGTCCGTCGCCGTCCACCTCGGTCAGGCGCACCTGGACCGGGACGATCTCCTCGCGGAAGCGTCCTTCGCGCTGCGCGGCCGACGCCCGGTGGTGCGAGCGCAGCCCCCAGGCGTCCTGGTCGTCGCGGGTGACGCCGTAGCGCGCTGCAACATTCTCCGCGGTGAGCCCCATCGAGATGTACGCCTCCGGTCGGGCATCGGTGAGCGACGGATCGGGGGCGAACCGGTGTCCGATCATGGGCACGAAGCTCATGGACTCCATGCCACCGGCAATCACGACGTCGTGCACCCCGGTGCTGACGGCCGCGCTTGCGAGGGCCAGGGCCTGGAGGCCCGAGGCACAGAAGCGGTTGATCGTCATCGCGCTCGCGCTGTCGGGGATCCCGGCCCCCAGCACCACCTGGCGCGCGATGTTGAGACCCTGTGCGCCTTCCGGCATCGCGCAGCCGAGAACCAGGTCGTCGACCTCGGCCGGATCAAGCCCCGGGGCGCGAGCCAGTGCCTCGCGGACGGCGTTCATGGCGAGGACTGCGGGCGACGTCTCGCGCAGCGTGCCACGCGGAGCGCGACCGACGGCGGTCCGCACGGCGGAGACGATGACAGCGTCACGCATCGGCATGCGGATCTCCTAGTTGCGGAGCGGCTTGCCCGTCTTGAGGATGTGGCGGATCCGATCGCGGGTGAGGCGCTCGCCGAGCAGCCGCAGGAATGCCTCGCGTTCGAGGTCGAGCAGGTAGGACTCGCCGACGCGGGTCCCCTCGGCGACGTCGCCCCCGCTCATCACCCGCGCGAGCTCGATGACGACGCGCCGGTCGTGCTCGCTGATCCGGCGCGCATGGAGCTGGTTGTAGGAGAGGGACTCGGCGGCGGCGATGCCCCTCCGGCCCAGGACAGAGATGGGAGCGGGCGCGGGTGGCCGGTAGCCGCCGTCGGCGAGCGCGCGCGCGGTGCGGGCGGCATCGAGCCACTGGCGATCCGGGTCGGCGGTGAGCGGGTCGCAGGCGTCGAGCAGCCAGAGGGTGACGGCCTCGGCCGCGCTCATCGCGACCCTGGCGGTCGCGATCGTCGTGAACACGTGCTGGAATCCCGGGAAAAGGTCCGCGTCCACGCCGTCGGGCACGGACGCCGCGGCACGGCGCGCCATCGCCGTTGAGCCGCCCCCGGCCGGAATCAGCCCGACGCCGACCTCCACCAGCCCGATGTACGTCTCGGTGAGCGCCTGGGCACGCGCCGCGGCGAGGACGATCTCGGCACCGCCGCCAAGCGTCCGCCCGCGCGGGGCGACGACCACCGGAACGGGCGCGTAGCGGATGTCGGACGTCACCGCCTGGAAGCCGCGGACGGCCCGGTCCAGCTCACCCCATTCGCCGTCCTCGGCCTCGATCAGCAGGAGCGCCAGGTTCGCGCCGACGCTGAAGTCGGCGGAGTCGGTGCCGATCACCAGGCCGTCGTAGCGTTCGGCCGCCAGCGCCACCGCCCGGCGGAGCATGTCGATGGTGTCGATGCCGATGACGTTCATCTTGCCGTGCAGCTCCACGCCGAGGATGCCGTCCGCCAGCTCGATGATGCTTGCGGCCGCCCCGGCCGGGAGCTCGCGGGTGCGCGCGTGCCCGCGCCGTTCGGCCAGATCCACCGTCCCGGGCCGGGCGGGGAGCGGCGTGAGCTCTTCGGCCCGGAAGCTCCAGGTCACGCCCTCTCCGGAGTAGTGGGGCGGGGCCTCGACGCCCGCAGCATCGAGGAGGCTTCGAGCCGGTTCGCCCAGGCCGTCGATCGTCTCCAGCGGGCCGAGTCGCCAGCCGAAGCCCCAGCGCATGGCCGCGTCGACGCTCCACGCGTCGTCGGCCATGAGCGGAGCGACCGTGGCCGCGTAGACCAGCTCGCCGGAGATGGCACGGCGCAGGAGCTCGGCGGGCGCATCGCCGCCGGCGAGCAGCAGGGCGAGCCGCTTCGACAGGTCGGTCTCCATGCGCGCCATCTCGATTGCTCCGGACGCGACCCGACGGCGCGGACGATACTCGCCGGTCTCGAGGTCCAGCGCGAGGATCTCGCCATCGGCCTCTCGCCGGAAGAAGCCGGAGCCCGTCTTGCTGCCCAGCGCACCCCGCTCGACCAGGCTCCGCAGGATCGGCGGGGGCAGGAACCCGTCACGATCGGGGTCGTCGGTCAGGCTCGTGTGGCAGTGCTCGGCGACCGCGAGGGCGACGTCGATGCCCACGAGGTCCAGGGTCCGGAACGTGGCGCTCTTGGGGCGACCGATGAGCTCGCCCGTCAGCTCGTCCACCTCGTCGACGCCCAGGCCCAGCTCGCGGGCGAGACGGATCATCGTGAGCATGCCGTGGACGCCCAGCCGGTTGGCGATGAAGGCCGGCGTGTCCTTCGCGATGACCACGCCCTTGCCGAGCAGGAGGCCGGCGTAGCTGGCCATGGCGGTCATCTCGGCCACGCCGCTCTCGCCGTGCGGCACGATCTCCAGGAGCCGTGCATAGCGCGGTGGATTGAAGAAGTGGGTGCCGAAGAAGCGCCGTCGGAATGCGTCGGAGCGACCCTCGGCAAGGCTCCCCACCGGCAGACCGCTGGTGTTGGTCGTGACGACGGCTGCCTCGCGGCCCGCGGGCAGCGCCGCGTCCACGCGCGCGAGCAGCTCGCGCTTGGGCTCGAGACGCTCCACGATCGCCTCGAGCACCCAGTCGGCCGCGGGCACCTCGCGCTCCAGCTCGTCGAACCCGCCGGTCCGGATGCGGGCGAGATCAGCTGGCGAATAGGCGGGCGCTGGACGCAATGCGACCGCACGGTCCAGCCCGGCGCGGGCGACCGCGGCATCGAGGTCGAGGAGCGCCACCCGTGATCCGGCACCGGCGATCAGGCACGCCAGCTGCGCGCCCATCGTCCCGGCACCAAGCACGACGACGCGTGGGTAGCGAGGGATCACGGCATTCACTCCGGTGCGGCGGCTGAGGCCTGCGCTCCGGAGCCATCGGCGCAGGGGCGGAGTCCGTCCAGGAAGAGATCGCAGAGCTGGCCCGCGACCGTGTCGACGTCCAGCGGGCCGTCCGGACGGAACCACTGGGTGAACCAGTTGTTCACCGAGAGGATCCCGATGCCTGCCAGGCGCACGTCGACCGGCCGGAACGACCCGTCCGCGACGCCTTCGGCGATCGCCGCACGCCAGCGGGCCTCGTACGAGTCGCGGCGGGCGATCATCTCGCCGCGCCGCACCGGCGACAGGGAGCGAAGCTCGATCTGGATGAGGGAGAGCTCATCGGCGTGATCCGCGGCGACCCTCAGGTGCTCGCGGATGGCGAGGCGCAGTCGCTCAGGCGGGGGAGCGTCGGATTCCATGACCGGGCCGACTCGTCGCTCGAGGAGGTCGAACGCACGCGTCAACACCATCCACAGGAGGTCGTCCTTGCTGGCGATGTAGTGGTAGAGGCTGCCGCGGTTCATCCCGAGCGCCTCGCCCAGGTCCTGCATGCTGGTGGCGTGGAAGCCGCGCGCCCGAAACAGGGTCGTCGCAGCGGCCAGCAGGTCGACCTCCCGCGGCCGCTGCTGCCCCTGCACCTCCCGTGGGGAGCTGGCTGACGACTTCGCGAACACCGGCACCCTCATCAGATCAAACGAACGTTTGATTGATGGGCGGAACGCTAGACGCGTTGGGGGTCCGGTGTCAACCAGAATCGACCAGGCGGGCCGGGCGACGCCTGCCGGTCCTGCCCGAGGTGGCCCGGGCCGGTGGCCCGTCAGCCGAGGACGCCGGGGACGTCGCGATAGAGCCCCCTACGCCACGTGCCGTCGAGCATGTCGCCCATGGCCCGATTCGCAAGGTCGGAGAACTCCGGGTCCAGGATGTGCAGGTCAACGGCGATCATGTCGAGGTTGTCGTTCGCCCGATCGATGCCCCCGTCGAGGACGGCACGCATGACCACGGCCTTCCGCGACCACGTCGGGCGTTCCGGATCAGGCTCCCAGGAGGGGCCGTCGCCGTGCCCCTCTGCCCAGCCACGCTCGCGAGTGGCGATCGCCTCGCGCTGGTCATAGGCAGACCAGCCCTGCATCGGGAGGAGGAAGACCGTGGGTCCCGTGGTCCGGTTCAGGCGATCCACGATCATCCGGGAGACCTCCTCGACCTCCTCGGGCGTCGGGATGATGATCGTCACGCTCGCGTTGTGGATGTATGGCAGCCCGGTGCCCCGGTGGCTCGCCCGGCGCCCACTCGTGGTCTCGTCGAGGTATCGCTGCGGTACCTTGTCGAGGGCTCCGAGCGCCGCCTGGTCGAGTCCGCCCGGGGCAACGACCTGAGGGATGCCCATGGCCCCTGCCGCCGTCAGGCGCTCGCCTTCCCACGCCACCGGCGTCCCGTAGACGCTGCCCAGCAGCGTGCCCATCAACTCCGCGAGCGTGAGGTCGATCACCGCCGTGATCAACCCTGACCGGATGAGGTCCTCCATCGTTGCCCCGGGGACGCCCACGGCATGGAAGGCGCCGGTGTCCCAGCCGCGACCCTCCATGAATGCGCCGCAGCGGAGGACCGCGGGCGTCGTCGAGCCGTAGGCCGTGATCGCGCACAGCGGCCGCGATCCCGGTGGCACCTCGGGAACCCGGGCCATGGCGACGACGGCGGCCGTGGCGTTCGCCACCATCCGGCGCGTCACCACGTTGATCCCCTGCTCGGCGGTGGGGTTGACGATGAAGATGTCCTTGTTCCCGAGCCACAGGCTGACGTCGCTCGGCGCCATGTCCGTCAGCATCACCTTCGGCACGCCGAACGGCAGCGCGCGCATCACCTGCGTCGCCGTCGTCGTCCCGACGGCCCCGGCCCACGAGATGATCCCGTCGCACCGTCCGGCCGCGTGCAGCTCCAGGATCTTGACGGCGCCGGCACGGCCCACGAGCTCTATGGCGGCGGCCCGCGGGGCAGCGTAGACCTCCTCGACCGGCGTGCCGGTGGCCGCCAGGACGTCGTGGAGCGAGATGTCGGCCCAGTCGACCGCGGCGCCCAGGCTGAGGTCCATGACCAGCGGCGTGCCGCCGTGCTCGGCAACCTGTTGGGCGAGGAACCGGATCTCGACGCCCTTCGTGTTGCACATCCCGGTGACGACGATCGTCGGTGCTTTGCTCACGAGGCATCTCCGGCCAGGGACGCGGCGATCTGCGTGCGCCATACCGGTCCGTAGCCGGCCACCTGCCGCGCCATGTCGCGCACGTCATCCATCCTGCCCGGGCCGAGTGCCGTGTGCTCGTACGTCACCGACACGGCGCTGGCGCCCTCGCCGCACGGCATTACCTTGATGTCGATGAGGATGGCCACCATGCCCGGCACGAGGAACAGGTGCTGAACGCGGCCGCCGATCGGATCGTACGCGGTGGTCACCCCCACGCCGTGGTGGGGGCCCGGGAGCAGGAAGACCGCACCGGCACAATCCTGGGCGGGCTGTGGGTGGAGGAACCGCGGGTCCCAGCTCGGATCCCACGAGCGCTCTCGGTGCGCACCGAATAGCTCGGTGATCATCTCGGGAGATCCATCCACCACGAAGTCGAACGCCGTGCGGTAGTGCCCGAGGCCGACCAATCCATCAGGGGCGCTCATTCCCGTTCCTCCGGGGGCAGATGGCTGTCAACCGCCTTCCGCAGGTGCCATCGGGAGCTCCCTCCGGTCAAGGTGGACGCATTGCCGGGGTAGGGGATCACCGGGCTCGTCGACGACCCATGCAGGGGTGCGTTCATGGACGCGATTGTGAGGACTGCGACCGCCGAGCGCAATCGCCCTCGTCCGGGCCGCGACGCCCAGACTCGACCGGCACCTTCGCCGCGGGCGTGCTCGACCAGCTTCTCGGCTAGTGGTCCCGCGCAGCCTGCTACTCGGTGCGGTTCCGCTTGGCTTCGATCAGGGCGGCGTCCGCCGTCGCTGTCAGCTCGTCGAGGCTCTCATCCGCAGTCAGCGTGGCGAGTCCGGCCGTGATCCCGACGCCGGTGGCATTCCGCAGGGACTGATCGATCACGCCGATCCGGTGCTGCACCTCGTCCGGGTCGATCGACGAGATCCCGCAGATGAACTCATCTCCCCCGAAACGGACGATCGGGTCGTACGACCGCAGGTTGGCACGCATGGTCGCGGCGAGCGTCCGCAGGACTCGATCGCCGGCCGCGTGTCCGTCCCGGTCGTTGACCCCCTTGAGGCCGTCGACATCGATGAATGCGATGACGAACTTCCCGTTGGAACGTCGTGCTCGTTCGATCTCGTTCCTGAGGGCGAGCCTGCCCATCTCGCGTCGGAAGACTCCGGTCAGGGTGTCCAGGTGCGCACGCTGGAGCTCGGCCTCCAGGCGGGCCCGTTCGAGCGCGGCATCATCGCTGACCACGGCTGCGCCATCCGGTCGGGTGGCGGGGTGGGCCCTCCCGATCCCTTCTCGCTCCGACGTGGCCCGGTCCCTCGCGTTCGCGATCGAGTCGCGCTCCGACGCGGCCCGGTCCCTCGCGTTCGCGATCGAGTCGCGCTCCGCGGCAGCCCGATCCCTCGCGTCCGCGATCTCGCCGTGCGCCAGGGCGGCCCTGTATAGGGCCTCGGTCATCTCGCCGTGCGCCAGGGCGGCCCTGTATAGGGCCTCGGTCATCTCGAGACGGTCCGGCGCATGGGCGGACTTTCGTGCTGCCCGCGCCCTCGACTTCTTCGCCTTGCGCTGCTTCACAGGTGACCTCGTTCGTCCGGCGGGCGCCGAGCCGCGCCGGAAGTACTACATCGCGCCGCCCAGAGTACCGAGTCTCGCGCCGCATCCGGCGCCCGAAACCGCAATACCGGTGCGAGGACGCGCCGATTTCTCGCCCCTGCTCGCGCGGAGCCCGCATCAAAGCTTGCCGGTGGGACAATTCGTGCGGGGGACCGGCAACCAGTCGCTACGCCTCGGCACCCTCGGCAAGCTCCACGGCTGCCGCCTCGGCTCCGGGTGGCTCCGCCCGCCGCGTCGCCAGCGTCGATCCCGCGATCGCCAGCGCAAAGCCAACGAGCATCGGCGTCGTCAGGATCTCGTCGAGGATGAGCACGCCAAGGGCGGCCGCAACCATCGGGTTCACGTACGTGATGACGGTGGCGCGCACGGGCCCGACCTCGAGGATGAGCGCGGCGAACAGCGGGAACGCGGCGGCCGTGCAGACGACGGCGAGGATGAGGATCGAAACCAGGACGTCCTGGCTCGGCTGGTTCGTGGGCCAGTTCAGCAGCGCTATCGGCGCGTAGAGGAGGGCGGTCAGGGTGAGCGAGATCGCCATGATCCCGAGCGACGATACGCCGATGAGCCGGCGGGACAGGATGAACGGGCCCAGCGCATAGCAGACGACCACGACGGCGACCTGGATCAGCGCCAGCCCGTTCTCGGCGCCGAAGTCGCCGCCGGCGATCACCGCCACGCCCGTGAAGCCGACGAGCAGGCCGGCGAGCTGGCGACGCCCGACGCGGTCCGGCCCGCCGACGATTGCCGCGATCGCTGCGCCGACAAGGGGGACGCCTGCGATGAGGAGGCCCGCGAGCGAGCTCGAGATCGTCTGCTCGGCCGCGCCGAGCATCAGCCACGGGATCGCGATCTCGATGGCCGCGAACGCGACGACCCACGGCCAGTGGCGCAGGACGGAACGGAGGTCCACGCGGAGGAGCGCGATCGGCAGGAGCAGCGCCGCCGCAATCGCCGTGCGCGAGAAGACGAGCAGCGGCGGGCTGAGCTCCGCGACCGTGATCCGGATCAGCAGGTAGGGGATGCCCCAGATGATCGACATCGCCGCGAACAGCAGGAGCCCCCGGCGAGTCATGGTCGGGGACCCGGGTACCCGACCCTCGTCGCGCCCTGATGGACGGCGTGCGGACCACGTCGACGGGCGCGTGCGGGGGACCTCATCCGGCCTCTGTGGGGAGGGTCCAGGCTCCCTCGAGATAGTGCGTGATCGCCGGTGCCAGCGCCGCGATGAGCGTCTCGCGTGATGCGGACGCGACCGGCTGGATACCGACGACGTGTCGGGCGATCGCCAGGCCCACGACCTGCGAGGCGACCATCGATGCCCTGAGCTCCGGCTGATCGGCGGCCACCTCGCGGGCGATCGGCAGCAGGATCCGCTCGGTCAGGACGTCTCGGACCAGTTCCGCGGCCTCCGGGTCTGTCACCGCGGCGCGGAGGATCCCCATCAGCGCCTGGCGGGAGGTGGGCTCGTCCAGGACGGCGAGGATCAGCGTGGCCACCCGCTCGCCGACGGTGCCTGACTCGCCGCGAAACGCCTGGCTGACCACCAGCGACGGGTCGACGGGCAACTCCACGGCCTCCTCGAACAGACCGCGCTTGGACCCGAAGTAGTGCAGTACGAGGCGTGGATCGACGCCCGCGCTGGCCGCGACACCGCGCAGCGTCGTTGGCGCATACCCGTTCTCGCCGAACTGGCGGCGTGCCTCCGCCACGATCGCGCTGCGGGTGTCCATGCCACCCGGTCGCCGGCCACGTGTGCGTGCCATGGGTTGCCTCTTGCGATTTCCCCCGATGGAGAATACCATTCCTCCCCAAGTGAGGAAATCTAGTCGAGAGAGGGCGTCCCAGATGCACGAACGAGCGGTCGATACTGCACCCGCGGAGTTGAGCCCAGGGCGGACACGTGCCGTCCTGGCGGTCGTGGCGCTGAGCCTGATGGCCGTCATCTCGGCCGTGAGCGGGCTCAACGTGGCCCTCCCGGAGATGGCTCGCGAGACCGGCGCGACGCAAACCCAGCTGACGTGGATCGTGGACGCCTACACCGTCGTGTTCGCGGGTCTCCTGTTCTTCGCGGGCGCGCTCGGCGACCGCTACGGACGCCGACTTCTGCTGCAGGTGGGCCTTGTCCTGTTCGGGATTGCCGCCGCGTTCGGCCTGTTCACGACGGACCCGACCCAGCTCGTCTTTGTACGGGCGTTCATGGGGATCGGCGCCGCCGCGATCATGCCCACGACGCTCTCGATCATCACTACGTCGTTCCCGGAGGAAGAGCGGCCGCGAGCCATCGGCGTTTGGGTGGGCATCTCCGGCGGCGGTGCGGTCCTCGGGCTGTTCGTCTCGGCGGTGCTCCTCGAGTGGTTCTCGTGGCACTCGTTCTTCGCCTTCAACGTGGCGCTGTCGGCGATCGCGCTCGTGGGCGTGTTCGCGGTCGTGCCGCGCTCCGTCGATGCCGACCCGCCCGCGCTCGATGTCGTCGGCGGGCTGCTCTCGCTGGTCACGGTTGCGGCGCTCGTGTTCGGGATCATCGAGGCCCCCGACCGCGGTTGGACCGACCCGGTCACGTTCGGCACGCTGGCCCTGGGACTCGTTGCCGGCGCGCTCTTCGTGTGGTGGGAGCTCCGCCAGAAGAATCCGCTCCTCGATCCGCGCCTCTTCCGCCTCCGGGGGTTCAGCGCCGGCTCCCTGTCGATCTCCATCCAGTTCTTTGCGGCTTTCGGCTTCTTCTTCATCGTTCTCCAGTACCTGCAGTTCGTAACCGGTCGGTCCGCGCTGGAAGCCGCCGCCGCGCTGCTCCCGCTCCCGTTCGTGCTGATCCCCACGGCCCGCGCCGCGCCGCGGATTGCACAACGCATCGGGTTCCGGTGGGTTGGGCCCACGGGCCTGCTTGCCATGGCACTCGGTTTCGCCCTCCTGAGTCGCCTCGAGGTGGACACGCCGTACTGGTTCTTCCTGATCGGCCTGTTGTTGTTCGGCCTCGGCATGGGCCTGGCCGGGACACCCGCCACCACGGCGATCACGAGCTCGCTGTCGATGGCCAAGCAGGGCGTGGCCTCGGCCATGAACGACACTGCCCGCGAGGTCGGGAGCGCCTTCGGTATCGCGATCCTCGGAGCCACGCTCAACCAGTCGTACCGGGACGCGCTCGCGCCGGCGGTCGAGAAGCTGCCGCCCGAGATCGCGGAGCGGGTGCTGGGATCGGTCGCCTTCACCACGTCTCCCGCGATCGCACAGCTTGGCGAAGCGGGTCAGGCGCTCGTCGCGGCCGGACGTGCGGCATTCGTCCAGGGTGTCGGTGACGCCGTGCTCATGGGGAGCGTCGTCCTCGCCGTCGCGGCGGTGGTGGTGTTCATCGTCTCCGGCCCACGGACCCAGGTCGCGGTCGTCGCGGAGGAGCTGACCGCCGCCGCGTAGCGGCCTCGGCGAGGTGGCGGTGCGAAGGCATCGCTACCTGCCGCTGTTCACGGAGTGCTGCAAGCGCGTGCCTCGGCGACCGCCTTGAGCACCCGACAGGCGCGCAGGGTCACCCATCGGCTGGGCCGGCCCGGCTCGTCGATGTCCACGACCATCTTGCCGGCGTACGCATAGCGGTTCGACCACCGACCGACCTCGTCCTGCTCGCCGACCAGCCAGCCGATCGCGCGATCAAGCCGAGGATCGCCCGCGGCGCCTGCCTCGCACAGGGCTTCGAGGACCTGGAGAACGTCGGCCACGTATCCCGACGGGAACCCGAGCCGGAACCACGAGCCGTTCGGCCTGGTGTTGCCGTAGCCCCGCGGGTAGTCAGCCCCGGCTGGATCCGTGCTCAGGAGGAACGCGACGCCCGCATCGAGCGCCCGAGCGACCGGTGGCGTCCGGCGAGCCGGCGGGATCCGGGCGAGAGCCAGGACGGCCTTCGTGGCGCCCCAGGCGCACGGCTCGCCTTCGTTCGCGCCGCACCGGAAGCCGGGTCCCGGCAGCGACGAGCGGTAGAACCGGATCTCGCCCTCGCCGGTGATCGCGGCGGCCTGCCAGTCGATCGCGCGGCCAACCCGCTCATCCTCCAGCCACCCGAAGCCGATCAGCGCGCGCACGAGGTTGCCGTTCAGGCAGTGGATGGCGGTCGACGGGGCCGGGCGCGCCTCACCGCTGGCGACCGCACCGAACCCCCCGTTCGTCGTCTGCGCGTGGTCCAGGAGGTAGGCGCACCCCGCCCTGATCCGGCGATCGGTCCCATCAGCGCCGAGCTGGTCGAGGAAGACCAGCGTCCACACCGTGGACGCGTACTTCGGCCCATAGCCAGACCCTGGTCTTCCCCACCATCCGGCCGGGTCCTGGGCGGCGAGGATGGCCGCGATCGGGTCCGATCGCATGCCCGCAGCGCTGGCGGCGACCACGCGCGGGTCGTCCCCCGGAATGTCCAGGAGCTGTCGGAGGGCGAGGTGGCGGACGGCCGGCGCCGCCTCATCGAGCAGCCAGGGGAGCGGGTCACCTCGCAGCGCGTCGATCCAGCCTGACATCGGTCCACCTGGGCACTGGCGGCCGCTCTCCGATGGCGCCGTCCCGGTGAGCCTGCACCGCGCCGAAGACAGCGGCCAAGGGCCGTTCGGTCGAAAGGCCCGAACCCGATGGCGCGCCCTGCGGGCGTGCTGCCCGGTATCCTGCCGCCGCCTCAGGCGCGGAAATCCCGCCCGATCTCCACGAGGGCTCTGCGCACAGGCCACGGTGCCGCTCACGCTCACCCATTCGTCGTCGGCGTGGGCGCCCTCGCCGGGTGGCCCCAGCAGCACGGTGGGGATGCCCGCGGCTGTGGTGTAGGCCGAATCCGCCCAGAAGCTGAGGCCGGCGATCTCAGGCAGTGCACCGGTCACGCGGGCAGTCGCGCCCCGGACGAGCGCGACGAACGGATCGTCGGCCGCGATCTCGAACGGGTCGCGGGCGAGCGTCACCCGCGCGGAAGCGACGAGCGCGGGATCAGCCGCACGGCAGGCGTCGAGGACGGCCTCGATCTCGGCGAGCACGCGCTCGGGCGTCTCGCCGGGCAGCGTGCGCCGTTCGACCGAGAGCAGGCAGCGATCCGGCAGCGTGGCCATCTCGCTGCCGCCCTGGATGAGAGAAGCGTGGAGCAATCCCGCGCCGAGCAGGGGATGGGGCCGTCGGGCGAGCCGTTCCGTGTAACGCTCCAGCGCGGTGATGACGGGGGCGGTCCTGAAGATGGCATCGATCCCCAGGTGCGGCCGCGAGCCGTGGGCGGCCTTCCCACGGACCTCGATCTCGATCCAGGCGAACCCGCGATGGCCGATCCCGACCGCCATCTCCGTGGGCTCGGTGATGACCGCGCCGTCGGCGCGGACGTGGCGGAGCACCTCCTGGATCCCCGTGCTCGCCGCCTCCTCGTCGGCAACCGCGACGACGATGGCACGGCCCCGGGTGCCCGCCGGTGCGGTCTCGCGCGCCAGGTCGCGGGCCGCGACGAGCGCCGCGGCGAGGCCGGCCTTCTGGTCGTACGCGCCCCGGCCGGACAGCCGATCCCCGTCGATGCGCGGCTCGAGTGGTGCTGCCATCGACCCCAGCCCGACGGTGTCGAGGTGCCCGTAGAGCATCAGGATCGGGGCGCGCGGGGCTGCGGCGTCGCCAGCGCGGGTTCCGGCGTCGCCAGCGTCCGCGGTCGCGTCACCGATCACCAGGTTGGGGCGCCCGTCGGGCGAGGGGATGACCCGGCTCGCCAGCCCGTTCTCCGCGGCCCATCGTTGAACGAACCGCGCGATCTCGTGCTCGCCGGCGCCTCCGGGGACGAGCGTCGGATTGACGGAGTCGATCGCGATGAGGCGTCGCGCCAGGTCGATGACGTCGTCGGTCGACATGGGCCAAGCATGTCGCAATTCGGCCGTCGCCGCCTGCGTCCCGACGCCTTCGTCCTCCCGATGCTGCACGATCAGGTGGTCCGATCCAGGGGTATCCACGAGCGGAGCAATGCTCTACTGTCGGCTCCACGAGACCCTTGGCGGCCTCCGGCATCACGACCCGGGGAGGGAGACAGACATGCGGGTACCGGCCATCGCCCCGATCGCGCTGATCGGGCTGGCTCTCCTGATCGGCGGCTGTAGCGGAGCGGGCAGCGGAGGCGGTTCCGGCGGCGAGGACGCTGCGACGCCCGTCACCGGGACGGCGACCGGGGCACCGGCTGCCGAGCCCACCGCGGGCGGGGGCTCGACCGCTGGCGGTTCGGGTCTCGACCTGTGCTCGTTGATCAGCGCCGCCGACGTGGAGGCCATCCTGGGAGGGCCCGCTGACGGTCCTGTCGACGACAGCTACGCCGACCTCTGGGCCTGCTCCTGGACCGGCACGGACAATCCCATGGAGTTGCTGACGATCTCGGTCTACGTTCACCCGGACGCCGCCACGGCTCGCGAGCAGTACCTGGTGAGGACCGAGAGCCTCGGTGGGGAGGTGGTCCCCAACCTCGGTGAGGAGGCTTCGTACAGCGACGGTTACGGACTGCAGGTCCTGTCCGGCCGCTACGACTTGTCGATCCTCAACACCGGGGATGACAGAGAGGCGTCCGGCATCGGGCTCGCCCAGAAGATCCTGTCCCAGCTGCCCTGAACGGAGCCGCGACCCCGACGAGCCGGCTATCCGCCGAAGAGCCGCTGGAAGAACTCGCTGCGGTCAAGGTTGGCGACGTGCGTGAAGTACTCGTCCTGGATCTTGTAGATGACGATGAGCGTGCCGATGGGCCACCGGTGCCGGTGCAGCACGGCGAAGCCACGCTCCTGCCAGTCGGGGAGGTGCCGGATCACCCGCTCGTAAGCCAGGATCGAGGCGGTCACGAGGAAGAGCGGCTCAAGCAAGTTCGGGAAGACGGCGAGGAGCAGCTCGTTCCCGGTCACTAGGAACCCCGCCTGGCCGATCGAGCGGAACAGGAAGAGCCCCAGCATCAGCCGTTTCGTCGGCCACCGGTTCCGGTAGGCCACGACGACGATTGCCACGTACGTCGCCCAATCGGCGAGCTTGTCGATTGGCTGGTAGTCGGCGTTCGGGAGGCCCAGCGGGACGAGGAGGTCGCCGTCGACAGAGTCGAGGACGAAGTTGGCCCACCCGGCCGCGAACGGGAAGCGGATGATCAGCAGGGGGAGCCCGAACTTCGCCGCGATGATCAGGGCGATAGCAAGGGTCTCGATCGGGCCCGTCCCTGCTGCGAGGATGCGCTGGGTCACGGGGCCGCGCCTTCACGTGCGGTGGTAGGAGGCCGGTCAGAGCGTCCCGCCTATCGAGCGGCGGATGCGGTTACTCCATCGCATCGCCAGGTTGCGGTCGAGAGCCGAACGACCCTGCCGTGTGCCGGTCCTGCGCCAGCGCGTCCGGGGGCGTGGACGGGGGTTCGCCCCCGCGATCAGGGCGGGGGCCGAGATCCGTCGGCCTTGCGAACCGCCCGCTCCGCGAGGACACGGACCGTCCCGCGGAAGATCAGGCCGTGGATCGGGTAGAGCACGTACCAGTAGGCGAGTCCCGGCAGCCCCTTCGGCTCGAAGAACGCCGTCTGGACCAGCCGGCTGCCGGCCTCGGTCTGCGTCACTTCGTATTGGAGCCAGGCGCGGCCCGGCACCTTCATCTCCGCCCGCAGGCGCAACAGGCTCGGCCGCCGGATCTCCTCGACCCGCCAGAAGTCGAGCGCGTCGCCCACCCGCAGCTGATCGGGATCGCGGCGTCCCAGCCGCATCCCGACGCCGCCGACGGCCCGGTCCATGAGGCCGCGGGCCCACCACAGCACGTTGCCGTACGGCCAGCCGGCTTCGCCGCCCACCCGCTCGACCTCGGCGAACACCATCTCGGGTGATGCGGAGATCGCCCGCTGCCGTCGCTCGACGATCATCCCCTCATGGGATGCGACCGACGAGAGGCTCGCCTTGTCGGGGACGGCGAGCGCGTCGAACCACGTCGAATTCGACGTCGTGCCGGTCGGTCCGGTCAATCGCCCGCTGGAGCGCCTCGACGTATGGCAGCGGACGGATGTCGAATGCCGTGGCCGGCCCGGGATTGCGGACCACCACCTCGTTGCGGAGACCTTCGATGAGCGGCCGGGCGATCCCTGCCGGCACCGGCGAGACCAGGTTCACCCAGTACGAGGAGAGGCGTGGCGTGAGGACGGGGACCGGGATCATCAGGCGGCGCAGCCCTCGGAGACGGGCGTACGTCCGCATCATGTCGCCGTAGGAGAGGACGTCCGGACCGCCGATTTCGACGATCCCGGCCACCTCGGGATGATCGAGCGCGTCCGCGAGGTAGTCCAGGACATCGCGGATCCCGATCGGCTGGCAGTGGGTGCCGACCCAGCGAGGAGTGATCATGATCGGCAGCCGCTCGGTGAGGTGGCGGAGGATTTCGAACGACGCGCTGCCCGATCCGATGATCACCGCCGCCCGGAACTCGGCGACCGGCACGCCGTGCGCCGAGAGCTCGGCGCCGGTCTCGTGGCGACTCGCCAGGTGGTGCGAGAGATCGGCCGAGTCGTCGCCCAGGCCGCCGAGGTAGACGATCCGCGACACGCCGGCGCCGGCCGCGGCCTGCGCGAATGAGCGGGCCGCCTGTCGGTCCCGCTCGGCGAACCCGGCCTCGCCGGCACCCATCGAGTGGGCCAGGTAGTAGGCGACCTCGATCCCCTCGAGTGCCTGGGGCAGCGTCGATGGGTCGAGAAGGTCGGCGGCGACCACCTGCGCCCCGGGGAACCGGGCCGCGAGAGGGCGGGCGTCGCGGCTCATCAGGACGAGGTCGTGACCCCGCGCCTGGAGCAGCGGAACGAGGCGACTCCCGATGTAGCCGCTGGCACCGACGACGAGAATGCGCATGGCGCCAGTATGCGCCGAGGACCTCCGGAGCCGGTGTCTCGCCTGTCGGAGCCCGCGCGCGGAAGGCCTCGGGCGCGCGGGAACAAGTTGGCCAGGACAGTGGTGCCGAAGTGCCCCAACGGCGGGTCCGCGCCGTCCCCAGAACGCGCCGCCCAGGTGAGCTCCGTCCCGGATACTTTGCCCATGACCTGGGCGGCACTTGGCTACCGCGCGAAGGCATGGCGCGTCGTACACGCGTCATGGTCCGCGGCCCAGCTCGGGTGCCTCGGCTACATCTGGGCGTGCGCCCTGACGGGTCGGCGAGATCGACGTCTTGGGGCGAGCGTCGTCTTGCTTGGTATCGAGGGAGTTGCGCTCGTGGTGGGTCGCGGGAATTGCCCGGTCGGGCCGCACCAGGCCGAGTGGGGCGATCCCGTCCCGTTCTTCGAGCTCGTTCTGCCACCACGAGGGGGCACGAGCGGCGAAGGCGGCAGTCCCGGCGCTCACCGTGGTGAGCATCGCCGGAATTGCTGCTCTCATCCTGGGACGGCCGGGGCCCGTTGCGCGCGCGGGCTCGCTGCTTGGCCGCAGTCCCGCTCGCACCCGGGTCGCCTCGGCTTCGGGCGGGGCAGGCATGCATCGAGGCCACTCGCGAGAGGTTCGACCGGCACGACTGGCCTGGCGGTGCGTCACGAGCTCGCGGGGACCCCGGTCGAGCTGATCGGGCGGGTCCCTAGTTGGACTGGGCGCCCAGGATCGTGTCCACCGCCTCGAGAGCGTCCCATGTCTTCTGGTTGGCGCGCTCGTACCGAGCGTCGTCTCGCTCGGCCGTGGCAGGCCGGACCCCGCGGATGGCGACTGCCTTCGCGGGATTCATGGCCACCATCAGTGCCAGGGTCCGGCACTCCTCGGGGTCATTCGGGCTCACAGGCGGCGACAAGCCCGTCGTCGGTTGGCGGTGACCATCGTCGGACCTCCCTCCGGTCCGCCCTCGTTGGACCCCGGTCTCTCCAGCCGCCCATCCGCCAGGCGTCAACATGGAGCGGCTGGGCGCGGGCCTGCCGAAGGTCCTATCGCAATCGAGCGCGGCGCGCTCGAGCCACGGCCTCAGCGCGTCTGGGTGAGGTGACCGCCCGTCGTTGACGTCACGGAGTCCTGCGTGGCCGTGCAGGAGAACACCCACTCGCGCGGCGTGGCGCCCACCAGGCGGCCCACGATGTGGCCGGGGTCATCGCAGGCGATGGTCAGGCCCGGCAGACGGCACTCGCCGAACTCTCCCTGGGCGTAGACGGCCCCCACGGTACCCAGGCGCAGGCCCAGGTCGCCCGACGCGAGCTCCGTGACGAGGCCGATGGTGTCCGGGTGCGGATCGGACACCTCGTTGATGCCATCACCTGATGGCGTTCCCACGGTCCCACTTCCCGTTCCTGACGCCGGGCAGTCGAAAGCGGGCTGGCCGGTCCAGCTGACACTCATCCGGCTGCCGGATCCGAAGGCAAGATCTCCGATGGAATCCTCCAGAATCACCAGGTCCAGGACGACCTGATATCGATCCACGATGCCGAAGTCATCGCTGGTCGCGTCCCAGGTGACCCGGCCCTCGATGCGGCGAGCGACTGGCCTGGACGTTGGCCCGGGTGGCTCCGCCCAACAGGTCTCCAGCTCCGCCATGCTCACCTCGGGTACCGACAGGAGCTCCAGCTGGCGTTCCAGGCCCAGGATGAGGGCGGGATCGAGGGGAGCCTGGGCACACGACTTCAAGAGAGCGTCGCGCACGGCGATCATGAGGTCGATCACCTTGGCCATGGCGGCCGATGGCGGCCCACCCAGGAGCTGGATCTGGCGCTCGATCCCGAGGACCAGCTGAACGAGGTCCTCGATCTGGCCCACATCCGAGACCAGGCCAGATCTTGCTGCGGCCTGGACCTCCGCACTGTCGACCACGTTCTTGACGATCGCCGCCTCGTAGCGACTGAGCACTTCCACGGCCGACGCCAGGCCGGGCGAGGCACTGCCGACACCCGCCGTCTCCAGCCGAGCCTGGAAGTCCACGATCCTGGAGACCTCCGCGGCGAGCGCATCGAGGTCCTCGGGCCGGCCGCCGTTGGCCATCTGCAGCATGTCCGGGTCGTTGGCCAGGCGATCACCCTCCGCCGCCATCCAGTCGCTGCTGGCCCGATCGCGGATTCCGTTTGCCGTCTCGCTGCTGATCGTGCCCGCCCGCTCCGCCAGGTCCGCTGCCGCGTAGCGGGCCTCGGCTACCGCTTGGCGTCCAGTGGGAGAGTCGTCGCCGCGGGTGGACGTCCACTTGTCGTAGAGCTGGCCTGCGTTGCTGCCCACGTCCACGGCCACGCTGCCGGAGAAATGCGACATGAGCAGGCGGACCGTGTCCGGACCGGCCGGCGGGTCGATCGCCAGCCGGCCCGAGGCTCCAGATGCGTCCCCTCGGTACTCGAACGCGGCCCAAGCGGGGGGCATGACCACCCCATCGATGGACAGCACGGCGGGCCGCATGAGCTGCAGCCCGGCGGGCGACAGGTCGGCACCCGCGATGACCGCCCCCAGGTCCGTGGACCCGTGGAGCGGCCTGAGGTCCACGGTGACCGCAACGGAGACGGCCAGTGGTTCCACGTCCAGGGTGTATCGCGCGCCGTCGGCATCCTCACCGCTGATGTGCCCGCCATCGAGTGGCGTGATCTCGCCGCTGGCCACGACATCGCCCAGCTCCAGGTCCAGCGCCGCCCTGGGCATGTCGGCCGGGTCAGACGGAGCCGGTTGGGCGGTCGTACGGGCCGGGGTCGCCGCCGCGGGCGCCGTGCCGGCCGATCCGGCGCACGCGTCAACCACCAGGAGGGTGGTGAGCATGATCGCCGCGAGGGGTCGTGGCCGCGGGAAGGAGGTCATTGGGCAGTCTCCCGTCCAGATGGTAGAAGCCATGAGGCCAGGGAACGGTCTGCGGCGATCACGCGCTGCCGGGAACGCGAGCGATCTCGGACATTGGACGGCCTCCGCTGCACGCCATTTCGCGGTGTCGCGCCTAGCCTAGCCGAGTCCCAGAAGCGTGTTCGTCGCGACCGGCGTGCCGGCAGGCAGAACTCCGGTCCGACCACGGCGGCGGCAGCCGGCGATGGCGGCGGCGGCCCACGCGGACATGGCCTCGGCGGCCCACGCGGACGAACTTCGTGGTTGCCCGTGCTCTTCTGGCGCGCCCGGAGAGCTGCAAGCGCGCAGGGACAACAGCGTGACCGATACGTCTGTCCATTCGTTGACCAGCGTCGAGACGATGACCTCATTCGAGCCGTGGCGCATCGGTCGGGTGCGCGTCGCACCTCCGGTCCGCCGATGAGGGAGATCGGCCATGGCGACGCAGGGGGACCTTGGGGCGCGTCAGGCGCGTTATGGTCGTTGCGTCCACCCTGTCTGCGGTGACCGCCGCCCCGAATCACGCCGGCGCGAGTTGGCGCGCCGGCGCCGGCGCAATCGTGCCCCGCCATCTCCAGGCTGACCACGCGACGTACAGGCAGGCGAGCGTCTCGAGGCTCGCGAAGAAGACGTAGTGCGGCAGGTCGAGTGCGCCCGCGCCCCAGACGTAGGCGACGGTCGCAACGCCGACGACGACGTTCGCCCACCGCGCCGCCCGCCTCGGCAGCACCTGGGACAGGACCACCATCCCGATCGGGATCGCCGTGATGATCGCGGCGACGAGCAGGAACTGCGGCGTGATCGCGATCCCGCCAGCCTGGCCGTCCATCACCTGGCCCAGGAACCCTGGGCTCATGAACGAGAACACGTCAGCGAAGAGCATGCTCAGGCCGACGAACACCCACATCCACGAGAGGCGGTTCCTTGCCTCCGATTCGACCATGCTCATGACGCGCTTCCTCCGAACCTCGCCGATACCCTCGGCCGCGAGCCCGATGGTCGGGCTCACCAAACTAACGCTGTTAGCATACTAACGGTGTTAGTCTTGTCAAGAGCACAAGGAGACAGGGCGATCATCCGAGCACGAGGCCGACGAGATACCCGCGAGACGCTGAACCGAGAGCGTGTCCTGCGTGGAGCCATGGACCTTGCGGACCGTCGCGGTATCGAGTCGCTGACCATGCGTGCGCTCGGTACGTGGCTGGGTGTCGAGGCGGCATCGCTGTACAACCACGTGACCGGCAAGGACGACCTCCTCGACGGGATCACGGACCTCGTGGTCCGCGAGATCGACCTGCCCGCCGGTGCCGCGGACTGGAAGCATGCGATGCGTCGCCGCGCGATGTCCGCCCTCAACGTCTTCTCGCGACACCCATGGGCGAGCAGCCTCATCGACTCCCGCGATCAGATGGGGCCGGCTCGCCTCGCCTACGTCGACGGAGTGCTGGGCGTCCTCCTTGGGGCCGGATTCTCCGCCGAGGCGGCTGCAAACGCGTTCATGGCGCTCGACAGCTACATCTACGGGTTCGAGCGACAGCGGACCGAGCTGAATCTCGGGGAGGGCGGATCTGGCACGACAGCGACCGCGAGGTCCGTGCAGATGGCCGCGTCGCCCGAGGCGTACCCGGCTCTCGAGCGGGTCGCGAGCGAGTTCGCGACGCGGCCCTACGACATCGCGGCATCGTTCGAGTTCGGCCTCGACCTCATCCTCGACGGCCTGGAACGCCTTCTGACCGCAGGCAGACCGGAGGAAGCGCGCGAGGTGCAGTGACGCTCGCAGGCAGCGAGGTCGATCTGGAGCGCCCGGAGGGATTCGGGCGCGCAGGAACTACACCGACCCGCGTGGTTGGCAGCGCCGTGGGGGACCTCCTGCATACTGTCGCTGGAGGTACCGATGAGCACCACCCGACTGACAACCAATGCCATTTCGGCGATCGCCGAAGAGGCGTACGTCTTCTCGTTCCCGATGTTGATGGGCTACCGCTACGCGTTCGGGACATTCCTGGTCCCGTCCCTGCCGTCGTATCGCGGTCGGCTGAACGAGATGCATGGGGACCCGGTCACGCTCGACTACCGGTTCAAGGATGTCATCACCCCGAACGCAGACACGCCGTACTCGATGGCAGCCCTTGATCTCCGGGCCCAGCCGATGATCCTCGACGTGCCGGCGGTGTCCGACCGTTACTACGTCATCCAGTTCGAGGACCTGTTCGGCACCAATCCCCATTACGTGGGCTCGCGGGCGACCGGCGCAGGGGCAGGGTCCTACCTGCTGGTCGGCCCCGGCTTCACCGGCGACATCCCGGACGGCTTCTCCGAGGTGCTGCGGTTCGAGACAGATCTCGTGTTCATCATCGGTCGGACACAACTCTTCGGTCCTGACGACGTCGAGACCCTCAGGCCCATCATGAGCGCGTACCACCTCGAACCGCTCTCCGCGCGCCTCGGCGTCGCCGCGCCGACAGTGCCCAAGTTCGACTGGCCCGTCTGGGACGATGCGGCCTCGCGTGACGAGCGCTTCATCACCTGCGTCAACCGATTGCTCGAGTGGTGCCAACCGCCCCATCCGAGTGAGGTCGCCATGTTCGAGCGCTTCGCATCGGCCGGCATCGGGGCAGGGATTCCATTCGACGCCGAGGGGCTCGACGGGCCAACCCGCCTCGCCCTTCGGGCCGGCGTCGATCGGGCCCGCGCCAGGATCGCCGACCGGGTCGCCAACCTCGGCGCCAAGGTCAACGGCTGGTCCGCGGTCGAAGCGCTGGGCAATCGCGACTTCTTCGCGGGCGACTATCTCCTCCGGGCTGCGGGCGCCATGGCGGGCTGGGGCGGCAACGACAAGATCGAGGCCTTCTATCCGATGGCCCGGGAGGATGCCCACGGCGAACCGTTCTCAGGGGATCGTGCCTACCGGATCAAGCTCGTCACCCTGCCTCCGGCCCGGGCGTTCTGGTCGATCACGATGTACGACACGTCATACGACGGCATCGCCGGTTACCTCGTCGAGAACCCCATCGGGCGCTATCTGGTCAACTCCACGACCAAGGGGCTCGTGTTCGAGGACGATGGTTCGCTCACCATCCACATCCAGCACGAGGAGCCGGACGCCCCGGAGGTTAGGGCCAACTGGCTGCCGGCGCCGGCCGGACCCTTCTACCTGGCGATGCGGATCTACTGGCCCGAACCCGCGGCGCTCGACGGCACCTGGCAGCCACCGGCCGTGGTCCGGACCCCCTAGTGGTCGCCCGGGTATCGGCGTCCCCCCGACGCAAGACGGCCGTGATTCCGACGGCGTCCACGCGGAGACGCTGATCCTCTGAGGAGGTAGCTTCAAGGTCCTCAAGCGGCTGATGCAGGCCGCTGAGTACACGGGGACGCAACGAAGCACGACTCGCGTCTGGAGGCCAACGATGGACGAGCAGCATGTTCGCGAACGCGCCGCCGTGGTCTGCGCGGCGCTCGTCGCCGGAGACGTCGAGGCAGCGACCCTTGTGAAGCGGAACGTGTAGACCGATCCGTTCCCGCCGGTGTCGAGGGCGACGACCGAGCCGACCATCGCATGACAAATCCGCCTACACGCGCGAAGATGTCGCGGCTGCCAGGGACGAGGCCCGGCGCCCGCCGATCGCGAATGAGCATCTGATGACCGACCTGCCCAACTCCGCAGTCGACCGGGCTGCCAACGCCTCCATACCCGACGGCGAGACGTCCGCCGGCGACCCCGAGCTCGCGGCGCTCGCCGCGTCGGCCGCCGCTGCGCCTGCGCCAGGCGAGCCGACCGACACCGCCCCGGCGGACACGTCGCTCCCTTCCGGGCCCGGCGTCGATGCCGTGCCGGTCCTGCCCCTCGCGGCCGGCGTGACCGCCGGCCGGCCCCCGGCACCGCCTCGGCGCCGACGGTCGCTCGCCCTCCGCTTCGGCGTCTCGTTCGTCCTGGGCGTCCTGCTCGCCGTAGGCATCGGCGCCGGTGTCCTGTACGCATGGGGCCAGCAGTACGACGGCCGGGTCCTGCCCAGCGTCCGCGTCGGCAGCACCGAACTCGGCGGGCTCACCCGCGAGCAGGCGGAGGCGGAGATCTCGAACGCCTATGGGTGGCTCGGCACCGGGCAGATCGCGCTCACCGGCCCGGACGGCGAGATGACGACCATCAGCTACGCCGACGTCGGCCGCGGCCCCGACACCCCGGCGCTGCTTGACGCGGCATTCGCGGCAGGACGCCAGGGCGAGCCCCTCGCGAACCTCATCGGCGCCCCCCAGGCCGCGATCCACGGGGTCACCCTCGACTCTGCCGTTGCCTACAACCGCGACAAGCTGGCGGCCGTCGTCGAGACCCTCGCCACGACGATCGACCAGACCCCCGCGGACGCCTCCGTGTCGGCCGGCCCGGGCGGGACGTTCAGAATCTCCCCCGCGAAGGACGGTCGCGCCGTAGACAAGGCGGCCGTGCGGGCCGCGCTCGACCAGCAGCTCGCGGCGCTCGGCACGCCGGCGTCGATCACGATGGCCGTGCCGGTCGTGTCATTGGTGCCCGCCGTCGCCACCGCCTCCGCCGAGGCGGCGAAGGCGGCCGCGGATCGAATGGCCGCCGACGTGGTCGTCGCCCGGGGCGAGGACAGCTGGATGATCGCCGGCACGAGCCTCGCGCCGCTGATCTCGTTCTCGACCGAGGAAGACGGGAGCATCACCCAGGTCTTCGACGAGTCGGGCCTCGACCCGATCCTCGACACGCTGGCCAAGGACATCAACCAGAAGGTCAAGGACGCGGGCCTCAAGCTGGTCGGCGGACACGTCGTCGCCACCGGCACCAGCCGCGAGGGCCGAACGCTCAATGCCGACGGTATGAAGGCCGCGATCGTCACCGAGATCGCGGCACGCCAGGCGGGCGCGGCGGCATCGCCGGTCGCGGCCGTCGTCGAGGCCGTCGAACCGAAGCTGACCCTGGCGGACGCCGAGGCGTTCGCGCCCAAGATGAAGGTCATCAGCAAGTACAGCGTCTTCTACTGGGTCATCGTCAACAACCATTGGGGCGGGAACATCGAGGCGCCGGCGACCAAGATCAACGGAACGGTCGTGCCGGCAGGCGCCAAGTTCGACTTCTGGAAGGTCGTCGGCGATGTCAGCAAGCTCCCGGGCGTGGGCCCCGGCAACGCGATCGTGAACGGGAAGATCACGGTCACCGGAGCGCTCGCCGGCGGCATCTGCACCACGTCCACGACGCTCTTCAACGCGGCCTTCCGGGCGGGCATGGTGCCGCTCGCCAAGAAGAACCACAACGAGTACATCACCCGGTACCCGCCGGGCCTCGATGCCACCGTGTGGATCGTCGGCAACGCCAAGCAGACGATGAGCTTCCGGAACGACACCGAGTACCCGATCCTGATCACGCGGACCGTCACCAATGCGGGCGGCAAGCGATGGCTTACCTTCAAGATCTGGAGCGTGCCGAACGGCCGAACCTACAAGATCAGCAACCTGGTCATCGAGCATGGCCCGCGTGCGAAGGACACGGTCGTGAAGGATCCGACCAAGCCGGTGGGGTACACGTACCGGAACAACGCTCCGGCGGACGGGGCCAAGGTGTGGGTCACCGTGAAGATCTACGATCACGGCAAGCTCCACTGGTCGAAGCGGTACTTCTCGAACTACCCGGCGGTCAACGGCGTGCTCGTGGTGGGGACCAAGACCTGACGCCGGTGGCCGTGGCGCGCCCGGAGGTCTCGGACGCTCAGGAACCTCAACGATCCGTGGGGCAGCGGTTCAGGAGGTTCGGCGAGCCGCAGCCGGCGCCTCGGCCACGGCGTACGGCGGGGCCGCCACCGGAGCACGCGGCCGCGCGGCCGGGTGAGTGGAGTGGCAGACTAGAGACGTGGCACCGAAGAGCGCCCCGCGACCTGTCCCCAAAGCTGACGCCGGGCTCGGAGGACTGGCGTCAGCGTGGCTGGTCGTTCGGTGGCCGCTGTTCGGCGCAGTGGTCGTGGTCGCTTTCCTCTTTGGCTACGTCGGCTTCGGCTCCTACTTCGAAGACCTCCTGACTCCACGAGCGCCGACCGATCTGGTGTACCTGTCGCTGCAGCTGTTCGTGCTGGAGTCGGGCAGCATTCCGGGACCCATGCCCTGGCAGTTGGACGTCGCCCGCTTCCTGGCTCCTGCCACCACAGTGACAGCCGTCGCGGTGGCCCTGGCAGCCATCCTCGGCGAGGAACTGGCGGAGGTGCGGCTGCACCTCCAGAGACGGCACGTCGTTGTGTGCGGGTTGGGCGAGCGAGGAATCCGGCTGGTCCGGTCGTTGCGCGACGCTGGGTATCGAGTGGTGGCAGTCGAGCTGGATCCCGGCAATCGGGCGATCCCCGAGGTTCGCCGCCGAGGGGCCCTGGTGGTGGTCGGAGACGCCCGCACCGCTGGGGTGCTGCGCCGCGCCCGTGTCCAGCACGCCGAATACGTGGTTGCGTTGACAGGCGCCGACGACGCCAATGCGGAGGTGGCTATCCGTGCGGGAGAGTTGGCGCCGGATCATGGGTCGGCGCTGACCTGCCTGGCACATGTGCGGGACCCGGGGCTGTGTGCACTCCTGCGCTCGCGAGAGCTGGCGTCCGGACACGCGACTCACTACCGCCTTGACTTCTTCAACATCTATGAACAGGGCGCGCGGGCGCTGCTGCGCGACCAGCCGGCCATTGGTCTCACCGTGCAGGAGCCACGACTGGCGGTGATCGGCCTCACCCCGCTGGGTCAGGCGGTCGTCCTCGAGTCGGCCCGGCAGTGGCGAGCCAGCGGCCGGGCGCGCGACCATCGCATCCAGATCACGGTGCTGGATCCGGACGCGGAGCGACTTGTCGGCCTGTTGCAGGCGCGCTACCCCCAGCTCGACCATGTCGCCGAAGTGCAGGGTGTCGAGACCGGAGCCGGCCACCTCGATTGCTCGACACTCAGGTCCGGCGGGCCGTGGCAGGCCGCCTACGTGTGCATCGATGATGATTCGATGGCGCTTGACGTGGCGCTACAGGCTCGTCAGTGCCTCGAAGACAGGTCGACCCCGGTGGTGGTCGATCTGAGCGTGTCACCCGGGCTGGCGGGACTCGTGCAACGCCCGGCGGGCAGCGACGGTATTCGCGCGTTCGATCTGTTCGAGCGGACGCTCCGGCCTGATCTGCTCTTGGGCGGGACGTATGAGATCCTCGCTCGCGCCATCCACGCCGAGTATGTCGATGAGGAGCGCCGGCAGGGGGCCACCGCCACCAGCAACCCATCGGTTGTTCCCTGGGAACAGTTGCCCGATCCCCTCAAGGAGTCCAACCGGGATCAGGCAGCACACATCGGGGTGAAGCTGGCTGCGATCGGACGGGGAATAGCCCCGCTCAACGACTGGGAGGCCGATCAGCTCACGTTCACGGGAGCCGAGGTCGAACAGCTGGCCGAGCAGGAGCACCGACGATGGGTCGAACAGCGGCTGCGCGACGGCTGGACACTCGGACCCAAGGACATCGACGCCAGGGTCACTCCCTACCTTGTCCCCTGGGAGCAGCTCAGCGACGAGGTCCGGGAGTTGGATCGCCGACCGGTCCGGGGCATCCCGGGGTTCCTGGCCCGGGCCGGTTACCAGGTGGTGCCCAACTCGATCCCCTAGGATAGGGAGGCGAGATCCACCGGCGATCCGTCCGAGCCTGCCGGACGTCCTTGTCACCGCAGGCCCGCTGCTCCGCCGGACAGGACCGGTCCCCCGACCGGTTGGGAGCCGGGCGTCATGGCCCACGACGTCTTCATCTGCCATTCGTCCAAGGACCGGACGATCGCGAACGCGATCTGTGCCACGCTCGAGCAGCATCGCATCCGCTGCTGGATCGCACCGCGTGACGTCCTCCCCGGCAGCGACTACGCCACGTCCATCGTCGAGGCCGTCAGCGCCACAAGACTCACGGTCCTCGTCTTCTCGGACAACTCGAACCAGTCCCCGCACGTCCGCCGCGAGATCGAGCGCACCGTCAGCCGCGGCATCCCGATCCTCCCCTTCCGGGTGGAGGACGTCCTGCCCTCCCCGTCGCTCGAGTACTTCATCTCGGATGCCCACTGGCTCGACGCCCTGACCCCGCCGCTGGAGCAGCATCTCCAGCAGCTCGTCGGTGTCGTCCGGGCCCTGCTCGCAAGCCTGCCGACGAAGAGCGAAAGTGTGCCGGTGGCCGCGGGCGCCCAGGAGCCCTCCCCAGCGGAGCGTGTGCCGACGACCGCGCCGCCGCCGATCGCTCCGGACTCGTCCTGGACGATGGCGAAGCGACGGCCGCAGGTGCTGATCGCGGGCATCGCCGGCGTGGGGCTGGCGGCTGTCCTGGGGCTCGTCGGGGCCCTGGCCCTCGCTCCCTCGAACCCGGCGGCAACTTCGCCGAGTCCGGTAGCACCTCCGCCCAGCCCGGCAGCACCTTCGCCCAGCCCGGCAGCACCTTCGCCCAGTCCGGCAGCACCTTCACCGAGCCCGGAGGTGCGGCTCGTCCCGGAGTCGGCGCTCCTGACGGGCGACTGCCTGCTGACGCCGAACGAGTACGCGGGCGATACATTCGATCAGGCGCTCTTCTGGGATACGAAACTAGGCACGTGGCCGAACAGCTGGGGCGTCGTGCATTGCGATCAGCCGCACGGCGCCGAGGTGTACTTTGTCGGCGACGTTTGGGGGCCCGAGGCCACCTTCCCCGGCGATGCCGGCCTGAATGACCGGTGGAATACCCAGTGCACTGCTGAGTTTCAGCGGTACGTCGGAGTCGCGCTGGTCCGGTCCGTTCTGGACATCAGCGGTTGGCCCAGCTACGGCGCTGATGGGTGGGAGCAGGGGTTGCGGGACATGGCCTGCATCGCCCACAACCGCCGCGGCGCAGATCTGCAAGGGAGCATCAGGGGAACCGGCCGGTAGCGCAGCGCCCGACGGTGGGTTGATCAGCCGTCGGCATGGTAGGCCCGGAGGTGTCTGGCGCGCCCGGAAGAACCCGAACACGCGCTACCAACCATCGTGATCGAGGGCGTGGAGGAGTTGATCGAGGCTCTGCGGGCAGCGTGATGGGGGAACGCCGGGATCGTCCTGGCCTCAACCCTTCGGACCCGCCATTGCATGACGGCTCCACGCCACCCGTCGTCGACGTACGTGTCGCACCCTTCGAAACCCGCGCCCCCGCAGTAGGCGCGAAGCAGTGCGTCGTCCGCCCAACAGTCGAGCCGGAGCCAGGTGACGCCGGACAAGCAGCTCCCTGTAACGGTGGGGCCGCGGTGACGTCTATGGGACATGCAACGCCCTCTTGGGTTCCTCGCGATCGCCGTCCTCACCACCGCAATGATCGGCTGCGGCGCCATCGAGAGCCAGTCCATCGAGAACCGGTCCTGCGCCAACGCGCCGGCTTCGTCGCAAGGCGCTTGGACTGGCGTGGGGACGCTCACGTTCGGCACGCAGGGTACGGTTCCGGTCTGCGACGTGGCGATGGGCTACGTGCAGCTTGCGGGCCGTCTGATCCTGGAGGTCGGGGCAGAGCTGCCGCCAAGCGGGCCATATGGCTCCGGCGAGGATCCGGCCGGGCTGTCCATCATGTCCTGCACGGCAGTCGGCGCGTACCACTGCACGGCAGGCGAGGGGGCCTTCGCGTCGATCGGTCCCCAACCGAGCCGGGGGGGCATGTTCGCCGGCACCGGGACGGGTCACACCGGATCGTGCCGGCTTGCGAACGACGCGGATCGAACGGCCGTCGAATGCGAGTTCGGTGGTGGACCGGACACGCTCCGCATGACCGGCGATCTTCCGCCCGTGCCTGATGCGCGCTCGGATCCGTCGCTCGCCTGGCTCGAGGCGACCTACACGTTCAAGGGCGACTACCGGGCCGATGAGGTTGTGGAGTTCGTCGGGGCGGAACCGTGGTCCTTCGTGATCCCGCTCGCCGATGGTGGACTCCTGAACGTCGCGCCGGGTGCGAACGCTGACGGCAAGGTGGCCTGGCTCACGTTGCGAGGTTCCGGTGATCCAGCGGACCAATGGCTGCCGGAGCAGCAGACGCCATCGCTTGGCACCTGCGTCGCGACGATCGGTGACGGCGCACGCCGCGGAACCCTGGACTGCTCCGGGGACCCAGCCTCGGCATCGGGATCGTCAACCCTTGAGCTGACCTGGCGGCCCGTCCCCTGAGCAGCGCTCCCCGGGAGCTGAGCGGCCGGTCCTCGGACTTGGCAAGGCGGCGCCATAGCTCCGGAAACTGGCGCCCCCGGCAATGTCGCGACTCAAGACAGTGGCGCGCCCGGAGGGATTCG
>CAVYQR010000004.1:0-60978 GCA_963770795.1 uncultured Chloroflexia bacterium
CCACCTAGCGCGGCGGGCCAGCGCAGGTCCGTCCCGCGTCCCGGCGAATGAGGGCCGTTCGGCACCTCTTGCCCGACCCGCCGGCAGCGGACGCTACCAGCATGGCTGCAACCGTCCGGTCGGACGCGCGCGTCCCGGCCAGCCCGCCTCCGTCTGCCGCCTCGCTCCACGTCGAGGGCGTGGTCCAGGGCGTCGGATTCCGCCCGTTCGTGTGGCGCCTGGCCACGGAGCTGGGCCTCGCCGGCCGGGTCCGGAATGCCGCCGGACGGGTCGAGATCGAGGCCGCGGGATCCCGGGAAGCGCTGGATGCCCTCGCCCGCCGCCTGCGCAGCGATGCGCCGCCGCGTGCACGCGTGGAGCGGGTCACGGTGCTGCCTCTGGATCCCGCGCGGGCCGCCGCGCTCCCGGCTGTCTTCGCGATCGACGAGAGCACCGTCTCCTCGGCCGTGGACCGGCTCTTCCCGCCGGACATCGCCACCTGCGACGACTGCCTTGCGGAGCTGTGGGACCCGGCCGATCGCCGCCACCGCTACCCGTTTACCAACTGCACGAACTGCGGCCCACGGGCCACGATCATCGATGAGCTGCCGTACGACCGAGCCCAGACGACGATGCGGGCCTTTCCCTTGTGCGCGGCGTGCGAGGCCGAGTACCGCGACCCCGCGAACCGCAGGTTCCACGCCGAGCCGGTGGCCTGTCGCACGTGCGGCCCGACCCTCGCCTGGCGCCTGACCGGTGCCCCCGCCTCAACCGCCGGCGGTGAGGACGCGCTGGGCGCCGCGGCCTCGACCCTCCTGGAGGGTGGGATCGTCGCGGTCAAGGGCTTGGGTGGCTACCATCTCGCCTGCGATGCGACCGACGAGGACGCGGTCCGCCAGCTGCGGGACCGGAAACGCCGTTGGGCGAAGCCGTTCGCCGTCATGGTCCGGGACGCCGCGACCGCCGGGGCGCTGTGTCGCCTGGGAGCGCTGGAGCGGACGATCCTCGCCGGTCCCGCCCGGCCGATCGTCCTCCTCCGGGCACGGCGCCACGGCGTCCCGCGGCTGGCGCCATCCGTGGCCGCAGGGAACCGCCGCCTGGGCGTCTTCCTGCCGTATACGCCCCTCCACCACCTGCTCCTCGAGGCGGTCGGACGGCCGCTCGTGCTCACGTCCGGCAACCTGACCGACGAGCCCCTCGCCACGGACGATGACGATGCGATGGTCCGGCTGGCCGGCCTCGCAGACGGCTTCCTCGCCCATGATCGCGAGATCCGGGCCCGGTACGACGACTCGGTGACGCGCGTGATCGCCGGGCGCGAGTCGGTGGTCCGTCGCGCGCGGGGCTACGCGCCGGAGCCGATGCCGCTGCCCGTGGCCGCGCCGGTCCCCCTGCTCGCCGTGGGTGCCGAGCTGAAGCACACGTTCACCCTGGCGAGGGGCGGCCGGGCGCACGTCGCGCCGCACAACGGCGACCTCGAGGACCTGGCCACCCACCGGGCGTTCACGGACGGCCTGGCGCATCTCTCACGCCTGCTCGCCCTGGAGCCGGAGGTTGTCGTCCACGACCTGCACCCGGAGTACCTGTCCACGAAGTACGCCGTGGAGCGCTTCCCGGTCGCGAAGCGGATCGTCGTCCAGCACCACCACGCCCACGTCGCCTCGTGCGCGGCCGAGCACGGCGTGAAGGGACGGTTCCTGGGCGTGGCCTACGACGGCCTGGGCATGGGCGACGACGGCACGCTCTGGGGTGGGGAGGTGTTCGACGCGGACCTTCGCGGGTACCGCCGGCTCGCCCGCTTCGGACGCGCGCCTCTCCCCGGCGGTGCGCTCGCGGTGAAGCGGCCGTACCGGATGGCGCTCGGCTACCTGCTCGGGGCGGAAGCGTTCGGCGACGGCGCCCCCGGCATCGCCGCCGCAATGGATCTCGCGGACCCGGGGCACCCGGCGGCGGCCCTCCTGGCGCGCCTGGACCCGCGCGAGACCACCGTCGTCCGGCAGCAGGTGGCGCGGCGCCTGAATGCCCCGGTCGCCTCGTCCGCGGGCCGGCTGTTCGACGCCGTCGCGGCGCTCATCGGTATCCGCGACGTGGCCGAGTACGAGGCCCAGGCGGCGATCGACCTGGAGCTCGCGGCCGGCGAGCGGACTGCCGCAGCGCTGCCGTACCGCCTGGACCGGTCCGACGGCCTTGTCGTTTACGATCCGCGGCCCACGCTGACGGCGCTGCTGGACGGGATCGCGGCCGGCCGCAGCTCCGGTGACCTGGCCGCCGCGTTCCAGGCCACGATCACGGAGGTGACCCGGGAGATCCTCGACGGCGCACGCGCCTTGACCGGGGCCACTACCGTGTGTCTCTCAGGAGGCGTGTTCCAGAACCGCCGCTTGGCAACGGTGTTGCTGAGGGACCTCGCCCGGGACGGTTTCCGGGTGTTCATCAATCGCCAGGTCCCCGTCAACGACGGGGGCGTGAGCTACGGGCAGGCCGCGGTGGCCGCGGCCCGGCTGGGATCCGGCGCGACGGGCGCACCACACGAGGAGGGCTGAACGGATGTGTCTGGGGATCCCCGGCCGAATCACCGAGATCCGTGACGAGGCTGGGCTGGCCATGGGCAAGGTGGACTTCGGCGGCGTGCGCAAGGACGCCTGCCTCGCGTACCTGCCGGAGGTCAAGATCGGCGACTACGTCATCGTTCACGTCGGCTTCGCCATCTCCAAGGTCGACGAGGTCGAGGCGCTGGAGACCCTGCGGATCCTCGACAGCATGGGCGTCATGGAACCCGAGCTGATGACCATGGGTCCGGGCATGGACGAGCCGGCGATCATCTCCGAGGACGGCCCCGGCCTCCTCACCTTCGATCCCGAGCTTCCGTCCTCGACGATCGGAGGTCCCGTGGCGTGAAGTACCTCGACGAGTACCGCGACCCCGTGCTCGCCAAGAAGCTCCTCGCCGAGATCCACAGGATCACCACCCGGCCGTGGACCATGATGGAGGTCTGCGGCGGCCAGACGCACACCATCGTCAAGCAGGGCATCGACGAGGCGCTCCCCGAGGGTGTCCGGATGATCCACGGCCCCGGCTGCCCCGTGTGCGTGACGCCCCTGGAGCAGGTGGACAAGGCGCTCGCCATCGCCGCCCGCCCGGACGTCATCTTCACCAGCTACGGCGACATGCTCCGCGTGCCCGGGTCGTCCACGGACCTGCTCGCCCTCAAGGCCCGTGGCGCCGACGTCCGGATCGTCTACAGCCCGCTCGACGCGCTCAAGATCGCCCTCGCAAATCCCGATCGGCAGGTCGTGTTCTTCGCCGTCGGGTTCGAGACCACGGCGCCCGCGAACGCCATGGCGGTGGCCGAGGCTGCCCGCCGCGGCATCGACAACTTCAGCGTGCTGGTCTCGCACGTCCTGGTGCCGCCGGCGATGATCGCGCTCCTGGACTCGCCCACGAACCAGGTCCAGTCGTTCCTGGCCGCCGGCCACGTCTGCGCGATCATGGGCTGGACCGAGTACGAGCCGATCGCCGCGAAGTACAGGGTCCCGATCGTGGTCACCGGGTTCGAGCCGCTCGACCTGCTGGAGGGGATCCTGATGGCGATCCGCCAGCTGGAGGAGGGCCGGTTCGAGGTCGAGAACCAGTACACGCGAGCCGTGACCCGGCTTGGCGTGCCGCTTGCCCAGCAGCAGGTCCTGGCCGTGTTCGAGGTGGGCCCGCGCAAGTGGCGCGGCATCGGTGAGATCCCGGAGTCCGGCTACCGCCTCCGCCCGGAGTACGCGCGGTTCGACGCGGAGCTCAGGTTCGACGTGGGCGACATCCACACGAACGAGCACCCGGCCTGCATCGCCGGCGCCATCCTGACCGGTGACAGGACGCCCCTGGACTGCGCCGCGTACGGGACCCTGTGCAACCCGCAGAAGCCCCTCGGCGCGCCGATGGTCAGCTCCGAGGGCACCTGCGCCGCGTTCTTCGCCGCGGGCCGCGGGCTCAACGCCGGCGGGGGGTTCACGGGCGCCATGCCGCTGGTGCAGGTCACCCCGGCGGAGGCATCGCGGTGACCGCACCCGACCGGCCCCTCGTCACCATCGACGCGAACGGAGTGGCCTGTCCGGCGCCAATCCCCGAGGATCAGCGCGTGATCCTGGGCCACGGGTCCGGCGGGCAGCTCTCGGCCGCCCTGTTCCGGGACCTGCTCGGGCCGGCTCTCGCGCCCGCCGCTCCCGGGGGCGTCCTCAACGACGCAGCCGTCGTCGAGATCGGCGGCATGCGTCTCGCGTTCACCACGGACTCGTTCGTCGTGTCGCCCATCCGGTTCCCGGGTGGCGACATCGGCGAGCTTGCGGTGAACGGCACCATCAACGACCTGGCGATGATGGGCGCGATGCCCACCGCGATCAGCCTCGCCTACGTGATCGAGGAGGGCCTGCCGCTCGAGGAGCTGCGGTTGATCACGATGTCCGCCGCCGCGGCGGCCGCGAAGGCCGGCGCCCGCATCGTGACGGGGGATACGAAGGTGGTCGGGCGGGGCGCCGCCGATCGACTGTTCGTCAACACCGCCGGGATCGGGCTGGTCGCCGACGGCGTTGCTCCATCCGCCGACAAGGCCCGACCGGGCGATGTCGTGATCCTGTCGGGCGAGATCGGTCTCCACGGCGTCGCGATCATGAGCGTCCGCGAGGGCCTGGAGTTCGAGGTGGAGATCGCGTCCGACACGCAGGCGCTCAACGGCCTGGTGGCGGCGATCACGGCCGTGGAGCCCGACGTCCGCGTGCTCCGGGACCCCACCCGAGGCGGGCTGTCGTCGGCGCTCAACGAGGTGGCGCAGGCCTCACGCGTGGGAATGGTGCTGGACGAGCCGTCGATACCCATCCCCGGGCCCGTGCGCGCCGCCTGCGAGTTCCTGGGCCTGGACCCGCTCCACGTCGCCAACGAGGGCAAGCTGGTGGCGATCGTGCCGGCCGCATCGGCAGACGCAGTCCTGGCGGCCATGCGCGCAACGCCGGAGGGCGCCCTCGCGGCGCGCGTCGGCGAGGTGGTCGCGGATCACCCTGGGATGGTCACCATCCGCACGATCGTGGGCAGCGAGCGGATCGTGGACATGCTGGTGGGGGAGCAGCTGCCCCGGATCTGCTGAGGCGCGCCGGGTCCCCTTGCCAGGCGCCGCCGACAGGCGTCAGGCGCCGCCGACAGGCGTCAGGCGCCGCCGCCGTCGCTACCCGGTCAGGCGCCGCCGGTGTCTTCGCCCGGCGCGGCATCGCCGCCAGCGCCTCGGCGCATCTCCCAGAGCCGCGAGATGATGCGCCCGATCCCGTAGCCGGTCACGGTCGGCACCCCGAACCAGAACGTGGCGATGATCCCGGTGAACGGGTCCAGGGGCACCGGGTCGCTCAGGCCGAACGACAGGATGAGGATCACGATCATCCCCGTGATCGTGCCCAGGAACCCGAACAGCAGGCCGGTCCAGCCGCGCGTCACGAGACCTGCCGCCACGCCCGATGCGAACAGAAGCATCGGCGAGATGCCGAACGCGGCCTGGGCGCACTTGGGCTCGAACCCCTGCGCTACGCAGTCCAGCATGTGGCCGAAGAACAACGCGAGCGGGCACGCGACGGCGACGATGGTGAAGGCGACAACGTCGCGCAGCCAGATGTAGCGGTCGAGGTTCAAGCTGGTTCCCTCCGTACACCGACGATCATGCACGGAATGGGGGCGTCGCGCGACCCCCTTTCTGCACGGGACGCAGCTGCCGGGACAGATCAGCGCCGAGCGGCGGCCAGTGTTTCGTCCTCGACCAGGCGGAGCATGTCGACCGTGTCACTCAGGTGCGCGTTGAAGATCCGGCGCGCCACGTCGAGGAGATCGAACAGATCGGCGTCCGCAACCTCGTAGATGATGGTCGTGCCGCGCCGTTCCGTCGTCACGACGGCCCGACCGCGCAGGACCGCGAGCTGCTGGGACACCGACGACGCCGGGGCGCCCGTCGCCTCCTGGATCTGCGTGACGCTCAGCGGACCGCTTCGCAGCAGCTCCAGGATCCGGATCCGGAGAGGGTGCGCGAGTGCCTTGAAGAACTCTGCCTTGAACTGGCGGAGCCGTTCCGCGTCGTCGGGCCGTTGGGTGCCAGGCGCCATGTCGGGGACTCCGCAGCTTTGTATTGCTATACTTCGCAATATTGCAAGATTACAAATGAGAATGTACCATGAGCATATGTGGAACGTCTCCAAGACCCAGCATGGCAACGCCACCGGAACCGCCTCACCGGTGACCCCCCCGGCCGCTGCCCTGACCGCACGCAGGAGGGCGTGATGGAGCTGGCGGCCCTGCTCGAGGAAGCCCGGTCTGCGCCGCCGGATCGGCGCATCGAGTCACGTGATCGGATCGCTGCGTATGGCCCCCGCGCGATCGAGAGCGTCGAGCCATGGCTCGGCGACGATATCCTCGCGGCCTTCGCCGTGAGGGTGATCGAGCGGGCGGGGATCAACGGTGAGTCGGCGCTGGCCTCGAAGGTACTGCGCTCAGCTCGGGCGACCGTGCCTCCTGGCGTGTCCGAAGACGTCACCTGGGCCCTCCAGCACCTGCGGGCGGCGGCGCGACCCAAACCTCCTCCGGCAGCCGCGCCTGCCTCTGCCGTGCCGATCCGGCGGGAGACCTCGCGGTCCGCCTCGTCCAGCCGGCGCCGCCCACGGTGATCGGGGAGCCTTCCGGCTCATCGCCGGCCCCCGGGCGGCGGAAGCCCGCGCTCATGCCTCGAGCGTGCGTGCAGGAGCGACTCGCGGGCTGACTGCCGGCCCGATCTCAATTCACAGACTCCCCGCGGTGCCCTCCGCGGGGATTGCCACGCCGGGAAGGAGAATGGCCATCGATGGCAAGCGAGCCCCTTGACCTCGCCTCCGGCGTGATCCTGCCGATTATTGCCCTGTTGCTCGGCCTGGCAACCCTGGCCGCTCTCGTGCCACGCTCCCGCCTCAATCTCCGCGGCCTGTCGCTTGCGCTCTCGGCAACGGCATGTCTCGGCATCTTTGGGCTCGGGGTGGCGGTGCTCGCGTCGGGCGAGCCGGCGACCGCCCAGGTGGGTTCGGTCCTCGGGTTCGCCGTCGTCGATGTCCGGTTTGATGCGTTGTCGGCGCTCTTCCTGATCGTGCTCGGTGTGGGCGGCGCCGCGAGCTCCGTCTACGGCATCGGGTACACGGCTCACTTGTCGCCGGGCGCCGATCGCACGGCGGTCGCCTACCCGCTGTTCCTGGCGAGCCTCGTGCTCGTGTTCGGTGCCAACGACGCCTTCGCGTTCCTCATTGCCTGGGAGGCAATGGCGCTGAGCTCGGCGGCCCTGGTCGTGGGATCCCGCCCGGACGCCAACGTCGCGCGCGCCGGGTACTTCTACCTCGCCATGACGCACCTGGCGTCGGCTGCCATCGTCGTGGCCTTTGCGCTCCTCGCGAGCGCAGCCGGGTCGTCCGGTTTCGCGGGCTTCGGTGCGGCTGCTGCCGGCCTGCCGCCGATCGCCCGCGACGTTGTCTTCATCCTGATCCTCGTGGGCTTCGGGACGAAGGCGGGGGCTGTCCCGCTCCACGTCTGGCTTCCTCGTGCCCACCCGGTCGCCCCGTCGCACGTGTCGGCGCTGATGTCCGGGGTGATGATCAAGGCCGGCGTCTACGGGATCGTGCGGTTTGGTCTCGAGATCCTGGGGCCCGGACCTGAGTGGTGGGGGATCCTCGTCCTCGTGATCGGGGTCGCCTCCGCCGTGTTGGGTGTCCTCTACGCGCTGATGGAGCACGACCTCAAGCGCCTGCTGGCCTTCCACAGCATCGAGAACGTCGGCATCATCCTGATCGGCATCGGCGTCGCCCTGCTCGCCGCTGGCGCTGGATCCGTGGCCCTTGCCGGTGTCGCCCTGACCGCGGCCCTGTTCCACACGCTCAACCACGCCTTGTTCAAGTCAGCCCTCTTCCTCGCCGCCGGCTCGGTCCAGAGCGCGGCGGGCAGCCGCGATCTCAACGGGCTGGGCGGCCTGGTGCGGCTCATGCCGGTGACTACCCTCGCCTTCGCCGTGGGCGCGGCGGCCATCAGCGGGCTGCCTCCGCTCAACGGCTTCGCCAGCGAGTGGCTGACGTACCAGGGGCTGATCGGCGCGGGCGCCGACGCAGCACTGTCGCCGATCGCCCGGTCGGCCTCGCTGCTTGCGATCGGAGGCCTGGGCCTTACGGCGGCGCTCGCGGTCGCCTGCTTCGTGAAGGCCACCGGGGTCGGCTTCCTGGCCCTGCCGCGCAGTCCCGGCGCCGCAGCGGCCCGCGAGACGAGCCGGTGGATGGGTGTCCCGATGGTCGCGCTCGCGGTGGCCTGCGTTGCTGTCGGCCTTGCGGCCGGGCCGGTCGGCGCCGGGATCGCCGGGATCGCCGACGGGGTGGTCGGGAGCGCTGCCGCCGCCTCCCAAGTCACGACGGCCGCGACGCTCGCGGTGGAGCCGGGCCTGGGCGGCGCTGTCTATGCCGCGGGCTCCATCGGCGTCCTGCTCCTCGTCGTCACGTTCGCCACCTGGCTCGTGGCGATCCGCCCGAGAGCCGTGCGCCGCGTCCCCACGTGGATCTGCGGGATCGCGCCCGAGCCTGCGTTCGAGTACACCGCCAGCAGCTACGCGAAGCTCATCCGGCTCTACTTCGGCCGGATCCTCCGTCCGGAACGCGAGATCACTGGTCGATCTGCATCCGGGGACGCCATTTCCGCGCACCGTCCGCTACCGTGGCGAGGCGCGTCACGTGATCGATGAGCGCCTCTACGGCCCGCTCCATCGGGCAGCCGTTGCGGCGGCCCAGCTGGCACTGCGTCTCCAGAACGGCAGCCTGCAACTCTACCTGGGCTACACGGTGGCGACCCTCGTGATCCTCCTCGTGCTCGCCCGATGATGGACGGTCCGGCGCTCGTCGAAACCGTCGTCCTCGGGGCGACCCAGGTCGCGCTGACCCTCCTCGTGGCCCCGCTCCTGCTCGGTATCACGAAGGGCGTCAAGGCTCGCCTCCAGTACCGGCAGGGCGCGTCGGTGCTGCAGCCGTACCGAGACCTCGCCAAGTGGTGGGGCAAGGAGGCCGTGGAGAGCGATGCGGCAAGCCCGCTCACGGCGCTGGCGCCGCCTCTCGTCCTCGCGGCCTTCGTCGTCGCGACGCTGCTCGTCCCCATGGTTGGCCAGCGGCCGCCGCTCGCGGGCTGGGGCGACCTGCTGGTCGTCGTGGGGCTGATGGCGCTGGCACGGTTCGTCATGGCCCTCGCCGCCCTCGACGCGGGAAGCGCCTTCGGCGGGATGGGCAGCAGCAGGGAGGTCGCTATCTCTGCACTGGTCGAGCCTGCGCTCCTGCTGGCCCTTGCCTGCGCTGCGCTGGCAGCCGGTTCCACCGATCTTGGCGCGATCGCAGGCGCGGGATCAGCGGCCGGCACGGCGTGGTTCACGCCGGCGCTTCTCCTGGGCGCCGGCGCGTTTGCGGTGGTGGCGGTGGCCGAGACCGGCCACGAGCCAGTCGACAACCCCGACACCCACCTCGAGCTGACGATGATCCACGAGGGGATGATCATCGAGGCATCGGGACCGCGGCTGGCGATCCTCATGTATGCCGCCGAGTTGAAGCTCGTCCTCGTCGCGGGCATCTTCGCCGCCGCCTTCCTGCCGATCGGAATGGCCGGGGATCTCGCACCCCTCTCGCTCCTCGTCGCCGTCGGGGCCATGCTGGCCAAGCTGGTCGCCGCCGCGGTCATGCTCGCCGTGCTCGACGCCACCCTGGCGAAGCTGCGGATCCTCGCCCTGCCCGGCCTGCTCGCGACAGCGTCGATCGTCGCCCTCGCCGGGCTCGCCGCCCGCCTGTGGCTGCCGGCATGACGCTCGACCCGAGGTTCGCCGCCGAGGTCGTGGACGCGTGCGCGGCGGTGATCGTCGTGCTCGGCGTGCTGCTCGTCGCCACCCCCGCGATCGGCCGCTCGATCTGGATGGTCGGGCTCCAGTCGGTCGTCGTCGGCCTGGCGGCGCTCGCCGTCGGTCTGGCCACTGGCGCCGGCCACCTGGTGCTCGGCGGGCTGCTGGCCATCGGCGCGAAGGGGATCGTGGTGCCCCTCGTCCTGGGCTCGATCCTCCGCCGCTCGTCCGTGCGGCGGGAGCGTCACCTGCTGCTTGGGTCCCGGAGCCTGCTCGTGGGGGCCGTGGCGATCGTGTTTGCGTCGGCGGCTGCCGCGGACGGCGTGTCCTCGGGGGCCGCCGTGGCCACGGGCCGAGTACTGCCGGCGGCGATCAGCCAGGTGCTGATGGGTCTCCTGATCGTCATGACCCGCCGCAAGGCCCTCTCGCTCGTCGTCGGGCTCCTGGTATTCGAGAATGGCATCACCCTGACGGCCTTCGCGTTGTCATATGGGATGCCGCTCGTGGTCGAGCTCGGCGTCCTGTTCGACGTGATGATCGTCGTGGTCGTCGCCTGGGTCTATGCCAGGCGCATGCTGGACGTGTTCGGCAGCACCTCGACGGACGAGATGCGGAGCCTTCGCGGATGACCGAGCTCCTCGTGATCCTCCTCGTCGGTGCTCCTGCCGTTGCCGGACTCGCGACCTGGTTCGCCGGCGCCCGCCACGCGCCGTGGCTTGCCCTGGTCGGTCTCGGCCCGGCGATCGCCGCCGGGATCGCCCTCGCGGTCCTGGTCTTCGCGAATGGGCCGCTCCGTGCTTTCGACGGCCTGGTTGCGATCGACGCGTTCAGCGCCTACCTGCTCGTCCTCGTGCTGTTCGTGGCCGCGATCGCGCTCGCGGGATCGCCCGATCACATGACGCACGAGGTGCGATCGGGCATGCTGCGCCCGCGTGACACGGGCCGGTACTACGCGCTCCTCCTGTGGTTCGTGGCCGGCCTGGTCGCCGTCCCGCTGGTCGACAACCTGGGGATCGTGTGGGTCGGCATCGAGGCCTCGACGATCGTTTCAGCTCTGCTGGTCGGCTTCAACCGGACTCCGCAGGCGATCGAGGCCGCCTGGAAGTACCTCATCCTCGGCTCCATCGGCATCGGCTTTGCTCTGCTTGGCACACTCCTTGTCTACGCCTCGTCGGTCGGAGTCATGGGGGAAACGAGCGACGCGCTCAACTGGACGCGTCTCGTCGAGATCGCGCCGCGGCTGGACCCCGTGTTCGTGCGGCTTGCGTTCATCTTCGCCCTGGCCGGCTACGGGACGAAGGCCGGCCTCGCCCCCTTCCACACGTGGCTGCCCGATGCGCACAGCCAGGCGCCCGCCCCGATCTCGGCGATGCTGTCCGGGGCCGCGCTGGCCGTGTCGCTCTACGCGCTCGCGCGGTTCCACCTTGTCGCCATGGGGACCCTGGGACCTGCCTTCTCCTCCACCCTGCTCGTCGTCTTCGGCCTGCTGAGCCTGGCCGTCGCGCTGCCGTTCATCGTCGCCCAGGGTGACCTCAAGCGGCTGCTGGCCTACTCCTCGATCGAGCACCTGGGGCTCGCCACGCTCGCCCTCGGGTTCGGCGGTCACCTCGCACTCCTCGGTTTCACTCTTCACCTGGCGAGCCACGGCCTCGTCAAGTCGACCGCCTTCCTCGCCGCCGGGCGGCTCGTCGCAAAACGGGGCAGCCGGCGGATCGGCCGCCTCGGCGGGAGCCTCGCCCGTTCCCCGGCGGACGGCCGAGCCCTCCTGGTGGCCGCCCTCCTGCTGGCGGGCCTGCCGCCGTCGGGGATCTTCGTGGCCGAGCTGGCAATCCTGTTCGGTGGTTTCGCGACGGGATGGGGCCTGGCCTCCGCGCTTGCCGCCCTGATCCTGGCGCTCACCCTTGCCGGGCTGCTGTTCCACATCGTGCGCGTCTCGGTCGGGTCCGGTCGAACGCCGGCGCCCGGTAACCACCCTGAGCCCGAGAACCACCCTGAGCCCGAGAACGACCCTGAGCCCGTGCCCAACCGTCGGCGGGCCGCGCGAGCTCTCCTGCTCGGGATCCCGCTGTCAGCTGTCGTGGTCGCCGGCCTGTGGATTCCGTCGCCGCTCGCCGCGGTATTTGACCAGGTTGTACTGGTACTCGGAGGTGGAGGTGGCTGAGCCGATTGCCGTGATCGATCCCGTACCGGCCGACGCGCTGGGAACGCGCCTGACGGCCGAGCTCGCCGCCGGAGGACGATTCGTGATGCTCGTCGGGCTTGACGAGCGCTCCGTCGGTGGTGATGGCCTGGCCGTCGAGGCGATCGCGATGCGCCCGGACCGCTCGCTCGCCCGGTTCCGGGCTGAGGTGCCGCTCGCCAGCGCCGCCTACGCATCGATCACCCCGCTCGTGCCGGCCGCACACTGGGACGAGCGAGAGGCGCGTGACCTGCTGGGGATCGTGCCGGTCGGGCACCCGGACCCGCGCCGTCTCGTTCTCCACGAGCGCTGGCCGCGCGGCTACCACCCCCTCCGCAAGGACATCGAGGCCGGTGTCCGGCCGCCCGAGGGTGATCGTCACTTCGTGCCCTTCGAGGTCCACGGTGAGGGCGTGTACCAGCTCCCCGTCGGCCCGATCCACGCCGGGGTCATTGAGCCCGGCCACTTCAGGTTCTCCGCGATCGGCGAGCGCGTTCTCCACCTGGATGCCCGGCTCTTCTTCGTCCATCGCGGTCTCGAGAAGCTCGTCGAGGGGCGCCCGTTCATGGCGGCGGCCCAGCTGGTCGAGCGGGCCTGTGGTGTCTGCACGGTGACCCACGCCCTGGCGTATGCCCAGGCTGTGGAGCTGCTGACGGGAACCACCGTCCCGCCGCGAGCCAGCTGGGCGAGGGTCGTGCTCGCCGAGCTCGAGCGCCTGTACAACCACGTGGGCGACCTCGGCAACATCTGCGCCGGGGTCGGCTTCCAGCCGGGGGTCTCGCGTCTCGGCTGGCTCAAGGAGCAGCTGCTCCGGGCGAACGATGCCCTGGTCGGGCATCGCTACCTGACCGGGATCGTCGCGCCAGGAGGGCTCGCGTTCGACCTCGATCCCGGGGGGCTGGCCGCGCTTCCCGCCATACTCGACTCCGCGGGCACCGAGATTGCGGCCGCAGTTCGCGCCCTGGTCCGCTCCGAGGGGTTCATGTCGCGCCTGCACGGGACCGGGATCGTCCCGGGCGACACCGCCGCCGCCCTGGGGGCGCTCGGCGTCGCCGCTCGTGCCACCGGGCTCGACCTCGACCTTCGTCGCGACCGGCCATACGCCGCGTATGACGAGCTCGACGTGCGTGTCGTCACGGCCTCCGCCGGTGACGTTGCGGCCCGCTTCCACGTCAGGGCGCAGGAGGCCCAGGAGTCGATCCGGCTCCTGCGCGAGGCACTCGCCCGACTGCCTGCCGGGGGCGTTGCGCATCCGCTGGAGGCCACGCCGGCGGTGGGGCACTCCGTGCTGGCCGCTGCAGAGGGCCCACGCGGTGCATCCTGGGTCTGGCTGCGCGCGGGCGCGAGTGGGACCATCGACCGGCTTCGCCTGCGCTCCGCCTCGTTCGCAAACTGGCCGGTGGTGGCCGCGGCTGCTCCCGGCAACCTCGTGCCCGACTTCCCGCTGATCAACAAGAGCTTCGAGCTCTGCTACGCCTGCACGGACCGCTGACCATGCCGTTCGACGTCCTCGATCGAATCCTCCTCCCGCTCCGAAGCGGTCCGGTCACCGGCCGCTATCCGGCCGTGCCTCCCGAGCTCCCGCAGGCGTCGCGGGGCCTGCCCGAGCTGGACGCGTCCAGGTGTGACGGCACCGCGGCGTGCGCGGCGGCTTGCCCGACCGACGCCATCCGGGTGGCTCCCGGCACGTGGTCCCTGGACGCGGGAGCCTGCATCTTCTGCGCCGCCTGTGCCCGGGCCTGTCCGACAGCGGCGATCACGCTCGGAGGCCGGATCGAGCTCGCCACGGACGAGCGAGACCGGCTGGTGATGGTTCGATCGCGATCGGGGCGCGAATGAGCGCGCTGCCCGAGATGCCCGACGTGCCGGCCCCCGACGTGCCGGCCCCCGACGTGCCGGCCCCCGACGTCGACGCGGTGGAGGCGCTGGAGCTGCGACGTGCGATTCGCCGCCGGCTGGGCCGGTCGCTCCACGTCCGTCACCTGGATGCCGGCTCCTGCAACGGCTGTGACTGGGAAATCGCCGCACTGCTCAACCCGTACCACGACATCCAGCGCCTGGGGATCGACTTCGTGGCGTCCCCCCGCCACGCGGACGTGCTGCTCGTCACGGGGATCATGACCCGCAACCTGGAGGATGCCGCGCGGCGCACGTACGAGGCCATGCCGGAACCGCGGCTGGTCGTCGCCGTGGGGGCGTGCGCGATCAGCGGAGGTGTCTTCGCGGGAACCTATGCGGGACGCGACGGGATCGGCGAGGTGTTGCCGGTGGACGTCTTTGTGCCGGGCTGCCCGCCCCGGCCGGAGGCGCTGATCCACGGGCTCCTGGTGGCGGTGGGGCGCATGGCTCCGTTCGACGGCACGCGCGTCACGTCAGGTAGCGGAACCAGAGGTACGCCGTCGAGATGACCAGCGACGCGGCGACGACCACAACGCCGTAGCGGAAGAACTCGAAGAAGCGGATCGGGTGGCCGGCCCGCGTGGCGAGGTTCGCGACGACGACGTTCGCCGAGGCGCCGACGATCGTGAGGTTGCCGCCCAGGCAGGCCCCAAGCGCCAGCGACCACCAGAGGGGCTCGATCGCCATCCCGGCCTCCCCCAGGCGCTGGACGACCGGGATCGCCGTGGCCGTGTACGGGAATGTTGTCGACGATGGCGGACGCGATGGCCGAGAACCAGAGGAGCCCGATGGTGGCGACCTCCGGCTGTCCCTCCGTCGCGACGGCGAGCTGATCGGCGATGCCGGCCACGATCCCCGTCTGGACGATCGCCTCCACGAGGATGAACAGCCCGACGAAGAAGAAGAGCGTCGACCACTCGATCTCGCGCAGCGTCTGGTGCGGATCCAGGCCCGCGACGAGCATCAGGACCATCGCCCCGAGCAGGGCGATCGTCGCGGGTTCGACCCCGATGGCCGAATGGATGAGAAACCCGACGAGCGTCGCGGCTGTCACAACCAGCGAGCGGATCAGGAGCGGCCAATCCTTGATGGCGCTGTCCTCCCGGCGTTCGAGCGCCGCCTCGCGCCGTTCGTCGGGTACCTGGAGTGCGCCCCGGAAGGTGACCCGGACGATCACGACGAAGGCCAGGAACACGAGCACGGTCACCGGCCCGAGGTTCAGCAGGAAGTCGTCGAAGCCGAGGCCGGCAGCCGAGCCGATGAGGATGTTCGGCGGATCACCGATGAGCGTCGCCGTCCCGCCGATGTTCGAGGCGAGGATCCCGGAGATCAGGTACGGCATCGGCGACACGTCGAGCCGCCGGGCGATGGACAGCGTGATCGGCGTCATCAGCACGACGGTCGTGACGTTGTCGAGGAACGCGGACAGGACCGCCGTCACGGTCGCGAGGATGAGGAGCAGCCGGATCGGGTGACCCCTCGACAGGGTGACGGATCGGATCGCCAGCCACTCGAAGAAGCCGGTCCGCCCGAGGATGGACGCGATCACCATCATTCCCGCGAGGAGGAAGATGACGTTGAGATCGATCGCCGCGAACGCCTCGTGCTGGTCGATGACGCCGAGGACGATCACGATCAGGCCGCCGATCATCGCGATCAGCGTCCGGTCCCAGCGCTCGAGTGCGATCAGGACGTAGGCGACGACGAAGACCGCGGCTGCGATCCAGGCATCCATCGTCATGGTCGTGACCGCCTGCGGAGTGGGCTACGGGACCGGATGGGGGAGCGAGAAGGGGACCCGTGCCCGGTCCCGGCAGCATGGGCGCGCGTCAGCAAGCGGGCTCGTCGCCGGCCGCCACCACCAGCGACGCGGGCCCGATGGGCATCGCGTTCATCGTCTCGAGGGTCTTCACGTTCCCCAGCATACCGATGGCAGAGCGCGGCAGCCAGACGATCGGAGGAAGGGCTCGGTGCCCCGGTCCACGTGTCGCGTTCGGGCGTGCCTCGTTCACGCTTCCGCGAGCAGCTCCTCCTTCGCCTTGAGCATCTCCGCGCGCGCTGCGTCGGACACCTTCGGGAACTGCGGGTCGATGTCCATCAGCGCATCGAGGATGACCGCGCTCGCCGCGATCCGCATGAACCACTTCTTGTCCGCCGGGATCACGTACCAGGGGGCGTGCTCCGTGCTGGTGTGGGACAGCATGTCTGCGTAGGCCTCCTGATAGCCGTCCCACGAGGCGCGCTCGCGCACGTCGGCCGCAGAGAACTTCCAGTTGGCATCCGGCTCCTCGATCCGGTCCAGGAACCGCTTCTTCTGTTCCTCCTTCGACACGTTGAGAAACAGCTTCACGACCCGGAAGCCGTTGTCGGTCAGGTAGCGCTCCCAGTCGTTGATCTCGCGGAAGCGGCGCTTCCAGACGTCCGATCCCTTGGCCTTCGGCGGCATCCGCTGGCCGGCCAGGATCTGGGGGTGGACGCGGACGACCAGCGTCTCCTCGTAGTAGGAGCGGTTGAAGATGCCGATCATCCCCCGCGCCGGCAACCGCAGCGCCGCGCGCCACAGGTAGTCGTGGTCCATCTCCTGGGCGGACGGGACCTTGAAGCTGGTGACCTCCACCCCTTGGGGGTTCACGCCGGAGAGGACGTGACGGATCGTCCCGTCCTTGCCCGCCGCATCCATCGCCTGGAAGATCACGAGCAGCCCGTGGACGTCCTGCGCAGCCAGCCGCTGCTGGTACTCGGATAGGAGCTTCACGCCCTCGGCCAGCACCTCCTCGGCATCGTCCTTGTCCAGGAATTCGGCGCTGTAGCCGGGGTCGAAGTCACCGGGCAGCGTGACCTTCCGGCCGGGCTTGACACGCAGTGGCTCGATCAGCTTTCGGATCTGCGCGGTGCGGTCGTCGGCCATGGCGGGCCTCCTGCGGAGCGTGTGGCGATGGCCGGGCGGCGCGGCGGCCTTGCCGGCATTATCCCGTCCCCCGGAATGCCACGAGGCCCCTCCGCGGTGTGGAGGGGCCTCGGGTGAGCGTGTGTGGTGTGGATCGGCGTGGCCGGCCCACGGGTCAGGAGGTCTGCGCCTCGACGTGCTTCTTGCCCACGGTGAGCGTCAGCGCGCCGTAGAGCACGAACGCCACGGCCAGGCCCACGGCCCAGCTGTAGTCGTAGAACGGCTTGAGGAACGGGATCAGGCCGTCCGCCGGGAACGGCTTGAGGTCGGTCTGGGAGTAGGCCCCACCGATGGCGATGAAGATCCCGATCAGCAGCGACACCACGGCGATCCAGTTCCAGCCCTTGGCGTACTTGTAGACGCCATCGGTCCGGTAGAGGTCCGCAAGCTTGATGTTCTTGCGGCGCACCCACCAGTAGTCGGCGATCAGGACGCCGGCGATGGGGCCGGTGGCGCCGCCGTAGGTGCCGAGCCACGTCCAGATGTACTGGTTCGGATCGGCCAGCAGGTTCCAGGGCATGATCAGGACACCGATGATGCCCGTGATGATGCCGCCGGTCCGGAAGGAGATCCGACGCGGCCAGGCGTTCGAGAAGTCGTAGGACGGGCTCACGACGTTGGCGGCCACGTTGGTCGTCAGCGTGGCGAGCGCGAGCGCGAACAGCATGATGACGACGGCGAACGGGTTGTCCAGCATGCCGGTCAGGGCAACCGGGTCCCAGATGGCATCCCGAACACGATCACGGTGGCGGACGTGGTCAGGACGCCCACCAGCGGGAACAGCGTCATGGTGGTCGGCAGGCCGAGGGTCTGGCCGATGGCCTGCTCACGCTGGCTGCGCCCGAACCGGGTGAAGTCCGGCATGTTCAGGGACAGGGTGGACCAGAAGGCGATCATGCCCATGAGCGAGATCGGGAGGATCTTCCAGAAGTCCGGGCCCCAGCCCAGCTTGCCGGCGTCCTCGACGACCGGGCCCAGGCCGCCGGCCCGCCGACCATCCAGACCATGAGGCCCGAGGAAGATGACGATCAGGACCGGGGCGGCCCAGCCCTCGAACCGCTTGATCGCCTCCATGCCCCACAGGATGATGACGATGTTGAGGGCCCAGAAGATGGCGAAGCAGAGCCACACGGTCCACGGCTGCGCGGCTGCGTCACCGATGCCGAGCGAGATCTTCGGCGCATCCAGCCATCCGGAGGCGTCGCCGGTGACCGTCTTGAGCAAGGCGGCGATCCCGGCGAACAGGGCCGAGCCGCCGATCCAGGTCTGGATGCCGAACCAGCCGCAGGCGACGAAGGCACGGATCAGCGCCGGCAGGTTGGCCCCGTACGTGCCGAACGACGCACGCGCGATAACCGGGTACGGGATCCCGTACTTGGTGCCCGCGTGGCTGATCGCCAGCATCGGGATCAGCACGAGCACGTTGGCCAGGAAGATCGTGAACAGCGCCTGGTACCAGGCCATCCCGAGGAGCATCAGCCCGGAGGCCAGCATCCAGGTCGGGATGTTGATCGACATGCCGACCCAGAGGGCCAGGTAGTTGTAGGTGGTCCAGGTCCGCTTGGCGATCGGGACCGGGGCCAGGTCCTCGTTGTGGAGCGCTCCTCCAAGGCCGGCATCGACCTCCGCGCTCAGCTCCACCCGTCCGTCGGGCAGGATCGTCTGTTCCGCCACTGCCATGAGCCTCCCTCCAAGAAGGTTTTGGCCGGTGCCCAGCACCGATATTGGACGTCGCTCCCTGCGACCGCGAGATGGCGATCCGCCGCACCGCTTCGGGCGGATCTCCGTGAATACTGACGCGTTGGGCGCGTCCGCGAGCGGTGCCGGCGCAAGCTTCGACCGGGCGTTGGGCGCCAGGTCGAGGCTCCTCGACGGCGGGAGCGTCGCGACTGATGGCCCATGAGAGCATCGGCGGCCGGACGGACGGAGTGTCTCGGGTCCCGAAGATCCACGCCCTTCGGACTATGCAGGACCCGCGGAGGAGGGTCCGCCGCGCCCGTTGTGGACGTGCGATCCGGCCCTTGCCCCGCCGCGCGCGTGACCGACGCTGGATGCCTGACGGCAGGCGACCATTCCGGCCGCCCCGACCCGGTGGAGATGGTATCGATGCCCCGTAACGTCCGAGGTGCGCTCCTGCAGGCCAGCTGGACCGGCGACAAGGAGTCGATGATCCAGAAGCACGAGGGCTACGCCCACGAGGCCGCCAGGCAGGGCGCCCAGGTGATGCTGTTCCAGGAGCTGTTCTACGGCCCCTACTTCTGCCAGGTCCAGGATCCGCAGTACTACGGCTACACCGAGCTCATCCCCGACGGCCCCACCACCGCCCGGATGCAGGCGCTGGCGAAGGAGACCGGCATGGTCCTCGTGGTGCCCATGTACGAGGAGGACAGCGACACGTCGGGCATCTACTACAACACCGCGGCGGTGATCGACGCCGACGGGTCGTACCTGGGCAAGTACCGCAAGACCCACATCCCCCACGTGAAGGGCTTCTGGGAGAAGTACTACTTCCGCCCGGGGAACCTGGGCTACCCGGTGTTCGAGACCGCGGTCGGCCGGGTGGGCGTCTACATCTGCTACGACCGCCACTTCCCCGAGGGTGCGCGGGCCCTGGGCCTCAACGGGGCCGAGATGGTGTTCATCCCCAGCGCCACGTCCCGCGGCCTGTCCGAGTACCTGTGGCGGATCGAGCAGCCCAGCCACGCGGTCGCCAACGGCTACTTCGTGGGCACCATCAACCGGGTGGGCATCGAGCCCCTGGGCGACGACGACTTCTACGGCCAGAGCTACTTCTGCGATCCCCGCGGGCAGCTCATCGGCGGGGCCGCCTCCGCCCACGACGAGGAGCTCGTCATCCGGGACATGGACCTCGACCTCGTCCAGCAGGTCCGCCAGACCTGGCAGTTCTACCGCGACCGCCGCCCGGAGATGTACGACGACCTGGTCGAGCTCTAGGACTGGTCGTCGGCCTCGCCCCAGAACGGGCCCCGGGACAAACCAATCCCGGGGCCCCGCCTCCTCGGGTCAGCCCTTCGTCTGGCTGGCCGCGTAGCCCTCGGCGTCATCATCCTCGTACCCGCCCCGGTAGTCCGACGCGTCCGGGCGGCGGATGGAGGAGTGCGGGACGATCCGCCCGCGGTTGCGCCCGCGGAAGTCCTCGAGGCTCGTCCAACCCCGGTCGGCGTTGCGATCGAGGAATTCGGCCAGGCCGGTCGTGAGGTCGCGGATGACGTTGGGTCCGATCGCGTGGTCCAGCATCGCTGCCGTGGCCACCTGGACGGTGCCGCACCCGAGCAGGAAGTAGTTCAGCGCATGGGCGAAGGTGGCGACGCCACCGATGCCCGAGAACGCCTTGTCCGGGAAGGCCTGCGTCATCTCGGCCATCTTCGCCAGCGACAGCGGCAGGATCGCCGGTCCGCCCATGCCGCCCGACGTCACGAGGCCGTCCACGTTGACCTCGAACTCGCCGGTCATCGGGTCCACGAGGGGCACGGACGGGAAGGTGTTGGAGGAGGCGATCGCGTCCGCGCCGCCCAGGAACGTCGCCCGCGCCTCGTCCACGATGTTCGCCGTGGCGGGCGTGAGCTTGACCCAGACCGGCACCTTCGCGACGGCCTTCACCGCCTGCGTGGAGACAGAGCACAGGACCGCGTCCTTGCCCACGTTGGAGCCCATGTCGACGCGGTCCATGTGCGGGACACGAGAAGTTGAGCTCGATCGCGTCCACGCCCGCGTCCTGGACGCCCTGGACCAGCGTCTGCCAGTGCTCCAGCTCCTTGTCGTTGCCGGAGCCGGCCATGATCGAGGCGACAAGAACCCGGTTCGGCCAGGCGCGCTTGATGTTCTCGAGCTTCGGCAGCCACCAGTCCATCGGCTTGTCCGAGATCAGCTCCCAGTTCCAGGACGCCATGAGCGTGGCGTCCGGCCGCTTGGCCATCGAGACGCGGGAGCCGTCGTGGTCGACGCGCAGGAACTTGGTCTTGGGTCCCGGGACGTTGACGACCGGGTGGATCCCGATGGTCTTCGTGACCACCCCGCCCCAGCCCGCCTCGTAGGCCCGCATGATGTTGCTCTCGGACTCGGTCGGGGGCGCCGACGCGAGCAGGAACGGGTTCTCGAAGCGAATGCCCGTGAACTCGGTGGTCAGATCGGCCACTGGGCGTGTCCTCCTGGCGCAGCGGGATGCTGGTGATGCTGCGAAGGCCGCATTCTGCGGCCCGTGAGACGGTGAGGATAGGCCCGGCGGTCAAATCCCGGCTGCGAGGTCCGCCGGGTCCCGGCCGCTGGCGTTAGGCTGGCGGTGCACGCCCCGTCCCGACACGTCAGCAACGGAGACCGCCATGGAACACCGCAGGCTCGGCAGGACCGGCCGCGACGTCAGCGTCACATGACCACCAACTACCGCGTCCCGGGCGCCGTCCTCACCGAGCGTGAGCACCGCGTCCCGCTGGACCACGCCCGCCCGGACGGTCCATCGATCACGGTCTTCACCCGCGAGGTGGCCGCCACGGACGGCGCGGACCTCCCGTACCTCGTATTCCTCCAGGGCGGCCCGGGTTTCGAGGCCGCGCGCCCCACGAGCCCGCCTTCCGGCTGGATGAAGCGGGCGCTTGCCGAGTACCGCGTCCTGCTGCTCGACCAGCGCGGGACCGGTCGCTCCACACCCGTCGGACCGCGGATCCCGGGTGGGACCGCCGCGGAGCAGGCGGCCTACCTCGCCCACTTCCGGGCAGACTCGATCGTCCGGGACGCCGAATGGATACGCCGAGAGTTGGGCGTCGACCGCTGGAGCGTGCTGGGGCAGAGCTTCGGTGGTTTCACGTCGCTGACCTACCTCTCGATCGCCCCCGAAGGCCTTCGCGAAGCGCTCATCACCGGCGGCCTGGCCCCGATCACGAACCGGCCGGTCGATGACGTCTACGGCGCCACGTGGGAGCGCCTCCGGGAGGCGAACCGACGCTACTTCGAGCGGTACCCGGACGACCGTGACCGCGTCCGCGAGGCCCATCTCCGCATCGAGGCGGAAGACGTCCGCCTCCCATCCGGCGACCGCCTGACGGTCCACCGGTTCCGGCAGATGGGGATGTGGCTGGGCAGTTCCGCAGGCTTCGAGCTCCTGCACCATGTCCTGGAGCTCCCGTTCGGCTCGCCTGCGTTCCTGCACGACGTGGAGGGCGCGACTCCCTGGGCCCGCAACCCGATGTACGCCACCCTCCACGAGTCGTCCTACGCGGACGGGGGCCCCACCCGCTGGTCGGCCCACCGGCTGACCCCGGACTGGCTGGACGGCTCCGAGGCGTTCACCGCGGAGCACGTCTTCCCGTGGATGTGGGAGGACTACGCCGGTCTGCGGCCCCACCGCGACGCGGCTGAGCTGCTGGCGGAGCACCCGTGGCCGCGCCTGTACGACGAGGCGCAGCTGGCCCGCAACGAGGTCCCCGTCGCCGCCACGATCTACGTGGACGACCTGTACGTGGAACGTGCCTTCGCCGAGCAGACGGCCGCGGCGGTCCGGGGCCTGCGGCCGTGGATCACGAACGAGTACGCCCACAACGGCCTGCGCGCGGACGGTGAGCGCGTCGTCGGCCGGCTGATCGACATGGTGAAGGGCCGAGCCTGAGCACGGGAGAGGACCGGACGATGACTGACGACGCGCGCGGGCGCCGGGCGGAGCCGATCGGGCCGCCCAATGCCATGGAGGTGCCGCGGTTCGCGGGGCCGGACACGTTCGCGCGGCTGCCGCGGCTCGACGACGTGGGGGCGGCCGCGGTGGCGCTGGTCGGGGCGCCGTTCGACGCCGGCGTCTCGTATCGCAGCGGAGCCCGGTTCGGGCCTGCGGCGATCCGAGCCGGGCTCCAAGCTGCTCCGCCCCTATCACCCGGGCCTGGACGTGGAGCCGTGGCGTCGCCACCAGGTGGCCGATGCGGGCGACATCGCCTGCAACCCGTTCGACATCGGCGAGGCGATCGCTGCGATCGAGGCGGGCGCCGCGGAGCTCGCGACCCGCGCGGACAGGCTCGTGGCCCTGGGCGGCGACCACACGATCGCCCTCCCGCTCCTTCGGGCGCTGCACCGGCAGCGCGGCCCCCTGGCGCTCGTCCACTTCGACGCCCACCTCGACACCTGGGACACGTACTTCGGGGAGCCCTACACGCACGGCACGCCCTTCCGGCGGGCGTTCGAGGAGGGGCTCCTGGCGAGCGAGCGATCGGTGCACGTCGGCATCCGCGGACCGCTCTACTCGACGACGGACCTGGAGCAGGACGCCGGCATGGGCTTCGAGGTCATCTCGACCGCGGACGTGGCGCGTCACGGTGTTGCCCACGTGATCGGACGGATCCGCGAGCGCGTCGGCAGCACCCCCGTCTACGTCAGCGTGGACATCGACGTCCTGGACCCGGCCCATGCGCCGGGGACCGGGACGCCCGAGCCCGGCGGCCTGACCACGCGGGAGTTGCAGTTCATCCTGCGCGGCATGGACGGCCTCGACCTCGCCGGCGCGGACGTGGTGGAGGTCTCGCCCGCCTACGACCACGCCGAGCTGACGGCTCTGGCGGCCGCGAACGTCGTCTACGAGTACCTGGGCCTGTTCGCACGGGCGGCGGCGGAGTAGCCGGGCGCCAAGGGTGGCGAATCGGCGGCTTTCTTGACGCGTGGGCGGCGCAGGATCCCCGGACGGCGCATGATCCCCCGGACGGCGCTGCACGCGACCTGCGTCGCGCCATCTGTCACGGTTCGGAGGATCAGCTCACATGGACAAGAAGGCGAAGACACCCAAGAAGCCGAAGACCGCCAAGCCGAAGGCTCCCAAGGCGTCCTGACGCCACCTGCACCCGAGTCGCTACCGGGCGCCGCCGTTCGTTTGCGAGGCGCGGTCCCGTCGAGGCGCCGATCCCGACCCGACCCTGCCTCAGGGTGCGACCAGTCCCCACCGGGGCCCGGTGCTCGCTCCATCCGGAGCAGCCGTGGGCGCGGCCTCCGGCGAGGCGCTCTCGAACAGGTAGCTGAACTCCGCGCCGTTGTGGCAGACCCAGCAGTTCTCGCGGTCGGCCATCGCGTCCGGCAGGGGCGCATGCTCGTCAACGCCGTGACAGGACAGGCACGGCTTGTCACCGCCCATGTGCTCGGGGCGCATCGGCGCGCCGCTCGTTCCCGCCGCCAGCTCCGCATTCACCTGGTGACAGACCAGGCAATCCTGGGTGTGCAGGCTCGAGTGCCCAGGGGCGGCCTCCACCAGCGCATCCTTCGCGTGGCAGAGGGTGCAGTCCCGGAAGCCCCACAGCGGGTGGCCCAGCTTGGGGATCGGCTTGGTGCCCACGGTCCCTGAGGTCGTGAGGTGGCAGCCCTCGCAGTTCGCGTCCTTCGGCATCTGGATGGCGATCGGCGACAGCGCCATGGCAGACCCTGGGGTCGGCGCCGGCGTGACGATCGGGGCCGTCGTGGGGGCCTGGACGGCGGTCAGCCCGCCGACATCCGGCAGCGCCACCAGCAGCAGGAAGCCGGCCAGCACGCAGATGCCCGCCGTCAGGGCGGCGATGGTGAGTCCGTACGCGTGGCGGGAGGCGACAGGGCTGGTCACGACTGGACCCCCAGGGTGATGGCGGCGACCTCGACGGGCGCGGGCGAGTCCATGGCCCCGTCCCGCGCCGGGGAGGCGGCGTCCGGGGCGTCGTGGTCGTGGCCCGCGTCGTGGCGACGGACCCACGGCCAGTTGATGCCCACGTGCACGTCTGTCTCGCCCATGTCCAGGTAGCGCTCCGCGAGGGTGTAGGTCAGGGCCAGGAGGGCGAGCCCGCCCACGAAGAGCGAGATCTCGACCAGCGTGGGCTCGTAGGAGGCGTAGGGGTACGAGACCGTGCCGGCCGCCGTCGTGGTGGGGAAGATCTGGCCCGCCATGACGAAGCTGTACCGGTCGGCGAACACCCCGACGAGGACCAGGATCGAGGCCGCCAGGGTCCCGGCCGGGTTCCGTGTCATCGGCATCAGGAGCAGCAGGGCCGGCGCCACCAGGCCGCCGATCACGCGAACGCCCCAGAACTCGAAGGCCAACGGGCCGCTGACGAGGGCCACCGTGGCCTCGCGGTGCCCGGGGACGGTCCCCGTGAGCCCGGCGACGACCTGCCGGATGACCAGTGCGCTCACGATCACCAGCCCGACCGCCAGGAGGAAGCGCACGGACGGCAGGGCGATGGGGGCGGCCCGCTCGTGGTCCGCGAGACGGAGCCGATGGACCGCGTAGAACACGATGCCCAGGAGCGCGGTCCCGGCGAGGAACGCCGATGCGACCATCTGGATCGGGGTGAAGATGCCGAACCAGTAGGGCTTGGCGGCGAGGACTCCGAACACCGCGCCCAGCGTGAACGGGGCCAGGATCGCGACGCACGCGGCCAGGGTGCACGCCCACTGGTGGATCCTGGGATGGTCGGAGAACATGCTCCAGACCTCGACCAGGAGCACCACGAGGTAGCCGCCGTAGAACACGCCCATCCACCACATCGGGGAGCTGGGCGAGGGCACGAACACCGCGCCGAACACCATCCGCACCGGGTAGTGCAGGTCCAGCGCGATGATCACGAACGCGGTCGAGAGGCTGAGGACGGCAAGGATCGCGTGCCGCTTCTCGAACGGGCGGAAGCGCTCGATCCCGAACACCGTGCCCAGCGATGAGGCGAGGCACAGTCCGCTGGTCATGATCGCGAAGAAGACGTAGGCCACGATCATGAGGCCCCACTCGAAGCTCGGCGTCGTGCCGAACACCTCCCAGCCCGGGGGCAGGGAGAGGAGCGCGGCGATGGACGCGATCGCGAGGACCGCCAGCAGGCCGCCGATCCAGAGGCGGAGCCCGAGCGGCATGGAGCGCACCTCGCGCACCACGGCGGCGCCGGCGGCGCGCGGGCCGATGGGGACGGTCCGCCCGCCGAGGTGGAGCGTGTGTCCGGATGCGGTCATCGCTCAGGCCTCCTCGATCGACGGACCGAGGTAGAGCACACGGGGCTTCGTGCCGTACTCGGGGTGGAGCATCTGTGGGTCCTGCTCGCGCAGGATCTGCGCGACCTCGCTGGTCTCGTCCGCCGCATCGCCGAACTTGCGGGCACCGACGGGGCAGATCTCGACGCAGGCAGGGAGCTGGCCCTGGTTGATGCGGTGGTAGCACCAGGTGCACTTGTCGGCGACGCCGGGCGTCGTCTCGCCCTCGGCGCCCGCCTCGGCCGGGACCAGGTAGCGGGCCCCGTACGGGCAGGCGACGATGCAGTACCCGCAGCCGATGCACCGGCGGGCGTCCACCAGGATCACCCCGTCATCGGTGTGGTACGTGGCGCCGACCGGGCACACGGAGGTGCACGGGGAGTCGACACACTGCATGCACAGGCGCGGCTGGAAGTGCGAGGCCTCGACGGCCTTGCCGGCGGCACCGGGCGCGGTGGACTCGGCCGGGAAGCCGTCGATGCCACCATGGGGGGAGTCCACGTAGAGGGTTCCGTCGGTGGTCGTGGTGTGGCGCTCCACCCAGGTCCGGGTGAAGACCGGCTCCTCGGCGACGTGGTTCTCTTCCTTGCACGCGACGACGCACAGGCCGCAGCCGATGCACGAGGCGGTGTCCACCACGAACGTCCACTGCTTGCTCGCGGGGTCGTACGTGGGGACGATCGGGCTGGCCGCCTCGGCCCCGTCGGCGAAGACCGGGATGAAGCGCGCGAGCGCCACGGCACCGACGAGACCACCCGCGACCGCGATGCCGAAGCCGAGGAATGCGCGGCGGCTCGTCGACACGACCGAGATGGCCGGGGCGAGCTCGGTCAGCGGGACGAGCGCGTCGCGATCCGGCGCCTCCGCCGGGGTGGGCTCAACGGGAGCCGCCGGGGCCCCGTCGTTCAGCGGTTCGCTCATGTCGGTCCACCGTCGTCTTCGGCCGGGCCGCGGCCCGGTGCGTGGCAGTCGAGGCACGGCTTGTCATCGGACGTGCCGGCCGGATGGCGCTGGATGCGGTGCTTGAAGCCCTCGGGTCCGTGGCACACGAGGCACGGAGGCAGCTTCTCCAGGGGGTGCTCCACCACGGGCGGCCGGTTGGCGACGCCGGTGTGCGGGTCGTGGCAGGCGAGGCAGGTCGACACGTAGTGCTCGGTGGGGATGATCCCGCGGAGCCCTTTAGGACGGCCTGCGGCCTGGACGTGGCAGCGGACGCAGACCTCGTCGGTCGGGACCGCGATCTTCACCGTATCGCCACCGGGAGACTCGCTCTCCAGCGTGTGCTCGAGCAGGGCTCCGTGGCAGCTCTGGCAGCCGATGCCGACGTGGCTCTTGCTGACCAGCTTCTCGGCCTGTGGCTCGTGGCACTCCGCGCAGGTGGAGGAGCTGGCAAAGGTGAGCTCGCGGGCGGCGGTCAGCTTCGCGTCGACGTCCCGGTGGAGCGAGAAGTCGAGGTACGGGGACCAGGCCATGGCCGCGCCGACGAACAGGCCGACGGACAGAACGCCGGCCCCGGCGATGATGCCGGCCGCGGCGAGCATGGCGCCACGGCGGGTGCGCGGTCGGACCGAGGCCCAGAAGCGGCGGGGCCGCATGGACGTCTTCACAGCGTGGAGGCGTTCAGCAGGCCGCGGCGGACCGTGTAGCGGAGGAGCTCGACCCGGTCGTGCAGGTCCAGCTTCTCCATCAGGTTCGCGCGGTTGTAGTGGACGGTCTGCTCGGACAGGCGCAGCGAGCGGGCGATATCCCGATTCGTGTGGCCCATCGCTGCCAGGAGCAGGATCTGGCGCTCGCGGTCCGATAGCGTCTCGTACGGGTCGTCGATCCCGGCGTCCGGGCTGCGTCGCACGTAGGTGTTGATCATCCTGGTGACGATGGCCGGGCTTACGTAGGTGTGGCCGGCCGCGACGCTGCGGACCGCGGCCACGACGTCCGTGCCCTGGGCCTCGCGGGTGAGGAACCCGTTGGCGCCGGCCTTGAGCGCGAGCGAGAACTGCTCGGTGGCACAGCGGCAGTCGAGCGCGATGATCTTCGCGTGGGGGCAGGCCGTCCGGAACGCCTCGATGGCCTCGTAGGTCCCGCAGCCGAAGCCGCCGATGCCCTCGCACTCCATGACGATCACGTCGGCGTTGCTGGCGCGGGCCTCGTCGGCGAGGGTCTCGCGTGTCGTCGCCTCGGCGACGACGCCCATGTCGCGCTCCTGATCGATCACGTCGCGGAAGGCGGTGTTGAGCATCGGGAAGTCGACGATCGCGAGCATGACCCCAAGACGGCTCGTCTCGGCGACGCCGTCGGCCCTGGTGTCGCGGGTGGTCGTCATCGGTTGTTCGCCGCTCAGCGCAGCTGGGACCCGGGGTTCGGCTGGTTGCCCGTGCCCTTCCGGTCCGCGGTATCCGCGCGGCCGTGATGGCGCACGACCGCGGCCCAGCCGAACGGCATCGCCAGCATGAACACGGTCACGAAGGCGGCGCCGGCGATGGCCGCAGGGGTGCCCAGCGTGAACAACAGGATGTGGATGCCGACGAAGGCGATCCCCGAACCGCACCACAGGGTGAGCGTGACGAGCCCGAGCCAGGCGGCGATCCGCGCGCCGCGGCCGCCCTTGGACCCGTACGCGAACCAGATGATCAGCCCGACGACGCCCTCCACGAGGATCAACATCGGGACGATCAGTGCGATGTCCTCGGTGATTTCTGCGATCTGCATGTGCAACGCTCCACCGCTATCGACACTGAGACCGGTCGATGTCGGTAATCGTCGCCCTGAACAGGGGCGCCCGGACAGACACGTGGGCGTCGAGACGAACCTGCGTGGGTGCCTAACATGAACGACGGCCCGCGATATTTCGGCGACGGAGGTGGGTAGCGTGGGCGACGGCCGTCGGAAGCGGACCCTCACGCTCGTCGGAATCGCCCCCATCGCCGTCGGAACGCGTGCTCACGACGGCCCCTCGTTGCCCAGGCCCACCTGGCCTCAGGGTCTACGGCTGCAGTGTCTCGCCGCGGTCCAGCCGGATCACGCGCTGGTCCGTCACGATCGCGGTGATCAGCGAGGCCGGCGTCACGTCGAACGCCGGGTTGAGGACGCGGGTCCCATACGGTGCGCTCCGGACGCCGCGGAATGACGTCACCTCATCCGCGCCGCGCTCCTCTATCTCGATGTCAGCTCCGCCGGCGGTGGCCATGTCCACCGATGACTCCGGCGCCACGACCAGGAACGGAACCCCGGCGTGGCGCGCCGCAAGGGCCAGCGAGAAGGAGCCCACCTTGTTCGCCGTGTCACCACTTCGGGTGATGCGGTCGGCGCCGATCAGGACGACGTCCGCGAGACCGCGAGCGAGGACCGAGGCGGCTGCCGCATCGACCAGCAGCCGGAACGGCGCACCCATGCCGGCCAACTCCCAGGCGGTGAGCCGCGCGCCCTGGAGCAACGGCCGCGTCTCGAGCGGCAGCGCCTCCTCGAGCAGGCCGCGCGCGTGCAGCTCGCCGATCACGCCCAGGGCGGTCCCACGCTCCACGGCCGCGAGGGCCCCCGTGTTGCAGATGGTCATGGCCCGGACGAGGGGCCGTGGAACCAGCTCGCGAACAAGGTCGGCTCCCAGGGAGGCCATCGACGCAGACGCGGCGATGTCCTCGTCCCGGATGCGGAGCGCCTCGTCCAGGACGGACGCCGGTCCCGCCGGCAGGCAGGCGAGGGCGCGATCCACGCCCCAGGCCAGGTTGACGGCGGTTGGCCGGGCGGCACGCAGGCGGGCGGCCCCGTTCCGGACGGCCGCCTCGTCCCCCGGGTTCGCCGCCGCGAGCAGCGCCACGCCGAGCGCGCCGGCCACACCCAGCGCCGGGGCGCCTCGGACCGCGAGCCGCGTGATGGCATCGATCAGCGGATCCAGGGCTCCGATGCGAAGCACGACCAGGTCGTCGGGGAGGCGGGTCTGGTCGATGAGGCGGATCCCGCCGTCGACCCAGTCGATGGTTCGCATGGTCCGGCCATCTTCGCAGGTGGGGCCACTGGGCCGGCCCGTTGCCGTTCCGGTGGGTTGTCGACGCCTCGCGGCCGGCCGAACCGCCGCTAGGCCGCGTCCCCCGGAATCCGGACCAGGTCGGCCCCCGGGTCCCGCCGCTGGACGACCAGGACGGCCGCCAGCACCGCGATCCCGCCCGCAGCCTCGTTCAGCGTCGGTGCCTGGGCAAGCACCAGGCCCGCCACCACGACGGCCGTCACCGGCTCCATCAGCATCAGCACGGCCGCGCGGGTGCTGCCGATCACCCGGACTCCGCTGATCACCCAGACCTTGGGGAACGCCGCCCCCATCGTCCCGGCGAAGATGATCGCCGCCCAGGCCAGGGGAGAGGTGATCCAGGCGCCCGCGATGTCCGCGCCGCTCAGGAGCAGCGCGGCCGAACCGGAGATGACCAGTCCGCCCAGGAGGACGAGCGATGTCGCCTGGGCCGGGGGAACACCCGGGAATCCGTCCCGGACCACGATCAGGTAGACGGCGTGGCAGACGGCGGCGACGGCTGCGAGCGCGACCCCGGCGGCGGTGATGTTGGTGTCCGGGCCGAGCTGGCCGCCGAGGACCAGGGCCAGCCCCAGCGCCGAGAGGGCGAGGGCCGCCACGCGTCTTCGTGTCAGCCGTTCGCGGCGCAGGGCGACTGCGATGAACGCGACCTGGACCGGGTACGTGAAGAAGATCACCATCACGGCGGCCACGGCCATGGCGCCGAACGCAAAGAACAGCACCAGGTTCATGAGCCCGTTCACGACGACGGCCAGCACCAGCATGCGACGCTGGCGGCCGGGGAGGGAGGCGAGCCGCACGGACGGCTGTCCACCGGTGACCAGGAGGAGCCCGAGGACCGCCGCTCCGATGCCGGCGCGCAGCGCGCTCAACGTGGCCGGCTCGACGCCCACGCCGTAGGCCAGGCCGGCGACCGGACCCAGGGTGCCGAGCGCGACGGCCGCGACGAGGACACGGATGACTCCGCCCGCGTACCGGGCCTGCGCGGTCGCGCCGTCCTGGGCCGGGGGTGACGGTGAAGGAGTCATCAGGCCATCGATTATCGACGATAGGGTCGACGGCACGGCGAGGCACGTCTCGCCAACGTCGCGCAGGGTGGGCCGGCCCCGACGTGCACATGGTCCCGGCCGGGGCGATCGATGGCACGGTTCTGGCATGCCAAATGGGACGTTGGTCCGGCACCCGACTCCCGGTAGAGTCGGGTCGTGGACTGCATCGTTCTGGTCAAGCAGGTCCCGGACGTCTCGAACATCCCCGAGGACGCCTGGGATCGCGAGAAGGGCACGCTCCGGCGAGGCCTGCTCGACAACATCCTCAATCCCCTGGACCTGCACGCGCTGACGTTCGCCGACCGGCTCAGCCAGGCCGGCGGCCGCGGCCGCGTGGTGTTCCTCACCATGGGCCCGCCCCAGGCCCGCGAGGTGCTGGTGGACTGCCTGTCCCGCGTGTCGGGCGAGGCGGTCCTCCTCACGGACAAGGACTTTGCCGGCGCCGACACCGGTGCGACGGCCTACTCCCTCGCCTGCGCAATCCGCCGGATCGAGAAGGAGATGTTCGACGGCGGCCGGGACTACGTGATCGTGTCGGGCATGCAATCCGTGGACGGCGATACCGCCCAGGTGCCGCCGCAGATCGCCGAGGACCTGGGCATCGACCACATCGCGTATGCCAAGGGCCTTGAGACGGAGCCGGAGCTCGTGATCCGGCGGATCGCGTCGGAGGGCGTCGAGGACGTCCGTCCGCTCCGCCTGCCGGTCCTGGTGACCGTCACCGCCTGCACGGATCCGCTCTATCGCGGGTTCGCCCAATCGCGCGCAGCGCGCAGCGCTCCCCTCCAGGAGTGGAGCGCTGCATCCGTGGGCGCGGATCCCGCCCGCACCGGTCTGCGGGGTTCCTGGACCCAGGTCTACCGCCTGTTCTCGCCGTCTGAGGACCGCCCCAAGACGTGCGAGTTCCTGCGCAGCCCGGCCGAGCTCATCGGCAAGGTGGCGGCCCGCTACCAGCAAGCCGCGCCGGGCGCCGGCCCGGAGGCGGACGAGGTGTACCAGCTCGACGGCAGGGAGCCCTCCTACCGCGGCGAGTTCTGGGTCTTCGCCGAACGCGAGGGCGATGGCGTTCGTTCGGTGTCCCTCGAGCTCCTGGGCAAGGCCCGGCGCCTGGCCGACAGCCTGGGCGAGAAGGTCGGCGCGGTGCTCCCGTGCAACGAGGCCGGCAACCGCCCCGAGCAGCTGATCGCCGCGGGCGCGGACATCGTCTACGTGCTCGAGCATCCGCAGCTCGCCTGCTTCGACCCGCTCGGCTACAAGAAGGCGATCGCAACCCTCGTGGCCGAGAAGAAGCCCCAGGTCATGCTCTTCGGAGCCAGCCCGCTGGGCCGCGAGCTCGCGCCCCGGGTCGCCTATGCCTGCCGGTCGGGGCTCACGGCGGACTGCACCCGCCTCGAGATCGGCGACTTCTCGAAGGGCACGACCAACCTGACGGCGATCCTCAAGCAGACGCGCCCCGCACTCGGCGGCAACGTCATGGCCACGATCATGACCAAGGACTCGCCGAGCCAGATGGCCACCGTCCGGCCCGGCGTGTTCAAGGTTCCCGAGCCGGATCCCGGACGGACCGGCGAGATCGTCCGCGTGCCCGTGGAGCTCAGTGCCGAGGACCACGGCCTCGAGGCGGTTCCGGTGGAGTCGTTCGCGACGAAGGTCTCCATCAGGGACGCTGAGATCGTGGTCGCGGGCGGCCACGGGTTCCGGTCGCGCGCGGACTTCGACACCTACCTGGCGCCGCTCGCGGCGGGCCTCGGCGGCCTGCTGGGCGCCAAGACGAAGGTGGCGGCGTCCCGGATGGCGGTGGAGGACGGGTTCACCACCCACGACTACCAGGTCGGCCAGACGGGCCAGACCGTCCAGCCGCGGCTCTACGTGGCGATCGGCATCTCCGGCGCGGTGCAGCACATCACCGGCATGCAGGGCTCCGAGATCGTGGTTGCCATCAACAAGGATCCGAAGGCCCGGATCTTCAACTATGCGGACTTCGGCATCGTGGGCGACATCGAGACGGTGGTCCCGGACCTGATCCGCGCGACGGAGGGACGCGCATGACCGCCCCGATCGACGTCCTGATCGTCGGTGGCGGCCCGGCCGGCCTGGCCGCGGCAATCCACCTCAAGCAGGAGCTGGCCGCGGCGTCGCAGGAAGCCTCCGTCGTCGTCCTCGACAAGGCCCCTCGCCCCGGCTACCACAACCTCTCCGGTGCCTCGTTCGAGCCCGCCTGCCTCGATGATCTCGTCCCGGGCTGGCGCGACGATCGCCGGTTCATGGAGCACATCACCCCGGTCGAGCAGGACGACATGTTCTTCCTCCTCGGCCCGCGCGCGTTCCGGATCCCGGACGTCGTCGTGCCCAGGGGCATGCACCACGGTGGCGACGTCACGATCTCGATCTCACGCCTGACCGGCTACCTCGCCGCCAAGGCCGAGGCCGCCGGCGTGGAGCTGTACAGCGGCTACTCCGCCCGCACGCTCCTCGTGGAAGGCGATCGCGTCGTGGGCGTGGGCCTGGGCGAGGTCGGACTCAGCACTCACGGCGACAAGTCCAATCACCGGCCGGCCGAGGAGATCCGGGCGCGGGTCACGATCCTCGCGGACGGGACGCGGGGTGTCCTCTCGGAGCAGCTCCGTGATCAGTTCGGGGCGGGCAGGAACCCTCAGGTCTACTCGCTGGGCATCAAGGCCCTCGTCGCGTTCCCAGGGGACAACCCGTTCGGGACCAACCGCGTGATGCACACGCTGGGCTACCCGAACCCGTCGAGCGTGTTCGGAGGCGGCTTCCTGTACAGCATGGGCGAGAAGCTCGTGGCGGTCGGCCTGATCATGGGCCTGGACTGGAAGCACGGGGACCTGAACCCGCAGCGCGAGTTCGAGCGGTATCGCTCGCACCCGTTCATCGCCGATCTGCTCAAGGGATCGGTCACGATCGCCACCGGCGCCCGCACGATCCCGGAGGGCGGCTACCACGCCCTCGGCAGGATCGCGGTTCCGGGAGCGCTCGCGGTGGGCGACGGTGCGGGCTTCGTCAACATGGAGAAGATCAAGGGCATCCACTACGGGATGCTGTCCGGGATGGCGGCCGCCGAGACTGTCGCTGCGGGGCTGGCCGCTGCGGACGGCGATGCCGTCCAGCTCTCCGGCTACGCGGAGCGGCTCGAGGGACGGGGCGTGCTCCCCGCGATGCGCCACGCTCGCAACTACCGCCAGGTCTTCCGCTGGGGCCTGTTCGCGGGGGCGCCGCTCTCGCTCGTCCAGTCGAAGATCCCGCGGCGCCTGGGGATGGAGCCCGACTGGCAGGGCACGAAGCGCGGTGCCCGGCTCAACCGGCCAGACCCGGGCGGCATGGACGGGGCGACGTTCGTCAGCCTCACCGGCTCCCTCCACCGCGAGGACGAGCCGGCCCACATGACGATCCTGGACCCGGCGGCATGCGTGACCTGCGAGGCGGACTATGCCAACTCCTGCACGGCATTCTGCCCGGGCCAGGTCTACCGGTGGGACGGCGGCAAGATCGTTCTCTCCGCGTCGAACTGCCTCCACTGCATGACCTGCGCCGTGAAGTGCCCGCTCCAGAACATCCGCTGGCTGCCTCCCGAGGGCGGCGAGGGTCCACGCTTCAAGCAGATGTGACGTCCCGCGCGTCGTGACGTCCCGCGTGTCCCAAATGGCCGCGCGTACCGGCGGTACCGGGACGGTCCGCGACACGGAAGGGCGGCCACCTCGCGGTGACCGCCCTGTGAGCGCCTTCTGAGAGAGCCTACGGGGTCCCGCCCCCGCCGTCGGCCGTGCGGCGCATCGAGCCGACCAGCAGTGCCGCGCCCAGGGCCACCAGCAGCGCAGGCCCGAGGTTGACGGCGGCCAGTCCCGGGATCACCGAGTCCGCCAGCGCGATCGCCCCGAAGACGATCAGCAGCACGCCCACGTAGACGGCCGCCCCTGCACCGCGTCGTCGATCGGCCGTCGACTCCGGGCCCGGGGACTGGGCAGCCCAGCCCTGGGTGCTGGTCCACGCCGGGTCAGCCCAACCGGCCTGGCCGGCGTCCCATTCCTGGGTGGGCGACGCATCGGCGGTGGTGCCGGCTGCGTCTTCGCCCTCGTTGCCCGGCGCCCACGAGGGGCCCCGGCCGCCTGCCACCGGCCCGACGGGAGCCAGGGGCATGATGAACGCGAGGATGACGTACAGCAGGATCGTGAAGCCGCCAAGGAAGACGGACAGGATCCAGAGGATGCGGACCAGCGTGGGGTCCAGCTCAAGGTACTCCGCCATGCCGCCGGCGACGCCGGCCAGCTGCTTGTCGTACCGGCTCCGGTACAGGCGACGGGTGTTCACAGACAGCCTCCCTCAGGGTTGATGACCACGCTCCCGACGTTGGCCGAGACGGTCACGTCGGCGTGGAAATCTGCGTTGGCGTAGTTCGGGCTCTCCCATGCGTCCCCGACGCGGACCAGCCCGTTGTAGGTGATGGCGCCCAGGGCGGACTCGCCCCGCACCCGCACGCCCAGGCCTGCGGGTGCGCAGACCTCGAGCGAGCCGGCGTTGACGGTCAGGGTCCCAGTGACATCGCCGGTGCTCGGCAGGAGCACCGTGGCGGCGCCTGCGTTGACCTCGACGTCCAGGCGCTCGAGGGTCGCCCCATCGACGTCCAGCCGGGCCTTGCCGGCGTTGAGCGCCAGCCCCAGGGTGCCGAGACGGGCCCCCGCCAGGTCGAGCCGTGCCTCGCCGGCGTTGACCTCGGTGTCGACGTCGAGCAGCGTGCTCGTCGGCAGGCGGAGCCTCCAGTCATCGCCCCATTCCGGCGACGAGAACCAGCCGTGGCGTTCCGCCGAGCGGATCGAGAGCCGGTCCGTCGCATCGGACACGATCGCCCCGCCGCCGCGGCCGTGGCTGGTGTCGAAGTCCCAGGTGCTGCCCGGTCCGGTGGTCACCACCAGCTCGCCGCACGCGAGCGAGAGCTCCACGGAGGCCGCGGCTCCGAATGTCCCCTGGCGCTCCGTGACCGTTGCGTCCCGGCCGGCGTCTCCGCACGCCGACCAACCCGACCGGCCGGCGAAGTCCGGCATGTCGGGCACCGCCACGATCATCATGCCCAGCATCAGCCCCGGCATGGTCGCCGCGACCACGCCGCCCGGCACCCGGGCCCGCGTGCGGCGAAGGATCAGGCCCACGCCGATCGCGATCACGGCCAGCGGCCAGAGCGACAGGGCTTCGGTCACGGCCTCGGGGTCGATCGCCCCAGTCTGAGCCAGGAGGACGACGCCTCCCGCGGCGATGAGGAACACCCCCGTGTAGAGGAACCCACGTCTGACGGTCATCTGCTCACCCTCCCAAGGCGGCTGGTTCCGGGCCGGCCCGCGGCCGGTTCGGTTGGCTTCTTGTCGTCCATGACGCTACGAGCGGAGCCGCCCTGGGACCAGCCGGGCAGCGGGCATCTTTGGGGTGGGGGTAGCCCCAGTGCGACCGCGCCGGCGACAGGGCGGGCGGGTCCACGGCGTCGTCCCGGAACGGGCCGCGAGGATCGCCGCGCGTTCACGTGAGGCGAGAGCGTGGTGGTGCCCTGGGAGATAGGGTTCGGGCCACACGGCCCGGGCCGACGCCCTCGCCCGGGTCGGCACCGTGGCGCGAGTTCCTCGCGGATCACGATGTCGACCGGGTGGGCTGAGGACGAAGGGGACGCCGGCAACATGAGCGAAGGGGCCAGGCCTGTCGGACAGCGACTGATCGCGGGCATGCTGCGCACCGCCCTGCGGCTCCTGAGGCGGTGGGCGCTCCGGCCAAGCCTGCCGATCTTGACGCAGAGGCGCCGGATGGCGCGCGTGAGCGGCTGGATGCGCGTCCCGCATGACGCCCGGTACCGGGCGTCAGTCTGCGGTGGCATCCCCGGTGAGTCCGTGGTCGCCCGCGATGCGGCGTCACCCGAGTGGGCAGTCCTCTACCTGCACGGCGGCGGGTACTGCGTGGGCTCACCCGCATCGCACCGGGCGATCACACGAGACCTCGCGGTGCGGGGCGGGGCGCGGGTGTTCGCGGCGACTACCGGCTCGCGCCTGAGGCGCCCTTCCCGGCGGCGATCGAGGACGCGGTCGCGGCATGGCGCGGGCTGCTGGCGGAGGGGTTCCCGCCAGGGCGGTCGGTGATCGCGGGTGATTCGGCGGGTGGAGGACTGGCTGTTGCCGCGGCCCTGCGCCTGCGGGAGATCGGGCTGCCGATGCCGGCCGCGCTGGTGCTGTTCTCGCCATGGGTGGACCTCGCCCTTGACGGTCTCGGCGAGCCCCGGCGCGGGGAGGTCACGCTGAGCCGGCCCTGGCTCGTGGCCTGCGCCGATGCCTACCTGGGCGAGGCACCGGCAAGCGACCCGCTCGCCTCTCCGGTCCGCGCGGACCTGCGGGGCCTTCCGCCCACGCTCATCCAGGCGGGCTCGGATGAGCTGCTCCTGGCCGATGCACGCCGCCTGGACGAAGCCATGGCGGCCGCGGGCGTCGACGTCGAGCTGCAGGTGTACGAGGGGTGCTGGCACGTCTTCCAGCTGCATGCCGGAATGCTTGCCGAGGCGGACCGGGCGCTGGCCGCGACGATGGCGTTCATCGCTTCCCGGACACCACTCCGGACGCCCGTCCCGTAGCGTCCCGCCGTCAGGGGGTGCGGGGGGCGCCCCGGAGCGCGTGGGCCGCCGCGGCCAGCGCCAGCAGCATCCCGGCCGCGAAGACGGGCCACGGGTACGGGCCGGGCAGGCCGCCGTCGATGACGCTGCCCGCGTTGAGCGTGTACGAGAGGATGACGAGGAGCCCGCCACCAAGCCCTGCGGCCCAGTGCCGGCCTGACAGCGCCACCGTCCGGCCGGACCGGGTCATGCGGGCGACGACGAGGCCGACCCCGACGAGTGCCGCGCTGACGGCCACCGGCGACCAGACGGGGCCGACCCACGGCACCGGGATGAGGAACAGGAGGTCCACCGTGTCCAGCGTGGGCGGCCAGCCGCTGAACACGTTGAGCCACGCGTAGTAGCCGATGTCCCAGGTGCCGAACACGACCGCAGCCCAGGCGAGGCGCTCCAGCCGGGTTCGTCCGGCCAGCAGCCCCGCGGCAGCGATCATCACCAGCGTCGCCGCCTCCCGGCCGACCTCGATCGCGACGAGGTCGCCCGCCTCGAACGCCGGGCGGAGCGGGAAGAGCTCCCCGACCCGCCCGCCGAGCGCGAGTGTGAGGTAGACGACGACCGCCGCCTCCAGGTAGGCCATCGCCACCGCGTAGGCGAGGACGGCCGCAGCTGTTGTCCGGAACGAGAGACCCGCGGGCATGCCTGCCACGCTATCAGCACCCGCTGTGTCCCGGCGCCCGGAAGGCGCTCCGGCGCCCGGCGGCAGGCCCAAAGGCACTGGCCCGCCACGTCGCCGTCCGGGGACCATCAGCCACTCCGCGAAGTGAGGGAACCCATGTCCAGCATCGATCAGGCCACGACGGACTTCCTGGCCCAGAAGCGCATCGCCGTGGTTGGGGTGTCGCGCGAGAAGGGCGGCAAGCACGGGGGGAACGTCGTCTACCAGCGCCTCAAGGAGCGCGGTTACGAGGTGTTCGCGGTCAACCCGAACGCCGACATGGTGGAGGGCGACCCCTGCTTCCACGACCTCCGGTCGATCCCGGGCGGCGTGGACGCCGTCGTCATCGCGACGACGCCGGCCGTGGCCCCGTCGGTGGCCCAGGAGTGCAAGGAGCTGGGCATCACCCGAGTCTGGATGCATCGTGGCTTCGGAGGCGGGAGCGTCTCGGCGGAGGCGCACGAGTACTGCCGTGCGAACGGCATCGCGTCGATCGCCGGCGGCTGCCCGCTGATGTACGGACCCACCTCGGACGGCGGCCACCGGTTCATGCGCTCGATGCTCGGCCTGTTCGGGAGGCTGCCGAAGGAGGCCTGACGACCGCCGGGCGCGCCTCGTGGACGTCAAGCGGCGCTACGACGCCGACAACCAGTTCCGGGTGAACCAGAACATCAAGCCCTGACCCGGGGCCGCCGAGCCGCCGCCGGGCCTTCCTGGCGGCGGCCGATCCTCTCCGCCCGGCCGCGGGACCGCTCAGCCCAGGAGGACGGAGAGCGCGCCCGGACGAACCCGGGCATCGAGCGTCGCGACCGGGTATGGGTCCCCGTCCACCTCGGTGGGGCCCGCCGGGACGACCTCCACCCGGACGTGGGTCCCGGCAAGGCGCATCGCCGCGCCCGACGGCGACCTGCCGGCCGATGCCGCGGTCATCAGCTCCAGCGCACCGATGATCCCGCCCAGGACCCCGCCCCGCGGCAGGACGAAGACGTGGAGCAGGCCGTCGGTCGGGTCGATCGGGAGGCGGGGGCGCAGGAGGCCCGGGATCGCCTCGCCGCAGTTCGCCACCAGCACCACGACCGACTCGAGCTCCGTGCGGACGCCGTCGATCGTCAGGATCGTGGGACGGGGCGTGAGGTGGGCCAGGAGGCCGCTGGCGGCAAGGAAGTAGGCCGCGACGCCGTACCGGTGCTTCATCTCGCGCGAGGTGGCGGCGATGACACGAGCATCGAAGCCGGTCCCGCAGGCGACCAGGAATGGGACGGGAGCGGGTGGGGCCCCGGATCCCGCTGGACCTCCGGCCGCGGCGCCGGATCCCCCTGGGCCTTCGGGCGCGGCCACCGGCGGCTCGACCCGTACGTCGCCCATGTCGAAGGCCAGCGGCACGCCCGTGGCGAGCGCGGCCACCGCGCGATCGAGATTGCGCGGCACCCCGATCGAGGAGGCGTACAGGTTGCCCGTTCCGCACGGCACGATGCCCATGGTCATCCCCGTGCCGGCAAGGGCACCGGCCACGTCACGGAGCGTTCCGTCGCCGCCCGCCACGGCGATGACCGAGGATCCTTCCCGGACCGCGGTCTCGGCCGCCTGGCGAATCTCTCCCGGGTCGCCCGTCTGCACGACCACCACCTCGCGGTGGCCGCGGGCGCGCAGGGCCCCCGTCGCCTGGCCGATGATCCGGCGCCGGACGCGCTCGTTGCGGATCCGCGACGCCAGCGGGCTGACGATGAGCGTGGCGAGGGCGGGATCGAGGATCGCGGGTCACACCGCAGATGATCGGGCTTTCGGCCGCAGCCGTGTGGGGGCAGCGTGTTGGAGGGTCCGACGCCCGATCAGTCGGTCGCGAGCGCCCGCTCGAGGTCGGCCCAAAGGTCCTCGACCGGCTCCAGCCCGACGTGGAGGCGGATCAGCTCGCCGCCTGTCCACGGAGCGACGGACCGCACGACGTTCGAGCAGCGCGCCGGCATCACCAGCGACTCGAAGCCGCCCCACGAGTAGCCCAGGCCGAACCGGCCTCCCCCGACGAGACGATCGGTGAATGCCCCGGCCTGGTCCCGATCCGCCGGCTGGCCATCCGGCGCCAGCAGCTCGAAGGAGAACAACCCGCTGCTGCCGTGGAAGTCGCGGCGCCACAGATGGTGGCCGGGGCAATCGGGGAAGGCAGGGTGCAGGATCCGCCCGACCCGCGGCTGATCGACCAGCCGGCGGGCGATCTCAAGGGCGTTCGCCTCGTGGGCGCGGATCCGCAGGTCCACGGTCCGGGCGCCCCGGATCACGAGGAACGCGTCTTCGCCATTCGTGCACATGCCCAGCTGCCTGGAGGCGCTCCGGACATCCGCCAGGAGCGCCTCGCTGGCGAACACCGCGCCCATCAGCACGTCGGCGTGCCCGCCCCAGTACTTCGTGAGGGCCACGATCGAGAGGTCGACCCCGTGGTCGAACGGCCGGAACAGCCCGGGCGAGCCCCAGGTGTTGTCGATGGCCGTGACCACGCGATGGTCCGACGCCCGGGCTGCGGCGACGATCGCGGCCACGTCCTGGACCTCGAACGTGTAGGTGCCCGGGCTCTCCATCCAGATCAGGGTCGTGTTCGGCCGGATGAGGGCGGAGATCCCGGCACCGATGAGCGGGTCGTAGTACTCGACGGTGACACCCGAGCCGGGTGAGCAACCCGTCGCACAGGCTCCGGGTTGGCCCGTAGGCGGCGTCCACCATGAGCAGGTGGTCGCCCGAGCGCAGGACCGCGAGCAGCCCCGTGGTGATTGCCGCGAGGCCGCTGGGTCCCAGGACCACGCCGGCGCCACCTTCACCGGCGAGGAGCAGCGCCTCGAGTGCGGCCGTGGTCGGCGTCCCGTGGGTGCCGTAGGTGGACACGGTGGGGTCGCCGGCCCTCATCGCCGCGAGGGAGGCCTCCAGCTCGTCGACGTTCTCGAACAGCACCGTCGAGGTCCGGCGGATCTCCGGGCTCGGCGTGCGGAAGCGGCCGCGGTTCATCATCGGTGCATTGTCGCGCTTCCGGTCGTCGGTCTGGCGGGCGCACCGTCCAGCTCGCGTGTCACACTCACGGCGGCTGCCGGCGACGGTCGCCACGCGAGCCGGACATCGACCGGCATGGCCAGCGGAGGAGCGCGCGGGTGACGTTCGAGGCTGCGATGGAGTTCGTCGTCGTCGCGTTCGAGGTGGCCGGGATCGCCATCCTGGCGGTCGGCTCCCTGCGAGCCCTCGTGACTGCGGCCTCTGCCCTGTTCCGCGGGGAACGGGCGGGGGTCTACCAGCGGGCTCGCATCCAGATCGGGCAGGCCATCCTCCTCGGACTCGAGGTGCTGATCATCGCGGACATCGTCCAGACGGTGACCATCGACCTGACCATCGAGAGCGCCATCACCCTCGGGATCATCGTGCTGGTCCGGACGTTCCTGAGCTTCTCGCTCGAGATCGAGCTCGAGGGGGTCGTGCCCTGGCATCGCCGCCGGGCGACACAGGAGGACGTGACCGGCGATGGGCCGACCTCGCCCGGCTGACTCCGCATTCCCGGCGCTGTCGTCGCACCCCCAGCGGATCGTCGGCTGGCCGTATGGCGACGGCTATCATCGCGAACCAGATCGACAGCCCGGCCGAAACCGGGCCCCAGAGGAGGCGGACGCGTGGACGGCAGCGAACTCGTCCTCATCGGCCTCGTGGCCGCCACGGCTGCGGCGGTCGTGGTGCCTCTCGTCTTTCGGGCGCCCGGGCGAGCGCTCCGCAAGCGGTTCATCGCGCTGGGCACGCTCAAGGGCAGGACGCGCAAGGAGATCGTGAAGGCCGTCGGCCAGCCGGCCACCGAGACGACGCTCCCCGACGGTCGGACGCTCCTGCAGTGGCGGGCGACGGGCTACCACATCGCGCTGGTGTTCGAGAAGAACGGCCGCTGTTTCGGCGTCACCCACGAGAACGGACGGCGGGTGACGGCCGGGTCCGGCCGGGCCGGGTAGGGGAGCTTCCGCGAGGGTTCCGCGAGCCGGGCCAGGCGGGCCGATGCGTATAGTGACCACCACCTCTCGCTCCGCACCCAGGTGAGGAACGATGCTCTCAGACGCCACCACGACCAACCCGCTCCTGACCGCGGTCCATGCGATGAACCTCCTTGGCGAGCGCGGGTCCTCGGAGATGAGGGCATGACCACGGCTGCCTTGCGAGCGAGGTTGGCCGGTTCGTTCGCGGGGGAGCTGATCGGCCCGGATGACGAGGGCTACGACGCGGCCCGCCGCGTCTGGAACGCCGACTACGATCGACATCCGGCGCTGGTGGCGAAGGCTCGCGACACGGCGGACGTCGCGGCGGCGGTGCTCTTGGCGCGCGAGACCGGAACCCGCCTGTCCGTGGCCGCCGGCCGCCACGGATTGTCCGGCGATGCCGTGAACGATGCTGGCCTCGTGCTCGACATCTCGGGCCTCAAGGGGATCGCCATCGACACCGTGACGGGGACCGTCCGGGCAGGTGCGGGGCTCACCGCGGGCGAGCTCACGACGGCGACCTACGCGCACGGGCTCGCGATCCCGTTCGGTGATACCGGATCCGTGGGGATCGCCGGGATCACGCTCGGCGGCGGCATGGGGTGGCTGGTGCGCCGTTACGGCGCGACGGCGGACCAGGTGCGCTCGGTGGAGGTCGTGACCGCCGACGGGATGATCCGGACGGCCAGCCAGGAGGTCGAGCCCGACCTGTTCTGGGCCGTGACCGGAGGGGGCGGCGGGTTCGGCGTGGTCACCAGGATCGAGTACGCGCTCAGTCCGATCGGCCACGTGTCCCACGGGAGCATCGTCCTTCCGGCCACCCCGGAGATCCTCCAGGCGCTCGTCCCGATCGGGCTCGCGGCGCCCGAAGAGCTGACGATCATGCCGCTTGTCAGGCGCATGCCACCGATGCCCGACATCGCACAGGATCTCGTGGGGACGGTGGCCGTGTGGGTCCAGGTCGTCCACTCCGGCCCGGAGGCGGATGCGGCCGTGGCGCTGGCCCCGTTCCGCGACCTTGGCCCCGTCATCCTCGACACGGTCGCCACCAAGCCCTATCCGGACATCTTCCCGCCCGTCGGCACCGGCAGGTCGGGGATCGCCAGCGAGGCGCTGTTCATCGACGGCCTCGACGCGGAGATGGCCGACATCATCCTGCGCCGCATGACGTCGGCCGACGCCGCCGGGGCCATGGTCCAGCTCCGCGTGCTCGGGGGCGCCTACGCCCGCCCGGCCGACGGTTCAAGGGCGCACGGGCACCGTCGCCAGCCGGCGCTCCTGTGGCTGTTCCGGCCGTACCGGGACCTGGAGCGTGGGGCCGAGTACCACGCCTGGATGCGGTCGTTCCGGGAGGAGCTCGCCGGCAAGTCGCGAGGCACGTACTTGAACTACCTCGAGGCGCCGGATGCCGCCGCGATCACTGCGGCCCACGCCCCAGAGGCGCTCGCGCGGCTGGCTGCGATCAAGCGGACCTACGACCCCGGCAACCTCTTCCGCCCGGCCTCGAACGTCGAACCGGCGACCGGAGAGGCGTAGCTACCAGGGGTTGGTGAGACACCCGTTCGCGCAGGGCCGATGGCGAACCCCTCCGTCGCTGGGCATCATGGGGTCAGCCAATCGAACGCAGCCGAGGACGAGGAGCCCATGGGACGGATCATCGCGGGCGGCGGCGGGCCGCTCCCTGCGACGGCCGACGTCGTCGTCATCGGTGGTGGCATCGCGGGCGCGGCGGACGCCTACTTCCTCGGGCACCACGGCCTGTCCGCCGTCGTCCTCGAGCGCGCACCCCAGCTCGGCTCGCTCACGACCGCCCAGGCCGTCGCCTGCTACCGCGCCCAGTGGGACGACGCCGACTACGCCGCGCTCACCCTCCCCAGCATCGACTTCTACGAGGCGTTCGAGGCGGAGACCGGCCTCGGCGGCTGGCAGATCGGGCTCCGGCAGCAGGGCTGGCTCTTCCTCACGGCCGCCCCGGACGGCCCGGCGGCCTTCGGGCGGTTCGTCGAGGCGACCCGCTCCTTCGGCGTGCTCGACTCCGAGCTCCTCGTCGGCGACGAGATCCGGCGCCGCTTCCCGTGGGTGGCCGAGCGCATGACCGCGGCAACCTTCCGGGCCCGCGACGGCTGGGTGTCACCCTACGAGGTCGTCCACGGCCTGGCCCGCGCGTCCGCCGCCGAGTTCCACCTCGGGACTGAGGTGCTCGAGATCCTGGTCGAAGACGGGCGCGTCACGGGAGTCAGGACCGGCGGTGGCGTCATCGCCACCCCGAGAGTCGTCGTCTCGGCCGGGCCGTTCTCGCGCCGGCTCGCCGCCACGGCGGGCGTCGACCTGCCGGTGACGATGGTCCGCCACCACCGGGCGATGGTCGCGCCCCAGCCGGAGATCCCGGCCGACGGCCCGATGACGCTCGACGTGGACACCCACGCCTACTGGCGACCCGAGGGTGGTGGTGCGTTCCTGGGCATGGGCCAGGACGAGGACGGCACCGAGCCGGTGGACCCCGTCCCGACCGAGTGGACGTTCCCCGCCGTGGTCATGGACGCGGCGAGCCGGGCCGTCCCCTTCTGGTCCACGATCGCCGATCGGCTGACCGGACCCGAGGTCAGCCTCGCCGCCGGCCAGTACACGTGCACCGCCGACGGGAGACCGCTGATCGGCGGCTGCGAGATCGAGGGGCTCTCCTTCCATACCGGTGACAACGGCTGGGGCATCGAGAGCGGCCCCGAGGCCGGGCGTCGCCTGGCGGCGATCGTTGCCGGCACCGAGCCCGACGATGCGACGAACCCCTATCGGCTCCGCCGGCCGACGGCCGCGGCCGGCGCACCGCGGACGGTCACGTACTGAGGCCCTGCCATGCCGGCGCTCGAACAGGCTCAGTCGGCGAGGAGGGCCGAGATGGGGGATGAGGCCACCCGCCGCCATCGCGGGGAGCTGTTCGCCGCCCTGGCCGCAATGGGTTTCGGATCCGCGTACGTCGCGACCTCGTTCGCGCTGCTGGCCTTCGAGCCGGTTCAGGCTGCGGCGTGGCGGAGCGTCCTGGCCGCGACCGTGATCGGGATCATCGTGGTCGTGCGGCGGCGCCGTGGCGGCTCCGCCGGGGACGGGACCGGGGACGGGACGGTCGCGCCCGACTTGGGGGCGGCCAGGGCGGAGCTGCCTCCGGCCCCCGGCGCCCGCGCGGCCCGGCTGCTGGTGCTCGCGATCTTCGCCGGGCCCCTGTTCCTGGCGTCGATGAACCTCGCCGTCGCCCACGTCGGCGCGGCGATCGCCGCCTTCGTCGCGGGGCTGTACGCCGTGCTGTCGGCCGTCATCGCGCCCGCCCTGCTGCCGGAGCGGCTGACCATGCGGGTGCTGGCCGGCTTCGTCCTGGCCCTCGTCGGCACGGCCCTGCTCGCAGAGCTGGACCCGGACGCGACCGATGTCGCGGGCATGGGCTGGGGCCTCCTCGCCGCCCTGTCGTTCGCGCTCTACCTGGTGCTGGCGCGCCGGTGGTCGAGGCGATACCGCCTTGACGGGCTGACAGTCTCGCTCTCCGTCGGCGCGCTCACCGCCGTGGTGCTCGGCGGGTTCGTCCTCGCCACCGATCCCGCGTCGCTCACGCCCTCCGCCCCGCCTGCCGAGGCAATCGTCGCCATCGCCTGGCTCGCGGTGGTGGCCGGGCTCGGCCCGATCCTCATGGTGGCCAGCGTCCGGCTCATCCCGGCGGCGCGCTCGGCGGCGTTCCTGCTCCTCAACCCGATCACCGCGACCCTTCTCGCCGTCGTCCTGCTCGGCGAGCGGCCGTCGCCGCTCCAGCTCGGGGGTGGCCTGCTGGTGCTTCTCGGGATGGCCGCGGCGACGATCCCGGGCCGGACGGGCAACGACCGGACGCCGGGTCACATGCCGCGGGATACCGGACCTTGACATCTTGATGCACAGCCAGGATGCCTTGATGCATGCGAACCACGCTGGCGGCACCCGTCGTCGCTCCGGTGCGTGTCGGGGTAGCCAGGGCTGACGTTCCGCAGCGGGGCAGACTTCACGCCGAATGGCACTCGACCGCCTGATCCCCGATCCCCTTCAATGGTCGGAATAATCGATGCCCGATTATCTGGCGTCCCCCCACGCTGTTCATCTGGACCCAGCCCCAGAAGGGGGTGATGCCAACCCACGAGCCGCTGACTGTTGCGTCCCTGTGAAGCAACCTCGCGGCTACATGCCGGCCGCGAGAGGGTCGACATGTGAGAGGGAGCAAGGTCGAATGAAGGCCAGATATCGAGCCGGATTGGGAGCACGCCGACTGGCGCTTGCGGTGGTCCTGTTGCTGGTGATGTCGCTGGTGACCGCTGGAGGCGCCACCGGCGATGGCGGCCGCGGCTCAGGCTCGCACCATTTCTACACGACCGCCGGCCCGCTTGATGAGAGCAAGGTGGGGGACGTCCTGGCCCATCACCATATGTTCGTCGAGCTCGGTGCCGTCCCGCCGGTGGCGTACAAGACCGCCGATCGGGAGCAGGTTCTGTCTCTCCTGAAGCCGTGGCTGGAGGACGCCAAGGCGCTCGGCATCGGTGTCTTCGTCGAGATGACGCCCGACGGCGTGGGCCGGCGGCCTGACATCGTCAAGTACGTGGCCGACAAGGCCGGGCTGCCCACGATGCTCGTGACCGGTATCTACCGGGAGCCCTTCATGCCGGACTGGGTGTATGACGCGTCGGTCGGCAAGATCGCGAACTTCATGCTCAAGGAGCTGAAGGTCGGCGTCGGGGATACCAAGGTCCCCGCCGGCATCATCAAGCTCTCGCAGAACGCAACGGGCATGACGCTCACCGAGCGGAAGGTGCTCGAGGCGGCCTGCATCGCCGCAAAGAAGACTGGGGCGGCGATCGCCAGCCATATCACCGCCGGGCCGACTGCCCTCTCCGTCATGGACGCCCTCGAGGGCTTCGGGTGCCCGCTCAACAAGTACCGGTTCATCTGGATCCACTCGATGCTGACCGCTGCGTCGGCTGGAGCGACGCTCGAAGGAGGCCGGACGGGCCATGACGATGGCATGGACTACCTGATGGCGGCTGTGAAGCGTGGCGCCTACGTCAGCCTCGACGGCATCGGGAGTGGCTACTGGGGGCCGACCTACGGTGGCTACGACGTCAACATCGCGTGGATCAAGCAGCTCGTCAAAGCCGGCTACCAGAAGAAGATCATCCTCGGCGCGGACACCGGGTGGTTCGACCCGGGGTTCCCGGCCGGGTTCAAGATCACGCAGCTGCCGAACGGCCAATGGGTTCACGACCCTGCCGACCAGCCCCAGTACATGCAGGACTACCGCTCGGTCCCGGGTGAGTTCGTGCCTGCGATGAGGGCAGCCGGGCTCTCGGAGGCGCTCATCCACAGGCTCATGCACACCAACCCGTGGAACGCCTACTCTCGGTAGCGTGCCATTGGCAACGGCCGGTGAACTGACTCGTCATTCGCCTGGCCCAACGACTGGATGACAGACGGGGCCCCTCCTCCCCTCGGTGGTCGATGCATCGAGCGGATGAGGGGCCCCGGTCGCGTCCCGGACCCCGCCGGCGCGGTTGCTGCCTCGCCCACGGTGCGGGGGTCAGTTCCCCTCGGCGATTTCGACGCTACCTCGAGATGTCTTGCGGCACAACCCGGAATGGCGTCAGATGGCCGCCAGCCGGCGCCGGAACGTCTCCACGGCGCTCGGCCGGAGGACGAACGTGGCCCGCTCGATGCCGGTCTCGCCCTCCAGGTAGTCGCGGACCGTGCGCAGGGCGACATCGGCCGCGGGCAGTCGGACGGGTGGACGTCGGCGACCCGGAATGCGCTCGACTCGATGTATCTCGATGGCGGCGCCGGTCCGCGAGGCAATCCACGCGACGATCGAGGAGCACGCCCCCACGCCCCATACCGCGGTTCGTCCCAGTCCGTGCCCGGGTGGCCCACCAGGAGGTCCTCCACCTCGAGCCCGCCACGGCGCACGACCTCCGTGAATGGTGGCAGCGGCCGGCGGAAGAGCTCCGGCCCCAAACAGTCCATGGACGACCGGGATCCCGCCGACTGGATGCCGTCGGTGTCGTCCTTCCGCTGCACCCATGCCACCGAGTGGGTGGCGGTGAAGGTGCGCTGGCGCCTGTCGGTCGACGCCACCGAACGGACGGCGCTGCAGGAGATCCTGGGCTCGTGTCCGGCGTTGGCCGTGACGGTCGCGATCCAGTAGCGCCGGCGACGACAGCCTCGAGACCAACAGGGAGCGGGGCAGGCGCTTGCGAGTACCGCGCGACGTGCCCGGATGCGTCACCATCGGTGTCGTGACGAACAACGCGTACCTGCGGCTCGAGCGCGCCGACCTGATCGTGTGGACGGACCCTGTCTGGTTGTCCCACGTTGGCGAGCTCTCGTCCTATGCGTCGGGCCTGCTCGAGGCGCTCCGGTGAGGATCTCGGCTGCCAGCCTGCGCATCCTCGCGGGCTGGGCCGACACCTTCGCGCGACCCGGGCCCATCGGGCGGTGGCAGGGCGGCGAGCGGAACGCCGCCGGCGTGATCCAGATGCCGTGGTACGAGTACTCCGAGGAACTGGAGCGATTCGTCACCGCGATGTACAAGGCGAAGCTCGTGCGGCCGGTCGATTGGATGCGATGGGCCGGCACGCCCGAGGCGCAACGCCTGATGCTCGACCCCGCGGAAGTCGCCAGTGCCACGGACGACGACCTCATCTACCTCCTGACGACGATCATCCGCGGCGAGCGCTTCGGTGACGGCGAGATCGCCGGCGCGTACGAGCGCGGAACGCTGCTCGCCATAGCCGAGCGGGCCGGGGTTCTCCTTGCATCGAGGCAGGGGTAGGGGGAGGTGGAGCGGGAGACGGGGTTCGAACCCGCGACATTCAGCTCGGGAACGGCGGCAAGGCCGCCGCGCCGTCTGCGCAGCCCTCTGTAGCGGTCCTGGTTGACGCTCACGACGCTATCTCGAGGAGGCCCGGGCACAACCACGGAACGGTGTCAGGTCGTCGCGGGACGCCGCGGGTCGTCAGCGGCCTTCGGGGGGCGTCCGACGCGACGCGAGCCGACGTAGTCGTCGACCCAGCGTGCGCTGCTCATCCAGCGCCCACTCGCATCGCGCGTTGCCCGGAGGGTCCCCTTGTCCGCTGCGGCGCGAAGGCCGCGCACGGACAACCCCGGCCTCTCCAGCGCCGACAGGGGCATGAGCTTCACGGGGCCCGCGAGATTGGGCAACAGGAAACGGTCGAGGCTCTCCTTGACCGCCCGGGCGATGAGCTCGGCAAGCGGGGCGAACTCGTCTCGGTCGGCGCGGCGCATGGCCTTCAGGTAGGCCTCGCGGCTGCGCTTGCGGATGACGGCAGGCGGGTAGCCGTTGCGGACCAGCAGGAGGTTGAGGACCAGGCGCCCGGCGCGCCCATTGCCGTCCCGGAATGGGTGGATCCTCTCAAAGCGGTTGTGCAGCCTGGCGAGGTAGGTCAGGAGATGCTCCTCGCTGGTGGGCCCGTCCTGGGCGGCAGCCAGCCATTCGCTCAGGTGGGCGTCCACCTCGGGCCAGGCTGGCGGGACCATCCCGTCCGGAAACGGCGCGATGTCGTGGACCCGCCAATTGCCGGCCGTCTCCCGCGGATCGAGAGGCGGGCTATCCGGGGGGCATACGTCCCACACCAGGCCCACGGCCAGCCGATGGATTTCGCGCAGCTCCGTACGCGAAACGAGGCCGCTCCGCCCCCAACTCTCCTCGTCACCGGCGGTCGCCTGCGAGTACACCCACTGGGCGGCCCGAGCGTAGCCCTGGACGTCGAGGTACTCGCAAAGCTCCTTATTGCCGACGGGGCGCCCCTCGTCGAGCAGGGTCCGGACTTCCTTGAGGACCAGAGTGTTGCCTTCGATGGCGGTGCTGTTATGGGCCTCCTCGAACCAGATGTCTCGCCAGATCTGCTCGTTCTCGTCGGAGCTGGGGAGCCCGCCGGCACGCGCGAGGTCGCCCATGCCGATGTCAACCTGGCCGAGAATGTAGTCCCGGCTGGGGCGTCCGCGCCGCTGCTTGGTGATGGCCACGCGTCCTGCTCCATAAAGCATGCCGACGACTCGCCTCTAAATGACACGGCACAGTTTAGCTGCTGTGGCCACGCTTGGGAAGTGTGGTGATCGACCTGCAGTATTTCACACGGCACACTTTCTGAAGATCATCGCCACCGCGACGATCCAGGGCGGTCCGCTCGGCTGACCTCGTGATCGGGAGCTGGGGCGCCGGCCACCACCTGCTCGGTGACCTGTGGCGGCCACCAGGTGACGTACCCACCTCGGGGCTTGCGGTCGTCTTCCTGCACGGCTCTCTGTGGCAGGCCCTGGACAAGGACTTCCTCTCGCGTCCCCTGTTCCGGCGCCTGGCCGGACAGGGGCACGTCATCCTGGACGTCGCCTATCCGCTCGCGCCCGAAGCCGATCTGGCGGAGATGATCGACGCGGTCGGGCAGGCCATCCGCTGGTTGCAGGCGCACGCCTACGATTACGGGGTGCGTTCGGACCGGCTTGTGCTGATGGGGGCGTCCGGATCGCCGGAGGCGTAGGCCGCGAGGAGGGCGAGGTGTCCTCCGCCGACGCGGCGCAGGCGGCTCAGGGTCGGGCCGATGGGTCCAGGCCCCCGCTGGACGAGGTCGATGTCCTCCGAGTACCGGGCCGCCGGCGGGAGGTGGAGCTTGTGCAGCGCGGTGCCGCCGCGGAACGCCAGCGCCGCCTTGAGCTCCTCGTCGCGGAAGATGTCGAAGAGGGCAAGCGTGATGGCGAGGTCCTGCTCGACGTCGTCGTCGTCGGCCCACGGTGCGACGGCGCGCCAGCGGACGATGTCGACCTTCGGGAACACCGGTCAGTCCACCTCCGGCTGGACGTTGACGACGACTCGCCACCGCGGATCGCGTTCGACAACATCGGCTGCGGCGGGCTCTCCTGGGGACAGACGGACCCAGGACGTCCGCCGCCCCTTGAGCTCGTCCGCGACTACTGTCGCGATCTCGTCCGAGCCGACACGCCCGAGGAGGTATCCGAGGCGCTGGAGATCCGGGGACGACGGCTCGACCGCGAATGCCTTCCGCATCCCTGCCCTCCGCATCGACGGGGACAGGTCACGCAGGACCGTCAGGACATTGCCCCAGCCCCCGGCGTGGGTCGGGTAGCGGACGAGGTCGAGACCGACAACCTCCGGCGACGCGACGCGGATCCGTCCCGACGGGGTCGTGATCAGCTCGACGGGCGCCTGTGCGGCGGACCGCCGGACGACGAACTCGATCGCCAGCCGTCCCACCCGGATCGGCCGCCTCGGACGCGGCGTCACGACCTGGACGGCCTGCGCGGTCTGGGCGGAGGCGCCGTGGATGGCCGCGGCCGTGAGGAGGCCGACGTAGTAGGGAGCCTCCAGGTGCCTCATCAGGGGGTCGAGGAACAGACGCCACGATGGGGCCCCGGCCCCGCGATCCTCGAGTGGCAGCACCACGTGGAAGCCCCGGACCGGCGAGACGATGAGGCGATCGGCCTTCGCCCGGTCGAGGGCGGCCGCCGTGCCCGCTGCCGACACGCCCGCCTGCTGGTCGCGCGCCTCGGCTGTCGTGAACGTGAAGCGCCCCTGGGCGGGCAGCCCGAGTACCCAGTCCCGAAACGAGCTCATAGGCGCAACTCTACGCCTTATGTCGAGTTCTGCAAACGGATCTGCCTCGGGGAGGGGGTAGTCCACGCTCGGGAAGTGTGGTGTCCGGCGTGAAGCAATTCGCGCGTGACCAGGGCCGTGGCGTCAGGCTCCGTCCCGTGCCTGTCGCAGCGCGGCCTGGAGCGGCTCCAGACTCAATCCCGAGTACGCCACCAGCGTTGCCAGCTCCACGGACGTGGTGTCCCGCAGCGCGGCGGCCAATGTCCCGATGGCGACCGTTGCCGCCAGGTCGGCCGGGTACCCATAGACGCCGGTGCTGATGGCCGGGAAGGTCACGTGCCGCGCGCCCAGCTCATCGGCCAGGCGCAGCGACGTGGCATAGGCCGACGCCAGCAGTTCTGGTTCGTCGGCACTCCCGCCGTACCACACGGGGCCGACGGCATGGATCACCCAGCTCGCCGGCAGGTTGCCCGCCGCGGACAAGACCGCGTCCCCAGGAGGACAGGATCGGACGCCGGAGCGCCCATGCCGTCGCTCGAGGTCGGCCATGACCGCGGGACCGCCCGCCCTGTGGATGGCGCCATCGACGCCCCCGCCGCCGCCCAGGTGGCTGTTCGCAGCGTTGACGATGGCGTCCGCCGGGGATCCGCGTGATGTCGCCCTGCACGATTGCGAGCGCGCGTCCGGGCGCGACCACCCACTCGTCCACGTTCCACCTCCTGCTCAGGCCCAGTCTCGCACGAAGTCCCGCTGCTCCGGGAGCGTGATCGAGCCCGGCCGGGCAGCCTGCGTGCGCCGGATCGCCTCGTCGGAGTCGAGCTCGGCCTCGCGGAGGAGGCAGGCCGCGGTCATGCCGGAGCGGTCGATTCCGCCCCGACACGCGATGGCGATGAACTGCCCAGAGCGTACGTCTGGATCCGGCCGTCCATCGCCGAGCGGCTCAGCGCGTAGGGGCCCGGCAGGCCCTTCACGAAGCCGAGGTGGACGTCGCCCAGCTCCCGGTGGCCCACGTTCCGTTCGTTGCTGCACGTGTCGCAGTGCAGCATGTCGAAGTAGAAGCCGCCGCCGTTCCTGGTCATGAACTGTGCCCCGCATGTCCTGCAGATGTGGCTCGAACCGATACCCATGTGGCGCCTCCCGTTGCTGCCCGGCGGTCACGGCGCCGGGGTCCTTCTACTTGTATGTGGCACCGTGTCAAGGGGGGGGTGGCAACGTAGTTGCCCGCGATCCCGGGCGCCCGCGTGCGCGAGGGCGCGCGCACCAGCCGTGGAGCCGTGACAGCCGAGGTGGCACAGCCCGGGTCGACGATGTCGGCATGAGCGAGCTTGCGGCACCCATCGCACCATCTGATCTCACCGCGCTGCCGCTGCCGGCGCGCGAGAGCCACTCGTCGCTCTCCACCTACGCGGCCTGTCCGCGGCGGTACGCCTTCCGCTACGTGGAACGCCTGCCCGGCGAGGTGCCCCACTGGTGGTTCACATTCGGCTCGGCCGTCCACGCTGCCTTCGAGGCGTTCGACCGGGCGCGGATCCGGGCCCGGCGGGACGGGATGGCGGCCCCCAGGTATGAGGTGCTCGCGCAGGCTTTCGGCGAGGCGGTGGACGCAGCCGGCTGCGAGCCCGACGAGGCCGCCCGCTACCGCGCCCGCAGCGAGGCCGTGCTTTGGGCGTACCTGGATCGGGTGTCCGCCTCGGACGCGGAGCCCGTCGGGGTCGAGCTCGGCTTCGGGATCGACATCCCGGTGGCCGGTGACGAGGCCCCCGTTCGCTTCGTCGGCTACATCGACCGGATCGACCGCAGATCCGACGGTGCCATCGAGGTGATCGACCACAAGACCGGGAAGCTGCGGTCCCAGGAGGACGTGGACCGGGACCGCCAGCTCACCGCCTACGCCTTCGCCTGTGCTCGTGGGGGTCTGCGTGACCCGGCGACCGGCGACGTCCTGCCGGCGCCGGCGCGCCTGGGGCTTCACTTTGCCGAGACCGGGCTCATGGTCTGGACCACCCGCTCGGCGGAGGACCTCGAGGCCTTCGGCGCCCGCCTGGTCGGTGAGGTCGGGGCCATCCGCCGCCGCGAGTTCGAGCCGCGTGCGGGCACGGCCTGCCGCTGGTGCGAGTACCGCGCCACCTGCCCGGATGCCGCAGCGTCGGCATGAGCGATCCCACGCACGTTCCGCTGGACCGGCACGTCTTCGACGCCGCCGTGCTGATGGCGAACCATCGGCCGCGCCTGTACAACGCGAACAAGCGGGTCGTGCTCGACATCGCCTGCCAGCGCGATGCCATCCACCTGGGGCTCGATCGGGTACAGCCGATGGGCGGCCATGGCGCTCCCGGATCACCTGGACCCGGCCCCAGCGGACCTCGTCGCATCGGTGCCCGGCTTCTTCGACTACCGACCCGTCCTGGGAGGGCACGACGCCGTCGAGTGGCACCTCAATTTCGCGGACCCGCACCTGTTCGTCGCCTATGCGGGCGGCCTCTTCGCCCAGGACGAGATGCAGGTGGCCGAGCACCCCGCCCTCGGCGCCCTCAAGCAGGCGCTCGTGGCGGCCGGTGTCGAGACCCGGACCAACGGGTCGGACAGGCCCACGCCGGTGCTCGTGACCGGGGTCGAGCGGCGGGTCTCCATCGAGACGAACCCCGACCCCGCCGCCGGCCGCCCACACGGCCTCTACGGCAACGCATTCGCCGCCGCCGACCCCGACGCGGTCCGGCGAGCGACGACCCCGATCGACCCGCCGACCATCACCAACCTCATCGCGATCGCGGCCATCGCCGGCGGTTGGGGCAGGTACACGCCCGACGAGATCCACAGGGCGCTTGTCACCGCGTACACGGGCTTCCGCGCCGCCGTCGTTGAGTCGGATCGGCTGACCGTCGAGCCGGCGCGGGTCGCGGTCCACACGGGGTATTGGGGCTGCGGTGCGTTCGGTGGCAACCGCGTGCTGATGGCCGCGCTCCAGGTCGTGGCGGCCAGGATGGCCGGGCTCGAGCGCCTCGTGTTTCACACGGGCTCGCCCGGTGGTGACGTCCCCCTCACCGATGCGCGGAGCCTCATCGGGGAACTGACCGTCGGGAAGGCGATCAATACGGCAGATCTGCTGGCGGCCATCGAGGAACAGGGCTTCCACTGGGGTGTCAGCGACGGCAACTGAGCAGCCGGCACGCCAATACCCAATTAGCCTCAACCCTAACGCAAAGTGATACACTGAATCTCCCACCAAGACCCTAGCCCCAACCCTATGGCAGGCATTCTGGTGGCGGATGCCAAGCAGGCGTACGAGTCATAGCGTGGCGAATGGCGGCATCGGCGTTCTCCCACCGACGACGCTCCGGGACGATGCCACCGGCACAGAGCAGGTCGTCTCCGAGGTGGTTGCCTATGGGGACGTGGTGCTGCGCTACGTCAGCGGCTCGTTCCAGGTACAGACCCAAGAAAACCCTAACACTAAAAACCTAACACCAAAAGATGCCTACGGGGGCACTAAGAAACCCTAATACTAAAAGATGCCCCTGGGGACGTATTGCTGCGCTATGTCAGTGGCTCGTTCCAGGTGCAGACTCTAAGAAAACCCAGCAGTAAAGAAACCTACGGGGACGTCGTGCTGTGCTACGTCAGTGGCTCGATCCAGGTACAGACCCTAAGAAACCCCCAACAGTACAGATACCCACGGGGACGTCATGCTGCGCTACGTCAGTGGCTCGATCCAGGTACAGACCCTAAGAGAAACCTAGAACAATGACCTCAGAGAACTACTATACTCCGGTACTTGTTCTACTACAACCCTAAAATAACCTTATACAAAGAAACCCTAGGCCATGGAGGAATAGCGCTGAATTGAACAGTTGGAGTCAGCTGCGAGGATTTTGCGATGTTCCATGACAGCTGTGCATACCCTCAGAAATCCCAACATCCGTGGTGGTGAAGCCCCGGATGAGTAGCGCATGACTAACTCATAAATTTTTCAGACGGCAGCTGGTTCGATCGCATGGCCGTTCGTAGGGACTACATCTTGTAGGCTTTATCTTCGCGATTGATGGGCTTTTCAAGGGAGTCAACTCCTGTGTGGGCTTTTTGGGTATGGAAATAGATGGCTTTCGGAGTCGAGAGGGGTTTGGGAGACGCCGGGTGCGTCCCTGGCTAAGAAACAACCCCAACCTCATGGCATATCAAGGCCAAATCACCCATAGCGAGGAATATCTACAATAGAAAATATTTGAAGCTCCTTTTTGTGTTTTAATCGGAAGCGTTTTTTCCCCCCTTTTTTTAATCTATTAACCTCATCGGAAAGTATGCTGCGTGTGATCCAGAGCTCCAACGTGGTGTTGCTGTGGTTGTGGCAGGGCCCCTTCTTGGCGGGTTTCGAGCCTGTGTCGGTGGCTGGCCAGGTCTCCTATGGACTGCAGCGGTTGGATCATGCTGTGGGGAATGCGTGGGAGATGGAGAAGACGGTCAACTACCTGGCCACCATGACCGGCTTCCACGAGTTCGCAGAGTTCACTGCTGAGGTGCGGACTGTAATTCCAGGGCCCCTCTAATACGACCGTCCTAAGGGATGGAGATGTTCTGCGCACAAGGATTGGGGTCAAAGAAGACTAGGTCGAGATCAGGTTCTAGTACTCAGAAGATTTTCCTCCCCTTGGGCGGTCGTGTGACTGGCGCCTAGGTCTCGATGCATGCCCATTCTGTGAGTGTGCATGCAGTTGGGTTGATACACTATGCCCGAGACCCTAGCGTATCCCTATTTGGTGGAACCCAGTTGGGTTCCTTTGGAGGTATACACCTTTTGCGGGAGCTATTTCAGTTGCTGATTGTTTTCTCGCAAAAACGTGGGACTGATCACCACTGGTGGGACTCAATTTCAGGTTTGTTTAGTCTCTGGTTGGTCTAAGAGCCATATATTTATCACTGGGTACAGCATATCGAGGCCCCAGAGCGGTCTTATGGTTAAGCCCTTACCATGCAAATATGCAGCTTGTGCGAAAGAGATGCCACATTCCACCTTGGATTGGTTTCTGGGCAAATGTTTAGGGCATGTTAGACCTCTGTTCGAATTCCGCAAGCAACAAATTCAGATACATCTTCATATCTTTTGCTTTTTATGACAAGAACGGCAACTGGTGTGTTTGACGAGAAAAGACTCGAGACAAAACGCACCGTAGCAAAAACTCGGCGAGGGAAATGAGCAGCCGTTTCCCTTGGCGATCTTGCGATTGGGTGCTGAAATTGTGTTTTTCCCCTGTGGTGCCAGGATGTGGGCACCCTGGACTCTGGCCTGAACAGCATGGTCCTCGCCAACAACAACGAGCTCGTCATCATGCCAATGTAAGCACCCAGCTCTTAACCCCGAGCATGCACCTAGAACTCTGAAACAATATACCTTAGCGTCCTCTGCTGGACGATGCTCTCCGCTAAGTGGAAGTGCCTTCTTGAGTGACGTAGGCACACTCACACGACCATTCTTGGGGGATAAAATCGTTCTGCACTCAAGTACTCGGATCTTGCCTCGACGAAATCTGCAGTACTCAGCAGCGCAGAACATATATTCGTCCCCTTAAATTGTCAGTCAGCGCAGAACATATATTCGTCCCCTTAAATTGGCCGTGTGACTGGGGCCTTAGAAATTAAGCGGTTATTAGGTTCGATCCCCAACCTGCAGCCCCCAAACCCTGTGACTAAACCCTGCGCTAAACCCTCTTTCTGGTTAGGCAATCGTCCCAGCGGTGCTAGGGCTACTTATATAGGGCTAGACTCCTGGTTGTCAACTTTCTGGTTTGGGCAATTGTCCCAGCGGCGCTAGGGCTACTTATTCAGGGCTAGACTCCTGGCTGTCAACTTTCTGGTTTGGGCAATTGTCCCAGCGGCGCTAGGGTTACCTATTTAGGGCTGGACTCTCAGTTTTTAACCCCAACCCCTGTGCCCAAAGAAGGAGTTGTTTATGGTGCTAGAATTGCTTTAATTGGGTTGGATGCCTAATTTTAACCCCAACCCCTGTGCCTGAAGAAGGAGTTTTCCTATGGTGCTGCAGAAACGAGCCAGGGTTACCTTTTTAGGGCTGGACTCTCAGTTTTTGACCCCAACCCCTGTGCCTGAAGAAGGATTCTTTTTATGGTGCCGCAGAAACGAGCCCACCTACGGCACTCCGCGCAAGAGCCAGATTTTGACGTACCTCGAGCAGAACGAGGGGCCGGGGTTGCAGCACTTGGCGCTCAAAACGGACGACATTTTCAGCACGCTGCGCCAAATAAGAGCCCGGAGCAGCCAGGGCGGCTTCGATTTCATGCCGTACGTACCTCAACCCCCCGTTTTTGGCTGCATGGCTCGGGAGACAGTTCTGGAGCCATGCCATGTTCCTATACCCCCTCATGTTTTGGATTTAGGGATTTAGGGAGACAGTTCTGGAGCCATGCCATGCTGCCCTAGCCCGACTGGCCCTGCGGCAGCTTCTCGTGATGATTTTAGGTTTTGGCGATTGGAAATATAGGGTTTCCTCGGGAAATATAGATTCACAGCAGCCTGGAAACGCCCTGGGTTCTCGACCTGTTTATTGTAAATGCCTGTTTTGTGTCCGGGTGGATATACATAGCAACCTGGACCTTGACCAAGAAAAGGAAGAAGGTTTTTAGCTAACTCAGGGTTGTGCTGAATCGAACAGCAGACCTTGGGTTCTTCATTTTAGGGTGTATTCAGTAGAGCCAATGTTCCCTTCCTTGGTGGCAAGGCCAATTATAGATGACAGTTACATGGCTGAAAAATGTGGAGCTCGGCTGGAACACATATCTGAGATAGGTGATTGGGTCCATGGGTTTCATTCAACAAGAGGTGAAGCTGAAACCGTGGAGTGCAGATGCTGCGTCCTGAAGTGAGAGTGTGCGGCATAGAGCATCACCATCACGGCTGAGCATTCTGGCACTGATGGTGGCAGGGTTTCGGTCTTTGTGGATGACTCTATTGTTGAATTGCTGTGGGGCCTGTGCTTATTGCCCTTTGGTTCTGCGTGCAGGCCTGCCAGCAAGGAGTACTATGCTGGCCTGCCTGCGAAAATTGGCGACGCACTGACGCCAGAGCAGTACAAAGAGGTGGAGGAGCTCTCGATCTTGGTGAGCGGGGGGACGGGAGTTGCCTAGGGTCTTCCCTAGGGTTCTGACGGGGTTCAGGGTATGGGGGTTTGTAAGGGTTTTCTCAGTTACACAAGCGGGGTGTTTTGCGGCTGCCTTTCTGATTCGGATTCCGCAGTACAGATGTTGTCTGGTGAGTGAGCTAGACGATCAGGTTTGGGGGGTGAAGGCTTGGCAGGTGTGGGGCAGTAGTCAAAGCCTCAAGCACACGACCGTCCTAGGGGACCAAAAAGTTATGCGCTTATATACTAGGATCTTGTCTCGACCGAAAATGCAGTACTTAAGTGCAGAGCATAGTTGCCTGAGGCGTTGCAGGGCCCGAATTTCAATTTTGGTTTTCAGTTCCATACCGGTGCTGATGCAGCACAGTAGGCGATGTAGGGGGGGGGCGGCGGCGGCCGGCGGAAACCCACTTTTAAGACCCAAGTTCATAAAACCACTTTTATGTTCCAATTCTTCTTTAACGGTTGCTGTTTCTTCTTCCCTGCAGGTGGACAAGGACGACCAGGGCCTGCTGCTGCAGATCTTCACGCGCCCCATGTCAGACCGGCCGACCATCTTCCTGGAGATCATCCAGCGGGTGGGCTGCATGAACCCAGCCAAAGACCCCAAGGGGAAACCCCTCCAGGACGCCGCCGGTGCCCAGGTAACAATTGTTCAGGGTTTAGGCCCCAGTCGCAGGACTAGCCTTTTGGGGGGTTGCAACTCAGAAGCAACGTTGCCATTTTTGTGTCCCATTCACTGCCCGGGAGAAAATTTGAGTAGGCCAGTTAAACATCGAAACTGTACATGGTTGTTGCGGGATGCCCCCCCCCCCCACACGCACACACACCACCCACCCGACCCGACCAGAGCTGCAGACAGACATTTTCGTGACGTGCCAGACATCATAGAAAACCAACCTTAGGCTTGGAAAGCCAATTGTGAACCGACTCTCACTAACCATTTGGCTGTCTGGGTGCACTGCAGGTTTTGGTGCAGGCCGGCGGCTGCGGTGGGTTTGGGAAGGGCAACTTCAGCGAGCTCTTCAAGAGGATCGAGGAGTATGAGAGGACGCTCGAGGTCTAGGGCCTATACAGTACTGCGGCCCTAGATGGCAGGATGAAATGTAGATAGATGAACTGGAGTATGCGGTGTAGACAGGCAAATATTCGATGGTGATGCTTACACTCCACAGAGCAAAGATTGATTGGCACTGTTCTCCTCTATCATCAGGCCCTGATTTAATGAATAGTTTTTCTTCGTGCTCGAAGGACTCTGTATGGTGTGGGTTGTGATTTGCAGCGAGCTCGTTGATCTGCGGCCTTTTGGACTTTGCTGCATTTTCGTGTGCCGTGCGTCCTGTGAGTTACGGTGTACCGAAGAGTAGGATTTTACTTTTTTAGGTTCATGGCAGCGCAAACAAATCAGTTGTACATTATATGATTATATCATTATAAGCGTCAGTAAACGTCGTGCAGATGAATGCTTGAATCGGTTGTTTCATATTTGCGAGTGCCTGGTGGCCTTTTGTTGTGTGTGAGCAAGATGATGCTTTGGCCAGGGAGTGGCGCACTTTGTGTACTTATACCATTCGAACAGGATATTGGAGAGCAAAGGCTGATCCAGCTTTATTGCTTAAGAATGACTCTTGATTGGAAATTTTGTTACTGTGGTAGTTGGTGATTACTTAGAAATGTGAGTGTAAAAATCAAATGCTATCTTTGGCGTTGACTCGTGCAGTATATATGCCCTATATCTTAATTGGTCCGGCAATAAATGGTATGGCATTCAGTGCATTGCAGTGGACCAAGCATTTTTGGAATTGGGCTTAGCTGGGGATTTGAACTTGAGTTTGACTTGAAAATGATTTCCATTCAAAGGTGGAGTTGAGAAACTCCATTTGTTTTTTGGGTGTTGCTGGCTGGCCTGAAGGTGTTTAGCCTCCGAAGCCATAGAGGGTCCGGCCCTGGCGCTTGAGGGCGTACACCACGTCGAAGGCGGTGAGCGAGTCTTCCTTCTGGCATGGT
>CAVYQR010000005.1:0-252244 GCA_963770795.1 uncultured Chloroflexia bacterium
ACCTTGACACACCGAAGAGCGGCCGACAATATATACCCCGCAACTAGCAAATGCCGCCGGGACGGTCGGTCCCGAGGCGGCATCGGGCATCGTCACGCGGGGGAGGCTGGTCGATCGGGTCGCTTCGATGAAGTTCACGCGCGTTCGCTGAAGGATCCCGAGGGTTTCTGGGGTGAGGCCGCCGCCAAGGTCCACTGGTATCGCACCGTGGGACATGGTGCTCGATTCCCGCAGCGCCCCCTTCTACCACTGGTTCACCGGCGGGCTGACCAACACCTGCTTCAACGCTTTGGATCGCCACGTCGAGGGCGGCCGCGCCGAGCAGGCCGCGCTGATCTACGACAGCCCGGTCGCCGGCGTCGTGAAAAGCTACACCTACCGCGAGCTGCGCGACATGACCGCGCTGTGCGCCGGCGCGCTCGCCGGCATGGGCGTCGGCAAGGGCGACCGCGTCATCATCTACATGCCGATGGTCCCGGAGGCCGTCGTCGCGATGCTGGCCTGCGCCCGCCTCGGCGCGGTGCACTCCGTCGTCTTCGGCGGCTTCGCCGCCAACGAACTGGCGGTGCGCATCAACGACGCGGAGCCGAAGGTCATCATCTCGGCCTCGTGCGGCATCGAGGTCAAGAAGGTCATCGAGTACAAGCCGCTGCTCGACGAGGCGATCCGGCTGGCGCGGCACAAGCCCGAGCGCTGCCTGATCTTCCAGCGGCCGATGGCGAAGGCCGCGCTGACCCCGCACCTCGACGTCGACTGGAACGAGGCGATGGCCGCGGCCAAGCCGCACGAGTGCGTGCCGGTCTCGGCCACCGACCCGCTGTACATCCTCTACACCTCGGGGACCACGGGCCAGCCCAAGGGTGTCGTGCGCGACACCGGCGGCCACATCGTCGCGCTGCAGTGGACGCTGAACAACATCTACGACTGCCCGCCGGGGAGCGTCTTCTGGGCGGCCTCGGACATCGGCTGGGTCGTCGGGCACTCCTACATCGTCTACGGCCCCCTCTTCAACGGGAACACGACCGTCCTCTACGAGGGCAAGCCGGTCGGCACCCCGGACCCCGGCGCCTTCTGGCGCGTGATCTCGCAGCACAAGGTGCGCGCTCTCTTCACCGCGCCGACGGCGTTTCGCGCGATCAAGCGCGACGACCCGAACGGCGAATACCTGAAGAAGTACGATATCTCCTGCCTCAAGACGCTCTTTCTCGCCGGCGAGCGCTGCGACCCGGACACCCTGCACTGGGCCGAGAGGCTGCTGAAGATCCCGGTGATCGACCACTGGTGGCAGACCGAGACCGGCTGGCGATCTGCGCCAATTGCATCGGGGATAGGACCTGCCGGTCAAGGCCGGCTCGCCGACCCGGGCCGTCCCCGGCGTGGACGTGCGCGTTCTCGACGCCGACGGCCAGGAAGTCGAGCGCAACACGCTGGGCGCGCTGGTCATCAAGCTGCCGCTGCCGCCGGGGAACTTCCCGACGCTCTGGCAGGCCGAGGAGCGCTTCAAGAAGACCTACCTCGACACCTTCCCCGGCTACTACCAGACCTACGACGCCGGCATCGTCGACGACGACGGCTACGTCCACGTGATGAGCCGCACCGACGACATCATCAACGTCGCCGGCCACCGTCTCTCCACCGGGGCGATGGAGGAAGTCCTCTCCTCGCACCAGGACGTCGCGCGGAGTGCGCGGTCATCGGCGTCCACGACCAGCTCAAGGGGCAGGTGCCGCTCGGCTTCCTCGTGCTCAAGGCCGGGGTGGCGCGCCCGGACGCCGACATCGTCAAGGAAGTCGTCGGGATGGTGCGCGACAAGATCGGCCCGGTGGCGGCGTTCAAGACCGCCACCGTCATCAAGCGGCTGCCCAAGACGCGCTCGGGCAAGATCCTGCGCGGCATCATGCGCCGCATCGCCGACAGCGAGCCCTACAACATGCCGGCGACGATCGACGACCCGGCGATCCTCGGCGAAATGACCGAGGCACTCCAGCACATCGGCTACGCTAAGAAGACCGAGTAGTGGCTCGGAAGAAGATCAGGTCGATCGGGATCCTCACCTCCGGCGGGGACTGCCAGGGGCTCAACGCGGCGATCCGCGCCGTGGCCAAGACTGCGATGAAGTCCTACGGCATGGACGTGGTGGGTGCCTGGACGGCTTCCGCGGCCTGGTGGAGAACCGCTCGCAGCGGCTCACCGACGCCGACCTCTCCGACATCCTGACGCTCGGGGGGACCATCCTCGGGACGAGCCGGGACAAGCCGAACAAGATGCCGCTCGGCGGCCGCACCGTCGACATGACGGAGCAGGCGGTCAACTACCACAAGCTGCACCTGGACGCCCTGGTCTGCATCGGCGGCGGCGGGACGCGACGCGCTGCACCTGATGCAGAACTCCGACATGAAGATCGTGACCCTGCCGAAGACCATCGACAACGACGTCTGGGGGACGGACGTCTGCTTCGGTTTCGACACGGCCGTCCAGATCGCGACCGACGCGATCGACCGGATCCACTCCACCGCCTCGAGCCACCAGCGCGTCATGCTCGTCGAGGTCATGGGGCACAACACGGGTGGATCGCCGCGGCGTCCGGGCTCGCCGGGGGGGCGGACGTGGTGCTCCTCCCGGAGCTGCCCTACTCCGTCGACGCGGTGATCGACGCCGTCGTCGAGCGCAAGCGCAGCGGGAAACGTTTCTCGATCGTCGCGTTCGCCGAAGGGGCGCTGTGGCTGCCGGCGCAGGAGGCCGCCCGGCAGGCGAAGGCCGCGGAGAAGAAGGGGTCCGCGCGGGAGAAGGCCGGCTCCGGGAAGCGGGCAAAGAAGCCACAGTTGCCGGGGCCGCACCCGGAGATGTCCCTGAGCCAGCGCCTGACCCGCCAGATCGAGGAGGGCAGCGGGCTCGAGACGCGCCTGACCGCCCTTGGGCACGTGATGCGCGGGGGAACGCCGACCGCCGCGGACCGGACGCTGGCCACCGTCCTCGGTTCAGAGGCCGCGCGGCTCCTCGCCAAGGGGGTCTCGGGGGTCATGGTGGGGATTCGGGGCCAGACCCCCGTCCACGTGGAACTCGCCGAAGTGGCGGGAAAACGACGCAACGTCCCCCCCGACCACCCCTCGGTCCAGACGCTGCGGCGCCTGAATATCTGCCTCGGGGATTGAGTCGGGCGCTCTCGACCATGGTTTCACGCACGACTCCGCCCGCACGAGCGGGCAGCTTGGCGCGAATCCGGGGATTCCGGCTGCGCGACATCTTGATCGGCGTCTTCCTGGTGCTGGCAGTCTGGACCCTGCTTCCCCGCCGGCAGCAGGAGGTCCGCAACATCGACACGCCGGGGAGGGCCATGGTCTGCTTCGGCGACTCGCTCACCGCGGGCGTCGGCGCCAGGCCCGGCGAAGACATCGCCTCGCGTCTCGGGGCCGCCCTGGGCCGCGCCGTGGTGAACGCCGGGGTCAGCGGCGACACAACATCGGACGCGCTGGCGCGCGTCGCGGCCGACGTGTTCGTTCACCGCCCGGGGATCGTGGTGATCTGCCTTGGCGGCAACGGGAGCGCATCGGAGCTCGGCGGTCGTCAGGCTGAGATGGTCGTCATCAACGAAGGCGACAAGCTGCGCAACGACATCAAAGGCGGAAGCACCGCCGGCAGAGCTGGCCATCGTCCGCTCCAAGCAGTTGCGGCACATACGGAAAATCATCTGGAATTCGACCCCAACAGTAGAGAGCGGCGACACCTGGGTTCGCTTTTTCGCCGGTAGTCAGCATAACTGCTATGTTCCGTGTCCCCGCTGCCAGCAGAAGTCCCGGCTGACTTTTTTCCCCGAGGAAAAGGACGTTCCCTTCGACCGCAACGGGAAGTCCCTCGGCAAATCCAAAAACGGCAAGCCGCGCACTCGCAATGAGAAAACGATTTGGGTGCACTTTGAGCATTGTAAAGAACATGACAATTATAACCTCGAACGCGTCGAACGCGAGTCCCGCTTCAAGGGCGGTTACTGCAACAAGAGGCTGCCCAACAGTCCATCGTTGCAAGCGGTGGGCTGCAGTTCCCTTTTAGTGCAGCAAATGACACTGCTGTGATTTCGACTGAGAATATGCAAAATACCCCAGGGAGTGGGACTGTCCTTGTCCCACCCGCGGTAATAAATTGAGCCATGACAGTCGAAACCCCCAACGGACCCATCGAGATTCTTCAGCCGGAGTTCAGATGCTACGGCGGATCCGTGATCTGATGCCCTTCGGGGCCTGCCAGTTCAGTGCAATGAGCGCGCGCGCGAAGGGCGCAAGGTCTAACCCCCATGAAGGGTATGAAGCGCGGCAGTCCGATTGATGTGATTTGATGGAATCGCGGGTTTCCATCAGTCGCTGTATTCAGCTTTACATTAAGGGAAATGATCCTGTGTCCTCTCCCCGTGAGCGTTCTCCTTGACCTCGTCCAAACCGCGCATATAGCGGCGGCAGGACGAACAGATTGAGCACCGTGGACGTCGCAAGCCCACCCAAAATTACAAATGCCATCGGATACTCGATCTCGTGTCCCGGAATGTTCCCTCTGAGAACCAGCGGGAGCAGCGCGAGTGCCGCAGTCGCCGCCGTCATCACAATTGGCACGAGGCGCTCGGCGGAGCCACGCAGCACGAGGGCCGGACCGAAGGTTTCTCCCTCCTCCTGTTCGAGGTGGCGCAGGTGGCTCACCAGCATGATGCCGTTTCGTGCGGCGATGCCCAGCACCGTGACGAAGCCCACCAGCGAGCCCAGCGAAAGAACCCCGCCGCTCAGCCACGCAGCCAGCACACCGCCAATGAGTGCAAATGGCAACGTCAGCCCCACCAGCAGCGCCAGTCTTAGCGATTGAAAATCGGCCAGTAAGCAGAACCAGGATTCCCGCCAGCGCCAGCCCGGAGAGAATCAGCAGCCGTCGCTGGGCGCTTTCTCGCGCCGCGTATTCCCCCAGCACCTCCGCGTGATAACCCCGAGGCATCTCCAGCGCGGCGATCTTCGTCTGCACGTCGCGTGCCACACTGCCCAGGTCGCGGCCGCTCACATTGCACGTCACATCAATGCGTCGCGAGGCCCCCTCCCGTTTGATTTCATTGGGTGCAGGCACGATGGCGAGGTCTGCGACATCTCCCAGCGGCACGTGCGCGCCGGCGGGTGTCTGAATCAGCAGTTCGCGAAGCGAGCGCAAGTCCCCTCGGACTGCGGGCAAGCTCCAGACCGTCACCCGGTGCACCTTTTGTTCCTCGAAGACTTCGCCCACTTGCTGCCCCTTCACCAGTGTGGTGACGGCGCGGCGCACATCTGCGGCGCTGAGGCCAAAATTCGCGCCCGCCTCCGTTCGCAGGCGCACCTGCACTTGGGGCACCAGCGCCAGCGCCTCCACCTTGAGGGCGCTTACACCGGGCACATCCTCAAGCAGCGCTCCTGCAGCCGCCGCTCTGTCGCGCAGGATGTCCAAATCCGGGCCGAAGATGCGCACCACGATGCTCGCACTCGCGCCGGTGAGAACCTCCTTGATGCGCTCGCGCAGATAGGTAAGGAGGTCCCGATACAGGCCTGGATACCCGTCCACGACGCTCTGAAGCTTCGCCACTGTGCTGTCGTAGTCCACGCTCGGGTCCACGCTGACCCACAGCTCGGTGAAATTCGGCCCCACCACTTCATCAGCCACCTCCGCGCGGCCGATGTGTGCTCCCATGTTGCGCACCCCATCCACGCTGCGCAGCTCCTTGCTCGCGGCAATCGAGATTCGCGTCATCGCCTCCACCGAAGTGCCCGGCTTCTCCACCCAGTGCATGAGGAAGTCGCGTTCCTTGAAGTTGGGAAGGAATTCCTCCCCGAGCTTCTTCCAGACGACCCAGGTCCCCGCGAAGGCAAGTCCAGCGAGCGCGCCGCAGGCCAGCCACGCATGGGGCAGCAGTCGCGGCAGGATGGCCGCATACACGCCCTTGAACGCGCGCACGACCAGCCCCTCCCGCTTTCGCTCTGGCGTGCCGTGCAGCAGCAGGAGGCATAGCGCCGGTGTCACCGTGAGTGCCACCACGAGCGAAGCGAGGATCGCGAGGATGTAGCTCATCGCCAGTGGCCGGAAAAAAGTCCCCGCCAGTCCGTCCAGGAAAAACACCGGCAGGAACACGAGCACCACGATGAGGCTGGCATAGACCACCGCGCTGCGCACTTCGAGGGACGCGCTGAGCACCACTGCGAAAGCTGGCTTCGGATTCCCGCTCCCCCGGTTGAGTCTCAGCCGCCGCAGGATGTTCTCCACGTCGATGATGGCATCGTCCACCACCTCTCCCAGCGCAATTACCAGTCCCGCGAGCACCATCGTGTTGATGGTCTGTCCCTGCCAGGTCAACGCGAGCGCTGCCGCGGTCAGGGAGAGCGGTATGGCGGTCAGGCTGATGAAAGCGGTGCGCCAGTCGTTGAGGAACAGCACCAGCACTACGATCACCAGCACACACCCGAGCCACATGGCGCGCATGAGATTGTCGATGGATAGCTCGATGAATGTCGCGGGACGAAAGATGGTGCTGTCCATGTCCACACCCGTCAGTCCCGGCCGCAGCTCCGCGAGCATGCGCTCCACGCCGTGCGTCACGTCCAACGTGTTGCCCCAGGGCTGCTTTTCGACAATGAGCAGGATGCCGGGCCCGTCGTTGATGACGCCATCGCCGATCGGCGCGGGATGACCGATCACCACCTGCGCGACATCGCCGAGCCGCAGGGGTGTGCCATTGCGAAAGGCGACAATGCTCCGCGCAAGGTCGTCCGCGCTGGTGATCCCGCCCACCTGCCTCACCGCCAAGCGCTGGTTTGGAGTGTCCATGAAGCCCCCCGCGCTCACCACAGCCGCATCGCCTGCCGCCTTCACGACTTGATCGAGCGAAACGCCTGCGGCGCGGCAGCCGTGCCGGGTCCACGAGCACTTGATACTCCTTGTCCCGCTGGCCCCAGATCGCCACATTCGCCACGCCGGGCACGGACATCAGTCGTGGCCGCACCGTCCAGAGCGCAAGCTCGCTCAGTTCCATCTGGGACAGGGTCTTGCTCGACATCCCCACTTTGAGCACGCGGCTGAGCGACGAATACGGAGCCATCAGCACGGGCGGGCAGGACCACGGCAGGGTAGTCGGCCCTGCGCCAGGTTGAGCCGTTCCTGCACCATCTGTCGTGCCTTCAAGAGGTCGGCGCCGCCCTCAAAAATCATCACCACCGACGAAAGGCCCAGCACGGACTTCGACCGGATCGTTTTCAGGAACGGCAGGCCGTTGAGCGTATTCTCCAGGGGGACAGTCACGAGCGCATCCACCTCCTCGGTCGACAGCCCAGGCGCCTCCGTCTGGATTTCCACGAGGGGAGGCGCGAATTCAGGAAACACATCCAGCGGCGCATCCTTCACGGAGCGCAATCCCACAACCAGCAACGCCGCGGCCAGTGCCACGACAAGCACGCGCATGTGCAGGGACCAGTTGACAATGGCTTTCAGCATGAGCGTCCTCGATTCACTTTCCCCACACCGAACTCCGTCCCGAACAGTTCTGCGGCGCCGTCTGTCACGATCTGACTCCCTGGCTTCGGACCGCGCGACAGCACTGCAGCCGTGCCGGCCACCCGATCGACGGCGATACGCCTCCGCACAAACGTCTGGGGGGCGATCTGCTCGTAGACCCACTGCCCTCCATGGATGTCATGCAGCACCGCAGCCCACGGCACGCCAGTGACCCGCCTCACCTTTCGCGGGGATGCTCACATCCACACGCGTTCCAGGACGAACACTGGCATCATGGGAATCGAGCTCATAGAACACATCGATCGTGGCGGCAAGAGCATTCGCGGTGGGAGGTCCGGTTACTGGCTTGGCATTGATTGGCTTTTCAGATGGCGTGCGGCGGCCTGCGACATTGACGCTGGCCGCCTTTTCCACCTGCAAATCCGCCAGCTGCCCCGTATAGACCGGCACTCGCACCCAGAGCTTGGTCGCTGCGGTGACCTCACCCACCGCCGCGCCCAGCAACGCGCGCCGTTCCCGGGCAGTCTTGAGAGCAGGACCTCGGCCAGCGCGCCAGTGGCCTTGGCCTCGTCCACGGAACGCGCACTTCCTGCATCCGCGTTCAGCATCTTCTGCGCTCGTTCGAGAGCAACCTTTGCGGCGTCGAGCTGCACGCTCGCCTGCTGCACACGCCCATCGGCATCCGCTTGCGCGTCGGCCAGCTTGAGCACTTCCTCGAGCGTGCCACTGACCACGGGCGCGCGCCGGCCTCGTTTCGCTCGCCAGGGGGCGCACGATTTCTCCAGGGCAGCAACCGCTCGCGTGGCATGCCGCGGCGTTCCACCAGCACCAGTTTGATGCCGAGCCGCTTCTCTGCCTCCGGGGTGAGCTTCACCATGGTAAGATCCGCTTCCTTGACAGGATTCGTCACCGTGGCGGCGGTTTCAATGGCGCATACCCACCCGGGCAGAAACAGCAGTAACAAGGCTTGGAATTTTCGGAGAATGTTGTTCATAGGAAGTGTGTGACCATGGTCAGGGGCGTTGTGGCAGGGTCGTCGGCAGGCCCGCAGGCACCTGCAAAGCATCCTCCGAGGTCGCCCCACGCCTCTCGCTCGCGTGTCTGAGCATCCTGCAATAGCAGGGCGCTCGTGTTTGCTTCGAGTTGCCGTTGCACCAACTCGAGCGCTCCGATCTCCCGGCTTGCTTCATGCGTTCCGTGGCGCTCACCTGCCCGCGTTGCTCCTCAGCAATCTCTTTTGCCGCTTCGACCTTGCTGCGAACGCCGTTCCACTCGGCATGGAGGCGCTCGATCTCGGCAAGGGCCTTTGCCTGCACCTGCAGGAACTTTGCTGCAGACACTCCTCGCGCAGCCCCGGCCCCCGCGATGCGGCCCCGGTTGCGGTTCACGGGCAGTTCCAGCGACACACCCAGCCTCCATTTGTTTTCCTCCTGGTCCAGCTCGTAGCCGGGTCCCAGTCTCCACATCCCCGGATACTGTTTGGCGATCTCCAAGCGGAGCGTGCTTTCGGCAGCGGCGTAGTCCGCCAGTGCCGCGAGGATGTCCGTTCGGTTGGTGAGTGCGGCCCGCTTTGCCTTCCCAGGACTCACCCCGCGCGTCGCTTGGAGCTCTGCAAAATCCAGCTTGATCCCTTCCAGCGCGGCGACCGGCACCCCCACCGCCTCCGCCAGTAGGGCGCGCGCCACCGCAGCGCGGCGGCGCGCATCATGCATTGCGAGCTGGGATTGTGTCACCGCGATGCGTGCTTGCGTGGTTTCAAAAGTCGACGACTGCCCCCTCCCTTTGCGAATTCAACAGGCGGACCGTTTCCCCCTGCAACTTCTCCTGCGCTTCGAGGAGCGCGATGTTCTCTTCGGCGGATTGCGCGGCGACAAGGGCCCGGCGCACCCGTGCGCGCACCTGCCATGAGATATCCGCCAGCCGGAGGCGCGCCGCCGCGATCTTGCGCGCCGCTTCCTCCTTTCTCCAGTGGCGTTTCCCCGCGGTTTCGATGGGGATATCCAGGCCAAAGCCGAGGATCCATGGAGATATCCCGCTGGTGGTCGAGTTGTAGACCGGCGACCAGTTCAGAACCGGATTCGGCCGCTCCCCGGCCACGATCTGTCCTGCCTCCGTGGCAGCAACTTCGGCGCGTGCTACCGCCACGTCGGGGTGCAGCCACGAGGCCGCCAGTGAGCCTCCCGAGCTCCGAGTCGGAACCCTTTACCCCCATGCGTGCAGCATGCTTCGCGGTAAATGCGCGCAGGCCCTCGTCCTCCAGCGTTCGCGATTGCAACGACATGGCACTGACCGACACGTCGATCGGGCGCGGCTTGAAGGTCGTGCAGCCGGGGCAAAGCAGCACGGCGACGCAGGCAGCGGCGTGGCCCAGACTTGTGACAAGATTCATGAGGGAGTGAATGCGGCAGGGGGGATGGGACACCGGACGTTCATTGGGGGCTGCTGATGACAACAAGACCTCCGATGATGATCATCGTTCCCGCAACGAGCTTCCAATGAAGCGGCTCTCCCAGGAACAGCACCGAAAGGATCACAGTCACGACGATGCTAGCCTTGTCCACGAGCGGAGACGAACGTCACAGTGCCGTCCTTCATCGCCCGGTAGTAGCAGATCCACGAAAGCGTGGTGGTGAGCGCGGAAAGGGCCAGTAGTGCCATCGACTTCCCGCTCGCGGCGCGCAGTGCGGTGGCGCTGGAAGGGATGCCCGTCCACAACCACAGGTTCAGCAAGATGAAGCCGAAGACGAAAGTGGTGCGCACGGCCAGCCCGAGGTCTGCACTGAGGTCCTTGAGCCCACCCTTCGCCAGAACTGACGTGAGTCCCGCGAACAGGGCGGCGGCATAGGCGTATATTTTCCATTTCTCCATGATTCAAGCATCGGTTTGAAATGGCAATGTGAGCATGAATTTTGTCTCGTCCGGCACGGAAGTGAAAACCAGCGTGCCGCCATGCGCTTGGGCGATCCAGGTGGCGATGGACAATCCCAGGCCGCATCCGTCGATGTCGTCTGCGCGCGCTTCTGTGCCGCGATAGAACCGCTCAAACACAGCGCCGCAACAACCGCACCCGCGACGCCCGCACCCGCGGCCACCCCGGCCGCGTCGTCTGCGCCCGCGGCGTCGGGCTCAACCGGCTGCACGGAGCCCGCACCCGCGACGATCAAGCTCGGCATCTCCGGTCCGTTCACCGGCGCGAACGCATTGACCGGCGAGGAGATCAAGAACGGCATCTCGATGGCGTTCGAAGCCGTCGGCTGGAAGATCGGCCCGTACACCATCGAGCCCGTGTACATCGACGACCAGTCCGATCCCGCCAAGGGCGCGGCCGCCTATGAGCAGGCTGCGTCGTCCGACAAGATCGTGGCCGGCCTCCTCGGCTGGCACAGCTCGGTCGCGGTTGCCCAGATGGAGGTCACCGCCAAGTACCAGATCCCGCACTTCTTCGCGCTGGGTGCCGCCAACACCATCGACGAGAAGTTCCACGGCGACCCGGCGAAGTACGGGTACTGGACCACCAAGGGCTGGCCGACCCCCGAGAAGCTCACCGTCGGCTACGTCCAGGCGATCCAGGACGCGATTGCGGCCGGCAGCTACACCCCGGCCGAGCAGAAGGTCGCCCTGTTCGGCGAGGACACCGACTGGGGCCGCTCGCTGGCCCTGGGCCTCAAGACCCAGCTCGAGGCCACCGGCTGGACCGTTCTCTACGAGGATTACTTCGCCAAGGACCAGACAGACTTCTCGGCCCTGGTCTCGCGCTACAAGTCCGACAACGTGCCCCTGATCGCGGGCACGACGACCTTCGCCAACTCCCTGTCGGCATTCCTCAAGGCGATCTCCGACAGCGGCGTCAAGTCCCTGGTCGTGGCCGACGGCCTCGGCTGGATCGGCAACTGGTACGACCTGAGCGGGTCGGCCTCGGACTACGTCGTGGACCAGATCCCGCAGTTCGCCTCGGAAGCGGCCAAGAAGTACGCGGCGGACTACGAGGCCAAGTACGGGAGCAAGCCGAGCCCGTCATCGGCCGGCCTGTCCTTCGACTACGCCAACTTCTTCATGAAGATCGCTGAGGCGGCGCTCGCGGACTCGTGCGAGATCTCGAGCGCGTCGCTGTACAAGGTCGCCCAGGAGAAGGTCTGGACCGGCCAGCTGACGTACACCGACGGGATCATCATGTCGAACTACGACTACTCCGAGGATACGATCCCCGACCCGATCGTCGGCAAGGGTCACTTCACCTTCCCGGTCCTCCAGTACATGGGCGGCGAGTCGACGGTGGTCTGGCCCGAGGAGGTCGCGACCGGCACCCTCCAGAGCAAGCCCTAGCAGCAAGCGAGTGGGGGCCGGCTCCGCCGGCCCCCTCCCGCGTTTGAGAGTCAGATGGCGCTCCTCGAACTCTCCGGCGTTACCAAGCGGTTCGGCGGCCTGACCGCGGTCGATGGCGTCACCTTCTCCGTCGAGGAGGGCGAGATCTTCGGGCTGATCGGCCCCAACGGGGCCGGGAAGTCGACGCTGCTCAACTGTCTCGCGGGGGCCTCGCAGCCCCAACGGGGGCACGATCCGGTTCGACGATCGCGACACCACCGGCTCGCCCGCCGAGCGCATGTGCCGCCTGGGTGTCGGACGGACGTTCCAGATCCCGCGGCCGTTCCCCGGGATGAGCGTCTTCGAGAACGTCGTCGTGGCGGCCACCTTCGGCGACCCGCACATCCGCCACGCCGAGGTGGCGACCCGGGCGCTGGGGATGCTCGAGTACGTCGAGTTCCCGAGGCCCGTGGGAACGCTTGCGTCGCACCTCAACGCGTCCCAGCTCAAGCGGCTGGACCTCGCCCGGGCGCTGGCCAGCAAGCCGAAGCTCCTGCTGCTCGACGAGTTCGCCGCGGGCCATACGCCCAACGAGCTCACCGACATCGCGGTGCTGTTGCGCCGGATCCGTGCCGACGGCACCACCATCGTGATGGTCGAGCACGTGATGCGTCTCATCCTCGACCTGTGCGGTCGCCTGTCCGTGCTCCAGTACGGGAAGCTGATCGCCCACGGGGATGCGACGGACGGTCGCCCAGGACGAGCGGGTCCGCGAGGCGTATCTCGGCACTGACTACATTCTCTGAGTCCCGGAGGGAAGGGTGCTCCAACTCACCGGCGTCGAAGCTGGCTACGATCTCCTGCAGGTGCTGTGGGGGGTCGACCTCCACGTGGAGGAGGGCGAGTTCGTCGCCCTGCTCGGGCCGAACGGGGCGGGCAAGACCACCACGTTGCGGACGATCGCGGGCTTCCTGCGGCCGATCCAGGGCTCGGTCACGTTCCGCGGCGGGCGGCTCGATGGCGTCCCCCCCAACCGGGTGAGCACCATCGGGGTCGGCTACGTATCCGAGAGTCTCAACCTGTTCCCGGCGATGTCCGTGTACGAGAACCTGCTCGTCGGCGCGTATGCCGTCAAGGACAAGGCGCAGATCGTGTCCACGATGGACCTCGTGTTCGAGCTGTTCCCGAGGCTCCTGGAGCGGCGCGACCAGCTGGCCGGGACCCTGTCGGGCGGCGAGCGGAAGATGCTCGCCATCGGGCGGGGCCTGATGCCGTCACCCTCGCTGCTCCTCGTGGACGAGCCATCGCTGGGCCTGGCCCCGATGGCCACGCTCACCACGTTCGAGGCTCTCAAGGCGCTGCACGCACGCGGCGTGACGATCCTGCTCGTCGAGCAGAACGTGAACACCACGCTCCGCATCGTGGACCGGGCCTACGTCCTCGAGCAGGGCAAGATCGTCCTCGAGGGGACGGGCGAGCAGCTGCTCGGCGACAGCCACGTCCAGGAAGCCTACCTGGGGATCTGAGCGAGCCATGACGACCGCAACCAACCTCCGCGCCGTCCCGTTCGCCAGGCGGTTCATGTCATTCACGTGGCTCGTGATCGGCATCGTCGCGCTGGTGCTGATCCTGTCCGCGATATTCAAGCCCTCGATCCTCGTCGACACCCTGATCACCGGCGGGATGTGGGCCCTGATGGCCGGCGGCCTGGCGCTGGTGTTCGGGGTGATGAACCTCCCCAACTTCGCCCACGGCGAGTTCTTCATGATCGGCTCGCTGGTGGCGGTCACGGTCTTCGGCCCGATCCAGACGGCGATCCGCGACAACCCGGACAACACGGTCCTCAAGGTGCTTGGTCCGTTCCCGGGCATACTCGCCGCGGTCGTGATCGGCTTCCTCATCGGCGTGTTCCTCGAGGTCGTCCTGTTCCGGGCTCTTCGCCGGCGAGCCAGCGAGCAGTGGGTGATGAACGTGTTCCTGCTCACCGCCGGCATCTCGGTCATCCTGGTCAACGGCAACCGGCTGCTGTTCGGCAACGATTTCCGCGGGATCAGGGCCTACTGGGACGTGCCGCCGATGGAGATCCTCGGCGTGGGGGTATCCGTCGACCGTGGGATGGTGTTCGTGATCGCCATGGTCACGATCGCCATGTTCGCGGTGTTCCTCCAGCGGACGCGGACCGGGCGGGCCATGCGGGCGGTGGCCCAGGACGAGACCGGCGCCCAGATGGCCGGCATCAACCTCAACAGCATCTTCGTGCTCACGATGGGTGTCTCCTGCGCTCTCGCGGCCCTCGCCGGCGCGGTGCTGCTGTTCATGTACCCGTCGTTCCCCGACGTCGGCGTCCAGCCTCTGTACCTCGCCTGGTACGTCGTGATCCTGGCCGGCCTCGGCAACGTGCCAGGGCGCCATCATCGGGGCGTTCATCGTGGCGCTCCTCCAGACGCTGACCGTGTACTACGTCGGCATCGGCTGGGTGGACGTCCTGCCGACCGCGTTCATCATCCTCATCCTGCTGTTCAAGCCGTCGGGCCTGTTCGGCAGCGAGGTGAAAGGAGTCTGGGAGCAGTAGTGGCCACCGAAGCCGCCACCACGGCGGCCGTCTCCAACCAGGTCCGCGCGCGCTCACGCAGGACGTCCCGCCTCGCGTCGCTCGCGGTGGTCGCCGTCGCGATCGCGCTGCCGCTGATCCCGCCGTTCAACGACCAGGCCTACCAGCGATGGCTCATCGGGGCTGCGTTCATGGCGGCCATGGCCGTCGCCTTCGACTTCACGGCCGGCTACATCAACATCGTGAACTTCGGCTTCGCGGCCTTCGTCGGCGTCGGCGCCTACATCTCGGGCCTGCTCGCGGCGAACCTTGGCATCTCGCCCTGGATCGGCATGTTCGTCGGCGGTGCCGCCGCCGGGTTCGTCGGCCTGCTCACGGGCATGCTCACGCTCCGGCTGCGCGGGATCTACGCGGCGGTCATGACCTGGTTCGTGGGCCTGGCGCTGATGGGCCTCGCCCGGAACCTGACCGAGATCACGCGCGGCTCGCTGGGGCTCAACGTGCCCCTGCTCCTCGATACCTCGGACAACCTGCCCTACTACTACGTGATCCTGGGCATGCTGTTCGTGACGATCGCCGTGCTCACCGTCGCCATCCGCTCCGACCTCGGGCTGGCCTTCCGGGCGATCGGGCAGAACCTCCAGTCCGCGCGGGCCTCGGGCATCAACCCCACTCGCTTCCTGGTCATCAACTTCACGCTCTCGTGCGCGTTCGCCGGCTGGCTGGGCGGCTTCTACGCCCACTACTACGGCATCCTCACCCCGGACATCATGCTCACCTCGCACACGGTCGAGGTGCTCGCCGTCGCCTACATCGGCGGGCGCGGCAGCCTGTGGGGGCCGGCGATCATCGCCTTCCCGCTGACGATCGCGGTCGAGATCCTGCGCACGCAGTTCGCGAACCTGCCTGGGCTCCACCTGGTGCTGTACGGACTGCTCCTGATCATCGTGATGATCTTCGCGCCGGGCGGGTTCGCGGGCGGGGTCCGCAAGGTCGGGGCGCGACTCCAGTCGAGGTGGGAGGCCAGGGCCACCGAGGCCGCCGAGGCCGCCTGACAGACCCGGTGGCCAGGCGCAGGATCTCCCCGGTGGTCAGGCGCCGAACCGGCGAGGGCTGAACGGTTCGAGCACGTCCGGGGTGCCGCCATCGAGGATCATCCCGGCCAGCAGGGCGCCCGTCCGCGGGGCAAGGGTCAGCCCCAGCATGGCGTGTCCGCTGGCCACGTAGACGTGATCGAACGGTCGCAGGCGCCCGATGACCGGCAGCCCGTCGGGTGTCATCGGGCGCAGGCCCGCGCTCGGCGCCTGCGATGGTGCGTCCGGGTCCCAGCCGCGGAAGTAGCTGCCCGGCGCACGGCGGATCGCGCGGAGACGGACCGACGAGATCCGCTCGTCCAGCCCCGCGAACTCCATCGTGCCGGCGACGCGCGTCGCGCCGTCGAGCGGTGTGACGGCGCAGTGAGCCTCCGAGAGCATCACGATCGACCGCGTCGTGATCTGGGCCGGGACGTAGTCGACGCTGTAGCCCTTGCCCGGGCGGATCGGGAGCGATGCGCCGAACAGGCGGGCGACACGCGCGCTCCAGGCGCCCGCGGCGACAACGACGGCGTCGGCCCGCATCGTGTCGAAGCCGCCGCGCAGCTCCACGCCGCCCGAGGGCAGCGCCCAGGCCGCGGTCACCGTCCCACTCATCCGCACGACGCCCAGGGCATCGAGCCGGGCCACGAGCGCGCTCACGACCGTCGCCGGACGGACGTGTCGCTCGTTGGGGAACCGGATGGCGCCGACAACGGCATCGGACAGCTCCGGCAAGAGCGTGCGGGCCTCGTCTCCGGTGAGGGAGGCTGGCTCATACCCGGCGCGCTCGTACGCCGGGAGATCGGCGGCCGCGTGGCGGTGCTCCTCTGGATCGAGGTAGGCCCTGACCTCGCCGTCGGCGTGCATCTCGAACGACAGGCCGTCCGCGGCCCATCCGTCGAGCTCCTCCATGGTCCCCCGCGCGAGCCGGGCGGTTGCCTCGAACGCGCGTCGGTACGCGGTCGCGTTGCAGGCGCGGAGCATGCCCGCCATGAAGCGGATGAAGCCCGGGCTCGCCGCCGGCCGGACGTAGACGGGGCTGTCCGGCTTCGTCATCGACCGGATTGTCTGGAGGATGATCCCCGGCCCGGGGACTGGCCCGCTCTCCGCCGGCACGACCCAGCCCGCGTTGTTGGAGGAGGCGCCGCTGCCGGGCGCCCGGTCCGCGATGATCACCACCTCGCAGCCGCGCCGCGCGAGGCTGTATGCGGTGGCCAGCCCGATGATCCCGGCTCCGACGACGACGACCTTCATGGGGCAACCCCTGACACCGGTGACGATGGTCCCCGGACGAGCGGGTCGGATGGGACGAGGACCCGGGCGCCAGGGTGCCCATACTGTAGCCTCGGCGCAGGGGGCGAGGCGGTCGTGCCGACCGTGACCGGGCGACGCGTCGGGCGAACGGAGGGGCGAGTCATGGGCTCAGTCACACACGCGCGGGCCGTCATCATCGGCGCCGGGATCGTCGGCAACGCCATGGCCTGGCACCTCGCGAAGCTCGGCTGGCGGGACCTGGTGCTGGTGGACAAGGGCCCGCTGCCGAACCCGGGCGGCTCCACCGGCCATGCCTCCAACTTCTGCTTCCCGGTCGACGGGACGAAGGAGGAGTCGGCGCTCACCGTCGATTCGATCCGCCAGTTCACCGAGCTCGGCGTGTTCACCAGGTGCGGCGGGATGGAGGTGGCCCGGACGCCCGAGCGGATGGCGGAGCTGGCCCGGCGGCAGGGCCTCTCGACGTCGTGGGGGATCGAGTCGCGGCTGCTCACGCCGGCAGAGGTCAAGGAGATCGTCCCCTACCTCGACGAGACGGTCATCCTCGGCGGGTGGTACACGCCCAGCGCCGGCGTCGTGGACTCGCTTCGGGCGGGCACGCTCATGCGCGAGGCCGCCGTGGAGATGGGTGCCCTGTCGATCAGGGCACGGACCGAGGTCACGGGCATCGACGTGGCCGACGGGCGCGTGGTGGCAGTCCGCACGACGGAGGACACCATCGAGACGGACACGGTCGTGGTGGCGTGCGGTGTCTGGAGCCCGCGGATCGCCGCGATGGCGGGCGCGCACATCCCGCTGGTCCCGACCGTGCACCAGTTCGTCAGCGTCGGGCCGGTGCCGCGCTTCGCCGATGTTCCCGGCGAGCAGGCCTACCCGATCCTGCGCGACATGGACAGCCTGATGTACGAGCGGCCGAACGGGAGCCAGCTTGAGATCGGGTCATACGCCCACCGGCCGATCCTCCTCCACCCGGATGAGATCCCCTCGATCGAGGCGTCCGTCCTGTCGCCCACGGAGCTGCCGTTCACCAAGGAGGACTTCGACCCGCAGTACGAGGACGCCCTGGAGCTGATCCCGGAGATCCTCGGCGACGAGCGGGTTGGCCAGCAGTACGCGATCAACGGCCTGCTCTCGGTGACGCCCGACTGGAGCCCGGTCCTGGGCGAGTCGCCCGAGGTCGGCGGCCTATGGTCGGTGGCGGCGGTCTGGATCAAGGAGGCGCCGGCGATCTGCGAGAACGTCGCGCGCTGGATGAGCGGCCTGCCCCTGGAGATCGACCTCCACGCCGCCGATATCGCCCGCTTCTATCCGCACCAGCGGACGTGGTCCCACTCGGTCGCGCGCGTGGGCGAGGCCTTCAACAAGTTCTACGGCATCGTCCACCCGGCCGAGCAGTGGGCATCCGACCGCGGCGTCCGCCTGCCACCGATGTACCGCGCCGAGCAGGACCTGGACGCGGTCTTCTTCGAGATCGCGGGCTGGGAATGCCCGATGTGGTACGAGTCCAACGCACCGCTCGTGGAGGCATACGGCGACCGCGTGACACACCGTCCCGTCGAGTGGGAGGCGCGCTGGTGGTCGCCGGTGATCCTGGCGGAGCACCTCGCCCTGCGCGAGCGCGCCGGGATCGCGGACCTGACCACGTTCGCCATCTTCGACGTGAGCGGCCCCGGCAGCCTGGCCTTCCTCGAGCGGCTGTGCGTCAACCGGGTGGAGGCGCCGATCGGGCGCACCGTCTACACGCCGCTCCTCGACGAGAACGCCGGGATCGTCGCCGACCTGACGGTGATGCACGTCGGGAAGGACCTGTACCGCGTCGTCACCGGCGGCGGGATGGGCATGCGCGACAAGAAGTGGTTCACGGACCACCTCCCGGCGGACGGCACCGCGCATCTCACGGACGTCACCTCGGCCTGGACGGCCGTCGGCCTGTGGGGTCCCAGGGCGCGAGACATCCTCGCGTCTGTCACGAGCGCGGACGTCTCGAACGCGGCGTTCCCGTTCGGCACCTGCCTGAGCCTCGACATCGGCGGCATCACCGTGCTCGCCAACCGTCTCTCCTATGTGGGCGAGTTGGGCTGGGAGATCTACGCGCCGATCGAGCTCGGCGCGCACCTCTGGGACGCGCTGCTGGCAGCGGGACGGCCGTTGGGCGCCGTCCCGGTCGGGATGGGCGTGCTCTTCTCGAGCGGCCGCCTGGAGAAGGGCTACCGAGCGTATGGGGCCGAACTGGACCTCGACCACTCGCTCGTCGAGGCCGGCCTCGCGCGCCCGAAGGTCAAGGAGGCGGACTTCATCGGCAAGGCGGCGTACCTCCGCCAGCGGTCGGAGTCGCCGGTCGCGCTGCTGTGCACGCTCACCGTGGACGACCACACGTCGGCCTCAGGGGTCACGCGGTACATGCTGGGCCGGGAGCCCGTCCTCACGCGGGATGGGCGCCCTGTCGCAGACGCCCGTGGCCGCCGTTCGTTCGTGACCAGCGCGGGTCACGCTCCATCGCTGGGCAGGTACCTCCTGATGGCGTACCTCCCCGTGGAGCTGGCGGTCGAGGGCACGGGGCTCGCGGTGCAGTACATGGGCGAGCGCTACCCGGTGACGGTCGCCGTAGTTGGGTCGACGCCGCTCTTCGACCCGGGCGACGAGCGGCTGCGCGCCTGAATCTCAGCCCGCGACGGGTGGCGGGACCAGGACGAAGTTGCCCACGTGCCGCTTCTCGAGGAACTCCCGCTGGGCGTCCGCGATGCGCTCCAGCGGGAAGGTCTTCGCGACCAGCGGACGGATCTCGCCGCGCTCGATGTAGGAGACGAGAGCCGGGAACACGGGCTCGTCCCATGCCGTGCAGCCGATGAGCGTCAGGTCCCGGAGGTAGAAGGTGCGCTTGTCGAACGCGACCAGCGGTCCGGCGATGGCCCCCGACGACGCGTACCTGCCGCCGGTCCGCAGGGTGTCGATCAGGCTCCCGAATGCCGGCCCGGACACGTTGTCGATCACGACGTCCACGGACTCCCTGCCCAGGGCGCCCACGACGTCGTCGTCGCGGGCGACCACGCGGTCGGCACCGATGTCCAGCACCCGGGCCGCCTTCGCACTCGCCGCGATTGCCGTCACCGTGGCGCCGCGCCGCTTCGCGAGCTGCACGGCCGCCGAGCCCACGCCGCCCGAGGCGCCCGTCACCACCACGTGGTGGCCACCGGTGACGCCCGCCCGGTGGAGCATGTTCTCGGCGGTCCCCCAGGCACACGGGATCGAGCCCATCTCCACGTCGCTCCAGTCGCAGTCGACGGTGAACACCTCGGACGCAGGCACCTTCACGAATTGGGCGAAGGCGCCGTCAAAGTCCGAGGCCATCCAGATGTTCTCCAGGGAGGCGAACCCGGCCGGGCGCATGCAGGGACGGACGAGCACCCGGCGGCCGATGATCGACTCGTCACCCCCGGCTCCGACCTCGACGACCCTCCCGCAGCAGTCCGTGCCCTGGATGAAGGGGAAGGGGGTCGGCGCGCTCCAGCCGCCGTCGTCCTTGGCGCGTGCCTCCTGCTCCTCGGACTCGGCCGCCGCGCGCGTGTCGGTCGTGACCGTCGAGGAGTACCAGCCCAGGCGCGTGTTGATCTCGGTGTTGTTGACGCCCGCGGCCAACACCTGCAGCAGGACCTCGCCGGGACCCGGCACCGGCCGCGGGACATCGCGGTAGACGAGCTTGTCCAGGCCGCCGTTGCCCACGGTCACGACCGCCTTCATCGTCGCCGCGTGACCGTCCAGGTCGAAGCGGTCGGGACGGAGGATCGTCTGGCGCCTGATCACTTCCTGTTCGGTCACCATGACCCACCTCGGCGCGCCTCCAGGTCCCTCAGGTGCTCGTCATCGTGATCGACGATGACGCCCAGGACGCCGGCGACGTCGAGTCGGCCATAAGTCGCGTGCGTGCCGGTCCGTGACCAGCCGGCCTCATCCAGGCCGGTGACGTGTGCCAGGGTCCCGGACCGCAGGTCGGCGAACGTCTCCAGGGCGCCCTCGAGCGTGGCGGTGTCCGGGGTGTCGAGCGGACCTGGCTCGGTCCACGCCCACACGGGAGCCACTTCGGACGCCAGCTGATCCAGACGCGGCTGGAACACATCGGCCTCCACGGCCGCCAGGTGCGCCGCGACCTCGCGAGGCGTCCACTCACCGGGTGGCGTGCCGCTGCGTGACTCGGCCGCCGCGACCCCGCGGGCGGCGGCGGCGATCCGGGCGGGGTTCTCGGCCAGGCGCGCGAGCAGCCCCCGTCGGGCCTGGTCCACGTCAGCCGTCACAGACAAGCCTGCATCCGGTCAGGCGGGCTGGTGCCGGTAGAACTCGACCGGCTCCGGCGCCAGCGGCGTGTCGCCCAGGACCAGGTCCGCGGCCTTCTCGGCCAGCATCATGACCGGCGCGTAGATGTTGCCGTTGGTGACGTACGGCATGACCGATGCGTCCACCACCTTGAGGCCCTCGACCCCGTGCACACCCATCGTGAGCGGGTCCACGACCGACTCTCCGTCGGTGCCCATCCGGCAGCTGCAGGACGGGTGGAGCGCGGTCTCGCCGTCGCGGGCCACCCAGTCCAGGATCTCCGCGTCCGTGGTGACCGACGGCCCGGGCGAGACCTCGCCGGCGCTGAACGGCTCGAACGCCTTCTGGCCCAGGATGTTGCGGGCGACGTGGATGGCCTCCACCCACTCGCGGCGATCCTGCTCGGTGGACAGGTAGTTGAACCGCAGCGCCGGGTGCACGGTCGGGTCCGTGCTGGTGATCTTCACCGAGCCGCGGGCGTCCGAGTACATCGGGCCGATGTGGACCTGGTAGCCGTGGTCGCCGGCCGGCGCCGAGCCGTCGTAGCGGATGGCGAGCGGCAGGAAGTGGAACATGAGGTTGGGGTACGCAACCTCGTCGTTGCTGCGCGCGAAGCCGCCGCCCTCGAAGTGGTTCGTCGCGCCGGGACCGCGGCGGAGGAACAGCCACTGGAACCCGATCCACGGCCGGCGCCATTTCTGCAGGGACGGCTGCATCGACACCGGAAGCCTGGAGCCGTACTGGACGTAGACCTCGAGGTGGTCCTGGAGGTGCTCGCCGACGCCGGGAAGGTCGTGGACGGGGTTGATGCCGAGTGCCTTGAGCTCATCCGCGTTGCCGACCCCGGACAGCTGGAGGAGCTGCGGCGAGTTGATCGCCCCGCCGGCCAGCACGATGGTCCCGCCGTGGACCCGGTGGACCTTGCCCTTGGCGGTCGTGTACTCGACGCCCGTCGCCCGCTTGCCCTCGAACAGGATCCGGGTGACGAACGCGCGGGTCCGGACCTCCAGGTTCGGGCGGCCCATCACCGGGTGCAGGTAGGCCCGCGAGGCGCTCAGGCGACGGCCGTTCTGGATGTTCCGGTCGAACGGCGCGAAGCCCTCCTGGCGGTAGCCGTTGACGTCGTCCGTCAGCTGGTAGCCGGCCTGCTTGACCGCCTCGAAGAAGGCGCCGAACAGCGGGTTGGTGGCTGGGCCACGTTCAAGCACCAGTGGCCCCGCGTGACCCCGGAACGGATCATCGAGGTCCGCCGCCATGCAGCTCTCCATGCGGCGGAAGTAGGGCAGGCAGTGGGCGTGGTCCCAGGTCTCCATGCCCGGGTCCCCGGCCCACCGCTCGTAGTCCAGTGGGTTGCCGCGCTGGAAGATCATCCCGTTGATGCTCGATGAGCCACCCAGGATCTTGCCGCGGGCGTGGTAGATCCGGCGGCCGTTCATGAACGGCTCGGGCTCCGACTCGTACTTCCAGTCGTAGTACTTGCTGCCGATCGGGAAGGTGAGCGCCGCCGGCATCTGCACGAAGGCGTCCCACCGGTAGTCGGGGCGACCCGCCTCGAGGACCAGGACGCGGTTCGACGGCGTCGCGCTCAGCCTGTTTGCCAACACGCTGCCGGCGGACCCGCCGCCGATGATGATGAAGTCGTGCTTCGTCCTGCTCATGGAACGATGCTAGCAGCGCAGGTGGTCGCGCCGCGGGTGTCCGTCGCGCCCGAAACAGAGGACGGCCCGGGCCGCCGTTGCGGACCGGGCCGTCGATCGGCGCAGGATCAGGGAATCCAGGCCTTCCAGGTGTCGGGGTTGGCGTCAACCCATTTCTTGGCCGCCTCTGCGTCGGTCATGCCGTTGTTCGTGATGTCGTTGGCGACGGTGTTCTGGTCCGCGTTCGTCCAGTTGAAGTTCTTGATGAACGTCGCCGCGTCGCCGCCCTCGTTGTTGAACTTGGTGCCGATGATCTTGTTGAGGTCGGTGACCGGGTAGTCGCAGGCCACCTTCTCGGTGTCTGCGTCGCAGCCCTCGGTGTAGGGCGGCAGGTTGACCTTGACGATGTCGACCTGGGAGTTCAGCCAGTGGGGATCCCACCAGTAGAGCAGGAGCGGCTTCTTCTGCTCATCAGCGGTCTTGATCGCCTGCACGGTCGCCGTCTCGCTGCCGGAGAAGACGACCTTGAAGTCAAGGCCCAGGTTCTTGACCAGCGCCTCGTCGTACTGGAGGTACGACGGGTCCGTTCCCAGGAACTGGCCCAGGTCACCGGACTCGGAGGTCTTGAACAGCTCCGCGTACTTGTTGAGGTTGCTGTACTCCGTGATGTCGGGGTACTGGTCGACCATCCACTTCGGCACGCCCCAGAAGATGACGCCCTCGTTGCCGGTCGAGCCGGCGTCCATGGCCACCTTCAGCTCGTCGATGTACTTCGCCTCGAAGTCGGGGTGGCCCCAGTTCTCGAGGATGACATCCACCGCCCCGTTCTCGAAGCCCGCCCAGGAGACGTCCTCCGCGAGATCGGACAAGTTGACCGTGTAGCCCATCTCGTTCTCGAGCAGGTAGGCCACCACCGCGGCATCGGCGCGATAGCCGACCCACGGGTTGACGGCGATGTTCACCGTCCCCTTGCTCTCCGCGGAGCCGCCGTCTGAAGACCCGCCGCATGCCGCCGCGATCACGCCGAGCGCGACCATGGCGACGATCAGGCGGGATCGTGCTGTTGCGAACTTCACTGGCTCCTCCTCCATTGATCCGCGCGGACCCGCGTCCGCGCCTGTGCCCGAACCGTTGGGCAATCCGGGAAGGATGCACCCGACGGCCAACTCATGCAGCGGCCTTTGGCAGCGCTCCATCGATCCGGTTTGCGTTGCGCATGCCGGCACCCTGGGTCACGCGGTCGAGCAGGATGCCCAGCAGGACGATCGCCAGCCCGGCCGCCAGCCCCTGGCCGAACCAGTCCTGGCGAACGAAACCCTTGACCACGTCGAAGCCGAGGCCGCCGCTGCCCACCAGCCCGCCGACGACCACCATCGCCAGGACCATGATGATCCCCTGGTTGATGGCGACCATGAGCGCGGGACGGGCCAGCGGCAGGTCGACCTTCCACAGCACCTGGCGGGGGGTCGCACCGGCCGACACTGCAGCCTCCCGGATCGTTGCCGGGACCGTTCGGATCCCCACCTCCGCGAGGCGGATGACGGGCGGCACGGCGTACACGACGGCGGCGATGATGGCCGTGAAGCGGGTTGGCCCGAAAAGCGCCAGCGACGGGATCAGGTAGACGAAGGCCGGCAATGTCTGCGCCGCGTCGAGGATCGGCCGCAACGCCATCGAGAAGCGATCGCTCCGTGCCGAGAGGATCCCCAGGACGAACCCGGTGCTGAGCGTGATCGCGGTGGCGAGGAGGACCTGGGCCAGGGTGATCATGCTGTGCTCCCACACCTGGAGGGCCAGGATGAGGGCCAGGCAGAGCCCGGCCGTCACGGCCTGCCGTCGCCCGGCCAGGATGAGGGCCAGGCCGACGACGACGATCGCCACGAGCCACCACGGGGAGCTGGCCAGGAAGCCCTCGATCGGGTTGATCAGGGTGTACGTCACCGCGTCCCTGAGCCAGTCGGTCGCGAAGTAGAAGCTGGATGCGAACCATGCGACCGCGTCGTTGACCGGGCCCCGGAACGAGATGCGGAGCCCTGACGGGAAGTCCGCGTTGCCGACGAGGACCGTGGCCAGGACGACGGCCGCGACCGTGCCGGCCGCGAACGCCCAGCGGATCCACGGCTTCCCCGACCCCAGCAGCGTGCGCACGCGGCCCCGGGACGGGTCGAGGCGCTCGCTCGCCTGGGTCGTCAGGCGGTCGAGCATGATCGCCATCACGACGACCGCAAGCCCGGCCTCGAGGGCCAGCCCGACGTCGGCCTGCTGCAGGGCGTGGATGATGTCCTTGCCGAGCCCGGGTGCGTTGACGAGGGCGGTGATCACGACCATCGAGAGGGCCATCATGATCACCTGGTTGACGCCCAGGATGATCGTCCGCCTGGCCATCGGCAGCTGGACCTTGGTCAGGAGCTGGCGTTTCGTCGCCCCCAGCGAGGTCGCGGCCTCCATGGAGGCCGGGGCGACGCCGCGGATGCCGAGGGCGGTGATCCGGATGGCCGGCGGGATGGAGTAGATCAGCGTCGCGATCACCGCCGTCGCGGGCCCGATGAGGAAGAACAGCGCGATCGGCGCCAGGTAGGAGAACGTCGGCATGATCTGCATGACGTCGAGCGCCGGCCGGATGGCGTTCATGAACCGGTCGTTCCGGCCGGCGACGATCCCGAGCGGGATCCCGATCAGGAGCGAGAGGGATACCGCGGCCAGGGTCAGCGCGAGTGTCTCGACGCTGCGATCCCAGAAGCCGAGGATCCCGAACGCGAGGAACCCGGCCGCCATGAGGCCGGCGAGGCGCCAGCCGCCGACGACGAACCCGATGGCCCCGCCGATCACGGTCAGGGCAGGCCAGCTGATCGCCTTGAGGACGGAGTCGAAGAAGTCGAAGAGGCCCCTGACTCCCACCCGGATGCCGGTCACCAGCACGGACAGGATCACGTTCGAGTTCCGGTTCGTGTCGATCCACTCGCGGATGTCGCGGATGGATCCGAACAGCGGGGCGTCGTTGTCGTGGGGGAGCAGGAACTGGTTGGCAAAGACGGCATAGAGCACGGCGACGACGGCCGCCAGGACCAGGGCCCAGGCAAACCGGGGGACGGCCCGGAGCCGGGTTGTCGCTGCTGCCCCGGTGACGGCCACCTCAGGATCCCCCGGTGCCGATGTCCTCGACCTCGGGGTTCTCGACCCCGGATTCCTCCGCGCCCGCGATCGCAGTCAGGATCTGGACCCGGTCCACGACCCCCAGCAGCCGGCCGTCATCGACCACGCAGATCGGCTTGTCGGTCGAGACGGAGACGTGGACGGCCGATCGGATGATCGTGTCCGACGGGAGCGCCGGACCGTCGAGCGGGTCATCCGGCCGCGGGTCGCGCATGATCCAGCGAAGCGTGAGCACGTGCGACTTGGGCACGTCGCTCACGAAGTCAGTGACGTAGGCGTCCGACGGCGCCCCGACGATCTCCTCCGGCCGCCCGATCTGCACGATCTCGCCTGCCCGCATGATCGCGACGTGGTCGCCCAGCTTGAGGGCCTCGGACAGGTCGTGGGTGATGAAGATCATCGTCTTCCCGACCTCGTTGTGGAGCCGGATCACCTCGTTCTGCATGTCGCGCCGGATCAGCGGGTCAAGCGCGCTGAACGGCTCGTCGAACAGCATGACCTCGGGATCGACGGCGAGGGCTCGCGCCAGCCCGACGCGCTGCTGCATGCCGCCCGACAGCTGCTCGGGGTAGCTGTCGCCCAGCCCCTCGAGGCCGACCAGCGACAGCATCTCCCGGGCCCGCTCCCGGCGCTCCGCCTTGCGCTCGCCGCGGACCTCGAGACCGAAGGCGATGTTGTCGATGACCCGGCGGTGCGGGAGAAGCCCGAAGTGCTGGAAGACCATGGAGAACCTTCGCCGCCGGAGCTCTCGGAGGCGCTTGTCGTCGGCCTGCCCGATGTCCTCGCCGTCGAGCAGCACCTCGCCTGCCGTGGGCTCGATGAGGCGGGTCAGGCACCGGATCAGCGTGGACTTGCCGCTGCCCGAGAGGCCCATCACCACGAAGACCTCGCCGGGCTGGACATCGAAGGAGACGTCGCGCACGGCGACGTTCGAGTCTGCCGCCAGCCGGAGCTCGTCGGGGCTCAGCTCCGCGAGCGGCGTGCCGATGATCCGGTGCTCCGACGGGCCGAAGATCTTCCACAGGCCGCGAACGGAGATCGTGGGCTGGCCGGCGGCGCCGGTCTCTGCGGGCGGCGCTGCCGCGGGCTGCGTCGCGTCGAGCGGGTCCGGCGCCGGCGTTGTCGACGTCATGCCGTGTGCCGCGTCCCGATCCGGCTGCGCCTCCCGGCGCTGGCAGGGTACGCGCGTCCGTCAACCACGAAGCAGGGCCCTCCTCCTGTCCCGGCGCGCCCGAGGCGCGGGTCGCCGAAGAAGGGCACAGTATGCCCATCCGGGCGCCCCGTTACATGCAGAGTGCGGCGGGCGAGCCTGCAAACCCCGCCGGAATCGGCCAGATCCGGCCGGTTCCAGGCCCATTCGCTACTCGGCCAGGTCCGGCATCGAAGCCTTGCGGCGGGCGATGAAGTCGCGCAGCGCCTCGTCCACCCCGGGGTCCATGGGCGGCGCCTCATAGGAGGCGAGCATCCGCTTCCAGACCCTGTTGGCGCGGGCGGGCGCGTCCAGGCTGCCTTCCTCGAGCCACTGCTCGAAGCTGTTGTTGTCGGTGACCTCGGAGCGGTAGAACGCCGTCTCGAAGTTGGCCAGCGTGTGCGCCGTCCCGAGGAAGTGCTGCCCGGGGCCGTTCTCCCGGATGGCGTCGAGCGCCTGACCGTTCTCGGACATGTCAACGCCCCGGACGAAGACGCCAGCCATCCCGCACTGGTCCGCATCGAGGATGAACTTCTCGTAGCCCATCGTGAGGCCGCCCTCGAGCCAGCCGGCCGCGTGCAGGACGAAGTTGGTGCCGGCGAGGACCGTCGGCTGGAGGGTTGCCGCCGACTCGTAGGCCGCCTGGGCGTCGGTGACCTTGGAGCCGCACAGGCTGCCGCCCGAGCGGAACGGGACCCCGAGACGCCGGGCGAGCGCGGCCATGACGTACAGCACGAGCGCGGGCTCCGGCGTGCCGAAGGTCGGGGCGCCCGACTGCATGGACATCGAGCTGGCGAAGGAGCCCATGATCACGGGCGCGCCGGGTCGGACGAGCTGGACGAACGTCATGCCACCCAGCGCCTCCGCCAGCGTCTGCGCGGCGACGCCGGCCACCGTCACGGGCGCCATGGCCCCGGCGAGGATGAACGGCGTGATGAGCGTGGCCTGGTTGGCCTCGGCGTAGGCGCGTGCGGCGCCCAGCATCGTCGAGTCCCAGACCAGCGGCGAGTTGGCGTTGATGAGGCTGGTGATCACCGTGTTGTCGCGGACGAAGGCTTCGCCGAACAGGATCCGGGCCATGGCCACGGTGTCGAGCGCACGCTCCGGCGTCGTGACGGAGCCCATGAACGGCTTGTCCGAGTCGCGCATGTGGCTGTAGACCATGTCCAGGTGGCGCTTGTTGACCGGCACGTCCACCGGCTCGCACACGGTGCCGCCCGAGTGGTGGAGGTGCGGGCTCAGGTAGGCGAGCTTCACGAAGTTGCGGAAGTCCTCGATCGTGCCGTACCGGCGCCCGCCGTCCAGGTCGCGGACGAACGGCGAGCCGTAGGCGGGCGCGAACACGGTGTGCATCCCGCCCATGGTCACGCTGCGCTCCGGGTTGCGGGCGTGCTGGACGTACGAGGACGGGGCGGATGCCTGCACGATCGCGCGGCACATGCCCATCGGGAACCGGACCCGCTCGCCCTGCACGTCGGCGCCGGCCTCCCGCATGAGCCGGAGCGCGTCCGGGTCTCCGCGGAACTCGAGCCCCACCTCCTGGAGGATGACGTCGGCGTTGCGCTCGATGAGGGACAGGCCCTCCTCGTCCAGGACCTCGAACGGCTTGAGGGTCCGGGTCAGGAACGGCACGCGCTCGACGGCGGCGTGGGCGCGTGCGGCCTGCCGTGCGGCGCGGCCCCCGGCGCGACGGGTGTGGAGCTCCTCGGTCATCGGTCCTCCTCGTGGGCGGCGACGGGCATGCGCCGCCGGCGTCGCTCGGTGCGTTCGTCCTGCCCGGCGCGACCGATCTCCGGACGTGCCGGGAGCTCGACGACGCGGGCGAGGTTTGGATAGGGGGCGGTTCGGTGGGGGATGGCCAGCGCTTCCACGAAGTGCTCCTGGAAACGCGGCTCGATGGCGGTCTCGATCTTGGTGACGCCGCGGACAACCTCCTCGATCTCGGTGCGCGCGGCGCCCGACAGGAGTGCGATGAGCGCGCCGGCTCCGGCGGCGTTCCCGGCCGAGCCCACCCGGTCGAGATCGCAGTCCGGGACGAGCCCGAGCACCATCGCGTGCTTCACGTCGATGTGGCTGCCGAACGCGCCGGCCAGCCGGACCTCGTCCACGGCGTCCACCCCGTACGCGTCCATGAGCAGCCGCGCGCCCGCGTAGAGCGCCGCCTTCGCCAGCTGGATCGCACGGACGTCGCCCTGCGTCACCATGATCCTCGGCGGGCCGTCGGCCAGCAGGTAGGCGAAGGTTCGCCCGTCCTCGACCACCCGCGGCGTCCGCCCGGCCGACCTGCCGTCCAGGATCCCGTCGGCCGTGACCACGCCGGCCAGGAACAGCTCGGCGATCGCCTCGATGATCCCGGAGCCGCAGATGCCCGTGACGCCCGTCTCACGGGTGGCGTCGGCGAACCCGGGCTCGTCGGACCACAGCCCGCAGCCGATCACCCGGTACCGCGGCTCCAGCGTGACCGGGTCGATCCGCACCCGTTCGATCGCGCCCGGCGCCGCGCGCTGGCCCGAGCTGATCTGGGCGCCCTCGAAGGCCGGCCCGGTCGGGCTCGACGCGGCGAGGAGCCGGGTCCGGTTGCCCAGCACGAGCTCCGCGTTGGTGCCCACGTCCACGATCAGGCGGATCGTGTCGGAGAGGTGGGGCTGCTCGGCGAGGATCACGCCGGCGGTGTCTGCGCCCACGTGGCCGGCGATGCACGGCAGCACGTAGACACGCGCGCCGGGATGCGCCTCGAGCTCCAGCTCCGCCGCCGTCGTGTGGACGGCCCGCTCCGTGGCGAGGGTGAACGGCGACTGGCCCAGGGGCGTGGGGTCCAGGCCGAGGACCAGGTGGTGCATGATCGGGTTGCCGACCAGCACGATCTCCAGGACCTCGTCGGTGGCGACGCCCGCCGCCTCCGCCAGCTCCGCGATCAGGCCCCGGAGCGCGGTGCGCACGGCCCGCGTCATGTCGGCGGCCCCATCCGCGTGCAGCATCGCGTACGAGACGCGGCTCATGAGGTCCTCGCCGAAACGGATCTGCGGGTTCATCGTCCCGGCGGAGGCGAGCACGGTCCCGTCCAGCAGGCTGGCGAGGTGTCCGGCGATGGTCGTGGACCCGATGTCCACCGCCACCCCGAAGGCACGGTCCCGGAAGCCGGGCCAGGCGGCGATCATCGAACGCCCGGCGTGGACCGCCACGGTCACCGCCCCGTCGCCCCCGAGGACGGCTGCCTGGAGCGCGCGCGTCGTGGCCAGGTCCGTCTCGATCCCCCGCAGGCCCCACTCGCGGTCGAGGGCCCCGAGGACCCGGACCAGGTCCGACGCCGGCGACGCGAGGTCGGGCGGGGCCGTCTCCACGTAGTGCAGGCGCACGACGGGGTCGAGGTCGAAGGGCCGGACCTCGAGCTCCTTGCGGACCACCTGGCGGTGGACCTGGCTGGCGGCCGGCACGTCGATGACGGCGTCGCCGGTGATCGCGGTCGCACAGGAGAGGCGCCGCCCATCATCGAGGCCGCGGCGCCCCGCGTATGCCTGCTCCACGGCGTCGGGCGCGGTCAGGTGGCCGGGCAGGGACGTGATGCCGTGCTTGGGGAACGCGCCGACGCTCTGCTCCACCTGGCAGCGGCCGCAGATCCCGCGGCCCCCGCAGACCGAGTCGATGTCGACGCCCAGTGACCGGGCGGCGTCCAGGACGCGCATGCCGGCCGGGAACCGCCCTCGACGGCCCGAGGGCGTGAAGATGACCAGAGGATCTTGCGATCCCGCCACGGCTTCGCGCTCAGCCCGCGGCAGGTCCGGCGCCCGCGGCCGGCCGTCGGCGGTTGACGCGGCGCCCCGCTTCGCCCTCCGCCGTTGGCTCCCGGTGGGTGCGGATCCAGCGGCCGCATTCCGCGTCGTTCCCCATCAGCACGTCCGCGGCCATGATCACCTCGCGCACGTTCGGCAGCAGGGGGTTCGTGATCGCGCTGGTCAGGCCGTTCGAGATCGCCATCGCGAGGAACGCGGCGTTGATGCCCTCTCGCTGCGGCAGCCCGAAGCTCACGTTCGACGCCCCGCAGACGGTGTTGACGCCCAATTCGTCGCGGAGCCGCCCGAGGAGGCGGAACACCTGGACGCCGGCCGTCCGCATGGCGCCGATCGGCATCACGAGCGGATCCACCACGATGTCCTCGCGCGGGATCCCGTGGTCCGCTGCCCGCTCGACGATCTTCTTCGCCACGGCGAAGCGGACGTCCGGGTCCGTGGAGATGCCTGTGTCGTCGTTGGAGATCGCCACGACGGCCGCTCCGTACTTGCGGATGAGCGGCAGGACGCGCTCCAGCCGCTCATCCTCGCCGGTGACGGAGTTGACCAGGGCCTTGCCCTGGTAGGCGGCCAGGCCCGCCTCGAGCGCCTCGACGACGGATGAGTCCAGCGACAGCGGGAGATCGGTCAGCGACTGGACCAGGCGGACGGTGTGGGCCAGGATCGCGGGCTCGTCGGCGAGCGGGATCCCGGCGTTGACGTCGAGCATGTGCGCCCCGGCCTCCACCTGGGCGATCACGTCGCGCTCCACCCGGCTGAAGTCGCCGGCGCGCATCTCCTCGGCCAGGAGCTTGCGGCCGGTGGGATTGATCCGCTCGCCGATGATGACGAATGGCCGATCGCCCCCGATGACCACCTCGCGGCTCGCCGAGCTGATCACGGTCCGGGTCATGATGCCTCCGTCGTCTGTGGCGCCGGGCTGGTGTCCGGCGGTGCGCCGTCCTCGACCGCGATCCCGAGACCGGCGGCGAGCGCGGCCAGCCGCGCGCTGGTGAACTGCTTGTCGATGCGGGCCACCTCGGCGGCGACCTCGGCGTCCAGGTCGGCGCCGCACGGGCGCTGCGTCCGGCGCCACTCCGCGAGGTACGTGTCCATGTCCTTCAGGCCGGCGAGGGTTGCCGCCTGGTCGACGGCGGCCTGGAACCGGTTGCTCAACATCTGCCTTCGCGGTCCGCCGGCCCTCGCGCGCGACGACCTGCGCGGGGATGTCCCGCCAGGAGATGACGGTCAGCGTTGCCACGTCAGGCCGCTCGTGCCGTGTCCGCGGCCGCCACGGCCGGGCCCGCGGCCGCCCCCGCTGCCGATGACGCCAGGCGTTCGATCGACGTCTCCAGCTCGCCGAGACCCGTCCGCCGGTGCTCGAAGGCGAGGCCGAGCCTCCCGGCCGCCCTTCGCGCCGCCTCCAGGAGCTCGCGATCGTCGCGCTGGGACAGGTAGACCACGCGCCGGTAGCCGGCGAAATACTGCGGCAGCAGCTCCGGGTGCCGGTCGATCCCGAGGCCGGCGATGACGAGACGGTCGAAGCTGCGGACGAGGAAGTCGGTCAGGTAGAAGGTGCCCGGCTCCTCCTCGGCCATCTGCTCGAAGGCGGCCAGCCCCGCGTAGGCCTGGTAGCAGTGGGCGCCGGGCAGCCGCTCGATCCCGTGCGCCGCCAGGACGCGATCGAGCCCGCCGCCGGTCCCGCAGTCACCGTACGCAACGAAGATGCGCTCGTACCGGCCGAGCGCCGCGTTGACCAGGCCCTCGACCGCCGCCGGGATGCGTTGCGGGTGGTTGTGGAGCGAGGCCGGCAGGCAGCGCACCTCGACATGGTCCAGGCCGTCCCGGGCGACCAGCTCCACCAGCTCGCGGCCCAGGGCCCCGCAGCCGATGACGAGCGTGGACGCGCCCGGGTCCGACCCTGCCACCGGATCAGGCCTGGGCGGCACGTCGCTGGTCGATGAAGGCGCGTGCCGTCTCGGACGCCACGGCCGCGTCCCGGCAGTAGGCGTCGGCGCCGACGGCAAGTCCGAACTCCTCGTTGAGCGGCGCGCCCCCGACGAGGACGATGTAGTCGTCCCGGACACCGCGGTCCTTGAGCGCCTGGATGACGACCTTCATGTACGGCATGGTGGTGGTCAGGAGCGCCGACATGCCCAGGATGTCCGGCTTGTGCTCGTCGAGCGCGGCGAGGAACTTGTCCGCGTCCGTGTTGACGCCCAGGTCGATGACCTCGAACCCGGCGCCCTCGAGCATCATCCCGACCAGGTTCTTGCCGATGTCGTGGATGTCGCCCTTCACGGTGCCCAGCACCACCTTGCCGATCGGCTTGGCACCGGTCTCGGCGAGGAGCGGCCGCAGGACGGTCATGCCGCCCTTCATCGCGTTGGCGGCGAGGAGCACCTCGGGCACGAACAGGATGCCGTCGCGGAAGTCCACCCCGACGATCCGCATGCCCTCGACGAGCGCCTCGGCCAGGACCCGGTCGGGCCCCCAGCCGCGCTCGAGGAGGATGTTCGTGCCAGCGACGATCTCGGCGGCCATCCCGTCGTACATGTCGTCGTGCATCTGCTCGACGAGGTCCTTGTCGGACAGGCTGGCGAGATCGAGTTCCTGCTCGTCGGTCATGTTCGGCCCACTCCTGCGTTGCGGCCCGACTCCGACGGTGGGGGCGGCCGTCGGTCGGTGGTCGGTGGTGTTCTCGTCGGTGGAGCCGGTCGTCTGTTGCCGGCCGATGTCTCGCGGGTTCCATAATGTGGAACGGTGCCGTATGATGGAACGCGCGAACCCCGGCAGCGTAGTCCATGGAGCCACCGATGTCCAGAGTCCAGTCCATCGAACGCGCCTTCGCCATCCTCGGGGCCCTGGGTGATGGGCCGCTCGGGGTGACCGGGGTGGCCGATCGGGTCCGCCTGCCCAAGAGCACCGTCGCGCGCCTCCTCGCCGCGCTGGTGTCCGAAGGCGCGGTTGAGCAGGTGCGGGACGGCACGGACTACCGCGTCGGGAGCCGGCTGGTCACCCTCGCCGCCGGCGTCCGGTCGCCGGGCAGCCTGATCGCGCTGGCCCGGCCGCAGCTCGTCAGCCTCGCCGGCCTGATCGGCGAAGCCGCCGGGCTGTCCATCCCGGACGGGCGCCTGGTGCACTACGTTGACCAGGAGGACAGCCCGAACCCCGTCGGGATCCGCGACTGGACCGGTACCCGCCTGCCCATGCACGCGGTCTCGTCGGGTCTGGTCATCCTCGCCCACATGCCACCTGCCGACGTGGAGCGGTTCCTGGCCGGACGCCTCGAGCGCTTCACGCCGTCGACCGTCACCGACCCGGAGATGATCCGGGAGCGGATCCGGCTCGCCCGGCTGGACGGCTACGCCTGGACCCGGGATGAGGTCGCAGAGGGGATCAGCTCGGTTGCCGCGGCCCTGGCGGACGAGGGCGGCGACATCATCGGGGCGATCCACGTCCACGGCCCGTCCTACCGCTTCCCGGGCGCCGAGGGTTCGCAGGGTCGGGACCGGGCGACGGCGCGGGACCGAATCGCTGCCGATGTCGTGGCCGCCGCAGCACGGGTCTCCCAGAGCCTGCGCCAGGCGGGCTGACGCCGAGGCGCCGCCGTCGCCGACGGAGTCGTCCACCGCCAGCGCCATCGTGGGCTCGCGACGCTATCGTGGGTCCACGCGCCGCAGGCCAGCCGTCTCTTCGCGAGCCACCCCGGGCGCGTCACGGCAGGAGCAACCGCCCATGACCCCGTCGTCCGCCACCCGTGACCCCCTCACGATTCGCTATCTCTCGCGTGCAGACGTGGACAAGGCCGGCGTCACGATGGACGCGGTCATCGAAGCCGTCGAGACGGGGTTCCGCGAGAAGGGGAACGGGCGGGTGGAGATGCCGCCCAAGCCGGGCGTCCATCCGGGCGAGGGCGACAACTTCATTCACGCGATGCCGGCCTCGATCCCGGGGCTCGGTGCCGTCGGGATCAAGTGGATCAGCGGCTATCCCGGCAACCAGGCGCTTGGCCTGCCGTACATCACGGGTCTCCTGATCCTCAACGACCCGGCGACGGGTATCCCGATCTCGGTCATGGATGCCACCTGGATCACCGGCGCGCGGACGGCCGCCGCGTCCGCGGTGTCGGCGCGATACCTCGCTCGCCCGGATTCGTCGGTGCTCGCGATCCTCGCCTGCGGCGTCCAGGGGTCGTTTCACGTCGACTCGCTCAGGGCGGTCCTGCCGGGCCTCACCACGATCCGCGCGTTCGATCCCGATCCGGCCCGCGTCGTGGCATTCGCCGAGGGAGTGCGCGCTCGTCACGGGATCGAGGTCACGGCCGCGGCCGATCCGGAGTCGGCCGTGCGCGGCGCGGACGTGATCGTGACCTCGGGGCCGATCCTGCACGCGCCGCACGCATCGATCAAGGCGGGCTGGATGGCACCGGGCGCATTCGCCTCGGCCGTCGACTTCGACAGCTACTGGGACGCGGCAGCGTTTGCCGAGCTCGACGTGTTCACCACGGACGACGTCCCCCAGCTGGAGCATTTTCGAGGGATCGGGTACTTCCGGGACATTCCTCCGATTGCCGCGGACCTCGGCCAGCTCGTGGTCGGCGCCCGGCCAGGACGGACATCGGTCCATCAGCGGACGATGGCGTGCAACCTCGGGCTCGCCCTCGACGACATCGCCGTCGCACCGCTCGTCCTCCGCGCAGCCGAAGAGAAGGGCCTGGGAACGCTCCTGCCGCTCTAGCTGCGATCCACGTCTAGCCCCGGCCGGCGGAGGCCCCGTCGAGCGCCGCAGCGGTGGCCGGCCCCGCGAGATCCGCCAGCGTGGACCGGGCGAAGGTGCCGCGCAGCGCCTCCTGCCCCTCGAAGAAGACGTCGTGGACGTCACAGTTGCCGTCGACCCCGCACGGAACGCCGCGCAGCACGCAGGATCGCCGGCGGGTGTCGCCCTCGACGGCCTCGATCACCTCGAGCAGGCTGACCGTCTCGGGATCCCTCGCCAGCCTGTAACCGCCGCTGCGGCCTGCGGCCGCCTCGACCAGCCCGGCGCGCTGGAGGTCCGCCAGCACCTGGGGCAGGAACCGGACGGGGATGCCCATCGCGTCCGAGATCCGGCGCGCGGACAGCAGCCCGTTGCCGTTGCCCCGGGCGAGGGCGAGCATCGCGCGGACGGCGTAGTCGCCGCGCTTGGTGAGTTCGAGGCGCATCGGGCGGAGTATGCGTCCGAACGGCGGAAGGCGCCCGAGGGGCGAAGGCGAGTCACATCCCCAGGCCCTTCGCCGGGGCGAACCCCCTCACCCGGTAGACTCAGCGGATGCCTCGATACTCCTACGGCGGCCAGGCCCTCATCGAGGGCGTCATGATGCGTGGCCGCAATGCCATCGCGGTCGCCCTCCGCCACCCGGACGGCCGCATCGTCTACGAGACCGAGCGGCTCGACTCCGGCGTCCACGGCTTCAAGGGCGCCACCTGGCCGTTCGTGCGCGGGCTCGTCATCCTGTACGAGACGCTCGTCGTCGGGACGCGGTGGCTGATCCGCTCGGCCGGGCTGCAGGCCGAGGACGAGGGGGTCGAGATCGGCAAGGGCTCCGTGGCCCTGATGCTGGGCATCACGGCGGTCCTCGGGATCGGCCTGTTCTTCCTCCTGCCGCTGATCATCGCGACGTTCACCACGGCGAACATCGAGAACGACCTGGCCCAGCACCTCGTGGAGGGCCTGGTCCGGGTCGTGATCTTCCTCGGCTACCTCGCGCTGATCGCGCGCACGCCGGACATCGGCCGCGTCTTCCAGTACCACGGCGCGGAGCACATGACGATCCACGCGCTTGAGGCCGGCGACCCGCTCCGTCCCGAGGCAATCCGCAAGTACCCCACCGCCCACCCGCGCTGCGGCACGGAGTTCCTGGTCGTGGTGATCCTGCTCTCGATCGTGGCCTTCAGCCTGGTCGGGAAGCAGTCGCCCGTGGTCATGGTCGCCAGCCGGATCCTGTTGATCCCGGTCATCGCGTCGATCGGCTACGAGCTGCTCCGGTTCGGCGCCCGCCACCGGTCGAACCCCATCGTCAAGGTCGTCATGTGGCCCGGGATCCTGGTCCAGAAGATCACGACCAAGCAGCCGACGGACGACATGATCGAGATCGCCATCGTCTCCATCGAGGAGGCGCTCCGCGCCGACGGCGAGGTCATCCCCGAGGGCGGCCTCGACCTGGCCCGGGAGCCGATGCCGCGGCCAGGCGAGACCGCCGCGGCCGTCCGTGAGGCGCAGGCAATCGCCGACGCAGCGGACCTGGCCGCCGACGCCGCGGACCTGACTGCCGATGCGGCGGCCGGACAGCCGGCGACCGAGGCTCCCACGCCCGCCCCGCTCGAGGTCGCCGCTGCCGAGGTCGCCGCCCCGCTCGACCCGCCGGCCGCGGGCTAGCCCGGGTCCGGGACGCGCCAGCGATGTCCGACGAATCCGGGCTCGACATCAAGCTTGCGGGCCTCGCCCGCCAGTACGACGATGTCTCCGCCCAGCTCGCCACCCCCGAGGTCCACGCCGACCCCAACCAGCTCCGCACGCTTGGTCGCGAGCTCGCCCGCCTGGAGCCGGTCGTCGCGGCGTTCCGGGAGCTGAACGACATCCGGGCCCAGCTCGCCGGTGCACGGCAGATGCGCGACGCGGAGTCGGACGACGAGATGCGGGACCTCGCGCGCGAGGAGATCGCGGCCCTCGAGACGCGTGAGACGCAGCTGATCGACGACCTCAAGGTCTCCCTCCTGCCGCGCGACCCCAACGACGACCGCAACGTCATCGTGGAGATCCGGGCGGGGGCCGGGGGCGAGGAGGCCGCGCTGTTCGCCGCGGAGCTCCTGCGCATGTACACGCGCTACGCGCAGGAGCACCGCTTCCGCACGGACATCATGAGCATGAACGAGACCGGCATCGGCGGCATCAAGGAGGCGATCCTGGAGGTCGCGGGCGACGGCGCGTACAGCCGGCTCAAGTTCGAGGGCGGCGTCCACCGCGTCCAGCGTGTCCCCTCGACGGAGTCCAGCGGCCGGATCCACACCAGCACCGCCACCGTCATCGTGCTGCCCGAGGTGGACGAGGTCGAGGTCCACATCGACGAGGAGCGGGACCTCCGCATCGAGGTCAAGCGCGCCTCCGGGCCGGGCGGCCAGTCGGTGAACACCACGGACTCGGCGGTCCGGATCACGCATCTTCCGTCCGGCCTCGTGGTGGAGATCCAGGACGAGAAGAGCCAGCACAAGAACAAGGCCAAGGCGATGTCGGTCCTCCGATCCCGCCTGTACGACCTGGAGCTGGCGAAGCAGCGTGCGGAGCAGAGCGCCGAGCGGCGCACCATGGTCACCGCGGGCGACCGGTCGGAGAAGATCCGCACGTACAACTTTCCCGACAACCGGGTCACGGACCACCGCATCGGCGTCACCATCCACAACGTGCCGGGCGTGCTGGAGGGCCAGATCGACGCCCTGATCGACGCTCTTCAGATGGCGGACCAGGCCGACCGCCTTCACGCCCTGACGGAGACCGGCGGGTAGCCCCGGTGGTCGAACGCGCACCCAGACCGGTCGTTGGCATGCTGGTCGCGTCGGCGGCCGAGCGGCTGGCCGTCTCCGGTTCCGGATCGCCGCGCCTGGACGCAGAGCTGTTGCTCGCGCAGGCGCTGGGCACGGATCGAACCGGGGTCCTGGCCCATCCAGAGGCGCTCGTGGGGGATGGGCCGCGCGAGGCCTTCGAGGCGGCGATCGTCCGGCGTGAGGGCGGCGAGCCTGTGGCCTACATCCGCGGCTTCCGCGAGTTCCACGGCCAGGCGATCGCGACGGACAGGCGGGCGCTGATCCCGCGACCCGAGACGGAGCTCCTCGTGGACACGGCGCTGGGGATCGTGAGCGACCGGCTCACAGCCGCGCCCAGGCCCCAGGGCTCTCCGCCGCTGAGGGTGGCCGACGTCGGCACCGGCTCGGGGGCGATCGCGGTGGCCCTGGTGGCGGCCCTCCGCCGGCGGAAGATGGCAGACCAGGTGCTGGTGGAGGCGAGCGACGTGTCCGCCGACGCCCTGCAGCTGGCGCGCGAGAACGCGGTTGGGCATGGGACTGCGGACCGGATGACCTTCGCCCTCCGGGACCTGCTGCCGGAGCGAGTGGAGCCGCGGTACGGCGTCATCTGCGCCAACCTGCCCTACGTGGCGACCGGCGACCTGGCCGGGCTGGCGAAGGACCTGTCATTCGAGCCCGGGGAGGCCCTGGACGGCGGCCCGGATGGCCTGGACGTCGTGCGGCGGCTGCTGGACCTGCTGCCGGGGACCCTCGCCGCGGATGGGGTGGCGCTGCTGGAGATCGGCGCAGACCAGGGCGAGGGGATCGTCCACGAGGTGGAGACGCGGCTGCCCGGGTGGCGCTGCCTCGTCATGGCGGACCTGGCGGGACTGTCGCGCCTCGCCCGGATCGAGCCGCCGCCCGCCGCGGGGTCGCAGGCGTGAGGGATCATCGTCCGGCCGTCCGCCCCGAGGCAGCCTTCCCCGTCCGGCTGGTGGCGCTCGACATCGACGGCACGCTGGTCGGGCCGGACGCCCGCCTCTCCCCCCGGATCCGGGCCGCGGTCGCGGAGGCCATCGGGCGGGGCGTGCGCATCTCGCTCGCGACCGGTCGCCGGCCGGTCGCGGCGGTGGGCTTCGCCAGCCAGCTCAACCTCTCGGAGCCGATCATCGCGCACCAGGGAGCGGTCATCCGGGCGATGCCCAAGCGGCAGGAGGTGGTCCGGAGCGAGGTCGTGGTGCAGCGAGGACGGGTCGGACGGCTGATCTACCACAAGCCGATGGAGCCGGCCGTGATCCGGGACGCCATCGTCTGGTGCCTGGCCCACGGCCTGCACGCCCACGTCAACGACCTCGAGGAGATCCTGGCCGCGGCGGACGACCCGCGGTTCGAGGACTACTCGGCCTACTACGGGACCGACGCCACCTTCGTCCCGGACCTCGCCGCGGAGGTGAACCGGCCGATGACGAAGGTGGTCTCCTCAGGCGAGCCGCCGGTGCCGATGCAGCTGATCGGCGAAGCTCGCCGCCAGTTTGCGGGCCGGGCCAGCCCCACGGTGTCCCACCCGCGGTTCCTGGAGTTTGTCGCGGATGGCGTCTCCAAGGGACGCGCCGTGGCCTGGCTCGCGCACCGCGCCGGGATCCCGCTGGGCCAGGTGCTGACGATCGGCGATGCGCTGAACGACCAGGAGATGATCGCGGACGCCGGGCACGGGGCGGCCATGCGCTCCGCGCCGGTGGAGCTCTGGCCGTCCGCCCGGTACCTGGCGCCGCCGGTGGAGGATGACGGAGCCGCTCTGCTGATCGAGGCGCTGGTGCTGGCTCCGCCGAAGGAGGCCGCACGCAACGCCGCCCGCCTGGCGGACGAGGCGCGGGAGCTCCGGCGCGATCTCCTGGGCTCCGAGGCCGCCGGGACCGATCCCAGATGAGTGCCCTGCCCGCGCGGATCCTGCCCGACGGCGACGCCGCCCGGACAGAGGCCGTGGACCTGCTGCGTGGCGGCGGGATCGTGGCCCTGCCGACGGACACCGTGTACGGGATCGCGGCGGACATGGCGCTCCCGGACGCAATCGAGCGGCTGTTCGCGGCCAAGCGACGCCCGCCCGAGAAGGCCGTCGCCGTCCTGCTTGCCCACGCCGCCCAGGCCGAGGCGCTGGGCGTGGTCGGTCCCGCGGCCCGCGTCCTCGGCGAGCGGTTCTGGCCGGGCGGTCTCACGCTCGTCCTGCCCGTGCGTCCGGACGCACGCCTGCCGCGCGTCCTGGCCGGCGGCGCCCCCACCATCGGCGTCCGCGTGCCCGACCACCCGGCACCGCGGGCCCTCGCCGCCGTCCTCGGTCCGCTGCCCACGACCTCGGCCAACGTCTCGGGTGAGGCGGACGCGCGCGACGCACAGGAGATCTCGAACCGGATGGGCGATGCGCTCGCGCTCGTCATCGACGGCGGCCCGATCCGCGGCGGCCCGGCGTCCACGGTGGTGGACTGCACGGGGGAGCGGCCGGTGATCCGCCGCGTGGGCGCGATCCCGGCGGCGGAGATCGCCCGCGTGCTGCTGGAGGCGGGCCTGGAGCTCGGGAGCTGACGGTAGCCCCTGCCGTCGTGCCGAGGCGGGCCCCAGATCGAGTCGGGTGTGGTCGCGTCGCGTGAGAGGCCCGGGGGGCGGCAGGTCCTCCGGCAGCAACAGGGGATCGCCTACCATCACACCACCGCCTCCCAACAACACGAGGAGCCCCTTTGACCTGGTTCACTGCCACCCCGATCTCCGCAGCCAGGTCAGGCGCTCAACGCACGCTCGACACGGTCGGGACGACCGCCAGTCGTCGCACGGAGGTTGACGCTGCGCGACGAAGCGGCCGCCCGAACGGCCGAGCGGCGGCAGTGGCCATGGCAGTGGTGCTGATGGCGTCGGCGGGGTGCGCCCAGGACGCTCCCGTGCCCGTGACCGAGATCGTCACCGTGGTCGGCGCTGACGAATTGCAGTTGGGTGATCTCCAGACCGCCGGCGTGGCCGTGCAGGTGCCAGCCAATTCGTTCGAGGCCGGCACCGAGCTCGCGCTGAGTCACGGGGGTCTGTCGCCGGAGCCCGAGCAGGACTTCTCGGTGATCGGCGGCACGCTGGACGTCAAGCTGGGGTCGGTGCTGTCACGCTCCGAGAAGGACATGCGGATCGAGATGCTCGTCGATCTCGACGGGATCGGGGAACCCGGCGAGGTCTTCGTCGGTTACCACCATCCCGACTACGGCTGGCGGCTCCTGGTACCCGACGAAGTGGACCTGGCGACCGGTCGGGTGGTGTTCACCACCAACCATTTCAGCTCCTACACGGGGGTCCGCGCCTCCGAGCAGCGGCGGGTCGAGGAGTTCGTCAGCCGCCAGGCAACCGAGGAGTACGTTCGCTCCGAGGCGGCCGGAGGTACCTCGGAGCAGGTGACCGCGATGGTGGAGGCGATCCTGCGGGACGGACTCGGCGTCAGCGATTCCCGGGTGCTCGAAATCGTCACGCGGGCCGTGATCGAGAAGGTCCCGGGGGGCAAGATCGGGTTGGCGATCCACAGCCTCGACGCGGATCAGATTGCCCAGGCCACCCTCGACGAGACCCTGCTCAAGGTGGTCGAAGTTCTATCCGAAGAGGGCCTCGACCTGTCCGGGTTGTCGAGCGTCAGCGGCCTGGCGGCGGTGGCCGGTGCGGCAAGTGCCGGTGACTACACCGGGGCCGCCAAGATGCTCGGGGAGGAAGTGGTGGGCAACCTCCCGGTGATCGGCACCTTGAAGAGCCTCGGTGAGACCGCCAGCGTGGTCGCCGAGCATGTCATCAACGATCTGTGGATGAACCCGGCGATGCAGAAGGCCTACGAGGCGTACCGGAGCGGCGCGAGCAGTGGGTATTTCGGATACGAGGTGGATCCGGGCGACTGGGACGAACTCACTCGCCAGATGGGTGCCGTAGCCCGCAACTACCAGACTGCGCACGTCACTTCGTGGGCCGAAGCCCGGGGCATCGATCCTGACAGTCTCGACGAGGACGAATGGAACCGTATCGCCGCCGAGGGCATGGACCAGCTGAAGGAACGATGGGATGCACGTATCGTGCGCGAACCGGTCATTGCCCAGACCAGGACAGCCTATGAAGAACTGTTCACCACCATGGAGCAGCGCGGGCTCCTGGAGCGGGCTGGTAGCAATCCGATGTGGGGCGAACAGGCCGACTTCGAAGTGCTGCTTCGTCGGGCGGTGCTGATGGTCGAACGCGTCAAGTCCGACACCGGACGTACCGAACTCGTGCTCAATGAGACCTGGGAGGGCCGTGGCGCCGACACCATGATCTCGACCCAGGCCATCGCCGACCTGCTGCGTGAGTGGTACAGCAGCCCGGCCGAGAGCCGCGAGCAGAACTACCGCAACCGGTTGGTCGAGCTCGGTCTCATGGAAGCCGACAAGGCGGAAGCCGCGTTCGATCCGAGCGGCTCCTGGACCGGAACACTCACCAACGCCGGCTTCGAGCCTGCGCCCGAGACGGTCGGCAACGACCTCCGGTGCGGCTCGAGTGCAGGACTCCCGATCACCGTGCCACTCACGCTCCAGGTCACCGCTCTTCCCGATGGGGCCGGCGCCGTGACCACAGTGATTGGTGGCGCGTCCTGTCGCGTCTACCCCGACGGCTGGGACAAGTTCTCCTCGGTATGGGAGGCCAACGACGCGAACTCCGCAGAACTCGGTGGATCGCTCACATGGACGAGGACCTCGGTATCGTTTTCACTCCCCGGTGGGTTCTCCTTTACGGGCTCTGTCTCCGCTGATGGCGCGTCGATCTCGGGAGAATTCGTGGCCGAACTGTCGTATGGGCGACTGTCGGGCCGATGGACGGTGACCCGCCCCTGAAGCTGTCGATCGTCGGCCACGTGGTGGCGGGGAACGCTGGCGAGCGGATCGCGCAGGAACACGGCGTTCTCCGGTTCTGGATGGAACCCAAGGGATCCGGCTACCCGGCCAACTCGTGGGAAGATAGGCCGCACCCCCCTCGCACCCCCGCACTCCCGTCCAACCGCCAGGAGGACCACCGGGAGGACCACGTGTCCCACGCCGCCGCTCCCTCAACCGCCTGGGCGCCCCTCGCAGAGGTGGACCCCGAAATCTGGGCGGCGATCGAGGCCGAGCGCCACCGCCAGACCGACAACATCGAGCTCATCGCCAGCGAGAACTACGTCTACGCGGCGGTCGAGGAGGCGCAGGGCTCCTGGCTCACCAACAAGTACGCCGAGGGCCTCCCGGGCAAGCGCTACTACGGCGGCTGCGAGTACGTGGATGTCGCGGAGGAGCTGGCCAGGGCCCGTGCGCTCGCGCTGTTCCCGGGAGCGGACCACGTGAACGTCCAGCCGCACTCGGGTGCCCAGGCCAACATGGCGGCCTACTTCGCCGTCCTTCGCCCCGGCGACCGCATCCTGGGCATGAGCCTCGCCCACGGCGGGCACCTCACGCACGGTTCCCCGGTCAACTTCTCCGGGCGCCTGTACGAGGTGCACGCGTACGGCGTGACCCGCGAGACCGAGCAGATCGACTACGACGCCCTCGAGGCGCAGGCGAAGCAGGTCCGCCCGAAGGTGGTCGTGGCCGGCGCGTCCGCCTACCCGCGAACCTGGGACTTCGAGCGGATGGCGGCTATCGCCCACGGCGTGGGCGCTCTCCTGTTCGTGGACATGGCGCACTTCGCGGGACTCGTGGCCGCGGGCCTCCACCCGAGTCCATTTCCGCACGCGGACCTGGTGACCACGACCACGCACAAGACCCTCCGTGGCCCGCGCGGCGGCCTCGTGTTCGCCCGGGCGGACCTGCCCGAGGGCATCGACCGGGCCGACTTCCCGGCCCTGGGCAGGAACACCCTGGCGGCCGCCATCGACAAGAGCGTGTTCCCGGGCGTGCAGGGCGGCCCCCTGATGCACGTGATTGCCGCCAAGGCCGTCGCGTTCCACCTGGCGGCGACCGATGACTTCCGGAGCGACCAGGCCCGGACGATCGAGAATGCGTCCGTCCTGGCTGGGACCGTCGCCGAGGCTGGCGCCCGGCTGGTGAGCGGCGGCACCGACAACCACCTCGCGCTGGTAGACGTGACCCCGCTCGGCGTGACCGGGCGCGAGGCGGAGACCCTTCTCGACGACGTCGGCATCACCGTCAACAAGAACGCGATCCCGTTCGACGTGAACCCTCCCAACATCGCCAGCGGCATCCGGATCGGCACCCCGGCGACCACCACCCGCGGCATGGGCAAGGACGAGATGCGCGCGATCGGCCAGTGGATCGTGAGCGCGATCCGGGACCGTGACGATGCCGCGGTCCACGAGCGGATTCGGGCCGAGGTTCGGGAGCTGGTGGCGCAGTTCCCGGTTCCGGGGCTGCCGCGCGACCGCGACTGAGACCTCTGGTCCCCACATGCGGCTGATCTCGACGTTCGGTGAGGTGCTCCCGTTCCTCGTCGCCGCGTTCGTGGTCGCAGCGCTCCTCGCGCTGGTGCTCACACCGCTCGTCCTGCGCGTGGCGCTCCGCCTCGACAACGTCGATCGCCCCGATGACAGGCGTGTCAACGCTGCCCCGATCCCGCGGGGCGGTGGCGTCGCGGTCGCCATCGCCTTCCTCGTGGTCGCGGTGGGTGGTATCGCGCTCAATTCCCAGACCGGCTCCGTCCCCCTGCCCTGGACCCTCGAATCCGCGGACCTGATCGCGCTGCTGGCGGGTGGCATCGTGGCGACGCTGCTCGGGATCCTGGACGACACGTTCCAGCTGCGCGCGCGCTGGCAGCTGCTGGGCCAGCTCGTGCTCGCCGGCGTGGCGGTGGCGGCGGGGATCACGGTGACCTACCTGAACAACCCGTTCGGGCCCGGCAATATCAGCCTGAGCGAGCCATTTGCGATGGGCTTCACGATGCTGTGGATCGTGGGGATGATCAACAGCATCAACTTCATCGACGGGTTGGACGGCCTCTCGTCCGGGATCGCGCTGATCGCCGCGGCCACGTTGGGCCTGATCTCGATGACGACGGCGATCGGTCAGCCGTTCATCGCGATCCTGTGCTTCGCGCTGGCGGGGTCCCTGCTCGGGTTCCTGCGCTGGAACTTCCACCCGGCGACCATCTTCATCGGCACCAGCGGCGTCATGTTCGTCGGCTACACGCTGGCAGTGCTCTCGATCCTGGGTTCGGCGAAGGTCGCGGTGGCGCTCCTGGTGCTGGGCGTGCCGATCCTGGACACGTTCTGGATCATCGTCCGGCGCGTCGTCGGTGGACGCTCGCCGTTCTCACCGGACCGCGGGCACATCCACCACCGGCTGCTGGACCTGGGCCTCTCCCACAGCCAGACGGTCCTGGTCATCTACGCGATCTGCATCGCGCTCGCCGTGCTCACGTTCGTGCTCTCGGGCACCGGGCAGGTCTACGCGTTCCTCGGCCTCGCGGTCGCCTTCGGACTCGCGCTGTTCCTGTTGACACGGGGCGCGACGGGGGACGCGCTCGAGGCGGAGACGTACGAGGAGCCTGAGCCCGCGGAATAGGGCATTGCGCCGATCGCGGAGGGCCCGCTGCGCGGTGCTAGCATCCCCCTGCCGGTGCCCGGGAGGCAACGGCAAGCCGAGGGCCCATGCCGCTGCTGCTGTCGTTCCTCCTGATCGCGATATCCCTCGTCGTCGCGGGCGTGATCATCGCCTTTCTGGTCCGACGCCGCCGCGCCGCGGTCAAGGCAGCGCGTGTCGCCGCGGCAACGACCGTCCCGGTCTTGACCGAGGACGACATCGTCTGGCGCATCGGTGCCGGCGGCGATCGCCCCCGTGTCCTCCCCGCGCTGACCGGATCCCGGGTGGAGGGCGCCGCGCCTGATCCCCACAGTGGTGCGCCCGCCGCGCCCGCCGAGGGCCCAGGGGTTGTGGTGGTCCCCGATGTCGGCGACCAGGCCGTCCTGCCGCCGTCGATCCCCGTTGCGGCGGCCGTCTCCATCGCCACCTTCCCTGCCGCACCTTCAGTCCTCCATTCGTCGGATGCCGCCACCATCGCCGCGGTCGAGATCTCCACGCGCCGCCGCCTCTGGCGCGACTCTGCCGCCATGCTCTTCGCGGCTGCCCTCGTCATCCTGGCCGTGACCACGTTCGTGCCCGGGGGAGCCTCCGCGCCGGCACCGTCCGCCACCGGAACGCCCGCGCCGGTCGCCATGGTGCTCACGCCGATGCCGCAGCCTGTCGCGGTGTCGAGCCTCCTGCCCTCGCCTTCTCCATCGCCGTCGCCCTCACGCTCGCGGGAGCCCTCGCCCAGTCCGGCCCCCACCCTTGCCGCGCCGCCGGCGCCCACCCTCCCGGCGACGCCCCGGAAGACCCCGGCGCCCACCCTCCCGGCGACGCCCCGGAAGACCCCCAAGCCCACCCCCAAGCCCACCCCCAAGCCCACCCCCAAGCCCACCCCCAAGCCCACCCTGGAAGCGCCGGTTGCCCTCATCGTGACGTCGTGCAGCCCGGGCGCCTCCTCGGTGACCTTCGACGGGGGGAGCTCGTCGGGTGAGACCTCGTACCAGTGGACCGGTGATGGGATCAGCTCGTCGAGCGCCAGCATCACCCATGACTACGGCGCCGCCGATGGCACCTACACGGTCGGTCTCCACGTCAGCGGACCGGGTGGAAGCGACGCCACCTTCGTCACCGTCACAGTCCCGTGTCCCTAGGGAGGCCGTCCATGCGCCGCATGCTCTCCGCCGTCGTCAGCGCGATGCTCATCGCCGGCCTCTTGCCGCTCCCCGTCCTCGCCTTGGCGCCCACGGCGTCAGCCGATCCCGTGACCACGGACGAGGACGTGCCCGTGACGATCACGCTCACCTCGACCGACGCCGACAGTCCTGGCGATCCCACCTTCGAAGTGGTGGCATCGCCGTCCATTGGCGGCCTTGGCCCGTTTGGTCCGATCAGTTGCGACGGCGGGACGCCCAACGTCTGCACAACGGACCTGACGTACACCCCCAACCCCGACTTCAACGGGCCCGACAGCTTCACCTTCACGGCCACGGCCGATGCCGAGACCTCGAACGAGGCCACCGTCGCCATCAACGTGGATCCCGTCAACGATCCGCCGGTGGCCGCTGCCACCTCGACCACGCTCGACGAGGACGTGGGTACCTGGCTGATCGCAGTCTCCGCCTCCGACATCGAGGGCGATGACGTCACGGTGTTCACGGTCGCGACTCCGCCGAGCCACGGCTCCGTGGAGTACTCGCCCGCCGTCGGCCCATGCGGACCCGTCGGTGGTCCGTGGACCTGCGTCGGGACCATGCTCTACACGCCCGACACCGACTACAACGGCCAGGACTCGTTCACTTTCACAGCCACCGACGGCACGGCGACGTCCACGCCCGCCACGGTGTCGATCACGGTCAGCCCGGTCAACGACCGGCCGGTCGCCAACGGCCAGTCCCTGACGGTCGTCGAGGACACGGCGACGGCGATCGCCCTCGGCGGCAGCGATGTCGAAGGCTCGACGCTGACCTACACGCGCACCGGCACCGGCCCCGTCCACGGCACGCTCACCGGCACGGTGCCCAACCTCGTCTACACCCCGGCCGCCAATTACAACGGCCCCGACTCGTTCACCTTCAAAGTGAACGACGGCACCATCGACTCCCTGGCGGATGCGACCGTGAGCATCACGGTCAGCCCGGTCAACGACAGGCCGGTCTGCACCGGTGCAAGCCTGAGCACGGACAAGAACGTCGCGGTCAGCGGAACCGTCGCCTGCGCAGATGTCGAGGGCACTCCCCTCACGCTGGTGGTGAGCAGCGGTCCGGGCCGCGGCACCCTGAACCCCTTCAACTCCGCCACCGGTGCATTCACCTACCGCCCGAACACCGATGTAACGGGCGCGGACAGCTTCCAGGTGACCGCCGGCGATGGGGGCCTTGCGTCAATCCCGGTCACGGTCGAGATCACTATCGCCAACCACGCGCCGGTATGCGTGGACGCATCACCGGTTGCCGGCGATGAGGACACAATCCAGACGGGAACCTTGGGGTGTGCCGACGGCGACGGCGACCTGCTCACCTTCACCAAGACGGGCGGTCCGGTGCACGGCTCGGTCGTCGTCGATGCAGGCACCGGCGCCTGGACCTACACCCCGGCCTCCAACTACAACGGCCCGGACTCGTTCACGTTCACGGCGAGCGACGGCGCAGTGGTTTCGCTCACACCCGCCACCGTTGCGATCACCGTCACGGCGGTCAACGATGCGCCGGTCGCCAGTGCGCAGGCCGTCGCGACGGCCGAGGACAGCGCGAAAGCCATCACGCTCGCGGGCACCGACATCGAGGGCTCGGCCCTGACGTTCGCGATCATCGGCAACCCGGCCCATGGCACGCTCAGCGGTACCGGTCCCGCCAGGATCTACACGCCCGCCGCCGACTACTCGGGGCTCGACTCGTTCACGTTCAGGGTGAACGATGGCGCGAAGGACTCCCTGGCCACCGCCACGGTGTCGCTTACCATCGCTGAGGTCAACGACGCCCCGGACGCCCGAACGGACGGGTTCAAGGTCAGCGCAACCGGCACCGGGACGCTCGCGGTCCTGGCCAACGACTTCTCCGGCCCGCCCTCAGGCCCGGTGACCTCGGAGCCCGCGGACACGGTTCGCGTCACGGCGGTGACCCAGGGCGCAAAGGTCTCGGTCTCCATCGCTCCCGGCGGGACCGGCGTCCTCTACGACGTGAAGGGCTGCGCCTACGGCGGCGATTCGTTCACCTACACCGTCGCCGACGGCCACGGGCTGACCGACACCGCCACGGCGTTCGTCACCATCTCCCGCCCCGGCCAGGACGGCCTCTCGAGCAACCCGATCACCGACACGCCGACCCTCCGCTTCATCACCAACAGCACCATCGGCTCGGCGGTCCCGGTCAGGCTTTCGTGGTGCGGCGTGACCCGCAGCGGGTACGGGGTTCGCACCTACACGGTGAAGGCGAGCAGCAACGCCGGCGCCACCTATCCGACGACCGTCGTCTCGCGCTCGATCGCCCGGTCGATCCGGCGCAGCCTCCCGATCGGCCGCACCTTCCGCTGGCGCGCCCGCACGACCGACACCGCCGGCCGGACGGGGTCGTGGCGCTACTCGTTGAACGCGCGCGCCAGCCGCTACCAGGAGAGCCACCGGGCCATCACGTATGCGGGTACCTGGAGGACCCAGGCCACCAGCAAGGCTTCCGGCGGCGCGGAACGCTACGCCACCACCGCGGGTGCCGCTGCAACGATCACCCTGACCAACGTCCGCCAGTTCGCGATCGTCGGCCCCCGCTCGGCCAGGCGGGGCAGCTTCGAGGTCTGGGTGGACGGCGCGAAGGTCGCCACCGTCAGCCAGAGGGCCCGCACCACCGTCTACCGCCGCGTCCTCTACGTCCGGAGCCTCACGAGCGGCCCCGGCGTGTCCCACACGATCCAGGTCCGTGCCGTGGGCAACGGGAGGATCGACGTTGACGCCGTCCTGGCGCTTTCCTGACCCCCGGGGGGCTCTGGTATAGTCACCGGCGCGGTGATTGGTCGCCCATGAATACCGGTTCTGGAGCGTATTTCGCGCTCTTCTCCGAGATCGGAATGATCCTCCTGGTGACGACCCTCGCCGGCGTGGCGGCGGGCTACTGGGCGGACCAGCAGCTCGGGACCCTTCCGGTCTTCGTCCTGGTCGGCTTCCTCGCCGGTGCCGGGATCGGGGCGGTGGGGATCTACCGCCTGATCACGCGGTTCCTGAAGCGGTTCGAGTAGACCGGCCACGGAACGGGCTCGATGACACGCGGCCGCTGCCGCGCGACTGACTGCTTGGAGGAAACGTGACGAGCGACACGCCGGCGGAGAGATCCCGGGGCATGTCCCAGCGCACCTATATCGTGCTTCTGCTCGTGCTGGTCTTCGTGATCGACCTGGTCGCGATGCAGTTCGCGCCGCCGTTCGACCCCAAGGCCGAGGCCGGCGCCGAGTGCGCCTTCCCCGTGTGCTACATCAACGGCAACCTGGAGCTGCCCGCGCCCCACGTGATCTGGCCCGAGGACTATGCCGCGACCGGCCTGATCGTGTTCGAGCCCAGCATCACCTCCACCCTCGTGACCATGTGGGGCGTGATGATCGTCACGATCCTCACCCTGGTGCTGATGTCCCGCGGGCGGGCGATGGTCCCCGGCAAGGCCCAGAATGCCATCGAGCACGTGTGGGAGCTGCTCGAGGGCTTCGCCAGCTCACTCGGCGGACCCGGGGCGAAGCCCTACATCCCGCTGTTCGCTGGCTTCTTCATCTTCATCCTGTTCTGCAACTGGAGCGGCCTGCTGCCGTTCATCGGCAAGGTCAACTTCCTCCGGGCACCGACCAGCGACGTGAACATCACGATCGGCCTGGCGCTCGTCGCGTTCGTGTTCTTCGAGTACCAGGGCTTCAGGGCGCTCGGCGTGCGCGGCTACCTTTCCAAGTTCTTCCCGTTCGGGGAGTTCCGGAAGGGGGTTGGCGCCGGGATCATCGCGGTGTTCGTCGGCCTGATCGAGCTCCTCCTGGAGTTCGTGAAGCCCGTTACGCTCTCCATGCGACTCTTCGGCAACATCTATGGCGGCGAGGTGGCGCTCGCGGTGCTCACCGCGCTCACCATCGCGATCATCCCCATGGCCATGATCGCGCTCGAGCTCATGCTCAACCTCGTGCAGGCACTCATCTTCGCGACGCTGACCCTCATGTTCACCCTGGCCGCCATGGAGCATCACGGCGACGAGGAGCATCACGAGGCGGCGGAGCATCCGACGGAGCCCGTGGCCTGGCCGGTCGATCCGGACCAGGTCGTCGCGGGCATCTGACCAGTCAAGGGACCAATACCCGGCCAACCACCGGGACAACGGAGGGAACTCGGAACATGGAGCACCTCGGCGCAGGCCTCGCGGCCCTCGGCGTGATCGGCCCCGGCATCGGCATCGGCATCCTCGCCGGAATGTCTGCCGGCGCGATCGGCCGCAACCCCGATGCCGCCGGCCAGATCCGCGGCCTCGCGATCATCCTCGCGGCGTTCGCCGAAGGCCTCGGCGTCCTCGCGGTGGTCGTCGGCCTCCTCGCGATCTTCATCAAGTAACGACGGCCCGAGACGATGCCCGTGGACATCCTCGCCATGGTCGGTGAGGTCACCCGCCAGGTGGCCGTATCGGCCGCGGAGGAAGGCGGCACTGGATTCCAGATCAACCTGTTCTGGGTGATCGTCAGCGCCGTCAACTTCATCGTCTTCTTCCTGATCGTCAAGTCGCTCGCCTTCAAGGGCCTGACCACCACCCTCGAGGACCGCCGCTCGCGCATCGAGCAGGGCCTCCAGGACGCCGACCAGGCCCGGAAGGATCGCGAGTCCGGCGAGCAGGAGCGGCTGACCGCCCTCCAGGAGGCGCGCCGGGAAGCGAACGAGATCATCAACCGCGCCCAGAAGGTTGCCGCGGAGACGCGGGAAGCGGATATCGCCGCCACCCGCGAAGAGCTCGGACGTCTGCGCGAGCGCGCCACGGCCGAGATCGACGCGGAGAAGCAGCGAGCCATCGCAGAGCTCCGTGGCGAGGTCACCGACCTCGCCCTTGCCGCCGCCGGCCGCGTCGTCGGCGACTCGATGACCTCTGATCGCCAGCGCAAGCTGGTAGCGGACTTCCTCGCCGACTCGGCCGGGTCCAGGAACTGATGAGCCGACCCGTCGCCGCCGCCCGTCGCTACGCGGAGGCCGCCTTCGAGGTGGCCCTCGCGCACGACCAGCTCGACCGCTGGAAGGAGGACCTCACGCTCGCGGCGGAGATCCTTGGCCGGCCCGACGTCGCGCCGGTCGTGGACAGCCCGGCCATCCCGCTCGTCCAGCGCAGGGCCATCGTGGCCGGGCTCCTGGAGGCGCGGATCCAGCCGGGGGCGCTGCGACTCGTGGCACTGCTCGTGGAACGCGGTCGGGTGGGCATCCTCCCCCGCGTTGCCGAGGAGTACGCCCGGCGCCTGAACGCCCACCGCGCGGTGGTCATGGCCACCGTCACCAGCGCCGTGCCGCTCACCGCGGACGAGACCGTCGCGATCCGGACCCGGGTCGAGACGATGGCCGGCACCACCGTGGAGCTCCGCGCGGAGGTCGATCCGGACCTCCTGGGCGGGCTGACCATCCAGGTCCGCGACCAGCTCCTCGACGCCTCGATCCGCGGCCGCCTCGAGCGGCTGCGCGACCAGCTACACGCGGGGGCACGCCTCCGCTAGCCCCCCGCCCGCGCGGCCGGCCGAGAGCCGGAGCGAACGGGAGCCTGCGAACGCCCAGACGGAGACGCCATGGCCATCCGGTCAGACGAGATCATCAGCATCATCAAGAGCCAGATCGAGGACTTCGACGGCACGACGGAGACCCGCAGCGTCGGGACCGTGGTCGAGGTCGGTGACGGCATTGCCCAGGTCTACGGCCTCGATGCCGCCCTGATGTCCGAGCTGCTCGAGTTCCCGAACGGGGTGATGGGCATGGCCCTCAACCTCGAGGAGGAGACGGTCGGCGCGGTCATCCTGGGTGACGCCACCTCCATCAAGGAGGGGGACCGCGTCCGGACCACGGGCCGCGTCGTCGAGGTCCCGGTGGGTTCCGCGCTGCTCGGCCGCGTGGTTGACCCGCTCGGCAACGCGATCGACGGCAAGGGCGAGATCCCGCGCACGAAGACCCGCCCGGTGGAGCGCATCGCCCCCGGCGTCATCACCCGCCAGGGCGTCGACACGCCCGTCCAGACCGGTATCAAGGCCGTCGACGCCCTGATCCCGATCGGCCGCGGCCAGCGCGAGCTGATCATCGGCGACCGCCAGACCGGCAAGACCGCCATCGCCATCGACACGATCATCAACCAGAAGGACGGCGACCTCGTCTGCATCTACGTCGCGATCGGGCAGAAGATGTCCACCGTGGCGCAGACGGTCGCGACCCTCGAGAAGTACGGCGCGATGGAGCACACCATCGTGGTCGTGGCCGGCGCCGAGGATCCGGCCCCGCTCCAGTACCTCGCCCCCTACGCAGGTGTGGCGATGGGCGAGGAGGTCATGGAGGTGGGCGTCGAGATCGGCGGGCGGCTGATCAAGGACGCGCTGTGCGTCTACGACGACCTGTCCAAGCACGCCTGGGCATACCGCGAGATGGCCCTGCTCCTCCGCCGGCCCCCCGGCCGCGAGGCGTACCCGGGCGACGTGTTCTACCTCCACAGCCGCCTGCTCGAGCGCGCCGCGCGCATGAGCGACGAGAACGGCGGCGGCTCCCTGACGGCCCTGCCGATCATCGAGACCCAGGCGAACGACGTCTCCGCCTACATCCCGACCAACGTGATCTCGATCACGGACGGCCAGATCTTCCTCGAGACCGACCTGTTCAACGCCGGCCAGCGGCCCGCCATGAACATCGGCATCTCGGTCAGCCGCGTCGGTTCCGCCGCGCAGACCAAGGCGATGAAGAAGGTGGCCGGCCCGCTCAAGCTGGATCTTGCGCAGTACCGAGCCCTGGCCGCCTTCGCGCAGTTCGCCAGCGACCTGGACAAGGCCACCCGTGACCAGCTGAACCGGGGCGAGAAGCTCTCGGAGATCATCAAGCAGCCGCAGTACCAGCCTCTCCCCGTGGAGAAGCAGGTCGCGATCCTGGTGGCGGCCACGACCGGCAAGCTCGACGATGTCCCGACGCCCCGGGTCAAGGAGTTCGAGACGCAGCTGTACCGGTTCCTGGAGACGGAACGGCCGCAGATCCTCACGGACCTCGCCGCCGGCAAGACCCTGACCGACGACATCGCGGAAGCCCTGGGTGAGGCGATCGACGCCTTCCGCCAGAGCTTCCTGGCCTGAGCGGCCCGGAGCGGTAGCGAGCGATGCCCAGCCAGCGCGAAATCCGAAGGCGCATCGGGTCTGCGAAGAACATCAAGCAGATCACCCGGGCGATGCAGTTTGTCGCGGCCTCCAAGCTGCGCCGGGCGCAGGAGTCCACGCTCGCCGCCCGCCCGTACCGCGAGACCCTGGACGAGGTCATCGCGGACCTTGCGACGGTGCTCAGCGGCAGCGACCACCCGCTCCTCGCCGATCGGGACCTCGCGGCCGAGCACAATCGCCTGATGGTGATCTTCACCAGCGACCGCGGCCTGGCCGGGGCGCTCAACACCAACACCATCCGCTTCATCGCCCGCGAGATCACGGAGCATCCCGGCGATCTCAAGGTGGCGACGGTCGGCCGCAAGGGCCGCGACGCCATGCGCCGCGCCAGGGTGCCGATCGCGGCCCATTTCGAAGGGTTCGGTGACCGCCCGGTATTCGCCGATGTCCTGCCGCTCGCCCGGCTGGTGACCGACGACTTCGTGGCCGGCACCTACGACCACGTGGACGTCGTCTACTCCCGGTTCGTGTCCACCCTGGTCCAGCGGCCCGTCATCGAACAGCTGCTGCCGGTCGTGACGGCCGAGGACACCGCCGGGATCCCCGGCAACCAGTTCCTGTTCGAGCCCAATCCCGCGGACTTCCTGCGGTCGCTCCTCCCGCGCTACGTCGCGACCCGCCTGTTCCAGGCGGTGCTCGAGTCCAAGGCGAGCGAGGAGTCGTCCCGGATGGTCGCCATGAAGAACGCAACCGAGAACGCCCAGGAGCTCATCGAGGACCTGACGCTCTCGTACAACAAGGTCCGTCAGGCCAACATCACTCGCGAGATGGTCGAAATCGCGAGCGGCGCCCAGGCTCGCTAGCCGGCGCAGACGAGGAGGCAATCCCACCCATGGCGACCGCCGCCCCTTCCGCGACCGGCCGGGTCATCCAGATCACCGGTCCGGTCGTCGACATCGAGTTCCCCGCCGGGCAGCTGCCCGGGATCTACAACGCCGTCGAGATCATCCGCGAGGGGCAGGAGCCTCTCGTCTGCGAGGTGCAGCAGCACCTGGGCAACAACTGGGTGCGCGCGGTGGCCATGACCACCACGGACGGGCTGGCCCGCGGCACGCAGGTGCGCGACACCGGCGCCCCGATCACCGTGCCCGTCGGCGAGGTCACCCTCGGCCGCGTGTTCGACGTCCTGGGCCACCCGATCGACGGCAAGGGCTCCGTGGAGGCAGAGCACTACCTGCCGATCCACCGCCGCCCGCCGGCCTTCGCGGACCAGACCACGGAGGTCGAGGTCTTCGAGACGGGCCTCAAGGTCATCGACCTGGTCTGCCCCTTCCGCAAGGGCGGCAAGGTCGGCATCTTCGGCGGCGCCGGCGTCGGCAAGACGGTCATCATCCAGGAGCTGATCAACAACGTCGCCAAGGAGCACTCCGGCGTGTCGGTGTTTGCCGGCGTCGGCGAGCGCTCCCGCGAGGGCAACGACCTGATCAAGGAGATGACCGAGTCCGGCGTCATCGCCAGCACGGCCTTCGTGTTCGGCCAGATGAACGAGCCGCCCGGTGCCCGCCAGCGCGTCGGCCTCACCGGCCTGACGATGGCGGAGTACTTCCGCGACGAGGAGGGCCGCGACGTCCTCCTGTTCATCGACAACATCTTCCGGTTCACCCAGGCGGGCTCGGAGGTGTCGGCCCTGCTGGGCCGGATGCCGTCCGCCGTGGGCTACCAGCCCAACCTGGCGACCGAGATGGCCGCGCTCCAGGAGCGGATCACCTCCACGACCAGGGGTTCGATCACGTCACTGCAGGCCGTCTACGTCCCCGCCGACGACTACACGGACCCGGCGCCGGCCACCACCTTCGCCCACCTCGACTCGACGATCCGCCTCGAGCGATCCATCGCCGAGCTGGGCATCTACCCCGCGGTGGACCCGCTGACGTCCACGTCCCGCGTGCTCGATCCGCTCATCGTGGGCGTCGAGCACTACGACGTGGCCCAGGAGACCAAGCGCGTCCTGCAGCGCTACCGCGACCTCCAGGACATCATCGCGATCCTCGGCATCGACGAGCTCTCCGAGGAGGACAAGTCCACGGTCGCCCGGGCCCGCCGCCTCCAGCGGTTCATGAGCCAGCCGTTCACCGTGGCCGAGGTGTTCACCGGCCGCTCCGGCAAGTACGTCTCGATCCGGGACACGGTCGCCTCGTTCAAGGAGATCCTGGAGGGCAAGGCGGACACGCTCCCCGAGCAGGCCTTCTTCCTCGCCGGCACCCTCGACGACGTCCGCGAGAACGCCGCCAAGCTGGCGGAGTAGGGAAGATGCAGATGTGTCCGCTCTCGGCGGCATGGGCTCGGCCCGATTCCAGTCCTGCGGGACTGAGATCGGCCTCGCTCCAGCCGCCTGCGCGGGCACTCCCCGCCCCCTCCCTCCCTCTTTCCGCGATGCTCGGTGCCGGACGCCGTCAGGACGCCCGTCTCGGGTCGATGGGGGTGAGGGGAGTGGCTCGGACACCTGGCGCAGGCCGCGAGAGCGGCCGCATTCGAGGTACGAACTGATGACGCTCCACCTCGAGATCGTCACGCCCGAGCGCCTGGCCTACTCGGACGAGGTTGATATGGTCCTGGTGCCGGGCATCGACGGCGAGCTTGGCATCCTGCCCCACCACACTCCGCTGGTCAGCCTGCTGGGCGTGGGCGAGCTCCGGATCCGCAAGGGCGGGGACGAGGAGAGCTTCGCCATCGCCGGCGGGTTCCTCCAGGTCCGTCCGGACAAGGTCGTCGTGATGGCCGAGACGGCGGACATGGCGTCCGAGATCGACCTCGGCAAGGCCGAGGAGGCCCGCAAGGAGGCCGAGCGGGCGCTCGCGTCCGGGTACCACGAGGGCGCCGACCTCGCGGCAGCCCGCGGCGAGCTGCAGCAGGCGCTGCTCCGGATCAGGGTCGCCGAACGTCGCCACCGGGAGGGCCCGCGCTCGCGCGGCTAGCCCATGGCTGACGCCCGGCCGTTCCACTGGGAATACCGCCCGGAACCGGCACCCCCGGAGGCCTTCCGGATCGAAGGTGGCCGCCCGCTCCGGGGCACGGTCACCGTCAGCGGCGCCAAGAATGCCGCCCTCAAGCTGCTGGCGGCCGCCGTCCTGACGGGCGAGCGGTGCCGTTTCGAGAACGTGCCCGAGATCGAGGACGTCCGCGTCATGGCGGAGGTCCTCACGGATCTGGGCGTCGTGGTGGATCACCCGTCCACCGGCGTCTACGAGGTTGCCGCCGGCGACGTGGACTGGCTGTTCATCCCCCTCGAGGCCGCAGCCAAGATGCGCGCCTCGTTCATCCTGCTGGGCCCGCTCCTGACCCGCTTCGGGCGCGTGATCATCAGCAACCCGGGCGGGGACCGGATCGGGCGGCGCCCGGTCAACCTCCACGTGGACGCGATGCGGGCGCTGGGCGCGGAGATCGAGTACCGCAACGGCTACTACTACGCCCAGGCGCCCGGCCGGCTTCGCGGCGGCGAGGTGACGTTCCCCCAGGTCACCGTGATGGGTACCGAGAACGCGATGCTGGCGGCCACCCTGGCCGAGGGCGACACCGTCATCCGGCCGGCGGCGCAGGAGCCGGAGGTCGACGACCTCATCGCCTTCCTGTGCGAGATGGGGGCGGACGTCACGCGGACGGCCCCGGACGTCATCGAGGTGCACGGCCGCAAGCGGCTCCGCGGGGCGAACCACTCGGTGCTGCCAGACCGGATCGAGACGGGGACCTTCCTCGTGGCGGCGGCGGTGACCGGCGGCCGGCTGACGCTGGAGAACGCAGCCTGCAGCCATGTCCAGGGCCTGGTCGAGGCCTTCGGCCGGATCGGCGTGCCGATCGCCTGCGGGGAGCACACCATCGAGATCGACGCCACGGGCTTGCGGCCCGGCGACCTGCGCGCATGCGACATCGAGACCGCGCCGTACCCGGGCCTGGCGACGGACGTCCAGCCGCCGATGTGCGTGCTCCTGACCCAGGCCACCGGAACCTCGCGCGTCCACGAGGCGATCTTCGAGGACCGCCTCGAGTGGCTGACGGAGCTGCGCAAGCTGGGGGCACGGATCGACATCGAGGACGCGCACCACGCGTCCATCCACGGCCCCGTCCGCCTCCACGGCGCGGAGGCGTCCATCGGTGACCTGCGCGCCGGCGCCTCGCTCATCCTCGCCGCCCTCGCGGCGGACGGCACCTCGCTGATCCACGGCGCGCACCACGTTCACCGCGGGTATGAGAACATCGACCGCAAGTTCCAGCAGCTCGGCGCGATCATCTCGCGTTCGGCGGACCGCGCCTGAGGCGCCGGTCGGCCCCAACCCCTGGTCCATCCTGCCGGCCCCAACTGGCCGTGCCCCGCATCGGAGTAGCATCCCCTCGTATGAAGATCGGCATCGACCTCGGCACCGCGAACGTCATCGTCTATGTGAAGGGCAAGGGCATCGTCATCACGGAGCCCTCCGTCGTCGCGGTCGGTGAGGACAACAGGATCGTCGCAGTGGGCGAAGAAGCCCGCGAGATGATCGGCCGGACCCCCGGCAACATCCAGGCCATCCGCCCGATGAAGGACGGCGTCATCGCCGACTACGTCATCACGGAGGCCATGCTCCGCTTCTTCATCGGCAAGGCGACGAAGGGCCGGATCGGCTTCTCCAGGCCGGAGGTGATGATCAGCGTCCCGGCCGGCGTCACCTCCGTGGAGAAGCGCGCCGTGCGTGACGCGGCCCTCAAGGCCGGCGCGAAGGACGCCTACCTCATCGAGGAGCCCCTGGCCGCGGCGATCGGAGCCAACGTGCCGATCAGCGGGCCCTCCGGGAACATGATCATCGACATCGGAGGCGGCACGTCCGAGATCGCGGTCATCGCGCTCGGCGGCATCGTCGTCAGCAACAGCCTCCGTGTCGGCGGCAACAAGTTCGACGAGTCGATCGCCACCTACATCCGCAAGAAGTACAACCTCATGATCGGCGAGCGGACGGCGGAGGAGGTCAAGATCCAGATCGGGACGGCCCTCCCGCTGGAGCGCGAGCTCACGATGGAGGTCCGCGGCCGCGACCTGATCGCCGGCCTGCCGCGGACGATCCCGATCACGTCCTCCGAGGTGATGGAGGCGATCGAGATCCCGCTCCAGCAACTGGTCGCCGCGGTTCGCCTCGTCCTGGAGCAGACGCCGCCGGAGCTGAGCTCCGACATCATCGACAAGGGCATGGTCATGTCCGGCGGCGGCTCGCTGCTGCGCAACATCGACAAGCTGCTGACCCAGGTCACCGGCGTCCCCTGCCACGTGGCGGAGAACTCGCTGAACTGCGTGGCGCTGGGCACGGGCCTGGCCCTGGAGCATTTCGACTTCTTCAAGAAGTCCCTGGTCCAGCAGATCTGAGTGTCTCCCGGCGGGCCGGCGGCATCAGGCTGACGTGAGGGCGTTCGTCGACCTCCACTGCCACACGTCCGCGAGCTTCGACTCGCTTGCATCGCCCGAGGCTGTCCTCAAGGCGGCGACGACCCGGGGGATCACGCACCTCGCCATCACGGACCACGACGGGATCGAGGGCGCGCTGCGGGCCCGGGATGGGGCACCGGACGGGCTCACGGTGATCGTGGGCGAAGAGGTGAAGACCGCGGACGGGGACCTCATCGCCCTGTTCCTGGAGAGTGCGGTGCCGCCCGGAAGGCCCGCCCCCGAGACCATCGCGGAGGTCCGGGACCAGGGCGGCCTCGTGGGGATCCCGCACCCGTTCGACAAGCACAGGGGCTCGATGCTCAACGACCCCCGCCTGGAGGCCATCGGCGGGCTGGTGGACTGGGTCGAGGCGCACAACGCCCGGGTGGTGGGCGGGACCGGCAACGAGCGGGCCGCGGCCTTTGCGCGGGATCTGGGGCTGCCCGGCATCGCGGTGTCTGATGCCCACAGCTCGCTCGAGGTGGGTGTCGCCTACACGGTGCTCGACGGCGATCCGTCCACGCCCGAGGGTCTGCTCGCCGCACTGGCGACCCTGGCCACGCTTGATCTCGTGCCTGGACGCGCAACCTACTTCGTGCGCCTCTGGACGCCCGTGGCAAAAGGGATCCAGCGGATCCGTGGGAACGGCAGGCGCAGACCCGACGCTGCCGACCCGCAGCCTCCCGCCGGGAGCGTCCGGTGACCGAGCGCGAGGGACAGGACCATCGACCCGTAGAGGAGGGTCATGACGATCGGGTAGCGTCCGGTGCCATGGAGATCGGTGCGGACATGCCCCTGGCCATCGCGGCAGAGGTCGCGGAGGACTCGAACGACGACGCCGCGGAGCGCGTCTCCCTGAGCGGCCGCCTCCGCCAGACCAGGACGATCGTCTCGATCCTGGTCCCACTGGCGATCATCGCCTTCTTCGTGACCCTCAACTGGGCGTCGCTGTCCAAGGTCCCTGGCCTGATCGCCGGCGCCAGCCCTGCACTGGTCCTCGTCGCATTCCTCGTCTTCTACCTTGGCTTCCCGCTCCGCGGCCTGCGCTGGGCGATGCTGCTCCGGGCGACCGGGTTCCGGATCGGCGTCAAGGACTCGACGGAGATCCTGTTCCTGTCCTGGCTCGTCAACTGCCTGGTTCCCGCGAAGCTGGGCGACCTGTACCGCTCCTACCTGCTGCGGCTCAACAGCGACGCCTCGCTGAGCCGCACGTTCGGGACCGTGTTCATCGAGCGGGCCCTGGACATCTTCACGATCGCGCTGCTCGGGATTGCCGCCGGCTACTGGAGCTTCCGGAACGGGTTGCCCGAGTCGATCCAGCTGTTGTTCCTGATTGCGCTGGTGGTCGTAGCGCTGCTCGTCGTCGCGCTGTTCACGCTCCGCAGCTTCGGCCGCCGGATCCTGGCTGCCCTTCCCCTGCCGAGCAGGATCCTGGAGTTCTACGACCGGTTCGAGCAGGGCGTGTTCAGCGCCCTGAAGCGCCGGCAGCTGCCCGCACTCGGGCTCCTGGGCATCGCGATCTGGATGACCGAGGCCTTGCGCCTGTACTTCGTGGTCCTGGCGCTCGGGTTCCCGGACGTTGAGCTGGGCATCTCCGGCGCGGTGTTCGTGGCGCTCATCGGGTCGCTGCTGACGGCCGTGCCGCTCAGCCCCGCCGGGCTGGGCATCGTGGAGGCCGGGATCGTGGGCGTCCTCACCCTCGTCTACGGCGTGCCCCTGGCCGAGGCGACGGCGATCGCCCTGCTCGACCGGGTGATCAGCGTGTTCTCGGTCATCGTGTTCGGGTCGATCCTGTACACGGTCTCGGGCAAGCGCCGCGGCGAGGGTCTCTCGCAGCCGGCCGAGGTTGCCGTTCCCGCCAGCTGAGGTCCCTTCCCCGCCAGCCGAAGGCGCGGGTGCGGTCCCTGTGAGCCGAGGCGCAGGCGCGGCCCGGGGACCGGGACCCCTCCCCCGATCGGGCTACGCCCGGACCCCACCCGACCCCACCGAACCTCACGGGGGTGTTGTCGAGGGTGCAACGGTTGCAGGTACCAACGGGTGATTGGGCGGACGCACCATCCCGCCGACACTGCAGCTATCCCGGGTAAGGCACCCGGATCCTAGCCCAGAGCGAGCATGACCACCGACAACGGGCGCGCATTCAACGAATGGCTGCGAGCGCAGCTCAAGGCCAAGAAGATGTCGCAGCGCCAGCTGGCCCAGCAGTCCGGGGTCGACCATTCGACGATCTCCCGGCTGATCCGCGGCGATCGCATGCCGTCGCTGGGGACTGCGACCAAGCTGGCCCGCGGTCTCCGCGAGATCCGCGACGACGCCGACACGGCCACCGCCCTCGGGGTGGTGTCGGGCGGACCGCAGAACCCGACGGCGCGCGTGGAATACGCGCTCCGCGCGGACGAGGCCCTCACGGAGCCGCAGGTCCGCCAGATCATGGAGTACTACCTGGCCGTCCGGGTCCGCCGCTTCGCGCGGCCGTACTCCAGCGTCGGTGTCACCGAGCCGGGTGGCAGCAACAACGGTGTCACGAGCTCACCCGCCGGAAGCGTCTACGGACGCACGTCCGCCTACTCGGCAGGCGGCGTGACAGCACCGGCCATCATCCGCACCGCCCCGCCGCGCTACGGCGCCCCGCGGCCGCTCGCCAGGCCGCCCGCCCGCCCGCCCGGCCGTCCATAGCATCTTCCCAGGGCACGACCCGGACGTCCCTCCACGTTCTGGGTCTCGGGGACAAGCGAGCGCCGACCTGCAGGGGTCGGCGTTCGCGCGTTTGGCGTTCGCGCGTTTGGCGTCAGGGGGTCGTCGTCTCGTAGACCGAGATCACGCGCCGCGGACCTGCATCGAAGCGATCCACCAGCCGTAGCTCCCCACCACCGTCGTTCTCCGCGACCCAGGCGTCCTCCGCAGGACCGCCGCACGGGCTTCCCACGACCTCGTCGAACAGAGGGTCGCAGACGACGACGGCCATCCCGGCCGACCCTGGGCCCACGGCGCCACCCAACTCCACGGCTCCGCCGATCTCCGCCGGCAGCATCGGCACGTCGTGACGGAGGAGCGGGAATCGGAACGCGTCCGCTGACTTGAAGGGCGGGATCCCGTCCAGTCCCACCGTCTCGTCGCCGGTCACGCCGGCGACCCGCGCCGCAGCCTGGTCCACCAGCCGCCAGCCACCGTCCTCGGCCACGCTCGGCGGCCACGACACGACCCCGATCACCACCAGGATCGCCGTGACGGTCCAGCCGACGGTCCGCGCAGGGACGACGGGCAGCCGGCCCCAGCCGGTGACCAGGCGCGCCACGCCGACACCTGCCAGCGCGAGGACCAGCGGGTCCAGGAAGGCGTGGTAGTGGTCGTTGGGGAGGCCCGGCACCACGACCGCGAGGCTGGGCGCGAAGACCGCCAGGGCCAGGATCGACCAGGCCAGCGACCCCAGCACCCAGCGCACCGCCGTCCGGTCGGACGCGCGACCGGCGATCGCGGCCACCGCCGCGAGGCCCGCCGCGATCACCGCCGCGATCATGGAGAGCGCCGGCCGGTCCGTGAGCAGGCCAGCCAGCGGCCAGATGACCGACCGCATCCCGACCATCACGGTCCGCTCCACCAACCCGGTGCTCGCAGACCGGCCACCGCCGGCGAGGTAGTCGAGGATCCCGCGCGTCTCGTCAAAGCCGGACTGCAGCTCGTGGACGATGAGCGGCAGGTAGCCGGCCGCCATGATCGCCACCGCACCGGCGCCCGCGCCGATCAGCGGGCGGAGTGGCACGCCCGCCGCACGCCGCCGGCGGAGCTCGGCCACCCAGGCGAGGGCGAGCGGCGGGACGATGACCACGCCCAGCACGTGGCATTGCATCGTGATCATGGCCCCGACGCCGGCCAGCAGCCACCATCGATCCCGGCCGGTCTGCCGGGCGAGGATCATCCCCACGAATGCGAGCGCGGAGGCCACCGGGATGAGGTTCGGGTTCCAGATGAACGTGGACTCGTCGATACCGGCCGGCGAGACCGCCGCGAGGAGCCCCGCCACCGCGGCGGCCAGCGGCCCGCCGAGGAGCCGCGCCAGCCACCAGACGGCCGCGACCGCCCCCATCCCGAACAGCGCGATCCAGGCCATCACCGCCACTGGATCTGCGCCGGACGCGAAGGCCGCGGGCGCCAGCAGGTAGTAGTACACGGCACCGTGGTGGAACGTCCCGATCGACGTCTTCGGCCCCAGCAGCGGGATCTCCCCGTCGGTCACCAGCGCCTCGAGCACCAGCATGTCGTGCGCCTGGTCCGCGTCCCAGAGCCCGCGCTCATCCAGGCCGGGGAGCCGGGTGAGGGCGGCGAGCAGCATCAGGGCGACGAGGACGATCACCTCAACCGGCACGCCTCCGACCTTCGAGCGGAGGATGGTCACCGGCCGGTTCGCCCGCGACGGGGGCCCGCCACCGGGGGATCGCTCTCCGCTTCCGGCGGGGCGCTGTGCCCGCGCGATGCGCGGGTCTCGAGCGCCTCGGGCGGGAGGTCCACCAGCGGGCGCCCCGCGGCGAGGTCCAGCGCACGGGCGATGTTGACGGCGTCGTAGCCGGACTCCATGCCCGGGGTCTCGAGGTAGTACGTCACGTGGTCCAGTGCCTCGTGGGTCAGCACCCGACCAAGCCCGGCGGCCCCGATCCTGCCGGCCCCGACGTGCTCGTGTCGGTCGGCGTGCGACCCGCGCTCCTCGCGTGAGTCGTTCACGTGAACCATGTGCAGGCGGCCCAGGCCCACCAGCCGGTCGAACGCGGCCACGGTCTCGTCCACGCCCGCGGGCGTGTCGATCGGATAGCCGGCACCCCAGGCGTGGGCGGTGTCCAGGCAGAAGCCGAACCGCGCACGGTCGACGCCGGCGGCCGCAACCGCCTCGTCGATCAGCTGCAGCTCCTCGAACGTCGCCCCCATCCCGAACCCGGCGCCTGCACCGTTCTCGAGCACCAGCATCACCGCATCCGTACCGGGGACGGCGTCGGCGTCCGCGAGCTCGAACACCCGCCGGATGCCGTCCGCCAGCTGGTCCACGCCGGCGCCCGGACCGGCGCCCCGGTGCGAGCCGACGTGCACGTTGACGAAGCGCGCGCCGTACGCGGCCGCCACCCGGATCTCGTTCGCGAGGACCGACACGGATCGCTCGTGCAGGTCCGGCTCCGGCCCGGCGAGGTTGACGAGGTAGGGGGCGTGGATCGCCAGCGGGGCGATGTCATGGGCGGCGAGGCGGTCCCGGAAGGCCGGCAGCTCCCGCGGCAGCGTCTGGCGACGGTGCCAGGACGTGGGGTTGTCGCTGAACACCTGGAGTGCCGACGCGCCGATCGCCGCGGCCCGGTCCGCCGCCCGGACCATGCCGCGGCCCAGGGGGAGGTGGGCGCCGAGGCGCCGTCCGTTCGGCAGCATCTCGCGATGCTAGCGGACCGGCGGGAGTCCGACCGGCGGGAGTCCTACCGGCGGGCGTCCTTCGACGGTTTGCGCTGGGTGTACTCGCCGCCCACCACCGGCTCGATCAGGCCGTAGCGCCCGTCCTTGCGCCGGTAGAGGACCGCCACGTGCTCGCTCTCGGCGTTCACGAAGACGTAGAAGTCGTGGCCCAGTTCCTCCATCGCCGTGACCGCGTCCTCCTCGAACATCGGCTGGATGGCAAAGCGCTTGGTCTTGACGATCTGCCTGTCGCTGGTGGCGTCTGCCGTCCCGTCCGCGATCTTGCGCAGGAGCGCCTTCTCCAGCTCCGGGCGGGAACGGACGCGGGGCTTCTCCTTGTGCTCGATCGCCTGGCGCTCGACCTTGTCCACGACCTCGTCGAGGGCCGCCTGGTACGAGCTTCCGGTCGCGCGGCCGCGCAGGGTCGTCCCGCCGATGACGAGCGTGACGTCCACGATGTGCGCGTCCGCGGCACTCCGATGCGCCTCGTTGGAGAGCTCAACGACGGCGTCCGTGCGGTCATCAAGGAGCCGCTCGAGGCGAGCGAACTTGCGCTCGGCGTACTGCCGGACCCGGTCCGGAACCTCGATGTTCTTGCCCCTGACGATCGTCCTCACGGTTGACCTCCCGGCGCTGCGAGCGCCTGGCTGCGGGGGCGGGTGGGCCGGAGATATCGGCCCCACCGGAGATATCGGCCCCACCCGGGGTTTCGAGTATAGACGGGTGCGGGAGCCGGTCCACAGGGCCACGTGGCGCCATCGTCCTATCGCTCCCGGGCAACGGTCACGGCGCTGACGGCGGTCGCCCCGGATCCCAGGAGTGCCTCCGCGCAGGCGACCAGCGTCGCGCCAGTCGTGACGACGTCGTCCACCAGCACCACCCAGCGCCCCGCGACCGCGCCCGTCGATCCGGTGCGAACCTCGAACGCGGCATGCACGTTCCTCGCCCGGTCGCCTCGATCCAGGCGGTACTGCGCCGCTGTCGCCCGGGCGCGGACGAGGGCCGGCCGCCACGGGAGGCCGAGGACGTCCGATGCCGCCGAGGCGATGAGCTCCGCCTGGTCGTACCCGCGCTCCCGGCGCCGCGAGACGTGGACCGGCACCGGGACGAAGAGGTCGCCGCCCGCCCCGGCCGCACGCCACCGGACCGCGACCGCAGCCCCCAGCGGGACGGCCAGGCGGCGCTCGCCCGTGTACTTGAGCGTGTGCAGGGCCAGCCGCGTCACGCCCGCGAACGGGGCGCACCAGTCCAGCTGGAGCAGCGGCTCTGGTGGCCCGTCGGCGAGCCCCAGGGGCGTTCCCGCCGGCAGCGCGAGCCGCGCGTCCAGCGCGGGGCGGCACGTGGCGCACAGGGGCTCGCCCTCCATGCCGCAGCCGGCACACGCGGCGGGCAGGGCGAGGTCCAGGAGGCGCCCGATGGGGTTCAACGCGCGGGTCACGATCCGAACGATGGCGCGAGCCGCTTATGCGCGACTCACCCGCGCCCCGAAACGCGCCCGCGCCCCCTACGCTGACTCGCGGATCTCCACCCGGTCGCCCACCGCGGTCCCCGTCGCGTCGATCGTCCCGACCGGCAGCTCCAGGACCCCGTCCGCGCCCCGGATCAGCGGCACCAGGCCCGTCCACGCCCGCAGCCCGCGGTGGATGGACCGGACCGTCCGAACCCCGGCCGCATCCCGCCTGGACACGAATACGGCGTCGATCGGGAAGCGCATGAACATCATGTGGATCCCGTTGCTGGCGGGCAGCCAGAGGCCCTCTCCGGGCGACAGCCTCGGCCGGCCCATGAGGCCGATGAACTTGCCCCAGAGCGACGAGGCCGTCTCCAGGCGCTCCGCCAGGATGGTCCCGCGGTCGAGGTTGCGCGCGACCCCCACGCCACGATCGCCGGGACCGCCGCCCTTGCCGGGACCGCCGCGACCGCCGCCCGTGGTTCCCGGCCCCCCGATCTCGGTCAAACGCCCTGGAAGTTGATCATGATCAGGATGATCGCCGGGCCAAGGATGACGATGAACAGCGACGGGAAGATGCACCCGACCAGCGGGAACAGCATCTTGATCGGCGCCTTCGCGGCCATCTCCTCCGCACGCTGGCGACGCTCGATCCGCAGCTGCTCGGACTGGACCTGCAGCACCTTGCTGATCGACACGCCCAGCTGCTCGGCCTGGATGATCGCGCCGATGAAGTTCGTCAGGGCCGGCACCTCGGTGCGCGGGACGATGTCCCGGAGCGCATCACGCCGCGCCTTGCCCACGCGGATCTCGGCGAGCGCCCGCCGGAACTCCTCGGTGAGGGGCCCCTTGAGCTTCTCCACGACCTTGCCCAGCGCGCCGTCGAACCCGAGGCCCGCGCGGACGGAGATCGTGAGCAGGTCCAGGGTGTCCGGGACCATGAGCAGGATGGCCTTCTGGCGCTTCTTCACGCGGCCGCCCAGCCAGAACTCCGGGACGGTGTAGCCGAACATCACGCCGACCGCGATCATCGCGAGGTTGACCGGGAACGGCACCTTGATGGCGGCCGGGAACACGAACAGCAGCACGAAGATGCCCGCGCCGACGATCGCGCCCACGGCCTTGATGCCCAGCCAGTCGGCCGTGCGCAGGTCACCGGGGTTGCCCGCCAGCGCCAGCCGCTTCTCGGTCTGCTGGGAGAAGTTCGTGCTGGTGACCCGCGCGACCGACCCGGACAACCGGCTCACCAGCGGGCGGATCGTCCGCTCGAAGAGCGGCTGCTGCAGCTCCAGCTCCTCCAGGCTTGCCGCCTGGACGGTTCCCAGCTGGGTCAGGCGGGCCTGGACCGGATCGACCGTCGGGCGGCCGGCGAGGCCGATGAAGATCAGGAGGATGGCACCGGCGGCGAGCGCCGCCACGATCAGGGGCAAGGGCTCCATGGGCTAGACCTCGATGTCGACGATGCGGCGGATGAACATGAACCCCATGAACATCGCGAAGCCGCCGAGCAGCAGGATGATCGACCCCACCGGGGAGCCCGATGAGCTGGATCCGATCGTCGAACATCGGCGTCATGAAGTCGGGTGCGGCGATGAACAGGAAGCCGGCCAGCCCGATCGGCAGGAAGCCGACCACGTAGCCCGACAGCCTCTGCTGCGCCGTGAGGGTCCGGATCTCGCCCTGGATGCGGACGCGCTCCCGGATCGTGTACGCGATGGAGTCAAGGATCTCGGCGAGGTTGCCACCGACGTTGTGCTGGATCGAGATGGCCGTGGCCATCAGCTCCAGGTCCTCGGACCGCACGCGCCGGACCATGTTCTCCAGGGCCACGTCGAACGACAGGCCAAGGTTGACCTCGCGGATCACCCGCCCGAACTCCGTGGAGATCGGGGGCCGGGACTCGCGGACCACCAGCTCGATGGCCTGGAGGAACGAGGATCCCGCCCGCAGGGCGTTGGCGATCAGGGTGATCGTGTCCGGCAGCTGCTTGTTGAAGGTCCCCAGGCGCCCGTTCTTGCGCCGGCCCAGCCAGAACCGCGGCAGCATGAACCCGATCAGGAGTCCCACCAGGAGGAGGGCCGGGTTGCCGAGCGCCGGCAGCGCAAAGGAGAAGCGACGAACATCAGGATCGGCACACCGACCGTCGACGCCGCCCAGATCATCAGGTACTCGCTGGGCTTGAGGCGCAGGTCCGCTCGCGCGATCTCGCGCGCCAGGTTGGCGCCGAAGTCACGCTGCTCGACGACCTTGTTGAGCTGCGTCAGGGCGGCGCTGGAGGACATGGCCGCGCCGATGCCGCCCTTGCCGTCCGCCGCTGCTGCCACCTTCTCGGGCTTGCCCGACGCGTATCGCTCGAGGCGGGCGTTCACGTCGGAACCGCCGCCGGATATGGCGATCCCGACTGCGATCAGGAGGATCGCGAGGGCGGCAACGCCGGCGATGGCGAACGTCATGGTGTCCACGGCGGGCTCCCCAGCCTTCCTAGTAGCCGAAGCCGAACAGGCCCGGCGGCAGGTGGATGCCCTGGACCTCGAACTTCTCAACGAACTTGGGCCGGATGCCGGTCGGCTTCAGGTGACCCTGGATCTTGCCCTCGACCACGCCGGTCTGCTCGAACACGAACACGTCCTGCATCACGATGACGTCACCCTCCATGCCCTGGACCTCGGTGATGTTCGTGATCCGGCGGGTCCCGTCCTTGAGGCGGGCCTGGTGGACGATGAGGTCCACCGCGGACGCGATCTGCTCCCGGATGGCGCGCACCGGCAGGTCCACGCCCGCCATCAGCACCATCGTCTCGAGACGGGACAGCATGTCGCGCGGGCTGTTGGCGTGGCCGGTGGACATCGAGCCGTCGTGGCCCGTGTTCATGGCCTGCAGCATGTCCAGCGCCTCGCCGGACCGGCACTCGCCGACGATGATCCGGTCGGGCCGCATCCGCAGGGCGTTCCGGACGAGCTCTCGGATCGCGATCGCTCCCTTGCCCTCGATGTTGGGCGGGCGGGACTCGAGCGTCACCACGTGCTCCTGGCGGAGCTGGAGCTCGGCCGCGTCCTCGATCGTGACGATGCGCTCGTCGTTCGGGATGAACGAGGAGAGGACGTTGAGCGTGGTCGTCTTGCCGGAGCCGGTGCCGCCGGACACGAAGACATTGAGGCGGGCTTCCACCGAGGCGCGCAGGAACTCGAACATCTCCGGGGTGGCGGTTCCGAACCGGACCATGTCGTCCACGGTGAGGGGGCTGGCCGAGAACTTCCGGATGGTGACCACGGGGCCGACCAGCGACAGCGGCGGGATGATCGCGTTCACGCGTGACCCGTCCGTGAGGCGGGCGTCCACCATCGGCGATGACTCGTCCACGCGGCGACCGATCGGGGCGATGATCCGATCGATGATGCGCATCACGTGGTCGTCGTTCTGGAACACCACGTTCGTCAGCTCGAGCATGCCCGAGCGCTCGATGTAGACCTGGCGCGGGCCGTTGACCATGACCTCGGAGATGCTCTCGTCACGGAGCAGGGGCTCCAGCGGGCCGAGGCCGATGATCTCGTCGGTGATCTGCTCGAGCATCCGCACCCGCTCCGCGCGGGTGAGGGCGAGCCCCTCCTCGTCGATGACCTTGCCGAAGATCTCCTCGATCTGCCGGCGCACCTCCACCTGGTTGGACAGGTCCAGCTTCGGGTCCAGGTCCTGGATGACGCGGTTCTGGATCCGGAACTTCACGTCCCGGAACGATTCCCGGACCGGGGCCTGGGACGTCAGCCGGCCGCCGCCCAGGGAGGCGGGCGGCTGACCGCCGAAGCCTCCCGGCGCGGTCGCGGGGACATTGGAGCCGCCTTCGGGTCCTGTCCCGGCGCCGGGACGGGCGCTCTCGATGCGCTTGAGGAGGGACATCGTCTACACCCCTTTGGCCGTGTACGGCCCTTGCTCTCGCTGCCTCGTCATCGCCATGCGAACAGCGACTTCTTCTGCGCGGACTTCTTGGCCGGCTCGCCGGCCTCCGCGGGGCGGGAACCCACCACAGCGGACGCGAGCCGCAGGACGTCCTGGGACACCTGCGCCTCGCGGTTTGACAGGAAGAACGGTACTCCCCGGTTGAGGGCGTACACGACGCTCCGACCGTCCGAGACGATCGTGTGATCCACGCGCCGCCCGATCGAGTGCTCCACGTCGGCGACGCGGATGCCCAGCGACGAGTCGGCACGGTTCAGGACCAGTCGGATCTTGTCCGGCCCATACCCGAGCTGCTCGGCCACCTCCAGGAAGAGGCGGATGTTCTTGATCGACGTGATCTCGAGCGACAGCATCGTGAGGACGGTGTCGGCCAGGTCCAGGATGGCCAGGGTGGTGTCGTTGAACGACGACATGCAGTCCACGACCACCAGGTCGTGGGACAGGCGCAGTGTCTCGATCATGCGCTTGGCGCCCTGCGGAGTGATGAGCTCGGCCATCTCCGGTGACGGCGGGGCAAGGAGCACCCGGATCCCGGCGGAGTGGCTGATGAGGAACGTATCCAGCGACTCGGGCTCGCCGCTCTCCAGCTCCGGGATGAGGTCCGCGATGGACTTGTTCTTGGGGTTGAGGTTGAGCAGGACGCCCACGTCCCCGAACTGGAACGAGGCGTCCACGAGACATGTGCGCTGGCCCAGCTCGGTTGCCGCGGCGACGGCCAGGTTGACGGCGAGGGTGGTCCTGCCCACGCCGCCCTTGGGACCGAACACCGCCACGACCCGGCCGGACGCGTCGTCCTGGCGGGCCTGCGGGGAGGCGGCCGTGGCGGCCGGCGCACCGGTGGCCGCCGGGGCGCCGGCAGCGGCGGGCTGGAGGGCGATCCGGGAGATCTTGTCGCGCTCCCGGGTGTAGACATGCCGGATGGATGACGTCAGCTCGTCGGAGGAGAAGGGCTTGACCAGGAACTCGCGCGCGCCGGCCAGCATGGAGCGGCGGAGGTAGTCCGCCTCGCCCTGTACGGACATCATCACGACGGCCGCGGTCGGGACCTCGGCCGCCAGGTGCTCCGTGGCGGTGATGCCGTCCATGTCCGGCATGTTGATGTCCATGAGGATGACGTCGGGCGTCAGCCCCCTGGCCATCTCGATCGCCTCGCGCCCAGACGCCGCCGATCCCACGACCTCGATGTCCGTCTCGAAGCCGAGCAGCTTGGAGAGGTGATCGCGGGTCTCCGGGATGTCGTCGACGATGAGAACGCGGATCTGGTCTGCCATCTGGGGTGGTTCTTCCCTCGCGGCCCGGGTGGGTGTCATTGGCTGGCGGTGGAGATGCGAGCGGGATGGGCCGGGATCAACCGGCCCGTCCCGGGTCACACGGCCGGCGGGCGACCGGCCCGCGCGGGTCTACGGCGCCGTCGACGGCTGCGCGGGGAGGATCGCCTCGACCAGCTCCGGCACCAGCACGCCGTTGGCGTCCACGAGGGACCGGAGCGTGACGCCCGTCGTTTCGGCCGGCACGATCAGCGCCGGATCAAGCGGCTCGCCGGTCACCGGGTCGCGGAAGTCGTCCGCGCTGCGGAGCAGCAGCGAGATGCTGCCATCAAGCTCGGCGTACTTGATGATCTCGGCCTGCTGGGCATCGACCGCGAGGATCACGATCTGCTGCTGGCCGTTGAGCGACGTCTCCGTGCCCGTGGTCGTGTCGGCGTTGTTGCCGGTGTCCGCCGGCGGCGGCGGCAGACAGGGTGCCGATCACCTGGAGACCCTGGAGCAGCAGCTTGACGCTGGTGGTGTTGATGCCCTGCACGACGGTGATGGACTGGTCGATCGGGTTGATGGTCACCACCGGGAACTTGTCGCCGGTGAGCGCCACGACCATGTCCACGTAGTCGCCCGCCTTGGTCAGGGTGCCCACGCCGGACACCTGGTCCACCTGGACCGCGATGGCGACCTTGCCGGCCGGCACCGAGATGGTGTCGATGCTGCCGCCGGTCCCGTAGAGGATCGCGCTCGTGATGAGCTGGCCGTTGGTGACGGGCTGGCGCGCCGTCTGGCCGACGACCTGCGCCGGGTCGGTGTAGCTGTCGTCGGGCTTGTCGGCGACCTTGAAGACCTTGGTCGTCACCGAGTCCGACGTGAGCTTCGCGCCGAGCGGGATGTCCTTCGCCGCGATGACGACGTTGACCTCCCTGAGGCCGGGATCGTCCTGGTTGCTGGTGGTGGATGCACCGCCTTGCAGCGTCATGACGACGAGGACGAAGGCAACGATGGCGAGGAAGATCCCGACGAGCAGGACCAACCGATTCGAGCGTTTCAAAGATCTATCTCCCCGAGCCGTGTGACAGGTGGCAACACTCTAGCACCGCGAAATCGCCGCGAGAACCCACCAATAGGGCTAGGACCCTTGGGAGGAAATGGTCGGATGCGCTGTTCATCGTAAGGTGCCCTGCAAGGGCCGGTCGGCGACCGCCAACACGCCGACAGGCCCCGGGAATGGAAAGCCCGCCGGGCGAACCCGGCGGGCTTCCAATGAGTGCGGGACGCCGCTAGATGCGAGTTCCCGACGGCGCTGAGCTTGTCGCTGATCTGGCTGCCCAGGAAGATCAGGGCGACGATGGCGACGATGGCGATGAGCGCCAGGATGAGTGCGTACTCCGCGAGTCCCTGACCGTCCTCGTCGTCGTGACGGATGATCGAACCAGCCAAGGTCGTGAATATGGTCAGCACGGCTGCGATCACCTCCTTCTCGGGCTAGCTGCCCGGTCCGGGTTGCGTGACGCAGCGATCCGCGAATACCTGCGTACCGCCCCCGGACGTCTGCCTACGGTAGCGCCTGGCCCGCTATTGTGCAAGCCATCCGATGGTCCGCCCCGGTGCGCCGGGGAACCGCCGGAGAAGACGACGCCGGCTGCCAGGAGCGGCAGCCGGCGTCAGTGGGCTTGACGGAGTCGAAGCTAGATGCTGTTGCCGACGTCCGACAGGATGGTCGAGACCTGGCCGCCCAGGAAGATCAGGGCGACGATGGCGACGATGGCGATGAGCGCGAGGATCAGCGCGTACTCCGCGAGACCCTGGCCCTCCTCCTCGCTCGGAAAAGCGCGAGATGAGTGCGTTGATGAGCGTCATGTGGGTGCTACCTCCTTTCCGTGGGATGTCCGCCGTGTGACAGGCGGCGACACGGACGGTATGACCCGGGTCCCCGGGTGTCAACTCCACAGGACCTCACCTGCGTGGTACAGCGGTCATCCGCCAGCGTGGAGCCGGCCGCCAGGACCCGGGAAATCCGTTGCCCGGACGCACGAAGGCCGCCGGACGAGCCGGCGGCCTTCCTCGCTGGAGACGAGCGGCTAGATGCTGTTGCCGACGTCCGACAGGATGGTCGAGACCTGGCTGCCCAGGAAGATCAGGGCGACGATCGCGACGATGGCGATGAGCGCGAGGATCAGCGCGTACTCCGCGAGACCCTGGCCCTCCTCGTCCGTGCGGAACGAGGCGAGCAGCGCGTTGATGAGGGCCATGGACGAAACCTCCCGAGATGATGCCGCGGCCCAGGATGCAAGGGGGCCGACCTGAAAAGTAGAGGCTTCCCTCGCCACCGCCAATGGGACGATGGTCCTGTTCCCCCGGGACCGGTTCGCCCGGGCTCAGCGTCCGCCATGGGCGGCGTCCACGACCACCCCCATCAGGTCTGCGAAGGGCCCGCCGAAGAACACGAGGATCGCGACCGCCAGCAGCACCGCCAGCCCCAGCACGAGGGACGTCTCCAGGATCCCGGGTCCCGGCTCGCCGGTCCCGGACCGCTCCGTCATGCCCCGGTGCCCGCCTGCCTCCGCCGGCGGCAGGGGGACCACCACCCGGACCTCGCCACCGCTCGCCGGCACCTCGACCGTCGCCCCGATGGATCGGGCACGCTCGCCGATGTCGCGGCGCACGGGAGCCGGCAGCACGATGACGGCTGCCTCCACGGCTGCGGCGTCCGCGACCGCGCGTGCGTCGTGGCGGTCCTGGATCATCTGCTTGATGGCATCCGGGACATCGCCGGTCGGCACGGCCGGCAGCGCGTCACCCGTGGGGCCCACGGGCGCGCGATGCGCGGTGAGGCGCGCCTCCAGCGTGTCGGTCCAGTCCAGGCGCAGGAGGATCCGCTCCTGGGTGAGCGACAGGTAGGCGGCCAGCGCCTCGTCCAGGATCCGGAAGACCGCGCTCTCCACCTCCATGGACAGGCGCCGGTCCTGGCCCATCGACTCGAACTCCACGGGGACGTGCGCCCGCTGCCCGCGGTCCCGGGCGGCGCGCCGGAGGGTGGGAACGAGGCCCAGGTCGTCCAGCACCATCGGCCGGACGTCGAAGATGAAGCTCTTGGTGGCGTCCAGGGTCTGCTGGACCATCGACACCAGCAGTTGCAGCTCGTCCCTGGCGTGTGACGGATCCCGCTCCAGGAACCGCTCCACGATCTGGACCTGGAGCACGATGTTGGTGAGCGACTGCGCCGGCCCGTCGTGCATCGCGCGAGCGATGTCTCGACGGAGGTCCTCCTGGGCCGTGAGGACCACCCGCGAGAGCGACGGGGACATGGCCTGCTCGCCGTCCGCCGCCAGGTCCGCCGCGGGCTTCACCGGCAGCGTCTCGATCGCCGCCAGCACGTCCGCGATCGCAGCCCGGTGACGCGCCACGGCCTTCCGCTTGCCGTCCAGCAGGTCGACCTGCGCCTCCATCAGCACGGCGCGCCGGGTCATCGTCACCAGGCTCGCCCAGGCGTCCGAGGCTTCCCCCGAATCGGCCGCCTTGGCCGGCATGCCCGCCCCGATCCGCTCGGCGGCCTGCGCCCGCCTCTGCTCGTGCCGGGCGGACTCCGTCCTGGCCTGCCCGACGAGCATGTCGATCTCGGCCAGCTCGCGGTCGAGCGTGGCCAGGTCCGCGTGCAACTGGGCCACGAGGGCGGACCGCGGGGCGTCGGGCGCTGTTTCGGGCGTGGTCATAGGGCGGGGATCCCCCCGGGACGCGGTGAGCGGATCAGTCCTCCGGCATCCGGATCCAGCCCTGGCGCATCGCGTACACCACGGCCTGGGTCCGGTCGTTGACGGAGAGCTTGCGCAGGATGGAGCTCATGTGGTTCTTGACCGTCTGCTCGCTGATCGACAGCGCGTAGGCGACCTGCTTGTTGGTCATGCCCTGGGCGATGTTGTCCAGGATCTCCACCTCGCGCGGCGAGAGCGGCGCGAAGATGGGGGCGGCCTCCTGGCCATAGACCGCCAGCTCCCGGAACTCCTTGAGCACGCGGGAGGCGACGGCCGGCTTGCTGAAGACCTTGTCGTTGATGAGGTACTCGCCCGCCACCACGCGGCGGACGATCATCACCAGGTCCTCGGGCGCGACGTCCTTGAGAATGAACGCGGCTGCCCCGGCCTTGATGGATTCGAACAGGGCGTCCTCGTCCTCTTCCTGGGCCAGGACCACGATGGCGGCCGCGGGGAGCTCCCGCTTGACCCGCTGCGTGGTCTCGATGCCGCCGGGCGCGGGCAGCGAGAGGTCCATCAGGATGATGTCCGGGTTGGTGGCAAACGCGGCGTCGAGCGCGCTCCGCACGTCGTCCGCCTCGGCGACGACCTCGAAATCGGGCTCCCGCTCCAGGATCTGGCGGATGCCCACGCGGAACAGCGCGTGGTCGTCCACGATCAGGATCTTCACCTGCTCATAGGCGGTCCGCCGGTCCTGGCCGGATCGACGGCGCTCAGGCCCCTCGTACTCGGTCATCCGCTCTCCTTTCGCGTCACCGGGATTGCCAGCCGGACCACCGTGCCGGCCTCCGTCCGCGATCGCACTTCGAACCGCGCACCGATCAGCTCGGCCCGCTCCCGCATGAACTCGAGGCCGAAGTTGCGGCGGCCGCGGGCCGCCACCGCCCCGATGTCGAAGCCGCGACCATCGTCCCGGACCTCCAGCACCCATTGTCCATCGTCCAGCCCCGTCGTGACCACCACGTTCGCGGCAGCCGCGTGCTTGCGCACATTCTGGAGCGCTTCCTGCACCACGCGCAGCACGACCGTCTGGGCGGGCTCCGTCAGGCTGGCGGCGGGCGCCGTCAGGTCGGCCGCGATGTGTAGCCCAGAGAGTGAGGCCTGCGTGGCCACCGTGTCCATGATGGACCCGTCCAGGCCCAGCTCCACCAGCACGGGCGGGCGAAGCTGCCCGATGAAGCTGCGCACGTCGCCCAGATCCCGGCGGAGCAGATCCCTCAGGAACCGGAGCTCCTGGCGGGCCAGCGGCCTGTCCGTGTCGAAGATCCGCTCGATGAACTCCACCTGGAAGATCGCGCTCGAGAGCGCCTGGGCAGGCCCGTCGTGGACCTCCTGGGCCAGGCGCGTCCGTTCGGCCTCCTGGGCCTCCACGATCCGCATCTGGAGCTCCGAGGGCATGGACGGCAGGGCCGGATCCGTGATCAGCGAGGCGTCACCGCGCTCCAGGAACAGCCACGTGCTCTCGAGGTTGCGGATCGCGAGCTCCAGGCGGCTCAGCTCGCCCTCGTGGCCGGCCAGGTCCTCCCGGGTGCGGTCCACCTCGCCCCGGACCATGCGCAGCTGCAGGTCTGCCGCGCCGGACTCCGCTGCCGTGGCCGCCATCCCGTCGCTGGAAGGGTCGGCCGGGCCCTGGCGTCCGTCGTCCCCGCGTTCAAGCGCGCCGAGGTCGTCCACGAGGGCCTCCCAGCGGGCGAGGTCCTCCAGGTACGCGTGCCCGGTAGCGGTCCCGCGCGGCGCGGAGCATGTTCGCGGCGTAGGTCAGTGCCTCCGCCGCCTCGGCATGCAGCTGATCGAACCGGGTGTTCGCTGTGTCGTTTCGGGGACCATCCATCGAGGCGGAGTGTATCTGTGCTGCGGCTACGGCGAGCGCGGCACCGCGCTCGCCGGCACGGGTCCGGTGGCCAGGCCGTCGCAGCCGATGCGGAAGACACGGACACCCTCGATGGCCTTCGCGTCCGCCGGGTCGTCCGGTACGGGCAGCCGGACCTCGCGGAAGCAGTCGGCCATCGGCTCCGACCCGTCAAGGATCGCCGGCCAGGCGCCGTGGTCGGGCTTGGCCACGATGAGCCACCGGGCACCGAAGCGGGGATCCGTGGCCAGGTCCAGGACGTCCGCGGGGGTCTCATCCGGGAGCGCCAGCACCGGGACCCGGGCCGTCTCTGCCAGCCAGATCGGGAAGTCGTGGATCACGGGTGCGGAGCCGTCCAGCGGCGCCCCGATCGCCGCCATCTGCCGGGCGAGCACGGCATAGGTGCGCTCCGTGGCGCCTGCGCCGGACGTGAAACCCGTGAGCAGCGCGGAGGAGAACAGGAGGGACGCGAACACGGTCAGGAGGCCCCCAGCCACGCCACCGGCCGCGTCCAGCCCAGCCGTCGCCCCAGGCGGGCCAGGCCCGCGTCCAGCGCTCCCAGCGCCGAGATGATCAGCAGCACGTGGATCGGGGCTGCCGCGTGGAGGAACGTGCCCCAGGTGGTGGCGACGGGGAACACGAGGCTGGTGACCAGGAACGTGGCGAGGCTCACCAGGACCAGCGGACGCAGCACCCGGTCCCGCGCCTGCCACGGCAGCGCCAGCAGGCCGATCACGGAGACCGGGATCCCCAGGAACAGCAGGACGTTGCCGATGTTGTGCCCCAGGCCCTCCACGCGCATCTCCAGCAGGCGGGCCGGGCCAACCGCCAGGTAGCGGGACAGGGTGGGCGGGTCGTTCCAGGCAAAGATGTCGAAGCCCGTGACGGAGAGGGCGTTCGAGATCGCCTGCCCGGGCAGCGGGTTGCCGAACACGGCCCAGTTCCGGATCGCCCAGGGTGCGAACACCAGCAGGCTGACCACGGCGACGATGCCGATCAGGCGCGCCCGCTCGACACGGGGCCGGTCCGGCAGCCGCCAGGCCAGCCACGCCCAGGCCAGGGCCATCCAGGCCGCCTCGTTGCGGGTGAGTGCGCAGAGGCCCAGGAGCACGCCGATCCCCAGCAGCCGCGGATCCCGGAACCGGGAACCGCGCGGGTCCCGGAGGACGCGCGCCATCAGCAGGCACGCGCCCACGGCCAGGGCCCCGAACAGGATCGTGGAGTCGGGCAGCGCCGCGTGGAGGAGCAGCGGCAGGTAGACGGCGGACGTCAGGCCGGTCCCGATCGCCAGGGTCCGTGCCCGTCCCGACGGCAGCCCGCGCTCCGCGGCCACGTCCGCGGCCAGGCGCCAGGCCAGGACGGACAGGATCGCCCCGGCCAGGACCGGGACCACCTGGGCGGCGCGCATGGCGGCCTCGAGGGAGATGGGCGCCGGGCCGGCGAACAGCGCGATCGGGATGGCGGCCAGCAGCGACGGCAGCGGGAGCCACACCTCGAACGCCGGGCGCGGGAACTCCAGCGGCGGGGTGCCGAAGCTCCACAGGGCATCGGAGACCAGGCCCCGGCCCTCGGCCAGGTTCCGGGCCACGCCCACGTAGTACGCCGTGTCCTCGGGCCTGGGGAAGCCGATGGCCGAGGCCACGACGATCCGGACCACCAGGGCGACGGCGAAGATGCCCAGCGCGGTCAGCCAGGCCTCGCGGCGGGTCATGCGGCACTCTCCGGTTCACGGGGTCACCACGGCGGCCGCGCAGCGGGTGTCCGCCGGCGTCGTGCAGACGGGGTAGACGGAGACGTCCGTGGACTCCAGGATTGGCGGGCCGACCCAGGCCGGCCGCCGGCCCTCCAGCAGGATCTCGCTGGCGGCCGGCACGGAGTCGCGCGCGTTCCAGGACCAGCCACCGGATGTCGTAGGCGCGGGCGACCTCCTCCACCGTGGCCAGCGGATCGTTGACCAGGACCACGCCCGGGTGGCCCGTCCAGTAGCGGTAGCCGGATGCGTCGATCGACATGACCCGATCCGTCCACCGGCGCGCCCGCCGCGTCCAGCGCCGCCGCAACGGTCTGCATCCGGGTGCGCTTGGTGTCCCAGCCGGCGTGGACCGAGAACGACGCCCGCGACCGCGGCCAGCACCCCGAAGGCCACCGCCGCCCCGACGAAGATCCGGGCGGCCCTCTCGGCGTCCCACGCTGTCCGGCGGCGCGCGATCCAGGCCGTGGCGACCACGATCCCCCAGAGCGCCAGGACGTAGCCGTGCGGCGCCAGCGCCACCGCGGAGTGGATGAAGGTCCCGCCCGGGACGTGGACCGCGGAGACCAGCGCGCTGAACGCGAACAGCAGGGCGGCGTACCCGAAGTACGGCCCGAAGGCGGGGTCACGCCGCCGGTGCCACGCGCCCACCAGCATCGGCGGGATCAGCACCAGGGCGCCGACCAGGACGCTGAAGATGAAGGCGGCGGCCACGAGGCCGCCCACGCGGGTCAGGAGCAGCGGCCCCAGGCCCATCCCCAGCAGGTGGTCCAGCGTCGCCGGCGTGGTGATGCTGTTCCACTCGCCGATGTCCCGGATGAACAGCACCTTCCCGGATGCCGTGGATGGCGAGAGCGTGCCGAAGACCGCCAGCTGGCGCAGGTACCAGGGCACGACGGCCACCGCGAACAGGGCCACGGCACCCAGGGCGGCCGCGAGCGGCACGCGCGCCGGACGCGCGGGGGACCCCAGGGCTGACACGCACGTGCGCAACCGGTCCCACAGGAAGGCGGCGCCCAGCACCGCAAGCACGAGGACGCCGTCGTTGCGCGAGAGCGTCGCGATGCCTCCCAGCAGGCCGGCCAGGGCGAAGGACCGCGGCACTCCCCCGCAGGCCGCGCCCGGCCAGGAACAGTGCCCCCGCGACCAGCGGCTGATAGAGCGAGAAGTTGTCCGGCTGGACCATGTAGACGAAGGAGAGCGCCGGCAGCGCCGTCAGGATCCCGGCGCCGATGCCCACGAAGGACGGGGCCCCGGCGTCGCGCGCGATGAGCCAGGCCAGCGGGGCGGCAAGGGAGCCGATGAGCGCGAACGGCAGGGCGGACGCGAAGGCCGTGGGCCCCAGCAGCCAGATGAACGGCACCTGGACCAGGGACGCCAGCGGCATCCAGTGCGCGTTGGACGCGATGGGGAGGATCGGGTCCGCCGGGATCCGGCCGCCGACCTCAGCGAAGATCCAGACGACGTCGATCGAGAGGCCCTGGCCCGCCGCCAGCCGCCGGGCGACGTCCACGTAGTAGAACGAATCGGGATAGGCAGGGTCCGGGAACCCCACGACGGCCACGATCCGCGCCACCAGCGCGAGCAGGTACAGGGCGATCGGAATGCGCACAGCCGGTGCAGCCTAGCACCGGGCGCTGGGCGTCCGGAGGGGTACGAATCGGCTAGTGGGACCGTCGCTGGATCCCTCGCGGGCACACTCCGCGAACGCGTAGAGTCCGTGCGTGAGACCGACGCGACGTCTGAGCAACGGCATGGCCACCTCGGTCGTTGCCGGCCTGATCGCCTGGTTTGGCGTCGCGTCCCTCGGGTGGACCCTGTGGAACCAGGATCCGCCGCGGGCCGGCTTCGACCTCTCGCTGCTGCTTGAGGCGGCGCTGCATGTGCTGGCAGGGGAGAGCCCGTACGACCCGGCGATGCTCGCCGGCGGCTCGCCCGAGGCGACCGGCCTGTTCTACTCGTACCCGCCTCCGGTTGCTCAGGGGATGATCCCGCTCGCCGGTCTTGCGGACGGCGTGGTCCTGGTGCTGTGGGGGATCGGCGCGACGGCGGGCGTGGCGCTGGCGTCCGGTGTCCTGGCTCGAAGGTCGGGCAACGATGCATCACGGTGGGCCCTCCGGGCCGTCGCCATCGCCCCGCTCTTCCTGCCGTTCGCCGTGGCGCTGCTCTTCGGCAATCTCGACGTCTGGTACCCGCTGGCCTACGGTGCCCTGGTGCTCGCGGTGCTGCCCGGGGCGTCCCTGCGCACCCTGGTGGCTGGCGGCATCGCGGTGGCGATCGTCTCGATCGCGAAGCTCCATCCCGCAGCGCTGCTGGTGTGGGTCGCGGCACGGGCAGCGGCGAGCCGCGGGGGATCGGCGGCGCGCATCCTGGGAGTAGCCGCGGCGGCAGGCGCCGGCATCATCCTGGTCAGCCTCGCGATCTGGGGAACCCAGCCCTGGCTGGACTACCTCGTGGTCCTGCGGGCCGGGGCCGGTGCCGACCTCGTCGATCCGCGGAACCTTGGGCCGGTGTCGATGCTTGGGCAGGCCTTCGCGCTGGATGCCGCCACGCTCCGCATTGCACAGGTCGGCGTCAGCGGGATGGCGGTGATCGCCAGCGTGATCGCCGCGGTGAGGGTGCGGGATCCGCTCGCCAGCCTGTCCGTGGCGATCGTGGCCTCGATGGTGATGCTCCCGGTCACCTGGTACCACTACCCGGTCGCGCTGATCCCGGTCGGCGTTGCCCTTGCGATCGCGCATCCCGCGTCGCGGATCCGCCTCGCGCTCGCCGTGCTGGTCGCGGACCTGGCCATCGCGTTCGGGCCGCTGTTGTGGGTGGCGGTCGCCATCCTGCTGGCGGCGGCGTTCGACGCTGCGCGTGTCTCGCGGGCCAGCTCGTCGAGCGCCGTCGGTACCCCGAGGAATGGTCCTCCAGTCCCGGATACAGGACGCACCACCTCACCCTAGACTGCGCCGCACCCGACCACCTGCGCCTCAGGCTCAGGGTCTCGCGCCGTGATGCCGCCCCGGGATCGGCTGGTGCTCGCGGCCGATCGGCACGATCGACGGCGAATCACGAGGCTCGTCGGCGCTGTCGCCTCCACGCTCCCCTCGCGGCCGGGGTGCGGACCGCTCACCGCCGGCAAGCTCGTCGGCAAGGTCGCTGGCATCGGCCGGTTCACCTCCGCCGCCGCGTTCGCCCGCCACAACGGGTCGGCGCCGCTGCCAGTCTGGTCCGGCAACGTCGTGCGCCACCGCCTGTCGCGCAAGGGCAACCGCCAGGTCAACGCCGGCCTCCACCGGATCGCGATCACTCAGATGCGCCTGGGCGGCGCCGGCCAGGCCTACGTGGAGCACCGCACGTCGGCTGGCGACAGCAAGAAGGAGGCCATCCGGGCCCTCCGGCGCCGGATCAGCGACGAGGTGTACCGCCGGATGCGGCACGATGAGCGCCTCCGGGCGACCCCGCAGGCAGCCCTTGCGGCGGCCGCTTGACTTAGGGAGCATCCATGCCAGCGCGGTCCTCGTGTCGCAATCGTTCCCGGACTCCGGAACGCCGGCTCGGGCACGTCCTTCGCGGCAGGCGACGAACCCGTGTGTGCGCAGCGCGAATCCACGCTGGACTTCGCAAAGGTGGAGCTCGATGACTGAGCCGGCAAGGCGGCGCTCCAGCCTCGGTTCCTGGACTCCGAGCCTGCCCTTCTACCCGCTGGCTCTCGCGGTCGGCTTCGTCCTGTTGGTCACTTCAGCAGCCGGCGTGAGCCCGTTTGCCGCCGTTCGGACGCTGGGCCTGACCATGATCGTCGCCATTGCCGTCACCTGGGTTGGGGTACGGCTGCTGGGTGATCCGCACCGTGGCGGGATCGTCGCGACGCTCGTGATCCTCGGCATCCTTGCCGGCGGAGACCTCCGGCTGGCTGTGGTCGTTGCCGCTGCCGTCGTGATCCTCGCAATCGAGCGCCACGTCCTCCCGCCCGCGCGGCAGACCATCCGCTGGCCCAAGGTCGGGATGGCCGCCAGCCGCCTGGTGGCGATCTTCCTCCTGGCGATCGGCATCCAGGCGATCCAACTTGGCACGTTCGGGCTCGTGGCTCGTGCCGTCGTCATGGAGACGGGTCTCCAGCCTGGGCCACAGCCCGTGTCGAACCCCTCGGACCCTGACATCTATCTCGTCCTTCTCGATGGTCACCCCCGCCTGGACGTGGGCGAGGAGCTCTTCGGCATCGATCCCGCACCGCTCAGGACCGCGCTCCAGGAGCGCGGCTTTGCCATCTCTGAACGCAGCCGATCGAACTACACGCTGACAGCACAGACACTGTCATCGATGTTCGACCAGGCCCACCTGCCGGACAACCCACGGACCTCTGCTCTCGTGAACGGGGTCGACGATCGCCCTGCCGGCGCCGTGGTGCGAGGCGTCATCAACGACAATGCCACGTTTTCGATGCTCCGAGCACGGGGCTACGAGATCGAGGCGATCCACTCCGGCTTCGAGGACGTGGCTTTGCGCGAGGCCGATCGGTTCGTCGACACGGGCCAGTTGAACGAGTTCGAGATCTGGATGATGCGTCGCTCGATCGTCGGCCCGTTGCTCACGTTGGCCGCCCCTGACTGGGCCAGTGCCCAACACCGGGATCGCATCAACGGTGGATTTGATGCCCTGGCGTCCGCGCCGGCGCGTGCGACGGAACATCCCACCCTGATGCTCGCCCATATCCCAAGCCCGCATGCGCCGTGGGTCTACAACGCGGACGGATCACCCAGGACGGGTTCGGATCTCCACGCGTTCTACGGCGAGACACCTGCCACCACCGGCCTGACGAATGAGGAGCTGGGGAAGGCCTACGCGGGGCAGGTAGTGGATACCGATCGGCGCTGCTCGCGGCGCTCGACCGGCTCGACGAGGCCATCGACGGATCGAGGCCGCCCTGCAGTGGTCGTGGTATTCAGCGACCACGGCACGTGGATCGGTGCCGATGGCGGCGACATGCGCCTGCGATTCAAGACGCTCCTCGCAGTGCGCAGCGATGGTGTTCAAGTGAGCCTGGATCCGGACCTGACGCTCGTGAACCTGATGCCCAGCTTGCTTGCCCAGCTGTACGAGGTGCCGGGGGAGCTGAGCGCCGACACGACCTTCTTCTCCGGCCCCGACGAACCTTTCGACCTCCTGGTGGTTGACGACCCTGACGCTCGATCAAGCCCCCCTAGGGCGGGGTCATCCTGGCCATTCGCGCGTGAGCGATGGCAGCGCCCAATTCGCAGTGCTTCCCATTCGGTCCTCGCCGGTTGTTGCCGGCGCCGTCGGTACCCCACCCGATGATCCTCCAGTCCCGGTTACAGGACGCACCACCTCACCCTAGACTTCGTCGTATGCCCGAGCAGTCCCTGACCATCGTGCTGCCCGCCTACAACGAGGAGGCGCGGCTGGGCCCTGCCCTCGACGAGCTGTTCGGCTACCTGCACCGCCGCGGAGACCTCGGGCGGGACGGGCGGCCGGGTGCGCAGGCGCTGCCGGCGGACATCCACGTGCTGGTCGTGGACGACGGGAGCACGGACGGTACGGCCGAGTTGGTGCGGGCCCGCGCGGAGGTGGCGGCGGGCGAGCTGCAGCTCCTCGTGGTGTCACACGGCGGCAAGGGCGCGGCGGTCCGGGCCGGAATGCTGGCGGCGGGTGGGGACCTCGTCGTGTTCGCGGACGCGGACATGGCCACGCCTCCTGACGAGCTGGTGCCGCTGGTGGTGGCCCTCCGCGATGCGGACGCCGCGTATGGCAGCCGCATCCAGCCGGACGGGTCCGACATGCGCAAGTCCCAGCCGCCCTGGCGGCGCACCCTGGGCAAGGCCTTCCACGCGCTGGCCTCCGTCTGGGTGGTGGGCGCGATCCAGGACACGCAGTGCGGGTTCAAAGGCTTCCATCGGGAGGTTGCGCGCGACGTCTTTGCTCGCCAGCTGGTCACCAGCATCGTGTTCGACGTCGAGATCATCTACCTCGTCCGGCGGCGCGGCTACCGGCACGCCGTGGTTCCCGTCCGGTGGGCGGACCGCCGCGGCTCCCGCATGCACCCCGGCCTGCGCCTGGCCATGCGCGTGGCATGGGACCTGTTCCGGATCCCGTTGCTGCACCGGAACGTCAGGCGTGCCCCGCGGGAGACGACCGATCAACCAGCCGCCTGAGTCGTTCGAGGCTCGCATCGCCGCTGCCCTCTGGCGGCTGCTGCCCGTCCTCGCGATCGTCGTCATGGTCCTGACGACCGGTGCCACGCTCGCCGTGGCCGGGGACACGCTGGGCTACGACTTCCGCGCGTATCACAACGCCGCGACGCGGCTTCTGGCTGGACAGCCCGCGTATGACACGTCCTACCTCGTCGCTGGTCCCTTCGGGCTCTTCTTCTACCCGCCGACGTTCCTCCTGCTGGCCATGCCGTTCGGCGTGCTGGCGACAGCTCCGGCAACCTGGGCCTGGATCGGGATGCTCCTGGTGGCGTTCGGGGCCGGCGTGGCCGCGATGCCGGTGGCGATGCGCACCCGCTGGCTGGTCGTGCTGCTGGCCGGGCTCTCGTGGCCGTTCCTTTACAACGTCAAGCTCGGCCAGGTGGGCCCTCTGCTGTTCCTTGTCTTTGCCGTCGGTTGGCGATATCTGGACCGCCCAGCGCTTCTGGGCCTCTCTGCGGCCGCCGGCGCGGCGATGAAGGTCCAGCCGGGGCTTGTCCTCGTGTGGGCGCTGCTGACGCGCCGCTGGATGGCCGTCATCGTGGGCGGCGCGGTCCTCGTGGCGCTCGCGGCCGTCTCGATGCTGATCGCCGGCGTATCGTCCTGGAGCGACTTCCTGGTGATCGTCACGCGAGTCAACGACCCGATCACCACCCCGCACGGCTTCACGCCCGGCGCCGTGGTCTACCAGCTGGGAGTTCCTCGAGAGATGGCCTCGCTGGTCCAGTGGGCCGCGATGGTTCTGGTAGTAGGCGCCGCGGTATTTGCTTCGCTCCGGCGGCCAGCCGTCGTCTCCTATCTCGTGGTCGTTGTGGCGACGCAGCTCCTATCGCCGATCCTCTGGGACCACTACGCGATGCTGCTGCTGCTCCCAGTGGCGTGGTTGCTGGACCGTGGCCGAGCCTGGGCCGCGCTGATCCCGCTGGCGACATGCGTGGCGCTGGTGGGGTTCATCCCGCCGCTCATTTATCCATTGGTCTTCGCCATGACTCTTGTGGCCCTGTTGGTGGACCGCCCTGATGATGAGTCCAGGCTCTCCGTGGCTGCGGTCGCTGCATGAGGACGGTGAACTGGTATCGCGTGGCACGGGACACCCTCGTGGTGATCGGCATCCTGGCGGCCGTGTGGGTGTGGGCCACGTACACGTTCGGGCCGCTCAGCCAGCCCGTTGACGTGCGGTACTACTGGGCTGCGGATCCAGCACACCTCTACCCACACCCGGAGCTTGCCGAGAAGAACGGCTACAACTACTCCCCGGTGTTCGAGTACCTCGTGGCCTGGGGACGCCTCCTCCCGTTCGAGGTATTTGTGGCCATTTGGCGGGCAATCCTGCTCATGGCCGTGGTCTACCTCGCCGGACCGCTGACCATCTTCGTGCTCTTCACCGTGCCGGTGGCGTCCGAGATCAACGCGGGCAACATCCAGATCCTGCTGGCGTTCGCCGTGGTCATCGGGTTCCGGTTCCCTGCGGCCTGGGCGTTCGTGCTGTTGACCAAGCTGAGCCCGGGCGTTGGTCTCCTGTGGTTCGTGATCCGTCGCGAGTGGCGGGCTCTTGCGATCGTGGCGGCCACGACCGTTTGTCTCGTCGCTGTCTCGCTGCTCACCCACGGGAACCAGTGGCCCTCGTATCTCGACCTGATCACCAGCGGCCAGGCTCCTGCGGTGGCGCCGTACTACGTGTCGCTGTGGATGCGGCTGCCGTTCGCGATCGTCCTGGTAACCGTTGGAGCCCTGCGCGGTTGGCGTTGGACGGTCCCCGTTGCTGCAACGATGACCCTGCCGGTGTTCTACATCATCAGTTGGTCGATGCTGGTGGGCGTGCTCCCTTATGTTCGCGAGGCGGCCGGGAGGTCGCTGGCGCGCCGGGGGATCACTCTCGAACGCCGATCCGCGGCGGCACTCTAGTCAGGCCCGCTAGCGGCCGCGGACGAACTCGCGGTATGCCTGCGATGCTAGGCGTGTGAGTTCCAAGTCAGCCCGGCAGGCATCCGGGTCGGCCGTCATCGGCCTCGTCCTCGCCGCAGGTGCCTTCGTCGTCTACTGGCTGTCCAATCGCGCGTTCGATGCGGGGCGCGGCGACTTCTTCTACCTCGCGGACGCGTTCGTCCACGGGCGGGTGTGGATCGAGTCCGCCCTGGGTCCCAACGACGTCATCTACCGGGACGGCCACGTGTACGTCCCGTTCGCCCCGTTCCCGGCGCTGGTGCTGGCGCCGCTGGTGGCGCTGATCGGGCCTGTGACGGCGGACCAGTGGGAGTCCGGGATCAACGCCGGGCTGGCGGCGACCGTGGTCCTGCTGGCCTGGTGGACGGCCGGGCGGATCGGCGTGGATCGCATCCGGGAGCGGGTGGCGCTGGTGCTCCTGCTGGGCTTCTCCACGCAGGTCTGGTGGGTCACCACCCGGGGCGGCGTGTGGCACACGGGCCACCTGGTCGCCATGATCCTGACGCTGCTGCTGATCGCGGAGCTGTTCGGGAAGGCGACGGCCAGTGCTGCTGGGGCTCCTGGTGGGGGCCGCGTTCCTGACCCGGGCCCCGGTGGCGTTCGCCACGCCGGCGGTGGCGCTCTGGTTCCTGGTGGCGTCACCGTCGGTGGAGCGCGGGCGCTCGATCGGCGAGCGGCTCGGCCGTGCTGCCGTGGCGCCAATGGGGGCTGCTGGCGGTGGGCCTGGTGCCGCCCCTGGCGTTCTTCTTCTGGTACAACCTCGCGCGCTTCGGCTCCCCGCTGGAGTCCGGCTACGCTCTGGCCACGCTGCCGGAGTGGCTGGAGAACCAGCGCAAGCTCGGACTGTTCGCCTTGGCCCACGTGCGGATGAACGTCGACTACCTGTTTCTCAAGCTGCCGGCGTTCACCGCGGAGTTCCCGTACTTCCGCCCGGACGGCCTGGGCATGTCGGTGCTGTTCACCAGCCCGGGGCTCCTGCTTGCGGCGCGGGCGCCCTGGCGGGATGCGCGGTCCTGGGTCCTGCTGCTGGCCGCCGCGCTGGTGCTCATCCCGACGCTGCTCTACTACGGCGGTGGCTGGCTCCAGTACGGGTACCGCTACTTCCTGGACTCCATCCCGTTCATCTGGGCGCTGGTGGCCATGGGGATCGTCCACCGCGGTGAGACGCCGTGGTGGGGCTGGACGCTCATCCTGTGGGGCGTGCTGATCGGGCTGGGCGGCGTGTACTGGGCGTACCACCTCTGAGCGACCCATGGGACCATCGGCAGGTTTGACGCACTCGGTGTCTCGGCGCACCATCACGACTCAGCCATCATCCACCGGGGAATGTTCATGGATCCCGTTCTCGCCTACATCGACGCCGGCTCCGGCAGCCTCATCATCCAGGCCCTGATCGCCGGGCTCGTGGCCGCTCCGTTCGTCTTCCGCCAGCAACTCGGCAGGGTCGTCCGCAGGCTGCGCGGCGAGCCCCAGCCGGCCGTCGATCCGATGGAGCCCATCCCGACGGACACCGATCCCGCAGGGTGACCGATCCTGCTCTTCAGACCGACCCGGGCTCGTGGCGGGACCCGTACGGCTTCATCTATCGCCGTGACGGGGTGCTCCTGCGCCAGGTGAACCAGGTCGCCGCCGCAGAGTGGGCGGCGATCGAGGCCTCGGGCCTGCTCGCTGCGCTGCAGTCGGCCGGGCTGCTGGTCCCGCACGAGATCGCTACGATCGACCACGCGGCAGAACCGGATCGTGCGCTGGCCGTCATCCGGCCGGAGCGCGTCCCGTTCATCTCCTACCCATACGAGTGGACCTTCGGCCAGCTCAAGGCCGCGGCGCTGCTGACGCTCCAACTGCAGGAACGGGCCATGGCCGCCGGCTTCGCGCTCCGCGACGCGAGCGCATACAACGTGCAGTTCCTGGGCGGCCGGCCCGTGTTCATCGACACGCTGTCCTTCCGGCGCGCAGAGCCGGGTGCGCCGTGGATTGCCTACCGGCAGTTCTGCGAGCACTTCCTCGCGCCGCTCGCGCTGATGGCGCGGCGGGACATCCGCCTGGGCGGCATGCTCCGGGACCACCTCGACGGCATCCCGCTGGACCTGGCCGCTGCGCTGCTCCCCGGCCGGTCGAGGCTCTCGCTCGGTCTCGGCAGCCACGTGCACCTGCATGCGCGGGCGCAGCGACGACACGCCGACAGCCCGGAGTCGGCCGCGAAGGCGTCGGCCCGCACGATGAGCCCCACCCGCCAGGCGGCGCTGCTGGACAGCCTGCGGCGCGTGATCGAGGGGCTCTCGTGGACCCCTTCCGGCACCGAGTGGGCCGACTACGGGACCGCCTCCAGCTACGACGACGCGAGCGCAGCCCACAAGGACGTGATCGTGGCCGATCTCCTGGCTGCAGCCCGGCCCAGCGCGGTCTGGGACCTGGGCGCCAACGCCGGGCGCTACTCCGCCATTGCCGCGGGCGTCGCGGACCGCGTCCTCGCGCTGGACATCGACCCGGCGGCCAGCGAGCGCCACTGGCGGGCGCTGCAGGCCTCCTGCGAGACCAAGATCCTGCCGTTGCTCCAGGACCTGGCAAACCCCAGCCCTGCCCTGGGCTGGGACGCCTGCGAGCGCCGCTCGCTGTTCGAGCGGGCCGAGGGCGCGACCCTGATGGCTCTGGCCCTGGTCCACCATCTGGCGATCGGGCGGAACGTGCCGCTCCCGATGCTGTCCGCGACGCTGGCCCGGCTGGGCGACCAGCTGCTGATCGAGTGGGTGCCGAAGGAGGACCCGATGGTCAGCCGCCTGCTCGCGACGCGGGAGGACATCTTCCCCGACTACACGGAGGGCGGGTTCCGGACGGCTTTCGAGCGCGACTGGGCCGTGGAGGCCACGCGGCCGGTCGAGGGCACGCCACGCGTGATGTACCTGCTTCGCCGACAGATGTGAGGCGCCTGGCCCCGGTTGCCCGGTTCCCCTGGTATCCGACGATGTTGGCCGGTGTGTTCGTTGCCGAGATCATGGCTGTCAATGCCGCGGGGCCAGGTGCGGCCCTGCGCCCGATGCTCGTCTTGGCCGCGATCGCGCTCACCGTGACGGCAGTCTGCGTACGCCTCCTCGGGGTGGAGCGAGCTGGCATCACGGCCGCGTTCCTGGTGATCGGGCTGATCGCCGTCCGCGACCTGCCCACGGCGCTCGTGTTTCTGGCTGCATTTCCAGTCCTCGCCGCCGATCGCGTGCTGGTCCGTCGGGGCGGGCGCGGCCTGCCGTGGGGCCGCATCCACGAGACCCTGACCGTGCTCGTGGCCATCCTGTTCGTGGTGGAGGTCGGGCGGGTGGGCCTGCTGCGCCTGCAGGAGTCGCCCGAGATCCCGCCCGACGCGGCATGGACGTCCGCGATACTGACGGCAGCGGCGGGCGACACGCTCCCGGACATCTTCATCCTGATCGCCGATGCGCACGGTCGGCCGGACTTCCTGCGGACCCGCTATGGCTACGACCCAGCGCCGTTTGTCGGCGCCCTCGCAGCCGAAGGGTTCGAGACAGCGGAGGCGAGCCACACCAACTACGTGCTCACGCAGTTCTCGCTCGCCTCGCTGCTAACCGGGCGGTACATGGAGGATCTTGGCCAGGATCTAGCAGGGCCGGCCTCTGAGGTGATCGCCCGCACGGCCATCGAGCGCACCGGCGCACTGCCGCTGCTGGAACGGGCCGGGTACGAGACCATCGTTGTCTCTGGCGGCTACGAGGGGCTCGGCCTCCGCGGCGTGCACAGGTTCATCGACACCGGCCAGCCGAACGAGTTCGAGAGCGCCGTCGTCAACAACACGGCCCCCGCGCGCCTCGTGCACGACGCCTTCGAGTCCTCGATGCTTGAATTCGTCCGCGCCCGGACGCACGGAGAGCTCGATGCGGCAGGTGAACTGGCCTGGTCACCGGCGCCTGGACCACAGTTCGTGCTGGTTCATCTTCCGGTGCCTCACTGGCCGTACGTGTTCCGCGAGGATTGCGGTGCGATGGCACCAGCCGAGGCGCTGGAAACTGACGGCGGTGGCACGGGCTCCTCACCCAGGGAGGCCAGACGTGTCGCGGCACAGACCATGTGCGTGGACACGTTGCTGGCCCCTGCGGCCAGCGAGATCGTCCGCGCCCGTCCAGACGCCGTGGTGATCCTCATGTCGGACCATGGTCCGGGGGTCGGCATCGAGAAGCTGGTGCCCACAGCCGACGGACTGGCGGAGCGATCGGCAAGCTTCTTCTCGGCCCGGACGCCGGGCCGACCCGGGCTCTTCCCGGACGACATCACCATCGTCAACGTCCTGCCGATCCTGCTCAATGCGTACGCCGGCACCAACCTGCCGCTCCAGGAGGACCGCTTGTACTTCGGTCCAGACCCTGCCAACGGGCGCCTCGTCCGCGTACCGCTTCCAGGGGAGACGCACCCGTGACCATTGTTCGAACCGCTCGGGTCCCGGGCTGGCGGACCACCGGGTGCAGTGCCCTGTGATTGCCCGCGCAACCGTTCCCGCGCCCGGTGCTATCCTCGCGAGCGTGTCCCCCACGATGACGACTGGCGAGCCCCCCTGTCCGCTGGCCGAAGGTGACGCGGCGTCGCCGGAGGCCGGGACCCGCTCCCTGCGGGCGGTTCGGCGCGCGTTCGGCGCGGTGGATCCCGCGGCCTGGGACGCGCTCGCGGCGGCCAACCCCTGGGCCACCCCCTTCTCGCACTGGGCGTTCCACCGTGCCTGGTGGGACGGGTACGGCGGCAACGCCCACGAGGAGACCGTGGTGCTGGTCCCGGCGGACGGGCCGGACGATGCCGCGCCGGTCGCCATCGCCCCGCTGATGCACCGCCACGAGGTGGAGCCGGGGGACGTGGAGCTGCACACGACGATGCGGCACACGGAGGGGGCGGAGCTGACCCCGGTCCCGCCGGACGCCAAGGCCGTCTTCTTCGGCGCCTCGTACCACGCGGACTACGCCACGCTCCTGGCAGCCCCCGAGGACCTGCCGGCGGTGGCCGAGGCACTGGCCGCCTACTGCGGCACGGTGGGGGACCCGGAGCACCCGGACCCGTGGGACGTCGTGGACCTGCGCCGCCTGCGCTGCGGGGACCCGGCAGCCGATGCGCTGGCCGCCGCCTTCGGGGCCCGTGAGATGGCTGCGGGCTGGACGCTCAACGTGGAGCGCGAGGACGTCTGCCCGGTGGCGGAGCTGCCCGCCGGCGGCACGATGGACGACTACTTCGCCGGCCTGGGCAAGAAGGAGCGCCACGAGATCCGGCGCAAGGTCCGCAGGGCGGAGGCTGCCGGCGACGTGCTGCTGGAGGACTCCGCGGACCCGAGCGTGGACCTGCCGGCATTCATTCACCTCCACCAGAAGCGCTGGGGCGCGGACGGGCTGTTCCCGGACACGGAGGGCGGACAGCACAGCCGCACCTTCTTCGCCCGGCTGTTCGAGCTGTTCGGCGCCGACGGCCCGCTCAAGCTGGCGTTCCTCACCGTGGGCGGACGCCGCATCGCCGCCGGGGTGTCGTTCGAGACGCCGGACGCACTGCTCTACTACAACGCGGGGGTGGACCCGGAGGCGCGGGAGCTGTCGCCGGGCGTCGTGATGGTGGAGCGGTACGTGCGGCGGGCGATGGAGCGGGGGATCGCCCGGATGGACTTCCTCCGCGGTGACGAGCCCTACAAGTACGAGTGGGGCGCGGTGGACCATCCCATCCAGCGCCTGCTGGTCAGGCGGACGGGGAGCGCGATGACGCCGCCGCTGCGGGACGATCCCTGTGTCGCCCCGATGGTCCACCTGCCGGTCCCGGGGCGCGAGCGCGTCCGCGTGGTCCAGGTGATGGCCACGGGCACCAACGGTGGCGCCCAGGAGCACGTCTTCAACCTCGTCGCCCGCCTGGACCCGGTCTTCTACGACGTGTCGGTGGTCTCGCTCTCGCCCGGCAGCGCGGTCCGCAAGCTCCAGCGCCACGGCATCGACACCGTGGTCATCGAGGAGCCGGACGACGCCATCGCCACCGGCATCCTGGCCGCCTACCTGGCGGACACCCGGGCCGACGTGGTCCACAACCACATGTACCGGGCGGAGATCGTGGGCACCAAGGCGGCGATCGCGCTGGGCGAGGCCGGCCACCGCCGCCCGTGGGTGATGTCCACGGTCCACTCGTCCCGCGTCCGCTCCTGCGAGGACCAGGAGGAGCTGCGACGGCTCACGGCCTCCATCGACCACCTGGTGGTGGTGTCGAGCGCCATCGACGAGAAGGTGGAGGACGAGGGGCGGACCGCCGCGCCGCGCTCCCTGATCTACAACGGCGTGGACCTGGAGCGCTACGACCACCAGGAGCCCTGCTGCACGCTCCGCGACGAGTACGGGATGGAGCCCGACGCTCCGATCGTGGGCGTGGTGGGCCGCCTGGAGCTGGAGAAGGGCCACCCGACGCTGCTGGAGGCATGGCCGCTGGTCCTGGCGGAGGTCCCCAAGGCCTACCTGATCATCGTGGGCGAGGGGAGCCGCCTGGACGCGCTCCACCAGATCGCCCGGGACCACGGCATCGAGCGCCACGTCATCTTCACCGGCCGCCGGGACGACATCCCCGCCGTCACCGCCGCCTTCGACGTCGCCGTCCTGCCCTCCTACCGCGAGGCGCAGGGCCTGACGATCCTGGAGGCGATGGCGCTCTCGCGCCCGGTGGTGGCGTCCGCGGTGGGCGGCATCCCGGAGATGGTGGAGGACGGCGTCACGGGCCTCCTGGTCCCGCCCCACGATCCTCCCGCGCTGGCGGGCGCGATCGTCCGGCTCCTCCGGAACCACCAGCTGGCCGACATGGTGGCCCGCGCCGGCCACGACCTGGTCCACGACCGGTTCTGCATCCAGCTGATGGTCAACGCGGTGCAGGAGCTCTACGACGAGGGGGCCCGCGCGGTGCGGCCACACGAGGTGGCGGCGGCGGGATAGCGGGCCGGTACTGGATTGCGCGCCCGGTACCTTCGGGTGATGCCAGGACGCACCTGCCCAAGTAGCATCAGGCGAGTGCATGTCCCCGGTGACGTCGCCGCTGCCGTGGCGTCGGAACCGGACCGAGTGCACGCCGTGGGCGCCCGAAACTAGACTCGATGCGATGCCTGCCGTGTCCGTGACACTGTTCCATACCCGTCGATGAGGACACGAAACCTGAGCCTCGAGGTGACCGACCCGTCCGGCGTTCCCGTGCCCGCGAAGCCCGATGACCCACGGCGGTGGTCGCCGTGGCCGCTGATCCTGCTCGCGACCCTGGCCGGCGGGATCGCGCGGGCGGCGCCGGTCCTGGCCGCGGGCTTTCCCGTGAACGACGGCGGGCTGTTCGCATCGTTCGTGGACGCCATCCTCGCCGGTCCGCAACTGCTCCCGGACACCATCAGCTACAACGGGCTGAACGCGCCGTTCGCCTATCCGCCACTGGCCTTCCTGGCGACCGCCGGCCTCGAGCGAGTCCTGCCGATCGGGATTGTCGAGTGGCTCCGATGGATCCCGCTCACGGTGTCCATCGCGGCGATCCCGGCGTTCGCCCTGCTCGCCCTCGAGCTGGCGCCCACGAGGGTGCATGCGGTGATCGCGGTGTTCGCCTTCGCGCTCGTGCCGTCCACCTTCGAATGGCTCGTCATGGGGGGCGGGTTGACCCGTGCCCCGGGGTTCCTGCTCGCGATCCTGACCGTCTGGATGGGAGTCCGCTTCCTCAGGACCCAGGGCCGAGCGTGGCTCGGCACGGGCATCTGCCTGGGCCTGACCGTCCTCACGCACCCCGCGGCGGGCCTGTTCGCCGCCCTCAGCCTCGTGCTGGTCACGCTCGCTCGTGCGCGGGGGAGACGGGCGTGGGCAGGGATGATCGCGGCGGCCGCCGTCGGCGTGGCCATCACCTCACCCTGGCTCCTCCTGGTGGTCGGGCGCCACGGGATCGCGCCGCTCCTGTCGGCGGGCGGCACAGGCGCCAACCTGATGCAAAGTGCGTTCTACCTGCTGTCGGCGCAGCTCACCGACGAACCGCTCTGGGGGCTCACGGCCGGTCTTGCGGTTCTCGGGTTCATCTACTTGATCGCCATGAGAAGGTACTTCGTGCCCGTCTGGGTCCTGGCGATGGTCATCGTGGACCCCCGCTCCGCAGCCACCCACGTCTCCATCCCGCTCGCGATTCTCGCGGCAGTCGGGTTGCTTGACGTCGTCGTTGCCCGATTGGTCCGGGTCGGGGGCGACCTCGCCTCGGCCCCAGGATGGCCCGATGCCGTCCTTCGATCGCGAGCCGTGTCAGCCACCCTGGGCGGCGCCCTCGTGCTCGCCTTGCTCTCGGCGTTCCTCGCTCCGTACCTGCTCAGCCCGATGGCAAGCCTCAGCGCGGACGCCCGGGCTGCCATGGCCTGGGCTGAAAGCTCCATGCCCTCGACGTCCAACGTCGTCATCGTCACCGGCCGGACGTGGTACGAGGATGCCACGTCGGAATGGTTCCCCTACCTCTCGAGGCGTCACAGCGTCGCCACGGTCCAGGGCTTTGAATGGGCGGGGGCGTCAGCCTGGCAGTCGCAGCGCAGCCTGTCCGACGCGCTCCGGGACCAGGCCACCGACACGATCACTTCGCTCGAGTCGTGGGCGCGGCGGTACCGGGTGGGTTACGACTACGTCTACCTGCCGAAGGGCCCGCTGGGCGGGGCGCGCTCCAGGGAGGACTGTTGCAGCGCGCTGCGTTCGACCCTCATCGCCTCCCCCGACTACGAGATCGTGTACGACGGCCCCGGGGCGACGATCGGTCGGCGCCTGCAGACATGACGCGAGCTCAAGGCCTCGGCAGGGCCTTCCTCGTCCTCGCCACCACGGCCGGCGCGCTGTTCACCGTGCTGGTTGCCGGTGGGTCGGGCAAGCTCGAGGTGTCGCTGGTTCGCGTGGTCTACGACGGGATGGCCGTCGCCGTGCTCGTCCCGTGGCTCCTGGTGGCGGCGTTCCGGCGGGACTGGCTTCCCTCCAGCCTGCTGCTGCCGGCATTGCTCGCGGTGCTCGCCGCCTTCGCGATCTCGACCATCACGTCGCGGGCACCCCGGCTCAGCGCCGAGATGTTCGGCTACGCGGTCCTGCTGGCCGAGGGCTACCTGCTTCTGGTCATCATCATGCGACGACCCCGCATGCGCGCGCACTTCGAGCGGCTGGCCGTCGTGCTGTGCATCCTCGTATGCGTCCAGTATCTGCTGCAGGTGTTCCAGTCGTGGCAGGCATTGTGGACGATCGCGGGGCATCTGACGATCCCGCCGCTGCGCCCGGAACGCCCGGATCTGAGCTTGGGGTCTCCAAATCCAATCGCGACATTCGTCCTCATCTCGGGCGCGTTCGTGCTTGCGACAGGCCCGGTCCGCGGGCGCGGCAGGTGGGTGGCCTCGGCCTCCCTCGTGGCTCTGGTCGCGGTCACCACGCTGATCACGGGATCGCGCGGGGCCTGGCTCGGGGGGGCGGCCGCGTTGGGAGCGTGTGGGCTGGCCGCGGCGCTCGCGGTGCCGGCGGCGCGCACGAGGGCGACTGCGTTCCTGCGCACGCGCCCGAGACTCGCGGTGCTGGGGTTGGGTCTCGCCGCCCTCGGGGTAGTCGGCGGTGTGGTCGTCAGCAGTGGCCGGCTGACGCTGAACGACGGGGGCGCCCGGGAGGCGTTCGCGTCGGCGAGCCTACGGATGTTCCAGTCGTCGCCCGTCGTGGGCGTTGGACCCGGGGTCTGGCAGGTGCTGCGTGCCTCGCACGAGACCGCCATGCAACCCGACCAGTACATTCCCCACGCCCACAACATCTACCTGCAGACACTCGCCGAGTTCGGGGTTGTCGGCGTCCTTGCCGGTCTGGTCGTCGCCGGTTCCCTCATCGCACTGATCCTGGCCGCGATCCGCTCCGGTGACGACGGCCGCCGGCGAGTCGGTCTGGCCACGCTGTTCGCGGTCGTCGTGCTCGCAGGCCAGCAGCTCGTGGACATGCTGATGAACGTCCCAGCGCTGCTCCTGGCAGCAGCGCTCCCGCTGGCGTGGCTCGATGCGACCGCGCCAGATCATGGTGCCGAACCTGCACCTGCCGCCGCGGGCTTCCTGCTGCGGGGAGGAGCTCCGGGGTTCCGGGCTCGGCTGTCGATGGTGGGGCTGACCGCGCTCACCCTCGTCATCGCCGTGGGCCTGGTCCGGATCGAGGCGATCGCAACGGGCGCGAGCCGTGGCGTGTCCGCGGCGGATGCCGGACGCTGGGCGGAGGCCGTCGGGCCGGCGCTCGAAGCTGCCATCAGCGACCCCGAGGTGAACTCCTACTGGTTCATGGCCGGCGTCGCAGCCGCGAATGCCGGGGATCTCGCCACCGCGGCCGACGCCCTCGAGCGGAGCGCGCGCGCGGACGACTATCCATTCGCGTGGCTCGACCTGGCCGCCGTTCGCTGGCGGCTCGGCGACGTGACGGGCGCCCGTGCAGCGCTGACGAGTGCCGAGCGGCTCGGCCTGCAACGCGTGTCGGTGGCCGTCGCGGCCGGCTGGCTGCGGTGGCAGCTTGGGGATCGAACGGCCGCGATCAGCGACTACGCGGCGGCGGTCGTCGCGGCGCCGACGCTCGCGGGTGATCCCATGTGGGCCTCGGACCCTGAGCTGGACGCGGCCAGGACGGCGATCGTGGAGGCGGCGCGCCAGCAGGTGGATCCGGACAACGTCCCACTCCTGTTCGCGGTGCAGCTGTTCGGCGGAGATGCAGCAGGCGCGACGGCAGAACTCGCCCCCCTGTCGGCCGCCGATCGCGCCCTCTATGACCAGGTGGTCGCGGCGTGGCAGGGCCTTCCCGGCGCCGAGGCCGCCCTGCACCAGCTGGCCGAAGACGCGCCGCTCGACCGGACCGTCGTGGCTTGGTGCCGGTTGATCGCGGCACGCCACGACGAGGGGGATCTGGTCGGGCGGTACTCGACATGGCTGCGGCTGACCAGCGGGTCCCCACCGGGTCTCCCCGTCGCCCGGATCGTCTTTGCTCCCCCGATACCCCAGCGGTTCGACGACGTGGACCGCTACGGCTCGCTGTACCGGCGGTTGGTGCCGGCTGCGCAGGTGATCGGGATCCTGCCGCAGATCCTGCTCCGGGATCGCTTCTGACGTCGGCGTTCGAACCCGCCCCAGTCGCGCTCCGCCAGCGTGCCATCGCGTTCGCAGCGCACTGCTGGCGGGAGCCATGAACGCCCGCTGCCACGCCTGTCTCGTGTCCGGCGTGGAGGATTTCGGCATTGCCCCAGTTGGCGGTGGCCGCCGGTAAGCCCGTCATCGCGTTCCGCTCCGGTGGCGCGACCGAGACGGTCGAGAGGGGCGGACCGGGGTCTTCCTCGACCTGCAGGAGGTGGCGTCGCTCGCAGAGGCGATCGAGCGGCTCGACGGCCTCGTGTTCTCGCCGGAGGCCATTCGCGCCCGGGCGCAGGAGTTCGACACCGCCGCGTTCCGGCAGGCCTGGCGAGAGCTGCGGGCCCGGCTCGGCATGGATCCGTCGCTTCCCCCCGCCGGATGACGGCGGCCATGGCCCGATCGGCCCATATCCGGGACGCCGCCGATCCGTAGGATGGCGCGGTGCGCTATGCCGTTGTTGGTGGGGGAGTCCTCGGCCTGACCGCGGGCCTGCGGGTGCGAAGCCTGATCGCGCTCGGGATCATCTCCAGTTGCGTCGCGATCGCGCTCCTCATCGCCGCCGTGGATCCCTCCAGGACACTCGCGGTCATTCGGCAGGCCCAACCCGGGCCACTCGTGCTGGGTGTCGGACTCGTTGCCCTCCAGGCCGTGGTGCGGACCGTGCGTTGGCGACTGCTGCTTGGCCGGGGTGACGACGGGGCGGAGCTGCCCTTCTGGCTCGTCCTTCGAGCCCTCCTCATCGGGTACCTTGGGAATGCGGCGCTTCCCGCACGGCTGGGTGAGGCGGCCCGGGCGGGCATCGTTGCCCGCGACGCCCGCCGCCCCTTCGGCGTAGTGCTGGGAACGATCGTCCTGGAGCGGTTGATCGACCTGGTCGCTCTGGCCGTGCTCGTACTGGCTGCCTCGATGTTCGCCCCCGTGCCGGCGCTCTTCGTCAACGTCGCGATGGTGACCCTGGTGATCGGGATCGCGGGCGGGCTGATCCTGACGGTCGCCGGAAAGCGCCTGGGCGTGGCCCGATCCGCCTCTCCGGTCGGCCTGCTCCAGCGCGCCGTGACATTCGGGCGGCACCTCCTGGCGGGTGCCCTGAACCCGGGCCGGGGTGTCATCACGCTCGCCGGCGCACTGAGTCTCCTGGTTTGGGTACTCGAGGGCGGGATGTATCTGGCGGCGGCAGCCGCGCTCGGGATCCCCCTGCAGCCTGGCACGGCGGTGATCGTCGCCGCCGCAGGGGCACTTGCGACAGCGCTGCCCGCGGCACCCGGCTACGTCGGGACCTACGATCTCGCAGCGGCGGCCGTCGGCGCCGGCCTCGGTGTCGAGCTGACGGAGGCCGTGGCCCTGGCGGCGGTGGTCCACGTCGTGGCTCTCGTCCCGATCGCGGTGGCGGGGGCGGCGGCGCTCATCAGGGAAACCGTGGGCGGGCGGTCAGCGCGACTCGCCACTGCCTCAGCGGACCAGAGCTCCGCGTAGCCCCCACCGTCTGGCCTGGGTCGATCAGCCGCGCGAGGGGCGATGGCAACGGCCGCCGGACATCCCCCCGGACGATCTGCCCATTCCTCGTCCGGGAGACTTCCGTAGCATGGGGCGATGAGATATGCCGTCATCGGCGCCGGGGTGCTGGGCCTCACCGTTGCGCTGCGTCTCGGCCAGCAGGGTCACAAGGTCCTTGTGCTGGAGCAGGCCACCGTCCCGGGAGGTCTCGCGTCGAGCTTCGAGGTGGGGTCCGGGATCTGGCTGGAGCGCTTCTACCATCACATCTTCCGAACGGATCGTTCCGCCGTCTCCCTGATCAAGGAAGTTGGCCTGGGTGAACGCCTGCGCTGGCATCGGCCCGTCTCGACGGTTATGGTAGATGGCGTGCCCCGCCAGCTGGACTCGGCGGGTTCGCTCCTGCGATTCCGCGGGCTCGCTCCCATCGATCGCGTCCGCATGGCCGCGGCGATCGCGACGATCAAGGCGATGCCGAACCCCCGCCACGTCGAGGACTCGACCGCCGACGCGTGGATGCGGCGCGCGTGCGGAGCCACGGGTCACCGCCAGGTGTGGGAGCCCCTCCTGAAGGCGAAGTTCGGCGCCGCCTGGGACCAGGTCTCGATGGGCTGGCTGTGGGCCAGGATCCACGACCGCACCTCCGAGCTCGGCTACCTCGACGGTGGGTTCCACCAGCTCTATGCCGCACTCGCGACGCACGTCGAACGGTCCGGCGGGACCATCACCTACGGAGCCCAGGTGCGGCGCATCTCACGCGAAGGCGGACCGCTTGCCGTTGCCTGGTCGGACGCAAATGGTGAGCATGCGGAAGAGGTGGACAGGATCGTCTCGACGCTGCCCCCTGCGCTGAACGCACGGCTGAGCGCGGATCTGGCGGAGACAAGAGCCGGCCAGGGGCCCTGCCCACCGCTTGACGCGCACTGTCTCGTCCTGGCGCTGGACCGCCCGCTGACCGGAACCTACTGGATTGGCACGGCCGACCGGCCCTGGCCCTTCCTGGCCGTCGTCGAGCACACGGCGATGCTGCCCCCGAGCGACTATGGAGGCCGCCACCTGGTCTACCTCGGCGCGTACCGGGAGCCATCGAGTGACCTGCCGGCTCGTCCCGTCGGGGAGCAGCTGCAGGTCGCCGACGAATTGCTTCGGACGCTGAACCCCGCGTTCGAGTGCAGTTGGGTGACCGCGGCCTGGAGCTTCCACGCGCCGTTCGCACAGCCCATCGTGGACACGGGATTCCGGCAGCGTATCCCCGGTTTTGACACCGGTGTGCCGGGCGTGTTCGCCGCCTCGATGTTCCAGGTCTACCCGCATGATCGCGGACAGAACTACTCGATCGAGCTCGCCGAGCGCCTCGTGGCACACCTGGACCGGACGCCCATACCCGAGGCGACGGATCTCGCGTGAACCACCTGCTCGTGGTGTCGTCGTCCCCGTGCTTCGTGGCGATGGACGCGATCGTGATCGGCGTGTGCCTTGTCGCGCGGCAGCAACGAACTCAGGTGGGTGCGCCCGGGCCTGCTGCCGTCGCCGCCGCATGACCTTCGAACGTCTCTGGCTGTGCCTTGCGGTCGGGCTCCCGGCGCTGGTCTCGCTCATTGTCTCCCTGCCCGCGGTGGACCTCGCGTACCAGGTGCGCGCCGGCGAGGAGATCCTCCGGAGTGGCCTGATCCCCGCGGTGGACACGTACACGTTCACGGTGGCCGGGACGCAATGGACGGACCAGCAGTGGCTGGCGCAGGTGCTCCTGGCGCTCGGGTTCCGTGCAGGCGGTTGGGAGCTGCTGGTGGTCCTGCGCGCCGCCCTGGTCTCGCTCTCGATCGGCCTGCTCGTGGCGACGGCGATGGCGCGCGGCGCCCAAGCGCGGCCGGCGTCAGTCCTTGGGCTCATGGCCTTCGCGCTCGCGGCGCCCGCGCTGGCGCTACGGCCGCAGCTGTTCGCGATCGCGGTCTTCGCGGCGCTGCTGCTCCTTGTGGCCCGGCGGCACCGCAACTCGCGTGCGATCTGGCTGGCGCCGCTCCTGGTCATTGCCTGGGCGAACATCCACGGCTCATTCGTCCTCGCACCAATCCTCCTGGGCTACGCCTGGCTGGACGACCTCGTCCGCGGCCGGCCGGCCCGCTCCTCGTTTGCGCTGCTCGTGGTTGGCACAGCCGCGACGCTCGTCAACCCGTTCGGAACCGGGGTCTGGGCATACGCGGCGGGGATCGGTGCCAACCCGGAGATCGCCGGCCAGGCCACCGAATGGCAGCGCACAACCCCCTTCACCGTGCCGGGCCTGCTGTTCTACGTATCCGGTGCGGCGGCGCTTGTGCTGGCCATCCGTGGACGCGAGGCGTTGCGCTGGCCGGACTGGCTGCTCCTGGCGGCGATGTTCGCGATCGGTGTCTGGGCGGTCCGTGGGCTCGCATGGTGGCCGTTCGGGGCGGTCTTCGTGATCGGCGGCCTGCCAGACGCGCTGTGGCCCGCCTCCCGTTCCCGGGCCGTCCACCGTGCCTCTCGCCTCCCGGCGGTCGTCGCGGTCCTACTCGGCGTGCTGGTGGTTGCCGCTCTGCCCTGGTGGCGTCCCGCGGACCCGATCACCGGCCGTACCGGTATCCTGTCCTACGCTCCGTCCGGGATCGCGGGGGCCCTCCGGGGGCTGGCCCCGCCCGGCTCCCGTGTGCTGGCGGCCCAGACGTGGACCTCATTCCTGGAGTGGGCCGCGCCCGATGCCGTCTACTTCCTCGATTCACGCTTCGAGCTGTTCCCGGCGGAGGTTTGGGCGGACCGCGCCACGATCGCCGCCGGCGGCCCGGCCGCGGACGAGGCCCTCGCCCGGTGGCAGGCGGACCTCCTCGCGCTCCCGGCAGGCACGAGTCTGGACCTGACCGGCTGGACGCAGGTCTACGAGGACGCTGATGGCGTGATCCTGGCGCGAGACCCGGTCAGGTAGACGCCCGAGGAGATGTGAAGCAGACAGTCGATCACCCCGTCAGGCCGGCGTCGTGACCCAGTACCGCTCGGCGGCACCGCTCGCGACGGAGCCGATGTCCGCCACTCGCGCCGCATACGCGCGCACGGCGGCCGCGGCGGCGGACTTGTCGTCGAACAGCCGCTCGATCTGGCTCGCGTAGAGCAGGATCCCCTGGATCTTGCGCTCCAGCACGTCGCCCACGTCCCCGAAGTCCGCGGTCAGCGAGACGCCCTCCGGCAGCCCGGCCAGCGCATCCGGCGGCAGGTCTCCCAGGCGGCCGAAGTCCTCCCACCACGCGTAGGGGAAGTCCTCGTAGAAGACGGTCCTGTCCGCGTAGTCCGGACCGGGCATCACCCAGGCCTGGGCGTCGTGCATGAGCGCGATCCCGGCGTCGCGGGCCAGCTGGTGGTCAACGTGCCCGCCGATGCCCAGCGGGAGGTAGATGCGGGACGGCTCCAGGCGCACGATCTCGCGGCGGAGCAGGTCCACGGGCGCCGGATCGTCGGCGCGCGGCGTGCCCAGGAGCTGGTCGTCGCCCTCGTAGCCGCGGAAGACCGCGTCAGGCAGGTCCAGCCAGACGACGGAGACCTCGGCGAAGGCGGCGAACCGCTCGTCCTCCAGGCGCCGCTCGGCCATGGTGTCGCCCGCGGCGGCCGCATCGGTTCGCTCGGAGGTCATCACAGCGCCCTGCGTGGCCAGGTCGTCGATGACCGGCTGGCCCGCCAGGGACTCGTTGTGGATCCTCGCCCGGCGGTACCAGGAGGATCGCTGCCAGAACCGCTTGGCGGCGGCGTCCGCCTCGCCCTGCGTGGCGTCCAGGCCCTCCTTCGTCGCCTGCCAGGGGGCGGCAGCGGCGTCCTCGGGGAAGTCGGCCTGCAGGTGGGCGCGGTTGAACGCCTCGCTGACCGGCCAGACCGCCTTGGACCCGAAGCCCAGGGCCTCGCGCTGGTACGGCGTGAGCTGGTCCGCGCCTCCGGAGCCGGAGTAGAGCGTCAGGATCGTGACGTTCTGGCCGAGCTCGCGCAGGCTGGCGATCAGCCCGCCGCACGAGAGCGCAGCGTCGTCCGGGTGGGGGGCAACGAACACATGGGTCATGGCCGGCCGAGTATATCCGGGCGCGATCGGCTCCCGAAAGGTCCCTTCACCGGCCTGTGGCCACGTCTCACCGGCCGCGCGTCACCGCTGCCAGCCCCCGCCGCCGATCAGCGGGACGAACACGCAGGCCCCGTCCGAGTGCTCCTGCCACTCGGCGCCGTGCCGCTCCACCACCATGAGCTGCTGCTGGCGGCGCGATCCAACCGGGATCACCAGCCGCCGCCCATCACCCAGCTGCTCGCGCAGGGCGTCGGGGACCTCCGGCGCCGCGGCAGCCACCACGATGCCGTCCCACGGCGCCTCCTCGGGCAGGCCCAGGCTCCCGTCGCCCGTGCGCACGTCCACGCGGTCCGCGTAGCCCAGGTCCACCAGGCGAGCGCGCGCCTCCGAGGCGAGTCCCGGCTCCCGCTCGATCGTCGTCACGCGGCACCCGAGCTCCGCCAGCACCGCCGCGGCGTACCCGGAGCCCGTGCCAACCTCCAGGACCCGGTCGCCACGCGCCACGTGGAGCAGCTCCGCCATGCGGGCCACCATGTACGGCTGGCTGATCGTCTGGCCGGCGCCGATCGCCAGCGGGCCATCGAGGTACGCGAGGTCTCGTTCCTTGGCCGGCACGAACGCCTCCCTCGGGACGGTGTCCATGGCCTCCAGGACCCGCTCGTCCCGGATGTCGCGGCCGAGGAGCTGGTCCGCGACCATCCGCGCCCGGGCCTCGCTCGTGCGTGCCCGGGGCTCGTCCATTGCCGGATGGCTAGCTCGCCGACGGACTCGGCGAGGCGGCGTCGCTGGGGGACGGTTCGGGGCTGCCAGACGGAGCCGCCGTGGGGGCTGCGGTAGGTTCGGTCGCAGGCGTTGCAGCCGGGGCCGCGGTGGGTGCGGCCGTCGGGGCCGGCGTGACAACGGGAGCCGGCGTCACGACCGGCGTCGGCGTCGCCAGCAGGTCAGTCACGAAGCCGCCCTTGCCGAACAGCAGCGCGCTGGCAAAGATCGCCACGAACACGCCGATCGTCAGGATCACGAACCAGGCGGACGCGCGGTCGCCGATGCGGACGGCCTGCTCCGAGATCGTCGGCGCAGCGGCCGGTGCAGCCGTATTGGACTTGCGGTTGCGGGATCGCTTCCCCGTCGTGCCGGCGGCAACAGCGGCAGGGCGTGGCAGGTGTGGCAGGGCCGGTGCCCACGGCAGCGGCCCAGTCGTCCGCGCCCTCGTCCGTGGTTTCGCTCGCGTCGTCAGCGCCCTCGCCCGCCTCATCGGCGGTCGACTCGCCCGCGGTCTCGTCGGCAGTCGCCTCGTTGGTGTCGGAGGCGTCGTCGTCCGCGGCCTCGGTCTCGTCCGTCGCGCCCTCCGGGCCAACGGCTTCCGGGTCGCGCTCCTTGTCGGTCATCCGGTGATCGATCTCCTCTCCGCGGGCATCGCCTCCAGGCGTCGCCTCACGCGGCCGCCAGTGTACCTAGCCCCGCCCGCTTCGGGCCGGTTCGTCGTGTCACGCCTCCCGCAGCGCCTTGACGCCCAGCCCCGCGAGACCGGCGACGATCGACAGCAGCCCGGCCGCCGCGATCACCGGGCTCGGCCCGAAGATCCCCACCAGGAGGCCGCCCACGGCCATCGCCACCGACATACCGCCGAACACGAGGGCGAACCGGAGGCTGACCACGCGCCCCATCAGCTCGGGCGGGGTGCGCTCCTGGAACATCGTCTGGCTGGGAATGACGAACGCCATGTTCGCCACGCCCACCCCGAACAGCAGGCCCAGGATGATCGGGATCGAGTCGGTCAGGCCCACCAGGAAGATCAGCACGCCGAAGGCCGTGTACGCCGCGATCACCAGCCGCCCCTTGCGGACGCGCGTGGCCACCATGCCCAGGGCGAAGCCGCCCATCAGGTTGCCGAGGCCGATCGCCGTCTCCATGAACGCGTAGGTCGCGCGGTACTCGGTGCCGTCGGAGCCCGTGATCTGTCTCGCCAGGATGATGCTGGACACCGTGACGATGCCGACCGCGAACTGGCCCGCCGTGCCCTGGATCGTGTTCGCCAGCAGGACGGTCTCGTGGCGGAGGAATGCCCAGCCCACCTTCATGTCGGCGAGGATCGAAGTGGGGGAGTCCGTCCCGCCCTCGCCATCCTCCGCTCCCTCCGAGCCTTCAGCGGCGCCCGGCCCGCGCATCCGTCGGACAAGCGGCGGCATCGCGATCGAGGCCATCAGCGCGGCCGAGACCAGGTAGGTGGCGGCGTCGAACCAGAACGCGATCGGCAGCGATCCCGCGAGGAAGACCACGAACAGGCCGGCGATCGGGTAGTTGATGACGTCGGCCAGCGTCTCGCCCACCCACATCGCGGAGTTGGCGGAGAGCAGGTCCCGTTTCGGGACCAGGCGCGGCAGGATCGCAACCCGCGCCGGACGGAAGAAGATCGAGACCGTCGTGATCAGGAAGACCAGCGGGTACGCCAGCCAGACGTTGATCAGGACGGCCACCGGCACGAGCAGGGCAAGCGCCGCGCGCAGGATGTCCGAGATCACCAGCACCTGCTTCTTGTCCCAGCGGTCCACGTAGGCCCCGGCGATCGGCGAGAAGACCAGGTTGGGGATGGTCCCCATGAAGAACGTCAGCGCCACGGCGAACGGGGAGTTCGTCACCTCGTAGACGAAGGCGCCCAGGGCGATCTGGTTGACGCGATCCCCGAACAGGCTGATCACCTGGCCCACCCATAGCGCCGAGAACGAGCCGTTGAGCGCCAGGCGCACGTATGGGTGGCGGCGGACACGCGGGTCGAGCGCCCGCCGGCGAGGGCGTGGGCGGGGGATGGCGATGCCACCGGGGAACGCGGTGGCGGTGGCGGCGGCGACTCCGGCTCCGGCTGTGGCTCCCTCCGACGCGAGTGACGTCTGGGATGGCGATGACATGCCCATGCCGCCGGCGCCCATCATCAGCGGGCGTTCGAGGGCCGCAGCCTCCTGGAGGCCGGGCGTCAGGCCGGTTCCCGGGCGGACGCCCAGGCTCGCCGCGTCCCCCGCTGCCTCGCCGCGCCGCGGCAGGCGGGCCGTGCCCGACAGGCCAAGGTAGCGACCCGTCTTCGCCTCATCGACCGCGGCCTGCGTCTCGGCCGGCGTGCGCATCAGGGTGGCGAACAGGAAGAAGGCCAGGCCGGCGGTCAGGAACAGGTCGCCGACCGAGGCGACGTTCTGCACCGGCGGGATGGGGATCGGGATGACGTCTGCCAGCGGGCCCAGGTGGAGCAGGAAGTCAGCGCCGGTGCCGGTGATCGGGAAGTGGAGCTGGGAGTAGAGGGGTCCAGCGAGACCGGACACGTCGTAGGCAGGCTGCCAGACCGGCATCCAGCCCCCGTTCCAGACGATCACCAGGGTGTTGGACGCGATCCCGATGAAGGCCAGCACGAGGCCCGGGTATGAGCGGTTGTACCAGAGGGTGAACAGGAGGAGCCCATACGCGCCCCCGAGCAGCAGCACGCGCAGCGTGTCCACGACCTCGACGCCCAACCCGAGCAGCGCCTCCGTGGCGAACCGGAGGATCACCGCCACGAACAGGAGCGGCATGAACCGCAGCCTGATGTTGGCCAGGTTCTCCAGGCGCCCGCCCAGGAGCAGGCCGAGCACCAGCCCGAGCGTGATACCGCCGATCAGCATCCCGAGATTGTGGGGCCGAGCACCCGATCCATGTGCGGCGTTTGCCGCTGGGGGTTGCCGCTGTGGTTCGTGGGCGCGCAGCCGCCGCGGTGAGCCTGGCTCGAGACGGGAGCGCTCAGGTGGCGTCGGGGGTGGAAGGGGCGCTGGCGATCCGGTTCGCGTGCTGCGAGATCAGGGGGATCGGTCGGGCCTGCGCCGTCCGACCCGGGTCCGCGACGTCCTGGGCCCAGTCCGTCTTCACGAATGCGTCCACCACCTTGGGATCGAACTGAACCCCAGCGAACTTGCGAAGCTCCGCGAGGGCCTGCTCCGCGGTCAACGGCGTCATCCGGTACGGCCGGGCCGCGGTCATCGCCTCGAAGGCGTCCGCCACGTGGAGGATCCGCGCCAGCAGCGGGATCTCATCACCGATCAGCCGATCCGGGTACCCCGAGCCGTTGTACCACTCGTGGTGGTGGCGGATGATCGGGAGCTCCCGCGACAGGCGCGTGACCGGCGCGATGATCTGCGCGCCCAGGACCGGGTGCGCGTTCATCAGCATCCGCTCTTCCCTGTTCAGCTTCTCCTGCTTGAGCAGGACGTTGTCCGGCACCCCGATCTTGCCCACGTCATGGAGCAGGCCACCCCACTCGAGCGCCTCGAGATCGGCCTCGCCCAGCCGCATCTCCCGCCCGATATCGCCGGCGATCGTCTTGACGCGCCACGAGTGCTTGCTCGTGAACGGGTCCCGCTTGTCCACAGCCCCCGCCAGCGCGGTGATGGTCTGGGTGAACATCTCCCGCATCTCGATGAAGTTGTGATACGCGAGCCGCGTGGTGTAGAGCGGGACGGCAAAGAGGAGAGCGGCCCACCAGGCCACGACATACATCTGGGCCATGAGCCAGCCGAGCGGCGCCAAGCGCGAGGAAGTTCGTGGCGAAGACCCGGGCATCGCCTACGAGCACGGTGAGGAATGCCTGCTCGGTCGTGCAGAGGAGCACCGCCATGCGGTTAGCGTTGCGTTGATGCAGGAAGAAGCCGGCAGCGCCCACCAAAGCGGCGATGAACGTGATCATGCTGCTTGGCGCTCCTGGGGACACCGCCATGCGCCCCCATGAGCAGACCCGCGCAGCGATCGCAGGGATCATGATCGCGGCATGGTTTGCCAGCGTCCCATACCAGGGAACCTGGCCGCGCACCTCGCGCACCTCGGTCGTGCCGATAAGGCCACCCAGGCCGCCGGCGGTCGGGCCGCCAAGGACAGTCGCCGCGATCAGCGGTGCGATCGAGACGCCCACCATCGTTCCCCGCGGCATGCGAACTGGCAGAGCGGACGCGACCAGGGTGATCAAGCACCAAAACGCGAGCCCGACCCCAACGCTGGGGCCCGAACGGCGCGACAGTCGAACTGATCCATCGGCAGCGACGGGAATCAGAAGAGTCGTGGCGATGAGCGCGATGGCGCTCGTAGCCACGACCCCAATGATGTAGAGCTTCAGTTCGGTCGGCATTGGACCTCAGTATCGCATCCGGTGGGACTCTAGCCCATTCCGCCCATCGGGTGAACAGGACTTCTGTACTGAGGCCTGTGCTTCTCTAGAAGCCCTTTAGCGACGCACCTCCGGCGAGCGCCATTGCGGCAATGCGCCGACGGCCGTCAGGAGTCGCATGAGGCGATCCTTCATCGGTCGATCCTCCGCGATCCTGAACTACCAGCCCTTGAGGACGCGTGTCCGGTGCCACGCTCGTACCTCCTTGCGGCCTCCGTGTCCGCTAGGAACACGAAAACCGACCTGACTCGAAAGCCGGTCGGTTGCACTACTCGCTCCGCCTCCACCCTAAGTGCCCATTTCAGGTGGTGGCATCAGCGCGTCCAAGCGTTTCCTTGGTGCACCGTACGAAAGTACTAGTGCAGGGCCGGACTATATGCACCGCGGACTACACCGGTCAATACGCAACCCTACCTATGCCTACCGGCCCGGTCTTGCACATCGCGCCTGGACCATTCGATCCGGTCTCAGACCTCGTCGAAACTCGGGGGCTCTGCGCCCAGTTCATCGCGCACGATTGCCGCGTAGTGTGCGTACTGTTCGGCAGCGGCCGCGTGCCTTCCGTTCGACTTGTAGATCCTCAACAGCGCAAGCTCAATCGCATCTGCGGCGGGGTCGATCGCCAGAAGGGAATGGGCGAGCCGGATTGCAGCATCTGTGCTCCCGGACGTGGCAGCTGCGGCCATTGCTGCTTCTACGCGTGCCAGAACGGCTGCGTGCAGGTTCTCTCGATACGACGAGGCCCAGTCTTCGTAGGCGAAATCGAGGGCGTACTTACCTCGATACAGTTGGAGAAGGAGAGTTGCCCCCTCCTCGCTCGCGGCGGGGTACTTGCCCAAGGTCTCCCAGCATCGGCGGCTCGCGCTGTCGACTAGGTTCGAACTAAGACTCACCACTTCACCGTCGAAGAGCACGTAGCCGGCGCTGAGGCCCTCGCGGTATCCAGGCTCAAAGACGCGACGGAGGAAGTAGATGGTCTGGTGAAGTGAGTTGGCAGCCGTGTCTGGCCCGAGTTCGGGCCAGAGCGCCTCAAGTGCCTGATCACGGGTCGAGGCCATTCCTTGTCGCGATGAGAGGAAGCACATGAGGCCGAGCACCTTCCTCCTCAGAACCCGAGAGACCTGGGAGTCGCCCAGCATGATGCGCACCGCGCCCAAGTCCTCGAGATAGACAGTTGGCGCGAGCCTTCGCGTGATTGCGACTGCGTACGGCCGAACTGCCTTGCGGGTCGAACTAATGGATCGGAGGTGTTCGGCGTCGTCCGAGGATCCCACGACTGAAAGGAGGCGAGCAGCCTCGGTGCTTGAGGGGCCTCCGTCGCGAGCTTCCTGACGAAGTGTTCCTCGCCAGCGCTCGGGCAACACCAGAGCCTCAGTCTCGATACGGGCCCGAGCTGCATCGGACATGCGATGAAGGTTGCGACTCAACTCCTCAGCAAGCATCGAGAGAGAATGGCCCTCGTCAGAACTGACTCGAAGGACTTCTTCGTGGATGGATCTCGGACGCGTGATGCTCAAGAGCAGGTCCGACCACTGCCGTCCAACGCGTGAGCGCTGGGCATCCGCAATCCTCCCTAGCTCCCGGACGATCGAAACAGCCTCGTCCGAACCGAGGGCGATCGCGGATCGTGCCCGCAGCAACTCGGTCCGGAGTCTTCCGGCACAGTCGCGGCACGGTTCTTCCGAGAGCTCCTTGCACATCTGTGCGATGAGGTCGGTGTCCCCAGTCCGAATGGCGAGGTGGCCGCGTGCCATCCTCCAGACGGCGCGAAAGCCAGGCATCAGGTGGTCTGGATCGATGCGGGCAAGAGCACCAGCGGCACTCGTGGCGGACCCGAAATCACCAAGGATCGAAGCCAGCTCGACACTCGCCTCAAGTCGGCTGAGCGCAGACGGTAGTGAGCTGCCAGCGATCAGAACCCGCTCGGCCTCGTCGACCCGACCCAAGTGGGCAAGTGCCCGAGCGCGGGCCGCGAGAGCTGCGACGCGCTCCACGCTCGTAGCAGCAGATGCCGCGAGGTCGCTGTCGGCACGGGTGGCTGCTGCAAGCGCGCCTTGAGCATCGCCCATCCAAAGGAGAGCGGCAGCGAGGTTGAGGCTGGAGATTCCGCTGTGTCGGCGATGCCCATCATGTGACTGCTGAGCGGCGAGGATTCGCAAGTCCTCTGCGATCGCCTCGAGGTCGCCCTCATTTGCAGCATCCCTCAGGGCGATGGTGGCCTTGGCAATCAATCGCTGAGCGGGCGTGAGTTCACAGGTCATCGCCTGCGTCGCGAACTCGACTGCGGACTCCTCGGAGCCGGCAACTCCTAGCAGCGAGGCAAGGTTAAGCAAACTCGTTCCTGCGAGACTCCCTCCACGGCTTTCGCTGATGGCGGCCTCCGCTAGGGCCCTCGCCCTCTCCAGGTTCCCCCTGGTGAACTCGAGACGGCTCCGGAGAACGAGCGCTCCAGGCCTATCCGTCGCGCCGGCGGAGCCATCTAGGTACGGCACGGCGAGATCGAATTGACCCGATGCCATGATTTCTGGTATCGCGTCATCGATCACACGCCCGGCTTCGTCCGAGGCGCCCGCCTGTGCGAAGTGCCACGCGGCCGCACCCCAATCGACGCCGGCGAGGGCCGCGCCAACCGCCCGATGCCGGGTCCTGATCTCCGGGAGTCCTACCTGTTCTTCAAGGCGTGATCGCAGGAAGTCCCGGACGAGTGGATGGAACCGGTGAGGTTGATCACGGTCTGGTCTCGTGAGAAGACCAAGTCGCTCAGCCAGTTCAATGAGTCTCGCGATGTCGGCGGGGGGTCCGGGATCGATCAGGGCCGCGCGCTCAGGGGCAACTGCCGTCAGGATCGAGACCCGAGTGACGAACTCCTCGAGCCCTCTCGGAAGGCCTCCGATGACTTCCTCAGCGAGGAAGTCATACATATCACCCCGAGATGCACTCAGTTGGCCGACAAGGGCTCGCGCATCTGAGCTCCGCGCTTCATCAAGACTCGTGTGGACCAGCGACAGGAGCGCCGCCCAGCCTTCCGTCCGGTCGATCAGGTCCACCACCACGTCCGCGTCCAGGGGCTGGTGGTAGGCGTCCCGGAAGAGGCGCTCCGTCTCGGGGACGTCGAAACAGAGGCCGTCGCCGTCGATCCGCGAGAGGGCGCCGCGGGCGCGCAGCCTGCCCAGGGCCAGCGATGGCACCGCCCGGGACGCGATGACCAGGGAGAATCCGGGTCCGGTTCGATCGACCAGGGCCTTCATGACGGGCTCGGTCTCGGGGCTGCCGTCCACGGAGTGGTAGTCGTCGAACAGGAGGCTCAGGCCGTTGGGCAGCGACGATGCGAGTTCGGCCATCTCCTGGGCGACGCTGGCGATCAGGTCATCCCTGGACGGACCACCTGGCCCCAGGGCGGCCAGCAGGTCGTACGTATCCGGGGCGAACCCGGGGTCGATCTCCCGGCCGCTCGCGACCAGATGCCTGATGAACGCGAGCCAGTCCCGATCGTCCGGCTCCAGGCGGTACCACGCAGTTGCGCGTCGGGTGTGCCGCGCCCAGTCCGCAAGGAACGTGGTCTTGCCGAACCCGGCCTCAGCGATGACCAGCGCCACGCGCCCGTTCGCTGCATCGTCCAGCCAGCCGTTGAGGCGCTCCCGGGAGAGGACATCGTGGCGGAGCAGCGGCGGATGGATCTTCGCCGGCTGGATCGGGAGCGGGTTCACGCCCAGCCGCCCGATCGGTCCGGGGAAGAGCATTGAACCTGAGATCCCGGGCCCGACCGCAACCAGCGCATGCCCCTCGTGCCCTGATGTCGACGGGGTCGGCCGGGAACAGCTGCCGGTGGCGGTGCCGTCTGATGGCGCGAACGATAGGGACGCGGGATCACCAGCGTCAACCTCGCCGCGCAGCGGCTGCTGCCCGGCGACCGCTTGGGTTGACGCAGGGTGGTTGGATCTGGCTCCGTGGCGGTCGGAGCCTCGGGTGATCGCAGGCATGCGCGGCATGGTGCCGTGCGCCGCTCACCCGCGGCTTATCTGGGATCAGCCCTCGTACTCGAAGCCGATCTTGAGCTGGACTTCGTACTCGACGATCTCGCCGTCGTCGATCTTGGCGGTGGACTTCACCACCTCGATCGTACGGATGTTGCGCACGGTCTTCGAGGCGGTCGCCACGGCCTGCCGAGCGGCGTCGCTCCATGATCGGGGGCTTGTCCCGACCATCTCCCGGATGATGATCACGCCCATTCGGGCTCCTCCTGGTGGCTGGGTCGCACCCAGCATAGGCTTCGCGGCCGCGGGGCGACGGAACCGGGCGGCCCGGATCCGCGTCCCGGACGCCATGTCGACTCGACTGCGGCGCTCAGCCGCGCTCCTCACCCTGGCGATCGGCCTCTCCGCCTGCACCGCGACGGGCTCCGGCACCGCGCGGCCTGCAGGTACCGACCCTACGCCACCGCCCACGGCCACTCCGGAAGGGCTTGCCCACCCGACCGGGGCCAACGAGATCATCCTGCGGGCCGACGAGACCGGCGGTTTCGTGCCCGTCGAGTGGATCGCCGCCCACGTCCCGTACTTCACGCTGTACGGCGACGGGCGCGTCGTGTTCGTGAGCAACGCGACGGTAGTCACGCCCTCGGCCGACGACGTGATCACGGGCAGCCCGGTCCGCACCGCCACGCTCTCGGAAGCCCAGATCCAGGATCTGCTCGTATTCGCCCTTGCGGAGGGTGGCCTCGCCGCGGCTCGAACGGACTACCAGAACCCGCTCGTCGCAGACGCACCGAGCACGATCTTCGAGATCCACGCGGATGGCGACAGCAAGACTGTCTCCGTGGCCGCCCTCGGGATGGTGGGGGAGCCGGACGCCGACACCGCCATCAAGGGCGCGTTCATGAAGCTTGCCGAGTCACTGCGGGACTTCGACAGGGGCGGTTCGCTGGGGAGCGCGCCGTATGAGCCGATGGCCTACCGCGGCGTCCTGAACGAAGCGTCGGGTGCCCAGGGCGTCAAAGTTCGCGAGTGGCCGTGGCCGGGCCTCACGCCGGCCGACTTCGCGCTCCCGGCCGACCCGAACACGCTCCAGTTGCGAACGAGGGTGCTGACGCCCGCCGAGGCATCGGCCGTCGGCGTGGACGGGTTCGAGGGCGGGATCGTGGCCGGTGTGTACGTCCGCGCCCCCGACGGGACGCTGTACTCGCTGGCCCTGCGGCCGCTGCTGCCGGACGAGGACGAGTAGCGGCGCGCGTCTAGTTGACGTCCGCGAACCGCTCCCCTGCGTAGGACACGAAGCGCGTCTGGGCCTTCTTGAACCAGAGATCGATCTCGCCGGTGGGGCCGTTGCGGTGCTTGGAGAGCTTGAGCTTCACGACCTCGCCGTCGGTGACCTGGTCGTCCGAACCGCGCTCCTTCTCGCGCCACAGGAAGATCACGAGATCCGCATCCTGCTCGATGCTGCCGGACTCCCGGAGGTCCGAGAGCCGGGGCTCCTTCGACTCGCGCATCTCCGGCTGGCGGGATAGCTGGCTGAGGGCCATCACGGGGATCTTGAGCTCGCGAGCGAGGGCCTTGAGGCCCCGAGAGATCTCCGAGACCTCCTGCACACGGTTCGCATCCCGCGTGGTGGTGGAGGACTGCATCAGCTGCAGGTAGTCCACGATGATCATGTCGACGCCCGCCTCCGCCTGGAGCCGGCGCGCCTTGGTCCGGAGCTCCATCGTGGTGATGTTGGGCGTGTCATCGATGTAGATCGGCGCCTCCGAGAGGGCGTTCATCGCCGGGGCGATGCGGGCGAAGTCCAGCTCCTCCAGGAAGCCGGTGCGCAGCCGCTGCGAGTCGATGTTCGCCACCGAGGAGAGGAGGCGCAGCACGAGCTGCTCCTTGCTCATCTCCAGGCTGAAGATGCCGACGCTCTTGCGATCCTTGACCGCCGCGTGTTCCGCGATGTTGAGCGCGAGGCTGGTCTTGCCCACGGACGGGCGTGCCGCGACGATCACGAGGTCGCTCTTCTGGAGCCCGGTGGTCAGCGTGTCCAGGTCACCGAACCCCGTTCGGATCCCGCTGATCTCGCCGCGGTGCGCGTGGAGGTAGTCAAGGCGGTCGTACGCGTCGTGCAGCAGCGTCTTCAGGGGCGAGAAGCTGGCCCCGACGCGCCGCTGGCTGACGGCGAACAGCTCGGACTCCGCCCGGTCGATCGCCTCCTGGACCTCCGCCGGGTCCTCGTAGCCGATCCCGGCGATCTTGCCCGCCGCCCCGATGAGGTTCCGCAGCAGCGACTTCCGCTCCACGATCCGGGCGTACTGCGCTGCGTGCACGGCCGTTGGGGTCTGGTTGGTCAGCGTGCTGAGATAGGCGCGGCCGCCGATCGTCTCGAGATCGCCGGAGCGCTCCAGGGCCTCCGAGACAGTCACGACGTCGATCGGCTCGCGACGTTCGGACAGGTCCAGCATCACCGCGTAGATGCGGCCGTGGGCCTGCCGATAGAAGTCCTCGGGCTTGAGGAACTCTGCGATCTCGATCATCGCGTCGCGGTCGATGAGCACGGCGCCCAGCACCGACTGCTCGGCTTCGATGGATTGCGGCGGCAGGCGATCGATCACGGGGCGCGAAGACTCCGACGGGCTTGGGTCAGGCTCAGATGGTCGCCGGGCTGCCCGGCGTACGGGTCAACGAATGCGGCTTCCGTGCAGCGGTTCATCCACGGAGTTGCCGCGACTGTGGACGAGATGTGGACGGATCTCGGTGCGGTCCACGTGTCCGGGTGCGCACCGTCCGATCCGCCGGCGATCAGTCCAGGCGCCGGATCACGCCGATGAGCTTTCCCTGGATCCGGACCGAGGGGTAGAACTGCGGCGGGTAGGCCGTGTTGGCAGGCTGGAGGCGGACCTGGTCCTTCTCCCGGAAGAATCGCTTGAGCGTGACGGCGTTCTCCTCCACCTGGGCCACGACGATGTCTCCGTCCCTGGCCGTCTCCTGCGGGCGGATCACCACGAAGTCCCCGTCCGCGATGTGGGCCTCGATCATCGAGTCCCCGCGCACGCGCAGGACGTAGGCATCTCCCGCGGGGGCAAGGATGTCCGGCACGGCGAGCGTCTCGGACGCGTCCTGATATGCCTCGATGGGGCCGCCGGCCGCGATCTCCCCGATGATCGGCAGGGTGTGCGAGTCACCCGGGATGGTCTGCGGCGTCAACTCGGACGCGAGCCCCAGCATCAGGGCGGCATGGGGTGTGAAGCGGATGGCGCGGGACTGGGACGTGCCGTCGTCCGACACGCCGCGCTCCAGGTAGCCCTCCTTCTCGAGGATCTGGAGGTGGTGGTGGACGGCAGACGTGGAGGCGAGCCCGACGGCCTTCGCGATCTCCCGGACGGACGGCGGGAAGCCGCGCGCACGGATGGTCGCGGCGATCACGTCCAGGATCTTGCGCTTGCGTTCGGCGTCGTGACGAGTCATCGGGCGCCTCCTTTCCACTTCCATCATACCGAACGGACGTTCGATGTCAACCATGATCCGATGCGGCGATCAGGAATGGTCCGGCGCCCCTGATAGACTCCCCCTCCCCGGCAGCCGCAGCGGGTCGCCGGGTTCGACACGAGGAGCAGGGTGGCTCGAGCATCGCGGGTTGACCGCGAGGACGACCGGCAGCACACGCTACGGGGACGCCGCTACCGGCGGATGGGCCTCAGGCGGCTGTTGGGCTTGGCCCTCATCCTGCCGCTCGCGAGCCGGGCGCCGGTCTACGGACGCCTGTTCTGGGAGCTGATCCGCGACGATCGGACGCCCGTTGGCCGCAAGGCGTTGCTCGCGGCGGCCATCGGGTACCTGGTCATCGGACGGGACCTCGTCCCGGACGACCTGCCGCTGGTGGGGGGCATCGACGACCTGGTCGTGGTGGTGCTGGCCGTGGACCTGTTCCTGGACGGGGTGCCGGACCTCGTGCTGGACGAGAAGCTGGAGGACCTGGGGATCGATCGCCGGGCGTTCCACGCGGATGTGGCCAGGATCCGGCGCTTCACGCCGGGGCCACTCCGGCGCATCATGCAGCAGGCGCCCGAGCTGGTCTCGTTCGCAGGCGATACGCTGAACAACAGCAGGCTCGGGCCTCGGGTCCGGACCTGGATCAACAGGGAGGGTTCGATCGCGTGAAGGTCATCCTGACGAAGGACGTCGCGAAGCTCGGCAAGACGGGCGAGATGAAGACGGTTGCTGACGGGTACGCCCAGAACTTCCTCATCCCGCAGAAGCTCGCCGTGTCCGCTTCGGGAGGCGCCTATCGCGCGTACCAGCACGACATCGCGAGCCGCGAGGACAAGCGCCAGCGCGAGCGCGCGGACGCCGAGATCGCCGCGACCCGGATCGCCAGCACCACCCTGACGATGGGCGTCAAGGTGGGTGAGGGCGGCAAGCTGTACGGCTCCATCAACAACCAGGACATCGCGGAGGCCCTCGGCCGGCGCGGGATCGCGGTTGACAAGCACAAGATCGAGCTCGACTCGCCGATCAAGTCCCTCGGCACCTACAAGGTGGCGATCAGGGTGCACGCGGGCATGACGCCCGAGGTCACGATCATCGTCGAGCCCAAGGGCTGACCGTTTCGCGGGCACAACGCCCGCCCGTTCGCAGCACGAAGACGCGCCCGGCCCGTTCGCGGAGCCGGGCGAGTTCGATTCCCGGGCGGGCCGACCCCAGAACGGCCGCGCCCGACCCGCACGGCCCGCCCGATTTCACTGCGGCGCTCATGGCTTCAGTCGCCAGATCGTCACGCCATCGGCCGAATAGGTCGTCTCGAAGTTCGGGCTGGCGGGCAGGTCGGTCGGCTCCCGGCCCTCGCACTCGAGGAGGCCGCCGGACGACAGCACGTGGGTCGCTCCGTAGCGCTCCATGACGATCGCCGCGGCTTCCGGCCCGTCACACGGGAGCCGTTGCACGTCGGCGGCCCGCTCGTCGGGGTTGTAGCCGAGGTTCGAGACGTACGGGCCGAACGACGTCCGCCGCCAGCCGCCCGGCGACGTCCACGGGGCTGTTGGTCCAGGTATCCATGACGAACACCGATCCCTGCGGGGTTGATGACGCGATCCACTCGGCCGCACGCGCCTGGGCGTCGGACATCGCGACAGTCCGGCTGGCCACTGTCCAGATCCCGATCAGGGTCGGCGACAGCGCGGCGAACGCGACGACCGCCGCGACGATCGGTCGTGGCCACCGGCGGATGAGCCAGCCGGCGGCGATGGCCACGGCGACCCACATCATCTGGAAGTGCTTGTTCATGTCGAACTCGACGGCGCTCACCACGATGAGATCGGCACGAGGAACAGGCTCGCGGTCCATGCCACGAGCAGCGCGCGCTCGGGGAGACCCCGGAAGAAGGAAAGGGATGGGGTTTTAAAAATAAAAAAAATAAAAGGAAAAAATATAATTAATGAAATAGAAGAGGAACGGAAACGGAGATGTGGGAAAGGGATAGGATAGAATCATCTAGATTGAACTCACGCGTCAAGATAGATTCGCACGAGGAACAGGCTCGCGGTCCATGCACGACAGCGCGCGCTCGGGGAGAAACCTCAGGAACGCCCAGAGGGCGAGCACGAACGGCAGCCCGAGGTTCGTCAGGTAGAAGAACGCGATCGCGAGGGGCCCGTCCTGGAACCTTGCCTCGCTCCATCCGGCAACGAACCGGAAGGCGCCGCGGCCCGACTGGAGGAGGGTGCGAGGTAGACCAGCAGTGGAAGGAAGCGCAGGAGATAGTCGCGCTCGGGAGGCCTCAAGGTCGGTTCATGATATGCGCCGTGAGCACCCGGACCATCCTCCACGTGGACCTGGACGCGTTCTTTGCCGCGGTGGAGCAGCGCGACCGGCCAGAGCTCCTGGGCAGGCCCGTCATCGTCGGCGGCGGTGGGCCCAACCAGCGTGGGGTGGTGAGCGCCGCCAGCTACGAGGCCCGGAAGTTCGGAGTTCACTCCGCGATGCCCCTCCGCACGGCCGGCCGCCTCTGCCCCCAGGGCGTGTTCCTCCCCGTGGACGGCCGCAGGTACCAGCAGGCGAGCCGCGAGGTCATGGCGATCCTCCGCCGGTTCACGCCGCAGGTGCAGCCCATCTCGATCGATGAGGCATTCCTGGACGTCACCGCCTCGCGTGCCCTGTTCGGCGACGGAGAGGCGATCGCGCACCGGATCAGGGCCGCGGTCCGGGACGAGGTTGGCCTGACGGCCTCGGTCGGCGTGGCGACGACCAAGCTGGTCGCAAAGGTCGCGTCCGACCTGCGCAAGCCGGACGGGCTGGTCGTGGTGCCGCCCGGCGAGGAGGCCTCGTTCCTGGCCCCACTGCCGATCGCGCGCCTGTGGGGGGTGGGCGAGAAGACTGCAGCCGCGCTCCTGGACTTCGGGGTGCGGACGATCGGGGACCTGGCCGCGCTCGATCCGGCGGTGCTGGAGCGTCGGTTCGGCAAGCACGGGGTCTCGCTGGTGGGGCGGGCACGCGGGGTGGACCCGGACCCGGTGGCGACCGGGGAACCGGCGAAGTCGATCGGGCACGAGCACACCTTCGACGTGGACACGTCCGATCGCGAGGTCATCGAGCGCACCCTGCTGGGCATGGCCGACGGGGTGGCCTGGCGTCTGCGCGCCTCCGGGATCAAGGCGGTGACGATCACGCTCAAGCTCCGCGACTCGAGCTTCACGACCTTCACGCGGCAGGTGAGCCTCGAGGTGGCCGCGGACCTGACCGAGCCGATCTACGAGGCTGCCCTGGGCCTGCTCCACAAGGAGCTCCACGGCCAGCGGATCCGGCTGGTGGGCGTGACCGCCTCCAACTTCCGGAACCGGGACCAGTTGGCCCTGTTCGGCGGCGACGATCCGAGACGCCACCAGGCGGCCGAGGCGCTCGACCGCATCCGGCGCAAGTACGGCGACCGGGCCGTGACCCGTGCGCGCCTCGTGAAGGCCTCGTTGCCCGCGCCCTTCGAGCGCGACCCGATGACGCCGGTCGAGCATCGCCAGGGCCTCCGAAGGTCCATCCCGGAGCCCGAGGATCGTGACAGCCAAGATGTCACGGACACGGCCGAGGATTTCGACACGGACGCTTGACATCGAACACCTGTTCGATCTAGTCTGCCTCGAAACGAACAAACGTTCGCATCCGGAGTGCCCCCGGGTGACGACGACCCGCCAAGTCCAAGGAGACACCGCCATGGCGATGGTTCGCGTCGCACCCGTGAAGGTCCAGGTCCGCACCGACTGGTTCAACGGCACACCCCGGGAGATCACCTGGGGCGAGGAACACCTCACCGTGACCCGCCTCGTGGCGGTCCGGGACGAGCGGTCCGCCTACCCGGCCATCACCGGGCCCCGCACGCTGTTCGAGGTGGATACGCCCGGACTGCGCGTGGCGCTCACCTACCAGCACCGTTCGCGGCGCTGGACGATCGACGGTCTGGACGAGCTGGCGCCCGCCGCCTGATCGGGACCAGAGACGGGAGTCGCGGCTCCTCCCCGCCGGCTTCCTGGGGTCGGCTGCGGGGCGGGCGCCGGCGCGCTCGCCCCGCGGGCCACGTCGTCGGGTGGGCTGGACGGCCCGTCACAATCCGGCCGCTCGGGCCCCCTCGCAACCATTCCGTATCCCTACAATCGCTGGGTGGAACCAAATGCCCGCTTCCGCGACCTGACCGTCGCGACGTTTGTTGAGCGGCTCGCTTCCGGCGAGCCTGTCCCCGGGGGCGGCAGTGCCGCCGCGATCGCCGGGAGCCTTGGGGCAGCACTGGTCGCGATGGTCGCGAACCTGTCCGAGGGCCGCCCGAAGTACGCGGATCACGCAGCCCTCATCGCCGAGGCTGGCCCTGCCGCCCGCACCCTTGCGGACCGCTTCCTGGCCCTCGCTGACGAGGACGCCGCGGCGTTCGCCGTCTACGCAAGGGTGATGAAGATGCCCCGCGAGACGGACGAGGAGCGGGAAGCGCGCGGCGCAGCCCTGCGCGAGGCCGCCAAGGGCGCGTCCGCGGCCCCGTTCCGGACGGTCGAGGCCTGCTACGAGGTCGCCGTCCTCGCCGAGGCGCTCGCCGGGCGCAGCAACAGGAACGCCTCCTCGGACCTCGAGGTGGCGAGCCTGATGGCCGTCGCGGCCGCCCGTTCCGCCGCGGCGAACGTGTACATCAACCTGCCATCCATCGGGGACCCGTCGATGGAGCGTGATCTCTTCCGCCGCACCGAGGAGCTCGCGGACGCGATCGACCGCCTGGCGGGCCAGACCCGCGGGGTCGTGCGCAGCGGCGACCCCCGCGAACCGCTCGAGCGCGGCACCGAGTGAGCCTTCGATGACCGAGTCTGGACCCCGCCTCCTGCGGGGCGGCCCGATCGCGACCGCGATCCGGGAGCAGGTTGCCACGGACGTCGCCGCCTTCCGCGCGGACCATGGTTACGCGCCTGCCCTGGCCGTTGTGGTCGTGGGCAAGGACGCCCCGTCGGCCGTCTACCTCCACAAGATCCTGGATGGCTGCCGCCTCGTCGGCATCGAGGACCGCCTGGTCGAGCTGCCCGCCGACGCCGGCGAGCCGGACATCGCCGCGGCGCTCCGCACGCTGCAGGCGGACTCCCGGGTCGCCGGGATCATCACCCAGATGCCGCTGCCGAAGGGGATCGGGCTGCGGGCCGTCATCGACGTCCTGGACCCGATGCGCGACATCGACGGGATCCACCCGCTCAATGCGGGCCTGCTGTCGCTGGGCTACGACGGCTTCCTCCCCGCCACGGCGCATGCGAGCATCGAGATCCTCAAGCAGTCCGGGATCGAGATCGCCGGCAAGCACGCGGTCGTCGTCGGCCGGTCGAACGTGATCGGCAAGCCCGCGGCCCTCCTCCTCCTCCGCGAGAACGCCACGGTCACGGTATGCCACAGCAAGACCGCGGACCTGCCTTCTGTCGTCCGGGCCGCCGACATCGTCGTCGTGGCGATCGGCAGGGCCAATTTCGTGACCGGCGACATGCTCAAGCCCGGCGCCGTGGTCGTGGACGTCGGCATCAACGTGGTCGATGGCAAGCTCGTGGGCGACGTCGAGTTCGCGTCCGCCGGCCCTGTGGCTTCTGCGATCACCCCAGTTCCCGGCGGCGTCGGCCCCCTGACCAACGCCATCCTCCTCACCCACCTCGTGCGCGCCGCGCGTGACCAGGCGACTGGCCGAATCCCGCTCGGCGCCCGATCCCTTGCCGTACCCATGCCGGAGGCCCGCTAGATGTCGTTCCCGTCCGACCTCGAGATCGCTCGATCAGTCACACCCCGCCCCATCGTCGACATCGCCCACGAGCTGGGCTACCGCGACGACGAGATCGAGCTGTACGGCAACAGCAAGGCCAAGGTCACGATCGAGGGGATCGAACGCCAGGAGCGGGAGCGCCCGCGCGGCAAGTACGTGCTCGTCACCGCCATCAGCCCGACACCGCTCGGCGAGGGCAAGAGCACGACAACCGTCGGCCTCGCCCAGGGTCTCCAGCGCATCGGCAAGAAGGCGACCGTCGCCCTTCGCCAGCCCAGCCTCGGTCCGGTCTTCGGGATCAAGGGCGGTGCCGCGGGCGGCGGCTACAGCCAGGTCATCCCGATGGAGGACTTCAACCTCCACCTCACCGGTGACATCCACGCCATCGGCGCAGCCCACAACCTCGCCGCGGCGTTCATCGACAACCACATCCACCACGGCAATGCGCTCGGGATCGACGCCAACAACGTGCTCTGGCCCCGCGTCCTCGACATCAGCGACCGCGCCCTGCGGGAAATCGTCATCGGGCTCGGCGGCAAGGACAACGGCTATCCCCGCCAGGGCCAGTTCGTGATCACGGTCGCGTCCGAGGTCATGGCGATCCTGGCCCTCGCCTCTGACCTCAAGGATCTCCGGGCGCGGCTCGGCCGCATCGTCCTGGCCACGAAGAAGGACGGCACCCCGATCACGGCCGAGGACCTCAAGGTTGCGGGCTCGATGACGGTCCTGCTCAAGGATGCGCTGAAGCCGAACCTGATGCAGACGCTCGAAGGCGGTCCCGCCTTCGTCCATTGCGGCCCCTTCGCCAACATCGCCCACGGCAACAACTCGGTGCTCGCGGATCGCGCCGCGCTCCCGGGCTCCGACATCGTCGTCACCGAGGCAGGCTTCGGTGCCGACATGGGCGCCGAGAAGTTCTTCGACATCAAGTGCCGCGCCTCGGGCCTGACCTGCGACGCAGCCGTCATCGTCGCCACGATCCGCGCGCTCAAGATGAACGGCGGCGTCGGGAAGATCGTCGCGGGCAAGCCGCTCGACCCGGCGCTCCTCGAGGACAACCCGGAGGCGGTCCGGCGCGGTGGCGTCAACCTCGCCAAGCACATCGAGAACGTCCGCGCGTACGGCGTGCCGGTCGTCGTGGCGATCAACGTCTTCCCGACCGACACCGAGGCCGAAATCCAGGCGATCAAGGACGTCTCGCTCGCGGCCGGGGCGCGCGACGCGGTTGTCGCCCGCCACTTCACCGACGGTGGCGCCGGTGCCGAGGACCTGGCCCGGGCGGTCTGGGCGGCTGCGGAAGAGGGCGCCCCGGACTTCCAGCTGCTCTACCCGGACGAGATGTCCCTCAAGGACAAGATCGAGACGATCGCAACCCGCGTCTACGGTGCGGACGGCGTGGACTACACGCCGGCCGCGACGAGGAGCCTCAAGCTGTACGAGGACATGGGCTACGGCCACCTGCCCGTGTGCATGGCCAAGACCCAGTACAGCCTCTCCCACGACGCGAAGCTCCTGGGCCGCCCCAGCGGCTACCGGCTGCCGATCCGCGAGGTCCGGCTGTCCGCGGGCGCCGGGTTCATCACCCCGCTCTGTGGCGACATGCGGACGATGCCCGGCCTCAACAGCCGGCCCGGTGGCGAGCGAATCGATATCGACGACGACGGGGAGATCGTCGGGCTCTTCTAGGCAGAGGGTTCCCCGGCCGTCCCCGGCCGTCCCCGGCCTCGAGGCCGCTCCCGGGCCTCAGGCGACGAAGGAGAAGTTCGTCGCTGCCACGAACCCGGCAACGACGATCAGTGCCGAGACCACGCCGACCGCGCCCGCGCCCCACATCCGCCAGTCGATCGGGCCGAGCGTCTCGCCCGCGTGGTCGCCGTGGCCGTGACCGTCTGCGTGGTCGTCCGCGGAGCCGTGGTCGTCCGCCGCCTGGGTCGAGCCGTGCTGATCTGGGCCGTTGGTGCCGTGCATATCGCTCATGGTCGTCTGATTGCTACCTCCGCGACCATTCTCCCATGAGCGACCCGTCCTAGACTGGCCCCGATGCTCACCCTCGTCCTCACGCGTCATGGCCTCACGGACCGCTCGGAGCCCGAGCAGCACCTGGGCCAGCACATCGACATCTCCATCAGCGACGCCGGCCGTCGGCAGGCGCAAGCCCTGGCGCGCCGCCTGGCGCCCGTGCGCTTCGACCGGGTCATCAGCAGCCCGCTGTTCCGGGCCCAGGAGACCGCGGGGATCCTGGACGCCGCCGCCCGAATCGAGCCCGACCCGCGTCTGCGGGAGATGGACTATGGCGCCTGGGAGGGGATGACCTACGGCGAGATCGACCAGCGCGACGGAGCCTTCCGACGCGAATGGGAGCTGGCGCCCGATCGTCTGGCCTGCCCGGGTGGGGAGTCCGGCCAGGACGTGGCGACCCGCGTCCGCTCGTTCCTGGCGGACCTCATCGCGGAACACGGGGCGTGGCACGCGCGGGCCTCGTTCCGGACGGCCAAGGCGGTCGGTGGTCCCGGCGGTGACCCCGGCGAGCGCCCGATCCTTGCCGTTGGCCACAGCTCCACGAACCGGGTGCTCATGTGCGTGGCGCTGGGCACGGACCTGCGGGACTACCGCAAGCGCTTCGTCCAGGCGCAGGCGAACCTCACGGTGCTGCGCTGGGAGGTGGGGGACGGGCCGGAGGACGCGAAGCTCCTGGTCGCGAACGACACGCAGCACCTGCGGGGCGCCAACGAGGCACCCTGGGGTTCGTCGCCCGGTTAGGCTCCTGGGTCGGCGTCCCCGGCCTCCGCGACCGCGACCTTCTTCGGCTTTCCCGGCATCCCCAGCCGCCACCAGACCAGCGCGAGGAACACCACGACCACCGCGGCGGCGATCGCGAGGTCGAACGGCTTGAGCATGTCCCGGATCGTCACCCAGTTCGCGCCCAGCTGCAGCCCGGCCCAGACCAGGGCGACGGACCAGGGGAATGCACCCAGCGTCGAGTAGACGATGAACTTCCCGATCGGCATGCGGGTGACGCCGGCCGGAAAGGAGATGAAGGTCCGGACGATAGGGAGCAGGCGGCCGATGAAGACGGTCGCGGCGCCATACCTGGCGAAGAACCGGTCGGCGGCCTCGAGCTCGTGCTCCCGGATCAGCATGTACCTGCCGTAGCGCTCCAGGAACGGGCGACCGCCCCAGGCACCGATCGCGTAGGCGACCAGCGAGCCGAGCGTGTTGCCGATCGTCGCGATGATCACCACGATCCAGAAGTTCCACGGCTGCCCCGTGAGCGGCTCCAGCTTGCTGGCATCGGAGACCATGAACCCGCCCAGCGGCAGGATGAGCTCCGACGGCAGCGGGATCATCGCCGACTCGATCCCCATCGCGAGCATCACGCCGATGTAGCCCACCGCCCCGTACAGCGACTGCAGGAACGGCAGGGCGATCTCGTCGATGAAGGCAATCACGGGCGCGACGGGTCCTCGATCGGTCTGGCGGGAGTCGGGGCCTGTAGAGACGCGGCCCGCGGCCACGAGGCCACGTGGCCGAGCATAGCGGACTATCCTCGGTGCGGTGACCGAGACCCATCCGCTCCCCGAGAGATCCCCCGCCCGTGGCCCGCGCGACCTGATCGTGCTGACCGGCGCGGACCTGTCCGTGGCCGACGTGGAGGCGGTGGCCCGCTCCGACGCCCGCGTCTCGCTCGACGCGGCCGCCCGCGGGCGGATGCAGGAGGCACGCGACGTCATCGAGGCGCTCGTCGCCCACGGCGAGGTGGTCTACGGGGTCACGACCGGGTTCGGCGACCTGGCCACGACCTTCATCCCCCCGGAGGACGCGGAGCGGCTCCAGGAGAACCTGCTGGCCTCGCACGCGGCGGGGGTCGGCCGACCGTTCCCGCGCGAGGTCGTGCGGGCGATGCTCCTGCTGCGCGCGAACACGCTGGCGCTTGGCCACTCGGGATGCCGGCCGCTGCTGGTGGACCGGATCTGCGAGTTCCTCGCGCTCGGCATCCATCCGGTCGTGCCGGAGCAGGGGAGCGTCGGGGCGTCCGGGGACCTCGCGCCGCTCGCGCACCTCGCGCTGCCCCTCATCGGGCGGGGGCAGGTGGAGCTTGGCGGGCAGGTGATGCCCGCGATGATGGCGCTCCGGGAGTGCGGCCTCGAGCCCCTGGTGCTGCAGGCGAAGGAGGGGCTGGCGCTCCTCAACGGTACGCAGCTGATGAGCGCGCTCGGGGCGCTGCTCCTGGTCGATGCGGACCGGCTGTTGCGGACGGCGTCCGTGGCGGCGGCGATGTCCCTGGAGGCGCTGCTGGGAACAGAGGTCGCGTACGCGGCGCCGTACCAGCTGGCGCGCCCGCACCCCGGGCAGGTCATGGTGGCCGCGGAGCTTCGGCACCTGCTGCGTGGCTCAGGGCTCCAGGCTGCCCACCACGGGAGCGCGCACAAGGTGCAGGACCCGTACTCCCTGCGCTGCGTACCCCAGGTCCATGGAGCCGTGCGCGATGCCATGGATCATCTCCGGCGCGTGCTGGACGTGGAGCTGAACTCCGCCACGGACAACCCGCTGGTGTTCCCGGCCGGCGGCGAGGTGCCCGTGGATGCGCTCGCCACGGGCGGCGGGCTCGTGATCAGCGGCGGCAACTTCCACGGTGAGCCGATCGCGCTGGCGCTGGACTTTGCCAAGCTCGCCCTGTCGGAGCTCGGCGCGATCTCGGAGCGGCGGACGGCCCTGCTGATGGACCCGCGTCTCAACGGCGGGCTGCCGGCGTTCCTGGCACCCGAGCCCGGCCTCAACAGCGGGCTGATGATCACCCAGTACACGGCGGCCGCCCTCGCGTCGGAGAACAAGGTCCTGGCGCACCCGTCCTCGGCAGACTCGATCCCCACGTCCGCCAACCAGGAGGACCACGTGTCGATGGGCGCCTCGGCGGCGCGGCACGCCAGGACGGTGCTGGGACACGTCCAGCAGATCCTGGCGATCGAGTTGATGTGTGCTGCCCAGGGGCTGGACCTGCGGCTGGCGGCGCTGGCGGCGCAGTCGGATGAGGCGTCGGGCTCTGGCGCGTACGCCCGCACCCCGGTTCCGGGCGCCGGCGTGGCAGAGGCGCTCGGCCGCATCCGCGAGCGCGTGACGCCGCTCCGAGACGACCGGGAGCCGGGCCCGGACCTTGCCGCGAGCCTGGCGATCGTTCGCGAGGGTGTCCTGGCGGACCTCGTCACGCTCGGCTGAGGCCCGGCTCGCGTACGGCCGGTTCGTGCTCACGGTGCGAGCGCGTCCTGGCGTCCGGTTCGTTCATAGCCGATAGACTCCGGCCATGGCCATCCGCATCCTCGACGTGATCGATGGGGCCGGCTTTGCGCTGGTGCCGCCATGCGCGGACGCCGGGTTCGACCACCGGTCCTGCAACTACTGGGAGGACGCCGACCACGGCTCGAAGGCGGCCCGAGCGTCCTGGCTCGATCCGTCCTCCGCCCCGGCTCCCGCCCGCGCACGTCCGCGGAACCCGTTCGCGCTCGACGATGACGATGGGGCGGCCGCAAACCCGTTCCTCCCGGCAGCCCGCCAGCCTGCGTCAAACCCGTTCCTGGAACACGGCGACGAACCGGTGGAGAACCCGTTCGCCCCGCGTCCCGCGGCCGGGCCCAGCGTGGCCGCCGACGCGCCGCCCAAGCTCCGGCTCCTCGCCCGCGGGCTCAAGGTGTTCGGTTCGTACGCCAAGGTGCTGGAGGAGGACGGCGTCCCAGCGGCGTACGCCCAGTTCGGCCCGTTGTCCGCCTACCCTCGGGCGATGCGGACCCGCGAGCTCTACCCCAGGCTGCCGGTCTCCCCGCTGCCCGCGGTGATCACCTGCATCTCGACCACCGCCCAGGGACGGGGTCGTGGCCACGCCGCCACGCTGGTCGCCGCCGTCTGCGACGACCTCGCCACCCGAGGCTTCGCGGCCGTGGAGGTCTACCCGGAGGTCGGGGCGCGGCTCGAGACGACCAGTGCCGCCGGCCCTGGGTTCTGGGAACGGCTCGGCTTCGTGGTCGCGGCGTCGGACGAGCGCTTCCCGGTGCTGCGCCGGGAGCTGGGGTGAGGTTCGGAGGCGGGCTCGTGGTGGTCGCGGTCGCGCTCGTGATTGCGCTCGCGATTGCGGGCTGCGGCTCCACGGAGGCTTCGATCCAGCCGGCCACATCGACCCCCACCCCGTCGGCATCGGCGTCGCCCTCGATCTCGCCCAGCACGCCCTCGATCTCGCCCGGCCCGCCATCGAGCATTCCCGGCGTGGACGTGGTGATGGACCCGGCCCTCATCGGGATCCTGCCGGCGGCCGTCGGGGCGGCCAGGGTGGAGATCGAGCCGGAGTCGTTCGGCGAGGCGGTCGGGGATCCGTCCTTCGTGGCCAACGTGGATGCCGCCGCGTTCGCGATCGTGACGGAGGGCGATGACCTGGCCTCGGGCGTGGTCGCCCACCTGCGGCCGGACGTGTTCTCCGAGGCGTTCTTCCGTGCCTGGCGCGATTCCTACGACGAGGGCGCCTGCGCACAGGCCGGTGGCGTTGCCGCGCATGCCCAGGTGGCGATCGACACCGACCGGACGATGCATGTCACGACCTGCGCCGGCGGCCTGCGCGTCTACCACGCGTACGTGCCGGAGCGCGAGACCGTGGTGTCCGTGTTCTCCTGGGGGGAACGAAGGTTCGGGGAGCAGCTGGTTCGGGGCCTGCGCCCCTGAGGGTGCACCACCTGGCACGCTGACGGGCGTTCTCCGCCCCCCATGCCCGTCGTAGACTCCGCTTCGTGAGCACCGAAGCCCCCGGCGTCGCGCCCTCGGGCCCGCGCCCCGTCCGAGCCCCGCGCGGCACCACCCTGTCCACCCGCGGCTGGCAGCAGGAAGCCGTGCTGCGGATGCTGATGAACAACCTGGACCCGGAGGTGGCCGAGAACCCGGACGAGCTGGTCGTCTACGGCGGCACCGGCCGGGCGGCCCGAAGCTGGGAGGCGTTCGACGCCATCGTCCGCGAGCTGCGCAGCCTGGCCGACGACGAGACTCTCCTCGTCCAGTCCGGCAAGCCGGTGGCGGTCTTCCGCACGAACGAGTGGGCGCCCCGGGTGCTCATCGCCAACTCGAACCTCGTGGGCAAGTGGGCGAACTGGGACGTGTTCCGGGACCTCGAGCGGAAGGGCCTGATGATGTACGGCCAGATGACCGCGGGGTCCTGGATCTACATCGGCACCCAGGGGATCCTCCAGGGCACGTACGAGACGTTCGCGGAACTGGCGCGCCAGCACTTCGGTGGGACCCTGCGCGGGAAGGTGGTCCTCACCGCCGGCCTGGGCGGGATGGGCGGCGCCCAGCCGCTGGCCGTGACGATGAACGAGGGCGTCTGTATCGCGATCGAGGTGGACGAGACCCGGGCCCGCCGCCGCCACGAGATCGGCTACGTGGACCGGTTCACGCACTCCCCGCAGGAGGCGCTCGCGATGGCGCGGCAGGCGGCCGAGGCCGGTGACCCGCTGTCGATCGCGCTCATCGGCAATGCGGCGGAGATCGAGCCCGCGTGGGCGAAGGCCGGCGAGTACTTCGACGTGGTCACGGACCAGACGTCCGCGCACGATTCGCTGAGCGGCTACGTTCCCGCGGAGCTGACCCTCCGCGATGCGCACGTCCTCCGGATCACGCAGCCGGACGTGTACATGCAGCGGTCGGTGCGGTCGATGGCGGACCACGTCCGCGCGATCCTGGCGTTCAAGGAGGCCGGCGCCGTCGCATTCGACTACGGCAACAACCTCCGGGCGCAGGCCCAGGAGGGAGGCGTGGTGAACGCCTTCGACTACCCGGGCTTCGTGCCCGCCTACATCCGCCCGCTGTTCTGCGAAGGCAAGGGCCCGTTCCGCTGGGTGGCGCTCTCGGGCGACCCGGACGACATCCGCCGCACCGACCAGGCGATGCTGGAGCTGTTCCCGCACGATCGAGGCCTGCGGCGCTGGCTGGAGCTGGCCGAGGCCAAGGTGCCGTTCCAGGGGCTGCCCGCGCGGATCTGCTGGCTGGGCTACGGCGAGCGGGCGAAGGCGGGGCTGGAGTTCAACCGGCTGGTTGCGGCAGGCGAGGTCAAGGCACCCATCGTCATCGGGCGGGACCACCTGGATGCGGGATCCGTTGCGTCGCCCAACCGGGAGACGGAGGCGATGCTGGACGGATCCGATGCCGTGGCCGACTGGCCGCTGCTCAACGCGCTCGTCAACACGGCCGCGGGCGCCACCTGGGTCTCGATCCACCACGGCGGCGGGACGGGCATCGGATACTCGCAGCACGCCGGAATGGTCGTGGTGGCCGATGGGACGGAGCTGGCCGCGCGCAAGCTGGAGCGGGTCCTGACGTCGGATCCGGGGATGGGCGTGGTGCGGCACGTGGACGCGGGCTACGAGCACGCCATCGAGGTTGCCCGGGAGCGCGGGGTGCACATCCCGATGCTGGAGGGCTAGGACCCGGGCTCATGCCCGGCCGGTCGCCGTCCGGGCGCCGCGCGCAAATCGGTCGCGGTCAGGCCTCCGTTGCCGCCTGTGGTGCGCGGACGTGGCTCTCGAACCCGGCCGCTCGGTGCGACCCGTCGCAGAACGGCTTGTTCGCGGACTGTCCGCATCGGCACAGGGACACCGGCTTGCCGTCCGGGACGACCCAGCGTCCGCCGTCGGCGTCGAGGAGGACGACCGGGCCGACCACCCGGTACGGGCCGTTGTCGCGGGGCGTGACGGTGACCTCGGGGATCACGACGGGTTCGGGCATTCGTGGGGCTCCTTGGTCTGTCGGACGCACTCGGGGTTCGCGGCGGCAGCCGCCGCAGAGGCTCGGCGACGCGTCCCCACCGGTCCTTCCGGCCGGCGGGACGCGGAGCGCGCGCCAACCAGAATACGGCCGGCCGGGACAGGTAGCATCGGGCCGTGCTGATCGAATCCGTCCCCAACGTCTCCGAGGGCCGACGCCTCGACGTGGTCGAGCGCCTGGCGGATGCCCTCACTTCGTCACCGGGCGTCCACCTCCTGGACCGCACCTCGGACGCGAGCCACAACCGGTCCGTGTTCACCGTCGCGGGCGAGCACGAGGCCGTCGGCACGGGCCTGGAGCGGCTCATCGCCCAGGCGATCGACGACATCGACATGGAGGCCCACACCGGCGAGCACCCCCGGATCGGGGCGGTGGACGTGGTCCCGTTCGTGCCGCTCGGCGACACCCCGATGGACGCCTGCGTGGAGATGGCGCGCGAGTTCGGGGCCAGGATCGCCGCGCGCCATGACCTGCCGGTCTATCTCTACGCGCAGGCCGCCACGCGCTCCGACAGGATCACGCTCGCGAACGTACGCCGGGGCCAGTACGAGGGCCTCAAGGTGGAGATCGCGCACAACGGCCGGGAGCCGGACTTCGGCCCGTCTCGCATGCATCCTCGGGCGGGTGCGGTGGCCGTCGGCGCCCGCCCCTTCCTCATCGCCTGGAACATCAACCTCGACTCGGACGACGTGGAGCTGGCGAAGCGCATCGCGCGCCGGGTTCGGGAGTCCGGGGGCGGGCTGCCGCGCGTGCAGGGCAACGGGTTCCGCGTCGAGGAGCCCGAGCGTGGACACCCGGTGCGAGCCCAGGTCTCCATGAACCTGCTCGACTTCCACGTCACGCCGCTCTGGCAGGCCTGGGAGGCGGTGGGGGAGCTGGCCGCGGAAGACGGCGTGGAACTGGCCGAGTCGGAGCTGATCGGCCTCGCGCCGCTGGCGGCCTTCATGGGCGTCGCGGACCACGCGGGCGTCCGCGCCGACGCCCCCACCGGGGAGCGCCTGGCCGCCGCGGCCGCCGCGATCTGCCTCCGCGACTTCTCGCCCCAGATGGCGCTCGAGCTCCGGCTCGCCGCCGCCCGCGATTCCGGATGACGCTCCGGCTGATCGAAGGGGGCCTGGGCCACGCGGACGTTCCCGGGCTCCTGATCCACGGCGCGTCCCAGGTCGCCACGCTGGCGGGCGGGATCCGGCGCGGCGCCGGACAGGCGGACCTCGCGCTGCTGGACGCGGAACCCGTCGGCGGCCCCGGTGCGGCCGGCGCTCCCGTCGTGGCGTGCTGGGAGGGCAGGATCGTCGGGGTCGGGCCGCGGGACCGCGTGGAACAGGGCCTGGAGCTGAGCGGCTATCCGCTCGCCCGGTTCGTCCGCGTGGACGCGGACGGTGGTGTCGTCACGCCCGGGCTCGTGGACCCGCACACGCACCTGCTGTTCGCCGGGACGCGCGAGCGGGAGCTGGTCCTGCGCCAGCAGGGTGCGGGCTACATGGAGATCCTCCAGGCCGGCGGCGGGATCCTGGCCACCGTGGCCGCCACCCGTGCCGCCTCGGCCGAGGACCTGGCGGCGCACGGCCGGCGGTGGCTGGACGAGATGCTCCGCCACGGCGTCACCACGATCGAGGCCAAGTCGGGTTATGGCCTGGACCTCCCCACGGAGCTGCAGCTGCTGGCGGTCGCCCACGAGCTGGGGAGCGAGGGTCCGGTGGACGTCGTGCCCACGTTCCTGGGCGCCCACGCAGTTCCGCCCGAGTTCCGGGCGCGCCCGGACGGCACGGAGGCCTATGTCCGGAGCGTGATCGAGGACCAGCTGCCGGGCGTCGCGGCCCAGGGCCGGGCACGCTCGTGTGACGTCTTCTGCGAGCAGGGCGTGTTCACCGCGGACCAGAGCCGTCGGATCCTGCAGGCGGCGATCGGGTACGGGATGGCCGTCCGTCTCCATGCGGACGAGCTGGCCCCCTCGGGTGGCGCGGAGCTGGCCGCGGAGCTCGGAGCGCTGTCGGCGGATCATCTGCACGTCCCGAGCGATGAGGGGCTGGCGGCCCTGGCGGCCGCCGCGGAGGGTCCGCACCCGGTGGTGGCGACCCTGCTCCCCGCCACGACCTGGTTCCTCATGACCGGCGACGCCGCGCCGGCCCGCCGGTTCATCGACGCGGGCGTCCCGGTAGCGCTGGGGACGGACTTCAACCCGGGCACCTCGCCCACGCCCAACCTGCCGCTCGTGATGACCGTCGCGTGCCTGGAGATGGGGCTCTCACCGGCGGAGGCGCTGGCGGCGGTCACCGTCAACGCGGCCCACGCCGTCGGGATCGGCGACCAGGCGGGCGCGATCGAGCCCGGCAAGGTGGCCGACCTCGTGATCTGGCGGGTGCCGTCGGTCCAGCAGCTGCCCTACTGGGTTGGTGCCGACCTGGTCGACGTCGTGGTGAAGCGCGGCCGCGTCGTCCACCGCCGCGGCACCTGACCTCCTCCGGGCCTGGTCAACCCGGTCGCCGGACGCGCCCCCGATCCGCCCCCGCCCTACCGGACGAGCGATGCCACCAGAAGCACCTGGCCGAGGTGATAGGTGATCATCACCGCCACGCGAAGCCGGGCCGGGCCCCTCGGCGATCCTGGGGCGGGTGCCTGAAACCTTCCCCACGCGAGCATCGCGTCGGAGGCGACGAACAGCCACGCGCCGACGATCGCCGCCGGCAGGCCCGTCCGCGTCGCGGCGATCGCCATGCCACAGATCGCGACCAGGTAGACGGCAACTGGTGCCACGAGGCCGACCCGCCGCGCCGCCCCCAGCACCGTGCGACCCACGGTGGCGACGACGACGCCCGCGAGCACGACACCCACGATGGCCCAGGGCACCGACCCGGGCAGCTGGGCGAATGCGACCAGGTACGCAAGGTGCGCGAGGAGGAACGCGACGAGCCCCGGGATGAACCGCCCGGGCGGCAGCAGCAGCACGTCACCGGCGAGGGACGCCGCCAGCGCCGCCACCAGCCACGGCCGCACGGCGGCGCCGTCACCCGGGTCCGCCGGCCAGGCGAGCGTCGCGGCGAGAAGCGCGAGGAGCACGAGCGGCTTCGCGACCCGCTCGACCGCCAGCGAGCGCGGTCCGTCCATCCAGACGGCGATCCAGTCGATGACAGCCGCGATCGCGGCGATCGCGAGCAGCCCCCCGATGATCGGCGTCACCGGCTCAAGCCTTGCCGCGTGACTCCAGCAGGACGGTCGTCGTTTCGGCCGGCAGGCTCGAGGCCGTGATCGAAAGCTTCTGCTGCACCACCCGCTCCGCGCCCATCTCGTGCAGGAACTTGTTCAGTGCGTCCTCGCAGTCCGCCTCTTCCTCGCAGACCGGCATCGGCACCACGATCTTCGGGTCCAGTTGGGCGACCAGGGCCGCCGCCGTGGTGGCCGAGAGCGCGCCACCGATCGGAACGCACACGACGTCCACGTGGCCGATGTCGCTCAGCTTCTCCTGGGTCAGCTCGTGGCCGATGTCCCCGAGGTGGATCGTGTGGACCCCGTCCAGCTCCGTGGCAAAGGCGGTCTGGCGACCCCGTTCCGTGCCCCGGGTTGCATCCCGGTATGTCCGAACGCCCGTCACCAGTGCGTCGTGCACCTCGTATTCGCCCGGCCCGTCCAGCACGAACGCCGACTCCAGGCTGGTCGGTATGACGGTGCCACCGTCCCGCGAGACCTTGCCCGGCTTCCTGCCCATCGGGCTGTCGTCGGGGTGGCTGAACGTGACGACGTCAGCCGTGATCCCGCGTCCTGTCGGCCCGACGATCGATGGATAGGGGTCGTTCACGACGACGGCGTCCTTGCCGCGCAGACGGATGCAGGTTCGTCCGTACCAAGTGAGCTCCATGACCCGATTCTTGCACAGGCCGCTCACCCGGGCCTCCCTGTCCTGCGAACCCGCGAAACCGGGGGCAAAGAGAAGGACCGGAGACGCCTGCCCAATCGGCGCCCCCGGTCCCGAGGGAGGGAGGATGGAACGTGAGGGGTTGTTCCGAAAGCAAGATACGCGGCGGCGGATTCAGCGGTGAGCCGCCTAACGGTTAAGAAACGGACATCTCGATCCGGGAACCGCGCGGGCGGCGGGGTTCGTCGGGCATGCATGGCAATATCCACGGTCATGACCCTTCTTCGAAACAACGGGCTCGCGTCCGCCCTCGCGGCAGTCGTTCTCCTGGTCGCGGCCTGCGGCACCGCCGACCCGAGCTCGCCGGCAACCACGACCCCCACCACATCGCCGGCCGGCACGCCTGCTGCCTCGTCCGACCCCATCGCCTCGCCGTCCCTGACTGCCCCGGCCGATCTCGCTGCGCTCTACGCGCAGATCGAGGAGCAGGTCATCAAGCTGCGCGGCCTCCAGCCGAAGACCCCTGTCGCCCGGAACGTGGTCGACAAGGCCGGGCTGCGCGATCTCATGACGCGGAAGTACAGGGAGGAGACCCCGGCCGCGCTGGTCAAGGCCGCCGAGACGCTCTACAAGGAGCTGCTGCTGATGCCGCAGGACGCGTCGCTCGATGAGCTGTTCATCGACCTGTACTCGAGCTCCGCGGCCGGCTTGTACGACGACAAGACGAAGCAGCTGTACGTGATCTCGGACGCGGAGGCGATGGGGGCCGTGGAGAAGGCGACCTACGCCCACGAGTACACGCACGCCCTGCAGGACCAGAACTACGACCTGGGGGCGCTCATCGGCGACACGAAGGACCAGTCGGACCGGGCTATCGCCCGCACGACAGCCGTCGAGGGTGACGCCTACGTCACGATGGCCCTCTGGATGCAGGCGAACATGTCGGCCGCGGAGATGGGCCAGATCGCCTCCGCGACGTACCCCGAATCCGAGGCCTCGCTCGCGAAGCTGCCCGAGATCGTCAAGCAGCCCCTGCTGTTCCCGGCGACCTCCGGGATCAACCTGGCGATGGCGGACTACCTGCGGGGAGGCTTCGACGCGATCGATGGGCGCTTTGCCAATCCACCCGACTCGACGGAGCAGATCCTCCACGCCGACAAGCTGGAGGCGGGCGAGAAGCCGGTGGTCGTGACCTTCCCCGAGGATCTCGCGGCCCGGCTGGGCTCCGGATGGACGACCCCGCTCCAGGACACGATGGGCGAGATGCAGCTCGAGATCCTCCTGCGCGAGGGCGGTGCCGCGGACTCGAGCGACGCGGCGGCGGGCTGGGGCGGTGACCGCGTGGCGCTCGTGGAGGGCCCCGACGGCGCCGTCGGCGTGGTTCTCGACACCGCCTGGGACACCGATGCGGACGCGGGCGAGTACGCAGCGGCGCTGGAGCCGCTCGTCGCGAAGTTGAAGGCCGCGGGGCGGAGTGCCGCCGTGCTGGTTCCGGAACCGGGCCGGGTCGTCCTGGTCAGCGGCAGCTCCGACGGCGTGCTCGGGCGGCTCGCGAACGTCCTGGGGCTGGCCCAGTAGGTCGCAGCGCGATGGACGGCGGTTCCGACCCGCTCGGCGGCCTCGGCTCGCTCGACCGGAGCGCGGGTTGGCCGGTCGCGATCGCCTACATCGCTTCGGGCGCGGAGATCCCCAGCAGCGCGAGCGCGTTCGCCAGCGTCGTCCTGGCGGCCAGGGCCAGCGCCAGCCGCTTTCCGGACCGCTCCGGCTCGGTGACGTCGACGACCCGCGCATCCCGGTAGAACGCGTGGAACTGCGTCGCGAGATCCGTCGCGTACGCCGTGATGCCCTGTGTCTCCTCGGCCAGAACCGCGTCCTCGACCACCTCCGGGAACCGGGCCACCGCGCGGGCCAGGGCGCCCTCCGCCTCGCCGGCAAGCAGCCCCGCCACGCCGGCAGCAGGAGCCAGTCCTGCCTCCTCCGCCTTGCGCAGGATTGACGCGATCCGGGCATGGGCGTACTGGACGTAGTAGACGGGGTTCTCGGCCGACTGCTTGCGCGCCAGCTCGATGTCGAAGTCGATCTCCACGTGCGCCGCGCGCGAGGCGAAGAACCAGCGCGCCGCGTCCGTACCGACGGCGTCCAGCAGGTCGTCCAGGGTCACGAAGGTCCCGGCCCGCTTGGACATCGAGACCTCGACGCCCTCGACCACGAACCGGACCCACCCGATGAGCAGCACCTGGAAGTGCTCTCGGTCGTAGCCCATCGCCTGTGCGGCGTTCTGGTTGCGGGCGACCGTCCCGTGGTGGTCCACGCCCCAGATGTAGATCAGGTGATCGAACCCGCGGCTGAACTTCTCGGTCACGTACCCGATGTCGGCCGCGAAGTAGGTCGGCCGCCCGTCCGCGCGGTAGACGACGCGGTCCTTGTCGTCTCCGAACGTCGTAGACCGGAACCACAGGGCCTCGTCCTGCTCGTAGACGTGCCCGGCCTCGCGCAGCCGGTCCACGGCCCGGGCGACCCAGCCCTCCTCGTGGAGCGAGGCCTCCGTCCTCCACACGTCGAAACGGACCCCCAGCCGCGCGAGCGAGGCCTCGATCATGGCCCGGACGCGGGTCGCCGCCCACCGGCCGACGACATCCGCCGCATCGGCGCTGGGTGCTGAGGCGGCCGCCCAGACGTCCGCCGGAACCGCGCTGGCCAGGTCCTCCACGTACGCGCCCTTGTACCCGTCCTCGGGCACCGGCTCGCCGCGCCGGACGGCCGCCACGGAGGCGCCCAGGTGCTCGATCTGCGTCCCCGAGTCGTTGAAGTAGTACTCCCTCGTGACGGTCTGCCCGCCCGCCTCCAGCACCCGGCACAGGAGGTCGCCGACGAACGCTCCGCGCGCGTTGCCCACCGTGAGCGGCCCGGTCGGGTTGGCCGACACGAACTCCACGTTGACCCGGCGCGGGTTCACCGCCGGGATCCGGCCCCAGGCCGCGGGCGCGGCGAGGATCCCGCTGACCACGCCCTCCAGGGCGACGTCTGTGAGGCGGATGTTGAGGAAGCCCGGCCTCGCAACCTCCACCGACGCGATCAACCCTGTGGCCGGCCCGTCCCGCAGCGAGGTCGCCAGCGCCTCCGCGATCTCCAGCGGGGACCGGCGGAGCGGCCGCGCCAGCTTCATCGCGAGGTTCGTGGCGAAATCGCCGAACGCAGGGTTCCCCGGTCGCTCGATCTCCACGGCGGGCGCGGCGGCTCCGTCCTCGACCGCGGGCAGGCGCCCGGCCGCCACCGCGTCCGCCCACGCCCGCTCCACCGCGACGCGGACCCGGGCACGGAGAGCGGCGGGCAGTGCGGCGGGATCGGGGGAGCTGGGCACCGGGGTCTCCTGGGTGGCGCGAGGATCGCGGCGGCCATCGTAGCGGGTCCGGCGATGTGATCTCGACTTACGAGGCTTGTCGTTGCCACGCGCACCGGCACTATCGGACCTTCTCGCCGGGTTGCGCTGCCGGCCGTGGAGTCTCGGCCCTGAGGCATTCGGGGCATGACCATCGGTGACACACGGCAACACATTTGCAACCGGGAGGTGTGACGGAGGGCAGTCTGGGAGGGTCACAGGTGGTCGGCTAGTACTGGACACCACCCGGACCCGCAGGCAGGATTGGGGAGCCGAGTCGTCGGCATGCACTTATCAGAGTCGGTTGGTATCGGCCCGGCGCACGACGTCTGGCACAAGAGGGGAAGTTGTCGATGAAGCAGAGACACAAGATCCGCACCGTCGGCTGGTTGGCCGTCGCCGGGATGCTTGTCGCCGCGATGCTGACCCCAGCCGCGGCCATCGCGGGAAGCACGAATGCCGTCACGGAAGGCGCCAACACCAGTACCGTGGTCGAACAGTGCGGCGTCGTCCCGCTCGACGTCGTCCTCCTGATCGACCGCTCCACCAGCATGGGCAGCGAGTCCCGCCTGGTGATCGCCAAGACGTCGGCCAATAGCCTCGTGTCCTCCCTCGACGCCAACGGCGGTGTCGGTGGCACGGGCATCCACCATGTCGGCCTGACGAGCTTCGCGGGCGACTCGGGCGTCGTGAACGTCGCCCTCGGCTCCGCGTCCGCGGCGACCGTGACCAGCGCTATCAACGGCCTCCACGCCAGCGGCAACACGCACACCAAGCACGGCATGGCCAAGGCGGCCGCCGACATGCTCGCCGGTGACCGAGCCGCGGCCACCCAGGTCATGATCTTCCTCTCCGACGGCGAGCCCAACCCCTCCAGTGAGAGCCCGTCCACCAGCGAGAAGAACGCCTTCAAGGCCGCTGCGGACCAGGTGTTCACCATTGCGCTCGGTGTCAGCGGAAGCGGCGTCGGGGGCGTGGACCCGGCGTTCATGGCCTCGATCGCCAAGCCGAATGACGCTTCGCATGCTTACTGGGCCAAGACGGCCGGCGACCTTCCGAATATCTTCTCGCTGATCTACGAGGAGATCGCCTGCGTGACCGAGCCGCCCGTGACCGAGCCGCCCGTGACCGAGCCGCCCGTGACCGAGCCGCCCGTGACCGAGCCGCCCGTGACCGAGCCGCCCGTGACCGAGCCGCCCGTGACCGAGCCGCCCGTGACCCCGAGCCGCCCGTGACCGAGCCGCCCGTGACCGAGCCGCCCGTGACCGAGCCGCCCGTGACCGAGCCGCCCGTGACCGAGCCGCCCGTGACCGAGCCGCCCGTGACCGACGCCCGTGACCGACGCCCCGACGGCCGCCCGTCGAGCCGGTGACCGCCGCCCGCCACCCCCAGTGGTTCGATCCTGGCCGAGACCGGCACGCCCGATCCCACGCTGCCCCCCACCGACACCGGCACGATCTCCGGCGGCTCGAGCCCGTCGGGCAGCTCCTGGCAGCTGCTCCTGATCGCCATGGCCGGCCTGCTGGCAGCGGTCCTCCTGCTGACGCCGGCAACGCCTGCCAAGTCGGCACGCAAGCGCTAGCACCGGCATGACACCGGCGCCTCTCGGCGCCGGACCACACGAAGCGAACCGGCCGGGTCGGGCATCTGCCCCCCGGCCGGTTCTCTGCCTGTCATGGCCCCGGCTGTTCTGCCTGCGGGCGCCTCAGAGCTCGATCCGGCTCCCCGGCCAGACCATCTCCACCGGGCCGTCGAACGAGGTCCGAACCGAGGCGACCGTGGCCGACGGGTCGCGGCCGATCAAGAGGTGCGTGAGGAGCACCCGGCCGACGCCGGTCGAGGCCGCGAGGCGTCCGACCGCCGGCCCGTCCAGGTGGAGCACGCCGTTCGGGACGGGCCCCGCCCCGAACGAGACCTCCGCGAGCAGGGTGTCCCCCGGCCTGGTGAGCGGCGCCAGGTCCTCGGCGCGGCCGCAGTCCCCGCTGTAGACGAGCCCCGGCCCCTCGTCGCCCGCAACGCGGATCCCGTAGCTCTCGTCCGTGTGGGTGACCAGGCGGGCCTCCAGGCTGAGCGCCCCGATGCTGCGGGCACCCTCGCCGAGGCGTTCGACGTCCAGCGCTTCGCCCGTGAAGCCCGGTTCGGCGTGCAGTGCATCCAGGCGATCGGCCAGGGCGCCCGGGCCCAGCACCCGCATCCGGCGCGGCGGGTCGAACTCGTAGCGGAGGTAGTGCCGCATCGGAACGAGATCCACCATGTGATCGGGGTGGAGGTGGCTCACGACGACGGCCGCCAGGTTCTCGGGCGCAACGTGGCGGAAGATCCGCGTGAACGACCCCTGCCCGAGGTCGAGCAGGAGGTGGGTGTCACCCTGGGTGACCAGGTAGCAGGCGCCCGTGGCTCCGTCGCGGTCGGTGTAGGCGGGGCCGGCGCCGAGCACCGTCAGTCGCATTCCATGCTCCTCATTGTCGGAGCAGGGTAGCGCGCCCGAGGACCCGCGGAGGGTCCCGCAAAGGACCTCGGTTCGAGCGCCTCGCGCTGCAACGATCCGTGGTCCCCGGTGGTCGGGCGGGCTCAGGCAGGTTGAGTGCCGTGTGCGGGGTTCGCGACCGTCACGCGCTCACCGCCGCGCCTGAACGCGAGAGCATCGAACCCGGCGCCCGCGACCTGGCGATACGCCTGGGCGAGCCCGTAGGCGAACCACTCCGTCCGGTGGGCGTCCGAGCCGACGGTCACGTGCCGGCCGCCCAGCTCCCGATAGCGGGACACGATTGCCGCGGACGGGTAGGTCTCCCGGGGCAGCTGGCGCAGGCCGGAGGCGTTGACCTCGAGCGCGGTGCCGGTCTCGACCAGGGCGGCCAGGACGGGCTCGTACAGCTCGGGCGCCAGGGCGAGGTCTGCCGGCATGACGTGCGGGACCAGGTACCGCTTGACGAAGTCCAGGTGGCCGATCGTGTCGAACAGGCCCGACCGCGCGGCGCCGATCACCTCGTCGAAGTACGGCGCCACGATCTCTTCCAGCGAACGCCCGGCGACAAACCCGCGCACGTTCGAGGCCTTGTACGGCGACACCTCGCTGATGTGGACGCTGCCGATCACGTAGTCGTGCGGGTGGCGGGCGAGCCAGCCCCGGATGTCCTGCTCCAGCCGGCGCTCGTACGTGACCTCGACGCCGAACCGGATCGCAAGGCCCCTGTCGGCCCAGCGCGCGGCCGCCTCGCGCACGTCCCGTTCGCGGTCGGCGAAGGACGAGAACCCGTACGCAGGCATCGTGGGGTCGAAGTCGACGTGGTCCGTGATCGCCAGCTCCGGGATGCCGCGCTCCAGGGCCAGCGCGCAGTACGCGTCCAGCATCGCGTTGGCGTCCGGGGACCGGACGGTATGGAGGTGCGAGTCGAGCGGCAGGTCCCGCGACCCCCCCAGGCCCGCGGCCACGCCTGCACGCCAGACGTCGAGCTCGATGTCCGCGCGCGACCGGGTGTCGGCGGGATCAGGCGTGCCGAGGTGGCGGCGGCTCACCCTGCGATCACGCCCAGCTCGCGGCCGACGCGATCGAACGCCGCGACGGCCTCGTCCAGCATGTCGTCGGTGTGCGCGGCCGTGACGATCGTCCGGATCCGGGCGCGGTCCAGGGCCACCGTTGGGAACACCACGCTGGTCCCGAACACGCCCTCCTCGAACAGGCGGTTCGAGAACCGGATCGTGGTCTCGCTGTCGCCCAGCATGACCGGCGTGATCGGGGTCTCGCTGCGGCCGATGTCGAAGCCCAGGCGCGCCAGCTCCGCCTTGAACCGGCGGGTGTTGGCCCACAGCCGCTCGATCAGCTCAGGCTCCTCCTGCATGATCGCGATCGCCTCCCGGCAGGCCGCGGCGACGGCGGGCGGGTGGCTGGTGGAGAACAGGAACGGCCGCGCGCGCTGGACGAGGACGTCACGCAGCGCCTGCGACCCCGCCACGTACCCGCCCAGGACGCCCACCGCCTTGGACAGCGTGCCGACCTGGATCGCCACCCGTCCCTCGAGGCCGAAGTGGCTGACCGAACCGCGCCCGTCCCTGCCCAGGACGCCGGACGCGTGGGCGTCATCGACCATGACCGCCGCGCCGTATTCCTCGGCTGCCTCCACGATGCCGGGCAGCGGCGCGATGTCGCCGTCCATGCTGAACACGCCGTCGGTGACCACGAGGATCAGCCGGTAGGGGGCGCCAGCGCCGTCACGGCCCTTCTCCCGGGCCTCGCGCAGCACCTCGCGCAGCGACTCGACATCCGCGTGCCGGAAGACCTTGCGCGGCGCCTTCGACAGCCGCATGCCGTCGATGATGCTGGCGTGGTTGAGCTCGTCGGAGACGATGAGGTCCGTCTCGCCGGTGATGGTGGGGATGACGCCGGTGTTGGCCGAGAACCCGGACTGGAACGTCAGGACGGCCTCGGTGTGCTTGAACGCCGCGAGGTCCGCCTCCAGCGTCTCGTGGAGGGTCATCGTCCCGGCGATCGTGCGCACGGCCCCCGACCCCGCGCCGTACCGCTCCACGGCCTCGATGGCCGCCCGCTTCATGCGCGGGTGGTGCGAGAGGCCCAGGTAGTCGTTGGAGGAGAGGCTGATGACCCGGCGGTCGTCGAGTGAGACGATCGGGCCCTGCGCGGACGACATGATCCGAAGTGGCCGGTACAGGTGCCGCTCCCGCATGGCGGCCAGGTCCTCGTCCAGGAACGCGAGCGGGTTGGGGCGCGATGCGCTGCCCATCGTCAGACCTCCGTGCCGCTCACGCGGTCCAGTCCAGGATGACCTTGCCCGAGTCGCCAGAGCGGGCGGTCGCGAAGGCCGCCTCGAACTCCCGGAACGGGAAGCGGTGCGTGATCGCCGGCCGAATGTCCAGGCCGGACTGGAGCATCACCGTCATCTTGTACCAGGTCTCGTACATCTCCCGGCCGTAGATGCCCCGGATCGTCAGGAGCTTGAACACGATCTCGTTGACGTCGATGCTGATGTCCTGGGTGGGAATGCCCAGGATGGCGATCGAGCCGCCGTGGGCCATGTTGTCCATGGCGCTCCGGATGGCCGCAGGGTTGCCGGACATCTCCAGGGCCACGTCGAAGCCCTCGACCATGCCCAGGTCCCGCTGGACGTCGCCAAGGTCCTGCTCCTGCGGGTCCACGGCCACCGTGGCGCCCATGCGCATCGCCAGCCCCCGGCGGACCGGGTTGGGCTCCGACACCACGACGAAGCGGGCGCCGGCGTGGCGGACGACCGCCGTGGCCATGAGCCCGATCGGGCCGGCGCCCGTGATCAGGACGTCCTCGCCCAGCACGGGGAACGCCAGCGCCGTGTGGACCGCGTTGCCAAACGGGTCGAAGATCGCCGCAACCTCCTCGTCGATCCCCGGCCAGTGGTGCCAGATGTTGGTCATCGGGAGTGCCACGTACTCGGCGAAGGCGCCATCCCGCCCGACGCCCAGGCCGACGGTGTTGGCGCACAGGTGCCGGCGGCCGGCCAGGCAGTGGCGGCATCGTCCGCAGGTGACGTGGCCCTCACCGCTGACGATGTCGCCGAGGTGGTAGTCCATGACGTTGGAGCCGACCTCGACGATCTCGCCCACGAACTCGTGGCCGGCGATCAGCGGTGGCTGGATCGTCCTGGCGGCCCACGGGTCCCAGGACTCGATGTGGAGGTCCGTCCCGCAGATCCCGGTCCGGCGGACCCGGATGAGGACGTCGTTGATGCCGATCGCCGGGTCAGGGACTGTCAGGAGGCTGAGCCCCGGGCCGGGGGTGGTCTTCACGAGCGCGAGCATGGACCCTCCTTCCTTCCCGGCCCCGCCGGCCTCGGCGTGGTCAGGTGTCCTGGCGCGGATCGTCGGTCCAGTCGACGATCGGGTTCTCCACGGCCCCGATGCCCTCGATCTCGCACCGGACGCGATCGCCGGGCTCCAGGAACACCGGAGGATCGCGGAACACGCCGACGCCCGACGGGGTGCCGGTGGCGATGAGGTCGCCGGGCTCCAGCGTGATCCCGCGCGAGATGAACTCGATCAGCGTCGGGACGTTGAACAGCAGGTCGGACGTGGTCCCGTCCTGCATCTGGAACGGCGTGCCGGCGTCCGGGCCGCTACCCGGGATGCGCCAGCTGCGGATGATCGCGCCCTTGGCCGGGTCGAACTCGTCGGCCGTGACGAACACGGAGCCCATCGGCAGGAACGTGTCGCTGCCCTTGGCGCGCAGCCACTGGCCGTCGCCCCGCTCGCCCTCGCGCAGGGCCTTCGGGACGCCCTGCCAGTCGCGGGCGCTCACGTCGTTCACGACGACGTAGCCGGCGACGTGATCCATCGCCTGCTCGAGCGTCACGCGGCGGGCACGCCTGCCGATGACGACACCGAGCTCGACCTCGAGGTCCAGGGCATGGGTGCCAGACGGGTGGACGATGGCATCACCATCACCGATGATCGTGTTGCCGAACTTGGCGAACAGGTGCGGCCGCTCCGGCGGAGTGCGGCCGCTCTCCTTCGCGTGGTCCTCGTAGTTCCACCCGATGCACACGATCTTCTGGCCGAGGCCGTAGGGGCCGATCGCCGGCAGCGGCCGGCGTGCGTCGAGGTCGAGCAGCGGCGCGCCGTGCTTGAGTGCGCGGCGTGCGGCCCGGGCGACCTCCGCCAGCCATTCGTCCTCGAAGGCAAGCTGGTACCCGATGCCGATGTGGGTGTCCACCGCGGGGTCAAGTCCCCCGCGCTTCTCGAGCTGCGCTCCAGTCAGCAGGCGGCCCAGCACCAGGACGCCGAAACGCTCGTCCCCGTACCGGTCCTCGTAGGCGTACAGCCGCATGGGTCTCCTTTCAGCTGGCCGGGCCGGCGCTGTGGGCGCGGCGGTTCGGCCGGGGGCTGGGATCGGTCAACGCGAGGACTCTCTGTTCAAGGCCGCGACCGCGGGGACGGCCGATCGCGAGCGGCACGGGGTACCGAGCCGCTGCCCGAAGCGTAACGCCCCGGGCGGCCATGCGCCCGCGCCCGTACCGGCGGTGGGTGCGGGCCGGGTTCGTCCTGTCAGGGCTCGTTCAGCCAGTCGCGGACTGCGGGGCGGGTGAGGCCGGAGAAGAGCAGGATCGCGAGCGCTCCCACGATCACCGCGAACAGCGGCTGGGCTGCGAGCAGGGCCAGCGGCACGGCGGGGATCGTCAGCGTGGACAGGCCGAGCGCCAATCCCCGCGCCGCCTCCTTGCGCTGGAGCACCAGCGTCGTGGTGAAGATCGTGTAGGCCAGCAGGATCATCACGACCAGGCCCGGCAGGGAGATGGGCGTGCTGATGGCCTGGTCCACGACCCAGCGCAGCGACAGGCCGATCAGGCCCAGGACCAGGAAGGCGTAGCCGAGGAAGATGCGGATGCCGGGGGGCATCGCGCGAAGCTGGGCGAACACACGCCTGATGATGCCACCGGCGGGCGCGCCGGGGCGGACCTCCTGCGCCTGCGGCCTGTATCGTTCGCGGTCGCACTGAGGTCTGCCACATGCCCATCGTCACCCCCGAGTGGGTCAGGGACGCCGTCTTCTACCAGATCTTCCCGGACCGGTTCGCCCGCAGCGGCCGAACCGATATGCCTGGCCCCCTCGAGCCGTGGGATTCGGCGCCCACCGGCAACGGCTTCAAGGGCGGCGACCTGTACGGGATCGCTGACCGGCTGGACTACCTGGCGGACCTCGGGGTAACGGCCATCTACCTCAACCCCATCTTCTCGTCCGCCTCCAACCACCGCTATCACACGTACGACTACTTCAAGGTGGACCCGCTCCTGGGCGGTGACGCCGCGCTGCGCGAGCTGCTGGACCAGGCCCATGCGCGCGGCATCCGGGTGATCCTGGACGGCGTCTTCAACCATGCGTCCCGCGGGTTCTGGGCGTTCAACCACGTCCTCGAGTGCGGGATCGGCTCGCCGTACGTGGACTGGTTCCACATCGACCGCGAGGCCCTGGCCGCGGGCCGACCCCTCCGGGCCTACCCGGATGACTCGCTCCGCCGGGCCGCCGACAACACGGAGCCGGCTGACCCATTCGGCTCGGAGCCCCTCACCGCCCTGGGCTACGAGGCGTGGTGGGGCCTGCCGGCCCTGCCCAAGCTCAACACCGACAACCCGAAGGTCCGCGAGTTCCTGATGACGGTCGCGGAGCACTGGATCCGGTTCGGGGCGGACGGCTGGCGGCTGGACGTCGCCGCCGAGATCGACGACGACGAGTTCTGGCGTGAGTTCCGCCGCCGGGTCAAGGCGGTCAACCCGGACGCGTACATCGTGGCCGAGGTCTGGGTGGAGGACCACCGCTGGCTCCAGGGCGACCAGTTCGACGCCTACATGAACTACCCGCTCGGGTTCGCGGCACTCTCGTTCGCGGCTGCCCACCATCGCGACGAGGCCGTGATCGCCCGACACGGCGACGTGCGGGCCGGGGTCCGGTGGGAGGATGGCCCGGGCTTCGCCAACCGGCTGCAGCGAGCGCTGACCACCTATGCCCCCGAGATCAACGCGGTCCAGCTCAACCTGCTCGGCAGCCACGACATGCCCCGCATCCTGTCGATCTGTGATGGCGATCGGAACGCCGTCCGGCTCGCAACCCTGGTCCAGATGACCGTTGGTGGGGCACCGTGCATCTACTACGGCGACGAGATCGGCCTGGCCGGCGCCCAGGATCCGTACTGCCGCGGGTCGTTCCCCACCGACGAGGCCGCCTGGGATCACGACCAGCTGGCCTACGTCCGTGGGTTGACGGCGCTCCGGCACGCGAACGCGGCGCTGCGCCGGGGCGACTTCGCCATTGCCGGTGCCGCCGGCATGACCGCGGCCTACGTCCGCTCGGACGCGGACGCGACGATCGTGGTGTGCCTCAACGCGGGGGAGGACGATGCCTCACTCGAGGTCTCGCTGCCCGGCCTCCATGGCGGCCTGCTCATGCCCGAGGTGCCCCGTGGCTGGGCGTGGCCGGCCGGCGATCCGGTAGCCGTGACCGGGGGGCGGGCGTCGGTGGCGATCCCAGCCCGGGGCGCCCGCCTGCTGCGCGCCCGCTGATCCGCGTCGGGTCCGACTTGGACGAGTCCGGCACCAAGCGACAACGTATGCTCGTGGGGACGTGTCAGACCTACCGTTCCAGCTTGCGGCTCCGCAGGCCGAACGTCTCAGGGCGGCCGCCGACGTCGAGGGCAAGATCATCCGCGCTCTCGAGGCGCTCGGCCCGCTCGCGGGACGCGACCTGGCCCTGATCGACGTGCCCGCCGGGCCCCTCCTCGCTCGACTCGCCGCGGCGGGCATCACCGGGCTTGCCCTCCCACTTGCGGATCCCTTCCGGCTGGACGTGCCCGATGCCAGCCTGGACGCGGTGGTCAGCCTCTGGTCCGGGTTCCGGGGCGTTGACGGGGCGGAGCTGGCCGAGGTGGACCGGGCGCTGCGCCCGGGCGGGCGCCTGCTGGTCGTCCACGACTACGGCCGTGACGACGTCTCCGCCCTGCGGGACCCCGACGCGCCCGAGTACGTCTCCTGGGGCCGGCGTGACGGCCCGTTCCTGGCGGGTGGCGGGTTCAAGATCCGAGTGCTGCACTGCTTCTGGACGTTCGCCTCGGTCGAGGAGGCGCGGGGCTTCCTGGTGGAGGCCTTCGGGGAGCGCGGGACGGTGGCCGGCGCTGCGCTCAAGCGGCCGCGGCTTGCCTGGAATGTTGCGGTCTATCACCGCTGGCGGCGCGGCGAGGCACCGCCCGGAGAGGTCCAGTAGGCCACGGCCCGCCCCGCCCTGCTACGCTCGCCGCGATGAGCCGCCACCAGTACGACGCCCGCTCGCAGGCCGTGCCGCAGGACCCGTCGGGCCGCCGTCGCGCAGGGCCCCATATCGGGCCGGTCCGGATCACGCCCGTCCGAGTGATGCTGCTGATCGCGCTCGCCGGAGGTCTCGGGTTCCTCGCCTGGTCGGTGCTCGTCCGGGACCAGCTCCAGGTGCCGCTGATGGCGACCGGCTTCGCGATCTGCGGGCTGGTGTTCGCCGCAACTGCAGTCCTATCGGTCGCGGCCGTCGTGCGGGCCGGCCGCGAGGGCAGGGATGGGGCCGCCGTGCTGACGGCCCTGGTCGGCGGGCTGTTCGCCGTCGCGGCCCTGATGTCCCTCGCCGTAGCGTGGATCGCGAGCCTCATCTGGCGAGGCACGCCCGGCGCCTGAGGCGGCATCGACGGCCGGACCCGCGAACCCCCTCTGGTACACTCGGCCGGCCCCGCGCGGGCACGGGCCCCCATCGTCTAGAGGCCTAGGACGCCACCCTTTCAAGGTGGAGATCAGGGGTTCGAATCCCCTTGGGGGTACCAACGCCCACACCGCTCGAGGACGCCGTTCGGTGACTCGACGCCGGTTGCGCCGGCTTGGCATCCTTGTCGCATGACCCGTGCCCATGCCGTCGTGCCGCTCGAGGCGTCGCATGCCACGGCTGCCGCGGCCCTCGTCACGGTCGGGGTGCGCCGCCTGCGTCAGGCAGTCCCCGTCCTGCCGGCCGCGTGGTCCGATACGGCCGTGGTGGAACGTCTGACGCGTGCCCTCGCGGAGCGTGGCGACGGCGTCGCGCTGCTCGTCGATGGTGAGCTCGCGGGATTCCAGGCGGCGACGCTGCTGGACGGGCACGGAAGCCGCTGGGCGTACACGCCGGACATCGGGCACGCGACTGCCGGCGTCGCGGCGGGCGGATCGCCCGATATCGAGCGATCCGTGGAACGTCTCTACGCTGCTCTCGCCGACGGCTGGGTGCGCGCGGCGTGCGTGGAGCACGTGGTCACCGTCCTCGCCGACGACGCGCCCACGCTGGCAGCATTCGGCCGGCTGGGATTCGCCCCCCACGTCGTGGACCTGGTCCGTGACGTTTCGCCCCTGGTCGGGGCCGTCGTCCCCGCGGGCGTCACCGTCCGGCGCGCCATGCCGGCCGATGCGGGCGCCGTCCTCGAACTCCACGCGGGGCTCGTCCGGCACCTGCGCGCGTCGCCCGTGTTCCTGCGCGTCCCGAACCCCCCGGTCCGGGAGATCCAGCGCCGCCGGCTGGAGGACCCGGCGAGCGCCACGTTCGTCGCGTTCGCAGACGACCGGCCCATTGCGTACCTGCGCATCGGTCCCTCCGCAGACGATGTGGCGACCATCGTCCGTGACCCGGGAACGGCCAGCATCACCGCGGCCTACACGACCCCAGGCGATCGCGGCGGCGGTGTCGCCAGCGCGCTCCTGGACGCGGCACTCGAGTGGGCGCGCGGGAGCGGCTACGTGCGCTGCGCGGCCGACCACGAGGCCGCGAACGGCGAGGCCGGCCGCTTCTGGGCCCGCTACCTGGTCCCCGTCGCGATCTCCCTGTCACGGCGCCTGCCTCCCGGGACCGTGCCCGAGGTCATGCCCTGAGCTTCGTCCCAACTGCTATTCTCGGAGGCGATGGAGATCATGGGTGTGACGATCCGTACGATCGTCAACGACAACGTCGCGATCCGGTGTGACGGCTGCCGGGAGACCATCCAGGGGACGCCATGGCGCGTGAGCCTGCTGGACATCGTCGCTCCCGAGGTGGCGGTCGGCTGGGCGGAGTCCACGCCGCTCAACCCGGGTCCTCACCAGTTCCACTCGGACCCTGCGTGCGTACGCCGCTGGATGGCCGAGCGCGGTCACCTGTTCTGCCGTCGCGGCGAGGTGCGCGAGATCATGCGGCCCGTCCAGTTGCCGGTCGAACCGCCCGCCTGGGGTCTGTGCGATGGCCTCCACCGGGACGACCACGAGTTCGTGCCCGCCTGACGGGCGCTCGTCAAGTCGTCGACCCGCCCGGCCGGCCGCGTTCCGCCCCCGGTAGGCCGCGTTCCGCCCCCGGTCCCTCTGGCCTCGCTTGACGCCCAGGTCCGACCGCTCCTAGACTCGCCCGGTCCGGTCGGTCGCACCCACCCAGATTTGCATAGTTTCTGTGCTCTCTTGATCACCGCGCCGGAGCCCCGTCCGGAGATCCCGTGTCCGACGACCGCCCACTGCCCGACGACATCCCGTTGCCGGAGGCCCGCCCGTTGCCCGATCGCCTCGCGCTCGGCGCGGCAAGCCGCTTGCTCGGGGTGGACCCCGACACGCTGCGCCGCTGGGCGGACGAGGGGCGCGTGCCCGCGTTCACCACGCCCGGCGGCCATCGCCGTTTCGATCGCCGGGCGCTCGAGCGCCTGATCGCAGCAAGACGCACCGGTCCCGCCAACGGGCTCGCCGGCCTGGGCGCCAACCAGGACCGCCTGAGCGCAGCGTACCGCCGCCGTTACGGCGAGAGCCACGGGAGCGGTCCGGACCCGCGTGCCCAGGTCCCTGCCGCAGAGCGGGAGTCCTTTCGCGAGACGGGCCGCCGCCTGGTGGACGCGCTGGTGCGCCACCTGGACGAGACCGGCCACGCCCGCGCGCTGGCGGAACGCGACGCCGTGGATCTTGCGGCCCACCTGGGCGGGCGGCTCGCGATCAACGGCGTGCCGCTCGCGGATGGGGTGGCGATGTTCGTGTCCGCCCGACGACCGTTCCTCGCGGAGCTGAGCGTGATCGCCCGCCGCCGGGGCGTCGAGGCGCTCCGGATCGGTGATATGTACGACGTGTCCACCGGCCTGCTGGACCGACTCCTCCTGGCGTTCGTGGCGGCCCACGAGGCCGCTGCCCGGGAAATGTCGCTCGTCCCCGAGTCCGACACGCCGCCGGACGCATCCTGACCCCGCGTTGACCGTGTCCGTCCTCCTGCCCGCCGTCACCTCGCTGCTGGCCCTCCTGTTCGCCGTGCTGCTGCTGGACCAGTGGCGGGACCGGCGCCACGGCTTCCAGCTGGTGTGGGCGTTCGGGATGCTGTGCTACGCCGTCGGCTCGGGTGCGGAGGCAGTGGCCGCCGTCTCCGGCTGGAGCGAGACCCTGTACCGGGCCTGGTACCTGGCGGGGGCCGTCCTGACGGCCGCCTGGCTGGGCCTGGGGACGGCGTTCCTCCTGGGCCGGACCCGCTTCGGCTTCACCTACGCCGTCCTGCTCCTGCTGTCGGGCCTCGTGGCTCTGATGATCCGCAACAGCCCCGACTACGCGGGCGCGGGCCCGCTGCCGCTCCTGTACCTCATCGGCACGGTCATCCTGGCGCTGGCCATCGGGGTGGAGACCTACTTCGGCAACGAGCGGTGGCCGCGGTTCGCCGCGGGCGCGATCATCGCGGTGACCGTGCTGGCGACGGTGCTGACCGTCGTGATGCCCCCGCTGCCCGCACCCGGCTACGCGCTGAACCCGGCAACGGGCCAGCCCGTTGGCGACGCGATGCCGGGCTACCTCCGGCTGTTGACCCCCGTGATGAACATCCCGGGGGCCCTGTCGCTGCTGCTCGGCGCGGTGTTCTCCACGTACATGTTCATGCCCAAGAAGCGCGTGCTGCCGTACTCGCTCGACCCCAACCAGCCCGGTGACCAGTTCCTGTTCAACCTGTGCATCGCCCCGGTGGCGATCGCGGTCAACCTCGTGGCATCGCTGCCGGCCGCGGGCCGGGACCTGGTCGCCGGCAGGCTGCACTCGCGGGTGCCCGCCACGATCCTGATCGCCTTCGGCGCGTTCTTCCCCACCATCGCCGACTCGCTCAATCGCGCCGGCTCCACGGAGCTGACCGGGATCGGCAAGCTGCTGGGCGTCGTCTTCCTCCTGGCCGGGTTCCTCGTCTCGTCGGAGGTCTTCCGCGAGATCCGGATCCCGTTCACCTCCATCCGCCTGGCCACGGCTCGCCGGGAGCGCGCGGGGCCGCCCTGACCGTCGGGCTATGCTGACGCCGATGAGCGACGCCCCGACCAGGAACGGACACGGCCCCTGGACAGCACTCGGTCCCCGCGATGCGCCGGCGATCGTGTTCCTGCACGGGACGCGACTCTCGCGCAGCCAGTGGCGGCCGCAGATGCGACGCCTCTCCGCGCGGTACCGGTGCGTTGCGGTGGATCTGCCCGGGCACGGCGAGCGTCGGTGGAGAGCCGTGGTCGATCGAGGCCGCGCGGGCAGGCGTGATCGCCGCCATCGAGGCCGAGGTGCCGTCCGGGCGGGCGGTCCTCGTGGGGCTCTCCCTGGGCGGGTTCGTCGCCATCGAGGTGGCGGACGCGGCTCCGGACCGCGTCGCGGGCCTGGTGCTGGCGGGATGCTCGGGTGAGGCCCTCGGCGTCATGGCTCTCCCGTTCCGCGCCTTTGCCCGGATCCTGGAGCGCCTGCCCCAGCACGTCATCCAGCTGCTCAACGTCGGGTTCTTCCGGCTCCGGTACCGCCGCTCGATCGCCGAGCCGATCATCGACGGCGGCTTCTGGCCCGCAGGTGGCGCGAGCGCGGTCCGGTCCCTGGTCGGGCCGCCGGGTCCTGGAGCGGCTCGGTCGGCTGTGGACGCCCGTCCTGATCGTCAACGGGGCGCTGGACCCGGTGTTCGCGCCCGGTGGCGACCTGTGGGCCGCGTCCTGTCGGCAGGGCCGAAGGATCGTCATCCCGTGGGCCACGCACCTCTCCAACCTCGACCAGCCGCGAACGTTCTCCCGGCATGTCGCACGCTTCGTGGACGGGGTTGCCGGCCGCTCCTGACCAGCCGCACCCCCGGCCCCGCGGCAACCACATCCCGGTGGCCCGCGAGGGTTGCGGGAGGGTGACGGGTATACTGGCCTGACTCCTGTCCCCCGCCCGAGAGGTTCGATGCGCGTCCGCAAAGCTGTCTTCCCTGCCGCCGGCTGGGGTACCCGTTTCCTGCCGGCCACGAAGGCCCAGCCGAAGGAGATGCTCCCCCTCGTCGACAAGCCCGTCATCCAGTACGCCGTCGAGGAGGCGGTCGCGGCCGGTATCGAGCAGGTCATCATCGTCACCTCCTCGCAGAAGCGGGCCATCGAGGACCACTTCGACCTCAACTACGAGCTGGAGCACCTGCTCGAGGAGAAGGGCGACATCGAGAAGCTGCGCCAGGTCCGCCATATCAGCGACCTCGCGCAGATCGCCTACATCCGCCAGAAGGAGCAGCTGGGCCTCGGGCACGCGGTCCTCATGGCCAAGGACCTGATCGGACACGAGCCCTTCGCGGTCATCCTGCCGGACGACGTGGTGGTCGCGGATCGCCCGTGCATCGGCCAGCTGATCCACGCCTACCACCAGCATCACGGCTCCGTGGTCGCGGTCATGGAGGTCCCGCGGGAGGACACGCCCCGCTACGGCGTCATCGGCGGCGAGCGGGTCACCGATGGGTCGGACCGCGATCGGACATACCGCATCACGGAGCTGGTTGAGAAGCCGAGCCCGGAGGAGGCCCCGTCCAACCTGGCCGTCATCGGGCGGTACGTCCTGACGCCGAAGATCTTCGAGAAGCTGGAGCAGACGCAGCGCGGGTCCGGAGGCGAGATCCAGCTCACCGACGCCATCCACGCGCTGATGGACGAGCAGAGCGTCTTCGGCTACGCGTTCGAGGGCGTCCGGTACGACGCCGGCACGACGATGGGCTGGCTCCAGGCGTCCGTGGAGCTGGCTCTCGCCCGTCCCGAGTTCGGCGGCGCCTTCCGCGACTACCTGCGCACGCTGGACATCTGACCGACGGCCAGGCCGCCCGCGCGCTAGGATGCGTCCGCTGCGACGGACCATCGGAACCAAAGAGGGAGACGAGCACACCGTGACCGAGATCGGGAGCACGCTCGGCGGTCGTTACCGCCTCCTGGAGCTCCTCGGACAGGGCGGCATGGCCACCATCTACCGGGCGCGCGATGCGCAGCTCGATCGGGATGTTGCCGTGAAGCTCCTCCGCCCGGAGTTCGGCAAGGACCCGGATTTCCTCGCCCGGTTCCGGGACGAGGCGCGTGCTGTCGCGTCGCTCAACCACCCGAACATCGTGGCCGTCTTTGACTTCGGCGAGGACGTGTCCGGCCCGTATATCGTCATGGAGCTGGTGGACGGCCAGGACCTGGGCGCAATCCTCCGGGAGAACGGGCCCCTGGCCCCCCGGCAGGCCGCGCGGGTTTCCGTGGAGGTCGCGAAGGCGCTGCACGCCGCCCACGTCCGCGGGATCGTCCACCGGGACGTCAAGCCCTCGAACATCCTCGTCGGCCGCGACGGTCGCGTGAAGGTGGCCGACTTCGGCATCGCGCGCGCCCTCGCCGAGTCCCAGCTGACGATGCCCGGCGTCACGATGGGCTCCGTCCACTACTTCAGCCCGGAGCAGGCCCGCGGCGAGCCGGCGACGGTCGCCTCCGACATCTACGCCCTGGGCATCGTCCTGTTCGAGTCGCTGACCGGACAGCGCCCGTTCTCGGGCGATGGTGCCGCCGCGGTTGCCCTCGCCCGGCTCACGACCACGCCGCCGCGCCCTTCGTCCCTGCGTGCCGGCGTGCCGGCACAGCTGGACACCGTGGTCCAGCGCGCGATGGCCCTGGACCCGGCCGCCCGCTACGTGACCGCCGCGGCCATGGCCAGCGCCCTCGAGGGGTACCTCGCGGATCCCAACAGCGCCACCGCCGCCGGCGCGGGTGCGGCCGCCGCCACCGTGGCCGCCGCGACCGTCGCGTCCGCCACAGCCCGTCCGAACCCCGTGCCCTACCCGCCCGACGCCTACGCCCGCACGGCACCGCCCACCGCTTCCGTGTCCACGACGGGTTCGCCGCCCCCACCGCCGATCTCCGACGATGAGCCGACGGGAGGATCCCCGTGGGCCTGGGTCGCCGGGCTGTTGGGCATCGGCATCCTGATCGTCGTTGGCTTCCTCCTGTTCCAGACATTGACCGGTGGCCGGGACGAGCCGTCGCCCAGCGCGGCCGCCCAGGTGACGGTTCCCACCTTCGTGGACATGCTGTATGTCGATGCCGACGCCGCCGCCAAGGAGCTCGGGCTGGTCGCTGTGCTCGCGGGCAGCGAGGAGCGGACGGACGTCGAGCCGAATACGGTCCTCAGCCAGACCCCGGCCGAGGGCGTCGTCGTGGATGCCGGAACGGAGATCGAGCTCATCGTCTCGCTCGGCAAGACCCAGGTCCCGGTGCCGGCGCTCCGCGGCCTGACCGAGGCGGAGGCGCTGCAGCTGATCGTCAGCGAGGGCCTCGTCGTGGGATCGCGCGCCTCGGCGTTCGACCCTGTCGTCCCGGTCGGATCCGTGATCGACCAGTCACCCGAGCCTGGCATCATCGTGGCGCCGGGCACCCTGGTCGCCTACGTGGTCTCGGACGGCCCCGAGCCCACCCCCAGCCCGACGCCCTCACCCACCCCCAGCCCGACACCGAGCCCCACTCCGCCGCCGACCCCGCCACCCACAGCCGACGCCGACGCCGGCGCCGGCCAATGTCGGCAACTACAAGTGCATGACGCTTGGCGAAGCCACGACCGCGATCGGGGACGATGGGTTCCGCCTGGGGACGGTCAATCCCGACCCGGTGCCGGCGGATTGGATCGTGACCAGCCAGTCGCCCGCGGCAGGCATCAAGAAGGCGGCCGATACGCCGATCGACCTCGTGTTCGAAGATCCGGCGGTCGTGGGGACCTGTACCCCCTGACGGGAGCGCCCCGGCAGCAAGCCAGGCCCTGACTAGGGTTCGAAGTCGCCCCAGAGCGACCAGTAGCCCGGGATTCGCCGCGGCCTGACCGCCGGAGCCGGCGCGGAATCCTCGGGTGCGGCCAGGACCGGGAACCCCGCGAACTGCTCGTCGGCTGCCGGGTCACCGGTGACAACCGGAACGAACGTTCTCACCGGCCGTCCGGCGGTGAACCCGGCGGCCGCCATCACCGGGATCATCAGGGGGCTTCCGGGCTCCGGGGCGGCGGGTCCGAGCGAGCCGGTGGTGTCGGCCGCCTCCCAGCAGGCCCGCATCTCGGTGCCCCGCAGCGCCAGGCGGCGTGGATCGAGCCCGCAGACGCCCAGCCCACCGGCGACGCCGCGGCGGAAGTGGCTGCACGCGGCGCACGACGTCGTCGAACGCCGGCAGACCCAGCAGCGCGAGCTCTCGACCTGCGGGGTCCCGCAGTGGGGACAGCGCCAGAGCGGCATGCGGGGATCGTAGCTGCGCCTTCGCCCTTTGTCGAGGCGATTCCGCCCGGGATCGAACGCCTATTCGACGGTGAGCACCTGGCGGTCGGTGATCTTCCCGAAGCCCTTCGTGGTCACCTCCACGACGGCGAGGCCGCTGCCCTTGTCCACGCCCTTCGGGATGTTCGTGGTGAAGGTGGCCGTCCCGGATCCGTTCGTGCGGAGCTGGTTCGAGACGATCGGCTCGAGGCCGGGCACGGTCACCGCGAACAGCGCCGTGGCGCCGGCGAGGCGGCGACCACCCGGGTCGGTGACGACGACGGTGAACGTCACCCGCGTGGGCAGCTTCGAGGCCTTGAAGCGGTAGGCGCTGCCGGTGAGGTCCGCGCGGAGCACGCCGGATCCGTGGCGCACCTCGAGCGTGCCGGTGTTCGCGTTGCCCGCGGGGTCCGTGATCGTGATGGTGATCGTGTTGAGGCCCTCGCCCAGCGCGATGTTCGCCTGCCACAAACCATCCTCGTCGGCCGCGACCGTGGTCGTGGCCGCGTTGACGCTGTTGTTGAGGCGGACCGTGCTGAGGGCCTGGGTCTTGCCCTTCACGGCCGTTGAGGTCTTCTTGATGGAGGCGCCGCTCTTGGGCGACGTCACGGAGACCTTGGGCTTGACGTTGTCGCGTACCCAGGAGACGACCGCCGACAACTCGCTCTCGCCGCCCGGCCCCACGATGGACGCCTGCAGGTCATTGGGCCCCTTGGCCAGGGCGACCTGCCGGATGACCAGCACGGAGGTGGCCCCGACGGGGACCTCGGCCAGGATCGTCGGAGCCATGTCGGGCAGGGTCACGTACAGCTGCACGGTGTAGCCCGTCCTGCCCGCGACGGCGGCCGGGACCGTCACGGTCACGTCGATCGCCTCAGCGTTCGTGTACGGCTGCTCGGGCGCCGTGATGGCGGGGGCGTCGCTCGTCATCGGGGCCGCGGTCGGCGGCGAACTGCCGACGGCTGTCCCCACGGTCTCGACCAGGCCGCCGAAGCCGCTCGCGACCGAGGCGAGGAACGGGCCCACGCCACCACTCCCGGCCCACACGATGAACCCGCCCATAACCACGATCGAGGCGGCGAGGAGGGCCTTGGCCACGACCGGCAGGCCACGGCGGCGCTCGAGGCGCCGGTATCGTGCAAGGCGGGTCGGCGACGGCTCGACCGGGCGCACCTTCGCGCGTCGCGGACGGCCGTAGGACGAGGGACGGGGGCGGACCTGCGGCGGCCGGCCACCCTGGCGGGGATCCATCGGGCGGGATTGTCGCACGAAGCGACGGAGCCGACCCGCCCGGTCGTGGGCGTCGTCGCCGTGTGCGGTCGGGGGACCCGGTGGTACGCTGCGTGCACGTGGCCCCTCGTCGCCGAGGGTCACGGAGAGAGGGATGGAGTGGAGCCCCGAGACCGCAGGCCGGTGCGCCCGAGCCCGGGTGACCACGGAGCCTGGAGCCACGGACCGATCGCCCGCGTGCAGACGCGTCGTGCGGCACCGACGGAGGACGCGCCCCCCGAGCCGGTTGCCCCGCGCATGCCGTCGGCCCGTCGGCCGCCGCCTCCCAGGTATCTGATGCGTGGCGCAGCGCCCGCCCGCCCGTTCTCCCCGCCGGTCCGCGGCGGGTTCGGCCTCCCCAGCCTCCGGCGCAACGTCTGCCCGCACTTCTACATGACCGGATCCCGTGGTGCGATCCCCATCCAGGCCCCGCACCTGCTCAAGGGGTTGCTGCGTCAGCCGAACAACGTCTCTCGCTGCCAGTTGCGCGGCGGGGTCCACCTCGACGACGGTTTCGTCAACGACGTGTGCCTCACGCCGCGCTTCAACCAGTGCGTCTTCTACGAGGACGAGCTGACCCGCGAGTGAACGTGCCCCGCCGCGAGCCGCCGCCGTCCGCCGCGAGTGGCGACCTCACCTACGCGGCCGCCCTCGCGGCGATCGAGGCCCGTGGACGGTTCGGCATCCGCCTGGGGCTCGGCCGCACGCGCGCGCTCCTGCGCGCCATGGGTGACCCCCAACTCGCCGTGCGCGGAGCGCTCGTCGCCGGGACCAACGGCAAGGGGAGCGTCATCGCGCTGGCCGGATCGGCGCTCCGTGCCGCCGGGTACCGCGTGGGCGAAACCCCCAAGCCCCACCTTGTCACGTACCGGGAGCGCATCGTCGTGGATGGGCGGCCGATCGAGGCCGAGGACTTCAGCCGCCTCGTGGCGGAGGCGCTGCCCCTCGCGGACCGTGTGGCGCGCCGCCTGGGCCAGCCGACCGAGTTCGAGCTGCTGACCGCCGTCATGTTCCGCCGCTTCGCGGAGGTGCGCCCGGACGTCGCGCTCGTGGAGGTCGGGCTGGGCGGGCGCCTGGACGCGACCCACGCGTGGGACGGCGGCGTGGCGGTGATCACGAACGTCGGCCTGGACCACATGGACCGGCTGGGCGCCACCGTCCCGGCGATCGCCCGGGAGAAGGCCGCCATCGTGATGCGCGGCGATCGGGCCGTGACCGGGGCGTCCGGTGAGGCACTCGCGATCGTGCGCCGCCGCTGCACCCGGCTCGGCGTCCCGTTGGCCGTCGTCCCGCCGCCGCCCGTGATCGGGTGGACGCGTGACGCCCTCACGGTGGACCTGCCGCGGCTGGGCGTCACCGAGGTGGGGCTCCGGGGGCGCCACCAGGCCGCCAACGTTGCGATCGCGGACGCGCTGCTGGACGCGCTCGAGGCCGCCGGGATCGTGACGGTGCCGGCCGCGGCGCGGCGGGAGGGCTATGCGACCGCCCGCTGGCCGGGTCGCCTGGAGCTGCTCGAGGCCGCCGTGCAGGGGCGCGGTCGCCGGGAGGTCCTCCTCGACGGCGCGCACAACCCGGAAGGGGCCGCGGCGCTCGCGACGGCGCTGGACGACCTGCGCCCCCACCTCGCCGGGGGTGAAGTCACTCCGCCGGTGCCGCTCACGCTCGTCTGGGCGGCGATGGTGGACAAGGACGTCCCGGGCACCGTTGCGGCCGCCGCCCGATCGAACGCCCTTGCCGGCGCGACGGTCGTCTGCACCGCCGTGGACCTGCCACGGGCGATGGCCCCCGCGGATCTTGCCGCCGCCTGGCGTACAGCGTTGCCTGACGGCACCGTGCTGACTGCACACGACCCCGACGCCGCGCTGGATCTCGCATTCGCCCGGGCGGAGGGACCGATGGTCGTTGCGGGCTCGCTGTATCTCGTCGGTGCCGCGCGCGCCCGGCTGGTGGATGATCCGGGGCTGCGGGACCCGGTGCCCGCATGAGCGATGGTCGGCTGCCCGGGGAGGGCGGCGTCATCCACGAACGACCCGACCAGGGCGGTGGTGCGGCCACTCCCTCGTACGGGTTGCCGGAGGGCGCCGGTCCCGGCCTGCCGGGGTCGCCGCAGCCGCTGGCGATCGGTCCCGTCACCTTCGCCTGGGGCGAGCGGACGTTCGTGATGGGCGTCATCAACGTCACGCCTGACTCGTTCTCGGGCGATGGGCTGCTGGCGGCCTCGGACCCGGTCGCGGCGGCGGTTGACCAGGCCCGGCGGATGGCCGAGGACGGAGCCGACCTGCTCGACATCGGCGGCGCGTCCAGCCGGCCCGGCCACGTACCAATCGATCCGGCGGCGGAGTCGAGACGTGTCGTGCCCGTCATCCAGGCGATCGCCGCCGCGCTGCCCGGGATGCCGCTCTCCGTCGACACCACCAGCCCGACGGTGGCAGCTGCTGCCCTGGACGCGGGTGCGCACATGCTCAACGACATCTGGGGCGTGGCCGATGACCCGGGGATGGTGCGCCTGGCCGCCGCACAGCGGGTCCCGATCGTGCTCATGCACAACCGGGCGGAGGCCCGCTATCGCAACCTGGTGTCGGAGGTGGTGGCGGACCTGCAACAAGCGCTGGACCGGGCCCTGGATGCCGGAGTGGCCTGGGACCGGCTGATCCTGGATCCGGGCTTCGGCTTCGGCAAGACCCCGGACCACAACCTGGCGCTGCTCCGGGACCTGGGTGCGCTGCGGGTGCTGGGCCGCCCGGTGCTGCTGGGAACCTCGCGCAAGTCCACCCTCGGCAAGGTGCTGGACCTGCCCGCGGCGGAGCGCGTGGAGGCCACCGCTGCAACTACGGCGCTGGGCATCGCGGCGGGCGTCGACGTGGTCCGGGTCCACGATGTGCGCGAGAACGTCCGCACGGCGAGGATCGCGGATGCGATCCTTCGGGGATGGCGGCCAGCCGGGTGGCCAGACGGGACGGGAACGTGAGCGACAGGATCTTTCTGGAGGCGATGGTCCTCCGGGGCACGCACGGCGTGTTCCCCGAGGAGCAGGCCAGACCGCAGCCCTTCGAGGTTGACGTGGACCTGGCGCTGAACCTGCAGCCCGCCGGCCTGAGCGACGACCTCGCGCAGACGATCGACTACGCCGCCGTGTACGACGCCTGTCGCCAGATCGTGGAGTCGACCCGCTTCAACCTGATCGAGGCGCTGGCGGAGGCGATCGCCCACGAGCTGCTGGCCAACTATCCGGCCGACGAGGTGACCGTGCGCATCCGCAAGCCCGCCGTGACGCTCTCGGGGCCGTTCCGGAGTGCGGGCGTGGAGATCCGCCGCCGCCGGACGGGCTGACCCCGGCGAGACCTATCGGAGGAAGCGGACGCAGGCGAGGCTAGAGGTTCGCCGGGCGGGTCCCGAGGGTGACGCTGAGCTTCACTTGGGCGCCGGCCCGCAGGATGTCCAGCTCGACCGTCTCGCTCGGCGAGAACTGGACCAGCAGGACGTTGAGCGGGTGCTCCGGATCGATCCTGGTCCCGTTGATGGCCACGATGATGTCGCCGTCCTGGATGCCCGCCTGTGCTGCCGGGCTGCCGTCCATCACCGCGGGATCCGTGCCGCCGCTGGTCGTGACCAGCGCGCCCGCGTCCACGCCCAGGCCGAGGTCCTCCTTGAGCTGGAGGTCGATGGACTGGAACCGGATGCCGATCCACGGCCGGGACAGCGTCTCGCCTCGAACCGCCTGCTCCATGATCGGCCGGGCGATGTCGATCGGGATGGCAAAGCCGATGCCGCTCGAGTCGGTCGCGACCGCCGTGTTGACGCCCACCACGGCGCCCGAGCCGTCCACCAGCGGGCCACCCGAGTTGCCGGGGTTGATGGCCGCGTCGGTCTGGATCAGGTTGGAGATCTGCTTCCCGTCGTCGACCCGGATCTCACGGCCCTTGGCGGAGACGATCCCGCTCGTGACCGAGAAGGAGTACATGCCCAGCGGGCTGCCGATCGCAACCACCAGCTGGCCGATCCTGAGGCCGTCGGACTGGCCGACCGGGGCCGTGGGCAATCCGGTGGCGTCCACCTTGACGATCGCGAGATCGGTCAGGGTGTCGATGCCGTAGACCGTCCCCTCGAACCGCCGGCCATCCTTGAGCTCCACCACGAGGGTGTCGGCGCCCGTGACAACGTGACGGTTGGTGAGGATCCAGCCCGATGCGTCGTAGATGAACCCGGATCCCACGCCCTCGGTGGGCACGGTCCCGAACGGATCGGAGGACTGGCCCCCGACGGTGATCTTGACCACGGCGGGGCCGACCTTCGCCGCCGCGTCGATGATGGCGGACGACTCGTCGATCGTGACCGGCTGCTGGCTGGCGGTCTGCTGGCCGGTGCCGGCATTGGTGACGACCACCGGCCGGTCCAGCGCGCCGGTGCGGTCCAGGATCATCACCGTGCCGCCGGACGCCAGCACCGCGGACAGGACGGATGCCGCCACGATGCTGCCGATGCCCGCACCGCCGCGGCGCTGAGCGGGTCCGGTGGGCGCGGGCCCGGGCGTGCCGTACGACGGCGGCGGGGCGAACGGGCCCGGGACGGGTTCCGCCGGTCGTATCCAAGGGGAGGTGTCCTGGCCCCCGGAGGCCTGGTCCGACGCGAAGGAGCTGCGCGACGCGGGGACGGGCTCGGTCGCGGCCGGCTCATACCAGCGGTCGCCCGTCGGGCCGATGGCCGCGCCGCCCGCCGCGCCGGTCGAGGGGGACGCCCAGGCCCAGCGGTCATCCGGCCGCGGATCGGGCGCAGGCGCGTAGCGCTCAACCTCGATGGGCTGCGTGTCGTCAAGGGCGTCGGCGTCGCCGCCGGACTCCCGGGGGGTCGGGTCCTGGTCGTCGTTCATGTGGAGGATGGTCTTCCATGCGTGACAGTGGGCGGATCTGGGTCTGGTCGGCCTGGGGACGAGGTCAAGGGTGCCGGAGCGGGGTTCAGCGCCGTGGCCTCAGTCGGTAAAGAATTGTCCACCTTCTGCGCCGGTTCGGCTCCAGCGGGCTCCGGACCGTGTGTCTCGCGCGGCTCGTGGGCCTGGCGCGGGTCCTTCGGCAGCGTCACCGTGAACCGGGTGCCCCGCCCGACGCGGCTCTCCACCTCGATCGTCCCGTGGTGCATGTCCACGATGGACTTGACGATGGCCAGGCCGAGACCGGAGCCCGTGCTCCGCGCCTCGTTCGCCTCCGAGCCGCGGTAGAAGCGCTCGAAGATCTGCGGCAGCTCGCCCGGACTGATGCCGACCCCCGTATCGGCCACCTCGATCCGCGCCCCGCCGTCGCCGTCGAGACGCGCCGACACCCGCACCTCGCCGCCCCGCCGGGTGAACTTGAGGGCGTTGCCGACGAGGTTGGTGACCACCTGGCCGATCCGCGGCGCATCGTGGTGGATCCGGAGCGGGCGATCGGGGAGGGTCGAGGTCAGCGTGATCCCCTTGCGGTCGGCCGTCGCACGCTGCTGCTCCACCGCGGACTCGATCGTCCCGCGCACGTCGTCCGGCCGCAGGTCGAGCAAGACCAGCCCTGAGTCGAGCTTGGACAGCTCCAAAAGGTTCTGGGCCATCCAGTCGAGCCGGTCCAGCTGGACGGCCGAGGAGTCAAGGAACTCCGTCCGCGCCGCCGGATCCGTTCCGGCCGGGCCCTGGAGCAGCTCGACGAATGTCCGCATCGCGGCGATAGGCGTGCGCAGCTCATGGCTGACATCCGCCAGGAAGTCCCGGCCCCGGTCACGGTCCCGGCGGATGATGGAGACGCTCTCCTCGAGCTGGTCGGCCATCTTGTTGAACTGCGTCGACAGGGCGCGCAGCTCGAGCGTCCCGGACGAGAGCTCGTCGGTGGCAACACGTGACGTGAAGTCGCCCTCGGCGAGCCGTCGGGAGGCCTCGGTGAGGCGCGTGATCGGCGTGGTGAAGCGGTGGGCGATGAACGCGGCCACCAGCACGGCGATCATGAACGCGACCGACGCCATGACCAACAGCAGGCCGGTGACGGTTGCCAGCGTCGTGGCGCGGCTGGTATAGGGGTTGGAGAGCGTCACGCTCATGCCCCAGTTCTGCACCGCGTTTGCGTGGGTCACGTCGGAGCGAGCCGGGGCGATCGCCGGGTCTCGTACCTGGCCTCTCGCGGGATCCGTGTCCAGCGGCATGTCAAAGCCCAGGTCGGCTTCGGGATAGGGCACGAGGATCCCGTCCGTGTCCGGGTGGGCGAGCCCGAACCGCAGCCGGACGTCGGCGTGGGCGATGTTCTGGGCGGCGAGCGCCAGGAGGTCGCCCCCGATCAGCGCCGCCTCGACGGCGGGGTTCAGCTGGAGCTCGCCGTCCACGTCCGCTACCACGCCGTTGGCACCGACCGCCTCCGCGATGAAGCGGTCAAGAATGGCCGCGGTGGCGGCGGCCTGGGCGCGGAGGCTCTGCTCCTCCTGGATCCGGAAGTAGTCATCGAGGCGGTTGATCACCACCGGCGCCACCAGCGCGAGGGTCAGGGCGACGACGCCCATGAACGCGATGGTCAACCGGGTCTGGAACGACCTCGGGACCGTGGGGCGGAGCGGCGGCCGCGCGTCGCGGCGACCCTCCGGCAGGCGGGCGTCGCCCATGTCAGCGCTCGGCGAACTGGTAGCCCGCGCCCCGGACCGTCAGCACGAAGTGGGGCAGCGAGGGATCGTCCTCGATCTTCTCGCGCAGGTGGCTGACGTGGACGTTGATCGTCTTCTCGTCCTGGTCCAGGGCGTCGTAGTCGCGCAGCAGCTCCAGCAGCTCCCGGCGGGTGAACACCCTCCCCGGGCGGCTGGCAAGGTGGCGCAGGATCTCGAACTCGGTCGCCGTCAGGGCGATGCGCCGGTTGCCGCGCTGGACGCGCCGCCGCTCGAGATCGATGACGAGGTCCTCGTGGCGGATCACCCGCCCGCCGGCGGCGTTGGCAAGGTCCCCGTACGCACGGCGGAGCAGTGCCCGGATGCGGCTCATCAGCTCCCGGAGCGCGAACGGCTTGGTGACGTAGTCGTCCGCGCCCAGCTCGAGGCCGACAACCTTGTCGAACTCGTCGCCGCGGGCGGTGAGGAACAGGACGGGCGCCTTGGAGCCGACGGCGCGGAGGCGGCGCAGCACCTCGAAGCCGTCGATGCCCGGGAGGCGGACATCCAGGACGATGAGGTCGGGGGCCTGGTTGGTGGCAAAGTCCAGCCCCTCCTCGCCCGACCGTGCGACGGTGACCTCGTACCCTTCCTGCTGGAGGGCGTACTGGATCCCACGCGCAACGGCGAACTCGTCTTCGACGATCAGGATGGTGGCTGCCACGGCTCGGCGATCCTACACCGGGTGGCCGCTGAGGCGGGCGATGCGTGCAGCGCGGCGGGTCCTTCGGCCCCGGACGCGGCCGCGGACGTACCGCCGTGGACGCTCGTGATAGCCTCGGCTTCGATATGCACGGGCCGGAGGCCCGCTCGCCCCGGGCCACTGCTCGCCCCGGGCGCCGCCGGACCGGATGCCAGACCCCCGTCCGGATGCCGACAGAGCTGGAGGCTCGTATCCAATGGCCGATCGTCCCCGTCTCGCGGCGGAGCGCCGCACCATCACCGGCAAGAAGGTCGCCCGACTCCGCAGGGAGGGGCGCCTGCCGGCCGTCGTGTTCGGTCATGGCACGGAAAGCGAATCCGTGATGGTCGACGCCCACGCCTTCGACCAGCTGCGCCGCCGGACCGGGCGGTCCACGCTGATCGACCTCTCCGTCGATGGCGGCGACGCTCGCCCGGTGCTGCTCCAGGGTATCCAGATCCATCCGCTCACCAGGCGGCCGCTCCACGTGGACCTGTTCGTGGTCCGGATGACCGAGGAGCTCACGGTCGAGGTCCAGCTCGTGGCAGAGGGCGCCGCGCCGGCGGCAGCCCAGGGCGGCTCGCTCGTGCACCCCGTCTCCATGATCAAGGCACGGGCCCTGCCGGCCAACCTGCCGGAGTCCATCCACTACGATCTCGGCTCGCTGGCGACCTACGACGATACGATCACCGTCGCCGACCTGGCCGTGCCCGAGGGCGTGACGATCCTGGCCGATCCCGCCGACGTGATCGCCCGGGTGCTGGAGCCGCGCGAGGAGATCGTCGAGGAGGTCGTCGTCGCCCTCGGCGAGGAGCCGGTCATCGAGCCCGAAGCGGAACCGGCCGCCGAGGGCTGATCCGCCGGGTGCCGGCTACCCCCGGTACCCGCTGGCATACACGATCGGCAGCCTCAGCCGGAGCCCGTCCGGCGGCAGCGCCCGCAGCCGTCGGACCAGGTCCGCCTCCAGGGTGGCGCGTGCCATCGGCTCCATCGTGGCGAACAGGTCCTCGTCATCGAACCGCGTGATGAAACCCGCGAACCCCTCCGGGGTGAACGCGTGCTCGAGGTCGGCCGCGTGCGCGGTCACGCCCCGGAACCCGGCCCGGCGGAGTTGCGCGGTGGCGGCGGCAGGTGACACCGCGTCGGGGCGGTCACCTCCCTGGTCCCGTGGGTCGAGGCCCGCCGCATCCAGCGCGTCGTCGTAGGCGTCGTCCGCGCCCAGCCGGGCGCCGCCCTCGAGCCACCGGACGCACGCGATGCGCCCGCCGGGCCGGAGCACACGCCGCATCTCGCGCAGCGCGCGCGGTCGGGACGGGACGAGCTGCAGCACGAATGCGGCCAGCACGACGTCGAAGGTGTCATCGGCGAACGGCAGCACGTCCGCGTACCCCTGCGCGTACCGGACACGATCCCGCACCGGACCCGGCTGCGCGCCGAGCTCTCCTCGTGCGATCGCGAGCATCCCCTCCGACGCGTCGACCCCGTCCACCGTCACCGTCGGCCAGCGCTCTGCGGCGGCAACAGCCATCGCCCCCGTGCCGCAGCCGACGTCCAGGATCCGCCGCGCCCCTCCCGCAACGACGGCGTCGGCCTCGTCCAGAAGCCGCAGGGTGGACGCGCGATGGATCGGCGACCACCACCTGGCGTAGCCCTGGGCGATCCTGTCGTAGCGCACCTGCTGGTCGGCCATGCCGGACATGGTGCCAGACCGGTTCGAGCCATGACCGAATCGTGCCCTTCGGCACGGCGCGCCTGGCCCCAGCGCCGCTGGGCGTCGCCACCCGCGGCATTCATGCTTCGTTGTCGAAGACCCGCCGTGACAAGAGAACGCCCGGTGCCGGCGCGCCTCCGGAAAGGAGTCGAGGCCATGAAGAAGATCCTGCTCGCCTATGACGGGGGGGAGCCCGCGAGGCGCGCGCTGGCGCAGGCCGTCGAGCTGGCGAAGCTCTACGGGGCCACCGTCGGCGTGATCAGCGTGGTGCCGGTCCGGGCCGGCCGGGCACCCATCGATCCGTGGGATGACCGCACGGTCCATGCAGAGGAGCTGCTCGAGGCCCGCCAGCTCTTGCGGGAGGCCGGCATCGAGGCCGAGCTGCTGGAACCGGGTGGTGACCCCGCGAAGACCATCGAGAGGATGGCCGACGAGCGCGGGTACGACACGATCGTGATCGGTACCCGTAGCCTCGGGACCCTCGCCCGGACGCTCCAGGGAAGCGTCTCCGAACACGTCGCCGCCAACGCCCACGTCACGGTGCTCGTCGCCCGCTGATGCGTGCCCGACACCCCATACCAGGCATCACGATCAGGGCGTCCCTCCGGGGCGATCTCGTGCGCCGCCCCGGGAGCAACCCCACATGACCTACGCGCTACCGCCCGCAACGCCGCCGCCCGCAACGCCGCGGGGCCACGCTCACATCCTGTCGCCCGCCGTGCTGGAGGCCCTGCGGACCGGGAGGGGTCCTGCGCCGATCACGCTGCGCGGTATGGCGCTCCTCGCGGACCCGGTCCTCAACAAGGATGCGGCCTTCACCGATGCGGAGCGGGACGCACTGTGCCTGCGCGGCCTGCTGCCGCCGCGTGTCGTCGACATCGACGCCCAGGTGGAGCTGGAGTTGGAGCATGTCCGGCACAAGCAGGACGACCTCGAGCGCTACATCGGCCTCGCTGCCCTCCAGGACCGGAACGAGACGCTGTTCCACCGGGTCCTTCTCGATCACCTGGAGGAGCTGCTCCCGATCGTCTACACGCCTACTGTCGGGCGTGCTTGCCAGGAGTTCAGCCACCACTACCGCCGCCCGCGAGGGGTATGGATCACCCCCGACGACGTCGCCCGCGTGCCGGAGATCCTCCGCCATGCTGCGCACGACGAGATCCGCCTGATCGTCGTCACCGACAACGAGCGGATCCTTGGTCTCGGCGACCAGGGCGTCGGGGGCATGCCGATCCCGGTGGGCAAGCTCGCGCTCTATTCGGCCGCCGCCGGGATCCACCCCGGGCACACGCTGGCGGTGTCGCTGGACGTGGGCACGGACCGCGAGGAGCTCCTGGCCGACCCGCTGTACGCGGGCTGGCGCCACCCGCGCCTTCGCGGCGCGGCGTACGACGAGGTGGTCGAGGCGTTCGTGGCCGGCGTCCGCGAAGTGCATCCGCGCGCCGTCCTCCAGTGGGAGGACTTCAAGCAGCACAACGCCATCAGGCTCCTGGACCGATACCGCCAATGGGTCTGCAGCTTCAACGACGACATCCAGGGCACCGCGGCAATCGCCGTGGCGATGATCCTGACGGCGCTGCGAGCCTCCGGGCGCACGATCGCGGATGCCAAGATCGTGCTGGCGGGTGCGGGCGCGGCCGGGACCGGGATCGCCCGGCTCCTGCATATCGCGATGGTCGAGGACGGCATGGGGGCGGATGACGCACGGGCCGCGATCGTGGTCCTCGACTCCCACGGGCTGGTCGTGGACGGGCGCCCCGGCCTGGACGAGGACAAGCGGGACGCGGGCCAGTCACGGGAAGCGGTGACGGCGATGGGCCTGGATCCGGACGGAGCGCACGGGCTCCACGAGGTGGTCACGGCGTTCAGGCCGAACGTCCTGCTGGGGACCACCGGGATCGGCGGCGCCTTCGATGAAGCGACCATCCGCGTCATGGCCGCGGGCGCCGACCGTCCGATCGTCCTGCCGCTCTCGAACCCGACCGCGAACACCGAGGCGAGCCCGGCGGACATCATGGCCTGGACCGACGGCCGGGCGATCGTCGCGACGGGCAGCCCGTTTCCGCCGGTGATGATCAACGGCCACCCGCGCCGGATCCCCCAGGCGAACAACGCCTACGTGTTTCCCGGCGTGGGCCTGGGCGCCATCGTGTCAGAGGCGCGAATCCTTCCCGACTCGGCGTTCCTGGTCGCTGCCCGGCGCCTGGCCGCCATGACAACGCCCGAGATGCTGGCGCAAGGCGACCTGTTCCCGCCCATCGACGAGCTACGGGTGGTTGCCCGGGAGATCGCGATCGCCGTGGTCGCTCACCTGGGGCAGCTGGGAGTGGGCCGCCGCTTCCCGCCGGACGCGATCCCGGCGGCTGTCTCCGCGGCGATGTGGCAGCCCGATTACGTGCCGTACGAGGCGGTGTAGGCGCTCGACGCCGCGCAGCGTCTACCCGAAGATCGACCTCGGGCAATAGCAGGTCACGATCCAGTTCGGCTGGTCCACGACCTCGCTGATCCGCAGGTCGCCGGCGACCGAGAGCAACAGGTAGGCATCGACGGCGGCCAGGCCATGCTCGGCACCGAGGCGGTCGATCATCCGCCGCACGGCATCCCGCGCTGCCTCGAACAGGTCTGGCCCCACGCCGTCCGCCGCGAACCACCCGGCGGTGTTCGTGGACAGACCCAGCGGTCCGGCGGTCCGGAACTCGGGCGCGGTGACGCGGACGTCCTTCCGCACCGAGAGGCGCACGACCGCCCGCATGGGCGTTTCGATCGCCGTTCCGCAGATCTCGCCGTCACCTTGGGCGGCGTGACCGTCACCGAGCGAGAACAGTGCCCCCGGCACCTCCACCGGCAGCCACAGGACCGAGCCCGCCGTGAGGTGCCGCGTGTCCATGTTGCCGCCGGTCACGTCCGGCGGGATCGTGCTGCGCGGATCGCCGGCGGGTGCGACCCCAAGCTCGCCGCAGAACGGCGCCAGCGGGATCCGGATACCCGGCAGGAACTCCCCGGCCTGGCCGTCCAGCCGCGTGATCCGCAGGTACGGATCGGGGAACTCGTCGGCCAGCAGGCCGAAGCCTGGGATGTTGGCGGTCCAGCCCCATGCACCGGGCTCGAACGAGAGCAACTCCACCTCGAGGGTGTCGCCGGGCTCCGCGCCATCGACGAAGATCGGGCCCGCGACCTGGTCCACCTGGTCGAATGCGAGGCTGGCGAGGTCCGCCGTGGAGGACGCATCGGTGATCTGGCCGTTGGACGCATCGAGCGCATCGAACTCGACGATGCTGCCCGGCGCGACCCTGGCGATCGGTGGCACGGCCTTGTCCCAGGCCAGGTGCCACTGGCTGCGGCCAACGTGGAACGAGGGACGGGATGCCATGGCAGGGAACCTCTAGTCGAGGGCTTCGGGGAGACAGGCGAGGACGATCGGGGACGCGGGGCCGCCGAGGCGCATCTCTAGCCTCGCGCTGGCGTAGGCGTATGCCTCGAACGGCTCCAGGCCTTGCACTTCCACAAGGTATGCCCAGGCGCGCTCGACGGCGTGCTGGTGCGCGGCGGCCAGGTCGGCGCCCATGCCGGCGAAGAGGATCGCTCCGTCGCGGCGCAGGACCGGGTGGCTGAGCCCCGCCCCCTTCACCACGCTCACACGGACCGTGGAGGCGCCGGCGGACTCGAGCGCGACCCAGGTGGGCTCGCCCCGGCCCATCCCCGCGTGGTGGTCGCCGATCGAGAGCAGCGCTCCCGGCACCTCCACGGGCAGGTCCACGGTTGTGCCCGGGCTCATCTCGCGGAGGTCCATGTTGCCGCCCCAGTGGTAGGCGGGCATGAACGTGGAGCCGACGCCTTCGGCGGGGGCCAGGCCGATGCAGCCGATCATCGGTTCCAGCGGCACGCGTATCCGGGGCGAGATGACCGCGAACCCGTCCTCGAGCGGGATCTGGCGCGCGATGGTCTCCTGCGTGTAGCCGCCCAGTCCGCCGAACCCCGGCAGCCAGACGCTCCAACTGCGGTGGATCTCGACGTCGAGGATCTCGACGCGCAGCGCGTCGCCCGGCTCGGCGCCCTCGACGTAGAGCGGGCCCGTGACGCGGTTGAACGTCTCGAGACCGATCGCCTCCAGCGCCTCGCCCTTCGACAGGCGCTCGTACGCGATGTCGCCGGTCTCGAACCGGACCACCGCGCCCCCCTGCACCCGGGCCTGCGGCGTGTGCCCGGCCTGGAAGTCGAGCGTGTGCTGCTCCTTGGCGAGAACGATGTCGGGCGTGGTCATGCGGGTGTCTCCGTGGCGGGGTGGGCAATGCGGGCGACAGAAGGGTCGATGGCGGCCGAGTCGTCGATCAACGCCGCGGCCTCGGCGGCGTCGAACGTGGGGTCCGTGGCCAGCCAGCACCGGCTTGCGCGTCCTCCGCTCAGCTGCACGAAGGGCGGGTCGGTGTCACAGCGCGCTTCGCGGAGCGGGCAGCGGGTCCTGAACGGGCAGCCCGGGGCGTCGCCAAGGTCCGCCCGCAGCTCCCCTCGCGCCCGGCCGGCCTTGCGCCCCACGCCGCCGCCCTCGCCGGGGATCGCGGCCAGGAGCGCCTCCGTGTAGGGGTGCCTCGGATGGTCGAAGACGGCGTCGATCGGACCCTCCTCGACGATCTCACCCAGGTACATCACGGCAATCCTGTCCGCGGTGTGGTGGACGACCGCGAGGTCGTGGGCAACGAACAGGTAGGCGAGGCCACGCGCGTGCTGGAGGTCTTCGAGCAGGTTGATGATCTGGGCCTGGACCGACACGTCGAGCGCAGAGACCGGTTCGTCGAGGACCAGCAGCTCCGGGTCCACGGCCAGTGCCCGGGCGATGCCCACACGCTGCCGCTGGCCGCCGGACAGCTCGTGCGGGTAGCGATCGGCAATCTCCGAACCGAGCCCCACGTCCTCGAGCAGGGCAACCACGCGATCATGCCGATCCTTGCCCCTGCTGCCGATCCGGTGCACCGCCAGGACCTCGGAGAGGGTTGCGCCCACCGCCATGCGCGGATTGAGCGACGAATACGGGTCCTGGAACACGATCTGCATCCGCTCGCGAAGGCGCCGCATCTCCGACGCGGTGGCGGTCCGCACGTCGATCCCGTCGAAGGTCACGGACCCAGCTGCGGGCTCGGTGAGGCGCAGGATTCCGCGCGCCGTCGTGGTCTTGCCCGAACCGGACTCGCCCACGAGCGCGAGGGTCTCGCCCCGCCGGATCTCGAAGTCCACGCCGCGCACGGCCGCGAATGCCTTCGCGGCCCGCCGGGCGGCTATGTCCGAGTACGAGCGCCGGCCGGCGAACTCGACGCGGAGCCCGCGGACCTCGAGCAGGATGTCGCTCATGTGTCCCCCGGGCGGCCCGTCAGTCGTGCGAGACCGGCGCTCGACGGTCCCCGCAGCCCCGCCGCCGCCGGCACGTCCCCGCGCCGCGCCACGCGACCGGCCTCGGCCCGCGCGAGGAAGTCCGCGAGGGCCGCCATGTAACGGTCCGGTTCCTCGGCGTGGGCGAGGTGGCCGGACTGCTCGAAAAGCACCCACTCAGCTTGCGGCAGGCGCTTCCGGATCGCTGCGACCTGGACCGGCGTCGCCTCGTCGTGGCGGCCGCTGGTCAGCAGGATGGGTTCGTTCACGACCTCCAGCCGTGAGAGGACCTCCCAGTCCTTCAGGGTGCCGATCACGTGGAACTCCGTGGGGCCGTTCATCGTGCGGTAGACCTGTGGGTTCCGGGCCAGCTTCGCGAACGAGCGCGCGGCGAACTCCGGCATCGGCACGACGCGGCAGAGGTGGCGTTCGTAGAACACGCCGACGGCTGCCTCGTAGTCGGGGTTGTCCCAGGTCCCGGCCGCCTCGTGGTGATCGAGGACCTCGATCACCTCCGGCGGCAGGAGCGCCCGCTGCTTCGCGGTCTCCGCGGCCCACATCGTCATGCTGGCGGGGGAGGATGCGATGGTGGCGGACACCACGCCCGCCGGCCGGGTGACCAGGTACTCCATCAGGAGCATCCCTCCCCAGCTTTGACCGAGGATGTGGCACCGTTCGAGGCCGAGGGCCGCCCGCACCGCATCCACCTCGCGGACGTAGAAGTCCACCGTCCAGCGCGCCGGTTCGTCCGGCTGGTCCGAGTTCCCGCACCCCTGCTGGTCGTAGAAGATGACGCGGCGCCCGGTCGCTGCGATTGCGGCCAGGGACTCGAGGTAGTCGTGGCAGGCCCCCGGGCCCCCGTGGAGCAGCAGGAGCGGGGCCAGGCCGCGCTCCTGCTCGACCGCCTCGTCGCCAGTCACGGCGACCCACGTTCGAAGGCCATCGTGCTCGATGAACAGCTCTCGCGCGCCCAGCGTCGGGTCGATCGTCGCCAGGCCGTCGGCTATGGTCACGCGGGGTCCTCCCAGGAGAGTGCCAGGGTGCCGGCGACCAGCTCAGGGCTCCGGTGGCATGCCGCCAGGCGCCCGCCGGTGGTGGGCACGAGCGGCGGGACCTCCGCGCGGCATCGGTCCACCGCGGCCGGGCACCGCGGTGAGAACGGGCAGCCCGGAGGAACGTTGGCCGGGTTGGGCGGTCCGCCGGGGATCTGAGGGAGCCGGGCGCGACGGGATGCGATCTGCGGGTTGGACGCGGCCAGGCCCGCCGTGTACGGGTGGTGCGGCGCCGCGAACAGGGATTCAACCGGCGCCACCTCGGCGATCCGACCCGCGTAGAGGACGATCGTCCGTTCACACAGCTCCCGCACGACGCCGAGGTCGTGGGTGATCAGCAGCAGCGCCATGCCGCGCACGCGCACGAGATCGCGCAGCAGCTCCAGGATCTGCGCCTGGATGGTCACGTCGAGCGCCGTGGTGGGCTCATCGGCGATGAGCAGCTGCGGCTCGCAGGCCAGCGCCATCGCGATGAGCACGCGCTGGCGCATGCCCCCCGAGAGCTCATGCGGGTACTTCGCCACCACGCCTTCCGGGTCCGGCAGGCCGACGTCGGCGAACAGCTCGCGCGTGCGCGCACTGGCGTCGGCCTTCGAGATTCCGAAGTGGAACCGGAGAGCCTCCGCCACCTGCTCGCCTGCCCGATACAGCGGGTTGAGCGCCGTGAGCGGATCCTGGAAGACCATCGCCACCCGTTCGCCGCGGACCTTGCGGTAGCGCTTCTCGGACAGGCCCACCAACTGGTCGCCGTTGAGGGTGATGCTCCCGCGGACCGCGCTCGTCTTCGGGGGGAGCAGGCCCATGATCGCCCGGCTCGTGACGCTCTTGCCGGAGCCCGATTCGCCCACCAGGCCGATCGTCTCGCCCGCGGCGATGTCGAACGAGATCCCGTTGACGGCGCGGACAGGGCCGGCAGAGGTGCGGAACTCGACCTCGAGGTCCGAGACGGACAGGAGGGCGTCGCCGGCCGCCCCACGCCCAGCGCGCAGCGCCGTCATCGTTGGCGCTCCCGCGGGTCCAGCTGCGCGCGCAGCCCGTCACCCACCAGGTTCACGGAGATCACGGCGAGCATGATCGCGATGCCCGCGGACAGGGCCGGCCAGGGGGCCTGCAGCAGGTACGAGCGCGCGTCTGCGAGCATGGAGCCCCAGTCGGGATCGGGCGGCTGCTGGCCAAGCCCAAGGAACGACAGGGCGGCGATGTCGAGGATGGCATAGGCGAGGTCGATGGTCGACTGCACAACGACTGCCGCGACCAGGTTGGGCAGGATGTGCCGCAGCATGATGCGGCGGTCCGAGTATCCCAGCGCCCGCCCGGCGTCCACGTACGCGAGCCTTGCATGGACGAGCGTCACGCTGCGAACGAGCCTGGCCATGGCCGGCACGTAGATGATGCCGAGGGCCACGACCACCGTGCCCAGACCCCTGCCGAACGTGGCGACCACGAGGATCGCGAGCAGCAGCGCCGGGAATGCGAGCAGCGCGTCGAGGACCCGCATGATCGCGGATTCCGTCTTGCCGCCCTTGTAGCCGGCGACGAGGCCCAGCGGGATCCCGATGACGCCGCTGATCAGCACGACGACGAAGGCGCCGAGCAGTGTGGGCGCCGCGCCGAACACGATCCTGGACCAGACGTCTCGCCCCAGCTTGTCGGTGCCCAGGATGTGCTCCGGGCTGGGGGGCTGGAGCGACTGCGAGAGGTTCTGGGCGTTCGGGTCCCCGGCCAGCAGGAAGGGCAGGAACGTCATCACGAGGAGCGGAACGAGGATGAGCAGGCCGATGATCGCCGCACGGTTGCGGCCGAGCGGACTGGCAGCCAGCCGACCGACCCGGCCGGGCCGTGTGAACGTGACGCGCGGGAGCTCGCCTTCGGTCATCGTCAGTACCGGATCCGCGGGTCGATGACCGCGTACAGCAGGTCCGTCAGCAGGTTGATCATCGTGAAGGCCACGGTGAGGAACAGCACGGTCGCCTGGATGACCGGGTAGTCGCGGTTCTGGATCGAATCCGTGATGAGGCTGCCGATGCCGCCGAGGCCCATGGTGGTCTCGACCAGGACGCTGCCCACGAGCAGAAATCCGACCTGCAGGGACGTCACGGTCAGCACCGGGATCAGGGCGTTCCGGAACGCGTGCTTGATGAGGATCGTCCGCTCGGGCAGGCCCTTGGCACGCGCCGCCTCGATGTAGTCCGTGCCGAGCGTCTCGAGCATGGCGCTCCGGGTCATGCGCGAAGTCAGCGCGATCGTGCCCAGCGCGAGCGCGATCGCGGGCAGGAGCAGGTGGCGCAGCCGGTCGAGGAGATCATCCCCGGAGCCGAAGGCGGGCAGCCACTTGAGCCACACGGCGAAGATCAGGACACCGACCATGGCGGCGAAGTAGACGGGGATGCTCAGGCCGACCAGTGCGAACAGGCTGCCGAGGTAGTCCACCAGGGAGTCGCGCCGGTGGGCCTGGATGATGCCGAGCGGGATCCCGATCCCGACGGCGATGATCATGGACAGGGCGATCAGCTCCAGGGTGATGGGCAGGCGGTCCGCGATCAGGCCCACGACGTCCTGCCGGAGCCGGTAGCTCTCGCCCATGTCGCCCTGGATTGCGCGGCCCAGCCAGGCCACGTACTGGCTGAACGGGTCGCCCACAAGACCGAACTGCTCGCGCAGCGCGTCGGCGGTTGCAGGGTCCACGTGGCGGCCGCCGAGCACGATCGTCACCGGGTCGCCGGGAGCGAGCCGGACCAGCCCGAACGTCACGAACGAGACGAACAGGAGGACTGGGATCAGCCCAAGGAAGCGCCTGAGGACGTAGCCGGCCACGAGTTCCTTGTCGAGGGTGGTGCGGGTCAGGGGGGCGGGCCGGCGAACCGGCCCGCCCTAGGTCCCGGGCGGTGGCCCGGCTCTACTCGTTGATGTAGACGTTCCGGAACAGCGACTGCCAGTACCAGAGCGAGGCAGCCTCCACGCCACCAAGGCGCTTGTTGACCGCGAGCGGCCAGCCGGGATAGGCCGTCACGATGACGGCCGAGTCCTCGGCGATGAGCCTCTGGGCTTCGATGAGCAGCGCAGCCCGCTTGGCCTTGTCGGTCGGCAGCGCGTTCTGATCGACCAGGGCCTTGTCCACCGCGGCGTTCTGGTAGTTGGAGGCGTTCGCGCCGCCCGGGCCGACGTTGGCAATGCCGAAGTTCGGGAGCAGGTTCCCGGAAGGATCCGGGAAGTCGGAGCCCCACGACCCGACGAGAATGTCGTAGTCATCGTGCGGTCCGAACTGGAGCGCCACGCTCTCCTGGTAGGTGACCTTGCGGGCCTTGATCTCGATGCCGAGCTTGCCCATCGAATCGATGAACGATTCGGCCGCGCCCTTCACGGACGGCGTCGACTCGTAGTAGGCGATCTCGGTGCCGTTGAGCTGGTCGGCGACGCCGGATTCTGCCAGCAGCGCCTTCGCCTTCTCGAGATCCTGGTCGTACGCCGGGAGCGCATCCCAGGCTGCCTGCCAGGCATCCTTCTCGAACGTCCACAGGGTGGGGTTCACGAGCGTCGCCTTGGTGTCGAGCGCGTCGGGACCGTAGTAGAGCTGGCGGATGCCCTTCTTGTCGAAGGCGTAGTTGAGCGCCTGGCGGATCTTGACGTTGTCGAACGGCGCCTTCTGCATGTTGAACGTGATCCACTCGCCGTAGTAGGACGGGATGAACGAGAGATCGACGCTCTCGACCTGCTGCACGGTGGCGTACTGATCCGACGGGACCATTGCCACCATGAAGTCGATCTCGCCGGTCTGGAGACCGGCCACGCGCGTGGTTGGCTCCGGCAGGATCTTGATGGTGATCTCGTCCAGGTACGGGCCCCCGTTGGCCTTGTTCCAGTAGTCGTCGTTCCGGACGAGGCGCTGGTAGTCGCCCGTCTTCCACTCGGCGAACTTGAACGGCCCGGTACCCATGGAGCCGACCTCGGGCTTGCCGAACTTGTCGCCGTTCTTCTCCACGAAGGCCTTGCTCACGACGTGCGCCGCGGTGGAGGCCAGCGCGTACTCGAACAGCGCGTCCGGGGCGGACAGGGTGATGACGACGGTCTTGTCATCGGTCGCCTCGATGGTCGCCACGCTGGCGAGCATCCACCCGACGTAGGAGCCGAGATCCGGGTTGCGAACCCGGTCCATGCTGTAGACAACGTCCTCGACAGTCATCGGAGTTCCGTCCTGGAACTTCACGCCCTGCCGGATGTGCATGGTGTAGACGAGGCCGTCGGGGCTGACCTCCCAGGCCTCGGCCAGGTTCGGGCAGAGCTGCTGGTCGTTCTCGCAGAACACGAGCAGCGGTTCCGTGATGCTGGACGTCGCCAGGCCCGACACGAAGTCGTAGTCGAACGCGGGGTCAAGGGACGTGGGCTCGCCCTCGACGGCCGCGACCAGCTTGCCGCCCTGCTTGGGGCCGCCGACCGGGGTCGCGCCGGCCGAGGCGGGCGCAGAGGTGGATGCCCCGCCGTCGGACGGGGCGGTTGTTGCCGTGCTTCCGCCGCAGGCGGCGGCCACGACCGCGATGACCGACGCGAGAATGACCAGGCGCCCCCCGCTCCGCCGAATCGAAACCATACCCACTCGCTCCTCCATCCGGCCGGCGCGGCGCTGGTGCGCGAGCGTAGGCCTCGACCGGAGCGCGCATGATACCTCCGGATCATCGATTGTCGGCGGCGGCCTCTGCGTCGGGGCACCGCCGGTGGCCTGATGGGCCGGCGGACCGACCACCTGGTGCGCTGGGCCGGCCCGCCGGACGCCCCAGCTCCAGGGGAGGTGCCGGGGTCAGGCGCCGGCGTCGCCGCTGCCGCCCCAGCCCGGGATCGGGTCATGCTGCGTCGGCTTCGGCTTGGGGCCGAACCGGCGGTAGGCAAACCGGATGACGAGTGCCAGGAGGAGCAGCACCAGGATCAGCGGCAGCCACACGATGGCGAACCAGATACCGCCGCTGACGATTGCCTGGCCCACGCCGATGAGCGTGGCGAGGGCGCCGTCCACGTCCCCGGTCGGATCCCAGCCCTTCGCCGTCTCCTGGACGGCGAGGACCTCGGTGCCGTACGTGGTGACCAGCGTGCCGTAGGCCACCTGGTCCTCGAGCTGTGCACGCTGCGCGTCGAGCTGCTCGATCTGGCCCCGGACCTGGGTCAGCTGCTCCTCGACCAGGAGCAGGTCGCTGATCTTGCCGGTGCCCTTCGCGATCTCGACCAGCGAGCTCTCGCTGGCGCGGAGGTTCCTGAGCCGGGCCTCCAGGTCGACGATCTGGCCGCCGACCTCGGTCGCCTGGGTCTGCTCGAACACGACCTCGGTGGCGAGGCCGCGCAGGCCCGCGATGACAGCTTCCCAGCGATCCGCGGGGATCCGGTAGGTGATGGTGGCGACGGAGCGGTCGTCGGTGTTCGACTCCTCGGAGGCGCCGATGTAGCCGCCCACTGCGGCGACCGCCGCGCGACCCTTGGCCAGGGCCTGCTGGAGGTCCGCAACGACCAGCTGGAGGGAGCCCGTGTAGACGATCTTGAGGTCGTCGCGCAGGGCGCTTGCCGGGTTGCCGTTCCCGTCCGCGCCCCCTGTCGCGGGGCCCTGCTCATCGGGCGAGAGGGCGGCGTCTTCGGGCGAGACGGCGGCGCCCTGGCTCTGCCCGGTCCGTTCGCTGCCGGGAATCGGGGCGCCGACGTTCTCCAGCGGCGCCGAGGCGCTGCCGCCGCACGCGGCGAGGAGGAACGTGGCCACGAGACCGAGGACGAGGACCGGGCGGACCCTGTGGTCCTGCCGCTGCGGGATCCTCATGTGATGTCACCTCCGGGTGGCACCTGGTGGGTGCCGGACAGTCGCAAGTCGGGTTGGCGATGGGGGACGTGCACCGAGGACGCGGCGGGCAGCCCGAGGGTTCCTCGCCTCTCGCTGCTGGCTTTCCGCGCGGGCTATCGCGCGGGGTATCGTTCGCGCCATGGCACTCCCGTTCCCGCCTCCGTTGGAGCCCATGCTGGCGAAGGCGTCGTCGTCACTCCCGGAGGGAGACGGCTGGCTGTTCGAGCCCAAGTGGGACGGCTTCCGCGCGATCGTCTTCCGGGACGGCGACGAGGTCTACACCCAGAGCCGGGATCGCAAGCCCCTTGACCGCTACTTCCCGGAGCTCGAGGCACCGTTCCTCGCCCAGCTCCCGGAGCGCTGCGTGCTGGACGGCGAGGTGGTGATCGCGCGCAACGGCGTGCTGGACTTCGAGGCGCTCCTGCTGCGGATCCACCCGGCGGCATCGCGGGTGCGGATGCTGGCGGCGGAGTCGCCGGCCTCGTTCGTGGCGTGGGACATGCTGGCGCTCGGTGACGAGGATCTCCGCGGCGTGCCCCAGGGAGAGCGGAGGGCGCGGCTGGAGGCGGTGCTGGGCGGCGCCGAGCCGCCGGTCCACCTGACGCCGGCGACGCTCGACCGGGCGCTGGCGGCGGACTGGTTCGACCGGTTCGAGGGCGCTGGGCTGGACGGCGTCATGGCGAAGCGCCTTGATGGGACGTACCAGCCCGGCAAGCGCGCGATGCTGAAGATCAAGCACGAGCGGACGGCGGACTGCGTGGTGGCCGGGTTCCGGTGGCACAAGAACGGGCCGGGGACCCACGTTGGCTCGCTCCTGCTGGGCCTGTTCGACGATGAGGGCACGCTCCACCACGTGGGGGTGACCTCGTCGTTCACGTGGGAGCGGCGTGCGGCCCTGGTGGAGGAGCTGGCGCCGCTGCGCGAGGGGGCGCTGGACGGGCATCCCTGGGCCGAATGGGCGGCATGGGCGGCCTTCGACGCGGCCGCGGAGGCGCCCGGACAGCGACTCCCGGGCGCGGGGTCCCGGTGGAACCGGGGCAAGGACCTCTCGTGGGAGCCGCTGCGCACCGAGCGGGTGGCCGAGGTGGCATACGACCACCTCCAGGGCGACCGGTTCCGTCACGGGACGACATTCCGGCGCTGGCGCCCGGACAAGCCGGTCGCGGACTGCCGTTACGACCAGCTAGAGACCAGCGTCCCGTTCGAGCTGTCCCGGATCTTCGGATAGGTGGACGCGCTCGTCGTCCCTGCGGGGCTGATCGGCGCACTCGCCGTCGCCGGGTTCCTCGCGGCCGTGCTCGCCGCCGCCGTCACCCCGGTCCTGTCCCGTTTCGACCGCCTTGCGGCGTGGCGCGGGCCGCTCAGGCTGATCCCGTTTGCGCTGCTGCTGGTGGGAGCGATCCTTGCCGGGACGGCAACGGCTCTGGGTGCGGTGTCCGCGCACCGGGTGGGCGTCCGCGAGGTTGCGACAGGGGCGCTGGTCGTGATGTGTCTCACGCCGATCATCGGGGTGCTCGCCGTCCGACTGCGCTACGGGGCGCCGGGAGAGCGCCTCTTCCAGCAGCAGATCGCGGCCAACCGGGCGAGCTCGGTCCTCCTGGTGGCGGTCATGTTCGAGCTGGTGGCGATCACCGGCTTCCTGATCGGCGCCACCGTCGGCTTCGGCTTCGGTTCGGCGATCCTTGCCGGGCTGGTGCTGGCCGGACTCTCGATCCTCGTCACGCTGGCTGCGACCGTGTTCGCGATCTACGCCGGCGACGGCCTCGTGCTCGACCTGTCCGGGGCGAAGGAGGCGGGGCCGGGCGAGCAGCAGCTGCGGAACATCGTGGCCGAGCTGGCGACGGCGGCCGGGCTCCCGGCTCCAAGGGTGTACGTGATCGAGGTCCGGGCGCCAAACGCACTATCCGTGGGGCGTGACAGCAGCCACGCGACGATCGCGGTGACGCGCGGCCTGCTCGAGCGGCTGGACAGGGAGGAGCTCCAGGGCGTCGTCGCGCACGAATTGGCTCACGTCGCGAACCTGGACTCGCGGCACGCGGTGCTGGTGGCGCTGCTGGTCGGCGCGATCGTGCTGCTTACCGACGTGTTCTTCGGCCTGATCGTCGAGATCGCGAAGAACCCGTGGACCGGAGACGACCTGCGGGACACGCTGGCCGCGCTCGCGCTGTGGCTGGTGGTGGTCGTGGTGGGGTTCGTGGTCGCGGGGTCCCTGAAGCTGCTGGCGCCGCTCGCCGCGCTGGCAGTGCAGGCCGCCGTGAGCCGGGACCGCGAGTACCTGGCGGATGCGACGGCGGTGGGGATCACGCGCAACGCCGCGGGGCTGATCGGGGCGCTGCAGGAGCTGGACACGGCCGTCCCGGAGATGGCGGACGCGAACCGCGGGATGCAGCACCTGTGGATCGTGAACCCGGTCCGCGAGAGCCGCGAGGGTGAGCGGGGCTGGTTCGCCACGCATCCAACGATCAGCGATCGGATCGCGCGGCTGCGCACGATGGCCGGGCTGGGAGAGGCAGCGAGCGGGGGCCCGAGGCCGGCCTGACAGCGACGTGATGCGACATGCTACGGCGCTCGTAGCGGGTCACGGGACAAGGTCCGGGTCACCGCTGTCGGACCGACTCTGGCGCGGAGCCCGATCCGTCTGGCCGGCCTGGTCCGGCCACTCGTAGCCGGCCCACGGGTCATAGTCCGGATCCAGGGGCTCCTGCGGAGGTCGCAGGGCTTCCGGCACGTGCGTGAGGTTGACTCGAAGCCGGTACCAGACGTAGGCGCGGCCGCGCATCCCGTCGGTGAGGATGTCGGCGGGCTCCAGGTGCTCCGCCACCTCGGGGTGCCTGGCCTTCCATCGCTCGAGACCCTCGTTGACCTCGGCCTTCGTGGCTGCCCGGGCGATCTCGATGACAGGGACGGTGGACCTGCGACGGCCGGTGGGTGTCGGACGGGTACCCTCCCACTCGGTCGGCAGGCCGGCGTTGGCATCGCCTGCGGCAACCGCGGCAGCACGCGCCTCCGCGACCTCCGGCGGCGGCCCGCCGTCGACGCCGCGGCCCTGGTACTCGGCATCGACGCGTCGCCTCCTGGACGGCTGGACCCGCGGCGGCTCGCCCTCCTGCTTGGCGTAGTTGGGCGGCCACGGGGCGTCGCCCTCGCCCTCGGCCTCGTGGCGGGCGGACAGCTCCAGCAGGGCATCGAGGGAGCCCACGGCCGAATCGATCCCTGCGCCGGGATCACCCCGCGCGGCATAGATGGCCGGCACCGTCGCCAGCGTGAAGTCCTCGGCCACCACAAGGGCCACCTCGTCCCAGCGCAGCGGGAACGAAACCCGTCCATCGGGGAGCGGCCGGATGGAGTAGGCGGAGGCGACGGTCCGGTCCTTCGCGTTCTGGTTGTAGTCGAGAAACACGCCGTGGCGCTCCTCCTTCCACCACCTGCTGGTGGCAATGGCAGGCGCCCGCCGCTCCACGTCCCTCGCCAGCGCGAGGGCCGCCCGCCGGACCTGCGGATAGGTCCATCGCCGCTCGATCCGCACGTTGACGTGGATCCCGCGCGACCCGGAGGTCTTGGGCCAGCCGGTGAGACCCACCGCCTCCAGTGACTCCCGGACGACCAGCGCCACCTCCCGCACCTGCGACCAGGGCACGCCCGGGACCGGGTCCAGGTCAACCCGCAGCTCGTCGGGGTGGTCGAGGTCGTCGGCGCGGACGGGGTGCGGGTTCAGGTCGATGCAGCCGAGGTTGGCGACCCACGCCAGTCCCGCGGCCTCGTCGACGACGATCTCGTCGGCCGTTCTCCCGGACGGGAAGCTGAGCGTGGCGACGCGCATCCAATCCGGGCGGTTCTCGGGGGCCCGCTTCTGGAAGAACGGCTCCTTCTCGATGCCATCCACGAAGCGCTTGAGCGCCATCGGCCTGCCGCGGACGCCGGTGAGGGCTCCGTCAGCAACGGCGATGAAGTAGCGGACGACGTCCAGCTTGGTGTACCCGGGGACCGGGAAATACACCTTGTCGGGGTTGCTGACCGCGACCTCGCGGCCGCCGAACTCCAGGATCTCCTTCCGGGGTGGCATGGGTGAATGCTCGCACGGAGCTGCAAACCCGGCGTACGGCAGCGAACCGCGTCAGCCCTCCGCGTCGAGAGCCAGGATCCGGTCGGCGACGTCTCCGAGGTCGGCTCCGATGATCTCGGGCCGCGGCAGGCCGGGATCGAGGACCATGCCCGGTCGCGCCACGAAGGCCGCGGCGGCTCCCGCCCGTGTCGCACCGGCGATGTCCCAGGCGTGGGCCGCGATCATGCGCATCTCGCCGATGTCCACGCCCAGCCGGCGCGCCGCCATGAGGTACGCATCCGGTGCCGGCTTGAGCCGCCGCACGGTGTCGGCGGACATGACGGGATCGAAGACACCCGCCATGCCGGCGTGGCCGAACTGCGCCCGCACGGTTTCCTCCGTGTTGTTCGTCAGCGCCGCCAGGCGAAAGCCGGCAGCCTTGAGCCGGACGAGGGCGGGTTCGACATCCGGGTGAGGAGGAAGGGTGCGCATCGTTCCCAGGATGGCCTCCCGGTCCGTCGCGCTCAACAGCCTTCCGTGCCGCTGCGCCACCATCTCCAGCGCCCTGCTCCCGATGGTGCCGAAGTCCGCGTAGGCATCCGTGACCGTCGCCACCAGGGCAGACTGGAGCAGCTGTGCGAACCACTGCTGCCGCACGCCCGGCGTGCCGAACGCGTCGTCGAACAACGGGTCCAGGGCGGCGAGATCGAGCAGCGTCTCGTTGACGTCGAACACGAGGACCCGCGTGATCCGGCTCATCCGAGCAGGAGCTTGGCGGAGACCAGCAGGCCGACCGCCACGACGGCGAACCGGAACACCAGTGGTGACATCCGGCGCCCCACCACCGCGCCGAGCTGGCCTCCCACCATCGACCCGACCCCGATGAGCACGGCCACTCTCCAGTCGACGGGGGCGATCAGGATGAACGCCACGGCGGCCACCGCGTTGACGATCAGAGCCAGCACGTTCTTGAGCCCATTGAGGTTCTGCAGGTTGTCCGGGACGAACACGGCGAGCAGCGCGATGAAGATCACGCTCTGGGCCGCGCCGAAGTACCCGCCGTAGATCGCCGTGAGGAAGATCAGAACCGCGAGGATCCGGGAGTGCTCCGCCCCGTGGGGCCGGTGGCGGGCGACCAGCGCGGACAGGCGCGGCTGGAGCGCCATCAGGACGCTGGCAAGGAGGATGAGGTAGGGCACCACCCGTTCGAACGTGGTGGCCGGCAGCGCCACCAGGAGGAGGGCGCCCAGGACCCCGCCGGGCAGTGCGGCGAGACCTAGGCGCAGGATCCGGTGCCGCTGGCCCGCGAGCTCCCGACGGTAGCCAATGACGCCGCTCAGAGAGCCGGGAACCAGCCCGACCGTGTTGCTGACGTTGGCCACGAGCGGGGGGAACCCGAGCAGCAGGAGCGTCGGGAAGGTGACCAGGGATCCCGAGCCCACGATCGTGTTGATGGCGCCGGCGGCGACACCGGCCGCGGCGATCAGCAGGGCGTCGAGCGGCGTCATCGCCCGTCGTCGTGAACGGAATGTGCTGCCGCTTCGCCTGATGCCATGGCCTGATACTACCGACAGCGGATCCTCCCGGCGTGCGCCTCGGCCGCCGTACCATTCCCGTATGCAGACGATTCGGGTGGCCCTGGTCCAGTTCGAGGCGCGCGACGATGTCGAGGCGAACATCGCGCGGGCAGCTGCCCTGGCGGCGGAGGCCGCCGTGGGCTCGGACCTGGTCGTGCTTCCGGAGTACGTGCAGTTCCGAGGGTCCGCGGAGGGGTTCCGTGCGTCGGCCGGCGCGGTGCCCGGGCCCACGACCGCGCCCCTCGCAGCCGTCGCCCGAGAGCGACGGCTGCTGGGTCCTGGCGGGGAGCCACGCGGAGGCCTCGGCGGATCCGGGGCGGCCGTTCAACACCGCCGTCCTGTTCGACCGTGCGGGTGAGCTCGTTCGCCCGCTACCGCAAGCTCCACCTGTTCGACGCCTCGGTGGACGACGGTCCGTCCGACCTGGAGTCGGCGCGGGTGACCCCGGGCGACGTGGCAGTGGTCGCAGCCGTCGAGGGGACCGGGCTCGGGCTGTCGATCTGCTACGACCTGCGGTTCCCGGAGCTGTACCGGGCGCTCTCCCTGGCCGGCGCGGAGGTGCTGGCAGTGCCGGCGGTGTTCACCGAACGGACCGGGCGTGACCACTGGGAGGTGCTGGTTCGCGCGCGTGCGATCGAGACTGGCGCCTACGTCCTCGCGGCGGCCGGATGCGGCGCCGGTGGACGGGGAGCGATCGCCGCGTGGGGCCACTCGATGATCGTGGATCCGTGGGGGCGCGTCGTCGCGCAGGCGGGCATGGACGAGGCGATCGTGCGCGCCGAGCTGGACCTGGCGCGCGTGGCGTCGGTGCGACGCCAGATCCCGGTCCTCGCCAACCGGCGCCCTGATGCGTTGCCGCCGGTGCGCGAGGTGGAGGTCGTCACGGGCTGAGCCCGCGGGAGGGCCCCGCCGAAGCGGCCGCCGGCAGGCTGAAACCGCGGGAGGGCCCCGCCGAAGCGGCCGCCGCCCTACTCGGCCTCGCTCCGGGCGTAGAGGACTCGGTGCGTGAACGGGATCCGGAACTCGCGGAACACCTCCACCGAGACCAGCGTTCCCGCGAACAGGAAGATCACGCCCAGGAGCTCGCCCAGGAAGAACGCCTCGGTGATGCCGAACCGTGACAGGCCCGAGGTCACCGATGGGATGAAGGCGCCGACGGCCAGCAGGATCGTGGCCGGGACGCGGCTGTTGAGCCTGCCCTGGAACAGGGAGAGGGCGGTGCCGGGGATCGAGACGAGCAGGTTGACCGTGATCGCGATGGGCGCGATGACAAGGTTGACGAGGAACCGTCCAAGGCCCTGGGAGCGAGCCAGGTCGTAGCGGATCAGGCGCTTCTTGGGCATGAACATGTACGTGCTGTACAGGGCGCCCAGGGCCAGGGCGAATGCCCCGGTGATGTTGAACAGCGGCGTCAGAAGGCGGACGGCACCCGGCATCAGGTCGCCGACGGGGATGCCGTTGGCGTCGACCATGTAGCCCGGGGCCGCCAGCGGCACGAACGCGACCAGCGGGGCGACCGCGATGGAGCCGCCCACGATCAGGATGCCGGCGACGCGTGCCCAGGTGCCCTTGGCGCGATAGGTCTCGACGATGATCAGCAGGCCCCCGATCACGGCGATCCCGAACGCCAGGACCGGGATGACACCGGTGTCCGTGTACTGGTGTCGGTTCTGCGAGGCCAGCATGATCGGCGCGGCGAACAGGACGCTGATGGCGGCGCCGTACCCGAACCGCGTCTTGCCCAGGAGGTACATGGTCCCGAGGCCCAGCCAGGCCGCCACGTAGAACGCCCCGATGAGGTACCAGACGCGGTAGAGGGGCTCGCTCCAGCCAAAGGCGCCACCCCAGAACTCGGTGCCGGCGGAGATCCCGTACCAGACCATGCCGAGCGTCCAGATGAGCTGGTACGGCCGCCGCCGCTCCAGCCACTGGTCCAGCAGGAACAGCGCGAACACGAAGCTGAGCGTCGAGCTCAGGAACGGCAGGAAGACGTTGGGCTCCACCGGGTGACACCTCGAACAGGCCGGCGCGATCGCCCCGGCATCGGGAGGGTAGTCGATCGGGAGGTCCGGCTCCACCAGGTGTCGGGAGATAAGCGGGGATGAAGTCCGGGTGCGGCGGGAGATAAGCGCCCATCGTCATCCTGCGCCGCATGAATGACACCGACAAGCGACGTGCCAAGCGCCGGCGGAAGGCCGGCAAGACCTATCGCACCGTGGACATTGGCGACGGCATGGAACAGGCTTCCCCGGACGCGGTCCTCCGCGCGATGGGCGAGCTGCCCCAGGACCTGGACTGGGAGGTCATGGCCCCCAACGTCATCCCGATCCTTCCCCGCCGGAGACCGATGCCGCCGCAGGCGGGCGAGCCGTTCCGGGTGACGCTGCCGCCGGGGATCCCCACGGGTTTCGGAATCGACATCGGCCCGGCATTCCTGGTGGTGGGGGAGTCGCTTCTGGGGTCCTGGCCCATCGGCCCGGCGGACCTCGTGGCGACATCGCTGGAGAACCTCCGTGCCCGCCTGCGGGGCGTCCGGCCGCGGGACCTCATGAGCCAGACCCTGGACGGCGTCCCGGTACGAGTGCTCCAGTCGGGCGTCGGCTGCGCATCCGCGCTGGTCCTCGTTCCGGACGAGCTGCGGCGGATCTTCGGCGAGACGCCCCAGTGCCTGATCGCGCCGATGCGGGACATCCTGATCTCGATGCCGGCCGACGCGGACCGGGCGTTCGTAGCCTGGATCAACGAGGAGTTCTCGGAGATGGACCCCAACGGCCTGGCGCTCGACGCCTTCGTGCTGGAGGGCGGGAACCTGCGCTACGAGACGCTGCGCCCGCCCGCCCGGCTGTCGTGACTGGTCATGTTGCCGGGCTCGTGCCCGGTCGGCGGGCGGGAACCGGCCGTCGGGTGGAGACTTGACTCCAGCGGCGCGATCACCGTGGATCGCGGCCGGGCTCGCGATGGAGGGATGTCCGACATGGTGCTCAGCGCCCGCGTCGGTTCTGACGCGGCTCCGTGACGAGCACCCGCCCGCCTCGCCCGCCCCGCCCGCCCCGGCGCATCGGGAGCCTGCTCGCGGATCCCACCCCACTCCGACTCGATCGCGACTACCGGATGCTGTGGATCGGCCAGGCGATCAGCGTCGCCGGCCGGATGATCACGACAGTCGTCCTGCCGTACCAGATCTACGTCCTGACCGCCGACCTGCTTGCGCTCGGCGTGCTGTCGCTGGTCCAGCTGGTCCCGATCATGCTGTTCGCGCTGGGCGGCGGCGCCGTCGCCGACGCGGTGGACCGGCGCCGCCTGCTCCTCATCACCCAGCTGGGGCTCGCGGGAACGAGCCTCGCCCTGGTCCTGCTGGCGACGTTGCCCGCGCCGCCGGTCCTCGCGCTCTACGCGGTTGCGTTCGTCGCGGCCGGCCTCGGCGCCGTGGACCAGCCGGCGCGTACGTCGGCCATCCCGCGGCTGGTTCCACCCGAGCGCCTCCCGGCGGCTATCTCGATGAACCAGCTGGTGTTCAACGGCGCGGCCGTGATCGGGCCGGCGATCGGCGGCATCGTGCTGGCCACGGCGGGTATCGGGGCCGCCTACTTCATCGATCTCGTCACCTACGGCGCGGCGATCATCGCCGTCCTGATGATCGCGCCCATCCCGCCCGCAGCTGGGGCCGCCCGTCCCAGCCTGCGGACGGTGACGGAGGGATTGCGGTATGCCCGCAGCCGGCGAGAGGTTCTCGCAACCATCCTCGTCGACATCAATGCGATGGTGTTCGGGTCCCCGCGTTCGCTGTTCGCGCCCCTGGCGCTCGACGTGTTCCGCGTGGGGCCTGCAGGGGTGGGCTTCATGTCCTCTGCCGTTGGTCTCGGTGCGTTCCTGGCGGCAGTCTTCAGCGGCTGGACATCGAACGTTCGCCGCCCGGGACGGGCGGTGCTGATCGCGGTGGCGGTCTGGAGCCTGGGAATCGTGGGGTTCGGGCTCGCGACGTTCAGCTTTCCGCTCGCGCTGCTGTTCCTGGCCATTGCCGCCGGTGCCGACGTGTTCAGCGCCATCCTGCGGAGCGCGATCGTCCAGCTCGTGACGCCGGACGCACTCCGCGGCCGGGTCAGCTCGATCCACATCCTCGTCGTGACTGGCGGGCCGCGGATCGGGGACGCGGAGGCGAGCGCCGTCGCGGCGGTCATGGGGACGCAGTTCTCCGTCGTCTCCGGCGGCGTCCTCTCGCTGCTGGGCCTGGGTGCGATCGCTCTCGCGATGCCCGAGTTCGCCCGGCTGGACATGACGAAAGCGCAGGCGGCGGCAGCTGCCGGCAAGGCCGGGGCGGCGGATACCGCGCGATGACGCGACGCATGCCTTCCACACCCACCGGGACGGTCGCCCACGCCGATCCTCCGGCACCGATACTCCCCCTGTTCATCGGCAGCACCGCGGAGGCGCGCCACCCATGCCCGACGAGATCCTGATCCTGGGCCGTACGGACCTCGAGGCGCTCGAGATCGGCTGGGCCGATGTCGTGGACGTGCTCGAGGACGCGTTCCGCCAGAAGGCGGCCGGGCACGTCCAGAACCCGCCCAAGCCGGCGATCCACCCGCGCCGGGAATCCTTCATCAATGCGATGCCCGCCTACCTGGGCGGCTCGGACCGCGCCGGGATCAAGTGGGTCGCGGGATACGAGAGCAACCGCGCTCTCGGCCTGCCGTACATCTACGGGGTGTTCCTGCTCACCGACGCCGCCACGGGGCGCCCGCTGGCCGTGATGGACGGGGCCTGGATCACTGAGATTCGCACGGCTGGTGTCACGGGCGTCGCCCTCCGGCACGTGCCGCGCCGCGCCCGTCGGCTCGGGATGGTCGGCTGCGGCGCGCAGGGCCGGCGCAACCTCGACGTGATCCTGGCAGAGCGCCCGGAGATCGAGGAGATCCGGGCCTATGACCGCGCGCCCACGGCGACGGACGCGCTCCTCGCCCTGGCCGGCGAACGCCGGACGTTCGCCGCGCCGACCCCGGAGGCGGCGCTGGACGGTGCAGATATCGTCGTTACCGCCATCACGGTCTCGCTCGGTCAGGGGCGCCTCACGGGCGAAGGCACGGAGGCCGATGCCGTGTTCCTGCCGCTCGACTACGACGACGCACTCGCACCCGCAGCGGCCCACGCGGCGGCGCTGTACACCGTGGACGACCTGGGGCAGTACCGCTCCACGTTCCACGAAAGCTTCGCGGGCTTCCCGGAGCCGCAAGGCGAGCTGGCGGACATCGTGGCTGGTCGCCTTGCGATCCCCACGGACGCCCGGAGCATGCTCATGCACCTTGGCATTGCCATGGACGACGTGGCTCTCGGGGCGCTTGCCTACGATCGAGCTGTTGAGCGGGGCATCGGACAAACGGTCCCCTTCCGCTGACCGACCGAACGGGTCTGGCGGCCCGTCCCGCGCCGGGCCCTGGAGGCGGCGGTCACCCACGTCGCGCCAGGTGGTGGATCACCCACTTGTGCGCACATGCCAATGGATGCGGCCGGTCACCCGGGCTCGCCCGCCGTGCGTGACGCGCCGTCCTGGGACACGACGAGCGTCGAGCATGGCGCGGCCTTGCTGACGGCGCGCGAGACGCTCCCGAGCAGGAGGCCGCGGAAGCCGCCGACGCCCCGCGCTCCTGTCACGACGAGGTCGCTCTGGAGCTCCCTCGCCGCTGCCAGGATCTCCCGCTTCGGATTGCCGTGCCGGACGACCGGCGTCCCCGTCCTGCCGCCGGCCTCGAGGACCCCGACCGTGTCCTGGATGATCTCCTCGACCCCGCGCTGCTGGACCGCGGCGAACTCATCCGGGCCGACCACCTCGTCATCCGCGTGCGTCGCCGGTCGGCGGTCGATCGCCACCAGCACGTCGATCCTCGCCTCGGCCGCGAGTGGGAACTGCGCAACGAAGCGCGCCGCAGCAAGGCTGTGAGGCGATCCATCCGTTGCCAGGAGGACACGCCGGGGCGCGCCGATGGGCTCCCGGGCAACGAGCACCGAGGCCGTCATGTCATGGAGCAGCGCCTGGGACACGCTCCCCAGGAGGATCGCCTCGAGCTGGCCATGGCCGTGAGGGCCGACGACGACCAGGTCCGCACCGGTCTCCACGATCACCGCCAGGAGCTCCTGGATCGGATGCCCCTCCCGGACGAGGACGCTCACGGGACACGCCCCGGAAGACAGCACCTCGGCGGCGGCCTCCGCGGCGTGCCGCGCCTCGTCCCGGCTGCTCGCCATCGCCTCGTCGGGGACGGTCTCGTAGCCATCGTGGTAGGCGTATCCCCAGGCTCCGAGGAGAGCCGGGCGCTCGGCGACGGAGGCCACCACGATCTCATCGGCATCCGTCAGGGGAAGCTGGGCCGTCCAGGCGACCGCGAGAGCGGCCTGCGCCGAACCGTCGACCGCGACGATGATCTTCACGGCCGTCTACTCCTCTCCGTGTGTGTGTCCGGAACCGTGCCCGCGTGCAACGGGCCCTCCGGGCACGGGCACCGCGGCCGCGTTCAGGGGCCGGCGGGTCCAGTCAAGCATCTCAGCCGGGGCGGGACGCGAGGAGAGCCATCGATCTCGACCGGAGGGCCCGGTCGGCCTGACCGGTCTGGCGCGTCCCCCGAAACGCGGGGAAGCCGGCCAGAAGGCCGGCTTCCAGGGTCGCCGCGTCGGAGGGGTCAGCCTAGTCGTCGGAGTCGACGCTATCGGCGCTCGCGACGGAGGCCACGCTCGCGACCGACGCCACGCTCGCGACGGATGCCACGCTCGCGACGGATGCCACGCTGTCGATACAGGTCGCGCAGTCATTCGCGCAGTCGGTGCAGCTGGCGCAGTCGTCAGCATGGGTTGCCGGCTGCGTTGTCTTGGAGGTTGCTGCACCCGTTGCCTTCTGGGTCGCAACCGGGGCCGGCTTGGTGGTCGCCGTCGGCTCTGCCGGCGTCGACGGCATCTCCACCGTGACCACGTCCCGAGACGCCAGGTCGACGATGTGCGCCGGGGGAGTGGTAGTCCTGCTCGCGACGAAGCTCATGCCCTCGGCCGCGAGTGCGGCGCGGCTCTCGGTTGCCTCGGCCGTGTTGATGGCCTGGTCGATGCCGGACGCAGAAACGAGCGAGAACCCGCCGACGGTCAGGCCGGCTGCGAGGCCGGCTGCGCCGGCGACTCTCCAATCGAGGTGCGGCATGGCGTCTCCTTCTTGTGTGATCGAACTGCCTCCGGTGGGATCACCGGGATGACACCATCGTCCGGGCCCGCGCTGATGGCCGGGTGAACGGACGGTGAGAACCCTCTCAGGTTGTCCGGGCGGCCGGCGGCGGGATCTCTCGCTCAGTCCTCCGGCTCCTCCGTCTCCTCGGGCTCCTCCGTCTCCTCGGGCTCCTCCGTCTCCTCCGGCTCTTCCGTCTCCTCCGCGTCGTCGTCCGGTGTCGGACGGGGAGTGGCTCGCGGTGGCGCCGTATGCCGCTCCGAGACCACCTGGGGTGCCACCACGGTCGGGGTCATCGCCGGCACAGGATCGGGGGTTCCGGACTGGGCTGGCGGCGCGACGCCCGTGGGTCCTGGCGTCATGGGGCCCGTGACTGCCGGAGACAGTGGTTGGGCAGTGGGAACGGTCCCGCTCGCGTCCAGCTCGATCTGTCAGCACCGTGATGGTGTCCCCGGATGGCGTGGCCAGCGACAGGCCGCAGATCGCGATCCCGATCACAAAACCCGTCAGCGCGGCGATCCTTCCGTCGGGAGGCTGCATGGTACGGCCCTCCTCAGACGCCGGCGGCGGTTGCCCAGGCCTCGGCCGACGCGATCCGTCGGCGGACCTGGCGGCGCCACGCCGGCGCCTGCACCCGGAACGGGCCGGTCGCCAGCCCCACGAGGGCCGCGGCCGTCGTGCGCCGGAGCTCGGCGGGGTCAACTGCATCCTCGAATGCCGGCTCAAGCCGGACGCGCCAGCGGTCGATCGCCGCCCGCCTCCGCGGCACGGCGTCGCCGAGCGCCACGAGATGACCGAGCATCGTGGCCAGGTCGTGGACGCGCCGACCCGGGCCGGCACCATCGACGTCGAGCACTCCCACGACCCGACTGCCCTCCACCAGCAGCTGTGCCTCGTGCAGATCGCCGTGGGTCGTGACGACGCGGCCGGTACCGCCCGGCATGCCGATGCGTTCGACGAGCGCCTCGAGACGATCTCTCTCGTCCGGCATGACGGCCGAGAGCAGCCCGGCGTGGCCGGCGGTGCGGGCGAGCGGTCCCCGTGAGACGTGCCCCGCAGACCCGCCCTGCCCGGCGCCGGGCGGCGGGAGCCGCTCGAGGAGTTCGAGGATGGCGCCACCGTCCGGGAGCGCATCGACGGCGGCACGGTCGCCGGCGAGGAGGACGTCCCGGATCGTCCGGCCAGCGATTGCGGTCAGGACGATCGTGCCGGCCTCCGGCCAGACCCCGACGACCTCCGGTACCGGCAGGTGGCCATCGAGCAATGCCATGCGGTCTGCGAGCCCCTGGAGCTCCGCCGGCGGCACGATCTTGAGGTAGCGTTCGAAGCCGTGCGGACCGCCGCCCTGCCCGGTGACGCGAACCCGGACCACGGCACGGCGGCCCGGCCGGTAGGTCCGGACGGCGAGCCCCAGATCCTCGGCCGCAACGTCGAAACGCGCCGCCATGCTCGTGGCGGAGACGGCGGACCGGAGGCCCGGCAGGGCCGGATCCTCCGGGTATCGAAGCAGACCCACGACAAGGTCACCCGCGCTGACGACGAGGGTGCCCGCTGTCGGACCGTCCGCGTCGACGATCGCCACCAGGGTCTCCGGGACCGCGAGCCCGCCCGCCCACCGCACCGTCGCGGCGTACCGCACGACCGCCCGGCGTCCCGGCTTGTACAGGACCTCGCGGCGATGGAGGGTCGCAAGGTCGCCGCCCGCGGCGCGCACGCCGGCGCCGACGATACCCCGGGCGCCGGCTCCGAGGAGGAGCGCGAGGGCCGGCAGCAGCTCGTCATGGATGGCCATGCTGCCATCTCAACACCGAGAGATGAATCGAGGATGAGACGAGGTGAAGTACGCCGTCAGGTCTGGTCGAGCGTGCGGAACCGATAGCCCATGCCGCGGATCGTCTCGATGGACTCGGCGCCGAGCTTGCGGCGGAGGTAGCGGATGTAGACCTCCACCACGTTCGACTCCGGTTCGAAGTCGTAGCCCCAGACGTGGCTCAGGAGTTGCTCCCGACTCAGGACCTGGTCCGGGTGACGCAGGAAGACCTCGGCGAGTGCGAACTCGCGCGCCGTGAGCTCGACCCACCGTCCATCCACCTTCGCCCGGCGCGTGCGCAGGTCCAGGGAGATGCCGCCCGCGTGGAGGACGGTTGCCTCCCCTGCGACGTCGTCGTGGAGCCGCGCCCGGATCCGCGCCAGCAGCTCCTCGAACCGGAAGGGCTTGGTCACGTAGTCGTCGGCCCCGCCCTCGAACCCGGCCACGGTGTCATCCACGCCGTCGCGTGCCGTCAGGATGATGATCGGCAGCCGGTCGCCGCGCGCCCGGACGCGACGGAGGACCTCCCGGCCGTCCAGCTCCGGCAGGCCGAGGTCCAGGATGAGCAGGTCGAAGTCCGCGTCGCGCGCCATCTCCACCGCAGACAGCCCGTCGGACACCGCCGTTGCCGAGAAGCCGCTGGCCCGGAGGCCCTTCAGGAGAAACGTGACGATGTGCGCCTCGTCCTCGGCGATCAGGATGCGGGTCACGGCAGGACACCCTCCGGCGGCGGATCGATAGGGATCACGAGGCTGAACGTGGACCCTTGGCCGAGCACGCTCGCGAGCTCCGTCCGGCCCCCGTGGGCGACGGCGATGGCATCGACGATGGCGAGCCCGAGGCCGGTCCCCTCGCTGGTGCTCGTCAGCCTGTCCTGGCCCCGGGCGAACCGGCGGAAGATCCGCTGCTGCTCCTCGGGCGCGATCCCGGTCCCCTCGTCGCGGACCCACAGGCGCGCGTGCGCGTCCACGACCACGGCGCCCAGCTCGATCACGGCACCTGGGGCGGTGTGACGGACGGCGTTTGAGGCGAGGTTGACGATCGCCTGGCCCAGGCGGTCGGCATCGGCAAGGACGACCACCGGCCGGATGCGCGCGACCTTCCAGTCGCGATCACCGAGCGGCCGGACACGCGCCGCCAGCGTGTCGATGAACTCGGCCAGCTCAACCGGCCCGCGACGGAGGAAGTCAGGCTGTTCCGCACGGGCGATGAGCAGCAGGTCCGCCACGTAGCGGCTCATGCCGTCCAGCTCGTCGAGAACCAGATCGACGGTCTGCCGGCGCTCGACGGGGTCGTCGTCCAGCAGCTCCAGGTGACCGCGGACGATCGTCAACGGCGTGCGCAGCTCATGGCCGACATCGTTGAGGAAGTCGCGCTGCGATGCGAACGCCGTCTCGAGGCGCTCGAGCATCGAATTGAGGGTCGCGGTCAGCTCGGCAACCTCGTCGGTGCCCTCGACCGGGATGCGTGCGCCCAGGTCGCGTCCGCCGATCTCGCGGGCGGTCGTGGTCAGGCGCCGGAGCGGGGCGATCGCGCGGCCGGCCGCCCCCCAGGCGAGGGCGGAGGCGAGCAGGACGACGGCCGCCGACACCGCCAGCATCACCTGGACCGTCTGGTCGATCTGCGCGCGGCGCTTGGCCTCGTAGAAGGCGGCCGCGAACACGCCTGCCCGGCGGTCGCCGGCCCCGAGCGGGACGGCCAGCCAGCGCACCGGGCCTGCCGTGGTGTCTGTGCGCCCCCAGGTCGGGGCCGTCGCGCCATCCCATGCGGCGAGGACTGACGGGTCCTCGAACAGTGACACGGGCGCCACGGTCCGCTTGTACGGTTGGCCATCCACGATGGCGTACAGGCCCTCGTACTCGCCGGGCACGCTGTGCAGGAAGAAGGTGTCGAAGATGGCTGCCGCGTCGTCGCCGAACGGCTTGCCGGTGGCCGGATCAGTGCCGCCGGCGAGGCGCCGGACCTCCTCGGCCTCCTGCGCGAGGGCCTTGTCGACGTCCGATGCGAGCTGGGTGGTGAGAACCTGGCGCAAGCCGACCACCGTGACGGCAATCGAGATCATGAGCAGCACGACATACCACGCGAGGATTCGGGTCCGGATCCCACCGGGAAGCGATGGCGACCATCGCTGTGCACGGGCAACGAGCCCACGGCCGTTGGGCACCGCCGGACCGGCCGCGGGAGCCGTACCCTGCGGCGCAGCAGGGTCCGCGGATGCTGCGGCAGGGCGCGTGCTCACGCTGCGTCCGGCTGAGCGTCCGGCGACGATCCCCATGCGCTCGAAGGTGGCATTGGCCGCCATCGCCGGGATGAGGCCAGGATGAGGAAGCGTTCATCCCGGGCGCTCGGCGCGCCCGGCGTCCGACGTCTCACGCCCGGGCTTCGATCATGGGACAGAGGATACCTGCCGCCGAAACCGCCCCCGCTCGAGCGCTGCCCGGCAACCGGACGCACGGAAGCCGGCCCGAAGGCCGGCTTCCGGTTACCGGTGTCGGAGTTGTCCGGCGAACGGACTAGGAACGCGAGCGGCGACCTGCGAGCACGAGTGTCCCGCTGGCCACGGCGGCGAGGATCGCGAACAGCGCGATCGTTCCTCCGCCCGTGTCGGCCGGCGGAGCCGGCTCCAGCGTGGCGGTCGGCGGGACGGTCACGTTCGGGGTGGGGGTGGGAAGGGCACTCGGGATCGGGGTTGCCGTCGGGGCGGCCTCTCCCGTGACGTACGTCCGGAAGGCCATGTCCGCACCCGGGAAGAGGGTGTCGTCCACGTAGAGGTCGCCGCCGGCGTATGTCTCACCGTCGGAACCCGCCCACGAATAGTCGCCGTTGCCGGTGTCGAGCCACTCGACGCGGATCACGTACTTCGTGCCTGCGGTCACCGTGGCCGGCGCGCCGCCCCAGTCGCTCACTTCCACCCAGCCGCCGGTCTGGGTCGTGGGGACATCCGCTGCCGGCGCCGTCCCACTCGCCAGCGACGTGTCGAGGATCGGGTCACGGATCTCGACATGGAACGTGGCATCCAGCGTGTCGGGCCTGCTGAGGTACAGGGAGACCGTGTCGAGCGTGCCGGTGGCGCCGGCCGTGAACTCCTGGTCCACTCGAGTGATCGGGTCGCTGTCGATGTGCAGCCACGCGTTGTGGACCGCCTGCTCCTGGTCGAGGGTTCCGATCGCAAGCGCGATGGACGGAAGGGTCAGCGCCAGCGCACCCACGAGGGCGGCGCCGATCGCCAGACGTCGACGGTGTACGTGCATCGAGTTGCCTCCCCGGCTGTGGTTGAGGTTGCCTGACACCGGAGGGACGCCCCACAGGCGCCGGACCGAGGGGTCCGGTGGCTCGCGCACTATACGCGACCGCCTGCGCCATGACAGCGGGGATTCGCTCGAATCCGGTCCCGCCCGGCCGCGCTGACCGTCATGGCGGTGGCAGGGCATCCTTGTGCCATGCACCTGCCGGACCCCGAGATCCCCGGACCGACGCCAGACCCCGACCTTTCCGCCACCTCGCCGGTCGATCCCAGCCCGGATGAACGCCCGTCGCTCCCCCTGCGCGCGATCCTCGTGACGGTCGGTACCGCGTCCCTCGTGATCGGCGTGCTGGGGATCGTGCTTCCTGTCCTGCCGACCACGCCGTTCCTGCTGCTGGCCGCAGCCTGCTATGCGCGGGCGTCGGATCGCCTCTATGGCTGGCTCATCGGCCAGCGTTCCCTCGGGCCGATCATCACGGAGTGGCGCAGGTCACGTTCGCTGCCGCCCGGCGTTCGCGCTCGGGCATTGGCCGTGGTCGCGCTGTCGTTCGGCTTGTCGATCATCCTGGTGGACGGCCTGCTGCTGCGCGGGGCGCTCGGCGTGACCGGGCTGATCGTGGCGATCTTCCTCTACCGCATCCCCACGCGGTCCTGAGGCTGCCGGCCCGGGAGGTCTCCGGCTCCGGGGCCCGCCACCCCCGCCGCGCCTCTACAGTAGAAGTGCCCCGACGGGCGGTCGCCCGCCGGCATCGGATCGAGAGGAGCCCATCGTGGACGGAGTGCGGGTCATCGTCGCGGCCGTGCAGCAGACGCTCATGGAGGCCGGCGCGGAGGTTGACCCGCCCACGACGGTGGCCACCACCGCGATCGCCGTCCGGAACCCGCTCGCGGGCCGTGGCCGCGTGGGGGACCTCGGCGAACTGGAAGACCTTGGCCGTGACGCGGCCGGCCTGCTGGTCGAGCGGGCCCTGGCCGTCCTGGCGTCGGTCGGTCTGGCGCCGGCGGACGTCCGCGGCTATGGCAAGGGCGCCATCGTGGGGATCGACGGTGACCGCGAGCACACTGCGGCCGTGCTCCACCCTCGCTTCGGGGCGCCAGTCAGGGCCGCCATCGGTGGTGGCGCTGAGATCATCCCGGGCACCAAGAAGGTCGGAGGCCCCGGCGCCTCCATCACGATGCCCATCGGCAACAAGGACGATCGCTGGGTCTTCGACGACATGGACGCCGTCGACATCGCCATCCCGGATGCGCCGCGCCCGGACGAGATCGTCATCGCCCTGGTCCTGAGCGCCGGCGGCAGGCCGAACGCCCGGGTCCGCAAGCCGTCCTAGGAGTGCACCGTGTTCAAGGCCATGATCCTGCTCAGTCGTCGCGAGGACATGACACCCGACGACTTCCGCCGCTGGTGGCTGGAGGAGCACAGGCCGCTCGCCCTGCAGCTGCCGGGCCTGCGGAAGATGGCCGTCAACATCGTGGATGCTGACCCCGCCGAGAGCGGGATCGACGGCATCTGCCGAGCTCTGGTTCGACACGCAGGCGGACTTCGAGGCGGCCTATGCCACGGACATCGGCAAGGCGGTCGCGGCGGACTCGATGGGCCACAATCGCAAGCGGGTTCGGCTGTTGATCGACGAGCGCGAGTAGGGCCCGGCCTTGGAGCTTCGCGCGGACTGCAGCCGCTGCGTCGGGCTGTGCTGCGTCGCGCTGGCCTTCGCGGCATCCGCGGACTTCGCCATCGACAAGCCCGTGGGGGAGGCCTGCCCGAACCTGGGGCCCGATCTTCGGGTGCCGGATCCACGCCCGCCTCAGGGTGGAGGGCTTCCCGGGCTGTGTCGCCTACGACTGCTTCGGGGCGGGGCAGCACCTGACCCAGGCCACGTTCGCTGGTGCGGACTGGCGACGCTCGCCCGAGTTGGCCGAGCGCATGTTCGACGCCTTCACGGTCATGCGCCAGCTCCACGAGCTGGCCTGGTACCTGACCGAGGCGCTGGCGCTGGCGGCGGCCCATCCGATGCAGCGCCGAACTGCGGGTGGCGCTGGACGAGGTCGAGTCGCTGGCGGAGGAGCCGGCCGACGCCCTGGTGGCCGTGGACGTGGCAGGTCGCCGGGAAGCGATCGGAGCGCTCCTGGGGAAGGCCAGCGAGCTGGCACGGGCGGGGGTCGGGACCAGCCGCGGCGTGCACGACAAGACGGGGCGCCGATCTCGTCGGGGCGGACCTCCGAGGCCGGGATCTGCGGGGCGCCAACCTGCGCGGGGCGATGCTCATCGGGGCCGACCTGCGCGGCGCCGACCTGCGGCTGGCGGATCTCGCGGGCGCCGACCTGCGCGGCGCGAATCTGGCCGGCGCGGATCTGCGCGGCACCCTGTTCGTGACGCAGTCCCAGCTCGAGGCGGCCATCGGCAACCCCGCCACACTCCTCTCACCGGCGCTCACCCGGCCGGCGCACTGGGTCAAGCGCACGGGCGAAGTCTGACCTCGCGCCCCGACCGGGATCAGTCCCGGAGCCACCTCGCGTCTGTCTCGTGGCCGGGCAGCCCGGCCAGAAGGCGCAGCAGGGGCGTGGCGTGGACCAGGATGTCCGCGACCTTCGTCGGCAGGTCTGGTCCCAGCACGTCATCGTCCGCGAGCGGGCGCCCGAAGACCACATCCTTCAGCTTCAGCAGCCCGATATCCGGGTCGTCCTGGGCGAACCCCTTCGGAGCCCGCTTCAGTCGATCTCCGTCCACGGCCCCGAACGTCGACAGGAACTCCGGGTCCTCCACCACGGCGTGGATTCGCGCCCGATCCCCGGTGACGGCGTTCCGCCACGCCGCCAGCCGGGCCGGCACCGGGTGCCACATCCCGCCCCCGACGAAGACGCCGCCCGGTTCCAGGTGGAAGTAGCCGCCCACGCCGCCGCCCTCCCCGATCCACGGGAAGCTCGCGCCCACGTTGGTCTTGTACGGCGACTTGTCCTTGGCAAAGCGGACGTCCCGGTAGATCCGGAACGGGGACCTGGCCGGGTCCGCGGCGAGCGGGAGACCACGGGCCAGGAACTCGTCGTCCAGCGCGGCGCAGAGTTGCTCGAGGGGCCGTTTGAGCAGGGCCTCGTAGGAGGGCTTGCGCGGCCCGAACCAGGACCGGTCGTTGTTGAGGGCCAACTCCACGAGGAAGTCGAGCGCCTCTGGGCGAAAGCCCGGGAACGTGCTCATGCGATCAGGTTCCTCCCGGCAACCCCGGTTGACCAGGCCGCCCCGGCCGTCCCGGGCAACATCGTCCGTCCGCCGGCTCAGCGCCTGGCGTCATCCTCGGGCCGGCGACCGACGCGGTAGACGACGAACAGGCTGTAGGCGAGCACCCCGAAGAAGGCGAAGACCGCGATCGAGGCGAGCGGGCCCACCGTCTCGGCGATCGCCGGCTGGAGCAGGACGACGGCGAGGATCGCGGTGCCGATCAGCTGGCCGACGGTGAGCAGCCCCACCGTGAGCCGCCGTCCCGTGTCGTCCAGCTGTCGGAACTGGGTGTCCAGGTCGCTGGTGTCGATCGCCACCGTGATCTTGCCCTTGCCGAACTGGTCGATCCACATGAAGGCGGCCGATTCCAGCGTGGGCAGGCGGCGGACCAGTTCCTTGCCGACGCGCAGGCCCGTGGCGGTGGCGGCCTTTTCGACGTTGTCGAGCGTCAGCCCCGCCATCAGCGCGTCCCGCGCCTCCTCCATCGCCGCCTTGCCGATGTCGATCGAGGGGTCGAGGATCGACGCCGTCTCCTGCGCCTGGATGACGGCCTTCATCGCGAGCGTGAGGTCGTTGTTCAGCCGCAGGCCATTTCCGTACGCGGCGCCCATGACCGCCGACATCGCGTCCCCGATCCCGTCGCCCTCGCCATACACGAGGTACTGGCGGACGATCCGGTCGACCGCCTCCGAGAACCCGCGCTCGTCGAAGTCGGGTCCGGTCTTGCCCAGGGCCTGGAGCGCCCTGGCCACCGCGGACGAGTCCCGCAGCTGGAGCCCGTTGATCAGGTCCAGGAGGTCCATGCGCTGGTTCTGGGTGAGCCGGCCGACGAGCCCGAAGTCGAGGAACGTGATCCGCCCCGTCTCCGGTTCGACGAAGATGTTGCCGGGGTGCGGGTCGCCGTGGAAGAAGCCGTCGACCAGGACCTGCTTGATCAGGGCCCTGACGAAGACCACGCCGATCTCCTTGCGGTCGATGCCCGCGGCGTCGAGGGCGGCCACGTTGCTGATCTTGACGCCCTTCACGAACTCGGCCGTCATGACGCGCTCGCCCGACAGCCGGCCGTAGACCACGGGCACGTGCATGCGGTCAAACTTGACCATGGCCTCGGAGATCCGACGCGCGTTGTAGGCTTCGTTGCGGTAGTCCATCTCGGCGATCACGCCGGTGGCGAACTCGCGCAGGATCCCCTCGACGTCGAGCTGGCGGGCGATCTCGGCGCGCCTCGCAAGCTGCCGGGCGAGCTCCTGCATCACGCCCAGATCGGCCTTGGTCTTGGCGACGATGTTGGGCCGCTGGACCTTGACAGCCACAAGCGTCCCGTCGTGGAGCGTCGCGCGGTGGACCTGGGCCGTCGAGGCGGCCGCGAACGGCTCCGTCTCGAACGTCGCGAACAGCTCCTCCGGCGGCTTGCCCAGCTCCTTGGTGATGATCTCGCGCGCCTGCTCATACGGGAACGGCGCGGCGTCGCTCTGCAGCATCTGCAGCTCCGCGAGCCACTCCGGGGGCAGTGCCTCGCCGCGGCTCGCCACCATCTGGCCGATCTTCACGTACGTCGGCCCGAGCGACTGGAGCATCATCCGGATCCGGGCGGGCGTGGACAGCCCGACGAACGGCTCCTCCTCACGGAAGATGACCCGCTGGATCCAGGCGCGGATCCGGCCGACGGACGTGCCGCCGAGGAAGATGTCGAGCCCGTAGCGGTAGAGGGTGTCGTACACCTGCTGGAACCGCAGGTTCTCGATGATCGCGTTCCGACGAGGCGTGGGGAGCCCGTCCAGGAAGCGCCAGATGAACTTGCCCCGGCCTTCGACGTCGAGCGATGGCCGGCTGAGGCCCAGCACCGCGTCCAGCACGATCGAGACGAACCCGTAGAGGGCCGCGAGGATCAGCGTCCAGAGAATTGTCGGCGCCGCGATCATGACGAGGTCGGGGGCGAAGAACGACGTGACCTGGAAGACCAGCCAGGTGATCACGACCATGAACAGCCCCGCGGTCGCGAGTACCAGGCGGCCGGTGAACGCGACGATCACCGGCCGTACGCCGCGGTTGACGACGCCCAGGACCACGGCGAACACGAAGAACCCTATGAACCCGGCGCCTTGGCCGGCCATGATCGGGGCGCGGTCGCTCCCGAACGGGAACGGCTGCGGGACGTGGATCAGCGACAGGACGAAGGCGAGCCCGATGAGGATGAGCGCATCCACCAGAGCTTCGAACAGGAACCGGCGCACGGGTGCCTCCAGGTGCCTTCCCGGGTCATGCCCGGGATTCGGTTGTGCGGATCATCGCACGCGGGTCACGCTGCCCGCATCAGGGCACCGGGCTGGCCGTCCCGGCTGGAGGCGTGGCATCCGGGCCTGTCTCGATCGGCGTCTCGACTGGTGGCGTCCCGTCCGGTGGTGACGGCGAGACCGTCGGCGTGTCGGTCGTTGCCGGCGACGGCGTTGCCGCGGGCGTCGGGGATGGAACCGGCGTCCCCGAGGGCACCGGTGTGGGTTCGGGGCCCTTGGACACCACGTAGTCGACGATGGTGCCGTTCGCCACCGAAACGCCCGCCGCCGGGCTCGTGGTGACGACGACACCGGCCGGCAACGCCGGGTCGAACACGTTGCCTGACCTTCGGACGATGAGACCGGCGCTGGTCAAGGTCGCGATGGCCTGGGACTCGGCCTGGCCTACGACGTCCGGCACCCGCACCAGCCCACGTCCGGTGCTGACCACGGGGTGGATCTCGGATCCCTGCTCCATCTCGGTTCCGGCCGGCGGGTCCTGGGCAACGACCGTGTTCTCCGGTCGGTCGGTCCTCTGGACGTAGACCGGTGGCGCCAGCCCGAAGCCCGCATCCTCTACGGCCGTCGTGGCGCGATCGAGGGACAGACCGACCAGGTTGGGGACCGTCGACGAGCCGGTGGCCTCACCACGCCAGGCGTTGAGCGCCATGCCCAGCAGGGTCGCGGCGACCACGATCGCCAGCGCCACGCCGAGGACGCGCACGACGAGGCCTTCGCCGGGCTCGGGCTCTGGGGGAACGGCCTCCCCGGACGCCAGCTCCGCGGATGCCGGAGGCACGCCCGGCGGGGCCTCATCACCGCTCTCGCTCTCGCTCTCGCCGGGCTCCACCGTGCGGGACGGGTCCAGGCCGAGGCCGGCTATCGCGTCGTCGATGCTGCCGCGGGTTCCCCCGGTCGCCTCCATCAGGTCGCCCAGCCCGTATGCCCGCAGCTTGTCGCGCACGGGACCGAGCGGCCCCGCGACCGTCAGCTGCCGGCCGGCGCGAGCCAGGTCGTCCGCCAGCTCCCTGATGGCGCCGCCGGCGGTGACGTCGATGTCGGCGGTCGCGGCCAGGTCGAGGACGACCGCCTTCGTCTCACGCCGGCCGGCCACGAGCTCGCGGGTCAGCGCCTGCAGGGCCGTAGCGTTTGCGAAGAACAGGGGACCCGTGAACCGGATGACGATCACCCCGGGAACGCGGCGTGCCTCTGGCTGCCGGGTGAGATCTCGCCAGGTGCCGCCGAGACGCCCCTGTTCCACGATCTGCGGCCAGGCCGCCCGGCGCACAATGTTCAGGGCCGCCAGCAGCACGGCGATACCGACGCCGATGAGCGTGCCGTACAGGATCACCCCGGTCATCGTGATGATCGCGACCAGGCCCTCGCTGGACCTGAGGTTCAGGATCGCGATGATGCCGCGGACGTCGATGAGGCCGAGGACGGAGACGAAGATGACGCCACCCAGCGCCGGTATCGGCAGGTAGGACAGCGGCCGGGTCAGCAGCACCAGGACCACGGCGACCGAGGCCATCGCGATCAGCCCGGTGAGCTGGGAGCTGGACCCGGCGTTCACCGCCCCCGCCGTCCGTGACGGGCTGGAGCTGATGGGGTAGCCGCCGGTGAGCGCTCCGCCGGCGTCGGCCGCCGCCAGTGCCACGAGCTCACGGTTCGCGTCGGTGCGCTCGTGGCGGCGGGCCGCAAAGGTTCGCCCGGTGGCCGCCGTGTCCGCGAAGCTCAGGATCGCGAGGCCGAGTGCTCCGGGCAGCAGCCCGACGAGCTCCGTCGCCGACGCCGTCGGGATGCCGATCCCTGGCAGCCCGGGCGACACCGGGCCCAGCACCTGGACTCCCCTGGACTGCAGGTCAAACGCCGCGCTCGCCACCATTGCCGCGATCATGGACACCAGCGCCATGGGTATCCGTGGCAGGTACCGACGGCCAAGCAGCATGGCGACCACCACGCTCACGCCGATGACCACCGAGATGAGGTCGGCGCCCGAGTCCCGCACGGCGATCAGGAGCGCATCGGCGACCGCCCTCGGGTCTGCGCCGCTCCAGTCGATACCCGACAGGACCGCGATCGCGTCGGCGATCGCCGATCCACCCGCGATCTTCGCAACCTGTCCGGCTGCAACGGTGATGCCGACGCCCGTCATATAGCCGACCAGGATTGGACGGGACAGGAAATCGGCCAGGAAGCCCATCCGGCCGAGACGCATCACGACGAAGACCGCGGCAACCATCAGGGCGAGTACGCCGGCGAGCCGGACCCGGTCGTCGCTGACGACCGCCAGGGGCGCGATGGCCGCCGCGATCAGCGCCGCCGTGGACGCGTCTGGACCCACGATCAGGCGGCGCCCCGACCCGAGGATCGCGTACGCGGCGAGCGGCGCCAGCGACGCGTACAGCCCGACCTCCGGCGGCAGGCCGGCCACGCCCGCGTAGCCGATGCTCAGTGGGACGATGAGTGCGGCGACGGTCAGGCCGGAGATGACGTCGCCGGAGAGCTGGCTCGGCCGGTAGCCGCGCAGCGTCCAGGCGATAGCCGGGCCTTCCGGCCCCTCGATCGCGAGCCTGACCCGGTCCAGGAGATTGCGCAGTCCGACCGCGGCCGCCATCAGCCTCCGGGGACCCGGTCGAGGTCCGGGCGCGCTGACGCCTGCCAGGCCCGCGGCTGGCCGGCGCGCCCGCTCGCGGCGCATGATGAACACGCTCACGATCGCGACCCACGCCGGGAGCACGAGGATGATCCAGTCCCACAGCGTCACCGCGACCAGCAGGACGATGCCCAGCAGGTAGCCCGTCCATGCGAACCAGTTGGGGAAGGTTCGGCTGCGCAGGCCGATCGTGCCCATGGAGATCAGGAAGACGGCGGCCGCCCGGGTCGCGAACGCGAACATCACCGTGTACGAGAGCGCGCGCAGCAGCTCCACGGTGGCCGCCGACGGCGCCGGCTGGTCCAGGTACCGGTAGCCGACGACGAGCGGCGCTCGCGACCGCCGTCGCCACGAACACGAGGGCGACGAACAGGAGGCCGCTGCCGAAGAACACCGTCGCGAAGAAGCGGTCCTCGCGCTCGCCGATCTGGTCCCGCACCACGGCGATGAACCACAGGAACATGATCCCCGAGAAGGGCGCCAGGTACAGGCCGCCGATCACGATCGGCAGGTCACCACCGGTGGCGAAGATCACGGCCAGCTGTGCGTCGGTCGCAGTGGTCAGCGGCTCCGACCGGAGCAGGACGAGCGCGGCGGTGAACAGGATCGCGAACAGGAGACCCGCGACGCCGGCCGCCCAGGGCGCGCGCAGCTGGGACGCGGCTTCGTCGAGGACGGCGGGGGTCCTGGCCCCGGGCTTCGCGGCGCCTTCCGATGGATCGGGCCGCGCGTCCGCGCCCTCGATCGTCATGAACTCTCCTCCATCGCACGCCGGAGACGCCCGTCCCTGCCATCATAAGTGCCTGCCGTCCTGGCCCGCCTCACCCGGCCGAGGTGAAGCCCGACGGCGACCCCTCGCAACCCCCGCGCCATGCGCCAGGAAGGGAGATTGCCCGACCCGTGGACCCCAGCAGCCCCCTCACCCGTGACGGCATCCTGACCGGGAGTGCCGGCCCCGGGCCTGTCCCCGGTGCGGGCCCCGGTCCTCGCGCAGCGGCGGGCCCCGCCCTGCCCCAGCCGCGGCCAGCGGGCTCGCCGCCCGGCTTCCACCTGCTGGCCAAGCCGACGGGCGCGGTGTGCAACCTCGACTGCACGTACTGCTTCTTCCTGTCCAAGGAGGCGCTGTACCCGGGATCCGGGTTCCGGATGGCGGACGACCTCCTGGAGCTGTACGTCAAGCAGCTCCTCGAGTCCCACGAGACACCCACCGTAACCATCGCCTGGCAGGGCGGCGAGCCGACCCTCATGGGCCTCAGCTTCTTCAGGCGCTCGGTCGAACTGGTCGAGCGCTACCGGAAGCCTGGCCAGGAGGTCGAGCACACGATCCAGACCAACGGCACGAAGATCGACGAGGACTGGTGCTCGTTCTTCCGCGAGCATCGGTTCCTGGTCGGGCTCTCGATGGATGGCCCGCCGGACATCCACGACCGCTACCGCGTGGACAAGGGCGGCAACGCCACCCACCACAGGGTGCTCGCAGCCGCGCGCCTGATGGCGGAGCAGGGCGTCGACGTCAACATCCTGTGCACGGTGCACGAGGCCAACCAGGACCGGGGCGCGGAGGTGTACCGCTACCTCCGGGACGAGGTCGGGGCCCGGTATCTCCAGTTCATCCCGATCGTGGAGCGCGCCACGCCCGAGTCGCTGCCGGTGGCCGACGCCGGCTGGGGCACCTCGGGGCGCGAGGTGCGGCCCCTGTACACGCTCGACGGGAGCCTGGTGACCTCACGCTCCGTCACGTCGGACGGGTGGGGCCGCTTCCTCTCCAGCGTGTTCGACGAGTGGGTCGTGCGCGACGTGGGCACCGTGTTCGTGCAGATCCTCGATGCGGCGCTTGCCTCGTGGGTCGGCGCCCCGCCCGCGGTCTGCATCTTCGGGGAGACATGCGGAAACGCGCTGACCGTGGAGCACACCGGCGACGTCTTCAGCTGCGACCACTTCGTCGAGCCGCGCTACCTCCTGGGCAACATCCGCGACAAGCACCTGCTGACGATGGTCGCCTCACCGGAGCAGCGCAGGTTCGGAATTGACAAGCGCGACACGCTTCCACGCTACTGCCGTGAGTGTCCGGTGCGGTTCGCCTGCCACGGCGAATGCCCGCGCAACCGCTTCATCGATACCCCGGATGGCGAGCCGGGGCTCAACTACCTGTGCGCGGGCTACAAGTCGTTCTTCACCGACATCGACCGGCCGATGCGCCTGATGGCGACGCTGCTGGGACAGGGCCGCTACGCGGACGAGGCCATGGGCATCCTCGCCGGCGAGGATGCAGCCCTCCGCACGGCGGTGTCAAAGGCCGGGCGCAACGACCCGTGTCCCTGTGGCAGCGGCCGCAAGACCAAGACCTGCCACGGGGCCACGGGCTGAGGCCGAGCTACATGGGGCGGCCGAGGTTGTTGGGGTCGCCCGGGTAGCTCGGGCCACTTGAGTAGCCGGGCATCCGGTCGCGGTTCCCGTAAGCGCTGCCGGCGTAGTGGCCGATGTCGATCGCGAGGGCAATCGCCAGCCACAGCCAGTCGAAGCCGCTGATCCCGGTCGATGGCGCCCACAGCAGGACGTACATCAGCGTGGTGAACGGCGCGAAGATGATCCCGAGGATCGGCCACAACCACATGTCGCCGAAGGCAGCCGTGAAGTACGCCGGCCGCGCGATGTAGACGAGCAACACGCCGAAGCGGGGGAACAGGCCCCCCATCAGCACCAGCAGACAGCCCATGGATCCTCCTTCAGGTGCTCTCGGCCTCCCGGCCGTCGATTGGGTCGCCCTCGACCCGCTCCGCCTCGGGAGCAACGAGGTCAGGGGCGGCAGCGGTGTACCTCGGCACGGTTCCCCCGTATGCCGGGACGACGCCCCCGGCCGGAACCCTGGGCATCCCGATGACCGCCAGGACTGTGCGCCAGGTCACGGCGACAACGCCGATCAGGGGCACGACCAGGAACATGCCGGCAATCCCGGCGATGGCTCCCCCAGCCGGGATCGCGACCAGCACGACTGCCGGGTGGAGGTGGACAGTCTTGCCGTACACGAGCGGCGAGACGATGTTGCCCGTGACGACGTTGAACACGATGGTCCAGACGACCATGATCACGATATCCGACGGGCTGCCGGTGGCGACGGTGACCAGCAGCGCGATGCCGGTCGAGATAAAGCCGCCGATGTAGGGGATGAAGCACAGGAAGAACGAGAGGACGAAGATCGGCACCGCGAGCGGGATGCCCAGGAGCAGCATGATGACCAGTTGGCTGGCCGCGCCTACCAGCGAGATGGCGCCGGTCCCGATCATGTACCCGCTCAGCACATCGAACGCACCGCTCCCGGCCGCATCGACCGCGCCTGCCGCCTCGGGCCGGACGCGCGCAAGTGACATGTTCCACAGGTGTCCGCCGTCCTTCAGGAAGTAGAACGAAAGCAGGGCGCTCAGGACGACGACCACGAGGAGCGCGCCCACGTCGGAGACGACGGAGGCAGCGGTCGTCACCAGGTCGGTCCCTCCGTTGGCCACCGCGGCTGCGAGCATCTCGAGGGTGCCGCCGGCCGCATCACTCACGGCCTCGGCGCCGCGTGAGGCGTCCCGCCCAATGGCCCCGGCCTGGCCCACCAGCGACACCAGGGCGAGTCCCATCACCGCGGTGACCGCGAGGATCCCCCCGCCGACTGCGATCGCGGCTGCCTGTCCGCGTCCCCGGCCACGCTTGACGAGGCCGCGAACCAGGGGGTGCAGCGTGGCCGCGAGGATCGTGGCCATGACGATGGGGACCACGACCATCGGCACCGTCACGATCACGAGCACGACGAGCGCCATCAGGCCGATGGCCACCAGCAGGCGCCAGCTCCACTGTGCAACCCGGTCCAGCCAGGCCGGCACCAGGGAAGGGAGCTCGGGGCGCGGACCGGGGTCAACGATCGCCACGGTTGCCGCCCCCACGGCGAGCAGGACGGCCGTCACGGGCACTGCCGCGAACAGGCCCACGACCCCGGCCAGCGCGAACCCCGCGGGCAGCGCCATGAGGACCAGCGCGGGATGGATGCTCACCGTTCGCCCGTACACGGCCGGGCGGATGCCGTAGCCGAGGATTGCGTTTCGAATGGCGATCAGCAGGATCAGGACCACGGCCGGTCCCAGGCCGAGCGTCGCGTACGTGACCAGCAGGATGAGGAACGTTGTGACGATGCCGCCGAAGTACGGGATGTAGCCGCTGAAGAAGATGAGAACGGCGAGCGGCACGGCGAGCGGCACGCCCAGCACCCACATGAACACCAGGTCTGTGAGCGCGATGATCGCTGACAGGATCGTCGTTCCGCGGAGGTAGCCGCCGACGCGCGCCAGCGCGTCCTCGCCGGCTTCGGTGATCCGCTCCCGCTTCTGGTCGCTCACGGCCTGGAAGACCCAGACCCAGGCCCCGTCGCCGTCCTTCAGGAAGAAGAACACGAGGAAGGAGGCGAGGACCAGGACGGTGATGACGCCGGCGGCCGCCGCGACGATGTCGCCCGCGGCCGCGCCAACCGCCTCGCGGGAGGCATCGACGGCCGCCTGAACGGACGCCGCGACGTCGGGTGGGACACCGATCTCGACGACCCGTGCCTGGACCTGCGCGATGGCGGCCGACATACTGGCCACCAGCTCGCCGGCATACGGCAGCAAGGCGAATGAGAGCAGCAGCGCAGCGCCCGTGAGGACCGCGATCGCGACCACCCACACGATCGCCGCCGCCGCAGCCCGCGAGCGACCGCGGGCGCGCAGCCGCAGGGCGAACGGCGCGAAGGCGGCCGCGATGACGATGGCGATCGCGATGGAGGCGGAGACCGTCCACAGGAGGCTGGCGATCTGCCACGACATCACGATGAGCACCGCGATGACGATCATCCGCCAACCAAGGGCCGCGACGTTGACCAGCCAGTCTGGAATGATCGCCTGAGGACGCGCCGCCGGTGCCGTCACGGGTGCGTCCCTCCACTACGGGCGAGGCGACGTGTCATGACGTGCCGTTCGTGCCGTGCCATCGCCGCGGTTGTCACTCCCCTGCGCGGCGCCCGACCCCCGTTCGGATCTGGTGCCCGTTTGCCGGCCGTCAGTCGCCGCTGAACGAGACCGTCCTGATGAGCAGCCGGAGGACGACCGCGACGACCGACGCGAACAGGGCCGAGACCCAGATGCTGGTGATCGAGTCCGTTCCCACGACGTTCAGCAGCAGCCAGCCTGTGATGAACGCGGCCACCAGGCCGATGGCGAGGCTCGGCATCCAGCCCCGGAGGGTCCGTCCACCGGCGACGACACCGGAGAACAGGCCTGCGATCAGGCCGACGACGATCCAGCCGACGAATGTGAGGTCCATGGGCGGAGTATGGCACGCTGTACGGAGCCCCGGCAGCGTGACCGGGCGCGGGTCCCATATGCTGCGTCGCCATGGCACCGTTCGCGAGCCGTCGTGACTCGTGGGCCTGGGTGGGTCTCCTGTGCTCGCTCGCCTTCCTGGTCCTTGGCTCGCAGGTCGTCCGTCGCGGCGGTCTCGCATTCGACGAGCCGCTCGCGGCCGCCCTGCAGGGCCTCCCCGTCCCGGTCGGGATCTGGGAGGCATGCACGTTCCTCGGAGGCGCGATCCTGATTCCGATCGGGATCGCGCTCTTCTTCGCCGCTTCGCTCTCCCGTCGCGTCCGTCTGGCGATCATCGTCGCCTTCGCGCTCGTCGACGCGGCTGTGTTCACGGAGGTCGTGAAGGAGCTCGTGGCCCGGCCCAGGCCGACGATGGATCCGTTGGTAACGGCGTCCGGTTACAGCTTTCCCTCCGGCCACACCCTCAACAGCACGGTGACCTACGGGATCCTGGCGCTCGTCGCCTGGCGCAGCCGGCTCTCGCTCGCGGCGCGACGGGCCGTGGTCGTCGTCGGGGTAATCCTCCCCGTGCTCATCGGGCTCTCGAGGATCGGGCTCGGCGTCCACTGGCCGACGGACGTCCTCGCCGGCTGGCTGGCGGGCGTGGCGTTCGTCGCGCTTGCCGCCACGCTCATCCGGCTGACCGGGGCGCTGGAGCGGGACCCGACGGGACCCACCGCTGGGGTGCCGGCCTCCGAACCCTGACCCGGGCGCGGCATCGGGCCTGGATTCCTGCGCGGAGTTGCCTCTCGCCGGAAACCGCGTACCATCGATCTGCGCAGCAACCGCGCGTCCGCCACACGAGCGTGGACGGACCCACCGCGCCGACACTCCACCGATCCCGCCGGTCTCCCACCGCGGCGCTCGGGACGGCGCCTGTTCCACAGGAGGTACCTACGTGACCGAAGAGACCACCCCTCCGGCCGAGGATGTCGTCGTCGTCGCTGCCCAGGTGGCCGATGACAAGGGCGTGCTCGCCGAGGGCGCCATCGCCGTCGAGGGCAGCCATGCCCTGATCGTGGCCCGCTTCGCGGACGCCAACGCCGCCGTCGGGGTCTACAGGAACCTCCAGTCGGCCGAGATCGACGGCTCGCTCGAGATCGACGGCGTCCTGGTGGCCAAGGCCGACGCCGACGGCCGGATCCACATCCAGAAGATGACCGAGCACAGCACCCGCAAGGGCCTCAAGTGGGGCGTCGTGGGCGGCGTGGTCGCCGGGATCTTCCTGCCGGCGACGATCGTCGGCGGTGCCGTTGCGCTGGGCTTCGCCGGCGCGGCTGCGGGCAAGGCCCGCAACCTCTACCACCGGGTGGAGGTCGAGAAGCAGCTGACCGACGTCATCACCCCCGGCACGTCGGGCATCCTCTGCCTCGTGTCGGCAACGGCCGTCGAGGACGTCAGGCTCAAGATGCCGGACGCCCAGGAGGTCAAGGCAGTCCCGGTTGACGAGGAGGCCGCCGACGCGATCAAGGCCGCCGCGGCAGCCGCTGATGCCGGGACTCCCGCCGCCGGCTGATCCGGGCACCGCAAGACGCGAATCATCGAGCCCGGGTCGATCGTCGGCCCGGGCTCGACATCATCCGGACCCCGAGAGAGCCGCGCGCAGGGGCATCCACACCGCGATCGTCGGCACAGGAGAGCAGGCAACATGAGCGACAAGCACGTGACAGGCCCGATCCAAGTGTTCGTGATCGGGTTCGACAAGTTCGAGGCGACCGGCAGGATCATGGCCGAGCTGCGCCGGGCACGGAAGCGCGGCGTGATCCGGATCGTCGACATCCTGTTCGTCCAGAAGGACAAGCATGGAAGCATCGAGAACTCGATGCACATGACCGACCTCTCCGAGAACGAGCGGATGCGCCTGGGCGCGATCGCCGGCGGCCTCATCGGCCTGCACGAGGGCGGCGTCGAGAGCATGGTCGAGGGGGAGATCCTGGGCGCTCTTGCTGTCGCCGAGCGGGATGCCGGCCTGGGCGTGGATCGCATGAAGGAGCTTGCCGAGAGCATCCCGGCCGGTGGGGCCGCGGCGATCCTCGTCATCGAGCACCACTGGGCGGCCAGCCTGCGCGACGCGATCGGCGAGGCCGGTGGGCGCTCGCTCATGCAGGCGATGATCTCGCCCGACGCCCTGGCTCTTGTCGGCGAGGAGCTGCGGGTCAGGATGGAGGCCGAGGAGGCGATCGAGGCTGCCGAAGCCATCAAGGTGATGGCGGCGATGGACATCGCCCGGACCCTGGTCATGGCCGAGCTCATCGAGGAGGCCGCCATCGCCGAGGCCGCCGATGTTGTCGCGATGGCGCTCGCGATCGAGGACGCCGCTGCCGAGGACGTCATCGACACGCTCTTTGCTGCCGAGCTGATCGAAGAAGCCGCCATGGAGGAGGCCGCGGAAGTCGTGGCGCTCGCCATCGAGGTCGAGGAGGCCGCCATCGAGGAGGCGGACGCCGTGGTCTCCCTGTCGCGCGACGCCGAGGAGGTCGCGATCGAGGCGGCCGAGGACGCCCATGCCTAGGATCGACGGGGCAAGTGGCCGGATGGGGGATGTAATCTGGGCAGGCTGCGGCGCCCGGCAGGAGGCTCCTGCCCGGCTTGTCGGTGATGATCAGCTCCCGTCCTGGGCAGCGGGCTGGGCGGGACAGGGTTGACGGGAGACGACCTCATGGCTCACGAGTTGACCGACGTCCTGGTTGCGGGGTACCCGAGCGTCGACACCGCCACCAGGGAATTCGACGACCTCGTTGCCGCGGTGAAGGCGAAGAAGGTCAGCATCGAGGGCGCGATCCTCGTCAGCCACGACAAGGACGACAACGTCATCGTCCAGCAGACCGGCGACCACCTCGGCCGCAAGGGGCTCGGCTACGGCGGCTCCGTCGGCTTCCTCGTAGGTCTGGCCGCTCCCCCGCTGCTGGCGGCCACCGTCGTTGGGGCCGCGGCGGGCGGGATTGCCGGTCGCTTCGCGAAGCACAAGATGGAGACGGGCCTCCACGACAAGATCGGCGAGGCGCTGAAGCCTGGCACCGCCGCCATCCTCGCGATGTTCGGGGACGACCAGGCCCTCGCTGTGCAGCAGGTCCTGGCCGGGGCGCTCGCGCGCTCCGTTGTCCAGACGGAGAAGTCGGGCACGGCCGCCTTGAGGGGTTCCCTCGCCGAGGCCATGGGCAAGTTCAGCCAGGATCGGACCGTGCTGCCCATCCCTGATCGGAACTTCGGGGGCGTGGTCGGCCGGACCATGGACACGTCCGTCGGCGACTGGTCGATGATCCCCGGGCCCAAGGCGCCCGAGGGGGCCCCGAACATCCTGATCGTGCTCGTGGACGACGCCGGCTTCGGCGGCCCCGAGACGTTCGGGGGCGAGCTGCGGACGCCGACCCTGTCGCGCATCCAGCAGATGGGTCTGACCTACAACCGCTTCCACGTGACCGCAGTCTGCTCGCCGACCCGCGCGGCCCTTCTCACCGGACGCAACCACCATCGCGTGGGCATGGGCGGGATCGCGGAGTTCCCCGGTCCGTTCCCGGGCTACACGGGGACGCGGCCGCGAAGCTGCACGGCCCTGCCCAGGATCCTCAAGGAGAACGGCTACATCACGGGCGGCTTCGGCAAGTGGCATATGACGCCAGGGCGCGAGATGGGCCCCGCGGGGCCGTTCGAGCACTGGCCGCAGGCCTGGGGCTTCGACCACTGGTGGGGGTTCCTGACCGGGGCGGCCGGCCAGTACGACCCGATCATCACCCAGGACAACTCGGTCGTCGGCGTGCCCGAGGGCAAGGACGGGAAGCTCTACTACTTCCCCGACGACATCACGGACAAGTCCGTGGAGTGGCTGCATGCCGTGCGGGCCCACGACCCCCAGAAGCCCTGGTTCCTGTACTACTCGACCGGTGCGACGCACGCCCCCCACCACGTCGCCAGGGAGTGGGCTGACAGGTACAAGGGCCAGTTCGACGACGGCTGGGACGCCTATCGCGAGCGGACCCTCGAGCGCCAGAAGAAGCTCGGGATCGTGCCGCCGGAGACCGACCTGGCCCCGCGCCCCGAGGCGTACCCCGCGTGGGACACCCTGGGCGACGCCGAGAAGAAGCTGTATGCCCGCCAGATGGAGGTGTTCGCCGGCTTCTCCGAGAACACCGACTGGAACGTCGGCCGCCTCGTCGACGCGGTCGATGAGATGGGCGAGCTCGACAACACGCTGATCATCTACATCTGGGGCGACAACGGCGCCTCGATGGAAGGGACGATCACCGGGTCCTTCAACGAGACGACGTTCTTCAACGGCGTCGTGCTCGACGCCGAGCAGCAGCTGGAGCTGATCGAGAAGTTCGGCGGCCTCGAGGGACTGGGCGGCTTCCACAGCGCCCCGCACTTCGCGGCGGCCTGGGCGCACGCCCAGAACACGCCGTTCCAGTGGGGCAAGCAGATGGCGAGCCACCTCGGCGGCGACCGCGACCCGATGGTCATCGCGTGGCCGGGGCACATCAAGAGCGGGGGCGATCTGCGGACGCAGTTCACCCACTGCATCGACATCGCGCCGACGGTCCTCGACCTGGTCGGCATCCCGGAGCCCACCGTGGTGGACGGGATCGAGCAGGAGCCGATGGACGGCACGCCCTTCTCGTACACCCTGGAAGACCCGGGCGCCGCGGAGCGGCACACGGTCCAGTACTTCGAGATGTACGGCAGCCGCGCCATCTACAAGGACGGCTGGTGGGCCTGCGCCCGGCTGGACAAGCTGCCGTGGGACTTCTCGCCGGCGACGCTCGCCAGGTTCAGGCCGGGCAGCGGGTACGACCCCGACCAGGACTCCTGGGAGCTCTACTACCTGCCCGACGATTTCAGCCAGGCCCACGACCTGGCGACCGAGCAGCCCGCGAAGCTCGCCGAGCTACGGGAGCTGTTCTGGAAGGAAGCCGAGCGCAACCGCGCGCTGCCGCTGCTCGGCGGCATGGCCGTGTTCTTCGGCATCCTGCCCCCGATGCCCACGGCCACGCGCCACACCTTCGCGGGCGATGTCCAGAACGTCTCGACCACGGTCATCCCACGGATCTACGGGCGGTCGTACTCCATCGAGGCAGACATCCACGTGCCCGAGGGCGGCGCCGAGGGCGTCCTGTGCGCCTTCGCCGACTTCATCGGCGGCTTCTCGCTCTGGGTGGATGAGAAGGGCCACCTCAACCACACGTACCAGTTCCTGGGCATCGAGACGTACAAGCAGGTCTCGGCCGAGCCGATCCCGACCGGTGACGTCCTGGTGAAGATGCTGTTCGAGGCCGACGAGCCGAAGCCGGGCTCCGGCGGCGGCGTCACCCTCTGGGCGAACGGGAAGCAGATCGGCGAGGGTCGCCTCGACCGCACCTGCTCGATGTTGTTCACGACCTACGCTGGCATGGACATGGGTCGCGACAACGGCGGCGTCGTGGATGACGCCTACGAGGACCGGGCGCCGTACGCCTTCACCGGCACCCTGCGAACCGTCGTGTTCGACCTCAAGCCCATGAGCCAGGCCGACGAGCAGGCGCTGCACCAGGCCACCCAGGAGGCCGGCATCGGCGCGGGTGCCGGTGGATAGTTGTATTCGCGCACGCCGCGCGCAATGATGTGACCCTGACAGCAGGACGTCCCGGCAGAGGAGGGAACATCGCCCGCTCGGACCACCAGGCCCGCAACATCAGCCCAACGCACTCGCAACAGACTCGTGAGGGAGTAGTTCGCATGAAGAACCCGCCCATTCTCATCTCGGTCATCGGCTTCTTTGCCGCACTCGCCGGCTTCGCCTGGCTGTTCTTCGGGCTCCGGCTCATCGGCTTCGACTGGTTCGGGGTCCTGGGCGACTTGCCCGCGTTCGAGACGGCCGCGCTCTGGGGCTGGATCTCGGTCCTCGGCGGCGTCCTCTGGCTGGCGGTCGCGGTCGGCCTGTGGTCGATGCGCCCGTGGGCCTGGATGCTGGCCGTGCTCGTGGCTGGCCTGGCCCTGTTCTCGGCAGTCCTCTACATGATCCAGTACCCCGGCTCCGGCCTTGGGCTCGGGATGTCGATCATGCCCCTGATCATCCTGTGGTACCTCAACGGCAGCGACATCAAGGCCCAGTTCGACGTGGCTGAGCCGCCGGCCGCCTGACCCCGGCAACCTGACGCCCGGCCACGCCCGCTCGCTCACACCGTCCCGTCGGCCGGGCCGTCGCCCGCTCGCTCACACACGCCCCGTCGCGCCCGGCCACGCCCGCTCGCTCACACACGCCCCGTCGCGCCCGGCCACGCCCGCTCGCTCACACACGCCCCGTCGCGCCCGGCCACGCCCGCTCGCTCACACACGCCCCGTCGCGCCCGGCCACGCCCGCTCGCTCACACACGCCCCGTCGCGCCCGGCCACGCCCGCTCGCTCACACACGCCCCGTCGCGCCCGGCCACGCCCGCTCGCTCACACACGCCCCGTCGCGCCCGGCCACGCCCGCTCGCTCACACACGCCCCGTCGCGCCCGGCCACGCCCGCTCGCTCACACACGCCCCTGAAATCCCCAAATACACTGCTGATTGGCATTAGCGCCCGCCGGGTCGTCATCTGCCGCTCCCACGCTGCAGGTGGCAGGGACCGGGTCCCTTCCCACGCTTGGACGACCTCCGGATCCCGCCGGTGGCTTGGCGAATGCTCTGCTGGTTGGAATATGGGGATCCCGCGGGCCTCCTCGGGCGACCTCAGGCGACCGACGAAGCCGGTCCCGGCCACGACTGCCACCGGCGCACGAGCACCGAGATGCTGCGACCCATGCCGCGCCACCGACCCAAGCCGCGCCACCGATGTTGCGGACCGCGACACCCCGCCCACGGACCGCGCCACCGATGTTGCGGACCGCGACACCCCGCCCACGGACCGCGCCACCGATGTTGCGGACCGCGACACCCCGCCCACGGACCGCGACACCCCGCCCACGGACCGCGACACCCCGCCCACGGACCGCGACACCCCGCCCACGGACCGCGACACCCCGCCCACGGACCGCGCCGCTCTGCCTTGCGGGCCTGCTCAAGGCCCAGGTGGCGGCTACGCGCCGGGATGGCGGTCCGGTTTCGGGATCCCCGCGAACAGGCGGTATGCCTTCACCGCGGCGCCGATCGTCGGGTAGAAGGCGTCGCGGTCGGCCAGCCAGTCCATGCCGTAGTTGCGGATCTCCTGGCGGACCGCGTCCTTCATCTCGGCGAATACGAGGTTGATGCCCTTCGCCTCGAGCTCCCGGTCGAGATCCTCGAGCATCTCCGCCGCGGTCGTGTCCACCGAGGTGATGGGCTCGGCGGCGACGATGATCCACCTGGGCGGCGGATCCGCGTGCCGCAGATGCCGGATCTCGTTCCTGAAGGTGCTGGCGTTGGCGAAGATGAGCGGGCCGTCAAAGCGGTAGATGACGAGACCCGGCAGCTGTTCCCCGTCCGGGTACATGCGGATGTCGTGATACCCGGGAACGTCTGGGACGTCCACGAGTGTGGTCCGGTACGGGTTCCACGCCTGCAGGAACACCCACAGGATCGACAGGGTCACCGCCACCGCGATGCCCGGCAGGATGCCCAGGAACGCCACGCCCAGGAACGCCGCCACCGACAGCCAGAACTCGGTCTTGCGCTGCCGCCACAGCCTGCGCCATGCTGGGATGTCGGCGAGCGAGATCGACGCGACGATCACGACGGCTGCGAGGGTGGGCTGCGGGAGCCATTGCATCAGGCCGGGCAGGAACACCAGCATCAGGAGGATCAACGCGGCACCAACGAGACCCGTCAGCTGGGTCATCGATCCGGCTCGCTCCGCGACCGCGGTTCGCGAGGAGCTGGTGCTGATGGGGAAGCCGGTGAAGAGTCCGGCCGCGATGTTGGCGGCGCCGACCCCGACCATCTCCTGGTTGGCGCGCACCTCCTGCCCGCTCCGCCCGGCGAAGATCGACGAGACCGAGATCGTGTCAGCCAGCGAGACCACGGCGATGCCCAGGGCACCCGCGAGCAGCAGTGGCAGGTCCCCCAGTCCCATCCTCGGGATGGTGAACGGCGGCAGTCCGCTGGGTAGCACCCCGACCACGCTGACCCCGCTCGCTTCGAGATCCAGGCCCGCGGACAGCGCCATCGCGGCGATGACCGCCACGAGCACGGCCGGCACCTTGGGAAGGAAGCGGCCCAGGATCACCATCAGCGCGACGCTGAACAGCCCGATGCCGACGGCGGCGGGCAGGGCCTTGCCATCGGCCACGCCCTGCACGAAGGCCTGCGTCTCCCCGATCAGCCCACTCGCGTCGGTCGAGAAGCCGAACAGCTTCGGCAGCTGGCCGATGAAGATCGTGAGAGCGAGCCCGTTCATGTAGCCGATCTGCGTCGGCTTCGAGAGCAGATCGGCGATGAAGCCGAGGCCGGCTCGGGCCCCGATCAGCATGAATGCCCCCACCATCAGCGCGAGAACGGAGGCGTACGCGACTGCGGTGGACGGGTCCCCATTGGCGGCCGCGAGCGGCAGGACCGTGGCGGCGATCATCCCACCGAGCGCCGAGTCCGGGCCCAGGACGAGGATCCGGGACGGCCCGAACACCGCGTAGCCGACCAGGCACAGGACGGACGTGTACAGACCCGTGATGGCAGGCAGCCCGGCCAACTCCGCGTAGGCCATGCCCTGCGGGACCAGCAGGCTCGCGAGCACCAGTCCCGCGACGATGTCCTTCGACAGCCATGCGGGTTGATAGGTACGGACCGCCTGCACGCCCGGGATGGTCATCGCAAGAGATTAGCGGCGCCGATGTCCCCCTGCAGCGCCTGCCCGATCAGAGACCCCTCGGCCCCGAAGCTCCCTCGCCGAAGCTCCCTCGCCGGAACCCCCTCGGCCTGCGAACCCCCTCGCCCCCGCGAAATCCCCAGATGTCGTCCTGGTTAGCCTTCGCGCCCGTTGCATCGTCATCTGCCGTTCCAATGCTGCAGATGACAGGGAGCTGGACCCGACCCACGCTCGGGATCAGCCCCGTCTCCCTCAGGGGAGCTGGCGAATGCCCTGCCGGCTGGAATATGGGGATTTCGCGGGCGGGCCGGACGAGGCGCCGGGCGGGGCGCGGTTGGGCTGGCGATGAGCACCGCATAAGTGGCCATCTCCATGATGGCGCGATGGACCCCGTTCGGTTCGGCTTGGCCCTGCGAGCGCTGCGGCGGAGGCGCGGATGGACCCAGCAGCAGCTGGCAGAGACTGCGGGCGTGTCACGGAGCACCGTGCACAGGATCGAGCGCGGCGGGGCCGACGCGTTCACGGGTCGGGTGATCCGAAGCATTGCCGTTGCGCTGGGGGCCAGAGTCGAGCAGCGCGTGTTGTGGCAAGGCGAGGCGCTGGACCGCCTGCTCGACGCCGACCACGCGAGCATCGTCGAGCGGGTTGTCCGCTGGCTGCGGAGCGAGGGCTGGGAGGCCGTGCCCGAGGCGACGTTCGCGATCTACGGCGAGCGCGGGTCCATCGACGTGCTCGCCTTTCACCCTGAGACCGGCACGCTGCTCGTCATCGAGGTGAAGTCGGTCGTGCCGGACCTGCAGGGGCTGTTGGGCGGCGTGGACCGGAAGGTGCGGGTCGCGCCCGCCGTTGCCCGCTCGCGAGGCTGGAATGTCCGCACGGTCGGTCGTGTGGTGGTGCTGCCCGACGACAGCACAACCCGGCGCCGGGTCGCGCGCCACCGGGCGACGCTCCACGCGGCCCTGCCGGCCCGGACGGTCGCGGTGCGGAGGTGGGTGCGCAGCCCAGTTGGGGAGCTAGCGGGGATCCTGTTCCTGCCCGAGGACGGCTCTCGGCAGCCACGACACCGAGTCGCCGTCACCAAGCCCCGCACGGTGGACCGCTGAGCGGCGTTGCTCGACACCCGCCCGGAGCGCCGTTCCGTCCCGCCTCTGCCCGTCCCGCCTCTGCCCGTCCCGCCTCTGCCCGTCCCTCTTCGCCCCCGCTAGATCCTCAGATGTCGCCACCCCCCACGAGGTGACGGCTGCCAGCAGGTCAGGCCTGAGTCACTCGCGCGGGTACGCGGGCAGGCAGCGGGTGATCGGGACGTGGCGGTCGACCAGCGCCGGCATTGCCTTCGAAGGGTCCACCGACTATCGCCGCCTGCCGGCCGTCAGTCGCCGCTGAACGAGACCGTCCTGATGAGCAGCCGGAGGACGACCGCGACGACCGACGCGAACAGGGCCGAGACCCAGATGCTGGTGATCGAGTCCGTTCCCACGACGTTCAGCAGCAGCCAGCCTGTGATGAACGCGGCCACCAGGCCGATGGCGAGGCTCGGCATCCAGCCCCGGAGGGTCCGTCCACCGGCGACGACACCGGAGAACAACCCTGCGATCAGGCCGACGACGATCCAGCCGACGAATGTGAGGTCCATGGGCGGAGTATGGCACGCTGTACGGAGCCCCGGCAGCGTGACCGGGCGCGGCACCAGATGGCCGAGCCTGAGCCCGGCATCGCGACCGCGACCACGTCGATGCACGAACTGGAGGCACGCGGCCATGACCGACGAGCACACCGACAGCCCAGCCGCCAAGGCGCCGCCCACGAGCGTCGCCGAGGCGCCGCCCACGGGCGCCGCCAAGGCGCCGGCCACGCCAGCCGCCCAGGCGCCGCTGACGAGCGAGGAGCGCCTTCGCGCGCTGACGAGCGACCGGAAGCCGAAGTCCCGCGGCAAGGGCGCGCCGGCTCCCCTCGACGCGCAGCACCGCCCGGGCGATGTCGTTGACGCGGTGCGTGAGCGCTCGAACATGGACCCGGGGCGGGACACGCCGTTCTGAGCACGCCCCCGCGAACAATGACTGGGCGGTTGACGGGGATGGTCGCCATGGGCCTGGATTTGACCGTCGCGCGGGTTGCCCAGCCGCTGCGCGACCTCCGGCTCGTCGCGAGGACTGAGCACTGACGTGGAAGCCGAACTCGCCCTCCTCGCCCTGCTGGTGGCCGGTTATGCCCTCGTCGCCGCTCGCCTTGAGCGGCTCTCGATCGGGCCGTCGCTGGTCTTCCTCCTCATCGGGATCGTTCTCGCGGACGATGCCCTCGGCTGGATCTCTCTGGAGCCCGGCGCCGAATCCGTCAAGCTCCTGGCCGAGGTCACGTTGACCCTGCTGCTGTTCGCGGACGCCTCCACGATCCGGGCGGGGGCCCTGCGGCAGGACGCACGCACCGTCGCCCGCCTCCTGGTCGTGGGTCTGCTGCTCACGATCGCGCTCGGGACAGTGGGGGCGCTCTTGCTGTTCCCGGGCATCTCGCTGGGCATCGCGATGCTCATCTCCGCGGCCCTCGCGCCCACGGATGCGGCCCTCGGGCAGCCAGTCGTCACCAACACGATCGTGCCTTCCCGGATCCGCCGCGTGCTGAATGTGGAGAGCGGGCTCAACGACGGTATCGCGACACCCTTCGTGTTCTTCGCGCTTGCGCTCGCTACCACGGAGGCGGCGGGCGGAGGGGGCGCGCTCGGCGAGGCGCTGGCCGACATGGCGATCGGGATCTCGGTTGGGGCTGCCCTGGGGCTGGCGGGCGGGTTTCTGCTGGTTCTCGCCGACCGCAGGCACTGGACATCCCCGGTCTCGCGCAAGCTTCTTGTCCTGGCGCTGGCGGCGGGCTGCTACCTCGTGGCGGTGGGCGCCGGCGGCAACGGGTTCATCGCCGCCTTCGTCGGCGGCCTCGCCTTCGGGGCCGGAACGCGACAGCGCGACGAGGACGCCGTCCACTTCACCGAGGCACAGGGCTCCCTGCTGGCGATCGGGGTGTGGTGCGCATTCGGGCTCGCCGTCGCCGGCAGGGTCCTCACCAGCCTGTGGGACCCGGCTGCAATCGCCTACGCCGTCCTGAGCCTCACCGCGATCCGCATGGTGCCGGTCGCCATTGCGCTCCTTGGCGACCGCTACCAGCCGCTGACGGTCGCGTTCATCGGCTGGTTCGGCCCGCGCGGCCTCGCCTCCATCGTGTTCCTGGTCATCGCGCTGTCAGGCCTGGAGGAGGCGGGCGTGGACCCGGGGCCTCTCCCTGCCGCCATCGTCTGGACGGTGCTGCTGTCGGTCGTCCTGCACGGGCTGACCGCAGGACCATTTGCCGCCCGCTACGGACGCCGGACGGCTGCCCTGCCGCCCGGCGCACCCGAGCTGGAGGAGGCGACCGAGCCGAGGCCGTCCCGCACCTCGTGGGCCGGGATCCCCAGATCCTGATACCGGCTTGCCCGCCCCGGCGATGGCCATCGGCGACCGGTCACGAGGCGTGATCTGAGCGCTCGACTCCCCACGTGCGGGTGGCAGGATCGCGTTCGCCGCGACCACTGACTGGCTGTTCTGTCGTCAGGTTGGCATCGCGCGACGAGCCAAGCCAGTGCCGGTCGCATCGACGTTGCGCACCATGCCGCCGGGCGGAACGCCCCGAGCGGGAACGGAATGCCGCGATTCGCGCGATGCCGGCCGACGGCTGGAGGACCAGAGTCCGGGCAGGAAGTCACGCGAGGCTCGGGTCCAGTGCGCGGGCCGTGCAGGACGGGACTAGCGATGGCCAACAGCACGAAGGAACGAGGAGCACCGAACATGGCCGAGGTACAGCGAGTCGCCACCACCGTGCCGCTGAACTGGAACGAGGTCTGGTTCACCAACTGCCCCATGGTGTCCGCCAACAACGTGGACCAGGAGCTGGGCTGGTGCCGCGAGGAGTACAAGAAGATCGGCGTCGACTACGCCTACTTCCGCCACGCACCTGAGAACAACTGGTACCCGCACTACATCCACAACCTCGACAACCTGATCCGCTTCGGCGGCCTCTACCCGCCGATCCACGTCAACGCCGACCTCCGCCGCACCGTGCTCCTGGGCGCGACGTGGGTGTACGAGGGCGGCTGCATGGCCGTGCGGGCCAGCGACAGGATCTTCCGGCTGCAGGATCTCAAGGGCAAGAAGATCGGCATCAGCAAGAGCCTGAACACCATCAAGAACGACTGGTGGCGGATCCAGGAGCACATGGGCATCGAGAACATGCTCATGCTCAACGGCATGACCATGGACGACATCGAGCTCGTCGAGTTCCCGTACCCCGACGACTGGTACGACAAGCCCGAGATGCTCGCGGTCACGATGAACAACCCGTCCGAGCTGTGGATGCGCCGCGACCACAAGCACGACTACGCCTTCCGCCCGCTCGAGAAGGCCCTCCTCGCCGGCACCGTGGATGCGATCTACACCCAGAGCAAGGTCTTCCAGCACATCCAGGAGGCCACCGGCCAGCTGGCGATGATCGAGGACCTGAGCCGGTACCCGGACTGGCGGGTCCAGGTGGCCAACACGCCGGCCGTCATCACCTGCACCGACGTGATGGCCGACGAACACCCCGAGCTCGTCATCGCCTACATGAAGGCCATGATCAAGGTCGGGCGCTGGGCGAACGAGAACAAGCACGCCGCGGGGGCCATCCTCAACCGGCAGACGTTCTACCTGGATGCCGAGGACACGTACCAGGGCATCAAGGACGTGGACATGGTGCCCAGCCTGAGCGCGCGGAACCTGCAGACCATCAAGATCGGCAAGGACTTCATGTTCAGCCACGGCTACATCAGGAACGACTTCGACGTGGACGCGTGGGCTCGCCCGGAGTTCCTCGAGAAGGCCGCCGAAGAGGTCCTCAAGGAGGAGTGGGCGCGCCGGAGCTGGAGCAAGCTTCCCGAAGGGGGCGGGCTCGAGGTCGAAGGCACACGGCTCGGCTAGCCGTTGCGAACTGGGCGGCCGGATCGGTCTCCGGTCCGGCCGCCTCGGTGGTCCGGCCGCCTCGGTATCTGCGGATCCCGGTGTGCACGCCCGTAGATGTGATCTGAACCTGGCGATCGAGGAGAACGACATGACCGCCGTCAACGGCACCCGCATGCAGCAGCTCGGCTACCGCGCGCCCGAGGATGTCCCGGAGCCCGACCAGCTCGTCCGCGCGGACTACGTCTCGGAGGGGCGCGTGGCGATCGTCACCCTCAACCGGCCGCACGCCGACAACGCGGTCACGACCGCCCTGGCGGCGCAGCTCATCGAGATCCTCGAGACGATCAACGCCCGCGCCTCCGTCCGCGTGGCGATCCTCACCAGCGCCGGCGACCGGGCGTTCTCGGTGGGCGGCGACCTGTACGAGCGCAAGCAGATGACGAAGGAGGAGTGGCTCCGCCAGCGCCAGGTCTTCGACCGGGTGCTGCTCGAGCTACGCCAGTCCCGCCGCCCGATCTTCTCCGCCGTCCACGGGATGGCCTACGGCGGAGGCTGCGAGATGGCCATCAGCACCGACTTCATCATCGCCAGCGACGACGCGGTCTTCGGCCAGCCGGAGGCGATGGTCGGGCTGTCGGCGGGCGGCGGCTCACCGGTGTTCCTGCCCCGCGTGCTCCCCCCCGGCAAGGCAATGCAGATGCTGATGACGGGGCAGCCGATGACGGCCCAGGAGGCGTTGCGGCTGGGCATGGTGAACGAGGTCCACCCACGAGCGGAGCTCATGGGCGCCGCCCTGCGGATCGCGGAGGCCATCGCGACCAACTCGCCGACGGCGGTGCAGTCGGTCAAGCGGGCCGTACAGATGGGCCAGGGCGAGCCGGTCGAGCAGGCGGTCGCGATCATGATGGAGGAGCACTGGCGCTCGGTCGTCCATGCCGACCGCGTCGAGGGCATCCATGCCTTCGTCGAGGAGCGCGAGCCCGTCTTCTCCGACCCTGACGTCTGATCGCAGCGCGTCGCCCGACGCCCTGCCACGTGGCGGCGCGCCGACCCACATATCGTCACCCACGAGGAGGTCCCCATGAGCCAGACCCATCCGATCGAGACGATCGCCGAGGCGCGGCGGACCAGTCTCGGCCTGTACGTCACCGCCAAGGAGGCGTACGACATGTGGCAGGCCGACCCCGGCCTGAAGATCCTCGATGTCCGCACGCCGGAGGAGTACGTCTTCGTCGGCCACGCCCCGATGGCGACGAACATCCCCTTCGCGCTCCAGACGTACGAGTGGGACCCGGAGAAGAAGGCGCTCCGCTGGGAGCTCAACCCCGAGTTCGTGGCTGCGGTGCAGGTATGGGCTGCGCCCGACGAGCAGATCCTCGTGGCCTGCCGGTCCGGTGGTCGCTCCGCGATGGCGATCAGCATGCTGGCGAAGGCGGCCGGGTTCACGAACGCCTGGAACATCCTCGACGGCTGGGAGGGGAGCCAGGTCAAGGACGCTGAGAGCGTCTTCGACGGCATGCGCATGAAGAACGGCTGGAAGAACTCCGGGTTGCCCTGGACCTACGACATCGATCCCGACCGGATGACGCTGCCGCCGCGCCAGAGCCGGACGTTCGTGGCTGGGAACGAGCACGACTGACGGTCAAGCCCATGCGGACCGGCCGGGCGGGTCGACCGGCCGGGGCGAGAATTGGAGGCGGGATCATGACGACGCACGAGGGACACACGTCCCGGGCGGCCCTCGACGTGCCCGAGTCGGACCGTAGATTCTGGGGCTCTACCTGACGCCCGAGGAGGCCCACCGGATGGCGACGGCCGATCCGGAGCGGGTCCACATCCTCGACGTCCGCACGTTCGAGGAGTACATCTTCGTCGGCCACGTGGAGACGGCCAAGAACGTCACCCTGGTCTTCCCCCGGTACGACCCGGAGGGTCCGTCGATGCCGGGCCGACCGCCCGGGTGCTCAGGGGAGCTCAACCCCGACTTCGTCGCCAAGGTTAAGGAGGCGTCTGGTCCCGACGACACGATCCTGGTGATGTGCGCCACCGGCGGCCGAGGCGCGATGGCGGTGAACCTGCTCGCCCAGGCTGGCCTTGTGAACGTCTACAGCATCGTCAACGGCCTCGAAGGCGACCGGATCGACGATCCGGGCAGCGTCTACCACGGCAAGCACATGCGGAACGGCTGGAAGAACGCAGGGCTTCCCTGGGGGTACGACTTCCACCCAGACCTCATGTGGGTCACCACCGACGCGATGCGATGACGCCCTTCGGCCGCCAGAACCCCGAAGGAGGGGTCACGTGATGCCGTCCACCGAAGAGGCGTTCCGCCGGCTGACGATCGGGGATCCCGGGTTGATCGGGGCGATGGCGAACCCCGGCCAACAGGACCCGGGCCTCCACCGGCTGGACGAGCGCACCGAGGCGCTCCTCCGGATCGGAGCCCTCGTGGCGCTGGATGCCCCGCAGTCGTCGTACCTTGTTGCCGTCGCTGCGGCGCAGCGGGCCGGAGCAGCGCTCGAGGACGTCCTCGGCGTCGTCGTGGCAGTTGCCGGTGCCGTGGGGTCGGCGCGCGTCATCTCGGCGGCCCCGAGGATCGCGCTGGCGGCGGGCTACGATGTTGAGGCCGCCCTGGAGCGGAACGACACTTCCGACCACGCGTAGGGGGCAGCGGCGGAATCGTGAGGCGCCGGCGGTCCATCTGGCACTTCGCCGGGCCGAGCTCGACATGTGTATGGTGCGTCTCGTCCATCAGTCGGCCGTGCCCGCAGCGAGGATCAGGACCGTCGCCAAGACCTACGCGCCGCGCCGGGCATCGAGGATGCCATCGGACGCCGAGTCGCATCCGAGCTCCCAGCCCTCCTTCCTTCTGGTCGAATTCGAAGCTTCTCCCGCCTGCGCCACGCCCCGGGACGATCTCGCGCGACCGGCTCATCGGCCTTCTGAGGGCCGAGCCCCGGGCCTCGGTCGTCTCGGTCAGCGCCCCGCCCGGATACGGCAAGACGCTGCTCCTGGCGGAGTGGGCGGCGCGCGAAGATCGCCCCGTCGCGTGGCTGACTCTCGACGACTTCGACAACGTCCCGAGCGTCTTCCTCTCGTACCTCGCCGCCGCCATCGACCGCCTCCAGGCCGTCGATGGATCCGTCCAACCGGCGATTGCGGCGCCCGGGTCGCGAATCGTCGCGCTGGCGGTGCCCCGTCTCGCGTTCGAGATGCACCGCATCGGCCGGCCGGCGGTGCTCGTCCTGGACGACGTCCACCGCCTCGTGGACCGAACGTGCCTCGACGCCCTGGCGACGTTGATCGACCACCTCCCTGTCGGGTTCCAGGTGGCGGTGGCGGGGCGGACCACACCAGCCCTCCCCTTCGGGAGGTTCCGGGCAGGGCGCGACCTCCTCGAGATCGGGCGGGACGAGCTCGCCCTGGACCTCGCCGAGACGGATGCCTTGACGATCGCCGCCGATCACCCCCTGAAGCCCGACCAGGTACGGGCGCTCGCGGAACGGACCGAGGGGTGGGCTGCGGGCATCTACCTCGCCACCCTCGCCGGCAAGCGGTCGGTTCGGTCGGCGAGCGCTCGCGAAGGCTCGTGGGGCCGGGGTGACTACATCGCCGACTATCTGCGGTCCGAGTTCCTGCCGGGTCTGACCGGCGACGACATCGCGCTCCTGACCAGGAGCTCGATCCTCGAGGTCGTCGAGCCGCAGGTCGCGACGGCCGTCACCGGTTTGCCCGGAGGGGCCGCACGGCTGGAGTCGCTCGCGGAGGCCAACCAGCTCATCAGCAAGGTCGGCGGATCCGTCCCGGGCTACCGTCTTCACAACCTCCTGCGCGAGTTCCTGCAGGCGGAGCTCGCCCGACGGGAGCCGGCCCTTGTGCCACAGCTGCATCGCCGAGCGGCGTCCTCGTATGCGACCGGCGACCGGATCGAGCTCGCCGTTGAGCACGCGTTGCGAGGCGACGACATGGACGCCGCCGCCGCGCTCGTCGTGTCCACGTTCCTGCCGACCCTCTACGGCGGTCACGGCGACAAGCTGGACCGGTGGCTGCGGAGCTTCGACGACGCCGCCCTTGCGCGGCGGCCTTCGCTGGCGGTCGCGGGCGCATGGATCCACCTCCTCAACGGACGGCCGGAGGCCAGCGAGCACCTCGCGGACATCGCCGAGACCTCGACGTTCAGCGGCGATCCGGGCGACGGCTCCGCGTCCTTCGAGTCGTCGAGGGCGCTGCTGAGATCAGCCATGGCGCGCAATGGACCGGAGGACATGCTCGCCAACGCCTCGTTTGCCGTGTCTGCGGAGCGCCCGGGCAGTCCCTGGCGGACAAACGCGCTCACGCTGCTCGGCTCGGCACATCTGCTCCTCGGAGACGAAGAGGCCGCCGATGCGGCGTTCGCGGATGCCGTGGCGGCAGGAGGGATGGCCGGTGCCATGGTGGCCTGGGCGAACCGGGCAAGCCTCGCGATCGCGCGGGGCGATTGGGGCGCGGCAGAGCAGTTCGCCCGGGAGAGCCATGGGGTGCTCGGGCGCGCTCGCCTCGGCCACTTCGCCGTCTCGCTGATGACCCACGCCGTGGCGGCGCGCGTGGCGATCCATCGTGGTGGCCTGGCGCGCGCGCGTGACGAACTTGTCCGCGCCCAGCTGGTCTGCCCGCTCGCCACGTACGCGGGGCCGTGGTCCGCCGTCGGGGCCCTCCTGGAGCTGGCCCGGGCCTACCTGGCGATCGCCGATCCGGCGGGTGCACGGACCGTTGTCTCCCAGGCCGAAGCGATCGCCCGCAGGCGCCCCGCTCTCGGAACTCTCACAGCGGGCATTGCCGAGATGCGCGCACGCCTCAAGGATGCGTCCACCGCCCTCGCCGGGTCGTCTGCGCTGTCCCCCGCGGAGCTCCGGCTGCTCCCGATCCTGTCGACGCCGCTGACGTTCAAGGAGATCGGCGAGCGCATGTTCCTGTCACCGCACACGGTCAAGACGCAGGCCATCTCGATCTACGGCAAGCTCGGCGCGTCGAGCCGCAGCGAGGCGGTCCAACAGGCGATCGAGATCGGTCTGCTCGAACCGTTCCCCGGCCTGCCGCCTCGGCCCCGGATGGACGTGGGACAATGATCCAGAGCCACCATGACATGGTGGCCGATGCTGAGCCTTGGGCTCAGGAGACCCGTCGTTCACCCGCAACGTGGGATGCGGTGGTGCCCGGATGGGCGCAGCGTAGCCACGACGGCGCGAGTACGCCGGAAAGATGGAGGAGTCATGGCAGAGAGATCGATCGATGAGCTGGGGCCCGTCGATTACCTGATCGTCGAGTTCCCGGCAGGGCAGGCGAACTTCACGGGTGAGGCGCTCGCGGAGCTGGTCAGGCTCCACGATTCCGGAATGATCCGGGTCATGGACCTGCTCATCGTCGGCAAGGCCGAGGATGGCTCGGTCTCGGTCCAGGAGCTCACCGATCTCGGCGACCTCGGGGACCTGGCCAGGATCGAAGCCCAGCTCGCCGAGACGCTGGCCGAAGAGGACATCAACAACCTCGCGTACGCGATGAACCCCGGCACCACGGCCGGGATCCTCGTCTTCGAGAACCTGTGGGCGGCGCCGTTCGGAGCGGCCGTGCGCCACGCGGGTGGTCAACTGGTTGCCAACGGGCGGATCCCCGTCCAGGCGATCATCGCCGCCATCGAGGCCGACGAGGCCCTCGAGGCAGAAGGAGCCTGACATGCCGATGAGACCCTCCCGCGTCGCCAAGGCGGCGGTCGTGACCGCAGCCGTGAAGCCCGGCCCGTCGCCCGTCGCGAAGGCCGCCGTCGTCGGCGCCGCCGTCTCGCCGGGCCCGTCGCCGATCGCCAAGGCCGCGGTCGTCGGTGCGGTCGTCACGCCGGGCCGTCGCGGACGGTTCTAGCTCCCTCGGCCTCCGGCTGATCCGGAGGCCATCACGAGACCACGCACGTCGAGCCCGGGTGGATCGTCCGCCCGGGCTCGATCACGTCCACAGGGGAAAGGACCGCGGTATTTCGGGGCTGGCGGTACACTCAGGGTCCCGCCCGAATAGCACCGGCCTCTGGTACGCAGGCGTCGGCGGGCAGTTCGGATCGTGAACGGAGACATCCTCCGACGCACCCCCGGGACAGATCCAAGGAGCAGTGGAATGGCTGACAATCAGGTGATCCTGGCGGTCTTCGCGGACGAGGCTGCAGCCGACGCGGCGGTCGAGTCGCTGAAGGCATGGGACAAGGCGAGCGACGAGGTCAAGCTGACCTCGATCGGCGTTCTCGTGCTCGACGACAAGGGCGCGCTCAAGACCCACAAGATGGGCTCGCGCAGCAAGGCGAAGGGCGCCGGCATCGGCCTCGTCCTGGCGGTCGTTGCTCCGCCGACGTTGCTGGCCGGCGTCGTCGGCGGCGCAGTGCTTGGTGCCTTCCACCACAAGGGTCTCGGCATGAAGGCAGAGGACAAGGCGCGCATCGGCGCGGAGCTTGCCGGTGGCAAGGCCGCCGTCGGGGTCCTGGCGACCGGCGCCGAGGCTGACGCGATCGTCGGCAAGCTCGCCGAGCTCGGTGGCGACGTGGAAGCCATCGACGTGAGCGACGAGGCCCTGACGGCCGTCGCCGAGGCGGCACCGGCCGAGGCCCCCGCAGCCGAGGGCTGACCCACCGAGGCTCCCTCCGGAGGCCCATCCTCGATCACGAACCTCGAGCCCGGGTGGATCGTCCCCCCGGGCTCGATGACGTTCTGGTCGCCGCTCTGACGCCGCTCGTGGTGTGCGAAGATCCGTCCGCGAAACGATCGACGCCATAGCAGGAGGATGACCTGGTGAACCGGCGATTGCCCCTCCTGGCGCTGGCCGGCGCGCAGTTCATCATGGTCCTCGACCAGTCGGTCATGAACGTCTCGATCAGCGCGCTGGTCGCGGAGTTCGACACCACGGTCACGACCATCCAGGCGGTCATCACGCTGTACTGCCTGGTCATGGCCATGTTCATGCTCACCGGCGGCAAGATCGGCGACATCATCGGCCGCCGCCGGGCGTTCGTGATCGGCCTCGTCATCTATGCCTGTGGGTCGGGGCTGACCGCGGTCTCCCAGACGGTCCTCCAGCTCACCCTGGGCTGGTCGATCCTGGAGGGCATCGGCGCGGCCCTGGTGCTGCCGGCCATGGCGGCCCTGATCGCTGGCAACTTCGAGGGGAAGGAGCGCAAGGCCGCCTACGCCGTCATCGGCGGCGTTGCGGGCGCCGGCATCGCCATTGGCCCCATCCTCGGCGGCTGGGCCACGACCGAGCTGACCTGGCGCATCGTGTTCGTCGGGGAGGTCGTGATCGTGCTCGCAATCCTCGCCGTGACCAAGTTCGTCGCGGACGCGGTGCGCACCGGACCCAATCCGCGGCTGGACGTCGTCGGCACGATCCTGTCCGCCGCCGGCCTGGGCGCCGTGGTCCTGGGGGTCCTGCAGTCGAGCACGTGGGGCTGGATCGTGCCCAAGGACTCGCCGGTCGAGCCGTTCGGCATCGCGTTGACCCCGTTCGTGATCACCGGGGGGGCCGTGCTCCTGTGGACCTTCGTGTGGTGGCAGCGGCACCGGGAGGCGGCCGGCAGCGACCCGCTCGTCCACCTGGACCTCGTGAAGATCCCGCCCGTGCGATCCGGGCTCATCGGGCTGTTCTCTCAGAACCTCATCCTGATGGGCGTCTTCTTCACGATCCCGCTCTATCTCCAGCTCGTGCTCGGCCTCAATGCCCTGGAGACGGGCGTGAAGATGCTGCCGACATCCATCGCCATGTTCATCGCAGCAGCGGCCGGATCGCGCCTGGCGGGGCGGTACCCGGTGCGGTCGATCACGCGGGCGGGCCTCGCGATCACCGCCCTGGCGTGCTTCGCCCTCCTCGCCACCATCAAGCCGGACCTGGCGGATCTCGCGTTCGCCATCGCGATGGGCATTCTCGGCGTTGGGATGGGGCTCATCGCGTCGCAGCTGGGCCTCGTGGTCCAGTCCTCGGTCGACGCGTCCGGTCGAGGTGAGGCGGGGGGTCTCCAGTACACCGGCCAGCAGCTGGGGTCCTCGCTCGGCGTCGCCCTCATCGGCGCGCTCGTGCTGGTCGGCCTGACCGGTGCGTTCGTCACGAACGTCCAGCAGGACGATCGCATCACGGACGAGGTCGTCGTGCAGATCGAGGCGGCCACCGCATCCGGGATCGACTTCGTCGCCTCCGCGGATGTCGAGGCCGCCCTCCAGGGTGCCGGGCTCGACGAGACGACGACCAGGGCGATCGTCGATGACTACGAGGAGGCCCAGATCCGGTCGCTCAAGGTCGGCCTGCTGGCGGCGGCGCTCATCGCGCTCGCCTCCCTGGCGTTCACCAGGGATCTTCCCAGCGGCAGACCGGTCGAACAGGAGGAGCCGGACGAGGCGGCGGCTGCGTGAACGGCGGCGGCTGCGCTGCGGTCAGGGCACCGGGAGCAGCTCGAAGCCCTGGGTGGCAAAGTCGGCATCGAAGGTGAACGCTTGGTGGACGCCATGCCGCCGCATGACGAGGAAGCTCGTCCAGTCCACGAGCGAAACCCCCCGGCGCCCGGCAGCCAGTAGCGCCTCGCGCGCTTCGGCATTGAGGTGTCGATCCACCCACGCGACCTCGATGAGCGGGAGCAGGCCGTCGACGAACTGGCGCACCGCGTCGATCCCCAGGCGACGCTGGATCAGCGCGGTCGTCTCGACCAGGACGTACTCGTGCGTCAGCAGGCTGGCCTCGGCCACACGCAGGCGCTCCATCGTCAGCCGCGCCGCACTGTGGTTCGGGTCCTGGGCGTCCATGAGCGCGTAGAAGGCGGCGGTGTCGATGAAGATCACGAGCCGTACGTCTCGTCCAGGTACCGGTCATGGTCTTCGGAGACGTTCTCCCCGTCGCCGTGCCCGGACCCCACCACCTCCAGCGCCCGGTCCCAGAGGTCCGCCCGTGACGGGGGGACGAGGACAGTCGCGTAGGCATGGTCCACCGCCTCGCGTACCAGGTGCGCCATCGACACGCCCCGTTCCTGCGCCAGGCGCCGGAGGCGGTCCGCTTGCTCCGACTCCAGCGAGATCTGTGTCCGCTCCATTGGCTACATGATATCACTAGGTGCCGATGATGTAACCCTGATCGACGGCGACGACGGGAGCGTGGTCCCAATGGCCCTCACCCTGCCTGCCGTGCCCGGCTACCATCTGGGTCGTGCCCGACCCCGATGCTGGGACCCCTCCTCCGCTGATCCGCGTCGATGCGCTGACCAAGCGGTTCGGCGCGGTCATCGCGCTCGACGCGCTCACCCTCGACGTCGCGCCCGGGATCGTCGGCCTGGTCGGGGCCAATGGGGCCGGCAAGAGCACGCTCCTCAAGATCCTGCTCGGCCTGCTCGCCCCGACGAGCGGCCAGGCGGAGGTCATGGGCTACGTCCCGTGGACGCAGGGCACCCAGCTCCGGCGGTACGTCGGCTACATGCCCGAGCACCCGGCCCTCCCGCCTGACATCAGTGCCACCGAGTTCGTGGCCCAGGCGGGCCAACTGTCCGGCCTGCCGGCGAAGGCCGCCCGGGAGAGGACCGCGGACGTCCTCCGCCATGTCGGGCTTGCCGAGGAGCGCTACCGGCCGATCGGCGGCTACTCGACGGGGATGCGCCAGCGGGTCCAACTGGCGCAGGCCATCGTCCACGACCCGCGGCTCCTCCTTCTCGACGAGCCGACGAACGGGCTCGACCCGGCGGGCCGCGACGAGATGCTCGGCCTCATCCGGCGGACGGGGACCGAGTTCGGGATCGCGATCGTGCTGGCCAGCCATCTCCTGGGCGAGATCGAAGCGGTCTGCGATCACCTCGTGGCGATCGACGGCGGGCGGCTCCTCCGCTCGGCGCCCATGGCCGACTTCACCGCAGAGACCGGCATCCTGACCGTGGAGGTGGAGGAGGGTCGCGACGCGCTCGCGGCGGGCCTGGCTGCCCGCGGCCTGCAGATCCTCCCCGGATCCGGCCCGGTGGACCGGACCGTCCGGATCGCGCTCGATGGCGGGGCGCCGTTCGACGTCGTGCGCGACACGGTTGCTGACCTGGGCCTGCCGCTCGTCCGGCTGGAGCGGGGCAGGCACTCCCTGGAGGATCTCTTCCGCGACGATGTGGCTGCGGCCGCGACCACGGCAGGCACGACCACCGGGGATCCGTCGTGACCGCAGCTGGCGACCGGGTGACCGTCGGTCCCGGGCCGAGCGGCAGCATCTACGACATCGGCTACCGGGGCTATGACGGACCGAGGCTGGGCCGTCGTCATGCGTTCGCCACGCTCTTCGTCGGGGGCCTTCGAGCCACGTTCGGGCTCGGCCGGTCCGGCCGGGCGAAGATCCTCCCGGCGTTCTGCCTCGTCTTCCCGGCGCTCATCGCCGTGATCATCGTGGCGATGAACGCCTTCGCCACGCGCTTCGGTGTCAGCGACCTGGGGGTGATCCCGGACCATCCCGATATGGCCAGTGCGGTCGGCGCGTTCGCGACGCTACTCGTCGCGGTCCAGGCACCGGAGCTGCTCGGTCGCGACGTCCGCTACCGCGTCCTCAGCCTCTACTTCTCGAGGGCCCTCCTCCGGGCCGACTACGCGCTGGCCAAGCTGGCGGCCCTGACGGCGGCGGTCCTGATCATCCTGCTCGTGCCCCACGTCATCCTCACGATCGGGGCGGTGCTGCTCACGTCCGACGTGATCGGCGCGCTCGGCCGCGAGGCCGGATGGTGGCCGGCAGTCCTCGGCTCCACGGTCGTGATGGCCGTGGCGACGGCCGGCGTGGCGCTCGTGATCGCGGCCTTCATCGCCCGCCGGGCGTACGCGACGGTGACGATCTTCGGCGTCTTCATCGTGCCGGCGATCATCGTCGCGGTGATCCTCGCGCTCGATCTTGGGGCGGCCTCCCAGTACATCGTCCTGCTCGACATCGGGACGGTGCTCGAGGCCGCGAACGCCTGGTTGTTCGGTATCCAGCCGGCGTCCGGGGTCTGGCCGCTCACGGACCTGCCCCTCTGGCTGGGTCTGGTCACCGCGCTCGTCATCGCGTTCGGGTCGAGCGCGATCCTCGTCCAGCGCTACCGGACGATCGCCGCATGAGCCCGCGCCAGGACGCCCCGCTCTGGGGTCCGGTCGCCGACGCCGCCGCCGGCCGCGGGCCCGGACCGCGCGCGCTCACCCCGGGTGCGGCCGTGGAGCTCCTCGGCGTCTCGCGCTGGTACGGCAACGTGGTGGCCGTCAACGACATCTCGTTCGTGCTGGGATCCGGCGTGACCGGGCTGCTCGGGCCGAACGGGGCGGGCAAGTCCACGATCCTGCACATGGTCGCCGGGCTGCTTCGGCCCTCCGACGGCGTCGTCGCGATCCGGGGCACCCCGAGCTGGCGGAAACCGGCCGTCTATCGCGACATCGGCCTGGTCCCGGAGCGCGAGTCCGTCCACTCGTTCCTGACCGGGTTCCAGTTCGCCCAGCTCAACGCACGCCTCCAGCGCCTTGCCGATCCCGATGCGGCCGCCCGTCGGGCGATCGAGACGGTCGGGCTGACGGACGCCGCCGACCGGCCGGTCGGCACCTACTCCAAGGGGATGCGCCAGCGGGCGAAGATCGCCGGGGCCCTCGTCCACGACCCCTCGATCCTGCTCCTCGACGAGCCGTTCAACGGGATGGATCCGCGCCAGCGCCTCCAGATGATGGAGCTGCTCGGGCGGATGGCCGCCGAGGGCCGGGTCATCCTGTTCAGCTCGCACATCCTCGAGGAGGTTGAGCGGCTCGCCCAGAACGTGCTGGTGATCGTCAGCGGCCGGCTGGCGGCATCGGGCGACTTCCGCGAGATCCGGCGGCTCATGACCGACCGGCCGCACACATTCACGATCCGCTCGTCGGACGACAGGCGGCTGGCGGCGGCCCTGGTGGGACACCCGTCCGTGTTCGGTGTCCAGCTCGATCCGGGCCGGCTCTCCGTGCGGACATCGGACTACGTGGGCCTCGCCCGGACGCTCCCGGTGCTCGCCCGGACAGGCGGCATCTCGATCCTGGAGCTCCGACCGACCGACGAGGACCTCGAGAGCGTCTTCGGCTACCTGGTGCAGCGGTGATCGGCCGCGGCTCCGTCATCGTCACGATCGCCGCGTTGACGGCGCGGAGCCTCCTGGGCCGGCGGCGCAGCCTCCTGCTCGCCCTGCTCGCCCTCCTGCCGGTGGTCATCGCGATCCTCGTCCGGCTGTCGGGACGGGCCGGGTCCGAGGAGGAGGTGGCGACCGCGATCATGGACCGGCTGATCGTCACCACGTTGCTGCCGATCGTGGGGCTCGTCTTCGGCACTGCTGCCCTCGGCGCGGAGCTGGAGGACGGGACTGCGGTCTTCCTCCTGGTCAAGCCCATCGACCGCTGGCGGATCGTCGTGGCCAAGCTGATCGTGGCGGTCGGGCTGTCGATCGCCCTCGTCGCGCCGGCGTCATTCGTGGCCGGCGCGATCCTCCAGCCGGGCGATGCCGGGCTGGCAGGGGCGGTGGGGGCTGCCGTCGGGACTGCGATCGGCGCGACCGTCTACGCGACCGTCTTCTTCGCGCTGAGCCTCGTCACCGGGCGGGCGCTCGCGATCGGCCTGATCTACGTCCTCGTCTGGGAGGGGATCCTGGCCGGCCTTCTCGAGGGGATCCAGGCCCTCAGCATCCGCCAGTACACGCTCGCGATCTCGGCGGCGATCGCCGACCCCGGGGCGGTCGACCCGGGCCTCCTCGATGCCCGGGCCGCTCTAGCACTCTCGGCGGTGGCCGTCGCCGTGGCCGCGTTCGTGGCCGTCCGCCGGCTGGCGTCCTACGAGATCAGCCAGGCCGACGACTGATCCTGCCGCTCAGGCCGTTTCATCGTCCGCTCAGGCTGGCTGGATCCCGCGGACGAGGAGACGCACCGCGGACGTGACCTCCGCGGCCTCGAGGGTCGCGCCCCCGGCAGCCCTGCCCGCCGCGAGCCCGAACAGCGCCGCGAGGATGATGACGGCGGCCTCGCGAGCGTCCACCTCCGCGCTCACGCGTCCCAGCAGCTGCTCCGCGGCGAGGTAGATCGCAATCGCCTGGGGCGGCCCGACCGGCAACGTGGCTCCGGCTGCGGCGAGGGCCCGCCGGCGCTGCATCGCCAGCTCCGGGTCCACCGCGATCGCCAGCTCGAGCGGCATGATCTGGTCCTGGAGGCCCGCCAGCTGGACCGCGGCGTCGATGAGGTTTGCCTCGACCGTGGCCTGTCCCGCCCGCTCGGGCAGCGCCGCCAACGCTTCGAGGATCGGAGCGTTCGACTCCATGACCGCTGCGAAGAACAGCGCCGTCTTGTCCGGGAAGTGGCGGTAGATCGTCCCCTCGGCCACGCCGGCCGCCTGCGCGATCGCCCGCGTCGACGCGTGGGGATAGCCCACGTCCCGGACGACCGTGAGCGTGGCCTCGATCAGCCGCGCCCGGGTCGCCTGGCCTCGATCGGTCATCCCTGCCCCCTGTCAGTCCGTGACGTCGCGGCGGACGAACACGACGCCCGCCACGAGCAGGCCCAGCGCGACATAGGCGAACGCGAGGCCGAGTGCCGTCCCGTACGTGACGGCGTCCGTGCCGCCGCTGGCGACGGCGCCCAGCGTCGTGCCCAGCAGCCAGTCGGACGGAGCATCGCCCACCATCTTGATCAGCGACTCGACGACGAGCACGTACCCGACGCCGATCGAGATCGCCACGGCCGCAGAGCGGGCGAGGACCGCGATGACCAGTCCGAGGATGCCCCACACGCACAGGCTCAGGTAGAGGTTCAGCCAGGCGGAGGCGATGACCTCGACCAGGTCCGTCCCCCAGGCGGCCGTGGAGATGCCCGCCGGGACGGCCATCGGCATGACGACGAAGACGTTGACGATCGCTGCAACGGTCGTGGCGGCCGCCGTCACGATGAGCAGTGAGCCCACCTTCCCAGCCAGCAGGCGCCAGCGACGTGGCTCGGCCGCGACGAGGAGGCGGACCAGGCCGCTGCTGTAATCGGCCGCGGTGGCCACGGCCCAGAAGGACAGGGTGACGATCCCGAACATGTTCGATGCAGCGGCCAGGCCTGCCATGAGGCCGGACGGGCTCTCCATCTCGGCCAGGGAGGGGAACGCCACGCCGGGGGCCCCAGGCGGCAGGCTGCCTCCGCCGGACACGAACGTGACCATGATCGTGTTGACCATCGCGGCAAACAGGGCCATGAGGCCGAACCACGTGATCAGGAGCCTGGGCTGGCCCAGTCGGGTCAGCTCGCTTCGGATTGCGGCAATCATCACGCCACCTTCCCGTTGGCGGCCGTTCGGTCGTTCGCCAGCTCGCCGTCCACGCGTCCCGTCATCTCGAGGAAGATCTCCTCCAGGTTGTCCTGGGCCACGACCAGGCGGACGAGCGTCATCCCCGCGGCGGACGCGGCCCTGTTGAGGTCGGCGGCGCGCGAGGCACCGGCCGCGACGCGCAGCCCGTCGTCGATGATCGTGACCGGCCACCCATCGGCCGCCAGCGCGACACGCAGCCGGTCCGTGTCGGTGGCGTGCTCGGCAGCGATGTCGATGTGCTCGCGGGTCCGCTTCATGATCTCGGTCATCGGCCCGGAGAAGACGAGCTCCCCGAAGCGGATCACGACGAGGTGGTCGCAGACGGCCTCGATCTCGGACAGCTGGTGGGACGACACGATGACCGTCCGCCCGTTGCGCCCGAGATCCCTGAGCAGCTCCCGGATCTCCACGATCCCGGCCGGGTCCAGCCCGTTCGTGGGCTCGTCGAGGATGAGCAGCTCGGGGTCGGGGAGGAGCGCGGCGGCTATCCCCAGCCGCTGCTTCATGCCGAGCGAGAAGCGTTTCACCGGCTCCCGGTCACGGCCGATCAGGCCGACCTGCGCGAGGACGGCGTCCACCCGCTCGAGGGGCAGGTGGCGCAGACGTGCCAGCGAGACAAGGTTGGATCGTGCCGACAGGCCGGGAATGAAGGCCGGGCTCTCGATGAGGACGCCTACCCGCGACGCGTAGCTCCGGGGCGAGCTGGCCGGCGAGCCCAGGACCGAGGCGCTGCCTTCGGTTGGCCGGATCAGGCCCAGCAGGATCCTGATCAGCGTTGACTTCCCGGATCCGTTCGGCCCGACCAGGCCGATGACCCCGGCCGGTGGAAGCTCGACCGTGAGCCGGTCGAGGGCGGTTACGGACCCAAATCGACGGGTGAGCCCGGTGGTGGTGACGACGGACATGCGGTTCCCTGGTGTGATGCAAGAGTGAGCGCTCACTCACATTAGCGCGCCGGGTCACGCCCCGTCAAGCGACCCCGGGTTGCGCGCGATCCCGTCGATCTCGTCGAACCCCCGGTCGAAGCTCAGGATCTGCGTCACGCCACGACGGCGCATGATCGCGACGTGCACTGCGTCCCTCGCCGACAGTGCGGTGGCCTGCACCAGGCGCCGCGCGCGCTCGACGTCCTCTCGCTCAACCGGATAGACCTGGTCCACGACACCGAGGATCGCGTCCGTGGCGGGCCCGATGGCATCGCGCCGGTCGATCGCGACATAGCGATGAAGGATCTCCTGCAGCACCTCGGCGTCGGTCACCAGGACTTCTCCGTCCGCGATCGCCCGCTCCAGGAGCGCGCGCGACGCGTCCTTGTGCGGATGATCAGCGCCCACCAGGTACATCGGGATGTTCGAGTCGACGAAGATCACGATCGATCGCCGTCAAGGTAGCCGCGCTCGATCTCGTCCAGCATCGGCCCGAGGTCCGCGACCGGGTAGGCATGACCGCTTGCCTCGCGCACGGCCCTGATCTTGCGGACTGCGTCCGGGTAGACAGTGTCTTCGCGCGCCTTGCGCAGCGCATCGCGGACCCATGCCGCCGTTGTCTGGCGCCGGCGCCGAGCCAGTTCCTGGATCTCCGCCAGCTCGTCGTCCTCGAGCAGCACCTGTAGTCGCTTTGTCATATCCAGGAGCCTATCTGACTCATCATCATGAGTCAAGACGCAGTTGCCGCACCAGTAGCCGCTGGCCGCCGGGGGGCCGCCTACCGCAATGCGTGATACCGGCCAGATGCCAGCCATATATGGCAGAATGGGTGGCATGGAGAAGACAACGGTCTACCTCACGACCGAACAGAGGGCCGCCCTGGCACGCACCGCGGCGGCAGAAGGTCGAAGTGAGGCCCACCTGGTCCGGGCCGGCATCGACGCGGTGATCGCCCGGCACCGGGCGGCGGAGGCGCCACACGCTCTCGCCCCTGGCACGTCCGAGCACGGGCCGCAGGAACCATCGCTGGATCGGCCGAGATGGATCGATCGTGACGTGTTCGTGGGGGTCATCCTCCGCCTCCCGGCCGACGGTGGGCTTCGCGCCGAACTCCGGGAGCTTGCGCCAGGCACGACCGACGACGAGCCGATCCCGTGAGCGACGGGCTCGCGGACACGAGCATCTTTATCGCCCATGAGAGCGGTCGGCTGCTGCGGGCCGATGTGCTGCCGGACCGTCTCGCCGTCTCGGTGATCACGGTGGGCGAGCTCCGGGCCGGGGTCCTCGCGGCCCAGGACCTCGAAACGCGCGACCGACGGCTTGCAACCCTCACCGCGGTCCTCGCCCTGAGCCCGGTGCCAGTGGACGACGACGTTGCGGCAGCCTGGGCCCGTCTTCGTGTCGCGCTCCGTGATCGTGGCCGCAGGATGGCGGTCAACGATTCCTGGATCGCGGCGACGGCGATCGCGCTCGATATCCCGCTCGTGACGCAGGACGACGACCACCGCGACGTCCCTGGGCTCCGGGTGATCCGGGCCTGAAGCCTGGACGGGACTCGCTCGTGCCGAGGCGGCGGGCGCCATCATGGGCGACGACGGCCTGAGAGAATGTGGCGATGGCCGCCTCGCCCGATCCGATTCCGCGCGACCTTGGCCCCGCGGTGCCTGCGACCCGGCACCGCCCGATGCCGGTGACGATCCTGGCGGCGATCCAGATCTTCCTCGCGATCCTCTTCGGAGCCCTCGGTGCCGTGGCTCTGCTCGACCCGGAGGCGGCACTGCCAGCCCTGAGCGAGCTGGCGACGGCGAGTGGAGGTCCCGGCGCCGCCGCGGTCGCGGCCGGCGCCGCCCTGCTGTTCGGCGTCGTTGCCGGACTGGAGCTCCTTGCGGGTATCGCGCTACTCCAGGTTCGCCAGCTTGGATGGACCCTCGCGATGCTGATGGCCGGCGTCTCCCTCGCCTCGCAGATCGTCACCTGGTGGTCAACTGGTGAGGTTCTCGCCATCTCGATGCTGCTCAGCGTTGTGACCGTGCTCTACCTGAACCAGGGTCAGGTCCGGGAGACGTTCGGCCTCGCGGGTGGCCACGGCATCAGCCTTGAGGACGATCGAGGGTGACGGCGCCGGACGATCTCGACCTGCTGCGGCGCTTCGAGCCGATCATTCGCTACACGCGGGGCGAGTACTTCTTCCCGATGGCGGTCGACCCGTACATCGCGGAATGCGACCTGTGGGCCGGGTCCCCGAACGGCGAGCGCACGATGCTCGTGCCCCGCGGCGAGCTCAGCGTCCAGACCCTGCCCCTGTGGCAGGCGAGAGTCCCGGACCAGGCTCAGTTCCTGCGGTTCGTCCAGGAGCCGCTCTCGGGCATCGATCTCGCACGCACCGATCGGCCTCGTCGGGCGCCGTTCACCGCGCCCAGCCGCCTGGCCCGGGTCGGCATCCTTGCCCGCCTCATCGACGCGGGGTTCGACCTCTCGCTCCTTGTCCGGGGGACCGTTCCGGGTGGAACGGTCGGTGCGGCGGAGGTGAAGTACGGGCGCATGCGCGCCGAGGATCCCTCGTTCACCTACTACGGTCGGGTCATCCGCCAGGCCGGTTGGACCGTCTGCCACTACCTGTTCTTCTACGCCATGAACGACTGGCGCTCGTCCTTCGCCGGCGCCAACGATCACGAGGCCGATTGGGAGCAGTGCTTCGTCTTCCTGGACATGCCGGACGATGAGACCGTCACCCCAGTGTGGTTCGCCCGCGCTGCCCACGACGAGGTCGGAGCCGACCTGCGCCGACGATGGGACGATCCCCTGCTGCAGCGCGAAGGAGACCACCCCACCATCTTCGCCGGGGCGGGGTCCCATGCGGCCTACATCGAACCCGGCGAGTACCTGCAGGCGGTGCCACTCCGGCTCCCGGGCTGGATCCGCTCGCTCGCGCGCGGCGCACGAGGGTTCTGGGCCGGAACCCTGCGCCAGGGGACGCGCTCACATGCAAGCGAGACGGATGACCTTGCCGCGGTCCCATTCGTCGACTACGCGCGGGGCGATGGCCTCGCGATCGGGCCGGGTCAACAGGGTGCGTGGACGCCGGTCCTCATCGACGACGCGACCCCATGGGCCGGCGGGTTCGCCGGGCTTTTCGGGCTCGACACCAAGGACCGCTTTGCCGGGGAGCGGGCGCCCGCCGGGCCGAAGTTCAACCGGGACGGGCGGCCGCGCCAGTCCTGGATCGATCCCGTCGGCTTCGCCGGCCTGCAGTCCGTTCCGCCGCCCGGCAGGGAAGCCGCGGTCCTCGGGGAGCAGGCCTCCGTCCTACGAGCGGAGCTCGACGGCGTCCTCGGGCGGATCTCGGAGACGGAGGAGCAGGCCCAAAGGCTCGGCATCCGCGTCGAGGCATCCCGGCGCGCCGGGCGCTCGGAGCCGATCGTGGAAGGGGCGGAGGCGGAGCTTGAGACGACAGTGGAGGAGCTCGCCGGTCTCCGCCGGCGAGCGGAGGAGCTGCGGGTCACCTCCGCCGACATCGACGCGGACCTGCGACGGGTTGAGCGCGGCGAGCCGGGCGATCCGCGCGCACACCTCCGCTTCGTGGCCCATCCGGAGGACCCGGGTCTCGCTCGGCGGAGCCGCGTCCTCGACGTGTGGTCCGCAGTCGGCATCGCGACGGCGATCGTCCTGTTGGGAGCCCTGCTCATCATCGGCGTGGACTGGTGGTGGGTCGGGCTCCCGGTGATTCTCGCCGGCTACGTTGCGATCGAGGCACTGGTCAGGCGTCGCTTCCTGATCCTGCTGCTCAACCTCACGGTGCTACTGGCGATCATCGCGGCCCTCATCCTGGCCAAGACCTACCTGCTCGAGGCGATCGCCATCGTCCTCCTCGCGATCGGCATCCTGATCCTGCGGGACAACGTGCGCGAGCTGAGATCGTCCACGCGCCGGGCCTGACCCGCGGCCCGGACCAGCGGCTCGGACCAGCCGGGGAGCTCGGCCCGACACTCGGACGTCGATCCGCCAGCCGCGTGTTCATGCCGGCGCGTCCGCCGCGGGCAGCCTGTCCGTCCACCGCGCGAGCGTGAGGAAGCCCAGGCCGACAGCGGCGAGGATCGCTGCTGCGACCAGCCACAGCCCCTGGCCATGGGACGAGTCCAGCACCCACCCGGCGATCGGCGGCCCGATCCCGGAACCGATGCTGCCGGCCGCGAGCGCGATCCCCTGGTACGTTCCGCGCCGGTTCACGGGCGAGAGGTCGGACACGAAGGCGGCCACGACCGGCATGAGCAGCATCTCGCCCATCGTGAGGAGGGCGATCGCGATCGCGAGACCAACGATCGCGGTGGAAGGCGACAGCAGCGCGACGGGCGCCAGCCCGATGGCGTAGAGGCAGACCGCCACCGCCATGACCCGGGGCTTCGATCGGCGCTCGGTCGCGGTCGCGATCCGGAGCTGGAACAGGACGATGAGGAGTCCGTTGAGCCCGAACAGGAGCCCCCAGACCGGGGTGGGGAGCTCCAGGCTGCCGGCAGCGTAGATCGGCAGCGTGGTCACCCACAGGAACGTGAGCCCGTGGGTGATTGCGAGCAGCGGCAGCAGCGCCACGAAGATCCTGAGTCGGAGCCCCTTGTGCGGGTCGGGCGGGCCGGGCATGGTGCGCAGGTCCGGAGCCGGGGACCCATCCGCCTCCTCGTGTACGGGCGGGGCGGCCCGCGCCGGGCGGGTCTCCGGGAGCCATCGGAATGCGATGACGGAGTAGGTCCCGACCAGGACTCCACTGATGCCGAACAGGAGGGGGTAGCCGAACGAGGACAGGCCGGCGCCGATGACCGGCCCGGCGATCCAGCCGATCGCGTTGGCTACGCTGAGCAGGCCGAATGCCCTGGGCCGCCGTGATTCCTCGACCGTGTCGGCGACCGCTGCACGGGCGGCCGGGACGAACGCGGGGTCGATGAGGCCGAGGAGGAGCATGACCAGCGCGACGTGCCACACCTCGGACACCATCGCCATCGAGAGCACGAGGATTGCCGTGCACGAGATCGAGCCGATGAGCACCGGGCGGCGGCCGATCCGGTCCGCCAGCCAGCCCCCCGCGATCCCCGAGATGACGGAGAAGACCGAGTACGCGGCGATGACCAGACCCGCCTGGGCCGCCGATGCGCCGAGCGTCTGGACGAGGTAGATCGTCAGGAACGGGAAGAACAGGCTGAAGCCGAAGCTCGCGACGAGATCGCCCGTGGCCAGGACCAGCACGACGCGCGGGAACTCGTCGAGCAAGGCGCGCAATGACGCGAGCGGCGACGTCCTGCGTCGCGCTGACGGGCGATTGGTGGACATGCTCAATCGTCGCACGCCGGAGCCTCGTCTCGCGGGCCAAGGAACCGCCGATTGCGACGCGTCCGATGGTGTGGCTCTGGCCCGCGCGGACTCCCCATCCTGACGGAGTGCTAGCCTCCATTCGCCGTCGATCAAACCACCTGTCCCCGAGGAAGACCCATGATCACCGTCTGCGTTGCCGGAGCCACGGGGCGGGCCGGCCGGGCCGTCGCCGAGGGCGTCCTGACCTCCGAGGAGCTTGTCCTGCGCGGCGCGGTCTCCCGATCCGCCGCGGGCCGCGACCTGGGCGAGGCGTGGGGCCAGGCCCCGGTCGGTGTGACGGTCGTGGGGGATGTGGCCGAGGCGCTGGAGGGCATCGACGTGCTCGTCGACTACACCGCCCCGGGCTCGACCAAGGGCCATGCGATGGCGGCCATCGCGGCGGGGGTCCACGTCGTCATCGGCACGAGCGGGCTGTCCGCTGCGGACTTCGCCGACATCGACGCCGCGGCCCGGGCCGCCGGCGTCGGCGTGGTGGCCGCGGGGAACTTCTCCCTGACGGCAGCGCTGGCCCAGGCAGCGGCGCTCCTGGCGGCCCGGTTCCTGCCCCAGCGCGAGATCATCGACTACGCCTCTGCGGGCAAGCCGGACTCCCCGAGTGGCACCGCGCGCGAGCTGGCCGAACGCCTCGGGGAGGTGTCCATGCATCCCCTGGTGGTTCCGGTCGCCGAGACTCTCGGCTACCCAGAGGCGCGTGGCGCCGGCATCGGCGGCACGCAGGTCCACTCGCTGCGGCTGCCAGGCTTAGTGCTGTCCACCGAGGTCATCTTCGGCCAGGATGACGAGCGCCTCTCCATTCGCCACGACGCGGGGAGCTCCGCAGCCCCCTACGTCTTCGGCACGCTCCTCGCCGTTCGGGCAGTGCCTGACGTCGTGGGCCTCGTTCGCGGGCTCGACACGCTCCTGCTGAGAGGTTGACCGGCCAGGGCGGCAGGCGGACACCCGGGCGGTCGCGGGGTACGATCGTCACGCTGCGCACCGGCGCCACCCATCCCGCATCGAGCAGGCCTGTTCCATGAGCCAGAGGCAGATCGAGTACCTGCGGCCCAACCCCGACGGCTCGGATCGGATCGCCCTCGCGTGGGCGAAGGTTCCCGTCGTGCCCACAGCCGCCCAGCGTGCGGAGCTGAAGGAGCGGGCCGCCGCCCTGCTCAAGGCCCACGATGCCGTGCTCGTTGCCCACGTCTACGTCGACGGCGACGTCCAGGACCTCGCCCTCGAGACCGGCGGCTGCGTCTCGGACTCCCTCGAGATGGCGCGCTTCGGGCGCGATCATCCGGCCAGCACGCTGGTCGTCGCGGGCGTCCGCTTCATGGGCGAGACGGCCAAGATCCTGAGCCCCGAGAAGCGCGTTCTCGTGCCCGACATCGATGCGACCTGCTCCCTGGATCTCGGCTGTCCGCCGGAGGAATTCGCGGCGTTCTGTGACGCGAACCCGGATCGGACGGTCGTGGTCTACGCGAACACGAGCGCCGCCGTGAAAGCGCGCGCCGACTGGATGGTGACCAGCTCCTGCGCACTGGCCGTCGTGCGCCATCTGGCGGAGGCGGGCCAGAAGATCCTGTGGGCGCCCGATCGACACCTCGGCGCCTACATCGCGCGCGAGACCGGCGCGGACATGCTGAGCTGGAACGGCAGCTGCATCGTGCACGACGAGTTCAAGGGCATCGAGCTGTCCCTCCTGCGCGAGGAGCACCCCGACGCCCAGGTCCTGGTCCACCCCGAGTCGCCCGAGGACGTCGTGGCCCAGGCAGATGTCGTCGGCTCGACGACCCAGCTGCTGAAGGCGGTCGTCGAAGGATATGCCCGCGAGTACATCGTCGCGACCGACAACGGCATCTTCCACCGGATGGGCCAGCTGGCACCCGACAAGACGCTGATCGAGGCCCCCACGGCGGGCACCAGCGCCACCTGCAAGAGCTGCGCGCACTGTCCATGGATGGCGATGAACGCCGTGGAGGGCGTCATCAACTGCCTCGAGCGCGGTACGGGCGAGCCGGACGCTGTCCCGTCTGCAAGCGCTCGACAAGCTCCTGATTCCGCATCGTCTCGTCCTCCTCGATAGAGGAAGGACGGAATCGCGCGCCCTCGTCTGGCGCAAATCCCTGCCCGGTGAAGTGTCAGCCGAATTCCTGCGGACATTGGGGGACATATTGCGGGCAAGCGGCTGCCGTGCCTTCGCGACCACGACCCAACCCGCTATATGTCCCCTCGCCGCGCCACCCCGCGCTCTGCCTGGCCAGGCTCCGCGAGAAAGTCGCCCCGTCTCCAACTGCGCCCGCATCCGGATCGCCGGCCACTGCAGGAACCAGTTCGGCGCTCTCGGCGCATCGCCCCGAACAGAGCTGCCGGTGAGGTTCCGGTGAGGTGCCAGCCGAATTCCCGTGAGGCGCCGAAATCCCGGCATTGGCGCCGTCAAACCGGCGGAGTAGTCCGCCCTACAGCAGCTCGACCGGGTCGCCGACGCGGACGCGACCTCCGCGCACGACTTCGGCGTTCAGGCCGAGGACCCCGCCGGTGCGCGCGGCGACGGTCCGCAGCACGCGCGGCTCCTGCTCGAGGGTGTCGGGATCGAACGTCGTCATGACGCAGCGCCCGCGGAGGTCGGCCAATGCCACGACGACCTCGCCGACCCGCAGCCGGCGCCCCTCCCAGCCGCGCTCGGCGAGACCGGGTACCCCGCCGATGAGCAGGTTCGGCCGGAAGCGCCGGCGGTCGGCTTCGACCGAGCCGGCGGCGAGCGAAGCCTCCGAGATCGTCTCGATCGCCCCGTCGGTCATGACGAGGAGCGGCAGGATGTCGAAGCGCTCGTGCACGAGCTCCGCGCGCACCAGCCGCGCCCCGGCGCCCGCGGCGCGCTCGACGTCCGCAGCTACCGCCGGATCGCTCCACGATCGTCCGTCGACCCGAACCTCGCCGCCCGCGTCGAGCCGGGCCAGATGCCCGAGGAGTCGCGGCCTACTGCGCGCTGCTGACCACCTGCTCGCCAGTGGATCGCCGGGTCGACCGCCGGGCCGACCGCCCAGCCGCACCTGAATACTCGGTCGCCCTCGACGCCCGCCGACGTCAACTCCGCCTCCACGAGCGACTCTCCCGCCATCGACTTCACCGGATACCGCCAGATCTCCGCCAGATGCATCGAACCTCCCGAGCCTCCCGCGAACCGATCGGCCATCGGTGATCGCGGCCTCCTGCACACTTGGATGCTTCGCGGTTTCAGCTCAGGGAAGAAAGCGGGACTGTCCCCATCTCGAGGGACTTCAGCTCGCGCGCTGGAGCAGACTCCTCACCTTGCCGCCCGGCCGGTTCTTCGCCAGGTCGTGATGGGCCTGCAGGTTGAAGCCAGAAGCCGGGCTGGTCTCGAACGCCTGGGCGAGTTTCCATGCCGTGTCGGGGGTGATGCCGCGCTTGCCGCGCACGATCTCGTTGATCCGCTGCACCGGGATGCCGAGATGGGCGGCGAGCGCCACCTGCGGAAATCTCGAGCGGCCTTCAGGAACTCTTCGCTCAGAATCTCACCAGGGTGAGTCGGGATCCGGTTTTCAGGCAGCATGGTTCTCTCCTTCACGGAAGAAACCGGGACTGTCCCGTCTACCACCTTCGCTCAGCTCTCGCGGGCCAATCCTTCAAGCTGCACAGCGAGGCGCTCCAGCTTGCTCGTAACGACGTCCCAGACGAGGCGGTTGTCGACCGGTAGGCGTATCCGTGCGCCAGCACATTGCGCATCCCGACAATGCGCCCGATCTCCTCGATCGAACGCGCGGCTTCTGAATCGGCTCGAGAGAGCCGATGCAGCGCCTCGCCGACGATCTCGAGTTGGCGCTCGACCGCCGAGCTCAGCATTCGATCGGACTCCTACGCCTGAAGAGTCTTCCCGGCGACAAACTCTCGAATTCTGGCGACCGCCTCGGAAGCGTCCCAAACCAGCTTCCGTGCCTCAGGCTGCATACAGGGTTCGCTTCGAGCGCTCGATCGCTTCCCTCAGGTGGGGGTTCTTGACCGCCCCGATAGAAACGAGGTCGACGGAGCGCTGGAAGAGCTCTTCGATAAAGTCTCCTTCAGGCCGAAGTACGCGTCGGCGTACCCAACTCCTGCGGGCGGCTCGAGTCTGACGAGAAAATCGAGGTCACTGGTAGCGAAATCGAAGTCGTCGCGAAGCGCCGAGCCGAACAGCTCGAGCTGCGCGACGCCAAAGCGGCGGCAAAGCGCTCGCAGTTCCATGAGTCGCTCGCGAACCAACCGTTCGCCTTCCCCCATGCCGACCTCCCTGCGCTGGATCGACTTCCCGAGCCCGACCTGGAGGCCCTGCCCGCTCCGGCCGCGCCGGAGAGACGAACAAGGATCGGTTGGGGACACATTGCGGGCGCAAGGCTGGCGAGGCGAGGCAGCAGACTCCGGGGGACATATTGCGGGCAAGACAGCGGCCCGCCTGCGCGACCCCGCCGAAACCCGCTATGTGTCCCCTCGCCAGTGGGGGACATATTGCGGGCAAACGAGTGCCCGACTTCGCGAATTCGCCCCAACCCGCTATGTGTCCCCTCGCCAGTGGGGGACATATTGCGGGCAAGACAGAGTCCCGCCTGCGCGACCCCGCCCCAACCCGCTATGTGTCCCCTCGCCAAGCCCCAAGGACCCATCTCCTTCACGCCCCGAGAGAAGACCGCCCCGTCTCCAACCGCGCCCACTGCCACCCCGCGCGCTCACTTCGGCAGATGCGCGTCCCAGCTGACCCGCGCGAGCACGCGCAGCTCGCGCTCGCCGCGCATCCCTTTGGTGCTCGCGACGCGCATCTCCTTGGCCATGCTCGGCGCGTAGCGCGCTCCGCCGATCGACCCCGACCCCGCCAGCCGGCGCAGGGCCGCGACCATCGTCTCCGCTCCCGGCAGCCCCTCGCAGTAGCGGCGGAAGTAGCGCATCTCCTTCTCGACCAGCGCCGCGGCGCGCGCCAGCTCGCCGTCCTGGTTGAGCCGGGTGGCGGCGCGCACGAGGGCGAACTGCCACATGGTGGCCGCGGTGAGGGCCCGCACCGGGTCGCGGCGCTGCGCCAGGCAGTCCTTGCCGGTCGCGAACTGCAGCGTGCAGCGCACGGGCGCCGTCTCGACGGCCTCTTCCTCGCCGACGCTCGCCCCGGCGCTGCGATACCGCGCCAGGACCGTCACTGCCGCCTCGTCGCCGAGCTCGCCCGCGCCGCAGGTCAGCTTCAGCACCAGCGTGCGGCTGGCGCCGGCCGGCAGCGAGCCCACGACGCAGGTCAGCCGGTCGCCCTGCCGCCCTGCGGCGCTCGCGCTGGTGCGCATAGTCCCCGACCAGCTCGGCATGGAAGCCGGTGGGAGTGTCGACCACGAGATCGCAGCTCTCGACCACCGTCGCCCGCAGCTCTTCGAGCTCGCCGAGCACGAGCTCGACGATCTCCTGCGGCAGCGTGGCATGGTGGAGCCGCCCGCCGCCGCTCGCCGCGATCGCCTCGAGCTGGGTGTCGGAGTACGACTCGCCGATGCCGACCGCCGTGCTCAGGAGGCCGCGGGCGCGCAGCTCCGCCGCATGCCGCGCAAGCTCGTCGGGCTCCTGGATGCCGAGGTTCGCCTGGCCGTCCGAGAGCACCACGACGCGATTGCGCAGGCCCGCGGAGCCGGCATGCGCCGCCTGCTTCTCCATCACCTCGGCCACGCAGGCGCAGCCCCGCAGCCAGCCGGCGCCGAGGTCGGTCGAAGATCCGGCCTCGAGCCGGTCGATCCGCCGCCGCGGCCGCGGCCCGGCCGGCGGCGTCCTGCCGGCGACCGTCGACATGGACCTCGACGCGCGAGTCGAACGACACCACCGACAGCCGGTCGTCGGCGCCGAGGTTCGCGGCCAGGAGGCGCGCCGCCTCCTTCGCCGCGGCAATCGGCTCTCCCGCCATCGAGCCTGAGGCGTCGATCACCAGCGCGAGATTGAGCGGCGCCTTGGGCCGCTGCGATGGAAGCGACTCGAGCGGCTCGGGCGGCTCGACTGGAGCCACCGCGGTCACTTCGGCGACGAGGAAGCGCACCGACTCCCCCTTGGCGGCGGATGAGCGTGCGGTCGAAGCCGGCGACGAGCCGGAGCCCGGCGGCGTCCCTGGCTGGAATCACTGGGTAGACGATGGAGCCATTGGAATCGTGGAACTGGGTCATTTGCGGTTCCCTTTCATGAGGAGATGACGCAGGTGGTCGCCGATGCGCTGCAGGACCGCCAGCTGATCGGCGTCGAGCTCGCCAATGCACGGAGAGCTCGATGTCGGGAGTGATCGGAATGCGGTGCCAGGTCTCGCTGCGCACCGACCGCGAAACGTTCTCGCTCGCGAGCACGCCGTCGAGCGCTTCGAGCAGCTGCTCGAACGGCGTCCGCCCCAGCTCCGCCGAGCGCCGGAGTTCCGGACGCCCGGAGGATCTGCCGGCGTCGAGGGGTGCGGAGACGAAGTCCGGCGGACCGGAGACGGGAGCCATCCGCGCGGACGCCGCCCTCGGCGAAGCCGGAGGTCTCGGAGAGGTCCGCAAGTTCGGAGCGGACGGCCCCGGCAGCGGTGAGGGGCTGGCGGGCTCGGCTGGCTCGGCTGACGCGGCTGACGGCAGCGGGCTCGCTGGGCTCGCTGCGATACCCGGAAGGACCGCGCTCGCTGCGGTCCCGGCGATCGCCGCGGACGGTGATCGACTTGAGGTAGGTGAGCGCCGACGAAACCGGCAGCCCGCCGCCGAACGCCGTGCTGACCTTCTGCCGCCCGTCGGCAATGGCGGCGATCTGCTCCGGCGTGAGCTGCCCCAGCAGGGTGCGGATCTGGTCGAGGGTGATCGCGCGATGGGCGTTGCGCAGCAGCCCCAGCACCTTCAGCCGGTCGACATGCTCCTGTCCGTAAGCGGCCTTCGGCCCGAGCCCGTACGGCCCCGGCAGCAAGTCGCGTTCGATGTAGGACCGAATCGTCCGCGCCTCGATCCCGGACAGCTCGGCCAGCTCCTGCAACGTGTACGTCATCTCGTCCATGGCGAATAGCCTATCTCGCCATGGCGCAATGTCAAGACATTTCCGAGGAACCCGGAGGCCCTACCCAAACGCCGTTTGGGGGCACATCGCAGGCGAGCGATCGCCGTGCCTGCGCGACCCCGCCAGCAGTGGGGGACATATTGCGGGCAAAACAGTGGCCCGTCTTCGCGACCCTGCCGAAACCCGCGATGTGTCCCCTCGCCACGCCCCAGGGACCGATCTCCGGCGCCCCCGAGAGAAGACCGCCCAGTCTCCAACCGCGCCCCTGCGTAAAAACCTACTCGATCGCCACCGCCCGGAGCCGCAGCCCCAACGCCGCCACCACCTTCAGCACCGTCCCGAGCTCGGGGTTTCCATCCTTCGAGAGGGCCTTGTAGAGGCTCTCGCGCCCGAGCCCCGCATCGCGCGCCACCGCCGTCATCCCCGCGGCGCGGGCGATGTCGCCCAGCGCGGCGGCGACAACCGCCGCATCGCCGTCCTCCAACGCCGCCTCGAGATAGGCAATGCGCTCCGCTTCTGACTCGAGATGCTCCGCCGGATCCCAGAGCCGGGTTCTCGAACCCTCTTCATCGCCTCACTCCTCACTTCTCCAACCGCCGCGCCAGGTCGAGCGCCCGCTGGATGTCTCGCGCCTGCGTCCGCTTGTCTCCGCCGCCGAGCAGGACCACGAGCGAGTCGCCGCGTGGAGCGAAATAGACTCTCAACCCGGGCCCCCAGTCGATCCGAAGCTCCGAAACCCCGCGTCCGACCGGGCGAACATCCCCGGGATTTCCGAGGG
>CAVYQR010000006.1:0-180363 GCA_963770795.1 uncultured Chloroflexia bacterium
GCCCGTCCCCTGAGCAGCGCTCCCCGGGAGCTGAGCGGCCGGTCCTCGGACTTGGCAAGGCGGCGCCATAGCTCCGGAAACTGGCGCCCCCGGCAATGTCGCGACTCAAGACAGTGGCGCGCCCGGAGGGATTCGAACGCACGCAACCAACCTTCATGATCGAGGGCGTGCAGGAACTGGTCGAGGCTCTTCGAGCCGCGTAGCAGGGAGGCCGGTCGGACGAGGGGGGATGAGGATGACGTGGCCACCTGATCGCCGGATCATGGACCTCGCGACACGCGAGGCTGTCTCGGTCTTCTCGCAGCGCCAACTACCCAACCGATCATGCCGGCGATGGGCACTCCGATCATCAATCCAACCGCGCCGAGGACGACGAGAAACGCGGCGGCTCCCTCGGTACCCTCGGCCATCGAGATCGACCGTGGGTCGATGGCTCTGGTCACCGGGTCGCCGAGAGCTACGACGACAAGAGACCCGACCAGCACCCCGATCGCAGCCCCGATGACAGCCGCGCTGTGAGCGGCCATGAATAGTGCAGAGGGTTGATCACGAAAAGTGCAGAGGCCCCCGGAGTGATCCGGGGGCCTTTCCATTGGGACGGGAAACGACGACGTCCCCCCTGTCAGGCTCGGAGTGCTGAAGCTCGGAACCGCGACAGGAGGGACGCCTTGCAGTCTGAGGAAACCTGGATGGAACTGCACGCGCTGCACCGCCACGGGTGGTCGATCGCCGACCTCGCGAGGGAGTTCGGACTCAACTGGCGGACCGCGAAGAAGTACGTGACCGAGCAGGAGGTACCGCGATACCGGCCGCGGGCGAGACCGGCGGAGCTCACGGCGGCCCAGCTCGCCCACGTCGAGCGGCGCCTGACCGCGTGCCCTGACCTGCGGGCGACCGTGCTCCTGCGCGAGCTCGCCGAGCAGTACGGGTACACCGGGTCGTATGGGAGCCTGCGCCGGCGGGTGGTCGTCCTGCGCCCGGCGACGGCGGCGGAGCCCGTCCTGCGCTTCGAGACGAACCCTGCCGAGCAGACCCAGGGCGACTGGGCCGACGTCGGCACCTGGCCGCTGGGCGAGGGGACCGCCCCGCTGTTCGCCTTCGTCGCGATCCTCGGCTGCTCGCGGATGGTCGGCATCCGCTTCGCCCTCGACAAGACGCGCCCGACCACCCTGCGCAACATCGTCCGCTGCGTCGACGACCTCGGCGGGGCGACGGCCGACTTCCTCCACGACCGGGACACGGCGCTGATGGCGGGAACCCGCGCGGACGGCGCGCCCGATCTACGCGCCCGAGTGGCTCGATGTGGCGGCCCTGCTCGGCACTCGCCCGCGGGCCTGCCGGCCGTACCGGGCCCAGACCAAGGGCAAGGTCGAGCGGATCATCCGCGAGGTGAAGCACGACTTCCTCGCCTGGCTCACAGGACAGGTGCTCCCGGAGCGCCCGACGCTCGCCTGGTACGACGTGCAGGCGAGGACATGGGCCCTCGGGGTTCAGGCGAAGCGCCGCCACCGGACGACCGGGCGGGTCGTCGGCGAGGCATGGGAGCAGGAGCGCCCGCTCCTCGCTGCCGGTCAGCGGCCGCCTGGTCGCGCGGATGGAGGGCTCGGACACCCTGGTGCCCCTGCCCACGCCCGCGAGCGCACGGGCGACCGCCGCGGCCGGCGAGACCGTCGAGGTCCGGCCGCTCGCGGTGTACGCCGAGCTCGCCCGATGAGCAGCGCCACCGAGTCCCGGGTCGCGACCGCGTACGCCCGCACCCGCGAGCACCTCGCCTACCTCGGCCTGTCGACGGCGTCGGAGCACCTGGCAGCGGAGCTCGAGCGGGCGAGCACCGAGACGGCGGCCCCGGTCGAGGTCCTCGAGCGCCTGCTCGCGGCCGAGGTCGAGGCGACCAGCGCCCGCCGCCTCTCGGGGAGGCTCCGCTTCGCCCACTACCCGCTCGACAAGCGCCTGGCCCAGTTCGAGTTCGACTTCCAGCCATCCATCGACCGGTCGGTCATCGCCGAGCTGTCGACGCTGCGCTTTGTCGAGGAGCACCGCAACGCGCTGTTCCTGGGACCGCCCGGGGTCGGCAAGAGCCACCTCGCGATCGCACTGGGCATCGCGGCCACGGAAGCCGGGTACCGGACCTACTTCACGACCGCGGCCGACCTCGTCGGCGCGCTCAGCGCCGCGCACCTCGAGGGGAGCTGGACGTCGAAGATGCGGACCTACACCGGGCCCTCGGTGCTCGTGATCGACGAGCTCGGCTACCTGCCCATGGACGCCACGTCAGCGCACTGGATCTTCCAGGTCGTATCCCGCCGCTACGAGCGGGGCTCGATCGTGCTGACCAGCAACCGGGGCTTCGGCGACTGGGGAGCGGTGTTCGCCGACCAGACCGTCGCCACGGCCATCCTCGACCGGCTCCTGCACCACGCCACGGTCGTCAACATCAAGGGCTCGTCCTACCGGATGCGCGCCCACGTCCCGTCAGGCAGGGAGGGTTCGCCTATGCTCGGCTGACGCCGATCGCCTCTGCACTTTTCGCGGCGATCTCTCTGCATGTTTCGTGCTCGCTCACACGCGCCCCGCCACGCCCAGCCGACGGCGACCCCGACCGCAAGCGGCAGGCCGAAGAACAGGGCGATCAGCGGGGCGCCGAGCAGGTGTGGGGCCCAAGTCCTCGCACCACTGTCGTCTGGGAGGTCGTGTCCGACGACGTAGTAGAGCCAGGGTAAGGCGACAACGATTCCCATCGTCAGCAGCCCGAGAAGGAATCGACGGGGTGCGGATCTGCTCTTGGCTTTCGCGGAAGCCGACGCCGCCGCGGCATCGTTGCTCGGGGCCGTCCCTATCATCGCACCCGGAGGGACGATCGACATCTCCGCCTCCTCTGCCAGTGGATGCAGCCGACGTCAGTCCAACACTTCGATCATGCCGGCTTGTTGGCGCGTCGAGCGCGGATGCCCACCACCTTGTCTCCGAATGGCCGGGTTGGCGAGTGTCGAATGGCCCCCGGATGCTCGGGGCGCCACCTCCCTCGCCGGGCCCCGGCTCCTGGGCGAGGCTGCCCCAGCGGGCCTCGCACCCAAACCCTCAACCAAGTCTGCGGGCGAGGACCAGCCTGGCGCGCCCGGAGGGATTCGAACGCACGCCACCAACCATCGTGATCGAGGGCGTCAAGGAGCTGGTCGAGGGCCTCAGGGCGACGTAGCCGGGAGGCCAGCCGGACGAACTGCGATGAGTTGGCCGGGGCAGGAGGGCTAGCGCCGACACAATCCAACTGTTGGTGAGGATCGAGATCGAGGTTGCGCCCGCCCCACGACGAGCACACTCTGCCTGGCCCACGCGGTTGACTGCCGTCAGTCGCCTCTGCAATGGGCGATCGGCTCTTCCAGCCAGGGGAACCCTTGCTTCAACGTGTCGGCCTGCTGGTCGGTTCTGGTGTCGGAGACGCAAGCGCGCCCTGCCGGTCATTGGACGAACCGGAGCAGTACCAGCGACACGACGACTGTCACCGCCGCCGGGATTAGTAGGACGAGGTGCGAGATACTCCCGAGAACATCGCCGGCATGCCGATCAACCCAGTCGCTGTGATAGGAGAGCCGGTCGACGACAGTCCATGCCAACTCATCGACCCCCCAGCACAGGAACCACCCGCCGACCAGCCCAACCGGAGTCGCGACGAGAGCAACCTTGGCCGGGAGATCGAGCAGCAAGCACAACACGAAGAGGGCGATGCCCACGACCACGGCGATCGGAAATGCGACGAAGAAGAGGGCGAAGATGTCGTTCGTCTGTGGTCTTCGCTGGCCTTTCGGGCGTTGCGAGAGTGGCAGCACCGCGATGCGGGCCCACTCCGCGTGCGTCTCGGCGATCTCTTCGTCCGAAGGCAGCTCCAGACCGCGTCGCCGGATCTGATCAGCGGGCACCGGCGCCCGCTTCGGAGTCGGTCCGAGCGCACCGCCACAGATCGAGCACACGACGAGAGCGGCGCTCGGCGGACTCCACCCCCCACATTTGGTGCACGTCGGCATGGGCGACTCGCTTCGCGCACGAATGGGCGGCGGGACCGCGACAGGATGGATCGGTTGCCACCATCTCAAATCTCGTCCGCCGCCGCCAGGCTCGCAAGGGCCGTTCGGACCCGCACCACGTTCGGCCCGGACCGAACCCCATGGCATCGGCGAAGGCCCGCGCTGGCTGGAGCGGCAGCCCGCGACCACCAGCATCGCGGCGCTGCAGGACCGGCTCGACGCCTTCCGCGAGGTCTACAACGAGCACCGGCCGCACCGGGCGATCGAGAGGCGGACACCCGGCGAGGCGTACCGGGCGACACCGAAGGCGCTGCCGTCGGGACCCGCCTCGCGGGGCCACTTCCGCCTCCGCTACGACACCACCGACAGCAAGGGCGCCATGACCCTGCGGCGGGCGGGCCGTCTGCAGCGCCGTGCGCCGGCCTTCTGGGATCTCACTCCGCGTGACGCCCGCAGGATCCGCCTGGCGACGTAGGTCGCGCGGTTCTGGCGCGCCCGGAGGTGTCTGAGTTCACGACATAGGTGACACCTGATAGGGCACACCTGAGTCGGGACATGCGTGACAGTCCGGGGCATGTCGAAGCACCGGGTGGCCGTCCTCAAGGTCGTCTCATCGCAGCTGTCCGTCACCGCCGCAGCGGAGGAGTACGGGATCAGCCGCGGGCACCTGCACCGTCTCCTGCGGCGGTACCGTGCCGGCGGCCTTGACGATCTGGAGCCGCGGTCCCGGCGGCCGCACACCAGCCCGCAGGGAACATCCGACGACGTCCGCGGCCGGATCGTCGCCCTCCGGACGGAGCTCGCCGCGAGCGGACTCGACGCCGGACCCGCCACCATCGCCTGGCACCTCGGGCGCGAGGGCCTGCCGGTCCCGGCGGTGTCCACCATCCGCCGGATCCTCCATGCCGCCGGGCTCGTCGTCCCCCAGCCGCACAAGCGGCCCAGGAGCTCCTGGATCCGCTTCGAGGCCGCCGCGCCCAACGGGGTGTGGCAGTCGGACTTCACCCACTGGCGCCTCGCGGACGGGAGCGGGGTGGAGATCTGCTCCTGGCTCGACGACCACTCGCGGTACCTGCTGGGCTGCACCGTGTTCCGGCGGGTCGGCGGCGACGACGTGGTGGCCACGTTCACCGCGGCCGGCGACGTCTGGGGCTGGCCAGCCGCCACGCTCACCGACAACGGGACGGTGTACACGGCGCGCTTCACCGGCGGGCGCAACGGCCTGGAGCACCTGCTCGCGTACCTCGGCATCCGCCAGAAGAACGGCACGCCCGGCCACCCCCAGACCCAGGGCAAGATCGAGCGCTTCCACCAGACCCTCAAGCGCTGGCTGGGACGGCAGCCGGCGGCTCGGGATCTGGACGAGCTGCAGGCCCAGCTCGACGCCTTCCGCCTCGCCTACAACGAGCAGCGGCCGCACCGGGCGATCGGCCGCCGGACCCCGGGCGAGGCGTACCGGGCGACGCCGAAGGCGCTGCCCTCGGCCCCCGTGGGTCGGGGCCACTTCCGGCTCCGGTACGACACCACCGACAAGAAGGGCGCGATCAGCCTGCGGCGGGCCGGACGGATGCACCACCTGCGGATCGGCGCGGCCCACGCCGGTCGCCGGGTCCTCGCCATCGTCGACGAGCGCGAGGTCACGGTCGTCGCCCTCGACACCGGTGAGGTCCTCTCGAGCCACCGGATCGAGCCCGACAAGGGGTACTGGCGCAACATGCGACGAGACCCCGGCCGATGGCCGGGGTCCCCGATGACCGGATGACCACAGGTGTCGCCTATGTCGCGACTCATGTGTCACCGATGTCGCGACTCATGACATGGCGCGCCCGGAGGGATTCGAACCCCCGACACTCGGTTCCGAAGACCGATGCTCTGGTCCACTGAGCTACGGGCGCGCGGCCCGCGAATGATACCGCCACCGAGCGACGGGGCCCCACGGCGGTGTCCCACAGCAGTCATGCGCCGTTCGGCTTGCCGCCCGCACTTGGTTGCGGCACACTCCGCCGGTGCCCCATGACGCGCTGTACCTGGACGACAGGCCACGTCGACGCCCCCACGGGCGCCTGACGGCGGTCGCGTTTCTGGGCGCGCTTGCCGTTCTGCTGGCGTTGCCGGCCCCAGGGCCCACCGGACAGGTGCTGGACCTCGTGGGCAGTGACGGTGCCGCCGTCATCGGCCAGGAGCCCGCGCCCGCGCAGCCGCAGGTCCCCTCGGCCGGCGTTCCGGGGGCGGTGGCCGCGCCGTCACCTGGAGCGTCGCCCTCATTGCCCATCGAGAGTGAGGCCCCCACGGCACCCCCGATGGCGGACCTGGTGGGCTATTCCTGGCCCATCGCCCACCCACGCCTCACGCTCCCCTTCGGCCCAACGGTCTGGGGCTCCCGCTGGGTGAACGGCGAGCGCTTTCACGATGGCGTGGACCTCGCCACGTTCTGCGGCGACCGGGTGCTCGCCGCGCACTCCGGCACGGTGCTCACGGCCGGCCGCCACTTCGACGACTACATGGGCTGGGTCGGCGACCTTGGTCCGTACCTGAAGCGCCTGGAGCAGAAGAACCTCTGGAAGACGCTGCCCATCGTGGTCGTCATCGACGACGGGAACGGCTACCGCAGCGTCTACGCCCACTTCGGCAAGGTCACGGTCAAGAGCGGCCAGCAGGTTGAGGCAGGCCAGCTCCTCGGCTACGAAGGCGCCACCGGCCGCGCCTCGGGCTGCCACCTCCACTACGGCCTGTTCTCGCCCTGGGAGCAGGACACCATGGCGATCCGTGCGGACGTGGTGAAGCGGATGAAGGTGCCGAAGGCGGAGATCGCCCGGATCGACCCGCTGCTGATCCTGCCGCCGAAACCCGGCATCAACGCGCCGAAGACTCCGAAGCCGACTCCATCCGGATCTGCGCCCACGCCCGCGTCCGTGCCGGACGCAACGGCCGGAAGCCGCTAGCGTCGATCCGCCGGTACCGCCGCCCGACGAGGGACCACGCCGGCAGCCGTCCGAGCGCCTCCGCCAGGGATGGACCCGCGCCGCCGTCCCGTCGCTCGATGACCAGGGTCGCGGGCTTGTCGGCACCCGGTCGCGCGTCAACGCCCGTGAGGTCCACCACGACGCGCCCGGGCTCGGCCTCGCCGAGCTCCGCCAGCAGGGCCGGCGGCCACTCCGGCACGACGGACGCCGTCTCCGCGTGAACCTCGCGCTCGGCGCGCCAGCGAGGGCGGCGGAGCAGGATGGCCCGCCAGCCGTCGGCGACCTCGGTCGTGACGCATCCGTCTCCGGCGACCGGCGCCGCGGAGAGGTGCTCGCCGCGGGCCCACAGCGCGGCCTGATGCAGGAGCGCGTACTCGTCCAGGTCCGCGAACGCGGAAAGCCGCTCCGCCGGCGACCCGTCACCGAACACCGCCCTGATGGACGGCGCGAAGACCTCGGCCAGGTCCAGGTCGATCGCCCGCACCGTCCGGTGCAGGTACACGTGCTGGTACATGAACAGCCGCGCCGTGAGGAACATCTCCAGCGCCCCGACGCCGGACTCGTAGAGCGTCAGCCCGCGCTCCGACACGAACGTGTAGCGGCGGAGGCGCTCCGCGTCCACCGGGCCCATCGACACGCCGGTGAGATAGGCGTCCCGGCGCACGTAGTCCAGGTTGTCCACGGTGAACACGCCGGACAGGAGCGGCTGGAGCGTCCGGACCCAGCCGGGCATGGACGCGTCCACCAGCGGGGGCTTGGAGATGAGGAACGAGACCCAGCGCGGATCGATCGCCTCGCCGTCCGCGAACCGGTCCCGCTCCGCCACCGCACCCGGCGCCCGCCGCAGCGAGCGGATCAGCGGCCCCAGCTCCCGTTCGATGACAAGTTGCGAGAGGTCCTCGTGGGAGAGCGTCTTGGCGCCCGGCCGCCGCGGATCAACTGGAGCCGGGAAGCCGGCCAGGAACTGGTCGTCGAAGAAGTGGGCGAACGGGCCGTGCCCCACGTCGTGGAGGAGCCCGGCGATCCGCAGCGTCTCGGTGACGAGGCCCTCGGACGGGACGGCCTCCCCTGGCGCCAGGGCGGGAAGGGCGGCCCGGAGGGTGGGGTAGAGCGAGCGCGCCCAAAGGCCCGCCTCGTGCATCACGCCCAGGCCGTGGGTGAACCTGGAGTGCTCCGCGGTGGGGAAGACCCAACGGGCGCTCTGGAGCTGGCTGATCCGGCGCAGGCGCTGGACCCAGGCCGTATCGAGGAGGTCGTCCTCGGCCGCGTCCTCCACGTGGAGCCCGGCCGCGCGCGCTTCCGCCGGGGAGAGGCGCTTGGATAGCTCCACGTACCCGTGGATCGGGTCGCTGATGAGGTTGACGGCGGCGAAGAGCAGGCGGCGTCCGGTGCGATCGGCCGTGTCGGCCGTGTCGGCCGCTACGGCACCCAGATCCTCCTCGTGCTCGTCCACGTCGAGAGGTTACCGCGCCGGTCGGCCGACTGGACGCGGAACGAGTACCAGTGCCCGTGCGCCCGCCGGTACAGGGTCAGCGCCCTGGCCGTCGTGTCGTTCCTGATCGTGCGCCACGTCCCGTTTCCCACCCGATACTGGACATCGAACGATCGCAGGCCGGCCGTGTGCGTCTGGAGCCTGCGGTCGGCACCGGTCCAGGCGAACCGGATCGTCGTGCCGCTCCTGGTCAGCGAGACGTTCCGTGCGGTCGGGGCCGTGTGGTCCTTCGACTCCGAGAACACCACCGAGGCATAGGTTGTCTGCGAGGCCGTCCGGTAGGCGAAGCTGATGCCCACGTAGTTGAACTTGGAGCTGAACATGATCGAGCGGTGGGTTGGGCTGCCCTTCCAGAGGGAGTAGATGTTGGCCGCCGCGCCGGTGCCCCACGGGTACGTGCTGGCGCCGATGATCTCGCCGTAGCGATACCACTGGACGCCGCGGGCGGTGAGCGCGCTCCCCACGTTGCCGCCGGCGGCAGCGTGCGACAGGGTGTTGGTGGCGACCATCCTGGCCGCGCGGTCCGCGGCGACAGACGTCAGCTTCGACCAGCTGCGGAGCGGGACGAGGCCCCGGGCCGCGCGATCCCGGTTGAGCCAGCTGAGCACCTTGGCGCTCATGGCGCTTGCAGTGGAGGTCGTCGTCGCGGCTGCGGCCGGGGCCGGGCAGGCTGCCCAGCATCATCAGCAGGGCGAGGGACGCGGCGAGGATGGCGGCCGCGCGGCGGCGCGGGCGGCGGCGGGGGGCGCTCGGGGCGCCGGGGACGTGGGGGATGGCGACGGCAGCGATAACAAGTTCTCCGCTCAGACGCGCATGCGGGGTTGGCGGCGCGGCACCCCAACCCTACCAAACCCCACCAGACCCGTCCTCGGACGCCTCAGGGCGTCGGGTACCGCGCGGCCGCCCGGGCGTGCGTCGCGGCCACGTCGGCACGCAGCGCGGCGGGCGCCAGCACCTCCACGTCGTCGCCCCAGGACAGGATCCAGAGGCGGATCTCCACCGTCCCGGAAACGGTGGCACGCCACTCGATCGACCCGTCCGGGGCCACGCCCACGACCTGGCTCGGGTGCCAGGTCGCCTCCTGGACGCGGGCGGCGACGGACGGCGCGAACCGCAGGACGACCTCGGCCTGCGGCTGGTCCGCGATGATGTCCCACGCGCGCCGGAGCGTGTCGCCGATGGTCGGGGGTGGCCCCTCGAAGGTCCGCGGCAGGATCGTCAGGTCCAGGATCCGCTCCACCTTGAAGGTCCGGATCGCCTCCCGGGTCTCGTCGTGGCCGATCAGGTACAGGGCGTGCGTCTGGAGCGACGGCTCCAGCAGGTAGGGCCGCACCTCGCGCCAGCTTGGCTCCTTCTCTCCGCCGTCATAGGCCGCGGGCGCATAGCGGAAGCGGACGACCCGCCGTTCGGCCCAGGCCCGGGTCAGGTCCTCCACGTGGCGGTTGAATCCATCGTCCACCGGCCGGCTGGAGAGGTCACCCAGCGTCCGCTCCACGTGCTCCCGGAGGGCGTCGGGCAGCCCGTCCTCCAGCTTGGTGAACGCGGACGAGAGGTTGGGGTCGTACTTGTCGGCATAGCGCGTCACCAGGCGGGCCGCCAGGAACACGGCCATCGCCTCGGGCAGCGTGAGGCGCAGCGGCGGCAGGAACGCCCCCTTCTCCACGCCCCACCGGCCACTCTCGCTCCAGAGCGGGATCTGCATCTCGTCCTCGAGCGCGTGCAGGTCCCGATACACGCTCCGCACGGACATGTTCGTACGGCGGGCGATCTCGGCCGGCCTGACGCCGGTCTCGCCGTGACCCTGGAGCACGCGGAGCACGCTGAGCAGCCGGGCCAGCCGGTCTCGCTTGCCCTCCAGGCGATCGCCGTCCGGCGGGTACTGGTCCGTACGGTCGTAAGTCATGCGACGTCCCTCCTCGTCATCGCGTGGGTGGAACCACGGTGATGGGCAGCCCGCGGTCCACCGCGATCATCCTGAACCGGAGGCTCGCGAGGACCGCGTCCTCCGCGAGGTCGAGCGCCGGCCCGGAGATCTGCCCGTCCACCTGGCCAAGCTGGCCGTCGGCAAAGACCCAGAAGTCCACATGGCCGCGCCACCGGGAGAGGTCGGTCTGACCGACCAGCAGCTCGACCTGCGGCAGCGCGTCACGGATCATCGTGCCGTCGGCCGCGATCCGGCAGGTCCGGGCGCGGGCTCCCTCGATGAACGCGATCCCGCGATCCTCGGCGACGGACCGGTTGGCGGGGGTCAGGGCGGCGAGGAGCAGCGTCCGATCGAGATCCACGCCGAGACCACGGCCGGCCCCGGCTACGGCCCACGGGTGGCCGGGCACCAGCTCCCAGGTCCGGTCGGAGATGCGCGCGATGCCGTGCTGGCCAAGGGTGAGCGGCGACGCCGCGAACCCGCTCCACCGGACGTCCGTGCCGCTCCGGACGCCGCGGATGGCCACCTGTCCCGCGAACGTGTCGTCCTGGGAGGAGTCCATCCGCAGCTCGATGACGGCCGTGGTGCCGTAGAGGATCACGCCGTTGCAGGGCGGCGGCTCCAGATCCGGGTCCGTGGGCCCGAATCTCGAGGCGATCGAGACGCGATTGCCCAGGGCGAGCTCGTTGACGATCGCCACGGCTGAGAAGACGCTGCCGGCGGCAAGGACCATGGCAACGCCCAGCGCGGTGCCCAGCACGAGGCGCCGGCGTCGGAGCGCGTTGTCGCCCAGGCGTCGACGGGCCAGCCCAAGCCCGGCAAAGAGCCCAGTTGCGATCAGCGCGACGAGCCACGGGTAGGCAGCCTCCAGGGAGGGCATCAGCGTCTGTGGGCCCTGGCCGGTGAGCTGGCCCACGAGCCCGCCCAGGGACGGGACGAGCAGGAGCATCGTGCCGATGGCAAGCCACGCGAGGGCGGCGAAGGCGCGGCCACCACGGGCGACCGGTGGCCAGATCAGGGCCGCGATGGCGATGAGCATTGGGCCGGCCGCCGCGACGCCCACCAGGGCGTCCATGGGACCACCCGGGCGGTAGCCGCCCAGGATCAGCCCGAACGCCGCCAGCCAGAGGCCGGTCAGCGCCACCGCCAGGATCCGCAGCTCGATCGTCCGTACACGCACGAGACCGAGTCTACTCACCCGCAAAGTACCCGGTCCGGCGGGACCCCTGGGTCATGGGCGCCCGGGACCATCTCGCCTCATCATTGCCCCACTGCACCACGTTGCAGTGCCCACAACCGAACACCACACCGGTGGCGGTGGACTCCCTCCTCCCCCCGCCTCCGGTCAGCCCTCCGAAGCGACGCCGATCCTCCTCCCGGCGTCGCTTCGGCGTGTCCGGCGGCGCTCCGGAGGTCCGAGGCGCAACCCGCCTCCCGGTACACTTCCGCCGGAACGAAATGCTGAGGAGAACGAACACCCATGCGCACCCTGAAGGGCATCACCGCCCTCGCCCTCGTCGCCGCATTCGCCGCGGCCTGCACCGCGGCCATCGCCGACGCCCGTCACCGACCGAGGCGGCCACGCCCGGCCCAGCACGGCGCCCACGCGCCGCCCCCACGGCGGCGCCCCCACGGCGGACGCCTGCGCGCCGGAGAACCTCGCGCTCAAGACCGCCGGCACTCTCACCATCGGCGCCGACAACCCGGCCTACCCGCCGTACTTCGCCCATCGCGAGGGCGGCAACACCGCGCCGTGGGAGGACTCGGACTACACCGGTGACCCGACGACCGGCGAGGGCTTCGAGAGCGCCGTCGCCTACGCGATCGCGGACAAGCTCGGCATCGCCAGGGACAACGTGACCTGGACCGTCGTCCCGTTCACGAACTCGTTCGCCCCCGGCGCCAAGGACTTCGACTTCTACATCACCCAGGTCTCGTACAAGCCCGAACGGGCCGAGGCGGCCGACCTGTCCGAGGGCTACTACACGGTCCTCCAGTCCATCGTCGCTCTCAAGGACAGCCCGCTCGCAAAGGTGACCTCGATCGCCGATCTCGCCGGGTACACGTTCGGCGCCCAGGTCGGCACGACCAGCTACGACACGATCGTCAACACGATCAAGCCGACCAACGAGCCGCAGGTCTTCGACACCAACGATCTTGCGATCGAGGCGCTCAAGTCGGGTCAGATCGACGGGCTCGTGGTCGACCTTCCGACGGCCGATTTCGTCACCAACGTCCAGGTGGACAACGCGGTCGCCGTGGGCAAGTTCGACACCGGCACTGCCGAGTACTTCTCGTTGGTCCTCGAGAAGGACAGCGCCCTGACCCCGTGCGTGAACGCGGCGATCATGGCGCTCAACGCGGATGGCACCTTCGCGGGGCTCGTCACCCAGTGGCTCCCGTTCCAGGACAGCGTCCCGGCGTTCCAGCCCTAGGCGGAGACGGGTCCTGGCACATGGGCCTGAGCGGCGGCCCGTCCGATCGCGGCACCCGCACCCGGATGCCGCGGCGGGCGAGGCTGTCGCGGGCCCGCGACGAGGGCACACTGCGGTCGCTGACGATCACCATCGTCAGCACGGTCGTGTTCTTCGGCGTCCTCGGCTGGGTCATCGTCAACGCACCCGGCTGGGAGCAGGTCCGCGAGAAGTTCCTCTCGCCCCGGTACTTCGCGGAGGCGTTCGGCCTCATCGGCGGTGAGTTCGTCTGGGATCGCTCGATCCTCCGGTTCTTCGTCGTCAACATCCAGCTGTTCCTGATTGCCGAGGTCCTGATCCTGACCTTCGGCCTGGTGCTCGCGGTCCTGCGGAGCCTGCGTGGGCCTGTCTTCTTCCCGATCCGCTTCCTGTCGACCGTCTACGTCGACGTGTTTCGGGCCGTGCCGGGGATCCTCGTCATCTACATCCTGGGTTTCGGGATCCCCGGCCTCGGGATCAAGGGCACCCCGACGGGCTTCCCCTGGGCGGTCGTCGCGCTGACGCTGATCTACTCGGCCTACGTGTCCGAGGTCTATCGCGCCGGTATCGACTCCATCCATCCCAGCCAGGAGGCGGCCGCCCGGTCCCTGGGCCTGTCGCGGCTCCAGACGCTGCGCCACGTGATCATCCCGCAGGCCGTGCGCCGGGTGATCCCGCCGCTTCTCAACGACTTCATCGGGCTCCAGAAGGACACGGTGCTCGTGTCCTACATCGGCGTGGTGGAGATCTTCAGGGCGTCGCAGATCAAGGCCGCCGCGACCTTCAACTTCACGCCGTATGTGGCGACCGCGCTGGTGTTCATCGTGGTGACGATTCCGCTGGCACGGCTCACGGACTGGCTCGTCCAGCGTGACCGGAAGCGCGGCGCGGCCGGCGCACGATGACGACCTCCGCCCTCTCCATCCATGGCCTGCACAAGTCGTTCGGTGACCTCGAGGTTCTCCGCGGCATCGACCTCGAGGTTGCCGAGCACGAGGTCATCGCGCTCATCGGTGCCTCGGGGAGCGGCAAGTCCACGCTCCTGCGCTGCATCAACCTGATCGAGCCGATCGACGAGGGCCGCATCCTTATCGATGGCGCCGAGATCACCGCGCGCGGCGTGAAGGTCGACCTGATCCGCCGGCGGATCGGCATCGTGTTTCAGGCGTTCAACCTGTTCCCGCACATGAGCGTGCTGGACAACGTCACGCTCGCGCCGCGGAAGGTTCTGCGGCGGCCGGCCGCCGACGCGGATCTCGACGCGCGGGCGCTGCTGGAGCGCTTCGGCCTCGCCGAGAAGGCCGACGAGTTCCCGGACCGGCTCTCCGGCGGGCAGCAGCAGCGTGTGGCCATCGTGCGGGCCCTCGCGATGCAGCCGGATCTCCTCCTCCTGGACGAGGTCACGTCGGCCCTGGACCCGGAGCTGGTCGCGGAGGTCCTCAACGTGATCCGGGAACTGGCGGCCGGCGGCATGACGATGCTGATCGCCACCCATGAGATGGCCTTTGCCCGGGACATCGCGAACAGGGTCTGCTTCCTGGATGCTGGCCGGATCCTGGAGCAGGGGACTCCGCAACAGATCTTCGAGCAGCCCCGGGAGGCGCGGACGCGCCAGTTCCTGAACCGGATCATCGAGGCGGGGCGGCTGCAGGTCTGAACGTCCCGTCCGGGTCGCACGGCCCCGCGGCGTGGGTCGATCAGCGGTCGAGCAGCGGACCTCGGCACGCGTCGACGAAGAACGAGAACAGCCGCTCGAAAGCCCTGGGCGTGGACTCCACTCGCTCGGGATGGCATTGCACGGCCATCCGGAAGGGACCCTCCCGGTTCTCGAACGCCTCGACGAGATCCCCGGCCGGGCTGGGCGACCACGCTGCCGGCACGTAGCGCGGAGACAGGTCCGCCGCCCGGACCGCCTGGTGGTGGTAGCTGTTCACGGTCAGGACGTTGCCGCCCACGCCGGACGGAGACAGGATCCGCGCCAGCCGCGTCCCCGGGACCAGCCGAAGCGGGTGGGTGAGCGCCGGGCCGTGCCCCCAGCCGTGACCCACGTGCCCGTCCACGTGCTGCAGGAGCGAGCCGCCTCCGAAGATGTTCATCGCCTGGAGGCCGCGGCAGATGCCAAGGACCGGGATGCCGCGCGCGTCCGCGGAGGCCCAGGCGGCTGCCTCCAGCTCGTCCCGGTTCGGCATCATGCCCACAGAGCCCAGGTTCGCGGCCCCGTAGCGCCCGGGCTCGATGTCCGCGCCGCCGGTCAGCAGGAGCCCATCCATCGTCGCGAACGCTGCCGCGCGCTCCGATGCGGACGATGCCGGATCGAGCGCGATCACCGCGGCACCATGACGTGCCATCGAGTCCACGTACAGCGCGTTCTTGCGGACGGCGATCGCGGGCTCCGCCTGGCTGGCGGCGTCCATGAGCGTGACGACGACCCGGGGCACAGGCCCGGCGGCAGGCGACATGCGCGGAAGGATACTCGGCCCCGGCTCCGGCCCCGGTCCGGCGCCTGACCCCGAGTCAGGCCCCGGAGCTCTCGTCCGGGAGCGGGCTCTCGGGCTCGTACTCCTCATCGTCGCTCGGCGCCGGCGTAACCTCCTCGCCACTCTCCCCATCGTCGAACGGGGGCACGTACTCCCGGCCGGGAAGGATCTGCAGCACCCAGCCGGCCTGGAGCAGGTCCGGCCGGTACCCCGCAGATTCCGGGTCCAGCGTGGGATACGTCGCCCGGTTCCAGTAGGCGATGCTCCGCCCGTCGGTCTGATGCTTCCGCGCGATCCCCACCAGGGTGTCGCCGCGGACGACCGTGTAGGCCAGGAACGTCGGTTCGGGCGTGGGGGTGGGGGGTCCGGGCGTGGGGGTTGGCGTCGGTTCGAGCGTGGGCACTGGTGTTGGAGTCGGCGTCGGTTCGGGCGTGGGCCGCACGGACGCGGGCAGGCATCCGCCGAGCGCCACCAGGCAGGCAAGCACCAGGAGCCCGATGGCGGCCGGATGACGTCGAGAGCGCAGCCTCAGCGGGTGCACGCAAGCCTCCATGGGCCCGAGTCTGACGCACCGCGAACTCTCGCGATCATCGTCAGGCAGGGACCGCCGTCGGGGGATCGACCGGGGTCGGCTCTGACAGGGTGAACTCTGCCGCGAGGGCCAGGCCTTCCTCGGCCGTCGCCACGCGCCCGCGACCCCGGCGCTTGGCCACGAAGCAGGCGCGGTCGGCGGCGAGCAGCACCTGCTCGGCGTCGAGGCCATCGCCCGGGAAGGAGGCCGTGCCGATGGACGCGGCGATGTGTATCCCCTCGGCGGCCCACGGGGTCCCGGGCCCGCCCGCCGCCGCGACCGCCACCGCGACGCGCTCGGCGATCGACGCGAGCCCCGCGGCATCGCTGCGCGGCAGGATGACGACGAACTCGTCGCCGCCGTACCGGAACACGGCGTCGGTGTCGCGCGCGGTGCCCAGGATCGCCGTCGCGATCTCGCGCAGCAGCCGGTCGCCCGCCTGGTGTCCCAGGGAGTTGTTGACGGCGCTGAACTCGTCCAGGTCGATCATCACGAGGCCGAACGGCTCGCGGGACGCGACGCTCCGCGCCAGCCAGTCCTTGAAGGTGCCGTGATTGAGCAGCCCCGTGAGGTTGTCGGTGCGGGCCCGGACCTCGGCCGCGTGGAAGATCTCCGCGTTGCGCAGCGCGATGGACACCTGCGCCGCGAACAGCTTGACGAGCTCGAACTCCTCCTCGTCAAACCGGACGGCCGTCCCGAGGCGCTCCAGGGTGAGGACGCCGACGGCCCCGGATGGTCCGAGGAGCGGGACGACGATCAGGCTCCCATCGATCTCTCCCGTGGCCCGGAAGTGGTTCACGCGAGGGTCGGTCCGCTCATCCTCGATCAGGACGGGCTCGTTGTGGTCCACGACCCACGTGGCGACGCCCACCTCGCCCGGCTCCCACGGCACCAGGTACTCGTCTGCGTGGATGCCGCGCGCGGTCAGCGGCACGAGCAGGCCGGTGGGCCGCTCCACCACCTCGATCGCGATGTTGTCGCACTGGATGAGCGAGCCCAGCCGGTCCGTGATCTGCTCCAGCACCGCTCGCTGGTCGAGCGTGGTCAGGATCGACTCAGTCGTCCTCAGGAGCTCGCGCTGGGCGCGGAGCCGGCGCTCCAGGGCACTGGACTGCTCGCGTAGCCGTGCCGTGGAGTCGGCGTTGGCCATGGCCTGGCCGGCGAACGAGGCGTAGATCACCAGCAGCCGGAGGTCGTCCTCGGTGAACTGGCGGAGACCCTGCCTGGACAGCACGACCACGCCGAGGCACACGCCCTCGTGGACCATCGGCGCCAGGAGCATCGATTCGTCGGCGTCCGCGTCCGTGCCGGGGATCGTGATTGCCCTGGGGTCGTTGGCCGTGTCGTCCACCAGCTGCGGCACGCGGAAGCGGGCGACCCATCCCGTGATCCCCTCGCCCACGGCGACGACCAGGCTTTCGGCCTTCTCGTCGGAGTAGAGGTCGCCGTGACCCAGCATCGCGACGGGGACCAGGTCCTGGTCGCGGACCCGGTAGACGCGGACGTTCTCGTAGTCGATGAGCTGCCGGAGCTCGGTTGCGATGGTGTGACCGATCGCGCCGACCTCGTTGAGGCCCGAGAGCCGCCCTCCGAGACGCTGGATCGACTGGAGCTGGGCCGCCCACGCAGCCATCCGCCCGAAGGTACGGGCAGACCTCACCGCGACAGCCGCGTCGCTCGCCAGAGCCTCCGCCGCGTCGATGTCCACCTCGCCCCAGCGGTGGGTCCGCACATGTCCGAGGTACAGCATGCCGTGGAGTTCATTGCCGTCCACCAGCGGTGCCGCGACCAGCGATTCCACGCCCTCCTGGAGTGCCGCTGCACGCACCGGGCCACCGCGCCGCGCGGCCTCCGCGCCAAGCAGCACGACCGGGCGGCGTGCGGGGATCTCCCGCTGGCCGTAACGGGCCTCCTCGACACCGCGGGCGAGCTCCAGAAAGGACTCCGAGAACCCGACGCTCCCGGGCGACGAGACGCGGCCCTCGGGGTCCCGCAGGATCACGGCGACGTGGTCCGCGCCGAACAGGACGCGGGCGTGATCGGCGAGGTCCCGGACGACGTCGCCCACGTCCAGCCTCGACGCGAGGTCCGTGGCGACCCGGCGCAGAGCCTCCGAACGGCGGAGCCGTCCCGACGCCTGCTCGGCTGCGGTCGCGCCGCGGACCAGGACCCCGAGGGTCCGCGCGATCGCCCCGGCCAGCCGATGACCGTCGTCGTCGCCCAGCTGCATGGCACCGGCCAGGACGAGCACGCCCCACGCCGCCTCGCCACCGGGGATCCGGATGACCAGTTCGTCCGTGCCCATGCCCAGCACGGGCGCGGGGCCCTCGGTACCGGGTCGAGCGTGGATCGGGGTGGGTGACTCGAGGGCGAGCGTGAGCAGGTTGCGACCGGGCCTCACGGTCCGGATCGCGGTTATGCCGGCACCCTCGACGTCCGTCGAACGCGGCACCAACCCTCCGGGCCGCCGCTCCCAGATCCCGACCAGCGCCGCGCCCGTGGCCTGGCGGATGTGCCTGCAGGCCTCGTCCAGGGCTGGGTCCAGCCCGGACGGGAACGACGCGATTTCGGCCAGATCGGCCAGCAGGTCGAGGCCCGCGGGAGAGTCCGTGAGCATCGTGGCGGCCGGGGCGCCCCGGCGAGACCCCCTGGACGGCGCCTGCCCCGCCTCGGGGACCTGCGCGCCGACCGTGGCGGCCGTCAGGAACCGCTGGAGGTCGGCCTGGCGGTACCGCCGATCGCCGCGGTCGTTGATCCGGTAGTAGCGAAGTCGGCCCGCGTCGCTCCACGCCCTGACCGTGTTCGGGTGCACGCCGAGAACGCGCGCCGCCTTCATGACCGAGAGCGTCGCATCCCCGGGGCGAGGGGCCCTGGTGGTCGGTGGAAGCATGGAGGATTTGGGAAGCATGATGGGTGCACCGAAGGTTCCACGACTTCACAGGAGTTGCCAATAGGTCAATGTTCTCATCCAGGTGGATGACGCGACCCGGCAACCCGATCACGGTGCCCCGGCGGCTTCGCCCCGCCAGGCATCAGCTGCTGGGGCGCGACTCGCGGGGGCCGTCCGTCAATCGGACGTAGAGGAGCGAGACCACGAGGCTTGCGACGGCGATCCCGGCGACCAGCACGATTGCCGCCACCGGATCGCCCACCAGGCCCGGACCCTGGCCGCTGCTCCGCGGATCGCCGCCAGCGGCGGCCGTCGGCGCCGGCGATCCGGCGAGAGCGATGGCGGCGGATCCGAACAGGGGGAGGACGAGCCCGGAGACGAGCACTGAGGCAAGACCGAGGACCGCGACGATGACCGCGGTCCGGCGACGTGCCGCCGGCATCAACCGTCGCATGCCAGCCCACGGGCGACGCCCCCCGCTCACGTCAGGCCACCGCGTCCACGACGGCCCAGAGCAGGCCGGCGATCATCATCAGCGAGCCCCCGGCGAGGAGTGCGGAGATCGCGATCGTGGTGCCCCGACGCCCGCCCGCCAGGAGGCGCATCGCCTCCGCCGGCTCGAGCGTCGTGAGCACGAGCGGCCGACCGAGGCCGGGCCGCAGGATGGGGCCGCGCTCGGGGTCGATGGACGGCACGCCCAGGACCAGCGCGTGATCGACGGAGCTCAGGTGCTCCACTCGGAGGCGAACCGGCGTCGCCGGGTCCGTGCCGGGCGGCACGCGGTCCGGGATCTCCCCCGCGGTGCCCTCGGACTCGCGCGTCATCACGACCAGTCCCTCGCCCAGGGCATCGGCGTCGACTGCCATCGCCTCCAGGCCGCCCGCAATCTCGAACGGCACGACCTCCCGGCGGTCCTCGACAGCCGTCCATCCCGATCCCCGGTGCAGCTCCAGCCGCGTGCGCCGGAAGACCAATGGCCGCCCGGACTCGTCCTCGAACTCCTGGGCGGAGCCGATCCGGCCGCCCACGGCGACGTACCGGCGAGCGCCCTGCTCCGCCAGCTCGATCGCGCGGGCCACGGGGACGACCGGGGTGGCGGCCAGGATCCGCCCGACCCTGGCCCCAGGTCCAAGCCTGCGCATGAGCAGCCACCCGGCGGCGAGCGCGACGATCCCGGCGAGGATCGGGAGCAGGGGGGTCACCCGGCGATGATAGCCGCCGCGGCGGCCTGCACCCGGACGGCGGTGACAGCCGCCGGGGCTCCGTGCACCCGGGGGAGGGTCAGCACGGAATCAAGAGCCCGAAGGAACCTACTCGACGCGTGGGCGTTGATGTCATCGCCGCCGCTAGCATCGCTCAGCACCTTCGGGCCACCGTCAACGCTACGCGGGGCCCAGGGTCCGGTCAATCCACTTATCCACCCCGATCTGCCCGATCGCGGACAGTTGTCCACCGTGCTTCCACCGCGACGGTCGTCAGGCGATCGCACGCCCTGTCCGTGGATCGAGTGCCCGGACCTGCCCGGAGAAGCTCGTGAGGACCAGGTGGCCGCCGACCAGCTCGGCCGCAGCCACCACGTCCGAGTGGGCCACGCGCCACGCGACCTCGCCGTCGGCCTCCAGCGCGAAGGTTTCGATCTCCGCCTGGAGGAGCACGTGCGGCAGGCGCGACGATCCGAGGATCGCCACGATCGGCGAAGCCGAGCGGTGATTCCACCGCAGCGCGCCCGTGCGCGCCTCGAACCCATAGGCATGGAACCCGTACACGATCACGAGGAGGCCCTCGGTGTCCCACAGGAGCCCCACGGGTTCGTCGCTGATCGTGGACGCGAGGCGCGCGGTCCAGGGGCCGGTCGGTGTCTCCACGCGCACCTCGGCGCGGCACCGGAGGTCCGGGTCCGGTCCAGACACCTCGCCGTGATCCACCAGCGGCCCGCCCTGCTCGGTGAGCGCGAAGACGGCGGCCCCCTGGCCGCTGCCGGACCACCGGAAGCTCGCCCGCAGCCCGCCGGGGAATGACACCACCGCACGACGCGGCTCGATCGTCATGCGAGGACGCGCCTGGTCAGGCGCCGGCGTCCTGCAGCGCGGCGGAAGGTTGGGCGGGACCCGATCCCTCGGCCAGGACGTCCGCCTGCCTCCGCTCCTCACAGATCGGTGCGACATGCGCGTTCGACAGCATGCGCAGGGTGGCGGGCGGGACCGGGAACACGGCCGTCGGCGTACCCGCTGCGGCCCACACGACCTGGAAGCGCCCGAGAGCCGGATCCATGATGACGCGCATGACCCGTCCATGACCGATGGGCGGGATGCCGCCGATCGTGAAGCCCGTCAGCTCCCGCGCTTCGTTGGCGTTGGCGCGGCGGATGTCGGGGGCGCCGGTGACAGCAGCCAGGCGGGCGAGATCCACGCGGTTGGGACCGGAGACGAGGCACAGGAACGGTTCCAGGGTGCCACCATCGGTCGGAGCCACGAAGACCAGCGACTTGACGATCTGGCCGAGCTCCGCGCCCACGGCCTCGGCAGCCTCTTCCGCGGTATGCGTCGACTCGGCGAAGACGTGCACGTCGAGGGTCACGCCCTTGCGGGCAGCGGCGTCCACGACGCTCTGGATCGGAGCGGGGAAGGAGGTGTCCGGCACGGCGGCGAGTCTACACGACGCGCGCCCGAAACCATCGCCGGCGACCGGGTACGATCGGGCCCATGGGCAGCCCGTCGAACCCTGGCCCCGGTGCCACGCCGCCAGACCGCCACGCTCTGGTCATCGCCGACGGCGACGTCCCCGTCCGCGACGCGCTGGACGCGGCATGGCCCGGCTGGGATGCCGCGGTGGCGGACATCGTTGCGGCGGATGGCGGGCTCGCTCGCGCCCACGCGATCGGCCTGAGGCCGGACGTCCTGGTCGGGGACCTGGACTCCCTGGACCCGGCGCTTCTCGCGGCGGCCGAGGCCGACGGGACTCCCATCAGGCGCGCGCGGGCGGACAAGGACGAATCGGATACGGAGCTGGCGCTGCTGGTGGCGATCGAGCGGGGCGCGACGCGGATCACGGTCCTGGGCGCGTTCGGGGGTTCCCGGCTGGACCACGCGCTCGCCAACCTGTGGCTCCTTGCGCACCCCGCGCTGGCGCCGGCCGCGATCGTCCTGCTGGACGAAGGCTCGCGCGTGTTCCTGGTCCAGGCTCCGGGCCCGGCTGGCCGACCGCTGACATGCGCCCTGCCCGGGCCTGGTGGCGCGACGATCACGCTGCTCCCGTTCGGCGGTGACGTGGCCGGGATCACCACGGCCGGCCTTGCCTATCCGCTCCGCGACGAGCCTCTCACCGTGGGTCCGGCCCGCGGGCTCTCCAACGTCCGGACGGGCGCGGACGCCGCGGTCACGGTCCGGTCCGGCAGGCTCCTGGTGGTTGAGTCCGCCCTCGCGCCCGCCCGGCTATCCTCCCGGTCATGAGCATGCAGACGGTCGGCGACCCGGCCCCCGAGATCGCACTCCCCGATGAGCATGGCACGCTCCATCGCCTGGCCGACCGCCGCGGCTCCTGGACCGTCGTCTACTTCTACCCGAAGGACGACACGCCCGGTTGCACGACCGAGGCCTGCCAGTTCCGGGACCTCCACGCGGACATCGAGGGGCTGGACGCCGCCGTCTGGGGCATCAGCCCGGACGGATCCGGGAGCCATGCAGCCTTCCGCGCGAAGTTCGGCCTGCCGTTCACCCTGCTGTCCGACGTGGACCACGCGGTCTCGGAGGCGTACGGTGCCTGGCAGGAGAAGACGAACTACGGCAGGACGTACATGGGGATCGGCCGCTCCAGCTACCTCGTGGACCCCGACGGCCGCATCGCGGCGACGTGGCCGAAGGTGAAGGCCGACGGGCACGCCGCGCAGGTACTGGACGCCATCCGTGCCGCGCAGGCGGCGCGCGAGGCGTGAGCCGGGCATGAAGAAGGTCCCGCTCGTGGGGGGAGACGAGCGAGACCTTGACCACGAATCTAGCACGCCGCGAACGTCCCGGTGACGGGGCTGCAACGCAACCGCAACCTATCCCGCGAGGTCCACAGATGCCCGAGATGAACGCCCACCGGTCGCACGCCTGGCGCCCGGAGCGCTTCATGGTCATCGTCGCTCACCCGGACGACGCCGACTTCGGGCCCGCGGCCACGGCCGCCCGCTGGATCGACGAGGGGTCAACCGGCTGGCTGGTGTGCTGCACCAGCGGCGATGCTGGCGCGGACGACTGGCGGGCGGACCCGATCGAACTGGCCATGCCTCCGGGAGGCCGAGCAGCGGGCCGCCGCGGACGTGGTCGGCTACGCGGGCGTCAGCTTCCTGCATCAGCCCGACGGGGCCGTGTCGAACGACCTCGCAATGCGCGAGCTGCTGGTCCGGGAGATACGCACGATGCGCCCTGACGCCGTGCTGGCCGTGGATCCGGAGACCCTGTTCTACGGCGACGGGGGGGTCAACCACGCAGATCACCGGACGGCCGGCCTCGCCGCAGTCGATGCCGTCTACCCGGCGGCACGGAACGCGATGGCCTTCCCCTGGCTCGCCCGGGACGGGCTGGAGCCGCACGTTGTCCGGCGTCTGTACCTCTTCTGGTCGAACCATTCGTCCGCGTGGGTGGACGTCACCGGCACCCTGGACCGCAAGATTGACGCCCTGCGTGCGCACAAGAGCCAGCTCCGCCATCCGGAGCGCCTGGAGCCGCGGATCCGTGCGTGGGCCCGTGAGGAGGGCGAGCAGATCGGGGTGGCGGCCGCAGAGGCGTTCCGCGTCATCGTCATCGAGGACGACGATGAAGAGGGGCCTACCCACGACACCCCGCCGGACACGGAGGGCGCCTCGCCCGGTCCGGCCTGAGGGGAAGCCCGCTCAGTCGGTGGCGAGCAGCACCGCGCGGGCCCGGCCCCAGGCGTTCCAGATCTCCCCGAGACCATCGGCCTGCGGCCCGAGGGCGTCCACCACGGAGCCGAGGGCGAGGTCGTCCGTCCTGGTGGCGAGCCATGCGTCGGCGGCGACGTTCGCCCGGGCATAGAGCACGGCGATCTCGGCCTCTCGGGGCCAGATCCGGATCCGCATGGGATCCAGGCCGGCGTAGCCCACGGCAAGCGAGAGGTCACGTGCGGCGGGTACCCGGCCGTCTGCGAATCCGCCGAGCCCGTCGAACCGGAAGCCGAGCGACGACAGCGCTCCCACGATCTCGCGACGCTCCCTGTGGGTGAACAGCTGCCAGAACGGATCGTCGTCTGGGAGGTCCAGGAACCCCGCCTCGATCGCGCGTGCACCGATCGCGTCCACGAGAGCCGCGACGCGGAGCCTCCACGTGCCGACCGACGCCGGCTCGTCGCCGGCGAACGCGGCCGCAGCGCGCTCGCGCGCAGCCCGATCGCCGCGCAGCATGCGGATGATCACCGGTAGTCCGGCAGGGTCCGCTGCGGAGCCCTCGGGTGAGACACTGTCCGGGGCCAGGTCGGGCTCCGTGGGCCATGCGGCGGCGAGCGGATGCGGCGTCTCGGCGGGTTCCGGCTCGGCGCCATGAGGCTGGGCAGCCTCAAGGGCGAGCTCCTCGCACCGCGCCAGCTCCTCACGCGCGGCCCGGCAGCCCTGCTCGGCTGCCTCGGCGGTGATCCTCACGGCATCAGCCTCGGCTGCCAGCCGCTCGAGCGCAGGCAGACGCTGGTGGAGCTCGGCCGTGGCCTTCTCGATGAGGAGGAGGGCTTTTCGGGAGTCCGTGTTGGCGCGGTCGATTGCGCCCAGCCAGTGACGGGCCGCCGCCTCGGCCTCGTCGGGAGTGCCCGCCTCCGAGCTCGCCTCCCGGTACGCCGCGTGGAGCTCGCTCTTCTTCGCGGCGACGGCACGGGGGTCCGAAGCCTCGCGGGCCTCGTCGATCCGCTCGCGAAGCTCATCGTGCGCCCGCCTGGCGGCGCGCGCGGCATCCGCCGCCGCATGCGCTCGCTCGCGCGCGCCCGCAGCCTCCAGGCAGCGCTCCTCGGCTGCGGTCCGGGCCGGATCACATGGGCCCACCGCCAGGGTGAGGGCGACCGGAACCGGTGATGCTGCCGGTGATGCTGCCGGGGATGGTTCGCGGCGCTCATCCGCGCCGCGCTCATCCGCGCCGCGCTCATCCGCGCCGCGCTCATCCGCGCGGGGCTCATCCGCGCGGGCGATAGGGAACCCCACGGCGGCCGCGGCCGACGCTGGGCCAACCGCTCGTAAGGCTTGCGTCGATGCGGTCGCAGCGGCCGTTACGACCGCGGCCTGGGCCGACGGAGCAGGCACGGTGTCGCGCCAGGGGTTGCCGTTCATCGTGGATGAGACCCCGCCCAGCGGCGTCACTGGGCAATCGCCGATGACAGGCACGGCCACGGCGGTGGCGGCGAGCCTTGCCGGGGCGGATGGAACGCGTGTTCGCAACGACGAGGCTAGGGCCGGCGCCTCAGGGCCGGTGGTGACCGGGGCTCCGGGGTCGGTGTCGAATTCGTGCGACCAGGCCCCCTCGTCGGGGGAACCTGGCGGCGACGGGCGGTCACGGACCGCCATCGGGTCCGCGAGCGTGACGGCTCGCCGCGCCCCGATCGAGTTCGGGGCGATCGTGATCCGGACCTCCCGCCGGGGGTCGGGTCGGGAGCGGACGGTCGCGAGGAACGCCGCGCCGAGCGCGCCGCCGAGGCTGAGGCCGAGGGCCAGGAAGGCGATCTCGGACGAGCTCACGGGTTCTCCCTTGTGGACCCTGGATCGGGTCACCGATCGTCCGCCAGCGTAGCTGCGCCACAGGTCGGCGTCAACCGTTCCGGACGCCCGAAGACAGCACCTCAGCCGCCCGTTCCCCGCTCCCGGCGAAGACGGGACCTCTCGGAGCACCCGCCAACAACCACCCGGACTCGGGCCACCTCCCACGCGAACCCCCGATCGCAGTGCACGCACGGCCTCGGCTTGGTAGATTCCCACGCGTCGGTGGCAAGACCACCGGCGGCTTCCCGTCGCCCTGCCGAGTCCCCGCAGAAGAGGCGTACCCCCTTCGTGACCCTCGACCAGACCCAGGAATTCCTCGTCCAGCCGGTCGACGCGTCCTGGCTCCAGTGCAACATCGAGTGCCAGGAGGCGTGCCCTGTCGGCACGAACTGCCGGGGCTACCTCAATCTGGCCGCCGAGGGGCGGTTCGAGGAGGGGTACATCCTCGCCCGCGAGCCGAACCCCGTCGCGGCGATGTGCTCGTACGTCTGCTCGGCCCCATGCGAGCGCGCGTGCCGGCGCGGCGACATCGACCGCCCGCTTGCGATCCGCGCCATGAAGCGGTTCCTCGTGGAGTGGCACGAGGCGTCGGGCATTCCGGACATCATGCCCGCGATCACGCCGCGCGAGGAGCGTGTCGCCGTGGTGGGCGCCGGACCGGCCGGTCTCGCGGTGGCCCGGGAGCTCGCGAGCCGGGGCTACCAGGTCACGGTCTACGACAGCCTCCCGTACGGCGGCGGCACGATGCTGATCGGGGTGCCGGCCTTCCGGCTCCCACGCGAGGCGATCGAGATGGATGTCCGCCTTGTGGAGCGTCTGGGCGTCACGTTCGTGTTCGACACCACCATCGGCATCGACATCCCGTTCACGGACCTCCAGCGAGACTTCGACGCGATCGCGATCACGGCGGGCGCCATGAACCCGGTGTACCTGGACCTGCCCGGCGCGGACCTCGAGGGCGTGCAGTACGGCATCGACTTCATGAAGAAGGCCAACCTGGGCCAGGAGCTGGCGGTCGGCCGCAACGTGGTGGTCATCGGCGGCGGCTACACCGCGATGGACTGTTCCCGCACCAGCCTCCGCCACGGCGCCGAGAATGTCACCATCGCCTACCGCCGCACGCGGTCGGAGCTGGTGGTGGACGAAGAGGAGCTGGGCGAGACCGAGCGCGAGGGCGTGACCCTGGACTTCCTGGTCAGCCCGATCGAGCTGGTCGGCGAGGACGGCAGGCTCACCGGCGTGCGGTTCATCCGCAACAGGCTGGGCGAGCCGGATGCCTCGGGTCGTCGCTCCCCGGTGCCGATCAAGGGCTCCGAGTTCGTCGTGCCGGCGGACACCGTCATCCCGGCCGTGTCCCAGGCTGCGGACCTCAGCTTCCTGCCGGTGGACTCGAGCTTCGAGGTCAACCGCGGACGACTCAAGGTGGACCCGGCGACCTATGCCACCAACATCCGTGGCGTGTTCGCCTGCGGTGACTTCGTGACCGGCCCCACCACCCTGATCGAGTCGGCCGGGCATGGCAAGAAGGCCGCCTACGCCATCGACCGGTACCTGGACGGGCGGACGGACGTGACCGTCACCCCGAACGTGAAGATCACCAGCTCCTGGCGCCACGACATGCCCGAGCTGTACGACGTCCTGCCGCGGCAGCACATCCCGATGGTGGATCTGCCGGCCCGGATGCCGTCGGTGGACCCGGCGGTGAACTTCAGCACCCCGGTGGAGCTGGGGTACGACGCGACCGCGGCGGTGGCCGAGTCCACGCGCTGCCTCATGTGCAACTACAACATCTGGTTCGACCCGTTCCGGTGCGTGCTCTGTGGCGCCTGCGCCGACGTGTGCCCGGAAGGCGTCATCCACATGGTGGACGTGAACCAGCTCAAGACAGAGGGGCTGCTGCCCGAGATCGAGGAGGCCTATGGCTGGTCGCAGGGTGCGGCCATGATCCTCGACGAGGAGCGATGCATCCGCTGCGCGCTGTGCGTCAAGCGGTGCCCCTTCGACGCCATCACGATGGAGCGCTTCGAGCTCCAGGAGATCTCGAGCGACGGGCGGCTCTACAAGGAGTCGTATCGTGACGCCCAACTCGCCGGGACGGCCGGCGTGGCAGGAGGAGCCAGGTGAGTTTCCTCGAGCGGGTCGACCAGTCCATCAGGCGCAGCCCCGTCTGGCGGTCGATCTTCCGCAACCCGTACCCCGACGACGAACGGTCGCGGGCCTACGCGGTCATGAACAACGTGTTCCTGCACCTGCACCCCGTGCGGGTCAGGCAGCACGCGGTGAAGTTCGCCTACACCTTCTGCCTCGGTGGCCTGAGCTTCTTCCTGTTCCTCGTGCTGACCGTCACCGGCGTCTACCTGATGTTCTTCTACGTGCCTTCCGACACGCAGGCGTACTCGAACATCCTGGACATCCAGAGCAAGGTGGCGTTCGGCCTGCTGACCCGGAACATCCACCGGTGGGCCGCCCACCTCATGGTGTTCTTCGTCTTCCTGCACATGATGCGGGTCTTCTACCACGGCGCCTACAAGCCGCCGCGGGAGTTCAACTGGGTCGTCGGGGTGGTCCTGCTGTTCCTGACGATCATGCTCAGCTTCACCGGCTACCTCCTGCCGTGGGACCAGATCGCGTACTGGGCCATCACCATCGGCACCAACATGGCCGGCTATGCGCCGCTGTTCAACACGCCGTCGAAGCTCCTCCTGCTCGGTGGCATCGAGGTGGGGCAGAACACCCTCCTGCGGTTCTACGTGCTTCACATCATGGTCTTTCCCCTGGTTGCCGCGATCTTCCTGGCCGTCCACTTCTGGCGGATCCGGAAGGACGGCGGCATCTCCGGGCCGCTGTGAGCCGAGGCTGATCTGATGACCGACACCAAGCAGCCGACCGAGGGCCGCGTGGTCACGCCCGTCGATCCGGCGCGGCGCACGGAGATCGACAAGCAGCGGGTACCCATGTCGGCGCGGCCGTACCGCCTCCTGGCCCTGGTGAAGCAGGATGCGGTCGTCCGGGTCCAGAAGGAACCCGACGACACGGTCATGACCTGGCCGCACCTGCTCGCCATCGAGTTCATGGCCGCGGTCCTGATGAGCGTCTTCCTGCTCCTCATGGGCCTGATGATGAACGCCCCCCTCGAGGACCTGGCGAACGGCAACATCACGCCGGCCGTCGCCAAGGCGCCGTGGTACTTCCTTGGCCTCCAGGAGCTGCTGGCCTACTTCCACCCGACCGTCGCCGGCGTGCTGGTGCCGACGTTCGTGCTGGTCGGCGCCGCGCTCATGCCGTTCATCGATCGCGGCAACATCCGGGCCGTCCGTCCCTCGGACCGTAAGACGGCCGTGGTGCTGTTCTCGCTGTTCTGCGCCCTCGGGCTGTTCGTCACCTTCGTCGGGATCTTCTTCCGGGGCCCCGGCTACTCGTTCGTCATCCCGTACCTCGAGTTCTTCTCGATCGGGACGCCGGGCCTCCACTTCGCCCTCTGATCGGAAGGGATCCGAGCGCATGAGCAACTACCAGGTCGAACCGGCCAGCAAGCCCCAGGCGCTGACCACGGAGGCCCTCAAGGCCCTCCGACACGAGCAGGTCCAGGGCATCTCCCGGAGGGAGCTGCTCCGGGGATCGCTCGCGGCGGGCATGGGTCTCTGGCTGCTCGAGGTCAGCGCCGGCACGATCGGCTTCCTGTGGCCCAACCTCGCGGGCCAGTTCGGCGGCGACGTGCGCGTCGGCACGCTGGACGAGATCGTGACGGCAAACTCCACGCTGCCGATCAACGAGGGCTTCCCTGCGTACGTGTCCGCCGCGAAGGCGTTCGTCATGCTGGTGGATCCGTCCCAGCAGCGGTTCATCCCCGGCGAGGATCCGACCGGCGACGGAACCGACGTCAACGTCCGCGCGCTGTACCAGCGCTGCCCTCACCTGGGCTGCAAGCCCAACCCGTGCGTGAAGAACTTCTGGCTCGAATGCCCGTGCCACGGGTCCCGCTACGACCGGCTGGGCACCAAGGCCGCCGGTGCCCAGTACGGACCCGCGCCGCGCAGCATGGACCGGTTCGCGGTCCGCGTCGATCCCGACGGGGTTCTCATCATCAACACCGGGAAGATCACCCTTGGCCCGCTGCCCGTCGCGGTCGGCCAGCCCGGGATCGAGCCGCCGCTCACCCCCACCGGATGCATCTGATCCCGCCTCCCACCCGCCACTCCGCCCACCGAGGAGTCCGATGACCGACCAGACCGGCCGCCAGCCCGAGGAGCGTCTCCCCGCGCCCCGGCCGTCGTCCGCGCCGGTGCCGGCCGAGCGCTTCTCGGCGCCTCCGTCTGCCCACCGCAACGACCTGTCACCCGAGCGTGCCGCGAAGATCGTCCGCCAGTCGGCCAGCGCGCGCTGGGTGGGCTTCCTCGCGGTGACGGTGGTCGCGTTGTTCGTGATCGGCTACTACTTCTATGAGACGGGGCTGCCGAACGGGTTGACGCAGTCACGCCTGGACACGGCCCTCGAGGGCCAGCAGGTCACCTCGGTGGAACGTGGCTACAACATCTACCAGGCGAACTGCGCCCAATGCCACGGCGTGGACGGCGAGGGCGGCAAGGGACCCCAGCTGAACCGCCAGGACAAGCTGTTCGCCCACCTCAACCCGGAGTACCTCGAGAACATCCTGGTGGCCGGCGGGCGCTACGCCTGCGGCAACCCGGCCAGCATCATGCCGATCTGGTCCAACACCGGGAACCCTGCAGGCCCGCTCAACTACAAGCAGATCGAGGACCTCATCGCGTTCATCCGGGCCGAGAAGGGCACCGAGTACCGGGTGATGGATCCGGCCCTGTTCGAGCCGGTGATCGATCCCGCCACGGGCAAGGAGGTCACGTTCGAGGGCTGGGTGGATCCGGCCTACCTGCCGGAGCCCGGCGCCACGCCGTTCCCGGGCTGCTGGTCGGACGAGTACAACGTTCCGGCGGCGTCGTCGGCGCCCGGGGCGTCCTCAGCGCCCGGCGCGTCGTCGGCGCCCGGCGCGTCGTCAGCGCCTGCCGGGACCGTCCTCAAGGTCGTCGCCTCGGGCATCGCCTACGACGTCAAGGAGCTCAGCGCCCCGGCCGATGCCGGGTTCCAGATCGACTTTGACAACCAGGACGCGGGGATCCCGCACAACATCGAGATCAAGGACGCCAGCGGTACGAGCGTGTTCAAGGGCGAGATCATCACCGGCACCGCCGCAACGACGTACACGGTGCCGGCGCTGGCCGCCGGGACTTATCAGTTCGTGTGCACCGTGCACCCGAACATGATTGGCACGCTGAAGGTCGGGAGCTGACGCCATGGCCCAACCCGCCCCGCAGCCCGTGACCCGTCCTCGGCGCATCTTCTTCGGCCTGTTCGATGCGGACGGCTGGAGCTGGGCGATCGTCAAGGCGGGTTTCTGGTTCGTCACGATCATCACCCTCCTCGGATACATCCCTGACCGCGCCTACTACTTCACCGTGCAACGGACCGTCGACCTCTGGCCATTGGCGATCTCGTTCGCCACGCAGCCAACGGCCGAGAACACGCTGCTGCGGTGGTCGCCGATCAACTTCTGCCCGCCCGAGAACGAGACGCTGCCGTGTCCGGCGCCGGTCGGCGCCACGCTCCCGTGGCACCCGGCCCCGCCCGACGTCCAGCTGCCGGCCGCTCGCGTAGACGGCGCCACGGCCGTCATCGGCCAGACCTATCTGTACGCCGGCGGCAGCGACGGCACGGCGGCGGTCGCCACGACGTACGTCTCGCACGCCGTTGGGACCGGGAACCTGGACGCGTGGTCCGAGGGGCCGGCGCTGCCCCAGCCGCGCTCCGACGCCGCGACCGTCGTGGTCGGCAGCACGCTCTATCTCATCGGCGGATATGGGCCCGACGGCGCCCCCACCACCACCGCCTACAGCATCACCGTGGGCAACGACGGGACGCTTGGCGAGTGGCAGCCCGTTGACACTCTGGCGCTGCCCGAGCCGCGCGCCGGCGGCAGCGCGGTGACGGTCGCGGACGGGATCGTGGTCATGGGCGGGACGGACGGGACGGCGCCCACGCGCAGCGTGTGGAAGAGCCAGCAGGACGCCTCGGGCGCGCTGGGGCCGTGGGTGGCCCAGCAGCCGCTGTACGAGGAGAACATGGACGGGGTCGCGATGCATGTCGGCGACATCGTCTTCCTCATCGGTGGCCGGAACCTCTCTGGCGAGCCGGTGACCACCGTGCAGCAGGGCCTGGTGGGCGGGGGCCCGAACGCCACCGCAGAGGACCCGAACGTCATCGATGTCTGGCGGGCAATCGAGCAGATCAACCTCCCGGTCCCGCGGACGGACATGTCAGGGTTCACCGCGAACGGCGGGATCTACGTCCAGGGCGGCGCCGACGCCTCCGGCCCCAAGGCAGAGACCTGGTGGGCCACCCCCGACGCCGGGGGCTTCATCGCGGAGTGGAACAACCTGCCTGAGCTCGACCTGGGCGAGGGCGTGGTGGGCTCCGGCGCGGTCACCTCTGGTTCGCACGCCTTCATCATGGGCGGGGAGACGGCCGGCGGCCCGACGGCCGGCATCGCGCGCGCCAACCTGGCCCCGCAGGAGCCGTTCTTCCAGCTGGGCGTGCTGGGTGCCACGGTCCCGGGCCTCAAGCTGGACGGCGAGGTCGGCCAGCAGATCGGCTATCTGAACGCCGCAGGGGTGGGCACGGTCAACTTCATCGCGCTGCTGCTCGTCGGCTGGGGGTTTGCGCACAAGGACCGGGTCCGCGAGATCATCGCGAAGCGGCGCCGCAAGAGCTGAGCTGCGGGCCGACCAACCGCGTTCAGCCGGGGAGCTGTCCCTCGCCGGGCTCGACCGGTCCTCGCCTGACGGGGAGTCCGAGGCGCTGCCAGCCGTCGATGCCGCCCGCCACGTTCCCCACGTCCTCCCACCCCTGCTGCAGCAGGTAGCTCGTCACGCCCGTCGAGCGGCTGCCGGACTGGCAGATCACGAGAATCGGCCGGTCCCTCGGAATGTCCTGCAGGCGGACGCCCAGTTGGGACATCGGGATGAACAGGCAGCCCTCCACCCGGACCTGCCGGAACTCGTCCAGCTCGCGAACGTCGAGCAACAGCGCGGGTCGCACTGGGTCACGCCGCCGAATGTCCGCGTACAGCGGGTCGAGAGCCGGGATCGCCTGGGGGCGGTTCATGCAGGTGCGGTCCTCCGGATGGTCGGGGCAACGTGGGCGAGGTCCTGCTGCCCGGGAAGAGGCACGGTCGCCATGCCCCGAGTGTACCGGCGAGCACGCCGGGGTCAGGCGCGAGCCGACTCGTCCGGGAGCGTCGCCAGGGGTCGCCGGCCGGCGACACCCTCGTCGGCGTCGTGCCAGAAGCCCACGCGGTCCTCGCCCGAGTCGCCAGCACAGCCAGACCTGCCGTCCGCTCACCAGGGCAGGAAAGTCGATGAGCCCGGTGGGGATGTCCCGCAGGACGATCCCGCGCTCGTCGAGCCATGCGACATCGGCCTGCATCTGGTCCACGAGGCCGCGCATCCGGAGGCGCAGGCGGCGGAGCTCCGGATCGTCGCCTCCGGCATCGCCTTGTGCGACGGGATCCTCGGCCATCAGATCCTCGACCAGGGCGCCCTCACGATCGCGGTAGGCATCCCGCAGCCCAACGAGCTCGGAACGCTCGTCGCGGAGCCGCGCGGCAACCACCGCGAGGTCGGGGACCAGCGCATTGGCATCATCGGGCGAGAACAGGCGGGACACGCAGCGATTGTACCGATGGGACCCGCGCCGGTCGCGAACCGGTCCCGAGTGGGTCCCATCGGTAGATGACCATGGCTCCAAGGGACCATGGACGCGGTTTGACGCCGGGTGGGACACTGGGGCGACGAACCGGAGGTCCCATGCCCACGCCCACCCTCACGTCCACGCCCGCGTCCGCCCGCCGCACGCCACTTCTGCCGCCGAGGGCAGGGGTCGTCCGGCCCGAGTCGATCAATCGGACGAGGCCGGCGCTCGTGGCCCTGGTCTCCTTCGTGGTGGCCATCGCCCTGGTTGTCACCGCCGCCCTGGGTTCCGGGCCCGCGTCTGCCCTCGGCGCCACGACGCTGACGGCGAAGTGCACCTCCAACCTGCGGACCAGCGCGAGCACGTCTGCCCGGCTCCGGGTGACGATCCCGGCGGGAACCCGCCTCGTGGTGACGACCTCCGTGACAGGCGGGCGATGGACGGTCAGCTGTGGCGGCCGGTCCACGGGGACCCGCTGGTACCGGATCTCGTCGATCAACGGCAAGTCGGTCAAGGCCCGCTACGGGATCAGCTACCTCTACGTCGCGACGGCCCTCGTTCGCACGCCCGCCGCGACCTCGACGGCGACGGCGAAGACGATGACCGCGAAGTGCACCTCCAACCTGCGGACCAAGGCGACCACGTCTGCCCGGCTCCGGGTCACGATCCCGGCGGGCACCCGCCTCGTGGTGACAGCCACCGTGACAGGCGGGCGATGGGCGGTCAACTGCGGCGGCCGGGTCTCGAGCAACCGCTGGTACCGGATCTCGTCGATCAACGGCAAGTCGGTCAAGGCCCGCTACGGGATCACCTACCTCTACGTGGCTACGAACCTGGCTCGCGCCTACGTCGCGCCGACGCCCGCCCCCACGCCCACGCCCACGCCGACGCCCGCCCCGACGCCAACACCCACGCCAACGCCCACGCCGTCCCCCGCGCCCACGTGGATCGAGGGCATCGACGTCAGCCACTGGCAGGGGACCATCAACTGGACGAAGGTCGCCGCGGCCGGCAAGCGGTTCGCCTTCCTCAAGGCCTCCGAGGCCTCCGACTTCGTCGACACCACCTATCCGACCAACCGGACGCGCGCCAACGCCGCGGGGATCCTGGTGGGGGCCTACCACTTCGCGCGCCCGGACGCGCCGCTGAGTGCCGCGACCACCGTTGGTGCCGCGACCGCCGCCGAGGTTGCCGCGACCGCCGCCGAGGTTGACGCGATCGCCGAGGCGGACCACTTCGTCGACACCGCCGCACCTGCGCGCGGAGACCTGCTCCCCGTCCTGGATCTCGAGACGACGGGTGGCCTTGACGTCGCCACCCTCCAGACCTGGGTCCGGGCGTTCATGGAGCGCGTCCACGATCGCACTGGGATCCGCGCCATGATCTACGTTTCGCCGTCGTTCTGGAAGACGTACATGGGCGACACGAGGTGGTTCGCGGACAACGGGTACCCGGTCCTGTGGATCGCGCACTGGACGACCGCGACCCAGCCGACGATGCCGGCCTCGAACTGGGGCGGCGATGGCTGGACGTTCTGGCAGTACACGTCCAGCGGTCACGTCAACGGCATCGGTGACGGCGTGACCACGCGCGTGGACCTGAACCGCTACCGCTACACGGACTTCACGCCCGCCCTCGTGCCGTGATGGGGTGGCCGGCGCGCCGTCCATAGCCGATAGACTGCTCGGCACCATGGATCCGAGCGCCGCGACCGCGTCCTCGCACCGCCACGATGGCGACCGCCCGGGTCCCAACGCACTCATCGACCTGATCCGGGTCTCGGTCATCGGGGAGGACGAGGCGGTCGCCGGGCCGTACGGGATCCGCCGCGTGACGTACGCGGACTACACCGCGTCCGGCCGCAGCCTCTCGTTCCTCGAGAACTACATCCGCGAAGCCGTCCTGCCGCTGTACGCGAACACCCACACCGAGAGCTCCGGCACGGGGCTCCAGACGACCCGCTTCCGCGAGGAGGCCCGCCGCCTGGTGCTCGAGGGCGTGGGCGGGGATCCGGAGCGGCACGCGGTCATCTTCGTCGGCTCGGGCTCCACCGCCGCGATCAACCGCCTGGTGGACGTGCTCCAGCTGCGTCTCCCGGCAGATCTCGCGGACCAGTGGGACCTGCGCGCCCACATCCCGGCGGACCAGCGCCCCGTCGTGTTCATCGGCCCCTACGAGCACCACAGCAACGAGTTGCCCTGGCGGGAGTCGATAGCGGATGTGGTCACGATCCACGAGGACCGCGACGGCGAGATCGACCTCGCCCAGCTGGCCGACGAGCTGCTCCGGTACGCGGATCGTCCGCTGAAGATCGGCAGCTTCTCGGCCGCCTCCAATGTGACCGGCATCGTCTCGGACAGTCGGGCCATATCCCGTCTCCTCCACGAGCACGGCGCGCTCTCGTTCTTCGACTTCGCGGCCGCGGCACCCTATGTCGAGGTCCAGATGGACCCGGCTGGCGACCCGCTGGCGTACGTGGACGCGGTGTTCATCAGCCCGCACAAGTTCATCGGCGGCCCGGGCACGCCCGGCGTCCTCGTCGCGCGTCGGGAACTGTTCCGGAACAGCGTCCCGTCGATGCCCGGCGGCGGCACCGTCGCCTACGTCAACCCGGAGGAGCACGTCTACCTCACCGACATCGAGCACCGCGAGGAGGGCGGCACGCCGGCCATCGTGGAGTCCATCCGCGCCGGCCTCGTGTTCGGGCTCAAGGCGACGGTCGGGACTGACGCGATCCGGGAGCGCGAGGCGGACTTCATCGGCCGTGCTCTCCATCGTTGGGAGGCCAACCCGGCCATCGAGATCCTTGGCAGCCGCCAGGCGGAGCGCCTGTCCATCGTCTCGTTCGTCGTCCGTCGCGATGGCAGGTACCTGCACCACAACTTCGTGGTGGCGCTCCTCAACGACCTGTTCGGGATCCAGTCCCGGGGCGGTTGCTCGTGCGCCGGGCCGTACGGGCACCGGTTGCTGGGCATCGACGTCGCGACCAGCCACGAGTTCGAGCGCGAGATCACCCGCGGCTGCGAGGGGATCAAGCCCGGCTGGGTGCGGGTGAACTTCAACTACTTCATCGGCGAGGCGGTGTTCGACTTCATCCTGGATGCCGTCGACCTGGTGGCGAGCGAAGGCTGGCGACTGCTGCCCGATTACGCGTTCGACCCAGCGACCGGGCTCTGGCGCCACCGGGCGGGCCGGCCGGAGCCGCCGCTCTCGCTCCGCGACATCCGCTATGACGACGGAGCGATGACGTGGGCAGCGCACCGGCACCGGGAGCCTGTCAGCCGCCTGGCGGAGTACCTGGAGGAGGCACGGCTGCTGCTCGCGCGGCCACCTCGGGCACTCTCGGCACCCACCATCGGCCCTGGAGAGGTTGGGCCCGACTTCGAGGGCCTGCGATGGTTCCTCTTCCCGGAAGACGTGTCGCCCCCCGAGGTGGGCGCAATTGATGACTGATCGCACCCTCGCGGTCCTCGGCCTGGACGTCGGGACGACCGAGGCCAAGGCGCTCCTCGTCGGGCTGGACGGGAGCCTCCTGGGCCTGGGTCGCGCGGCGTACCCGATGGACCTGGGGCCGGGCGGCCGCGCGGAGCAGGACCCGCGCCTGTGGTGGTCGGCCCTCGCCGCGGCCGTGGCCACGTTGGAACCACGGTCCGCGGGCGGCCCTGCGGCGCCCGAGATCCTCGCGATCTGCTGTGTCTCGCAGGGCCCGACGCTGGTCGCGGTGGACGCGGCGGGCGATCCCGTGCGCCCGGCGATCACCTGGCAGGACCGGCGTGCCGGAGGGACCGGGTTCGGGCTGCTGCCGAAGATGGCCTGGCTGGCGCGCGAGGATCCGGAAGCTGTGGCGCGGGCGGCCTGGCTGGTGCCGGCGTGGGACGCGATCGGACTGTGGCTCAGCGGCGAGGCGGCCTCGTCGCTGCAGGGCCACGAGGTGGTCCCATCGGGCGCCGAGCTGGCGGGCGCGGGGGTGCGGGTGTCCCAGGTGCCCGCGGCGCGGCCGTTCGGGTCGCGGCTGGGTTCCCTGACGGCGGCCGCGGCGGAGGTCCTCGGCCTGCGCGAAGGGATCCCGATCGTCTCCGGCGTCAACGATGGAGCCGCCAGCATGCTGGGCGCCGGGCTGCGCGCCGTGGGCGATGCCGTGGACACCGGTGGGACGTCCGGCGGTATCGCGATCTACGCGGATGGGCCGGTGGCCCTGCCGGTGGCCGGCCTCTACCAGGCGCCCGCCCCGATCGTCGGGCGCTGGGTCGTGGGCGGCGCCATGGCTGCCCTCGGGGCCTCCATGGACTGGCTGAGGAGCTCTGTTCTGGGCGACCTCTGGTCCCCGGAGGAGCTGTTCGCCGAGGCGGCGTCCGTGCCGGCCGGAGCGGATGGGCTGGTCTTCCTGCCGTACCTGGCGGGGGAGCGGGCCCCGATCTTCGACGAGGACGCGCGCGGCGCGTTCGTGGGGCTCACGCTGGCGCATGGGCGCGCGCACCTGGTCCGGGCCGTGCTGGAGGGCGCCGCATTTGCGATGCGCCACGTCGCGGAGCCCCTGGCCCAGGCCGGAGCACCGGCGCTCGAGCTCCGCGTGGCCGGGCGGCCCAGCCCCGGCGACCTCTGGGCACGGGTCAAGGCGGACGTGCTGGGCGTGCCGGCGGTGATCCCGACCATCGGCGAGACTGCCGTCCTGGGCGCGGCGATCATCGCGGCAGCGGGCGTTGGGGCAGTGCCATCGCTGGAGGCGGGGGTGGCGTCGATGGTGTCGATCGCCCGGCGACTGGAGCCGGATCCTGCGACGCGGTCGATCTACGACCAGGCCTTCGGCGTGTACCGGGCGCTCTACCCGGCGTTGAGGCCGACGCAGCGGGACGGTGGGCACCGGTAGTGTTTTGACGCATCGCGCCGGCGGTCACGGGGCACGCGTCGGCGGCGCGGTGATAGCATCCGCGCCAGAGCCTTCGGGGCAGGGTGCGATTCCCGACCGGTGGTAGGGTCCCGAAACGCGGGACGAGCCCACGAGCGGCGCAGCGGCGACAGGGTCCGCGGCGTGCAGCAGATCCGAAGACGAGGTCCGCCTCGTCCGCCGGAGCCGACGGTACAGTCCGGATGAGAGAAGGCCAGGGCCGGCACGAGCCGCCGCGGTTCGTGCGCGTGCGCTTCCTGCCCCGTGCTGCTCGTGCAGGTACGGAGGTGGTCGATGGCGACGCAGGAGGGCCCCGCAACGGGCATGCCCCCGCTCGCGCCCCCCCACGTCCCCGTCCCGCCTGCCGGGATCGGCGTCGACGGTGTCTCGCTGACCTTCCGCGGCGCCCGCACCACCCACGTCCTCGACGGCATCGACCTTGCCATCCGGCCGCGCGAGGTGGTCGCGCTCATCGGCCCCAACGGGTGCGGCAAGAGCACGCTCCTGAGGGTCCTGGGCGGACTGATCCCCGCCGACGCCGGTGCCGTGACCATCGACGGGGACCCGGTGACGGGCCCGGACCCGCGAGTCGGGCTCGTGTTCCAGGAGCCTCGGTTGCTCTCCTGGCGGTCGGCGGAGGACAACGTCCGCTTCCCGATGGAGCTTGCGGGCTGGTCGAAGGCGCGCCAGACGGCGCGGGCGGAGGACCTCCTGGGGCTCGTGGGCCTGCGGGAGTTCGCCGGCGCCCGTCCGTCGACCCTGTCCGGCGGCACGCGGCAGCGGGTGTCCATCGCCCGAGCCCTCGCACTGGAGCCCAGCCTGCTGCTCCTGGATGAGCCGTTCAGCGCCCTCGATGCCCTGACCCGCGAGCGGTTCAACGTGGAGCTGCTCCGCCTGTGGGATCGCACCGGGACCACGATCGTCCTCGTCACCCACAGCATCCCGGAGGCGGTGTTCCTCGCGGACCGCGTCGTCGTCCTCTCGCCGCGCCCCGGCCGGGTGGTTGCGGACATCCACGTGGAGCTGCCGCGCCCGCGCCGCGTGGCGGACCTGGATTCCGCGTTCGTGTCCCACGTGGCCGCAGAGGTACGGACCCACCTCGTGGACACGACCGACGACAGCATCGCGATGGAGGAGGCCCGGTCCGCCATCGAGGCCGGTGTCGCGCCGGCCCGGACCCGTCACGCGGAGACCGCGCCTGGCACTCCCGCCTGGTTCGACCCGTTCCGTTCGGAGGACGAGGCGTGAAGCGCGGCGCCGGCTTCGTGCTTCCCGTTATCGCCAGCCTCGTCGTGTTCGTCCTCGTCTGGCAGCTGGTCGTGTTCGTCACCGGCTACCAGTCGTTCATCCTGCCCGGGCCGTACACCGTGCTCGAGCGGTTCACGATGGCCTGGACCGACGGCACGATGTGGCCCCACACGCAGACGACCCTGGTGGAGGTCCTGCTGGGCTTCGCGATCGGCGCGACCATCGGGCTGGTCACCGGCATCGGCCTGGCGCGCTCCCGCCTGGCGGAACGGTTGCTGAGCCCCTACCTCGTGGCCGCCCAGGCAACGCCGGTCCTCGTGCTGGCGCCGCTCATCGTCCTCTGGTTCGGCAGCGGGCTGGCGTCCAAGCTCGTCATCTGCACCGTGATCGTCTTCTTCCCGGTTGCAGTGGCCACGATGGTCGGCATCCGGTCCGTTGACCCGCGGCTGCTGGAGATGGCGAGCAGCTTCCGTGCCACCAGCTGGCAGACGATCACCCGCGTGGAGGTCCCGGCCGCTCTGCCCGCGATCCTCGGCGGCCTCCGCGTCGGGATCACGCTGGCCGTGATCGGCGCCATCGTCGGTGAGTGGGCCGGCGGCGATTCCGGTCTCGGCGTGCTGATCAACATCGCCCGAGGCTCCCTGTTCGACATCCCGCTCATGTTCGCCGCCCTGCTCACGCTCGCGCTGGTCGGGGTGGCGCTGTATCTCGTCATGGTCCTCGTCGAGCGCCGGCTGGTCGGCGAGCGATGAGCCACGCCCCCCATGCCCAGGAGGTCCCGATACCCGTGGTTCCGTCGTCGCGCCGCACCGCCCTTCAACCGCTCGCCGCCCTGGCGACCGTCGCCGCGCTCATGGTCGCCGCATGTGGAGGGGGTTCCTCTTCCCCGTCCGCGTCCGTCATGCCCTCCCCGGCCGTGGAGCCCGTTCCGCTCACGGTGGGCCTGGGCTACATCCCGAGCGTCCAGTTCGCCCAGTTCTACCTCGCCCAGCAGGCCGGCTACTACGCCGATGCGGGCCTGGAGGTCACGCTCGAGAACAAGATCGACCCGGACCTCATCACGCTCCTGGGCCAGGGCGCGGTGGACATCGGCAGCGGCGACGGCACGTCCGTGATCCCGGCGGTGAGCCAGGGCATCCCGGTGGTGTACACCGCCACGATCTACGGCACGTTCCCGGCCGTGGTGGTGGCGAACGCGGCCTCGGGGATCAGGACGGCAGCGGACCTCAAGGGGAAGACGATCGGGATCCCGGGCAAGTACGGCACGTCCTGGATCCAGCTCCAGGCTCTGCTCCAGTCCGCGGGCCTGACCACCGACGACGTGACGATCCGGGACTTCCCCACCTACGGGCAGACGGCGGCTCTCCAGCAGGGAGCGATCGATGCCGCGACCGGGTTCGCCAACAACGAGCCGATCGTGCTGAAGCGCGCCGGCATCGAGCCGGTGGTCCTGGGGATCGACGACAGCATCGCGCTGCCGGGGCCGGGCCTCGTGACGGGAACCGCGACGCTGGCGTCCAAGCGCGACGCCCTCGCCGCCTTCACCGCGGCGACGCTGCGGGCCATGGAGGAGATCGCTGCCGACCCACAGACGGGCCTGGACGCGACGTTCGCCAGCGTGCCGGACCTGGCCACCGACCCGGAGCTGCAGCGCGAGATCCTGGACGCGACGATCGCCACCTGGAAGAACCCTCGGACCGGTGGGGCGCTCGGCTCGATCGACCGCGCCGGGTGGCAGCAGTCACTGGACTTCATGAGCGGGCTGGGCCTGGTGCCGAACGCGATCACCGTGGACCAGCTGGTGGACGAGTCGCTGCTGCCGTAGGGGCGGCGCGGTTCGAGGCCGTCATCGAAGAAGCCGGGTCCCCGTCGGAGGACCCGGCTTCGGCTGTGTCGCCCTGGCGTGTCGCCCGGGCCTCTTGTACTGGCGCTGAGCTCAGGCGCCGGCGTCGGTGTAGACGAGCGTTCCCTGGTCGGTCAGCGTGATCGTCAGCTGGTCACCCGCGACGGCGTAGCTCGCCGCGTTGCTGATCCCGATGATGTACAAGTCGGAGTACGAGCCGTCGGCGCAGGCCATCGTCGTGGTGGGTCCGGGGGCGATCGTGAGGCCGCCCGACGTCGTGGCCGTGTAGCCGCCGTTGACGGTGTTGCAGTCGGCCTTGGCCGAGAACGTCCCGTCCGTCATGAACTCGATCGTGTAGTTCGCCTGCTGGTCGGCCGGCACGACGCCCTGGAAAGCCGGAACCTTGAGCGTGATCGCGGTCAGCTGCCAGGCCTTGCCCGTGAGGTCTCCGCCCGGCGTCGGTGTCGCCGTCGGTGCCGGCGTCGGCTTGGGCGTGGGAGTGGGCGTGGGGGCGACGGTCGGATTGGGCGTTGCCCCATCGGTGGGCGCGGCGGTCGGCTCAGCGGTGGGCGTGGCCGTCGGTTTGGGGGTCGGCGTGGCCGTCGGTTTGGGGGTCGGGCTGGCCGTCGGGCTTGCCGTCGGGCTTGCGGTCGGCTTGACCGTGGCGGCCGGCGTTGCGCCTCCCGCGATGCCGACGATGAAGGTCATCGTGCCCTCGTCGTTCAGGGTGATCGTCAGCGTGTCGTCTGCGATCGCGTAGCTCTTCGCGCGGGTCAGGCCGTGAGCGAACAGGTCGCCGAACGATCCCTCCGGGCACAGGGCGAGCGTCGAGATCCCGGGGTTGATCGTCAGGCTGTCCCGGCGGTTCGTCTCGTAGGTGCCCGCGATCTGGTTGCAGTCAGCCGTCCCGTGGTACTTCCCATCCTCGTTGAAGGTGATGACGTACTTGCCCTGGTTCTCGGGCGGGATGACGCCCTGGAACGCCGGCACCTTCTCGGTGATCGCGGTCAGCTGCCAGTCCCTGCCCGTGAGCTGGTCCGAGCTGCTCGAGCCGCAGGCGGCCAGGATGGCGGCCGCGGCGGCGGCAAGCGCGATGAGCGTGATCCTTCGCATGAGTGACTCCTGGTGCGGTGTTGTATGTCTGTTGAGTGCCTGAACCGGCGCCGACGACACGCGCTCAGCCTGATCCGGCGAGCCGCAGGATACGCGAGGACGCCGGTCCGGGCGATTGTGGCGGCCGCGGCGCGTCCGGCGCCACGGGGTAGAGTTGCACGGGGGCCCGTAGCTCAGCGGTAGAGCAGGGGACTTTTAATCCCTTGGTCCTGGGTTCGAATCCCAGCGGGCTCACCAGCCATTCCGGATCTGGCGTGGGACGGCCCCTCCGGGCGATCCGGAGGGGCCGGCAATCCGCGCTGGCCGAGTGGGCGACCCCTTTCGCGGGCGCCCGCAGCCCAGCGACTACGGGGCCGGGACGAGCGTGACCTGGTTCTCGCCGCCGGCGGCCTTCAGGGTCAGGATGTTGCCCGTCTGGTCGAACGCCGTCGAGGCCTGGAGAGCCGCCAGGAACTGCTGCTCCTGCTGGTTCACCGCCTCGTCGGCGCACGCCCGCATCGTGGACGCGAGGGGGCCGATCTTGAGGGTGGTTCCGTCCAGGGTGTACCCGCCGCTGTACTCGTTGCATCCGGCGGACCCCGAGACCTGGTCAGCCGTGAAGATCGCGGTGAGCGTGCTGTCGGGAACCGGCGAGACGACGGCCTGGTTGCCGTTGTTGTAGCCGGTGACGTCCCACGCACCCTCGAGCGGGTTCGCGGCGGCGGCGGCGTAGACCAGGATCGACTTGCCGGAGCCGTCGTACATCGTCAGCGCGTCGCCCGTCGCGGTGAAGGTGGCCGCCTGGGCCAGGTTGGCGAGATAGGCCTGCTCGAGCGCGGTCTTGTCCGGGTCGCAAGCCATCGCCGTGGTCGCAGCGGGCCCGACCTTGATCGTCGCGTCGGAGATCGTCACCGCGGCGTTGTAGACGTTGCAGCCCGAGAACCCGCTGACCTTGCCGTCGGCGAACTTCGCATCGACCCGCGTCCCATCCGGGACTGCGGTGGCGGTTCCCGAGACATCGTAGGTCTTCAGGGCCCAGCTGGTCCCGTCGATCGTGCCGCCGGTCCCACCGGAGGCCGAACAGGCGGTGACGGTAACGGCGATGGCCGCGATGGCCAGTCCGGCGAAGATCCTGCGCATGTGGGTCCCTTCGAAGCATGGGGTAGACAAGCATCTCGAACGCGGCGACACCACCCCGCATCGCCGCGGTTCAGGCGGCAGGCTAGCACAAGAGTCCACGGCAGGACCAGGGCAGCTCGAGCGCGTCAGCGGCGGCTCCGACCCGAGCGGGCGGGCAGAGCGAACGCCGGCGACCCCGGAGCGGGGCACCGCACGCTCGACGAAGAACCGGCCCGAGCAGGGACCATCGCGTACGCTTGGGCCGCAACATCGTCCCAGCCATGGAGGATCCTGCATCGTGCCGAACGGAAAGCCGAACATCGTCGTCTTCTGGGGCGACGACATCGGGATCACCAATCTGTCGTGCTACAGCGACGGGCTGATGGGCTACCGCACACCGAACATCGATCGTGTCGCCAACGAGGGCATGCGGTTCACGGATTCCTACGGCGAGCAGAGCTGCACCGCCGGCCGGTCCGCGTTCATCACGGGGCAGAGCGTCTACCGCACCGGCCTGTCCAAGGTGGGCATGCCCGGGTCCGACATCGGCATGCCGGACGAGGATCCGACGATCGCAGAGCTGCTCAAGCCTCTCGGCTACGCCACCGGGCAGTACGGCAAGAACCACCTGGGCGACCAGGACAGGCACCTGCCGACCGTCCACGGGTTCGACGAGTTCTTCGGCAACCTGTACCACCTCAACGCCGAGGAGGAGCCCGAGCACCCGGACTACCCCAAGCCCGCAGACTTCCCGGACTTCAAGAAGAACTACGGGCCGCGCGGCGTTCTCCGCTGCAAGGCGAACCCGGACGGCACACAGACGATCGAGGACACCGGACCGCTCACGAAGAAGCGGATGGAGACCATCGACGACGAGATCATCAGCGGCGCCATCGACTTCATCGAGCGCAAGCATGCCGAGGATGTCCCGTTCTTCCTGTGGGTCAACACCACCCACATGCACTTCCGGACGCACGTGAAGCCGGAGAGCGTGGGCCAGTCCGGGCGGTGGCAGTCCGAGTACCACGACGCGATGATCGACCACGACCGCCAAGTGGGCCAGGTGCTGGACACGCTCGACGAGCTGGGCATCGCGGACGACACGATCTTCGTGTACTCGACCGACAACGGCCCGCACATGAACAGCTGGCCGGACGGCGCGATGACCCCGTTCCGGAGCGAGAAGAACACCAACTGGGAGGGCGCGTTCCGCGTCCCGCAGATGATCCGGTGGCCGGGGAAGATCCCGGCGGGCGTGGTCTCCAACGAGATCATCAGCCACATGGACTGGATGCCCACGTTCGCTCGCCGCCGCGGGCGACCCGGACGTCACGGCCAAGCTCAAGGCCGGGCACGAGGCGGCCGGCAAGACCTTCAGGGTCCATCTCGACGGGTACGACTTCCTGCCGTATCTGACCGGCGAGACCGACAAGGGCCCGCGGGTCGAGTTCTTCTACTTCAGCGACGACGGCGACCTGGTCGCCACGCGCTACGACAACTGGAAGCTCGTGTTCGCGGAGCAGCGGGTCCCGGGCACGCTGCAGGTATGGGCGGAGCCGTTCGTGATGCTCCGTGTCCCGCTCATGTTCAACCTCCGCACCGATCCCTTCGAGCGGGCACACACCACGTCCAACACGTACTACGACTGGCTCCTGGACCGCGCCTACCTGGTCATCCCGTCGCAGAAGATCGTGGGTGATTTCCTGGCGACGTTCATGCAGTTCCCGCCACGCATGAAGGCGGCGAGCTTCACGGTGGACCAGGTGCTGGACAAGATGGAAGCCGCGATGCAGGGCGGCCGCTGATACCCGTCCCGCATTCGCACCGGCCCGGAGCCAACGCCCCGGGCCGGTCTAGACTCCGCGGATGATCGACAGCGTGCTCGCCGCCCCGGAGCGCTTCCACGTCATGGCCAAGCCGACCGGGGCGATCTGCAACCTCGCCTGCTCGTACTGCTTCTTCCTCGACAAGGAGGCGATGACGCCCGGGTCGTCGTTCCGCATGTCGGACGAGGTCCTCGAAACGTACGTCCGCGGGCTCATCGAGGCCCACCGAACGGACCGCGTGACGTTCGCGTGGCAGGGCGGTGAGCCGACGCTGATGGGCCTCGACTTCTATCGGCGCGTGGCGGAGCTGCAGGAGCGGTACCGCCGGCCGGGGATGACCTTCGAGAACACGATCCAGACCAACGGAACGAGGATCGACGGGGCCTGGGCGGCGTTCCTGGCCGAGCAGGAGTTCCTCGTCGGGATCTCGATCGACGGGCCGCGCGAGCTCCACGATGGCAACCGGGTCGACAAGGGAGGCAACGCCACCTTCGAGGACGTCATGCGAGGCCTCCGCCTGCTCCAGGCGCACAAGGTCCAGTACAACGTCCTGACCACCGTCAACCGGCTCAACGGCGACTACCCGCTCGAGGTGTACCGCTTCCTCCGCGACGAGGTGGGCACGGACTGGATGCAGTTCATCCCGGTGGTCGAGCGGCTCGACGCGGCCGGTCGGCCGGACCCGATGCACGGGACCAGGGTCTCATCCCGATCCGTCCGGGCGGAGCAGTTTGGCCGATTCCTGACCACGATCTTCGACGAGTGGGTCCGGCACGACGTCGGGCGCGTGTTCGTGCAGACATTCGAAGCGGCGATCCGCAACTTCTTCGGGGCGGCGGGCTCGGGGCTGTGCGTCTTCAACGAGACCTGCGGCGCCGGCCTGGCGCTCGAGCACACCGGCGACCTCTACTCGTGCGACCACTTCGTGGAGCCGGAGCACCGGCTCGGGAACATCCGCGAGCTCCCGATGCTCGACCTCGTGGGCTCCGAGCAGCAGCGGGCGTTCGGGTCGGCCAAACGGGACACGCTGCCGCGGATGTGCCGCGAGTGCGACGTCCGTTTCGCGTGCCACGGCGAGTGCCCGAAGAACCGCTTCCTGGCGACGCCGGAGGGAGAGCCGGGGCTCAACTACCTGTGCGCCGGGTACCTGTCGTTCTTCCGGCATATCGACCGGCCCGCGCGCGTTATCACGCGGCTGCTCAAGACCGGCCGTGAGGCGACAGAGGTCATGGCGCTGCTGCCCGCGTACGACGCGGAGCTGGCAGCAGCGGTCGCCGCAGCGGGGCGCAACGACCCGTGCCCCTGCGGCTCCAGGCAGAAGGTGAAGCGGTGCCACGGCAAGGCGACCGTGCCCGCCAGGCTCCCGATGGCGGCGATCCCGCTGGGGATGCCGCGGCCGCCGGCGGTTCGCCGGTCGCCCCGAGGCGAGGCTGCAGCCGACTGAGGCAGGTGGCCAACGGATCCTCGGCCGCGGGCCCCCAGCGCCGACCGCTCGACACCCGGCCGCCGGTACATCTGCGATATTGACCGCTCGCACACGAGGGGCAGCAGTTGGGACGCCGCTTTCCGATCCGCCGGGACACGCTGCGCGAGGATTCGGTCGCGGGCCTCGTGCTCGGCGTGCAGAGCGTCCCCGACGGCCTCGCCACAGGGTTGCTCGCAGGGGTCAACCCGCTCGCGGGCCTCTACGCCTACATGGTCGGCACGTTCACAGGCGCCCTGGTCACCGGCTCCTCGTTCATGGCCATCCAGGGGACCGGCGCCATGGCGATGATCGTGGCGGACGTCCCCGAGGTCCACACGTCGTTGGACGCCGAGCGAGCGGTGTTCACGCTCTCAGTGCTCACCGGCGTGATCATGCTCACGGCCGGACTCCTGAAGCTCGGCTGGATCCTGCGGTTCGTGTCCAATGCCGTGATGGTGGGGTTCATCAACGCGGTCGGCGTGAACATCATCCTGGGTCAGCTGGCCAACTTCACCGGCTACGACGCCGAGGGCGCGAACCGCCTCGTCCGGGCGCTCAACACGCTGGTGAACCCAGGCCAGATCGATCCGCAGACCCTCGGAATCGGGATCGCGACTATCGCCCTGATCCTCCTGTTCGAGCGGACGAGGGTCGGCGCCCTGGGCCTGGTGGTGGCCGTGGTGATCACCTCGGCCGGCGCGCTGCTCCTGGGGTGGCAGGTCGCCACGCTCAACGACCTTGGCGTGGTCGCCAGCTCGCTGCCGCGCCCGACGCTGCCGCTGATCGGCCTCGTGCCGGTGCTCCTCGTGCCCGCGGCGTCCCTCGCCTTCGTCGGCCTGGTCCAGGGGGCGAGCATCTCCGCGAACTTCCCCAACCCTGACGGCAGCTACGGGGACGTCTCGCGCGACTTCGTCGGGCAGGGCGCGGCCAACGTGGCCTCCGGGGTGTTCCAGGGGATGCCGGTCGGGGGGTCGGTCTCGGCCTCGGCGCTCAACAAGGCCGCGGGCGCACGCTCACGGCAGTCGCTCCTGATCGCGGGCCTGGTGATGGCGATCGTGACCGTGGTCTTTGGGACGGCGGTGGGCAAGGTCGCCATGCCCGCCTTGGCCGGCCTGCTCATGCTCATTGGCTTCCGCACGATCAAGCCCGCCGACCTCCGGTCCGTGTGGAGGACTGGCAACGTCCAGAAGGTCGTCCTCGTGGTGACGTTCCTGCTGACGATGATCGTCCCGCTCCAGTACGCGGTGCTGGTGGGTGTCGGGGTCTCGGTAATCCTGTACGTCGTCCGGCAGTCGAACAAGATCACGATCCAGCGGTGGCGGCTCGACCCGGCCGGGCATGTCATCGAGACGGCGCCCCCCGCGACCCTCGAGGCCAACGATGTGGTGGTCCTCCAGCCTTACGGCAGCCTGTTCTTCGCGGCCGCGCCGGTCTTCGAGACCCTCCTGCCGGCCGTGACCGATGCCTCGCGCAACAGCGTCGTGATCGTCCGCCTGCGCGGCCGGACCGATCTGGGTACGACGTTCATGGACGTGCTCTACCGCTATGCGCTGAGCCTCACGGCGGTTCACAGCAAGCTCGTCATCGTGTCCACGAACGAGCGGATCGACGAGCAGCTGACCGTGTCGGGCATCACGGCGGTGATCGGTACCGAGAACGTCTACGCTGGCGATGCCCGCGTGGGGGCGGCGATCAGGCGCGCCTACGACGACGCGGTGGTCTGGGTCGCGGGCACTCGAGACCAGGCGCCTGCGCCCTCGGCTGAGCGGTTGTAGCGCGGGTTCGCGGATCGCGCGGGTGCCTCACTCCCTGAGGTGATCTCCCGGGAGTGGGGATGCCTTGTTGCCGCGCGAGCCCGGGCGGGATCGTGCCGTCAGGTGGTCTCGAACGACCGCTTCGAGAGCCCGAAGAAGAACCCCTCGATCGCCGTCTTCGGCGCGTCGTCCGGCTTCGCCGCCGCACCCAGCGTCACGAACAGCGGCGCGAGGTGCTCCACCGTCGGGTGGGCGAACGGCATGCCCGGGGCCTTCTCGCGGAACGCGAACAACGTGTCCAGGTCCCCGCGGGCCAGCGCCTCGGCCGCCCACCGGTCGAACTCGATCGACCACTCTGGCGCGCCCGGCCTGCCGGCGAAGTACTCGCCGATGTACGGGAGGCCGTGGGTCATGAACCCGGACCCGATGATCAGGACGCCCTCGTCGCGCAGCGGGGCCAGGCGACGGCCGACCTCGAACAGGTGCGCCGGATCGAGGTCCGGCATCGACACCTGGAGCACGGGTATGTCCGCTTCCGGGTACATCGCCATCAGGGGCACCCATGCCCCGTGGTCCAGCCCTCGGGCCGGTCGATCCAGGACCGGCTCGTTCGCGGGCATCAGCGCCTTGACCGTCGCCGCCAGCTCGGGCGCCCCCGGCGAACGGTACTCAAGGTCGTAGTAGCGCTGCGGGAACCCGTAGAAGTCGTAGACGAGCGGGACGGTGGTGGTGGCGCCGATGGCCATGGGAGCGGTCTGCCAGTGGGCGCTGACGATGAGAATCGCCCTGGGGTGAGGGAGCGAGGCCGACCAGCCGGCGAGCTGGCCCATCCACAGGGGATCGTCCAGGAGCGGCGGCGCGCCGTGGCCGAGGTAGAGGGCGGGGAGCGGGTCTGCCAGGGGCTGGGAGTCCCTGTGGGGCGCGGTCATTGCCCAACGGTAGACGAGATTGCTTGACTGCGCAACTACAGGTACGCGGGTCCGGCCGTCAGCCCCGACGCAGTCGGCCCAGCAGCGATCGCGGTGATCTCGCCGCCCGGAGCCGGCGGGCCAGGGACGCCGCCAACGCTTCGTACTCCTCGGGCCGGTTGTAGTGCTGGGCGGAGACGCGCACGATCGCGGTCGAAGGCGCTCCGCCGGTCGCGAGCGCCGCCGGGACCGGGAACGTGAAGACCGCCACCTCGATCCGCTCCTCTTCGAACAGTGCCGCCTGGAGCGCCGCGGCTGCGACCGGCGTGGGCGCGAGGCCTCCCAGCGGCACGGCCGCCATCGACCCCAGCATCGTGTCTGGGGCGGGCGCCGGGAGCTCAAGCGCCGCGCACAGCCGGTCGCGGGCATCCCTCGCGAGGGCCGCGTTCGCAGCCATCAGCCCGGGCCACCCGTCCGCGTGCAACCCGCCGACGTAGCGAATCGCCGCCGGGATCGAGAGCCACGGCGTGGGGTCGGTCGTGCCGGTCCAGTCGAAGCTGAGCCGGAACCTCGACCGGTCGGTGCGGTCTGTGCTCGCGCCGTGCGATGTCACCAGTGGACGCATCGCCGGACGCACGTCCGCGCGCACGTGCAGCATGGCGGCGCCCTTCGGCGCACACAGCCACTTGTGCGCGTTGCCGGTCCAGTACGCCGCGCCCAGCGCCTCCAGGCCGACCGGCACCATACCGGGCGCGTGGGCCGCATCGACCAGCGTGTCGACGCCCCGCCGGTTCAGCTCCCGTACCAGCGCCGCGACCGGAAACACGAGGGCGGTGGGCGACGTGACGTGGCTGACCAGCGCGAACCGGGTCCTCGGTGTCACGGCGTCCAGGTAGGCCTCCAGGGCCTGGGCCGGGTCCTGGATCGGGAAGGGAATGTGGACGACGACGACGGTTGCTCCGTCCCGTTCAGCCGCAGCCCGGAGTGCGTTGAGCGTGGCGTTGTACTCGTGGTCTGAGGCGATGAGCTCGTCACCCGGCTTGAATTGGACCGCTGCGAGGACGGTGGCTATGCCGGTCGTGGCGTTGGAGACGAAAGCGAGGCCGTCCGGGTCCGCCTGCAGGAACTCGGCTACATCCGTCCTGGCCTGGTCCAGGTGCCCCTCGAGCTCCCGGTCCAGGAACCGGACGGGTTCCTGCTCCAGCCGGTCCCGCCACGCGCGCTGGGCCTCCAGGACGGGCTCCGGGCACGCCCCGAACGAGCCGTGGTTGAGGAACGAGACGTCCGGCGCCAGAAGCCAGGGCGATCGGTCGAAGGTGCGATGGGTCACAGCGCGACGATAGCCCACCGCGCGGTCCGCCGGAGCCCCGCCAAAGGCCCTATCGGGGGTCGGACTCCTCGCCGGCTCCTGCAGATGCCCCCTCGCCCGCATCGTCCCCCGCCGGCGGGGCCCCGTGCGGCTTCCCGTGCGGCTCCGGCAGGCTCGGCGCCGGGCTGGGCGTCACGTCGATGATCACACCCCGATCCGGTCGCCGACCGCGCAGGGCCCGTGCCAGGCGCTCCGGCCCGGCAACGAACGGCGCCACGTACAGCAGGATCAGGATCGGCAGCAGGAGCCGGAACGGGCCCGGGAACCGCACGCCGACGAAGATGCCGAGCGCATAGATGATCCAGGCCGTGGTCAGCGAGCGGCTTGGCCAACCCGCGCGGTAGAGGCGCCAGACCGGCAGCAGCGCCAGCAGGCCGGCGACGAGGAAGGTGAGCAGCAGGGCAGGTTGCATGGCGTGCCGAATCATACGGCCCGGTCCCGGGGCGTGGTCCGACGAGGGGTCGGGGGCGGCTCGTCGGCTACGATTGGGCGCTCTCGACCCGTACCGGCCCTCACCCCCGTGACCCTTCGCTCCCGCGCCTGGCTCGACCGCTGGGGCCCGATCCTGCCGCTCCTCATCGCCGAGGCCACCATCTGGCTCGGCTTCGGGGCGCTCCTGCCTATCCTCCCGATCTACTTCGTCGAGCACGGCGTGGACCTGCCGACCCTGGGGGTCGTGGTCGCGGCGTGGCCGGCGGCCAGGCTCATCGGCGAGCCGGTCTTCGGGTGGGTCGCCGACCGTTCCTCGCGCAAGAAGATGATGGTCGTGGGGCTGTTGCTGACGGCCGGGGTCGCCGTCCTGCCGTTGCTCATCGTCGGGCCTTTGGCCTTCATCGCCCTGCGAGGCCTCGCGGGCCTGTTCGCCTCGATCTACGATCCGGCCGCCCGCGGGTACCTTGTGCAGGCCAACCCCCCCGAGCGTCAGGGCGAGACGTTCGGCTACTACGGGGCCGCCCAGATCGGCGGGTTCATGATCGGCCCGGCCGTCGGCGGTATCGCGGCGTCGATCGCGGGCGACCCCACGGTCGTCTTCTGGGTGGCGGGTGTCACGGCCCTCATCTCGGCCATGCTGGTTGCAGCGCGGGTCCGCGACGTGCCGAACGCGCCGCGCGTGCATGCGGCCGCCATCCCTTCCGCGTCCGAACACACGCCCGCCGTCGCCGACGGACCGTCCGGCGGCCGGCTCCTCAACCGCCTCCTGATCGCTGCGATCGTGTTCAACGTCGGCAGCTTCTTCGCCAGCGGCAGCTACGAGGTGGTCTGGAGCCTGTACCTCACCAGCCTCGGGGCCAGCCTCGACGTGATCGGGCTGACGTTTGCCACCTTCTCCCTGCCGGTCCTGTTGTTGTCCCCGTTCGCCGGCCGCTTCATCGACCAGAAGGGCGGGTTCGTCGCGCTCGTGGTCGGGATGGCCGGGATCGCCGTCTGCGGGGTGCTCTACCCGGCCATCCCGGAGATCTGGTTCGTGGCTGTCCTCGGTGTGGCCGAGGGCGTCGCGTTCGCGTTCGCCTCGCCGGCACTGTACCTGCTCGTCGCCCGAGCCTCCCCGCCCGGCCGCAGCTCAACTGCCCAGGGCCTGTTCGGCGCGGCGGGGACCCTCGGCATGGTCGTGGCCTCGCTGGCGGCCGGCCTCCTCGCGGCGGAGGACCTTCGCTACCCGTACTACGCGGCCGGCATCGGCACCGGGGTGGCGCTCCTGCTGGGCCTCGCCGTCGGGCGCCGGCGCCTGTGGGAGGCGATGCAGCCCAGCCACCTGGCCCCGCCGCCGGCGTCGTCGGTTGTCCCGTTGCTCGAGGAGGTCCCGGGTTGAGCCCCACGTCCCGTCCGCCCGCGTGGATCGACGCGGTCCTGGCCGACGCGCCGCCGGCTCCCACCGTGCTGGTGCTGGGCGGCTTCCTCACCTCGCCGCCCGTGTACCGGCCGTTCGTCCGGCGGCTGCTGGCGCGCGGCGTCGCCGACGTGGTGGTGGCCGGCGTCTGGACCCCGGACTGGCTGCTGGCGGCGGTCCATGGCCTGGGGCCGATCCTCACCCGCTCTGGCCGGGCGCTGCTGGCGGCCTCGGCGCGGTCCGACGCGGCCAGCCAGGGCGCGCCCGTGCTGGTCATCGGGCACTCAGCCGGCGGGATGTCGGCGCGCCTGCTGACGTCGCCGGTCCCGTATGCCGGGCGACGGCTCAACGCCTCGGGGCGGATCGGGGCGATCGTCACGCTCGGGACGCCGAACGTGGTGTCCGCCGCGGGCGAGATGGGTAGCCGCGTCGGCGCGGAGGCCGCGGCATTCGCCAACCGCGAGGTGCCCGGACCGCGCTTCGCACCCCGGGTGGGGTACCTGGCCGTCGCGTCCACGGCGGTCGCCGGGCGGCCGGACGGTACCCGCGCCGAACGGCGTTCCCGGCGCACGTACGAGGGTCTGCTGCCGGATCCCACCGCCGCGGAGCTGGTGGGCGACGGGTTGATCCCGCTCGCGTCCGCGCTGCTGCCCGACGCCCCGGCGCTGGTCTTCGACGATGTGCGCCACGGCCAGTGGCCCGGGCGCGACTGGTACGGCTCGGACGTGCCGATGGATCGCTGGTGGCCCGTGGCCCTCGAGATATGGAGGGCGGCGCTGCGCGCACGAGCCGAGGCGGCCTCCCAGGCGGCGGCAGGAGCTGCACCCGCGGCGCGACCCTGACAGCGCCCGCAGCGACGGCGGGTCGCACCTTTTGACTGATCGGGGGATCGGCAGTAGTGTTGTCAGTCGCGGGGTGGAGCAGCGGCAGCTCGTCGGGCTCATAACCCGAAGGTCGGAGGTTCGAATCCTTCCCCCGCAACCAACTCGCTTCACCAGGAACCCCGGGACTCGACCACCCCGGGGTTCTTACTTTTCCGGGCCGGCAACCGATGTCTGGTGCCGGATACGGGTGGTCCGAGCTCGTGGAGCAAGACGATGAAAGACCCGCCCGTGAGGGCGGGCCTTTCGCTTTCTGGTCCTGGCGGGTCAGCCGGGTGGCGTGAAGGTCGAGGCCATCGTCATGAGACTGACGATCGCGGCATGTGACTCGAAGACATCGTCGCCTGACGTGCCGGTCGTGCGGAGCACCACGGTGCCCGCCGCCTGGACGTTCGCGAGGCAGGCATAGCTGGCGTTGCCCGCAGGGATACCGGCGGTGCCAACCACGGCGATCGCGCCGACGCACGTTACCGCGGTGCCGCCGACATCGGCTTCGGACTGCGCGATGACATTCCACGCGGCCGGGTCCGTGGCAGCCGAAATCGCGTCCTGGTATGAGGTGGCGGAAAGGTCGGCCTGCACCGCCGCCTGGACCGGGGAGCCGTCTGCCGGGACGGAGATCGGCTCCGGATCGAAGTAGCGGCAGGCGAGCTCAGGCGGAGCCGTCACGGTGGACCAGTCACCCGGGTACACGATCGTGGCGACGGCCGGACTGCCGGGGGGCACGAGGGCGCACGAGGCGATCGGCGGGAGCTCGATGGGAGGGGCCCCGGATGGGGCGACCGACGGAGGAGCAGTCGGCGTCGGCGTCGGCTTGGGCGTCGGCTTGGGCGTCGGCTCCGGTGTCGCCGTTGGTGCCGTGGTTGGCTCCGGAGTCGGCGTGACCGCTGGCGTGGCATTGGCGCTCGGCTCCGGGCTCGCGGATGTGTCGGGTTCGACGTCAGGCGTGGGCCTGACCAGGGCCACGCGGAGCCCACCCGACCGGTCCGTGAGGTTGAGGGTCGATCCGCGGGACTCGACGAAGGCCACACCCTGGAGCGCCTCGAGGAAGGCCGTCTCCTGGTCCATGACCGCCGTGTCGCAGGCAAGGTTGGTGGTGGCCAGCCTGCCGACGCCGACCACGTCGCCGTTCGTGCCGTAGATCCCACTGTACGCATTGCAGCCGGCAGAACCGCCGACGCTCACCAGCTGGAACGCGACATCGATCTGCGTGCCCTCGAGTACCCCGACCACCGTTCCCGGGGTTGTCCCGTACGAGTCCACCCGCCACTTCCCCAGCAGGGGGTTGCGCGGCGCGGCGTTGAACACGAGCACGGTGTTCAGCTTGGCATCGAGGATGGTCAGCTGGCCGCGGCGGACGCCGTAGAAGCGGCTCGAATCGAGCAGCGAGAGGTACTGCTGCTCAAAGGCCATGGCGGCCTCATCGCAGGCCATGAACGTCCCGGACAGCTGCGAGATGAGGAGGGTTCGTCCGCCGGCCCGGTACAGCCCGTTGAACTCGTTGCAGCCGGAATAGCCGCTGACGCGGCTTGAATCGAACCTGACGTCCGCGTACTGGGCTTCCGGAAGGATCGTGAGCGATCCGTCCTGACCGTACGAATCCAGCACCCACTGGGTGCCCTCGAGGGTGCCGCCGGTGACCTCGGCAGTGTCGCCGGTGCCCTCGCCGGCCGAGCAGGCGGTGATGAGGAATGCCAGGGCGACGAGCGCCCCGAGCGTCCGCTTCTTGGTCATGACGTCAAAGGCTGTGGTGGCCTAGGCGGACTTCGACGCGACGTAGAGCGCGAACAGCCGCATCGAGTAGCCGAACCCGGCGACGAGGAACGCCGCGAAGATCGGCGTGCCGACGGCGTACGCCGAGATCGCGAAACCCTCGAGGATGTTGAATGCCTCGCGCGACGCGAGGTCGACCCACCAGATCACCCCGGCGATCACGGCGTAGATGACGAACACCCACCCGACCACGATGAAGAACGTGCCGATGGATGCCAGCCGGCGGGCGTCGTTGACGATCTGCTCCATGTCGCACTCCCTTGTGGTGGGTGAGGCGGGATGCCTTGAGGAGACAACGGTACCGGACCGGGGGAGGACGGCGCGGCCTCGACACGGCCCAACCTTCTCGATGAGGGTCAGCCCTCGCGGACCTCGGCGGTGACCTTGATCTCGCCGGCCTTCTCAAGCGTGAGCGTGATCTCGACCTTGTCGCCGACCTTCAGCTCCTGGTTGAGGCCGATCAGCATGATGTGGTAGCTGCCGGGCTTGAGCTCCAGCTTGCCGCCGGAGGGGATCTCCACGCGCTCGACGGGCCGCATGCCCAGCATGCCCCCGGTGCTCATGTCCCCGGACGCCGCCGGGGACTCGCCCGGCATCATCGACTCGCCCGGCATCATCGACTCGGCCGGCATCATCGACTCGGCCGGCATCTCCACGGTCTCGTGGACCTCGGTGGACTTGGCGACCGTGCTCGACGCACCGATGAGCGCATCGGCGGCAGAGCCGGTGTTCTCGATGACCATGTAGGCGGCACCGGCCGAGGCCATCATCGAGGAGTTGCGGGCCCAGGCGTCGGTGACCTTGATCCGCCGCCGCCGCTGCCGCCACACGCGGCGACCACGAGGGCGAGGACGAGGACGGGGACGAGCCGCGCCGCCGCGCGGCGTACGGAGATGCTGGCCATGGGTTCCTCCATTGCGGTGACATGTTGGGTTGCGGCCGTGGTCATCCGCCGGCGACCTCGCGCAGACGGTCGGCGATGAGCTTGGCGGGGGCACCAAAGAACAGGTGGTGGCGGAGTGTGCCCTCGGCATCGACCAGGTAGGCCTCCGCCGAGTGCGCCATCGCATAGCCCGAGGCCGAATCCGACTCGAGCTTCCGGTACGAGACCCCCCAGTCGGCCGCCGCCTTGGCGATCTCAGCTTCCGTGCCTGTCAGGCCGATGAAGCCCGCCTGATAGTAGTCGACGTACTGTTTCATGGCCGCGGCATCGTCCCGGGCCGGATCCACCGTCACGAAGACGACGGTCGCGTCCACGCCGGACTCCCGGATCCCGGCGCGGAGCTCCGCGAGGGACGTGGGGCACACGTCGGGGCAGTGCGTGTAGCCGAAGTAGACGAACACGGGCCTGCCGCGCATCGATGCGAGGTCGAACGGCCGCCCGTCCTGGTCCGTGAGGCGGAGCGCGGGCGCCGGGCGGGTGGGGCTGTAGGCAGTGTCACGCACCCCGAGGGGCGCCGGCGTGACGGCCTCGACCATGATCGGGGTCGCGGCCGGCGACCCGACCCCTGCGCCACAACCGCCCGCCACGACGAGCGCGAGCAGGGCGATGACAAGCGGGACGGAGCGTCGGACGGGGCGCTCCTCCGGCGCCGAGGCGCAGGAGATCGCGGCAGTGGAGCGGCTCACAAGAGCCCAGAGTACCGCCGGTCGCCGCCTGAGGTCGCGAGCCCGCGCGTCAGTCCCAGCGGAAGCGGCGGGCGGCGAGGACTGCGAACAGGATGGCCCAGCCGGTCAGGATCGCGAGCGGCTCGGCTGGATCGCCCGTGGTGCTCCCGAACCCGATCGAGAGGACCTCCGTGAGCGCGGCGGCCGGCAGATCGGACGCGATGGACGCGACCGGGGCCGGCAGCCGGTCAAGCGGCAGCACGATCCCGCCCAGGATCAGCGACGCGAGGAAGAGCAGGTTCGCCAGCGCCAGCGTCGCCTCCGCGCGCAGCGTGCCGGCCATGAGCAGCCCGAGACCCGCGAAGGCGATCGTCCCCAGCACCAGGCCGGCGAGCACCAGCGGGACCGAGGCTCCGGCCCCCGGCGTCCAGCCCAGCAGTCCGGCGGCGATCCCGACCAGGAGCACGAGCTGAACCAGCTCCACGATGACCACGGACGCGGTCTTCGCCGCGACGACCACCGACGTCCCCGCCGGGCTCCCGCCCAGCCGCTTGATGACGCCGTACTGGCGCTCGAAGCCGGTGGAGATCGCGAGCGACACCATGGCGGCGGCGATGATCGCGAGCGACACCGAGCCCGGGAGCAGGCGGTCGACCGGGCTCCCGGATGCCGTGCCACCGCTGGTGTCGAACGAGCTGAAGACCAGCAGGACGCCGGCCGGGATCACGAACGTGACCAGGAGCCCCTCGCCCCGCCGGAGCACCAGCCGGAACTCGTACGCGGCCAGAGCCAGCGTCATCCGGAGCCAGGACGACGGCCGGGCCGGCACGCCGGCGCCGATCGGGAGCGTGCTCATGCCGCGCCCTCAGCCTCGGCGACGACGTCTTCGCCGACAAGCTCGAGGTAGCGCTCCTCCAGGCTGGCGGATCCGAGGCGCAGCTCCGTGATGAGGAGCCCCTGCTCCGCGCACCACGCGGCGAGAGCCGCCACCAGGCTTGGATCCCCGGCGCCGCGGAGTCCCTCCACCTCGTAGTGCGCACCCGGGCCGGCCGCATCCACCCGGACCCGATCACCCCAGGGGGCCAGCGCCGCGGCCAGCGCGCCCACGTCGGCAGCGGCCAGCGGAGTCGCGAGCCGGAAGCGCAGCCGCGGGGCGCCCGCGCCGGTCAACTCGGCCGGCGTCCCCAGTGCCACCAGCCGGCCGCGGTCCAGGATGGCGACGCGGTCGGCCAGCACCTCCACGTCGCCCAGCTCGTGGGTGGTGAGGAGGATCGTAGTCCCGGCTCCGCGCAGCGCGGCGATCCGCTCCCGCGTCGCCTGCTTGGCCGCGGGGTCCATGCCCGCCGTCGGCTCGTCCAGGACGAGGAGCTCGGGGCGCCCGAGCAGGGCCAGCGCGAGCCCCAGGCGCTGCTTCTCGCCACCGGATAGCCGGCGGAACCGCGTCCCGGCGGCGCGCTCGAGATCCACCAGCTCCAGCAGGCGGTCCGGGTCCTCCGGGTCGCGGTAGAAGCGCGCGTACAGGCGCAGCGCCTCGCGCGGCGTGGTCCGGGGGTCGATGCCGCCCTCCTGGAGCATGAGCCCGATGCGCGGCCGGAGCCGGGCGCCGTCCTTGGCGGGGTCCAGGCCCAGGACGCGCACGGTGCCGCCGTCCACGTGGCGGTAGCCCTCCAGGATCTCGACGGTCGTGGTCTTGCCCGCGCCATTTGGACCCAGCAGCGCGAACAGCTCCCCGCGGCGGACGTCGAAGGTCAGCCCGGCGAGGATCTCGCGCGCCCCGTACCGCTTGCGGACGTCACGGGCGCTGACGGCGAGGGCGGTGTCTGGCTCGCCTGTCTCCCATGTCTCGGCCGCATCGGCCGTCACGGCTTGATCCTGGCGTACTGGGTGTCGAAGTCCTCGGGGCGGACCTCGCCAATCTGGATCCCGCGGAGGATGCCGTCCTTGTCGATGAAGTAGGTCTGGGGAGGCGCCACGACGCGATAGGCAGCCGCGAGCGCCCCGTCGTCGTCGGTGACGGTGGGCCACGTGGCCCCGGTGTCCTGAACGAACTGCTGGGCCAGCGCGGGCTCGTCCTTGTACAGGACGCCCAGCATGACGAGGCCGTCCGAGGGACCCAGCTCATCGAGCCGCTGCTGGAACAGCGGGAACTCGTCCCGGCAGGGCGTGCACCACGACGCCCAGAAGTTGAGGATGACGGGACGCCCCCGGTACGCGGCGAGGTCGATCGTGGCGCCGTCCAGCGCCGTGCCCGTGATGGCGGGGACCGGCTGACCCGTACGTGCCTCCGCCGCCGCACCGCTCGGGCCGCAGGCGACGACGAGCAGGAGCAGGGACAGGCTGAAGGGCAGGAGGGGGATGCGAAACGCGCGGGGTATCGGACGGCCTTACTGGGCTGTGACGGTCCCCGTCATGTTCGGGTGCACCGTGCAGACGAACGTGTACTGGCCGGCGGCCAGGGCGGGCACATCATAGACCTTGACCGCCGGACCGCTGAAGATCTCGCCCTTGAACAGCGACGCACCGCCGCCGTCCTTGATCTCCACGTTGTGCGGCACCGGGTCCCGGTTGTCCAGGGCGAGCGTGAACGGCTTGCCGGCCGGGACGGTGATCGACGCCTCGAGGTACGCCACGTTCTCCGCGGTGAGGACCGCATCCGCCGCCGGGAGGCTGGGTCCAGGTGTCGCCCCGCCACCGGTGCCACCGCCGGCGTCGGCGCTCGCGACCGGACCGCCGCTGGGGGCCGCGGTGCCGTCGCCCGGACCGGTCAGCACGCCGGACGTGAGGATGATGCCTGCCGCCAGGAGCACGCCGAGCGCGGCGAAGGTCGCCTTCGGCCAGGATGGGGCACCGCCCAGGTCGAGGTGGCCGGTCCTATCCGCCTCTGCGACGGCGTTGTACTCCCTGCGCGAATCCCGGAGCCAGCCGAGGAGCACCAGGGCCATCGCGATGATGCCGAACAGCAGGGCCCAGCCGCCGACGATCATGCCGCCCACGAGCATGGTGAACCCGATGGAGACGAGCAGCGGCCGGAACGAGGGGGGCGGGACGTGGACGCCTGGCGGCGGCGCGCCGTCCGAGGGCACCGGCAGCGCGCCGGACTGCAGCTCGCCGGCCGCCGCGGCCGCGGGATGGACGGCATGGTCGTAGTCCCGGATCGCCTCGCGCCCCCAGTAGAGGAGCGTGATCACCAGGACCACGACGCCGATCCACAGCCAGATGCCGCCGCTGAACATCCCGAACAGCAGCATGAACGCGCCGAACGCTGCCAGCACCGGGGCGAACGACGGGCCGGGCATGTGGATGCCCTCCGGCGTGACCGGCGGCAGGCGCCGGATGCCGCGGCTCGTCGGCCCGGCCGTGGCAAACCGGTAGACGGTCCAGGTCAGGTACAGGAAGACCAGTCCCGCCAGGGCGATCGGGATCAGCGCCACGAGGGCGCCCCAGTCCGGGACGATGAACTGTCCCGAGAGCTCGAGCAGCCCGGTCCAGAGTTCCTCGATCATCGGTGGGGGGTCAGCTCCGCTTGAGGCCGGCGAACAGGACGTAGGCCATGAGCGACATGGCGCCGCCGAGCGCGATCAGCAACGTGATGCCCGCGTAGTCCACCTTCGCCGGATCGACCGCGCTGGAGAACACAAAGTACACCGTGGCGATGACCAGGAACACGATGCCCGCGAGGGCCGCGCGACGGGGGTTCACGGTCGCTCCTTCTCCCGGCTACAGCAGGTACAGGATCGAGAACAGGAGGATCCAGACGACGTCCACGAAGTGCCAGTAGAGCGACGTCGCCTCGACCATGTCGTGGTGCTTGCCCGAGAACTGCCCGGCCATGCCGCGGTACAGCACCACCGACAGCATGAGCACGCCCCCGAAGACGTGGGCGCCGTGGAAGCCCGTGAGCGTGAAGTACGTGGTCCCGAACGTCGTCGCGCCCATCGTCAGGCCCTCGCCGATCAGGACGCTGTAGTCGAACGCCTGGAGCAGGAGGAACGTCACGCCCAGGACGAGCGTGACCGCGAACGCGCGCACGAAGCCTCGATGGTCGTCCCGCTGGATCGCCCAGACGCCCATCTGGCAGGTCGCGGACGAGATGATCAGGATCAGCGTCGCCGGCAGGATCAGGTTGAGGGAGCCGTTCTCCGTCGTCAGCGCAAACGGGTTGAGCAGCTCCGCGTAGGCGGTCGGCGGCCAGACATGCTGGAGCGTGCCGTTGACGACCTCCTGGTACCCGGCCCGGATGCTGAAGTAGGCCGCGAACAGGCCGGCAAAGAACATCACCTCGGAGGTGATGAACAGCAGCATCCCCAGGACCGGCGTGCCGATCCCCCCGGAGCCGTGCCCCTCTGCGGCGGCCGCGTGGTCGGTATGGGTGGTGAGCGCGGTGGCGTCGGCAGTCATCGTCCCAGGCCCCTCAGTGCGCGCCCGTCCGGCCGTACCGGGCATCGAAGACCGGTCGCTCGGAGCGGATCTCGGGCAGGTGGTCGAAGTTGTACGCGGGCGGCGGCGACGTGGTCGCCCATTCGAGGGTGTTGCCCTCCCACGGATCGTCGCCCGCCACCTTGCCGTTGCGCAGCGAGATCAGCACGTTCCAGAAGAACGGCAGCATGCTGAACGCGATGATGAACCCGCCGGCCGTGGCCACCAGGTTCAGCTCGCTCCAGCCGGCGTTGCTCGCGTAGTCCGCGATGCGGCGTGGCATGCCCGCCAGGCCCAGCTGGTGCATCGGGAAGAACGTCAGGTTGAACCCGATGAACATGATCACGAACTGGAGCTTGCCCAGGGTCTCGTTGAGCATCCGCCCGGTCATCTTCGGGAACCAGTAGTAGATCCCGCCGAAGATGGCGAACACGGAGCCGCCGAACAGCACGTAGTGGATGTGGGCGACGACCCAGTACGTGTCGTGGATCGCGAAGTCCACCGGCACGGCGGCGGAGAACGCCCCGTTGATGCCGCCGATCAGGAACATCGTGAGAAACCCGAACGCGTACAGCAGCGGCGTCTGGAAGGTCAGCTGGCCGCGCCACATCGTCGCGATCCAGTTGAACATCTTGACGCCCGTCGGCACCGCGATCAGGAACGTCATCAGGCTGAAGAAGGGCAGGAACACGGCGCCCGTCGTGAACATGTGATGCGCCCAGACGGAGAAGCCCAGGGCACCGATCGCGACGGTGGCGAAGATGAACGCCTTGTAGCCGAACAGCGGCTTGCGCGAGAAGACCGGCAGGATCTCGCTGATGATCCCCATCGCCGGCAGGATCATGATGTAGACCGCCGGGTGCGAGTAGAACCAGAACACGTTCTGGTAGAGCACGGCGCTGCCGCCGTTGGCCGGGTCGAAGAAGTGGCCGCCGTAGTTGCGGTCGATGAACAGCATGATCAGCGCGCTGGTGAGGACCGGCGTGGCCATCAGCACGAGGACGCTCGTCACCAGGACCGTCCAGACAAGGATCGGCATCCGGAACAGCGTCAGGCCCGGGGCACGCATCTTGAAGATCGTGACCAGGAAGTTGATGGCACCCAGGATGGAGCTGGTCCCGATCAGGGTCAGGCCCATGATCCAGAGGTCCGTGCCCGTGCCGCTGAACTGGGAGCCGGATAGGGGCGGGTATTCCGTCCAGCCCGAGGCGGCCGCGCCGCCCGATACGAGGAAGCCCGATGCCATCAGGGCGCCACCCAGCGGCAGCAGCCAGAACGACAGCGCGTTGATTCGCGGGAAGGCCATGTCCGGCGCGCCGAGCTGGAGCGGCACGGCGTAGTTGCCGAAGCCCGCCAGGATCGGGATGACGAACAGGAACAGCATGAAGCTGGCGTGCATCGTGAACGCCTGGTTGTAGAACGCCTCGTCCAGGAGCTGCAGCCCGGGCTGGGCGAGCTCCACGCGGACGAGGAGCGCGAGGATGCCGCCCGCCACGAAGAACAGGATCGAGTTGATCAGGTACATGATCCCGATCTTCTTGTGGTCGGTGGTCGTCAGCCACTCGTAGAGGCCGCTCCGGTACGCGGGAGCGGCGGGGCTGAGGGTCGTCGTGGCCATCCCTGCTGCTCCTCTAGGGGTTCGCGCTGGCGGAGGGCGCCGGCGTGGGCGCCGCGGCAGCCTTCTCGACCTGGGCCGTGAGCCACGCGTCGAAGTCGGCCTTCGGCAGGGCGTGGACCTCGAAGATCATCGAGCCGTGGAACGCACCGCACAGCTCCGCGCACTGGCCGCGGTACGTGCCGGCCTCCTCGACGGTGAAGCTGAAGACGTTCTCCCTGCCCGGTACCGCGTCCCGCTTGAACAGGAACTTGGGGACGTAGAAGGCGTGGATCACGTCCTCGGCCTTGAGGGTCACCGTGATCGGCTCGCCCACGGGAAGGACCATGCCGCCGTCCTCGCCCACCGGGACGGCCTGCGAGAACAGCGTCGCACCGTTCGCGTCCAGGTAGTCGAAGTGCCACTGGTAGCGGGCAGCCACGGCCCGGACATGGACGTCGCTCGGGGGTTTCGCCTCGACGGTGTTGAGGGTCTGCCAGGACATCACGAACAGGGCCAGGACGATCGCGGTGGGGATCGCCGTCCAGATCACCTCGACCATGTTGTTGCCGTGGATCTGGGGCGGGAGCGTGTCGTCGCCGGGCTTGCGGCGGTACCGGAGCACCGTGAACACGATCGCCGCCTCGACGATCAGGAAGATCGCAACCGCGATGTAGAACACGATGTCGTAGAGCGTCTTGGTGGCAACGGCGCGATCCGTGACGGGCGTCGTGTTGCCGACCGGGAAGAAGCTGTCCCAGACCTGTTGCGGTGTGGTTCCGGCCGCTGCCAGCACGGCGATCGTGGCAACCACGACCGCGATCGTGATCAGGCCGGCAACCAGGAGACCGGACCCGGTCCGGGACCGGGAAGGCATCGACATCGGGTTCCTCGGATGGTGCGACCGGGTCATGGGCAGGCCCGGCCAGCTCTGAGGTATTGCCGCCCGGGGACACGCGCGACCCGTCACCGGGGGCGCCGGACGTGCGCACTATACCGGAGGAACTGGTTTTGGGGGGCCGAATTGCCCGTGGCATACCCTGCCGAACGGCCCCCGGGTATCGGAGCGCGGAAACGGGCGACAATGCGGGTGTGAATCCGACCCTGCTGGCGACCCGTCCGGGCCGCCGGATACCTGCCGCGGCGAGGGCGGCTGCGGTCGCCCTGCTTCTCGCCGGCCTGGCGGTCGGGCCTCTTGCGCAATCGGCCCTGGCACATGGGACCGAGGTGCCGCCGGAGCCCGACGCACTCGCGTTCCTGCTCGGCTGGAAGGGCGATCCACTCATCTGGCTGCCCGTGATCGTCGCCGCGGTCCTCTGGCGCTCCGGCGTGGGACGGGTGAACCGGGCTCACCCCGGAAACCCGGTTCCGCGGCGCCGGACGGTCTCGTGGATGCTGGGCCTGCTGGCGATCCTGGTGGCGCTGGATTCCGGGGTGGAGCGCTACGACACCACCCTGTTCTCGGACCACATGGTCCAGCACATGCTGCTCACGCTGGTGGCGCCGCCGCTCCTGCTGTACGCGGGGCCGATCACGCTCCTCCTGCGGGCCTCCTCCGCCGAGACACGGCGCCGCTGGATCTTCCCGTTCCTCCACGCCCGCATCGTCCGGTTCCTGTCGTTCCCGGTGGTTGCCTGGATCCTGTTCGCCGCGGTCATGTGGGGGAGCCATTTCTCGCCGCTGTTCGACGCGTCGCTGGAGAACCAGTGGCTTCACCGCCTGGAGCACGCGCTCTTCCTTGCCTCGGCGCTGCTGTTCTGGTGGCCCGTGGTGGGGCCGGACCCGTCACCCTGGCGGATGCAACCGGCCGCCAAGGTTCTGTACGTGGGCCTGCAAATGCCCCAGAACACGTTCCTGGCCGTGGCGATCGCGATGTCGTCCGTGCCGCTGTACCCGCACTACGTCAGCACGATCCGGTCCTGGGGGCCGACGCCGCTGGAGGACCAGCAGCTGGCCGGCAGCATCATGTGGCTGGGTGGCGACCTGGTGTTCATCGGCGCCGTGATCCTGCTCGTGCTCGCGTGGATGCGCGATGACGAGCGGCGGACGGTCGGCGAGGACCGGCGACTGGCGGGGGAGCGGGCGGCAATCCGTGAGCGCGAGGTGAAGCTGGCGGCGCGCCTGGCGGGGGAGGTGCCTGCGGCGCCGGAGGGGCCCGCGGCCGCGGCCGGATCGCCGGAAGGATCCGGGGGAGCGCCCGAGGGGCTCAGCCTCCCGTCGTGACGCACGGTCACCAGTTGCGTCCATCCGCGTTGCGTCGATCCGCGGTCGCCTCCCTCGGGAAGCCGCCGTCCTCGGGCACACACCCGCCGGACCCTACCCCTCCGGGGGGACCACGGCCTCGAGGTACTCCAGGAACCGGTCCGGGTCCACGTTGCCGCCCGAGACCACGCCCACGATCGGTCCGTCCAGGCCCGCGAGTCCCGCCTCCGCGGCGCGGAATCGCATCGCCGCGATCGGCAGCGCGCCCGACGGCTCCACCACCAGGCGCGCCTCCTCGGCGCCCAGGCGCACGGCTGCGGCGATCTCGGCCTCGGACACCGTGATGACCGCGTCCAGCTGCTCTCGCAGGTGAGCGAAGTTGAGCCGGCCGATCGACTGCGTCCGCGTGCCGTCCGCGATGGTCCGGCTCACGAGCTCCGGCGGCCAGGCCACGATGCGATCCTGGGCCAGCGAATCGCGCGCGTCCGCGGCCAGCTCCGGCTCCACGCCGATCAGCCGCGCATTCGGGACGAGGGCCGTGATCGCCGCGGCCACGCCGGCCGCCAGCCCGCCGCCGCCGATCGGGACCAGCACGGCGGCCACCTCGGGCATGTCCTCGGCGATCTCCAGGCCCGTGGTGCCCTGCCCGGCCACGATCCACCGATCGTCGTAGGGCGGGATGATCGCGAGGCCCCGGGCCGCGGCGAGCTCCTCCGCCACTCGCCGCCGCTCCTCGGACGCCGTGCCCACGATGACCACCTGGGCGCCGTCGGCCTCCACGCGTGCGCGTTTGAGGGCGGGCGCGTCCGACGGCATGACGATGACGGCCGGAACGCCGAACAGCCGCGCGGCCCGGGCGACGCCCTGAGCGTGGTTGCCGGAGGAGTAGGTGATGAGGCCGCGCCGACGCTCCTCCGGCGTCAGCATGGCCGCCGCCACGTACGCCCCGCGCAGCTTGAACGCGCCGATCGGCTGGAGGGACTCCGCCTTGAGCCAGTGCCGCCTCTCCGGTCGCCCGAACGGCACGAGAGGCGTCCGGACCGTGATCCCGCGCAGGATGTCCGCGGCTGCGCGGATCTCCTCGAGGGTGACCAGCGCGGGGAGCGGCTCGGGTTCGGCGCCGGAGGGGTCGTTCACCGGTGGCCCTTCGTGCGCTGGCAGTCGATGCACAGGGCAGCGCTGGGCAGCGCTTCGAGCCGCTCGGGCGGGACAGCCCGCCCGCACGCGGTGCACGCCCCGTAGGTGCCGGCGTCCACGCGCGCCAGGGCGGCCTCGACGGCCGCGAGCGCGGTGCGGGTGTGCTCGCGCAGGGCGAGATCCCGCTGCTGCTCGAACACCTGGCTGGCCGCGGCGGCCTGCGACCCGTAGGTCATCGGCTCCGGGGCGCGGATCGTCAGCTCGCCCAGCTCGGCGAGCAGCCGCGAACGATCCTCGAGGAGGATGGCGCGCGGGTCTCCGGGTGCGTCGGGGCGATCCATGGTGTCCGATCCTACGCTTCCGTGGGCACCCCGTGGCCCCCTGGCCCCGGGTGCGCTAGCCTCCCGGCATCATCGCCGCGCGTCCACGGGCCCCGCCCGGTGCGGCATCACGAAGGAGCAGACCGATGGCCATCGTCAAGGATCCCGTGTGCGGCATGGACGTCGACACCGAGACGTCGAAGCTCTCGCTCGAGCACGACGGCACAACCTGGTGGTTCTGCGGCAAGGGCTGCCTGCTCGAGTTCAAGGACGACCCCGACAAGTACCTCGACCCGGCGTACGTGCCCGAGGGGATGTAGCTGACGAGAGGCCCGCATGAGAACAACCCAAGGCCCCTCGCATCACGGGGGATGCTGTCTCGCGTCATTCCCGGGCTGCCGTGGCGGGCTTTCGCCGGGAACGGCGGGCCTTGGGGCGCTTGCATCACCGCGGGTGATCGGGACGGCGATATCCGCTTCGGCGCCCGGCAGCGGCGGCCGGATGTGGCCGGATGCGGCCGGATAGCACCCCTGGTGATGCGTACGCTTGGTGGGGTGGGTCGCCGGGTGAGAAACGACGGATGTCGGCGCGTTCGGTGAATCTGAGATAAGTGGCAGATAAGCGGGCGTCGCCACAATGCAGCTCCCGCACGTCTCGATCGGGCACTCCTCGGAGGGATCGACGCGCGGTCACTGCCGTCCGCACGGCCGGACGAGGAGGTCTCGATGAGCTTGCGAGTGCGGCGCCTGGTCGTCGCGTTGTCGCCGGCAATCCCCGTGCTGCTGGTCCTGGGCGGCGTCGTCGCCGAGGGGGCAAAGCGATGGCCGTGACACCGGCGACGCGGCCCGGCGCCTGCGAGCACGGTCGCCGCTGGTAGCGCGCGGGCGGCAACGGTCGCCAACAGTCGCCCGGTTCGCCGGGTTCGCGCCGGTCAGCCCCGCGCGGTGAGCGTTCCGCTCTCGCCCGTCAGGCGGGACGCGAGCCACACGGGGAGGACGCTGGCCACGATCATCACCAGGGCCACCACGTTGACCACGGGCAGCTCCGTCGGCCGCTGGATCGCGGTCAGGATCCACATCGGCACCGTCTGGGTGCCCGCGCCGGCCGTGAAGTTGGTGACGATGATCTCGTCGAAGCTGAGCGCGAAGGCGAGCAGCCCTCCGGACAGCAGCGCGGTCTTCATGCCCGGCAGCGTCACCCGCCGGAACGTGGTGAACGTGTCCGCGCCGAGGTCGGAGGACGCCTCTTCAGGGCTGCGTGGCAGGCGGCGAAGCCGCGCGATGACATTGTTATGGGCGATGACCACGCAGAACGTCGCGTGGCCGATCACGATCGTCAGCAGCCCGAAGTCGATGCCGAACGTGACGAAGGTGGTCCGCAGCGCGATGCCCGTCACGACGCCCGGCAGGGCGATTGGCAGGACGAGGAGGAAGGAGACCGTCTGGCGTCCGAAGAAGCCGTACCGCTGAATGCTCAGCGCGGCCAGAGTGCCTAGGACGAGCGCGATCGCGGTCGCCACGATGGCGACGATCAGCGAGTTGACGATGGCCTGGAGAACGGCCGGGTTCGCTGCCGCATCCCCGAACCACCGGAGCGTGAACCCGACCGGCGGCCAGGCCTGCAGCCGGCTCGGGTTGAAGGCGTAGATCGCCAGGATGACCAGCGGGAGGTAGAGGAAGCCGACCACGAAGATGGTCGCCAGGCGCAGTGCGATCCGCGTGCCGCGGCCCTCGGTCATCGCCCGGTCCTCACAGCGATTCGAACGCGCCGAGGCGGCGCGCCACGAGCAGGTACACGGTCATCACCACGATCGGCACGAGCGAGTAGGCCGCGGCCAGCGGCAGGTTGCCCAGGCTCGAGTTGTCGTAGATCACGTTGCCGATGAACTTCGCGTCCGCCACGAGGTCCGGCGTGATGTAGTCGCCCAGCGTCAACGAGAAGGTGAAGATGGACCCGGCCACCAGGGACGGGAACACGAGCGGCAGGACCACCCGCCGGAAAGTCATGCCCGCGTGGCCGCCAAGGTCCGCAGACGCCTCCAGCAGCGACGACGGGATCCGCTCCAGGCCCGCGTAGATCGGCAGGATCATGTATGGGAGCCACAGGTAGGACAGGACGATCCACGCGTTGCTGATCTCGTTGAGCCCCGGCCCCTCAATGCCGAGTGGCGTCAGCGCCCACTCGAGGAAGCCGTTGCCCTGGAGGATCGTCCGCCAGGCGTAGACCTTGACCAGGTACGCCGCCCAGAGCGGCATCAGCACGGCGATGACGAGCAGGCCCCGCACCCGTGGGGATGCGATGCGGGCCATGTAATACGCGATCGGGAACGCCAGGAGCGCGTCGGTGACCGTCACCAGCACGGCCATCGTTATCGTCCGCGCGGCGACGATCCCGTAGACGTCCACGGTCGTGATGGTCTTGAAAGCATCCAGCGTCCAGGAGAACGGGATGACCTGGCCGGTGAACGGGTTCTTCTCCCAGAACGCGTTGAGCAGGAGGATGAACAGCGACCCGAGGTATGCGATCACGAGCCACCCGAGCGGGCCGGCCAGCAGCAGGCGCAGCTGCAGCCGCTTCCGCGGGTACAGCCAGGAGGCGAACCGACGTGTCGGTGTCGGCTTCGGAGCCGGCGGCGGGGTGTCCTCGCGCTCGGTGTCGGTCATCTGGTCCCCAGGGCCCGGGTGGTCAGGCGAAGGGCTCGCCGGCGGCCCGCCGGCGAGCCCTTCGCCCAGTCAGTGCTCGAGCCGGCGGCTCAGGAGCCGCGGAGCTTGGTCCAGGCGGCAACCCAGTCGTCCTGGTTCATGCAGGTCGTCGCCGCGTCCGTGTCGGCGCAATCGCCCTGCGGGGTGCTCCAGTAGTAGACCTTTGCGTAGTAGGCCTCGTCGTTGGCGTGTGTCTGCTCGCAGTGGCCGGGCGACAGGGTCTCCGCGTACTCGCAGGCCTGCGGGCTGGTCGGTGCCTCGCCGAACCACACCGTCGCCTGCCCGTTGGCCTCGGCTGACATCATGTGGTCCATCCACAGGTACATGCAGTTGGGGTGCTTTGCGTTGGTGGCGATCATCCAGGTGTCGGACCAGCCGGTGGAGCCCTCCTCGGGGAGGATGGCATCGACGGGCTGGCTCTCGGCCTGGAGCGTGTTCACCTGGTACTGCCACGTGGTCCCGACCACGATGCCGCCGGAGGAGAACGAGGTGACCTGGTCGCTGGCGGTGCCCCAGTAGAGGGCGCCGTTATCGCGCTGCTGCTCGAGCAGCTTGACGGCCGCGTCGAACTGCGCCTGGGTCAGCTGGTAGGGGTCCGTGATCCCGAGGTCGGGCTGCGTGGCCATGAGGTGCACCGCCGCATCCGCGATGTAGATCGAGGAGTCATAGACGCTGATCTTGCCCTTGTAGGCGGAGCCGCCCTCCCAGACCGGGTCCCAGGTCGTGGGCGCAGGGGTGACCACATCGGTGTTGAAGGCGAGGAGGTTGGGTCCGCGGCCGTGGGGCACGCCGTAGTTCACCCCGTCGACCGTGTTGTGGGGCAGGTCCTTGAGGCCTGCGTACACGTTCTTGTAGTTGGGCAGGATGGCCGTGTTCACCGGCGCGACGGTGCCGCCGGCGATCAGGCGGGATGTCGCGTCGCCTGACGCCGAGATGCCGTCGTAGCTGCCCGATTGCATGAGGGACACGCCGTTGTTCGAGTCCAGCATGTCGGTCGTGTTGACCTTGCATCCCGTCGCGGTCTCGAACGGCGTCACCCAGTCGTAGGCCGGGTCGACGGCGCCGCGCTCGGCGTAGCCTGCCCAGATGACCAGGTTGAGCTCGCCCTCACCTGCGCCAATTGACTGGGGCAGGGTAGGGGCCTGGGTCGCGCTCGATCCACCGCACGCAGCGACGACCAGTGCCACGGCGCCGAGCAGCGCCGGAATCCTCCGCAGTCTCATCTCTCCTCCTCCTTTGAACGTTCCCCGTCAGCGACGGGGAGGCAGTGCTGCCGCTTCCAGATGAGCCGAACGGCCCGGCCCTGCTGCGCGAGCGCCTCGGTCGAGGACGTCGCGAGGTTCTGTTGGGTCACGACGAGCTCGGCTCCCGCGTCGAGCGCGACGACGTACCGCGTGTCCGACCCGACGTAGACAACGTCCCGGATCCGGCCGGTCGCGCCGATCTCGTCCTCCGCGGGGACCGCGTCAAGGGTGGCGAGGCGGATCTTCTCGGGGCGCACGGTGTACGTCCCCCGGCTGCCGACGACCCGGGTCGCCGCCTCGCCGGTCAACAGGTTGGATGTCCCCACGAAACCGGCCACGAACCTGGTCTCCGGACGCTCGTAGACGTCCGCCGGCGCGCCCACCTGCTCGATCCGGCCACGATTGAACACCGCGATCCGGTTGCTCATGGTGAGCGCCTCTTCCTGGTCGTGGGTCACGTAGATGAACGTGATCCCTACCTCTCCCTGGATGCGCTTGAGCTCGATCTGCATCTCCTCGCGGAGCTTGAGATCGAGGGCTCCCAGGGGCTCGTCCAGCAACAGGACCCGAGGCCGGTTCACCAGTGCCCGGGCGAGGGCGACGCGCTGTCGCTGCCCGCCCGACAGCTGCCCGGGCTTGCGATCGTCGTAGCCCTCCAGCTGGACCATGGCGAGGGCCTCCGCGACGCGCCGCTTGCGCTCGTCCCTGGCCACCTTCCGGACGACGAGGCCGTAGGCGACATTGTCGGCGACCGTCATGTGCGGGAACAGCGCGTAATCCTGGAAGACGGTGTTGACGTCACGGTCGAACGGCGCCAGCCGGGTCACGTCCTGACCGTGCAGGATCACCCTGCCCGCGGTCGGCTGCTCAAAACCCGCGATCATTCGCAGCGTCGTGGTCTTGCCCGAGCCGGACGGGCCGAGCATCGAGAAGAACTCGCCGTCAGCGATCTCCAGGTCGACACCACCCACCGCGACGACCTCCCCGAACCGCTTCTCGAGATGCTCGAGGCGGATCGCGGGCGTTGCTGTGCGGGTCGCGGCTGCCTCTTCCCGGGCGTAGCCGGCAGGCGGTGGGTCCAGCGGGGTCGTGGTCACTCGGGATCGAGGCTCCAAGTGTGTGGCGCGCACGCTACGGGTGGTCCCCCGCGGTGTCAATAGCGATGCGCCACGTGGGTTTGGGCCGATCTCCAGCATCATTGGGGGATGGACACCCTGCGCCTCTCGAACCGGACCACGGTCGCCCGTATCGCGATGGACGGGCGCATGACGGCGGTCGCCGCTGGGGTAATCCTCGTCCTGCTCATCGCAGCCTGCGATACGGGCGCCCCGGCCGCCACGCAGCCGATCACGCCGGGCACCAGCGCGGAGCCGCGCGAGGTCAACATCATCGCCCGCGACTACGCCTACACGCCGGCGACGCTTGACCTGGTGCCCGGCGAGACCGTGATCCTCCACGTGGTCAACGGTGGCCTTGCCGTCCACGAGGCGATGCTTGGCACCCTCGAGACGCAGCTGGCCTGGGAGGCGGCGGAGGCACCGCTTGCGGACTCGCCCCCCGGCCCCACCCCGATCGTGCCGGTGCCGTCGGGCTTCGACGGCGTCCGGGTCGTGGTCGAGTCCGGCGAGCGGGTCGACGTGACCTGGACCGTCCCGCCGGACGCGGCGACCGCGGCGAGCGGCTGGTTCGTCGGGTGCCACATCCCGGGGCACTGGGACAAGGGCATGGTGGTGCCCGTCCGGTTCATCGGGGCGGGCGGCTGACGGGAGGCTCGCTGGCCTCCCCTGCGCGTGCTCAATGGGAGTCGCGCGGGGTCTGCGCGGTGGTACGCTCTTGGTAGGCGCGCGGGTGGCCGCGCTCCTATGGTTCCACGTACAGCCCGATGATCAGGAGACCCCAAGACCGTGACGTACGTCATTGCCGAGCCCTGCGTCGACGTCATGGACACCGCATGCGTGTCCGTCTGCCCCGTGGATTGCATCCATTTCGAGGAGGGGGTTGACCGCAAGCTCTTCATCGATCCCGACGAGTGCATCGATTGCGGCGCCTGCGAGCCCGAGTGCCCCGTCAACGCGATCTTCCCGGAGGAGAGCCTTCCGGCCGAGTGGGCCGGCTACACCGCGATCGAGGCCACCTGGTTCGCCGACAAGGCCGCGGCCCGCGCCGCGCTGGACGCCCTCAAGCCCGCCTGAACCTCATCTCGCCGGTCCTCGCGCCGGCCCGAAGATCGCATCCGGCCCCGCAGGCATCTGCGGGGCCGACCCGTTTCCGGCGCCGGATGCTCATGCTGGACGACCGTGGCCTGACCCCGGGCGGCCGCGGCCCGACCCGGATGGAGGAGGGCTGATCACGGGCGGCGAGGGTGCCCATCGCCCGTAGACTGGCAAGGTGCGTATCGTCTCCCTCCTGCCTGCCGCCACCGAGATCCTGTTCGAGCTCGGGCTCGGCGGTGAGCTGACCGGCGTCACCGATGCCTGCACGTTCCCGCCGGCGGCCCGGCTCCTGCGCCGCGTCGCGACGACCACCGCGGATCCCCGCGACCCGAGAAGTGTCGGGCCGCGGCTGGTCCTCGATGACGTCGCCCTGGCCGTCGCCAGGCCAGACCTCGTGATCGCAGGCGGCGCCCCCGGAGCGGGGGCGATCGGCTACCGGGATGCCGCCGATGCCGTGGCCCGGTTGGGGCTCGAGTCGGAGGTGATCCGCCTCGACCCGACGTCGGTCGAGGGCGTGCTGAACGCGATCCAGGCGGTCGGCGCCATGACCGAGACGGAGGACGAGGCGATGGACGTCGCCCTCGGCCTGCGGGAGCGGCTGCACGCGCTTGAGAGGATCGTCATCGGGCGGCGGGAGCACGCCTTCGTCCCGCCCCGGGTCATCGTGCTGGAGGGCCTCGAGCCGCCGGTCGCCGTGGGCCGGTGGGTCCCGGAGCAGGTCCGGCTGGCGGGTGGCTGGGAGTTGCTGGGCCGCGAGGGCGAGATGCCTGCCCCGACGGCGTGGGACGCCATCTGCGAGATGGAGCCCGAGGTCCTGGTCATCGCCCCGCGGGGCCTGAACCTGGCCGCGACTCGCGAGGCGTGGGATCGGTTGCCGCGCCCGGCCGGCTGGGAGGCGCTGCCGGCGGTCAGAGCCGGCCGGGTGTTCGCCGTGGATGGTCCCGCGTGCTTCGACCATCCGGGGCCGCGCGTCATCGACGGCATCGAGGTGCTCGCGGAGCTGATCGACCCCGTCGCGTTCGACGGCATGGCGCCGCCCCGGACGTGGGACCGGCTGGCCTGACGCCGAGCCCGCACCGACGATGCCCTTTCGCACGACCTTCGACTGCCTCTGGTGCGGCGACCCGTGGACGGCCCGCGGCCCCGGTGACCTCGAGGGCTGGGCCCAGCTGTGTCCGGCGTGCCTCGGTCGCGCGGGCACCAACGCGTTCCTCCGGGGGCGCCTGCGGACCGCGCTGGCCGAGCGCGCCGCGGGCGTCCGTGCGCCCGGGAAAGCAGTCGTGCCTCCCGTCGAACCCCGTCCCGCGCCCGTCCCGCACCAGGTGGCCTTTCCCGACGACTGGTTCCTGCGCCGCGGCACCTTCGAGCGTGGTGCCATCCACGACGCTGCCTGGGCCGCCGAGATCGACGTGGTCACCCGCTGGCTGGATGCGATGCCGCCGGCCGCCCGGATCGCGGAACCGGCGGCCGGGGTCGGGTTCTTCTCGCCGCTCCTTGCCGGGCGCGGTGAGCTCCACGCCTCCGACCCGGACGGGCACGCGCTGGACCTGGCCCGGGAGAGGCTCATGGCCCATCGGCTGCTGGCGCATCTGCACGTTGCGGACCCGTGGGCAGTCCCGGCGGGTGAGCCCGTGGACCAGGTGGTCGCCGCGTTCCTGCTCGGGCGGGTGCGGGGCGCGGGCCTGGACGCCGCGGTCGCGTCACTGCGCGCCCGCCTCCGCCCCGGCGGGACGCTGGCGATCATCGAGCTCCGACGAGACCCGGCCGGTGGCCCGCCGGCGGGGATCGCCTGGTCCTGGCGTGAGCCCGAGGTCCTGGAGGCCACGCTTGCGCGCGCTGGGTTCGAGGCGATCCGGAGCACCCCGTCCGGGCGCTTCTTCCTGCTCGTGACCGCTGTCGCCGCCTGAGCGTCGACCCCTGGGCCGCCTCGGCCCGGTGCTATCCTCCGGCCCACATGTCTCCCCTCTCGAGCGCCACCATCGCGACCGTCGGTTCGGGGGTCATGGCAGAGGCCATGGTCGCCGGGCTCTTGCGCGGCAACCTCGTCACGCCAGACCAGGTGGTCGCCAGCCACCCGCGCGCGGAGCGCCGCGCTGCCCTCGAGGCCACCCATGGGATCCGCGTCGTCGTCTCCAACGCGGAGGCCGTGACCGGCGCGGACGTCGTCATCCTTGCCGTCAAGCCACAGACGCTCGCCAAGGTCGGACGGGAGATCGGCCCCGCCTTGCGGCCCGGCCAGCTGGTCCTCTCGGTCCTGGCCGGACCCACGACCAAGGCCCTGGTCGCGACGCTGGACCACGATCAGGTCGTCCGGGCGATGCCCAACACGCCGGCCCGCATCGGTAGCGGCATGACCGTCTGGTACGCGACGCCCGCCACCACCGCGGCACAGCGCGCGCAGGCGAAGACCCTGCTGGGCGCGCTGGGTGCGGAGCTGGAGGTCGAGGACGAGAAGTGGGTCGCGATGGCGACCGCGGTCTCGGGCACCGGTCCAGCCTATGTGTTCCTCGTCATGGAGGCGCTGATCGACGCCGCCGTACACCTGGGCTTCCCGCGCCACGTCGCCCACGACCTCGTCATCGAGACCCTCGAGGGCAGCACCCGCTTCGCCAAGCAGTCCGGCGACCATCCGGCCGTGCTCAGGAACATGGTCACCAGCCCGGCCGGTACCAGCGCCGCCGCCATCCATGAGCTGGAGTCCGGCCGCCTGCGCACGGTCCTCTCGGAGGCCGTCTGGGCCGCCTTCCGCCGTACGGTGGAGCTGGGCGACGAGCTCGATGCGCAGGTCGTCGCCACCCCGGCGACACACGCCCTCGGCCGGACGCCCGACGCGGACGCCCTCTGAGCCCGCCAACCTTCAGCATACCGAGGCCTTCGATGCCCGACCGATCTGCCTCCGGCGACGTCGCCGAACGCGCCATGCGCACCGCGCTCCTGGCGCTCTCCCGCCGCAAGTCGCTCGGCCGGCTCGCCACGCGCGTGCCGGTCACCCGCCCGATGGTTCGCCGGTTCGTAGCCGGCGAGACGCTCGAGGAGGTCCTGCCCGCGATCGGGCGCCTGCGCGACGCAGGGATGGGCACGACCGTGGACGTCCTGGGCGAATCCGTGACGGCGGAGGAGGATGCTCGTGCGGCTGCCGGCCGCTACCTCGACGTGCTGGACGCGTTGGCCGCGGGCGCTCTGGACCGCAACGTCTCGCTCAAGCCCAGCCAGATGGGGCTCGCAATCGACCCGACGCTCGCCCGCGACAACATTGCCGCGATCGTGGCCAGGGCGGTGGAGACGGCGGCCTTCGTCCGGATCGACATGGAGGACCACACCACCACCGATGCCACGCTGGAGCTCTGGCGGGACCTGCGCCCCACGGGCTGGGCTGACGGCGGCGCGGATGTCGGGCTGGTGATCCAGTCGGCGCTGCGCCGCAGCGACGCCGACATCGAGGCGATCATCGAGGCCGGCGGGCGCGTGCGGCTGTGCAAGGGCGCCTACAAGGAGCCGGCGGCCGTCGCCTGGCAGGACAAGGCCGAGGTGGACGATGCGTACGAGCGTCAGATGCTCCGCCTCATTCGCGCGGGTCGCTATCCCGCCCTCGCCACGCACGATGTCCGCCTGATCAGGCGCGCAGTCGATGTCGCGACAGCCGAGGGCATCGGCCGGGACTCGTTCGAGTTCCAGATGCTCTACGGGGTGCGGCGGGACCTGCAGGAGCAGCTGGCCGGCGCGGGCTGGCGGGTCCGCGTCTACGTCCCGTTCGGTGGACAGTGGTATCCGTACTTCATGCGCCGCCTGGCCGAGCGCCCCGCGAACGTGTCGTTCCTGCTCCGGAACATGTGGCGGGAGCGCGGCCGAGGCTGACGCTGGGAATCCAAGAGCCGCCGGGAATTCCGGCGGCTCAGGCCTCGGCGGTGGAAAGGCGAGGGGAGCCTGCTACCAGCGCTTGGCTCCGTCGAGCATGAAGCCGAAGGCGGCGATCGTGCCCAGGAAGATCGTGGCCCGTTGAGCGTACGACTTGAGGGTGGTCATGGTCGTCGTTCCTCGTCTCGTTCCGGCGAGGGTTCCGTCGCTCGCCTGGTGGACTGCGAACGTAGCCCCGCGCAGCCATCCTCCGGAATAGCCCGTTGGTACTGGTACCCCTCCGCCTTAAGGTGGAGTTGCCGGGTCGCACCGGCCGGCCCCGGCAGGCCGGGACCGGCCCGCGCCGTCCGAACCTGCGGTTCGCCATACGGCATCATCTGCACATGACGAACCTCACCGCTCCTGCGGCGATGCCGCCCCGCTCCGACCTCCGGCGCCGCGTGCTGGCCGGAGAGCCGACCATCGGCCTGTTCATCAACCTCGGCTCGGCCGTGTCCGCGGAGATCGTCGCGCGCGCCGGCTACGACTGGACCGTGGTGGACCTGGAGCACGGCGCCGGCACGGAGACGGAGCTGCTCGGGCAGTTGCTGGCGATCCAGGCCACGCCGACGGCAGCGGTCGTGCGGGTCGTCTCGGCCGAGCGGATGCGTGTCGGGCGCGTCCTGGATCTTGGCGCCGATGGGCTCATGATCCCGCGGCTCGAGACGCTGGGCGACGTTGCGGACACCGTCTCGTGGATGCGCTACCCGCCGGCCGGGATCCGCGGCGTGGCGGCCGGCACCCGTGGGGCCGGCTACGCCACGGTGTCCCATCGAGAGATCCAGACCCTCAACGAGCGGATCCTCGGGGTGTTCCAGGTGGAATCGCCGGCCGCCGTGGATGCCGCGGACGAGCTTGCCGCGATCGACGGCGTGGACGTGCTGTTCGTCGGTCCCGCGGACCTGTCGCACTCGATGGGGATCCCCGGCGCCTTCGACGACCCGGCGTTCACGGCGGCCCTGGACAGCGTCGCGGCGGCAGCGAGTGCCCATGGCAAGGCCGCGGGGATCCTGCTCCGTGACGCATCGGAGGTACGCGCGTACCGGGCGCGCGGCTACGGTTTCATCGGCATCGGATCGGACTCCGGAATGGTGATGTCCGGGGCACGGGCGGAGCTGGCGGCCGCGCGGGCCGCGCTCACCTGATCCGGGTCCCCATCCGCGCCGGCGCTACTCCTCGCCCAGCCGGACCATGGGCTGGGGGAGCGGCGGTTCATCGGGATCGAACGCAACCGCGCCCTCCGAACCGGGCCGCGGTCGGCCGCGAGTCTGGGACAGCAGCACGCCCAGCAGGATCAGCGCTCCGCCTGCGAGCTGGATCGGCTGCAGGCGTTCGCCGAACAGCAGCGCCGCGGCGGCGATCGTCCAGAGTGGCTCCACCGTGGACACGAGCGATGCCTGGGCGGCACCGATCCGCTGGGCGCCCGCGTAGAAGGCCTGCATCGGCACGAATCCGGCGATCAGGGCGACGGCGATGATCCCGGGCCACGCCGCGTCCGGGATGTCGACCGGCAGCACGGGGTGGCCGACCGCGAGGTTGGCCGTCCAGTAGACGGCGGCGGTCGAGGTGAGCATCACGGCCCCGATCACCGAGGTCGACGCCCCGTCGTCCGCCTCGTGGCCGGTGCGGTCGTTGCGCTCGCCCGAGTGGCGGGCCGCCATGATGATCCAGACGGAGTAGACCAGGGGTGAGGCGATGATCAGCAGCAGCCCCTCCAGGGGCGGGGCGGTTGCCGTGTCGATGCCCCCCACGGCCAGGGCGACGCCCAGCACCGCGATCGCCAGCGCGGACCAGGCGCGGCGACCCTCGAGCGGCCGGCCCAGGCGGAGGGCGAGCACGGCCACCACCGGCGGGTAGATGTAGATGATCAGGGCCGCCAGCCCCAGCGGGACGGTGGTGATCCCCGCGTAGTAGGTGGCCGAGTTGGTGACGTACCAGGCCCCGAGTCCCAGGGAGATGAGCAGCGCCCGGCGCGGGAGCGCCCTCAGCGCGCGCCGCGCCCGCGGCCGGGCCAGGAGCAGCGCCCAGGCGAGGACCGCTGCGATGCCGAACCGCCACGCCATGAGCGTGAACCAGTCCACGCCGGTGTCGTACACGGGCTGCGCGAAGAGCCCGCCAGAGCCGAACGCGATTGCGCTGACGACGACGAGGGCGATGCCGGTGAGGCGGATCCGGTCCACGGAGCGAGGGTATCGGAGGCGGGGGCAGGCGAGGCGGCCCCCCGGCATGCTGCCCGACCTGCCCGATCGGTCCGCTGCGCTACACTTCCCCCGTGGCTAACCTCACCGAGCGCGCCGTAGCAGCGCGCGTTCCCGCCCTCGTGGCAGAACCCCTCATGGTCGTCGGACGCCGGCACCCGGTCACGGTCCAGCAGGGCACCTCGATCGCACAATGCCTGCTGGCCATCCAGCGCACCGGGACCGGTGACTCCGTGTTCGTGACGGATTCGGACGGTCACCTGACCGGCGTCCTCACGGAGAACGACGTCTTCAGCCGCCTGGTGGGGCCGGACGTCGGGTACGGCGTGGATGTCGATGAGCCCGTCGAGGCCTTCATGACGACGAACCCCAACACCCTGCGCCTGGACCAGACGGTCCTGGACGCACTCGTGCTGATGCAGTCCGAGCGCTACCGGAACGTCCCCGTCGTGGACGGTGATGGGCTCCTCGTCGGGGTCGTGCGCCAGATCGACATCCTCAAGTTCCTCGCGGAATCGTTCCCCGAAGAGCTGCTCAACCTCCCACCCCGACCACATCAGCGCATGGAGCAGGCCGAAGGCGGATGACGACAACACCTGAAGCGATCGAGCGCCGGTTCGAGCTGCTCGATCGCGTCACCATCCGGTTCGCCGGCGACTCCGGTGACGGCATGCAGCTCACCGGGACCCAGTTCACCAGGACCGCGGCCGTCTTCGGCAACGACGTCAGCACGTTCCCGGACTACCCGGCCGAGATCCGTGCGCCCGCCGGCTCGTTGCCCGGCGTGTCCGGGTTCCAGATCAGCTTCTCGGCGTCGGACATCCACACCCCAGGTGACATGCCGGACGTACTGGTCGCGATGAACCCGGCCGCGCTCAAGACGAACGTCGTGGACCTGCCCCCCGGGGGCGCCGCCATCGTCAACCTGGACGCGTTCACGCCCGCCAACCTGTCCAAGGCCGCGTACGCCTCGAACCCGCTCACGGACGGATCGCTCAAGGAATACAAGGTATTCGAGGTTCCCATCTCCACCCTCAACGCTCGGGCGCTGGAGGGGCTGGAGATGACCAGCAAGCAGGTCGACCTGACGAAGAACTTCTTCGCCCTGGGCCTGATGTTCTGGCTCTACGAGCGGTCGATGGAGCCCACGATCGAGTGGATCGCCAAGAAGTTCTCCAGCCGGGCGATCATCGTGGAGGCCAACACGCGGGCGCTGAAGGCCGGCTACGCCTTCGGCGAGACCACGGAGATGTTTCACACCACGTACCGGGTGCCGGCCGCCAAGCTGAGCCCCGGCACGTACCGGAACATCACCGGCAACGAGGCAACCGCCCTGGGTTTCCTCGCCGCGGCCAAAGTCGCCCGGCGGGACCTGTTCTACGGCTCCTACCCGATCACCCCCGCCTCGGACATCCTCCACCAGCTGGCGGGCTACAAGTCGTTCGGCGTGCGGACCTTCCAGGCCGAAGACGAGATCGCCGCGATGGGCGCCACCATCGGCGCGGCCTACGGCGGGGCGCTCGCCCTGACGGGCACCTCAGGCCCCGGCATCGCGTTGAAGTCCGAGGCCATGGGCCTTGCGGTCATGACCGAGCTCCCGATGGTCATCGTCAACGTCCAGCGCGCGGGCCCGTCCACGGGCCTGCCGACCAAGGTGGAGCAGGCGGACCTGCTTCAGGTCCTGTACGGACGGAACGGCGAGTCGCCGATGCCGGTCCTGGCGCCGGCCACGCCCGCCGAATGCTTCACGCTCGCCATCGAGGCTTCGCGTATCGCGCTCAAGTACATGACCCCGGTCGCCTACCTGTCGGACGCGTTCGTCGGCAACGGCGCCGAGCCGTGGCGAGTGCCGGACGTCAAGGACCTGCCGGACATCTCCATCCCGAACGCCGTGAAGGGGGAAGGGACGTTCCTTCCGTACGGACGGGACCCGGAGACGCTCTCGCGCCCGTGGGCCGTCCCCGGCACCGCGGGCCTCGAGCACCGGATCGGCGGCCTGGAGAAGCTGGACGGTCTCGGCACCGTCAGCTACGACGCCGACAACCACCACCGGATGAGCACGCTGCGTGCGGCAAAGATCGCGGGCATCGCGAAGGACATCCCGCCGCTGGAGACGTTCGGGGCCGACGAGGGAGATCTGCTCATCCTGGGCTGGGGCTCCACGTACGGCGCGCTGCGCAGCGCGACCGAGCTCCTGGTGGCGCAGGGCAAGCCCGTCGCGCACGCGCACCTGCGGTACCTCAACCCGTTCCCGGCGAACACGGGCGAGGTCCTCAAGCGCTACAAGACCGTCCTGGTGCCGGAGCTCAACCTCGGGCAGCTGTCGTTCGTGATCCGCGGCACCTTCCTGGTGGATGCAATCAGCTACGGGCGGGTCCGCGGCAAGCCGTTCAGGATCGCCGAGATCGTCGCCGAGGCCGAGCGCCTCCTGGCAGCCCCCGGGGTGACCCGATGACCGATACGACCGCAGCCCCCGCGCCCGTTGCCGGCGGTCTCATCACGCTCACGCGCAAGGACTTCGTCGCGCCGCAGGAAGTCCGCTGGTGCCCGGGCTGCGGTGACTACTCGATCCTCGCCCAGACGCAGAAGGCGATGCCCGAGTTCGGCGTGCCGAAGGAGAACATCGTGTTCATCTCCGGCATCGGCTGCTCCGGCCGCCTGCCGTACTACATGAACACGTACGGCTTCCACTCGATCCACGGGCGGGCACCCACGCTGGCCTCCGGTCTGCGGATCGCTCGCCCGGACCTGATGGTCTGGGTCATCACGGGTGACGGCGACGCGCTGTCCATCGGTGGCAACCACTTCCTGCACTCGATGCGCCGGAACCTGGACTTCACGATGGTCATGCACAACAACCGGATCTACGGCCTGACCAAGGGCCAGACGTCTCCCACCTCGGAGTTCGGGAAGCGGACCAAGTCCACCCCGATGGGCTCGACGGACCGGCCGATCATGCCGCTCACGATCGCGCTCGCGGCCGAGTCGACGTTCGTCGCGCGGACGGTCGACACCCACACCGAGCACCTGGGGCGGACGCTCGAGGCGGCAGGCCGGCACCGCGGTGCATCGTTCATCGAGGTGCTGCAGAACTGCAACATCTTCAACGACGGCGCCTGGCGAGAGTTCACCGAGCGCGACGTTCGCGACGACCGGATGCTGTTCCTGGAGCACGGCAAGCCGCTCATCTACGGCAAGGATCGCAACAAGGGCATCCGCCTGCGCGGCCTCCACCCGGAGGTCGTGACGATCGGCGAGGACGGGATCACGGAGGAGGACCTGCTGGTCCACGACCAGCACGCCGAGGACCCGTACCTCGCGCTGATCCTGTCGCGCATGTTCTGGCCCGAGTTCCCGGTGCCGGTCGGCGTTCTGCGGGAGGTGCACCGACCGACGCAATCCGATCTCATCGAGGCCCAGATCGAGCAAGCTATCGCCAAGTCCGGCCCCGGCGACCTCACGCAGGCGCTCCGGGCGGGCGAGACCTGGACAGTGGAGTAGACCATGCTCTGCCCGAACTGCCACACCGACAACTTCGAGGGCGAGGACAGCTGCGTCAACTGCTCGGCGGACCTGTCGACCGCGGACGTGCCGCAGGCGCCGGCCGACTATCACGACACGATCCTGGGCGACCATGTCGACGCCCTCGGTATCGGCTCGCCGACGATGGTCGAGCCTTCCATGCCGGTCGCCGCCGCCATCCGGCTGATGCACGAGACCGGCGTGGACTGCCTCGTGGTCTGCGACGCGGGGCGGCTGGTCGGGATCTTCACGGACCGCGATGCGGCGGTGAAGGCCGTCGACAAGCGCCTGGCGCTGTTCCGGGTCCGGGACTTCATGACGCCCGACCCCGTGGCGCTCCGGCTCGAGGACACGATCGCCGTGGCCATCCACAAGATGGCCGTGGGCGGCTTCCGCCACATCCCGCTCGTGGACGATGGCTGCGCCATCGGCGTGGTGTCCGCCGCTGATGTCTTCCGGCACCTCGTCGCCTCGCTCGAGTGACGAGCGGTCCGCGTGCGGCCCGGCCGCGGATCGCGGTCCTCGCTGATGACCTGATCTGGGGCACGCGCCTCGCCGACGGCGTTCGCCGCTCGGGCGGCGAGCCCGTGCCTGTCCGCTCGGCGCTGGCGCTCGACGCCAACCTGGCATCGGTGGCCGGGTGCATCGTGGACCTGACCGCCCGCGCCTACGATGGGCTCGCCTGCCTCCACGCCGCGACCGCGGCCAGGGTGCCGGCTATCGCGGTGGGACAGCACGACGACGCGGATCTCCGGCGTGCCGCCCGCACTGCCGGCGCAGGTCGCGTGCACGCCTACCGGACCCTGTTCGAGAACGGCGACCGGGAGCTCGGCGCCTGGATCGGCGGCCTGGTCGTCAGCAAGGGGCCCGCAAGGGGGACACGGCAATGAGCGACCTCGGCATTCCGCCTTCGCGGTACGCCCAGCGGCTGGAGACGGCCCGCCAGGAGGCATCGGCCGCGGGTCTCGACGCGCTCCTGGTTGGCGTCGGGGCAGACCTGCGGTACCTGGCCGGATACGAGGCAATGCCGCTGGAGCGCCTGACCCTGCTCGTGATCCCTGCGAACCCGGGTTCGCCGATGACCCTGGTCGCCCCAAGGCTGGAGGCATCCCCCGCCCGGACGTGCCCGGCCGCTGCCCACGGTGTGGTGGAGATCGCAACCTGGGAGGAGACCGAGGATCCGATGGCGCTGGTCGCCGCGGGCCTCGGCGAGGCGGTCGGCCGGGATGCTGCGGAGCGTGCGTGCCGTCGCGGTCTCGGACGGATTGCGCGCGGCGTTTGTCCTGGGTCTCCAGCGCGTTCTGCCCGGTGCACGGTTCTCGCTGGCCTCCGCGGTGCTCCGGAACCTGCGGATGCGCAAGGACGCCGACGAGGTCGCCCTGCTGCGGGCGGCCGCGCAGGCCGCGGACCGGACGGTGGCGGCGATCACGAACGGGTCGCTTGTCGGGCGGAGCGAGGCGGACGTGGCACGCGAGATCCGGGAGCGGCTGGTCGCCGAGGGCCACGACCACGCCGAGTTCTGGATCGTGGCCTCGGGCCCCAACAGCGCGTCGCCGCACCATGACCCCGGCGAGCGCGTGATCTCGGCTGGGGAGCCGATCGTCATCGACATCGGCGGCGCCTTGGGGGGCTACGGCTCCGACATCACGCGCACCGTCTGGGTGACGGGTGGGGACCCGGGGAAGGGCCCGGACGCGGACTTCCTGCGCCTCTACGGCGCACTCCAGGGCGCCCAGTTGGCGGCGACGGCCGCGGTCCGCCCCGGCGTGCCCTGCGAGCGGATCGACGCGGTCGCGCGTGGCCTCATCGGCGCCGCGAGTTTCGGTCCCTTCTTCTTCCACCGTACCGGCCACGGCATCGGCCTGGAGGGCCACGAGGAGCCGTACCTCGTCGCGGGGAGCACCGAACCGCTGGCGCCGGGCATGGCGTTCAGCGTTGAGCCGGGCATCTATCTCGAGGGCCGGTACGGGGCGCGGATCGAGGACATCGTGGTGTGCGGGGAGGCTGGGCCGATCGTGCTCAACGAGGTGTCGCGGGACCTGCTCGTCGTGTCGGGCTGAGTGCGCGCTCCGTCGATCCGGGAAGGCGACCGGACGCCGCCCTTCGGACGGTCGCCGCTTGACACCTGGGCTGATCTCTGACAATGTGACCTTCGGCCCTGTTCGGGTAGGCCATATGGCCCCCAGCAGCGGACTAAGTCCGGACCAGGTGTTCGTCGTGCCCCCGGCGCACCAGCGTCCTGGTAGTCCCGGACAATCCATCGGGAGGCGTCCCATGTGGCAGATCTTCGCGCTGACGGCGTTCGGCATGTTGAATGAGCGAGACAGGGAGGCTGAGATCCTGGCCGACGAACGTCGGCTTCTCGGACAGCTCGGCGACGAGCGCGTCCCCCAGAAGGACCGGTCCCGGGCGTCGGGCCCGTCCGCCCTCGAACGTCTTGCAGTCGCGTTCCGCAAGGCGGCGCAGGATGATCACTCGCTGACGGACTACCCGTGCCGCCTGCCGGACGGGACGATGGGCAGGGTCGCGGCCGTCGAGCGCGGCGGGGAGTGGAACCTCGTCTGCAGGCGCGCCTGAGCGAGATCCCGAGGGGCAGAACGGACCGGCCCCGGGTCGCCGTTCCGTGGGTTCGGCGCCCATTGGGGCCGAACGACGTCGCGGCGCGCGGATCCATGGCCGCCGCCGGCTGAGAGCGCAACCCGGCGATCGGACGCCACGCGGGGTATCATCCGGCGATCGGTCGATGCCCCCTTGCGACCGACGCGAGAGCCACCATGACCACCCTTCGCGCGCAGGCCACCCGCCCGCGCAACCCCGGCCGATGAGTCGGCGTGCCCGGCACGGCCGGAACCCACACCAGCATCCGTCCACGCGCCCCGCTCGTCCCGCGGCGCCTGCGGTGGAGGCCGCCCAGACCCCCGCCGACGATCGGGTCGCCGCCCCCCTGGAGGTCGCTGCTCCGCTGGAGGCCCAGGCCACCAGCCCCGTCGTGGACCCGGCGCGGGCGGTCGTGCTGCCGCCGCGTACTGCTCCGGAGCCGGTACGTCCCCCCGACCGCGCCCCCGCCGGGACCAGTCCCGATCGTGCCCCCGAACCCGGGGCCGAGCCGGTCCGGGAGCCGATCCGCGAGCAGCCGGCCCCGGGCTACGACGAGATCTCCCGTACCACCTGTACCCAGGCCCAGCTGCGCCGGTTCATCAAGAGTCGCCCGTGGGTCCCGATGCATGAGCTTCGTCGCCGCTTCGGCATCAACGGAGCGGAGGACGACGTGTCGCCGATGCGCGTCGGGGAGCACACGCTGTTCATCGGACTGCCGCCCGACGAGGGCCGCATGATGGGCGAGCTGCTCAATGCCGGGGACATCGGCTGCGAGCTGTCCCTGGACCCGGTGACGCCGGTGGTGATCGGCGTGTACCCGATGCGGCCGGTCCCCCGCGGCTGACCGACCTCTACCGCGACCGCCGCCCTACCGCGACCACGCCGGCAACGCAACGCCCTCGAGGGCGAGCAGGTCGCGCTTCATGGCCAGCGCCGCCTCGCGCCCGCCGAACGCCGCCACACCATACCCGCCCAGGGACCCGTCACCGGCGATCACCCGATGACACGGGATCACCAGGCCGACGGGATTGCGGCCCACCGCGCCGCCCACTGCTCGTGCGGCGCCGGTTCGCCCGATGCGCCGAGCCACCTCGCCGTAGGACGCCGTCTCGCCGCGGGGGATGGCGCGGACCGCACCCAGGACCAGGTGGTCCCAGGCGGAGCGGTCGGCGAGGTCCACGGCTAGCGTGTCGAACGGGACAGCCTCGCCCACGAGCGCCGCCGTCACCAGGTCGCGCGTCCGCGCGCAGAGCTCGGCCGCGGCACACGGTTCCCCGTGCGTGTCCGGCGTCACCAATGGTCCGAGGCCGCGGCGCGCCAGCCCGGACTCGAACGCGTCCACGCTGCTCATCGGCTCCACCGCCACCACGCCGCGGGCGCTCGCGGCAATCCGGACCGGACCCCACGGTCCGTCCGCCGTCGTGACGGCGATGCAACCCTCGACGCAGCTCACGGACGCATCGTTGCATGGCATCGGGCAGTGACGCACGTCCACGCGCCCGGCGGGCCCACCGTCCGATGCGGCATCATGGGCCCTCCCGAGCACAGCCCAGATCCGACACCGTGCACGGGCAGGAATGGGGACGAGATATGTCAGGTCTCGGCCGAGCCGGCGGGACGCACCGTTGCTGAGGCGCCGCTACGTCATGCGCCTCCGCCGTCCGCGGTTCCGCGGGCAGCGCACCCCGGTCGCAACGCCCGGGCAGAGCGCCCGTCGGCTGCTTCTCGTCGGCCTGCTCTCGGTCCTGCTCGTGGTCGCGGCCTGGGCGGGGACCACGCAGACATACGTCGGGCAGCGCGTCGCGGACCTGATCCTGTACGGGCGCTTCGGGGCGGATCCGGCGGTCAGCGGCGCCGCGGCCAGCATCCTCGACCTGGCGGGACTTGCCTCCGCCGCCCTGGTCGCGCTCGGAATCTTCATCTTCGCCTTCATCCGGGGGGGGTTCGGGATGGCCACGGCGGTCGCGCTGACGCTGGCCGGTGCGAACGCCACGGCGCAGGGCCTCAAGGACCTCCTGTACCGGCCGAACCTCATCGGGAACGCGACATACGCGAGCGGCAACAGCTTCCCCAGCGGAACCGTCACGCTCGTCGCCTCGCTGGGGTTCGTGTTGATCCTCGTCGCGCCACGGCGCCTGCGGACGCTGGCGGCGATCGGGGCGATCGTCCTCACGGCTGCCGTCGGCGCCAGCACCATCACGGCGGGCTGGCACCGTCTTGCCGACGTCGTCGGCGCCGACCTCATCTCCCTCGGCTGGGTCGCCTTCGTCACGGCGGCGCTCGTCCGTGCCCAGGGACGGATGCCAAGGCGGACGTGGACCCGCGGCCTGGGACGGAGGACGGCGTTCGTCACCGGGGGCACGGGGGTGATCGTGATCGGCATCGGTGCCGTCGGCCTCGCGATCGCGCTGGTCGACCCGGCGCCGCTCGGACGGCTCATCGCCGATCGGTCGACGACTCCCGAGGCATTCGTGGCGTCCGTCGCCATCGCAACCGGGACCGCCCTGATCGGGACGGCTGCCTACGTGTGGGCGATGCGTGGCGTTGCCGTGGACCTGCCCGGCTGAACGGGAGCGGGCCGAACGAACTGCGCCGCGGCGCTGCTATACTCCCCCCTAGTATGAATGCGCGCGTCCCCGCCACCTCGCAGCCAATCGAGATCATCCTCCCCATCGAGGGCATGACCTGCGCGTCCTGCGTCAACCGCATCGAGCGGTTCCTCAAGAAGACGCCGGGCGTGGAGCTTGCGAACGTCAATCTCGCCACGGAGCGGGCCACCGTCGTGGTGGACCCGGGCGTGGCAGGTCGCGACGAGCTGGTCAAGGCCGTTGAGGCCGCCGGCTACGAGGTGAAGGCCGAGCCGGCCGCCGCGGCCGAGGGTGCCGCCGCGTCGCTCGAGGACGAGATCACCGCCGACGATGCCGAGCGGGAGCGCGCGCAGCGCCACACGCTTGTCCAGGCCCTCGTCTCGATTGCCGCCGCCGCCGTGTTCATGGTGTTGATGTTCACGCCCCAGACCGTGGTGGCGATGACGGAGATCAACAAGCTGATCCTGTGGCCCGCCACGTTCATCCAGTTCTGGGCGGGCGGCCGCTTCTACCGCGCGGCCTGGCGGGCCGGCAGGCACGGCGGCGCCACGATGGACACGCTCGTCGTGGTCGGCACCACCGCGGCTTGGGCGTACAGCGTCTTCGTCACGATGTGGCCGGAGATCGTGCACCAGGCCGGCCTCCACCCCGAGACGTACTTCGACTCCGCGACGGTCATCCTCGGCCTGATCCTGCTCGGCAAGTGGCTCGAGACCCGCGCGAAGGGCAACACGACCGGGGCCATCCGCCGTCTCGTCGGCCTCCAGGCGACGACGGCGCGCCGCATCCGCGACGGCGTCGAGGGGGACATCCCGCTCGCGGACGTCATCGCCGGTGACCTGCTCCGCGTTCGCCCGGGCGACAAGGTGCCGGTGGACGGCGTCGTGGTCGAGGGCATCTCCGCGATCGACGAGTCCATGCTCACCGGCGAGCCGATCCCGTCCACCAAGCAGGCGGGCGACGAGGTCATCGGTGCCACGCTCAACACCACGGGCTCGTTCGTCATGCGCGCCACGCGCGTCGGCCGGGACACGGCCCTCGCCCGGATCGTGGAGCTGGTCCAGCGTGCGCAGGGCTCCAAGGCCCCGATCCAGCGCATGGCCGACCGGATCAGCGAGGTCTTCGTCCCGGCGGTCCTTCTCACGGCGGCCGCCACCTTCCTCGTCTGGTTCGTGGCCGGGCCGGAACCGCGCCTGACGCTCGCGCTGACCGCGTTCATCGGGGTCGTGATCATCGCCTGCCCGTGCGCCATGGGTCTCGCCACGCCGACGGCGATCATGGTCGGCACGGGCAAGGGCGCCGAGGTGGGGATCCTCGTCCGCGGCGGCGAGGCACTGGAGGCGGCCGGCCGGATCGACACGGTGGTCATGGACAAGACGGGGACGCTGACGCTGGGCAAGCCGGCGGTCACGGCGATCATCGCTGCGGAGGGCCTCACGGCGGATCGGGTCCTGGACCTGGCGGCTTCGCTGGAGACCGGCTCGGAGCACCCGCTGGGCGAGGCGATCGTGCGCAAGGCCCGCGAGACGGAGCTGGGCTTCGCGAAGGCGGAGGCGTTCGAGGCGATCGTGGGACGGGGAGTGCTCGGGCGGATCGATGGCGCCGAGGTGGTCGCCGGCTCCCGACGCATGATGGCGGAGCGCGGCGTGGACCTGGGCCCCCTCGAGGCGGCAGCCGATGCGGTTGCAGCCGAGGGCGGGACGGTCGTGTTCGTGGCCCTGGACGGGGCGGCGGCCGGTCTCGTGGCCATCTCGGACCCGGTCAAGGGTGAATCCGCCGAGGCCGTGCGGGACCTCCGGGCCGCGGGCCTGGATGTGTGGCTGCTCACGGGCGACGCGCAAGTCACGGCCGAGGCGGTCGCACGACAGGTGGGGATTGCCGCGGACCACGTGATCGCGGAGGTGCTGCCCGGGGACAAGGACGCGATGATCGAGCGCCTGCAGGCGGAAGGTCACCGGGTGGCGATGGTCGGCGACGGCATCAACGACGCCCCGGCTCTGGCCCGTGCGGACCTGGGCGTGGCAATCGGGACGGGCGCGGACGTGGCGATCGAGGCGTCCGACGTCACGCTGGTGGGCGGCGATCCGCGGCTGGTCGGCTCGGCCATCGCCCTGTCGCGGGCAACGATCCGCATCATCCGCCAGAACCTGTTCTGGGCGTTCGCCTACAACGTGCTGCTGATCCCGATCGCGATGGGGGTCCTGTACCCGGCCTTCGGGATCACGCTCAACCCCGCCCTCGCCGCGGGCGCGATGGCGCTGTCGTCGGTCAGCGTGGTGACGAACTCGCTGCGGCTGCGCAAGGTGGACGTCCGGCCCGGGCATGTCACGCAGCAGCGGCGCGGGCCGCTGGGCGTGGTGCGGGACGGAGCCTTCCTGGTCGTCGTGGGCCTCGTAGGGCTCACGCTCGCCGGTGGCGTGCTGGCGGCGGACCGGGCGGTCGATGCGTCCTTGCCGCACGTGGTCGTCACGGTGCGCGACGGCGTGCTCACACCGGCAGCGATCACGGTGAGGGCGGGCGAATGGACCGTCATCGAGCTGGCGAACGAGGACAACGTCGTCCGTGACTGGATGATCGACGGCGTGCCGAACCTGGACATCGTCGCGAGGCCCGGTCAGACGGCCCGGCTGCGGTTCGTGCTGGACACGCCCGGCGAGTACACGATCTCCGGCGGCTCCGCGATGGGCACCGGCGCCGGGTCCGGCACGCTGGTGGTCGAGACGCGCTGACGGCGCCGATCTCCAGGTCCCAGCCCACCGGTCTGCCTGTTCGGGCAGCCGCGCTGCCCCGTCAGCCGTGGACTCCAGCACGCCGCCACGCGACCCTGAGGCTGGCGACGCACGCGCCGTGTGGGGGCTGCGCGCCATCGACAGCGAGGCCGACCGTGTCGGAACCCCAGCACGCCGCCCCGGCGCCCGCGCGCGACGTCTCGCCCGGCCTGGACCGGGGCGGGGCGTCCCAGACGGGCGCGTCGGACGCCCCGGCGTACGTCCAGGCGCTCCTTGACCTGCAGGCGACCGCCGGCAACCGTGCCGTGCTGCAGCTGCTGGGCAGGGACACGGGCGCCGGCCAGGCTCCGCCCCAGTTCGCTCCGCCGCCCGGCACCCTCGCCCTCAACTCGGGTTCCTGGAGGTTCGGCAGGCACCCCGCCTTCCCGGCCTCTATGGGCCAGACCTGGTACGCCCACAACGACATCGGCATGTGGCCCTCGTTCAACCTCGACTACAGCCGCAGCTTCATCCCGCCGTTCGACGTTCAGGCGAGGCCCAGGACCACGGATGCGGTCGGGGCCGCGTGGCCGGTGCTGGCCACGCCCGAGAGCGAGGCCGGCTACAAGATGCCGAGCGAGCACCCGGAGCACCCCGGGCTCGACTACTACATCCGGGTCAGCGGGACCGCCGCCAACAACATCGCAGCGGCAGAGGGGCAGCACGTCAACGACCTCGACGAGGGCTGGAGCCTCACCGGTCTCGCGGCCCGACGGGCGATCAACCAGGCGGCCGGCGCGGACTGGTCGGAGGGCGATGACGTGGCCGAGGCGAAGGCCGCCGCGATCGAGAAGGTCGTGGGTTCCATGGGCGGGCTCGGGGGCAAGGTCAAGAGCAACCTGGAGAGTGGAGGCAGCCTGGAGCCCTCGCTCGGTCCGATGATGGACAAGTCGTTCACGCAGTCCAGATCAGAGCGCGACGACAGTGGCGGGCACACCATCCCGGTCGTTTACGTGACCAAGGACCCCGACAACACGAAGGTGCTCTACGAGGCCGACCCGAACAAGGCGCCCGAGCCGCTCGCGACGTCAGGCGTGATCAACCTCGGCACGATCGGGTAGGGGCGACGAGCCGCCGGGTCCGCGGCGCCCATGCGCGTACACTGCGCCCGTGACCGACGCCCCGCTCGAGCCCCGCCCTGGCGCCCCGGTCCGCTCGCGCATCGAGGTCCCGGCGGACCCACGCGACCTGGCCGGGGGGTTCCGGCACCGCTATGTCGTGCAGACGCGGTTCGGGGACACGGACGCGATGGGCCACATCAACAACTCGCGGTTCCTCACCTTCTGCGAGTCGGCGCGGATCGCGTACTGGGAGACGGCGACGGGTGAGCCCTTCGGCCTCGTGACCCATGGCGCCGAAGAGTCGCTGATCCTGGCCGACGTGCGGGTGGCGTTCCGGTCCCCCTCGTACTTCGGCGAGGTGCTGACCGTGGAATCGCGGCTGGCGAGGATCGGGCGGACCTCGTTCACCGTGGAGCACCGGATCACGGCCGCAGCGTCGGCACGGGGCCGGGCGCGACTGGTGGCGACCGCCGAGGACGTCCTGGTGCTCTACGACTACGCGACGGAGCGCCCGCGAGTCATCCCGGACGACGTGGTCGTGCGCCTCGAGGCCTACGAAGGACGACTGCTCCGCGCCTGAGCGTGCACCGGCTCCTCCGCGGGCTATGCCTCGAAGCGCCGGAAGATCGTCACCGCGTTCTGGCCGCCGAAGCCGAAGCCGTTGATCGCCACGGTGTCCACCTTGGCCTTGCGCGCGACGAGCGGCACGTAGTCCAGGTCGCACTCGGGGTCCGGCGTGTGGAGGTTGGCGGTAGGGGAGATGATCCCGTCGCGGATCCCGCCGAGGGCGGCCAGGGCGGACGCGATCCCCGCCGCGCCCACCAGGTGGCCGATCATCGACTTGGGCGAGGAAATCGCCCGCGAGGCCGCCGCGGACCCGTAGGCCGTCTTGATCGCCCGGGTCTCCGTCGAGTCGTTGAGCGACGTGGACGTCCCGTGGGCCACGATCCAGTCGATCTCGTCGGGCGCCACGCCGGCATTGTGCATGGCCTTGGTCATCGCGCGGGCCTGGCCGCGGCCGGTGGGGTCCGGCGCGGAGACGTGGAACGCGTCCGCGGTGAGCGCCCCGCCCAGGATCTCCGCGATCGGCGTGGCGCCACGGGCAAGCGCATGCTCCGCCGATTCCACCACCACGACGCCCGCTCCCTCGCCCAGCACGAAGCCGTCGCGCGTTGTATCGAACGGCCGCGAGGCCGTCTCCGGAGAGTCGTTGCGCTTGGACAGCGCCGTCATGTTGGACAGGGCGGCGATGCCCATCGGCCAGACGGGCGCCTCCGAGCCGCCCGTGAGGACGACGTCACATTCGCCGGTCTCGATCAGCCGCAGCGCATCGTGGAAGGCGATGACGGAGGAGGCGCATGCGGCGACCTGGGCCATGACCGGTCCCGTGAGCCCGAACTCCATCGACAGCATGCAGGCCGCCATCGACGGCGAGAGCGCCGGAACGGCGAACGCGGACACGAAGCGGGGACCCTTGGTGTCGTGGACGTGCGTGCCATCGATGATCGACTCGATGCCGCCACCGCCCGTGTTGATGACCACGCCGACGCGGTCCCGCTCCGCCGGCGTCATCGCAGCAAAGTCGATCCCCGATGCAGCGACCGCCTCCTTGCCTGCGCCCATGGCGAGGTGGATATAGCGGGTCATCCGCCGCGCCATCTTGGGGTCCATGTACCGGCCCGGATCGAAGTCGAGCACCTCTGCCGCGATCCGGACCTCGAACGCGCTCGCGTCGAAGGAGCGGATCAGACGCGTGCCCGTGACGGCCGCCTGGAGGTTCCTCCAGTACGTCTCGAAGTCGTTGCCGATCGGCATGACCGCGCCGAGGCCGGTGATGACGGCACGGCGCGCAAGGTCGGTCGAGGGCACGAATCACACCTTCCTGGTGGGGGAGACGGGCGGTGCTGGCTGGGCAGGATTGTAGCGGTCGCTCCGACGCGGACCCCTGGGCGTCGCGCGGCGACCGCTGGTCATCGCCCGGCAACCCGGCCGCCCCTCCCTCCGGCGTGTCAGCGGCCGTCCCAGCGCTTGAAGATGATCGCGGCGTTGTGCCCGCCCAGGCCGATGTTGTTCGACAGGGCGTAGCGGATCGGGCGCTGGATGACCTCGGGGGTCACCCAGACGTCGGCGTCCGGGTCGGCCTCGCGGAAGTTGATGGTCGGCGGGGCTGTCTGCTCGGCGACGGTCATGACGGTCGCAAAGGCCTCGAAGGCCCCGGCCGCGCCCATCATGTGCCCGGTCATCGACTTGGTGGCGGTCACCAGCAGCGACTCGCGGCCGCGCGAGGCCCGGTCGCCGAACACGGACCAGATCGCGTCGGCCTCGCGCTTGTCGCCGACCGGCGTAGAGGTGCCGTGCGGGTTGAGGACATCCACCTCGTCAGCCGGCACGCCGCGCCGCTGGAGCGAGAGCTTCATCGCCCGGGCGGCGCCCGTGCCGCCTTCGATGGGCTGGACCATGTCGTGGCCGTCGGCGGTGGAGCCGTAGCCCACGACCTCGGCGTAGATTCGGGCTCCGCGCGCCGTCGCCACCTCGAGGTCCTCGAGGATCAGCCCGCCCGCGCCCTCGCCCAGCACGAAGCCATCGCGCGTACGGTCGAAGGGACGGCTGGTGTCGGCGATCGGCTCGCCCGGCCGTGGGGAGCCGAGGCCGCGCATGTTGCCGAAGCCCGCGTGGGCCACCTCGAGCAGCGGCATCTCGGTGGACCCGGCGATCACCGTGTGGACGTCGCCGCGCCGGATGAGCTCCGCGCCCTCGCCCACGCAGTTGGTGCCCGTCGAGCACGCCGTGACGACGCACAGGTTGTGGCCGATCGCTCCCGTCTCGATCGCGATCATGCCGGAGGTGGAATCCACGAGGCCGTTGGCGATGAACGTGGGCGCGACCCGCCCCGGGCCTTTCTCCCGGAGGATGTGCCAGTTGTCGATCATGAGCTGCTGGCCGCCGGCGCCGGAACCGAAGATGACCCCCACGTCCTCGCGGTTGGCGTCAGTGATCTCCAGGCCGGCGTCGGCGATGGCCTGCTTCGCCGCCGCTACGCCGTACCACACAGAGGACTCGCTGCGCCGGATCGCCTTGGGATCCATCCACCGGGAGGCGTCGAAGTCGTGGACCTCACCTGCCGCCTTCTGGGCATACGGGGTGACGTCGAACTTGGTGATGATGCCCAGGCCGGAAACGCCGTTGAGCAGGTTCGACCAGGCGGTGTCCTTGTCGTTGCCCACCGGGCTGACGACGCCGAGGCCGGTGACGACGACGCGGCGGGTGTAATCGGGCTGGCGCACGGGGCTCCTTTGTAGGATCTCTGTTCGTGGTTCGGGCGGTGTGGAATGGCTTGGGTCTGGATCCGAGGGTGGTCGCCGGGCGCTCTGGTGCCCGTCAGGCGTAGCTCAGGCGCCTTCGACGGCGGCCGTATCGGCGAAGGGGATCGACAGACGGTCGCCCGCCGCCGGATCGTCGAGCGCGAGCGTGACGACATCTGGCGCGATGCGGCGGATCAGGCCGGTGAGCACGCGGCCGGGCCCGATCTCGATGAACGTGGTGACCCCGCGGGAGTGCATCGCCCTTACCGCGCCGACCCAGTCGACGCCGGTGGTCAGGTGATCCACGAGCTCCGCCCGGCAGCCGTCCGCGGTGGTGACGAGGCGGGCATCCGCGTTGGCAAGGAGCGCGGGTTTCGGGTCCCGGAAGGTGATGCCGCCCAGGACCGTGCGCATGCCGTCGGCCGCATCGGCCATGAGCGGGGAGTGGGCGGCGACGGAGACCGGCAGCTCGATGGCGCGCTTGGCGCCGAGGGTCTTCGCGATGGCGATGGCGGCCTCCACGGCCGCACGCTCGCCGGAGACCACCACCTGCCCGGGCGAGTTCCGGTTGGCGACGCCGAAGATGCCGTGCGCGGACGCCTGTGCGACGAGGTCCGGGATCCTCGCGTCATCGAGGCCGATGATCGCGGCCATGCGGCCTTCGCGGCCGGCGCCGGATGCCTGCATCAACTGGCCGCGGGTGCGGACGAGGCGGACCGCGTCCGCGAGATCGAGGGCGCCCGCGGCGACGAGCGCCGTGTACTGGCCCATCGAGTGGCCTGCGGCGAAGGCCGGGTCCGGGATGTCCACCGAGAGCGCGTTCCAGCGCTCGCGGACGGCCTCCAGGTAGGCGATCGAGGCGGCGAGCAGCGCCGGCTGGGCGTTCTCGGTCCGGTTGAGCTCATCCTCGGGGCCCTCCCACGCGAGGCGTGAGATGGGCTCGCCCAGGGCCTGGTCGGCGGTCCGGAAGACGGCGGCGGCGGCGGGCGAGGTCTCGGCGAGGGCGCGGGCCATGCCGACGAACTGGCTGCCCTGGCCGGGAAAGACAAAGGCGATCTGGTGCATCGACCGGAGCGTACCGGCACGGGCACAGGATCCCGGCGAAATCCGTGCACGCTTGCAGGAATATCGAGTCCCGCCTACGCTCGGGCGGTGAGAATCCACCCGTGACCGAACCCGAGCCGACGCCGTCACTGCCACCGCGCACCGTTCGCGTCCGGCGGCTGCGTGCGTCCGACCCCGCGGCCGGGCCGGCGCTGCCGGAGGCGCTCGTCCGCAGACGCCGCGGAGGGGCATCGGGCCGCGTCATCGCCCGCACGTTCGAGGCGGACCTCTCGGCGTCGGTCGTGGCGGCCGGGACCCGGATCCAGAACGTGCGCCAGATCTCTGAGCGGGTGGCGATGGGCCGCGCGCTGTGGCGGGAGCTGGTCGTGGGGTTCGCCTACCAGTTGGGGGAGCTGAATCTCGGCTTCACGCAACTGGCCGCCCTGTACGTGTTGGCGGAGGGTGCGACGACTACCATCGCGGACCTGGCCGAGGCGATCGGGCGCTCGCCTTCCGCCACGTCCCGCCTGGTGGACGGGCTGGTCAAGCGGCGCCTGGTTGAGCGCCGGCGCGAGGCGGACGACGGCCGGCTGCGCTCGGTCTGGCTCACGCCGCGTGGCCAGGCGATGCTGCGGCGCGTGGACCGGGCGCGCGCGGCGCAGTTCCTGTCCGCGGTCCGACCCATGCCGCGCGGCGAGCGATCGCTGGTCGCCATGGGCGTTGCGGCCCTCGCGACGCACGCGATCAGCCGTCGGGGGCGGCTGGTGCGCGGGGGAGGCTGAGCGGTCCGTGCGCTCGGCCGGGCGGATCGGCGTGAGCCGGCCTCAGCCGCAGTACGCGAGGACCACGTCGTAGAGGACCGGCAGGCCCCAGCGGAGCGCCTCGATGCCCACGCGCTCGTCGGTGCCGTGAAAGCGCTCCAGGAATCGCTCGCCGGGCTCCAGGCGCAGCGGCGAGAAGCCGTAGGTGGGCACGTCCAGCTTGACCGTGGACTTGGCGTCCGTGGCGAACGGCGCCATGACGGGGACGGGGATGCCATCGGGATCATGGGCACGGATGGTGGCGGCCAGGATGTCGTACAGCTCACCGCTCGCGGGCGCCTCGACCGGCGGCGCGCCGTTCATGTGCTCCACCGTGCAGTGCGGCGCGAGGTCGCCCAGGCGGGCGATGACCTCCTCGCGCATGTCCCCCTCGGTGGTGCCGGGCAGCGTGCGGCAGTCGATCTCGATGGTGGCCACGCCCGGGATCACGTTGTACTTGAAGCCGCTGTGGATCACGTCGGGGCTGATGCTGTCACGGAGCAGGGCCCGGAGGGCGCGCGCGTACATCTCGTCGCAGAGCGCGCGTACGGCGGCATCGCTGCGGCGCGGGTCGTCGTCGCCGATCGCCCGGGCAAGCGACGCGGCATCGGGGGGAAGCGACACGGCCAACTCGTCGAGGAGGCGGCGCATCACCGGCGTGACGCGCGGCTCGCCGGGGACGGCCAGGCGGCGGACCGCCTCCGCAGCCATCACGGCGGCGTTGTCGTCGCGGGGCATGGAGCCGTGGCCCCAGGTGCCGTGGACGATGATGCGGTACGTCTCGAAACCCTTCTCGGCCACCTGGATCGGGTAGAACCGGCGCCCGGCCAGGTCCATGGAGACGCCGCCGGCCTCGTTCAGGGCGCCGGCAGCGCGCAGCGTGTCCGGCCGGTTCTCCAGGAGCCAGCGCGCGCCGTCGGTGCCACCTGCCTCCTCGTCGGCGCTGCACGTGAACAGCACGTCCCGGCGCAGGCCGGGGATGGGGTCCCTGGTGGGATCGAGGCCGGCGGCACGGGCCCGGCGCGCCAGGAGGATCACGACCATCGTCTCCATCGCCACCATCGCCTTCATGTCGACGGTGCCGCGGCCCCAGACGTAGCCTTCCGACACGTCGGCCGCGAAGGGCGGGTGCGTCCACTCGGTGGGATCGGCCGGGACGACGTCGTGGTGCGAGAGCAGGAGGAGCGCGTCGCCGCCGGTGCCGTCGCCGCGGAGACGGACGGTGACCGTGCCGCGGCCGGGAACCGGCTCGATGATCTCGGGGTGCAGGCCCTCTGCCTCCAGCTCCGCGGCGATCCGCCGCGCGGCCTCCGACTCCGCGCCGGGCGGGTCCGGCGGGTTGATCGAGGGGATGCGGACGAGGTCCCGGAGGAAGCCGACCAGCTGCTGGTGGGCCGAGTCCCACGTCGCGAGATCCAGTGCGGCCGACGGCAGGTCCGAGCGCGGGGCGGCCGGGACGCTCACGGGATCAGGACGGGCCCGTGATGAGCGCGGCGATGATGCCGAGCACGAACCCGAGCGCGATGATGCCGACGGTCATCGCGACCAGCAGTCGGACGTACTGACGCTCCCGGGCGACGGTCTGCGAAAGGTCCGGGTCATCGCCACCGGCGATGTACGGCTGCTGGAGTCCGCGCTTGCGCGCGTGCTCGTTGCGGACGGCGTCGTACTGCTCGGGATCGGGCGGCAGGGGGGTGGTTGCGGGGGCCGGATCGGTCACGTGGACATGATGCCCCGTGGCGGGCTTCGGTGCCGCCCGGTCGCGGGATCAGCCCGCGTCGAAGAGCGGCCGGATGGAGTCCACGTCCGTCCTGCCCCGGGCGAGTGCGAGGCGCAGCAGGATGCGCGCCTTCCAGGGTTGGAGGTCGTCCGCGGTGAGCCAGCCCCGGGCAGCGAGCGACGGCACCCGGGGCACCCGCCCGGATCCGACGCGGGACGCCTGGCAGACGACGATGCCCGCGGCGGATGCCCGCTCGAGCGCCTCGATCTCGCCGGGCGTGGGGTAGCCGGCGCCCGTCCCCGCGCTCACGATCCCGCGGGCGCCCGCGGCGACTGCGGCATCGACCAGCGCGCCGTCCGCGCCCTGGTGGCTCACCACGACGTCCACGCGGGGGAGGGAGCGAAGGTCGGCGCCGGCGAAGGAGCCGCGCAGGGTGGTCCCCCGGGCGGGAAGATGGGCAAGCACCACGGTCCCGTCCGCGTCCACCCAGCCGAGCGGCCCGGCGGAGCCGTCCGCGAAGGCGTTCGTGCGGAGGGTGTTCGCCTTGGTCACGTCGCGTGCGCCGTGGATCGTGTCGTCCATCACGACCAGCGCACCCAGCCCGCAGGCCTCCGGCGACGCAGCCACGCGAACGGCATTGACCAGGTTGAGCGGCCCATCGGCGGAGAGCGCGGAGGCGGGACGCATCGCGCCGGTGAGCACCATCGGCGCATCACCCGCTACCACGAGATGCAGGAGCCAGGCGGTCTCCTCGAGGGTGTTCGTCCCGTGCGTGATCACGATGCCGTCCGCCTCACCACGATCCCGGAGCCCCTGCACGAGCGCAACGAGGTCCGCGAGGTCATCGTCGGTGATCGCGTGGGCGCGGAGGCGGCGGAACGGGACCTCGCGCACCTCTGCGATCGCCGCCAGCTCCGGGGCAACCCCGCCCAGGAGCGCGCCGGGCTCCAGGCGCACGGCCGTGTCGAGGTACGCGGCAAGATCCAGCCGGTCCCTCCCGACCGAGTCGATGGTGCCGCCGGTCGTGACGACCACGATGCGGGGGAGGCTCATGCGGGGAGGCTCACGCGGGGAGGCCCTCGTCGGGCTGCCAGTGCGGTGCCCCGTCCGGGGGCGTGAACCCCGCCACCCGCGCGATCAGGCGGCGGATCCGCAGGCCTTCGACCGGTCCGAGGGCGTAGAGCGGCATCGGCCGCAGCCAGACCGCACTCCCGAGCGAGACCGCATCGGCGCCCGCCCAGAAGTACTCGCGGCAGTCGTCGAAGTCGCGGATGCCGCCGTTCGCGATGATCGGGAGGCGGAAGCCGGCGTCGCGCAGCTCGGCCACGACCCGCAGGCCGATCGGCTTGATCGCCCGTCCCGAGATCGCCCCGTACCGGTTCTTGAGGTAGGGCGCCCCCGTCTTCGGGTTGAGCCGCAGGCCCTTCACCGTGTTGATGGCCGTGATCGCGGCACAGCCGTGCGTGGCCGCCAGGTTCGCCTGCCAGTGGTAGTCCTCGTCCGGGCTGACCTTGAGGATCACCGGGTGGCGGCTCCGGGGAACCGCACGGCGGAGCGCCTCCTCCAGGATCGTCCCGAACGGGAAGTTGACGTTGTGGCACGAGGCGTTCAGCTCAACCGCGGCGATCTCGCCGGGCTTCGCCCGCTCGTTCACCGTCTCGATCAGCTGCTCGATCTCGTCCGCGGAGAAGCCACCCACCGAAACGATCCGGTTGAGGTGCGCCGTCCGACCGAAGTACTCGTCGAAGTAGCGCTCGATGCCGATGTTCGACCAGCCGAAGGCATTGAGCCAGCCGCCGTCGACCTTGTGGAGCGCCCGCCCATAGAGCCGGAGCATCTCGGGGAAGTCGCGCAGGCCCCAGTCCTCGCGGAGCGTGAAGTGACCCTCGCGCGGTTGGAGGCTGACGGTCCGCGTGGTCACGGCGCCGAATCGCTCCAGCGGCACCCACTGGGCGATGGGGGAAAGGCCGTACAGGATCAGCCGGTTCTTGCCAGCGCCGTAGCCCAGGAGGCTGGCGCTGGTCAGCAGGCGGTTGCGGAGGCGGATCCCATTGAGGTCGATGGTGGGCACGGGGGAAGTATGCCCGGCGCCGGGTGGGCCTCAGGCGGCCCGGGCGCGTTCGGCCGCCCCTGGGTGCGTGCGGTCGCGCTGGGGCGCGTGCGGCTCCCTGTCACGCGCCCAGCATGTGGGCACTCGCCAGCGGATCGAGCCGCAGAGGGGTGGGGGCTTCCTCCGTCGGGCGGCGAACGGTCCTCATCGCCCGCCTCGCGGGCATCTGGCGCTGGAGCGGCGAGCAGGCCAGACGAAGGCAGCCGGCTCGGTGGCGAGTGCCCAGGTCGTGGGCGTCCGGCAGGCGGCGGCCCCATGGCGCGCGGGCGACATCGACGATCGGGCCGCCGCCCCCTTGAATGCGAGCGCTCAGATCCTGTATCGCTTGGTACGAACTGATAGCATCGTACATATCATGTCTAGTCGAGTAGGCGAGCGCGGTCAGATCACGATCGAGAAGGCGATCCGCGAGGAGCTGGCGATCTACGCGGGGGACGAGACCGTCCAGCGCGTGGAGGACGGCCGGATCGTTATCGAGATCGTCCCCGGACGGCACCGGCGATCGCTGGCCGGCTCCCTGCGCGACAAGGCCGGTCGCACGCCACCCGACGAATCGTGGGAGGCGCTGCGGGCCGCGGCCTGGGCGACACCGGACCCGGCCTGGAACACACCCGCCGTTGAGCGCGAGGAGGACGGGTGATTGCCGCCGATACGTCCGTGCTCGTCCGGTACCTGGTTGGGTCACCCGCTGCCGAAGCGCGGCGCGCCGCCCGCCTGATCGACGCCGACGACCGCGTGATCGGCGTGTCGCCGGTCGCCCTGGCGGAGTGTGCCCACGTGCTCCGGACGCAGTACGAGGTTCCCCAGCACGACATCATCGACAGCCTCATCGAGCTCGTCCAGCGCGAAAACGTCCGGGTGCTGGGCCTGCGGGCGGATGCGCTGGTGGAGATGCTCGTGCGAGCCCGCGGGATGCCCGGTCGGCCCATTCCGGACGCGATGATCGTCGCCGCGGCGATGGTCTCTGATGCGACCGCGCTCGCGACCTTCGATCGCGGACAGGCCCGCTACGGCTACCCGGTGGAGGTGCCCCCGGTGTCGTGACCGTCCCCGTCCGGCGCCTGCGGTCAGTCCTGCGGCGCGAGGGGACCCCGCAGCGTGAGCACGTCTGGGATCGGGCGGTAGCCCAGGCGGGCGTTCACGGCGCGCATCGGGGCGTTCGCCTCGTCGTTGCCGGTATCCAGCCTCTCAAGACCGTGTTCCACTGCCCAGGCGATCGTCGCGCGCTTGAGCGCGCCGGCGATCCCGCGGCCCCGGAAGGCACGCCGGACCGCTGTCATGTCGTGGTACGCGACGGTCGTGCTCCCGGCCGAGTAGCAGAGGCTGGCGTAGCCCGCGACCTCGCCGGACGCGTCGTCCTGGGCAACGAAGAGCGCGTCCTTCGGGATCCCGACGCGGTCCACATCGCGGGCCGCGAAATCCTCGAGCGAGCCGACGTGGACCGGCTCGTCCTGCGGGATGTCGGGGAAGGTGTCGAGCGCCACCGCGTGCACCTCGGGGATGAGGTCCGGCCGCGCCGCGATGCTCTCGATGCGGATCCCGGCGGGAGCCCGGACCTCGGGTGGTGTGAGGCCGGCAAGGTCAAGCCGGACCATCTTGGCCCGGTCGACCTGGACAAAGCCGCGGTTGGCCAGGAACCGGTGTCCGGCGGTCTGATCCTCCGAGAGCGCGGTCTCGAACCCGGACTTGGCGGCCGCCCGCGCCACGTCGCTGATCGCGGCGTACAGCGCGGAGCCGGTACCGCGGTTGCGCGCCTCCGGTACCACCCAGATCCCCAGCCAGAAGCGCTCGTAGCCGCGCTCGTGCGTCCAGATCCTGCCGGTCGACGCGGTTCCAACTGGCTTGCCGTCCGGCTCCTCGGCCAGGAAGTGGCTGATCTCGCCGGGGTACGTCGCGACCTCCCAGCGGACGTGCTCGAGCGAATCGGTGTTCTCGGGCGCGACCGCGTTCCGGATACGGACGTATGACTCGAGGGCGGCCGTGTCCTCGAGATCGATGTGCCGCAGCGCTGCCGGGCGTTGGCCAGTCATGACCTAGCCGAGCTCCGAACGCAGCGGCCCCAGCACGTCGTGGTGAGCGTCCTCGAGCGCCCTCGGCCCCAGTGCCGCCGGCACCCCGATGATCATCTCCGTGGCCCCGGCCGCGACCAGCGTCCGTGCCTGCCGCAGCGCTCGCGCCCGCGAGGCCGCGTCGCGCCCCGTGTGGACCTGGCCCACGAGCTCGAACGTCGCCGGATCGCGCCCCTCCGCCTCGAGCGCCTGCAGGATGGCGTCGCGCTTCTCCGTGAAGCGTGCGACGTCGCCCGCGTCGATCCCGGTCTGCAGCCAGCCGGCCGCCCGACGGGCCGCCAGCGCGATGCCGCGCGGCTTCTGGCCGCCCAGGAAGATCGGCGGACCGCCCGGGGTGAGGGGCGCGGGCGCATTGACGGCGCCGCTGAGCGGGTAGAACGGGTCCGCACGGGTGATGCCGGGCGCCGCCGCCGCCTCTGGCGAGAACAGAAGCCTCAGCACCTCCACGGCGGAGACCAGGCGGTCGATGCGCTCGCCGATCGGCGCCAGCGGGATGCCGAAGGGCTCATGCTCGCCCTCGTACCAGCCGGCGCCAAGGCCCAGCACGAGCCGCCCGCCGGTGGCGTGGTCGAGCACCGTGGCCGCCTTCGCGAGCAGGACCGGGTGGCGGAACGTGTTCGAGAGCACGGCGTGGCCCACCCGCAACCCCGGCACGCGGTGGACGAGGGTCGCCAGCAGCGTCAGCGCCTCGAGCGACGGCCCGGGCGCGTCCGGGTCCAGGTCCGTGAGGTGGTCATTGAGCCACGCTCCATCGAACCCGCCGAGCTCCCCGGCCAGCGTCCAGGTAGCGTCGAGCGTCGCCCAGTCCACCCGTTGCGGCGACGTCTTGAACGAGATCCGCAGCGGCATCAGGCCCGTCAGCCCTCGGTCCGCGAGGCCAGGGCCCGCCGCAACTGGGACCCACTCGTGATCGCGCCTTCGGATGCCGAGGAGACGAGCGCTGCGTACTTGGCCATCACCCCGCTGGTGTACCGGGGCGCGGGCGCCGACCAGCGGGCGCGCCGCTCCGCAAGGATCGCGGCGTCAACCTCGAGGTTGAGCTCGTGGGCATCGACGTCGATCACGATCGAGTCGCCCTCCTCGACCAGTGCGATCGGGCCGCCCACCGCCGCCTCGGGAGCCACGTGGCCGAGCATCAGCCCGTGGGTGCCCCCCGAGAACCGGCCGTCTGTCAGCAGCGCGACCGATTCGCCCAGGCCCTCGCCGACCAGGGCCCCCGTGACGGACAGCATCTCCTGCATGCCCGGACCACCGATCGGACCCTCGTACCGGATCACCACCACGTCACCCGCATGGATCTTCCGATCGCGGACGGCGGCGAAGCACTCCACCTCGGAATCGAAGACGCGGGCAGGGCCGCGGTGGAACCGGCGCTCGTGGCCGGCCAGCTTCACGATGCACCCCTCCGGCGCGAGGCTGCCCTTGAGGATCGCCTGGCCGCCCGTCGCCTTGATGGGCGTCTCGATCGGGTGCACGACCTGCTGGCCCGGCGTCTCGACGACATCGGCGGCGATCTTCGCGATCGTCCGCCCGTCCACGGTCCGCTCCGCGCCGTGGAGCAGATCCTGCTTGAGGAGCTCCCGCATGACGAGCGCCACGCCGCCGGCGTCGTACATGTCCGCCGCGGCGTACCGGCCGCCGGGGCGCATGTCCGCAATCAGCGGGGTCCGGTCCACGACCGCCGAGAAGTCGTCGAGGGTCAACGGGATCCCGAACTCGGCCGCGATGGCCGGCATGTGGAGCGCCGCGTTGGTGCTGCCGCCCGTGGCCGACACGGACGCGATCGCGTTCTCCAGGGCGTTCCGGGTGACGATGGACGACGGCCGGATGTCGTGGTGGACCAGGGTCATCACCAGCTCGCCCGCGCGCCGGGCGGCCTCGTCCTTCTTCGGGTCCTCGGCGGGGATGCCGTTCAGACCCGCGGGGGACAGGCCCAGGAACTCCAGGGCGGTGGACATCGTGTTGGCCGTGAACTGGCCGCCGCACGCCCCGGCGCCCGGGCAGGCGCCGTTCTCGGCCTCATACAGATCATCCAGCGTGATCCTGCCGGCGCGGTAGGCGCCGATCGCCTCGAAGACCGTGACCACGTCGGCGGGCTTGCCCTTGTAGGTGCCCGGCATGATCGTGCCGTTGTAGAGCACGAGGCCCGGGATGTCGAGGCGGCCCAGGGCCATGGCACCGGCCGGGATCGTCTTGTCGCAGCCCACCAGGCAGACCAGGCCGTCGAACAGGTGGCCGCGTGCGACAAGCTCGATCGAGTCCGCGATGACCTCGCGGCTGACCAGCGATGCCTTCATGCCCTCGGTGCCCATCGACACGCCATCGCTGATCGAGATCGTGCCGAACTCCATCGGCGTGCCCCCGGCCGCCCGGATCCCCTCCTTGACGAACTCCGCCAACCGCCGCTGGTTGAGGTTGCAGGGCATCGTCTCGATCCACGTCGTGGCGACGCCGATGATCGGCTGGGCCAGGTCCTCGTCCGTGAACCCGACGGCCTTGAGCATCGCTCGTGCCGCGGCACGGTCCGGGCCGTCGGTCAGCGCGTGGCTGTGCCGCTTGCCGGGGTCGGTGGGGCGGGAGTAGGGGAGCTGGCGATCGGCGGACATGGTTTCCTCGCGGGGCAACGGGGCGGAAGGGCGATGAGCGGATGAGCTCGTTCGGGGCCCAGTATCGCCGGTCCGGGCCCTCAGGACGAGGCGGCGCGATCCTCTACCCAGGCCGAGACGACGTCGCGCAGCGTCGCGAGGGGGAGCGCACCGCTGCCAAGGACGACATCGTGGAAGCCGCGGATGTCGAAGCCCGGCCCCAGCCTCTCGCGCGCCTCCGCGCGCAGCCGCAGCAGCTCCAGCTGGCCGGTCTTGTAGGCGAGGGCCTGGCCGGGCATGACGATGTAGCGGTCGACCTCGTTGGCGATGTTGTCGGACGCGAGCGCCGTGTGCTCGTGCATGAAGGCGATGGCGCGGTCGCGAGGCCAGCCCAGGGCGTGCATCCCCGTATCCACCACCAGGCGCGCCGCCCGCCAGGCGTCGAACGAGAGGACGCCGATCCGGTCCAGGTCCCCCGTGTAGAGGCGCATGTCGTCCGCGAGCCGCTCCGTGTACAGGCCCCAGCCCTCGAAGAACGCAGTTGGCCCGAGATGCTTCCGGAACTCCGGCAGGTGCGCCAGCTCCTGGCCGATGGCGACCTGGAGGTGGTGGCCCGGGATCGACTCGTGGTAGGCGAGGGCCTCCGCCTCGTAGCGCGGTCTGGTCTGCGGTGACGACGTGTTGAGGTAGTACTGGCCCGGCCGGGAGCCGTCCGCCGCGGGCGGGCGGTAGTAGGCAATGGTGGAGTGGACCTCCTCGTGGGGGCCCATCCGGGAGACCTCGCAGGGTGCCTGCGGCAGGCGGCCGAACCAGTCCGGGATCGCCGCGGCGGCACGCGCCAGGCTGGAGGCCGCCTTCTCGAAGACCTCGTCCCGGGTCGAGAAGTACAGAGCCGGGTCGCCGCGCAAGGCCGCGAGCGCTTCCGCGAGGGAAGACGTTCCCAGGGTGCGGCCGGCCAGGGCGTCCATCTCGGCATCGATCCGGGCGATCTCCTCCAGGCCGATCCGGTGGATCTCCTCCACGTCGAGGTCCAGGGACGTGTGGACGCGGACGAGCCCGCGATACCCGGCCAGGCCGCCGTCCACGTGGCACATGCCCGGCCGATCCGCGGGACGTGACGCGGGCAGGATCTCCGCGACGAGCGCGTCGTGAAGGCGGGCAAAGGCCGGGCGGATCTCGAGGTCGACGGCGTCCCGCAGGCCGGCGGCGAACCGCTCGCGGTCCGCGGTGGTCCAGCCCGGGAGTGCGTCCACGCCCGCGAGGGGCGCCAGCAGCGGCCACTCCTCGGTGGGGGTGCCGAGGATTTCGGCCAGGATGGCGGTCGTCCGCTCCGCGGGAGCGCGACATGCCACGCGCCCGTCCGCCAGGCTGCGCCGGAGCGAGGCCAGATGATCGTCCGTGTAGACCGCCATTCCCCGCCAGCGGGCGACCATGTGGCCGCCGTCATCGGGCGTCTCGAGCCGCTGGTAGTCGGGGACGTTGAGGAGGTTCACCGGGACGCCCTCGAGCGGGTCCACGTTCCACTCGGCCAGACCCGCGTCAAGGTCGGCAAGATCGGCGGCCACCGCCTCCCGCAGGGCGTCGCGGGTCACCCGGTCCTCGGTCCCGAAGGCGCTCCGGTCCAGCACGTCGACGTCCGCGAGCAGCCCGGCATAGCGGGTGCGCGCGGCGGCGATTCCCGCGGGGGACCGATCGGGGAGGCGGTCGTCGAAGCGCGCGTCTCCAAGCGACGTCGCGAACAGCGGGTTGGTCTCGAGGAAGGTCTCCCAGTAGGCGCCGGCGAGGGTGCCCAACATGGTCCGACCAGTGTCGCCCATCACCGGACGCACTCCCCGACGTTGGCAGAGCCCGTCCGGCCGAGGCCCGGCGCGATGCGGGTCGCAACCGAGGTCGGCGTCAGCGCGTAGCCCACGGCGGGATCGGTCCGCGACTCGGCGAACATGAGGCCCCCGACCGTCCCGTCCCGGAGCACCAGCGGCCCGCCGGAGTCGCCCGGATCCACCGCGGCGCGCAGCTCGAGGATCTGGCGCGTGATGCGCGCGTCACCATAGATGTCGCGCCCCGTTGCCGGGTAGCTGCCGGTGACAGCCGCCGGGAGCACCACCAGCGGTCCGCCGCCCGCATACCCGAGGGCGACGCCCGTCGCCCCGCGCTTGGGGTCCGCGGCCGCAAACCGCAGCGGCGTGCCCTCGAGGCCCGGAGCGTAGAGCAACGCCACGTCCAGGTCCGGGTCGAAGAGGACGGGCGTGGCGTCCGCGACATCGGAGCCGATGGTGACGCGGATGGTCGTGCCGCCTGCCACCACGTGGGCGTTCGTGACCACGTAGCCCTTGGCGACCAGGACCCCGGAGCCGTTGACCTGGATCCCGCAGGCCTTGGTGGCGATGCGCGCCGTGCCGGCCCGGGCGGCGCGGGCGATTCGCTCCGTCTCGGGGCGGGACGGCGTCTCCACCGCCATCAGCGGGATCGGCTCGAGACCGATGAACACGTCCGGCAGGCCGGAGCTGTCGAGGGCGCCGGCGATCTCGCCCACGACCTCCGTCGGCGCGGGCAGGTAGGTGTCCAGGAGGCGCACCGAGAACGACCCGGTGGCGGCGCGGGCCGGGGCGGGGAACGGCCCGATCGCGAGGAGCCCACCCACCAGCCAGATGATCAGGAGGGCCTGGACGGCTCCCAGGAGCCCGCCGAAGATCCGGTCCATGCTCGTCAGGGCGCCAGGAGAGACACGATCCGCAAGCATCTGCCCCGCCCCGGAGCCGATCGCCTCGCCCGCGATCACCGCACCGAGCGTGAGCCCCAGGACCACGAGGGCTCGCGGGATGGGCTCCAGGGACCCGGTGGCGTCCAGGAGCCAGGGGGCGAGGTTCAGGATGATGACGATGCCGAGGATCGCACCGGAGATGCCACCGACCTGGGGCAGGGCCCCGGTGCGGGCGCCGGCCATGACGGCGAGCACGAGAAGGCCGAGGGCGGCGAGGTCGAACAGGTTCACCGGGCGAGTATCGGCGAGGAATGCGATGGGCGCCGCCGCGGGGCTGCTGGCGGGCCTGCTCGCGGGGCGATCTCGTCCGCTGTTCCCTCCGCGATCCGGCGCCGGCCGTCAGTCGGCGCCGGCCGTCAGCCGGCGGGTGCGGTCCCGATCCGGGTGTCCACACGCGGGGGGTGGGCATCCTCCCAGGCCGCGATCTCCGCGTCCTTCGCCAGGACATAGCCGATCTCGTCGGTGCCGGCCATGAGCATCATCTTGGAGAACGGATCCACGTCGAAGTCCAGCGTGGTGCCGTCCGGGAGCAGGATCCCCTGCTCGGCGAGGTCCACGCGGAGCTCGGCATCCTCGTCTGCCGCGATCATCTCGAACAGGCGCGCGAGCGTCTCCGGGTCCACCACGATCGGCAGCACGCCGTTCTTGAGCGCGTTGCTCCTGAAGATGTCCGCGAACGACGTGGACAGGATCGCCTGGATGCCCCACGAGCGGAGCGCCCAGGGCGCGTGCTCGCGGGAGCTGCCGGTGCCGAAGTTGTCCCCAACAAGGAGGATCCTGCGACCGTCCATGCCGGGCCGGTCCAGGACGAAGGGCGGGTCCTTCTTCGTCCCGTCCTCGTTGAACCGCCGGTCGCGGAAGAGCGCCTCCGCGAGGCCCTCCTTGTCGGTGACCTTGAGGTAGCGCGCGGGGACGATCTGGTCCGTATCGACGTTCTCGGCCGCCATCGGCACGACCCGCGAGGTGAAGGAGCGGAAGCCCTCGGCCATCTCTTAGTACCCTCCGCCCACGGTGACGAGGTCCGCGACGCCGGGCAGCGTGCGCGGATCGGTGACGACGCCGGTGATCGCAGAGGCGGCCGCCGTGAGCGGGCTGGCGAGGAACGTGCGGCCGCCCTTGCCCTGGCGGCCCTCGAAGTTGCGGTTGGAGGTGCTCACCGCGTACTGGCCCGGGCTGAGCTGGTCACCGTTCATCGCGATGCACATCGAGCAGCCGGCCTCGCGCCACTCGGCGCCGGCGGCCTTGAAGATCACGTCCAGGCCCTCGCGCTCCGCCTGGACCTTCACCGGTTGGGACCCCGGGACGATCATCACGCGCGTCCCCTCGTGGACGCGGCGGTCCTTGAGCACGCTCGCGGCGAGACGGAGGTCGCTGATGCGGCTGTTCGTGCAGGAGCCGATGAACACGACGTCCACGGGCTGGCCGAGGATCGCCTGGCCCGCCTCCAGGCCCATGTACTCCAGGGCGCGCTCCAGGCCGCGCCGGGCGGCCGGGTCCGGCACATCCTCGGGTCGGGGAATGCGGCCGGTGATCGGGATGCCCATGCCGGGGTTGTTGCCGTAGGTGACCATCGGCTCCAGGGCCGACGCGTCGATCACGATGGACTTGTCGAAGACGGCTCCCTCGTCGGTCGGGAGGGTGCGCCATTTCGCGACGGCCTCGTCCCAGGCGGCACCCTGCGGGGCGTGCCGGCGGCCCTGGAGATACTCGAAGGTGGTCTCGTCGGGGGCGATCAGGCCGGCGCGGGCGCCACCCTCGATGCTCATGTTGCAGACGGTCATCCGCTGCTCCATGTTCAGGGCGCGGATCGCCTCGCCGCGGAACTCGAACACGTGGCCGGTGCCGCCGCCGATGCCGATGCGGGCGATCAGGGCGAGGATGATGTCCTTCGCGCTCACCCCGGGGCCGAGGCGCCCGTCCACGCGGACCTCGTACGTCAGGGGCTTGCGCTGGAGCAGGGTCTGCGTCGCGAGGACCATCTCCACCTCGCTGGTCCCGATGCCGAACGCCAGTGAGCCGAAGGCGCCGTGGGTGGCCGTGTGCGAGTCGCCGCAGACGATCGTCATGCCGGGCTGTGTGAGCCCCAGCTCGGGCCCGATGACGTGGACGATGCCCTGGGTGTCGCTGCCGAAGGCGTGGAGCGGAATGTCGAAGTCTGCGCAGTTCGTCTCGAGCTGCCTGATCTGTGCCGCGGCCTGCATGTCCACGATCGGGAGGCCGCGTGGCGTGGTGGGCGTGCCGTGGTCCGCCGTGGCGACGGTCTTGTCCGGGCGCCGCGCCTTGAGGCCGCGGTTCCGGAGCCCGGTGAATGCCTGGGGGCTGGTGACCTCGTGGACGAGGTGCAGGTCGATGGCGAGGATGGCGGGGGCGCCCGGGTCCTGGGAGACGACGTGCTCGTCCCAGATCTTCTCGACGAGGGTGCGCGGTGTGGTCATCGGCTTCGGGTCTGCTCTGCTGCGGCTGCGGGGAGGAGAAGGGTACCAGCGGATCTCACCGACGGGTCGCCGCGCCACCCCGGGCAGCGTTCAGCGTTCTGCCCCGATACGCGAGCGTTTCCCGTCCAGCACGACCCAGAGCAGGGACGGACCGGGCCACGGGGCCGTGCCCGTGAGGGCGGCGAGGGCGTCGGCGGGGTGAGCGGGGTAGGCGACGCGCAGCTGGCGCTCGAAGGTGATCGCGACATCGCGCGTCGCGCGCGTGCGCCGCACGACCAGGAGGCGGCTGATCGCGGGCTCGTCGCCGAGATGGGGCCAACCGTCCCAGCTTGGCAGCGATGCGGCCTTCTCCGTGGACCACCGGACGAGCTGCTCGAGGCGGCGCAGCTCCGACTGGAGCTCAGAGGCGAGGAACACGTGCGAGGTGGCGTCGTGCAGACCCAGATCGATCCAGCCGCGGCTCGGCTGCCGGACCGCGAGCTCGGTGAAGGGCGTCCAGCGAGGATGGAGCGGCGCGAGGAGGACCTCCAGCATCCGTGCCTGGTGGCGGTCCCGGAGCGCAGGTCCGGTGTTGGGGTAGATCCGCGTGTGGAGGTCCGCCCCGAGCGCCGAGGCGAGTCGCTGGTACGTCGCGATCGATGGCGCTTCCGAGCCACCCTCGATGCGGGCGAGGAAGCGGAGATCGACCCCAGACGCACGGGCGAGCTGCGCCCGCGACACGCCCGCGTCCTCGCGAAGCCGCAGCAGGTCGCCGGCCAGCGTGCGGTGGCGCTTCGCCGAGGCGGTGGCAATGGCCTTCTCGAACTTCATGGTGGTCACAGGCAGAGTGAAGCGGCCGGCGCTTACCCGCGGCTTGTTGATGCGCGCGCTCGCTCGTCTTGCCCGGCCGCGGCGGTGGGACTGCCAGTCATCGCTACGTCGTGCCTTGGGTCGTCTCCTGTGACTGGTGGTCATGGGGGAGGCCCCGATCCGGCCGGAGATGGGCCTCTCCGATGCCTCGGAGTCACAGGACAGCGTTGCGATCCGCTGCGGCTATGACTGGCAGTCCCAGGTCGGCGCGACCGGGGCGCCGGAGACGGGCGCCGCGCGACCGGGGCGCCGGAGACGGGAGCTGCGCGAGGGCACAGGACGGGCGCTGCGCGAGGGCACGGAAGGCTGCACTTTGGTTCGGCGGTTGCGCCCATGCGGGGGCTGCGGGTATCCTTCGCGCACCCGTCGCATGGCGGGCCAGCAGGAGTCGGGTCGCTTGGACTTCTCCCAGGGCCGCAACCGCCGCATCGTCGCCGTCGTCGTGACGGCTGATGGACGCCGCGTGAACGTGCCCCTGCGCGACCTGAACACCAGCCGCGTATCCCTTCTCGATCTTCTTCGCTCGCTCCAGCTTGGGCTTGAGAGCCTTCTTGGCCTCCTCATTACCGGCTCCCGGCGGGAGAACGGAGGAACGCGGAGGGACGGCAGCCGCTGAGGCGCCGACCACCGACAACCGAAGGGACCCTCGCCGGGTGGCGAGGGTCTTTGCATGTCCGGAGGTCGCGGGACCCAGCGGACGGAGAGGGACAGGACGGATGACGATGACGAAGGACGAGCCGCCGGCCGGGCAGGCCGGCGGCTCGCCGGGACGTCGGAGCCACGTGCCGGGTGACGGCACGGCGGCGGCGGACGCCATCGAGCAGGCCCGCCGGCAGATGCTCCATGACGTACGGAGCAGGAAGCGGACCCGCATCGGCGCCGACGCGCTCATGGAGGCGCTCATCCACCAGGGCGCGGACACGCTCTTCTCCTACCCGGGCGGCGTCATCCTCCCGATCTACGACATCCTCGGGGACTACCCCGAGATCCGCCACGTCCTCGTCCGGCACGAGCAGGGCGGCGCCCACGCGGCCGACGGCTACGCCCGGGCCAGCGGCAGGGTGGGTGTCTGCATGGGGACCAGCGGTCCCGGTGCCACCAACCTCGTGACCGGCATCGCCACGGCGCAGCTGGACTCCGTGCCGATGGTCGCGATCACCGGCAACGTGCCCGGCTCGCTGATCGGCAAGGACGCGTTCCAGGAGATCGACATCACCGGCATCACGCTGCCGATGACGAAGCACAACTACCTGGTCCGCAACGCCGACGACATCCCTCGCGTCATTGCCGAGGCCTTCTACATCGCGAAGCACGGGCGTCCCGGGCCTGTGCACGTTGACCTCACGAAGGACGCCCTGCAGCAGGAGACACGTGCCGAGCATCCCTCGCTCGAGCAGGTGGTCGCCGGCCTGCCGGGCTTCCGGCCCAACACCGAGGGCCATCCCAGGCAGCTGAAGCTGGCCGCCCGGGAGATCGCACAGGCGAAGCGCCCGCTGATCCTGGCAGGACACGGCGTGCTGATCGCCGAGGCCTGGGACGAGCTCAGGGCCTTCGCTGAGAAGGCGCAGATCCCGGTCGCCTGGACGCTCCTGGGCATCGGCGCCATGGACGAGGATCATCCGCTGGCCTACGGCTACATGGGGATGCACGGCTGGAAGCACGTGAACCGCGCGATCCAGTCGGCCGACCTCCTGGTTGCCATCGGGATGCGGTTCGACGACCGGGTCACCGGCAGCGTCAAGACCTACGCCCCGTACGCGCGGATCATCCACGCGGACATCGACCCGGCCGAGATCGGCAAGAACGTGGCGGTCGAGATCCCGATCGTGGGCGACGCGAAGAACGTCATCGTCGGCCTCACGAAGCTGGTCCACCAGGTGGAACCGGCGGCACGCGCCGAGTACCACGCCCAGCTGGCCGAATGGCGCCACGAGTCCGAGGAGTCGTCCTGGCACGGCTCGGGCGGCTGGAAGGAGGGGGTCCTGTCCGCAGACTTCGTGGTGAGCCGGATCGGTGAGCTCACCGACCACGTCGCCACCTACGTCGCGGACGTGGGCCAGAACCAGATGTGGCTCGCCCGCTACACCAGGTTCCGCCGGCCCCACAGTCATATCAGCTCGGGCGGCCTCGGTACGATGGGCTTCGCGGTCCCGGCCGCGATGGGCGCCGCGCTGGGCAACCCGTCCGCGGAGACGTGGGCGATCTGCGGTGACGGCGGCTTCCAGATGACCAGCCAGGAGCTGATGACCCTCGCCGCGGATCGCATCCCCGTGAAGATCGCGCTCCTCGACAACAAGAAGCTGGGCATGATCCGGCAGTGGCAGGAGATCTTCTACGCGGAGAACTACCACTCCTCGCACCTGCCGGGCCCGGACTTCGCGAAGCTGGCCGATGCCTATGGCATCCCTGCCTTCAAGGCGACCACGACCGGCGAGGTGGACGGCGCGATCAAGGCGGCCCAGGCCGTCGACGGTCCAGCGCTCATCTGGTTCGAGATCGAGCAGGAGCAGAACGTGTTCCCGATGATGCCGGCGGGCAAGGGCCTGTCCGACCTGATCGAGACCTGGGGAGGGCCGGAGGAATGAGTCCCGACCAGGAGACACCCACCCCAAAGGCCGCCGCCGCGCCTGACACGGTGCCGGCGCCAGCCCACACAGCCCCGCCGCCGCGCTCCCTCCCCGGCACCGGCGCGGGCCACCGCCACATCCTCGTCGTCCTCGTGATGGACCGGCCCGGCGTCCTGAACCGGGTCGCCAGCCTCATGCGGGCGCGCAACTTCAACATCGACTCCCTGGCCGTCTCGCGGACGGACAAGCCGCACATCAGCCGCATGACCCTCACCCTCCACGGTGACGACGTCGCGGTGGAGCAGGCGACCAAGCAGCTCTACCGGCTGATCGACGTGCTCAAGGTGCAGGACGTCACGGCCGAACAGGTCGTTGAGCACGAGCTCGCGCTGCTCAAGGTCCGCGCGACCGACACGAACCGGGCCGAGGTCATCAAGATCGTCGAGCTCTACAAGGGCCGGATCGTGGACATCGCCCCGGATGCCGTCATCGTCGAGGCGAGCGGCACGGAAGCCGAGATCGACAGTCTCGTCGCGCTGGTGCGCGGCTATGGGATCAAGGAACTTGTCCGGACCGGCGCGGTCGTGATGCTGCGCGGCGCCGGGTCCATCGAGGAGGCACTCAAGCTATGACCGCTCGGATGTACTACGACGCCGATGCCGACCCCACCGCGCTCGACGGGCAGACCGTTGCGGTCATCGGCTACGGCAGCCAGGGCCACGCCCACGCCCTCAACCTGCGCGACAGCGGCGTGAGTGTCGTCGTCGGCCTGGCGGCCGGCTCCAAGAGCCGGCCCCTGGCGGAGGCGGCGGGCCTGCGCGTGCTCGATACCGCCGAGGCGGTGAAGGGCGCCGACGTCGTGATGATCGCCGTCCCGGATACCGCCCAGAAGGCGGTCTACGACGCCGACATCGCCCCCAACCTCAAGCCCGGTTCGCTCCTGATGTTCGCCCACGGGTTCAACATCCGGTTCGGTCAGATCAAGCCCGACGCCGGCGTCGACGTGGGCATGGTGGCGCCGAAGGGCCCGGGTCACCTCCTGCGCTCCGTCTACGAGCAGGGCGGTGGCGTGCCGGCCCTGTTCGCGGTCGACCAGGACGGCTCCGGGACCGCCCGGGCGCGGACGCTTGCCTACGCCCGGGGCATCGGCTCCACGCGTGCCGGCGTCCTCGAGACGACCTTCACGGAGGAGACCGAGACAGACCTGTTCGGCGAACAGGCCCTGCTCTGCGGCGGCGTTTCCGCCCTTGTCAAGGCCGCGTTCGAGACCCTCGTCGAAGCCGGCTACCAGCCCGAGCTCGCCTACTTCGAGACGATGCACGAGCTCAAGCTGATCGTGGACCTCATGTACCGCGGTGGCCTCAACTTCATGCGCTTCAGCGTCAGCGAGACCGCGGAGTACGGCGACTACGTCTCCGGCCCGCGCGTGACCGAGGGCGCAAAGGCGGCGATGAAGGACGTGCTGACCGACATCCAGAGCGGCTCGTTCGCAACCCGCTGGATCGCCGAGCAGGAGTCCGGCGGCGAGACGTTCGCCAGGCTTCGCCAGCAGGATCACGATCACCAGATCGAGCAGGTCGGCGCCGACCTCCGGGCGAAGATGTCGTTCCTCGACCCGGTGGTGGTCGAAGCCGGTCAGGCCCAGGCAGTGGCCAGCAACGCTCCGTCGGGGGAGGGCGGACGATGACCTTCGAGGCCACGCACCCGCGGTTCGGCGGAGGCGTCGCGGCCGGCTCCGTCCGCATCTTCGACACCACCCTCCGCGATGGCGAGCAGGCGCCCGGGGCCGGCCTGACGGCCGCCGAGAAGCTCGACGTCGCACGCCAGCTCGCACGGCTGAAGGTCGACGTGATCGAGGCGGGCTTCCCGTCCGCCTCGCCCGGTGACTTCGAGGCGGTCCGCCGGATCGCCGAGGACACGAAGGGTGGGATCGCGGTCGCGGCCCTCGCCCGCTGCAAGGACGGCGACCCGCAGCGCGCCGTCGAGGCCATCGGCATCGCCGAGCGCCCGCACCTGCACCTGTTCATCGCCACCAGCGACATCCACCTCACGCACAAGCTGCGCATCTCCCGCGAGCAGGCCCTCGCCGAGGCGCGTCGCTGGGTGGGCTGGGCGCGCAAGACGCTGGGCCCCGATGCGGAGATCGAGTTCTCCGCCGAGGACGCCTCGCGGACCGAGGACGCGTTCCTGCTGGACGTGTACGAGGCCGTCGTGGAGGCCGGTGCCTCCACGGTGAACATCCCGGACACGGTCGGCTACGCGATCCCGGCCGAGTTCGGCGCCCTGGTCGGCCGGGTCGTGGACCGGGTCGGCCGCGACGCGACGGTCAGCGTCCACTGCCACAACGACCTGGGGCTCGCCACGGCGAACACCCTGGCTGCCGTGCAGGCGGGCGCCCGGCAGGTCGAGGTCACGATCAACGGCCTCGGCGAGCGGGCCGGCAACGCCTCCCTGGAGGAGGTCGTCATGGCCCTTCGGACGCGCCCCGGGCAGTTCCCGGACCTCGCGGCCGGCGTCCAGACCGAGCAGATCACCCCGGCCTCGCGCCTGGTGTCCTACCTGACCGGCTTCGCGATCCAGCCCAACAAGGCCATCGTCGGCGCCAACGCGTTCGCCCACGAGTCCGGCATCCACCAGGACGGCTTCCTCAAGAACCCGCTGACCTACGAGATCATGACCCCGCAGTCCGTCGGGCTGTCCGGGAGCACCCTGTCGATCGGCAAGCTCTCCGGCCGGCGCGGGCTCCAGGGCAAGCTCCGGGAGCTGGGCCAGGAGGTGGCCAGCGACGAGCTCGACGAGATCTACCGGGCCGCGGTCGCGCTGGCCGATACGAAGAAGGAGGTCACGGACGCGGACCTGCTCGCGCTCGTCGAGCAACAGAGGTCGGACGTGCCGCGGTCCATCGAGCTGCTGGGCTGGAGCATCAGCTCCTCGTCCGGCGGGCACTCCGCGGGCAGCATCTCGCTGGTGGTCGCCGGCCAGGCGAAGGCGGGTGACGCCACCGGCAACGGCCCGGTCAACGCGCTGTACAAGGCCGTCGACGAGGCGCTCAAGCCCGTCCTCGGCTGGTACCTGGTCCTCACCGAGTACGAGATCAAGGCCGTCTCCGGCGACGGCGATGCGCAGGGCCAGGTGCTGGTCCGGGCCCGCCGCTCGTCCGACGAGGGCCCGGGGGCACTCGTGGTCACGGGCCACGGCCTGTCCACCAACATCATCGAGGCCTCGCTCGAGGCGTACCTCGTGGCCGCCAACAAGCTTCACGGCGCCGAGATCAACGGCATCGAGGTGCCGTTCGTCGGCCGGACCATGGGCGAGGAGCTCCCGTGACGGGGAGTGCCGGCGACCCGGCGCTCACCTACCGGATCACGCTCATCCCCGGTGACGGGGTGGGGCCCGAGGTCGTCGCCGGTGCGGTCTCGGTCCTCGAGACCGTCGGCCGCCGATTCGGGTTCGGGTTCGACTGGCAGCAGCTGATCGTCGGCGGGGCGGGGATCGACGCGTACGGCGTTGCCATCCGTCCCGAGGACGTGGAGGTCTGTCGCGACGCCGACGCCGTCGTCCTGGGCGCCGTCGGCGGGCCGAAGTGGGACGACCCGGACGCGGCCGTCCGCCCGGAGCAGGCGCTGTTCGCCCTCCGTGGTGGCCTCGGTCTGTTCGCCAACCTGCGGCCGATCACCGTCAATCCCTCCCTGATCTCCGCCTCGCCGCTGAAGCCGGAGCTCCTTGAGGGCGTGGACTGCCTCATCGTCCGGGAGCTCACCTCCGGGCTCTATTTCGGCAGGCCCTCCGAGCAGCGCATCACGCCCGAGGGACGCGCCGCCATCGACACCCTCTGGTACACCGAGGGCGAGATCCGGCAGATCGTCACCCTGGCGTTCGAGCTGGCCCGTGGCCGCCGCCGCAAGCTCACCTCGGTGGACAAGGCCAACGTCCTCGCGACATCGCGGCTGTGGCGCAAGGTCACCGAGGAGGTCCACGCGGACTTCCCGGACGTCGTCCTGGAGCACCGCCTCGTCGACTCCGCCGCGATGGTCCTCGCCAGCCGGCCGGCCGGTTTCGACGTGCTCGTCACCGAGAACCTGTTCGGGGACATCCTCTCGGACGAGGCGGCGGTCATCGCCGGCTCGCTGGGCATGCTGCCGTCCGCGTCGCTGGGGACCCGGACCACCGCCTATGGGCGCTTCGGCCTCTACGAGCCGATCCACGGCACGGCGCCGGACATCGCCGGCCAGGACCTCGCCAACCCGCTGGGCATGATCCTGTCGACGGCGATGATGCTCCGCTGGTCGCTGGGCCAGTCCGCGGCCGCGGACGCCATCGAGTCGGCCGTCAACGGCGTGCTGGCGGACGGCTTCCGGACCAGGGACCTCGTCCCGTCCGACCCCGTGGAGGCCGCGGCCTGCACCGTGGTCGGGACGACGGAGATGGCACGCGCGATCGGGGACCGACTGGGCCTCCCGGCATGAGCGATCAACCCGTCATCCTCTACGACACCACCCTTCGCGACGGCACCCAGGGCGAGAACATCACGCTCTCGCTCGCGGACAAGCTGCGCGTGGCACGCATGCTCGACGAGTACGGCTTCCCATTCGTCGAGGGCGGCTGGCCCGGCTCCAACCCGAAGGACATCGAGTTCTTCGCGGCGGCCCGCAAGGTCCGCTGGGAGAACGCGAAGCTGGCCGCGTTCGGGAGCACCCGCCATCGCGCCAACAAGGCCGCCAACGATCCGAACCTGCGCGAGCTGGTGGCGGCCGAGACGCCGGTCGTCACGATCTTCGGCAAGAGCTGGCTGCTCCACGTGACGGAGGTCCTGGGCGCCACGCCGGCCGAGAACCTGGACATGATCGCGGACTCCATCGGGTTCGTCGCGGATCACGGGCGGGAGGCGGTCTACGACGCGGAGCACTTCTTCGACGGGTACCGGGCGGACCGGGACTACGCGCTGGCCACGCTGCGGGCCGCGCGCGGCGCGGGTGCCCGGAGCCTCGTCCTGTGCGACACCAACGGCGGCACGCTGACCGACGAGCTGGTGCGGATCCTGGGCGACGTCCGGGGCTCGCTCGAGGGCGATCCGGGCGCGCCGGCCGTCACCTGGGGCATCCACACCCACAACGATGCCGAGCTGGCGGTGGCGAACTCGATCGCGGCCGTCCAGGCGGGCGTGCGCCACGTGCAGGCGACGATCAACGGCTACGGCGAGCGCTGCGGCAACGCGAACATGGTCTCGATCGTCGCCAACCTGGCGCTCAAGACGCCGAACGAGCTGAGCCCGGTGGGTGGCGGGGACCTCGTCGCGCTGACGGAGCTGTCCCGCTCGGTGGCCGAGATCGCGAACGTCAACCCGGACGACTACCAGCCGTACGTCGGCCGGTCTGCCTTCGCCCACAAGGGCGGCGTGCACGGTGCCGCGGTGGCCAAGGTCGAGCGGAGCTACCAGCACGTGGATCCGACGGCCGTGGGGAACGTCGGGCGCCTGGTGGTCTCGGAGCTTGGCGGCAGGGCGAACACGGAGATCCGGGCCCGCCAGCTCGGCCACGACCTCGCGGGTATCGTGGATCCCAGGGAGCTGAGCCGGATCATCAAGCGGCTCGAGAACGAGGGCCTTGCGTTCGAGGGCGCCGAGGCGTCGTTCGAGCTCCTGATCCGCCGCCAGGCGAAGGACTACGTGGCCCCGTTCCGGATCGTGGACTACACGTGCCTGGTGGAGCAGCGATCCGGCCAGGAGCTCCTGGCGGAGGCCACCGTCAAGGTGGAGGTGGCGGGCGAGATCCTGCACACCGCCGCGGATGGGAACGGCCCGGTCAATGCGCTGGACGGAGCGCTGCGCAAGGCCCTGCGTGCGTTCTACCCGGTGCTGGACAAGGTCCACCTCGTGGACTACAAGGTGCGCATCCTTGACGGGGCCACAGCGACGGCCGCGCGAACTCGCGTCATCATCGACTCGCAGGACGGTTCGAGCACCTGGAGCACAATGGGCAGCGACACGAACATCATCGCGGCATCCGCGCAGGCACTGGCGGACTCGCTGGAGTACGCGATCTCGAAGTCCGGGGCGGAGCTCCGTCGCCGTGACGAGCGCCACTTCACGACGACCAACGGCAGCGGTGCAGCCGGCGCGGCCGGCGAGGCAGCGGGAGGCACGGCGTGACCGACCCGACCCCGATCTCCGCCGATCCGGACCCGATCCGGCTCGGGCGCTGGACGGTCACGTCCGGGAGCAACGTCAACAGCCGCGCCGCCGTCGTGCTCCAGGCCGGCAGCCACGACTGGAAGGCGTCCGCGGAGGGCAACGGAGCCGTCGATGCGCTCCTCCGCGCGGTGGACGGAGCCCTCGTCGACATCCTCGGCGGGCACCCGGTGCTGATCGCCTACGACGTGCATGCGCTGGCGGAGGGGCCGGATGCGGAGGGCCGGGTCACCGTCCAGATCGCAGCCCCGGCGGATACCGAGGGACCGCGCTCCGGCGGCAGCTACACGGGCGAGGTTGCCAGCACGAACATCGTGGCGGCCTCGGTCGAGGCCTACGTGCACGCCCTGAACGCGATGCTGGCCGATCCATCCTGGTCGGGGGCCGCGGAGGCGGCCGGATCGCGCCGGGATCGCGGCGTCGGCATGGATCCGGGCGGTGCGGCTGCGGAGTTCGATGACGACGCCCGCCCGATAGACACGACCGAGTGGTTCAACCGCTAGGCGTCGGCCTGCCCGGGGCTGTGCCGGCTCCGGTGCCCGCCGTCGCGTCCGCTGGTCCGCCGCCCATCGACGCCGAGGCGTTCAACGCGTTCGAGGCCGCCGGCTGGGAGGCGCGCGCCGACTCGTATGCGTTCCTGCGTCCGCTGACCGCCCGCGTCATCGGGACACTCCTCGCGTCCGCCGGCGTTGCGGCGGGCCACGAGGTGCTCGACGTGGGAAGCGGCCCGGGCGACCTGGCCGCGGCGGCCGCGTCGCTCGGGGCCGACACCGTTGGCATCGACGTCGCGCCGTCCATGGTCCGGCGGGCGGCCCTCGCCCATCCCACGATCCCGTTCCGGGTGGGGTCCTTCGAGGCGATCCCGGCCGGGGAGGGGGCATTCGACGCCGTGGTCGGCAACTTCGTGCTCAACCACGTGGGCCGGCAGGAGGCGGCGCTGGCCGAAGCGATGCGGGTCCTGCGGCCCGGCGGCTGGCTGGCGCTCTCCTCGTGGGATGCTCCGCGACGGAACCGTGTCCTGGGGCTGGTGCTGGACGCGGTCGTCGCGGCCGATGCGCCGCCGCCGCCCGGGCTGCCGGCTGGTCCCACCAACTTCCGAACCGACGAGGAGCTGCGCGTGCTGTTCACCAATGCCGGGTTCGCTGACGTGGGCCTCGGCCGGGTCATGTTCGAGGCGATGGTCCCGGACCTGGAAACGCTCTGGCGCGGGGTCCTGGATTCGGCCGTCCGGATCCCGCCGCTCGTGACAACCCAGACGCCGGATGTCCAGGCCCGGATCCGCGTGGCCTTCGACCGGCTGGCGGAAGTCCACCGGCGGCCGGACGGGCACTACGCGATCCCGGTTTCCGTCCAGGTGACTCGGGGCCGTCGGCCATGATCGATCGCCCGCTCCGCGTGGCCTACACCGGGGAGCCCGGTGCATTTGCCGAGGAGGCTGTCCTGCGGTTCTTCGCCTCGCCCGAGGCCGTGCCGGAGTCCTCGTTCCGGGCCGCCTTCGAGGCCGTCCGCGACGGCTCGGCCGATGCCGGCGTCGTTCCGGTCGAGAGCTCCCTGCTCGGGACCATCCGGGAGAACCTCGACCTGCTCTACGAGTTCGACCTGCCGGTGGTGGGCGAGGTCTCCGTCCCCGTGCAGCTGGCGCTGCTCGCTCTGCCGGGGGAGCGGCTGGAGACCATCGAGCGTGTCTACTCCATCTCCGCGGCGCTGGCCCAGGCGGACGACTTCCTCCGGTCGCGCCCATGGACGATCCAGACCACGTACAACACGGCGGGGGCCGCCAAGCAGATCGCAGATCGCGGGGAGCGCGGGGCCGCGGCCGTCGCGTCCGCGCGCGTCGCCCCGATCTACGGCATGGAGGTCATCGCCGACGGGATCCAGACCGGCGACGCGAACCGCACCCGGTTCCACGTGATCGCGCGGCCGGGCGACGCGCCGCTGGTGCTGGCCGCCGCCCGGGCCGAAGCCGTGGCAGGGCCGCTGCGAACGTCTCTCGTGTTCGCCGTGCGCAACGTGCCGGGGTCCCTCTACCGCTCGCTGGGGGCGTTCGCAACCCGCGGGATCAACATGGTCCGCCTCGAATCCCGTCCCTGGACGAAGCTCGGCTCACGCTGGGAGTACCTGTTCTGGGTGGACCTGGACGCGGATCCGGCATCCCCTGCGTGCGGGCATGCCCTCACCGCGCTGCGCAGCGAGACCGAGGTGGTCCGGGTCCTGGGCACCTATCCGCGGGCGCCCGAGGATTGACGTACCCGCGGACTGAGCACCGGGCGCAAGGGCTCAACGAGGGAGGTTGACAGTGGTGGACGAAGCGTTCAGGACGGCGATGGCGGCGGGCTACGCGTTCGACGAGCCCGTCATCGTGTTCGGCTCGCCCATCATCGGGGACGAGGTTCTCCCCGACGTCCGAGTCCAGGTCCCGCTCTCCCGCATCAACCGCCACGGGCTGATCGCAGGGGCCACCGGGACCGGCAAGACGAAGACCCTCCAGTTGCTCGCCGGCCAGCTCTCCGACGCGGGTGTCCCTGTCTTCGCGGTCGACGTGAAGGGCGATCTGTCCGGCGTCGGCGCGCCCGGGGACGGCACCAACCCCAAGATCGCCGAACGCGCCGCCTCCCTGAACTTCACGTTCCAGGCGGCCGGTCACCCCATCGAGATCCTCTCGCTCTCGGGCAAGGTGGGTGCCCACGTCCGCGCCAGCGTGTCTTCGTTCGGCCCGCTCCTCCTGGGCAAGGTCCTCGACCTCAACGACACCCAGACCTCGATCCTGTCGCTCGTCTTCCGCTACTGCGATGACGAGGACCTGCCGCTCCTGGACCTCGCCGACCTCCGGACCACCCTCAAGTTCCTGGGCTCGGACGACGGCAAGCCCGTGCTGGAGGACCTGGGCGGGATCAGCACCGCGTCGCTCGGCGTGATCCTGCGGTCCATCGTGACCCTGGAACAGGAAGGTGCGGGCGACTTCTTCGGCGAGCCCGAGTTCGACGTGGACGACCTGCTCCGCACCGGTCTCGACGGCAGGGGCGTGATCACGCTCCTGGAGGTTGCGGACGTCATGGACCGCCCGCGCCTCTACTCCACGTTCGTGCTCTGGATGCTCGCCCAGCTGTACGAGGGGCTGCCCGAGGTGGGCGACCAGCCGAAGCCGAAGCTGGCCTTCTTCTTCGATGAGGCCCACCTGCTGTTCGATGACGCCTCCGAGGCGCTGATGGACCAGATCGAGCGGACGGCTCGCCTCATCCGGTCCAAGGGCGTCGGCGTCTACTTCGTCACCCAGGCACCCACGGACGTCCCGTCGCCGGTCCTCTCCCAGCTGGGCAACCGGGTCCAGCACGCCCTGCGGGCCTTCACCCCTGACGATGCCGATGCGCTGCGCAAGACCGCGCGGACCTTCCCGATGACCGACCACTACGACGTGGAGCGGACGATCACCTCCCTCGGCATCGGAGAGGCACTGGTCACCGTCCTCTCGCCCAAGGGCGTCCCAACGCCGCTCGCCGCCACCCGGCTGCTGCCGCCGGACTCCCGGATGGCCCCGCTCACCGAGGCCGAGATCGCGTCCGTCGTCGCAGCGTCGCCGCTCGCGGCACGCTACGGGCAGGCCGTGGACCGCGAGAGCGCCCACGAGATCATCACGGCCCGCCTGGCCACCGCCCGCGCCGCCGCCGCCCAGGCGCAGATGGCCGCCGCCGCTCTCCCCACCACCGGCGCCGGCCTCGACACGATGACCCCGGCCCAGCAGCGGCGCGCGATCGAGAAGCGGGCTCGGGAGCTGGAGTCGGCCCGCCGGGCGGCCGAGCGCGAGCGCAAGGCGCAGGAGCGCGCGATCAAGGCGGCCGAGCGCCAGCAGCAGAAGACGATGGAGACGGCGATCCGGACGGCCGGCCGCGTCGCCACCTCGAGAGCCGGCCAGTCGCTCATGCGCGGCGTGTTCGACACGATCTTCGGCGGCGGCAAGCGCGGTTGAACGGAGTCGCTCAGGGCCGCCGCCGCTGACGGCGCTGGGCGATCGAGGACATGGCCGAGCGAGGACGTGGCCGAGGCGCCCGATCGTGGTCCTGGCCTGGCCCTAGTAGGCGGATTGGGTCACGCGGATCTGCCTGACTCTCCAGCGCGTCCACGATCCGCCGCGCGGCTTCAGGCGGGCGGGGTGACGGACGTGAGGACCAGCGAGGCGAGCAGCGGGACCACGAGGAGCCCGGCAGCGCTCTCGGGCTGGCGAGGGCCACCAGCCACCCGGTCGCGCCCAGGAGCGACGAGGGGCGACTCCAGGGCCCGGCAGTGTTAGGTTACCGTGACCAGTCCATGAGTAGGGCGTCAGTACCATTGCACCGCGGGACAACCCCGCCTAGGCTCGGTTGGTCATGATTCGTCGTTACGGCAGCGGTCTGCGCGCGCTCCTGATGGTCACGGACGGTGTTCTCGCCGCCCTGACCATGGTCGCCACGTCCGCCCTCCGCTTCGGTGACGACTGGGACGTCCACTGGCGCGGCATCGTCCCGGACCCGCTGTCGTTCCTGGTCCTGTACGCAATCCTGTGGATCGGCGTCCTCACCTATCGCGGCCTGTACCAGCTCGGGCCGCGGTGGTCGATCCGCGGCGAGGCGACCGACCTCATGCGCGCCAGCTTCCTCATGGCCGCCATCGTCCTCGGGATCCTGTTCTGGACGCGCCTCCCCGACGTCAGCCGCTCGTTCCTGCTGCTGCTGTTCCCGGCGCAGTACCTGGTCACCCTGGGGACGCGCGTCGTCCTTCGCCTGAGCGTCGAGCGGCTCCGCGTCCGGGGCCTGAACCAGCGCTTCCTGGTCGTCGTGGGAGCGGGCCCGCGGGGCCAGGCGTTCGCCGAGAAGCTGGAGGCGCACCGGGCCCTGGGGCTGCGGGTGGCCGGCTTCATCGACGAGGATCCCGGCTACGAGCTGCCGTCGCGGTGGCCGTACCTCGGGACGCCGAACGATCTCGAGCGCATCCTCCACGAGCGGATCGTGGACGAGGTCGCCATCTGCCTGCCCATCTCGCAGTGGAGCCTCGTGGACGCGATCGCCCGCCTGTGCGAGGAGGAGGGCAAGATCGTCCGGGTCCCGATGACGCCCATGGCCTTCCTCGACCACGCGTTCCCGTCGGGTCGGATGGAGGAGCTCGACGGCAGCCCCGTGTTCTCGCTCGTGTCGGGGCCGGACCGGGCGCTGGCCCTCGCGATCAAGCGCCTCGTTGACCTCGCCGTCTCGGTCGCTGCCCTGGTGGTCCTCAGCCCCCTGTTCCTGGCGCTCGCCCTCGGCATCCGGCTCGACGACCGGGGGCCCATCCTGTTCCGGCAGGTCCGGGTGGGGTTCCACGGTCGCCGGTTCCAGGTGCTCAAGTTCCGGACGATGACCACCGACGCCGAGGATCGCTACGGGGAGGTCGTGGCGCTGTCCGATCCGCGGGCCTTCAAGGTGACGAACGACCCGCGGATCACCCACTTCGGCCGCTTCCTGCGCCGGACCAGCCTCGACGAGCTGCCGCAGCTGTTGAACGTCCTCCGAGGCGAGATGAGCCTCGTGGGACCGCGGCCCGCGCCGCCCCGCGAGGTCGAGGGCTACGACCTGTGGCACCGTCGCCGCCTGTCGATGAAGCCGGGCATCACGGGTCTGTGGCAGGTGACCGCGAGGCGCAACGACGACTTCGACGAGCGGGCCCACCTCGATCTCGACTATATCGACCGCTGGTCGATGTGGCTCGACGTCAAGATCCTGGCCCGGACGATCCCGGCCGCCCTGGACGGGCGCTAGGCGGCGACGCCCGCAGGCGCGCGAGTCGACGCGCGAAGTCGACGTAGTTGACCTGCGCGACGAACCGTTCCTCCCACACCCGGCGGCTCTCGAGGCGCTTGGCCGCCGCGGCCGGCGGATCCTCGACCAGGCTGATCAGCGCATCGGCGATCTCGTCTGGCGTGGGGTCCGCGGAGACCAGCACGCCGTTCCGCTCCGAGACGATCTCGGGGTTCCCGCCCACGGCGGTCGCGATGATGGGGATGCCACAGCTGGCCGCCTCCATGATGGCGACCGGTGACCCGCCCTCGGAAGAGCTCGCGTTGATGAACGCGGCGACGGGTTCCTCCTGGTAGAACGCCATGATCTCCGCGGTGGTCCGGTAGCCGTGGAAGATGGCCTCGGCGTTGTCCGGAAGATCGGCCCGGGCCGATCGTTCGATTTCGTCCGCCTCCTCGCCGTCGCCGAAGTGGTGCCACTCGAAGCTGAGGTCGGGCATCCGGCGGGCGGCACGCTCGACGCCGTGGAGAATGAGCTCCACGCGCTTCACCGGGTGAATCCGCGAGCACGAGGCGATGACGTGCCGGCGCCCTGGCGGCGTAGGGCTGACCGGACCAGGATCATCCACGCCCAGCCTGGAGACCTCACAGCGCGGCTCGAACCAGGGGTAGTGGTCGACCGTGTAGCGCATCCCGTACTCCGAGACCGCGTACATGCGGTCGATGCGCTCGAGCGTCGCCCGGCGAAGTGGGAGGTACGGGGGGCGATGTCGCTCGAGGAACAGGTCGAAGCCGTTGACCCGTGTCACGACCACGAGCCCTGGATGCTCGTGCTTGGCCAGGCCCAGTCCGGCCGTCAGGCCGTCACACCAGAACGTGTACGCGACGCACCGGTCGGGGTCAACCGCGCCGTGTCGCGCCAGCCCCCGGAACCACGAGCGCGTCAGCTCGGCCCGGCCGGCTGCCAGGATCAGCCGCTTCAGCGCGCGCGGGCTGATGACGATCGATGGGCGCTCGGCGATGTCGCCCCAGAACAGGCGGCTCGCCAGCGCGCGCGTGACGAGCAGGAAGGCGACCCACCTCGATCCGAGGGTCGTCGCAAGGCTCTCGTCGACCTCGATCCCGTCGGGCGGCGTCGTCCGCCCGCGACCGGACCGGGCAGGGACGATGACGACGCGCTCGAAAGCCTGGCGCAGCGATAGGAGTTGCGGCTCGACGAACGTCTGTTCACGCTCGACCATATACGGGTAGGAGAGGGTGAGGATGAGGAGCGTCGCGCCCGTCGGCGGCGCCCCGGCTGCACTGGCCACATGCGTAGGATACGGTCCATCGGCCACGGGCCCGACGGCGTCGCCAGGAAAGACGAGGTAGGCATCAGAGATGGCAGGGGATCTCCGGCTCCACGAGGCTCGTCGCCGGCATATTCACAGGCGTCGAGCGGAGACCTGGGGCGTCCGCACGTGAGATTCCGGCCCGGGGCGGCCGCGGCCCCGGGATCGGCGACCCTCGGGGCGACGGTCGCACGAGCGATGGTCACGACCTCGGCCAGCCAGGTCGCGATCGTCGCGCTGGTGTTCGTGACCTCGATCGCCCAGGCGCGCCTGCTGGGAGCAGAGGGCCGGGGCGAGCTCGCGCTGTTCATGAACGCCACCGCGATCCTCGTGCTCGTCTGCGGCCTCGGCATCAACTCCGCGATCACGTACTTCGTCGCCTCGGGGGCTGCGCAGCCGCGCCCGCTGATCCGGACCCTTCGTCCGGCGTATGCGTTGACCGTCCTCGCGGTGCTCGCGCTGTCGGCGATGATCATGGCGTCGGGCCTGCGGCAATTCCTGCCCGAGAGCCTCCCCGACGCGTGGCTGGTCCTGGCGCTGACCCTGTACTTCGCGCTAGCCCAAGCGGGCAGCTGGCTGGGCGCGGTCCTCGCGGCACGCCGGGCGTTCACTCCCATCAATGCAGCCGCGGTGCTCGTCGCCGGTACCGGCACCGTGGTCTCGGCGGCCCTGCTCTGGCTCTCGCCAGCCTGGGCGAACGTGGGGGCCATCATCGCCCTCCTGGTAGCGCTCGAAGGGCTCCGGACGACGCTCCTGGCCGGATCCCTCGTCCGAAGCCGGTGGCTCGGGCGCCGGGGCGAAGCGGCAGCGACCGGAGTCGCCGAGCACCGCCTCACTTTCGTGCAGTTGTGGCGCTACTCGGGGCTCACGTTCGCCGTCAACTCCCTCCAGTTCCTGACCTACCGGTCCGACATGTGGATCGTGGCCGCCTTCCATGGGACTGCCGTGCTGGGCGTCTATGCCCTCGCTGTCTCGCTCGCGCAGCTCGTATGGATCGTGCCGGGAGCGACTGCGAGCGTCCTGTTTCCCTACGCCGCGATGCTGGAGAGGCAGAGCTCCGCGCATCTCGCGTTGCGGGCGGCGCAATTCGCGCTGGTCGCGAGCGCGGTGTGCGGCGTCGCGGGGTGGATCGCGAGCGAGCTGCTCGTCGTGACCCTGTTCGGGGAGGAGTTCGCCGAAGTCCCGTCGCTGATTGGGATCCTGCTGCTGGGGATCGTCCCGTTTTCCGTGGCCAAGGTGCTGGGCGGCTACCTCGCCGGATCGAACGCCGTCGGGCTGAACGCGGTCGCGACCACCGTCACCCTGGTCATCGCGATCGCGCTGGCGCTGCTCCTGATCCCGGGCATGGGTGCGGCGGGCGCCGCGTGGGCGACCGCCATCGCGTACTCGTTCCAGACGCTGCTGCTGGTGGTCCTCTTCGCCCGCCGGACCGCGCTGCCGCTCAGGGCCGTGATGCGGCTGCGCGCTCCGGGCTGAGCGTCGCCGAGTGCGAAGCCGGCTACCGCACCGGCCCGGCTGCGACCACCTCGGCGAGCAGGGCGGACCAGCGCTCGGCCAGGCGGCGCCGGTCGAACCGGGCAAGCACCTGGTCCGGCGCGCCGGTGAAGGACGGGTCCCGCGCGAGCTCCGCCGCACGCTGGATCGCGGCCCGGAGACCGGGCGCGTCATCGGGGTCGGCAACGACGCCGGCGCCCGAGGACCGGACGAGATCCGCAGCCGGCCCCTCGGGGCCGATGAGCATGATCGGGCGGCGGAGGGCGATGCACTCGTAGAGCTTCCCGGTCATCGTGTTGACGCCGATGCCGCCGCCGCCGGTGAACACCAGCAGGACGTCCGCGGCGGACATTGCCCGCAGGGCCTCCGCGTGCGGGACGGCGTCCGAGATGCCGACCGCGTTCCCGCCGATGGCCGTCGTGGCAAGCGAGCGGAACCTGGGGCCGATCGGCCCGAGCAGGTCGAGCCGGAGGCGCCCGGGCTCGTGCTTCGCCATGTCCCCGAACACTTCCAGGAAGGCCCCGACGTCCTGCGGGCCGCGCAGCGAGCCCGCGTACAGGAAGCGGACCGGGTCACCTGGAGCGGCCGGAACCCGCGCCGGGAGTCCGGCGAGATCGGCGGGATCGAACCCATTGTCGATCGCCTCGAAGCCACGGTGACGTGGGTACCGACCCCTGAGGACCTCGCACTCCATCTCGGACGCATGCACGACCCTCGAGGCGTGCTGGACGCACCGCGCCTCCAGCCGCCGTTCGATCGGACGGTGCCACGGGGCCGGGTTGGCGTGCATCGGGTTGTCCGACCAGTTGTCCCGCAGGTCCATCACCATCGGGATGCCGTGTCGCCCGGCCAGGCTCGTCGCGGCCAGGTGGACGCTGTGCGGGGGCCCCGAGGACAGCAGGACGTCGGGATCTCCGAGCTCGGACCGGTCCAGCCGTGAGACCCGCCATGCCCATCCGAGGTACCGATCCGGGATGAGGACGGAGCGGACGGCCGCCTTGGCCGCCCTGGTGACGGCGCGGAGCGCGCCGGCTCGCCCTGAAGAGCCTGCGTCGCCCGCGTGGTTCGCACGGCTGCCGAGCGTGCGGATCGGTCCGCCGACGGTGCGAACCCGGACGCCTGCCGGGATCTCGTCGCTCAGCGCCGGGTCGTCAAGCTCCCAGAAGGTCCCACTGCTGCGGACCACCGTGACATCCCAGCCGAGCTCGGGCAGGTATTTCGCCAGCTTCGCCATCCTGAGGACGCCGCCGCCGCCCATGGGCGGGAACACGATCGTCAGGATGGTCACCTTCGGTCGATCCACGGCAGCGCCAATCGGCTTCAGCGGGGGAGTGATCCCCGACAGGATACCGGCTACCCCGACCCTCCATGCATGCTCCATTGGAACGCCGCCGGTGCCGGAACCGCCGGCGTGGGCGACCTCCGTCTGGCACTCTGTGGCGACCGATGTCCAGCTCCACCACGACCGCGCTCCCGGACGTCTCGTTCGTCGTCATCGCCTTCAACGAGCGTGCCCGAGCTGCCGACTGCGTCCGGGCGATCCTCGACCAGCGGAGCGATGTCGCGTTCGAGATCGTCTTCGTCGATGACGGCTCGACCGACGGGACGGCCGACGCCGTGGCGGCCGCGACCGGGGGCGACGGACGGATCCGCGTCATCCGGCTGCCGTCGAACAGGGGACGAGGCGGAGCCCGGGCGGCCGGCGTGGAGGCTGCCCGCGGACCGGTGATCGGGTTCGTCGACGCCGACATCACGCTGCCGCCCGACTGGCTGGCCCGCTGCCTGGCGGAGCTGCCCGGGCACGCGGCCGTCGGCGGGATCGCAGTTCCGGACGGCGACGCCACCGTCCTCGCCCGCATGAGCGGGGCGTCGCCCCGTGTGGTCCCCGGCAGTGCGCCGATCACCGGCAACAACGTCCTGTTCGACGCCGCCGTCCTCGACCGGACGGGGTTCGACCCCCGCGATCGGCTGGGCGAGGACTTCCGCCTCGCGCACCGGCTGCTGCGGGACGGGCATCGGCTCCGGCGGGTGCCCGGGCTGACCGTGCGCCACGACGAGCGCAAGAGCTACGGTCGCGCGCTCCGCTGGCGCTTCGAGAACGGGATCGACGCCGCATCCCATCCGCGCCGGCTCCGGATCGTGCGCCTCGCCGACCTCGTGTGGATTGGCTGGTCCGGTGCCTGGATCATCGGCGTGATCGGGGCGGTCGCCGCGTCGCCATGGTGGCTCCTGCTCGGGCCGGCAGCCGGTGTGGCGGCCGGGGTGATGCACGCCACGACGCGGTTCCATCCCCGGCCCGTGGGGCCGTTTCTGCTCGCGTGCGTCGCGGATGTGCCCCTGATGACCGCCTATCTGGCCGGCCGAACGGTCGGGCTGCCCGGGCTCATCCGTGGCCGATCGTGACCCGCGTCGCCATCGTCCAGGACTGGCTCGCCGCCGAGGCGGGCTCCGAGCGCGTCACGCTCGAGCTGGCCCGGCTGCTGCCGTCGGCCGACCTGTACACCTCGTTCTTCGACCCGTCGATCTTCGGCGGGGAGCTGCGCGGCCGCCGCGTCCACCCGTGGCCGCTCGACCGGGTGTCCGGGCTGAGTCGCCGGTTCCGGTCGCTCCTCCCCCTGTACCCGCTCTACTTCTCGCAGCTCGACCTTCGCCGCTACGACCTGGTCGTGAGCAGCTCGGTCGCCTTCTCGCACGCGGTCCGGACGGCGCCGGGTGCGCTCCATGTGAGCTACGTGCACACACCGATGCGCTACGCGTGGGACCTGGATACGTACCTGCGGGGGTCGAGCACGTCGGCGGCCAGCGCCCTGGGGGCGCGGATCGCGAGGCCGTTCCTGCAGCGCTGGGACCAGGTGACGGCCCGGCGTCCGGACGTCCTCGTGGCCAACTCCGCCACGGTCCGGAGACGGATCCATGAGCTCTGGCGCCGCGATGCCGAGGTCATCCACCCGCCGGTGGACGTCGGGTCAATCCCCTTGGGCACCACGGACGACGGCTTCCTGCTCGTCGCGGCAAGGCTGCTGGCCTATCGGCGCATCGATCTCGCGGTGGAGGCCGCGAACCGGCTCGGTCGCCCCCTGGTCATCGTGGGCGACGGCCCGGAGCGGCCCCGGCTGGAGGCCCTCGCCGGACCCCGGGTCCAGTTCGTCGGCCGGGTCGACCGGGCGGTTCTGCTCGACCTGCTCGGGCGCTGTCACGCCTATCTCGTGCCGGGGATCGAGGACTTCGGGATCGCGCCGGTGGAGGCGATGGCTGCGGGCAGGCCGGTGGTGGCGTTCCGGGCCGGCGGCGCGACGGAGACGGTCGTCGAGGGTGAGACGGGGATGTTCTTCGACGAGGCGAGCGGGGACGCGCTGGCCGCGGCCATTCGGTCGCTCGACGACGTCCAGCTCGACCCCGCGGCGATCCGCCGCCACGCCCAGGGGTTCGACACGGCGGTGTTCAGGGAGCGAATGGGGCGCATACTCGTCGAGCATGGCTTTGGCCCGGCGCTCCTCGTCCGCTGACGACGAGGGGTCCTGGGACGATCGGTGCCAGACGGCACCGGAATTGAGGGCCACACCGGGCGGGTTCGGTGGAGTTCGGGACGATTGGGGGTATTCGGGACCGGACGGGAGCAGTACCATTGATGGTCCTAGGCGCCTAGAGTGGCGTCGCTGACCGTCCCATCCCGGTGACTACTCCCGGGCCGGTCCAGTGTCCATCGGGGAGGGCGAGGAGCGCCCCGGCCAAGGTCTCATCGATGCCGTATTGGCATCATCGAAGCAAGGGAGAGTTGATCAACGATGACTACCAGACATCCCGTGGCGCGCCGACGGCGCCTGCTCGCGGGTTCCCTGGGCCTGCTGCTGGTGGCGGCCCTCGCCGCGCCGGCGGCGACCTTCGCGGCTCACAACATCACCGGCGCGACCCTGAACGGCGCGTCCAGCGTGACGGTCGCCCCCGGTGCCACGATCAGCCTGACCGTGTCCGTGACGACGACCAACGGTGACGACTGGACATCGACCGGATGGCGCCTCGCCACCAGCCCCGGTAGCTTCACCTGCGTAGACACGCCCAACCACTATGGCAGTGGCACCTACACGGAGACCTTCAACATCACCGCCCCGGCCGGCTCGGGCTCGTACAACCTGTACCTCGCCATGTGGGACGGGTCCAACAGCTGCAGCGGCGGTGCTGCCGGCTCCGGTCTCTATCGCAGCAACGCGGTCGTCGTCCGGCTCGCCCAGACGATCACGTTCGCGGCGCTTCCCGACAGGGTGCTCGGTGACGCCGACTTCCTGGTCGCCGCGACCTCTTCGTCCGGGCTGGTGGTCACCTTCAGCTCGACGACGACTTCCGTCTGCACCGTGACCGACTTCACGGTCCATCTCGCGGCCGTCGGCAGCTGCACGATCAAGGCCGACCAGGCCGGCAACGGGCAGTATCTGCCCGCACCGTCGGTGTCGCAGAGCTTCAACGTCGCCCCGGCCGCCTCAGGCGGCTCGGTCACCAGGCTCGCGGGCGCGGATCGCTACGAGACCGCAGCCGCGATCTCGGCCGCGAACTTCTCCCCCGGCGTCCCTGTCGTGTACATCGCGACCGGCGCCAACTTCCCGGACGCCCTCGCCGGCGGACCGGTGGCAAAGATCAAGGGCGGCCCGGTGCTGCTCGTCCAGGCCGGCGCCATCCCGGCGGCCACGGCCACCGAGCTGACCCGCCTCCTCCCGGCGAACATCGTCATCCTCGGCGGCACCGCCGTCGTGTCGGCCGCCGTCGCAACCGCGCTCGACGCCTACACGACCGGCACCGTCACCAGGCTCGCGGGCGCGGATCGCTACGAGACCGCAGCCGCGATCTCGGCCGCGAGCTTCTCCTCCCCCGTCCCTGTCGTGTACATCGCGACCGGCGCCAACTTCCCGGACGCCCTCGCCGGCGGACCGGTGGCCGGGATCAAGGGCGGCCCGGTGCTGCTCGTCCAGGCCGGCGTCATCCCGGCGGCCACGGCCACTGAGCTGACCCGCCTCCTCCCGACGAACATCGTCATCCTCGGCGGCACCGGCGTCGTGTCGGCCGCCGTCGCAACCGCGCTCGACGCCTACACGACCGGCACCGTCACCAGGCTCGCGGGCGCGGATCGCTACGAGACCGCAGCCGCGATCTCGGCCGCGAGCTTCTCCTCCCCCGTCCCTGTCGTGTACATCGCGACCGGCGCCAACTTCCCGGACGCCCTCGCCGGCGGACCGGTGGCCGGGATCAAGGGCGGCCCGGTGCTGCTCGTCCAGGCCGGCGTCATCCCGGCGGCCACGGCCACTGAGCTGACCCGCCTCCTCCCGACGAACATCGTCATCCTCGGCGGAACCGCCGTCGTGTCGGACGGGGTGCAGACGAATCTCGCCGCGTACCTCGCCCCCTAGCAACTCCGGGGCGACGCCGTCGCCCTTGGCAATCGTCAACTCACGGACAGCCCCCGCAGACGCGGGGGCTGTCCCATTGTCCGCGCCGCGCTGCTCGCCCCTATGCGGGCTCCCGCGACGGTGCGCACCGCACCCGGGCCATGGCAGGGGACACCGGCACGCGTAGGGCGCGGACTCCCTGGTCGCGCCCGGAACCGTGCGCTCACCGGCGGACGAGGATCAGCTCCGGTACAGCGGGAAGAAGGCCCGCCGGTCCGCCGGGTCCAGGTCCGGGTCGCGCCCTCGGACCAGACGGCGGTATGAGGCCCAGTCCAGGATCATCCGCAGCGTGCTGAACGGGTGGCGACGCGGCGAGAAGCCCAGCTTGAAGTGGAGGAGCGAATCGCTGTTCGCGCCAAGGCCCCCACCCAGGTGGAGGACCTCGCAGCCCCGTTCCTTCGCCCATCCGGTCACGTAGTGGAGCATCAGCTTGAGCGGCTGCAGGTGCAGGGACGCGTCGTCGCTGCCGGAGAGGTGATACTCGACAATCCCGCTGGTCTCGACGAACATCCCCGCGGCGGCGACCACCCCACCTCGTTCCACGACACAGAGGTGCAGGCGATCCCCGAGCACCTCTCGAAGGGCGGCGAAGTACGCATCGTCGAAGGAGTAGTACGCCGTGGCGCTGCGCCGCTCCATGGTGGCGCGGTACAGCCGCCTGAAGGTCTCATCGTGTTCCCAGGCCTCGTCCATGCGGGCGACGAACCCGAGGCTCCGGGCCCGAGTGATGTCCCGCCGATGGTTCTTCCGCAGCTGCCCCCAGAGGTCTTCGGCGGACATGGTCAGGTCGACGCTCACCGTGTCGCCATGCTCAACGATGACTCCAAGGCCGTGGGGCATGCTCCGGTTGAGCAGTGGGTGGAGCCGGATGAACGCGGTCACTCCGCCGGCGTGCTGGAGAACCTGCCGCCCGGTCGCAAGGGCGAGGCGCAGGAAGCTCTCATCGGCGTTCAGCGCCAGCGGTCCGGGGTAACCGTAGGGAGACGTGACGTCCATGCCCTCGCCGTCGATGTCGCGGACGATCAGAGGCAGGAGCAGGGCCTGGTCACCCTCGGCCACGTAGAGGGCACACGGCCGTCCCCCTTCGTGAGCCGCGGACAGGGCCACGTAGCCGGGAAGGTGGTAGAAGTCGTGTCGCGTCGCCTCCAGGATGTCGCCCCACTCCGGGGCGTGGACATCGACCAGCCGACCGTCGAGATTCCGGACCCCCTCCGCGGTCCGCGAGACGGGATCCGGATCCAGGAGGTCCAGCAGCATGAACATCTCGCCGCGATCGACGCCTGCATAGACGTACCCCAGCAATTCGTAGAGGCGGCGGGCCCGCGTGTTCTCGGCATGGACCCGCAGCCGGAGGATGGGACAGCCACGATCCCGGGCCGTGTCCTGGAGATGGTGCATCAGCCTCCGTCCCAGGCCTCGGCCCTGGAGGCTGGTCCGGACGGCGATGCCCACGGTCGGCAGGCGATAGCCCTCGTCCCAGCCGCGAAGCATCCCGTAGGCGACGGCGCGCCCGTCGTCCAGCAGGAGGGCGTACACGTCCGGCCCCGTGTGCTGCGCGACCTCCATTGCCGCTTCCGCGGTGAACGGGTGGTGACGCATGAACGTGTCGTCGACCTCGGTGAAGATGTCAGCGAGGATGGCCGCGTCAGACGGTCCGACGATGCGGAACTCGTCCGTCATGCCCGGCTGCCGGATGAGCGCCGGACGCGGGCGTCCAGGCGATGCCAGGCGGCATGGGCCGCGAGCAGCAGCCAGTTGAGCCAGGTACCGCCGAACGGCACGTAGGAGCGCACCTGGTATCCCGAGCGGGCGAGGGCGATCTGGAGGTCGGTTCTGACGCCGTAGAGCATCTGGAACTCGAACGCCGTGGTGGGCAGCCCGGCGTCACGGGCGACCGCCGCCGCCCACGCGACCGCCTCCTCGTCATGCGTCGCGATGGCCGGATGGCTGGCCGTTCGGATCAGGGTCTCGATGTCCCTCATGAATGCTGCGTCGAGCTCCGCGCGATCCCGAAGGACGACGTCCGCCTTCTCGCGGTAGCCTCCCTTCACCAGTCGGATCCGCGCGCCGCGCGCAACCAGGGTTCCAAGGTCGTACGGAGGGTGGCGCAGGTAGGACTGGATGACGATGCCGACGGCGTCGTTTCCGAAGCGGTCCGCCATCGCGGAGTAGAGGCGCATCGTCGCCTCCACGTAGGGCGACTCCTCCATGTCGACGCGGACGAAGACCCCGCTCTCCCGGGCGCACTCGAGGATCCGCTCAAGCTGGTCCCGGCACAGGCCCTCGTCGACCTCCAGCCCGATCGCCGTGAGCTTGACCGACACGTGCGACCGGCACCCCTCCGCCCCGATCCGCCGCAGCGCCGCGATCGCCTGGTCAGCGCCTGCCCTGGCCTCGTCCGCGTCCTTCACGTGCAGGCCGAGCGCATTGAGGGAGCCGAGTATCCCGTCGGCGTTCAGGGCGCGCACCGCTCCCACGCCCGCGTCAAGGTCCTCGCCGGCCACCAGCCTCCACGCGAGGTCGCGGAACCCGGGCGTGCTCATGACGAGCCTCCGGAGCCCGGACTGCTGCGACGCCCGGATGGCGAGATTGCGAAGCATGAGATCCCCTGTCCCCCTTCCCGTCCGGCGGCGCGGGCCGATGCGATGGCTGCACAACTGAGTCTTGCACAGGCGGGAGGTCCGGCGATCCGGTAGTCTCCCGGGCGAGCATGCACGCAGTCGGCGCTTCACCCCCCCAACGGTCCCGCTGCCGAAACACTGGCAACGGGGCAAGGCCCTGCGTCATGGCAGAGACCAGGCTCGCGCGGACGCCCACCCGTCAGGGGGCCGGCGATCGGGCAATCCACCCCGTTCGACCCCCGGCACGGGCCGACACATGACGGCCGTCGTTGGGACGCAGCCTGACGATCGGCTGCGGGTCATGACCGAGGCCGAGCTGGCCCTGATGCGAGTGGCCGATGGCGCCACGGTCGCGGAGCGCGATGGGCGCTACTGGTTCGGGATCTTTCCCGGCTTCTTCCAGCCGGTTCACTTGCTCGCCCGGGTTCGTGTCGACGATGTGCACCGCCCTGCCCTCGGCTGCTGGGGGTATCGAGCCGCCCTCCCTGGAGAAGACGCCCATCGCGCGAACGGCTCCGTACCTGTCCACCTGATCGGGGATCCGCAAGCCTACGACGCGCGACGGATCTCGCCCGATCAACGACGCAACGAGCGCCGGTGCCGGCGCCAGGTCGAACTCGTCACGTCCCGCGACCCGTCCCTCCTGGAGTCGCAGGGATACCCGGTCTTTCGATCTGCACAGGACCGCCTCCACTACTGGAAGGAGCAATCCGAGTCCGACTTCCGGCGGACCATCGCGGCGCGGGTTGACGACGACCGCAGGCTGTTCGTGGTCGGCCTGATCGACGGGAGGGTTCGCGGCTACATGGAATCGTTTGCGGTGGACGGGATCCTCTACCTTGACGAGCTCATCGTGGCGACGGAGGCGATGAGCACCGGTATCAGCACGGGGCTGTACCTGGAGACCATCGAGGTCGCGAAACGTGCCGGGACGGTGCGGGAGGTGTGCCTCGGCCTCGACACCCCCGAACGCCCGGGGCTGACGAGGTTCAAGGAGGGCCTCTGTGCACCGGTGGTCCAGGTGCCCGCCCATGTGGCGATCCCGCGCGCCGTTGGTGCCTTCATCCGGGCGAGGCGCCCGGCCGTGTACTACCGGCTGACCGGCCTGAAGCCGACGCCCGGGAACCCGGCGTCGACCACATGAAGGCGCGGCGCGCGTTCCTCTCGGCCAAGCGGCTCCTCGACGTTGCGTGGGCCCTCGCCGGCCTGATCGGCCTGTCGCCGGTGATGTTCGCCGTCGCCGTCGTGATCCTCGTCACCGACGGGCGCCCAATCCTGTTCCGTCAGGTGCGGCCCGGTCTCCACGGCAGGCCGTTCACCATCTACAAGTTCCGGACGATGCGGGCGGCCCGGCCCGGCGAGGTCTGGTACCTGACGGACGACGAGCGGATCACGCGTCTCGGCCGGTTCCTGCGCTCGTCCAGCCTCGACGAGATCCCCGAGCTGTGGAACGTCGTCCGCGGCGACATGAGCCTGGTCGGTCCCCGGCCCCTGCTCGTGGAGTACCTCGACGAGTACACGCCCGACGAGAGACGGCGTCACGAAATGCGCCCGGGCGTGACCGGCTGGGCGGTAGTGAACGGCCGGAACACACTGCAGTTCAGAGATCGCCTCGCGCTGGACCTCTGGTACGTGGACAACTGGAGCGTCGTGCTCGATGTGCGGATACTCGCGATGACGGCGGGACAGGTCCTTCGGCGTACGAGCACAACGCCGACAGAGGACCTGGCGCTCGGCTTCCCGCTTCCGGGCGCGGACGCGACCAAGGCCGCGACGGGCGCGGGCGACGCCCCGGACCCGCGTGACACCGGGCCTGCCTGATCCGGCGACCGCCGCCCTGACCGGGCGCACGCGACTACTCGACGGCCTCGCGCAGCGCCGCGGCGACCCGCCCGACCTCCTCTTCCGTCAGGCGGCTGGAGAAGGGGAGGGCGAGGGTCGACGCCGCAACCCGCTCCGTGACGGGGAAATCGCCGGGCGCAAACCCGAATGTCTTGCGGAAGTACGGCTGCAGGTGGAGCGGCGAGAAGTAGGGTCGGGTCGGGATGCCCTGCTCGGCCAGCCGTGCCATCACGCGATCCCGGTCGATGCCGGCGGCGAGCCGGACGACATAGACAAACCAGTCAACCTCCTCGCCGGGGCCCGCCTTGGGGAGCCGAACCCAGTCCCGGCCCCGCAGGGCCAGCTCGTAGGCTGCGGCGACGCGGGCGCGACCGGCGCGCAGCTCCGCAATCCGCTCAACCTGCGCGACGCCGAGCGCAGCCGACAGCTCGTCGAGTCGGTAGTTGTAGCCCAGCCGGACGTGACGAAGCCAGGTGCCGTCCGTGTCGCGGCCCTGGTTGCGCAGGCTCCGGATCGTGCCGGCGAGATCGGCGTCGTCGGTCACGACCATGCCGCCCTCCCCGGTTGTGATCTGCTTGTTGGGGTAGAACGCGAAGACCGCGACGTCCCCGAAGCTGCCCAACGGCCGCCCGCTCACCGACGACCCGAGTCCCTCGCATGAATCCTCGATCACCTTCCAGCCGCGTCGCCGGGCGATGCCGTCGATCGCCTGGATCTGGCACGGGCGGCCGAAGACATGGACGGGCAGGACGGCCTTCGTGGTTGCCGATGCGGCGTGTTCCACCAGGTCCGGATCAAGCCCGAGGCTGTCCTCCTCGATGTCAACGAACCTGGGAAAGGCCCGCTCGTAGAGGATGCAGTTGGCGGACGCGACGAAGCTGAACGGCGTTGTGATGACCTCGTCGCCATCGCCGATCCCAAGGGCCCGCACGCCCATGTGAAGGCCTGCAGTCCCGCTTGAGCATGCGATGCCCTCGCGGCGATCGGCGAGGGTGGCGATCATGGCCTCGAAGCGCGGTGCGAAGGCACCCAGGGCCAGCACGTCGCTTCGCAGGACCTGGGTCACCAGATCAACCTCGCGGTCACCGATGTCGGGCCGCGCAAGCGGGATGCCGGGCTGGCTGGGAAGGCTGGTAGACGACATCGCATCTCCGGTCGACGGGCCGACATGGGGAGGCAGGGTGCCTCCGCGGAGGCACGTCGCACCGTACCACGGCACCCGGGCAGTCCTGCGGCGCCCACGGGACGTACCGGCCCCGAGATGGCCGGGTCAGGTGCGGTGCGTGCAGGTCGCGGCCAGTTCCACGGTATCCGGACCCGTACCAAAGGGCGGCTAGACCGTGCGGACGCCCGCCGGTACGCTCGGTGGGCGCCCCGATGGAAGGGGTCCGCACAGCAATCGGGCTGGCTGCGCGCAAGTCGGTCGGCCTCCTCGAACTGGCACACCCGTCGCGAGGCGGGGCCGCAAAGCCACGGGGCTCTCGTAGTCAGCCGGGCTACCGAAAGGGGCGCCCTATTCATGTTCTGGAATGGCTCGAGCTGGACCGACGAGCGTGCCCACGCCGCCGAGCTGCAATCTGCCGCCAGGCCCCGTCGCTCTCACCGATGGTTGACGGCCGGTGCCGTCCTCATCGGGTTGACGATCCTCAGTCTGCCTTCCGCCCAGCCGGCGGCCGCCCGGTACGAGTCCGCCCAGCTCACCGCGGCGTGGGGCAGCGCCTACACCACGCAGGTGGTCCAGGAGTCGAACTCGAGCGTCGTGTCCAAGGGCCGGTGGTATCGGAGGATGAGCGGGGCGTACCTCGGCAGGTACGCCCTAACGTCCTGGCAGCGCGGCGCCCGGATCAGCTTCACGTTCACAGGCACGGGGATCGCGGTAATCAGCCCGACCAGCCGCCGCCGCGGCAAGGCGAAGATCCTTGTGGACGGTCGCTACGTCAAGACGGTAAACGCCCGTTCGGGTGCGTACCACAAGCAGGTGCCCCTTTTCGTTGCCAGTTGGGATACGGAACAGACCCACACCGTGACGGTCGTTGTGCTCGGGTCAACAAAGAACACCAAGTTCTCTGTTGACGCATTCGCGGTTCGCCGGGGAAGTCCCAAGATGGGCGCTGCGACAAAGCCGACCCCCAGACCAGCACCGACCGACCGCGCGCCGGCCGCGGGCCCAACCGCCGCGCCGGTTGCGGGCCCAACCGCCACGCCCACGCCAAGGCCAACCGCCACGCCCACCCCAAGGCCAACCGCCACGCCCACGCCAAGGCCAACCGCCACGCCCACGCCAAGGCCAACCGCCACGCCCACCCCAAGGCCAACCGCCACGCCCACGCCAAGGCCAACCGCCACGCCCACGCCAAGGCCAACCGCCACGCCGGCCCCCACACCTGTGCCAGTCTCCGCGTCCACACCCGGCGGGGTGGCGGTTCCGGCCACCATCGACGCGACCGGCTCGAGTGATGTCACCGCGGCGCTCAACACGTGGGTGGCCTCCGTGCCCAACGGATCCACGCTCGTGTTCGCCGCTGGCGCCACGTACCGGCTCTCGCAGGGCATCCAGATGGCCGGGCGGTTGGGCCTGACGTTCGAAGGCAACGGCGCGACGCTTGTCGCCACTGGCTCGGGCTCGAACCAGCTCTCATCCCTGTTCGTCATCGGGCATCGCTACGGTGGCGCCTGGTCAGGCGGCGACAGGAGCATCACCATCCGCGGGTTCACCCTTGTCGGCAACAGCCCGACGCCCGGGATCTTCGGCGGCGGAGAGCACCAGCACGGCGTCGAGGTGGAAGGCGCGACCGACGTCCTCATCGAGAACATGACCTTCCGCGCGCTGTACGGGGACGCGGTCAAGATCGGCGATCAGTCCAACGGCGTGACCTTCCGCGATTCGACTGTCCAGTCCGTCGGGCGCAACGGGATGACCGTCACGTCGGGCAGCAACGTCCTCATGCAGGGGGTCTCGGTGATCCGGGCCGGCTACTGCATCTTCGACATCGAGCCGAACCAGGCATCCGAGTCGGTGACCGCGATCACGGTCCTGGACAACACCGCCGGGTCCTGGGGCAACGCCTTCCTCGCCGTCGAGGGCAGCCACACGGGGGCGACCATCAACGGCGTCACCGTCGCGCGCAACAGGATCACCGGATCGTCGCTCCTCGCCGTCGTGGACAACGGCGGCACGAGCCGGATGCGCAGCATCTCGTTCACCGACAACACCAGCCTGGTCAAGGCACCGGGCCCCGTCCTGCGCTTCGCCCACGTCGACGGCCTCACGGTCGCCGGCAACGTCCAGCCGCTGTCCTCGGGCTCCCTCGCGAGCATCACCGACAGCACCTCCGTTACCTATCCCTGAGCCCAGGCGAGGGTCCCGCCGGCCGCACGCGGCGGGCGGGACCGCGATCCGGGCTGGTGCGAGCCGTCCGGAGCGAATCGGGTGATACTTCCGGTGCCTCCGTGCACCGGACCATGTCGGAACTCGGATCCGGGTGGTGCGGGCTCCGTGCCCTACCATCGCGGATGCTCCGCCAGAAGGATGGCGGACCGCCCGCGTCGCTGCTGCGAGCTGTGGCCGGTGCCGCCCCTAGAGGACCAGCGCCTTGTCCGTAGCCCGCTCCACCCGCCTTCCGCCCCGCGTCGCATCGCCGCCGAGGCTTGCCCGGGTTCTCGTCGCCGCCATCCTGCTGGCCACGGTGGCCGGCTTCTCGACCGACACGTCGGCCGCGGCCGCCGCCGGGCCCAAGGTGGTGATCGTCGTCGGGCCCGCCGGCTCGCAGACGAAGACGAACCGCGCCTGGGGCAACGCGGCGGCCAAGGAGGCGGCCCGGTACACGTCCAACGTCGTCAAGGTGTACACCCCCAACGCGACATGGCGCCGCGTCAAGGCGGCCATCACCGGCGCTTCGCTGGTGGTGTACGTCGGACGCGGGCGTGGGTTCCCGTCTCCGTACAGCTCGTCGCTCCGCACGGGTTTCGAGAATGGGTTCGGCCTGAACCCGGTCGCCGGGGTCAACAACACCAGGACGAGGTTCTACGGCGAGCGATACATCCGGTCCACCCGGCTCGCGCCGAATGCTGTGGTGGTTCTCGTGCATGCCGCCTACGCGTCGGGCCGGAGCGAACCGGGCCTCGGTGCGCCCTCCCGCAAGGTTGCCCGCAAGCGGGTTGACAACTATGGGGCTGGGTTTCTCGCCGCTGGCGCGGCCGCTGTGATCGCCGAGTACTCGAGCGCACCGACCTACTACGTGCGGGCGTTGTTCACCACGAACTCGACGCTCGACTCGATCTGGAGGAACGCACCGACCCGTCACGGCCACGTGACGTCGTTCAAGTCGGTGCGAACCCGCGGCGCGACGGGCAGGACGGATCCGGTGCGCCGGGCCTCTGGCTACACGCGGTCGTTCGTGGGTTGGCCGGCAACCCTGGCGTCGACGGTTCGCGGCGTGGGTGCCCCTCCGTCGGCGTCGGCGTCGACGCCGGCCGGGGTCGCCGTTCCCGCGTCGATCGACGCAACGGGGGCAACCGACGCCTCGGCTGCGCTGAACTCCTGGCTCGGCACCGTCCCCGACGGCTCGACGATCGTATTCAAGGCCGGTGGCGTCTACAGGATGAACGCCGCGCTCAAGTTCGCCCACCGGCGCAACCTCACCTTCGAGGGCAACGGCGCGACACTGCGCGCAGCCGGTGGCACCACTGAGGCGAGCTCGCTGTTCTGGCTCGGGTCGTACCAGGGTGGCAACACGGGCATCGTCATCCGCAACTTCAAACTTGTCGGCAACAGCACGACGCCAGGCGCGTATCAGGGTGGCAGGGAGGGTGCACACGGCATCCTCGTCGATGCGGGCAGCGGCATCGACATCGCCAACGTCACCGTCAGTGGCGTCTGGGGTGACTGCCTGTACGTCGGAGGGTGGGCCGATGGCGTGTCGCTGCACGACGCGACCTGCGCCTCCATCGGCCGCAACGGCGTGACGGTGACCGCCGGGAAGAACGTGACGGTCCAACGCGTCGCCTTCACCAGGAGCGGCTACTGCACGTTCGACGTCGAGCCCAACACGAGCGCCGAGGGTGCCAGCAGCATCCAGTTCCTGGACAACACCGCCGGGTCCTGGGGCAACGCCTTCCTCGCCGTCGAGGGCAGCCACACGGGGGCGACCATCAACGGCGTCACCGTCGCGCGCAACAGGATCACCGGATCGTCGCTCCTCGCCGTCGTGGACAACGGCGGCACGAGCCGGATGCGCAGCATCTCGTTCACCGACAACACCAGCCTGGTCAAGGCACCGGGCCCCGTCCTGCGCTTCGCCCACGTCGACGGCCTCACGGTCGCCGGCAACGTCCAGCCGCTGTCCTCGGGCTCCCTCGCGAGCATCACCGACAGCACCTCCGTTACCTATCCCTGAGCCCAGGCGAGGGTCCCGCCGGCCGCACGCGGCGGGCGGGACCGCGATACTGGCTGGTGCGAGCCGTTCCGAACCAGAGGAGAACCCCCGTTGTCGCGCCCACCCGACGGGCCGCCGGCACCCCGGCACGTTCGCTGGTGGTATGCCGGCTGGATCGTGGCCGGGATCGCGGTCGCCGTCCTGGCCTTCGTTGCCGTCCTGCCTCGCGGAACTCCCGCGCCCCAGATCGCGACGACGGTTGACCCGACGCCGGCCACGACCCCGGTCCGTACGCCGCTCTCCACCGGGGTCGCCGTTCCCGCGTCGATCGACGCGGAGGGGGCGACCGACGCCTCGGCTGCCCTGACATCCTGGCTCGGCACCGTGCCCGACGGGTCGACGATCGTGTTCCCGGCAGGTGCCGTCTACCGGCTTGACCGGGGCATCGCCCTGTCTGAGCGACACAACCTCACCTTCGAAGGGAATGGGGCGACCCTGCTGGGCAACGGCTCGCCTTCCTGCGGGCGCGACTGCTCGCTGTTCTACCTGAAGGGCGGGAATCGCGGCATCATCATCCGTGGCTTCGTGCTCGTGGGCAACAGCTCTACGCCCGGCACCTACGATCCAGCGCGAGAGCAGGAGGCGGCGATCACGATCGTGGGAGGCGGTCAGGTCGAGATCACGGAGGTCACCATCAGCGACGTCGGGGGAGACGCCATCACCATCACCGGCGATGCCCCCGACTGGCCGAACGCCATCTGGTTCCACGATGCCGACGTCAACTCGTCCGGCCGCAATGGCGTGGCGGTCATCGCCGGGAGCGATGTCACCGTGGAGCGCGTCGCCTTCACCAGGAGCGGCTACTGCACGTTCGACGTCGAGCCCAACACGAGCGCCCAGGGTGCCAGCAACATCCGGTTCCTGGACAACACCGCCGGGTCCTGGGGCAACGCCTTCCTCGCCGTCGAGGGCAGCCACACGGGGGCGACCATCAACGGCGTCACCGTCGCGCGCAACAGGATCACCGGATCGTCGCTCCTCGCCGTCGTGGACAACGGCGGCACGAGCCGGATGCGCAGCATCTCGTTCACCGACAACACCAGCCTGGTCAAGGCACCGGGCCCCGTCCTGCGCTTCGCCCACGTCGACGGCCTCACGGTCGCCGGCAACGTCCAGCCGCTGTCCTCGGGCTCCCTCGCGAGCATCACCGACAGCACCTCCGTTATAACGGACTTCCCGGCTGACTGAGGGGGACGACGAACAGGGGCCGGTCGTCTACCATGGCGTGACAGCCGGGGACACCTGCCTCTGCGGCGCGCCGGTTGCCGCGACCCGGAGGGAGGATCCCGTGACCAGCACGAGCGACCCGGACCTGGCCGCGGCACCCTCGCTGCTGATGGTCGCCACGGTGTCCAACACCATCCGCCACTTCCTGCTGCCCTATGCGATGCATTTCCGGGCGCTTGGCTGGCGGGTCGATGTCGCGGCCAACGGCGTGACCGCCGACCCGGCGGTCCGGCAGGCGTTCGATCACGTCCATGAGTTGCCGCTCTCGAGGTCCATCCTGGATGTGGGGGGCATGATGCGCGCGGAGCGCGAACTGTCCGCAATCCTGGAGTCGGCACCGGACATCGTGCATGCGCACACCCCGATCGCCGGGTTCGTGACGCGAGTTGCCGCCCGCCGACTGCCGGCAGCAACTCGCCCCGCGGTCGTCTACACGGCTCACGGGTTCCACTTCCACAGGGGTGGCAACCCGTTGACGAACGCCGTGTTCCTCACGGCAGAGCGGGCAGCGGGCCGCTGGACCGACCGGCTCGTGGTGATCAACGACGAGGACGAAGCAGCGGCCGCTCGCGCCCGGATCGTGCCGCGCAGGCGCCTTGTCCGCATGCCCGGGATCGGGGTCGACACGGAGCGTTACGCGCGATCGGCCATCGATCCGGGTGCCATGGCCGCCGTCCGCACCGATGCAGGGGTGGCGGCCGGGGATCCGCTGTTCGCCGTCGTCGCCGAGCACGCCCCCCGCAAGCGCGTCGGTGACGTCATCACGGCGCTCGCCTCGATGCGGCACCGCGGGGCGCACCTCATGCTTGCCGGGGACGGACCGGAGCGTGGTCGCCTCGAGGGGCTTGCCGAGGAGCTGGGCGTCGCCTCGAGGGTCCACTTCCTCGGCGCGGTTGCGGACGTGCGTCCGCTGGTCGCTTCGTCGACGGCGCTGGTTCTCGTGAGCGATCGCGAGGGCCTGGCCAGGTCGGTCATGGAGGCCCTGGCCCTCGGGGTTCCCGCCATCGTCTCAACCGCCCGGGGCAATGCCGAGCTTGTCGGCACAGACTCGGGGATCATCGTCCCCGTCGGCGAGGCGCACGTGCTGGCGGCCGCGATGGACCGGCTGATCGACAACCCGGACGAAGGGTCCTCGATGGGTGCTCGGGGCCGCGCCCGGATGGTGGAGCGGTACGACATCGCCGCCCTCATCGCGGCGCACGAGACGCTGTACCGCGAGCTGGCAGAGGATCGTTCCGCACGACGGCTTCGCTCAGGACGGCCCTAGCCCGGCCGCGTTCCGCCGCCCTTGCGCGCTCCCAGGCGCCGTCGGGCCGCGTCCAGGAGCACCTCCTGCGTCTGCCCCGCCCGGGCGTCCCAGGAATAGAGCAACTCCGCCGCGCGGCGCCCGCGCGAACCCATATCGCTGCCGAGGACCGGATCGGCGGCGAGTCGGGCGACGGCTTGGGCCATCGCGTGGTGGTCGCCGGGTGGGAACGTGATCCCACAGTCATGCTCACGGACCGTATCCCCGAGACCCGGCAGGTCCGACGCGACCACGGGAATGCCGCAGGCCATGGCCTCGTAGAGCTTCAGCGGCGAGAGGCCCCACCGGGACCTGACGCTGTCGGACATGGGTACCAGCGCCGCCATGCTTCCGGACACGAGCGCGGGGGCCTGATCGTAGGGGACATTGCCGAGCCACCGGACGTGCGGGCTGGTTTGCGTTGCCTCCAGCACTCGATCTCGCTCGCGCCCGTCCCCGGCGATGAGGAGGTCGACGCCATCGGGCCACGCCGGGTCGGCCGCCGCCGCAAGGATCGTGTCAACGCCCTGCCACGAGGCCAGGGCGCCGAGGAACACGACATGGCGCCGCGCGCCGGCCAGGTCGGGGTCCGGTCGCGGACGGAAATGCTCGACATTGGCCCCGTTTCCGACCACGTGGCAGCGGTCTCCCCGGCCCGTCCCTTCGTCCACGTACGTGGCGAAGCCTGGCGTGGGAACGACAACCGCGTTTGCGATGCGGAGTTGCGTCCAGCCGGCGAGCGCCACCAGCCGGCCGAGCGGCCGCAGCATCGGCCACGAGTCGAAGACGTCGTCGATTGGCCCGTTGACCTCCTGGACGACATAGGAGCCCGCGGCCCAGGCAAGCAGGGCCGTCGGAAGCGCAAGGAAGTGGGACCGGATGTAGACGAACCTGGCAGGTCGGAACCTGCGTTGCAGCCAGTACGAGAGCTGGGCGGCGGCTACAGCCGTCAGGCGCCGGAGCCCGTCGCCCCGACCCGATCGTGGCTGTGACGGCTCCACCAGGGTCACGTCCCAGCCGCGGCGGCGCAGGCCCTCCACCACCTCGTTGACATGGGCGTGGCTGGCCTGGCCCTGGCGGGTCGGCTGCATGCAGATGTAGTCGAGGGTCCTGCGCTTCACTCGGGGTCGCTCCGTTCGGGGTGCCTGTTCAACGGTCGTCGTCGCCGCGCGGGCGGCGGCGCGATGGGTGCGGGCCGACGCCGCGTGGAACCGCCCACCGGGCTCCGGGTCACGCCGAGGGGGCCTGGAACGTCCTCGGTGGCCGTGGACTGGAGCGCAGCGCCGAGCAAGGCCCAGAAGAGGAGCGCGATCGGGTAGTTGAGCGGGGTCTGGGTGAGGCCGGCCACCGCGATCAGCACGGTGAGCATGACCAGGGCCTCACCGAACTTCGACGAGAGAAGAGCGAACGGGGATATCAGCAGCAGGACCAGCGCGCCGGCGTAGAGCACGGACCCTTGGGCGAAGACCCGGAACCAGCTGCTGTCAACGGCGGTGCCCAACAGCATCTCGGGAGGCCCCCAGGTTCCCCACGGGTAGACGGCGTTCAGATCGATCACGGACGACCAGTAGTCGAGCCGCCCGGCGAGGTTGGCGTCGGCGCGCGGGCCCTGGGTCCAGACGGCAACCAAAGCGCTGAACCGGTCGACGAGCCCCTCGGACGGCTGGACCGCGACCACGATGATGGCCGCCACGGCCGCCGCCAGGCCCAGCGAGACCGCCGTCCGGACAGCCCCGGAGGCGCCCATGCGCCCGCGCAGGACGGCCATGGCGGCGCCCACCGACGCCGCGGCGACAAGGGCCACCGTTGCCCCCCGCGACTGGCTGAGGACGAGCGTCCCGACGGCCAGGATGACGATGGCCAGGCGCCGGCGCGGCGTCACGATGGTCCACGCCAGGATTGCCGCCGTACCGGCCCACAGGCCGAGCTCGTTCGGGTTGAAGTAGAGGCCGGTTGCCCGGGCCTGGACGAACGTGCCGTAGATGCCCTGGAGAGACAGGTCCCATGCGTGGAACGGCCCGAACAGCTCCCAGCCCGGGGCGCGGCCGAGATACGCGATCTGGCCAGCGGCATAGACCAGCTGGATCAGTATCGCGAGCACGATCCAGGGGCGCCACCGGCGAAGGGGCGCCGTCGACGCCGCCGCGCCCAGGACGAGGAACGAGAAGGCCGTCGATGCTTCCGTGGCCGAGATCAGCGTCCGCTCCGGGTACCGGTTGAACATCACCCCGAGGAACGGCAGGACCAACGTGAGCGCGAGATAGGGGACGACGCCGATCAGGAAGACCCGGCTCCGGAGGAAGGCCAGGGTCCGCGCGGTGCCGTAGCGGGCGACGGCGGCAAGCGCCATCGCGGGCGCAATGATCACCACCAGCCCCAGCGCGCCGCGACCCCCCGTCGAGACCGCGACGACGGCCCTGTCGGCGATGACGGCGCCGGCGACCACGAACGCAATCATGGCCGTCAGGCCTCGATCGTCGCGACGGGTCGCGCTGGTGGCCGAGGCGGCGGTCAACGGGCCGGAGGTGCCGAATCTCGGCCGCGTTGCCCCATGGCCGCTCACAGGCGACTCCGGATCAGTGCGGCGAGGCGCTCAGCCAGGCGTGCCTCGTCATACGTCACCTGGGCGAACGTCCGACCCTTCGTGTTCAGCTTGAGCGATCCGCGAAGGTGAGCGTCTCGGAGGCGCTCGAGCGCGGCAACGAGCGCCGGGGTGGTCACGGGGAACAACCGCCGGACAAAGGGCAACTCGTGACTGTAGATGACGTGACGCCCGTTCATCAGGCCTTCCACGACCGTCGAACCCAGGCCGTCGTGCCTGGGGATCCGAACGACAACCGTCGCCCGCGCATACATCGCGCTCATGCCGGACACCCAGCCATGCCGGGCGACGTTCCGGATTGCCTCGGTCCCCGATGCCCCCGGGTGTCCGACGACGTCGAACCCCACATCGGGGAGCCGCTTGGCCGCCTCCATGATCACGTCGCCCCTGTAGAACTCGAAGCGGTCCCCCGGGAGGTAGGTCAGCACCCGGAACGTCGCGGGCAGCGGCGGCGGCGTCTCGGGGCAGTGATACGACTGCGGGACGTGCACCTCCTCCGCCCGGATGCCAGCCTCCAGCAGCTCCGTGACAAGCCAGGGGGCGTCGGCGACATGAAGGTCGTCCCGGGCGCGGGTCACGGCCGACAGCCTCAGTGTCCCGGCGCGCGCCTCGGCGATCGTGTCCATCACGTCGGTCCCCAGCCAGTAGTGGAGCGCCAGCGATCCCGGGACCGCACGTCGCAATGCGGACCAGTAGGCGTCGAAGATGCGACCCCGGGGCGTCGTTCCCCCGACCCGGTAGCCCGCCCGCATCAGGACGACATGCTCTCCGCGCGGCGGTCGGGCGAGCAGCCTCAGGTACGACTCCTGGTCGACGAAGGTTGCGTGCATGTCCTCCGCCTGTGTATCCAGGGTCCGCGCGATGCGCGTCCCCCAGTAGGGCTGGCCGAGCACGACAACCCTAATCATGGGAGCCCGCGACGAGCGCCCGAAGCTCCGGGGAGAGGCGGGCGGCGAGCAGGAACGAGGCGGCCCAGCCGGCGCCCGCCACGACGACGACCCCGATGGGTGGCAGCCACAGCACGAGGGCGACGACCATGACCGACGGCAGGGTCACTGCCACGATGCGCAGGCCCGGCATGACCAGGTCCATGACGCTTGCCGCCGCGACCCGCATGATCCGCCAGAGCGCGCCGATGTTGATAAGGATCGAGGCCACCGTGAGGGCCGCGACGCCGATCACCAGCGAGCCCAGCGCGGCACCAACCAGGAGTGCGGCGGTCTTGAGGGACAGCTCGGCCAGGGTGAAGGCCAGGCTCTCGCGCTCGCGCCGGCCGACGAGGAGCAGGGTGCTGATCGGGCTCGCCACGGTCCACAGGATGAGGCCGGGCGCCAGGAGTTGTGCGTAGGCGCCGGCGGTGGACCACTGCGGCCCGAACAGAAGGGCGATCAGGTCAGGCCCGGCCACCATCACGATCGCGTAGGTCGGGATGGCGAACACCAGCAGGGACACGGCGACGTTGAGCGTCATGTCGTGGAGTCGCTGCGGGTCGTCGCGCCGGTGCGATGCCTCCCCGAAGAAGACCTGGCTGACGCCCGCGCCGACCAGCGACGCAGGCAGCACCAGCAGCCGGTAGGCGAGGAAGTATTGCCCGGACGCGTCGAGACCGAACAGTCCCGGGATGAGCAGGAAGGGCACCTGGAGCGACAGCACATTGAGGAACGAGGCCGCCGTCATGACCCGAGCAAAGGCCCAGCGGCTGCGTGCGTACCGGAACATCGCCGATGCGTGCACGCGGGTCGTCCGCAGCGAGGCGACGAGTGGGCGCACGAGCTGTTCGGTTCCGAGGATGCGCCCGGCCACGTCGCCGATGATCAGGCCCGCGGGGCCCACACGGAGAACTCCCAGCACCGCCTGGACGAGCGCCTGGGTCAGACCCTGGATCGCCCGCATCCGACCCAGCGCCGGGAAGGTCCGCCGGTAGACGGCCCACGAGGCGACACTCTGGGCGACGCTCGCAACGAACAGCGCAATCGGCAGCAGCCAGAGGAGAGGGCCCAGGAGGCTCACGCTCAGGACGTCCGCAATCTGCGGTCCCCAGACCAGCAGGACCAGCGCGAGGAGCACGCTGCTGGCAAGCGCGACAAGCATGCTGAACAGGAGCAGGTGCGCGGCCTCTCCATCGTCGCCGGCGATCGGGATGGCCATGTCAAATCGCAGCGACGCGATGGCCAGCAGGACGCTGAGCAGGGCCGCATAGACGGACAGCAGTCCGAAGGACTCCGGGCTGTACAGCCGCGCGAGGGCGGGGCTGGCGATGATCAGCGCCCCCTGTCCGACCGCCGTCGCCGCGCCTACCAGCAGGACGCTGCGCGCGACACCCCCGATCGCGACACGGGGCAGGCGCGCTTTGAACTGGCGGCGCGTCATCCTGCGGATCCTGCGAAGCGAGCCGTCGGCCGTGCGCTCAGGTCCAACGAGGGACGCCGCATGCCGCGGCCGATGGGCCTCTCGTCACCGGCCCCATTGCGCAGAGCCTCCCGGGGCCGGATGCGCCCCCGGCTCGCCCTCAGGGTCGTCACCCATCGTGACTCCGGCGTCCGGATAGGTCGGATAGTTGCCCCCGTGCGCGACGCCCGCCGGATCGCGCAGCAGGTTCAGGACGACCCCGACGATCCGGGCGCCGGCTCTCTCCAGGGACTCGCGGGCGAGCAATACGGTTCCCCTGCGTGCCTTGCCGGCGCCGACGACGATCACGGTCGCGTCGAGGAAGGAGCTGAGGATCGCCGAATCCGCGACGGCCTGGACGGGTGGGCTGTCCACGATCACAAGGTCGTATGCGGCCTTGAAGCGGTCCATGGCGGCTGCCATCGGCCGGGAGCCGACCAGCTCCGCCGGATCGGCCGGCAGGGGTCCGGTCGGGAGGACCCAGAGGTTGTCCTGCTCGGTCGGCCGGGCGTATTGCCGGAAGTCGACGTCGTCGGCCCTCAGGACGGTCGTCAGGCCGTGCGTGTTGGGCAGTTCGAACAGGCGATGGAGGCCCGGCCTGCGAAGGTCGGCGTCCACGAGGAGGACCCTCCGTCCGGTCTGGGCGAAGACGATGGCGAGGTTGGCGGAGGTGATCGTCTTGCCCTCCCCGGGGGAGGCGCTCGTGATCAGGAGGGTCTGGATCGGCCCATCGACGGCGGCGAACTCGATGTTGGTCCGGAGCGTCCTGTAGGTCTCGGTGACGGGTGATCGCGGGTACAGGAGCGTGGTCAACCGGTAGATTTCGCTGCGGCCGGGCTCGCCGGCCATGCGCGTGATCACGCCGATCGACGGCAGGCCAAGGGTGGCCTCCGCGTCCTCGGGGGTCTTGACAGTGTCATCAAGGCGTTCCTTGACGAGGATCAGACCAGCGCTGGCGAACAGCCCGAGCAATGCCCCGATCAGGACGTTGAGCAGCACGCGCGGCGAGACGGGCACCAGCGGGGCCACCGCTGGCTCGATCAGCGTCAGTTGCGTGGTGACGAAGCCGGAGGAGCTCGAGACGAGGCTGGCGTACGTCGCGCGGAGCGTGACGAGACGCGCATCGAGCGTCGCCAGCCGGGCCTCCTCCTCCGGCGTCCGTTCCGTCAGCGCTGTCAGGTCTCCGATCTCGGCCTGCGTCGCGTCGATCTGGACCCGGGTCGACCGCAGATCCGCGTCGATGGACTCCGAGATGTCGGCCTGGTGGCCCTGGATCTCAGGCGACACGGCGATCAGCTGCGCGGCGAGGGCGTTCGCGATGGCGGCCGCCCGGTCGGGGTCCGGGCTCTGGGCCGTGATGGTCACCAGCGTGCTGTCGAGGGCCGCGTCGGCGCGGACGCTCTTGGCGAGGTCGGTGGCGGTCTCGTTCAGGCTGAGCTGCCCGATCACGACGTCGAGGTTGGGGCGCGTGGTGGCGATGCTTGCGTAGGTGGACGACAGGCGTTGCGACACCAGCAGCTGGCTGTAGTCGGGGCTCACCCCGGACAGCGACTGGCCGACGATGAGCGTCGCCTGTGCCTCGTACACCTTCGCCAGGTTGATGCTGATGAGCAGGGTCACGCCCGCGGCGATCGCAATGCATGCGGCCACGATCAGGAGGCGTGATCGAACGATCACCAGCAGGCGCCGGAGGTCCACGCGGTCTCACCCTCTGCCCGGGGGTTCCGGGCGATCAGCGCCGCAGGCTCTGGGCGACGCTCTTCCTGCGCGATCATCGACCACGCTGATCGGCGGCGTCAACCGACCCGCGGGACCCGGTACCGGCACCCAAGCGTGTGCGGACGGGAACTTGGGCGAAGGCGCCGGTGCTGCTGTGCACCGCTGAATGCGCTAGCGACCGGAACTCGACCCCTTAAGTACTGGTGGCGATAGGGTGATTGCCCTAGTCTTCTCGGTCCGGGGATCAACGCATGACATCGATGCGACCGCGCTGGTGAGCCAGGGACGGGCGTCGGTTCGGGCGATCAGCCGGGGGCCGCATCGCTCCAGCTTGGAGCGATGGCGGATTGGTATCGGAAAGCTTCCACCGTCGCGAGGGCACCTTGGCAATCCGACGCTCAGTCAGACCGCCGTTCTTGACCTGGGGCAGTGCTGCCGTGGGTGTGAAGGGGCGTCTGGGCGAGCAGCCAGATCGGTCGGCAGCGCAGGTGCTATTCCGCTTCGCGCGCGACGTCCGCGGGCGGTATCTCGTCGCGATCGACCTCCTCGGCATCGTCCTCGCCGCCTACGTCGCCATGGCTCTCCGGCTCGACCTGATCAGTGGCCCATTCCTCGTCCCGGCGTTCCCGCTGATCGTGATCCTGCTGCTGTCCGTGCGCACGGCCGTCAACATTCGGCTCGGCCTGTACAGGCGCCGATGGCGGTTCGCATCCGTGCCAGAGCTCATGCGAATCGTTGGTGCAGCGACACTCGGATCCGTCGTGGCCATGGTTGTGTTCTACGGCGCATCCGCCCTGAGCGGCGGATCGTGGACCGCGGGCTTCCCCCGGTCCTTCTGGCCGATCGAGTTGCTGCTGAGCATCGCCATCCTCGGCGGTGTCCGGTTCGCGATCCGGGCGGCCGCCGAGGGCGTGCCTGCCATGACGCGTACCGCAGTCGCGGACCGCCAGGCGACCCTGCTGTACGGCGCCGGCGATGCGGGGGTGCTCGTTGCCCGATCCGCCGCGCGGTATCCCGGTTCGGGCGTGCGACCGGTGGGGTTCCTCGACGACGACCCGCGCCTGGCCGGCGGGATCATCGCGGGATTGCGCGTGTTCGGCGGTCTCGAGGCGATGGAGCGGGCGGCCGCGGCCACTGGCGCCACGGGTCTGCTGATCACGATGCCCAGTGCAGCTGGGGCCGCCATTCGCCGCGCCGTCGAGGGCGCCGTGACCCTGCGCCTTGACGTCCGCACCGTGCCCCCGATCACCGACCTCATCGACGGAAGCGTGGACGCCTACCGCGTGCGGCGCGTCCGCGTGGAGGACCTGCTGCGCCGGCCGATCGTCACCGAGCATGCGGTCAACGTCGACGAGATCATCCGGGACCGCACCGTCGTCATCACGGGCGGCGCGGGCTCGATCGGATCGGAGCTGGCGCGCCAGGTGTTCGCCCTTGCCCCGCGCCGCCTTGTCCTCGTGGATCGGGCGGAGAGCCCTCTCTACCTGCTGCATCGGGAGCTGGAGACGAGACGCAATCAGGGCCGCGGCTGGGGCGAGGTGCGCATCCGCCTCGCCAACGTCGCGAGCCGCGCGTCGATGGACCGCCTGATCGCGGAGGAAGCACCCAGCGTGATCTTCCACGCGGCCGCCTACAAGCACGTGCCAATGATGGAGGACCACCCCTCCGACGCCGCCTACGTCAACATGGGTGGGACGATGGTGCTCCTCGACGCGGCCGCAGCGGCTGGCGTGGACCGTTTCGTGTTCGTGTCGACGGACAAGGCCGTCCGGCCCTCGAGCGTCATGGGCGCGAGCAAGCGGATCGGCGAGATGCTCGTCGCAGACGCGGCCCGGCGAACGGGTCGCCCGTACGTGTCGGTCCGGTTCGGAAACGTCCTGGGCTCCACGGGCAGTGTCGTGCCCATCCTCCAGGAGCAGCTCGAGAACGGGGAGCCGCTCACCATCACGCACCCCGACATGACGCGGTTCTTCATGACGATCCCGGAAGCCGCATGGCTCATCCTCGACGCCGCTGCCCTGGGGCAACGGGGCGACCTGTTCGTGCTCGACATGGGCCAGCCGGTCAGGGTGATGGACCTCGCACGGGACCTCGTCCGCCTTTCCGGGAGGGATCCCAGCAGCCAGCCGATCGAGACCATCGGTCTCCGGCCGGGTGAGAAGCTGCACGAAGAGTTGTTCTACGATGCAGAGAGCATCGAGCCGACGGAGAGCCCCAGTGTGATGCGCGCTCTCTCGCCGCCGCCGCCAGTGGGCGTCCGGGGCGACGTGCGCCAGATGCTGACGCTCGCGACCGGTGATGACGAAGCGGGGCTCCGCCGGGTGATCCTCGCCTACGCCCGTGCGCACGACGGGCTGCCGGCAGCCGAGGGTGCGGCCATGCCAGATCCGGCGTTCCACCCTGGGTACCTGGCGATCGCCCGGGTCCAATAGGACGCGCCGGTGGAGCTGCGCAGCGCAGCTCCATGTTCGCGATCCTCCTGGCACCTCAGCTGGTCCTCAATGACCCCGACAGGGATGAGCGCTGACCCGCGGCCCACGGTCGCCGCCGTGCGGGCGGTGCGCATCGTGTCCGGGTCAACGCGATGATCTCGACCGGGCACGGAGGGTTCGGCGCCGGGTACCCGCCGATCCTGCCGGGCGTGCTCGCCGCCCTGGTGCTTGCCCTGCTGCTCTGCCGCCCCGCCGCGCGGTGGCTCGGAACCGGACGGGTAATCGCGTGGCTGCTGCTGGTGACGACCGGCGTCATCCTCGCCGTCACGCTGACACCGGCCCGCTGGGCCCTGGAGTTCGGTGCCCACGGCGCCATGACCTGTGACCTGTCACGCATCGGCCCCGCGTCCGTCGCCGTCTACCTGACGTTCGACGACCCGATCCTGAACGTCCTGATGTTCATCCCCCTCGGCGTCTGGATCGGTCAGCTGGGCCGCCGGCAGCACCGGCTCGCGCTGGCGGCCGGGGCCGCGCTGCTCCCGGTCGCGATCGAGGTCATCCAGGCCATCGCGGTGCCGCTCGGCCGCGCATGCCAGGGCGGCGACGTGTTCGACAACCTGGCCGGGCTCGCGATCGGGCTCGCCCTCGGCGCGACGTGGCGGCGCACGCGACCGGACGCGTAGCGTCGCGTCGCGTCGCCCGCCCGGCCCCAGGTCAGCTGATCGTGTCCCCTGGGGCCCAGGCGATCACCTCCGCCGACAGCCCGCGGGCGCGCATCGCATCCTCCAGCTGAGCGGGCGTCCCCGCCAGGGCCGGGAACGTGCCCCAGTGGATCGGTGCCACGCGGCTGACGCCCAGCAGCTCTACCGCCAGCGCCGCCGCGACCGGGTCCATCGTGTAGTGCCCGCCGATCGGCAGCAGGGCGAGGTCCGGCCGGTGCAGCTCCCGGATGAGCGCCATGTCACCGAACACCGCCGTGTCGCCGGCGTGGTAGATGCGGAACCCGTTCTCCATCTCGACCACGAACCCGGCGGGCTCGCCCAAATAGAGCGTGGTCCCGATGTCGGCATTCCAGTCGCCGGCGGAGTGCTCCGCCCCGGTCATCGACACCAGCAGGCCGGCGGCCTCGACGGTCCCGCCCTTGTTCATGCCGATGAGCTGGTCGGCGCCGCCCGGGAGCCGTCGCGAGAGCCACAGGCTCATCTCGTGGATACACGGCCATGCGGGCCTCAGCCGGGCCGCCAAAGCGATGGCGTCGCCCATGTGGTCTCCGTGCCCGTGCGTGACGAGCAGGAGGTCGCACCGGTCCACGGTGTCGGCGGACCTCGGGCTCATCGGGTTGCCGAGCCAGGGATCGATCAGGACGCGCTTCCCGCCCGGCGTCGCGATCTCGACTGCCGCATGCCCCAGCCACGTGATGGATGTGTCCCGCCCGATCGACATCGAAGCCTCCTGCCGCCGCCTGGCGGCCGTCCTGCTGCACCGTCCTGTTGCCGGCCCGGGCACCCACTGTCCGGTGTCGTCTCCCATTATCCGGTGCCGGGGCGGCGGCGGCTACACTCCGGCCGTGCCCGCGGAGCAGATCGCCTCCAACCTCGCGCTCGTCAACTGGACGGTCCTGACCGGACTCGCGGTCGGGTCGTTCGTGCTGGTCGCGTTCGCGCGCCTGCGCACCGCCGCGACGAAGGGATACCTCGCGTTCACGGCAATCTGCGCGACGGGGTTCGGGGTCCTCGCCTACCTCTCGGACACGGCGCTGCCGGCCATCTCCGCCGGTTCGCCCGTGACGGCCGACCCCGCGTTCGACGACGCCCGGCGCGCGGCCCTCGCCGTGTTCGTTCTCCTGGCCTTCACAACGACGATCGTGATCTCCCGGGGAGGGCGTGCCGTCGTCCCGGCGGCCGCCGGCACGGTCGCCGGGCTGGCCGCACTCGTGCTGGGCGGCCTCACGTGGGGCGGGACCCCAGTGGGCGTGGCGCTGCTCACCGTCCAGCTGGTGGTGCTGGCGCTCGCGGCCGGCGGCGTCTTCGGCGCGATGATCCTGGGGCACTGGTACCTGGTCACTCCAAAGCTGCCGGAGGCGCCGCTGGTCCGCGTCTCGCTGGGGCTGCTGTGGGTGGTGGCGCTGCAGGTCGTCCTGTTCGTGCTCTGGGTGGGGACCGGAGCGGGGCCGGGCGCCACAGGCGGACCGTTCGCGGCACTGTTCGGGCCGTGGGCGCTGTTCGTGTGGCTCAGGCTGCTGGTGGGCCTCGTGTTCCCGCTCGTCGTATCGTGGGCGGCGCTGCAGACGGCGCGGACACGGTCGATGGAGTCGGCGACGGGCCTGCACTACATCAACGTCGGGACGATCGCGGCGGGTACGATCCTGGCGGCCGGCCTCTACTTTGGCGCCGGGTTGCTGGTCTGATGGAGGTTCGCACATGAGCGTCCTGCCGCCCTTGCGCATACGGGTCCGCCTGTTCGCGATGCAGCGCGAGACCGCGGGCATGAAGGAGCTGCGCGTCGAGGTGCCGCTCGGGTCCACCGTTGAGGACGCCTGGTCCGCGATCGTGGCCACCGTGCCGGCCCTGGCCTCGGGGCGCACCTCGCTGCGCTTCGCGGTCAACGGCACGTACGCGAAGCCGGACACCCTGCTGGCGGACGGGGACGAGGTCGCCTGCATTCCGCCTGTCAGCGGGGGCGCGGACGTCGAGACCGATACCGACGTCGATGCCGCTGCGGACGTGGACCGCGGGTTCACGGGTCGCCGGATCCTCGAGATCCGGGCCGAGCCGATCCCGGATGGCCTCCTGGAGGAGCTCATCGGCCGCCTGGCCACGGACGAGGATGGTGGCGTGGTGGCGTTCCTGGGACGGACCCGCGTGACCCCGGGCACGGCCGCCCCCGGGCAGGAGGCGCTCGCGGCCGCGCACGAGGGCAGCGCGGTTGAGGGACTCGAGTACGAGGCCTTCGAGCCGATGGCCCTGGGGGTGCTGGGGCAGATCGCGGACGAGATCGAGGCCCGATGGGGCATCAGGCACCTGGCGATCGTCCATCGCACCGGGGCGGTGCCGTTGGGGGACGTCTCGGTGGCTGTGGTGGCGGCCTCGCCGCATCGCGACGCGGCATTCGAGGCGGCCCGGTACGCAATCGACGAGACGAAGGCGCGGGCACCGATCTGGAAGTCGGAGCGCTTCGAGGACGGGCACGTCTGGATCGGGCATCCCGCGCGGACCGGGCCCGCGGCCTCCGGCGATCCGGCCCAGCCGGGCTGATCGGCATCCCGCCCGCCCGCCATACTCCCTCCATGACGCTGTTCGGGGACGGCCGGCAACTCGATGCGCTGCGCGAGCGGGCATCCTCGCTCGCAGCCGCCTGGGGTGCCGCCGCGGCCACGACAACCACCGTCGGCCAGGAGCGCGCGATCCTGCGGATGTTCGGCGTCGGCGGGCTGGACCGGTCCGGCCGTCCGCTCGCGGCGGAGGTCGTGGAGCGCTACCTCGCCCCGGACCCGCGTCGCCTGGGCGGCGGCATCGCCCTCCCGTTTGCCATGGCCATGGCCGAGTACGACCTGGCGCCGATGGGGCTGGCGCGCGAGATCGCGGCCGGCAACGTGGACCTGGGCCTGGAGGCAGAGCTGCTGGCCGAGCCCGACAGGCGAGCGATCGCTGTGGCCGACGCGACCCGGCTGGCATCGGCCGCTCTCGATCGGATCGACGCCAACCGGACCGCGCGTCGGGAGCTCGTGGCGCTCCTGGGGGATGGCCCGCGGCCGTGGCTGGGCTCCGTGCTGGTTGCGCCGGCCATCGTGGATGCCCTGGACGAGGCGACGGCCGCGATCGGTGCCGGCGCCACGCTGTTGCGCGTGGATGTCCCGCCCAGCCGGGAGCTGGCGGAGCGGATGTCGCGCGCCGGGGCCGCCCTGGATACGTGGCAGGCGGCACCGTCCTCGCGCGGCGGCCTGGATTCCCACGACGCCTCGGGCCAGCCGATCCCCACCGGCTCCCAGCGCGCGCTGTCCGTGCTGCGCCGGGCCGTGGACGAGGCCGCCGCCCGCCGGCGCGGATACGTGCGGCTGGTCACCGACACCCCGGCCCTCGCGGCGCCGGACCAGGCCGTGGTGGCGGCCTTCGAGCGGATCGACGGGGTAGTGGCTGATCCGGTGCGGGAGATCGTCGCCGGACGGGTGGACCCCGATCGCGCGCTCGCCGACCACGTGTTCGCCCACCGGATCCTGACGCGGGCCGGGACGCAGGTCATCGTGCCCGCAGGGCCGCTTCTGGTCGCACCCGATCTCGCGACCGGTGTGCCGTCCGATCCCGCAATGCGATCCGGCCGAGCCCTCGCGCTGCAGCTGATCGCTGTCGCCCTCGCCCGGCGGGGTGGTCTCGACGCGTCGTCGGTGTGCGTGGGTGCGCTCCCCGACTGGCTCGTGGACGAGCCACTGGCGCCCGCGCGGGCGGCCGCCGAGATCGCACTCCGTCGGGCGCTGCTCCCGGAGCACTCGCTGGCGTTCATCGAGCCGCCGCTCGGGGCCGAGGCGGCCGCCACGTGGCACGCGATCGTGGCGGCGCTGCTGCCCGATGCCGGCGACGTGGACATGGTCCTCCGCCACCCTTCCGGCGCGGGGTCACCCTCGCTGGGCGTCACCCGCGGCGCGTTGGCGGTGGCGGCCGGGCTCCGCGCGTCGCGAGAACGGCCGGAGCTCGCAGGCGCGGCGGTCGAGCATGTGCGGCGCGCGATCGAGACGGCGTCGGCGACGCTCGCGTCCCTTGAGGAGCACGGCTGGCGCGAGATCGTGGACCAGCCGCTGGGTATGGAGGCGACGCGCCTGGGCGCGGACGCCGTGGCCGAGCGGACGGAGGCATTCGACCCGCTCGCGGTGCGCGACGCCGCCCGCTGACGGGCCAAAGACACCCGACGGTGGCCAATTCTCCGGCCGATCCTCCTCCCGCCGGCCAGTGGTCCGCGGATCCGCGCCCCGGCTACAGGCGGGTCAGCTCGTCCGGCTCGTCGCCGGCCACCAGCCGCTCGCAGGTTGGGCAGTGCCAGCGGGCCTCGAGCGGCGTACCGCATGCCTCGTGGCGGAGCGGTTCCCCGGTGCCGCCGCGACGGGCCCCCCAGCCGGCCAGCAGCGCCAGCGCCCCGCCAAGCTCCCGCCCGTCCGCGGTGAGGGCGTAGTCCATGCGCGGGGGACGGCGCGAGTAGGGCGTGGCCACCACGATCCCCGCGCGCTCGAGGCGGCGAAGGCGGGCGGCCAGGATGTTGGGCGCGATGCCGCCGACGGACTCGGCCAATTCGCCGAACCGGCGCGGGCCGGCGAGGAGTGACTCGACGAGCAGCAGGCTCCAACGATCGCCCACGCGATCGAGGGCGGCGGCAAGGGCGCTCGGCGGGATGGGCGAGACGGTCGGGACGGTCGGGTTGGTCATCGCGGGCAATGGTAGGCGAGGGGCTTGCGCGGCGTCGGGATCGATAGTAGATTGCAGATCGCAAGTAACAACTGACCTGCACGACCGGACCGCCCAGCGTCCCGGCGCCGGGTCGCCATCGAGGTCTCGTCGTCCCCATGTCCGTGCTCAGCGAACTCCAGGAAGCCGTCGCGGCGGTCGCCGTCGCCGTCGGCCCGTCCGTCGTCGGGATCGGTTCCCGTCTCCGCGGCTCCGGCGTCGTCATCGCCGACGGCCGCGTCCTCACCAACGCCCACAACCTCCACGGTGGCGGGGTCACGGTGCGCTTCGTCGATGGCCGCGTGACGCAGGGCGTCGTCAAGGGCGTCGACTGGGACGGTGACCTCGCGGTCGTCGAGGCCGATACGACCGGCGTGCCGGCCATCGCCTGGTCGTCCGCCGCCACCACCATCGGGACCGCGGTCTTCGCGGCCGCCGCCACCCCGTCGGGCGGGGCGCGCGTGTCGTTTGGGTTCGTCTCGTCCATGGAGCGTGCGTTTCGCGGGCCCGGTGGCCGGCGGATCTCCGGCTCGCTCGAGCACACCGCACCGCTGGCTCCGGGCTCGTCGGGTAGCCCGCTTCTCGACGCCGACGGCGCCCTGGTGGGCCTGAACACCAACCGGGTGGGGGAGGGGTTCTACCTGGCCCTGCCGGCCGATGCGTCCCTTCGGGCGCGGGTCGAGGCGTTGGGCAGCGGCGAGTCGCGCGAGCGACCGCAACTGGGCATCGCGGTGGCTCCGGCGCACGTCGCCCGGCACCTTCGCCGGTCGGTGGGCCTGCCGGATCGCGATGGCGTGCTGGTCCGCGGGGTGGAGGACGGGTCGCCGGCCGATGCCGCGGGCATCGCCGAGGGTGACCTCCTCGTGGGCGCCGCCGGCCGCCCGATCACGGACGTGGACACGCTGCACGAGGTCCTGCGCGATGCCGGGTTCCCGCTCGAGCTGACGCTCGTGCGTGGCGCGGAGGAGCGGGTCGTGACGGTGCAGGCTCTGGCGGAGGATGCGGCCGGAGAGTAGACGCCGGTCTGGCGCCCGGCGCCTGTAGGCCGGGTCGCGTCAGGACTCGGCCTCGGCCTCCATCACCGCGAGGCGGGTGTAGTAGTCCGGCAGCTCGGTCAGGTGGGCGAGCGCGATCTTCCCTGTGAGGTATGGATCGTCGCCGGTCACGTTGGTCGCCGGGTCACGCCGGCCATGCTCGAGCTCCACGTCGAGGCCCGAGCGGAACTCCTCGAGGGCAAACGGCCTGGTGCTGAAGTCGATGCCGAGGTGATCGGCGATCTCCTGCGCTTCGGCAGTGCTGAACCCGCTCCTGGCGGTCATGGATACCTCCTGTGGGTGGACCAGCAGCATGGCCTCGCGCGCGTCCGGTTGGCAAGGGGCAAGCGGACCGTCGGCGGCACTCTCGGGGCGGCTCGACACATCTCGCCGGGGACCAGCGCGCCGTGGGACGGGTCGCGCGGCACGCCCGCGGCGAGTACGCTCCCGGGTAACAACACGGGCGGCCGGACGCCGCGCCTCGGCGCCACCATCGCGCCCGGGCAGACGCGCCCGATCCCCGCCTCACGCGTCCTCGTCGCTCTCGCGACGCAAGGCAGAGGAGACCCATGTCCGGGAAATCGCTCCACACCATGGGCCAGCAGCACGGCCGTCGCAGCTGGGCTGAACCCTGGAAGATCAAGATGGTCGAGCCCCTCAGGATGACCACCCGCGACGAACGGGTGGCCGCTCTCGAAAGTGCCGGCTACAACACGTTCCTGCTCAGGTCGGATGACGTCTACATCGACCTGCTGACGGACTCCGGGACGTCTGCGATGAGCGACCGGCAGTGGGCCGGCATGATGCTGGGCGACGAGGCATACGCGGGCAGCCGGAACTTCTACCACCTGGAAGCGGCGATCCAGCGCTTCTACGGCTACCGCCACATCCTCCCCACGCACCAGGGCCGCGGCGCGGAGCACCTGATCAGCCAGACCCTCATCAAGGCCGGCGACCACATCCCGGGCAACATGTACTTCACGACCACGCGGCTCCACCAGGAGCTGGCCGGGGCGACCTTCCACGACGTGATCGTGGACGAGGCGCACGACCCGCAGAACCTGGACCCGTTCAAGGGCAACGTGGACCTGGCGAAGGTCCAGGCGCTCATCGACGAGGTCGGCGCTGACCGCATCCCCTATGTCTCCCTCGCCGGGACCGTGAACATGGCGGGCGGCCAGCCCGTCTCGATGGCCAACGTCCGCGACCTGCGGGCCCTGTGTGACGCCAACGGCATCAGGCTCCTGCTGGACGCCACCCGCATGGTGGAGAACGCGCTCTTCATCCAGGAGCGCGAGGACGGCTACGGGGCGAAGTCCATCGCCGACATCCTGCTCGAGTTCTGCTCGTACACGGACGGCGCGTGGATGTCGGCCAAGAAGGACAACCTGGTCAACATCGGCGGCTGGCTGGCCGTCAACGACGACGCGGTGTTCGAGGAGCTGCGCAACCTGGTCATCGTCTACGAGGGGCTGCACACGTACGGCGGGCTGGCCGGGCGCGACATGGAAGCCCTCGCGATCGGCATCGAGGAGGCAGTCTCCGACGAGCACGTCCGCTCGCGTGTCGGCCAGGTGCGCTACCTGGGCGAGCTGCTCCAGGAGTGGGACATCCCGATCGTGGAGCCGGTGGGCGGCCATGCGATCTTCCTCGACGCGCGGCGGTTCTACCCGCACCTCGAGCAGGACCTGTTCCCGGCCCAGACGCTGGCCGCGGAGCTGTACCTGGACTCCGGCATCCGGTCCATGGAGCGCGGGATCGCGTCCGCCGGCCGCAACGCGCAGACGGGCGACCACAACCGGCCGAAGCTGGAGCTGACCCGGCTCACGATCCCGCGGCGCGTGTACACGCAGGCGCACATGGACGTCGTCGCCGAGTCGGTGAAGGCGTGCTTCGACGCCCGGGACAGGGCCAGCGGCCTGCGCATGGTCTTCGAGCCGAAGTACCTGCGGTTCTTCCAGGCGCGGTTCGAACCGATCTGAGCACACCACCGGGAGCGGCTCGGCGCCCACCGGCGCCTGCTAGCATCGCCTCGATGGCCCGCCCACCGCTCCCGGCGTTCATCGCGGAACTGGTCGAGGACCGACGCGCGGCCAACGCGCTCCTCGCGAGCATGGCCGCGCTGTTCGCGGCTGGCATGGATCCCAAGGTCATGGCCCCCACGGCCATGACCACGCAGGCCGCCATCCGCGCCCAGCCCGACATCGAGGGCCTGATCATCCTCGTGTCGGTGGTCACGGCGCTCCTGCTGCTCGTGGGCGGGGCGCTCGGCGACATGACGCGTGCGCGGCCGATCATCTACGGCGGCCTCGCGGTCTCCTTCGCGTGCGCGATCCTGGCGATGATCGTGTACCTGCTGGTCGGCAATGGCGGGATCATGTTCGTCGCCGTGCGCTTCGTCGGCGTCGCGGCGGCCGCCTTCGTCATGCCGGTTGCGCTCGCGATGGCCGCCACCTCCTACACGGGCATCCCGCGGGCCACCGCGATCGGCATCGCATACGCAGGCTACGGTCTGGGCCAGGGGCTCTCTCCGACGCTGGTATCGCTGATCCCGGGCAACTACCTGCCGGCCTTCATCGGCTCGATCGCCGCCTGCGGCCTGGCGCTGCTCGTCGTGCGTGGCCGGATCCCGGACCTCGTGCGGCCCAACCGCGCTGAGCGCCCCCTGGTGGCGGGCAACGCGCTTTGGGCGGGCGCAGTCGTGCTCGTCTCCTCGGGGTTGCTCTGGGTGGGTGCCGGCTGGAACAACCCGCTGCGGTGGGCCCTGATCCTGGCCGGCGTGGCGCTGATCGTCGCCTTCTTCCTCTGGGAGCGGCGTCGCCGGATGGAGCGTTCCGACGCCGTGCGCGTGGAGCGGCGCCCGGTGACGATCGCGCTCTTCGTCGGCCTCGTCATCGCCATTGCCCAGATCGTCCCCATGTCGCAGCTGCCGATGTACTTCGGCATCGGAATGGACTACGGACCGGTCTTCGGGATGGTGGCCCTGGCCCCGCTGTTCGTGGCGCTCGTCCTGGCCGGCCCGATCGCCGGGTTCCTGCTCGGCCGCTTCCAGCCGCGAGGGCTGATCGCCGGCGGCGTCCTCGCCATCGGCATCGGGGACCTGCTGGTGGCGGCGGTCATCGGTCCGACCACCACGTACCTCGCCTTCGTGATCCCGCTGATCCTCGTGGGTGGCGGGTTCGTCGTGGCCACGACGGTGCGCACCGCGATCATCTTCGCGAGCGTCCCCCGGGGCCTCCCCGCCACGGCGGCCGCGCTCAACGAGGCCTCGATCGAGGTCGGCACGCGGGCGGGCATCGTGGCCGTCACCGTTCTGCTGGCGGAGGTGGCGATGTCCGTCTACAGGGGCTCGCTCGCCGGCCGGCCGCAGGCAGAGATCAACGGCCTGACCGCCACCTTCCACGACGTCCTGGCCGCGTTGGGTACGCCTGCCCTGAAGGCGATCGGCCAGACAATCCAGCTGGGGCCGGGCGAGATCGACGAGTACAAGGTGGCGTACTTTGCCGGGATCCAGGTCGCCCTGCTCGCGGGCGGCGGCATCGCGCTGATCGGCAGCGCCATCGCCTGGCTCACTCTCGGACGGAGGAACCCGCTCCAGACCGTCTACGAGCTCCGCGACGAGCGGGTGCCCACCGAGGGGGTGCCCGCCGAGGGCTGACGCCGCAGCCCGGCCGCACCCCGGCCCTCACGGACGACGTGCCAGCCGCCGCCGCTGCCCTCCCCGCGAGCTACGCGCCCGTGATCTCGGCCGGCACCCCCGGCAGCCCGGCCAGGCCGAACGGCTCGCCCGCCTCGCGGACCCGCGCCACCATCGCCGCCGCAACCGCCGGATCGATGGCCGGCAGCCGGTGCGCGGCCACGATCTCGTCAACCCGCTCGCGTGCCCGCCCGAAGGCATCCAGCCCGCCGGCGTCCAGCCAGGCGCGGCGCGAGTTCCGGTCGATGATCCTGGTGGGCAGGAACTGCTCCGAGCGGAACAGCTTCCGTGTCTCCTGCAGCTCCAGGAACCGGCCCTCGGGCCCGGCTGCCTCGAAGGACCCGGTGGCCAGCGTCTCCGTCGGCGTGCCGATCCCGCGCAGCAGCCGCTGGACCATGCCGATCACCTCGGCGTCGATGACCAGCTTCTCCGGGCTCTGGGCCAGGAGGAAGTCCAGCATGCCCGCGCCGCTGATCATGTCGATGCCGGCCAGCCCGCCGATCAGCGCGGTCATCCCGGTCTCCAGGCCCGCCTGCGCGTCGACCACCTTGGAGTCGGTGGCGCCCAGGTAGGCGTGGACCGGCAGGCCCAGGGACTTGCCGACGGCCGCGTAGCCGGCGTCGATCATCGCCGTCTCGATGGCGCCCATCGGCGTCGAGCCCGTCCGCATGTCCACGATGGTCGGCGCGCCGCCCCAGACGATGGGCGACCCGGCCTCGGCCAGCTGGTGCAGGACGACGCCCGCCAGGGTCTCTGCGGCGTGCTGAACGATCGATCCGATGAGCGTGACCGGCGACGCCACCCCCGCCAGGGGCATCGAGATGAGCTCGGCCGGGACGTGAGCCCGGGCCAGGTCCATCACGTTGCGGCACGCAAACTCGGACCAGGTGAGGGGCGGGGACGGGCAGACGTCGAACACGGCCCGCGGCTTCTCGGCCAGGGCGGCGCGTCCGCCGGCGTCCAGGGCGAGGATCTCCATCATCACCGCCGACCCGTGCGGCGTGAACGCGCCGGTGACGACCGGCTTGTCCGAGTGGAGCATGACCAGGAACAGGCGGTACAGGTCGCCGATCTCCGTCGGGACATCATGGGCGACCATCGAGGTGGAGACCGCGTCGTAGGCCGCCAGCGAATCGGCGACGCGCGTGAGCCGGACGAGGTCCGCGGCCTGGGACTGGCGGGTGTCCAGCGTTTCGGGGTCCAGCACGGCGACGCCGGACGATCCCGGATCGAAGTTGACGACGCCCTGGCCGTAGCGGGCGGCGACGGCGCCCGTGCGGCTGTAGAGGTTGAACGAGCGGGGGACGGTGTCCAGCGCCCGCCGGACCATGGCCTCCGGGATCCGGACCCGGTCGCCCTCTGCCGTGCCGCCGCCGGCCACGAGGACGCGGATCGCCTCGGGCTCCTCGACCTTCACGCCGGGTCGGTCGAGGAGGACCAGGGCCTCGCCGACGACCCGCTCGATCAGGGCGGGGTCGAGGAGCTCGAAACGGGGTCGCATCAGCTTGTCTCCGGAGTGCCTGGGCAGGATGGGATGGAGAAGGGTCAGGGCCGGGCGGCGGCGGTCAGGAACGTCGCCGGGTCCGCGGCGTGGGCCTCGATGAGCCGGTCGAGCTCGGCATCCAGCGCCGGGTCCAACGGCTCGGGGCGATGGTCGCGCAGGAGCGTGCGAGCGTGCTCCAGCGCCTCACGGTGCGGCTTGTCCGGGTCCGCGGCCCACTGGCCGTACGGCCGGCGGTCCAGGTACTTCGACTGCCACAGGCCGCGCATGTGGGTGCGGGTGTGCGGGAGCGTCAGGTACTCGCCGCCGGGCCCGACCTCCGCGATCGCCTCCAGCGCCAGCGACACGTCATCGGTCGGGATCCCGCGCAGCATCGCCTTCACGATCCCGTCGATCTCGGTGTCCAGGATCATCTGCTCGTAGGACCAGATGCGGCTCCCATGGAGCAGGCCGGCGCCCAGCAGCATGTCCGACCCGGTTGCGGACGCCATGAAGGATGAGAGCCCGTTCTCGAGGCCGGCCTGCCAGTCGGAGCGCTTGGCCCCGGTGGCGTATGCGCCCATCGACAGCGGGACGTCGTAGAAGTCGGACAGCTCGTTGGTGGCCGCGCCGAACAGGAAGTCCTCGGGACCTCCGCCGGTGTAGGCGCCGGAGCGCAGGTCCATCGCGGTCTGGGCGGCCGCGTAGTAGACGGGGCAGCCGGGGTAGGCGAGCTGCATCAGGGCCAGCGCGGAGATCACCTCGGCGTTGCCGACCACCAGCGAGCCCGCGATCGTGGCCGGCCCGCTGAAGGCGCACGATGCCATCGTCATGTACCCGACGGGCACTCCGGCCTCTGCGGCCACCAGCCCCGCGTCGATCGAGCCGCCGTCGTGGGCGAGCGGGCTGATCGTGCACTGCATCATCGAGAACACCGGCCGCGCGCGGAGGGCATCCCGCCCGCCGGCGATCGCCGCGGACATCTCGATGACGGTTGCCGCGTCCTCGCCCGTCACCACGCTCTCGCTCTGGGCGTGCTTGGTCGAGTTCCGCCAGACCGCCGCGATCTCCTCGAGAGGTCGCGTCACGGGCGGGCGGTCCTGCGCGGAGACGGCCACCCAATGGAACGCGATCGCGTCGAGGGCGTCTGCGACGCGGGCGATGTCCGCGACGTCCGCGAGCGTGGACCGGCGCACGTCCAGCGTCCACGGATCCAGCACCTCGATGCCGCAGCCGTCCGTGGCCAGGTGGACGTGACGGCCGTCCAGGGGCAGGTCCTGCGCGGGGTTCCTGGCCCCCAGCACATAGGAGGGCGGGGCAGTCTTGAGTGCCGCCTCGATGACGTGGCCGGGGACGCGGACGATGCCGCTTTCCCGATCGACCGTCGCCCCGTTGGCGGCCCAGATCGCCTGCGCGCGCGCCGACGGGAACCGCACGCCGACCCGCTCGATGACGTCCAGGGTTGCCGTGTGGATCCGACGGATCGCTGCCGGCGAGAGGACCTCGAGGCGCGGGCGGGCTTCTCCGTCCGTCGCTGTCGGTGACGTGGTCATGCATGCCTCCGGCCGGGCATCGCGCCCGGCATGTACCGCGCCGGTCCCAGGTGGGTCCGGCCGTGCTGTCCCGCGCGGGATCGTGGGCCCGGCCTCCCGGCGCGGGCCCGTGTCGCGGGCATTTCCCAGGTCAGGCGGTTGCGGCTTCGGCCCCGAGCAGCTTGCGCGCCAGCGCGACCGCACCGATCGCGTCCTCGCTGTAGCCGTCGGCGCCGATCTCGGACGCCCAGCTCGCGCTGGCCGGCGCGCCGCCGACGATGACCTTCACCTTCGGGCGCATGCCCGCGGCCTCGAGGGCCTCGACGACGGTCCGCTGCCCGGCCATCGTGGTGGTCAACAGCGCGGAGACGCCGATGAGGTCCGCGTTGTGCTCGCGGGCGGCATCGACGAACGAATCCGGGGCCACGTCCACACCGAGGTCGTGAACCTCGAAGCCGGAGGTGGAGAGCATCATCCCCACGAGGTTCTTGCCGATCTCGTGAATGTCGCCCTTGACCGTGCCGATGACCACCCGGCCGACGACCTGGCGCGTCTGTGACTGGCGGGCCATCTCGGGCTCCAGGAGGTCGATGGCCTTCTGCATGGCGCGGGCGGCCAGCATCATGTCCGGCAGATACAGCTCGCCGAGGCCGAACTGCTCGCCGACGTACGACAGCCCGGGCACGAAGCCCAGCTCGATCGCGTCCAGGGGCGGGACCCCGTCCGCGAGCGCCGACTCTGCGAGGGCCGCGGCCGCTGCCGCGTCGCCGTCGATGACGGACTGGCGCATCGCCGCGAAGATCTCGTCGCCCATGTGTGTGCTCCTCCGATCAGAACTGGTGCGCGTCGGCGCTGGAAGTGATTATCACGGTTGCGGCGCGGGGGCGTGGCCCCGCGGGCTTGCCATGAGAGCTTGCCATGCAGGGTGGCCCAGACGATCGACACACGATGGATACCACCGGTCGCCACGGTGGTCGATGGTGTGATCCGCCTCGAGGAACGATCCGCTGCATCGAGACCCGTTTCGAGCGTGCCAGATCAAGGACGCCTCTCCCGCAGCAGGGTGATCTCCAGCGTCACGGCCCGGCACGGGCCGCGTTAGGGCGTAATGTCCCGGGGGAACGGGCCGAGCGACCATCCGGATCACCCCCCGCGCCCCGCGAGACTCACATCTGATGCCCAACATCGTTCACGGGTCCGAGCGGCGCCCGCTCGCACCCGGTCACCTCCTGTTCGACGATGCCGCGGAGCTGGCCGTCGTTGTCCCGGCCTCGTGCCGCAAGACCGGCCGCTGCCATGAATGCGTGGTGGAGGTCCGCGCGGGCGGCGACCAGCTCTCGCCGCGCACGGAGGCGGAAGGGTTTCTCGGCGCCGCATTCCGGCTGGCCTGCCAGGCGACGGTGGAGCGGGCGGAGCGGGACCTCGAGTTCGTCGTGCTTCGTCGCCGCCTGCGGATCCTCCTGGCACCGGACGCGCCCGACGCCCGGCCGGAGCTGGACCCCGCGGTGCGCGTCGCGGACGGCCGGATGGTCGCGGACGATGGGACGGACCTCGGCCCCGCCATCGGCAGCCCGGTGGGCGTCGCGATCGACGTCGGCACCACGACGGTCGTGCTCGAGCTGGTGGATCTCGAGTCCGGGGCCGTCCTCGCCGTCGCCGCGATCGAGAACCCCCAGCGCTTTGGTGGCAGTGACGTCATGACCCGGATCTCGTATGACACGGAGATCCCGGGCGAGCTCCGCCAGGCGCTGCGCCGCGCCCTCAACCACGAGCTGAAGCGCCTCTGCTCGGAGCTGGGCGTGGACCGCCGCCGGCTGGTGGACGTCATGGTTGTGGGCAACCCCACGATGCGGGACCTGGCCTTCGGACTGGACGTGCGTCCCATCGGGAGGCTGCCCTACCGGTCCGTGACCGAGACCGCGTTGCGTGACGGCGAGGCGACGACGACGATGATCACGCGCCGCGCCCATGAGCTGGGCATGCTCGTGAACCCGCAGGCCCGCGTCACGGGCGGCCCGCTCATCGCCAGCCACGTCGGCGCGGACGCGGCAGCGGACATCGTCGCGGTCGATGCAGTCGCGCGCGGCGGCTCCTTCCTGCTCGTGGACATCGGCACCAACAGCGAGATCATCGCGTCGGACGGCGACCGGGTCCTGGCGGCGTCAAGCCCGGCCGGCCCGGCGTTCGAGGGTGGCGGCGTCCGCTACGGGATGCCCGGGGCAGACGGCGCGATCGAGGCCGTGCGGCTGGTCAACGACATCCTCGAGATCCGCTGCATCGGGGACGCGCCGCCGGAAGGGATCTGTGGCTCGGGCCTCGTCGACCTGCTGGCGGAGCTGCGGCGCGCCGACCGGATGAACAATCGCGGCGCATTCGCCGACAGGGCCGCGGAGTTCCAGGTCGTCGAGGAGCCGCGGATCACGCTGTCGCGGAGCGACGTGAGCCACCTCTCCATCGCGAAGGCGGCCACGGCCGTCGGCCAGCGCGTCCTTCTCCGCAAGCTCGGCCTCCGGCCCCGGGACCTGGACCACGTCTACCTCGCGGGCGGGTTCGCCAACGCCCTCGACGTCGAATCGGCGATCGACATCGGGTTGCTGGTGGCTGCCCCGATCGAACGGATCGTCCGGGCCGGGAACGCGTCCATCGGCGGCGCCCGGGCGCTGCTATTGTCCCGGCAGGGGCGCGCGTCCCTGGACGCCCTCGTCCGCCGCATCGAGCACGTGGAGCTCGAGTCCGAGCCAGACTTCTTCGACCTGTTCACCGACGGCTGCCTGTTCGAGCCAATTGTTCCAGGAGGATCCGAATGAGCCCCGCCCGATCCCGCCGCGCCGACGCCGAAGAGCCGACGGCCGACCCGGCTGCACCGTCTGCCACAACGGGGCCCGGCGCGCTCCGCCGCATGCTGGGGGATCCGGCGGGCTTCGCCACCGTCGTGGAGCTCGTGCCCTGGGCCGGCGCGCTCCGCGATGCCCGCGGCGGCAAGCCGCTCAAGATGGCAGCCGACCTCGCCGGCGACCCGCGGATCACCGCGCTCTCGATCACTGACAACGCGGGCGGCTACGCGAAGCTGCCGCCTGACGTGCTGGGCGAGTCCGCCAAGGAGCTCGGCCACGACCCGATCGTCCACGTCGCCTGCCGCGACCGGAACCGGAACGGGATGCAGAGCCTGGGCTGGGACCTGCTCTCGCGCGGCCTGACCACGGTCCTGGCGCTGACCGGCGATTACCCGGCTCAAGGCTACCGGGGCGGCCCCCGACCGGTCTTCGACATCGACTCCGTCGCCCTGCTCGCGCTCCTGCGCCGGCTGGGTATCGAGGCGGTCGCCAGGGCGGAGGCGGACGGGACCGAGGATCCGGGTGCCAACGAGTTCTACCTCGGCTGCGCGATCGACCCCTTCAAGCGGCTCGAGAGCGACCACGTCCCGCAGCTCCTCAAGCTGGCGTTCAAGGTCCGCTCCGGTGCCGACTACGCGATCACGCAAGTCGGCTACGACGCCCACCGCCAGGACCAGCTCCTGCGGTGGATGCGCCGCGAGCGGGTCGACGTGCCCGTGGTCGCCAACGCGTACATCCTGTCCGCCCCGGTTGCCCGCGCGTTCAACGCCGGCAAGGTCCCGGGCTGCGTCGTCACCGACGCGCTGCTCGAGGTCGCGGAGCGCGAGGCCAAGGCCGCCGACAAGGGTCGCGCCTTCTTCCTCGAGTTTGCCGCCAAGCAGCTGGTCGTCAGTCGCGGCCTGGGCTTTCGGGGGATCTACATCTCCGGCCACCGTGACGCGGGCGAGGTCCGCCGGATCCTCGAGATGGCGGACGCCCACCCTGCGGACGACTGGCGCGCGCTCGTCAAGGACGTCAGCTGGGGCCTGCCCGGCTCCTTCGAGATGTTCGCGAGCGATGGCGCCGGACTCTCCACCGACGAGGTGGCGAAGGGCTACCGCATCTCGCTGTCGTCAGGATCCCGCCGCCGCGCGCGCACCCATGTCTCGCCGTTCTACCGTCTCAACCGCATCCTCCATGAGCGGGTCTTCGCGACCGGTACGCCAGGCTTCCAGGCCTGGGCCAGGTTCTACGGCGCAGTGGAGGACAAGGGCCTCGAGAAGCCGCTCCACGTCCTCGAGCATGCGGCCAAGCTGCCGATGTTCGACTGCCGGGACTGTGGCGACTGCTCCCTGCCGGACATCGCCTACCTGTGCCCGGAGTCCCACTGCCAGAAGAACCAGCGCAACGGTCCCTGTGGCGGCGCGCTCGACGGCATGTGCGAGGTCCCGGGCCACACCTGTGTCTGGGCCGATGCGTACACGCGGCTCAAGCCGTACGGCGAGGAACTGACGATGCTGGACCGGGCGCCGGTCATCCAGGACAACGAGCTGCGGCGAACCAGCGCCTGGGCGAACACGTTCCTCGGTCGTGACCACTACGCGACGGACAGCAAGGCTGCCCTCGCGGTGGCAGCGCCCCCCAAGCCGGCCCCCAAGCTGGCCGCCAGCACCGCGCCAGCCGCCCCAGCCGCCCCCGCGGCTCCCGCAGGCTCCGCCCCCGAGCCCGAGAAAGGACCCACGGCATGAGGCCCGATCGAACCGGCACCGCGTTCCTCGTCGTCGGCGAGAACATCCACGCCACCCGGATCCTCAAGCGTGCCGGCAAGCACGGCGTGGAGCTGCCGGATGGCTCGGTGGGCATCGCGTTCGAGGGCCCGGACGGGTCCCGCCTGGTGCTGCCGGTCCACCCGAGCCTCGTCGCCGGGCGCGACTTCGGCCAGGGCAAGATCAAGCACGTTGCCAGCGCCATCCGCTGGGGGCTCGATGGTGGTGACCAGGCAGGGACGGCCGCCGCGTACATCCAGGTCCTCGCGGCCCGCCAGGAACGGACCGGCGCGGACTGGCTGGACCTCAACGCCGACGAGATCGCGTCCGAGTCCGAGATCCGTGCCCGGGGCATGGCATGGCTGGTCGAGACCGTCGAGGCGACTGCCGGCGTGCCGGTGTCGATCGACTCGTCGGACGTCGCGGTCCTGGCGGCGGGGGTCGCCGCCTCTGCCCAGCCCGCGGGCCGGCTGCTGCTCAACTCCGCCTCGATCGAGCGCCCGGAGGTGCTCGAGCTGGCGGCCGCCACCGGGTGCGCGGTGATCCTGGCCGCGAGCAGCGCCGGCGGGATGCCGGCCAACGCCGAGGAGCGCGTGGCCAACGCCATCAACCTGGTCGAGGCGGCGGTCGCCAGGGCCATCCCGCCGGATCATCTCTACGTGGACCCGCTCGTGCTGCCCGTCGCGGTCGCGCCGGAGGCCCCGCAGCACGTCCTCGAGGCTGCCCGCCAGCTCCGCCAGGAATACGGCGACACGATCCACCTGACCGGCGGCCTGTCCAACGTCTCGTTCGGGATGCCGGAGCGGCGCCTGCTCAACGACACGTTCATCGACCTCGCCGCCGCGGCGGGTATCAACAGCGGGATCATCGATCCCGTGGCATCGGACCTGTCCCGTGTGTTCGGCGCCGACCGCGACAGCGAGCCCTACAGGCTGGCGGCGGACATGCTCCTGGGTCGCGACCCGTTCGGCGGCGAGTACGTCGCCGCGTTCCGGGCGGGGCGGCTGGGTGGTGGCGAGGCGTAGCTGAACGAGCGTGCGGGCGCAGCTCAGCCGCCCGCGACCTCCACTGGCACGGCCTTCACCACGTCGTCGTCGTAGCTCATCGCCAGGCGCTCGCCGGGCTGCAGCGTGAGCATGTCGTCGTCCCAGTCCCCGTCGATCAGCCGGCGCACCAGGATCATGTTGCCCTCGACGCGCTCGAAGGCCCAACCCCGCCGCTCGGCCTGTTCGCGCGCCACCGCCTCGGAGCCCGTGTCGTCGGCCACGCCCATGGAGACGAAGGCCGCGCGCCCGTAGTGGACCTGCCACGCGCCGAGCACCTCCATGAGGTAGTCCGCGTTGTCCTCGCCGTACTTCGCCACATACTCCGCGCGGGTCTCCTCCATCTGGGCGTCGGTATCGCTGCCGACCCCGAAGTTGCCGATGCTCGTCCCGTACCCTTCGCCTCGCTCCAGCTGGTCGGCCACGTACCAGTAGGTGGCCGGGCCGCTGGTCTCGGCCGTGTAGCGCTCCCGGGCGCCCAGGAACAGCGTGATGCAGTCGTGGGCACGGGGCAGGATCACCGGTATGTCGCGGGCCTCGAGCCCGGCCGCCGCCCCACCGCACAGCCCGTAGCCCAGGACGATGGCATCGTGGTCGGGCCCGGTGGCGTCGATCGCCGCCTGGAGCGTGGAGCGCAGGTCCGGCGGCTCGTTGTGGAGACCGCGCCGGAGCAGCGTCACGTCCACCACGTGGGGCGACCGGGCCGCACACAGGTAGACGGGGCGGGCGAGGATGTCACAGGCGATGACGTGGAGGCGCATCAGGCGGTGGTGGGCTGCATCGCGTGATGCTACCGGGCCGGACGTCGATCTGGGGTGCGTGCTCAAGACCGGCCCCAACTTCCGGATGGTGTGAACACGCTGGCCCCGATCCGGGGAGCAGTGGCGGATCGGAGCTCCGCGAGGCGCTCTGCCCCGGGCGCGCCCGCCGTCGCCTCCGGGGGGGTTCGAGCGTGAACCTGTTCCCCCGTCCGGTTGCCATCGCGCGCACCCGGGGCGCGTTCGGGCCCGAGGACACGGCCGACAGGTCCAAGGCCGGGGTTGTTGTTCGGTTCATCCGGAAACCTGCCGGGCACGAGGGCAACTGGCTGCCGGACACGACCTGCGCCCGCCGCTCAGCACGAGCCGATGCTCAGCCCCGCAGCGGGTACCGCCCGAACTCCTCGACAGCGTCCACCATCGCCAGCACGTTCTCCGGGGGCACGTCTCCCATCACCGTGTGCACGGCGCCCAGCATGTAGCCCCCGCCGGCGCCCAGCGTCCCGATCACCCGCCTGACCTCGGCGCGGACCTCGTCCGGCGTCCCGTGGGGCAGGACGTGGTGCGTGTCCATCCCCCCGCAGAACACCAGGCTGTCTCCGAACCTCCGCTTGAGCCCGGCGAAGTCGCTCATGCCGCCGGCCGACGCCTGCACGGGGTTGAGGACGTCCACGCCGATCTCGATGAAGTCACCCAGCAGGTCGTAGACGTCACCGTCGGTGTGGAAGACGATCGGCGCCTTCGTCCGTTCCCGAATGAACGCGATCAGGTCCGCGTGGATCGGCTTGAGCATCCGCCGGTACATGGCGGGCGACATGAGGAGGCCCACCTGGGACCCGAGGTCATCGCCGATCTTCACCATGTCGATGAGGTCGCCGCACTCGCGCAGGAAGCCGTCCATCAGGCCCTTGCACAGCGACTGCGTCTTCCACAGGAGCGCCTCCGCGAACTCCGGCTCACCCGCAAGGTTGGCGAGGAAGTTGTCCGTCCCCTGCATGGCGAAGGCGCGTTCCAGCGGGAACGCGAGCCAGGGCGTACCCATCGAGGCGTAGACGTTCTCGTCGCGCAGGCGCCGGGCCTCCGCCCGGATGCCCGCGTACCGGGTAGGGTCCGTCATGTCCGGCCACGGGTAGGCCTCGATCTCGGGGAGCGTGTACGCATCGGCGAGGGGGTGGATGCCCGGGAACCATTCGCCGGGGCCGCTCTCCAGGTGGCCGCCGCCCCAGTCATCGCGGTACGGGGAGTGGGGCTCCCGGGCGGCGTTCCGCTCCCGGACCGCCGCCGGGAAGCGGTCCTCCACGCCGCGGACGTCGGCATGGAGGCGCCGGTAGGTCGTCTCGTCCGGCCTGGCCGTGCCGAGCTCGGGCCACTCGTAGATGTACTCGTCAGGCGCCTCGATGCCCTCCAGGGCCTTGATCGCGCGGTAGGTGGACATCTTGATGCCCGTCGCGTTGCTCGGTCCCAACACGATCGGGACGCGGTCAGGGGTCTCGTGGGCGAGAGTCGCGAGCACGCGCTCGCGGGGCGTCATCGGCATGGGGCCTCCGGTCGCCGGACGCGACGCCGGCCTGTCCCGCCAGCCTAACGCGTCGGCCGTGGTAGCGTCCGCGGACCGGCGTCGCGTCCACGGCGCTGCACACGACGGAGGCGCACGATGCCAGGCAGCGGCACCCGCGAGGACCCCTGGGCGTTGGTCACGGCGAACGGCGGATCGGCCTACTCGATGTGGCGCGACGAGGCGGCCGACCTGCCGGCCCTCGTCTGCCAGGTGGGCTCCACCCAGCTCCGCTACCACCTTCGAGCGATCGAGGACCTGCACGCCTGGCTGCGCGAGCAGGGCGATTGGGTTCCGCTCGGCGGTGCCGATGAGCAGAAGGCGGCAGCCGAAGGTTCCGTGGAGGCCTGGGCACGGTCCGACGACAACCCCGTCCATGGCTGGTACGGGCTCCGCAAGGGATACCGGGGCCGGTTCGGCGCATATCTGCCGCCCCTTCTGGAGGTGCTTGGCCTCGTGGAGCTGGAGCACAACCCGAAGAACAACCGGGTCCGCGCCCGGTAGGGTTGGCGCGCTTCTCAGGCAGCCATCAGCCGGGCAGGGCATGCTTAGGCCGTGACGATCCAGAGAGCACCACGCCCCGAACCGGGCGGACCCAGGCCCCGCGCCACCGGCGACCAGCTGCGCCCCGCGGACGCGGGCGGGGCGTCTCGCCGGCTGGCCGTGACGGCGCTCGTGCTGTCCGTCGCAGGCGTGGCCATGGCGGCCTGGGCCGTATTCGCCCCGGGGACCGCCAACTGCCAGGCCGCTGCCTGGGACACGACGCCTGCGCCGGAGGACCTGCCGGCAGGCTGGTCGGTGGCTTCCAGCCAATACGACGTCGCCCGCAAGTCCATGTCCCTGCTCGGCTCCCTGCCCGCCGACGAAACCGTGAACCAGGCCGTCGTGTACGCCACGGTCACCTGCTACCAGGATGGTGCCGCCGACGCGGTCACCCGGTCGGCCGACGCGGCCACGGCCGCCGGTCAGGTCGTGACCAACCGCGACGATCTCGGCGACCAGGGCTTCAGCGCGGCGGATGACTCCGGTGCCACGTTCCTGCAATTCCGTCACGACCGGCTGGTGGTGTACCTGGCGGCCTCCGGCGACGCGACCACGACCGAGGTGGACCAGCTGGCATCCGCATTCGACCTGGCCATGGGCGGCGACGGCGGGGACGTGGCGGTCGGAACCCCCGGCGCGGCGACCCCGGTCCCGAGCGACGACGCGGCGGCGCCCGGCGCGAGCGACGACATCCCGCCGGAGGTCGCCGCCCCCGAGCTGGAGGCCGTGCTGCCAACCGTCGTCGGCGACATCGTGATGACCATGGACAGTGCAACCGGCAGCATGATGCTCGGTGAGGACCAGACGAGCCGTGCGATCACGGCCGCCCTGCGCGCGGATGGGCGCGTGCCCGACGATCTCGGAGTGGCGCAGGCGTACGACGAGACCGCAGAGTCCGATCTCACGATCACGGCCGTCGCCGTGGATGGCATGAGCGGCGACAAGGTCCGGCCGTTCGTCATGGAATCCTGGCTGTCGGCGACCGGCGCTGGCATCACCAGGGAGACCGTCACCCTGGCCGGCGCCGAGTTCACCCGGGTGGACTACGGCGATGACGGCGTCATGGACTATGTCACGACCAAGGGGGACGTGGTCATCGTGATCAACACCGCGAATCCGGCGCTCGCTGCGGAGGCCGCCGCAGCCCTGCCCTGAGGGGACCGGACGGATCACCCCGGTTCACCGGGCCCACGGACCACACCGGACCACACCGGATCGCTGGGGACCAGCCCCTTTCGCCCCCAACGAGACGCGCGTATGCTCGTTGTCGTAGGTGCGGTCGCCAACCCGACCGCACGGATGGAGGGCCGGATCATGCGCGAGCCGCTGGTCGCCTGGGCGGGTGACTGCCTCGTCCGCGGCAGCGTCGACCTGGAGGATGGGCGCCTCAGCGACCAGCTCAACGAGCGGGACCTGGTGACGTTCTTCGATGCCACGCTCGAGGCCCTGGACGACGGCCACCAGGTCGCCATGGACGAGCTCGACGTTGACCGCGGAGAGTTGCACGTGATCCAGGTCACGGGACGTCGTGGGGACCCCGCCCGCCGCCTGCGGACGGTCGAGGAGCGCGTGATGCTCCGCGTCGGGCCGTTCACCGTGACGGGCAACCTCCATCGTCCGCCCAGCTCGCCGCCACTCGCCGCCCTCAGCCGCTGGGCGCAGTTCGTCCCGGTCACGGACGCCGTGATCCAGCTCGGCGACGCGGGATCGGAGTCCGTGCACCAGGTCGTGGTCCTCGTCAACCGCGCGCAGATCGCGGTGTCACACGAGTTGGCCCCCGTCCCGATGGGGATCGACGAGCCCCGGGAGCCCGGGTCCGAACTCTCCTAGGGGCGCGTCTTCGTCGGCCGGCCCCCGCGCCGTGCGGGAAGCACGGCCAGGGTGGCCACCAGGCCGAGGAGTCCCAGCACGGCAAGGACGGAGACCGGGGCGGTGTTCCGTCCTCCTTGGCCAGGTCGCGTCGTGTCGGTCGCAGGCAGCATCACCGCGGGTTCCGGAGAGGACGTGGCGGCGCACACTTTGCTCGTCGGCACCGAGTCCAGAGAGATCGCCACCGGCGGCACCGGAAGCGCCTCGGCCGTCACGGTCGCGCGTCCGGTCGGCGTCTCGATCGTCACGCATCCCTGCTCGTCGGGTTGGAGGGGTGCGTGACCTGCGCGCACCACCCTCTTGGCTGGCGCGCGATGCCCCAGTCTTCCCATGGTCTCTCACGGCGTTGAGCGTAGGGTCCGAGGTACGCGGGTGAGATGGACCGCACCCGTCGGACAAATGGTCTGCACGACGACGGGGCCCCTCATGCGAACCGCGCGACAGCGTCCGACCGTACCTCCAGACTGTTCCGCACCGCCCCGGCCATACCTGCCCGAACGAGGCCGCCATCGAAGCTCGTGCGCGGTCGCCACCCTGGCCGCACTCTCGATCGGCTTGGGGGCGATCCTTCCCGGGCCGGCCGCGGCGGTGTCGACGTGGTCAAGGAACCTGTTCGTGGCGAGCGCATTCCTGAACCAGGATCCGTACTCCTCGGCCTGCACGGCCGCCTCGACGATGATCATGCTCAACACGATCGCCGCCCTCAGGACTGGTGGCCCCGGCTTCGCCTGGACCTCATATCGGGTCAGGAACAACGCGGTGGACTCCCGCGACCTCCGTGACATGACGTCGATCCTGGCCTTCGAGCGCGCGCACGACACCGTGAGACTGGCCGCCAGGGGCTCCGACGCGCATGGCTGGCGGAACGCCTTGAACAGCTACGGCTGGGGTCCGGATGCCATGACGGACCCGGCGCAGATGGTGTATGCGGATCGCGCCTACTCGTCCTTCAATGGCGCCGTCAAGGGAGCCGTCAAGGCCATCGCTCGCTTCGGCATGCCGATCGGGATCCTTGGCTGGGCGGGCAGTCACGCGCAGGTCATGACCGGGTACGTCGTTGTTGGCGAGAACCCCGCCGTGTCTGACAACTTCACGGTCCGTAACGTCTACCTGAGCGATTCGCTCAGGAGCAATGCGATCGTCAACCGCAAGTTGTCCGTCACGGCCCTGCGCAGCGGCAACCTCCACTCCCGCTTCCAGTGGTACCGAGCGACGGATAGCCCGTACGACGACCCGTATACCAGCGGCAGCATGCCGGGCAGCGTGGGCCCAGCCAGGGGTAGGTCCGAGTGGTATCACCGGTGGGTGATCGTCCAGCCCATTCGCCCCGGCCCGATGTCGACGCCGACGCCGACGCCGACGCCCACGCCGACGCCTGCACCGACGCCCACGCCCACGCCCACGCCGACGCCGACGCCGACGCCCACGCCGACGCCGACGCCCACGCCGACGCCCACGCCGACGCCCACGCCGACGCTGGCACCGACGCCCAGCCCGACGCCGCCGGCCGAATCCACCGAGT
>CAVYQR010000007.1:0-381734 GCA_963770795.1 uncultured Chloroflexia bacterium
GCTATACGGCTTGATGTGGGCCGCCTCGAGCACCGGGAGGGTGCGTTCGCCGGTCACCACGCAGCGCCGCTCGTAGGCGTCCGTGATCATGACTCGGAAGGCACCCTGACCGAGCCGCGGTTGGACGAGCGTCGGACTGCCGTAGCCGGCTTTCGATCCGCTGGAGACGGCCGACGTCGCCATGGACGGCGCCACGGCGAGCGCCTCTTGCACTCGCGCCCACAGCGACGCTCCCTCGCCGTGGTCCGTGTCGTAGGTCTTGCCGCGCGTGAGGTTCGACGACCAGTCGCCCGGCGGGTCGATCCACTGGTCTCGAGTCAGGAAGAACGGCTGGACGAGGATCGAAGCCCCGATCTGCGTGCTCAGCGGGTCGACCTCGTGTTGGCTATAGCCGGACAGCAGCCGCATGAAGCCATCGAACGTGGTCGTGCCGTTCGCCTGGCCGAATGCGTCCCAGGCAAGGCGCGGCGTGAGGGTCGTGTAGTGGGCGAAGAATGCGCCGCCGACGATGTATCCGCCCTTGCGCACGTGCAGCTTGAACAGCCAAGGTGCCCCCGCCTGGAGCGTCACCGGGCGCACCTTGTTGGGCTGCCAGAAGTTGACCTCGTCGATCGGCGCGAGCGACGCGAGGAAGGCGAACCAGGAGTCGTCGGTGTTGGCGACCCAGTACCTCACGCCCGGAGTCTAGTTCGGAGGAGAGCGGCCGTGGGTACCGCGAACCACGACGCGCCGTCCTCGGACCTGAAAACCCTGTGACCGTCCCGTCGCCCTCCGACAGCTTCGACAGGAAGTCGCGGATCCGCCATTGACAAATCCACGCCTCACCGAGGGTTCCTTGGCCAACCCCGGCAGAACCCTGAGATGCGCTCGCGGCGCAGAGGTGCTGAGACCATGACAACCCACATCACCCTCCTCGCAGACCAGCTCGAGCAGGCCGTCGCAAGGCTCGATGTCGCCGAGGAGCGGCTCGACACGGACGAGGCGGACCTCAGCGAGGCCGAGTCGCTGGCCGGGGGCATCCTCGCCCGCATCGAGTTCGACCTGGCCCGGACGGCCGCTGCCGCCGCGCTGCTCGGCCTCAGCAGGCGGTCGCGAAGGCGGCGCCCATGGAGGGCTGGCGCTGCGTGTCTGCGCTCTACCATGAGGCCGGATGCCCCGGTGTTCGGCCCCTCCACAGGGCTGTGCTGGACGAGCTCGAGGACCGCGAGGTCATCGAGGCGCTCGTCGCGGCGGCCCGAGAGGCGGCCGCCGACGCCGCGGCTTGACCACCGCCCCACGTGAGCGCGCTGACGCACACCCCTTGACATTTCGGACGGGCCGACGACAAGTTGGCCATGTCCGTTTCAGTCCTCTCCCCGAGCCAGATCGCAGCGATCTTCACAGCCGCCTCCCGCACGGGTGAGCCAGTCCGCGATACCGCGATCGTGGCCATCTGTCTCGAGGCGGGACCACACCGGTACGAGCTGGTTGGCGCGAAGCGTCGCGACCTCGATGCGACAAGAGGGCTCCTGACCCTCGGCTCCGGTTCGACGAGACGCACGATCCGCCTCGGCCCGACCGCCCTCGGCGCCGTTCTCGCGGCGGCGCCCACAGAGCGATCCGCGTCCCTGCTTCAGTCGCACGCCGGCCGTCCGCTGACCGAGCGTGCCGTCCACGAGCAGCTCCTCACGATCGGATCGCTCGCGGGGCTCGGCCACTGGGTCACCGCACGTCACCTGCGCAGGACGTTCATCGCGACGGCAGCGCGCCGGTACCCGCTGCCGGTCTCCATGCGGCTGTCCGGCCACGGGAGCCGCAAGTTCCCCGCGGCATCGATCCAGGAAGCTGTCGCGCGCCAGTTCGTGACGGGCTGGGTGTCCGTCCTCGACGAGCTGCTGGGTCAGGCGGCACGTCGCCGCGCCGCCTGACCGCGGCCCGCCGACCTACGCTCGACGAGGCGCCTTGGCGAGACCGCTGGCCCGCATCGCGGTGTGGGCATACCTCCCGATCGCCTCGGGCGTCTGGGGTGCATACCGCTGTGTGACCTTGGTCGTGGTGTGACCCATGTGCCGGGCGAGCTCGTCCAAGCCCATCCCGTTGTTCGCCAGCAGAGTTGCCGTTCCATGGCGAATCCGGTGCGATCCAAAACGGCGGATCGTGCCGCCACCGGCGTGGTAGCGGCGGGTGAGCATGTTCGAGAGGGCATTCGGGGTGAGCGGGCCGACCTGCTCGACCAGGCCGTTGTCACGGGCCAGGAACAGGTACCCGGGATCCTCGCCGAGGCTGAGGTCCTCGAGGCCGCGGACCGGGTAGCGGGGGAGGAGGCGCGGCCGGCCCCGGTGGAGGTACCGGATGATGGCTGCCTTCGTCTCGGGCAGGAGCGCAACCTGGTAGGTCCGGTTGCCCTTGGCCATGACGAAGGTGAAGACGTTGCGCTCGAGGTCGACGTCGTCCTTGCGAAGGAGCCGGACGCTCGAGTTGCGAGCGCTCGTCGTCTTGAGGATCGAGACGATCGCCTGGTCCCGGAAATCGATCGGCTCGCGCCCGGCGCAGCCACGTTCAAGCGCCTCGATGTCGGCGAGGGTCGCGGACTTCGTCGGCGTGTCCGCCCGCGGGATGAGCGGGTTCTGGCCGCCCCGGCGGTGGCGTCGGGCGAACGGGTTCGACTCGAGGCGTCCGTCCTCGAACAGCCACAGGACGAACGCCCGGAGGCACCGCATCGAGGTTCCGACCGTGTTGAGCGAGCGCGGTGTCGTCGACGCGGCAACCGCCCGAGCGACCGCGTCCGGGTCGCCACGCCACACGCCCCGGGCCGCGGGCTTCGCCTTGAGGTGGGCGACGTACGCCAGGAGCGTCGGGAAGTCGAGCGAGGCGGTGGTCGCCGGCCGTTTCTCCGCCGCAATCCAGGCGCGGAAACTGCGGAACTCGGACTTGTAGTTGCTCAGCGTCCCCGGCTTCCAGTCGGGCGAGAAGACCGCCATGTACTCGTCGATGGCGGTGTCGAGGGGCTCGGGCTTGAGTTGTCTGGCCATGGATCGCGGGGCTCCCACCCCGGCCCGGCGGGACTATCCCCGGCCGGCCAGATGCCGGCACACGGGACCCCGGGCCCGGTCATCCAGAGCCGTGTTGGGGGAAGGCAGAATGTCGTCGCCCGATCAGATCGGCGGTCGGCAGAATGTCGCTGGCCCCTCCGTAGCCCCGGAGACCAGGCATCTCGTGCGAATCCGGGAGGAAGTCAAGGGGTTCCCCGCCGCGATTTCGCGCACAAAACGACATTCAGCCGTCTGTGTGGAGGGGGAAAGTGGAGCGGGAGACGGGGTTCGAACCCGCGACATTCAGCTTGGGAAGCTGACACTCTGCCAACTGAGTTACTCCCGCTCGGGGGTCCTCAGACCTGCACTCTCGTGCGCGCAGAAGCGTACCTCAAGTGAGCCTGGGAAGGCGAGAGGATAGAGCCTGCGATACGCGAAGAGCGACGTCCGGCCACTCAAGTGCACCACCCCGAGCCGTGACCCGATCCCGGGAGGAGCGAGGGGCGACGTTCGAGCAAGCTGGAGTGGACATCGTCACCGTGATTGGCCTGCTCGCGGTGCTCGCGGGAACGTTCCTGACCACCCACCTGGCCGACAACAGTTCGCCATCGCGGCATGAGCGAGCGCCAGGGCGCCGCGCGCCGACGTTGCTTGTCCGCCACCCGCTGGGGGCCCAGAGGGTGGCGGACGGACATGGTGCGAACGAGGTCAGATCAGTGATGCGCACTGACCGTTCGCGTGGCGGCCGACGACGTTGACGCTGCCGGGGACGAAGCCCCCGGACACTCCCGGGGTGAGTCCCGTGCAGGTGAGGTTCCGCCCGATCGTGTTGCGAACGACGTAGACGCCGGGGGCTCCCGGGTGGACGTCGGTCACCGTGATGTTGGTCAATGTCGCGTTCTTGCCGATCCAGTTGAAGAGGACGCCGAGCCAGTCAGTCGTCTGCCCGCTCACCGTCAGGTTGCCGCCGATCCTGTTGTTCTTGATCGACCACGGAATCTCGGAGCCCCCGCCGGACAGGGTCACGTTGCCCTTGACCGTGATGCCGTTGAGCAGAACGGCGGCCGCGCCGGTGGCGGTGACGTTGCCCTTGACGGTGATGGTGGAGTGCCCGTCCGGCTCGACGGCGCACTCATGTCCCGAGTTGCCGGTGTAGGAGGGTGGCTGGCAGCCCAGGCCGAGGAGCGAGCCCGCAGCCGCGGTGACGTTGTGACCGACGGTGATCGTCGACGGCGCGCTCTGCGCGTCGAGCACCGCACCGGCCCGGACGTTCACGTTCCCGACCACCCTGATCGAAGCATTCGCCGGTACGTCGCAGAAGCCCGTGACCGTGATGCTGGCGTACTTGCCTGATGGGATGTGACCACCGGTGCACGTGTACTTCATGGCTCGGCCGCTCTCCCGCTCGCCGCGGCCGTGGTGGCTTTGCGAATTGGACCCGGCAGCCATCGCCGAACCAGTTGGGAGCGCAAGCGCTACCGCAACTGCGAGGGATCCCAGGATCCTGAGGCGTCTTGCCTTCTCCATGAGCACAGACCCTTTCTCTCGCGGGTGCCCAGGCGCTACGACGCATCCCCCTCCTCGGCGCATCGCCCGTACACCTCGCTGGAGACAGCACAAGGTCCAAATGGACCCTTGTTTATAGGGCCATATTACTCTTGCAATTCTGAGCGTCAACGGGTACCGCGCCCCGTGCCTCGCCCAGCTCCGGCTCCCGGATGGGTCGCCTCTCCGCCCAGGCCTTCGAGGCCGCAGCACTGATGGCGGATGGGGCCGTCGAGTGGCGGGACAAGCCGACGCCCCGTCGGGTGCGCGTGGGCCTCGGTGGCTCGCGCCGCGGTGACGGGGCGTCGTGATCGCGCAGGCGGGTGCCCGCGCGGGCTAGATGGGACGTACCGATGCGATGCCTGCGATGGCGAGCGCCGCGACGGCACAGACGCGCACGAGCGCGTCGAGGCGGGGGCGGCCGTAAGGCACACCAACCTCCTGACTTCGGCAGCCCGGCTGACTCGCTCTCGCGAGTCCCGTGGCTTTGCGTCCCCGGGTCACCCCGGGTTTGCCCTTATCGGCCAGCCGCCTGGCTGGGACGGCGCTTGCCGCCTGTCGGTACGGTAGCGAGTGCTGGTGCTCGTGTGCACCCTCCAAGCCGTCCCGGTGACAGCCAGTACCTTGGGCGGGGAGCGCCATCCGACGTCCGTCCTACCGGGCCCCCAGTCCGACACAGCCGGCGACTCTGCGGCGGCAAGCCGGTCGATCGCGGAGCCCGCTGCGCCTCCGGCCCGGGCGGGTGCTAGCCTCCGCGTGAGTGTCATCCTCGTCCGCGTCTCACGGTCTGGCTCGTAGCCTCCCTGCCCGCCCGGTGGGCGTGGCTTCCATGCGTCTTGCCGGCCGTGAGACATCTCGGACCGGCCGGCGTGACTTGATAGGAGCGTGGCTTCGCCCCCACTCAGGTGTGTCCGCCGACCGGCCCTCGATGGTCACCTCGTGCGAGGAGGAGACATGGCCCGGCTGTGGTGCCCTCACCACGGCCAAGATCGTGGGCGAGACGGCGGGCATGACCCGCTTCCGGTCCAAGGAGGCGTTCGCCCGGCACAACGGCTCGGCCCCGGTGCCGGTCTGGTCGGGCAACGTCGTCCGCCACCGCCTCAACCGCGGCGGCAACCGCCAGCTCAACGTCGCCCTCCACCGGATCGCGATCACCCAGGTCCGGCTCTCCGGTCCGGGCAAGGCCTATCTCGACCACCGCCAGGCATCGGGCGACACCCGGACCGAGGCCATCCGGGCGCTTCGCCGACGCATCAGTGACGAGGTGTTCCGGCGCCTCCGAGCCGATGAGGCCGCCGGGGCAACGTCCCTGGCTGCCGCGGCTTGACATAGGAGAGACGCATGACCGCTCAAGACATGCCCCGCTGGGAGCGCCGGCTCCGCGCCCCGATCCGCACGTTCCCGGCCTGGGCTCCTGACGCACCCCACCGACTCGCCTTCAGGTCGAACGAGGAGGGCTCCAACCAGGTCTACGTGCACGACCTCGAGACCGGCTCCACGCGGCGAGCCAGCGACGAGGCGGTCGGCGCGCTCGAGGGCTGGCCGACGGCCGACGGCTCCGGCGTCATCTGGTTCTCGGATCCCAACGGCTCCGAGGCCGGGCAGTTCGTGGTCCAGCCGTTCGACGGTGGGCCGGTCACGCCCCTGCTGACCGGGGTGCCGATGGGTTGGCCCGGCGGCATCGCACTGGGTCGCCGGCGCATTGTTGCCGGCATCAGCACCGACGATGGCTTCGGCGTCTACGTGGCCGACGACGGCGCTCCCGCCCGCCGGATCCACCACCACCGCGAGGCGGTCATGGTCGCCGGGGCCGAGGGCTTTGACACGGGGTTCAACCTGGCCGGCCTGTCGGCGGACGAGGCGCTGATCGCCCTGGAGCACTCGGAGCACGGCGACCTCCTGCACCAGGCGCTTCGCGTCATCGACGCGGCCACGGGCGCGACGGTCGCCGACCTTCGCGACGAGGGCATGACCCTCCAGGCCGCCGCGTGGTCGCCGATCCCGGGTGACCAGCGGCTGGCAGTCGGCCACGAGCGCGAGGGCGAGCTGCGGCCCGCGATCTGGCACGTGGCGACCGGGGTGCTGGAGCCGATCCGCCTCGACATCCCGGGGATGGTCCACGTCGACGACTGGTGGCCGGACGCCTCGGCGCTGCTGCTCACCCAGCTCCACGACGGGCGGGACCGCCTCTACCGGCTCGACCTGGCCACGATGGCGCTCGAGCCGATCCCCCACCAGGAGGGGGTCACGACGGGCGCGCGGGTGCGCCCGGACGGCTCCGTCTGGTACCGCCACCAGGCCGGCAAATCCCGGCCGAGCCTGCGCACGACCGCCGATCCGGCCGTCGACCTGCTGCCGTCCCCGGGTGAGCCGCCCCCGGCCGGGCGGCCGTTCCAGTCCTGGGCGTTCGCGAACCAGCACGGCCAGCGCGTCCACGGCTTCTACGTGACGCCCGAGGGCCAGGCGCCCTTCCCCACGATGCTGTTCGTCCACGGTGGACCAACCTGGATCGACGTGGATCGCTGGAGCCCGGAGGTCCAGGCCTACGCGGACGCCGGCTTCGCGGTGGCGATGGTCAACTACCGCGGGTCGATCGGCTACGGTCGCGAGTGGCGCGACGCGCTCATCGGCGACATCGGCGGGCCCGAGCTCGAGGATGTCCTGGCGGGGGTGGACAACCTGGTCGCCAGCGGGATCGCCGACCCGTCACGGCTGGTCGTGGCGGGCTGGTCGTGGGGCGGCTACATCACCCTGATGATGCTTGGCACCCATCCAGGGCGTTTCAAGGCCGGCGTGGCCGGGGTGCCGGTCGCCGACTACGTGGCCTCGTACGACGACATGTCGCCGATCCTGCAGGCCTACGACCGCGCCCTCCTGGGCGGCCCGCCGGCCGAGGTCCCGGATCTCATGCGGCGGCGCAGCCCGATCGAATTCGTCGACGCGGTCACCGAACATCTGTTGATCCTTGCCGGGCGCAACGACTCACGCTGCCCGATCCGCCAGGTCATGAACTACGTGGACCGGCTGGAGGCGCGCAAGCACCCATTCGAGCTGTACCTCTACGACACCGGCCACGTCTCGTTCGTCCTCGACGAGGAGGTCCGCCAGATGGATGTCATCCTCGACTTCCTCGCCCGCACGGTCTGACGCGCGGCAGGAGATCAGCGGCCCGTCAGCGGTCCTTCAGCGACCGCCTGTCAGCGACCGCCCGTCAGCGGACCGCCCGCGAACCCCTCGAGGGTGACGATCTCGCAGCCCTCGACCTGGGCGACCGCCACGAGGCAGGAGGACACCGTGCGCGCGTCGATGCGGACCGCGCAGGTTCCGCAGTCGCCGGCCTTGCAGCCGGTCTGTCGTGCCGGTCAGGCCGAGGTCGTGGTGCAGGACGTCTGCCAGCGGCCGCATCGGGTCGGTATCGACCTCCACGCGCCGGCCGTTCAGGCCGAACGCGATCCGCTCCGTCATGCGACGCGTGTGCGGATCGTCATGGCCAACCCGGTCATCCTGCCCTCTGGAACCGTGTGTCCGGCGCCTACGACTTCGGCCGGATGTCGACGCTGAAGTCCAGGTAGGCGCGGAGCATGACGAACGCCTCGCTCCACGTCCGGATCGACTCCGCCCAGGCGTCCAGGCCACCTTCCTGATCGAGCTGGAACGGGCCGTCCTCGAGCGTCAGTCGGGTCCCATACCCGGAGGGTGAGAACGTGACCCGGACGGTGGTGACGATGCGCTCGTCGGGGAGCCACGGCCGGCGGAAGGTGAACGTGCGGCCGGTCTCCATATCGACCACTTCCCACCACACGCGGCGGTCGCGCCAGACGAGCACGGTTCGAGCATCGTCGGCGAGCGCACCCTCGACGCGGTCCGTGAACCAGCGGGCCAGCTCCTCCGGGTCGGTCCATGCGCGGGAGACGCGCTCGGGCGGGGCATTGATCCGGCGGACCATCCGGACGGTTCGCGTCGAGCTCGGTCCCGGCAGGCAGCGACATGGTCTCATCTCCCAACGACCGATCCCTCGGCTCGCTCCCGGAAGTCGGGCCAGGTCTGGCCGACGTGGAGTCGGGGCCAAGGGTAATCCGCAACGGGCGGCGCCGCACATGGCCGGCGATACCTGCCGGGCCGCCCGGTCGGCCCGGGCTTGCTTGCCCGGTCGGGCCGGACCTCAGCGCTCGGTCGTCGGGCGCCGCGGTGGCGCAGGGATCGGGTCGTGCGTGGCGACGTACGTGGGAACCTGGGCGCGGCGGTCCAGGCCCAGCTTCGCAAGGATCGAGCTGACGTAGTTCTTGACGGTCTTGTCCGAGAGGAAGACCGCCGCGGCGATCTCGCGGTTCGTCTGGCCGGCCGCGATGAGCGGCAGGATCTCGCGCTCTCGCGCCGTGAGGGTGGAGCCATCGTCCGGGTACGTCCCGCCCGCGATGCGCCGGACCCGCTGCATGACCATGCCGGTCACGGCGGTATCGAACATCGACTCTCCTCGTCCAACCGCCTCCAGGGTGCGCACGAGCTGCGCGGACCGCGTCTGCTTGAGGACGTAGCCGCGAGCGCCGGATGCGATGGCCGCGAACACGTCGAGCTCGTCGGGCGAGCTGGTCAGGAACACGACGCGGATGTCCGGGAACTCGTCGCGCAGCAGGCGGCATGCCTCGATCCCCGAGGCATCGGGGAGCTGGATGTCGAGCAGCACGATGTCCGGCAGGAACCGCCGCGCCTGTGCGACGGCGTCGGCAGACGTCCCAGCCTCGGCAACGACCTGGAACTGCCCCCGGCGATCGAGGAAGGCGATCAGGCCCATGCGGACCACCTCGTGGTCATCGACGACGAGGAGTCGCAGGGGCGCAGCGGGCGGAGCTGCGGCGAGGGAGGGCTCAGCAGGGTTGGACATCGGACAAGGAGAATGCGCGATCCGGCGCGGAACCGCAATGGCCGTGCCGCCACTGCCCATCCTCGATGCGCATCAACCGTGATCTGCGCTCGCGCCGCCGGCCGCGTGGGCCGCATCTTCATGCGAGTCGTGCTCCGTCCCCCCGGGCAGCGCCCCGGCCACGACGCGTCCGCCGCGGACGACGGCCAGCGTGCGGGGCTGCGGCATTGCCGGAGCTCCCATGTCCGACAGGCGCGGGTCGCGGTCCAGCACCGCAAGATCGGCGCAGACCCCGATTTCCAGCGGTGCCCCGGTCGGCGAGGCGGTGTCGGTTCCGGGCTCCAGCGGGCTGACGCACGCGCCCCCCAGGCCGAACACGTGCAAATCGCCGCGCGAGATCGCCCGGACCTCGTCATCGGTGCCGATCGCGAGGATCGTGTCGCCGGCCCAGGCGATTGCCGTGGCATCCGGCGCGCCACCGCCAGGGATCACGATGCCGCCGATGAGGAGCGTGTACTGGTGGGTCACGCCTGCCCGTGATCGGTCAGGACCCAGCTGGACCCATCGGCGCCGTCGCGGACCTCCACGCCTGCCTCCACGAGCCGGTCCCGGACGAGGTCCGCGGTTGCCCAGTCATGCGTCTCGCGCGCCTGCGCCCGCACGGCCAGGAGGGCTTCGACGAACGGCCCGACGATCTCCTGCGGGTCCGTCCCCCCACCCGCGGCTGCCTCGCCGAGCCGGGCGATGAGCGAGCGGAAGGTCGACCGCGCATTGTCGAGGTCCGGGCTGTCCTCACCGGCCCGGACCCGGCCCTCAATCGCCTCGTCCAGGTCGAGCAGCGCCGCGACGGCCGCCCGGCCGTCACCGCCGGCGAGGGCATCGAAGAACGCCCCCTCGAGGTCTGCCATCTCGTCCCGGAGCGGTTCGGCAGAACGGGGTTTCCGGCCCGGGGCCAGACCCGAACTGCTGTCGCCAGGGGCGGTCGCCGCTGCCGCCACGTCGGGTGGCACTCCGGCGGCCAGCGCCCGCGCCGCCTCGGCCAGCGCGTCGATCGCGATCTCGCTCCCCGCCGGGAAGGCCGCGGATCGGCCGTCGACCCGGACGGTGACCCCGCCGAGCCCCGAGACCGTCGCGGTCCGCCGGTCCAGGTCCAGCACCAGCGCGGTGTGGCTGTCCACGCCCAGGACGAAGGCGTCCGGGGGCAGCTGGTCCTCCAGGATCCGGAGCCGGCGTTCGCCCATGTAGCAGAAGCGGGTGTCGTGGTTGCCGCCCTCCGCGTTGTCGTAGTGCGGCACCACGGCGGCACGCAGCCCGGTCGCGGGCCCCAGGAGGTCCAGCCCCGGCAGCCAGGAAGGCTGCTCGCCTACCTTGTAGATCTCGTAGATGGGGATCGTGACGACGCCGAGCGTGAGTGCCGCCGCACTCGCCATGGTCAGGATGCCGCCGTCGCGGAGCATGTCCGCCATCGCGACCGGGATCGGGCCGTCGGTCCACTGGCGGAGGGCGTAGCTGGGGCTGCCGGGGCCCGCCATGACGTAGCGCGCCGGACGGATCCGGGCGACGGCCGTGGCCGTGGTCACGCGCGTCCACCTCCCGCGACCGGTACGAGGCCACGTCCACCTCGCGCCCGACGCTCTCCGCGAAGAACTTGACCGTCCGGGCACTGAGCTCGTCCGCGTTCTCCTGGAAGCCGTACGGCGTGTCGAGGATGACGGCCGGGACGGGCGCCGGACCAAGCCGGTCGAACAGGGCGCGGTGGACCTTGGCCATCGTGGGCGCGGTCTCACCGGACCCCATGATCGCGAGGATCCGCGGGCCGCTCACGCGAAGAACCCGTCCGCTGTCAGGTCGTGCAGCACCCCTGCGAGCTCGTCCGGGTGCTGCGCATGGATGTCGTGGTCGCCGGTGAACCACCTGACCCGGGCGTTGCGGATGGCGGTCGCGGCCTCGTCCACCTGCCGGCGCCTCCGCTGCAGGCGCTCGTCCTCGCCGCCGGCGACGGGCACCAGCAGGACCGGGACCGACAGGTCCGGATACCGCTCCGCCGGGTGGTCGTCCCAGAGCCCGCGCAGGACCTTGATGTGGCGCTCGAACGTGAGCCACGGGGCAATGGTTCCGTCCGGCCGGATCTCGAAGTTCCCGAGCACCCCGCGAATGCCGGTCTCCGGCCAATCGGGATGCGCGGACCGGATGTAGCCCTCGATCTCCTCGAGCCGGCGCCCGGCCAGGCGAGGCGGCGAGAGGGCCTCCCGGCAGGCGTCCCAGCTGGCGAAGTCGCGGCTCGGTTCCAGCCACCCGCCGTCGATGCACGCGATCCCACGAACCAGGTCCGGGCGACGCGCAGCCAGCTCGAGGACGACGTTGCCACCCCAGGATTGCCCGGCGACGATGGGCCGCTCCAGCCCCAGGCCCTCGATCAGGGCCGCCAGGTCCGAGGCCACGGTGGGGACGTCATACGGGCCGTCGGGCTTGGACGAGCGCCCGTGCCCCCGGAGGTCCACGGTGAAGACCGGGTGACCCGCTGCAACCAGGGCCTGGGCGACGCCGTCCCACATCCGCGCGTTCGAGGCGAGGCCATGCACCAGCAGGAAGGGGAGCGCGTCCGCCGCGGCATCGTTCGCCGGCGGCCATGCGTCGACGGCCAGCTCGACACCGTCGGCAACCGGGACCCTCCTTCCCTCCATGTCCTCCATGGTAGTCCGGTCGCCGGATTGGGTCGCGCATGGCGCCGGCATAAGGGCCGGGCAAGCGGCGAGGAGCATGGTGTTCGCATGCAGGACCCGCGCCCACACACACCCACGCCCCCTTGCCCGCGCAGTGTTGACATCATGATGCCGACCCATGAAACTTCATGATGTGTCACACCGCACCACCCTCACGCTCGACGATGACGTCGCCTCCCGGATCGACGGCGAGGTCCGCCGGACCGGCCGGCCCTATCGCGCGGTGGTGAACGACGCCCTGCGTCGCGGGCTCGAGGCACCGCGCCCCGCGTTGGCGCCGTACCGTGTGGACGCCCGGCCGATGGGCCGACGGCCCGGCATGGACATCGATGACGTCGCGGGCCTCCTGGACCTGCTCGACGGCCCGAACGGACCATGATCCTGGTCGACGCCAACCTGTTGCTGTACGCGCACGAGGCGGACGGCGGCGACCGGCACGAGGCCGCACGCGCCTGGCTGGAGCGGGTGCTCGAGACCGAGCCGGACGTCAGGATCGGCCTGGCCGCCCTGCTCGCCTTCATCAGGATCAGCACGGACACCCGCGTCTATGCCCAGCCGAGGACACCGGCCGAGGCAATCGGTGTCGTGGAAGCCCTGCTCGCGCGGCCCAATGTCGCCGTCGCCGAGCCCGGCGACCGCCACTGGGCGCTGCTGGCGGACGTGGCAGCCTCAGGCCGTGCCCGCGGCCCTCTCGTGATGGACGCACACCTGGCCACGCTCGCGATCGAGCACGGCGCGACGCTGGCCACCACGGACCGCGACTTCACGCGGTTCCCGGGGCTCCGGCACGTGGACCCGCTCGTTCCGTAGACCGCGCTCCCCCCTGCCTCCTCCTGACGCCCGCGTCCGTCCCGTCTATCCTTCCGCGATGTCCACCTCCGTGCTCGTGCTCGGCGCCGGTTTCGGCGGCCTGGAGCTCTCGTCCCGGCTCTCACAGGTCCTCGGCGACAAGGTCCGCGTGACCCTGATCGATCGCGCGGACTCGTTCGTGTTCGGCTTCTCCAAGCTGGACATCATGTTCGGCAAGCGGACACCCGAATCCGTCCGTCTCCGCTACAGCGACTACGCGACACCCAACGTCACGTTCCGGCGGGAGACGATCACCTCGATCGACCCGGAGAACCGGCGCGTCGTCACCGATGGCGGCACCTACCAAGCGGACGTCCTGGTCGTGGCGCTGGGCGCCGAGTACGACATCGCGGCAACCTCCGGCCTGGCCGAGGACGGCCACGAGTTCTACTCGGTCCCGGGCGCCGAGGCCGTGCGCAGGCTCCTCCCGGACTTCCGGTCCGGCACGGCCGTCATCGGCGTCTGCGGCGCCCCGTTCAAGTGCCCGCCCGCGCCCAGCGAGATGGCCCTCCTGCTCGACGAGTACCTGCGTGAGCGTGGCCTCCGCGACGCCGTGAGGATCCAGCTGGTGATGCCGTTCGGCCGGCCCGTGCCGCCGTCCCCGGAGACCTCCGACGCCATCCTCGCCCGGTTCGCGGAGCGTGGCATCGAGTTCATCCCGGACCGCAAGGTGGTCGCCCTGGACCCCTCCACGCACGAGGCGATCCTCAGCGACGGCAGCTTCCTGCCCTACGACCTGTTCCTCGGGATCCCGGTGCACCGCGTGCCGGACGTGGTCTCGGCGTCGGGCATGACGCAGAACGGCTGGATCCCGGTCGAGCCGGGTTCCGGGGCAACGCGGTTCCCGAACGTGTACGCCGTGGGCGACGTCACGAGCGTGGGCACACCCAAGGCCGGCGTGTTCGCCGAGGGCGCGGCCCGCGTGGTCGCGGACCAGCTCATCGCCCGGATCCGCGGCGAGGTGGAACCTCCCGGCTATGACGGGAGAGGAGCGTGCTGGATGGAGCTCGGCAACGACCAGGTCGGCCGCATCGAGGTGGACTTCTTCTCCACGCCGGGTCACCCGACCGGGACGTTCACCGGGCCCTCAGCCGAGATTGCCGCCGAGAAGGCGGCGTTCGGTTCCGAGCGTCGTGTCCGCTGGTTCGGCCTCGACGGCGGCTGATCTCCCCGGGCGCCGGCCAGCGCCCCAAACCAGCCCCATGACGCCTCGCGCGCCGAGCGCCGGGACCCCTGCCTAGGCGCCCTTGCCCGCGACCAGCACCCCGGCGTCCACGTCCCAGGCCAGCCGGACCTCGTCCGCTGGATGCCACTCCGCGTCATCGCCGCCCAGCTGCTGGCGGACTCCGGCTGGCTGGCCGTCCGGCAGCGTGAGCTCAAACTTGCGCGTGGAGCCCAGGTAGAGCACGTCGGTCACGGTGGCATCGATGGTGTTCACGCCCGCCGGCACGTCCCCGGTCCGCGCGATGATCCGGAGGCGCTCTGGCCGCACGACCAGCGCCGCCGGGGCCTTGTCGGCGAGCCCGGCCCTGGCAGCCGCGGCGTCGCCCACCTGCCATCGCCACGGCTCGCTCGCGACCCAGCCGCCGTCGCTCGACGCCTGGAACCGTCCGTGAAGAATGTTGGACTCGCCGATGAAGTCGGCCACGAACAGCGACACGGGCCGCTCGTAGAGGTCCTCGCCGCTGCCCAGCTGCTCGATCTTGCCGTCGTGGAAGATGGCGATCCGGTCGCTCATGACCAGGGCCTCCTCCTGGTCGTGCGTGACGTAGATGACCGTCGCGCCCAGCTGGCGGCTGATGTGCATGATCTCGAGCTGGAGAGCCTCGCGGAGCTTCTTGTCCAGGGCGCCCAGCGGCTCGTCCATGAGCAGCAGGTCCGGCTCGAACACGACAGCGCGGGCCAGCGCGATGCGCTGCTGCTGGCCGCCGGACATCTGGCGCGGGTAGCGGGCCGCGTAGGAATCCAGCTTCACCAGGCGCAGCGCGTCGTCCACCCGCTTCGTGATCTCCGCCTTGGGGAGCTTGCGCATCTGGAGCGGGAAGGCGATGTTCTCGCCGGCGGTCATGTGCGGGAACAGGGCGTAGTTCTGGAACACCATGCCCACGTCGCGCTGGTGGGGCGGGATGCGGCTGACGTCGTTGCCATCGATCGCGATGGTGCCCGCGGACTGGACGGTGAACCCAGCGATCATCCGCAGCGTTGTCGTCTTGCCGGATCCGGATGGCCCGAGCAGCGTGACGAACTCGCCCTGGCGGACGTCGAGGTCCACGCCGTTGACCGCAACGACGTCGCCGAAGCGCTTCTCGAGTCCCTGCAGGACGAGGGCAGGCCGATCGCTGGTGGGCGTGCGTCCGGCGAGATGGCTGCTCATCGGACGGGCGCCTGCCGACGGACCACGAGGGCCAGCGTCAGCACGACGGTGGTCACCACGAGGAGCACCGTCGCCACCGATGCGACGGTCGGGTCCACGACCTGGCGGACCTGTTCCCACATGACGGTGGGGAGGGTCCGGAACTTCGTCGTTGTCAGGAAGATTGCCACGACCACCTCGTCCCACGAAGACAGGAATGCAAACAGGGCGCCCGCGAAGACCCCGGGCATGATGAGCGGCAGCGTGATGTGGCGGAAGGTCCTGGCGGGGTTCGCGCCCAGGTTCGCGGCCGCCATCTCGAGGTTCCGGTCCATCGTCCTCAGGCTGGCCGACACGCTGATCACCACGAACGGTACGGCAAGAGCGGTGTGCGCCACGGTGAGCCCGACGACGCTACCGGTGATCTTCCAGCGCACGAACAGCGAGAACATGCCGATCGCGATCACGATCACGGGCACGACCAGTGGCGACAGGATGAGCACGTTGGCCACGGACTTGCCCGGGAACCTGCCACGGGAGAGGGCCAGCGCCGCCAGGGTCCCCAGGACCGTGGCCAGGATGGCGGTCAGCACCGCCACCATGAAGCTGTTGACGAAGCCGGATGTCCAGGCGGGGCTGGTCAGCATCTTCCCGTACCACTGGAGCGAGAAGCCCGGCGGCGGGAACGAGAGGATGCTGGCCGACGAGAAGCCCATCGGCACGATCACCAGGCTGGGCCCGATCAGGAACACGATCGTCAGCGCCCCGAAGATGACGAGGAGGATTCGGTTCCACCGGAGCCAGCTGTCGGTCATCGGTCTCTCACGCCTCCTCGCCGAGGGCGCCGTACACGTCCTGCAGCTTCACGAAGCGTGACGCGATGGCAAGCACGGCGAAGGTGAGCCCCATCAGGATGACCGCCATCGCGGTCGCCAGGCCCCAGTTGAGGCGCTGCTGGACCTGGTCGGCGATGAACCGGCTGATCATCGTCTCGCGGGGGCTGCCCAGGATCGTCGGGGTGATGTAGAAGCCCAGCGCGAGCACGAACACGAGCAGCGCGCCGGCCATCACGCCGGGGAGGCTCAGCGGGACGAAGACCCGCCGGAAGGCCGCGAACGGCGGCGCTCCGAGGTTGGCCGCGGCACGCGTGAGCTCGGGGTCGATCCGCTGCATCACCGTGTACAGCGGCAGGACCATGAACGGCAGCAGGATCTGGGACATGCCCAGGATCACGCTGAAGGTGTTGCGGATGAGGGGCAGCGGCTCGCTGATGATCCCGAGTGCCTGGAGCACGTTGTTGATGAGGCCCGTGTCCCGGAGGATCACCTCCCAGGCGAAGGTCCGGACCAGCAGGCTGGACCAGAACGGCACGAGGACGGCGATCAGCAGGAGGCCTGCCACCCGTTGCGGGACGATCGCCATCAGGTACGCATACGGGTAGCCGACGGCCAGGCACACGATCGTGCACACGGTCGCGATGTAGAACGTGTTGCCCAGGACCCGGATGTTCGCGTCCGAGGCGAAGAAGGTCTGGTAGTTCGCGAGGCCCGCGTCGGGCGGGTCCGTGAAGCTGCGGATGACCATCAGGAGCATGGGCAGCAGGAACGCCACCGTGAGGAACACGAGCAGGGGGAAGGCGAGCGTGCCCCAGCGCGAGATGAGCGGGCCGCGAGAGCGGCCCGCCCGTCCCTTCACCTCTGCAGGTGCGGTCATCGCCTGCTCCTGCGAGAGCCTGTGGTCATCTGCCTACTGGGTCTTCCAGTCGTTGAACTGCTGGTCGAGGGTGTCCGTGTTCTCGATCAGCCACGCGTCGTTCATGGTTGCCGTGGTGTCGTTGATGTTGGACACGGCCAGGTCGGGGGCCATGGCAGGGTCAGGCACCGCGAACTTGTTGGGCGGTCCGTACGAGATGTACTTCGAGACGTTCGCGTTGTTGTTGGCGCACGATGCCCAGGCGATGAACTGCATGGCCTGGTCCTTGTTCGGGGTGCCCTTCGGCACGACCCAGTAGTCGGCGACGAGCAACTGCTGGTTCCACTGGACCTCGACCGGCTTGCTGTCGACGTTCTTGGCCGACCAGGCGCGGCCGTTCCACATCTGGGACATCACGACTTCGCCGGCGCCGATCTGCTCCTGGCTCTTGGCTCCGCTGGACCACCAGACGATGGAGTCCTTGATCGTGTCGAGCTTGGCCAGGGCACGGGGCACGTCGAGCGGGTAGAGGTCCGCGGGCGCGACTCCGTCGGCCAGGAGCGCCAGCTCCAGTACGCCACCGGTCGAGTAGTCGTACAGGCCGCGCTTGCCCGGGAATTTCGCGAGATCGAAGAAATCGGCCCAGCCCTGCGGGACGGAGTCGAACTTGTCCGTGCGGTAGGCCATCACGATGCCATAGGTGATGGCGGCGATGCGGTAGGTGTCCGCGAAGCCGGGCAGGATCTCGTCCTTGGGGATCAGGTTGTAATCCAGCGGCTCGAGGATGTCCGCGTTGCCCTCGAGACCGAAGTCATTGCCAACGTCCACGACGTCCCAGGTGACCTGTCCGGATTCGACCTGCGACTTGATCGTGGCGTTCGCCGAATCCTCGTCCTCGATGATCGTTATGCCGGTGGCAGCGGCGTAGGGCTCGAACCATGCCTTTCGCTGGGCTTCCTGGTAGGCGCCGCCGTAGGACGAGATGGTGAGCGTCGTGCCCTCCGGCACCGTCGGGTTGGTGCAGAGCTCAGAGGTACCCGGCGCCGCCGACGAGGCGGCCCCGGCGGTGGGCGCCGACGTAGGTGCCGTGGTTGGGTCGCTGCCGCCGCAGGCGCTGACCAGGGTGATTGCCGCGAGCACGCCGACGACAGATCGCACACGAAGTCCCATGAACGCTCCTCCTCCTCCTTCGCATGACCACGGACGCAGCCACGGTCCGCGCGTTCCGCCCCCGCTCGGTTCCGCCGACAGGGGGCATCATAGACGCAGATCACAGGGCCATCCAGCCCGTTCCGGAAGATGAGCCGCCCAGATCGTCCATGCCGAGGTGCCCGCAACCCGTGTCCACGACTGTCCCGTCCTCGGCCCCGGCCATCCCCGCGGCCCCGGTCATCCCTGCGGGTCCGCACCCGTACGTCCCGCGCCTGCCGGTCCCGGACGCGAGCTCGATCGCCGAGCTTGACGCGGCCGTCTTGGACCTCCGGGCGGCGGCCGACGGCTGGGCGAGGGCCACGCCGGAGGCCCGGATCCGGCTCCTGGACGAGGTGATCCTGGCCACGCTCCCGGTAGCGGACCGCTGGACGGAGCGCGCCTCCCTGCACGAGGGACTTGACCCGGCCGGCCCGGACTCGGCCGAGGAGGCCATCGTCGGGCCGTACATCTTCCTGCGTGGCGCCCGCTTCCACCGGAACGCGATCCGGGCCATCGCCCACCTCGGCGTGCCACGGATCCCCGGGCCGGTGCGGACGCAGCCGGACGGGCGCGTGACGGCGCGCGTCTTCCCCACGGACCTTGTTGATCGCGCGACGTACATCGGAACCCACGCAGACGTCTGGATGGACCGCTCGGTCACGGCCGAGACGCTGCCGTCCACGATGGCCACGCCCTACCTGGATGCGCCGGCCGGGCGCGTCTGCCTGGTGCTCGGCGGCGGCAACGCCTCGTCCATCGGCCCGCTCGACGTGCTCCACAAGCTGTTCGTGGAGCTCCAGGTGGTGGTCCTCAAGATGCACCCCGTCATGGCCCACCTGGACGACGTCCAGGCGGCGGCTCTCGCGCCGCTGGTCCGGGCCGGCGTGCTGCGGATCGTCCACGGGGACGCGGAGCAGGGTGGTCACCTCGCGCACCACCCGGGCGTGGACACGCTCCACATCACGGGCGCCGACCGGACCTACGACGCCATCGTCTTCGGGACCGGTCACGAAGGCGCGGACCGCAGGCGCCGCGACGACCCGGTGTTCCACAAGCCGTTCACGGCGGAGCTGGGCAACCTCACGCCGATCATCGTGGTCCCGGGGCGCTGGAGCCCGTCGGACCTGGACTACCACGCCGAGAACATCGTCACGATGCTCACCAACAACGCGGGCTTCAACTGCACGACGTCGCGGGTCATCGTGACGGCGGCCGGCTGGCCGCAGCGGACGGCCCTGATGGACCGGATCCGTGCGCGGCTGACCGCGCTGCCCACCCGCCTCGCCTACTACCCGGGCGCCCGCGAGCGGTACGCGGCCTTTGGCGAGATCCACCCGGAGGCGGAGCGCTTCGGCGACGCCGGCGAGGGACACCTGCCCTGGATGCTGATCCCGGACCTGTCACCGGACGCGGTGGGGGACCCGTGCTACCGCGTCGAGGCCTTCTGCAGCGTCACGGCCGAGACCCCGATCGAGGCCCCGGACACCGCCACCTTCCTGGAGAGGGCGGTGCGCTTCGCGAACGAAACGCTGTGGGGGACGCTGAACGCCACCCTGATCGTGGACCCGAGGACGGCGAAGGACGCGGCCACGGGCCCTGCCATCGAGCGCGCGATCGACGATCTGCGGTACGGGACGGTCTCGCTCAACCACTGGTCCGCCATCGGGTACGGGCTGGGGATCACGCCCTGGGGCGCGTATCCCGGCAACCGGAGATCGGACATCGGCTCCGGGGTCGGCTTCGTCCACAACCCGCTGATGTTCGAGCGGGTGGAGAAGACCGTGGTCCGTTCGCCGTTCCGCGCCTGGCCCAAGCCGATCTGGTTCGCCGGTCACCGGACCGCCCACCGGGTGGTGCCTCACCTCGTCCGCTTCGAGGGGGACCGCCGCCCGGACCGCCTCATCCCCGTGATGTGGTTCGCGCTCCGCGGCTGACGGCGGATGCAAACGGACCCGGAAGTGGTTCCGACACCTCCGGGTCCTCGCCCGTCTGCCCTGGCTGGGGCCGGCGGGTTGAGGCCAGCCTAGCAGCCCGAGTGCGGGCGCAGCCCCGGCTGCTATCGTGCAGCACATGGAGGCCAGCCCCAACGAGCCTACGGCGACCCCAGGCGCCCCGCTTGCGGCGCACTGGCTCGGGCGCGTCGGCTATCGGGACGCGTGGGATCTCCAGAAGCGCCTGGCGGCGGCACGGGCGGCGGACCGGATAGGGGACCGGCTGCTGCTCCTGGAGCACCCGGCGGTCCTGACCCTCGGCCGCGGCGCCGACGAGAGCCACGTCCTGGCTCCCGTGTCCCTGCTGGAGGAGCGCGGCATCGAGCTCCTGCGCGTGGAGCGCGGCGGAGAGGTGACCTACCACGGCCCCGGCCAGCTGGTCGGGTACCCGATCGTCCGCCTGGCGGATCGTGGGCTCCTGCTCCGTCCCCTCGTCCGGGCCCTGGAGGGTGCGCTCTCGGATACGTGCGCCGCGTTCGGTGTCACGGCCGGCCGCCGCGAGGGTCACCCGGGCTGCTGGGTGACCCCGGATGGCCCGCACCCGCGGAAGATCGGGGCCCTGGGCCTGCGCGTGGAGCGTGGCGTGACGTACCACGGCATCGCGCTCAACGTGAGCGTGGATCTTGCCGACTTCGGTCTCATCGACCCGTGCGGGATGCCGGGGCTCACCTCCGCCTCCATCGCGTCGGAGCTGGGCCGCCGGGACGAGCCCCCGTCCACTGCCAGCGTCGCCCGTGCGTCCACGGTCTTCGCCCGGGCTCTCGCCTCCCGCCTTGCCACGACGCTCGAAGGTGCGCTGCCACCCGACGCGGACCCCGTCGCGGAGCGCGCGGCCCTGGAGCGCCTGGTCGGCGCGGTGCCGGCCTCGGGTGGCCCGCGGTGAGCCAGGGCCTGTTCGAGCTGCGCAAGGATGCGATCGCCGGCTGGTGGGTCGCGACGGTCGTGGACCGGACCTTCGAGCGCGAGCGGTTTGCGACACCTGCACTCCCGATCGATGATCGCGGGGACTGCTTCAACTGCCGCCTCCCGGCCGGGGAGGGGATCCGCCTGCGGACCCTCAAGGACTTCGCGTTCACCGTCGCGGGCACGGAGGAGGAGGCGCATGCGCGCGGGGCCTCGGTGGCGCAGGTCACGATCTCGGACGCCCGGGCCTCAGGCTCGTGGCGGACCGTGGTGGCGCCGCCGGGCGAGCACCGGGCGCTCCACGCCGTGGGCAGCGCAACCATCGAGGGCCTGCTTGCCCGGTGCCGGGACGAGATCCACGTGGCTCGCGCGGCCAACCAGACTCAGCACCTCCAGATCGTCCAGAACTGGGGCGCACAGGCCGGCGCCCGGACCAACCACCTGTGCTTCGACCTCTACGACCTCCCCCAGATCCCGCACCGGGTCGCCGAGGAGCTGGGCGGCGCCGCTCGCTTCCTGATCCGGGAGGGTGAGTGCCCGTACTGCCGCCTCGTCCGCGAGGAGGTCCGCAGGCCCGACCACCTTCTCTACGCGGACGACCACGCGGTCGCCTTCGCGCCGTACGCGAGCCGCTCGCCATTCGAGGTCTGGGTGGTGCCGCGCCGTCACGATGCGGACTTCGCCCGCGCCGCGGATCCGGACATCGCCGCCACGGCGGAGGCGCTGCGCCAGGTCCTGGGACGGCTCTCGGCCAGTCTCGACGGGCCGCCCTACAACCTGGTCCTCCACACGGCCCCGCTGAAGGAGCAGGTGGACGCGACCTACCACTGGCACTGGGAGATCCATCCCCGCCTGCGCGAGATCGCCGGCCTGGAGCTGGGCACCGGTCTTCCCGTCAACCCCGTGTCGCCCGAGGACGCCGTGGACGAGCTGCGCTCCGGCCCGGGGACGGAGGCCCCCCTGGAGCACCCGATCCGATGACAAGGGCGGGGGGTCGCCGTCACACGGTGGACACCGACACCGTCACAACCGATCGGGACGCTCAGGCTTCGTTCGTGGTGCCCCATCGTCAATCCCCACCGAGGCACACGTGGCAGCCCATCCCTTCGATCTCGAACAGCGACGGGTCCTCCCCGTGGGCCTCACCGTGAGCGGTGGCTGGGACCGCGACGACGCGTACCGCTTCGTCGAGGAGCTGTTCGCGAAGCACCAGCAGGAGATCTACGCCTACCTGCTGCGCATGCTCCGTGACCCGGAGCTGGCTGCCGACCTGACCCAGGACGCCTTCGTCAAGGCCTACCGCGCGTACGACTCGCTGCAGAAGCCTGAGAACGCACGGGCGTGGCTCTACCAGATCGCCCACCGGGTCGCCCTGGACGACCTTCGCCGACGCCGGATCGTGCGCTTCATTCCGCTTGTCGGCGAGACCCGCAACTCCACGCCGTCCGCCGAGCACCTGGTGATGGACACCCGCCTCTCCGGCGACCTCCAGCGAGCGCTGGCGCGAATTCCCGAGCGCCAGCGGGCGGCGCTCCTCCTTGCGGAATTGCACGACCTCACGGGCGTGGAGCTGGCGGCGGCGCTGGGTGTCAGCCACGTGGCCGCGCGCGCGCTCCTCACCCGCGCCCGGGAGAGCCTTCGCCAGGCGCTTGCCGTGGAGCGGCAGGCGGACGCGGACCAGGATGCGGCTGCTCAGCCGCGCCGGGAGACCCGAACGTGAACGGGCGCCTCACGCGCGGCACCGGTGCAACAGGCCACGATCGGGCCCGCGAGCTGGCGGCGACCCGCGTGGACGAGGCCCTGCAGGCCGGTGATCTCACCTGGCTCGAGGACCACCTGGCCGCCTGTGCGGACTGCGCCGCGGTCGCCGCCGAATATGGCGAACAGCACCTCTCTCTCCGCGCGAGCCGCGTGGACCTTCCGGAGCCGCCGCGGGACCTGTGGGCACGCACGGCTGCTGTCATGGATGCCCAGGGCACCCGCCGCGGGCGCCGGTTCGGTGGCCGCCTCAGGAACGTCTCCCCGCTGCCGGTTGCCGGCCTCATGGCCGTTGTGATCGTGGTGGGCGCGGGCCTGCTCAACGGCGGGAGCCTCTTCCCTGGCGGCACGATCGGGCCGGGCAGCACGATCGAAGCCGACGTGCCGATGCCCACGCCGATCAACGTGGCCGCAACCGACGTCCAGGTGCTCACCAGGGGCGAGGACGGTACCGTCCGGGTGCTGACCCGCCGCGTGGACCAGGTCTGTCCCACGGGCGTTGAGGCCTGCGGGATCTCGTCCTCGTTCGACGTCACGACCACCGCGTCGCTGTCGGGCTCGGCGGACCTCGACGGGATCATCTCGCCCTCGAGGGCACGCCTGGTGGTCGTGGACCGTGGCGACGGCGTCGGTGGCGTCTACGTCGTGTCGATGGCGACGCCCGCCCCCACCGACACGCCCACTCCCTCCATTGCGCCGACTCCCACCGACACACCTGCCCCCACCGACACACCTGCCCCCACCGACACACCTGCTCCGACCGACACACCTGCCCCGACCGCCGATCCAGGGGCCACGGACCCGCCCGCGACCGCCACCCCCGACCCTTCGGTTGCCGTCTCCTCCGCCGACCCGAGCAGTTCCCCGGCGACGACGCCACCCCCGACCGGTTCGCCCGAGGAATCCCCGACCCCGCCCGACGGACCCACGCCCTCGATCGCCGTCTCGGTCACGCCGGACGGTCCGCTCGAGATCGCACGGGACGTGATCGTGGTCGGCGGAACTGCCGCCTACTCGCCGGACGAATCCAGTTTCGCGTTCACCGCTCGTCCCGCGGACGGCTCGGCCGGGCCCGACGTCTACGTCTGGACCGTGGGTGACACCCAGGCCAGCGCGGTGACGACCGATCACGCCTCCGTGCTCGCGGGCTGGCTGGGCGGGAACCTGCTGGTCAGCCGTGTGGCCGATGGCAAGCCGGCGACCGTGCTGCTGGACCTCACCGACGGCTCCGAGAGCGCGGTTGGCGAGGGCCATGTCTGGCGCCCGGCGATCGGCCCCGACGGCCGCACCGCGACGTGGTGGGACGGCAGCATCATGCTCGCCGATGGCGGCGTCACCCCCGTCCCCGACGAGGGCCGCCTCGTCCTTGCCGCCTGGCCCGACGGCGCCCAGGACTCGCAGACGCTGGCCACGGGACCGATTACCGACTGGGACGTCGACTGGGATGCTGCCGGAACCGTGCTGGGCGTGTGGACGACGACGGAGAAGGCCGGCAAGGCCGGTACTCTCAGCCTCTACGCCGTGGATCCTGACACCGGCCGGGTGGATCTCGACAATCCCCTCGTGGACGCCGCTCCGGCCTTCGGTGGCTTCTCGCTCCGGCCCGGCCGCCTGGCCTGGTCGGCACCCGCCGAGGGCGGGGAGACCGCGGTGCACGTCGCCGTCTGGTCGGGTCGCGACGTGAACCACCTGGAGCTGGATACCGACTCCGGCGTAACCGTCGTCCGCTGATACGCGGCGCCAACTGCAGGGTCCGTCCCGGCAATGACGTGGCTCAGGTCCGGGCGACGTCCGCCCCCATCAGCGCCCGGAACTCGGCGTACCGGTCCTCGTAGATGGCCCTCACATCCGGGTCCGGCTCGAACCGGTCGCCAAGATGCAGGCACCGTGCGATGGCTTCGTCGGCATCCCGATAGACCCCGACGCCGATCCCGGCGAGCATCGCGACCCCGGTGACGGCGGCGTCCCCGGGGACCACGGTCACCGGCACCCCCGTCACGTCCGCCTTGATCCGGTTCCATGTCTCGAGGCGGGAGTCGCCCCCGGAGACACGAAGCTCCGTGACCGGGGCGCCCCCGTCCACCAGCAGCGCCAGATGAGCCCTGATCGTGTAGGCGACTCCCTCGAGCATCGCGCGGGCCAGCGCGGCGCGTCCATGGCGCAGGGAGATCCCGGTGAATGCGGCCCGGAGGTCGGGGTCGGTCCGTTCGCCGTCGCCGAGGACGGGGATCGCAAGAACGCCGTCCGATCCGGGAGGCACGCGGCCCGCCTCGAGGTCGAGCCGCACGTAGTCGGCCGGCCCGGCGTGCCCCTGGCGGCCGCCGTAGAGGAGGTCGGCGGCCCAGGCGGCGGCGAGCCCCGTCGTGTTGATCCCCGTCTCGGTGGTGTACATGCCCGGCACCACGTGGGGGTAGTGCGTCACGAGGAGCTCTGCGATCGGTTCCGGCAGGGCGGCGTTGAGACAGGTCGAGGACCCTGCCATCTCGCTCACCGGTCCGGGACTGACGACACCCGCGCCAAGCGCACAGGCCTGGCTGTCGGCGCCGCCGAGCACGACCGGCGTGCTCGCGGGGAGGCCAAGCCGAGAGGCGAGTGCTGGACGGACCGTTCCGAGGACCTCCCAGGAGTCCCGGACGGGCGGGAAGAGCGAGGCTGGGAGGTCAAGGCCATCGATCAGCTCGGCGTCCCACGTCCGGGCCCGGAGTCCGAACGCCAGGGTCGCCGCGGCGTGGCTGCCATCGGTTGCCGCCTCCCCGGTGAGGGCAAGTGCGGCGAGGTCCCTCGGCTGAAGCGCGAGGGACGCCGCCCGCAACCAGGCCGGGTCGTGGTCCCGGATCCAGAGCAGCTTGGGGGCGATGTGGAACGCGGCAGGAAGGTGCCCCGTCCGCTCGTGGATCCACTCGTCGCCGAAGCGCTCGCGAATGGCCGCGGCCTCAACCTCCGCCCGATTGTCGCGGTACATCAGGCCGGGCCCGATTGGCCGCCCCCGTGCGTCGACCAGGCAGATCGTGGGGCATTGGCCAGTCAGGCCGATGCCCAGCACCCGGCGATGGGGCCCGAGTCGGCGGACGAGGTCGCCCAGCGCGCCGATCGCGGCGGATTGCCAGGCGCGGGGATCCTGTTCGGACCAGCCGGGGTGTGGCGCCGTTGACGGGTACGAACGACGGGTCTCGAGCCGGCGACGACCCTCAAGATCGAACGCGGCTGCCCGCGCCCCCGACGTGGCGACGTCCACGGTGACCAGCGCCTCGATCCATGCAGGATCGTCGGGCTCGGGCCTCACGTCACGGGGCGCCATGTCGGCGGCGGCTAGTTCGGGGTCGCGAGGCGATCGGTCGCGCGCAGCAGCAGGACCGTCAGCCCGACGATGACGAACAACAGGATGATCGAGCCCGCCGCCGCCTGCCCGATGTTCAGTGGCCCGGCCAGGCCGGTGCGCCAGATCAGATAGCTGATGGTCTCCGTGCTCGTGCCCGGCCCGCCGCGGGTCAGGATGTAGATGAGGTCGTACGTCTTCACCGCGGACACGAGCCGGATGAGCACGGCGACCACGATGATCGGGACCATGAGCGGCACGGTGATGTGGCGGAGGCTCTGCAGGCCGCTGGCGCCGTCCACTTTGGCCGCCTCGATGGGCTCCAGGGGCAGCGAGGACAGACCGGCGTAGAACATCAGGATCAGAACGGACGTCTCGTGCCAGACATCCACGGCGATGATCGTGGGGAGCGCGAGGTTGACGTCGCCCAGCCAGGCCATCTTGGGGATGCCGACAAGCCCCAGCAACCAGTTGAGGATCCCGAGGTCCGGGTGCAGGATCAGGCGCCAGGACAGGCCGACCGCGACCGGGCTCAGGAGCAGCGGCACCATCACGATCAGCAGGTAGATGCCGCGGAACCGGAGGTTCGGCAGCGTCAGCAGGTACGCGAGCCCGAAGGCGATCAACGTCTCCAGCGTCACGACCGAGGCTGCCAGGACCAGCGTGACCGTGGCCGCGTTCAGGAACGCATCGCTCGTCGCGAACGCGATGTAGTTGTCCAGGCCGATGAACGGACGGGACAGGTCGGTGCCCGACAGCAGGAACCGCTGGAGGCTCCCGACGGCCGAATAGACCAGCGGGAATCCATCGACCAGCAGCAGCGCGACGAAGAGCGGCACGAGCATGCGCCAGCGCATGGATATCCCGCGGCGGCGGTCGCCGGGCATGCGGGTGCTGGTCATCGGTGCATCACATGCAGAGCCGTGCCGGGGGCAAGGAGCCGGCGGAACCGATCCCGCGCCCCCGGTGTCACGATCTCAGCTCGCCTGCTACTGGTCGGCGAGCTCGGTCAGCTTCACGGCAATCGCATCCAGGGCCTCCTGGGGCGTCTTGCGCTTGCTGGCGGCCTCGGACAGCTCGCGGCCGAGGGTCGCGACCAGGTCCTGCTGCTTGGTGATCAGCGGCAGTCCCTTTCCGTTGTTGAGAATGTCCAGCGCCTTGGTCAGGTACGGGAACAGCGCCAGGATCTCCGGGTCGGTGTAGAAGCTGGTGTAGGCCGGAGACCCGCCCTTGAGGGCTCGCTGGCGGGCGACGTCCTCGGCGGTGACCCACTTGATGAACTCCCACGCCGCGCCGGCGTTCTTGGAGCTTTTCGGGATACCGAACGACCACACTCCCACGTTGCCCTGGTGGGTGCCGGGCATCGCCGCGACGTCCCACTTGTCCACGACGGACGAGTTCTCCGGATCCTGGAAGAAGCCCGAGAAGATCGTCACGTAGGTGACCATCATCGCGGCCTTGCCCTGGGCGAACGTGTTGCTGGCGTCATCGAGGTTGGCCCCGGCGGCGCCCGTCTGGGCGGCGTTGTCCATCATGTCGAGGTACTGGTTGAGCGCCAGGAGGCCGATCTCGTTGTTGACCGTCGGGGTCTTGAGGTCCTCGGCGTACAGGTCGCCGCCGTTGGCGAACAGGAAGTTGAGCCATTCCATTGCGATCGGGTCCGTCGGGGCACCCTGCATGGCGGCCCCATAGATTTCGGCCGTCTTGAGGCTCTTGGCGTAGCTGACGAGCTCCTCCATCGTCGCCGGGACCTGGATGTTGAGGTCCTTCCTGTAGACGATGCCCATCGGGTAGGGGAAGTACGGGACGTAGTAGGTCTTGCCGTCGACGATGCCGTTCACGTCGAAGAACGCCGGGATGATCCCGGACAGGTCGGTGTTGTCCTTCGCGATCATGTCATCGAGCGGCAGCATCCAGCCGGAGCGGGCGAACTCGCCCGGCCAGTAGTAGTCCACCGCCACGACGTCGTAGGTGCCGGATCCCTCCGGTCCGCTGAGCTGCGGGACGAGCTTCTCGTACATGTTGCTGTACGGGACCTGCTCGAACTGCACCTTGATCCCGGTCTTGGCCTCGAAATCGGGCAGGAGGTCGGCAATGTAGTGCGTCTCGGTCAGGTCCTCCATCAGCATGTTCAGGGTGGTGCCGGCGAACGGCTTGTCACCGCTCGCGGCCGACGGGGTAGCCCCGCCGCTCGAACCGCAGCCCGAGACGAGGAAGACCGCCATCAAGCCGATCGCGAGGAAGCGGCGATGGCCTCCCCGACCGGTCGTCTGGCCGTGCGTTGGCTGGTTCATTGCGACCTCCTCCGCTGTGCGCGCCCGGCGCGCTATGGACCCTACTTGACGGAACCGAAGGTGAGCCCGGTCACCAGGTACTTCTTGACCAGGAAGGTCAGGACGATGACGGGGGCGCTCATGAGAACGGTGCCGGCCGCCATCGGCCCGATCTGGGTGCCGGCCTGGGTGATGAGGCCGGTCAGCGCGACCGGCAGCGTGCGCGACTCGATGCCCGTGAGAATGAACGCGAACAGGAACTCGTTCCATGCCAGCACGAAGCTGAACACTCCTGCGGCGATCAGCCCGGGCGTTGCCATCGGGATCACGATGAGACGCAGTACCTGCAGCCTGGTGGCGCCGTCTACCAGGCCTGCCTCCTCCACCTCGGTCGGGAGTCCCTGGAAGAAGCCAGTGAGGATCCAGACCACGAACGGCAGGCTGAACGACAGGTACATGACCGCCAGCATGGCCTGGTTGTTGAGCAGGCCTAGCTCTCTGGCCACGATGAACACGGGGATCACCAGCGTGATGGGCGGCAGGATCTGCGTTGCCAGGATCCCGATGCGAATGGATTGTCCGCCCGTGCGCCAGCGGGAGATGGAGTAGGCGGCCGGCACCCCGATCAGCAGCGAGACCGCAGCCGAGCCGAGGCTGACCGCGAGGCTGTTGACGAAGAAGCTGGTGAAGTTCTGGTCCTCAAGGATGTAGCTCCAGCTGTCGAGGTTGAGCGCCGCCGCGAAGTTGGGGGGAATGAGGTATGCCTCGCGCCGGGAGACGATCGACGTCCGTGCGATCCACAGCAGCGGTAGCAGGATCACCAGGGACGTGCAGATCAACGCGACGTGGGCCAGGATCCGTCCTAGGTGGGGCCGCCGGCGATGCCGGCGCACCGGACGCTGGCGGGCGACCGCAGTGGCGGACAGGGTCGTCATGCCGTCGCGCCGGCGGGAGCGGCTTGCCGCGAGCGACGTGACGCGTCACTCTCTAGCGCATGCAACGCCCACTGCTGGCCGTCGACCGCCATCACCGCATCCTCGAGCGCGTGGCCGTCGAGCAATCGATCGACTACGCCAGCCTGGCCGGCGAGCTGGGCGTGTCGCCTATGACAATCCGGCGCGACATCAAGCAGCTGGTCGCGGAGGGCTACCTGCGGACCGTACGCGGAGGGGCGACGGCTCACCTGACGCGATCCTTCGATCTCATGCTCGGCAGGCGGGCGCTGACCCACGCCATGGAGAAGCGGCTGATCGGTCGGTGCGCGGTGGCGCTGATCGAGCCCGGCGAGACGATCTTCCTGGGCATCGGCTCCACCGTTGCGCAGTTCGCCCAGTTCCTGCCGGCGAACCTCGGTGTCACGGTTGTGACGCCATCGCTTGCCCACGCGAGCCTGCTGGCCTCGCGCAGCATCCGGGTGGTCTCCACGGGCGGTCTGGTGGCCGGCGAGGAGCTGTCCCAGACCGGTGCCCTGGCAGAGCGAGGGATCGACCGCTTCCACGCGACCACGGCCGTGCTCGGTGCTGCGGGCATCTCCCGGCGAGCCGGGGTGACCGACCTGGATCCGGCCCAGGCCGACCTCAGCGGGCGCATGATCGAGCGCGCGGAGCGCACGATCATCCTCGCCGACGGGTCGAAGGCCGGTGTGGCGGCCCCGTGTGTCGTGTGCCCCCTCGATCGCGTCTCGCGACTGGTTACCGACCCCGCGGGAGCGTCGGCGATGGCTCAAGAGTGTTCCCTCTCGCGCGTTGAACTCGTGGTCGCGACGCCATCGGCATCACCTGGCGTAGACCCCTCCGCCTGATCGGGACGATCTCACAGTCCCTCACGCTCTGTCAACGTCGGAAGGGACTTGTTTTCACATCACGTGTGTTACAAACTGTCCCATAGACGTCCGACGTCACCGCGCCGGGACGGGACCCCTATCGGGAGGTTGGGAACTGGTGGACGCGCTCAGCCGGATCTTCTCGCGCCCCAAGCCCATCATCGGGATGGTGCACCTGCCGGCGTCGCCCGGCCAGCCGCGCTGCCCCGGCACGCCGTTCGCCGACGTGGTCGACGGAGTCCGTCGGGATATCGATGCCCTGCAGGGTGGCGGCATCGACGGCGTCATGTACTGCAACGAGGCCGATCTCCCGTATGCCACCAGCGTCGGCCCGGAGATCCCGGCCTACATGGCGGCGATCGTCACCGCCACGCAGCGAGACCTCTCGGTGCCCTTCGGCGTCAACGTCCTCTGGGACCCGTATGCGTCACTCGCCGTTGCGGCCGCGACCGGCGCGTCGTGGATCCGCGAGGTGCTCACCGGGATGTTCGACACCGACATGGGCATGCTCGCCCCGGACCCGGCGGCCATCTTCGCCTACCGCACGCGCCTCGGGATCGGGTCCTGCGCCCTGTTCGCAAACGTGGCGCCCGAGTTCGCCCGCTCGTTGTCCGGCCGGGATGTTGCCTCACGTGCCCGTGGGGCCGCCTACTTCGGCTTCGACGCGCTCCTGATCTCCGGGCCAGCGGCGGGAGTCGCGTATGACCTCGCGGAGCTGCAGGAGGCTCGCGTCGCGGCGCGTGGCGTGCCGGTGATCGCCAACACCGGTGTCCGCGAGGACACCGTGGCCGAGGCGCTGCAGCACGCCGACGGGGTGATCGTCGGCAGCAGCCTCAAGGTCGATGCGAACACCTGGAACGCTGTCGACCCAGCGCGCGTGCGACGGCTGGTCGACGCCGCCGACGCGGTGCGGGGCGGACTCTCGGGCTGATCCGGCGCGCCGGGGGCTGGATCGACAAGGAGGATCAGATGCGCCTTCGGGACAAGGTCATCGGCATCACCGGGGGTGGCTCCGGGATCGGGCGGGCATGCGCGCTCGCGTATGCGGCCGAGGGAGCGATCGTCGCCGTCACCGACATCGGCAACCGGGCCGAGGCCGTCGCGAGGTTGATCGCGGAGCGCGGCGGTCGCGCGGGCGCCTTCACCCTTGACGTGACGGATCGGGCGTCCATCCCCGCCGTCATCGAAGCCATCGTGGCGCAACTGGGGCGGATCGACATCTGGCACAACAACGCGGGCGTCAGCACCATGGGGCGGTTCCTCGAGCTCACCGAGCGCGACTGGGACTTCAACATGGATATCAACGCCAAGGGTGTCTTCAACTGCTCCCAGGTCGTGGCGCGCCACATGATCGATGCCGGCGGCGGGAAGATCATCAACACCGCGTCCATGGCCGGCAGAAAGGGGGATGTCGCCTTCCTCCCGCACTACGTCGCCAGCAAGTTCGCCGTGGTCGGCCTGACGCAGGCGATGGCCGCGGAGCTGGCGCCGTCCGGGATCACGGTCAACGCAATCTGCCCGGGCTACGTCGTGACCCCGATGCAGGACAACGAGGCGGGCTGGGAGGCGGAGCTGCGCGGCCTCACGCCGGATGAGGTCCGGCAGCTGTACGTCGAGGACACGCCGCTCGGGCGCCTCGAGACTCCGGAGGATGTCGCCCGGATCGCCATCTTCCTCGCCTCGCCGGACAGCGACTTCGTCACCGGCGCGTCGATCGACGTGAACGGTGGAGCGTGGATGGGCTAGGCACGGCAGCGGCGTCCCTTCGAGCATCGAACCAGCAGGAGGACGACTCCATGGGTGACCCCGCAGCAAGGTCGGTCTACCCGTACATCCCCAACTCGGCCCCGGGCATCGAGGCCGAGATGCTCGCCGCCGTTGGGGCTGCCACGACCGACGAGCTCTACGACGTCATCCCGCCGGCGATCCGGCTGGGCAGGCTGCTGGATCTGCCGGGCCCGCAGATGTCCGAGTACGACCTGCGGCGTCACGTCGAGGAGCTGCTTGCCGTCAACAGGCCCACCAGCGAGGTGCTCAGCTTCCTGGGCGGAGGCTGCTGGCCGCACTACATCCCGGCCGTCTGTGACGAGGTTGCATCACGGGGTGAGTTCATCACCGCCTATCACGACGGCGAGCGTTCGATGCTGGGCAGCTACCAGGCCCAGTTCGAGTTCCAGAGCATGATGGGCGAGCTCACCGGCATGCAGATGGTGAGCACCACGACATACGACTGGGGGACCGCCGCGGCGAGCTCCCTCATCATGGCGATCCAGATCACCGGGCGCCACGAGGTGGTGGTGCCCGCCTCGATCGCCCCGATCCGGCTGCGCGAGATCCGGACGATCGTCGGCCCGACGGCTGCGATCCACCTGGTCGGCCATGACCCGGCGACCGGTGCGCTGGACCTGGATGCTCTCCGGGCGGCGGTGTCGTCCGAGACTGCCGCGGTCTACCTCGAGGTGCCGTCGTACCTGGGCTTCCTGGAGCCCGCGGCCCCGACCATCGGGGAGGTTGCGCACGGAGCCGGCGCCCTGTTCGTGGTCGGCGTGGACCCGAGCTCGCTCGGAGTGCTGGCCGGCCCCCGGGACTACGGTGCCGACATCGCGTGCGGTGATCTCCAGCCCCTGGGCATCCACATGACCGCGGGCGGCGGCAACGCGGGGTTCATCGCCACGCCGCATGAAGACCGGTACATCGCGACCTGCCCGACGCTGCTGGTGAGCATCGTGCCCACCGTGCACGAGGGCGAGTACGTCTTCGAGTGGGCGAACTTCGAGAGCATCTCCTACGGGCTTCGCGCCGAGTCCCACGACTTCGCCGGGACGGCGCAGACGATCTGGGCGATCGTTGCCGGCGCCTACCTTGCGCTGATGGGCCCACAGGGTATGCGGGACCTGGGCGAGACGATCATGCAACGCGGCGCCTATGCCCGGGCGAGGCTCGCCGGGCTCCCCGGCGTCACGGTGCCGGTCTTCGACGCGACGCACTTCAAGGAGTTCGTCGTCCGATTTGAAGCCACGCCATTGTCCGTGGCCGAGATCAATGCTGCGCTCCGCGAGCGCGGGATCTATGGCGGCAAGGACCTCACATCCGACTTCCCCGACCTGGGCAGGGCCGCTCTCTACTGCGTGACCGAGATCCACCGGCAGCAGGACATCGACCGGCTGGTCGCTGCCCTGGGGGAGATCCTCCGATGACCGCCAAGCGACGACAGGGCCAGCTTCGTGAGCGGTTCCACCAGGCAGCCTGGCAGGAGCCCCTTGTCATGCACACCGGGCGCGCCGGCCGGCGCGGGGTGCTCCTGCCCGACGCCGGTCCGGCCATCAGAGCCGAAGCGGGCGACGTGCTCGCCTCGGCCCCGGCCGACCTGCTCCGTGCCGCGCCGCCGGCCCTCCCCGAACTCTCGCAGCCCGAGGTCGTCCGCCACTACACGCGGCTCTCGCAGATGGTCCTCGCCAACAACGTCGTGACCAGCCTCGGCCTGGGCACGACGACCATGAAATACAACCCGATCATCAACGAGCTTCTCAGCCGCTCGCCCAAGCTGACGGAGCTGCACCCGGATCAGGACGATTCGACCATGCAGGGCATCCTCGAGCTGCTCTACCGGTTCAGCGCGATCCTGGCCGAGATCTCCGGGATGGAGCGGTTCACCTTCCAGCCGGCCGGCGGCAGCCAGGGGATCCTCGCCAACGCGCTGATGATGCGGGCCTATCACGCCTCGCGCGGTGAGGCCGACCAGCGCGACGAGATGATCACGACGATCTTCTCGCACCCCGCCAACGCGGCTGCGCCCGCGACCGTCGGGTACAGGGTCGTCACCCTCTACCCGGGCCCGGACGGGATCCCGGACCTGGACGCCCTCAAGGCCGCCGTCGGGCCGCGCACCGCGGGCCTAATGATGACCAACCCCGAGGACACCGGGATCTTCAACCCGCGGGTCGCGGAGTACGTCCGCGTGGTCCACGAGGCCGGCGGCCTGTGCGCCTATGACCAGGCCAACGCGAACAGCATCCTGGGCGTCACCCGGGCGCGGGACGCCGGGTTCGACATGTGCCAGTTCAACCTCCACAAGACCTTCGGCGTGCCGCACGGGTGCATGGGCGGGGCAGTGGGCGCCACCGGCGTCCAGCCTGCGCTGGTCCCGTACCTGCCCAGGCCGACCGTCGAGTTCGACGGTACCCGCTACTACCTCGACGACGACCGGCCGCTGAGTGTCGGGGCGGTCCGATCGGGCCTCGGCAATATCGGGTCCACGCTCAAGGCCTACGCGTGGGTATGCGCGATGGGTGCGGAAGGGTTGCGCGACGCGGCCCACCTGGCCGTCCTCAACAACAACTACCTGCTGGAGAAGGTGCTCGCGATCCCGGGATCCAGCCTCTCGTTCGCGGAGACCAACACGACGCGGCGCCTCGAGCAGGCCCGCTACAGCTGGGAGCAGATGTCCGCCGAGACGGGCATCCACACCACCGGCGTCCACGACCGCATGATCGACTACGGGGTGCAGGGCTACTTCTCCAGCCATCACCCCTGGCTGATTCCGGAGCCGTTCACGCTGGAGCCCACGGAGAGCACCTCGCAGGAGGATCTCGACGAGTTCGCGGAGGTGCTCGGACGCGTTGTGGAGGAGGCCCACGACAACCCCGGGGTCTTCGCTGCCGCACCCCACAACAGCTCGGCGGGGGCGCCGGTGCGCGAGGGCTTCCGGCCGGCCATGACGTGGCAGGCGTTCGAGGCGCTCCGGGACGAGGCCGGACGGTGACGGGGGAGGCGGCACCGCGGGCGCCATCCGGATGCCACGAGGCTCGATGACGAGGGTCATCGGCCTGATCGTCAATCCCATCGCGGGGATGGGCGGCAGCGTCGGGCTCAAGGGCACGGACGGTCGCGAGATCGCGGGCCGTGCCCGCGCACTTGGCGCGATGCCGCACGCCGCCGAGCGCGCGACGGCCGCCCTGATGGTGGTCGCGGCTGCCGGCGCGCCACCCGGGATCCTCACCTGCGCCGGTGCGATGGGCGAGACGGCCGTGATCGCGGCAGACCTCACGCCATCCATCCTATATCGGCCGGCCGGCCGGGAGACGACAGGGGAGGACACGCGCCGCGCAGCGGTCGCGCTCCGCGATGCCGGCGTGGGCCTGCTCGTGTTCGCGGGCGGCGACGGCACCGCCCGCGACATCGTGGAGGCGGTGGGCGAGACCGTCTCCGTGGTCGCCGTGCCCGCGGGCGTGAAGATCCACTCGGCGGTCTTCGCCGTGAACCCGCGCGCCGCCGGCGATCTCATCGTTGCGGTCCTGCGGGGCGGTGCGCTCCGGATCCGCGAGGCAGAGGTCATGGACGTCGATGAGGATGCCTACCGCGAGGGCCGGCTGTCGACCCGGTTGTACGGCTACCTGCGTGTGCCGGACGACCCACGGCTGGTGCAGGCGGGCAAGGTGCGGAGCCGCGGCGAGGATGTGACCGCGGACCTCCTGGGCGCGGCCGCGGCGGACGAGATGGAGCCCGGGACGACGTACATCCTCGGTCCAGGCACGACGACCCGGCGGATCGCCCGACGCCTCGGGTTCGAGGGGACGTTGCTGGGCGTCGACATCGTCCGCGACGGGGCCCTGGTGGCCGCGGACGTGGGGGAGCGGCTGCTGCTGGACGCACTGGCTGACGGCCGGGCGGCCCGGATCATCGTGACGCCCATCGGTGGACAGGGGTACCTGTTCGGCCGCGGCAACCAGCAGATCAGCGCCCACGTGATCCGCGCCGTCGGCGTTGACCGGGTCATCGTCGTGGCCACGCCCGAGAAGCTCGCCGCGCTCGGCGGTCGGCCGCTGCTGGTGGATACCGACGACGAGGACCTCAATCGGGCACTCGCGGGGCACATCGCCGTGGTCACCGGCCGGGGACGTCGGGCGATGTACCCGGTGGCGTATCCCCGCGGCGAGCCCTGACCGTCGTGGCGCGCGGTCACCTCGCTCTCCCCGGGCGATTCCGAGGCGCCGTGTTCGATTTCGATGGGCTCCTGGTGGACAGCGAGCCCGGGTGGGGCCGTGCCGAGGAGCGGCTCCTCGCGCGCCATGGCCACGCTATGACCGATCAGGACCGCGTCGCCACGGTCGGCCGATCGATGGAGCAGAGCATCGCGGCCTACTCCGCCAGGCTCGAGCTCACTCAGGAGGCGGTCCCCGCGCTGCGCGCCGAGATGATCGAGCTGGCGGCCGAGGAGTACCGGGCAGGCTTTGCCCTTCAGCCAGGGGCGGGCGACCTGCTGGCGCTGCTGCGACCTTCGATGCCCCTTGCCCTGGCATCGAACACGGGACGCTCGCTCATCGAGCTCGCCCTGGCCTCCACACCCTTCGCGTCGTCCTTCGCCGTCATCGTGACCGCTGACGACGTCGAGCACCACAAGCCGGCGCCGGACCTGTACCTGCTGGCCTGTACGAGGCTCGGTGTCCTCCCAGCGGACGCCGTTGCCTTCGAGGACTCCGCGGCCGGCGTCCGTTCCGCCCGGGCCGCCGGCCTCACAGTGGTCGCGGTACCGGTTCTGCCTGGACCGGACTTCGACATCGCCGACATCGTCGTGCGTTCACTCACGGACCTGATCCCGGGCTGACCCCCCGAAACGCGGCGCAACTGCAGGGTCCGGCCCGATGGGGTACCTTCGTCCTGTATGCGACGCAGATCGGTCGTCGCGACCGCGGCGCTCATCGCCGCGTTCGCGTTGGCTGGCTTGCCGGGACCCGCAGGATCGAGGAGCCCCTCGACTGCCTGGGACCTGGCGCCGGCAGCTTTCACCTCGATGGTGGTCCCCGCGGAGATCCCGGCGCAGCGCGCCCCGGGAGTGTCCGACGACGCGCTCCGCTCGGCGGGGTATCTCGCGGCGGCCGACACGCTCTCCGAGCCCGGCGCGGCCCCCACCGCCCCCACGACCCGCCCCAAGGTGGACCAGCCGTCCACGAAGTCCGGCGAGGCGTGGAAGAAGCCGAAGTACACGATCTCCGGCTACGCGACGTTCTACGACAACGGCACCACCGCGATGCGCCTCCCTCGCGGCACCGTCGTCCGGATCTGCGGCGACGGCGGCTGCATCGAGCGCACCGTCACCGACTACGGTCCCCAGAAGAAGATCCGCGTGGTTGACCTGTACCGCCCCGACTTCTTCGCCATCTGCGGCTGCCCCGGCTGGTCCGGCACGACCTGGGTCAAGGTGTCCATCTACTGACCGTCGGAGGCGCCCGGCCGCGAGGGCGCGAGAGCGCTAGACTTCATCTCGATTTCCAGGCCGGTCCCGTGAGACCGGGTGGCCCCGTGAGGCCGGGAAGGAGGAGCGAGCCCGTGCGACGCCGCAGGATCCGCCGATGACTGGCCGCCGCATCATGGCCGCCGAGGACGTCCGCCGCGCGACGATCCGCATCTCCCACGAGATCGTCGAGAAGCAGGCGGGCACCGAAGGGCTCGTCCTGGTCGGGATCCAGCGCCGCGGCGTGCCGCTCGCCCACCGGATCGCCGCCGCCATCCGCGAGAACGAGGGCGCGGACGTCCCCGTCGGCGCGCTGGACATCACCTTCTACCGTGACGACCTGTCCCTGGTTGCGCAGCAGCCCATCGTCAAGGGAACTGCGATCGGGTTCGACCTCAACGGCCGCACGGTGGTCCTGGTGGACGACGTCCTGTACACGGGCCGCACGATCCGCGCCGCCATGGATGCCCTGATCGACTTCGGCCGCCCGCAGGCCATCCGCCTCGCCGTGCTGGTGGACCGCGGTCACCGGGAGCTGCCGATCCGTGCGGACCACGTGGGCAAGAACGTACCGACATCGCGCGAGGAGACCGTCAGGGTGATGCTCGAGGAGACCGACGGGGAGGACGCCGTGGAGATCGAGCGCCTGGTGGCCGCCCGCTCGTCGGGGGGTACCGCAGCATGACGGCCGAGGTCGACCGCCCCGACGCGGCATCCTCGGGTTCGATCGGCTGGCATCACCGCCACCTGCTGGACGTGGACGGGCTGACGCGCCCGGAGCTCGAGCTGGTCATGCAGACCGCGGACGAGATGCACGAGGTTCTCGCCCGCCCGATCCCGAAGGTCCCGGCCCTCCGCGGAACCAGCGTGACGATCCTGTTCTACGAGGCGTCCACGCGAACCCGCGTCAGCTTCGAGGTTGCGGCCAAGAACCTCTCGGCCGACGTGGTGAACATCGCGGCCGCCTCGTCGGCCGTGTCCAAGGGCGAGTCCCTCGTGGACACCGTGCGCACGATCGAGGCGCTGGGCGCAGACATGCTGGTGATGCGCCACCCCGCGTCAGGTGCGCCGTACCTCGCCGCGGAGGTGTTCGGCGGGTCGGTGCTCAATGGTGGCGACGGCTGGCATGCGCATCCGTCGCAGGCGCTGCTGGACCTGTACACGATCCGCTCCCGGTTCCCCGGTGGCTCGCTCGAGGGGCGCAAGGTGGTGATCCTGGGCGATGCGCTGCATTCGCGGGTGGCGCGATCCAACATCTGGACGCTCACGGCGATGGGTGCGGACCTGTGGCTGTGCGGCCCTTCGACGCTCCTTCGCGGCTTCGAGGCCTGGGCGGCGCGCGGGGCGGCCGGGCGGCGGTTCACGGTGACCTCGGACGTCTCGGCGGCTCTGCGGGACGCGGACGTGGTGATGGCCCTGCGGATCCAGAAGGAACGGATGGCGAGCGGCCTGCTGCCGTCCCTGCGCGAGTACACGGCGCGCTTCGGGTTGACCACCGAACGCCTGCGCGCGGCGAAGCCCGACGTGGTGATCATGCACCCGGGTCCGATGAACGAGGGCGTGGAGATTGCGGCAGACGTGGCGGTGGACCCCCGGTCGGTGATCACGGCCCAGGTGACCAATGGCGTGGCGGTGCGGATGGCACTGCTGTACCTCCTGTCCGGGACCAAGAGCTGGGAGGGCGCGTGAGCGACACGACGGTCGGGTCCCCGGCGACGAGGACGATCCGCGGCTGGGCCGTGGACCCGGCAGATTGGCGCGAGGGACCGGCAGGCGGGCGCGAGGGCCCGGCAGGCGGGCGCGAGGGCCCGGCCGAGCTTGAGATCATCGACGGCGTGCTGGCGAGGGTGACCTGGCTGGAGGGTGCCGCGGGGGAGGGGATCACGGCCGGCGGGACGCTGATCGCGCCCGGGCTCGTCGATCTGCACGCGCACTTCCGGGAGCCCGGCAACGAGGATGCCGAGACGATCGCCACGGGTCTCGCGGCGGCGGCGCATGGCGGCTTCACGACGGTCTGCCTCATGCCGAACACGACGCCGGCGATCGACGAGCCGTCCGTGCTGGCCCGGGTGCTCGCGGCGGCAGACGCATCGGGGTCCCCGTTGCGGGTCCTGGTCCACGGCGCGGTCACGCACGGGCGCAAGGGCGAGACGCTGGCGGCCCTCGGCGAGCTGGCCGATGCGGGCGCCGTGGGCTTCTCCGACGACGGCGCCCCGGTCCGCTCCGGACCCATCCTGCGCAATGCGCTCGCCTACGCCGGGGCCCTCGGCCTGCCGGTCATCGACCATCCCGAGGACCTCGCCCTGACGGAGGGCGCCGAGGCGTCGGAGGGCTACGTGGCGACCGTGCTGGGCCTCCGAGGCTGGCCCGTGGCGGGTGAGGCCGGCGCGGTGGCGCGGGCGATGGCGATCCTGGCGGACGTCGTGCGGGACGTGCCGGGCGCCCGGCTCCACCTGACGCACGTGTCCACGGCGGCCTCGCTGGACCACGTCCGCGCGGGGAAGGCCGCCGGTCTGCCAGTCACCTGTGATGTCACGCCGCACCACCTGGGGTTCACCGACGAGTGGATCGCCGGGGCGCGCCGATGGGCCTGGGAGGCGGTGGGCGAGGATGGCCGGGCCCGGGATCCCTGGGCGGACGGCGCGCTGGTCGCCCGCCCGTTCGACGCCGCGCTGCGGGTCAATCCGCCGCTGCGCTCCGCGGAGGACGCGTCCGCATGCCTCGCCGCCCTTGCCGATGGAACCGCGGACGCGATCGCCACGGACCACGCGCCCCATACCGAGGTGGACAAGCACGTCGAGTTCGGCTGGGCGAGCAATGGGATCAGCGGGATCGAGACGGCGATCGGCATCGTGCTGGCGGCGGTGGATGGCGGCGGCGTGACGCTGGCGCGCGCGATCGAGGCGCTGACCACGGGCCCGGCCCGGGTCCTCGGCGCTCCCGGGGAGCGACACGGGGTGGCGCCCGGGCTGCGGGAAGGCGAGCCGGCGGATCTCATCGTGATCGACCGCTCTGCCACCTGGACCGTCTCCGCGGACGCGCTCCGCTCGCAGGGGAAGAACACGCCGCTGCTCGGCCGGGATCTGCGCGGGGTCGTGCGGCTGGTGATGGCGGGCGGTCGGGTGGCGTACGCCGAGGACTGACCGTCAGCCGCTGGCACCCAGCACAACGGGCGTCGCGGGCAACGCCGCGGTGTCGTCGGGTGGGGTCAGGACGCCCGTGGTGAGCGGCTCCCCCGTCGTCTCGTCCACCAGCACCCACAGGATGCGTGGCGGGTAGTCGCCGGCCGGGTATCGGCCGGGGCCGTAGGCGGTTTCCAGGCCGCGGACGTACCAGACCAGGCCGGCCGGCGTGGGTCCGGCCGCCAGGGCCGCCGCCGCATCCCGGTCGATTGCCGCGACCGTCGCAGGGCGGACCACGGCCGAGATCAGGACCGTGCCGGATCCGCCGATGGCGAGGCTCCGGGCCACGCCGAGGTGGCGGTAGGCGATGTCCGGCGGGGGGACTTCGAGGCCCGCGTCGAAGACCGGACCGGGGTCGAACGGGTCACCGTCCGCCCACGCGACGAGATCGGCGGTCATCCGCTCGCGGCAGCCGCGCTCCGTGGCCGCGCAGGGCGAGCCCGGGCTCTCGCCACGACCCACGATCACCACCGGCATCGGCTCATCAGGCGAGGCATCCTCGAACACCGCGGGCAATCGGACACCCGGCGGGAAGCGCAGGTGAAGGTGGGTGCCAGACCTCCCGCCGAAGTCATCGATCATGACGAGCCTCGCGCGTCGCTCGCACAGGGGGCTCAGCGGGCCGCGCGTGTCGCCGGCCGCCGCCGCGCACGCGTCGGCAGCCTGGAGGCCCTCGAGGAACCCGGCCACGGCGATCGGGAGACCCTCCCCGGTGGCGAGCGCGCCCTGCGCCTCGGGGACCGAGAGGACCGGAAGGCCGGCCGCGCCCGTCGGGAAGGCGGGCCCCGGTCCGGGCGGGGCCGCCACCGCGGTGGGCAACGCAGAGGGGCCTTCGGCGACCGCCTCGGGCGAGGCACGTCGGCGGCGTCGGTTCGACCGGGTCCGGCTCCGGCTCCGGCTTCGGCCCTGCCACGCCCGCGCCCACGACGGCGACGAGCAGCGCGACCGGCAGCGCGAGACCGGCGAGGCGCAGGGCCCGCCGCACCGGGGAACGCGGGTTGGTGGGGGTCGGCTCGACGATCATCTGTTGGTGGAGCATACGCACAAGATGCCGAATCGGGCTCAATCGGCACTTCCCGCACGGCGGAGGCCGCGTAGGCTTCCCGTCATGACGCGGATCCCGGAGCTCCAGGCGGTCGACCAGCGTTCCTACTGGCAGGTCACGGCACCCGAGATGCCCGACCGGCGTGGCCGCGACCTTCCGGACGCGGCGGACGTGGTGGTGGTCGGTGGCGGGCTGACCGGCCTGTCCGCCGCGCGGCGCGCGGCCGAGCTGGGGGCGAGCGTGGTGCTGCTGGAGGGCGAGCGCCTGGGTTGGGGCGGCTCGACTCGGAACGGCGGCATGTGCCATCCCGGGTACAAGCACTCCCTGTCGGAGCTGGTCGCCGCGCACGGAGAGGCCAGGGGAACCGCGCTCTTCCGCGAGACCATCGACGCGTACGAGCACGTCAAGGGGCTGTGCGCCACCTCGATCGAGGCGGACTTCGCGGAGGGCGGACACCTGGTGCTCGCCGCGGTGCCCAGCCACGCGGACGCCTTCCCCGCCTCGGTGGAAGCGCTCGGTCGCGCGGACATGCCCGCGCACGTGGTGGCGCGCGGGGACCTGCGGAGCGAGATCGGAACCGACGCGTACTTCGGCGGGCTGGTGGTGGAGCGGAGCGCGGGCCTGCATCCGGGCAAGCTGGTGGCCGGTCTCGCCCGCCTGGCCGAGGAGGCGGGCGCGAGCCTCCACGAGGAGACGCGGGCGTTGCGGATCCGGCCCCAGGCCGACGGCCGGACTGTCGTGGAGACGTCCCGGGGCGCGATCCTGGCGAGGGATGTGATCGTCGGCACCAACGGCTACACCGGATCGCTCACGCCCTCGCTGCGGCGCCGGCTGCTCTCCATCGGCAGCTTCATCATCGTCACGGACCCGCTGCCCGCCGACCTTGCAGCGGACCTGAGCCCGCGCGGCCGGATGTTCTTCGACACCAAGAACTTCCTCTACTACTGGCGGCTCACGCCCGACAACCGGATGCTCTTCGGCGGGCGCGCGAGCATGTGGCCGAGCTCGATCCTGCACACGGCGGAGATTCTCCGGGCATCGATGGTGCGGGTGCACCCCCAGCTGGCCGGGACCGGGATCGCCTACGCGTGGGGTGGCAGGGTGGCGTTCACCTTCGACCGGATGGTCCACGCGGGGCGCGCCGACGGGGTGACGTACGCGGTGGGGTGCTGCGGCTCCGGGGTGGCGATCATGCCCTGGCTTGGGATGCGGCTGGCCGAGTGGGTGGGCGGGGGTCCGGCACCGGAGCTCGCGTCGCTGCGGTTCCCGGTGGTGCCGGTGCCCTACGAGGGCCGGGCATGGTTCCTGCCGATCGCCGGCGAGTACTGGAAGGCGAAGGACCGGCTGGCCGCACGTGAGGCGGCGAAGGGCCCCAAGGCGGGCTGAGCGAGGTCAGGTCGCGCGGCTCGACATGCCTCAGGCCAGCCCGCCTCCGTCCACGAGGAGCGTCGTCCCGGTCACCCAGGCAGCCGACTCGCCGGCGAGGTAGAGCACGGCCTGTGCGATATCGTCCGGGGTGCCGAGGCGCGCGAGCGGGCGCTCCGCCAATTCGGCGAGGAACGCCGTCTCGTCGACGCCGAGCTGCCGGGCCTCCGATCGCAGCATGGGCGTGTCGGTATCGCCCGGACAGACGCAGTTGACCCGGATCCCGGCCGGTCCGTGATCGATGGCCATCGCCCGCGTCATGTTGACGACCGCGCCCTTCGAGGCGCAGTAGCTGACGGCGTCGGGGCCGCCCTTCAGGCCCCATCCCGAGCCGATGTTCACGATCGATCCGCCGCCGCCCGCCTCCATGACGGGCACCGCGTGCTTGCCCATCAGGAAGATCGATCGCACGTTGACGGCCATGACGCGGTCCCACTCGTCCTCGGTGGTCCCGACCACCGTCGCCCGCCGGACGATCCCGGCGCAGTTGACCACGATGTCGAGGCCGCCCCACTGCTCCACGGAGGTCTCCACGGCGTGCCGGCAATCCTCGGTGCTCGTCACGTCACAGCGCACTGCGAGCGCCTGCCCACCTTCCGCCCGGATCGCGTCTGCGACGGCCGCCGCCCCGGTGGCGTCGGTGTCCGCCACCAGGACCGCGGCTCCTTCGGCGGCCAGCCGTTGCGCGGTCGCCCGGCCGATCCCGGATGCCCCACCGGTCACGATCGCGCGGCGTCCCGTCAGTGTCGGCATCGTGGTTCCTCTCGAGCTGTGGCTGGCGTGGGGTGGTCGGTCTGGGCCCTTGGCGGTGGATGCGGTTGCGGAGCGGTGCTGGCCCTCATGCCTCCGCTGCCGGGCCCGGCCGGATCCAGTCGCGACTGGCCAGGCCGCCGGCGAGCTCGCCGCCGTCGATCGGGATGGCGGTGCCCGTGAGGTACGCGCCCTCATCGGACGCGAGGAAGGCGAACAGCGCCGCGACCTCCTCGGGCCGCGCGTGGCGGCCGATCGGGATCTTCGCGTCGGTTGCCACCAGCATCTCCGGGGTGTACTCGGATTGCTGCATGGGGGTCATGACGTAGCCCGGGCAGACCGCGTTGACCCGGATCGTGGGGGCCAGCTCCAGGGCCATGGACCGGGTCAGCAGGATCACGCCCGCCTTGGACGCGTTGTAGTCCGCGTAGAAGGGGTGACCAACCATCCCGTTGGTGGACGCCGTCATGAGGATTGCGCCGCCATCGCCGGCGACCATGCGGCGGGCGGCCTCCTGAGCGCAGTTGAAGACGCCGTCCAGGTTGACCGCCATGACGCGCCGCCAGTCCTCGGGCGTGATGTCCAGGAACCGGTGGCGGACGCTGATGCCGGCATTCGCCACCAGAACGTCCACGCCGCCCATGATGGTGTCGACCTCGGCAAACGCGGCGTCCACCGACGCACGGTCCGCCACGTCCGCCTCCACGACCCCGGCGAGTCCGGGAAGCTCCGCCCGGACGGCCTCGTTGCGCACCGGGTCCAGGTCCAGGATGACGACACGGCTGCCCTCCGCGACGAACCGTGCCGCCGTCGCCTGGCCGATGCCGCTGGACCCGCCCGTCACGACGACCCGGCGTCCTGCAAGGTCCGGATGGCGGGCGACGGATATCGGCTGTCCCTCGGTCATGTGTCGTGCTCCGTGCTCCGTGTCCGTGCCCTGGCCGGGGAACTCAGGTGCCCTGCGGGTGGAAGCCAGGGGACCGTCCATCGCAGTGCATGGTAGGCGGTACAGTGGGATCGATGACCTCCCCCGAGCACCCCAACCCGGTTCGGCCCGTCGCCTACAGGGGCGAACCCCTCGATGCCGGACGCGGCCCCGGGCTCGGCTGCTTCCGCTTCCAGGTTGGGCTGCTCGCCTTCCTGCTGATCCTGACGCCCCTGTCCGTGGCCTGGAACTGGCCAACGGCGGTCAGCGCGGTCCTGCTGTTCCTGACCCTGATCATCCTGCTGTTCGCCGGCCAGACGATCATCTTCCTGCTGCGCCTGGTGGCCGCGGATCGTCGCGACGGGGGCCGGCATCGCCCGCTGGCCAGCCCCACCATGACGGTCGGCGAGTTGGAGGATTCCAGCGCGCCGGAGGATGCGCTCGCGGACCCCGGGACAACCGACCCGGGCGTGCGAGAATAGCCACGGCCCCACGTCCAGGGATCCCAGGGAGGCGCTTCGTTCCGTGCCCGTTCTCGCAACGTTCTTCTCCGTCCGCCGCGGACGAGATCCGTTCTTCAAGTTCTTCATGAAGACGATCTTTCCGCGCCAGGTGAAGGAGTACGAGCAGAAGTTCGGTATCCGCTTCGTCGGCTGGTACAACGTGGCGCACGGCTGGGATTTCGACAATGTCATCCTGCTCGACCTGCCCGACTATGGGACGCTCGACCGCCTCGAGGCGGACGAGGCAACCCGGGCGCTGGGCCATCGGGCGGGCGAGTGGATGTTCGAACGACACCACTCGATGTTCCTCCGGGAGCGACTCGGAGCGGACCTCGAGTACCACGGATGAAGGAGGCGATCGAATGGACGTGAGCCGCAACGACATGCTCAGCGAGCTCGCCAGCGACGCCGGCCTTGAGCGGACGGACTTCGTCGTGCAGGCGACGGAGCAGCTGGCGAAGTTCCTGGACCGGAACCGGGATCGCATCAGCCAGCTGGGTGGCCTGACCCTGATCGATGAGGACCCCGACTACCTGTCGGTCGCGCCGGACTGCACGTTCCGCGTGCGCAGCCGCTACGAGGATGCCGACACGGGCGAGTGGGTCTCGGAGACCGAGATCGTCGAGACGGCGTCGGAGCTGGTCGAGCTCTACAACCCGGTCGAGATCTACGCCGCCTTCTCGGAGGCTGCCCGCGAGGCGGCCGGCCTCGCGGCTGAGCCGACCGCCACGGGCGAGATGCTGGCCGTCTCGGGCATCCCCCCCGAGGAGACCGTGGGCCTGGATGACGACGCGGGCTATGTCGGCGCCGCCGAGCAGTGGGCCGCCGGTCGCCCGCCCGTGCTGGACGCGGACGACGAGGAATCGGCCGCCCTGGCGCTGTTCAACCTCGCCCTGGACTTCCAGGACCGGAGCCAGCAGGTTGAGTCCGGCCTCATCGACCAGTTCGAGGAGGCCGCGGCGCGGGTCACCGAGCAGCTCGGCGACCTGATCATCGTGGACGACGAGGACGAGCGACTCGTCCTGGGCGGCTCCGGTCGCTTCCGCGCCGAGGTCCTCCCCGAGGGCGGCGATGGCAAGTGGCGCCAGCTGGTCACCCCGGACGACATCGTCGAGTTCTACGATCCCACGGACGTCTTCGGGGACCTGGCCGACGCGCTGGCCGAGGCGTTCCCGGCGATCGCCCCCGAGCTCGAGGACGAAGACGAGGCGGACGTCGACGACGAGAACGACGACGAGGACGACGGCGAGGACGACGAGGCCCAGGACGAAGGCGACACCGAGGACGTCGAGGATGTCGAGGACGCCGCGCCCGGGGACGAGACCCCGGGTGAGGAACGCGCCTAGCCTTCCGGCGCACCGGCCGGCGAGGGTTCCAGACCACCCGTGCGCCCCGTCGGTGCGGAGCTCGTCGAGCGGCGGGAGATCCTGACCGGCCAGTGGCTCGCGTCGTGGCGCGCCCCGGCGATCGTCTCGGGCGCCCGGGCGGGTCAGGCCGTCCAGGTGCGGACCGTCGAGGCCGGCGGGTTGCCGCTGCGTCGCCCGTACCCCATTGCCACGATCGACGTCACCAGCGGCACCCTCACCATCCAGGTCCCGGGTGCCGGCGCGGCCGGCGCGTGGGTCCGCGGTCTGCGCCCGGGCGATCACGCCGACATCGCGGGCCCGCTCGGGAGGCCGTTCGAGGTTGATCCTCGATCGCGCCACCTCCTCCTCGTGGCGGAGGGTTCCTCGATCGCCAGCCTGCGGCTCCTGGTCGACGAGGCGATCCGGGACGGCCGCTCGGTCGTCCTGCTGTTCGGCGCTGCCTCCGCCGGCGAGGTCTACCCGTCCAGCCTGCTGCCCGACGAGGTGGAGTACGTCGTCGCCACGGCGGACGGCGGCCTGGGGCATCACGGTCGCGTCGTGGACCTGGCGGTCTCGTACGAGGCCTGGGCGGACCAGGCGTTCGCTGCCGGGCCGCCTGCGCTGCTCGCGGAGCTGACGCGGTTGGCCAGCGGCCGCCGGGGCCGGATGGGGGTCGCCAACCTCGGGCGCAAGCGGGGTGGCGGCAGACCTGTGCAACCTGGATCGTCCGAGGCGCGGCGCAAGGCCTTCCTCCAGGTGGGGTTGGACCAGTCGATCGGGTGCGCGGCGGGCACGTGCCTCGGATGCGTGGTGCAGGGCCGCGACGGCCCGGTTCGCGTGTGTCGCGAGGGGCCGGCATTCGCCGCGGACGAGCTGGACTGGGAGCGGGTCTCGTGACGCCTCTGCCAGCCTGTCACCCGGACCCGACATCGTGAAGGCGCGGCGCAAGGCGGTGCCGGGAGGCCGGACGATGCGTACGCCGACGGTCCGTGTGGTCAAGCCCGCGATCCAGCGGGCACCGTGGAAACCGCTCGGCGCGGGGACTGCCGGGACGGGGCCCTCCGGAGCCGCGGGGCAACATGCGCGGCGCGGCCCGGTCATCGAGTCCGCCCCCCAGCCCTCGCTCGACGCGCTCGGCGGGCGCCCGGTGCACCTCGAGGTGGACCTTGGCCGTGGGAGCGTCCTGCCCAACCCGGTGATCGCGGCGGCGGGGCCGTTCGGGTACGGCGTCGAGGTCGCGGACCTCGTTGACCTGGAACGGCTGGGCGGGATCTTCACCCGCGGGACGACCCTCAAGCCCCGGGGCGGGCACCCGGGACCGCGCCTCGCCGAGGTGCCGGCCGGGCTCCTGGTCGGGGTGGGCCTGCAGAACCCGGGGATCGACGCCGTGCTGGACCGCTACGCCGAGACCTGGGCGAAGTGGCCGGTGCCGGTGATCCTGAACCTGTGCGGCGAGTCGGCGGGGGAGCTGGCGGAGATGGCCCGGCGGCTCGAGGGTTCGCCGGGCGTGGCGGGGATCGAGCTGAACCTGTCGTGCGGCGGGGCCCATCGCGGCGGCGTCGTGTTTGCGATGGACGCGGACGCCGCTGCTTCGGCGGTGAGCGCCGTGCGGCGGGCGACGGACCTGCCGATCATCGCCAAGCTGTCCGCGGCCGCGGCGGACGTCCGTTCCGTGGCGCGCTCGGTGGAGGCCGCGGGCGCGGACGCGATCAGCGCGATCAACACGCTGCCGGGGTACCTGCCGTCGGCGGATCGCCGCGGCGCGGCACTCGGGAGCGGGTACGGCGGGATCTGCGGGCCGGCCCTCAAGCCCGTGGCCCTGAGGGTGGTCCATGAGATCGCCCAGGTCGTTGACCTCCCCGTCATCGGGATCGGCGGTGTCTGCACCCTGGACGACGTGCTGGACCTGCTCGCGTGCGGGGCGTCCGCCGTGGGCGTGGGCGTGGCGGCATTGGCGGACCCGATGCTCCCCGTGCGCCTGGCCGACGAGCTGGCCGATGCGTGTCGTGCGCGCGGGGCGGCGTCGGTCTCGGACCTGGTGGGGACGGCGCTGCCGTCCCGGCCCGGCGTTTCCTCGACGCGCGGCGCGGAATACGCACGCTGATGCCGGGACCGTTGCTGGCCTGGCTGCTGGTGATCAACGTGGTCACGGCCGCGATGTACGCCCGGGACAAGATGGCCGCGAGGCGCCCCGGTGCGCGGCGGGTCCGCGAGCGGACGCTGTGGCTGCTCTGTTTCGCAGGCGGGGTGGGCGGGGCGTGGATCGTGTTCTTCGGGATGCGCCACAAGACGCTCCACCGCTCGTTCTGGCTGGTCCAGGGCGCGGCGTCCGTCCTCTGGATCGTGATCCTGCTCCGGCTGATCCTGGGCTGAGGCAGCGCACCCGGCGCACCCGGGTCTTCCGGGAACCTCATCGGCAGGTGGCGATAGCGTCGTCGCCCCCGGGTAGACTCCGGCGATGACCTCCACCGCATCGCAATCGGGCGTGGACCGCGAGCGCGTCCGCGGCCTCAAGGACGCCGAGGACGCCCGCTTCGCTGCCGAGCACCCGCAGTCCGCCGCCCTGCTGGCGCGCGGCCGCGGCGTGATGCCCAACGGCGTCCCAATGGCGTGGCAGGTGAGCAGCTACCACCACCTGCCGATCTGGGTCGCCGAGGGGAAGGGCGCCCGGTTCACGGACGTGGACGGCCATACCTACCACGACTTCAACATCGCCGACATGTCGATGTTCTGTGGCTATGGACCGGAGCCCCTCGTCCGCGCGGTCACCGACCGGATGGCACGTGGCAACCAGTTCCTGTTGCCGAACGAGGATGCCATCGTCGTCTCGGAGCTGCTCCGGGATCGTTTTGGCCTCCCGAAATGGCAGTACACGAGCTCCGCGACGCACGCGAACACCGAGGCGATCCGCGTCGCCCGCGTGATGACCGGCCGAGACCGGGTCCTCATGTTCGACGGCAAGTACCACGGCCACCTGGATGAGGCGCTGGTGGAGCTGGACGGTGACGGTCGCGTGGTGCCCGAGGAGCGGGGCGTGCCGTCGGACACGGCGAGCGGCACGGTCCTGGTCCAGCTCAACGACCCCGCGGCTCTCGCGACCGCCCTTGAGCGGCGGGACATCGCAATCGTGCTGACGGAGCCGGCGATCACGAACAACATCGGCCTCCTGATGCCTGCCCCCGGCTTTCACGATGAGCTCCGGCGCATCACGCGCGAGACCGGGACGCTGCTCGCGATCGACGAGACGCACACGCAGGTCGTGGGACCGGGCGGGCTGACCCGGCAGTGGGGGCTGCGGCCCGACTTCGTCACCATCGGCAAGTCCATCGCGGGAGGCCTGCCGTTCGGAGCCTGGGGCATGACCGACGAGATCGCCGAGGTCCTCGTGCAGCGCAAGGGCCCGGACGGCGAGCGCGCGAACCTGGTTGCCACCGGTGGCACGATCTTCGGCAACGCGCTGGCAATGGTGGCCGCACGGTCGGTCATGACCGAGATCCTCACTCCCGAGGCCTACACGCACACCGGGCGCCTGGGCGCCATGCTGGCGAGCGGAATGCGCGCCTCGGTCCAGGCGCATGGGCTGCCGTGGCACGTCCACCACCTGGGGCCGCGCTCCGGCTACACGTTCCAGCCGACGCCCATCCGGAATGGCGCCGAGGGCCGCGCCTGCGCCGATGAGCTGCTCACGCGGCTGATCCGAGTCTGGCTGGCGAACCGCGGCGTGTGGGAGGCGATCGTGGGGGCGGGTCCGGTCTGTTCGGTGCCGGCTGTGGACGAGGACGTGGATGCATATCTCGAGGGCTGGGACTCGCTGCTCGATGCGCTGACCGCCTGAACCGAGGCGCCGTCCGCCTTACCGTTCCCGCTCGAGCGCGTCCCCGATCGCGATCGCGGCTGCCAGGGCCAGCTCGTGCTTCGCCTCGTCCAGTGGGATCGGTTGCGTGGACAGCTTGACGATGACCGCGTCCGCGGGCCGGTGGACCAGCAGCATCTGGCCGTGGATCCCGAGACCAGCGTAGACGCCGCGGTCCGCGTCCAGCACCCACCACTGGTCGTGGTAGTGCGAGCTGGGCGTCACGACGCTCTCGTGCTCCAGGCCCTCCCCGAAGGCTGCCACCAGGTCCGGGCGCGGCGTTCCGACCCTTGTGACCCACTCCTCCGGCAGCACGCGGCGCCCATCGATGGAGCCGCCCTGGAGGTACATCAGCCCGAACCGGCCCAGGTCTCGCAGCGTGACGCACAGCCCGCCGTCCGCAACCGGCGCGCCGCCGGCGTCGACGGTCATGAACGCGTCGTGTTCCGCGCCGAGCGGGCCCCACACGTGGCGGGCGAACAGGTTCGCGTACGTGTCGTCGCCGGCGCGCTCCAGGCTCCAGCCGAGGACATCGGTGAGGATCGAGCGGTATTCGAACGTTCCGCCGTGGGGCCGCTGGTTCGGGAGGCCGGCCATGTAGGCGTACAGGTCCGGCGGCAGGTCCGAGTGGATGCGCGGTCGCCATCCGGTGACCTCCTCGCTGATCCGCACGTCCGAGGCCGGGTCCTCGTACTCCTCGGAGAAGCGGGTTCCGGCACGCATGTCCAGGAGGTGCTGCACGGTGCAGCCCTCGAACGAACCGCCACGGAGCTCGTCCACGTGCGCGGTCAGCGGGGCATCCGGGTCCAGCAGGCCGGCACCCACCAGGGCGCCGGTCAGGCCGGATGTCAGGGACTTGGACACCGACTGGAGGAGATGGGGCGTCGCCTCGGTCGTGTGGCCGCCGTATCGCTCCACCAGGATCTCGCCGTGGTGCAGCACGAGGAAGCCGTCGGTCTCGGTGGTGGCGAGGACGTCGCCGACGGTGTGGTGCCGGTCACGGACGGTGAAGGCGATGCCGTCGAGGTCCCGCTCCGCGCGGGGCAACGGTGATGGCGGACCGGCAGGGTGGGGGATGGCATCCGTGGGAAGGATGTCCGGGACATGGACGAAGGACCAGCGCAGGTTGTCGGGATCCTGCCAGTTGGCCGCGGTGATGTTCGCATCCATGGTGAGATGGTCGCGCATCCGGCGGCCGTTGGCCATGTGTGGCCGGTTCTGTGGTCGGCCGCGGCGTCGCCCGGGCGCCGGGCCTAGAATCGCGGCCATGACAACCCTGAAGCGCACCCTCGGGGAGACGGCCCGGCGCGCCGTCGCCGCTCGGACCGAGACCCTGTTCCGCGCCAGCGGCGCCCTGCGCGAGGGCCACTTCACGCTCAAGAGCGGACAGCACTCCGACGCGTACCTGGAGAAGTTCCAGGTGCTCCAGGATCCGGCGGCAACGAGCGAGCTGTGCGGGTTCTGGGCTGCCGGCCATCGCCGCGAGGACGGCACGCCGGACGTGGACCTGGTCGCCGGCCCGACCACCGGCGGCGTGATGCTCGCGTTCGAGACGGGCCGTCAGCTGGGCACCCGGGCCATCTTTGCCGAGGAGGTCGCCGACCCGGACGGCAACGCCCCGCGACGCGAGTTCCGTCGTGGCTTCACGATCACGCCCGGCGAGCGCGTCCTCCTGGTGGACGACATCCTCACGACCGGCGGCTCGCTGATGGCCATGATCCCGGCGGTCGAGGCGATGGACGGCGAGATCGTCGAGTGCGTCGTGATCGTGGATCGCTCCGGAGGACTGGCCGCCATCACCTCGCCGGTCACCGGCCGCGTCTACCCGCTCCGGGCCCTGTGGCAGCTGGAGCTCCCCACGTACCAGCCGGGTGCGGCAACCTGTCCGCGCTGCGCGGCCGGAGAGCCCGCGATCGCGCCCGGCAGCAGCGGCACGGGAATGTCGCCCGCGTGATGGCGGCGAAGTCCGCAGCGGCGGACGCGACGCCGGATCATGCTCGAGTGACGGTCGCCGCGGCCTAGGACCCCGCGATCTCCGTGATCACCGTCTTGAGCTCCTCCTCGGTCACCACGCCCTCGAACGAGCCGCGGATGACCCCGTTCCGATCGACCGCGAACACCCACGGCTCCGTCAGGATCCCCCACTCGTTCACGGACTGGACCGGCTGCAGCTGGTTGTCCGCATCCAGCACCGGCTGGAGGCGCCCGTCCGTGTAGGTGAGCTGGTACGGCTCCACGTTGATGAACGCCACCGTCGACGGCGACGTCCTGGCGACCGACTTGATGAGGTCGAGCGTCGGCCCGCACTGGGCGCTCTTGCAGAACGCCGGCGTGGCGAACGCGAGCACGAAGGGCGTGCGGCGTGCCAGCGCGTCGTCCACCGAGACCCGGTAGAACGCTGGGTCCGGCTGCAGGTCCGTGGACAGCCGGCGCAGGTCGCCGCCGACGTCCGTGATGGTCGGGGTCTTGGAGGCAGGCGCCGGCTCGCCGACGGCGACTGTTGCGCCGTCCTGGACCACCTGGAACCCGACCCCGATCGCCTCGGCCGAGCCGCCGGCGGCCTGCGTGATGAAGATGGCCTTCCAGTCGCCCGCAGACGGGAAGTCAACGTGCGCGATGTAGTCGCCGCGCGTGTCCGGGATGCCCCAGACGAACTCCGCCTCGACGGCGGTCCCGGGATCCGTCTCGCCCGGCGCGATGAACGCCACCGATGCCGTGCGGTCCGGCGTCGCCGCCGGGAGGTTGGTGTCCGGATCCAGGAACGAGAACAGGAACCGGTTCGGTCCCACCACCTGCTGCCCACTGATGATCACGGGGATCACCGTGGGCCCGCCGGTGGCGGCCGAGGCTCCGGGCGCGCCGGTCGGCACGACGGATGGCGTTCCGGCCGGGGCCGGCGAGCCCGCTGGGGACTGATTGCCGCAGGCAGCCACCCCGAGGGAGAGGACGGCCACGAGGATGGGGAGGAAGCGGCGCATGCCCCGGAGGGTAGCCCGAGCCGCCGACCCCCGCCGGAATCGGCGCCGGGTCATGACGCAGCGGGGTCTCCCGCGATCCGAGGCCCTACTATGTGCCCGGCATCCCCGCGGTGCCCCGCCCCATCCAGGACCCCGCGCGCCGGAGGACCAACGCGCCACCCGTGACCCGCTTCCAGAAGATGACCGCCGTCACGATCGTGGCGACGCTGCTCCTCGTGACCCTCGGCGTGGTCGTCCGTGCGACCGGCTCAGGCATGGGCTGCCCGGACTGGCCCACGTGCCACGGCGAATGGATCCCGCCCACCGACGACTACAAGGCTTGGCTGGAATGGTGGCACCGGACTGTCGCCGCCACGATCGGCATCCTGATCCTGGGCGTCGCCTTCCTGGCCTGGAAGGACCACCGCGACCGCCGCTCGATCCTCTGGCCAAGCGTGGCCGCCGTCCTGCTCGTGGGCTTCCAGGCCTGGCTCGGCCGCGAGACGGTCCGCCTCAACAACTCCGGCGAGTCCGTCACGGCCCACCTGGCCGCTGCGATGGCGCTCCTTGGCCTGCTGGTCTACCTGCTCGTGCGCAGCTCCTACCCGGCGAGGTTCACCGGGCGCGGGGCCAGCCAGCGGTTCACGCTTCTCGCGTCGTTCAGCGCGGCGGCCACGTTCGCGCTGCTGCTGTTCGGGTCCAACGTGACCGCCACCTCGCAGTGGTACGTGTTCCCCGACTGGCCCCTCATGGACGGTGGCCTGTTCCCGGCCCTGACGGACATGAACGCCGCCCACGTGCTCCATCGCTGGGTGGCCGGGGTTGTCGGCCTGGTGGTGGTTGGGACCGGCTGGGTGGCCTGGAGGACGCAGCGCTCGCACCCGGTGCTGGTGCGCCTGGGCGTGGCGGCCGCGATCCTGTTCCCGCTCCAGGCGCTCGTGGGCGGCCTGCAGGTCCTGACCGGTCTCGACGAGTGGACGCAGACGATCCACCTGGCGCTCGGGGCCGTGATCTGGGCGATCGCCGCGGCGCTGGCCATCGCCGCCTATTACGAGGCCCGGCTGGCCGCACCGCCGCCGGCCGCGACGACGGCGCCGCCGACCACGCCCCCCGCGAACGACGCCTCCCGCCGCTCCGACACCATCCGCGCCTACATCGCCCTGACCAAGCCCCGGATCATCGAGCTGCTGCTCGTCACCACGATCCCCGCCATGGTCCTGGCCACGCGCGATCTGCCCGGGATGAACGTCCCCGAGTGGCTGCGCCTGGTCTTCTGGACGATGCTCGGCGGCTCGCTGGCGGCCGGCTCGGCGAACGCCATCAACCAGTACCTCGACCGTGACATCGACCTGCTCATGGTCCGCACCCGCCGCCGGCCGCTGCCGGCCAACAACGTGGCGCCCGAGAACGCGGTGGTCTTCGGGATCATCCTGGGCGTGATCTCGATTGCGATGATGGCGTTCTTCGTGAACCTCGTCGCCGCGTTCCTGACCCTGCTCGCGATCGCGTTCTACGTCTTCGTCTACACGCTGATCCTCAAGCGCTCGACGCCGTCGAACATCGTGATCGGCGGGGCCGCCGGGGCGCTGCCGCCGGTGATCGGCTGGGCGGCGGTCACCGGGCGGGTGGAGGTACCGGCCCTGCTCCTGTTTGCCCTCGTCTTCTACTGGACCCCTCCGCACTTCTGGGCGCTGGCGCTGCGCATCCGCAAGGACTACGAGGCGGCCAGCGTGCCGATGCTGCCGGTCGTGAAGGGCGTGCCCGAGACGGCGCGCCAGATCGCGCTCTACACGATGCTCCTCGTCGCCATCAGCCTGGTGTTCTTCGCGGTGGCGCAGATGGGGATCGTCTACCTGGTCGCCGCCGTCGTGCTGGGTGCCATCTTCCTGTGGCGGGCATTCGTCCTGTGGCGGCAGGCCTCGTCGCCCGAGGGGTCCCTCGCCCAGGCGATCCGCCTCTACCGGTTCTCCATCAGCTACCTGACGCTCCTGTTCGCGGCCGTTGCCGTGGACACGCTCGTCGTCAGCTCGTTCGCCTGACCGGGCGAACCGGCGGTTCCCCGGCTACTCGCCGACCACCCCACGGGCCTCGATTGCCGCCCGTCGGCGCCGTGAGACCCGGCCCTCGCGGTCGAACACGCCCAGCGTGATCTGCACCAGGGGCCCGATTGCGAGCGCGAACACGATGGTCCCGAGGCCGACCGTGCCACCCATCAGGAACCCTGCCACCAGCACCAGCAGCTCGATCAGGGTGCGTGCCCTCCGGATCGACCAGCCGAACCGCACGTGGAGCCCGGTCATCAGGCCGTCCCGCGGCCCCGGCCCGAGATCTGAGGCGAGGTACAGCCCCGAGCCGATCGCGATGGCGACAACGCCACCCAGCATCATGGCCAGCTGCATCGGCAGGTCGACCGCGGTCGGCAGCATGGACATCGCCACGTTGGTCGCCGTGCCGATGAACGCGATGTTCAGCACGGTCCCGATGCCGGGCCGCTCGCCCAGCGGCCACCAGGCTGCCAGGACCGGGATGCCGACCAGGATGCCGACGGTCCCCAGCTCCAGGCCCGTGAGCCGGCTGATGCCCTGGTGGAAGACCTCCCACGGGCCGAGGCCCAGGTCGGCGCGCGCCATCAGCGCGATGCCCACACCGAAGATCACGAGGCCGATGATGAGGCCGGGCAGGCGGGGCAGGACGACGCCGGGCGCCCATCGATCGGTAGCGGGGGTCACGGCGGCGATGGTACCGGGGGTCAAGCCCTGCCGCGGCCCTGCCGGGTGTGTCAGGATCCGCGTATGGAGCTCACCTTCCTCGGCGGCGCGCGCACGGTCACCGGCTCGCGCCATCTCGTGGACACGGGCCGCGCCCGCGTCCTCATCGACTGCGGCATGTTCCAGGGCGGGCCAGCGGAGGGCATACGCAACCGCGTACCCCTTGGTGTTGACCCGGCGACCCTCGATGCGGTCGTCCTGACGCACGCCCACCTGGACCACTGCGGGTTGCTGCCGCTGCTGGTGCATGAAGGGTTCCGCGGGTCGATCATCTGCACGGGGGCGACGGCCGAGCTGGCCCGCCTCGTGCTGCTGGACTCCGCGAAGCTGCAGATCGAGTTCGCGAAACGGGATGCGCGTCGCGAGCGGAGGAACCCGGAGCGGGCTGCCGCCGATGATGCCCGTGACGAGCTGCTGTTCGATCAGGCGGTCGAGCTGGCCGCGGCGGGCGCCGAGAGTCCTGGCGGCCCGGACCCGGAAGACCTGCTGCGGGCGGCGGGTCCGGAGGTGGACCTCGACCTGGACGCGCCGCTGTACACGGTGGACGACGCCGAGGCGACGCTGCCGCGGTTCCGGGTGATCCCGTACGACGCCGAGCGCGAGGTTGCGGCGGGGGTCTTCGTCACCCTGCTCGACGCCGGGCACATCCTGGGCTCCTCGATCGTGCGGATGCGGCTGACCGCCGCCGGCGGCGGGCGCGACACCGTCATCGTCTTCTCCGGGGACCTGGGCCGTCCGGGAACGCCGATCCTGCGGGACCCCACCTCGGTCACGGAGGCCGACGTCGTCGTCTGCGAGTCCACCTACGGCGGGCGCGAGCACGAGGCGGCCGACAAGGCGGTCGAGACGCTGGCGAGCGTGGTGCGGGACGTGGTCCGGCGGCGAGGTGTCCTGCTGATCCCGTCGTTCGCCATCGGGCGGACGCAGGAGATCGTCTGGGAGCTGCACCGGCTGGTGGACAGCGGGCGCATCCCGCAGCTGCCGCTGTTCCTGGACTCGCCGATGGCGAGCCACGCCTCCGACATCTACCGTGCTCATCCGGAGGCCTACGACGAGCAGACCGCCGCGCTGCTCGCGGCGCACGAGTCGCCGCTCGACTACCCGGACCAGCGCGTGGTCCAGACGGCGCAGGAGTCGGCGCGAATCGCACGGGCGGCCGCGCCGTACGTGATCGTCGCGTCCAACGGGATGCTCACGGGCGGGCGGTCCGTGGGGCACGCCGAACGGATGCTGGATGATCCGTCGGCCACGGTCCTGTTCGTCGGCTACCAGGGCGAGGGCACGCTCGGTGGCCACCTCATGCGCGGCGCGGACAGGGCCCGGATCAACGGCCGCGAGATGCCGGTGCGGGCGACGATCCGGTCCCTGGACGGGTTCTCGGCCCACGCGGACGAGCCGGAGCTGCTGGCCTGGCTGGGCGGGTTCATCCGCGGGCGCCGGCCGGGCGATCCGGGGGTGCCTTCTCGCGTGTACCTCGTGCACGGAGATCCGCCCGCCCAGGCCGCGCTGGCCCCGCACGTGGAGGCCCTCGGGCTGCCCGTGGAGGTGCCGGCCTGGCACCAGACGGTACCGCTGGGCTGAGGGTCTCGCCTACCAGGCGGGGCGAGGGCGGTTCGCACCTGCTCGGTCGTGCTGATCCCGTGCCGAGGTGGCTGCCGTCCTGGTCCGTCCACAGCGTCAAGGGGCCGTCCTCCGCTACGATCCGCTGACTTCGAAGGAGGTCCACGTTCTTGGCCGTCGTCCCCGCTGCCGCGCAGCCCGTCTCGCGCCCACCCGCTCCCATCTCGCCCGAGGAGATCGCCCGGATCCGCGCACCGTTCCGCGGCGCCACCCTGCTGCCCGCCCGCGCCTACCACGACCAGGCCGTGTACGACTGGGAGCGGGAGGAGATCTTCCTTCGTGACTGGATCGCCGTCGGGCGCGCCGAGGAGGTCCCGGAACCGACGTCGTTCGTCCTGCGCGACGTGTCCGGCGAGAACGTGATCATCGTGCGCGGCCGCGACGGGGTGATCCGCGCCTTCTACAACGTGTGCCGGCACCGGGGCACCGCGGTGGAGGAGCGCGAGTGCGGCAAGGCGGTCCGCTTCCAGTGCCCCTACCACGCCTGGATCTACGATCTCGAGGGGAGGCTCGTCCGAGCCAGGCACACCGAGGACCTCGAGGACTTCAGCTTCGAGACCTTCGGTCTGGTCCCCATTCGCTGCGAGACCTGGCAGGGCTTCGTGTTCCTGTGCTTCGCGGACGAGTCCGTGACGCCGCCGCTCCGCGAGCACACGGGCGACTGGTTCGAGCACCACGCGTCCTTCGGCCGCGACATGTCCACGCTCCGCCGGGCGGCACGCCTGACCTACGACGTCGCAGCCAACTGGAAGATCGTGGCCGAGAACTACAGCGAGTGCTACCACTGCCCGCCGGTCCACAAGCTGCTCAACCGGCTGACGCCCTACGACCTGGGCGAGGACTTCCTCGCCGAGGGACCGTGGAAGGGCGGCTGGATGCCGTTCGCCGACGGCTGCGAGACGATGTCGATCAGCGGCACGCGCGATGGCAGACCCTTGCTCTACGCCCGCGACGAGGCGGAGAGGACGCGGATCTACTACTACATCCTCTGGCCGAACCTGATCGTGTCCATCCACCCCGACTACGTGCTCACCCACCAGGCGTGGCCGGCAGGACCCAACCGATCGACCGTCCACTGCGACCTCTACGTAGAGTCGGACACGGCCGAGACGATCGACATCTCGGGTGCCGTCGAGTTCTGGGACACCACGAACCGCGAGGACTACCACGTGGTGGAGATGCAGCAGCAGGGGACCCGGAGCCGCTCCTGGACCGCCGGCCGCTACACCAACCAGGAGGCGTCGGTTCACGCGTTCGACATCATGGTCGCGGACCGGTACGCCAACGACGGCACGCGGACGGTCCGTGGCTGGCGCACCGAGACGGCGAGCGATCGGCGGCTGGTGACGCAGATACTGGGACCGGGGCAGCAGCAGGAGGGCTGACCCGCCGTCCCGTCCGGTCGAACCCGCCGCCCTTGCCAGGGCCGGGGATGGGATGATGCGTGGGCCGGGCATGCGACCGATGCCGGGGGTCCGGGAGGAGTGACGAGATGAAGTTGCTGGTGGCGTTCGTGCAGGAAGGCGACGCGGACAGGGTGAGCGAGGCCCTCCGTCGGGAAGGTCACCGGTTCACGCGGATCGCCACGACGGGTGGCTTCCTCCAGACGCCCAACGTCACCCTGATCATGGCGGTCAGCGAGGAGGTGCTCCCCGAGGTCGTCGACCTGTATCGGGCCAACTGCTCCATCCGCGACGTGGAGGTGCCCCTCGTGCTGTCGGGAAGCCTCCGGGAATGGCAGGAAAGGGTCGTGAACTACGCCGGCGCGACCATCCTGGTCGTCGAGCTGGAGGATCTCATCCGCCTGTAGGGGGTCCTCGGGGGCTGACCGATTGCACCGCTGGACGATCGCGGTATCGTCACGCAATGAACGAGCTGCCGCCCCCCGCCTCACTTGCCCGCCCCCTGGTCGCCGACGGCGCCATGGGAACGATCCTGTTCACACACGGCATGCCGGTCGGTGAGGCGCCGGAGGCATGGCTGCTGACGCCGGAGGGATCCCGGGCGGTCACCGAGGTTCACCGCGCCCACGTGGCCGCCGGCGCGCAGCTGGTCCTGACCTCGACGTTCGGTGCAAACCGGCTGCGCCTGGAGGGGTCCGAGATCGCCGGCCGCACGGTCGACGTCTGCCGGGCCGCGATCGACGCTGCACGGGCCGGCGTCGGCGTGGACACGATCATCGCGGCCTCGATGGGGCCGACCGGTGGTCTCCTCGTGCCGTATGGCCTCCTGGACCCGGGCGCCGTCCGTGCCGCCTATGCGGAGCAGGCGGCAGCGGTTGCCGAGGCGGGTGCGGCCGTGCTGTGGATCGAGACGATGATGGACCTGGGAGAGGCGGCCGCGGCCGTCGACGGCGCGAGGGAGGGCGCACCAGGCCTGCCGGTGGTGGCGACCATGACGTTCGCCCCGAACGGGAGGACGATGTTCGGGAACTGGCCGGATGCGGTGGCTGCCACGCTGGCCGAGCACGGGGCCGCGGGCATCGGGGCGAACTGCGGTGACGGCTTTGCCCCGGTCGAGCAGGTGATGGGCGCCATGGCGGCTGCGGCCCCGGGTCTCCATCTCGTCGCCAAGGCCAATGCCGGGATCCCGACCGTGACGGCCGACGGCGACACGGCATACCCGGCCACGCCCGACGAGGCGGCCGGCTATGCCCGCCGGGCCGCCGACGCGGGGGCCACGATCATCGGCGGCTGCTGTGGGACGCTGCCGGCACACGTGGCGGCGATCGCGGAGGCGCTCGCCGGTCGCTGATCGCCCGGGGTGCCTTCACGGCTCAGCCCACCTGCCGGCGCGTGCTACGGACGTGGCTTCGTCCGTGCCGCGATCCGCTCCAGCGCGCCGGACCAGCCCGGGTCGAACGCGCGACCAGCCTCGTCCAGGTCCATCACGACCGGCGCGTGGTCGGACGGCGTCGGCGGACCCTTTCGGGCCTCACGGTCGATCTCGGCCCAGACAACCCGTGCGATGACCGGCGCCGTGGAGTACAGCAGGTCGATCCGCATCCCTTCGTTGCGGTGGAACATGCCGGCCCGGTAGTCCCACCACGAGAAGCGGCCCCGGGCCGGCTGCACGGCCCGGTAGGCGTCCACCAGGCCCCAGTCACGGAGCCGGGCCAGCGCCTCCCGCTCGGGTTCGGAGACGTGCGTGCCGCCGTGGGCCCTGGCCGGGCTCCAGACGTCCTCGTCTGCGGGGGTCACGTTGAAGTCGCCGCCCAGCACAAGGAGTTCGGAGGGCGAGCGGGTCTCGGCCAGCCAGCGCGAGAGCCGCTCGAACCAGCGCAGCTTGCCCTCGTAGAACGGCGAGCCCACCTCCCGGCCGTTCGGCGCGTACAGGCTCGCGACGCGCACCCCGCCGCAGACGGCGGACACCATCCGCGCCTCGTCGAACGGGTTGAAGTCGTCCTCGCCCGCGGCCACCGCGGCTCCGGCGGACGAGTCCCGCACCGGTCCGTCGCCGAAGTTGGTGACCACGTCCTCGATCCCGACCCGGCTCAGGATCGCCACGCCGTTCCAGCGGCCCTCGCCGTGGTGGGCCACCTCGTAGCCCAGCATGCGGAGCGGCATGATCGGCGCGTCGACGTCGGAGAGCTTGGTCTCCTGGATCAGGAGGACGTCCGGCTCGGCCTTCGCCAGCCAGTTCTCGACGGCAACCTGCCGGGCCTTGAGGGAGTTGACGTTCCAGGTGGCGATGCGCATGGTCGAGGGCTCCGCTGGCGGGAGGGCTCAGTACCGGCGGCCGCGCTGGCGCGCCAGGTCGAAGGTCGCCGTGTCGGCGACGGACATGACCGCCATCGTGCCGGCCTGGACCGGGTCGCTGACCACGAGGTCCACGTGGTTGGTGATGGAGCCAGCCATGTTGAGCGCGATGATCGGGATGCCGACCGAGCGCAGCTCGTCCGCGGCCTTGCTGATCTCGCCGCCCATGATCGACCCGGCGAGCACCAGCATCCGGGCGCGGGGCAGGTCCGCCACGGCGCGCACGGCCGCCGCGATGTTGTCCTCGCCGACCAGCGGGATGGTGTCCACGGAGATCTTCTCGCCGCGCAGGTTGTGGCGGTCCGCCTCGGTCACGGCGCCCAGGGCGACCTGCGCCACCTGCGCCCCGCCGCCAACGACGATGACCCGCTTGCCGAACACCTTGCCCAGCGGCCGGGTCATCCGGAGGGTCAGGACCGGAGCCAGCGGTTCGAGCGCCGCCACCAGCGCCTCTTCGTCGGCGTTCTCGACCTCGAGCTCCACCTCGACCGTGGCCGGTGCCTGGGGCACCGCGCCGGACCTGCCGGCCCTGCGAACCGTCGAGAGCGTGCGCACGCGCCCCCCCACCTCCGCCACGGCGCCCGCGATCAGGGCGATCGCGCCCGGGTCGTCTGCCAGCTCCAGGCGGACGGCGACGGCAGGCGGGAGCGGCTGCGGGTGGCGTCTGGGCACCGGTCAGCCCGACCGGCCGGCGACGACGTCGCTGATGGACAGGCCGGTGGGCTCGGCGCCGGTGGGATCGTGCTCCTCGAACGTGATGCCGAGGGACAGGAACGCCTCGCGGGTGGCTGTGGCATCGCTGGTCGTGAGCATGAGGGCGCCATCGGTGTCCTCGGCCACGCCCACGATGCCGGTGATGTTGACGCCGCGATCGGCCAGCGCCTGCGCGACACGCGCGAGGGCGCCGGGGCGGTCGTCGAGCTGCACGGTGAACCAGATCGTCACGCGGAACCTCCTGACCACCCATGGTACGCGGCGTGCGCGTTACCCTGCGCATTCCATGGTCAAGCGACACTCGGCGAGCTTCTACCGCCTCATTGGGATCATCGGGACGAGCCGGCTGGTCACGCGCGTGCACCCGGTCGTCTACCGGCTGACCGGTGGCCGCTGGCTGGTCGGACGGAATCTGGGTGTGCTCAACGTGATCGTCATGGTCGTTGGGCGGCACAGCGGCAGGACCCGCGAGATCCCGCTCTATGCCTTCGAAGATGGTGATCGCCTCGTGGTGATCGGGTCGAACATGGGCCAGGACCGCGAGCCCGCGTGGGTGGGCAACCTGCGGGCGCACCCGGAGGTCCAGGTGCGCGTCGGACGCACGGTTCGGGCGGTCCGTGCCCGCGAGGCGGACGGCGAGGAGCGCGAGCGACTGTGGACGCTTGCGGCTGCCGGGTATCCCGGCTACGAGGACTACGCGCGGTGGACGGATCGGCGGATACCCGTCCTGGTCCTGGAGCCGCGCGACGCGGAGGCGGCCGCCTGATGCCGCCGCCGCTGGGGAAGGTCGTCACGAAGAGGATGCCGAACATCCAGGTGTTCGGGATGGAGGACAACCAGGCGACGCGCGGCGCGCTGCGGTTCTTCCGGGAGCGGCGGATCGTGGTGCACTTCGTGGACCTGCGCAAGAAGCCGATCGCGGCGGGGGAGCTGCGCCGGTTCACGGACCGGCTGGGCGCGGCCGCGCTGCTGGACACGGAGAGCCGCCCGTACAGGGAGGGGGGCCTCGCGTACCTCTCAACGGACGCGGCCGGGGTCACGGCGCGGCTGCTGGCCGACGTCCGGCTGCTCAAGCTGCCGCTGGTCCGCTACGGCGACCTCGTCACCGCCGGCAAGGACGAGGCCGCCTGGAGGGCATGGCTGGCGAAGTCGCGGTGACCTAGCTCTAGTTCCCAATCAGGTTGTTGACGGGGTGAGGGCCCCTATCGTTCGGCTGTTGGTGTTGCAAGCCACAGTCGAGACGAGGGAGCCCTCATGTCCCATCCTAGTGCCCGCCTGACCCCGAAGGGCCGGCAGCTGCTGGTCAACCGCGTCCGGGACGGCTGGACGATCACGAAGGCGGCCGATGCTGCGGGGATCAGCCGTCAGACCGGCTCCAAGTGGCTGTGGCGCTTCCGGCGCGAGGGCGAGCCAGGCCTCCGGGACCGCCCCAGTGCCGTCCACCACCAGGTCCGCGCCCACCCGGCCTCGCTCGTCGAGCAGGTCTGTGCCCGTCGCCTCGAGCTCCGGGCCGGACCCCATGTCCTGGGCTGGGAGACCGGGCTGGCCCGCTCGACCGTCTATGCCTTCCTCTGCCGGGCGGCGCTCAACCGCCTCGACCGCCTGGAGCCCAGGCCTCCGATCGTGCGCTACGAGCGCGAGCGTCCGGGCGAGCTCGTCCACCTCGACACGAAGATGCTGGGGCGGATCGGCGAAGGCGGCGGACACCGGATCCACGGCCGCGGCGACGGGATCGTGAGCAGGCATCGCGGCATCGGCTGGAACCGGGTGCACATCGCGATCGACGACCACACGAGGCTCGCCTACGCCGAGGAGCTGCCCGACGAGAGTCCGGCCACGACGGCCGCGTTCCTCCACCGCGCCTGGCGCTTCTATGCGGCCCACGGGATCACGGTCGAGCGGATCCTCACCGACAACGGTGGCTGCTACCGGAGCCGGGAGCTCGCCGCGGCCTGCGACGAGCTGGGCATCGGCCACCGGTTCACGAGGCCCTACCGGCCCCAGACCAACGGCAAGGCCGAGCGCATGGTGCGCACCCTGCTCGCCGAGTGGGCCTATGCCCGGCCGTTCCACGACACCGCGGACCGGATCGCCCTGCTCCCGGTGTTTCTCGACTTCTACAATCGGCGACGACCACACTGGTCACTCGCCGGGCAGCCGCCGATAAGCCGCGTGCCCGTCAACAACCTGACGGGGAAGAACACCTAGCTGCGGGTGGACGGGTCGAGGACCCGGCCCATGAACAGGATCGCGTTGGTCCTGACGTCGCGAAGCACGAACAGGAACGATCGGTTCAGCCGCAGGGTGACGGTCTTGAGTGGTTGCGGGGGGCCGCAGCCGCCGGTGGTGTCCATCATGACCGCCGTCGCGGCGGCGGCCTCGGTCCCCGTCTCGTCGACGTCGATGTTCGCCTGGTGGATCACGGCAGAGATGAACAGTGAGCCCGGCGTGATGCCCGTGAAGTCGGCCGCAGCTGAGTCGAAGGCGGCCTTCATGCCCAGCTTCTTCAGGACCGGGACCAGCTCGGCCCGCGTGTCGACCCCGAAGCGCGGCATGTACAACCGAACCGAGTAGGCGAAGAACGGGCAGGCCATGTACTCGTTGACCTGGCGATCCTCGGTCCCGGCGATCCGCTTCCGCTGACCGTCGAGCTTCGTGACGATCGAGGCCAGCTTCGCCGAGGTCAGCCCCTTCTCGAAGGCATTGATGTCGGTCGGGAGGATGAGCGTCATCGCGAGCGGCGTCGAGCGGTCGGCGCCCAGGTACCGGAGCTCGGTCGCCTTCCAGTCGGAGCCGCTCGCGTAGGGCACCTCCTGGTCGCCCATGAGCGACATGGTCGGGACCTGGACCTCTGTGCCGTCGGCGCGGGTGAAGGCCCGCTTCGCAGTGTTCTCCTTGTCGAACTCACGCAGCCAGTTCGCCTTGAGGTAGATGGCGTTGACAAGCGCAAGGCGGGTGTCCTTCGTTACATTGGGCGGGAGGAGCAGCTCCGGGATCCGTTTCGCCGTCTGGCGGCTGACCCATGCGTTGATGACCTTCCGCGCCGCCTCCGGGTCCGTCTCGAAGTCGACGAGCCCCAGCTGTGCCCCGAACGCCTCGGCGATCGCGTCGAGGAAGCCCTGCTCGATGGGGTAGCCCCGTTGCGCGAAGGCCGTGTTGGCGATCCGCAGCGACAGGGCGTGGGTGTTCTTCTCCTCGTCGGTCCAGGTCGCGTTGTGCCCGGCAAGCTCCTGGTCCAGCGCGTTGAGCCGGGCCGCCAGCTGTTGCCAGCCGTCGGAGCGGAGGACGTCGTCCATCTCGCTTGCCGTCGTGCCTCGCGCGCCGCCCCTCGCCATCGCGAGCGCGAGCGCGATGCTCGTCGGCGAGAACACGATGTTCTTGCCGGCCAGCTCGAGCGTCGGGTCGGATCGCATCCGCTTGTACAGGTCGATCGCGAACGCGTTGATGGAGGTCGCGGCCCGCTTCTCGTCGGCGGTGCTCCCATCCGAGCGGGCCACCGTCGCCTTCGCGAACTCGATGCCGGCGAGAGGATCCGCGGCGCGGGCGATCCAGGGCGTGCCGTCATGGTCCGCCGCGGCCACCCAGCCCTCGGTCGCTCCGCCGCTCAGCGTGAGCGAGACCGGGGCGACGCGGTACCAGTCATAGCCCGAGGCCTGCACGGGCCCCTCGATCACGGTCAGCTCGGTTCCGGTCGGCAGCAGCGGCTCGTACTTGGCGGAGTCGTCGGCCACGCGCGGCTGCGAGCGAACGCGGAGGCGATCGGACACGGTCACGGCGAGGGAGCCGGGTGCCAGGCTGATGGTCGTTGGGCTCGGCGCGGGGGTGGCCGCCGGGCCTGCGGTTGGGGCAGGCGCGACCCCGGCCGATGCAGATGGGACGGTGGCGGTGGGCCTTGCCGTCGCCGCGACGCCGGCGCCGGTGGGCGCGGCACCCCCCTCGCAGGCGCCCACGAGGAGGACCGCGAGCAGGATAGCGGCGGCGGTCGAGCCCCGGGGGCTCCGCATCTGCGAGACCTGGCGCATCTCGGTCACCTTCGCAGGTTGCGGCCGCGTGCAACGGGGCTCGGCGCGACCGGCGACCGGCGGCTCGCGCACCCTCGCCCAAGCGCTGTGACGCTCGCGGATGCACCCGCGTTACAGGCCGCGCCCGCCATGTGCGCGGACGCCTCCCCACTCGCGAGCGCCCGCCCCGTCGCGTCCCGCCTCTGGGAGTGGCATCCTGTGCGTCTCATGACCGACCACGACACGGATCACGACAAGCCTTCATCGCGGACCATGCGCAGCGGCCGGGTCTCCATGAGCCCCGCGACCGCGGCCCGCCTCACCGGCCACCGCGCCACGGAGGACGAGAAGCTCCTCGGCGCCCGCAGTGCGGGCCGCCCGGCATTCCTCGAGACGGACACGTGGCGCGCCCTCCGGATCCTCTCGGAGTTCGTGGAGGGGTTCGAGGCGCTCGCGGGCGTCGGGGCCGCGGTCGCGGTGTTCGGATCCGCGCGGACGCCCGAGGATCACCCGGAGTACGGGCTCGCGCGGCGCATCGGCGCGGAGCTGGCAAAGGCCGGGTTCGCGGTCATCACGGGTGGCGGTCCGGGCACCATGGAAGCGGCCAACCGCGGGGCCCACGAGGCGGGCGGCCTCTCGATCGGCTGCAACATCGAGCTGCCGCACGAGCAGCACCCGAACACGTACGTGGACCTCTCGGTCGAGTTCCACTACTTCTTCGCCCGCAAGACGATGTTCGTCAAGTACGCCGACGCGTTTGTGATCATGCCCGGCGGGTTCGGCACCCTGGACGAGCTGTTCGAGTCGCTCACGCTCATCCAGACCGGCAAGATCCGGAACTTCCCCATCGTCCTGATCGGGCACGCCTACTGGGACGGGCTCCTGGCCTGGATGCGGGATGTTCAGGTGCCGGCAGGCGTCATCACCCGGGCCGACCTGGACCTCCTGCGCATCACCGACGATCCCCTCGAGGCTGTCTCGATCATCACCGAGTACGCGAAGGCGAACGGCATCGACGGCTGACCGGGATCAACCGGGGACGGCCACCTCGATCACGCCGTCCACGACCCGTATCGGGTAGTAGCGGAACCGGCGTACACGGGTCTGGCGCCGCGCCTCGGTCTTCAGGCCCGGCGGGTCGGGCTTCGGATCGCGCCCGGGGGGCGCCCAGGTCGGGTGGTACCGGCCCAACGGGTCGAGGCCGCCGGTGCTGGGCATCTGGACCGGCTCGCCGGCTTCCAGGTCGAAGCGCCCGCTGTGCAGCGGGCAGTCGACGACGCATCCATCCAGCTCGCCGATCGAGAGCGGAGCGGCCATGTGCGGGCACCGATCGTCCACCGCAGCGAGACCGAGGGTCGTGTGCGCCAGGAGGACGTCGAGGTCCCCGAAGCTCACGCGTCGCATCGCGCCCGCGGGCAGCTCAACCAGCGGGAGAGCACGTTGAAACGGGGCCTCGCCGGCACCGGGGGCCAGCAGCTCGGGGCGAAAGGACAGGATCTCGATCATGGGACCGATGGTAGCGCGGGACAAGGAGCGGCCCGGCCAGGAGGAGGTCGGCCGGGCCGCGAGGAGAGGTTTGCGAGATCAGTCGAGCGCTGGTTCCGCCGCTCCGGTGGGGACGCCGGGATCCGAGGGAACGCCGGCCGCGGCGGCCTGCGACTCGCCGATCACCTCGGATACGAGGTTCTCGCTGGGGCCGATGGTCTTGCGCAGCGGGATCTGGCGCATGAACAGGGTCACGACGACGAGCGCGCCGATGGTGGTGCCCACGCCGATCAGGAACACCTGGCCGATCGCCAGGCTGAAGGCCTGGTGGATGCCGAACACGATGTTGGGGATGATCGGCTTGACGGCATCCTGGAGCTGGGTGGGGACCGCAGCGAGGATCGATGCCCCCAGGTCCACGCCGACACGGACGAAGTTGGTGGCGTTGCCGCCGTCCTGGTTGACGAACTGGCTCACCATCTGCTGCGGCACGCCGGCGGACACCATCTGGACCGGGATCTCGTCGGTCAGCTTGGTGGCGAACACCGTGCCCAGGGCGGCCAGGCCGACGGAGCCGCCGACCTGCCGGAAGAAGGTGAGGTTCGAGGTGGCGACGCCGAGAGCGCGGATGGGGACCGCGTTCTGGACGACGATCGTGAACACCGCGAGCGTGGGGCCGATGCCGATGCCCGTGATGAACATCCAGACCCACAGGACCGGCAACGGCGTGTCCGCCTGGATATTGGACATGAGGAACAGTCCCACGGTCATGACCGCAAGACCGGCCATGATGATCGGCTTGTACCTCCCGGTCTTCGAGACCAGGATCCCCGAGCCGACAGAGCTCATGATCATTCCCGCAAGCAGGGCCAGCGTGTACAGGCCGGAGTTGGTGGGCGTGGCGCCCTGCACGAACTGGAACCACTGCGGCAGGAAGACCGCGGCTCCGAAGAAGCCGACGCTGACGAGGAACGTCGCGACGATCGAGGACGCGTACGTTCGGTCCTTCCACAGGCCGAGGGGGACAATCGGCTCCTTGGCCCGGGCCTCGATCAGCACGAACACCACCCAGAGCGCGAGGCCGATGAGGATCAGGCCGCCGACGGCGAACGTGTCCCAGGCGTTTGACTGCTTGTTGGTGAGGCCGATGAGGAAGGCCGAGACGGCAACGGTGAACACCGCTCCGCCGAGGTAGTCGAAGTTGTGCGAGGCGTCCGGGCGCTTCACCGTTGGCAGCAGGCGGGCGATGACCACCAGGGCCACGAGGCCGATCGGGATGTTGATGAAGAAGATCAGGTGCCACGACCAGTTCTCGGTCAGGAAGCCGCCAAGGAGCGGGCCCAGGATGGCCGCGATCCCGAACACGGCCCCGAACAGCCCTTGGTACTTGCCTCGCTCGGCCGGGCTGAACAGGTCGCCGATCACGGCGAGGCTGATCGGGAACAGGGCGCCTGCGCCCAGTCCCTGGACGCCCCGGAAGATGATCAATTGGGTCATGTCCTGGCTCAGGCCGGACAGCGCCGACCCGATCAGGAACAGCGTGATGCCGATCATCAGCATCGGCTTCCGGCCATAGAGGTCGGACAGCTTGCCGTAGAACGGGACGGTGATCGTGGAGGTGAGCAGGTAGATGCTGATCGTCCAGGTCAGCAGCGACTGGCCGCCGAGATCCGTGACGATGGTTGGCAGCGCGACCGCGACGATGGTCTGGTCAAGCGCGCCCAGGAAGAGCGCGAGCAGGATGGCGAAGAGGATCTCCATCTTCGCTCGGTGGGACAGGTCGAGCGCGCCGAGGCCGTGAGTCGGGGCCTCGTCGTGCCCCGAGGGCATGGGTTCCAAGTGGGTTCCTTTCGTCAGGCGCCGGCAGCGCCGGTGATCGGGGACGTAGCGGCACCGTCCTGGGCGGGCTGCCGGCGGCCGGGTTGGCCGTGAGCGTGGGTGCACTCGGTGGGTGGCGCGTGGCCGTCGGAGACTGCCGCCAGCTCGGCGGTGATCGCGGTCTGGAGGTCTGCCGTGGCTGCCGCCATTCGATCCAGCTCGTCGGGCGTCAGGCGTTCGAGCGCGGAGACGAGGACGTCGCTCTTCACGAGCTCCGCCTCGTCCACCAGGTCCAGGCCCGCCCGCGTGGGGCGGACAAGCACGACCCGGCGGTCGTCGGGGACCCGGACCCGCTCGACCAGGCCGCGCTCCTCCATCCGGTCGATGATCCCGGTCGCGCTCGACATGGAGGCGTCAAGGATCTCAGCCAGGTGGCCCATGGGCATGGCGTCGTGGTGGCGGAGCAGCGTCAGCACATGGAAATGGGTCATGCTGATGCCAAGCCGAACCAGGCGCTGGGATCCCGCGCACCGGAGGGAGCCGACGGCACGGCCGAGGTTGGCAAGGACCTGATCGGCGGCAGGGCGGTGGTCCGCTTCTCGCGTAGCCGCAGTAGTTGTTCGCATGAAGTGAAGTATTTACGCCATACGAATAGTTCTGTCAACCAGAACCGTTCGCACGACATGGAGGATCACCGTGCGTTTCGCCCTGATGATCGAGCCGCAGCAGGGCCTCACCTACGAGGACCAGCTTGCCATCGCGCTGCGAGCCGAGGCGGCCGGCTTCGAGACCCTGTTCCGCTCCGACCATTACGAGAGCTTCCCGGGGCCGTCCGGCGGGCACACCACCGATGCCTGGGCCGTGCTGGCCGGGCTGGCCCGGGACACCGCGAGGATCGGCCTGGGGGTGCTGGTGTCGCCCGTGGCCTTTCGGACCCCGGGGAACCTGGCCAAGGTGGTGGTGACGGTCGACGAGATGAGCGGCGGCCGCGTGGAGGTGGGCCTCGGGGCCGGCTGGCACGAGGACGAGCACCGTCGCCACGGGTTCCCGTTCGCGGGGATCGGGGAGCGGGCCGAGCGCCTCGAGGAGACGCTCGAGATCCTGCACGGCCTCTGGGACGAGCCCGACGGCTGGTCCTTCGCGGGCCGGCACTACGCAGTTGAGGACGCCGTCTTCCGGCCCAAGCCCGGTTCGCTGCCCGGACGGGACGGGCGAAGGCCGAACATCCTCGTGGGCGGTCAGGGAACGCCGCGCTCGTTCCGGATCGCCGCTCGCCATGCGGACGAGTTCAACCTCTCATCGACCAGTCCCGAGGATGCGGTCGCGAAGTTCGCCCAGCTTGACGATGCCCTGCGAGCCTTCGGGCGGGACCCCGCCACGCTGACCCGCTCGGTGATGGCCGGGGTCCTGGTCGGGCGCGATCCCGAGGAGGTCACCCGCCGGCAGCGCGAGCTGGTGACGGTCATGGGCGCTGCCGACGGGGAATCCGAGGCCTGGTTCGAGACGCGCCAACCGCGCTGGGTGCTGGGCACGCCGGGCCACGCTCGCGACGTGGTCCAGCGCTTCGCCGACGCCGGCGTGCAGCGGATCATGCTCCAGGACTTCCTGCCGAGGGACCTCGACATGATCGACCTTGCCGCGGACGCGCTGTTCGGCTGACGGACCGGCGGCCGGGGACCTGGTCCGGGCCGGCGCGCCTCCCGTTCAGGCGTCCGGCGCGTCCGCCACGTCGGCGGCCCGGAGATAGGCCGGGTCATCGCGCCGGATCGGGTCGGGGTTGGTGCCGCGGGCGGCAGACACCTCGAGCGTGACCAGCTGGAGGGGTCCCGCGCCACCCAGCAGGGCCGCCGCCGCACTGCCCATCCCGGGCGCCTCCGGCACCACGATCCGTCCGCCGGGCGTGAGGCCGCCGGGGATGAGCCCGGCGACCGCCTCGCCCAGGATCGCCGCGGGGCGCATGCCCGTCACGGCTGCCGCAGCGAGGGCCTGTCGGGCACGTCGCGCGCGCGCCTCGAGACCGTCGCGCTCCAGGAGCACGAGGACGAGCGAGGTCCCCGCTCCCGTGGCCGGCAGGTGGCCATGGAGGAACGTCTCCAGGTCGCGTGCAGCGGACGGCACCCAGGCCGCCTCCTCCACCTTGAGGACGAGCTCGCGGGCAGTGATCCGATCCGCGCCCGACGCGACCACGAGCAGGTGCCGCGATGCCGCGATGCCTGCCCCGATGACCGCGTCCGGGCGGCTGCCTTCCGGATCGGCTGCGTGGGCCGCCTCGATCCCGGCGGTCAGGCGCGCCGCATAGGCCTCCGGCTTCGGCGTCTCGCCGGCCAGGAGATCGGCCGCGACGACGGCGGCGACCATCGGCGAGACGTAGCCCACCGTGTGGCACCAGCTGCGGTCCATCTCTACCGTGGCGAGGACGATGTCCGCGGCGCTCGTGACCGGGGCGCCGGCGCTGGCCGTGATCGTTGCCGTGCGTACCCCGAGGGCCCGCGACGCGTTCATCGCGGCGATCGTGGCGGCAGTGCCTCCCTCGTGGCTGCAGCCGATGACGAGCCCCTCGGTCGGCGGATCGAGTGACACCTCGAACGCCTGGCCGGTGATGGGACCCCAACCGGGCAGACCGGCCCGACGCCAGCCGTCTCGGAGGATCCCCGCCACGGCCAGCGCGGCATGCTCGGAAGTGCCGCAGCCGGTGGTCAGCACCGGGCCCCCACCGAGGGTCGTCGCTCGGATCGCGACCACCAGGGCGTGAGCAGACCCGTCGGCCACGAGCCGCCGGGCGATGCGGGCCGCGAGGGCGGGCTGGGCAGCGATCATCTCGGCCATCGCCCACGGTGGGTTGTCCCGCCGGGCGGGCATCGGGAGGTAGTCCCAGGGCTCGGGAGCGCCGGTCAGGGGGGCGTCGGCGTCGAATGAGCCGAGCGCGGCACGCAGGTCGTCCATCAGCGGATGCTAGACGGGATGGCGTCCGAACGGGCGGGTCGTTTCTCCGCGCAGGACGCTCAGGGGTTCGCGGCCGGCAGCCGCCCGACGGTGCGAGCGGGCCAGTACCGGAACCAGGCCCGGCCGACCAGCGCCTCCACCGGAACCGGTCCGTACCGCCGCGAGTCCACCGCCGGCCCGGATCCTGCCGCCTCGAGCAAGTCGTCGGAGGCATCGGAGAGCAGCCACGCCTCGTCATCGGCCATCTGGAGGAGCCCGTCAGCGAACCGGATCCAGTCCCCCGGCCGGGCTGCCACCCGCTTGATCGCGAGCACGTCCGAGCCTGGCTCCCGGAACACCACCACGGACCCGCGCCTGGGCCAGCGACCGGTCGTCGGATCGGCCAGCAGCCAATCGCCGGGCTCGATCGCCGGCCGCATCGAGCCGTCTGCCACGGCCACGCGCCACGGCCCCGCCAGCCGTCTGCGCAACCCGTCAGCCCGCGCAATCCCCCGGACGCGACGAGGCCCCGTCACCGACGGGGCCTCGAAGGGAACATCAACGGGAGGGCGGGGATCAGCTGGGGCGACCGGCGACGCGCGTCTTGGCAAGCCCGCCGGTGGCCTTCCAGGCCGCGTCGACGTCGTCGATCAGCTCCAGCAGCTTCTTCGCGTCGTCGAGGTTCGTGGAGGCCTTCACCTTCGAGACCTGCTTGCTGGCCGACCAGAAGAGCTCGTGCAGGTTGGGGACCGCCTCGAGGTGCTCCGGCTTGAAGTAGTCGTGCCAGAGGACGTCCAGGTGGTGCTTCACGAGGTCGGCCTGGCGCTCCTTGATCGCGATGGCGCGGGTGCGGAACGCCGGATCCTCGTTGGCCGCGTACTTCTCGATGATGCGGTAGACGGACTCGGCCTCGATGCGGGCCTGCTCCGGGTCGTAGACGCCGCACGGCAGGTCGCAATGGGCGCGGACGATGGTCTTCGGCGCGAGGAGACGGGTGAGCGGGGACATGAGCGACCTCCGGGGGTGGTGCGGGTGCGGGTTGCCGTGGGTGGGGACCAACCGAGGGCCCGGCCCGGCAAGTGTCCCGTCGCCGCCCGAGGCTGTCAAACGTGGGAGCCTTGCGGAGGCTGAGCGGCACCGGCAGCGGTCTCGGGCGGTGGTCGCGGGGGTTGTGCCGGACCCCTACCATCGACCGATGAGCCCGCAGCTGATCGAGATCGAGCGCAAGTTCCGGCTGCGTGCCGCGCCGGCTCCTGCCGCCCTTGCCGCCAACAACGCGGTCGCGCTGAGGATCCAGCAGGTCTACCTCGGGACTGGCCGGGACGCTGAGCGGATCCGCCGGACCGAGACCACCGACGGGTTGGTGACCTTCCGGTTCACCCGCAAGCGACGCATCGGTGCCTATACGTTCGAGGAGCAGGAGGAGGCGATCGACGAGGCGGCCTGGCTGGCTGGATTGGAGCGGGCGGACCCGAACCGGCGCCCGATCCGCAAGACGCGCCACGTCGTGCCGCACCATGACCAGAATCTGGAGATCGACGAGTTCGATGAGCCGGCGGGGCTGGTGGTGGTCGAGGTGGAGCTGCGGCACGAGGACGAGGCAGTTGAGCTGCCGGCCTGGCTGGGTGAGTGGGCCGAGGTCACCGGGGACGAGCGCTACTTCAACGCGGTGCTCGCGCGGCTCGACGCGGAGGTTCCCGCCTGGGGAGCCGCGGGGCCCGTCGCCCCGGCAGGGTCCGGGTGATGGGTCGGCCCGTGCCGCCGCCCCGCGGCCGGGTATCATCGCGCCGATGACCGACCGAGGGCTCCCGATCGTCAACGGCGCCCCTGCGTGCCCCTTCGTGGCGTTCGAGGACGATCGCGACGGGCGTGCGCTGGCTCCCGATCACCGCCACCGCTGCTTCGCGGAACCGAAGCCTGCACCACGTGCCCTCGCCCACCAGGAGGCGTACTGCCTCGCCTCCGCATTCCCGGTGTGCCCCACGTTCCAGGACTGGGCCCGTCGCGAGGCCGCCGCCGCGCGCCCGGGTGCTGCGGACGTCCGTCCGCCCCGCGAGGACGTTCCGGCCGTCACGCCGGTGAGCACGCCGCTGCCGCCCCGGGACCGGGAGCCGCGCAGCTCACCGGGCACCGAGACCCCGCCGCCGCTTCCGCCCCGCCGCAACCCGCAGCGGGACTGGGCCGCGCCGCCTCCCTGGTCCGCCGACGATCCCGATCGTGACCCGGGTGGAGATCCTTCCCACTACGCCCCGCCCTCGGCCGCCCCAGCAGCAGCGGCCGGTGCCGCAGGTGCGGCGGTGTGGGGCGCCGATTCGCGTGGCCTCGTGGGCAGCGCCGCGGACCGCCTGGCCGGCCCGGATCCGGACATGCCCGCCGCCCCCGGGCAAGCCGGCTACGCCCCGCTGTCTTCGGATGATCCGGACGACGCCTGGCGGACTGCCGATCAGGGTGACGATCCGGGGCCCGCGGATGCGCATCCTGACGAGGGTCCCCACGGATCGGGCACGCCGCCGCGGGCCAGCCGGCGGGCCCCAACTCCTGGCCGCCGTGACCAGGTCAGCCGTCCTCCGGCCCAGGATCCCTCGGAGATGTTCGGGCCGGCCTGGGAGAGGCCCCAGCGCTACGAGGCCTACCCGAGCCTCCGCACCCGGGTCGGTCTGCCGAGCTTCGGCGGCGGGATCTCGCGCCTGGGCGTTGCCGTGCTGGCGCTCATCTTCGCAGCCGTTGCCCTCTTCTTCGTTGGCCCGATGCTCCTGGGGATCGGCAACGACGGCAGCGGAGGAGCCGCGGCCACGCCCAGGGCGACCGCCGCGGCGGCGACACCGAGCGCGGCCCCGACGCCGGTACCCGCGCCCACGCCGCAGCTCTACACGGTGGCCAAGGGCGACACGATGTCCAAGATCGCCAGGAAGTTCGGCGTGACCGTGGAGGAGCTCCTGGCCGCCAACCCGCAGATCAAGAATCCGAACAAGATCGATATCGGCGACGAGCTGACGATACCGGCGCCTGCTCCAGAGGGCGTTCCCGACGCCGGCGAGGAGTCCGCCGCGCCCTGACCGCCCGTGTTCGAGCGGTTGCCTCGGCGCGTTCGAGCGGTTGCCTCGGCGCGCGAGCGGAAGAGCTATCGAGAGAAGGGCGTCAGGTTGATCGAGGTGATCTTCCCGGCCTCGACGCGGAACTGGGCGTCGAGATGCTGGCTTGGCGCCCCGGGGCGGATCACGACGAGGTCGGCCTGGTAGGTGTTGCCCAGGTCCCGCACGTCGCCGGGGACCATCTTGAGGCCCTTGTCGGCCCGCAGGAACCAGCCACCCACCTGCTCGATGCCGCGCAGTGTCCTGGCGTTGTCACCGACGTGGATGCGCATCTCGGTGCGCTCGTCCATCAGCGCCACGGCGCCAGCGACGTCGCCCTCGTTGAGGCGCTCGAAGAAGATCTCCATGGTGTCGGTGGCTCCCATGGCGCCGAGTGTACCGTGGCCGGCTCGGACGCCGCCGCCGGCCCACTCGATGCTGCCGGAGGCCTACCCGGTAGTCGCTGGAGGCCTAGAACCCGCCGCCCGAACCGCCGCCACCGCCGCCCGAGCTCCCGCCCGAGAACCCGCCCCCGCCGCCCGACCCCGAACCGGACCCCGACGATGCCGGCGAGTTCCCGATCGTGCCCAGCGCGGCCATCATCCCGCCGAAGTTGGGGATCGGCGAGCTGTCCATGAGGCCGGGCGCCCATCCCCCGCCTCCTCCACCCGCGCCCGAGCCGGACCCGCTCGCCGGCATGTACCACGTCGGGACGTAGTAGCCGGACCCTCCCGCCCGCAGGTCCTCGGTGGATCGCGCCAACACGCGCTCGACCTCGACCTGGAGTCCCAGGGCCACGCCCCATGCCACGGCATCGTCGGGGCTCTCGATCAGGGGGATCGCGGACTCCAGGACGACCTGGTTCAACGACCGGGCCTGGGCCATGGTCCTCTCCAGCGTCCGCCGGTAGGCCTCGAGCATCGCCACGATGACCGACCCGGTCCTGGTGCGCGCTGGCATGGCGACCGAGATCACGAGTACGGCGATCCCGGAGATGATGAGCGAGATTCCGAGGAGCACCACGCCACCGGACGGCAGCACGATCCCGAGCATGAGAGCCCCCACGCCCCCGAACAGGGCCAGGGCCCCGCGAGTTGCCCAGCGAGCGACCGACTGCATCGGCCGCTCCCGGTACCACTGCTCGTTGATCAAGTGGGTTTCGAGGAGCGTGTTGAAACCCGACACGGACGCACCGAGCTCCGTGATCCGGTCCGGCTCGATGTAGGTCGCCCGGCCTGCAAGCTCGTTCAGCCGGCTCCGCAGGTAGGCGGTCGCAGGGTCCATCGGCCGCCCGCGCGCGCGCAGCATCCTTGCCTGCTCCACCGGGTTGCCCGAGACCGCCTCGCCCGTGAAGATGCCGAGATCAGGCTTGCCTCCGAGCCCGCCGCCCGGCTCCGCCCTGAAGCTGACGTAGCCGCGCACGGCGAGGTCAAGGCTGGCGGCGGTCAGCGATCTGCGCCCCACGCCTCCGTCGCGGACAGCGGCGCCGGCGGCGGGCGTGAGGCCCGGGGGTGGGGCCGGCATCAGGATTGACGGATCGTCCAGGTAGATCGGATCGCGGCCCTCCCGGTACCAGCGGAGAACCGCCCAGCCCACGATCAGCAGCGCGACCAGTGGCGCGAGGACGAGGCCGATGACCGCGTTCGCCTGGCGCGCCGTCTCCAGGGTGCGCGCGTGCTCCGGTGAGGCGGCGGCATCGACCCTGTCCATGGCCGCCAGCAGGGCGCCGTCCAGGTCGCAGTCCCGCAGGTGCGGGAGCATGTCGTCCTCGAAGATCGCCTGCCGTTCCTCGTTGGTGAGGAAGGTGGCCCGGAAGCCCGGGCCGGCGTAGAGCTGGACCTGCCCGTGACACGGGTCGTTCTCGTGGAGGTCGAACAGGATGACCAGGCCGTCGTCGATGCCCTTGCGGCCGACGCCCCACTGGTCCATGAGGGCGATGGCATCCGCCTCCGCCTCCGACTCGGTGACGCCGTAGGGCACGAGCTGGGTGTAGACGACAACCTCGGCGCCGGTCCGGTTCTCGATGGCGTCGATCGTCGCCTCGACCCGCTCCTTGACCGCGGCCGAGAGGACCTCCGCCGTGTCGTAGACCGCCTGGTTGTTCACCGGGTCCGGGAACGGTGGGCCGGCGGCGAGCGCGGCCGGGACGAGCGGCAGGGCGGCCAGCGCGAGGATGGCGACCGCCACGAGGGCGCGGCGGGTCCGGCGGGAGATCATCGACGGGCGTGGCACGCGTCCACGATACGCGACCGGGTGCCCCCTCGGACAGTCGTTCAGGCGCCCGGGATCCGACCGCGGCGGCGGCCGAGCACCAGGCGGCCGTCGGCCTCCAGCAGCACCTGCGGGGCCACCGGGCGCCCGTTGTAGGTCATCGCCATGGAGGCCGCGTAGGCGCCGGCGTCGGCGATCGCCACGAGGTCGCCGCGGCGGAGCGGCGGCAGGTCGTGGGCACCGAACGTATCTGTGCTCTCGCAGACCGGGCCGTCCACGCGGATCCGGGCCGGGGAGGGGACGAGCTGGGCGGCCGGGGCAGGGGACCCGGCGGGCGCCTCCGGGTGGGGCACCGGGAGACCGAGCGAGGTCAGTGCCGTGATCGGGTGCCACGCTCCGTACATCGCCGGCCGGACCAGCTCCGTCATGCCCGCGTCGAGGACCACGATGCGGACCGCGCCCCCCTCGGCGCCCTCGCGCTCCCGCACGTGCAGCACGCTCGCGACCAGCCACCCCGCCCGCGCGACCAGGAACCGCCCGGGCTCCACGGCCAGCCGCCGCGGTCTCCGCGCCGCCGGCACCGCCTCCAGGAGCAGCGCCATCTCGCGTGCGAAGCGGGCCGGCGACGGCACCGCCGCGGGCTCACCCACGGGGAAGCCGCCGCCCACGTCGAGCGTGTCGAAGTCCAGCCGGCCGGCCCCGATCAGCGCCAGCACCGCGAGCCCGCGCCGCACCGCGTCCCGCCACGCGTCCACCGCTCCCAGCTGCGAGCCCACGTGGAGATGTACGCCGCGCGCCCGGAGGGGCCCGTCGGCCGGCAGGTCGGCGGCCGCGCCCGTCAGCTCCGTCTCCGTCATCCCGAACTTGGACGCCCCGTGGCCGACGGCCAGCCCCGCATGCGTCTCCGGGTGCACGTCCGGGTTCAGCCGGAGCAGCACGTCCAGCGGCGGGCGCCCGTCCCGCCCGAGGCCGGCCCGAGAGGCGAGGACGGCAAGATCGGCAAGCTCCTCCGGGCTTTCGACGGCGATCCACCGCAGCGGCTCACCCTGTGCCGAGGCCCGCACCGCCGCTCGCAGGTCGGCCCGCGTCTTGCCGACACCTTCCAGGGTGATCCGCTCGTTCGGGATGCCGGCCCGCCGCGCGGCCGCCCACTCGCCCGAGGACACCACGTTGGCGTCCAGCCCCGCAGCGGCCAGCCGCGCGACCACGGCCGGCACGTCGTTGGCCTTGAGCGAGAACGCGCGAAGCCAGGGATCCGGGAAGGCATCGCGCAGCTCGGCCGCAGCCACGTCGATCGCCGCCGCGGACGTGACATACGACGGCGTTCCGAAGCGCCGCGCCGCGCCCCGGAGAGCACCCGCCGGGACGGTCAACGGGTCAGTCCTTGACGACCAGCCCGACAACGGCCGAGAGGGCGCCGAGCAGGACGGATGCAACCACCGCCCCAACGATCGTGTCGGCGGTGAAGCCACCCGCCGGCCAGCCGCCGATCGTGAAGTCCAGCTGCGCCCAGCTGTCGGCCACGAAGGCCACGGCGAGCAGCAGGCCGGCGTTGATCGCGACTCCGGCGAGACCCAGGGTCATCAGCGAGATCGGGAAGGACAGGATGTTCACGATCGGCTTGATGACCGCGTTGACGACGCCGACCCCGGCCGCCAGCAGCGCGAGCTGCCAGGTCTCGCCCTCGAAGCTGATCATCGATGCTGGGAGGACGTTGACCAGGATCACGAAGGCGATCCCCGAGGCCAGGATCCCGAAGATGAATCCCTTCATGTCAGCTCCTTCGAGCGATGGACGATGTGACCGCCGAGCACGGTCAGGCGGACGCTGGTGCCGATGATCGCAGATGGACCGGCGGCGAGCAGGTCCCGATCGAGGACGACGACGTCCCCGTCCATGCCCGGGGCCACTCGGCCGCGCCGGTGGTCCGCGTGCGCGGCGAACGCGGAGCCGGCCGTGTACGCCTCCAGCGCATGCTCGAGCGACAGGCGCTCGCCCGGCAGCCAGCCGTCCGCCGGCTCTCCATCAGTGGTCTGCCGGTTGACGGCGTTGTTGAGGGCGATGAACGGGTCGTAGGGGACCACGGGCCAGTCCGAGCCGAAGGCGAGCCGCCCGCCGGCGTCGCGGATGGACCGCCATGCCCAGGCTCGGCCTGCGCGGTCGGGCCCGATGTTCCCGGCCCAGACCGAGATCTGGTTCGGCGAGGGGTCACCGTGGTACGGCTGCATCGAGGGCACCACGCCAAGGTCGGCAAAGCGGGGGATATCCGCCGGGTCGATCGTCTCGATGTGCTCAACCCGGTGGCGGCGCTCGTGGGTACCGCGTGCCGCGCCGCGCCCGTGCGGGTCGCCGGTCCAGGGCCCGTTCGCGGCCACCGCGTGCTCGAAGGCGTCCAGCGCCAGTCGCACCCCACGATCGCCGATCGCGTGCGCCTCGACCTGCCAGCCGCGTCGGTCGGCCTCGGCCGTGAAGGCATCGAGATCGGCAGGCTCCCAGGCCGGCAGGCCCGCATCCGAGTCGCCCTCGTAGGGCGCCAGCATCGACGCCGTCTTGGCCTCGATCACGCCGTCCACGAAGGTCTTGAGGATGCCGCCGTCGAGGAAGTCGCCGCCGCGCAGGGGGAAGGCGAGCGCCTCGTAGGCGTCCAGTCGGTCCCGCCACTCGGCCAGGGTCTGCCCGGGCGCCATGATCAGCGCACCGCGGAACCGGAGCGCCAGCTCGCCGTCTGCATGGACCCGGCTCCAGAACGCGAGCTCCCCCGGCTCCAGCCAGGCGTCCTGCGCCGCCGTGATGCCCATCGTGTGCAGGCCGGCGAGGGCCCGACGGACGGACGCCCGGTCCTCGGCCTCGGTCGGGACAGGGATGAGGCGCTCGACGAGCAGCTGAGCCTCTTCCTTGAGCACGCCGGTGGGTTGGCCGTCCCCGTCCCTGACGATGACCCCGTTGGGCGGGTCCGGGGTCTCGCGGTCGATCCCCGCGAGGCGGAGGGCGACGGTGTTCACCCACCCGGTGTGACCGTCATAGCAGCCCATGAAGGCGGGCTTGTCCGGGACGACCCGGTCCAGGATCTCCCGCGTGGGGAGGCCGCCGGGGAAGGGCGCGTAGAGCCAGCCGCGGCCCTCCACCCAATCGCGCCCGGGCGTGGCGGCAGCGTGGGCCGCGATGACGGCCTGGACGGCCTCCACGGTCTGCAGCGGGTAGAGCTGGGCCTGATCCAGCTGACGGGCGCCGCCCCGGAGGTGGATGTGGGCGTCGTCGAAGCCCGGCAGCACCAGGCCGCCGCGGGCGTCGACGATCTCGCCGGCCCGTCCGACCTCCGCTTCCCGGCCGACGGCGGCTATCTGCCCTGCCTCGATGCGGACTGCCGTGGCGCCGGGGCTGCCGAACACGTTCCCGTTGATGATCGTGACGTCGGTGCGCATTCAGCCGAGTCTACGCGGGCGCCGCCGGCTGGGTCCACCCCGCCCGTCCAGGCGATCAGCCGCCAGCGGCTGACCAGGTCTCCTGCCGGATCTGGGCCCCGCCGGCCTGCTTGCCGAGGTACATCAGCGAGTCGGCCTCGTGGATCGCCGTGACGACGCTGTCGGGCGCCTCGAGGAACGTGACGGCACCCAGGGTCGCGGCTGCGCCCGAGTCTTCGCCGAGCGCGGTCACGAGGCTCGTCGAGACCCTCGCGGCGAGGCGATCGAGGAGGCTTCTCGCCTCGTCCGCACTCGTGTCGACGAGGAGGATCCCGAACTCGTCGCCGCCCACTCGCGCCGCAAGATCGGTTTCCCGGGTGGCCGCCTCCATGGTCTCAGCCACCGCCCGGAGCAGACGGTCACCGGCGGCGTGCCCGAACCGGTCGTTGACCTGCTTGAAGCGGTCAACGTCGAGGTAGGCGATCGTGAACGGGCGCCCATGACGGCGCGTCCCGGCGATGGCCAGCTCGACCCGCTCGAGGAACGTCCGCCCGTTGGCGAGGCCGGTCAGGGCGTCCGTCCGGGCGAGAACCCGGTCGTGTGCGTGGGCGACCCGGTTGGCGTCCGTGAGCTCGTTGATCAGGAGGAAGAACACCAGTCGGACGCCGCTGTTCCAGACGAGAATCCAGCCGGCCGAATACTGGCTCCCGCCGAGCACCTCGAGGGCACCCCAGGTCGTGGCGCTCATGACCGCGAGGGCACGTCCCCCGTTCCGGGACAGGATCGCATCGGCGAACAGCACCGGGACCAGGTAGAACACGGACACGCTGAGTTCGGGCCCGGTGACCAGGTCCAGCAGCCCGACGACGGCCATCAGGGCGATGGCGAGCGCCCACCTGACGCTGATCGGCATCGATGCAATCGCCGAGAAGCGAGATCCCAGGCGGTCCAGCTGGCGGCCAGGCCACGAGGTGCCGAGGGGCGGTGCGTCCGGCTCGCGGCCGCTCACGAGCTGCTCCTTCTGGGGTTCGACTGGATAGGGCCGGCACCGTGGGCCCGCCCGGTTGAGTGTGCCCCAACCGGACCTTGGCCGTCCTTCGGTCTCGGCAGGGTGGCGCGGGCACGTCGAGTAGGCGCCCCGTCCGGCCATGCGCGAAACGCGGACCCGACCGCATACGGGCCGAACGCGGCGATCGACGGCCACTCCGGGCCCAGGATGAGGCCGGCGCCGGTGACTGGTGCGGGCGATAGACTCGACCGGACTCACCCCACCCGGGAGACGCCACCGTGACCGCGTTCGCCGACCTCGTCGCCTCGCTCCTCGACGAGCTGTTCGCCCTCCAGCCGGACCTCGCCACTGCCGTCGGCGACCACCGCTACGACGACCGCTGGCCAGACACGTCCGAGGCCGGCCGGCAGGAGCGGCTGGCGTTCGCGGCCCGCTGGACGGCCACCTTCTCGGCGCTGGAGGCGGCCATGCTGGCCGCCGACGACCAGGTCGACCGTGACCTCGTCCTGGGCGAGCTGGCGGCCTTCCGCTTCACGGAAGCCGAGCTGCGCCAGGAGACATGGGATCCACTGGCGTGGGTCTATCTGCTGGGAATGGGCCTGCTGCCGCTCACGACGCGTGAGTTCGCTCCGCTCCACGTCCGCCTGGCGTCGATGGCGGGGCGCCTCGAGGGGATCCCGCGGATCATCGCGGACGCTCGGGAGACGCTGGGTTCCGGATCGCGGCCCGTGTCCCGCCTCCACGCGGAGGTGGCAGGTCAGCGCATCTCGGGCATCGCGGACCTGGGTCAGGGTGCGGTGGCGGCCGCGGAGGCCGCCGCCCCGAACGACCCGGACGTCGCCGCCGTGCTGCCGCGCCTCCGGGCCGCGGCGGACGCCGCCGAGACAGTGCTCACGGCGATCGGCCGGCACCTGGCTGCAGAGGTGGCCCCCAGCGCCAGAGGCGATGCCGCCCTCGGCTACGACCTGTTCGCCGCGAAGCTGCGCCACACGTTGCAGGACCCGGCGGCCACGCCGGAGGCGGTCCTCGCCCGCGCCGAGGCCGAGTTCGCCGCCGTCCGAGCGGAGATGGTCCGCATCGCGCGCGAGATCTGGCCTGCGTGGCGGCCGGACGAGCCCGTCCCGGACGACGAGGGCGCGCTGGTTCGCGGCACGCTCGACGCGATCGCCGCCGATCACCCCGACGGTGATGGGATGGTCGCGTTCTGCCGCGAGGAGCTGGGCCGCATCGAGGCGTTCTGCCGCGAGCACGGCGTCATCGGCCTCGTGGACGAGCCCCTGGAGATCGAGTGGACGCCGGAGTTCATGCGGTCTTTCGGCGGCGCGATGCTGGACTCTCCCGGGCCGCTGGACGTGGGCCAGAAGACGTTCTTCTCGATCACCCCGCCGCGCGACGAGTGGAGCGCGGACGAGGTCGAGTCCTACCTGCGTGAGATGAACGCGCGCCAGCTGCAGCTGCTGACCATCCACGAGGCAACGCCCGGCCACTACCTCCAGATGGCGTACGCGAACCGGGGCAGCTCGCTGACGCGGCGCGTCTTCCGGTCCGGGCTGTTTGCCGAGGGCTGGGCCGTCTACGTGACCCAGGTGATGCTGGACCGCGGATACGGCGCCGGCGATCCCGCGCTGTGGCTGGTCCACTGGAAGTTCTACCTGCGGGCCGTCGCCAACGCGATCCTCGACGTCCGCATCCACACGATGGGCATGACCTCCGAGGAGGCCCTCGCGCTCATGGTGGACGGTGCGTTCCAGGAGCGGGCCGAGGCCCTGGCCAAGGACGAGCGGGCTCGTCTGACTGCCACGCAGCTGTCCACGTACTTCCTCGGATCACTCGGGATGTGGGACATCGAGGATGCGGCGCGCCGTCGCGCGGCGGTCGAGGCCGGCGCGGGCGAGGACGCGGTGCCGGCGCCACGCGTTGTGGGCGGCTACCCGGCCACGCCTGGTTTCGACGAGCGGGCACACCTCGAGGCGGTCATCGCGCATGGCGCCCCCCCCATCCCGATCCTGCGCCGGATCCTGCTGGGCGAGGGCTGAACTCGGGCCCGCTCAGCGGCCGGGGTCGGGAGCGCCAGGCCCGGGCGAGGCCGCCACGGACGGGCATCAGTCGGGCTTGTTGCCGCCCTTGCCCTTCGCCTTGACGCTGCGCCTCGGCTTGGCCGCGGCAGGGCTCGGGGCCAAGGCCGGGGCCGACGGCCGGATTGCCGGAGCCAGGGCCTCGCGCAGGCGATCCACCCGATAGCCTGAGGCTGTGACTGCCGCCTCGATCAGGGCCCGGATCCTCCCCGGCCAGCGCGCGGGTCCACCCGTGACGCCGGCCGTGACCGCCGCGGAAGCCTTGACCGGCGTGACGATCGACTCCAGCCGGTCCGTCCAGTCCAGCAGCTCCGCGAACGACTCACCGTGAAGCCAGTCCTCGCCATCCCACTGGTTGACGCGCAGGAACGGCCGGACCACGGGGTGGAACAGCCACGCGTCCACAAGGTCCGCGGCGATCGTGTCGGCGGCGCCCGTCAGCAACGACGGCAGCGGCAGGTCCAGCAGCAGCCGGACGCGCTCCGCCGCCCACCAGGCGGCCGCCTCGTCAAGGTCGAGTGATCGAAGGCTGTCCGCCACCACCGGCGCCAGCCTCAGCTCCTCGTACCAGGCCCTGTTCGTCGGCCCCACCATCGCTCCCTGCGGCAGGGTCCCGAGCGGCGAGAGCAGCGCCCAGACGCCCAGGGCCGCCGCCTGCGATGCATCCGCGACCTCCGCGGCGACTGCCTCCGCTGCCGCGCAGCGTGCGAGGGCCAGGTCCACCACGGGCTCTTGGTCTCCGCCAGTCCCCGTCGCATCGGCCACGGCCGCGACCAGCCGCTCGACGGTGGCCCGCTCCGGCGCGAGGATCGCGGCCCGGACCGCGTCGTGGACGGGTCCCAGCTGCTGCTCGCGCAGCGCGTCCTCCAGCGAGGGCACACCACGGTCACCGAGCCGCTCCGCCAGCCGCCGCCAGATGTGGGCGCCGTCATGCAGTTCGCGGAACTCCCAGAAGACCCGCGTGTCGTAGGCATGGAGCGGCAGGTGCAGGCCGCGCTCCCTGATCTCCGCGACGGATCGCAGGTACTCGAGCGAAGTGCGTTGTTCCCGGAACGCGATCCAGCGATCCTCGGCCGCCCCGTCCGCGAGCCCCAGCCCGTCGGCCAGCGTCCTCCGCTGCAGGTGCTTCGACCCGTCCTCGTCCTTCACCGCGTACGCGGCCGAGTCCCGAATCCAGCCGGACGTCTCGCCATACCGGTTGTGGTAGACGACCAGAGACCGCGAGCCGCCGCTCCCGTTGGAGTAGGCGAAGACGTTCTCGTCCGTGCCGCCGGCATCGTGGCCGAAGTCGTAGAGCAGAAAGTCCCGGGCCTCCGCGAAGTCCGCGCGGCGGTGGAGGAGCGGCACGATCTCGCGCTCGTGACGGGCGACCAGCCACTCGTCGACGGGCTCATCCTGGGTCGCCCGGCGGAACTCCATGCCGTACTTCTCGGTGAAGCCCTCGAACTGGCCGTGGCCGAACATGGGCAGGCCGGGGAGCGTCGCGAGGAGCGTTGCCACGCCGACGTACTTGTCGTCCTTGCCGAACTGATCGACCGCTGTCTTCTCGTCCGGGTTGTTCATGAAGTTGACGTAGCGCTTGAGGATCTCCGGGTCGAACTCCAGGGTCTCCTTGAGCACCTTCCGGTAGCCGGCGTTGTCCTCATCGCGGAGCATGTGCATGAACGCGCTGTTGTAGACGCGGTGCATGCCGAGCGTCCGGACGAAGTAGCCCTCCAGCATCCAGAACGCCTCGGCGAGCAGCAGCGTGTCCGGGACCTCCGCCGCAACGCGGTCCACCACCTCGCGCCAGAACTCGGTGGGCATCAGGCGGTCGAAGGCGGCCTTGCGCATGGCGTGCTCGGCCCGCGACGGGATGCCGTCGCCGGCGCCGGGCAGCGGCCACCACAGGCGCTGGACGTGCTTCCGGGCAAGCACCATCGCGGCGTCGAAGCGGATGACCGGGAACCGGCGGGCCACGTCAAGGATCGTCCGGATGACCTGCTCCCGGACCTCGGCCGAGATGAAGTCGAGCTGCGCCGTATCGTTCCAGGGGAAGCTGGTGCCGTCGTTGCCGTGGTAGATGTAGCGCGTCACTCCCGTCCGGTGGTCATGGTGCTTGAACACGACCGCGGCGTCGGTCGCGTCCCAATAGTGGTCTTCCAGGACGATCGAGCCACGCTCGTCGGGCGAGAGGTCTGGTCCGCCGAAGGTGTAGGCCGGGTAGGGCGGCACGGGCACCGACAGGAACCATTCCGGGTGCTCGATGACCCATCGCGAGTCGATCCCCATGTGGTTCGGGACCATGTCGCTGGCAAGGCGGATCCCATGTGGCCGGGCGCGGTCCCGCAGGTCTGCATACGCGGCCTCGCCGCCAAGGTCGTCGGCGATCCGGTAGTCGTCGAGCGAATAGGCCGAGGCGACCGCATCCGGGTTGCCCCGCCGACGCTTGATGGTCTCCGAGGCCGACGAGCGTTGCCACAGGCCGATGAGCCAGAGCCCCGTCACGCCGCGGCGCCGGAGCATGTCAAGCTCCTCGTCCGGGATGGCGTCCAGGGTCCGGATGTCACGCGAGTAGCGCTTGGAGAGCTGGTCCAGCCAGACGTAGGTGCTCTTGGCGATGAGCACCAGCCGCGGCATCCAGTCGGCGTCGCTGCTGAAGCGCTCGGCCTCGGCCTCCAGGCCGGTGAACTCCGGGGTCTCGACCGGTGCGCGGCCACCACCGCCGCCTCCGAACCGCAGGTGCAGCCCCCGCTCCTCCTCGGCCAGGACGCCGATGGCCGTGTCGAGGCGGTCCAGCAGACCGCCGAGGTCCTCCCCGAGGAGCGCCGACCAGTGCTCGCGCACGTAGCGCAGCTGGCCGGCCAGGGACGTCGGGGCGTGGCGTGCCGGCGCCCGCAGCAGCTCGAGGATGCGGGCCGAGCTCCCGCCTGTCGCTTCCCCGTCGGCGTCGACGCTCACCATCGGCTCCGCCGTGTCGAAGAAGGCTTCCAGCTCCGTCAGGGTCGCGGCGTACGCGGTCGACCGGATGAGGGCCCGATCGTCGAACAGCTCGCGCAGCGGGTTGGCGGCGGGGTTCTCGTTGGCGAGGCGCGCCAGGAGCATCTCGCCGACCAGGTCGGCCGGGTCCTCGGGCTCCTGCAGGCGTGCCGGGAACGCGTCGGCGAATTGGCTGAGAGCCCGGGAGGCGGCCTTGCCCAGGCTCGCCCGGACGCGGTCCGCCGCACGTGATCTGGCCTCGGGCGCAACCGTTGCCTCGTAGCGCTCGACCAGGAGGTGGGCGATCTCGTGGAGCAGGCTGAGCGCCGCGAGGTCCCCAGCCTGCACCGACGGGGAGCCGGGCGGTCTGGCGGTGTTCATCCGGGCCGCGACCACGCGCGCGGCATGGCCGTCCGCAAGGCCAACGTCACCGTGCCGCCCGGTGGGCGCGGCGTCGATCCCGTAGCGGGTGACCGCGGGCCGCGCAACCCGGACCGCCGCGGGCTCCGAGCGCTCGTTCATCCGCCGAGCAGCTGGAGGATCCCGCGAATCGGGATCGCCACCCAGCCCGGTCGATTGTTCAGCTCGTAGGTGAGCTCGTAGCAGGCCTTCTCGAGCAGGAAGGCGTCCAGCAGCACCGCCCACTCGCGGTCGTCGGAGGGAAGGAACGTGGCTCCCTCGGTCGCCTCCCGGTAGCCGGCCAGGAACGTGGCTCCGACCCAGCGGTTCCAGGTGCGGACCCACCCATCGAGCGCCTCCACGTCCTCGGGCCGGATTGCGGCACCTATCTCGGGACGCAGCAGCGAACCGTAGCTCGCGTAGTGGAACGAGCGGAGCATGCCGGCCACGTCGCGCAGGGCGGAGCGCTTCAGGCGGCGTTCGCTGAGCGGTCGGGTCGGCTCCCCTTCGAAGTCGATGAAGACCAGGTCGCGCCCGGTGTTGAGGATCTGCTCTGCGTGGAGATCTCCATGGGTCCGGATGCGCATCCCGCCGAACTTGTGACCCAGCAGGACGCGCAGCCGGGCGTCGATCGAGTCGCGCCGCTCCAGGACCAGCGCACCATCGGCGGCGGCGCCGGGCGGCAGGGTGTCCAGCCGGCGCTGCAGGAGTTCCATGCTCCGGCGCGACGAGGCGCCGATGGACTGGTACAGGGAGCGCTGGTACAGCTCGCTGAACGGCTCGGGCGTGAACGCCCGATCTCCGCCGACTCCGGCCAGCGCCCGGTGGAGCTCCCCGGTGCGAATCCCCGCCAGGCGGGCAGTCCCGAGGTAGGGGTCCACCGCGTGATGCACCTCGGCGGGGGCGTCCTGACGCGCCGCGGCAAGCAGGCTGGCCGGATCCAGGCCGCCCGGATCCAGGCCGCCGCCGTCCGTCCGGCGCGGGACGGCGGCCGCGCGCTCGAAGAAGCCACCCAGCTCATCCAGGGTGTGCGTGAACAGGCTGCCCTGGTTGGGGACGAAGGCGTTGACGAGGGCGGCCGTCATGGGCGGACCGCCGTCGGGCCGGTAGTCCATCGATCCTGCGATCGCCGGCGTCTGGGCGAAGCCGCGCTCGGTCAGGACCCGACCGACCTCGAGGTCCGGATTGGTGCCGGCCTGCGTGACCCGGTACAGCTTGAGGATCGCCCGATCGCCGAAGACGGTGGAGCTGTTGCTCTGTTCACCGCGGATCGGGGCGGGCGTCAGTCCCGCCCGATCGGGACCCATGACGCTCCGGAACGTCTTCTCCGGCTTGCCGACCAGCTCGCCGCCCCGGCCTCGCAGCCGCCGCCGTCCACCGATGGCCTCCAGCAGCGCTGTCATGAACGCCGGGTCGAGGGTCGCGTCGACGAGCAGCCTCCCGGTCCGCCGGCCGGCCGCGGGTCGGAGCTGGCCGATCACCGCGTGCGGGCTGACAGCCACGATCGGGGCGGCCTCTCGCGCGGTCATCATCGTGAGGGGGACGAGATAGAGCTCCGGATCGCCCTCCGTGTACCCGATCTGGATGAGCACGACGGCTGCCATGCGATCGGCCACGGGGACCGGCACGACGTCCCCGATCACGATCGTCTTGATCCGTCGGGTACGGCTCCGGAACCAGCGTCGCTCGCGGATCCAGTTCCCGAGGACCCGGGTGACCGCAGGGGCGTGAGGCGCTCCGAGCAGCTCCAGGACCGTCTCCGCGGCCGGCAGCACGGGCAGCTCGTCCGGCTCGCCGGCGGCGGCCGCCTCGTCATCGGCAGGGAGCGTCAGCTCGAACCACATGAATGCGTGCGGCCCCAGGGACAGGATGTACGGGCTGTCGCCGATCACGGGGAAGTCCACCCTGCCCATCAGCTCCACGGGCACCTGGCCGGCGAACTCGGCCAGGTCCAGCGACACGGGCTGGACGAAGCGCGACAGGTTGGCGACAACCAGGAGCACCTGGCCCTCGTGGCGGCGCACGAACGCGAGGATCCGGTGGTTCTCCGGCCGGAGGAACTCGAGCGAGCCGCGGCTGAACGCCGGGTGGCGCTTGCGCAGGTCGATCAGCCGCTTCGTCCACCACAGGAACGACTGCGGGTTCGCCTGCTGGACCTCGACGTTGATGGCCTCGTAGTGGTACTCGGGGTCGACGACGACCGGCAGGTACAGCTGCTGGCGGTTGGCGCTCGAGAACCCGGCGTTCCGATCACCGTTCCACTGCATCGGCGTCCGCACCCCGTTCCGGTCGCCCACGAAGACGTTGTCGCCCATGCCGATCTCGTCGCCGTAGTAGAGGACCGGCGTGCCGGGCAGGGAGAAGAGGAGCCCGTGCATCAGCTCGATCCGGCGCCGGTTGTTCTCGAGCAGGGGACTGAGCCGGCGGCGGATGCCCGACGTTGATCCGCATCTGCGGGTCGTCGGCGTAGGCGCGGTACATGTAGTCGCGTTCCTCGTCCGTGACCATCTCGAGTGTCAGCTCGTCGTGGTTGCGCAGGAACATGGCCCACTGGGCCGATGGGGGGATGGCCGGGGTCTGCTCCATGATGTCCACGATCGGCAGCCGGTCCTCCATCCGGACCGCCATGAACATGCGCGGCATGACCGGGAAGTGGAAGGCCATGTTGCACTCGTCGCCGTTCCCGAAGTACTCGACCGAATCCTCGGGCCACTGGTTCGCCTCGGCCAGCAGCATCCGGCCGGGAAACTCCCGGTCGATGTGTGTTCGCAGCTTCTTGAGGAAGGCGTGGGTCTCGGGCAGGTTCTCGCAGTTGGTGCCCTCTCGCTCGTAGAGGTAGGGGATCGCGTCAAGGCGGAGGCCGTCCACGCCCAGCTCCAGCCAGAAGTCCATCGCCTTGATCACGGCGTCGTGGACGGCCGGGTGATCGAAGTTGAGATCGGGCTGGTGCGAGAAGAACCGGTGCCAGTAGTAGGCGCCTGCGACCGGATCCCAGGTCCAGTTGGACGTCTCGGTGTCGGTGAAGATGATCCGGGCATCGGCATAGCGGTCCGGCGTGTCGCTCCAGACGTAGAAGTCCCGGGCGGAGCTGCCCGGCTTCGCCCGCCGGGCCCGCTGGAACCAGGCGTGCTGGTCCGACGTGTGGTTGCAGACCAGCTCGGTGATGACCCGCAGGCCCCGGGCATGGGCCGCGCGGATGAACACCTTGACGTCACGCAGGGTGCCGTAGCTGGGATGGACTGCCGTGAAGTCCGCGATGTCATAGCCGTCGTCGCGCAGGGGAGACGGGTAGAACGGGAGGATCCAGATCGCGGTCACGCCCAGATCGCGGATGTAGTCGAGCTTCTCGGTCAGGCCGCGGAAGTCGCCGATGCCGTCGCCGTTGCTGTCGCGATACGCGCGGACGGGCACCTCGTAGATGATGGCGTCCTTGTACCAGGAGGCCTCGTCACCGATCGAGCGGCTGGGGGTGCCCCGGTCGGCTCCGGGAGCGTGCTCGGCCCGGGTCCGGCGGCGGGGGACCGGGGCCATCAGGCCTGCCCACGGATGTGGAGGACGCGGGCAGGGAGCATCCCGGGATCGATCTCGATGGTGATCGTGCTGCCCTGCCACCGCTCGACCCCGCCGTCGATCAGATCCTCGACCTCGTACGGCCGCTGCGGGTCCAGCCACAGCTCGCCCAGGTCCAGCTCCAGGGTCCCGATCCGGGTCGCCTTCGGATCCAGGCTCACGATCGTCAGGATCCGATCGGAGCGATCCTCCGTGCGCCGGGACCAGGCGATGAGCCGCTCGTCGTCGATCGGGTGGATCGTCAGGCCCGCGTTTGACTGGAGCGCCGGATGTGCGTGCCGGATCGCGTTGACCCGGCGGATGAGCGGGGCGATGCTGCCGGGATCGTCCAGGTCCCAGGTCCGCTGCTCGTACTTCTCGGAGTGCAGGTACTCCTCGCTGCCCGGCTCGCGCGGGGTGTGCTCGCCCAGCTCGTACGCCGGCCCGTAGATGCCGATGCTCGACGATGACATCGCGGCCAGCACGTAGCGCGCCTGGAACATCGCCCGGCCGCCATCCTGGAGCGTCGCGTGGAGGATATCGGGCGTGTTCGGCCAGAAGTTCGGCCCGAAGAACTCGGAGACCGGCGGCCGTGAGAGCTCGAGGAGGTACGTGGCGAGCTCGTCCTTGTTCGTCCGCCACGTGAAGTACGTGTAGGACTGGGTGAACCCGAGCTTGGCGAGGCGGTACATGATCTTGGGGCGGGTGAACGCCTCGGCCAGGAACAGCACGTCCGGATGGTCCGCCTTGATCCGCGTGATGGCCCATTCCCAGAACGGGAAGGCCTTCGTGTGGGGATTATCCACCCGGAAGACCCGCACGCCCTGCGCGATCCAGTAGCGGAACACGCCCTCGAGGTAGGTCCACAGGCCGGGCCAGTCCTCGGATTCGAAGTCGAACGGGTAGATGTCCTGGTACTTCTTGGGCGGGTTCTCGGCGTACTGGACGGTGCCGTCCGGGCGCTGCCGGAACCACGTCGGGTGCTCCCTGACGGCGGGGTGGTCCGGGGAGGCCTGGAAGGCGACGTCGAGTGCGATCGCGACCCCCATTCCGTTGCGCTGCCCGGACGAGCGCCCGGAAGTCCTCCAGCGTGCCGAGCTCGGGATGAATGGCCTCGTGGCCGCCTTCATCCGATCCGATCGCCCAGGGGACGCCGGGATCGTGCGGGGCACACTCGGTGGTGTTGTCGGGTCCCTTGCGGAACGTCCGGCCGATGGGATGGATCGGCGGCAGGTAGAGCACGTCGAAGCCGAGGTCGGCGACGTATGGCAGGCGGTCGATGACGTCGCGAAACGTCCCGTGACGCCCGGGATCGGGCGATGCCGACCGCGGGAACAGCTCGTACCAGGTCGAGAAGCGGGCGAGCTTCGGCTCCACGACGAGCTCCAGGGCCGGCTCCTGCACGGTCTCGTGGGTGCGATCGGCGTGGCGCATCATCAGCCCGTCCAGGGTCTCGTCCAGGGCGCCGGCGTCAGGATCGCCCGCGGGTCGTCCGGAACGCAGACGCTCTGCCCACCCGGCAAGGGTCCTGGCATCCGACGCGTCGCCGCTCGCCGCGGCACGCGTGACGGCGCCGTCCACGAGGGCCGCCCCGATCCTCAGGTCGACCCCGATGTCCTGGTCCGCGTCGATCCGCTTGCGGAGATCCCGGCGCCAGGTTGCCCAGGCATCGGTCCAGGCGGCGACGGTGAACGCGTGGCGTCCCAGCTCCCCCACCCGGAAGGCGGCACGCCAGCGGTCGTTGCCCAGCTCCTCCATCGCCAGCTCGCTCCACTCCGCCTGGCCTGCGGGTCGATGGCGGAGCCTGACGCTCACGACGTCGTGGCCGTCGGCGAACGCGTCAGCCTCGACGACGACCGTGTCGCCGAGGACGCGCTTCGCGGGGAAGCGGCCTGCGTCCACCTGCGGGGTGATCGCCTCGATGACCGCGCGCCGGCGGCCGTCGGCGGGCATGTCCGGCGAACCGACGGGCGCGGTGTCCGGGACGGGATGGGTCACGCGCTCCTGGCTGGGGATGAGACCTCCCTGGAATGTCCGATGGGGCGCGCACCGAACCGAGGCGGGGTCCGGTCTGCGGCGTCGCATGACCCTAGGCTACGTTCGCCGGGGGTGTCAAACGCCCCTCCAGCGGCAGGCGATGCAGCCCCTCGCGGAACCGGAACAGGCAGTCGGGCGCGGGCCGTCACCGTGCCGTGTCGATGCGCTCCAACGCCCGTCGCAGCAGCTCGAAGCCGGCCGGATCGAACTCGTAGCTCCACTCGCGCAGGCGCTCCGGCCGGTCGAACCGCGCTTCCAGGCCCAGGGCGATCGCCTCGCGCGACATGAGGACCAGGTCTGCCTCGCGGTTCACCTGCTCCAGCTCAGGCCCCGTCTCGGCGACGGCCGAAACGATCTCGACGCCCGAGGCGCCCGCGAGCAGGAGGGCCTCTGCAATGTTCTGCACGCCACGCTGGGAGCCACAGACGACGCCCACCCGAGACCCGGACGGCAGGCCGGTGATCTCGTGGATGAGCGACATGTACCCGGGGCCCACGAGCATGGCGACCACGGGCACGCGGCCGGCGACGTACGCCTGGGCCTCATCGGCGTGGAACGTGGTGGTGGCGACGAGATCGTAGTGATAGCGGTCGAGGCGCTCCGACAGCTCGTCCAGGATGACCGGGATCACCTCGATCCGCTCGGGGAACGCCTCCGAGATCCGCCCCGCGTCCGCGTTCGCGTCGGCCGTGGTGCACTCCGCGAACAGCACGCGGATGTGGGGCCCGGGGCGCTTGCGCTCCGTGGCTGCCGTGAACGTGGCCTGGGCCACCTCGTCCGGGGTGAACCCCAGCTGGGCCGCCCGGCGCAGCGTCTCCGCCACGATGCCGGCCAACGCCTCCGCGCCGCGCCTGACCGGCGGCCGGTCCACGACGCGGGTTCCCGCTCCGTGCCGCCCCACCACGTAGCCAGCGTCCGCCAGGCGCCGGTAGACCGCGCGCACGGTGTTGGGGTTGACGCGCAGCGCGGCACCCAGCTCACGCACGGGCGGCAGGCGGGTGCCCGGCTGCAGGCGTCCCGACTCGATCTGGAAGGCGAGCTGCCAGTAGATCTGCGTGGAGATGGGGACATCGGAGTCCCGCTCGATGTCGAGCTCGTGACTCCCGGCAGGTCCAGGTCCCGAAACGGACGGTCGTTCGACGGGCCGTTCGGAGGGCGGGACAGGGTCGTTCCGGCTCGTTGACATAGCGGAGTAGTCCAATTATCGTTTTCCTTGGCCTAGTTGAATATATCAATCACCCGTGCACATCCGGAAACGAGCGGCCGCAATGGAGTTCCTCCTCTTCTCCCTGAGCCTGATGATCCTCGGTGTCTTTGCCGTCACCGCCGGTGAGTTGGGCGTTGATCCCCGCGACCTGAAGGACAGCCCGAACCGGCCGCTCTACCCCATCGAGATGTCCCTGAGCTGAAACTCCCAACGTCTGCGGGCGCCGAACCCTCCCCCTCCTTCCGGCGCCCATCCTCCGACCCCCGGCTCACCCCGGGGGTCGCTGGTTCTCCGGGCCCACGAGCGGTCGGTCGTCGTCCCCGGCGTGGCTGCCGGAGGTGCTCACGCCGGGACGGTGCCCTCGGCGGTTGCATGATCCCTGGTCACGGCGACTGCCTGGTGGAGCGAGACCCTGCGCGTCTCGCCGGGGGTCAGGATGACCGGCCACGAGACCAGCAGGGCGCTGCCCTGGTAGACGCGCTCGAAGCCTGACTCGGAGTTGGAGACCGTCTCGATGGGGCTCCACCACGCGTCTGCGACGGGCTCCGCCGTGGCCGTCACCTCGACGCCCACCCAGTCGTTGCCGTAGCCGAGGGTGGCGATACCGGCGGCCTGCCCCGCGCCGTCGTGAGCCGACCGGCTGCCCGCGACGTCGTACCAGGCTGACGGGTTGCCGCCGCCACCCAGCAGCTGGAGCGAGAGCTCCAGGCCCAGCCGTGTCTCGACTGGTTCGGTGCCACGGTGCTCGACCACCAGCTCCAGGCCGAGCTCCGGGTCCAGGCGCCCGCCGCCGAGCCGAGTCGTGCGCGTCACGATGAACGGCTGACCGTCGACCGAGCCCACGCGTGTCAGCGTGATCAGGCCCGGCTCGAGGTGGCTCAGCGTGAACTCGCCATCGCGGAAATCGCCGAGCTCGGTCTCGCGGGCGGCCGAGAATGCGTCGGGCGTGGTGTCCGGCGCCAGGAACCGGATGAGGCCGAGGCGGCGCTCATGATCGTCGTAGTGGAGCACACCGGCGAGGCCCTCCTCCTTGGCCGTCACACGGTCGTGGATCGAGGCGGGGGCGTACACCCCGGCCGCCGGCGTCCCCGAGCCGGAACCCTCGGCCTCGGGACCCTCCGCGGCGCGGGCGCGCAGGGTCTCGTGATACGCCTCGGGGCGGCGCCGGAGCACGGCCGCCAGCGCGTGGCGGGCGGCCCGGATGTCCCAGCTGCCCACGCCGCCACCCTCGGCCGGCTTGACGGTCACGACCTGGCCACGCTCCGAGAGGATCGCCTCGGGCCGCCCGTCCATGTCCAGGTCACGCAGCGCGGCCGTCCGTGGCCACCCGGCCAGGCCGTCAGCGGCATCCTCGGCGGCCACGAGGTGCTCGTACGTGGCCAGGCGCAGGTGCGGGATGTAGATCCCGCCGAACAGTCCGTGCCAGTAGCAGTCGTTGGACTGGCCGCGGTGGAGATGGTCGACGGCCGCCGCCTTCGCCGCCCCCCCGGGCATCGCCGCCACCTTGCCCGACGCCCGCAGCATCTGCTTGTGGAGGTCGTTGACCTCGCGATACTTCACCTGGAAGTTCCGCCAGAACCCGCCCCGCAACCAGCGTGCCTCGGGCCGGTGCCCGGCCACGGCGTCGTGGAACAGGGGCCCGAACACCGCCATCTCGTCAGGCGGCAGCGCCCACTCGCCCATCTCGGCGTAGGAGGATGTGGGCAGATACACGCGACCGATCGGCGGCTGAGTCTCCAGCCATTGCGAGGGCGTGACGGTGGACAGCCAGTCCGCGTTGGCCTCGAGCTCCTCGAAGAAGTGCTCGACCCATCGGCCGGGCCCCCAGCAATGGTCCCAGGTGGTCGGCCAGGCGCCGAACTTCTCGCCGTCGTCGCCCATCATCCCCACGCGGTCGCCCTTCTCCGTGGCGTGGTCGCGGAGGTAGCCGATGACGTCGTCCACAGACCCGAACGGGATCCGGTAGCGGAGGCCCTGCTCGGTGCCGAAGACCGTGAGCAGGTTGCCCTGGTCCTCTGTCGTGTAGGCGCCCCAGAGGTTCTCCTCGGGGATGGCCGCGGCGCGGAAGTGCTGATCGTCGAGGATGGTCCAGCCGTAGCCTGCCGCGGCGAGCGAGGTGGGGAGATCGGGCTCCCAGACGCGCTCTGCCAGCCACGCACCCTGCGGCCGGTGGCCGGTGATGCCCTCGATCGTCGAGCTCATGCGGCGCAGCTGGTCGATCCGGTCGTGCTCCGGGAGCGAGGCGAGGATCGGCTCGTAGAGGCCACCGCCAAGGAGCTCCACCTGCCGCCTGGCGACCAGCGCACCCAGTCGGGCCAGGAATTCCGGATGCTCGGCGGTCAGCCATTCGAGCAGGGGGCCGGTGTAGTGGAGCGAGAGGTGGACGCCGGGATGCCGCTCGAGCGCATCCAGCATCGGCAGGTAGGCTCGATCGTAGACCTCGGCAAACACCCATCCGAAGTTGCCGACTGGCTGGTGGTTGTGGATCACCAGGGCCAGCGAGATCCGGGGGGCCAAGGCTGCGGTCCTCCTGGGTGGGGGCGGGCACGGGGCGGGCGACGGCCGGCCCGGGACCTCAGGTCGAGGCGGTGGGGCTGGGGGCATCCGACGCCGCACCCGCGGCTGGGAGATAGAGCCGCTCGACGTACTCGTGGAGCATCCGGGTGGTCGAGAACCGCCAGATGGTGCTGGCGATCGAGTTCCGCATGAGCTGGAGGTAGCGGACGGGGAGCCCGGCCTCGTCGCGCTCGTAGTAGGCGGGAATGAGCTCCTCCTCGAGGATCCGGTACAGGTCCTGGGCGTCGGCCCAGTCCTGGGCGCCCTCGTCGGGGTTCGTGTCGCGTCCGCCGATGGCCCAGCCGTTGTCGCCGGTCCAGCCCTCGTCCCACCAGCCGTCCAGCACGGACAGGTTGAGGACGCCGTTGGCGGCTGCCTTCATGCCCGACGTGCCGGAGGCTTCGAGCGGGCGTCGCGGGTTGTTGAGCCAGACATCCGCACCCCGCACGAGGAACCGCGCGATCCGGATGTCGTAGTCCTCCATGATGAACACCCGGCCGCGAAGCTTGGGGCTGCGCGATCGCCCGAAGATCTCCTGGATGACGCCCTGGCCCGGCCGGTCCGCGGGGTGGGCCTTGCCGGCGAAGATGATCTGGACGGGACGGTCCGTGTCCCACACGATCCGCGCGAGCCGGTCCAGGTCCGAGAACAGCAGGGACGCTCGTTTGTAGGTGGCGAACCGCCGCGCGAAGCCGATGGTCAGGATCCCGGGGTCCAGGACCTCCTCCAGCTCCTCCAGCAGCATCGGCGCCTCGCCGTGGCGGGCGAACTGGTTGCGCAGGCGACCACGAGCGAAGATCGACAGCTCCTGCTTCTGGCGCTGATGGGCCTCCCAGAGCTCCACGTCAGGCACCTGGCCGATGCGCTCCCAGAACCGGCGCTCTGCGGGCTGGTCATCCATCGTGTCCAGGTTGGCGTCCGTGTGGCGCTCCAGGACAGCCCGCATCGGCAGGCCGACCCACGTGGGGGTATGCACGCCGTTGGTGAGCCCCAGGATCTCGTGCGGCATGACGCCCTGCCACGTCGCGTTGGCGGTGCGGCCGTGGAGCAGCGAGACGGCGTTGGCCCCCCTGGTCATGCGGAGCGAGAACGCGGTCATGTCGAACTGCGACACATCGCCGTCCACGCCGAGCCCGAGCTCCAGGACGTGGCCCAGATCGATGCCGCCGGTGCCCGGCCGGCCGTCGCCCTCGAGCAGGGGGCCCGCCACGCGTCGGACGAGGTCCGTGTCGAAGCGCTCGTTGCCGGCGGCGACCGGGGTGTGGATCGTGAACACGCTGCTGGCACGGACCTCCGCCCAGGCGTCCTCCGCGGGCGTGCCACTGGCCATCAGCTCGCGCGCCCGCTCGGCGAGGAGGAACGCGGAATGGCCCTCGTTCAGGTGCCAGACCGCCGGCGCCAGGTCCAGCGCGCGCAGCGCCCGGACGCCGCCCACGCCCAGGACCAGCTCCTGGTGGAGGCGCATCTCACGGCCGCGGACGTAGAGGATGTGGGTGATCGGGCGGTCCGAGTCGTCGTTGTCCGGCACGTCCGTGTCCAGCAGCAGCACCGGCACGCGGCCGACCTGGGCCATCCAGACCGCAGCGTGGAGGTCCCGGCCCGGCAGCTCCACGCTGACCGTGAGCGGATCGCCCTGCCGGTCGAGCGCGCGCAGGATCGGCAGACGACCGAGCTCGTAGTCCGGGTAGGCATGCTCCTGGTGGCCGTCCGCATCGATCGTCTGGCGGAAGTACCCCTTCCGGTACATGAGCCCCACGCCGACGACCGGCATGGCCATGTCGGAGGCGGTCTTCATGTGATCGCCCGCGAGGACGCCCAGACCCCCGGAGTAGATGCCCAGGGATTCGTGGAAGCCGTACTCGGCGCAGAAATAGGCGATCGGGCCGTCGAGATCGCCCGCATGCCGGCGCTGGAACCAGTGGTCGCTGCCGTTGGTCATGTAGGCGTCGAATTCCCGCAGGATCGACTCGTACTCCACCATGAACGCCGGGTTCTCGAGCAGCTGGTCCCATGCGACCGGACCCGACAGCAAGGCGATCGGGTTGCGGTGGCGCGCCCAGGCTCCCGCGTCGATGCGCGAGAACATGGTCCGTGCCCGCGGATGCCAGCACCACCACAGGTTGTACGCCAGGCGGCGCAGTCCCTCCAGCTTGGGCGGCAGGCTGAAGGAGGCACCCGGTGTGACCGGAACGTGAACGAGGGGTTCCATGAGCGGGACATGATAGCGGCATCGGGGCGGCCGGGAGCCTGTCCGGCCGGAGATGCGCCCGACAGCGTGCCGGGGCCCCGGCGGACCCTCCCCCCGGCAGTACCCTCGCCCAATGGCGATCCGAGTCGCGCTGCTCGCTGCGGAATGCGAGCCCTGGGCCAAGGTCGGCGGGCTGGCTGACGTCGTGGACGCGTTGGCACGAGCGCTGGGCCGGGTGCCCGAGGCCGGGGTTGCGCTGCAGGCGCCGGTGGACGTGTTCCTGCCGCGCTACCGGTCCGTCCGGGTCCCGTCCGGGGCCGTCAGCGAGCCTCCCCTGGTGATCAACGACCCGCGGTCCGGGCGCCCGCTCCGCGCCGGTGTGGTGAACGTGATCGCGGACGGCTACCGGCTCCGGCTGGTGGATGTGCCCGCCGCCTTCGACCGTGAGACGATCTACGACCATCCCGACGACGCCTGGCGGTTCGCCGTCCTCTGCAGAGTTGCGCTCGCCGCACTCCGCCGCGACGGTACGCCCCTCGATGTGCTCCACGTCCACGACTGGCATACGGGCCCGGCGCTCCTCGATCGGGCTCGCGGGGAGGCGGATGGCGACCCGTTCCTGGCTGGCATGGCGGTCCTGGCCACGCTGCACAACCTGGCCTACCACGGCTGGGTGCGCGCCGCCGACATCGGCATGCTCGGGCTGGTGCCCGGGGACCCGCTGGCCGGCTCGGACCCGGATGGCGTGGACTTGCTGCGCATCGCCATCGAGAGAGCGGACCTCGCGAACACGGTCTCCCCGGGCTTCGCCCGTGAGGCGCTGACCCCCGCCTTCGGGAGGGGCCTCGACGCGACCCTGCGCACGATGGGCGACCGGTTCTTCGGCATTCTCAACGACATCGACCCGGACGTCTGGAACCCGGCGACCGACACGGCCCTTGCCGCACATTACGATGCCGCGAATCCATCCGGCAAGGCCGTCTGCCGCGCGGATCTGCTGGCGAGCGTCGGGTTTGACCCGGCGGATGACGGCGTCGTGCTGGGCATGATCGGGCGGCTGGACCCCCAGAAGGGTTTCGACCTCCTGGGCGACGGCGCGCGGGACCTCCTGGCGGCCGGAGCCCGGATCATCGTGCAGGGCAGCGGCAACGCGGCGCTGGCGGATCCATTCCGGGCGCTTGCCGCCGCCGATCCGGGTCGCGTCGCGCTCATCGAACGGTTCGACCGCGACATGGCGCGCCGCATCTACGCCGGCTCGGACCTGTTCCTGATGCCATCGCGGTTCGAGCCGTGCGGCCAGGGGCAGATGATCGCGCAGCGGTACGGCACGCCACCGGTGGTCCGTCGGACGGGCGGCCTTGCCGACACCGTCGTTGACGTGGACGAGCGTCCGGGGGAGGGGACCGGATTCGTCTTCGACGAGGCCACGCCGGCGGCGTTGGTGGCGGCGGTTCTCCGGGCGAGCCGGCTGCGGGCGGCCGATCCTGCCGGCTGGGCCGACCTCCGAAGGCGGGGCATGGCCGTGGACTTCAACTGGGTTACAGGGTCCGCGCCCGCCTATCTCGAGGCCTACCGGCGGGCGATCGGGCTCCGCCGGGGGTAGGCAGCCCGAGGGCATGGACGGCCTCGACCCAGAGCCCTCGACCCGATAGCCACCTGCGTGCGAGAATCGCCATTGCATTCCTGATCCAACCGCGGCCAGTCCAGCCGCCGCCCCGGAGGACCCGATGTCCAGGCAATTCGTCGTCCAGGTCACCAACCAGCCCGGCCAGATGGCCCGCCTCGCCGAGGAGATGGCCGCAGCCGGCGTCGACCTGCGCGCGATCGGCGGGGGCGGCTTGGGCGACGTCGGCCACTTCATCATGACCACCGCGGATGACGATCGTGCCCGCGCGGTCCTCCAGGAGGGCGGCTGGACCTTCGTCGAGGGCGAGTCGCTCCTCGCCGAGGTGGACGATCGCCCGGGCGGCATGGCCCGGATCGCTCGAGAGCTGGCGGACGCGGGCGTGAACGTGCTGGGCCACCTGTTCATCGGCCGCTGGAGCGACCGGGCCACGTTCGCGTTCATCGTGGACGACCCCGAGAAGGCGCGCCCCATCCTCGAGCGCCGCTGACCCCCGGTGAGAGTCGGGATCGTCCTCCCCCAGGGGTGGACGGGGGAGTACGACGGCTGGGATGCCGCCCGGGCGTGGGCGCGCACGGTCGCGCTCGCGCATGAGACCGAGACGCTCGGGTTCGACTCGATCTGGCTGTTCGACCACCTCCAGACCGAGCCAGTTCCCACGGACGAGATGACGTTCGAGGCCTTCGTCGCGATTTCCGCGCTTGCCGCCGAAACTGCCAGGGTTCGGCTCGGCCACCTCGTCCTGTGCGCGGGATACCGCAACCCGGCGCTGGTTGCCAAGATGATCTCGACCCTGGACGTGGTCTCCGGCGGCCGCGCAGAGCTGGGGCTCGGCGCGGGCTGGAAGGAGGACGAGTTCCTCGCCTACGGCTGGGGCTTCCCGCCACTGCGGGAGCGCATGGAGATGCTCGAGGACGCGCTTGAGATCGCGACGAGGATGCTGGGTGGCGGTCGCTCCACCTACGATGGGCCCGCCGCCCGGGTCCACGACGCGATCAACGTCCCGCGCGGACTGCAGCAACCGCGCATCCCGGTCATGGTCGGCGGCAACGGTCCCAACCGCACCTGGCGCCTGGCCGCCCGGTTCGCGGACGAGCTGAACCTGGACTGGTTATCACCGGAGGAGGTCGTCGAGGCGCGGCCGGTCATCGACTCGCGCTGCGAGGAGATCGGGCGGGACCCGGCCACGCTCCGGCTCTCCGTGAACATCGGGCGGGACGACTCGGCAGTGGAGGGGGAGGCGCGCGTGGACTTGCTCCGGGGCTACGTGGCCGCAGGCGTTGATCGCGTCATGACGCTGCTCGCCGCGTCCACCGGCGACGACGGTGCCCTGGAGCGCTTTGCCGAGGACTGCGTCGGGGCCGGTTGCGAGCTCGACGGGAGCTGAGCCACTCCGCCGAGTCGGCCCGCGATCGGGTCCGGCCCGCCGCTGCCGGCGGGTGCTCGTGCCCGGGCCGGGTCGGGCGGCCTGGCTGCTGATCCTCCGCGCATCACGGGTTGACACGCACGATAATGCGTAATATCTTACCTATTGTGATGGACGACGAACAGCTCCAGGCGGCCTCGGAGGCATTCGGAGGCGTGTTCGTGATCGTGGGCCACCTCACCCGCCTCGCCGATGAGCAGCTGGGGGACTGGGGACTGACCACCCGCCAGTGGCTGCTCCTGGCCGTGCTGACGCGGGGCTTCCCGGGCGGTGAACCGTCCCTGACCGAGACGGCGGCCGTCTACGGCAGCTCCCGCCAGAACGTGAAGCAGATCGCGATCGGTCTCGAGCGGCGCGGTTTCCTGCGGCTGGTCCCGGATGCGCGGGACGGGCGGACCACGCGGCTCGCCCTCACCGACAAGGTCGGCATGTTCGACGAGCCGGACGGACGCGTGCGCGCCATAGCCCTGCTCGAGTCGGCGTTCAATGGCCTGACCCGCGCCGAGGTTCTCGCGCTCCGCGGCCTCGTAGGTCGCTGGCTTGGCGCCGTATCGAGTACCACCCACACCAGGTTCGACATCACGCGTCCCGGAAAGGCAGATCCTCGATGATCCAGCGGCTCGGCGCCGTCCTCCTGGCGGCTCACGGTCTCATCCACCTCATCGGCTTCGTGGTCCCGTGGGGGATCGCGCAGGTCGATGGGTTCCCGTACCGGACCACGGCACTCGGCGGCGCCGTGGCGCTCGGTGAGCCCGCGGTGCGCATGGTCGGGGTGGTATGGCTGGTGCTCGCGATCGGGTTCGTCGTTGCCGGCGTTGGCGCCTGGAGGGGCAACCGGTGGACCGTGCCGCTCACGGCCATGCTGGCTATCGTTTCGATCGCGGTCTGTGCACTGGGCCTGCCGGAGGCGGCATTTGGCCTGATTGTGAACGCCTCCATCCTCGCCGCCGTGGGCTGGGTGGCCGTCTCCCGCCGGGCCGCGAACCCGGCCCTCGGCTGACCGCGTCGCCGGCGCAGGAGACATGCGGATGACAGGCTCGCTCGACCGGCGCTGGGAGGCTGCGGTGGCGGAGGAGCTCGGCAGGCACCGGCAGGCTCCCGGCACGCCGCTGACGGAGGCCGACATCGCCGACCTGCCTGCGCCCGTCCGGCGGTACGTCCGTGCCTCGGGCGCCGTCGGCCGGCCACGGCCTCGAACCATGAGGCTCGACATGGACGCGGTCATGATCCGCAAACCCGGTGGGCCGCGGATGCCCGCGACATCGCGCCAGGTCAACCTGTTCGACCGACCCGCGCGCCTGTTCCTCATGCGGGCACGAATGTTCGGGCTCCCGGTCCGGGCGCTGCACCTGTACCGGGGCGAGGACGCCACCTTTCAGGTCCGGATCGCCTCGCTCGTCAACATCGTGAACGTGCGCGGTGAGGACATCAGCGCCTCCGAGACGGTCACGGTGCTCAACGACATGTGCGCCTTTGCCCCCGGGGCGCTCGTCGATCCGCGGTTGGCATGGCAGGCGCTGGACGATCGTTCGGCGACGGTGACCTTCACCAACGGGAGCCGGCGGGTGTCTGCCACGCTGGCCTTCAACGACCGGGACGAGCTCGTGGACTTCTGGTCCGACGACCGGCCGGAGGGCGGCGATGGGCACTTCGCTCCCGCGCGCTGGAACACGCCGCTCTCCGACTACCGTGCGATTGACGGGATGCGGCTGCCGACGTGCGGGAGCGCGGTGTACGCACGGCCAGGGGGTCCGTTCACCTACGGCGAGTTCACGCTGCGGTCCATCGCCTACGACGTGACCGACCCGGGCCCGGCGCCGGCCGCGCATGGTACGGTTTCGGCCACGCGGGAGTAGCTCAGTTGGCAGAGCGGCAGCCTTCCAAGCTGCATGTCGCGAGTTCGAACCTCGTCTCCCGCTCCAGTTCCTGATCTGCGCTCAGGGCGCTATTCACTCACCGTTCGCCACGACGATGATGACCTTGCCCCGAGCGTGACCCTGGTCCAGATACCGGAAGGCCTCGGCGGTCTCCCCGAGCGGATACGTTCGGTCGATGACCGGGGTGACCCGTCCCGCTTCGATCAGCTCCTTCAGGGCGATCAGGTCGTCCCGGTTCGGTGTCGAGACGAACGGGCGGCCCTGCCGGCGCACGAACAACGACAGCAGGAACGCCTTGACGACGTAGCCCATTCCGGCATGCCCGCTGCTGGGTATGAGCGTCCCCCCGGGCTCGAGCACGCGCCTGTACTCCGCGAACGGGTGGCTCGCCACGTTGTCGAGGATCAGGTCGTAGCGCGCCTCGCCCTGCGTGAAGTCCTCCCTGGTGTAGTCGATGACATGGTCCGCCCCGATCGATCGGACCAGGTCCACGTTCCCCGTGCTGCACACGCCGGTCACTTCCGCTCCGAGGACCTTGGCGACCTGCACGGCGAATGTGCCCACGCCCCCCGAAGCACCGTTGATCAGGACCTTCTGCCCGGTCTGGACCTTTCGTTGATCGCGAAGAGCGTGCAGAGCGGCCAGCGCCGACGTGGGCACGGCCGCGGCCTGCTCGAACGTCAGGTTGCGCGGCTTGTGCGCGAGCGTGCCCTCCTTGGCACACGTGTATTCGGCGCATGCGCGGCTGCACTCGCCGAACACCTCATCGCCCGGCTTGAAGCGCGTCACCTTCCTGCCGACGGCCTCGACGCGCCCCGCCAGATCGACCCCCACGACGAAATTCTTCTTCGGCCTGGGGAACCCGACGTACATCCGGATGGGGAAGGGCGCGCCCCGCATGGCGAAGTAGTCACCCGCGGCAAGCGACGCCGCATGGACTCGCACCAGCACCTCGTCATCGGCAGCAACGGGCTTGTCGATCTCCCTGGACTCGATCACCTCCGCCGAGCCGTAGCCGACCTGGACGACTGCCTTCATGGTGTCCTCCCAATTCCGTCCATGCCTGCCCTGCAGCTGCGATGACGGCCGCACCTATCCGACGACGACAACGACGTTCCCCAGCTTCTGGCCGCTTTCGGCGTACCTGTGCGCCTCGACCATCTGCTCGAACGGGAAGCGCCGGTCGATGACCGGCCGCAACTGCCCCGCCTCGACCAGGCCGCGCAGGTAGGCGAGGTCCTCGCTCGTCCCGCTCGACCCCGCGAACGACACCCGCTTGCTGCTCCCCCTCGACGCCCATCTGGCGCGAACGATCTGCAGGAAGCCCGGATTGGCCATCAGCAGCCATCCGTTCTCGGTCAGCGACCTGACCATGCGAGCGGACGGTGTGTCGCGAACCACGTCGAAGATGACGTCGTACGTCTCGGGGCCCTCGGTAAAGTCCTCCCGGGCGTAGTCGATGACGCGGTCCGCGCCGATCGTCCCCAGCATCTCCAGCTTCGGGGCACTGTCCACCGCGGTCACGTGCGCCCCGAGGACCTTGGCGAGCTGGACCGCGAACGTGCCGAAGCTCCCTCCCGCACCGTTGACCAGGACCCTCTGGCCGCTCCGAACGTCCGCCTTCCGCAGGAACTGGAGGGCCTCGCCTCCCCCGTAGGGAATGGCGGCAGCCTCCTCGTAGTCCAGGTTCGTGGGCATCGTCGCGATCGCCCCGGTCGGGGGGTTCTCGCGCAGGCAGATGTACTCCGCGTAGGCGCCCAGGGGGATGCCGGTCGCCGCGAAGACCCGGTCGCCCCTCCTGAGCGACCCGACCTTCCTGCCCACCGCGTCGACGTCACCGGCAAGCTCCTGCCCGAGCACGCGTCGTCTGGGTCTGCGGATGCCGAACCCCAGCCGCATGGGCACCCAGATCCAGGGGGCGAAGTCGAATCGCCGCAGCTCGCAATCGGCCGCGCTCACCGTCGTGGCGCGGATCCGAACCAGCACCTCGTTGTCCTTCGGAACGGGCTTCGGCACGTCTCGGAGTCGAAGGACATCCGGCGGTCCGTAGTCCGTGCACACGATCGCTCTCATGGGTCTCCGGTCCGTACGTTCGCAGCGGTCCGGTTCGGCGCGCCTGCTCTCCCGCGTGACGCCGGACCGGCGCCGGCGACGGGACGTGGCTGCATCGCTCTCTCCCGGCCCGATGCCTTCGCCAGTGGCTCGACACGGGGTCCCGGCGGCCACCACATGGACGGCGTGTCATCGCCTCCCGCAGCGGAAACGCTGGCCGATGCATGCGGGGTTGGCGAGTGGCAAACGGCCCGACCTGTCGGAGGTGGTGCCGCAGGCCGGCACGACACGGTAATCGGACACGTTTCGCTCAGGCCCCTGAGCACGGCGCTGTGCCACTCCTCTCGCCTCGACCAGACTCACCAGCCCGTGATCAGCCGGTGTTTGGACGTGGCCCGTTCCAGCCGTATGCTCGGTGACGACCAGCCAGACGGAGGAGAGAGCGTTCGATGCAGACCGACGGCGTCGATCAGGTGCGCCCCGCGCAGTCGCTCGAAGGAGCGGTGGACGAGGCGCTCGCCGGTTTGCCCGACGAGGACCGCGCCGCCGCGCTCAAGGCCGTGGACTACCGCTGGCTTGCCGTGGGCATGAGACTGGGCCTTGAGCGTCCCGACGAGGCGCGCCACCTGCTCGAGATGATCGGAGCCCGAGAGGCCGATCCAGCGGCGCCCGGGGAAGGCGATGCCGCGGAGGCCGCCCAGGCCGGCACTCCTACCACCCATGATCCGGGGGACTCCGCGTCCGTCCCGGTCCGATCCGCGCTCCTTGCCCGGGCGGCGGCGCTGCCATCGTCGGAGCGAGCGAGCATCGGGCCGGAGGCGACGTACGGATGGGCCGCAGGGCTCACGCCCGCCGAGATCCTGCTGCTCGGGCGCGTGGTCCACGACATGCTGGCCGCGGGCTCGCCGCGCGACATCGGTCGGGGCTTCGGCATCGTGTGGAACGCCGGCGTGCGTCTGCCGCGCAAGGAGCTCAACCGGATGTTCCAGGAGTTCGCCGAGCTCGAGGTGACGGTCGCGGGTGTACTGGTCGGGCGCGACCTGCGGGCGAGCGAGCCGGCCCCGCAGGCACAGGGCCTCGGTGCCCTGCTCGGCCAGCTGGTGCCCCGGGCACGCCCGGAAGAGTCGCCTGCCGGTGCCGCGCTCGAGAGCAGCGGTGAGCCGGGGCGGCTCGGCCTGATCGCCCTCTGGAACGTGTGGATGGCGGTGCGCTACAGGAGCCTCATCCCGCGTCCGACGTTCGAGGCACTGGTCCATCCGTGGGAGACCGTCGTGGGTGCGCTTCCAGAGCCGTAAGGGCACGAGAAGCACAACTGCGCGACTTGGGACCAGCCAGGGCCGCATTCTGGGGTCGAGTTGCCCCGCCTCACTTCTTGAGTCGCAGGGAGGATCGTCGTCATGTCGCTGCCGGGCAGGGTCGCGCTGTTCACGAACGAATACCCACCGAACGTGTACGGCGGTGCCGGCGTCCACGTCGAGTACCTCAGCCGGGAGCTGGCGAAGCTGGTGCCCGTCGAGGTCCGCTGCTTTGGAGACCAGGACGTGGACGAGCCGGGCCTCCGGGTAAAGGGATACGGCCCCTGGGCTGAGGCGGCCCACGACACCGATCCCCGCTTCAGGGGCGCCCTCGACGCCTTCCAGCGCAGCCTCGCCATGGCCAGGGACAGCCTCGACGCGGACGTGGTTCACACCCACACCTGGTACGCCGACATGGCCGGCCTCCTGGCCAAACGCCTGTGGGGCGTCCCGCTCGTGGTGACGACGCACTCGCTCGAGCCCCTGCGCCCCTGGAAGGTGGAGCAGCTGGGCAATGCCTACCACCTGTCGAGCTGGATGGAACGCACGACCATCCTCGACGCCGACGCGATCATCGCGGTCTCCCAGGAGACGAGGGCGGACGTCCTGCGCTTCTTCCCGGTGGACCCGGATCGCGTCCACGTCATCCACAACGGGATCGACCTCGACCAGTACCGCCCGGATCCGGGCACCAGCTTCCTGGAGAAGTACGGCATCGACCCCGACCGCCCGTACGTCCTGTTCGTCGGCCGGATCACCCGGCAGAAGGGGATCATCCACCTGGTGAACGCGATCCCCCATATCGACCCGTCGCTCCAGGTCGTGCTCTGCGCCGGCGCCCCCGACACGGCGGAGATCGGAGCCGAGATGGCCCAACGGGTGGCGGAGGTGAGCGCTGGCAGGGCCGACGTGATCTGGGTCCGCGAGATGGTGTCACGCGAGGCTGCTATCCAGCTCTACTCCCACGCCGCTGTGTTCTGCTGTCCTTCGGTCTATGAGCCGTTCGGGATCATCAACCTCGAGGCGATGGCCTGCGAGACAGCGGTCGTGGCGTCGGCGGTGGGCGGGATCCCCGAGGTGGTGGTCGCGGAGGAGACGGGCCTCCTGGTCGATCCGGAGATCCTCCCGGGCACGTTCGACCCGATCAACCCTGCCGCGTTCTCGGCCGGTCTGGCGGCCGCGGTCAATCGCGTGGGCCTTGATGCCGAGCTCAGGGGACGCATGGGGCGGGCCGGCCGCAAGCGCGCGGAGGAGCATTTCAGCTGGGCGGCCATCGCCCGCCAGACGCTTGAGCTGTACGGGTCCCTTTCGGACGGCCGCCAGGAGGCCAAACGGGCGCCATAGACGCCGAGGCCTTGGCCTCCGATCACGTCCCCCGCGGCACACGAGACCGGGTAGCGTGCCCTCCCGCGAGGGAGGCTCGCCGGGCAACGGTGGGACTGCCAGTCATCGCTACGTCGTGCCTGGGTCGTCGCCTGTGACTGGTGGTCACCGGGGAGGCCCCGATCCGGCCGGAGATGGGCCTTTTCGATGCCTCGGAGTCACAGGACAGCGTCGCGATCCGCTGCGGCTATGACTGGCAGTCCCAGGTCCGCCTGACGGTCGCGCCGCTCCTGCAGAGCTGCTCGCGGCACGAGTCTGATCTGCCCCGAGGGAGGATCAGTCAGCCTCGCGCCGCGTCCGCCGCCTCGCGGCCGCCGGCTCGATCGATCGGCCCGCGCCCTGAGCCTCTGCGATCACCCCGATCGAGACCCGGAACCCGGCCCGCCTCTGCTGAGTAGGAAGCAGCGTGCACTGGCCGACCGGAGCATCGCCCTTGAACCAGCGGATCCACTCCCGGTTGAACGCGTCGAACTCGTCCGGGTTCTTCAGCGACCAGTTCGCCCAGACGACCTTGTCCAGCGAGGTGCCCTCCGCCTCCAGCCTTGCCTTGAGGTTGGTGAGGCACTGGATCGTCTGGGTCTTGAACGTCCCGCTGACGACCAGACCGGTCACCGGGTCCACCGGCCCGACCGAGGAGACGTAGACCATGCCCCCCGCCTTCACCGCCCGCCCGAGGCCAACGGCGGCTTGGGCATCGTCGGGCTGCACCACGGTCTCGCCCACAACCGAGCGCCCCTTGCCCTGGCGGCTATGGCCCACTTCCGCGGGGTCGTAGGCAGGGATCCCGAATTCGCCGGGCGGCAGCTCGATCCCGTTGGCCTTGAACTTCCCCATGAAGGTCGGCCGGATTCCGGTGGGTGCGAGCACCCCCTCGATCTTGCCATCGGTGACGCCGGTCTGCTCGAACGCGAAGACGTCCTGGGTGAGGATCTCGTCGTCCTCGATCCCGTAGATCTCGGTGATGTTGACGACCTTGCGGGAGCCGTCCTTGAGGCGGGCGGTGTGGACGATCAGGTCGACGGCCGAAGCGATCTGCTCGCGGATCGACCGCAACGGCAGCTCGTACCCGGACATGAGGACCATCGTCTCCAGCCGGCGGAGCATGTCCGGCGGGCTGTTGGCATGCCCGGTGGACAGCGAGCCCTCCTGGCCGACCATCATGGCCTGGATCATGTCCAGAGCCTCGCCTCCACGGCACTCGCCGACGATGATGCGGTCCGGGCGCATGTGCAGGGAGTTGCGCAGCAGGTCCCGGGTGGTGATCTCGCCCTCGCCCTCGAGGTTCGGCGGCCTCGCCTCCAGCGTGACGACGTGCTCCTGGCGAAGCTGCAGCTCGGCGGCGTCCTCGATCGTGATGATCCGCTCGTTCTCGGGGATGAATGACGACAGGACGTTGAGCGTCGTGGTCTTGCCCGAGCCGGTGCCGCCGGACACGAACACGTTGAGGCGCGCCTCGACGCACACGCGGAGGAACTCGAACATCTCGGCCGTGGCGGTGCCGAACCCGACGAGGTCCTCAACGGTGAACGGCCGGGCCGCGAACTTCCGGATGGTGATCACGGGCCCGATGAGGGACAGCGGCTCGATCACGGCGTTGACTCGCGAGCCGTCCGGGAGGCGGGCGTCAACCCTCGGGCTGGACTTGTCGATGCGCCGGCCGAGAGGGGCGATGATCCGGTCGATGATCCGGAGCACGTGATCGTCGTTCAGGAAGGCGATGTCAACCCGCTGGACCTTGCCGCCGCGCTCGATGTAGACGTGATCCGGGCCGTTGACCATGACCTCGGTGATCGTGGGGTCCAGCAGGAGCGGCTCGAGCGGCCCGAGGCCACCGACCTCTGCGATCACCTCGTCGATCAGCCGAAGACGTTCGTCCCGCGTGGAGGCGATCCCGTTCGCCATGAGGAACCGGTCGACGACCGCCGCGACCTCTTTGTGGCTGTCGGCGCCGGCGTCAACGGCGAGCAGGGTGTCCGAAGCCTTGATGACCGCGTCCTGGAGGCGCCGCCGGATGTCGCGCAGCCACTCTTCCCGCGCCGCGATCTGGGACGGCCGCGGGGCAGGGGCAGGCGCGGCAACGCCGTCAACGTCGGTCTCCTGGAGATCCGTCCGCTGCTGTGCGCGTTCGATCCGCCTGCTCAGGGACATGGGTTCCGTTCCCCCGGGTTCGCGATTGGGTGCCGAGGCCAGCAGTCTATGGCCCGTCCTCCCTTTGCGCGAGCCCTGGGGGCATCGACGGCGCCCCCGGCGGTGCGAACCTGCAACGTCGCCGCTCGTGACGGCCGGGACCCGCGGGGCGGCGGCTCAGGGCGCCTCGAGCCCGTGTGCCTCGAGGAGCGCGAGATCGGCGAGGATCCGGTCCGTGGGTCCGTCGGCCACGATCGCGCCGCCGTCAACCACCACGGTCCGCGGAAACACCTCCGCCACCAGGCGCATGTCGTGGGTCGAGACGAGCATCGTCTGGTCCAGGGAGCGCAGGAGGCCGATCAGCTCGCGTCGCCCGCGCGGGTCGAGACCGGCCGACGGCTCGTCGAAGACGAGGATGGAGGGATCCATCGAAAGCACAGTCGCCAGGGCTACCCGCTTGCGCTGCCCGAGCGACATCCGGTGCGGCACGCGGTGTGCAAAGGCGGCCATGCCGACCGCGGCCAGCGCGCGCTCCACCCGCCGGTGCACCTCGTCCGCGGGCAGGCCCATGTGCAGCGGTCCGAACGCCACATCGTCGAAGACGGTGGGACTGAAGAGCTGGTCATCCGGGTCCTGGAACACCAGCCCAACCTCGGAGCGGACGCGCCGGATCGTATCCTTGCCCACCACCATGCCCGACACCCGGACGGATCCGTGTACCGGCCTGAGGGTTCCGTTGAGCTGGAGCATCAGCGTGCTCTTGCCGGCGCCGTTCGGGCCCACGAGCGCGACCTTCTCGCCGGTCCCGATGCGCATGTCGATGCCGCACAGGGCTTCGAAGCCATCTGGATATCGGAAGTGGACATGCTCCAGGTCCACCGTACCCCGTGCGTCGTCGCCTGACGTCGTCCCGGACGCAGGGGTCGCTGCCGCGTCGACCTCGTCCCCGTGCGCGTGCGGATGAGCGTGGGCGTGGATGTGCTCGTCGGGGGGGGCGGGCTCGGCGGGGGTGGCGGGGATCACAGGCGTGGGAGCCACAGGATGGCGATGACCTCGTAGAGGACGAACAGGGCGAGGACGAGGGCAAGCCCGACGATCTCGACGCGGGCGAGCGAGCGGGTCCGCAGGTGGCGGAACTCGCCCTCGAAGCCGCGGGCCTGCATGGCGGCGTAGATGCGCTCGCTGCGCTCGTAGGCGCGGAGGAACAGCGACCCGACCATCCGGCCGGTGACGGTGGCTCGCCATCGGATGGAACCACCACCACGTCCCTCGCCCAGTGCGGACCGGGCGTCGCGGGCGCGCAGCATCCGGGATCCCTCGTCGGTCAGGACGGCCAGGTAGCGGTACATGAAGGAGATGATCGAGACCAGGATCCGCGGCAGCCGGAGCTCCCGGAGGGCGTCGACCAGGTCGTGGAAGGGCGTGGTGAACGCCAGCAGCAGCGCGACCTGGACCGACAGCCAGCTGCCGGCCATGATCGTCAGGAAGCGGCGCAGGCCCTCGGCGGAGATCGTGAGGTCCAGCGGCCCCAGCGACATCGTGGCGATGATCTGCTCCTGCACGGTGAAGATCAACGGGAACGCGGCCAGCGCGAACGGCAGCGCCACCACGGCACCCCTCGAGAGCCGGAACGGCCCGAGTCCGGCGGTTGCCGAGCACGCCACCAGGATCAGCCAGATGACAAGCATCGCCAGCGCCGAGCCCATCGGCAGCAGCGAGATGACGAGGATCGCGGCGATGGTCGCGATGAACTTCAGCCGGGCATCGGCCCGGTGGAACGGGCTGTTGCCCTCGACGTAGCGGTCGAGCTCCAGGGGTCGGCGCCCCTACGCCCGTCGGCGCGCGAGCACGCGGCCGAGAACGAACATGATGACGACGACGATGGCGACGCCGATCAGGCCGGAGACGATCGTGGACACGGCCGGGTCGTCGATGCCGGGGATCGCATAGTCGGACAGGATCCCCGAGAAGAGATTGCTCGGCCCGGTCGATGAACCCCTGGTCCTCGGCCACACGCTCCAGCCCGTCGGGGTCCGAGGAGGCCAGCGGCGCGAGCACCACGACCACCAGCGCGGCGATGGCGACGCCGGCCACCCACCACCATCGGCCGAGGCGGGACGACCTGCTCCCGGCGCCGGTCGCCGATCCAGCGTCCTCGGTCCTGGTCGTTTCCTCCGTGGACGACGCCCTGCCGCTCATGCCGGCACTGCCGCCGAGGCCGCCGTCGAGGCCGCCGAGGCCTCTGCGGCGGCGCGGTCCGGTCGCAGGTTGAGCAGGTCCGGGCGGGTCGTCGCGATGAAGGCGAGGGCAGCGCCGGTGATGAGTGCCTCGCCGATGCCGATGAAGGCGTGGACGCCGAGCATCGCCGGCAGCACGATCTCGGCCGGGCTGGTGCCCGACACGATCAGCTCCAGTGACATCGCCAGCGCGGCACCCATGACCGATACCCACCCGGCGATGGCCGCGGCGGGGATCCGACCCCGGTTCTCACCCCCGAGGACCTTCGCCAGCGCGAGGTACAGCGCGAAGCCGCCCAGCGTGCCGATCACACCCATGTTGAAGATGTTGGCGCCCATCACCACCAGCCCTCCGTCGGAGAAGACCAGCGCCTGAACGGCCACCACGCAGGCCATCACCAGGGTCGCGGCCCACGGTCCCAGGAGCACGGCCGCCAGGACCCCGCCCAGGAGGTGGCCCGACGTCCCGCCGGCAACCTGGAAGTTGAACATCTGCGCCGCGAAGATGAACGCGGCCATCACGCCCATCAGCGGGATCGATCGCTCATCGAGGGTCCGGTTGGTCCGGCGGACGGCAACCGCGATCACGATGGCGGTCACCACCCAGAAGGCGATCGAAACGGGCACGCTGAGGAACCGGTCCGCGGCGTGGAGCGCGGGCGTTGCACCGGTCACCGAAAGGGGCGCTGCGGCGATCGAGTAGAAGTCCATTGGCGAGGGGCTCCGGGTGTGCGCGGTCGGCGCTTGGGGGGACGGGCCCGAATCCTATTCGCATCGCGTTGCTCTTGCAAGCGGTTGCAATAAAGGCTCGACGCACCCCATACTCGGCTCGATGCGCGCCCCCGGTTCGTACCCCGCACCGACAGACCGCGCGGAGCCGTCCCCCTGGGCCGGCCTCCGCGAGCGCCTGCACGCGGGCGGCCTGCGCTGGACGCCCCAGCGCCGCGTCCTCGTGGAGGTGTTGTCGCAGAGCAACGGCCACGTGACCGGCGCGGAGCTCGTGGAGCGGTGCCGGGCGGTGGACCCGGCGACCACGCCGTCCACCGTGTACCGCACGCTCGACGTCCTCGAAGAGCTCGGCATCGTCCGGCACGCCCACGGCGCGGACGGGCGCGAGGAGTTCCATGTCCTCCCGGACGCGGAGCACGGGCACCTGCACTGCCGCGGCTGCCGCCAGACGTGGGAGATCGACGCGGACGAGGCGACGACGCTGGTTGCGGCCCTGGAGGCGGACCGGGGCTTCCGGGTGGATCTCTCGCACCTCTCCGTATCCGGCCTCTGCCGCGGGTGTTCGGCGTCCGACGAGCCCGAGGCGCATCTCCCCTGATGCCCGGCCGGGCAGCCGTCAGGGCTTCGCGCGGTAGACCACCACCTCGATCCGCTCCACCGTCACCAGCCCGCCGCCGATCATCGGCTCCAGCTCGGCCAGCACCGGCCGCAGCCGCGCCTCCTCGTCGACTGCCTCGACGAGGATGGGCAGGTCCTCGGACAGGGCGAGGATCCGTGTCGTGTGCACGCGCGAGGAGCGTCCGAACCCCTCGATGCCACGGAACACCGAAGCGCCACGGATACCCCGTTCGCGCAGGTGCCGGACGATCGCGTCGTACAGCGGGCGGCCCTCGTACGTGTCCGACTCGCCGATGTAGATGCGCACCAGAAGCGCCTCACCCTCGATCGTCATCCTCGGACCCTCATGGCAGCCTCGGCGGTCGCCCCTGCGGCCGCCCTCACGGCAGCAGCCGCCCGACGGCCAGGCCGCCGACGACCGCGATGATCCCCAGCCCCACGGATGCGCCGAGGTTGAGCATGGCCAGCTGCCATGCCCCGTCCTCCACCATCCGCCAGGACTCCAGCATCCAGGTGGAGAACGTGGTGTAGGCGCCCAGGAACCCGATCATGAGCGGGCCCCGGATCTCGCGCGGAAGCACGTCCCGGTCGATCGCCCAGGCGAACAGCAGCCCGAGGAGGAACGTGCCGGACAGGTTGATGACCAGCGTCCCGAACGGGAAGCCGCCACCGGTCCGGTCTCCGACCCAGAGGTCCACCAGGCGCCTCGCGACGGCGCCGGCGAACCCGCCGACCCCGACCAGGACGATCTCCACGCCGCTACTCCGGCGTCGGGACGCCGAGGATGTTGAACCCGCCATCCACGTGGATGATCTCGCCGGTCACGGCGGACGAGAGATCAGAGCCGAGGTACAGCGCGGTCCTGCCCACGTCCTCGATGGTGATGTGGGCGCGGAGCGGGGCGACCTCGTTGAACGGGCCGTGGAGCTTGCGGAAGCCCGCGATGCCGCCCGCCGACAGCGTGCGGATGGGGCCGGCGGAGATGGCGTTGACGCGGATCCCGTCCGGGCCCAGGTCCGCGGCGAGGTACCGGACGGACGCCTCGAGCGCGGCCTTGGCGACGCCCATCACGTTGTAGTGGGTGACGACCTTCTCGGCGCCGTAGTAGCTGAGCGTCATCACGGAGCTGCCGCGGTGCAGGTACGGGCGCGCCTCGCGGGTGAGGGCGACCAGCGAGTAGGCGGACACGTCCAGCGCGAGCGCGAACCCATCACGCGAGGTGTCCACGAAGGAGCCGTCCAGGTCCTCTCGCTTGGCGTAGGCGACCGCGTGGACGAGGATGTCGATCTCGCCGTGGATCGCGGCCCACTTCTCCATCACGGCGCGGATCTGCTCGTCGGACTGCAGGTCCGCAGCCTCGACGAAGGTGCTGCCGATGGATCTCCGCCAGCGGGCGGACGCGGCGCTCGATCAGGCTCTCAACGGACGAGAAGCCGACGAGGGCGCCCTCGTCGTGGAGCGCCTTCGCGATCCCCCAGGCGATGCTGTGGTCGTTCGCGACCCCGAACACGAGCGCCTTGCGCCCCTCGAGCAGACCCATGCGTGGCTCCTCCCTTCCGATACCCTGCGCATGATGCCCCACATGCCCACCCCGGACCCAGGCCTTCGTGCAGCGCTGCACGGGGTTCGCGGGCTGCTGCTGGATCTTGACGGCGTGCTCATCACCAAGGGCGCGGCGGTTCCCGGCGCGGTCGAGGCACTGGCCGAGCTGGACCGGCGGCAGTTCCCGTACCTCGTGGTGACGAACACGTCGCTGGTCTCGCGCGCGACGCTGGCCCGCTGGGGGCGGAGCGTCGGGTTCGCCCTGCCGGCGGACCGGTTCCAGTCCGCGCTTTCGGCCTCTGCGGCGCTGGTGCGGCGCGAGTACGGCGACCGGCCGGTCTACGTGATCACCTCGGACGACGCGCGGGTCGAGTTCGAGGGCGTCAACGTGGTGGACGGGGAGGCTGCCGATGCGACACCGGGCGACGTGGCGGCCGTCGTGCTGGGGGACTCGCCGGACCAGCTGACGAAGGCGAACCTCGACCGCGCGTTTCGCCTGGTCCGCGGCGGCGCCGCCCTGATCGGGATGCACCGCAACGCATGGTGGCTGACGCCGGATGGGCCCACGCTGGATGCCGGGGCGTTCCTCGTTGGCCTCGAGTATGCGACGGAGCGGAAGGCGCGGATCGTGGGCAAGCCTGCCGCGGCGAGCTTCCGGCTGGGCTTCGAGCGCCTCGCCGCCGAGGCCCGGGACCGCCGCGAACCCCGCCTCCTCCGCCGCGATGTCGCGATGGTCGGAGACGACGTCAACAGCGACGTGGGCGGCGCAAAGCGGGCCGGCCTGCGCGGGATCTTCGTCCGCACCGGCAAGCACGGTGACGCCGAGCTGGCGGCGTCCGCGGGGCGTGCGCGCGCTGCGGTCGTGCCCGACGCCATCGCCCAGTCGATTGCCGAGGTCGCCGCGGCGCTCGACTGACCCTCCGCGAGCTCTGCGCCCCGTCGGCCGCCGGCGGCGCCGCAACGCACCCTGTTCGTCGCGGCGCCAGGGGCTGTCAGGCCTCGCGAACGTCCTCGATCTCGGTGACGACCGGCGTCAGGGCGGCCACAAGCTCCTCGCGGGAGACGCCGTTGACCTTGACCAGCACGCGGCGGTTGGACGGATCGGTGCCGGCGAAGGCGGCCATCGCGATGATGTTGCCGCCGCAATCCGTGACCGCCCGGGTCAACTTCGCCATCTCGCCGGGCACGTTCTGGACGAACGCCGTCACGCGCACGCCGGGCTCCCGGGCGCCGAGCAACTCCAGGAACAGCTTGAACAGGTCGGTCTCGGTGATGATCCCGACCAGCGCACCGTTCCGGATGACCGGGAGGCCGCCGATCTTGCTGTCCGCCATGATCCGGGCGGCATCTTCGAGCGGCGTGTCCTCCGTCACGGTGATGACCTTCTTGCTCATCACGTCGCGCAGGGTGATCTTGGCCAACAGGTGGGTGAGCTCCCAGGCGCTCAGGCTGGTCGCCGGCGACGGTGACGCGAGCAGGAGGTCCCGGTCCGAGACGATGCCCACGAGGCGGCCGTTCTTGTCCACAACCGGCAGGCGGCGGATGTGCTCCTGCCGCATCAGGTGGAGTGCCTCGAGGATGGGGAGATCGGGCGCGGCGACGATCGCCTGCCTCGTCATGCGTTCCTTGACGAGCATCAGTTCCTCCTTGGCCGGGCCGGGCGGTTGCGGGCCGCGGGACCCGGGATTCCAGCGGCGCAACGAGCCGCGCGGTGACGAAGCGATGCCCGACCGGGGTGCGCCCGGCGGGGGGCGGGCCACACCGGCATCATACGGGTGTCTCGGACCGTTCGGGCGAGCGCGGGTGGCATCGGGCGCGAAGCGCGGGGTCGGCGCGGGCCCCGCAGGGTCGAAGGCCCGACAGGGGCGGGACGACCCAGCTGCCAGGGCTGCGGTTCTCCGCCTCGAAAGGTCGATCTGCGCTCCGTCAGGCCCTGAGCGCGGTCGTCGCCGCGCTAGACTGATCGCAAGGATGTTCCTCTCCCGTGAGTGGGCTCCTCTCCCATTGGGGCGTGCGCAGCTCCGCTGCCCACGTTCGCACCCGAGAACCCATGCAAGGATGAGCTGACGATGAATGGCTGGACGGGGCAGTTCCTTCGGGTCAACCTGACCGACAGGACCCATCGCGTGGAGTCCTTCTCGGAGGAGTTCGCCAACACCTGGATCGGCGGCCGCGGCTTCGCCGTCAAGATCCTGTACGACGAGCTCGCGCCGGGGGTTGATCCCCTCGGGCCGGAGAACAAGCTCGTCGTGGCCGTCGGTCCCATCTCCGGAGTCCCGGCCCCCAACACCGGCAAGACGATCGTGGCCGCGAAGTCTCCCGCCACCGGCGGCTATGGCGACGGGAACCTGGGCACCCGGGTCACGGACCAGCTGCGCAAGGCGGGCTACGACGCCCTGATCATCGAGGGCCGGGCGGATCGGCCGACGATGCTCGTGATCCAGGACGACGAGGTCACGTTCCAGTCGGCCGAAGAGGTCTGGGGCAAGGGCACGATCGCAACCAACGAGTGGATCTACTCGCGGTTCGACAAGGGCGCAGGCGTCCTCAACATCGGCCCGGGTGGCGAGAACATGGTCAACTTCGCCGTCATTCGCAGCTTCGAGGGACGGTCCGGCGGACGACCCGGCATGGGCGCCGTGATGGGCTCCAAGCTCCTCAAGGCCATCGTCGTCAAGGGCACCAAGCCGATCCCGATGGCCTTCCCGGCCAAGATGAAGGAGCTCGGCCGAGACGACCTGCGCGAGGTCCACCAGATCGACAAGGCGGCCGCCTGGTCCGTCCAGGGCACCACCGGCGTCCTGCCCTGGTGCAACGAGGTCGCGGCGCTCCCGGTCCACAACTTCCGGGGCACCAGCCACCCGGACGCCTGGCAGGTTGACGGCGAGCGCGTCAACGCTGCCCGCGTCGCCACCTACGGCTGCCCGAACTGCACCATGCGCTGCGGTATCGCCGTCCTGGACGACGAGGGCCGCGAGTCCGAGCTCGACTACGAGCCGGTCGGCCTGCTCGGCCCGAACCTCGACCTGTACAACCTGCCTGAGGTTGCGTCGCTCAACTGGCTGTGCGACGACTACGGGCTCGACACGATCTCCGCTGGCGCCGTGCTTGGCTTCTACGCCGACGCCATCGAGCACGGCGCCACCCCCGGCGATCCGCTGTTCGGCAACGTGGCCCGGTTCAAGACGTTGCTCGGGATGATCGCCCGTCGTGAGGGCGAGATCGGCAACCTGCTCGCGAACGGCGCGCTGCGAGCAGCCCGGGCGTTCGGCCACGGGTCCGAGGATTACGCGATGCAGGTCAAGGGCCTCGAAATCTCGGCCTACAACTGCAAGTTCATCCCGGGCATGGCTCTCGCGTTCGGCGTGAGCCCCATCGGTGCCCACCACAAGGAGTCGTGGATCATCACCTACGAGGTGAACCAGACACCGCGCGAATCGTACGGCCGGGACAAGGCCCAGAAGATCGTCGACCTGCAGCGGATCCGGGGCGGGCTGTTCGAATCGATCATCACCTGCCGCTTCCCCTGGGTCGAGGTCGGCTGGGGCGTGGAGCACTACCCGGTCTACTTCAACACGATCACCGGCAACGACTGGACGCTTGAGGACTTCTGGCCGATCTCTGACCGGATCTACGCCCTGATCAAGCTCTTCTGGCTGCGCGAGTACCCGGAGACGGACCGTTCGGCCGATTACCCGCCGGCCGCCTGGTTCGATCCCGACAATGCCGACACGGAGGGCCCCATCGCCGGCCGGATCCTGGAGCGCGACAAGTACGACGGCCTCCTCCAGCACTACTACGACATCCGCGGCTACGACACGCGCGGCGTGCCGACGCGCGCCACGCTCGAGAGCCTGGGCCTCGAAGCCGAGGCGTCGGCCGCGGAGGCGTACGCCACGCTCCGCTAGCCGTGAACGTCACGCTCAAGCTGGTCGGCGGCTTCGTCCACACGGTGGGGTTCAGCCAGAAGGAGCTGGACGTCGAGCCGGGGACGACCGTCGCCGACATCCTGGTGATGATCGAGATCGACCGCAGCCGCCCCATGATCATCGCCAGGAACGGGCACGGTGCCCGCGAGGACGAGCAGGTGCAGGCGGGCGACAGGATCCTGGTCTCCCCGATCTTCTCCGGGGGCTGAGCGCGGCCTGTCGGGTCGCGCCGGGCCGGGCCGGGTACAGCGCTGGACCGGATCCGGCCCCGGCCGGTACGCTCCGGGTCGCTCAGCCGCGCCGCGTCCCGAACCAGAGGATCCCGATGACCGCCACGCCCCGTCACAAGATCACCTATGCCACCCTGCGCGCCGACAACGAGGACCTGCACACGCTCTACGAGGCCGGCCTGGAGAAGGCCAGGGGCCGGCTCGGCGCCTACCACCGAAACGTCATCGATGGTGTCGAGCGTGACGGCGAGGGCACCTTCGAGGTCCGCTCGCCCATCGACACCGACATCCTCGTCGGCACGTTCGCCAGGGGCACCCGGGCCGACGTGCGGGACGCCATCGCCGCGGCCCGCCGCGCGCAGCCGGGGTGGTTCCGCCTCGGCTGGGAAAAGCGTCTGGAGATCCTGAAGGCGGCGGCGGAGATCATCTCCGAGCGCCAGATGGAGTACGGCGGCATGATGGCCATCGAGGTGGGCAAGACCCGCATCGAGGCCCTGGGCGAGGTCGAGGAGGCGGCCGATCTCATCCGCTACTACGCGAAGACGGCCGAGGACAACGCCTTCTACGACCACGAGATGGACAACCTGGGTGACCCGGCCGTCCGCACCCGGTCGATCCTCCGCCCGCACGGCGTGTTCGCGGTGATCGCCCCGTTCAACTTTCCGATGGCCCTGGCCGTCGGCCCGACCTCGGCCGCGATGATGGCCGGCAACACCGTGATCCTCAAGCCCGCCACCGCGTCGGCGATGACGGCGATCTCGATCCTGGAGGCGTACCGTGACGCGGGCGTCCCGGACGGCGTGTTCAACCTGGTCATGGGCCCCGGCAGCACCGTCGGAGCTGAGCTCCAGGAGAACCCGGGCATCGACGGCATCGTGTTCACCGGCTCGTATGAGGTCGGCTTCGACATCTTCCGCAACTTCTCGAAGCGGTACCCGCGGCCGTGCATCGTGGAGATGGGCGGCAAGAACACGGCCATCGTGCTGGGCAGCGCGGACCTCGAGGAGGCGGCCGAAGGCATCATGCGGTCCGCCTTCGGGTTCGGCGGGCAGAAGTGCTCCGCGAACAGCCGCGTCTATGTCGAGAGGCCGGTCCACGATCAGCTGGTCCGCCTCCTGGTTGAGAAGACCGAGAAGCTGGATGTGGGTGACCCGCTGCCGCGAACCGCGTTCTTCGGCCCGATCATCGACCAGGCCGCGGTGGATCGCCACCAGCAGGCGGTCGCCGAGGCACGCCGCGACGGCACGGTCTTCACCGGCGGCCAGCGCCTCACCGACGGCGCCCTCGCCCGCGGCTTCTACGTCGAGCCGACGGTCGTGGGATTGCCGGCCTCGCACAGGCTGTTCCAGGACGAACTGTTCGCGCCGTTCACGGCCGTCGCGCCCGTGGACTCGCTCGACGAGGCACTCACCCTTTCGAACGACAACGACTACGGCCTGACCGCGGGCGTGTACAGCGAGGACCCGGCCGAGGTGCAGCGGTTCCTCGAGGAGATCCACGCCGGCGTGCTGTACGTCAACCGGCGTGCGGGCGCGACGACCGGCGCCTGGCCGGGCGTGCAGGCTTTCGGCGGCTGGAAGGGCTCCGGCTCCACCGGCAAGTCCGGGCTGTCGATGTACTACGTCGCGCAGTTCCTGCGGGAGCAGAGCCACACGGTCGTGGACTGACGGCGAGAGGGGTGGCAGATGTCGACCGGGCGTCGCCTGGGGCTCCGGCGCGCGGTGGCGGTCCCTGCGCTGGCGGTGATCGCGGTCTCGATCGTGGTCGCCGGCTGCTCGATGCTGCTGCCGGCGACGCCGTCACTTGCGCCCGGCGGACCCACGCCGCCGCCGGGCGCCATCGTCGTCCCGGCCAACCAGATGGACCTGGGGATCAACAACGGGACGACCCTGAAGGTCTCGCTGGTCGTGAATGGGATCGTCGTCCGTCAGGTGGACCCGGGACAGGCGCCGGTCCTCGATGCCGGCCAGCTGCCGGCGCTGCCCTGGGCCGTGGAGGTCCGGTCGCCGTCGGACCGCGTCCTGGTCGGCATGACCGTCCGTTCAGGTGACCTCTGGACCCGCGACAACGCCGACGGCAGCTCGGAGGCAAAGGCCGCCGGGGCCCGCGTCGACCTGTCCTGCGGGCGGATCGACATCTGGTCACTGATCCAGATGGGAGGCCCGGCGCCCGGCCCGGGCGTCCCGGGTGATTGCGACCCGTAGGTCGCCTGCCCGGGGCGCGGGCTCGCATTGGGACTGGTAGTCATCGCGACATCGGATCGGGACGACGCCCCGTGACTGCAGGGCACTCCCCGGCCCCCCCGAGCCCGGGACCGGGCGTGCCGGGGGCCGCGACCCGTGATCGCCTACCCAGGGGCGGGGAAGGGCCGCCAACGCCGCCGTGGACCCTCCATCGCGCGGGATCGCTCTGTTATCCTGCTATTCACTCTGCATAGGATCTATGCGTGTTCGCCGTCCGTCAGCCCCGCGGCCATGTCGCCCATACGCCGCCAACGCCCACTGCCAACGCACCCGAGGAGGCCCCGTGACCACCCCGCTCCAGGAGCGTCCGATCCCCGACATCGTGACCGAGCTGCCGGGCCCCAAGGCCCGCGCCCACATCGAGTTCGACCACGCCTGGACGAGCCCCAGCCTCCCGCGCGCATACCCGATCGTCCCCGTCCGCGGCCTCGGCTGCGCTGTCGAGGACATCGACGGCAATGTCTTCCTGGATTTCGCCGCCGGGATCGCGGTGAACTCCACCGGTCACAGCCACCCGGACATCGTCGCGGCGATCCAGCGCCAGGCCGCCGAGCTCCAGCACTTCTCCGCCAGCGACTTCTACCTGCCGATCTACGCGCATGCCGCCGCGGAGCTCGCCCGCATCGCCCCCATGTCGGGCCCGAAGCGGACCTTCATCGGCAACTCCGGGGCGGAGGTCGTGGAGGCCAGCCTCAAGCTCGCCCGGTACCACACGCGCCGGCAGAATGTGATCGCCTTCCTCGGCGCGTTCCACGGTCGCACGATGGGCGCCGTCAGCCTGACTGCCAGCAAGGCCAAGTACCACGCCCACTTCGGCCCGCTGGTCCCCGGCGTCTACCACGTGCCGTACGGCAACGATGGCCTGGACGAGATCGAAAGCCGGATCTTCAGGCACCTGATGCCGGCCGACGAGTTCGCCGCGGTCATCGTGGAGCCGATCCAGGGCGAGGGCGGGTACATCGTCCCCGAGGCCGACTTCCTTCTCCGCCTGCGCGAGCTGTGCGACCGTCACGGGATCCTGCTCATCGCCGACGAGGTCCAGTCGGGCGCGGGCCGCACCGGCCTGATGTGGGCAATCCAGCACTGGGACGTCGAACCTGACATCCTGCTCACGGCCAAGGGCATCGGCTCCGGCATGCCGGTGGGCGCGATGGTCGCCCGCGCCGACGTCATGTCCTGGGGCCCGGGGGCCCACGGCAGCACCTACGGAGGCAACCCCGTCGCCCTGGCCGCGCTGCTGGAGACCATCCGCCTGCTCGAGAACGGCCTGATCGCCAATGCCGGCATCCGCGGACGCGAGATTCAGGAAGCGCTCCGCCCGTTGCTCGGACGGTTCCCGGACCTGGTCAAGGACGTCCGTGGCAAGGGCCTGATGATCGGCGTTCAGTTCGACTCCGGCGAGACCGCCGAGGCCGTCCAGATGCAGGCGTTCGATCGAGGGCTCCTGGTCCTCGAGGCCGGCGCCGACGCCGTCCGGATGTCGCCGCCGCTCGTCGTGTCCCAGGCCGAGGCCGCGACAGCAGTGCGGATCTTCACCGAGGCGGTCGCGCACGTCGCCGCCCATCGTGGGGAGGACGTCGGCGAGGTCCAGGCAGAGATCCGGATGGGCCTCGCGACCGAAGGCTTCGGCGCAGAGGGCTGATCGGGCACACTCTCGCTATCGACCCGCCGGCGCGCGGGCGAACGCACACGAGCCCTGGGAACGGAGGACGGTCCATGCCCGGCAAGGTCGCCTCGATGCGCGACGCCATCGCGGACCTCGTCCGGGATGGCGACACGATCGCGATCGAGGGATTCACGCACCTCATCGGCTTCTCGGCCGGTCACGAGATCATTCGCCAGGGCCGGCGGGACCTGACCCTGGCGCGGATGACCCCGGACATCATCTACGACCAGATGATCGCCGGCGGCGTGGCCCGCAAGCTGATCTTCTCCTGGCTCGGCAACCCGGGCGTCGGCGGGCTGAACGCCATCCGCCGGCGGATCGAGCCGGCCTCCCTGGGCGGCAACCCGCCCCTCGAGATCGAGGAGTACAGCCACTTCGGCATGGTTGCCCGGTATACCGCCGGCGCCGCCAACCTGCCGTTCATGCCCCTGCGCTCCTACTTCGAGACGGACCTGCCGAAGGCGAACCCGCTCATCCGCGAGATCCGATCGCCGTACTCGGATGAGACCGTCTATGCGGTGCCGCCGCTCAACCCGGACGTCACCGTCATCCACGCCCAGCGTGCGGACTCCAGCGGCAACACGCAGATCTGGGGCCTCCTCGGCTGCCAGAAGGAGGCCGCCTTCGCCGCCGAGCGCGTGATCGTCGTGGTGGAGGAGCTCGTGGATGAGGCGGTGATCCGTTCGGACCCGAATCGCACCGTGATTCCCGGCCTGATCGTGGATGCGGTGGTGGTGGACCCGTTCGGCGCCCATCCCTCGTACGTGCAGGGCGCCTACGACCGGGACAACCGCTTCTACCTGGACTGGGACCCGATCAGCCGGGACGAGGACAAGGTCCAGGCATGGCTCCGCGAGTGGGTCCATGACCTGCCGGACCGGGCCGCGTACGTCGAGAAGATGGGCGCCGCCCGCTGGGCGAGCCTGAAGCCCGGCAGCGCCCCCTCCGGGTCCGTGGAGTACGGGGACTACCGATGAGCGACCTCGCCTTCTCCAAGAACGAGATGATGATCGTGGCTGCGGCCCGCGAGCTGGCAGGGCAGCGCGTCTGCTTCGTGGGCGTCGGGCTGCCGAACATCGCGGTCAACCTCGCCAAGCGGACGATCGCCCCGGACATGGAGCTCGTCTACGAGGCGGGCGTGTTCGGGGCGCGGCCGGCGCGGCTGCCGCTGTCCATCGGGGACCCGACGATCGTGACCGGGGCCACGGCCGTGGTCTCGATGTTCGAGCTGTTCGCGTTCTACCTGCAGCGCGGCCTGATCGACGTGGGCTTCCTGGGCGCGGCCCAGATCGACCGCTTCGGCAACATCAACACGACGGTCATCGGTGAGTACGACGCACCGAAGACGCGGCTGCCGGGCTCGGGCGGCGCGTGCGAGATCGCGATCAACGCCCGCAACGTGTTCGTGATCATGCGCCAGTCCACGCGCTCGTTCGTCGAGAAGATCGACTTCCGGACGTCGCCCGGGAACATGGGTGGAGCGGAGCAGGCGGAGCGGATCCGCCGGGCCGGCGGCTGGCGCGGACGCGGGCCCTCGGTGGTCGTGACCGACCTGGGGATCTGGCACTTCGATGACGACGGCGAGATGCGGCTGGACTTCCTGCACCCCGGAGCCACGCTGGACGACATCCGCGCGACGATCGCCTGGGAGCCCCGAATCGGTCCAGCCCTCGCCACGACGCCCGTCCCCACCGCGGAGGAGCTGCGCCTGGTGCGCGAGGAGCTGGACCCCGAGGGCGTCTACACCAAGTAGCGCTGCGCCTGACGCGCCGTCGCCCTCGTCAGACTCCCACGTTCTGGGGCAGGCTGGCGATCACCACGAGGCCGACCGTGAACACCACGGCGGCCATCGAGATCATGGTCCGTCGCGTGACCGTGCCGCGGAACTTCGTCCCGACGCCGGCGAAGAACAGCACCGAGGCCATCAGGACGGCGACCAGGATGAAGTTGTCGCCGGTCTGGTTGGCCGCGCGAGCCACGGCGGCGAAGTCATCGGCCTGCGCCAGCAGGTCGTCCGCCTTCAGCTGCTCGGCCAGCACGTACTCTGGTCGCGAGAACGGCGAGCCGTCCGGAACGGATCCTGCAGGGGCCGATGCGCGCCAGGCCTCGAAGGCGGGTTTGAACTCCGGCCGGAACCGGTCCTCGTAGAAGGCCAGCAGGATGGGTCGCTCGGACGCATAGGTGTCCAGCCACGCGATGTACGTGGCGACGTCGACCTGCTGCTGTGCCAGCGCCGTGTTCGAGGCCCGAACGGACTCGGCCCGGGTCGCGGCCGCCGAGCTGTAGGCGTTCGCCTGGACTCCGCCCCATCGTGTGGCCTGGTAGGCCGACCAGGCCGAGGCGATCGTGGCAAGCGCCAGCAGCAGCGTGGCGCCCAGCTCGATCCAGTCGCTCTTGCCGAAGCGCTCCGCTACCGAATCGGCGCGATCCGCCAGGCTCCGCGACGGATCCTCGGCGGGCGTCTCCGGCTCGACGACCGCCTCCGCCGTCTGGTCAGCACCGGGGGTCAAGGGCGGGTCCTCCTGAAACGCGGCGGGCTTGGAGCCGGATCATATCCTCGCCGTCCGCCACCGCGGCAGCCTGGTTGAGCGCGGCAGCCTGGTTGAGCGCGGCAGCCTAGTTGAGCGCGGCATCCTTCGGGCGGACCACGAGGACCGGGCACGGCGCGTTACGCACGACATGCTCCGACACGCTGCCAAGGAACAGGCGGCCGACGGCACCCCGGCCGTGGCTGCCGACCACGATCATGTCGGCGTGCTCGGCCTCGGCGGCCGAGACGATCATGTCGCCCGGGTCACCCGTCCAGACGAGGAACGAGACGAGCACCCCCGCCTCGCGGCCCCGCTCCACGAGGTCCTGGGCGGCCTGCTCGCGGTATTCGCGCACCTGGTCGACCCGGGCACGGAACCTGCCACCGGGCAGGAGCAACGAACCGGGATCGATGACGGACACGATGAGGAGCGCGGCACTGAGCCGGCCGGCCAGGTCGAAGGCCTCCTCGGTTGCCGATGTCGAGGCCTCGCTGAGATCCGTGGCGAGGAGGATCTTCCGGCCGCCCGGTTGCGGCGCGGCCGAATGCTCGGAGCCCGGCTGAGGGCTTGCCTCGCGCTCCGACCGCGTGGACATCAGGGCCATCGTCCGCTGGTCAACTAGGCCAGGAGTGCCTGGACGATCGCGTCCACGTGGGCCTTCTCGGGCACCACCACGAGCGCGGTCACCATGCCGAACATCCCGTCCAGCCCCTCGACGTGGGGCAGGATGTGGCAGTGGAATGCCCACAGGCCGACCCGATCGGCGGTGATGTTCACGTCGAACCGCTCGCCCGGGTTGACGCCCAGGGTGTCGCAATAGAACGAGGCGCCCTCGAGCGGGTAGCCATCGCGGGCAACGACCTTCATCCGGTACCCGTGGCTGTGCCAGGGATGCATCATGAACCCCTCGTTCATGAACCGGATGCGAACCGTCTCGCCCTGCGCGACGAGCACCGGGACGACCGCCGGGAAACCGTGGCCGTTGATCGTGAAGCCGCCGAGCGCATCGTTGGAGATCCAGACGTACTCGCGGTCGAACTTGTCGTCGGCCGTCGGCTTCCTGGGGTCCACGACAAACGCGCCGAGGAGGCCGCGGCCCACCTGGTCGGTGGCGTTGTGGTGGGAGTGGTACATCAGCGATCCCGGCCGGGAGGCCACGAAGTCGTAGGCGAACTCCTCGCCCGGTGCGAACGGCTTCTGGTTGACGAAGGCGACACCGTCCTTGAAGGAGTCGACGAACTCCTGGCCGTGGAAGTGGACGGCCGTCGTCTCGTTGAGGTTGTTCTTGAAGATCGCGCGGACCTTGTCGCCCTCGGTCACGCGGATCGTGGGGCCGGGCCATTGCGCGTTGTAGCCGAGCGCCGCGACGGTGGGCATCTTCTCGTCGATCGGCCACTCCATCTCGTCGACGGTGAGGCGGAAGACCTTGACGTCCCCGTCCATCTCGTACGCGAGCGGGGTCACCGTATCCGTGATCACGAGGTTCGGCACCTGTGCGAACGCGGGCTTCATCTCGAGCTCGGGGTAGCCCTCGGCCACGTCGAGGATGTCCGCGACCTGCGCGTAGAAGTTCTCGCCGAAGACGTCCTTGAAGGCGGGGACGAGGTTGCCGAGGTACCGGCGGACCACGTTCCTTGCCGCGACGTCGTGCTCGGTCCAGCCGGGCGGGATGGCCGGGTTGGCGCTCGGCGCGACCGTAGGCGCCACCGTTGCGGCCGCAGACGGGGCCGCGGTCGCCGGGGCGGCCGTGGGGGTCGCCGCGCCGGGGGTCGCCGGGGCGCCGAAACTCCAGGCCGGGGTCGCCGCCACCTGGCAGGCAGCGACGCTGGCCGCCACCAGTCCGCCGCCGGTGAGGCCGGCGGCGCGCAGGAACCCGCGGCGGGTGATCGGGTTCGAGGCGATGCCCGTGGAGTCCTCGGCGATCTCGGCCTGGGACGCGTCGGGCGAGGTGTTGACGGGACTGTCCGCGGACATGAGCACTCCGGTCGCGTTCGCTGTGGATTGGGGAATGGTCGGGGTCGATGCTCCCCGTGCGAAGGGACCAATGGCCCGAAGCCGGGGGCCCCTCCGCCCCGCAGCGTACAGCGGACTGGTAGGCTGCAAGCGATGACCAGCACCCGCACGCCCGTCACCCGTCGTCCCGCCGAGGCGCCCGCGGCCGATCCGATCGCGTGGCCCGATGCCGACCCATTCCCCCTGGTGGCGGCCCTCGAGGCTCTCGAGGCCTGGCAGAGGCACCCGTCGGCGGAGACCCGCGCGGAGGTGGCCCGTGCGCTCGAGGGCATCGTTGACGCTGCCGGAGCCCACGGCGCCATCCTGGAGATCGGCGCCCCACCGCTGCCCACCCTGGCCATCGGGGTCGGCACGCTCGTGGACATGCCGGACCACGCGGAGCGCGCCCACCTGGCCGCGTTTCCGCTGGGCTCCCACGAGGGCCACGAGCTGCTGGGCCGCCTCGTCCTCGATGCGCCGGACGGTGCCACGACCCCCGTCGTCCGGATGATCGAGCTGGCCGTGGACGCCGCCTGGTCCCGAGCGGCCGTGCACGGCCGCGCGGAGCGACTCGCCGCCCTCGAGGCTGCCACGCGCGCCATCGCCGCGGAGCTCGACGTCGACCGGGTCCTCGCCCTGATCGTGGATCGGGTACGGGAGCTGGTCGGGGCTCGGTTCGCTGCGCTCGGGCTGGCCGACGGCCGCGGCCGGATCGAGCGGTTCATCACCAGCGGCATCAGCCCGGAGCGTCGAGCGGAGATCGGCGGCGTGCCCCGCGGCCACGGCCTCCTCGGGCTGGTCATCCGCGAAGGGCAGACTGTCCGGGCCGAGGACATCACGTCGCATCCGGCCCACTACGGGTTCCCTCCCCACCACCCGATCATGACGTCGTTCCTGGGCGCGCCGATCATCGTCAAGGGCCGCTCCGTGGGCAACCTGTACCTCTCCGACAAGCCCGACGACGAGCCGTTCTCCGCGGATGACGAGCGGCTCGTGGAGATGTTTGCCGTCCATGCCGGCATCGCGATCGAGAACGCCCGGCTCCACGACCTGGTCCAGCGCATGGCGGTGGTGGAGGAGCGGGAGCGGATCGGCAAGGACCTCCACGACGGGATCATCCAGGCGATCTACGCCGTCGGCCTCTCGCTCGAGGATGTTCCGGAGCTGGTGGAGGAGGACGAAGGCCGGCTCGAGGCCGTCGCCCGCGTGGACCGCGCGATCGACGCGCTCAACCTGGTCATCGCCGACATCCGCTCCTACATCCTGCGACTGCGGCCAGCGATGGGCGGCGATGAGGATCCGGTCGAGGGCCTCGCTCGCCTGGGCGAAGAGCTGGGCATGAACGCGGTGGTCGATCTCGAGGTTGACCTGGACGGCGGTGCGGAGACCCTGCGCTCGTTCTCGCCCGACCGCCGCTCGGACATCCTGTTCATCGTGCGCGAAGCGCTCTCGAACGTCGCCCGCCATTCCGGGGCCACCAGGACGGCGCTGGTCCTGGCCCGCGACGGGGACGATCTTGTCCTGTGCGTGGAGGACAACGGTCGCGGCTTCGATCCGGCGCTGCTGCGCGGTCCCGACACGCTGGGACACCACCAGGGCCTGGGCAACATGCACGATCGTGCTGTGGGAATGGGGGGCACGTTCGCAGTGGAGCGCCCCGAAGTCGCGGGCACGCGTATCATCGTGCGCGTGCCGGCGTCGGCCAGTGTGGACGCCGGGGAGCGCCCTCCCGCACCCACCGGAGACAAGTGACCGTGACTGATCTCACCGCGCGGCCCCTGCGCCTGCTCGTGGTCGATGACCACGAGGTGGTTCGCCAGGGACTCGTGGCGCTCCTCGATCGCCGCGAAGGGTTTCAAGTCGTTGCCGAGGCCGGCACCGCCGCCGAATCGATCGAGCAGGCTCGCCGGTTCCAGCCCGACATCGTGGTGATGGACGTGCGCCTCCCCGATGGCTCGGGGATCGAGGCCTGCCGCGAGATCCGCGCCGAACTGCCCACGACGCGCGTCGTCATGCTCACCTCGTACCCGGACGAGGAGGCCGTGCTGTCGGCCATCGTCGCCGGGGCCTCCGGCTACCTCCTCAAGCAGATCCGCGCCCGGGACCTCGTCGCCGCGCTGGAGTCCGTCGGCCGCGGCGAGTCGCTGCTCGATCCGGCGGTCACCGAGAAAGTGCTCGAGCGCGTGCGGCGCATCGCGACCGGCGCCTACACCGATGAGATGGCGCAGCTCACCGCTCAGGAGCAGCGGATCCTGCTCCTCGTGGCGGAGGGCAAGACGAACAAGGAAATTGCCGCCGAGGTCTTCCTGTCGGACAAGACGGTGAAGAACTACGTGAGCTCGATCCTGTCGAAGCTCAACCTCGAGCGCCGGGCCCAGGCGGCCGCGTTCGTTGCCAAGCATCGGCTGGACCGCGGCGGGGCGTAGGCCCCAGTCGGCGCTACCCGTTCGCAGCCGCCAACCCCCGCCCAGCGCTCCGATGGAGGACGACCTCGTCGCGTGGGGACGCGTCCTGCGCATCGAGACGCGCGGCCGCATCAGCGGCAGACCGGCACGGGCGGTCGTCGGGTTCGTCGAGCAGCCCGATGGGACGCTCGTGACGGCGGCCGGGTCTCCAGAGGCGGACTGGGGCCGCAACCTGCTTGTCGAGCCCGCCTGTCGCGTCACCATCGCCGGCGTCACGACCGCGGCGATCGCGCACGAGCTCGAGGGTGAGCAACACGCCGCCGCCGTGCGCGACCTGATCCTCAAGTACGGGCAGCCGGCGGAAGGCCTGGGCGCCGGGCCTGCATTCAGGCTGCGCCGGGTCGACCAGGACGACTAGAAGGCCGGAACTGCGCGGGCCATCGGTCCCCCGGGTCCGGTCCCCGCGGGCGGCCGGGCCCGCCGGAACCGGGTACACCGGGCCCTCCCGGCGGGCCATCCGGCTTCGCCTTGACCAGCCTGCCCAACCTAGACTCTCGGTATGCGTATCGTGTCGCCCGAGGAAGCGGTCGCGGGCATCCGTTCCGGCGACCAGATCTACCTGCAGTGTGCCGCCGCCACCCCGTCCGTCCTCCTCGACGCCCTCGTCGCGCGCGCCCCGGAGCTGTCCAACGTCTCGATGGTGCACCTCCACCTGGAGGGTCCCGGACCCCACCTCGCGCCCGAGATGGCGCCGCATTTCCGGCACCGGGCCCTGTTCATTGGCCCCAACGCTCGCAAGGCGATCAACGAGGGCCGCGCCGATTTCGTGCCGATCTTCCTCTCGGACGTCCCGGCCGTGTTCCGGGCCGGTGTGCTCCCGCTGGATGCGGTGTTCGTCAATGTCACGCCACCCGATCGGCACGGATACTGTTCGCTTGGCACGTCGGTCGAGGCGATGCATGCCGCGATCGAGGCGGCGACGACGGTCATCGCCCAGTTCAACGCCTCGATGCCCAGGACGCTGGGTGAATCGTTCATCCACGTCAACGAGATCGACCTTGCGATCGAGGTGGATCAGCCGCCGTACGAGGTCGCCAGACCGCTGCTCGGTGATCTCGAGCGGCAGATCGGATCGTTCATCGCGGATCTCGTCCCCGATGGGGCCACGCTCCAGCTGGGCATCGGCGCGATCCCGACGGCGACCGCGGAGTTCCTGACCCACAAGAAGGACCTGGGCATCCACACCGAGATGTTCAGCGATTCCGTCGTGGAGCTCGCAGAGCTGGGCGTGGTCACCGGTTCGGCCAAGGCGCGCAACAAGGGCAAGATCGTCACGGCGTTCGTGATGGGCACGAAGCGCGTGTACTCGTTCGTCCACGACAACCCCATGGTCGAGATGCGGGCTGTGGACTTCACCAACGACACGAGCGTGATCCGGTCCTTCGAGCACATGACCGCCATCAACTCGGCGATCGAGGTCGACCTGTCGGGCCAGGTCGTCGCGGATTCGATCGGCTACAGGATGTACTCGGGTGTGGGCGGGCAGATGGACTTCATGCGCGGCGCGGCGCTCGCCCCAGGAGGTCGGGCGATCATCGCGCTGCCGTCCACGGCCGGGGCAGAAGGATCCGTGTCCCGCATCGCTGCCCACCTCTCGGAAGGGGCCGGCGTGGTCACCACCCGAGCGCACGTGCGGACCGTGGTGACGGAGTTCGGTGTGGCGGAGCTGTGGGGCAAGAGCCTCCGCGAGCGAGCACGGGCGCTGATCGAGGTCGCCCATCCGGACCACCGGGATGCCCTCACCTTCGAGGCACGCCGCCACTTCGACCTCTAGCGCCGACCGCCGGCGGGTCCGGTCACGCTCGTCAGGTGCCCGGCGAACGGGCCGGACGCTCGCGAAACGGCGGGCCGAGAATCACAAACCCCCGCCGCCGGGCGAGGGCTCGATGAATTCGGGTGGGTGTCGGGCGTCCCCTCCGACACCCACCTCACACGCAGTGTCGGGGGTGCCGCAATCACCGGTGAGTGCCGATCGGACCCCGTTCGCGGGACCAGCGGCACCTCCCACAGGGCGGCCCGGCCGGATGCGCGGCGACGCCGGCAGTCCATCCTGATCGGACGCGGAGGCAGCGACCGCCGCGTCCGCCTGCTGGCCTCGCGGTCCGGCGCGGGCGCCTGCGAGCTCCTCCCCCGAGGTCGAACATGCGAATCGAACGCGTGTTGATCATGGGTGCCGCAGGTCGGGACTTCCATGATTTCAACGTCGTCTACCGGGACGACCCGTCGGTGGAGGTCGTTGCCTTCACGGCAACCCAGATCCCCGGCATCGCGGATCGCCGCTATCCGCCGGAGCTGGCCGGCCAGCGTTACCCTGCCGGGATCCCCATCCGCCCCGAGGCGGAGCTCGAGACCCTGATCCGGGACCTGCGCGTGGATACCGTTGTGTTTGCGTACAGCGACGTCAGCCACGAGCAGGTCATGCACGCGGCCAGCCGTGCGATGGCGGCCGGGGCGGACTTCTCGCTGCTGGGTCCCACCCGCACGATGCTCGAGAGCTCGCGCCCGGTGGTCTCGGTGTGCGCAGTCCGGACGGGATGCGGGAAGAGCCAGACCAGCCGCTACGTTGCGCGGGCGCTCGAGGCCCAGGGCCTCAGGGTCGCGGTCGTCCGGCACCCGATGCCATACGGGGACCTTGTCGCCCAGCGCGTCCAGCGGTTCGAGACATACGCGGATCTTGACCGCCACGAGACGACCATCGAGGAGCGCGAGGAGTACGAGCCACACCTCGATGCCGGGCGCCTCGTCTTCGCGGGCGTGGACTACGAGGGGATCCTGCGTGCGGCCGAGGCCGAGTGTGACGTGGTCATCTGGGACGGCGGGAACAACGACCTGCCGTTCTACCGCCCGGACCTGGCGATCGTGGTGGTGGACCCGCTGCGGCCAGGCCATGAGCTCCGGTACCACCCGGGAGAGGCGAACCTGCGCTCGGCCGATGTCATCGTCATCAACAAGGTGGACTCGGCGGCGCCCGAAGCTCTCGACATCGTCCGCGCCGGCATCGCGGCAGCGAACCCGCGGGCGACCGTCATCGAGGCACGGTCCTCGCTGGTCCTGGAGGGTGGCGAGATCCGCGGCCGGAACGTGGTTGTGGTCGAGGACGGGCCGACACTCACGCACGGTGGGATGACCTACGGCGCGGGAGTCGTGGCGGCGAGGCGCTTCGGCGCAGCCGAGATGGTGGACCCACGGCCCTACGCGACGGGCGAGCTGGCCGCCACGCTGGCGAAGTATCCGGACCTCGAGTGCCTGCTCCCGGCCATGGGCTACGGCGACAAGCAGATCCATGAGCTCGAGGCGGCCCTCGAGGCGATCCCGGCCGACGTGGTGCTGGCTGCCACGCCGATCGACATCACCCGGGTTCTCTCCGTCTCCAAGCCGGTGATCCGCGTTCGCTATGAGCTGGAACCCATCTCCGGGTCGCTCGAAGCGGCGCTGGCCCCGGTCGTCGCCCGCGCCACGGAGGCCCTCGCCGGCACCAGCTGACGATGGCCTTGCGCGAACCACCCCGGCCGCGCGGGGTGGTTCGCCGGAGTGACTCGCTCATGGCGAGGTCCGCTCGACGATGCCGTTCGCCCGGCTCCGGCGCCTCGGCTCAACCACGGCCGTCCACCCCGTCGTCACGGCCGGGCCGGGCCGTCCGGCAGGATCAATGGGCGCCGCGTCCCGCCCCGGCGTGGACCGGACGGCACTCACGCAATTGCCGTCCCGGGGCGGAGTATGAGCACGCGGGCCCTGGTGCGCGCGACCCAGTTGGGCGAACCGGTCCGGAACCAGCGAGGTCGTGGCTCCATGGCATCCAACACCTCAATGGCGTCCCCCAACCTGATCAGCGTGCTCGGCACATCCTGGTTCGGGGCGGGTCTGCCCCCCGAGACAGTTGCCCGGCTGGCGGAGATCGCGGAGATGCGAACCGTCGAGGCTGGGGACCAGGTCACGCGCGAGGGACTGGTCACCGAGGCCCTGTCCATCGTGGTCTCCGGCCGCGTTGCGTTGCGGACGCTCGTCCCGGAGCGCGGCATGGTGACGATCCTCACGGTAGAGCCCGGCGACATCGTCGGCTGGTCGGCCATCGTGCCGCCGCACCGGGCCACATCGACCGGGATCGCGATCGAGCCCGTCATGCTCGTGGAGCTGCCGGGTGAGCGATTGCGCTCGCTCCTGCGGTCGGACCACGCCCTGGCGGCCTCGCTGTACCCACGCGTGCTCCAGGCGGTGAGCCGGCGCCTGACCGCGACCCGGATGCAGCTCCTCGACCTCTTTGCGCGAGAGGAGTGGGGCCGGCGGGAAGGTGGTTCATGGTGACCGACGACGGGATGCCCTACGCACCCTATCCCGCCCCCACCGGCACGGCCGTCACCGGCCTGCCAACCTCGGTGGCCTCGTCGAACGGCAGCGGACCCTGGTTCCTCGCCCGGGCCAACCTCGGCGTGCTCATCGACCTGCTCCGCGAGAACGGCCGGACCGTCATCGGCCCGAAGGTGATGGACGGTGCCGTTGTCTACGGCGAGATCGACTCGGTCGACGACCTGCCTGCCGGCATCGGTGACGAGCAGGCGCCCGGCAAGTACAGCCTGATCGAGGGTCGGCACGGGCGCGTCTTCGACTACGCGGTCGGGCCGCTCAGCCCAAAGCGCTGGACGTTCCCGCCGGTGGTTGCGCTCAACGTCGGCCGGCGTGATGGCAAGGCCGTCAGCTTCGAGCCTGCCCTGATCGATCCGCCGCCGCTGGCCTTCCTGGGCGTCCGCGCCTGCGAGCTCGCCGCGCTCGGCATCCAGGACCGCGTGTTCCTGGGCGGCCCGTACACGGACGAGGACTATCGCGCGCGCCGGCGGAACGCCCTCGTGATCGCCGTCAACTGCACCACGGCGGCCTCGACCTGCTTCTGCACCTCGATGGGAACCGGTCCCGAGGCCCGCGGCGGGTACGACATCGCCCTCACCGAGCTGGACGAGGGGTTCCTGCTCCGCGCCGGAACGCCCGAAGGCGCGGAGCTCGTGACGAGCCTGCCCGTCAGGGGTGCGGACGCGGGCCAGCTGTTCAGGGCGGCCGAGGCCGTGGGCAAGGTCGCCGCCACGATGGGCGACCCCGTACCCACGGCCGGCCTCCACGACCGTCTGCTGGCCCAGTTCGACAGCCCGCGCTGGTCGAAGATCGCGGAGCGGTGCCTGTCGTGTGCGAACTGCACGATGGTCTGCCCAACCTGCTTCTGCAGCAGCGTCACGCAGCGCTCGGATCTCGACGGCGAGGTGTCCACCTCCGAGCGGATCTGGGACTTCTGCTTCACAGCCGGCTTCGCCAAGGTCGCCGGCGGCAGCTTCCGAAGTCGCCCGCGGGATCGCTACCGGCAGTGGCTGACCCACAAGTTCGCCACCTGGGTCGACCAGTTCGGCTCCTTCGGCTGCGTGGGCTGTGGCCGCTGCATCGCATGGTGCCCCGTGGGGATCGACATCCGCGCGGAGCTCCTGGCCATCGCCCCGCCGCTGGCCACCTGGCCAGAGCCGACGCGCCCGAGACCGGTCGCCGCGACCCCCGGCTCGTACGCAACCGCGCGGATCCTGTCCACCAGGACCGAGACCGCGGACATCACCACGCTGACCCTGGGCGACGTGGATCCGGCCTTCCTGGCCGGCGAGTTCGGCCAGTTCGCGATGGTCACGGTGCCGGCCTTCCCGCCGCTGCCGATCTCGATCTCGCGTTTCGGCCGAGACACGATCGATCTCACCATCCGTGCCGCGGGACCCGCGACGGCCTCGATCATCGGCCTCGGGCCGCGCGACGAGATCGGCGTCAGGGGACCCCTCGGGACCTCGTGGCCGATCGAACGGGCGATGGGGCACGACGTGGTCATCGTCACCGGCGGCATCGGGCTCGCCCCGCTGCGGCCGCTGATCGACGAGCTGCTCGCACAGCGCGATCAGTTCGACGCGATCCGCCTCTACTACGGCGCCCGGACGCCCGCTGACCAGCTATACCGCGAGGAGATCCGCGGCTGGGCCGCGCGCGGTGATATCGACGTCCAGCTGATCGTCGACCGCGCGGGTCCGGACTGGACGGGTCCCGTGGGCGTGGTAACTCAGCTGTTCGATCGGGCCACCTGGGACGGCTCGCGTTCGCTCGCGTTCGTCTGCGGTCCCGAGCGGATGATGGAGGCGACCGCGGAGGTCCTCAAGGAGCGCGGCCTCACGGCCGATCGTATCTTCGTCACGCTGGAGCGCCACATGGAGTGCGGCATCGGGCTGTGCGGTCACTGCCAGACCGGGGGCTTGTTCGTGTGCCGGGACGGTCCCGTCTTCTCGCTCGGCCAGCTGGGCGGCATCTTTGGCAGGGAGGGCATCTGATGCCGGCCACCGCCGCCCGACCGCGTCTGCGCGTCGGAATCGCCAAGATGGCGTCCTGTGACGGATGTCAGCTCACGCTGCTCGACCTCGAGGACGAGCTGCTCGCGCTGGCCAGCCGGTTCGAGATCGTCGAGTTCCCCGAAGCGAGCTCGCTCCGCTCGGCCGGCCCCTACGACCTGCTGCTTGTGGAGGGCAGCATCAGCGCACCGGACCAGGCCGCCGAGATCGTGGAGCTCCGCCGCCAGGCGAAGCTGCTCGTCACCATCGGCGCCTGCGCCAGCTACGGTGGGATCCAGGCGTTGCGCAACTGGTCGGATCACGACGCATTCCGCGCCGCGGTCTACGCCCACCCCGAGTTCGTCGAGTCGCTCGCCACGGCCACGCCCGTGTCGGACCACGTGAAGGTGGACGCGGAGCTCCACGGCTGCCCGATCAGCCCCGATCAGCTCCGCGAGGTGCTCGTGTCGGTGGCAGTCGGACGCCGACCGCAGATCCGCGAGGAGGCGGTCTGCCTCGAGTGCAAGAGGCGCGGCACGGTGTGCGTGATGGTTGCCCAGGGCATCCCGTGCCTCGGGCCGGCCACGCAGAGCGGCTGCAACGCCCTGTGTCCGACCTTTGGCCGCGGCTGCTATGGCTGCTTCGGTCCGAGGGAGCAGGCGAACGCCGCCAGCCTCGCCCGGACGTTTGCCCAGGATGGGCGCGAGGGCGAGGAGGTCAGTCGCCTGTTCGCCGGGTTCACCGGCTGGTCGCCCGCGTACCGGGCGGTGATCGGGGAGTACGGGGGTCCTCCCGGCATGACGCCGGGCGGAACGACGACGGCGGAAGGAGCCGGCAATGCACGGCGATGACGGCGCCACCCTCGCGGTCGCCGCACCGGGGGGCGACCACGAGTTCAAGGTTGGATATCTCACCCGCGTCGAGGGGGAAGGCTCCCTGAGCCTTCGCGTCCGCGACGGAGCCGTGGTAGAGGCCCGCCTGTCGATCTTCGAGGCGCCGCGATACTTCGAGCGGCTGGTCGTCGGGCGGACCGGCGACGAGGTGATCGACATCGTGGCGCGGATCTGCGGCATCTGCCCGATCGCGTACCAGATGACCGCGGTCCACGCCTTCGAGGACCTGTACGGGATCGAGGTCGACCCGTCCGTGCGTGCCCTCCGGCGGCTCCTCTACTGCGGCGAGTGGATCCAGAGCCACGCACTGCACGTCTATCTGCTGCACGCCCCCGACTACCTGGGGTACCCGTCGGCGCTCGCGATGGCCGCGGATCACCGGGCGGTCGTGGAGCAGGGCCTGGCCCTCAAGAAGCTTGGCAACGAGCTGATCGCGGCGCTCGGCGGGCGATCGGTCCACCCGATCTCGGTCCGGATCGGCGGGTTCTCGAAGGCGCCCCGCCGCGCCGATCTGGACGGGATCCGCCAGGCCCTGGACACGGCGGTGGATCAGGCGCTGGCCACGGTGCGCCTGGTCGCCTCGTGGGACCCGCCTGCCCTCGAACACACCCAGCCACTCGTGGCGATGCGCCACGCGGACGAGTACCCCTACAACCACGGCCGCATCGTCTCCACGGACGGGCTCGACCTGGCCCCCGGCGCTTGGGGAGAGGCGTTCGAGGAGCACCACCTTGAGGGCACCAACGCCCTTCACGCCCGGACCCGTGACGGCGAGGTCTATCTCCTGGGACCGACGGCGCGCATCGCGCTCGCGGCCGATCAGCTCCACCCCCTTGCGGCAGAGGCCCTCGAGGCGACGGGCCTGCGGGACGCGATCCGGACGAACATCCACCGCTCGATCGTGGCGCGTGCCGTGGAACTGCTCCACGCGTGCGCCGAGGCCCGGGACCTGATCGACGGGTACCGCCCGCCGTCCGCGCCGAAGGTTCCGTTCACCCCGCGCGCGGGCATCGCCGCCTGGTCCACGGAAGCCCCTCGCGGCCTGCTCCATCACCGGTACGAGGTCGACGAGCAGGGCCACGTGACCCACGCCCAGATCGTGCCTCCCACCAGCCAGAACCAGGGCGCCATCGAGGCGGACCTGGTGGCCTTCGCTCCGGCCGTCCTCGACCTGCCCCACGAGGAGGCGACCCGTCGCCTCGAGATGCTGATCCGGGCCTACGACCCGTGCATCAGCTGCGCGACCCACTTCCTTGATCTCCGGATCGTGAACCAGCGAACAGGGGAGGGGACTGGATGACCCATCTCGCGCCGCCATCGGTCCGTCTGCTGGTCTGCGGCAACGCGGACAGGGGTGACGACGGGGCCGCCCTCAGCGCCGTGGCGACGCTGCTGCCGTCCTTGCCCTCGGCGCTGCTCGAACGCATGGAGGTCCGCCGCTGCGGCAACCTCCGCGTCGAGGACCTGCTGGACGTGCGGCCCGGCGAGATCGCCGTGGTTGTGGACGCGGCCGTCGGGATCCCGCCCGGGCACGTCGTGACGCTGGCGATCCGGGAGATCGTGGCGGACCCGACCGCACCGGCGCCGAGGTCCTCGCACGAGTTGCCGATCGACCAGGTGCTGGGGCTGGCCCAGGAGTTGCGGCCCGGAGGGCTGCCGGAGGGGACGTTCGTCGGGATCGGCGTCCGACGGTTCGGGTACGGACGGCCGCTGTCCCGGTCGGTTAGGCTGAACATGGTCACGTTCCAGGCGGCGATCGCAGCCGAGCTGGCGCGGGCCACGTGCGTCTCCGCGGAGGACCCGGCCGCCCCGGAGACGGAGGTGCCGGGCTGAAGGCCTGTCGGGGTAGGGAGGTGCCTGCGTGAACGCGGTCCGGATGCATGGTCCGCGCCTCGTCGGGGACCTGATGGCCCTCGAGCCGGTGGTGGTCAGGGCGGACGCCAATCTCACCAACGCGGCCAGGCTCATGGAGCAACATGGCTTCGGTGGCCTACCGGTGGTGGACGCGTCCGGAACCCTCGTCGGCGTGATCAGCGAGATGGACCTCCTCCGCGCCAGGGCCACCGAGCACCTCTGGGCCAACTGGTCCGGGCTCCGCGTGAAGCACCTGATGACCAGCCCGGCCCTGACGATCCACCGAGACCAGCCGATCACGCTTGCGGCCCGGAAGATGGAGCGTCACCACGTCTCGCGGCTGGTGGTCGTGGCGGGGGGCAACGAGACGCTGCCGATCGGTGTGCTGGCGGCCTCGGACCTCGTCCGTGCGATGGCCGACGAGTCGCCCGACGGGCAGGAACCATTCCCTGAACCACCCATGCCTGCTCCTGCCCCCGCCCCGTCGATGCCGCCGGCCGCTGACGAGTCGGGTGGCTGACGAGCCCGCGCGGGCCTGACCATCAGCCTATGGCGGCCCGCAGGAAGCGGCAGGCGCGGAGCGTGAGGGGCGGCGGCCTGTGCGCCAGATGGCTTCCGGAGCAGCCGAGGCCGCCGGAGGCCGTCCGCGTGTGGGCGAGCACATACTCGCACCCGGCCGCGATCCGCGGATCGGCGGGATAGGCGCCCAGCTGCTCGAGGATGATCAGGCTCCAGACCGTGCCGGTGTACTTGGGCCCGTAACCGGGACCGGGCTTGACCCACCAGCCGGCGGGGTCCTGGCCGTCCAGGATCGGCGCGACCGGCGGGAGCGAGGCCGCGGCGGCCTGTGCCTTGCGGACCTCGCGGTCGTCCGCCGGCCGGTCCTCCAGCCACCGGAGCGCGAGCTGCCGGACCGCCGGGCGGGTGGGATCGAGGAGCCACGATCTCGGGTCGCCGCGGAGCGCTGCCACCCACGGCTCAGTCATGAGGCGAGTCTCGCGCGCGGCGCCGCCGCCCTACGCGATGACCTCCTCGAGCCCGGCCTCGTAACCAGCGTCGAACGCGGCGATGTCCGCGGCCACGAGATCGCCGTGGCTCTGCCCGAGGAGCACGCCCAGGGCACGATGGACATTCTCCGGCTCCACGACCCGTCTGGCTCCGATGAGCGCCCCGAGCGCCACCACCGAGACCAGCCTGTCATCGCCGGCATTGCGGGCCACCGCGGTGCACGGGACCTCGAGGATCTCGATGTCGTCGCGACCCGGCTCCGCCTCGATCAGGGTGGTGTTCACGACCAGCAGGCCGCCCACGGCGACGAACGGCGTGTACTTCGCCATCGACGGCGGGTTGAGGACCACCACGTGGTCGGCCCGGTCAATGATCGGCGAGCCGATGAGCCGGTCTGCCACGATGACGGTGCACGAGGCGGTTCCGCCCCGCATCTCGGGCCCGTACGACGGGATCCACAGGACTTCCCGGCCCTCGAGGAGTGCCGCTTCGGCCAGCACCTTGCCCGCGAACAGGATTCCCTGACCGCCGAACCCGGCGATGATCGTGGAGCGCTCCATCCTCACGCCTCCGCGGTCTTCGACCGTCTTCCGGCCGGAGCCGGCATCACGACCCCGATCCCTTTGGCCCGGTCCACGTACGTCCCCACGGGGTACACCGCCACGACCTCTGTGGCCAGTCGCTCCATCGCCTCCGACGGTGTCATGCCCCAGCCTACCGGGCACGTGGACAGCACCTCGACGATGCCGAAGCCGTGGCCCTCCTGCTGGACCTCGAACGCTCGCCGGATCGCCGCCTTCGCCTTGCCCACCAGACCCGGGTCCGCCACGGACACTCGCGCCGCGTACGCGACGCCCGGCAACAGCGACAGCATCTCCGTCACCGGGAGCGGGTAGCCGGTGCTGCCGGTGTCCCGCCCGAGAGTGCTGGACGTGGTCTTCTGTCCGGCCAGCGTGGTCGGGGCCATCTGGCCGCCGGTCATGCCGTAGATCCCGTTGTTGACGAAGATCGTCGTGAACCGATCCCCACGGGCGGCCGCATGCACGATCTCCGCGGTGCCGATGGCGGCAAGGTCCCCGTCGCCCTGGTAGGTGAACACGATCCGGTCCGGGCGGACGCGCTTGACGCCAGTCGCCACGGCCGCCGCCCGCCCGTGCGGAGATTCGACCGCATCGAGCCGAAGGTAGTCGAAGGCAAAGACAGAGCATCCGACCGAACCGACCAGGATGGTCTTGCCGCCGAGGTCCATCTCCTCGAGGACCTCCGCCAGGAGCCGGTGCACGATCCCATGCCCGCAGCCCGGGCAGTAGCTGGTCGGGTTGGTGAGGAGGAGCGGGCGCCGGTAGACGACCTTCCCCTCGGCCATCGAACCGGAGGTGCCGCGTTTCGCCTCACGCGCCATGCTCACGACCCACCCCCTTCGCTCGTTGACCAGGCACGGCGCATGGCATCGACGACCTCGCTGGGGCTCGGCACCATGCCCCCCATCCGGCCGTGATGGAAGACCGGCACCGCACCCTCGATCGCCAGCCGGACGTCCTCGACCATCTGGCCGGCAGACATCTCCACGGCCAGAACGGCGCGGACGTTGCGAGCGGCCTCGTACAGGGCTTGGGCGGGGAACGGCCACAGCGTGATCGGCCGGAACAGCCCGCCCCGCAGACCCGCCTCCCGGGCCCGCTCCACGGCCGTCCTGGCGATCCGGGCGGCCGTCCCATATGCGACCACCAGGATCTCCGCGTCGTCGAGGGAATCACCGGTCCAGCGCTGCTCCCTCGCCGTGATCTCCGCATACATGGCCTGGAGCTCGACATTGTGACGCTCGAGGTCTTCAGGGCGCAGGTGCATGGACTTGACGACCCGAGGCTCACGTCCGGCGGCGCCCTCCAGCACCCAGTCGGGGTGTGCAGGCTCCAGGCCTCGGAACCCCGGTGTCAGCGGCTCCATCGCCTGGCCGAGGATCCCGTCGGCAAGGAGGATCACCGGAGTCCGGTAGCGCTCCGCCAGCACGAAGGCATCACGCACGAGGTTGATCGCCTCCGAGATGGAGGACGGGGCCAGGACCGGCACCCGATAGTCGCCGTGGCCGTGGCCTTTGACGGCCTGGAGGTAGTCGCCCTGAGCGGCGCCGATGCTGCCGAGACCGGGCCCGCCGCGCATGACGTTGACCAGGACCACAGGGAGCCGCGAACCGGCCATGTACGACATCGCCTCGGCCATGAGGCTGATCCCGGGGCTGGAGCTGGAGACGAGGACCCTGGCTCCCGCCGCCGATGCGCCGAGCGCCATATTGATGGCGGCCAGCTCGCTCTCGGCCTGGACATACACGCGGCCCTCCTCGGGCATGCGGCGCGCCATCCATTCCAGGAGCTCGGCCTGGGGGGTGATCGGGTAGCCGAAGTAGGCGTCGCACCCGGCGGCGATCGCGGCCTCTGCGATCGCCTCGTTGCCCTTCATCAGGACGCGGTCCAGGAGGGGAGACGCCTCGCCACCGGTCCCTGGCGACGAGGCGACGGAGCTGGGGCGCGCGTCGACCCCCGGGCGGGCGAGGGTGGCCATCGGATCAGGCCCCCCTGGGGCGGGCGAAGATCGTGAGCGCGGCGTCCGGGCACATCCGGGCGCACTTCGCGCAGCTCGTGCAGGAGTCGGGAAGCTCGAGCCTCACGTGGTGGTGCCCCATGGCGTTGACCTGTCCGGTGTCGAGGGCCAGGGCACCCGGAGCGCAGACGTCGATGCAGAGCCCGCAGCCCTTGCACAGCTCGGCCGCCACGAGGACGGGACGGAACGGAGCGGAACCGTTCGGGAGACGTCGAAGTGGGGCGTCGACAAACGGTACGGACATGGCCATTCAGGCACCTCCAGCACGAGAATGGCCCCACGGACGGTGGTCGGGCAGGGCCGAACCGTCGGATGCGGACGGGCCGGAGTGCCCGACGCCGGGCTCATCCTGGGCGGAGTCGCCCGGCGCGGTGGGCACTACCGCCGCACCGGGCGCCCTACGTGGGCAGGCCGCGACGCTTCGGTGCGTCGCCGGCCAGCTCCCGGACCCGCGCGACCAGCTCCTGCTCGGTCAGGCGCTCGGCCGGTGCGGCATGAACATTGCGGCGGCGGCCGAGCCGACGGTCGTTCGCGCGCAGGCTTCGCTCGAGGCGCTCCCGGACCATGCCGGGCCCCACGACGTGCACGTCGCCGTCCGGCGGCAGATGCCCGGCCACGTCCTCGACGAATGCCGCGAGGCGCGTCCGGCGGGCTCGTTCGCCATCCTCCGGGCCGGACCCGCCCCCGTGGCGGACGGTGGGATCCACGCGGACGTGGCCGGTGGAGCGGTGGCGGACGGGCACATCGGAGCGGAGTCGCTCGACGGTCGCCCGGTCGGCCCAGCGGACGATGATTGCCTCCTCGCCGTCGATCCAGACCAGGGTGGTGGCGATCTCGGTGACTCGCGCCTGCATCGCGGCCTCCTCGTCACCTGGCCCAGGCCGGCTGGCCGTCGTCCTGGGTGAGGTCCGCCCAGGCAACGCCTGCCGCACGCTCCCACGCCGGCCGATCCACGTGCACCGTGAAGCGGTGGCTCCCCGCGTGGAAGGCGATCTCCGGTACCTCCCGCAGCGCGTGGTCCGCATAGACGGGGAGCCCGAAGAGGTCGGGCACCGGCGGGATCGTGCCGGGTTCGCAGTCCGGCGCCAGGGCGGCGAACTCGGTCTCCGTCAGGATCCGCACGTCCGTGGTCCCCAGGAGCCGGCGTGCCTTGGTCAGGTCGACATGGTCCGGGGCGTCGATGACGAGCAGGACCTGTCGACCGTCGGCCGCCGCAACGCCGACGACCTTGGCGAATCGGCGCGGGTCGGTGTGATCGGCGCGGGCCGTCGCCTCGGCGGTGAAGGTCTCGGGGTGCTCGTGCAGCTCGTATTCCACCCGCCGGGTCGCGAGCCAGTCGATGAGGCCGGCGTGAGGACCCGCGTCCGGGCGCAACTCGACGGCCATCGCGTGCCTCCTCTCGGGGTTGGATGCCGCGGGCCCGTGCCCGCGGGGCTCCGAACCAGAACGGAATCTGCGCGCCCCGCCCGACGATGACGAGAGGCTTCGGTCGGGGTCGAGCGGGGCGGATGGCCCTGTCGGCTGCCGATGTCCGTGGCCTTGGGCCCCGGCCGTGGTGTCGGCACGCACCGGCCGACCAAATGGCCCGGGACTGTGTCCCGCCGCAGCCGGGCCATTGGGCCCTGCGGATGTGACAGGTGGCACTCATGCGCATCTGCGCATATGTAGATGATACGGTTATGGACGAGATCACGACCCTGCAAGCGGAGGTCCTGAAGACGCTCGCAAACCCGCGCCGGCTGGAGATCATTCACCGCCTCGCGCTGGGGCCCTGCGAGGTCGGCCGACTTGCCGATGAGATCGGCGCCAGCCAGCCGAACGTCTCGCAGCACCTCTCGGTTCTCCGGGCCGCCGGCATGGTGGAGGCAGAACGTGACGGCCGCGAGGTCCGCTACCGGCTGACGGACCCGGACGTCATCGTTGCCTGCAACGTCATGCGCGGCGTGCTCCAGCGCCGCCTCACCCGCCTCGGGCGCCTGTCACATCTTGACCAGGCCGCCGACGAGCTCATCGAGATCCAGTAGCCCCGAACGAGGAGCCTTCGCATGGACGAGACCATCAACCTGGTGCTGTTCTCAGGCACGGACGACAAGCTCCAGGCGGCCGCAGTCATGACCGCCGGAGCCGCCGCCCTGGGCAAGCCCGTCAACGTCTTCCTGCAGTATTGGGCCCTCCGTGCCTTCACCAAGGCGGAGATCGGTGCGGACCACGGCCTCGCCGCCGAGGCGGGCGAGGCCGGCCGCGCCGCGGTCGATGCGCTCGCGAAGGCGGGCCAGGCGAGTTGGGCGGAGACCCTGCGCCAGGCCAAGGAGCTGGGCGAGGTCGACATCCAGGCCTGCTCGCTGTCCATGGACATCCTCCAGATCGAGGAGGAGGACCTGGACCCGCTCGTGGACGGCGTCGAGGGCGTCACGGCCTTCTACCTCAATGCCGGCGACGGCCGGATCATCTTCATCTAGGACCATGATCGCGGCAGCCAACGCCGCGAGGAAGGAGCACACGATGACCCAGGCCGCCGACGTGACGGTCGATGCACGCGGGCTGAACTGCCCGATGCCCATCGTCAAGACAGCGCAGGCCGTCAAGGGCCTCGCCTCCGGGCAACTCCTGGAGGTGCTGGCCACCGACCCCGGGTCGGTAAAGGATTTCGCCGCCTGGTCGAAGTCGACCGGCAACGAGCTGGTCGAGCAGACCGTTGACGGCAGCGTGTTCCGCTTCGTCATGCGCAAGAAGTAGAGATGCCCCGATGACTGTCGCAGAACTCATCGCCACCCCGGAGACCCTGCCCGCGCCCGCCGCGGAGCCCGAGGAGACCAAGCCCCAGAGCCTCGCGTTCATCTGCTACAGCGGAGAGCTCGAGAAGATCTGGGCCGGCATGATCCTCGCCTCCACCGCTGGCGCCATGGGGATGCCGACCAAGGTGTTCGTCACCTTCTGGGGCCTCCAGGCGTTCGTCAAGGACGGCAAGCGCATCACCGGCGAGAACTGGATGCAGAAGATGATGTCGGCGATGCAGCGCCCCGGCATTGCCCATCGCAAGCTGTCCAAGATGAACTTCCTGGGCATGGGCCCGTGGATGATGCGGAAGCTCGCGAAGCAGTACAACGTTGCAAGCCCCAAGGAGTTGCTCGAGATGGCCCAGCTCATGGGCGTCGAGTTCATTCCCTGCCAGATGACCATGGACATGTTCGGGATCAAGCGCGAGGACCTCATGGACGGGATGGGGGAGCCTGTCGGCGCCGCCACCTACCTCGGCTTCGTCAGCGACGGCGCGTCCCCGATCTTCATCTGACCCACCCCCGGCCTCGGTGAGGGGCGAGCCGTCCCGCCCGCCCCGCCCCGCCGTGCCCACCACAAGGAACCTCACGATGACCGAAACCACGATCCCGACCATCACCCTCACGCTGGACGCACGCGGCAGCTTCTGCCCGGGCCCGCTGATGGAGCTCATCCGCGGCATGAAGGAGTCCGACGTGGGCGACGTGCTCGCCATCCTGTCCACGGACAAGGGCAGCAAGACAGACATCCCGAAGTGGATCGGCAAGGCTGGCCACAACCTGATCGGCGTCTTCACCCGGGATGGCTACGACGAGATCATCGTCGAGAAGGTCCGGTAGGCGTCCCATGCAACACGTCGTCGTGTTGGGCGGCGGCGTGGGGGGAACCCTCGCCGCCAACCTGATCGCCCGCAAGCTCAAGAAGCAGATCGCCGCCGGCAAGGCAAGGGTGACGGTCGTGGATGCGACCGGCGTCCACGCCTACCAGCCCGGCTACATGTACATCGCGATGGGCCAGGAGCGCGCCGAAAACCTTGCTCGGCCGGAGCGGAAGCTGCTCGACGGCAACGTCGAGCTGGTCGTGGACACCATCGAGCGCATCGACCCCGCTGGCCAGTGGGTCCAGCTCGCGTCCGGCAACCGTCTCGACTACGCGCAGCTGGTGATCGCCACCGGGTCGCGGATCATGCCCGAGGAGATCGAGAGCTTCGACACCGAGGCGCACCATTTCTACACCGCCGAAGCCTCCGCCAAGCTCCGCAAGGCGCTCGATGCATTCACCGGCGGCAAGATCGTGATCGGCATCGCGGGCATCCCCTACAAGTGCCCACCGGCGCCCCTGGAGGTGGCGTTCCTCATCGAGTCCGAGCTCCGCGACCGAGGGCTCCGTGACAAGACCGAACTCACGTTCCTCTCGCCCATCAACCGCGCGTTCACCATCGAGAGCGTGTCGGACATGGCCACCCCGATCTTCGAGGAGAAGGGGATCAGGCTCGAACTCCTGGCCGGCGTGTCCGAGATCGACGCCGAGCGCAAGGTCGTCATCACCGATGCGTTCGAGGAGCACCCGTACGACCTGCTCATCTGCGTGCCCCCTCACAAGGGCGCCCAGGCCCTCGTCGACTCCGGCCTCGCCCCGAAGTCCGGCTGGCTGCCGACGGACCGCGGCACCCTGCAGGTGAAGACCGTCGCCAAGCCGGCACCCGGCCAGGCCGATGCCGACGTCCCGCGGTTCGCGAACATCTACGCCCTCGGCGACACCACGGACCTGCCGCTGTCCAAGGCGGGCTCCACGGCCCACTTCGAGGCGCCGATCGTGGCCGAGCGCGTGGCCGCCGCCGTCCTGGGCCGGAAGCCCGAGGGCAAGCACGCCAACTACACCGGCAAGGTCATGTGCTTCTTCGAGGTCGGCGACGGGAAGGGCACGCTCCTCCAGTTCGACTACGACCACCCGCCGAAGCCGCCCAAGCCGGGGAAGCTCTGGCACCTGGGCAAGATCGTGTTCAACAAGACCTACTGGCATACCGTGCCGAAGGGCCGCGTCTAGCGCTCCCCATGGGCTGTAGCATCGCCCCATGACGGACAATCCCATCCGGTCATGACCGGACGCGTCTTCCGCCGCTCAACCTCGCCCGACCCGCCGGTCGCGGTCTCGGCGCACGGCTCCACCATCGTGGACGCCGACGGGCGCGAGTACCTGGATGCCGCGGGCGGCGCCATCGTCGTCAACGTGGGTCACGGGCGCCGGGAGATCGCGGATGCCATCGCGGAGCAGGTCGCGCGCCTGTCCTACGCACACGGGTCCGCGTTCACGACGGAGCCGCTCGAGCGGTACGCCGCGGAGGTAGGCGCTCACCTGCCCGTGGCCGACCCGGCGATCTACCCGGTGTCGGGCGGGTCCGAGGCGATCGAGACGGCGCTCAAGCTGGCTCGTGCCGTGCAGATCGCGCGCGGCCAGACAGATCGCTGGGTGGTGTTCTCGCGCTGGAGCAGCTACCACGGCAACACGCTGGGGGCGCTGGACCTGTCCGGGCGCAAGCCGCTTCGTCGCCCGTACGAGGGCTGGCTCGGGCGGTTCCGGCACGTGAGCGCGGCCTACCCGTACCGCGGCGGGGAGCCCGGTGCCCATGCTCTTGGGAGCGCGGCAGAGCTTGCCGATGAGCTGGACCGAGCGATCACGGCCGCGGGGCCCGGCACCGTGGCGGCCTTCGTCGGCGAGCCGATCGTCGGGGCCACGCTGGGCGCCGTCGAGCCGCCCGCTGGGTACTGGCGGGCGATCTCGGAGGTCTGCCGGCGGCACGGTGTCCTGCTGATCGCGGACGAGGTCATGACCGGGTTCGGGCGCACGGGAGCCTGGTTCGGCATGGACCACTACGGCGTGCAGCCGGACCTTCTCGTCGCCGCCAAGGGCGCGACGTCGGGTTACTGGCCCTTCGGGTTCGTGGCGGCGGCGGGTGCGCTGGTGGACGAGGTGACGGCTGCCGGCGCCTTCGTCCACGGGTTCACGTACTCGCACCAGCCCGGCGCGGCGGCAGTCGCGCGCGAGGTGCTGCGGATCCTGGAGGCGGAGTCGCTGGTCGATGCGTCTGCCGTGAAGGGGGAGAGGCTCAAGTCGCTGCTGTTGGACCGGCTTGGCGATCATCCGGCCGTGGGCGACATCCGCGGTCGCGGGCTGATGATCGGCGTGGAGCTCGTCCGCGACCGGGAGACGCGCGAGGCGTATCCGCGCGCGGCCAGGCTGGTCGAGGCCGTCCTGCGGATCGCTCGAGAGCGTGGCCTGTTGCTCTACTCGGGCACTGGCAACGCCAACGGGGTGGACGGCGACATCGTCCTGATGGGGCCGCCGTTCGTGATCACGGACGTTGAGCTGGAGCGGGTCGCTGACGGGCTGCGTGAGGCGCTGGACCTCGCGCTCGGCGGGATCGCCGGCGGCCGGTAGACCGCGTGCGGGCGCCGCGTGCAGGCGCCGTCCGTCAGAGCGGCGGCGTCCGTCAGGCGCGGTAGTGCGGATGGTTTCGGGCAAGCGGAACTCCGGCGTCGTCGGCCGCGGCCGATGTGGGCCGACGGCAGATGCTGACGGCGATGCCGCTGATGCCGCTGATGCGGCTGATGCCGGATGCCCGGAACGATCTGCGGATCTGCGCGGGAGGCGAACGTCTGCGGCGGTTCGCAGAGTCGAGACCTAGGGTCGGCGACGCCGCGCGGAGGCGCGCACCAGCACGATCGCCCCGAGCGCGATCAGGACGGCCGGCCAGACGAGAGCAGAGAAGGTCGGCAGCATCAGGCTGGAGGCGCCGATGACGGCCAGCATCGCGCCCAGTCCCGCCTGCCAGCCCCAGCCGCCATCACTCGAGGAGCGGACGAGCGCGATGAACAGGAACGCGGCGCCCAGGCACAACGTGCCGACGCCCGCTCCCTCGACCACCCCGGCCGCCGCGAGCAGGCCAGGCGCGGCAAGGGCCGTGATGATCGAGCCGAGGTAGAGCGCCACGACGCTGCGGTTTACGAGCCACGACACGAGGAAGGCGATGCCGGCAGCCAGGAAGAGGAGTGAACCGGCGGTCTCGAGGGACGGGAACAGCGCGCGGAGCAGGAGCAGCGCCCCGAGCACCACGAGGAAGATGCCGAACCACGGCAGCCGGGACCTGCCCCGCCGTCCGCCGGCGTCGTTCCAGTCCCAGCCGTAGAACCTGACCCCATTCTCGATGACCTCGCCTTGCAGCGGCTCGGTCGGTCGCTCGTCCATCTGGTCCTCCAGCGATCGCTGGGGATGAGGGTAACGCGGCGGCGACCCAGGGGCGCGCGAGCCATGCGCGACAACGGGGCGCGCCGGCCATGCGCGACAACGGGCCTCGCGCGCCATGCCGCGGGACTAGGATCTTGGCATGTCGCACGTCATGACCGTCCTCGGCCCCGTCGAGCCTTCCGCCCTCGGGTTCACACTGCCCCACGAGCACACCCAGTGCACCCTCTGGCACATCCAGAACCGCTGGGACTACTGGGAGCTCACCGCTGATGAGCCGGTGATCCTCGAGGAGCTGCGCCTGTTCAAGGAGGCCGGTGGCACGGCGATGGCCGACCTGACGCTGCCCGGGATCGGGCGCGACCCGGCATGGCTGCGGCACCTCTCGGAGCAGAGCGGCATCCACATCATCATGGGCGGCGGCTGGTACCGGACTGCCTACTACCCGGTGGAGACGCTCATCGAGAAGCGATCCGTGGGCTCTCTGGCGGAGGAGCTGGTCCACGACGCCACCGTCGGGGTGGGGGAGACCGGGATCCGGATCGGGATCCTGGGCGAGATCGGCACCGACAAGCCATGGGTCTCGCCGGCCGAGGAGCGGGTCTTCCGCGCCGTCGCGCGGGCATCGAGGCGGACGGGACTCGCCATCTCCACGCACGCCATCCTGTCGGACGTGGGCGCGGCGCAGCTCACGATCCTCGAGGAGGAGGGGGTGGACCCGGGACGGGTGGTCATCGGGCACTCGGACAGCTATCCGGTCCTGGACCACTACCTGTCGCTGATCAACCGCGGCGCATCGATCGAGTTCGACTTTCTCGGCATGTCGTTCACGCCGATGGAGAAGTACGGCGAGGGACGGACGATCGACCTGCTGCTGGAGCTGCTGCACCGCGGGCACTCGGACAGGGTGCTGCTGAGCCAGGACGTCTGTCACAACAGCCAGCTCCGCCACTACCAGGGGAACGGCTACACGTACCTGCAGACGACGTTCCTGCCGCGGCTGCTGGCGGCCGGGGTGTCGCAGGCGGAGATCGACTGCCTGACGATCGAGAACCCGCGCCGGATCCTGACGATCGGGTAGCGAATGCCTGGCTGTGTGGCTTGGCTCGCCACGCACGGATGCGCAGCACGCGAGATCGCGCGTTGGGCGTGAGGCGAACCGGGAGATCAGGCGAGCGTTGCCACCACGGACAGCTCCACGTTCCCCTTGAGGGCCTGCGAGACGGGGCAGCCGTCCTTGGCGCCGTCAGCGAGCTCCGCGAACTTCGCCTGGTCCAGACCCGCAACCACGCCCGAGACCGTGAGATCGCTCTTCGTGATCTTCCAGCCCGCGTCCGTCTTGTCGAAGGTCACGACGGCCTTGACATCCAGCCTGGTGGCCGGGGTGCCGTTGCGGGCGAGCGCGGCCGAGAACGCCATCGAGAAGCAGGACGAGTGCGCGGACGCGATCAGCTCTTCCGGGCTGGTGCGGCCGTCGTGTGCCTCGGTCCGCGAGGCCCAGGTGACCGGGAGTCGGGTGAACGAGCCCGACGAGACGTAGTTGATCGATCCGGAACCGGACATGAGATCGCCGTTCCAGACGGTCTCGGCAAAGCGGGTGATGGCCATTGGTGGGTCCTCCTTGGGCAGCGGTGGGGCCAATAGGGTGCCACGGGTCGCGCGCGGACGCTCGAACATGTCCTGAACCGGATGCAGATCACCCCGCCCCGGCGGAGCCGGGGCGGGGTGAGGGCGAGGGACGATTGAGGCCGGTGAGCCGGCCCGGTTTCAGCCCCCCGCGGGGGCCGTCTCCGCCGTCACGGTCGCATCGGACCCGGCGGCCTGGCCGGCGAGACGCCTGGAGATCCAGGTCTTGCCGCTGTCCACCAGCGAGTAGATCACCGGGATGACGAGCAGGGTCAGGAACGTGGAGCTGAGGAGGCCGCCGATGACGACCGTGCCGAGCTCCGCGGCGATGATGGACCCGTTGCTGAACCCGGCTGCGAGCGGGAGGAGAGCAAGGATCGTGGCGATCGCCGTCATCAGGATCGGCCGCACGCGGGTGCGCCCGCCCTCGATCAGGGCGTCGTACGTGGACATGCCCTGCGATCGCAACCGTTCGACGAGGTCCAGGAGCACGATCGCGTTGGTGACCACGATGCCGATCAGCATCAGGAAGCCGATGAGGGCGCTGACGCCGAGCGGGCGGCCGGTGATGTACAGCGCCGGGAGGGCGCCGATCATCGCGAGCGGGAGGCTGAACAGGATGATGAACGGGGTGATCATCGAGTTGAAGGTCAGCACCATCGCGATGTAGACGACCAGGATCGCGACGGCCATCGAGAAGTACAGGCCGCCGAACGCTTCGTCCATCTGCGCGGTGACGCCGGCCAGCTGGACGTCAACGCCGAGCGGGATGGAGCCATCCGCCACCAGGCCGTCGATCGTGGCCTGGACATCCTGGCTCACCTTGCCCGTGTTGGTTGATGCGATCTCGGCCGAGATCGAGGCCGCGGGCGACTGGTCGATCCGGGTGATGGAGCCCTGGGTGTTGACCTCCTCCACGGTGGCGATGTCCTCCAGCGGCACCTGGGCGACGGTCCCGACGAGGAGTGTGCGGAGGTCGTCGACGGAGGCGACGCTCTTGGGGTCGAGCTGAACGAAGACGTCGACGGCGCCCCCGCTCTGCCCGATCACGATCCGCGTGGCCGTGCTGCCGACCAGGGCGGACCGGACCTGCTGGGCGACCTGGGCAGCGGTGAGGCCGACGCCGATCGCCTTGTTCGGATCCGGGGTGACCTGGATCTCTGGGGTGCCTTTGGACAGGTCGGACTTGAGGTTGAGCAAATCGGGATTGTCCGCGAGCGCCGCGAGCACCCTGTCGTTCGCCACCGCGACGTCGGCCGCGAGCGCGCCCGAGACGACGACGTTGAGACCATTCGAGCTGAAGCCTGCGGTCTGCGCGACCGCGACGTCGTAGCCGTCGGCCGTGATCGGCGCGAGCGCATCCGAGATGACCTTGGCGTATTCGGTCAGGTCCACGCCATCGTCGAGCACCACCGTGATCCGGGCGCTGTTCGCGGGTTGCCCGCTCATGGCGGCGACGATCGCCTGGTATCCGGCTTCTCCCTCGCCCGGGATGGACGTCTGGACGAGCTGGACGTCGGGGTACATGCCGATGAGGATGTCCTCGGCCTGCTTCGTGTGCACGATGACCGCGGCGGTGTTGGCGCCGGCGGGCGGCCCCACCGTCACCGACAGGATCTTCTCCGATCCCGCGTTGATGAAGGCGGTGGGCAGGAGCGGAGCCAGGGCCATGGTGGCCACGAACAGGACCAGGGAGACACCGAGCACGCTGGACTTCGTCACGCGGCTGCGCAGGGCCCACTTGATCGAGGGCGTGTAGGCCTTGATCCAGAGCGAGTTCTTCGGCTCTCCGTCCTCGTCCACGTTGATCTTGACCTTGTCGATCAGGAGATAGGCGAGCACGGGGACCACGGTCAGCGCACACACCAGTGAGGCGAGCAGCGCAAAGGTGACAGTCAGGGCGAAGGGCAGGAACATCTGGGAAACGAGGCCGCCGACCAGGCCGAGAGGCAGGAAGACGCCGACGGTCGTGACGGTCGCGGCGGTGATGGCGCCGGCGACCTCCCTGGGACCGTTGATCGACGCGGTCAGCCGGTCCTCGCCCAGGGCGCGGTGGCGGTAGATGTTCTCGAGGACGACGATGGCGTCATCCACCACCCTGCCGACGGCAACCGCCAGACCCCCGAGGGTCATGATGTTCAGGGTGACTCCGGTCGCCTGCATGATCACGAGCGCGGTGAGGATGGACAGCGGGATGCTGACGGCGGCCACGATCGTGGAGCGGATGCTGAACAGGAACAGGAAGATCGTCAGGATGGCGAACAGGGCGCCGGCGCCGCCCTCCCTGACCAGGCCGTCCTGTGACTCCTTGATGAACCCGGACATGTCCGAGACGACCGTGATGGTGATGTCGCTCGAGAACTGCGTGCCCAGATCATCGAGCGTCGCGGTGACCTGGTCGGCCACGGAGACGGTGTTGGCGTCCGAGGTCTTGGAGACCGACAGCGAGAGGGAGGGTGCGCCGTTCGTCCGGGCATAGCCGGTCGTGGCGACATCCTTGAGCTCGACGGTACCGAGGTCGCCGATGGTGACCATCTTCGGCGGCGCCGGCGTGGCGACAGGAGCGACGGGGGCCGCCGAGGCGGCGGGCTGTCCGAGGCGGCGGGCTGTCCCGAGGCGTTCGGGCCCGCCGAGGCGGCGGGCTGTCCGGGGGCGGCGGCCTGTCCGGGCGCACCCGAGGTGGGAGCCACGCCGACCACCATGTCCTCGATCTCCTTGACGCCGCCGATGCGGCCGATCGTGGAGACCGGGATCTTCTCGGTGTCGGTGGTGATCTGGCCGGCCGGGAAGGTCAGGTTGTTGGCAGCGAGCACGCCGGTGACCTGCGCGATGGAGACGCCGTTGTCCGTGAGCTTCTCCGGGTCGAGGGTGATGAGGATCTGCTGCTCCTCGCCGCCGGTGATGTCGACGCTGCCGACGCCCTCGATGCCGAGCAGGGCGGGCTCGATCTCCGCCTTGGTGATCGCGTCCGCCTTCGTCAGCCCGTCCGCGGATGTCGCCGCGATGGACGCGATGATCACCGGGGACGAGTTGATGTTCAGCGCGGTGACCTGCGGGGATACCGCGGCGGGCAGCCCGGCGCTCTGCAGGTTCTGCTCGATGGCCGCGCGGATCTCCTTGACGTCGGACCCGAACGAGAACTGCGCGATGACCAGGGACAGCGAGTTCGCCGACGTGGACTGGATGCCCTTCAGGTTCGGCACCCCGGAGATGGCCCGCTCGACGGGCTTGGTCACCTGCGTCGCGACGTCGGCCGCGCCCGCTCCGGGAAGCGAGGAGATGACGGTGATGACCGGGAAGTCGATGTTGGGCAGCAGCTCCTGCTTGAGGTTGCCCCAGGCGACGATCCCGGAGATGAACAGCGCCCCGGCCAGGAGGAGCGTCACGCTCCGCTTGCTGACGGCAAACTGGGAGAGACGGCTCATGCGAGATCCTTTCGCGCTGTTGCGGCGGGGCGGGGGGACGCGGGTGTGGACATGGAGGCGAGTCGGGCAGCAGCCGTGGCCAGGGCGGCGAGGGCGTCTCTCACCCTCGCCAGGTCCTGGTCACCGAGGAGCTCGAGCAGCTCGCGCATCTGGCGGGCGTTGAGCTCCCGGAAGCGATCGATGAAGTCGAGTCCGGCCGGCGTGAGCGCGACGACCACCTGGCGGCGGTCGACGGGATCGTCGTGGCGGGAGGCGAGGCCCTGGTCCACGACCTTGTCCACGAGCCCGCTGATCGTGGACAGGGAGACGCCGAGGCGATGGACGAGTTCGGACATGTGAAGCTCGCCGGCCGCACCGAGGAGGTACAGGAGCTTGGCCTGGGGCATCGTGATGGCGATCTCCAGGAACTCGGGTGCGTGACTGCCGGCGAGGCGCTGCATGAGCGCCTCGTAGCCTGCGATCACCTCGTCGACGACGGTGGAGCGGTCGGTCTGCGTTATGGCTGGATCCTTCGCGCGTGACTGATGGTTCGGTCACACCGAACCATTCGGCTGAGACGATACATCGGATCGGCGAGCGTCGCCGATGACCCGTCCGTCCGCCGGCGAGGCGTACCATCGGTCCGGTGACCCAGCAGGCCCGCGCCGTCTCTGCCGGCGCCGCACGCCGCTTCCTCGTCGCGCGGCACCTCCTTGCCCCGCCTCGGTCGCTCCCGCCGGAGCCCGCGTCGGTCCTGCGCGTGGTGGACCGACTCGGGTCCCTCCAGTTCGACCCCCTCGAGGTCGCGGGCCGCAACCACGACCTGACGCTGCTCGCCCGTGTGGCCGGGTACCGCCGGCCCTGGACGGACGACCTCCTGTACCGGGACCGCGTCCTGTACGAGACGTACAACAAGATGCTGTCGCTGGTGCCGACCGCGGAGCTGCCGTGGTACCGGCTGACGTGGGACCAGAACCACGAGAGCCACACGGGCGGCGCCTTCGATGAGCATGCCCCGCTGGTCGCGGAGCTGCTGGACCGGATCCGCGCCGATGGCCCGCTGAGCTCCACGGACGTGGTGCCGCGCGCGTCCATCGACTGGTACTGGCGTCCCACGAACCAGGTGCGTGCGATCCTGGAGGCGCTGGGCGAGGCCGGCATCCTGGCGATCTCCCGCCGCGAGGGAAACCGCCGCATCTACGACCTCACGGAGCGCCTGTTCCCGGCCGGCCTCCTGGCCCGGCGCCCCCCGGAGCGCGAGCAGCGTCGCCACAAGCTGCTCTCCCGGTACCGCGGCAACGGTCTGCTGGGCGCGACGGGCGAGTACACGCTCTGGACCGGGACGGGAGACGCGGCGAGCCGGACCAGCCTGAGGGCGGAGCTGGTCGAGATGGGCGCGCTGCTCCCCGTGGCAGTAGAGGGCGTGCGCGGCACGCGGTTCGTCGTCGCGGACGAGATCCCGATCCTGGATGCAGCCGAGGCCGAGCTGGCGGCGGAGGCCGTGGGCGCAGGGTCCGGCGGAACCTGGCGGATCGGGCGCCCGGGCGGCGTGGACGCCGGTGCCGTCTTCCTGGCGCCGCTGGACCCGCTCGCCTGGGACCGGGACCTGCTCCTGCGCCTGTGGGGCTTCGACTACCGCTGGGAGGTCTACGTTCCGGCCGCGAAGCGCCGCTGGGGCTACTACGTCCTGCCGCTCCTGTACGGCGACCGGTTCGTGGGCAGGATCGAGCCCCGCATCGACCGCAAGACCGGCACGCTGCGGATCCTCGGGCTGTGGTGGGAGGATGGCTTCGACCCGCTGGACGAGGCGAACCCCGGGTTCGCGGACGCGTTTGCCGACGCGCTGCGGGCGCACATGGCGTTCGCGGGGCTCACGAAGGTGGCCATGCCCAGGGTCGCTCGACACCGTGCGTTCGCGTCGGTGGTCAGGGAGAGCGTCCGGCAGTAGAGGTACCGGCGCCGCTCAGCCGGCGCCGGTGGCTCGCCCGATCATCCCGACCGCGACGGTCCGGTTGGTGCTCTCGTCGACCAGGATGAAGGCGCCCGTCTGGCGGTTCTGCTGGTAGGGGTCAACGAACAGCGGCCGGGTGACGCGGAGCTGGATGCGCCCGATCTCGTTGAGCGTGAGCTCGGTCGCCTGCTCCTCGCGATGCAGCGTGTTGACGTTGACGCGGTAGTTGAGCTCCTTCACCACGGCCCTGGCCCAGCGGGTCGTGTGCTTGATGGCGTACCGCCGGCCGACGGCCAGCGACGCGTTCTCGTCCATCCAGCAGACCTGAGCGTCGAGGTCCTGCACGACGTTGGGCATGTTGTGCGGGCGACACAGCATGTCGCCCCGGCTGATGTCGAGGTCGTCGGTCAGCGTGAGCGTGACGGCCATTGGCGGGAAGGCTTCGTCCACGGGTCCATCCGCCGTATCGATCGAGGCGATCGTCGTCTCGAGGCCACTCGGCAGGGCGACCACCCGGTCGCCGGCACGGAGCACGCCCGACGCCACGGTGCCCGCGTAGCCACGGTAGTCCACGACCTCGAAGGATTGCGGCCGGATCACGTACTGCACCGGAAACCGGACGTCGACGAAGTTGCGGTCGCTCGCCACGTGCAGGCGCTCGAGGTGGCTGAGCAGCGGCGAAGCGTCGTACCAGGGCGTGTTCGCCGAGCGGGTGACCACGTTGTCGCCGTGCAGCGCGGAGATCGGGATGAACGTCATGTCGCGCACCCGCAGCCGGGTGGCGAACTCTGTGAACTCGTCCCGGATCTGCTCGAACACGTCTTCCGAGAAATCCACCAGGTCCATCTTGTTGATGCACACCACGAGGTGGGGCACGCCCAGCAGGGTCGCGAGGAAGGCGTGCCGCCTGCTCTGCTCGGTGATGCCCTTCCGGGCGTCGATCAGGATCAGGGCGACGTCCGCGGTCGAGGCACCCGTGACCATGTTGCGGGTGTACTGGGTGTGCCCCGGGGTGTCGGCGATGATGAACCTGCGCCGGGGTGTCGCGAAGTAGCGGTAGGCGACATCGATCGTGATGCCCTGCTCCCGCTCGGCCCTCAGGCCGTCGGTCAGCAGGGCCAGGTCGGTGTAGTCGTTGCCCCGGTCGCGGCTGACCCTCTCGACCGACGCCAGCTGGTCGCTGAACAGCGACTTGGAGTCGTACAGGAGACGACCGATCAAGGTGCTCTTGCCATCGTCCACGGAGCCGGCGGTCGCGAACCGGAGCAGGTCGGCGGGCATCAGAAGTAGCCCTCCTTCTTGCGGTCTTCCATCGCGGCCTCGCTCACCCTGTCGTCGCCACGCGTCGCGCCGCGTTCGGTGATCCGCACGGCGGCGATCTCGGCCACGATCTTGTCCACGGTGTCGGCGTCGGACTCGACGGCAGCCGTCAGGTTGGCATCTCCGATCGTCCGGTAGCGGACCCGGCGCACCTCGGGGGTCTCGCCCGGCCGGAGCGGGACGAACCGGTTTGACCCATACAGCATCCCGCCCCGTTCGACGACCTCGCGCTCGGCGGCAAGGTAGAGGCCGGGGATCTCGATCTTCTCCTCGGCGATGTAGGTCCACACGTCGAGCTCCGTCCAGTTCGACAGGGGGAACACGCGGATGCTCTCCGCCGGGAACACGCGGCCGTTGTACAGGCTCCACAGCTCCGGGCGCTGGTTCTTCGGGTCCCACTGGCCGAACTCGTCACGGAACGAGAACACCCGCTCCTTGGCCCGCGCCTTCTCCTCGTCCCGGCGACCGCCTCCGAACAGGGCGTCGAACCCGTGCCGCTCCACGGCTTCGAGCAGCACCGGCGTCTGGATCCGGTTGCGCGATCCGTTGGGCTCCTCCGCCACGAGCCCGCGGTCGATCGCGTCCTGCACCGACGCGACCACGAGCTGCAGACCCAGCTTCTCGATCCAGCCATCCCGATAGGCGAGGATCTCGTCGAAGTTCAGGCCGGTGTCCACGTGCATGACCGGGAACGGGATGCGCGCCGGCGCGAATGCCTTGCGCGCAACATGGAGCATGACGATCGAATCCTTGCCGCCGGAGAACAGGAGACACGGCCGCTGCATCTCGGCCCCGACCTCGCGGAAGATGTGGATGCTCTCCGCCTCGAGGCTGCGCAGGTGGCTCAGGGCGTGCGTGTTCACGGGCGGTGGATGATCCGCGTCACGTTTGGCGTGCTCCTCGTCGTGGGCTCGCGGCAGTCCGGCAAGTCCCTGACGTTATCATCGCTGGCATGCCAGCCACGCTGCCGACCCCCCCGATCGCGTCCGAGGCACGATGAGCCTCGACGTCCCGCTCGCGGTCGGCGGGCTCCTGGTCGGGATCGTGGTCGGGTTGACCGGCATGGGCGGAGGGGCGTTGATGACCCCCATGCTCGTGTTCCTGTTCAAGGTCGATCCGCTGACGGCGATCTCCAGCGACATCGTGGTCAGCCTGTTCATGAAGCCAGCCGGTGCCTTCGTGCACCTGCGCCGGAACACGGTCAATCTCAGGCTGGTGGGATGGCTATGCCTGGGTTCGGTCCCCGCGGCCTTCTCCGGCGCATTCCTCATCAGCCTGGTTCCCTCGAGCGTGCCGCTGGACGCGGTCCTCAAGCACGCTCTCGGCGTCGCGCTGCTGGTCGCCACGGCGGGCCTGATCGCGCGGGCCGGGTTCCAGATGTGGCGCAAGCGCCTCCCCCTCGGTGAGGGGCCTGCGAAGATGGCCCGGCCCGAGGTCGTGCTGCGGCCGATTCCCACCGTGCTCCTCGGTGCGATCGCGGGCTTCATGGTGGGCCTCACCTCCGTCGGAGCAGGGTCCATCGTCATCGTGGTCCTGCTGTTCATGTACCCGGCGCTGAAGGCGTCCTCCCTGGTGGGCACGGATCTGACCCAGGCGATCCCGCTGGTCGCCGCGGCGGCCGTCGGCCATCTCCTGTTCGGGAGCTTCTCGATGACGGTGGCGTCATCGCTGCTGGTGGGGGCTGTCCCGGGTGCCTGGATTGGGGCCCATGCATCAAGCCGCGCGCCCGGCGGGATCATCCGCCGCGTCCTGGCGGTTCTCCTTCTGGCCTCCGGTCTGAAGCTGCTCGACGTGCCGTCGGAGCTGGTGCTCGCGGTTGCGGCCGGGTCCCTGGTCTTCGGCAACCTGGCCTGGATCGTCATCCGCCGCCGCGTCGCTCCGCGAGCCGCGGCCCGAAGGGTGGCGGAGGAGGCCCGGGTCGAGCCCGGGGCACCTGTCTCGTGACGACGGGCCCTGCCTCGTGACCGACCACTTCGCCGGCGGCGACCTGGCCGACGTCGCCGGTGTCCCGCATCTCGCGCTCGACGACGACGACCTCGACGTCCTCGAGCTGGTGCTGATCGGGGCGCTGCCGGGGCTGCCGTCGCTCGAGGGATGGCCGGACGGGTCCCACGTCGTGCTGACCGACGTCGAGGGAACCCCGCTGGCAAGCGTCGGACACCAGGCTGGCGCCGGGTCCGTCCCGAGCGCCCTCCGTCCGCTTGCCCAGGGCGAGGGCCTGCTGTGGGATCCCGTGATCCGGCGCCCCGCATCCGAGGTTCGGGCCGGGCTGGCGAATGGCCTCCACGACGGCGATGTGCTGGCGCTGATCGTGGACGACGTGCCGACCGTGGCAGACGTTGCCGCGATGGGACGGGCGGCGGCTGGCCCGGGCATCGGGGCCGTGCTCGTCGTCGTGCTGGCAGCGCGCCGCGCTCGCCGCGTGGGACAGGTGGGCTGGGGCGGACTGGCACGCGCGGCGGTGGCAGCCTCCGCGACGATCGCCGCACACCATCCGGCCACGCCCGTGGTGCCGCTGGTCGTGCCCTGGCCCGGCCGGCGCGCCCTGGCGCACCCCGTCGGCGCGGTCCGCTTCGCCGGACCGGCGCCCGACCTCGCCGCGGTGCTCGCGGCCTACGGAGCGCGGCGGGCCATCCGTGTGACAGGCATCCGCAGCGCCGATGAGGCCGAGCGTGTCGCGTCGCTGCCGGGAGCACAGGGGAGGCTGATCCAGGCCCTGTACCCGCCCGAGGCGGTGCCCGACGTGCTCCAGGCCCTGGAAGCCGGCCGGTCCGCACCCCGGCGCGGCTCCGTCGTCCTGTTCACCGGGCTGTCGGGCTCGGGCAAGTCCACGATCGCCCGGGCCCTGGCCTCGGAGCTCACCGATCGCTGGTCGCGGGTGGTCACGCTGCTCGACGGTGACGAGGTTCGCCGCCACCTGTCGGCCGACCTGGGGTTCGACGTGCGGTCGCGCGAGATCAATGTCGAGCGCATCGGCTATGTCGCGTCCCTGGTCGCTCAGCACGGGGGGATCGCCATTGCGGCGCCCATCGCCCCATTCGCCTCAAGCCGGAGCCGCGTCCGCGAGATGGCCCGCCAGCACGGCGCATTCGTGCTGGTCCACGTCGCCACGCCGCTGGAGGTTTGCGAGGCTCGTGACCGCAAGGGCCTGTACGCACGTGCCCGGGCCGGGGAGATCGCCGACTTCACCGGCATCTCGTCCCCGTACGAGGCGCCCGATGACGCCGACGTGATCGTGGACACGACGAGCACCAGCGTGGGCGATGCCGTCAGCCTGATCCGCGACACGCTGGAGGATCGGCTCGCCGCTGCCGCACCGCCAGCAGACTGAACGCTGCCGGGCCCCGCACGGGACCGTGCCTCAGTCGGTGCGGCGGATGACGCCGCCGATGCGGTCGCGGAGCCTGTTCCAGCGGGCGCTGACCGCGCGCATGGCACGCAGGGCGACGACGGCGAGAACCTGGAAGGTGGGGACACGCGCCATCTCGATCGGTTCGGCGAAGGGGAATCGTCCGGGGCCGTTCGCTTCGCGTCGGGCTCCTCCGGTCGCGATGAGGACGCCCATCGCCATCGATGCCGCGATCTCGGGCGACGGGTTGACCGCCGGGCGACGTGTGTCATCGGCTCGGCTCTCCGGGGCGCGGGCCAGGGCGTCCAGGTCCCCGACCACCCGAACCCCGGAGGTCGCAATGGTGCCGATCATCTCGCGGGCGACCTCGGACGCACGGTCGATGGCCCACTGGGGCGCCTGGACCGCGGGTTCGCCCGGCTCGGGCTTCCGCAGCTTCATGACCTGGGCGGCCCCGAGGCGCATGACCCGGGCGTGCTGTGCCTTGCTCACACCCTCGGCCCTGGACGCGATGTTGAAGGCACGGACCGCCTCCGCCTCGGGCATCGTCAGCGAGCGGTTGGTCAGGTCCGGGACGGTTGCCAGGGTGCCATTCCTCAGGCCGAGAAGCTGCTCGAATACACGAAGGACCATGCTGTGGTCGCGATCATCGACCACGATCGCCGTGAGGTTCTCGGGGCCCACGACTTCGGCCCAGCGCACGATGAGCTCGTCGTGACGCTGCAGGAACCAGAAGGCGCGATTTGCCTTCCCCGGCGGCGGGTTGAAGAGTCTGTCCAGCCATGCGTCGAACGAAGTGGTCGTGCCGGCCTGGACGTTCTGCTGCCACATCGACGGGATGATCCTGGCAAGCGGGCGCAGCGTGACCGCGATCCGGACACGGGCGGGGTCGAGGTCACCGACAATCCGCCGGATGGCGTCCGGCTCCGCCCACGAGAAGAACTCGCTGCTGATCACAACGCGCGGCTCTTTCGCCCGTTCGACCTCGCGAACCAGGCCGCGCCAGCTGCGTATCGGCGGCGCTGCCTCCTCCGAGTACGTCGACGCCTGGCCGGTGACGGCCCGGGCGGCAGTCGAGGGGTTGCGGCCCCGACCCGCGTGTCGCACACCCTGCTCCAGCATCGCCGGCCGCCCGAGGTACAGAGCCGCCTGGAGCGACGTCGTGCCCGTCTTGTGCGGCCCGATGTGCACCAGGCGCGTCCCGCTGGGCAGGAGCAGCGTCCCCTCGCTGGCCATCGGAGTCATGGAGGCTGGCATCTGTTCTCCCGTTGCGAACCCGCCCCAACCATACCGGGCCTGCGCGAGCCGATGGGCGACCGGGCTCCTTGCCTACCGGGCACGATGTCGGTCCGTCCCCGTTCCGGTGTCAATCCCCGGTGCTAGATTCGGGCAATGGGCATCGAGATCCGCAACCTCGCCCCTGAGGAGCTGGGCTCCTTCATCGAGACGCTGAGCGCCGCGTTCCTGGACCGGCCGGACATCGATCGCGTCGCCGAGGCCGTCAAGACCCGGTGGGAGCCTGCGCGGACGTGGGGTGCCTTCGACGGAGATCGCGTGTGCGGCACCTTTCGATCGTGGGCCACGCAGCTCACGGTGCCGGGGGGTGCCCGCCTGCCGGCGTCGGCGATCGCGGCCGTCACGGTCCTGCCGACCCATCGGCGCCGCGGGATCCTGAGCGGCATGGTGGCCGCGGAGCACGCAGCGATCCGCGAGCGGGGCGAGGCAGTCGGGCTGCTCTACTCGGCCGAGTACCAGATCTACGGCAGGTTCGGGTACGGTCCCGCCTGCCGGACCGCGACCTGGACACTGGACGTCACGGCGACGGGGTTCCACGGTGCGCCCGTGTCCGGCATCGAGCTGGTGCTGCCGGGCCCCGAGAGTCGTGACGCGATGATGGCCGTGTTCGATGCCTGGCGCGCGCGTCAGCCTGGCGAGATCCGGCGGAATCCGTTCCGCTGGGACGATGAGCTGGGCCTGGTGGACGCCCCCTGGGGCGAGCGCTGGAAGGGCTTCGTCGCATTCCACCGGGACGCGGCGGGCGCCGTCGATGGCTACGTCCGGTATCGGGCCGAGGATCGGTGGGAGCACCGCCAGCCCCGGTCAATCCTCAAGGTCAACGAGCTGCACGCGCTGACCGACGCGGCCCGTCTCGCCCTGTGGCGGTTCCTCGCCGAGACCGATCTCGTCTCGACCATCGTCGCGGAGGGCCGCAGTCCGTCCGACCAGCTCCCCTGGCTGCTCACGAATGCGCGCGCGGCACGCCTCACGGACGTTGGAGACGGCCTTTGGGTCCGGCTGTTCGACGTGCCGCGGGCCCTCGAGGCACGCACGTACGAGGTGGCCGGCAGCCTGGTGCTGGAGGTCTCCGACGATGCCGCCGACGGCGGCCTCTGGCGGCTGGCCCTGGACGCGGGACCGGAAGGCGCCACATGTCGTTCGACGGACCGGGACGCGGACCTCGTGGTGCCGGTGGCGGCCCTCGGCTCGGCGTACCTGGGCGGGACCCGCCTCCGTCATGCCGTTCTCGGCAACCGGGTTCGACGAGCGGACGCCCGGGGCCCTGGCCACGGCGGACCGGCTATTCCACGCCGTCGACGAGCCCTGGTGCTCCTCCGGATTCTGAGCGTTTCCGGCGACGCGACACGAGTATCATCTGCTCAGCGCCCGCGCTGCGGTGCCGCGCCCACAACACAGTGAGGGACCCTCGCCCATGACCACCAAGGATCTCGTCGATCGCTTCCGGAAGCCGGCGCTGCCGCTCCTCGCGCTCGTCGCCCTCTTCGTCGCCGGCTGCAACCAGGTTGGCGGAGCGACCATGACGTTCTGGGACGTCATCTGGGCGATGATCTTCTTCTACTTCTGGTTCATGTGCATCTGGATCTGGATCTCCGTTGTCGGCGACATCATCCGCCGCAACGACATGACCGGGGTCTCCAAGGCGATCTGGATCGTCGTCGTGATCATCCTGCCGCTGTTGGGCGCGCTGATCTACCTGATCACCCGGCCCAAGGTCACGGCTCAGGACGTCCAGATGATGACCCAGGCCGACGCCGCGGCCAAGGCCGCTGCAGGCGTGTCCTCCGCGGACCAGATCGAGAAGCTCAACCAGCTGCTGGCCTCCGGTGCGATCACCCAGCCGGAGTACGAGACGCTGAAGAAGAAGGCGATCGAGAGCTAGCCTCTCGGCAGCCACGTTGCTTCGGGCGGCGTGCGTGACGGCCCTACCGGTCGCCACGCACGCCGCCTTCTCGTTGTCAGACGGGAGGCGTCCGCCCGTGGTAGCGTCCCGTCGGATTGGGCATGGGCCGCTTGCGGCGTCGCGTCGCCCCGCTGCCAGCGGCCGGCAACTCCTTGCCAACACAGAGCTCTCGGAGGTTCGCCTTGATGCTGCGACGTACGGTGCTGGGGCTTCTTGTTGCGGGGATCGCCGTCTCGGTGACAGCCTGCGGGATCCTGGGTGGCGGCAGTGACCTGACCGGCAAGACCTGGAGATGGGTGGCCTCGACCACTGCGGCGCCCGCGAGCCAGAGCGTCACGCCCGACCCCCAGAACTACACGATCGAGTTCAACTCGGACGGCACGTACGCGGGCAAGGCGGACTGCAACCAGATTGCCGGCGCCTACACCGTCTCGGGCAGTTCGCTCACGATCGAGTCGGGACCGTCCACGATGGCCTTCTGCGGCGAGGAGTCGGCCGACCAGCTGTTCCTCGCCGGGCTCCTGTCCACCACGACCTACAAGATCAACGCCGGCTCACTCACGCTGACCACCGATGCCGGCGACACGATGACCTTCAACAGCTGAGCCAACACCCGACAGCTGAGCCACCACCTGACCGGCTCTCACGGCCGCGGCAGGCCACCGGGCGTTCCCGCCTGGTTTGCCCCGGGGCCGGGCGCAGAGCCGTTCCGATCCAACAAGGGGCGCCGGCAACGGCGCCCCTTCGCCGTTCAGCGGACCCTCCGGTACCCGCGATTGACGGATCGGCTTCTAATTCCGATAATTCCACTAGGGATTAGACCGCGACCCACGTCCCTGCGGTCGCGGCATCCCGATCGACGACCCCCAGAGCGCGGCCGCCGGCCTTGAACGGAGCAGCGATGACCACGACCCGCGACCTCGTCACCGATGAGCGCGACCAGTTCGCCTTCCACGACGACATCGTCTACCTGGCGGAGACGAAGCGCGGCCTGACGCGCGAGACCGTCGAGGAGATCAGCCGCTTCAAGGACGAGCCGGACTGGATGCTCCAGTACCGCCTCCGCGCCTACGAGCACTTCCTGAAGCGGAAGATGCCCACCTGGGGAGGGCGCCTCGCGGACATCGACCTGGACAAGATCGTCTACTACCGCAAGCCATCCGAGCGCGAAGAGAAGTCGTGGGACGACGTCCCGGAGAAGATCAAGGCGACGTTCGAGAAGCTCGGGATCCCGGAGGCCGAGCGCAAGTTCCTTGCCGGCGTCGGCGCCCAGTATGACTCCGAGGTCGTCTACCACTCCGTGCGCGAGGAGCTGTCCAAGATCGGCGTCGTGTTCATGGGCACCGACCAGGCGCTCAAGGAGTACCCGGAGATCTTCCGCCAGCACTTCGGCACGGTCGTCCCGGCCGAGGACAACAAGTTCGCCGCGCTCAACGCCGCGGTGTGGTCGGGCGGCTCCTTCGTCTACGTGCCAAAGGGCGTCGAGGTCCCGCTTCCGCTCCAGGCCTACTTCCGCATCAACGGCGAGAACACCGGCCAGTTCGAACGGACGCTGATCGTCGTGGACGAGGGTGCGAAGGTCCACTACATCGAGGGCTGCACCGCCCCGATCTACGCGACGGACTCGCTCCACGCGGCGGTCGTCGAGGTCGTTGCGCTCGCCGGCTCCAAGGTCCGCTACACGACCATCCAGAACTGGTCGAACGACGTCTACAACCTGGTGACGAAGCGGGCCCACGCGTATGCCAACAGCACCGTGGAGTGGGTCGATGCCAATACGGGATCCCGCCTCACGATGAAGTACCCCGCGATCTATCTCCGCGGCGAGGGTGCCACTGCCGAGGTCATCTCGGTGGCGGTCGCCGGTCGTGGCCAGCACCAGGACACGGGGGCCAAGGCCATCCACCTGGCTCCGAACACCACCTCCCGGATCGTGTCCAAGTCCGTCTCCAAGGACGGCGGGCGCGCGACGTACCGTGGCCAGCTCAAGGTGGCCCCGGGCGCGACCGGCGTCACCGCGAGCGTCCGTTGTGATGCGCTGATGCTGGACGACCAGAGCCGCTCGGACACCTACCCCTACATCGACATCAACGAAGACGACACGACGATGACCCACGAGGCCACCGTCGGCAAGGTCTCCACGGAGCAGGTCTTCTACCTGATGAGTCGCGGGCTGACCGAGAACGAGGCGACCAACCTCATCGTGCAGGGCTTCCTCGAAGTGTTCACGAAGGAGCTGCCGATGGAGTACGCCATCGAGTTCAACCGGCTCGTCAAGCTGGAGATGGAAGGGTCCCTGGGATGACGGAGATCGCCGAACCCTCGTCCCTCACTGGACGACCGGCCCGCGCCCCGCGCCGAGCCCCGGCCGACCTGCCCTTCACGTTCGTGGATCGCCGGCTCGTGGAGACCCTTGCCACCGAGCGAGCAGAGCCCGCGTGGCTCCTGGAGGATCGCCTGGCGGCCCTCAGGCTGTTCGAGGCGCTGCCGGTCGAGAACAGCCAGCTCTACACGCCGTACGTGGACCTGCGGGCCGCGTCACTGGATGGGGCGACGCCCTACGGCAGGACGGCGAACGCAGCAGCGTCCACCTCCGACGGTCTCCCCGACGGCGTTGCCGGTCTGATGGAGTTGCGCGAGGACGAGGTGGCGGTCGCTGCCCTGTCCGACACGGCCCGTGCCGCCGGCGTCCGGCTCCTGACGCTCGGCGAGCTGGTGGCTACCGACGATGCGCTCGCACGCGAGCTCCTGGAGGGTGGCGCCCTCATCCCCGTGGACGAGAAGCTGGCGGAGCTGTCGCGCGCGGCGTGGACCCACGGCGTCCTCGTGCACGTTCCCGCGGGCGTCCGTGTCGACCAGCCGATCGTGGTGCGCTGGGCCGTCGGGGCGCCACGCTCCATCATCGGGCGCACGCTCATCGTCCTGGGAGACGGCGCGGAGGCCTCCCTGGTGGAGGAGCTCGTGACTTCCGACGGCGTGGTCGCCGGGGGCCAGGCGCTCCTGTGCGCCACGACCGAGATCCGGCTGGGTGCCCACGCGCGCCTGGCGATGGCCAGCCTCCAGGAGACCGGCCCGGACCAGGTCGTGTTCCAGCAGCGGCGCGCGGAGATCGGCGAGGCGGCGGACCTACGCTGGGCGCTCGCCCAGCTCGGCGGCCGGCTCGTGCGCTCGCGTGTCGACAACGTCCTCGCCGGCGACCGGAGCACGGTCGAGCAGGTCGAGATCGTGTTCGGTGCCGACGACCAGCTCCACGACCTGACCTCCTACACGCGTCACGTCGGCCGTGACACCACAGGGCAGCTGCAGTCAAAGGGCGTGCTCATGGATCGGGCCCGGACCTACATGAAGGGCCTGATCCAGATCGAGAAGACGGCGATCGGCACCGACAGCTACCTCGGCGAGTTCGGAATGAATCTCTCGAAGGCTTCCCGCGCGGTGGCGATCCCGTCGCTCGAGATCGACCAGCCCGACTGCCGGCGAGCGGCGCATTCATCGTCCGTGGGGCCGATCGACGAGAACCAGCTCTTCTACCTCGAGAGCCGCGGGATTGCCCCGGACGATGCGCGCAAGTTCATCGTGCTCGGGTTCCTGGAGCCGGTCGTCACACGCGTGCCGCTCGAGGAGGCGCAGGACCGGTTGCGCGAGGCGCTGGAGGCCAAGTGGAATGCGGGCGTCGGCGCCGGCAGCGCGTCGGCGGCCTGACCAGCCACTCGCCGCCCCGCTACCATCGCTCCGTGAGCCGACGCATCGACCTCCTCGCCGCCGCCGACCTTCCGGAAGGCGAGATGCGCATGGTCTGGGTGGACCAGACCGACCCGGTGCTGGTCGTCCACAGCAACGGCGAGTTCACCGCGCTCCAGGGCACCTGCTCGCACGAGTACTTCGAGCTCGACCGGGGGTTCCTGACGGCTGGCACGCTCACCTGTGCGCTCCACCTGTCGCGCTTCGGGTTGGGAGACGGCGAGCCACTGGACCCACCCGCCGAGCTGCCGTTGGCGGTGTACCCTGTGATCGTGGCAGACGGCCGGGTGTTGATCGAGGTGGCGGAGGGGCCACTGGAGGTCAACGCGGAGACCTGACGGCCGGCCGGAGTCGCCCCGGCCGCTCAGCGCAACCGCCTGCCGGCACGAGGTCTGGCATGGCCCAGCGGTGGATCGGCGCCGTCCCGACGGCCATCGAGGACGCTCGCCGTCTTCGCACGATCGGCGATCTTGCGCCCGGTGACCACCCGTGTTGCGTCTACGAGACCGAGGCTGAGCACCGCGCGATCCTCACGCCCTACCTGCGTCAGGGCCTGGAGGGCGGCGAGCGGGTGCTCTACATCGTGGACGCCCACACCGCCGGGACGGTCCTCGGCTACCTGCGCGATGACGGCCTGGACCCGGACCCGCTCATCGCTCGCGGACAGCTCGTCATCCAGACCGGCGAGGAGACGTACCTGCGCGATGGAACCTTCGCTCCGGAGGCGATGATCGCGCTGCTGCGGTCGGAGACCGAGCGGGCGGTCGCGGATGGGTTCGGCGCCCTGCGCGTCACCGGCGAGATGACCTGGGCCCTGCGCGGGCTGTCCTCCGCCGAACCCCTGATCCGGTATGAGGTCCTGCTGAACGAGTTCCTCCCCGGCAGCCGCTGCCTGGCCATCTGCCAGTATGACCGGCGGTGCTTCGAGCCGGAGGTGCTGCTGGAGGTGCTGCGAACACACCCCCACGTGGTGATCGGGTCCGAGGTCTGCGCCAACCCCCACTATGTCCCTCCGGCCGATTTCCTCGGACCCGGCCGCCCGGCAGCGGAGCTCCAGGCGTGGATCGAGGATCTCACGGCGTGCCGTGAGGCGGAAGACGCTGTCCGGTCGAGTAGTGCCTTCCTGCAGTCGGTCATCGAGGGCAGCACCGAGGCCATCTACGTGAAGGATCTCGCGGGACGCTACCGCCTGATCAACGCGGGTGCGGCGACGATGCTCGGCCGACCTGCGCCCGAGGTGCTGGGCCTGGATGACGCTGATCTGCTCCCGCCCGCCGAGGCGGCGGTCGTGATCGAGGGTGATCGCACCGTCATGGCCGCGGCATCGCCGACCACCTCTGAGGAGCGGGTGACCCTCCGTGGTGTCGCCAGGACGTTTCTCAGCACCAAGGGGCCGATCCGGGACGAGTTCGGCACCCTGCTCGGGCTGTTCGGGATCGCGCGCGACATCACCGAGCACAAGGCCGCCGATGAGGCGCTGCGGCAGGCCCAGAAGCTCCTCAACGAATCCCAGCGCCTCGGCCGGGTGGGCGGCTGGGAGTTCGAGATCGCGTCGGGTGTGCAGACCTGGACTGACGAGGTCTACCGGATCCATGAGATCGAGCCAGGCGGTCACCCCACCGTGGACCAGGGGATCTCCTACTACACACCCGCCTCGAGGCCAGTCATCGAACGTGCCGTGGAGGCGGCGATCCAGCATGGCCAGCCGTTCGACGTGGAGCTCGAGATCACCACCGCCAGGGGAAACGTTCGGGGCGTGCGTGCCATCGGCGTCGCCGACCCCGATGGCCGCCGGGTCTACGGCTTCTTCCAGGACATCACCGACCGCAAGGCGGCCGAGGACGAGATCCGGCGGCTCAACCGCGACCTCGAGCGCCGCGTCACCGAGCGCACGGCCAAGCTCCAGGCGGCGGTGGACGAGCTCGAGGCCTTCAACTACTCGGCCTCCCACGACCTGCGCGCCCCGCTGCGGGCGATCAACGGGTACGCCACCCTGCTCGAGCGACACCAGGGGGGGGTGCTCGACGAGACAAGCCGCCGGTACCTGGGCCTGATCGAGACCGCCAGCGAGCGGTTGGGGACCCTGCTCGAGGAGTTGCTCGACTACTCGCGTCTGGGTCGCGACGGGGTCCGGGCAGTTCCCGTGCCCCTGGCGCCGCTGGTGGCCGGGCTGCGCGACGTGTACGGCGACCGGCTCGCCGCCGCCGGCGGGCGTCTCGAGCTTGCGGAACCGCACGCGGTCCCCATGGCCGACCCGCACCTGCTGGAGCGGATCCTGGACAACCTCGTCGAGAACGCCCTGGCCTACCGGCGCGCCGACGTCCCTCCGCTCGTGACCGTCTCCGCGGTCAGCCGTGATGGCACCGTCACCGTCTCGGTGGCCGACAACGGCATCGGCATCCCGCCAGGGCAGCTGGAGCAGATCTTCGGGCTCTTCACGCGGCTCCACCGGGAGGAGGAGTACCCGGGGACCGGCGTCGGCCTCTCGATCGTGCGCAAGGCCGCCCGGCTCATGGGCAGCGACGTCACGGTCGAGTCGGTCGAGGGCCAGGGCAGCACCTTCAGCCTCGTCCTGGCGGCAGCGGCGGACGAAGACCGCGTGGCCGGATCGTGACCATCGCCCGGAGTGGTCCGGCCAGGGCTGGCCGGACCACGGTCCGGCGTCGGATCCTGTTCGGGCTCGTCGTGCTCGTGCTTGCCAACCTGAGCGCCGTGACGGACATGGTGCTTCACCCGGATATTCCGTACTTCGACTCCGAGCACGTCGTGGTCGGCGGCATCACCGGCGTGACGATGATCGCGTTGCTCGTCATCCTGGAGGCGTACCTGGTCCGGCGTGACAGGAGCGACCGGGCGCTGCGCGCCGGCGAGGAACGGCACCGGACGATCCTCCGGACGGCCATGAACGGCTTCTGGCTGGTGGACTTGGAGGGCCGCCTGCTGGAGGTCAACGACGCCTACGCCGCCATGAGCGGCTACACGGTGCCGGAGCTGCTCGCGATGCGCATCGCGGACCTCGAGGCCGTCGAGACGGCCGCGGACACCACTGCGCATATCGAGCGGGTCATGGCGGAGGGGCAGGGACGCTTCGAGTCCTGGCACCGACGCAAGGATGGCACCACCTTCGAGGTTGAGGTCAGCGTCCAGCACCAGTCCGACGGCGGGGGGCAGTTGGTCGCCTTCCTGCGCGACATCACCGAGCGCAAGGCGGCCGAGGCCGAGGTCCTGCGGCTCAACGCGGAGCTGGAGCGGCGGGTCATCGAGCGCACCGAGGAGCTGGAGGCGGCGAACCAGGAGCTGCGGAGCTTCACCTACTCCGTGTCCCACGACCTGCGCGCCCCGCTGCGCGCGGTGGCCGGGTTCGCCGAGATCCTCAATCGACGTTACCGGGACCGGCTCGACGAGACCGGTGCCCACTACCTTGAAACAGTCGTGACCAGCAGCGTGCACATGGGGGTCCTGATCGACGAGCTGCTCGCGTACTCCCGCCTGGGCCAGGGATCCATCCGGGTCGAGCCCGTGGCGCTTGCCCCGATCGTCGATCACATGCGCACCGTGTTCGGTTCCCGGATGGACGAGGTGGGGGCGGCCCTGACGGTGGCCAAGTCCCTGGCCACCCCGGTCGGCGACCCGCTGTTGCTCGAGCAGATCCTGCTCAACCTCGTCGACAACGCGCTCACCTACCGCCGCCCGGACGTGCCGCCCGTGGTCACCCTGTCCGCTGTCCGCCGCGGACGCACCGTCACCGTCTCGGTGGCCGACAACGGCATCGGCATCGCCCCCGAGTACCAGGAGAGCATCTTCGAGGTGTTCTCGCGCCTCCACTCGGAGGGTGAGTACCCGGGCACCGGCATAGGCCTGGCCACCGTTCGCAAGGCCGCCCGGCTGATGGGCAGCGACGTCACGGTCGAATCGGTCGAGGGCCAGGGCAGCACCTTCAGCCTCGTACTGCGGTTGGCGGACGCGGAGGCTCGGGCGTCCTGACGGGACTGCGGCGGGCAGCTAGTCGATCAGCGTGCCGCCGTTGATGTCCACCACCTCGCCCGTGATGTAACCGGCCTCACCCGAGGCAAGGAACACCACCAGCGCCGCAACCTCTTCCGGCGTCCCCAGGCGCCCGACCGGCACCCGCGACACGAGGTCCCTCGCGCCGGCCGTGACCTCTGTGGCGATCAGCGCGGGCGCCACGATGTTGGCCGTGACGCCGTCCTTCGCATACTCGATCGCGATCGACTTCGCCAGCGTCATCAGGCCGGCCTTCGAGGCGGCATACGCGGCCGACCGCGCCCCGCCGGACTTCCCCGCCGCCGCTCCGATCGCCACGACGCGGCCGTAGCCCAGCGCGCGCATCCCGGGCAGCGCCCGGCGGGCGACGAAGAAGGAGCCGGTCAGGTTGATCGCGAGGGTCCGCTCCCAGAGGTCGGTGGAGGTCTCCTCCAGTCGCACCGGCGTGAAGATCCCGGCATTGAGGATCAGCACCGACGCCGTGCCCAGCTGCCGCTCGATCTCGGCGAACGCGGCCTCCACGGCGGCCTCGTCGCTGATGTCCGCTTCCAGGCCCAGGATCCCAGGGATCTCCGGGGGCGTGAGGTCCAGCGTCGCCACGCGGGCGCCGTTGGCCGCGAGCGCCTGGGCGATGCACAGGCCGATACCGCGCCCCGCGCCCGTGACGACCGCGACTCGATCCTGCAGCCCGTCGACCGTGACCATCGGTGCCTCCATCGCGTCTGGGTCGCTCGATCGTCCGGTCGGCGACGACGGCTACCTTAGCCGAGGCGGGTGCGCCCCGGGTTGTCCGCGGGCACCACGCGGGTCTGGCGCTAGACGATGGGCCCGGCGGCGGTCTCCACCACGGCCTCGAAGTCGGGCTCGGAGCGCAGCTGGAGGACGAGGGCTCCGGCCAGCACCAGCGCGCCGCCGATCGCCTGGATCGGCCCCATCGCCTCGCCCAGCAGGAGGCCGGCGAGGAACACGCCCACGACCGGCTCCATGAGCATGAGGACGCCGGTCTGGGTTCCCCCGATCTTGCGAATCGCGGTGAGGAACAGCAGCGACGAGACCCCCGCTCCGGCGACGCCCGCGAGCAGGATGGACGGCCACGGGTCGATGGACTGGAACGGCGCCAGGAGGGCGTCGGCCTCGCCGGTGAGGATGGCGATGGACGAGGCTCCCACGACGGAGGTCGCGAGGATGACGAGCGTCGCTGCATCGGCAGGCACGGCCCGGTAGCCGGACCGGCTCACGGTCATGAACACGATCTGGCTGGCGCCGGAAACAAGCCCGAGCACGATGCCGAGCGGCTCGATCGCCACGTCACCGCCCATGCCCCCGACCAGCACCAGGACCACGCCGGTGGACGAGAGGCCCAGCGCGAGGACGCGCGACGGCGTGGCCCGTTCGTGTCCGAGGAGCACGTCCACCACGGCCACCCCCGCCGGGTACGTGTAGAAGAGCATCAGCGTCAGTGCGATGGGGATCATGCCGAACGCCACGAACATCGACACGTTCAGCGTCACGCCCATGACAGCCGCCGTGGCCAGGGCCAGGCGGCCGTGCCGGGAGAGGCCGCGCACGGAGGCTATCGATGAGCCCGCTGACCGCCGGCCCACGATCAGGACGGCGAGGAACGAGGCCCCGAGGATTGCCCGCCAGGCGGTGAAGGCGACACCGGACACGCCGGCTTCCGCGCCGAAGCGCGACAGCGGGCCGAGCATGCCGAACAGGGTTGCGGCGATGATTGCGGCGAGCGTTCCGGTGAGGATGTCTCGGTCGCGGGACATGCGGGAGGGTCCTCTGCTACGGCGCCGGCTGCAGCACCAGCAGAGCCGCCGACGCCTGGGCGACGGCCGGGTCGGTGAAGGGGAGCGGGACGGTCTCGTTGCGGAGCCACTTGGCCACCCAGTCAGCCGCATGGCTGCTGAACGGCTGACCGCTCTGGCCGGTGGTCGTGATGATCCGACCGGCGTCGAGGTTGCCCATGTCGTACAGGGCCCGCATCGACGGGCCGTTGGTGACGTCGAACAGCTCCTGCAGCGTGTTCGCCACGGGTGCCTCGGGATCGGCCGGGTCCGGGTAGCCGCGCCCCAGCCGGTAGTAGTTGTTGTTCACGGCGCCGGCTGCTCCGTCCACGGGGACGGACGAGGTGTCGAAGTACCACTCGAGCGGCCCGATGCCGCTGACGCCAAGCGTGGCCTCCCTGAACGCGATCCCGTGGATCCGGCCCCACCTCCAGGATGCAGGGGCGCCCACGTCCCGGCGCAGCCACGAGCCCGCGGTGTCCAGCGCCGATGACACGACGTCAGAGGCGGAGGCGCCCGTTCCGGCCCTCCTGTCGCCCCACCAGGCGGAGGCACGGCCCTCGGGGGTCGCGACAAGGGCGGCGGCCAGGTCGTGCGCGTAGTCGCTGCCGATGTAGTCGCGGGCCTGCGGGCCCAGGTCGTTGTCGTAGAGCGCGCGTTCCAGGGCCATCTCGAAGACGAGGTACGCGGAGCAGCCGACCGATGACGTGTCGCAGTGGCCGTCCCAACGGCCGATCGCGGCCAGCACGGCCCGGCCGTCGGAGGTGGTCGGAGCAGGGCCCAGATCATGCACGCCGCTCATCAGCCGGGTGGCCCGGCGCAGGAGCGTGTCCCCCTGGATGGCGGACATTGTGTCCAGCGTCACGCCCGTCCCGGCAGCGTCCAGCATCTCCGTGATCCGGGCGGCGCGGTCGCCGCGGTCGAACTCCACGCCCAGGAAGACGGGGCCGCCGTCGATCTTGTTGTTGGCCGTGACGATGCGGCCGGACGGGGGATCGAAGACGGACGGCAGGTCGTCGAACGGGACGAAGCCCTCCCATTCGTGCCGTCCGTCCCAGCCCGGGACCGGCCGCAGGCCCTGGTCGGCTGGATCGGTCCGGACCGGGATCGCGCCCGGCATCTGATACCCGATGTGGCCGTCGGCATCGGCGTAGACGAAGTTCTGCGAGGGGGCCCCGAACAGGCGGAGGGCGTCACGGAACGAGGTCCAGTCGGTCGCCCGGTCGATGGCGAGGAACGCCTCGCTCACCCGGTCCGGGATGGCGATCGCCGTCCAGCGGAGCGCGTACAGCGACGTCGCGTCGGCGAGGCGGGCATCCACGTCGTTCAGGACGGGACCGTGGGAGGTTGCGCGGACGGTGAGCGTCACGTCCGCGCCGCCTGCGACCTTGATCGTCTCCGTCCGGACGGTGAACGGCGCCGAGCCGTCGACGGTCAGGTAGCGGGTCGGATCCTCGGGATCGACCTTCTCCTCGACGAGGTCCTGAACGTCCGGGCCCGCGTTCGTGACGCCCCAGGCGATGCGACCGTTGTGCCCCGCGATCACGCCCGGCGTGCCCGGGAAGGTGACGCCCGCCACGTCGTACGGGCAGGCGGCGGACACGGGCCTGCAGTGGAGGCCGTTGACGTACCAGACGGACGGCATGTTGAAGCCGAGGTGCGGGTCGTTTGCGAGGAGCGCGGTCCCGGTGGCGGATCTCTCCGGTGCCACGACCCAGTTGTTGGAACCGACGCCGCCGTCGTTCACGAGGTCGCGTGCGGGTGCGAGGCCGGCGATGGCCGGGATCGCATTCGCGACCCGTACGAGCGCGAGCCAGGCCTCGGGATCGGCCGCCAGGGCGGCACCGGCCCCACCGTCCGTGGGGGCAGGCAGGACGGTGCCGGCCGTCGTGCTGGCTCCAGCGGCGCCGGCCGCGGCGCCATCCTCAGGTGCCGCGATGACCGGTTGGTCCGCGGAGTAGGCGGGGAACAGCTCGTCGGTGAGGGCCGGGTCGCCCAGGCGCGCATCGACCAGCATTCGGAAGATCTCGCTGTCCATGTTCCCGCCCAGGCCCCACGCCTGGACCTTCGCCCAGGTCAACGTGTCCAGCGGCGTCCACGGCTCGGGCCGCAGGCCGTCCAGGCCGGTTCCTCCGCCGGACAGCAGACCGGCCGCCGTGAAGGCGGCGCCGAGCGACCCCGGGTGGCCGGCGAGGTAGGCGTTGACGCCGTCGGCATAGGCCTGGAGGACGGCCTTCGCGTCCTCGGACAGGACCTCGAGGTCACGGGTCGCCGCGCCGCGCCAGTCGAGGGTGCGCACGAAGGTATCCGTCGCCACCTGGCTCTCGCCGAACAGCTCGGACAGGCGCCCAGCGCCGATGCGGCGCCAGACCTCCATCTGCCACATCCGCTCGGACGCGTGGACCCAGCCCTGGGCGAAGAACAGGTCGTGCTGGTTATCGGCGGAGATGTGGGTCACGCCGCTCTCGTCGCGCGAGATCCGCACCTCTGCTCCGAGGCCTGCCACCTCGCGCGTGCCGGAGAGCTGTGGCTGGGCGCCCGCCGTCACGGCCGCCACCAGGCCGCCTGCAGCGAGGACGGCGATCACCAGGACCACCACGATCGCGACCAGCCCGCCGCGCAGCACTCGACCCACCGAACGCTCCTCCTCCGGTCCGGCCTCCGGGTGCGCCGCTCCGGGCGTGGCGCTCCTCGTGACCAGGCCGCGTCAGGCTACCAGCGGGCCCCGGCGCCCGTTGGTCAGCGCAGCAGGATCGTGCCCAGCCCGAGTTGCTCGGCCTTGGTCAGGATCGCCTCGCCGAACAGCACGTCCGTAAGCCCCGTGCCCAGGTGGGTGGCGACCACGCGACCGGCCGGCCGCGCCCCGTCCAGGACCTCGCCGATCATCGCCGCCGGGTCCGGGTACCGGTCGAAGTTGCCGATCTCGCGGTTGGCCAGGAACTGCCCGGTGTGGTCCACGACGAACAGCGAGGCCTCGCGGGCCACCTCGGCCGAGCAGTAGGTGGCGTAGTCCACGGGAACGACCAGCGCGTCCGGGGTCAGCCACTCGTTCGTCATGACCTGGCGCTCCGGCGGCGCGACGAATGACGCCGCGGTGATCACCACGTCCGCACCCTCAACGGCGTCCCGCGCCGAGCCCGCCACCCGCGCTGAGGCGATGCCCGGGGTCCGGCGCGCGCCCTCCGCGAGCGCTTCGGCCCGGGCCTCGTCGCGATCGAAGACGGCCAGCTCCACGCCCGGCAGAACGTACCCGAGCACCGGCACGTGACTCCAGCCCTGCACGCCGGCGCCGATCAAGGCCGCGCGCAGCGCACCGCCGGGCGCGCCCGGCGGCGCGAACGTCCGGATCGCGACGCCACTGACCGCGGCCGTCCGCTGTGCGGTGATCGGCCCGGCGTCCAGGATCGCGACCGGGGCGGTGCTCACGGGATCGTTGAGGATGAGCAGCCCGTAGATGCCCTGGAGCCCGGCCTCGTTGTTCGCCGGGTTGCCCGAGACCCACTTCATGCCCAGCCGGTCGCCCGACCCGTCATCGGCGAGACCCGGCAGGAACGCCGGCATCGCGTGCGCGAAGGACGACACGGCACGCGGGTGGACGCCGATCTTGGGTGGCAGCTCCGCACCCCCGGCGAGGCCCCGCAGGGTCCGCTCGGCCAGGACCAGGCGTTGGGCCAGTGACGGCATCGCGGCGGCGACATCGGCACCGGACAGGTAGCGGAGCGGCGGCAGGGCAATCATGGCCCGGAGTGTAGGCGAATGCACGAACGGGGCCCGGTCGCGCGCGACGGGCGCTAGATTGTGACCGTGAACATCGCGACCAGCCTTGAGAACCTCAAACTCGAGCAGGATGCCATCGTCCTGTATGACGCCCTCGCCTCCATGGAGAAGGACCAGAAGCGCGCCGCCGCCTTCCGTCACATCGCCGGCAACGAGCGCCGCCACGCCGCGATCTGGGAGGAACGCCTCCGGGAGCTGGGCGCGACCGTGCCGCCTGCCGGTCGTCCGCGGGCGCGGGTCCGCTTCGTCATCGTCCTCGCACGCCTGTTCGGGACGCGATTCGTCAGTGACATGGTCAAGGCGATCGAAGGCGACGAGGAGGCGGTCTACACAGGGCAGGAGACGACCGCGGCCGTGGAGGCCATCGCCGCCGACGAGCGCGAGCACGCCGAGATCTGGAAGCGCCTGGACGGCGAGCCGAAGGCGGCCAAGGAGACGGGATCCCGCCGGCGCGCGCGCCGCACACCGGCGGACGAGGTCTCAGCCACTGCCCACCCTGGAATCGAGCCGGGCGCCGCTCAGGCAGCGCAGACCATCGCCCGCGGCGAGCGCTGGCACACCAGCGGCCGATCGGGGACCCTGCGCGCCACGATCTTCGGCGTGTCGGACGGCCTCGTGTCCAACCTGGCGCTCGTCATGGGCGTTGCGGGCGCCTCGGACCAGGGATCGTTCATCCTCCTCGCCGGGATCGCCGGCCTCCTGGCCGGCGCGTTCAGCATGGCCGCGGGCGAGTACATCTCGATGCAGAGCCAGCGCGAGCTGTTCGAGCGCCAGATTGCGCTCGAGAAGGCAGAGCTGGAGGCGATGCCCGAGGAGGAGCAGAAGGAGCTGGCCGCGCTCTACATGGCCAAGGGCTTCACCCGCGAGGAGGCGGACACGATCGCGGCCCGGATGTTCGAGGACCCGAAGACCGCGCTGGACACGCTTGTCCGCGAGGAGCTGGGCCTGGACCCGGATGAGCTGGGCTCGCCATGGGGCGCCGCGTTCGGCTCGTTCCTCGCGTTCTGCGTCGGAGCCATCATCCCGGTGATCCCGTACTTCTTCGGTAGCACCACGGCGATCTTCGTCCTCAGCTTCGCGCTCAGCCTGGGCGCCCTGTTCCTGGTCGGGGCCATGGTCAGCCTGCTGACGGGCCGCAGCATGTGGTACTCCGGCCTCCGCCAGATGGGACTTGGCGCCGCCGCCGCGGCCGTCACCTTCGCCGTGGGCACGGTCATCGGCGTCGGGGTCTCGGGGTAGGGGATGGACGCCACGGAGATCGCCGGTCGGCTGGCCGCGGAGGGCCTGGAGCCGGGAACCTGGTCCAACGGGCCGGGCGACCGCTACTCGCCCCACGAGCACGCGTACGACAAGGTCATGGTCTGCGCGATCGGCTCGATCCGGTTCGGCATGCCGGCCCGCGGGATCACAGTGGACCTGATGACCGGCGACCGTCTCGAGCTGCCGGCCGGGACGCGCCACGACGCGATCGTCGGCCCCGCGGGCGTCACCATGCTCGAGGCACACCTGCCGGCGGGCACCGTGCCGGAGCTCAGGCGGCGGTCCGCGGGGACCTGGTAGGGCCGGACCCGGGCGCGGTCCGCGTCAGCCGACGGCAGCAGGCGTCTGGGGGGACGCCCTACGGCACGCTTCCGATGCAGACCCGGCTGGCGCCGTCGCCTTCGATCAGGTAGCCGGCCGCCGAGGCGGGGACCACGAGCGTCTCCCAGCGGGCCAGCCGCTCCGACCAGCCGTCGCCCGTGATGAGTGCGTCGCCGTCGATGACCGTCACGACCTCGAGGCTCCGGCCGCCGGGGTTGCGCCTGACCGGGCGGGGGAGGGCAGCTATCTCGAGCCGGAACTCGCGCACTGTGAGGGCGCCGCCGTCCAGCTGCCAGTCCCGGCCGACCGCAACGGCGTGGGCATCGGCCCGGACGCGCGCGGAGCGACTCCTCCGGGTGCAGCGACCGTCCCGGTATCGGCGGACGCCCCCAGTCCGAGATGCGGAACGTGAGGTCGGATGGCTGCTCGATCTCGTAGACGAAGGTGCCCGCGCCGATCGCGTGGAGCGTGCCCGTCTCGATGAGGAGCGTGTCGCCCGGGGTAGCCGTCCGAACCTCGCAATCGTTGCGGCCCAGGGTGCCGGCGGCTACCGACGCACGCAGGTCTGCTTCCGACAGGTCCGGCCCCGGTCCCGTGATGAGCTCGGCGCCCGGGTCCGTGTCCAGCACGAGCCATGCCTCCGTCTTGCCCAGCGCCTCAACGCCGCACAACTCGGCGGCAAGATCGTCCGAAGGATGGACCTGCAACGACAGCCACTCCGCGGCGTCGATCAGCTTGACGATGAGCGGGAAGCGGGGACCGAGGATGCGCAGGGCGGCCGATCCCACGAAGGCGTCGCCGGCGGCGGCGGCGATCGCGTCGAGGCTGGCCAGGTCGCCGGCGGCGGTCTCGACCAGCATGTCCGGGCCTGCGAGCCACAGCTCGCCCACGTGATCGGTGGGCTTCCCCAGCCGGCTGCCTGCCCACGGCCGGATGCTGGGGGCAGGGATCGGTCGCAGCGGGAGCCCGGCGGCGATCGCCGCGACCGCTGGTTCCGCGAGCGTGGGCCGGGTCACCGCGGCTGGATCCTCCTGCTGTCGGGTCGGCCGCCATTGTACGGGTGCCGGAATCGCGAACGCCCCGGTCGGCAGGACCGGGGCGTCAGTGGGGTAGGCTACGCGCGATTAGCGCGGACCGAACACGGCCCACCGGACCGGGTTGTCACTCGGCTCGGGGGCGCTGCGCGGATCCTCGGTACCCATCAGGACGATCACGATCGAGAACACCACGAAGAGAGCGAGCACGGTAAGGATGACCATCGTCGTCCACCATTTCTGTTTCGCAGGATTGCCGTGGACCGGACGGTCCCGCCGGACGAGTGGCGGGGTCGGCATCCTGATGCCCCTTGGAATGTACCTATCATAACCTACGAACCATAGGCCAGCAAATGGATCCACCTAAGGAATAGGTACCTGTGACCAAGAACCATCCGCTCAGCGACAACGACGCGCGGCTCCTGGCCATCCTCCAGGTGGACGGCCGGCGCTCGTACGCGGACCTCGGCTCGGATGTGGGCATGGCGGGCCCATCGGCGTACGAGCGCGTCAAGAAGTTGGAGTCGCGCGGGTTCATCCGCGGGTACGCGGCGGACGTGAGCCCGTCCGCCCTCGGCCTGTCCGTGCTGGCGTTCACGTGGGTGACCCAGGCGCCGGGGACTGTCGCGGTGGATCTCACGCCGCAGTTCGCCGTGTTCCCCGAGATCGAGGAGTGCCACCACATCGCCGGTGCGGCCGACTACATCCTCAAGATCCGTGCCAGGAACATGGACCACCTGGGCACCATCGTCCGGCGGGTCCAGATCACGCAGCACGTCTTCTCGACCGAGACGGACGTGGTCTTCAGCACCGGCTTTGAGGGACGGCCGATCCCGCTGGAACGGAGCGACGCCGACCCCTCCTGAACGGGACGAGTAGGGGACGAGTAGGGGACGCCTGGCGGACGTCAGGCGGGCTGCACCGGGTCGGGATCGATGGCGGCCGCGTGCTGGCCCTCGAGCCGGGTCAAGTCCCCGGGTTCGACCAGCAGGTCCGGCGGCGGGAAGCCCAGGTAGCGGCGGTGGGCGTGCAGCACGCGCTCGGCGGCATCGGCGTCCAGCAGTGGCTCGTCCAGGGACCGGGCAATCCACCCGGCCTCTGCGGCCAGTTCCTCGTCCGAGACCTCCGAGTCGCGGCGGTTCGAATCGGCCATCACCAGCCACGTGAGGGCGCCGCCGGCGACCAGGCCGACGATGAGGAGCCACCAGTTGAACTCGGCGCTCACGGGCGTGCGGCCCGGCGCCGTGACGAGGACTGCATCGATGGCGAGGATAGCCGACGCGGGCCCTGGTACGCAGCCGGGCTACACTGCGCCGAGATGCCCCCCTCGATGCTGCTGATCGTCCTGTTTGCCCCCGTGCTGGCCCTGATCCCCATCACGCCTGATCCGATCGCCCTCCAGGTCGGTCCGATCCCGCTCTACTGGTACGGCGTCTGCTACGCGGTGGGGCTTGCGGCCGCGTACTTCGTCATCACCCGGGAGGCCCGCCGGCGCGGGCTGAACGCACGCCTCGTGGACAACGGGATCATCGTGGTCGGGATTGCGGCGCTGGCCGGCGGTCGCATGTACCACGTCATCGACCAGTGGCAGCTGTACCAGGACAACCTGATCGGGATCATCCTGCCGCCCTACAGCGGCCTGGGCGTCTACGGTGGGATCTTCACCGGGGTGCTGGCGGCGTGGGTCCTCATCCGCTTCTGGCACCAGCCCTTCTGGCGCTGGGCGGACGTCATCGCACCCGGCCTGTTCGTGATGCAGGCGATCGGGCGGTGGGGCAACTTCTTCAACCAGGAGCTGTACGGGCCGCCGACCGATCTGCCGTGGGGCATCGCGATCGACTGTGCCCACCGGGTTGCTCCCTACCCGTGCACGACGTACCCGCTCCTCACCACCGGGTTCCAGCCGCTGTTCCTGTACGAGTCGCTCAGCGGGGTCCTGGGCGCGATCACGCTGCTCTGGATCGCCCGTCGGTACGGACGGCACATGCGGCCCGGTGACCTGTTCCTCATGTTCCTGGTGTGGTATGCCGTGGTGCGCTTCGCGCTGGAGACGCTGCGGACGGGCAACTGGACGTTCCTCGGCATCCCGACCGCGATGCTGGTGTCGGTCGTGGTGATCGTCGGGGCGCTCGCGGTGCTGGCGTTCCGGCATCGGCCTGGCGCTGAGGGCGACCGCTGGGGCGATCCGCCGGAGCCCGTCGTCGATGCCTCCGTCGTCGATGGGGGCGTCGAAGCCGATGATGACGACGACTGGATCGATGTCGACGAGGAGGCCGATGGACACGCCAAGCCAGACGAGCCCGGTGGACCCGGCGAGCCCGGTGGCCCCGGCGAGCCCGGTGGACCCGCCGAGCCCGGAGACGGATCGGCTCGAGCCGACTGAAGGGGCCGCCCCCGGACCGGCGAGGCAGCGCCGGCGCCCGCCCCCGGCCCGGCTCTCGCCCGAGGCCCTGGCCGCGGCTCGCGGCGACGGAAGCGCCCGCGAGGGCCTGGATTGGCTGGGTCGCGAGCCCGAGGCCAAGGCGTCGCTCCTGTACCGCGCACTCCGCCTGCTGGCGCGGTTCATCCTGTTCGGCCTCTTCCGCTTCCGCGTGAGCACGTCCGGCCAGGAGCTGCTCCCGCGCGGCGGGTACCTGCTGATCGGGGCCGCCCACCGCGGCTGGATGGACCCGTTCGTGGTGATCCACGCGCTGCCGGTGCAGCCACGGGCCTGGTTCCTGGGCAGCGGGCCGTCCACCTTCACCGCCCGCTGGCGGGAGAGGCTGATCCACCGCCTCGGCGGGCTGCTGCCTGTCTGGCGCGGTGGCGTGGGCGTGGACAAGCACGTCGCCTCGGCCCGAGCCGTGCTCGCCAATCGCGCCGTCTTCGTCCAGATGCCCGAGGGAACCGTGAGCGGGCCGCCCGGCCGCATCGGTCCGTTCCGCAATGGGGCGGCCCTGATCGCGCTCCGCACCGGCGCACCCGTCGTGCCGCTGGCCATCGCCGGCACGGAGGAGCTATACGTCGGCCGCCGGATGGCGACCCGAGTCCTGCCGCCGACCAGCGCCCGGGAGATCCTCGGCGCGGATTGGGACGGAACGCTGCCCGAGGAGGGTTCCCGCGAGGAGCTGGATCTCGCCCGCCGCGTCACGGCAGCGTTCGAGGCCATGCTGGGCCCCGCCGTCGAGGAACTCCAGCCCGGGACGGTGGACCCCCCCAACCATCCGCGACGGCTCCGCCGACGACTCACCTGGCTGTTCCTGCGGCCCGGCCGGCTGGACCGGGACGAAGAGGACTGACCCGTGCCCCGCGCTCCCGAGCCCGATCCGCCCGGCATCCCGGAGCTGCCGGCGGGACTGTTGGGGAAGGCATCACCCCGGGCGGGCGTCGCCTACCGGCTGCTGCGGGTGGTGTGGCGGATCGCCGGCGCGGCGCTCGGGTTCCGGGTGATCGTGTCCGGCCTCGAGCACCTGCCGCGGACGCCTGACGGTCGCCGCGCCGGCGGCTACATCCTCGCCGGGATACCGCACCGTACGTGGGTCGACCCGTTCCTCCCGTGGGGCTGGCTGCCAGCGGAGCCGCGGCTCGTGTTCTTCGGCGACGCGCGGACCATGGCGCGCTCGCCCCTCCGACGCTGGATCGTCCGGCAGGTCGGCGGCATCCTGCCCATCCCGTCGCACGGGGGCCCACGGACCTTCGCGACCCACATGGCCGCTGCGGGGGAGGTGACCCGCGCCGGCGCCGTGTTCATGCTGTTCCCGGAGTCGGGGTTCCCCGTGCCGCCCGGGACCGCGCGTCCGATCTCGCCGGGCATCGGGTATGTCGCCCTGCGGACCGGGGCTGCCATCGTCCCAGTCGTTATCGGCGGCACCGATCTGCTCTACCTGGGCCGCCGGATCGCCTTCCGGATCGCCGAGCCCGCAACGTGGCAGGAGCTTGCCGCAGCCGACGGCGACCCCGTGCCCGAAGCTGCCCCGGAACCCGGATCCGGCGCGGAGCGGCGGCTCGCGCACCGGATCGCGGACGGGTTCCACGCGGCAACCGCGGACGCCGTGCTCAGCGCTCACCTCGCCGTGCTGCCGCCGCCCGGAGCCAGGCTCCGCGGGACGCGGCTCACCACGCTCTTCCGGTAGGCCGGACCGACGTCTCAGCCCGCTGGAGCGGCGACCTTGCTGCCCGGGTGACCCGCTCCCAGTTGCTGCGCGACCCGGTACAATGACTTGAAACCGAATCGCAACCTTTGACTGTGGAAGCCGACTCCCCGGGCGCGACGCCCGCGGCACGCGCGGCCGGTCACGAGCAACCGCGGGCTCCCGTGCCCGCCGCGCAGTCGAGGAGCCGATCTTGTCGCTGACGTCCCCCGTCCCAACCGCCATCGGCGGCACCGTGATCGCCAACCTGCCCGTCGCCGAGCTGTACGAGCACGCGATCCGGGCAGCCGAGGGCACGATCGCGGCCGAGGGCCCGCTCGTCGTCCGGACCGGGCACCACACCGGCCGTTCGCCGAAGGACAAGTTCGTGGTCCGCGAGCCGTGGAGCCAGGACAAGGTCTGGTGGGGTGACGTCAACCACGAGATCAGCGAGGAGCATTACGACCGGCTCCGCGCCCGCCTCGTTGACTACGTGGCGGACAGGCAGCTGTACGCGCAGGACATGTACATCGGCGCCCACCCGCAGCATCGCCGCAGCCTCCGCGTCTACACCGAGACCGCCTGGGCCAGCATCTTCGCGCGCAACCTCTTCCGCCGGCCGCCTCGGGAGGACCTCGCGTCCTTCCTCCCGAACTTCACGATCATCAACGTGCCCAGCTTCCAGGCGGATCCGGCCACCGAAGGCACCCGGACCGGCACGGCGATCCTCCTCCACCTGCGGCGGATGGAGGTCATCATCGTCGGCACGATGTACGCGGGCGAGATCAAGAAGTCGGCCTTCACCGTCATGAACTACCTCATGCCGGACGAGGGCGTGCTCCCGATGCACTCCTCGATCAACGTGGGCAGGGACGGCGACGCGTGCGTCTTCTTCGGCCTCTCCGGGACCGGCAAGACCACCCTCTCGGCCGACCCGCTCCGGAGCCTGATCGGCGATGACGAGCACGGCTGGGGTGACGGCTACACCTTCAACTTCGAGGGCGGCTGCTACGCCAAGACGATCCGCCTGTCCTCGATGTACGAGCCGGACATCTTTGCGACGACCAAACGCTTCGGGACGATCCTCGAGAACACCGACATGATCCCGGAGACCCGCGAGCTGGACCTCGACTCGGAGCGGTATACCGAGAACACCCGAGCCGCGTACCCGCTCCACTTCATCGGCAACGCGGATCCCACGGGCGTCGCCCCGGGCCCGAAGAACGTGGTCTTCCTCACGGCCGATGCCTTCGGCGTGCTGCCGCCGATCAGCCGGCTCACGCGCGAGCAGGCGGCGTACCACTTCATCAGCGGCTATACGGCCAAGCTCGCCGGCACCGAGATCGGCGTGAAGGAGCCCACCGCCACGTTCTCGGCCGGGTTCGGCGCCCCGTTCCTGCCGCGCCACCCGGGCGAGTACGCGGCGATGCTCGTGGATCGCCTGGAGCAGTTCGACGTTCCTGTCTGGCTGGTCAACACCGGCTGGACCGGCGGCCCCTACGGAACGGGGCACCGGATGAACATCGCCCATACCCGGAACATGGTCCGGGCGGCCATCAACGGCGACCTCGACGGCGTCGAGACGGTCATGGATCCGGTCTTCCGGGTCGCGGTGCCAGTCGCCGTCCCCGGCGTCCCGGACGAGGTCCTCATTCCGCGCAACACGTGGCCCGACACGGCCGCCTTCGACCGGGCGGCCCGCAAGATCGCCGGGATGTTCCACGACAACTTCGCCAAGTACGCCGACGGCGTCTCCGAGGCGATCCGCAACGCCGGGCCGGTCGCGGTTGACGCGGACATGACCGCCGAGGGCTGAGCTCGGCCCGCAACTCCAGGTCCCTACCGATACCCGAGGAGCAACGCACCATGGCTCGCAACAAGGTCACCGTCATCGGCGCCGGGAACGTCGGCGCCACGACCGCGCAGCGCATCGCCGAGGCCGGCCTGGCCGACGTCGTGCTCGTGGACATCGTCGAGGGCCTGCCCCAGGGCAAGGGCCTGGACCTCGCCGAGGCGGCGCCGGTCGTCGGTCACGACGCCTGTGTGATCGGCACCAACGACTACGCGGACACCGCCGGCTCGGACATCATCGTGGTGACGTCCGGCATCGCCCGCAAGCCGGGCATGAGCCGCGACGACCTCATCGCCACCAATGCCGGCATCGTCGGCAGCGTGGTGAAGGCGGCGGCCGCGGCGTCGCCGGACGCGATCCTCATCGTCGTCACCAACCCGCTCGACGTCATGTGCCACGTCGCGTTCACGGCCTCGGGCTTCCCGCGCGAGCGCGTGCTGGGTATGGCCGGCGTGCTTGACTCGGCCCGGTTCCGGACGTTCATCGCCCTGGAGATGGGCGTGTCCGTCGCGGATGTCCACGCGTTCGTCCTCGGCGGCCACGGCGACACGATGGTGCCGCTCTCCCGCTACTCCACCGTGGCCGGCGTGCCGATCACGGAGCTCCTCCCGGCCGACCGCGTCAAGGCGCTCGAGGACCGGACGGCCAACGGCGGCGCGGAGATCGTCGCGCTGCTCAAGACGGGCTCCGCGTTCTACGCCCCGGCCGCCTCCACGTTCGAGATGGTCGACGCGATCCTCCGGGACCGCAAGCGCGTCCTCCCGTGTGCGGTGCTCCTCCAGGGCGAGTTCGGCGTGGACGGGCTGTTCGTCGGCGTGCCGGTGGTTCTCGGGCGGAACGGTCTCGAGCGCGTGTTCGAGATCACGCTCACGCCCGATGAGCAGGCCGCGTTCCAGAAGTCCGCGGCCGCCGTCAAGGAGCTGGTGGCAGCGCTCCCGGCCTGATATGTGGTGCCGCGGCGCACCATCCAGTTGCAGGCATACGCGGGAATGTCGAACGCGCCCCGACGCGTCGATCTGGTGACGAAGTACCATCGCCCATGAGCCGGGGGAGCGCCCCCCGGCAGCACGTGGCTCGGACCCGTCCTGGGCACGGATCCGGTTCAGATGGTTGCGCCGGCCCCTCGGCGCAGAGAAGACCAGGCGTTGCCTGAGGGAGGACCATGTACCGGAGGCTTCTGGCCGCACTCGCGGCCTCGGCGGTGCTCGTGGCCGGGATCATCCCAGCGACGGCCGTGGCCGGCTCACCCACCCGCCAGATCCAGCGCGCCGAGCTGGCCAAGGTCGATCCGGCGTTCAGGCCGTTCATGGCCGACAGCAAGCGCCAGGTCACCGTGGTGCTCCAGCTCGCGGCAGACCCCGCCCTCGAGGTGGTCGGCCTGAGCAAGGCCCAGCAGCGAACGCGCGCCACCGAGATCCGCGCCGGCCAGAAGGGCCTCGACGGCAAGATCCGCACCGCCGGCGGACACGTGGAGGCCCGTTACCAGTACGCCTACAACGGCATCAAGGTGAAGGCCGCGGGCAGTCGCCTGGCCGCCCTGGCAGCCATCCCCGAAGTGGTCGCCATCCGGTCGCTGCGCACCTACGAGCTGACCAACAGCAACGGCGTCCCATACGTCGGAGCGCCCACCGCGTGGCAGACGGGCGGCGCAACCGGCGCCGGCCAGACGATCGCGGTCATCGACACCGGCATCGACTACACGCATGCCACCTTCAATGGGGTGGGCGAGTCCTTCCCGACCGCGAAGGTCATCGCCGGCTACGACTTTGCCGGCGACGCCTACGACGCCGGTGCTCCCTCCGGGTCGCCCGCGCTCACACCCGTCCCGGACGATGATCCGATCGACTGCGGTGGCCACGGCACGCATGTCTCGGGCACGGCCGCCGGCCAGGGCGTGACCGCCGCCCACGACACGTACACGGGGCCATGGAACAGCGCCACGTTGAGTGATCCGACGGCCTTCGTCGTGAGCCCGGGCGTCGCCCCCGAGGCGAAGCTCGTGGCCCTCAAGGTCTTCGGCTGCGAGGGCTCCACCAACCTCGTGGTGGACGCCCTGGAGTGGGTGGCCGCCTACAACGCCTCCCATGCCGACGCCATCGACGTGGTCAACATGTCGCTCGGGGCGCCGTTCGGGTCCAACACGGACCCGGACGCGGTCGCGACCAACGCGCTCGTGGACACGGGCGTCGTCGTCGTCGCATCCGCCGGCAACGAGAGCACGGTCCCCTACATCACCGGCGCCCCGGCTGCCGCCACCAAGGCCATCAGCGTGGCCGCCCTCGACGCCTTCCCGGCGATCCCGATGGCCACGGTCGACCTGCCGGCCGGCGCCGATATCTCGGGCAACAACCAGAACGCCTACCCGGCGCTTCCCGTCACGGGCGAGCTCCACGTCGTGACCGGCCCGTTCGACGGCCTCTCGGAGGGCTGCGATGCGTCCGACTACGGCGCCGCCTCGGTCGGCAAGATCGTCGTCATCAGGCGCGGTACCTGCGTCTTCGTGGACAAGGGTGCCGCGGCCCAGGCGGCGGGCGCGATCGGGATCATCGACGTGAACCGATTCGGACCCGACACGACCGACACCAGCCTGCCGACGTTCATCGGCTACAACCCCGAGGAGTTCACGATCCCGATGATCGGAGTGAACCGGACCCTCGGACCGACCCTGCTGGCGAACGAGGGCGCGACGGTCACCCTCGCCCCCGCGGGCAGCGTCGCCAACCCGACCTACCAGCAGATCGCGGACTTCAGCTCCTCCGGCCCGCGCTGGGGTGACAGCTGGCTCAAGGCCGATGTTGCAGCGCCGGGCGTCAACATCCTGTCTGCACTGAACGGCAGCGGCTGGAACGGAACGACGTACTCCGGCACGTCGATGGCCGCCCCGATGACCTCGGGGGCCGCCGCGCTGGTCCGCCAGGCGCATCCGACCTGGTCACCGCTCAAGGTGAAGGCCGCCCTGTCCAACACGGCCGATGCCTCTTCCGCCAAGATCGCCGGGTACGACCCGCTCCGCGCCGGCTCCGGCGTGATCCAGGTCGACCGCGCGGTCGCCACCCTCGGCCTTGCGACGACCAGCGACAAGACCGCCAGCCTCAGCTTCGGCTACGAGCAGATCGACGGCTCCTACAGCGAGACCAAGACGATCACGATCACGAACACCGGTTCGCGGGACGTCTGGTACAAGCTCACGGCGTCGTCCCCCCTCGTGACCATCTCCCCGTCCAGGGTCAAGGTCGAGGGACGCCACTCGAAGACGGTCAAGATCCGGGCATCCCTGTCGAAGACCCAGGTGGCTGCCCTGCCGTCCGCCGACCAGTTCATGACCGGTGACTTCGGTGGCCTGACCTCGATGGCGGGCGTCGTCACCGCAACCCCGCAGACGAGCCGCGCTGGCTACTTCGCCCTGCGCGTCCCGTACCTCCTGGTCCCGCGCGGCCTGTCCAGGATCGACGTCGAGGCGGGCAAGACCAAGACCACGGGATCCATCGTGGACACGGTCCTCGCGCTCAAGAACGGCGGTGTCCACGGCGGCTACGCCGACACCTACGCACTCGGCGCAACCGATGCGCGCGGCGACGGCCTCAACGGAACCGACATCCGCGCGGTCGGCGTCCAGGCGTACCCGACGTCGGTCCTTGGGTGGGACGATCCAACCGATCGCGGCATCCAGTTCGCGGTCAACATGTGGGACCGCTTCAGCACCGCCGCACCACACGAGGTCGACATCGCGGTCGACACGAACGGCGACGGGGCCCCCGACCGCTACGTGGTCGGCATCGATGACGGGCTCGTCTTCGGCGGCGCCTACGACGGGCTGTACCTCAGCCTGATCTTCGACGCCAGCTGGGACCTGGTGGACGGCTGGCTGGCGGATGCGCCGCTCAACGGCTCCACCCTGATCCTGCCGGCACTCGCCAGCGATCTCGGCCTGGCCGAGGGGAGCGGCTCGTTCACGTACTGGGTGGAGGCCTACGACGGGTTCACGGGCCTCGTGGACGTGACGGCGAAGGCGGGGGCGTTCGACGCCTTCGCGCCGGCGCAGACCACGGGAGACTTCGTGTACGTCGCCCCGAAGGCGAAGGTGTCAGTCCCGGTGCAGGCCGACCGCTCCAACCCGGCAGTGAAGGGCTGGCTCGTGGTCTCGCTCGACGACGCCAACGGTGCCAGCCAGGCCAACATCGTGAAGCTCCCCGCCGCCGGGCACAGGGACGACCACAAGAAGGGACGCTGAGCCCCAGGCCGGTCGCCTCGCGATCGGCGGTCAACGAGACGAGCCCCCGGCCGCACGGCCGGGGGCTCGTCGATTCGCGGGGGTTGCGCCAGCTCGCAGTGGTAGGTCGTGGCGCCCCCGGGAAGCGCGCCCGGAGCGGGCCGGATCAGCCCGGTCCGGGCGGGTTCTCGCACAGGCTGGGGATCCCGGCGGAGCCCACGCGGTAGTCGAGGCGCTGACCCCCGGCCTCCACGACCACCTGGTAGCCGGGCTCGATCGCCTGCGTGTACATGACCCCGGGGCGCGGGCAGCCGAGGGCGCCGTTCGGCCAGGCGACCGCCCTCTGGGTGACGATGGCGACGTCCTCGACGGCCACGCCGGTGCGGGTGGCAGCATCCGATACGACGGCGTCGAGGATGTCGGCGGGGACCTCGCCGTCAACGCCCGGCCCGGGAGGGATCGAGACCCTCGGGATGATGCGGTCCGGCGTGGCGGCGGGCACAGTCGTGGGCTCCGGGGCGCCGGTCTCGGCGGGCAGCCCCGCCGCGGATGCCTCGGCAGACGGGGCCGCGAGGTTGGTGGCCCCGGGAGCGGCAGGGTTGCCCGAGCAGGCAATCGTCGCCGCGGCGAGGACCGTGAGGGTGAGCAGGAGCCGGCGAGCGGGCGTGGTTCTGGCAGTACGCATGTCCCCCGGACGTCGGGAGCCGGGCGCTGGGTTCCCGATGCTTCGGGCGCCAGGCTCCCGCCCCGCGGCACCGGGCCGGTAGACTGCCCCCGTCGTGCTGCCCCTGGTCCCCTTCCATCCGTTCATCCCGCTAGCCTACTCGCCGATCGTCACGATCGCGGGTTTCGCCGTGCGCCTGGACACGATCGCGCTGGCGGTCGTCATATTCGCGAGCCTGGTGGTCGCGGCGCGGATCGCGCAACGGACGCCGGTGGACGTCACCCGCTCGCCCGATGATGCCGGCGACGAACCGGACCAGGACGCACCGAACCACCTGCGACCCGACGATCTGCTGTACGTGGCGGTCGCGGCCGTGCCCGGGGCCGTGATCGGCGGGCGACTGGGGTACGCGCTGCTCCACCTCGACTACTACCAGGCGAACCCTGCGGCCCTGTTGGACCCATCGCAGGGCGGGCTCTCGCTCTCGCTGGCGGTCGTGGGCGGGTTGGTCACGGCCTCCATCGTGGCGGGGCTGCTGGGGGCCCCGATCGGCCGCTGGATGCACGCCCTGGTGCTGCCGCTCCTGCTGGCGCTCGCCGCGGGCAAGGTCGCGATGGCCCTCGGCGGGAGCGGGCAGGGCCTGGAGTGGGACGGGCAATGGGCGACTGCCTACCTCGGACCGGGCCCGTGGGGATCGCCCTCCCCGGAGATCCCGGCGCACCCCGCCCAGCTGTACGAGGCCCTGGCCACGACCGGGGTCCTGCTGCTCATGATGATCCTCCTGGCGCGGGGCGCGTTCGCCCGGCGGACCGGTGCTGCGTTCCTGCTGGGCATCGCGCTCTGGGCGATCGCCCGGGCCGCCGTGGCCTCGACCTGGCGAGACCCCTCGGTCCTGGGACGGCTGGGCATGGAACAGGTCGTCAGCCTGGTGATCGCGACGGTTGCGATCGTGCTGCTGGCCGTGGAGGCGGCGAGCCGCCGGCGGGGTGGGGGAGCGGCTACCGATGGCCTCGGGACCGCCGGACCCTCGGGCGAGGGCGAACCGGCCTGGCCGAAACCGTCGTCGCGCCCGAGGATCTGATCGTCGGCCTGCGGTCCGGCGGGCCCGCCTGTCGATAGCCTCAGATTGCCGCGGTGAGTATCCCGGTGATCTCCTCGTCCGTGAGCACGATGGGGTTCGTCTTCATCGAGCTGCCACGCGAGTCCGCGACGATCGCCGGGATGTCGCCCTCCCCGACGCCGAACGCCCGCAGGCGCGGGACGCGGAGCGCCGCCGTCCAGGCGCTGAGGGTCACGATGAGCGCGCCGCGCGCCTCGGCCCCGTCGGTCATCTCCGGCAGGCCGGCCAGCAGCCGCCCCAGTGCCGCATACCGGGCCAGCGATGGTGACGCCGGATCACGCTCGGCGAGTGCCCCGATGTTCACGGCCGTGACCGCCCCCAGGGTCGCGCCGCAGGCCGCACCGTGCGGGACCGGGAACTGGGCACCCAGCGGCGAGGCCAACCCGTGGACCGCGCCCAGGCCCGCGTGGGCCAGGCAGATCCCGGAGAGCAGCGCCGCGTAGGCCATGCGGGACCGAGCCTTGCCGGCGCCCGGCCCGTCCGGGTCCGCGTGCCAGGCAACCAGCCCGTCCCGTGCCGCCGCCAGCCCGGACAGCGCCAGCGCGTCGGTCAGCGGCCCCGCGCGCAGCGACGTGTACGCCTCCAGCAGCTGGGTGAGCGCGTCCATCCCGTTGGTCGCGATCCGCTCCGGGTCGTTGCCGGCGAGGAGGTCCGGGTCCACAACCGCATCAGCCGCGACCAGTCGCTCGTCACGGAAGGATCGCTTGTAGCCGGCGGGACCCCGCTCGCTGATCACCGCGTTGCGCGTGGCCTCGCTGCCGGTTCCTGCGGTCGTGGGCACGGCCACGAACGGGACCGCGGGCCCGGCGTAGGGACGCATCCCGGGCAGCCCCTCCAGGTGTTCGACGACGCTGGCGCCGGAGTGCAGGAGCCCGGCGATCGCCTTTGCCGCATCCAGCACGGAGCCGCCGCCCACCCCCAACACGACGTCGACCCCGGCGCCCCGGTGCGCCGCCACGGCCGCGTCCACGACCGCCGGCGACGGCTCATCCTTCACGGCCACCTCGCCCACCACGGTCACCCCTGCGGCAGCCAGTCCCGCGAGAAGCGTCTGCCGCCGCCCGGATGCAGCCAGGGACTGACCGCCGGCCACGAGCAGTACCCGTCGCCCGTGGCCCGCCACGATCTCGGGCACGCGCCCGAAACCGCCGGCTCCGAAGCTGATCCTGGGCACACGCCCCAGCGAGAACGGCGCGACCACGACGCTCAGCCCGCTCCCGTCTCGGGGAACAGCCCCACGTACCGGACGCCGACCCGTGGCTCCGCGAACCAGTCGGCGGTCGCCTCGCGCCAGGCGTCGTAGTGCGGCGTCGTCTTGTGCTCCTGGGCCGCCGCCTCGTCCGTGTACCACTCGTACAGGACGAACCGGGTCGGGTCCTCCACGGAGCGGATCACGTCGAACCGCATGTTGCCGTCCTCCCGGGTGGAGGCCTCGTGGTTGGCGCGCGTCGCGTCGATGAACGCGTCCGTGCATTCGGGCTTGACGTGGCAGTGGACGAGGGTCACGAACATGGCTGGCTCCCTGGCGGTGGCTGCTCCGGCCCCGAATCTATGCCGTCCGGCCCGCCAGTATCGAGCGATATGGATCGCTTGGCCTCCCGGGCCCGGCGTGCCGTGGGATCAGATCCCCCCGGACGGCACTGTCCGCGCCGGGGCGCGGGGCCGAGGCTGGCAACAACCACCGCGTCCGCCCCGGAGGAGCGTCCATGGCCCGCCAGTTCGTCGTCCAGCTCGAGAACCATCCGGGCGAGCTCTCCCGCCTCGTGAAGAACTTCGCGGCACGAGGCGTCCAGATCCACCACGTCGCGTGCGTGGGCGCCGGGCCGCTCCAGTGCATGTTCCTGACCACGACAGACGACGATGCGGCGCGCGAGGTCATCCAGGGCAGCGGCCACGAGTTCATCGAGGGCGAGCCGATCATGGTCGAGATCCCGGACGAGCCCGGCTCGCTGGGCGAGGTCAGCCAGAAGCTCGCCCAGGCCGGCGTGCTCGTGACGGGCGTCATCCAGGCCGGCCGCAAGCCCGGCGTCATCGAGATGGCGTTCTGCGTCGATGACGAAGCCAAGGCCCGCGAGGCCCTCGGTCTGCAGGCCGAAGACTGCGTCGGCTGCTCCAGCTGAGCGCCCGGCGGCCCAGCTGACGCCGCGGCCGGCTCCGCCGCCGGCCCCAGGCGCCGCGCGCCCCGCGCTCAGGAGAGGCGGGCGTAGTCCGCGAGGCCGCGCTTGATGTACTGGCCGTGGCCCTTGCGCCCGGTGAACTCACCGTCCTTCACGACGATGGTGCCGCGGCTCATCACCACGTCCGAGGCGCCCTGCACGGTGCGGCCCTCGTAGCAGCTGTAGTCCACGTCCATGTGGTGCGTCTTGGCGCTGATCACGCGCGTGCGGTTCGGATCGTAGACCACGATGTCCGCATCGCTGCCAACGGCGATCGCACCCTTCCGGGGATACATCCCGAACATCTTCGCCGGGCCGGTTGAGATCACGTCAACCCAGCGTTCCCTGGAGATGCGGCCGCCGACGACGCCGCCGTCGTGGACCAGGTCCACGCGGTCCTCGACGCCCGGCAGGCCGTTGGGGACCTTTCGGAAGTCGCCGCGACCCAGCTCCTTCTGGCCGTGGAAGTCGAACGGGCAATGGTCCGTGCCCACCACGCTCAGATCGCCCTTGCGCAGGCCGTTCCAGAGCTCCTCCCAGTGCGGATCGGCCGGGCGGAGCGGCGGCGAGCAGACGAACTTGGAGCCCTCGAAGCCGTTGCCCATGTCGTCAAGGCTGAGGAACAGGTACTGCGGGCAGGTCTCCGCGAACGCCATGGCACCCCGATCACGGGCCGCGCGGAGCTCGTCCAGGGCGTCCTTCGAGGACATGTGCACGATGTAGACCGGCACCCCGGCAGCCTCTGCCAGGCGGATCACCCGGCCGGTGGCCTCGCCCTCGAAGATGGGGTAGCGGGCGACCCCGTGGTAGTACGGGTCGGTCTTGCCCTCGGCGATGAGCTGGGCCGCGACGACGTCGATGACCGGGCCGTTCTCGGCGTGCATCATGATCATCCCGCCGTTGATGCGGGTCTGCTGCATCGCACGGAAGATGTGGTCGTCGGGCGAGAGGAAGACGCCCGGATACGCCGTGAACAGCTTGAAGTCGGGCACGCCATCGGCGACCACCTGGTCCATCTCGGCCAGCGTGGCGTCGTTGACGTCGGACATGATCATGTGGAAGCCGTAGTCGATGACGGTGTTGCCCTCGGCCTTGGCGAGCCAGACGTCGAGGCCCGTTCGCAGGGCCTGGCCCTTGGCCTGGACGGCGAAGTCCACGATGGACGTCGTGCCGCCGAACGCGGCCGCGCGCGACCCCGTCTCGAAGGTGTCCTTGGCGAAGGTGCCGCCGAACGGCAGCTCCATGTGGGTGTGGGCGTCGATGCCGCCCGGGATCACGTACTTCCCGGTGGCATCGATCGTCTCATCGGCCGTCACGCCCGCCGCGGCCAGGTCCGTGCCAATCTGCGCGATGACCTCCCCATCGACGAGGACATCCGCCGGGTACGAGCCATCCGCGGTGACGATCGTGCCGTTGATGATCAGGGTGCGCATTGGCTGCTCCTCGCGCTTGGATCCCGCCGGCCACGGCCGGCACGGGGACACTCCACGTGAGGACATCGTACCGAGGCGGCCGTCCCTCTGCGAGGGCCGCTCGCGGTCAGCCGAAGGGGAGCCTGGCCTGTACGCCGATGGAGGCCGCGATGCCGAGCGCGATCGACCATGCGAAGCCCGCGCCCGCGACGGCGCCCACCGAGGCGGCGAAAGCGAGGCCCGCCACGAGGCGCCGCCGCCGGTGGGCGCGGCGTGCGGCCGGACCATCCGCCTCCCACCAGGGATCACGACGACGGAACAGCGACAGCGACGACACGGGCACCTCCAGCAGGGCAGAGTGTGGCTGCCGGGACGTGTCTGGTCGAGGGTGACCTCCGGCCCCCGGACCCTCACTGCACCCCACCGGAGCGCATGTCGCACCTGCGGAGTCCCTGCCCTGGCGGGGCACCGGTGCGGCGCTGCACCGGCGTTCGGCCCGCGAGCATGCCGTGGGGGTTGCGCCCGCCGCCGTCCTGTGTGTGCCTGCCCGCCGGGCCTCAGGCGTGGGTCGGTGCGACGTCCTTGAGGGCGGGGATGATCTCGCGGCCGTAGATCGCCAGCTGCTCCTCCTCGTTGCCGTTCATCAGGTACAGGTTGAACTGGTCCACTCCCGCCTCGGCCAGGTCTCGCAGGCGCGCGATGTGATGCTCCACGGATCCCACGAGGCAGAACCGGTCCACGATCTCGTCGGTCACGAAGGAGGCGTTGGAGCTGTCAACCTCGGCATGGTGGAGATAGTCGTATCCCTCGCGGTCGCGGACGTAGGCCGTGAGCTCCGCCGGGAGATCCTCGCGGGGATACTTGTTGACCAGGTCCACCACGTGGTTGCCCACCAGGGCCGGGAACCAGCGCGTGCGGTCGCGGCCATCGGCGAGATCTCCCACGTGCGCCGGCGCCGCAGCCATGACCGAGACGGCGTTCGGGTCGCGCCCGGCCGCCACGGAGGACTCGCGCACCTGTGAGCTGAACCAGCGGATCAGGTCGGGGTCGCCGATCTGGAGCATCGCGCCGTCGGCGATGCGCCCGGTCAGCTTGAGCGCTACGGGCCCGTAGCCGGCGATCCAGACGGGAAGGCGGTGCCCGGCGCTCCAGGGCAGCTCGAGCATCGTGCCCTCGAACTCGATGCCGCGGCCCTCGGCCAGTGCCCGGATGACGTGGACCGCCTGCTCGAGGTCCTTCATGGAGGTCGGCCCCTTGCCCAGGACGCGGCGGGCGGAGTCGCCACGTCCGATGCCCAGATCCATGCGCCCGCGGGAGAGCTCGTTCAGGACGGCCAGGGCGGACGCCGTGACGGTTGGCTCCCGGGTGGCCGGGTTGGTCACGCACGTCCCAAGGCGGAGCGTCGTCGTTGCCTGGGCCATCAGCGTCAGCAACGGGTACGGATCCCGCCACAGCACGTGGCTGTCGAAGAGCCATCCGTACTCGAAGCCGGCGGCCTCGGCCTGCTTCGTCAGCGCGATGGTGCGCTCGATCGTGTGGTCGGGCTTGAGCGTGAAGCCGAAGCGCATCGTGTCCTCCTGGCGGGGAGCTCCGGGAGAATCAGGCGGCTCGGCTGTCCTCCTCCATGACAGCCGAGCCGCGCGGGATCATACCGGACCTGCCTCCGGTATCGCGCAGTGCCGTTTGGCCCCTCCTAGAGCTCGACCAGGTCGTCGTACATCTCCGGGCGGCGGTCCCGGTAGAACTGCCAGGTCTGGCGGACCTGCTGGACGAGGTCGAGGTCCATGTCCCGGATGACGAGCTCCTCGTCGTGCGCGGAGGCCGCGCCGCCGATGAGCTGCCCGCGGGGATCGCAGAAGTAGCTCTGGCCGTAGAAGTCGTCGTCGCCCAGGGGCTCGATGCCCACCCGGTTGATGGTGCCCACGAAGTAGCCGTTGGCGACCGCGTGGCTGGGCTGCTCGATCCGCCACAGGTACTCGGACAGGCCGCGGGACGTGGCCGACGGGGATGAACACCATCTCGGCCCCGTTGAGGCCCAGGGCCCGCGCACCCTCGGGGAAGTGGCGGTCGTAGCAGATGTAGACGCCCACCCGGCCGACCGCGGTCTCGAACACCGGGTAGCCCAGGTTCCCCGGGCGGAAGTAGTACTTCTCCCAGAAGCCCTTCACGTGGGGGATGTGGGTCTTGCGGTACTTGCCCAGGTACGACCCGTCGGCGTCGATCACCGCCGCGGTGTTGTAGTAGATGCCGCTGGTGTCGCTGTCCTCCTCGTACATGGGCACCACGAGGACCATGCCGGTCTCCTTCGCCAGCGCCTGCATCCGGGCGGTGGTGGGGCCGTCGGGGATGAGCTCGGTGTAGCCGTAGTACTGCGGATCCTGGACCTGGCAGAAGTAGGGGCCGTAGAACAGCTCCTGGAACAGCATCACCTGGGCGCCCTGCTTGGCGGCCTCGTGGGCGTAGCCCTCGTGCTTCTGGATCATCGACTCCTTGTCGCCGGTCCAGCTGGCCTGCAGGAGCGCACCTCGGACGTTACGGGGCATCTAAACCTCCCTGACTTGCTCGCACGGGTCCCGCGGGCCATGCCGCGGCTGGCGATCCGCCCGGCCCTCCGTGGGTCGGCCGGCGAAGGAGGGAAGGATACGCCGCCCGCCCGGCTGAGCGCCCGGAGGCGTCGTTCCGCTCGCCGGGAGCCGGGCGGGTCAGCGAGGCGCCGGCGAGCGATGATTGTGCCGGCCCGTCCCGGCTTCGCGCCCGGCCGCCCGGCCGCCACGAGGAGCAGCGATGGACCCGGCCGTCCCAGGCACCCCCGCGGATGCTGCGCTGGCACGCGCTGCCGAGCTCGCCCGCGAGTTCGTGGCCACCCTGCTGGACCGTCCCATCCACGCCACGACCGAGGCGGACGTGGACGTCTCGATCGCCGCGATCCGGCGCATCGCAGGGGACATCCACGCGGGCTGACGGGTCGCCGACGCGCAATCCGGCGGCTCTCGCGCTGTGCTGTAATTGCCTTGCACGTCTGACCGCGTATTGCACGGGAGGGCCCCCTGACGGCCCCCCGGATCGGAGGAGTCATGGGCACCAGTGAACCCGGCATGACCAGCGAGGAGATCGTCGCCCTCTCGCGTGCCCACACCCTCTTCTCGTGGTCGGTGCAGGGCGCGCTCGACCCGATCGCCATCGACCATGCCGAGGGTGTCTACCTGTACACGCCCGAGGGCCGCCGGATCCTGGACTTCAACGCCCAGCTGATGTCGGTCAACATCGGTCATGGCGACAAGCGCGTGATCGACGCGATCAACGCGCAGGCGGCCAAGCTCCAGTTCGTGCAGCCGGCATTCGCGACCGAGATCCGTGCCCGGCTGGGCGCGAAGATGGCCGAGATCATGCCCGGCGACCTGAACAAGGTGTTCTTCACGCTCGGCGGCGCCGAGGCGGTGGAAAATGCGATCAAGCTGGCCCGCCACTACACGGGCAAGCACAAGCTCCTCGCCCGGTACCGCTCGTACCACGGCGCCACCGCCGGCGCGATGACCCTGACCGGCGACTACCGCCGCTGGGCAAACGAGCCGGGCATCGTGGGCGTCGTCCGCTACCCCGACACGCACCGCTGGGGCGAGAAGGAGCCGCGGCCCGTCGAGGAGTCCCTCAACGGCCTCGAGGACGTGATCAAGTACGAGGGCGCCCAGACGATCGCTGCGATCTTCCTCGAGACGGTCGTCGGCACCAACGGCATCCTCATCCCGCCCGACGGCTACCTCCAGGGCGTGCGTGACCTGTGCGACAAGTACGGGATCCTCATGGTCTGTGACGAGGTCATGGCGGGCTTCGGGCGCACGGGCAAGTGGTTCGCCGTGGACCACTGGGGCGTCACCCCGGACCTCATGACGATGGCCAAGGGCCTGACCTCGAGCTACCTGCCGCTGGGCGCGGTCGCGATGCGCGACCACATCGCCGAGGCCATGGAGACCAGGATGTTCTACGGCGGCCTGACCTACAGCAGCCACCCCGTGAGCCTGGCCGCGGCTCTGGCGACGATCGGGGTCTACGAGGAGGACGACCTCGTCGGCAACGCCGCCCGCCTGGGCGAGGTCATGCGCGGTCACCACGAGGCCCTCGCGGCCCGGCACCCGAGCGTCGGGGCGCACCGCAACATCGGCCTGTTCGGGATCCTCGATCTCGTCCGCTCCCAGGACCCGTGGACGCCGATCACGCCGTTCAACGGCACCAGCGACGAGATGAAGGCGATCGGCAAGTTCTTCCGGGACAACGGCGTGTACGTGATGATCGCCAACAACTCGATCCACACGAACCCGCCGCTGTGCATCACGGAGGAGCAGCTGGCCGAGGGCTTCGCCGTCATCGACAAGGCCCTGGACATCGCTGACCAGGCGGTCACCGGCTGAACGAGCTCCAGGGGGCGGACGCCGCGCCGGTCGTCCGCCTTCGCGGCGTCGCGAAGACCTGGGCGGGCGCGGACGGCGTGCCCACCCAGGCGCTCGACGGCGTCGACCTCGACATCGCCGCGGGCGAGTTCGTCTCGCTCATCGGCCCGTCGGGCTGCGGCAAGTCCACGCTCCTGCGCGCCATCGCGGACCTCGTGCGCCCCAGCGACGGCGAGATCGAGGTCAACGGCAAGCCTCCCGCGCAGGCGCGCCTGGACCACGACTACGGCATGGTCTTCCAGGCCCCGGTGCTCTTCGACTGGCGGACCGTGGAGGAGAACGTCCGGCTGCCGCTCGAGGTGCTCAAGCGTCCGAAGGTCTGGAGCGCCGGGCGCACGCGCGCGATGCTGGAACTGGTCGAGCTGGAGGCGTTCGCCAGGCACCGCCCGTACGAGCTCTCGGGCGGCATGCAGCAGCGCGTGGCAATCGCGCGCGCCCTCTCGTTCGAGCCCCGGATCCTGCTGATGGACGAGCCGTTCGGGGCCCTGGACGAGATGACGCGGGAACGCCTGAACGACGCCGTGCTGCGGATCTGGGAGCGGACGGGCATCACGGTCTTGTTCGTGACCCACTCGATCCCCGAAGCCGTCTACCTCTCGTCCCGGGTCGTGGTGATGAGCGCACGGCCCGGCCGGATCGCCGGCAGCGTGGACGTGGACCTCCCGCGACCGCGAACGGAGGCGACGCGCGAGTCGGAGCGGTTCTTCGGCCTCGTGACCGCCGTTCGCGAGCTTCTGCGAATCAGCGACCCGATCCAGCACCAAACCGCAACCATTTGACGGATCGGCCCGCTGGGTCGATGGTTGGGCTCAGTCGATAGCGCCGGGTTTGCATCCAGTCCGTCCGTTGCGTTCGCGACAGATCGGTTTCACGCGATGTCCCGCAAGTCCTTCCCTCTGTCCGAGACGACCATCGTGGTCTCCACCGACGGCTACTTCGACGTCTACCCGCCCGTGCCCCGCACCGATAACGACAAGCCTGCCTACCGCGGCCGCCTCAACGAGCTGGGCACCGGCATCCGCGGCGCGGACGACCGCCTCGCCGTTCGACCGTCGTCCACTGCCCTGGCCGAGGCCGTCATCCTGTGGTCCTCGGTCAACGGCAAGTCCGCCCTGAAGGGCAAGATGGGCGGCGGCCGCGACGGCAACGAGGCCGAAGCCGAAGCCTGACGTCCCGGGTCTGACCCGGGTGGGGTAGGGGCCCCCTCGCCCATGGCGTCCGCGCCGCCGATGGCGCCCGCGCCCGTCCCCGGCCGCTGCCGGCGCTGCGGTCAGCGACGTGGCGGCATGGCCCCAACCTGGAGGAGCAGACCGACCTGGTCGGCGATGCCCCAGTGTTCGACGACCAGGCCGTCCTGGAACCGGCAGATGTCGATCACGTCGACCTCGACGGGCTTCCCGGTCGGGGGGTTGCCCATCACGGACCCGGTGTTGACGCCCCGAGCGCGGTTGCGCGTCCACACCACGTCCCCCGCGACGGCGACGTCCTCGACGGTGAGGGAGAACTCGGACATCCAGCGGTGAAGCGTCGTCGCGACCTGCACCGCACCCTCCCGGCCCGGGTTGTTGCCGCGCTGGTGCTCGATGCAATCCGGCGCAAGCAGCTCCTCGATGACCGTGAGGTCACCCTGGCCGATGCCCGTTTCGATGAGACGGCGCATCCGGGCGGCATTGTCGTCGATAGCCATGTCGGCCTCCTGCATTGGATAGAGTAGAACTCTATTGAGTAGAGTGATACTCTATTGACATGGAGGACGTCAAGCCCCCTGCATCGCGAGCACGGCCCACCCTCCGGACCCAACGCGCCCAGGCAACGCGCCGCCGGATCGCCGACGCGGCGCGCCGCCTGTTCGCTCGTGACGGGTACGCGACCACCACCCTCCGCGACGTCGCCACCGAGGCCGGGGTCGCCGTCCAGACGGTCTACGCGGTCTACGGCTCCAAGGCGGGGATCATGCGTGCTCTTCGTGACCTCGCCACGGACCAGCCCGAGGCCGGGGCCGCGTTCGCGCAGGCCATGCAGCAGCAGACGGCGGGGGAGAGCCTGGCCCTGTTCGCCCGCTCGATCCGGCTGCGCTGGGAGCTCGCCGGCGACATCGTGACGATCCTCGGCGACGCAGCCACGGCGGACCCGGCCATCCACGAGGAGGTCGAGGTGGCGCTCCGCAGGCGCCGGGCCGGGATCGCCAGGTTCGTGACGGCCATCCACGACCGGTTCGGCCTGGCGATCGATCCCGAACGGGGGACGGCGATCACGCTTGCGCTGACCATGCCCGAGCTCCATGCCGAGCTGGTTGGCGTCAACGGGTGGACCGAGGATGCCTACGAGGGCTGGCTTGCCGCGGCGATTCGTCACGAGCTGGTCGATACCTGAACCGCGCCGTCGGCCGACGCCTGGGCCTGCCGCGGGCCGGTAGGATTGCACGCGCGACGCCCGCGGGCCCACGCTCGCGATCGAGCTCGTGCCTGATCTGATCGAGAAGGAGCCCCGTGGCCGCCATCGACTTCAGCCGCTTCGACGCCCTCACCTTCGACACCTACGGCACCCTCATCGACTGGGAGCGCGGCATCCTCAACGCCCTCCAGGTGGTCCTCTCCCGCGACGAGGTGAGCCTGACCGAGGACGAGCTTCTCGAGCTCTACGCGAGGCACGAGGCCGAGGTGGAACGTGGCGACTACCGGACGTACCGCGAGGTGCTCGCAGCGTCCGTGCGCGGCCTGTGCGCGGATCTCGACGTCGACCCCTCCGACGCGGTGGTCGCGGACTTCTCGGCGTCCGTGCCCCAGTGGCCGGCTTTCCCGGACTCGGCGGCGGCGCTCCGCCGCCTGGCGGGCCGCTACCGATTGGGCGTGCTCACGAACTGCGATGACGACCTGTTCGCGGGCTCGAGCCGCCGCCTGGGCGTCACCTTCGACTGGATCGTCACGGCCCAGCAGGCCCGCGGCTACAAGCCGCGGCTCCAGAACTTCGAGGTCCTGTTCGCGACAGTCGACGTCCCGCGCGAGCGGATCCTCCACGTGGCCCAGAGCCTGTTCCACGATCACGTGCCGGCCAAGGCGCTCGGCATGACCACGGTCTGGATCGATCGCCGGCACGACAGGGCCGGCTTCGGGGCCACGCCACCCGCGGACGCCACCCCGGATCTCGTCTGCCCCGACTTGCGGTCGTTCGCGGATATCGCGCTGGCCTGACGCCATCGCGGCGGGCCGACGGCGGGCGGTCAGCGCCTGCGCACGCCGTAGACGAGGTGCAGCACCCGGTCGCCCTCGATGACCCGCGGGTTCTCCAGCATTCGGTGCGCACCGGGGAGCGATCCGAAGAAGCGCTTGCCCCGGCCCAGGAGGACCGGGACCACGCTCATCTGCACTTCGTCGACCAGGCCGGCTGACAGGGCCTGTCCGCCGATGTCACCGGCCGTCACCGACACATCGCCGTCGCGTGCATACGCGCGGGCCTGCTCGATGGCACCGGCGACACCGTCCGTGACGAACGTGAACGGCGCGGCGGGAAAAGCCCAGGTGGAGGGTGGCGCATGGGTCACCACGAAGACGTGGTCGCCCGCAGCCGGTACGCCGTTCCAGCCGTTGGTGATGTCGAACAGGTGCCGGCCGATGACGGCGGCGCGGATGTTCCCCAGGGAGCGGATGTACCCGGCGCTGGCGGCTCCCACGTGGAAGATCCGGTCGGGATCGCCCAGGGTCACGGCGACGTCGCCGTTGCCGTACCAGTCGAACAGAGGCCCGGGGTCGTCCTCCTCGTCGGCGATGAACCCGTCGAGCGACACGGACGCAGCCATGATCACCTTGCCCATGATCTGGACCTCCTCGGCTGGTAGCCCCGCATCGACGGGTGATACACGTGAGAGGACTCTAGGGGCTCGTGTCGATCGAGGTTGGACGGCCACCGCGCGACACGCGACTCCGTCAGGTCAGGGTCCTCCCGCGCGCGCCCACGGCCGTCACCCCGGGGCCCCGACGCTTCCAGCCGTCATCCACCGAGAGTCGGCGTGACATCGGGCGCGATCAACCACGCAGCGCCGAGGTCTCCGTCGATGGCCGGGCCGTGCGACCATGACGCGGTGATGCCATCCGACAAGGTGATGCTGCCCGCGTTCTGGTACTTCCCGGAGACGGCGACCGTGGTTCTGCCGGCCAGCATGGCGGCCGTGGCCTCGCCGGCGCGACCGTTGGTCGGCGACCGACGCGCCGGACGGTCCGGATGAGCGACGCGGCCACGCCACTGGCGCCGACAGGGGGTCCACGTCCGTGACGGGTGTGGGGCATGAGCACGGGTTGGCCGAGCCCGTCACCGCCTCTCGCCCGGTTCATCCGTACGTCCACGTCGTGATCGTTGCCGTCATCGGCGCCGTGGCCGTGCTGGCCTGGCTGCTGGTGTTCGAGGCGGTGAACAGGCTCCTCTGGGAGAACGAGTTCGTGCTGGCGAACCCGTGGCTGTTCCCCGCGATCTGTATGCCCTTCTCGCTGCTCGTCGGCCTCCTGGTCAAGTACCGCAACGCCCCAACGACCCTCGACGAGTCGCTTCTCGACAGCCTCGCCGGCGACATGACGAAGATCGACTGGCGCACGCTCCCGGTGAACGTCGTCATGGCCTGGGCCTCGCTGTTCTCTGGGGCAGTCCTCGGGCCCGAGGGCGGGATCGGCGGGATCGCCGCCAAGGTCGCGGTGCTCTACAGCGAGAAGGTGGGCATCCCCGTGGAGCACCGGTCCCGGCTCGTCTTCTCGACGCTCGCGTCTGCCTACAACGGCCTCGTCGCCAACCCGCTCTTCACAGGCGTGCTGGGCACCGAGCTGATCGCGGACTCCGAGAAGAGGAGCCTCAACCTGCCGGCCAACCTGATCGGTGGCTCGATCGGCTACATGGTCTTCTTCGCCGTGGGAAGCACCGGGCTCCAGGACTACCTGCACCTCCCGTCCACCAGGACCTATGCACCGATCGACATCCTCCTGGTCGTCATCTGCGGGCTGATCGGCCTCGTCCTGGCCGTGATCTCGGGCGCGTTGTTCCGGGTCGCCGCCGCCGTCTTCGGGCGCTTCAAGGGCCGTGAGGTGGAGCGGGCCCTCGCCGCTGGCGTGATCTTCAGCGTCGTGGGTGTCTTCGCACCGATCCTCCTCTTCTCGGGCGAGACCCAGATCCAGGCGGTGGCCGCGGACCCGGCCAGGTACGGGCCGGCGGTCCTCGTCGCGATGGCCCTCGTGAAGCTCGCCCTGCTCGCGGTTGCGTTCAAGAGCGGGTTCCTCGGTGGGCCCACGTTCCCCGCGATCTTCGCCTCGGTCTGCGCCGCCCTCGCGATCAGCCTCCTGGCGCCCGGGGCGCACGCGGACGTCCTCATCGGGGGGATCATGGGAGGGTTCCTCGTGGTCCTGTTCAAGGCCCCCTTGATGGTCATCCTGCTGACGGCCGTCATGCTCCAGGCTGGCCCGGAGCTGGTCTCCCTGATCCTCCTCGCGGTCGCGGCCGTGATGATCGCTCTGCCCTACGCCACGGCTGCCATCGCGAGCCGGCAGCGCGCCCGCCCAGGGGCCGCGACGTGACCACCCGACCGGCTCAGCCCGTGTGGCCGGTCCCGAACTGGCGGTCGCCCGCGTCACCCAGCCCGGGAAGGATGTAGCCCTTCTCGTTGAGCTGGCGATCGAGCGCCGCCGTGTAGATCTCGACGTCCGGGTGGGCCTTGAGGACCGCGTCTACGCCCTCGGGTGCCGCGATCAGGTTGACGAGCTTGATCCGGATCGCGCCCCACTTCTTGAGGACCTCGATCGCGGCCGTCGCCGAGCCGCCCGTCGCGAGCATCGGGTCGAGGATCAGGCACAGGTCCACGGTCGCGCTGTCGGGGAGCTTGTTGTAGTACTCGACGGGGCGAAGCGTCTTCTCGTCGCGGAACAGGCCCAGGTGCCAGACCTGTGCCGTGGGCATCAGCTCCAGCGTGGCGTCCACCATTCCCAGGCCGGCGCGCAGGATCGGGATCAGGCCGATGCGGTCCGCCAGCTCCTCGGCCGGCATCAGCTCCATCGGCGTCCGGATCTCGATCGGCCGGGTGTGTGCGTCCGCCAGGGCCTCGTAGCCGAGGAGCCACGAGAGCTCGCGGACGACCTCGCGGAACTTCTTGGGCTCGGTGGCCTCGTCGCGCAGGATGCCGAGCTTGTGGCGCACGGCCGGGTGCTGGGAGACATGGAGGTTGGGCCAGGTTGCCACGGGGAATCCCTCGCGCTGTACGGATCGGGCGGGTGAGAGCCGCCGTCACGGCGGCGACGCTCCGGTCGGATCTGCCCGCATCCTAGCGCGAGCGGGGGCGCCGCGAGCGGTCCGGATGGGTCCGAGGTGCCGCTCGCTCTCGAGCCGGGTGACGCATGACGGATGCCCGCGTGGTGGGCCCTCGCCACCGATGGGAGCCCGGCGTCGCGCAACTGGTGTCCGGCCGGATCGTCGCGCGCCCCGGGGCTGCGGTAATGCCCGTTGGGTGAGCATTCGTCGCGTGCGGGGTGGGCGCGGGGCGGGCGACGGCCGTGGAGCGCTGGGGAGTACCGGCCAGTGCCCGGCACGCGGACGGATGTCAGGCGTCAGGCACGATGGGTCGCGCCACGCGCGCGGTATGCTCGACGCTGATGGCTGCTCGTCCCTCCGCCCGGACCTCGCGAACCGCCGGCAACCCGGCCACCCACGCGCGCCATGCCCACTGGGCTGTGCCGCCGGTCCTCGTGCGCCAGACCCGCAACGGCGTGGTGGAGTCGGTGCACCGCGGGGACATCGTGGAGGTGGATGCCGCCGGGCTCATGCTCCGCGTCATCGGCGACCCGGATCGACTCGTCTTCCTCCGGTCCACGGTCAAGCCGTTCGGGCTCCTGGCCCTGCTGCGGGCCGACGGCCAGCGGGAGTTCGACCTCTCGGCCGAGGAGATCGCGGTGATGGCGTCGAGCCATTCCGGCGAGGATGTCCATGTCCGAACGATCCAGGCGATGTATCGCCGGATCGGGGTGCCGCAGGCGATCCTCGCGTGCAGCTCTGACCCGACGCCCCTCGACGCCCTCACGGCGGCGCGCCTCGCCCGCGACGGAGAGCGGCCGAGCCAGCTGCGGCACATGTGCTCCGGCCAGCATTCGGTCTTCGTGCTCATCGCCAAGCTGGGCGGCTGGGAGCTGGAGTCGTACTGGCAGGCCGAGCACCCGGCCCAGGAGGCCTACGCAGAGGCGGTTGCAGCGATGTTCGGCGTCGCCCGGCCGGCGCTCCGGACCGGTCTCGACGACTGCGGCGTGCCTCACCTACGCTTTCCCGCTGCGCGAGGTCGCGAAGGCCTACGCCGCCCTGGCCGATCCCTCCGCGATCCCCGCGGACGACCGTCGAGCCAACCTCGCCCGCCACCTGGAGGTGGTCCGGGACGCGATGATCGCGCACCCCGAGCTGGTTGCCGGAACGCGGGACCGCTTCGACACCTCGGTGATGAAGGCTGCCCCGGGCCGCGTGGTCAGCAAGTCCGGGATGGAGGCGCTGCGCGGCATCGGGATCCTGCGCGGACAGCGCGGCAATGGCGCCGAGGTGGCCGCGTCCGGCATGGCGATCAAGATCGAGGACGGGGACGGCTACGAGCGCGGAACCTGGGCGGCCTCGGTGGAGGCCCTCCGCCAGGCCGGTGTCCTCGAGGGTCAGGCGCTCCGCGTCCTCGCCCGCTACCACCGCCCGCTGTCCATCGACCCGCACGGCCGGACCGCGGCCGAGGCCATCGCCGACTTCGACCTCGCGCCGGTGGGCGAGCTGATCGGCTGACGGCGGACGGCGCCCGCCGGGCCGTCCGCCACCCACCACGGAGGCGCGTCCCCTTGCCCTTCGAGGATGATCCATACCGGATGCTCGGGCTGTCCCCGGGCGCGTCGCTGAACGAGGTCCGCTCCGCGTATCGGCGACTGGCGAAGAAGTACCACCCGGATGCCGCGGGCGATCGGGCGCTGCCGCGTTTCCTGGCGATCCAGGCCGCGTACGAGCGCCTGGTGGACGGCGACGGCCGGTTGCGGCGACCCGGCGGTGGGGCAGCCGGTGGCGGAGGTGGCGTCGGATCGACCGGCGGGCGCCGGATCGACCCAGGAGCCATGGCGGGCCGATGCGTCGCGGGCGCGGGCGTCGCGGGAGGCGTGGCGGGCGCGGCGGAGCGCGGGAAGGGGCTCGCGATCGGCCGCCGGCGGGAGCGCGGGTCACGAACCCGGCGCACGGACGCGCCCCGGCGGGAGCGCGGGTCACGAATCCGGCGCACGGACGCGCCCCGGCGGGAGCGGGGATCCGGGTCGACCCGGCGGCCAGCGCCCGGGCAGAGAGCACGACCGGCGACACACCCGTCGCGCCACGGCCGGCAGCACCACGTACGACGAAGCGGCCGAGACGCCGCTCGACCCCGAGTGGGACGGCGGCGAGTGGTACGGGCCGTCGTCGGGTACGTACTGGACGATCAACCCGCGCGAGTACGCGGATCCCCGCAAGCACGGCCCCGAGTACCAGGCCCGGGCCCGCCGCCCTGTCGGCCCGGAGGGCGACAAGACGGATGCGGCGAGGACGCCCGACGCCGGCGAGCCCGCGCGGGGCCTCGAGCCCATTGTTCGCCGCCTCGGACCGCGCAGCCTCCTCGCCCTCCTCCGGCGGGCCGCATCGCGCTGATCTCGGGGAGCACAAAGCAGGTGGGTGGCTCCGATCTCGATCGTCCGCAACCCGCACCACCGGCCGTACACTCGCGGCATGCGCCGCACCGCCGCCGCCGACATCTCCGCCGCCGCCCAGGAGTACCTCCTCGCCCTGAGGGTGATGGGATCCGACGGGCGCGTCGCCACCAGCGCCCAGCTCGGACGCCACGTCGGCGTGACCACGCAGGCTGCGAGCGAGATGTGCCGCCGCCTCGCGGCCGACGGCCTCCTGGAGCCCGCGACCGGCCGGGGTCTGGTCCTCACGTCCGCCGGCCGGACCGCCGCCGACGCGATCTACCGCCGCCACGCCCTGCTCGAGTGGCTCCTCACCTCCGTCGTGGGCCTGTCCTGGGCCGAGAGCGATGCCGAGGCGATGCGTCTCCAGGGTGTCCTCTCCCCGCGGGTCGAGGCGAAGCTGGACGAGCTGCTCGGCCACCCGGAGGTCTGTCCGCACGGCAACCCGATCGATCTCGAGACCGCCCGGCGCCGGCCTGCCGGCCTGCCGCTCTCGGAGCTTGAAAGTGGGACGCGGGCCACGATCCTGCGGATCACCCAGGAGGCGGAGAAGGACGCGGGGCTGCTTTCGTACCTCGAGGCCCGAGCGCTCATGCCGGGGACGCACGTCACGGTGCTCGCGCGGTCGGAGTCCCTGGACTCCCTCACGCTGGACGGTCCCCGCGGGCGAGCCACCCTGGGCCTGCGCCCGGCCTCCCTGATCCGCGTCCTTCCCGGCGAGGCGGATCCAGCCCTGTTCCACCACGTGCCGGCGCCCCTGGGCGGCTGACGCCTTCGGAGGGTGCCTTACCCTCGACCGGCGCCTGCCCGATGCCGCCCCGCCTGGGCCGCGCCGCCCCGCCTGGGCCGCGCCGCCCCGTCCGCCTGACCCGAGCGCCGTGCCAACTACAATCGGGCCATGCCCTCCGACATCCGCGTTCGCATCGCCCCCAGCCCCACCGGCCCCCTCCACATCGGGACCGCCCGCACCGCGCTCTTCAACTACCTGTTCGCCCGTCACACCGGCGGCACGTTCCTGCTCCGCCTCGAGGACACCGACGTCGCCCGCAGCACGGCGGCCTTCGAGAAGGACATCCTTGACGGCCTGCACTGGCTGGGGATCACCTGGGACGAGGGGCCGGGCGTCGCCGGAGTGGAGGAGGCGGGGCCGTATGCTCCGTACCGCCAGATGCAGCGCCTCGACACCTACGCGAAGGCCGCCGCCCGCCTGCTGACCGCCGACCGGGCCTACCCGTGCTACTGCACGCCTGAGGAGCTTGCCGCGGACCGCAAGGCCCAGGAGGAGGCGAAGCAGCCCGCGAGGTACCTCGGGCGGTGCGCCGCGTTGACCCCGGCGGAGCGAGCGGCCCGGGAGGCCGAGCGTCGGCCGGCGGCGATCCGCTTCCGTGTCCGTCCCGGAGTCGTGGGTTGGGAAGACCTCGTGCGCGACCGCGTCGAGATCGACACGGCGAACCTGGGCGGCGACTTCGTGATCGTCCGGGGTGACGGCAACCCGCTCTACCACTTCACCGTGGTCGTGGACGATGCCGCGATGGAGATCAGCCACGTGATCCGCGGCGAGGATCACGTCAGCAACACGCCCAAGCACATCCTCCTGTTCGAGGCGCTGGGGCACACGCCTCCGGTCTTCGCGCACCTGCCGCTCATCCTCAACCCGGACGGAACGAAGATGAGCAAGCGCAAGAGCCAGACCGCGGTGGCCGACTACATCGCCCAGGGTTTCCTCAAGGAAGCCCTGGTCAACTACTTCGCGTTCATGGGCTGGTCGCCGGGGACGGAGGAGGAGGTCTTCTCGCTGGCGGAGCTGGCCGAGCGGTTCGAGCTGGACAAGGTCCAGAAGGGCGGCGCCCGGTTCGACCGGGAGCGCCTCGAGTGGGTCAACGGCCAGTGGATCCGCCGCCTGGACGACGAGGACCTTGTGTCGCGGCTGATGCCGTTCCTCGAGGCGGCCGCCGTGGCCGGGCAGATCGACCGGACGCCGGGCGAGGACGAGGTCCGCGCGCTGCTGCCGATGGTGCGGGAACGCCTGCCGACCCTCGCCGCGATCGTGGACGTCGTGGGCTTCCTCTGGGTTGACGACCAGGTCGTGGAGCCGGCGGCGATCATTCCGAAGCGCTGGGACACGGCCACGACACAGGTTGGCCTCGCCGAGGCCCGCGCGGTCCTCGCCGCGCACGATCACGTCACCTGGGAGGCGGACGAGCTGGAGCCGCCGCTGCGGGCGCTCGTGGAGGCGCACGGATGGAAGGCCGGGGACCTGTTCATGGCGATCCGCGTGGCCACCACAGGCAGGACCGCCACGCCGCCGCTGTTCGACACGCTGGTCGCCCTGGGCCGCGAGCGCACGCTGGCCCGGCTGGACGCGGCGATCGGGCGACTCGCCTGAGCTCCCGCGACATGAGCATGGCGTTCACGGTTCTGCTGGATGATCGAGCCCCATGACACGGACGATCCTCGTCGTCGATGACGAGACCACGCTGCGGGAGACACTGGTCGAGGCCCTCGAGATGGAGGGCTATCGCGCCATTCCTGCGGCCGACGGCCGCGAGGCCCTCATCCGCTTCCGTGCGGACCACCCGGACCTCGTGCTGCTGGACCTGATGCTTCCCGAGCTCTCAGGCGTGGAGGTTTGCCGCATCCTCCGCGCCGAGTCTGCCGTGCCGATCATCATGCTCACCGCCAAGGACGGCGAGGTGGACAAGGTCGTCGGCTTGGAGCTGGGCGCGGACGACTACGTCACGAAGCCGTTCAGCCTGCGCGAGCTGACCGCCCGGATCCGGGCAATCCTCCGCCGGTCGGAGTCGGCGCCTGTAGCCGAGGCCCCGGCCATCGCACCCGTCGGGCGCGTGCTGGTGGATCTCGCCGGCCACCGGATCCTGCGTGACGGGACCCCCGTGCCACTCAAGCCCAAGGCGTTCGAGCTGCTGGCGTTCCTGCTCGGCCACCAGGGCCAGGTGTTCACGCGGGACCAGCTCCTGGAGCTTGTCTGGGGCTACGAATACGCGGGCGAGACGCGGACCGTGGACGTCCACGTCCACTGGCTGCGCGCGGAGATCGAGGAGGACCCGGCGGTCCCGGTGCTCCTGCAGACGGTCCGCGGCGTGGGGTACGTGCTCCGCCGGCCGACCTGATCGAGGCGGGAGCCCTGGGTGGGAGCCCGGGCAGACCCGGCCGCCCAGGCTTGATCGACGCTAGACCTTGGCCAGGATCCGCTCGATCGACTCGGCCGCGTCCTCGGCCGCGTCGATGGTCTCCTCCAGCGCCAGGTAGACGTCGCGGAGCTTGATCACCTCGAGGGGATCGACGCCGCCCGTGAACAGGCGCCCGATGGCCGCGCGCGACAGACCGTCGGCCTTGTGCTCGAGGTCGTGGACCGCCGCCAGGTGCCCGCCCACGCTCTTCTTGTCCTTCTCGAGCTTGGTCACCGCCTCGAGGAGCTGCCCCGCCTGGCCGGTCAGGATGCCCGCCAGCTGGCGGGCCTCCTCGGTTGGCGCGTCGATCTGGTAGATCAGGAAGGTCTCGGCCGTCTCCTGGATCCCGTCCAGCACGTCGTCCAGGTGGACCATGAGCTCGTGGATGTCCTCGCGGTCGAACGGCGTGATGAAGCTGCGCTCGAGCCGCACGGCAATCTCCGTGTCCACGTCGTCGCCCTGCTTCTCCAGGACCTGGATCTCGGCCATCCGCTCGTCGAGGCGGTCGTAGCTGGTGAGCATCGCCTCGAGCTTGCGCGCCGCTTCGACGATGAGCTCGCCGTCCTTGATGAACAGCTCGTAGAACTTCTCGTCCTTCGGGATCAGGCGGACCATGGCAGGCCTCCGGTGGCAGGCGGTAGGGACGGGATAGTGGTGCGGAGGCTCATCAGAGCCCGACCGCGTTGAGGGCAACCCAGGTAAGGGCGCCCATGAGCCCCGCGGCGGGAATCGTGATCACCCAAGCCATGAGGATGCTGCGCGCCACACCCCAGCGGACGCCCCGCACCCCCTTGCTGGCGCCGACCCCCATGATCGAGCTGGAGATGATGTGGGTGGTGGAGACCGGCATGCCGAAGTGCGCCGTGGCGACCAGCACGGACGCGGCTGTCGTCTCGGCCGCGAAGCCATGGATCGGCTCCAGCTGCACGACCCGGTGGCCCATCGTGTGCATGATCCGCCAGCCGCCGATAGCCGTTCCCAGCGAGAGCGCTGTTGCCGAGATGACGATGACCCAGGACGGGACGTCGTTGGTGTCGATCACGCCCGCCGAGAACAGCGCGAGCGTGATGATGCCCATCGTCTTCTGCGCGTCGTTCGAGCCGTGGGCGAACGCCATGTACCCCGCGGAGAAGACCTGGGCCCGCCGGAACCCGGTGGCCAGCGGCCTCCGTGCGACGCTCCGGAAGATCCACGAGAGCGCGATCATCAGCACGAAGGCGATCGCGAAGCCGAGCAGGGGCGACGTCACGAGCGGGATCAGGACCTTGTTCTTGATCCCTTCGACGTTGAGGGCCTCGGTGCCGGCGGCAATGACGGTGGCGCCCAGGAGCCCGCCGATCAGCGCATGGCTGCTGGAGCTGGGCAGGCCGCGCCACCAGGTGATCAGGTTCCAGGTGATGGCGCCGATCAGGGCCGAGGCCACGATGGTCTGCGTCGTGGACTGGTCATCGACCAGGCCGGAGCCGATGGTCTTGGCCACCGCGGTCCCGGCGAAGGCGCCGATGAAGTTGAAGGACGCCGCCATCAGCAGCGCGTACTGCGGTCGCAGCGCCCGGGTCGCGACAGACGTGGCGATGGCGTTCGCGGTGTCGTGGAAGCCGTTGATGTAGTCGAAGACGACGGCCAGGATGACGACAATGATCAGGCCGACCGTGACGTACTCGAGGTGGATGGGAGGGTCCCTCCAGGACACCGGTTCTTGCGAGGCGACGGCGGCATGATATCGGGCGCTGCGCCCACGCGCCACATGCCCGGCGGCCCGCCAGGAGGCCGGCCGGGAACGCGCAGTTGGTGCTGCCGACCCCCTCCTGGCGGGCGCCCGGTATCCTTCGGCCATGCGCCTGTCCAACCTGTTCTTCACCACGCTCCGCGACGACCCGTCCGAGGCGGAGATGCCCTCCCATCGCCTGCTGCTGCGGGCCGGCTACGTCCGCCAGCTCGGGGCCGGCATCTACTCGCTCCTGCCGCTCGGATTCCGCGTCAACAAGCGCGTCGAGCAGGTGATCCGGGAGGAGCTCAACGCCATCGGCGGCCAGGAGATGGAGATGCCGGTCGTCCATCCCGCGGACCTCTGGCGCGAGACCGGCCGCTACGACGCGATCGGTCCCGAGATGGCCCGGTTCAAGGACCGGGCGGACCGGGACATGGTCCTGGCCATGACGCACGAGGAGGTCGTCGCGGACCTGCTGCGCGACATCGTGAAGAGCTACCGGCAACTGCCGTTCATCATCTACCACTTCCAGACGAAATGGCGGGATGAGCCGCGGTCCCGCGGCGGCCTGATCCGCGTGCGCGAGTTCGTCATGAAGGACAGCTACACCTGCGATCTCGACGATGCCGGCCTCGACACGGCGTACTGGGCACACCACCGCGCCTACACCCGGATCTTCGAGCGCCTGGGCCTCCAGACCGTGGCCGTCTCGTCGGACGTGGGCATGATGGGCGGATCGCTGGCCCACGAGTTCATGTTCCTGAACCCCGCCGGCGAGGACGTCCTGGTCCTGTGCGAGTCGTGCGGGTACGCGGCCAACCGCCAGGTCGCCCCGACCGTGGGGCAGCAGCCCCAGGCAGAGGACCTCCTCGCGGTGGAGGAGGTCGAGACCCCCGGCGCGACCACCATCGACAGCCTCGCCGCGTTCCTTGACGTGCCGACCAGCCGGACCGCGAAGGCGGCCTTCTTCATGACCGGCGACGGTCGCTTCGTCGTCGCGATCGTCCGCGGCGATCACGACGTCAACGAGACGAAGCTGGTCAACGCGATCAAGGCCACCGGCGGGATGCGCCCGGCGCAGATCGACGAGATCAAGGCGCGCGGCATGGAGGCCGGCTACGGGTCGCCGATCGGTGCCCGGGACGCCGTGGTTGTCGTGGACACGCTGGCGGCGCGGAGCCCCAACCTGGTCGCGGGCGCGAACAGGCCAGGCTTCCACCTGCGGAACGTGAACGTGCCGCGTGACTACACCCCGGACGTCATCACGGACCTCGCGAGCGTTCGAGAGGGCGATCCCTGCCCGGATTGCGGCGGGCCCGTGATCCTGCGCAACGGGATCGAGGTCGGCAACATCTTCAAGCTCGGGACCAAGTACACCGAGGCGCTCGGCGCCGAGTACCTGGGCGAGGACGGCGAGCGCCACCCGATCGTGATGGGCTCCTACGGGATCGGCCTCGGGCGCAACGTCGCCTGCATCGTGGAGGCCCACCACGACCAGAAGGGGATCGCCTGGCCGGCCGAGGTGGCGCCGTACCGGGCGCACCTGGTCGCCATCGGCGGCAACAAGGACCCGCGCGTGGTCGATACCGCGGAGCGGCTCCACGACCTGGCGGCGGCGACCGGGCCGGACCACGAGATCCTGTACGACGACCGCGACGAATCGCCCGGCGTGAAGTTCACCGACGCCGAGCTGCTCGGCATGCCGTGGATCATCACGGTGAGCCCGCGGTCGCTGGCCGCCGGAGGCGCCGAGGTCACGAACCGGGCGACCGGCGAGCGCTCGGTCCGCCCGCTCGAGGACGTCGAGGCGTTCCTCGCCGGACGGACGGCCACCCCGGCCTGACCCGGGCGGGCCGCCGACCGTGCCCGCTCCGCTCGTCCCGGACGACGACCTCTACGCGTGCCTTGGGCTGGCCGACGACGCCTCCCCGGAGGCGATCGAGCTCGCCTGGCGCGGGCTCCTGAAGCTGCACCACCCGGACGTCGCGGGCGATGGCGGGGAGGCGCTCGAGCGCGCGAAGCGGATCAACGTTGCCCACGACTGGCTGGCGGATCCATCCTTGCGCTCCCGGTACGACCGGGAGCGCAAGGGCGTCTCCGGCGGACGCAGCGTGCGCTGGCACGGACCGCTCCGGCGCCCGGCGCGACCGTCTCGGCCTCCGGGCGCTCCCTCGCCCGTCCGCTCCCGGCCCGTCCGGCCGCGAACTGACCTTGTCCGCGGGGACCCGGCGGAGCGCCTGGCCCGGTTTCTGGCCCGTGTCGAGCGCCTCACCCCGGACGAGCTGGACCGCCTGGCCGCCGCGGAGCCGCCGCCCATCGCGTTCCTCGCCACCGTCCGCCGGTTCCTCACCCCGGACGCGCGGGTGTCGTTCGCCGCGGCCGAGGCGGGTCTGGTGGCGCGCGTCCCGCCCGAGCGCTGGGCGGAGGCCGGGCTCCGCGAAGGGCTCCTCGGCGTCGCCGCGGAGCTGGTCCTGGCCGCATTCCTGGACGATGCCCTGGCGGAGCCCTTCCGCGGTCGCGCCCGGGAGCGTCTGCTGCGGGCATGGGAGGCGTCGGTCGACCAGCCCCGGTACGGGCCCAACGCCGTCGTGGTGGCCTCGGTGCGCGACCGCGTCGCCGCGATGACGCGTCCGGAGCTGGCGGCATTCCTCCGCGCGTCACAGGGGATCGGGGGGGCGGATCGCCCGTGGCCCGCGGCCCTGGACCTGGAGGAGGACGAGGCGCTCCGGATCTCCGCGGATCTCGCGGCCCGGGACGTCGCCGCGGCGATCCCCGCGGCGGATCTCCCGCCGGCCGTCGCGCTGCGCGCGCGCAGGCTGGCGGCCCGCCTCGGGCACGTGGTGGCCCTGCGGCACGCGTTCCCCGCCGCTGCCTACGCCACGCTGATCGCGCCATTCGCATCAGCGACCGGGGCGACGGGAGCCGCGGCGCCGCAGGACCCGGGCCCGGGCGTCCGCCGCGCGCGCTGATCACGGCGCTGTGCGATCCTCGACGCCATGGAGTCGCTGACGCTGATCGTGCTCGCCGGCCTGGGACTGGCGCTCGCTGCGGCGCTGCTGGTGATCCGGCGCCGGAACGATGAGCTGGACACACTGCTGGCCCAGCTCGCCCCGGCACGGGCCTCCGAGGCGACGACAGAAGCCCCCTTCCAGCCCCCTCATGATCCAGACCCCGCGGACGACCTGCTCCCGGTCGGGACCCTCCAGGTCGAGGACGGCCGGATCGCCCGCGCGAACCCTCGTGCGCACGAGCTGCTCGGGATTGCCCAGGGACACCTCGTCGGGCGCACGGTGATGGAAGCCTTCCTGGACGCAAGGCTCGAGGCGCTCCTGGCGGGCCTCCCGCCAGGCGGCACCGCGGCGAGCGAGCTGCGGATTCGGGAGCCGGACCCGCGCATCGTCGTCTTGCGCGCCCGACGACGGAAGGAGGGGGATCTCGATGTCGTGCTCGAGGACGTGTCGGAGATCCGTCGTCTCCAGCAGATCCGCTCCGCGTTCATCGACAACCTGGGCCACGAGCTGCGCACGCCGCTGTCCACGGTCAGCCTCCTCGCGGAGACGCTGGCGCGAGAGGCCGAGGCAAACGACGTCCCGACGAAGATGCGCGACCGCATCGCCAAGATCGAGGTGGAGACGGGCCACCTCGTCCAGATGATCAACGAGATGCTGGACCTCGCCCGCATCGAGGGTGGCAGCGAGCCGGACCTGGTGGACGACATCGATATCGTCCGGCTGGCGGAGGCCTCCGTGGAGCGGCTCCGGCTCTTCGCCCAGCGGCAGGGCGTGACGCTGGTCGTCGTTGCCGAGCCCGGATTGCCGCGGATCCGCGGCGATGAGGCCCGCCTCGGACAGGTCATCGTCAACCTCGTCCACAACGCGGTGAAGTTCAGCCCGGACGGCGGCGAGGTCCGCGTGAGCATTGGCCGCACCGCCGACGCGGTGCAGGTCGCGGTCACCGACCACGGCATCGGCATCGCCCCCGCCGACCGCGACCGCGTCTTCGAGCGCTTCTACAAGGCCGATCGTGCCCGTATGCGCGAGGGCGGAACGGGGCTGGGCCTGTCCATCGCCCGGCATATCCTAGAGGCGCACGGTGGCGGGATCCGCGTCGAGTCCGAGCTTGGTCTCGGTTCCACCTTCTCGTTCACCATCCCGCTCGTTGCCGCCGATATCAACGCCTGACCCGGAGGACCCCGCTTGGATCGTCTGCTCGTCGCGACGATGAACATCCTCAACCTGGCCGACCGCTGGGAGGAGCGCCTGCCGCTCCTGCTCGCCGACATGGCGGCGCTCCAGCCGGATCTCATCGGCCTCAACGAGGTGGTCTACACGATGCAGCAGGACCGCCTCCTGGGCGCCGCCGGCCACGGGCGCTACGAGGCCGTCCGCGGCTGGGCCGGCCGGCCCGAGTACGGCAACAGCCTGCTCGCCAAGGCGCCGCTGGTCGCCACGGATCACGACCGCCTGGACCTGGGCCTGGCGCGGTCCGCGCATCGCGTTCGCATCACGCTCCCAGGGGGCGCCCGGCTTCTGTTCGCGGTCACGCACCTCCACAACCTCCCGGATGACCACGAGGTCCGCCTCGGGCAGGTCGGCCAACTGCTGGCGTGGCTGGACGCGGCGCCGGAGCACGAGGCCCTGATCCTGGTGGGCGACTTCAATGCGGACCCACGGGAACCGGCCTACGCGGCGATGGCCACCGCAGGCTTCACCTCCGCCTACGTCGCCGCCCACGGCGCGGAGCTCCCGGTCACGTGGCCCTCCGGCCTGGTTGCGCCGATGGGAGACACCGATGGCGAGCCTCGCTGCCTCGATTACATCTGGGTCCGCGGCGCGGTAGAGGTGGAGGACGCCCGCCTCGTGTTCGATCGACCGGCCGTCGGTGACCCCACGCTCTTCCCGTCCGACCACTTCGGCGTGGCAGCACACGTCCGGATCGGGCCGGGGCGTGCCACGCTGGCATCGGGACGACGGACTCTCCGCCTGGCTCACCGCGGCGACACGAGGGTGGCGCCGGAGAACACGGTGGACTCGCTCCTCGCAGCGATGGCTGTCCCCGGCTGCGACGGCGTGGAGTTCGATGTGCGCCTGAGCATGGATGGCGTGCCGGTGCTCCTGCACGACAAGACGCTCGAACGGGTCCAGGGCCGGCCGGGCCGCGTAGACGGCATGTCGGCGGTCGATCTCTCGGCAGCTGGCGTGCCCACCCTGGCCGAGGCCCTCGCGGCCCTGCCGGCGCCCGCCTTCCTGAACGTGGAGCTCAAGGGCGACAAGCACGGCGACGCCACCGCGAACGTGCTCCGGGCGGGCCGCGGCGAGGCGGGCGAGGACGCGGTCTTCTCCTCGTTCGAGCCGGCGACGCTTGTCGCTATGGCGGCCTGCCTCCCCGGCTGGAGGCGGTGGCTGATCGCCATGGACCTGGAGCCCGCCACGATCCTGCTGGCCCTCGAGCTGGGGTGTGCGGGAGTATCCGTCAAGCTGGCCGCCCTGAAGCCGGCGCCCATCCAGGCGGCGCGAGAAGCGGGGCTTGACGTGGTGGCCTGGTCCATCCGGCGACGAGCCACGTTCAACCGGCTGGTCCGGCTCGGCGTCGTGGCCTGCTGCGTGGTGGACGCCGCGCTCGACGGGTAGCGGCAGTCGGCCGGGAACGACGTGTGCCGTATCGTGGCGCTGCCCAGCAGTGGAGCCAGCCCGGAGGCGACGTGAGCAGGTACGCGATGCGTCTACAGCCCCGATCCTGCTCGCCACGCGGTGGCCGGCTGATGCGCCTCGCGGCGCTTGTGGCCATCACCGTCGCCGTGACCGCGTGCGGCGGCGACAGCGCGACGACGGCCCCGTTCGAGTCGGCTGCCGCCACGACCAAGCCCGGCGAACCGAAGCCCGCCGCCTCGGGGCCGGACGTGGACCTCATCGGTGTTGCGCTGCCGACCGGGTCGTCCGACGAGTGGGTCAAGCACGGCGAGAGCCTGGCGGTGTCGCTCGCGGAGGCAGGCTATGCGAGCGACGTCCAGTACGCGGAGGACTCGGTCTCGACCCAGATCACCCAGATCGAGGAGATGATCGGGACGGGGGCCAAGGCACTGGTGATCGGGGCCGTCGACGGGGGCGCCCTCGCCGACGTCCTGCAGAGGGCCGGCGACGCCGGGATCAGGGTCCTCGCCTACGACCGCCTCATCCGGGGCACATCGAACGTTGACTACTACGCAACGTTTGACCCGTTCCAGACAGGGGTCCTGCAGGCCGAGTCCATCGTGACCGCCCTCGACCTCCGCGAGGCTGGGGGTCCGTTCAACATCGAGCTGTTCGGTGGTGCTCCCAGTGACCGTGACGCGGGCCCCACCCTCGAGGGTGCGATGTCCGTCCTCCAGCCCTTCATCGACGACGGAAGTCTGATCGTCCAGTCGGGCGAGACCCTGTTTCCGGAGCATATCGGCACGATCCACTGGAGTGGCGGGACGGCCCAGGCCCGGATGGACAACCTCCTGAACGGGTACTACACCGGCAAGCGCGTCGACGCGGTCCTGTCTCCCCGCGATGCCATGAGCCGCGGCATCATCGCCTCGCTGAAGCAGGCCGGCTACTACACGGCGGAGATGCCGGGCCCCGCCGTGACGGGTCAGGATGCGGAGCTCGATTCCGTGCAGTCCATCCTCGCCGGCGAGCAGACGAGCACGGTGTTCCGCGACACCCGCAGCCTGGCAGCACAGGCCGCGACCATGGTCGGCCAGATGCTCCGGGGCGAGACCGTCGACGTCAACGACACCGGGACCTACGACAACGGCGTCAAGGTGGTTCCGTCGTTCCTTCTCAACGGCGTGACCGTGACCAGCGACAACGTGCAGCCGGTGCTCGTGGACAGCGGCTACTACACCGCCGACGAGCTGAAGTAGTCTCACCAGGCTTCCCGCGTCGCGGGCCACATCCTGGCCGGCCGCCTGCCACCCTGGCCGGCCCGGGGCCGAGACGGGATCTGTCCATGGAGAGGAAGGGTTCATGACGCTCGCCACGGATCCCATGGTTCTCGAGGCGCCGGGCGTACGGGCCGTCGTGCTGCCGGCCGACGGCGGACGCCTGGGCTCGCTCATCATCGACGGCCGGGAGCTGCTCGTGACCCGGCGCCCGGAAGGGCCGATCTCCTGGGGCAGCTACCCGATGGCGCCGTGGGCCGGCCGCATCCGCCACGGCGAGCTCGCTTTCTCGGGACGCGAGTACCGACTGCCGCTGGGGATGCCGCCACACGCGATCCATGGGGTGGTCTACGACCGACCGTGGCAGGTGGTGGCGCCCGGGACCATCTCGATCGAGCTGGACGAGCGCTGGCCGTTCCGGGGGCGCGTGAGCCAGAGGTTCGCCCTGGACGCGGATGGCCTCGAGATCACCATGACCCTGGCCGCCGACGAGCCGATGCCCGCGGTCATCGGCTGGCACCCCTGGTTCCGCCGTGTGCTGGCCGAGGGCGATGCGCCGCTGGTGCTGAGCTTCCGCGCCGACGAGATGCTCGTCCGGGACGCCGAGGGAATCCCGATCAGGGGAGCGCGTGGCGCCTCCGCCCGGACCCTGGGACGATGCCTTCACAGGCATCCGGGAGCAGCCGGTGCTCGAGTGGCCGGGCCGCCTGCGGCTGGAGATCTCGTCCACGTGTCCCTGGCTGGTCGTGTACACGATGCCCGAGAACACGACCTGCGTGGAGCCCCAGAGCGGACCGCCGGACGGGCTGAACCAGGCACCGGAGGTCGTGGTGCCCGGCGTGCCGCTGACCCACACCATGCGCTGGAACTGGACGAGCGGGTAGGGGGGCCGGCCGGCACCGGGGCGTGCCCCTACCGGCCGGGGAGCAGCTCCGGGGGAACCAGGTAGCGCAGCGTGCCGCGCCCGGCGGCGGGGATCGGTCCCGCGAAGTCCACGCGGGCCAGCGCGCCCTTGCGCATCGGGATCGCGCCGGTGCCGACGAGCTCGCCCAGCAGCTCCGAGAAGTCCGGGTCGTGGCCGACGATGCACGGCCGCTCTGCGGGTCCCGCGGCGAGGAGGATCTCCGCGAGCACGTCCGGATCGAGCGGTCCCGCGAGGCGGCCGTCCACCACCATCTCGACCTTCAGCGCCTCGGCCACGATCTCCGCCGTCTCTCGGGCGCGGACCAGGGGCGAGGTGATGAACAGGTCTGGGGCATCGTCCATCCTGCCCAGGAGCTTCGCAACCTGTTCGGCCTGGCGCCGCCCCTTCTCGGACAGCGGGCGAACGCCGTCGTCGCCGTGCCAGCGGGTCCGGTCGCCGGCGTGGGCATGGCGGAGCAGGTGGAGCGAGGTCATTGCGTCGCGTTCCGATGGAGCGCCCTGGCCCGGACCGGCACCATCACGAGTTGAGGTCCTCGACCTCGCCCGAGGCAAGGAAGACGATGTCCTCGGCGATGTTCGTCACCCGGTCTCCGATCCGCTCCAGGTAGTGCGATGCGAACAGGATACGCGTACCAGGATCCACGTTCGCCGGGTCGTCCCGCATGAGGATCAGCACCTCGTCGAAGATCTGGTGGTAGAGCGTGTCGACCTCGTCGTCCAGCGCGGCGACCCGGCGGGCGCCCGCCTCGTCTACCTCGACCAGGGCGCGGATGATCCCGTGGACCAGGGTGGCGACGCGCTCCCCGAGCACCGGCAGGCGGACGAAGTCCTTCAGCGGCGGGTGCGGCGCCAGCTTGCGGGCCTGCTTGGCAACGGATCCGGCGTGGTCGCCCATCCGCTCCAGCTCATATGACACGTGGTCCAGCGTGAGCAGGTACCGGAGGTCACGGGCGACCGGGTTCTGGGTCGCGATGGTGGTGGCGATCATCCCGGTCGCCCTGCGCTGGAGGTCGTTGATCTGCCGGTCGTCCTTGATCACCTGCAAGGCGGCCTCGGCGTCATGGGCGGTGAGCGCCGCGATCGCCGCGCGGATCTGGTCCTCGACGAGCGAGCCCATCCGGAGGACGGTGTCCTTGACCTCGGCGATCTCCCGGTCGTACGCGGAGCGAATGCCGTGCGTGGGTGGGAAGGTCGGCTCCGGGACGGCGATCGGACGGGACGGGGACAGGTCGTCGAAGCTGCCGCCGAAGGCGTCCGTCACGTGCGGGCCGGGGGTGTGGTGGTCGTCCATGGATACTCCTCCGCCGCTCAGCCGAACCGGCCCGAGACGTAGTCCTCGGTCAGCTTGTTCTGGGGGTTGGTGAAGATGTCGAGGGTCTTGCCCTCCTCCACCACGTAGCCCGCGCGATCCTCTGCCATATTCAGGAAGATCGTGTAGTCGGAGGCGCGCGCTGCCTGCTGCATGTTGTGGGTCACGATGACGATCGTGTAGTCCTCCTTGAGCTCGAACATGAGCTCCTCGATCTGGAGGGTCGAACGGGGGTCCAGGGCGGAGCACGGCTCGTCCATCAGGATGACGTCCGGGCTGGTGGCGATCGCCCGTGCGATGCACAGCCGCTGCTGCTGGCCACCGGAGAGCGCGAGGCCGGACTGCTTGAGCTTGTCCTTCACGTCGTCCCAGAGCGCGGCGCGCCGGAGGCTGGACTCGACGAGCTCGTTCATGTTCCCCTTGTACCCGTTGATCCTCGGTCCGAACGCAACGTTGTCGTAGATCGACTTGGGGAACGGATTCGCCTTCTGGAACACCATGCCGATCCGCCGGCGGACCTCGACCGCGTCCACGTCCTTCCCGTACAGGTCAACGTCGTGGTACAGGACCTTGCCCTCGACCCTGGTCCCGGTGATCAGGTCGTTCATCCGGTTGATGGTGCGCAGCAGGGTGGACTTGCCGCAGCCCGATGGCCCGATGAGGGCGGTGATCTTGTTCTGCTCGAACTCCATGGACACGTCCTTGACGGCCCGGAACGCCGAGTAGTAGAAGTCCAGGTTCTCGATCCGGATGACTGCTTCGCCGCTGGCCTCCTCGACCGGACCGCCATCGCCCGCGGGGCGCGTCACCTGGATCGGAACGGCGCGACGTGGCTCGCCGGCGTCCGTGGCGTCACCGGGTGCCACCACGTTCGAGGTATCGGTAGGGGGTTCGGCGATCTCAACCATGGGGTCTCCGGTGGTATCGGGCATCACCATGCCCGCTCGTAGCGTGCGCGAAGGATGATCGCGATCACGTTGGCGACGAGTGTGATCACGAGCAGCACGACGATGGCCGCGGCCGCGTCCGCCCGGAAGGCGTCCTGCGGCTTGCGAGACCAGTCGTACACGATCACGGGCAGGGCGGTGTAGCTGCCGGTGAACAACGACGAGATGGAGAGCCCCGAGAAGGACCCCAGGACGGCGCCCGCGAGGATCAGGGGAGCCGTCTCGCCGAGCGCCCGGGACAGTGCCAGCACCGTCCCGGTCAGGACACCCGGTGCTGCCGACGGGAGCACGAGCTGCCGCGTCACCTCCCAGCGCGACGCACCCACCCCGTAGCCCGCTTCCCGGACCGTGTTGGGCACGGCCCGCAGCGCCTCGATCGAGGTGATGATCACGATCGGCAGGACGAGGACGGCGAGGGTGATCCCACCGGCCAGGATGTTGCGCCCGGACCCGTCGCCGTCCACGGTGTTCATGAACGCCACGAACACGGACAGGCCCAGCAGGCCGTACACGACCGACGGCACGCCGGCGAGGTTGCGGATGTTGATCTGGATGAACCGGGTCAGTCGCGTGTCGGCGGCGTACTCCTCGAGGTAGATCGCCGTCGCCAGGCCGAACGGGAAGGCAAGGATCGCGACGATCGCCGCCAGGATGGCCGTCCCGACGAGGCCCTGGACGATCCCGGCCTTGGCGGGGTTGGACGACAGCGGCGACGTGAGGAACCCCGCGCCGCGATCCGCGAAGACGGGGAGCGCCCGGCTCAGGACGTCGGCGATGAGGACGAACAGGATCGCCAGCGAGAAGAGCAGGCTGCCCAGGAGCAGCACCTGGAACACGATGCCCCAGACGTCCTTGCGTCCTGCACCGGTGATCCCGGCCCGGACGCTGGCACCCGTGGCGGCGGTGGAGGAGCCGATGGAGGTCATCCTGGCGCTCCTAGTACCGCTGCCGCGCGCGTCGGACGAAGGAGTCGCCGACGACGTTCAGCACGAGCGTGACCAGGAACAGCAGGAGCCCCACGAAGAACAGGCTCTGGAACGCGGCGTTGTTGCCGGTCACCTGGTCGCTGCCGGTGGCAAGGTTGACCATCGCGGAGGTCATGGTGCCGCCCGGATCGAGTGGATTGATGGTCCGCGCCTGTGGAGCTCCGGCGGCCACGGCAACCACCATCGTCTCGCCGATCGCCCGGCTGGTCGCGAGGATCAGCGCCGCAACGATCCCCGAGATCGCGGCCGGAAACACCACGCGGATGGAGGTGGTGATCCTCCTGGCGCCGAGCCCGTAGGAGGCCTCGCGGAGGCTCTGGGGCACCGCTCGCATGGCATCCTCGGCGACGGACGCGACCAGCGGGATCGACAGGATCCCCACGCCCACGCCGGCCGCGGCGAGGTTGAACGAGTTCGCGTCGGAGAACAGGGGCTTGATCAGCGCCGGCGTGAGCAGGGTGAGAGCGAAGAAACCCAGGACGACGCTCGGGATGCCCGCGAGGACCTCCAGGACGGGCTTGACGGCCTTGCGGAACCGGGGCGTGGCGTACTCGGACAGGTAGATCGCGGAGAACAGGCCGACGGGCGTCGCGATCAGCATGGCGATGACCGTGACGATGAGGGTCCCAAGCACGATGGTGGCGACGTCGAAGATGCCACGGCGCGGGAACCAGCCGATCCCCACGAGCTGCGCCAGGTCGATCTGGGCGAGGAAGTCGATCGCCTGGAACAGCACGGTCGCGACAATGAACAGGCTGATCAGGATCGTGACCAGGGATGCGGCGAGGAAGAGGCCGCGCACGACGGTCTCGCGATTTCGCCGGCTGGCGCTGCCACGCAGCGACATCCCGCCAGGAAGAGCCGGAGTTGCCTGCGCCATCGGCGATCTGAGCTCCTGTGTGATCGTCCCCGTGGAGTCAGAGGATAGGCGAACAGGCCGGACCCCGGTCGGGCCCGACCTGTTCGAGAGGAGGAGGGAACGCTACTTGGCGGCAGCCCAGGCGGCCTGCGTCTCCGCAAGAGCGTCGGGCGCCAGGTTCACGTACGGGACGGTCTCGAGGACCGAGGAGATGGTGCCTTCGGCCAGGTAGTAGTCGACGAACGACACCACCGCAGGGTTCGCGGCGGCCTTGGCCTTGTTCACGTAGATGTAGAGGTTGCGCGACAGCGGGTACGAGTTGTCGGAAATCGTCGCGGCAGTCGGGGCCACGCAGGTCCCGTTGACGTCCTTGGAGATCGGGATCTCGTTGACCTTGTCCCTGTTCTCCTCGGCGAATGCGAAGCCCACCCAGCCGAGCGAGGTGTCGCTGCCGGCGATGCCGTCGATGATCGCGTTGTCGTTGGCGGACGCCGTGTAGTCGGGCCGCGTGTTGGCCTCCTGGCTGCGCGACTCGGCGATCTTCGCCAGGGCGATCTCCACGAAGCTGTCGAACGTGCCGGACTCCTCACCGGGTCCGGTGATGGACAGGTCGGCATCGGGGAACGTGGTCTCGGAGCCGAGATCCTTGGCGATCGCGGCGGCATCGCTCCACTTGGCGAAGCCCGTGGACTCCGGGCCGACCAGGGCGTAGAGGTCGGCGAAGCTGAGGCACGAGACGGCAGAGTTGTTGACGGAGGTGAGGACGGACATGCCGTCGATCGCGACCTTCAGCTCGGTGTACTCGATGCCGGCCTCGGCGCAGGCGGCGGCCTCTTCGTCCTTGATCTTGCGGGAGGCGTCCGAGATGTCGGTCTCGCCGGCGCAGAACTTCTTGAAGCCGTCGCCCGTGCCCGGGCCCTCGACCGTGTAGGTGAACTCCGGGTTGGCTGCGGCGAACGCCTCGGCCACGCCAGTGGAGATCGGCTCCACGGTGGACGAGCCGGAGACGTTGATCTCGCCTGACACGCCGGCCGGGGCGGTGACTGCGTCCGGGGCGGTCGTGGCGGAGCTGCCGCCGCAGGCGGCAACGAACAGGGCCGCGGCGAGCGCGAGGGTTCCCACGCGCATGGGGGTTCCGAATGTCACTGAGGACTCCTCCAGTTGACGACGGGCGTCATTCACCGTGTGCGTCGTCCTTCTTTGCCGGTCCCACATTCGGGCCGGCCTGTCAACGGGTCGTGTTCGCGGCGTTAAGGGCCGGTTAACGGTGGCGGGCGCCAGCCCCTCGCGGTCCCGGGCGGCCGGAGGGTTCCAGCGCGGCGGCGAGAACCCACACGCGGAGCCCGAGTGCGGCAGACTGGCGAGCAGCGGGTCCTGCGAGGACCCGACGAGCGGGGATTGATGAGCGAGGAGCGGACGATGGGCAGCGCCGGACGCGACGGGGTGAACGTCGGAGAAGGCCTTGGGCCCGGCAGCAGCAGCGGATCCGGCGCCGGATCCGGAGCGCGGAAGGCAACCCGCAAGTCCGAGCGGCGCGCAGCGAAGTCCGCGAGGCAGGCGGCGGTCGCAGCCCACAAGGCCGCGAAGGCAGCCGCCAGGGCCGATCGCAAGGCCGATCGCAAGGCCGATCGCAAGGCCGCCAAGCCCTCGAAGAAGGAACGGAAGGCGCTCGAGCGCGCGATCAAGGATGCCGCCAAGGGCCAGCGGAGGACCGAGAAGGCCGCCCGCAAGGCGGCAAAGACCTCCCGCAAGGCGGAGAAGTTGGCCATCGCTTCGGCTCGCGCGTTTCTGCCCAGCATGGATGCGCCGGGCGCGGACACCCCGTCGACATCGCCCCGACCGGGAGGACCGGCGAAGCGCGGCAAGGCTGGGGGGAAGAGCCGCGGAGGGCAGGCGCGCCCGACCCCGAGCCCTGCCGGTGCTGCCGTGATCGCGGCCGCCACCGCGCTGATGGAGGCGGCAGGCCTCGTTCGCCAGGCTGCCCAACCGGCTGGATCGCGCATCGCGCGACGGGTCACGAGCCGGCCCCGCGTGGCGCCCGAGCCGGAACCGGCGCCCGAACCGGCGCCCGAACCCGAGCCGGAACCGGCGCCCGAGCCCCAACTGCCGCCCGAGCCCGATCCGGCGCCCGAACCGGTGCCCGAGCCCCAACTGCCGCCCGAGCCGGAACCGGCGCCCGAACCGGAGCCGGAACCGACGCCCGATCCGGCGCCCGAACCGCCGCCCGAACCCGAGCCGGAACCCGAGCCCCAACCCGAGCCGGAATCGGAGCCCGAACCCGAACAGGAGCCCGAACCGGCGCCCGAGCCCCAACTGCCGCCCGAGCCCCAACTGCCGCCCGAGCCGGAACCCGAGCCGGAATCGGAGCCCGAACCCGGACAGGAGCCCGAACCGGAGCCGGAACCGACGCCCGATCCGGAACCGGCGCCCGAGCCGGAACCGGCGCCCGAGCCCCAACTGCCGCCCGAGGTCCCTGCCCCCAGCATCTCCGTGCCCCTCGGGACCGCCATCGGCGCCGGCATCGACATCGGTTCGACAAGCGTCCACCTCCTCGTCGCGGCAATCGGTGACCATCGCCTTGATCCGCTGCTGGACGAGTCCGCCTTCCTCGGCCTCGGGGACCGTGTCTCGAGAGACGGCTACCTGGGGACGACGGCCCGCGACGAGCTGGTCGACGCCCTGGCCGCGTACGTGGAAACTGCCCGCGGGCTTGGTGCCGAGAACATCACGCTCATCGGAACGGAGCCCCTCCGTCGCGCCGAGGACGGCCCCGCCCTCGTGCAGGCCGTGGAGGAGCGCACCGGCGTACCGCTACACGTCCTGGACCACGATGAGGAGGGGATGCTCACCCTGCTCGGCGTGACAAAGGGACGTGCCCTCCACGCCGAGCTCCTCGTCCTCGATATCGGCGGTGGGAGCACCGAGTTCGTCATCGCGGGCGAGTCGGGGCCGATCCGCGTCGCCGGGCTGCAACTGGGCGCCGCGCGCCTGACCCGCGAGCTCGTGCTGTCGGATCCGCCGACTCTGGCCGAGACCGAGGCGATGCGTGAGGCTGCCAGGGTGCTCGTGGCCGATGCGCCGCAGGCCTCGCCCTCGGAGGTGGTCGCCGTCGGCGGGACCGCTTCGAACCTCCTGCGGCTGCTGCCCGCTGCGACCCTGGACGGCATCCTCACCCGGCGCAGGATCACCGTAAGCCTCGCGATGCTCACGGTGGAACGCAGCACGGAGGCGGCAGAGCGCCATCTCATCCGGCCCGAGCGGGCCCGAATCCTGCCGGCGGGCGCGGTCATCGTGGACGCCATCCTGGCGCACTACGGCACCGATCGTCTGCGCGTGTCGGAGGAGGGAATGCGCGAGGGGGTCGTGCTGGCAGTTGCGAGGGCAGGCGCCGGGTGGCGCGACCGGCTGCCAGTGCTCGTCCACGGATGGGACAGCTGATCCCGTCAAGGTGACCAAGCCCGACTGTCACGGGCGGACCCGCCGCCAAGCGGCGCGGGGCTAGAGTCCCGCGACGAGCCGCCCGATGGCGCGCCGGAACGCGGGGCTGGACACGCCCCGCCACGCGGGCCCGACGGTCCGTCGGAGCCGGGCCAGCTCGCGCTCACGGTCCACGAGGTAGCGGCCGATGGCCGCACTCTCGCGCTCCGTCAGCTCCCCGGCGTGTGCCACGAGGAAGGTCCGGGCGAGCCCTGCCGCCACGTCCGCGTCGTGCAGCCAGCCGAGGTGGTCCTGGAGGGCCACGACCTTCTCGATGGCGGGTCCGGCGTCCCGCCCGAGTGCCTCGCGCACGAACTCCAGCGTGTAGCGCAGCCACTTGGCGGCGATGCGCAGGTCGTGGAGGGTCGTCACATCGGCCCAGCGCATGACGGGCTCGTACGCGCGGACGTTCTCGTAGGCGGCCCAGACGCGGGACGGCATGGTGTCGCGCACCCGGTGCGGCTGGACGGGGCCAACAGCCAGGGCACCCAGCCCCTCGGTCTGCAGGAACGCGACGTACCCATCCACCCACCGGCGGAAGCGCTCCGAGTCGAGTTCCCTGACCAGCATGATGCGCGCGGCGTCGCGGTTCGTGCGCCAGCCGGCGACCAGCGGCTCGAAGGCGACGGCCTCGGCGGCGGGTTGGCGGCGGCGATAGGCCTCTGCGGCTTCGATGAGGACGTCCATGTCGCGCACCGCACCCAGGTCTGCGGCGACCTCCTTCAGGCGTCGGCGGTGCTTCCGCGTGAGGCTTGCGTCGAACGCGTCGCCGAACACCCGCCACGCCGCCCGCTGGCGCCGGGTCGCGACGCGCATTGCATGCAGCTCCTCGGCATCCTTGCCGGTCCGGGTGCCGGCCTCCCGCGCGATCATGCGGGCGAGGTGGAACCGCAGGACCTTGCGCCCCGCCTCCGCCAGGTGGTCATCCGCCAGCACGCCCGGGGACTTCGGCACCACGAGCCGCGGCATCTCGGGTTCGACGGGCTGTGCCTCGACCACGGGCTGCAGTTCCGCATCCGCCGCATGTTCGGCTGCACCGTTGCCGCCGTCCCCGCTGCCGCCGTTGTCCTGGCCCTGGTCCCTGCGCAGCGCCTCGAGGGCGCGCTCGAGCTTTGATGTCTGCGCCGGCACCAGCTCCTCTACCTCACTGAGCAGGTCCGCCAGCGGATCCAGCGCTCCCTCCTCGCCCTCCCGAAGCTCCAGCTCCAGCTCCGCGAACCGCTCCACAGTTCGATCCCCTGCCACCACCTCGACGTCGTCCACGGACACCTCGACCACGGCCCCGTCCCGGCCGTAAAGCCGCTTGTGGCGAGTCTGCCGGATCGTGACGAGATCGACGAGGGCCGTCTCGCCCGCGATCTCGATGACGGCGTCCCGCGCTGCCGAGGCGGGCCAGCTCCCGGCCCCGGTGGCCGGATCTGCCGGCCCTTCCAGCTCCTCGCGCCGGTGGGCCGCCCCGCCCTCGTCCTCCCGGTGGAGGCCCTTGAGCGTGATCACGGTGTGCGTGCCATCAGATCGGAGGCGACCGGCATACCCGGCCGCTGCCAGGGCACCGCCGGGCGTGTCAAGGTAGCGGTCCTCGTTGAGGACGGTGACCGCCGGCGCCCGGGCGGTGAAGCCCGCGAGCTCCTCCGCCGTGATGAGCCTGTCGCCGGTCGCCACGTCGGTCATGCGGTACTTGAGCTCGATCTCGAGCGGGCGAGGCTGATCCGCGGCCGGCCTGGTCATGCCCGGGGGTCCATCGAGCCCGCCGCCGACAGCAGCCCATGGCCCGCATCGGTGGCTGCCGCTGCCGCGTCCTCCTTGAGCATCGCGAAGGTGTCCAGCGTGCCCTCGAGCGACCCGATCACCTCGGTCCGCCGCCAGCGTCCGTCCGGTCCCAGCTGCCACGAGCGACGATCGTCTGCGAGCATCACCTCGATGATGCGCGCCAGCCTGGCGCTCGCCTCGTTGTCCTCCACGGGTGTGACCACCTCGACCCGGCGGTCCAGGTTGCGCTCCATCAGGTCCGCGGACCCGATGTACCACTCGGCGCGGCCGGCATTGGCAAACATCCAGATCCGGGAGTGCTCCAGGAACTCGCCGATGATCGAGCGCACGCGGACGCGATCCGACACGCCGGGCAGGCCGGGGAGCATGCAGCACGCACCCCTCACGATCAGGTCGATGTACACGCCGGCCTTCGCCGCCTCGTACAGGCTCTCGATCACCTGCGTGTCCACGAGCGAGTTGACCTTCAGGGCGATCCTGGCCGGTTGGCCTGCTTTGGCGTTCGCCGCCTCGCGTTCGACGAGCTCCAGGAAGCGGGAGCGGAGCGTGATCGGTGCGACGAGCAGGCGCCGGAAGACGCGTTGTCGAGACAGGCCGGTCAGCGTGTTGAACAGGTCCGTGACATCCGCGCCGAGCTCCTCCCGGCAGGAGAGGATTCCGAGGTCCACGTACAGGCGGGCCGTCTTGGAGTTGTAGTTGCCGGTGCCGATGTGAACGTATCGGCGGAGGCCGCTGCCCTCGCGGCGGACGACAAGCGCCACCTTCGAATGCGTCTTGAGGCCGACGACGCCGTACACGACGTGGGCGCCCGCCCGCTCCAGCTTGCGGGCCCAGACGATGTTGTTCGCCTCGTCGAAGCGGGCCTTGATCTCTACCAGGACCACGACCTGCTTGCCGCGTTCAGCGGCGCGCATCAGGGCAGCCACGATCGGCGAGTCGCCCGACGTCCGGTAGAGCGTCATCTTGATCGTGAGGACATCGGGATCGTCGGCGGCCTGCGTGATGAACCGCTCCACGGATGCGGTGAACGACTCGTACGGGTGGTGGACGAGGATGTCGCCCGCGCGCACCTGGGCGAAGACGTCGACCGGTTCGTCATCCGGCGGAACCAGCCGCGGAGGTATCACGGGGACATGCGGGACCGACTTGAGATCCGGACGGTCCAGGTCCACCAGCTGCCACAGCGCGGTGAGGTCCAGCATCCCGGCGACCTCGAAGCTGTCCACCTCGTCCACGCCGATCCCCCTGAGCAGGATCTGGCGGGTGACATCAGGCATCGAGCGCTCGAACTCGAGGCGCACGGCCTCACCGAAACGCCGGCGGCGGACCTCCTCCTCGATTGCGAGCAGCAGGTCGTCGGCCTCGTCCTCCTCGATCGTGATATCCGCGTCGCGAGTGACGCGGAAGAGGTGCGTCTCGAGGATCTCCATGCCCCGGAACAGCTCGTCCAGGTTGGCCTCGATCACCCGGTCCAGGAGCACGAACTTGTCCCGTTCCACCGCGAACAGGCGCGGGAGGCTGGGCGGGATCTTGACGCGGGCGAACCGGCTCTCGCCGGTCTCCGGGTCGCGCAGGCCGATGGCAATGGAGAGCGAGAGGGTGCTGATGTAGGGGAACGGGTGCCCGGGATCCACAGCCAGCGGCGTGAGCACCGGGAAGATCTCGTCGTGGAAGCGGCGCCGGAGCGTCTCGTGGTGCTCCGGGACCTGCTCGTAGTCCAGGATCTCCACGCCCTCCGTCGCAAGCTCCGCGCGGATCGCGGCCCAGATGGACGAGTGCTCCGCGATGAGGTCGCGGACGCGGGCGCGGATGGCATCCAGCTGCTGGGCGGGCGTCAGGTTGTCCGACGAGTGGTGGTGGGAGCCCGCCTGGTCCTGGCGCCGGAGGCCGGACACGCGGACCTGGAAGAACTCATCGAGGTTGGATGCGAAGATCGCGAGGAACTTGACCCGCTCGAGAATCGGGTTCCGGGTGTCGCCGGCCTCGTGGAGGACGCGCGCGTTGAACTCGATCCAGGACAGCTCGCGGTTGAGGATCGGGCCCTTCTGGTCGCGCGAGGACCGGCGTCGGCTGCGGCTGGCGACGCGGGGGCCTGGTGCGGGGCGAACGGCGGTCATCGATCCTCTCGGCGGGTCCGGCCCGAGGACCGGCGCGGCGCAGAACGGAGGCGGCCTCGCCCGGCCCCGGTCGGGGTCCATGAGAATACCACCCGCATTGCCGCGGACCCCTGCCGCGACCCCCCTGCCATGGCCTCAGGGCCGGGCCCGCCTGCGGCGCCACCCGACCGGGACGTCAGCCCTCGGGCACGTACCGCCGTTCGCCGGACGAGGGGTCCACCCAGACACGGAGCGGGACGCCCGTGGTCGGGTCCAGGAAACGTTCCTCGGTCGGCCGGAAGCGCCCGTCCGGAGGGCTGGTCTCGCCGCCGCCGGGCCCGTGATCATCGCCCCTCCGGTCCGCGGTCAGGGACCGGTATCGCGTGCGTTCCAGGATCACCGCCGCGATGATCACCACGCCCGGGATGAACATCACCAGGGCGGCGAAAAGGCTGCCACCGGGCCCCGTCACGGCAGCCGTGGCGATCCCTCCCAGGAGCAGCAGGAGCCCGAAGCCGCCGATGATGCCCCGGGCCAGCGTCACGCCCACCTCGCTATTCGAACGCCTGCGGTGCTGAAGCGTCCTCCACCACGACGACCGCGGTCCCGTAGGCCACGATCTCGGACATCGTGGTGGCCATCTCCGAGGAGTCGAACTTCATCGAGATCACGGCGTTCGCCCCCACCAGCGTCGCGTTCTGGACCATCCGATCGATGGCCTGCCGACGGGTGTCCTCAAGCAGGTTCGTGTACTCGTGGATCTCGCCGCCGACGATGGAGCGCAGGCCAGCCACGAGGTTGCCGGCCATGCCGCGGCTCCGGACGACGAGCCCGAAGACCTGGCCCTTGGTCTCGACGACCCGGTATCCGGCGATGAACGGAGCGGTCGCGATGATCATCGAGGTCCTCCATGGTCCTGGTGCTGCGCTTCACGGCCCCGCGCGCACGGGGCACACGGGCATTGGTCACGCAGCAGCTGGAAAGAATGGTAGCCGGTGGCGTGCCCGTCACCCCAGGTGACCTGGATCGCGTAGGCGCCCACCAGGGCCACGTCCACGAGCCGGGTCTGCTCCGGGGTGAGGGTCGGGTTGGTGTCGAGCCAGCCGGGCATGCCGGCCTCGCCGCGGCAATAGGCACAGGGGCAGAGCCAGCGGAGCGTCACGGCGTCGAAGGTGGTGTCGTGGCCGTCAACCCACTCGAGACGGAGGGTGCCGGCTGTCCGGTCGGCGTCGATGCGGACGGGCGTGGTCGTGGAGTCGTTCACGCCTGAGATCGTACTCCGGACCGGGACCTTCACCCGGCCCGCCTTCAGGACCATCCCCGGGTGGCGCCTGTACGTCCCGCCGGTATGCTCCGGTGCGCATGAGCCTCGTCGTCGACCACCTCACCAAGCGGTTCGGGTCCGTCGTCGCCCTCGACGACCTGGCGTTCGAGGTCGCCCCCGGCCAGGTCTTCGGGTTTCTGGGTGCCAACGGATCCGGGAAGACCACGACGATGCGGATCGCACTGGGCGTGCTGGAGCCCGATGCAGGGCGAGTGACCTGGCAGGGCACGGAGAGCCACCGGCTGCCGCGGTCCACCTGGGGCTACCTGCCCGAGGAGCGGGGGCTCTACCCGCGGATGCGCGTCCTGGACCAGCTGGTGTTCTTCGCCGGGCTCCACGGCGTCCCGGCCGACCGGGCGAGGCGGGAGGCCACCGCCTGGCTGCGTCGATTCCGCGCAGAGGACCTGGGAGATCGCAAGGCGGAACAGCTGTCCAAGGGCAACCAGCAGAAGATCCAGTTCATCGCCGCCGTCCTCCACGATCCGGCCATCCTGCTCATGGACGAGCCGTTCACCGGCCTGGACCCGGTCAACGTGATGCTCCTGCGCGAGGCATTCCTCGAGCTACGGGACAGGGGCCGGACGGTGGTCTTCTCCACCCACCAGATGGAGGTGGCGGAGGCCCTGTGCGAGTCGGTCGCCATCGTGGACCGGGGCCGGATGGTGGTCGGCGGCCGGCTGCGCGACGTCAAGCGGACGACGGGCCGGCGGCTGGTCCGGATCTCGGTGGCCGATGACCACCGGCTGCCGTGGCTGGCGGCGGTCCCCGGCGCACGCATCGTCCAGGTGGGGATGGACCGCTCGGCGGTCGAGTTGGACAGCGGGGTTGAGCCCGAGGACGTCCTGACTGCGGCAGTGGCTGCCGGGGTGAAGGTCATCCACTTCGAGATAGCGGACCCGAGCCTCGAGCAGGTGTTCATCGATCACGTGGGGCATCCGGCCGACGAGGAGCTTCACCTGGCGCCGGCCGACGGCGATGACGACACCGCGCCGGCCAGCACCGAGGGAGCCGCGTGACCACGCCCCGAGAACCGGTGGGCCGGATCCACGGACATGGCGGCCTCGCCAACGTCTGGCTGGTCGCTCGCCGCGAGTACGTGGAGCGGGTCCGGTCCCGCGCGTTCGTGTTCTCGACGCTGCTACTCGCGGGCCTGGCGGTCGTGGTGGCGCTGCTTCCGCTTGCCGTGCGCCTGGTGGACCGCGCGACGGTGACCCGGGTCGCGGTCACCGCCTCCGAGCCCGGCCTGGCCGACCGTGCCGTCGGCGTGATGGACGGGTTCCTCAATGCCCGCCTGTCGGGGGAGAGCGGGGCCGGGGAGGCGGTCTTCCAGTTCGAGTCGCGGGACGATCGCGCGGCCGTGGTCGAGGCCGTCCGCGAGGGTTCCGTGGCGGCCGCCATGCTCATCAGCCGCGGTGCTGACGGCGGCCTCGACATGCAGGTCCTGACCGCCGGGGCTCTGGGGCCGGACCGGGCGCAGCTGCTGCAGGTCGGTTCATTCGCCGTGGGGATCCTCGACTGGACCGCATCGCAGCCGGCGGCGACCCACCCGTTCGTCGTCCCCGGGTTCGAGGTCATGGACGCGGGCGCGGCAGGGTCCGGGGGCGGCGCCGTGTCCGTCGATGCCGCCGAGTACGCCAGTCGTCGGATCGTCGGCATCGTGTTCGTCATGCTCTCGTTCCTGACGCTCGTGTTCTACGGGCTGTGGGTCGCGTCGGGGGTCGTGGCGGAGAAGGCGAACCGTGTCATGGAGCTGCTGATCTCGGCCGCGACGGCACCACAGCTGGTCATCGGCAAGATCACAGGCATCGGCATGGCGGGGCTGACCCAGGTGGGGCTGGTGCTTGCCCCGGCGCTGCTGACGCTGCTGGCCTCCGACCAGATTGCCAATGCCGTGCTGGGGTCGGCCGCGGGGTCAGCCTCATCGCTGGCGGCGCTGTCGCCCGGCCTGCTGCTCGCCTTCCTCGTCTACTTCGTGCTCGGGTTCGCGCTCTACGCGGCGCTGTACGCCGGGGCCGGATCGCTCCTCAGCCGGGCAGAGGACCTGCAGATCGTCGCCCTGCCGTTGTCCATCCCGGCGATCGCGGGGTACCTGCCGGCGGTGCTCGCCCTGTCGGGTGGCTCCTCGACGTTCATCCGGGTGGCCTCGTACGTGCCGCTGTGGAGCCCGTTCGTGATGATGGCGCGGCTGTCGGTCGGCCCGGTGGAGGCGTGGGAGCTGGCCCTGTCGGTCGGCCTCCTGCTCGCGACGGTGCCGCTGGTGACGTTGCTGGCGATCCGCGTGTACCGGGCGGGCGTCCTGCTGTACGGGCAGCCGCCAACCGTGGGCACGTTCCTGCGGGCTCTCCGGCACGGGTAGGGGAGAGCGCCGGTCCGCGAGTCCGGCCGGCGCCATGAGGCGCGAGGCGGCGGAACCGGGGCGGGCTCGTCCACCAGGCCCGGCTACGCCCCGGGCTCGTCGTCGAACGGGAGCCGGCGGAACAGCGCCAGGACGGGGGCGGTTCCCGAGGCATCTTCCCCGGCGGGCTGTTCGGCCGAAGGCTGGGCCGGGTCCCCGACGCCGGGCGCTACCACGGCGATCGAACGCCACAGCGCGCTCCGGACGCCCGGCAGGTACGGGCTCGTCCGCCGTCTCGCGAGGATGCCCGCGATCCCCTGCGCGGCCACCGCGTCGTACAGCGCCCGGCCCTCGCCGGCAATTGCCGGGACCATGACCACCTCGTCGCCCGGTCGCAGCACGCGCCGCAGGAGGTCCCGCCGCTTCTCGAGCGGCTGGTTCAGGAGCCATCGTCCGTCCAGGTGAAGCAGGTCGAACACGAGCAGTGCCGCCGGCCGCTCGCCGCGGCCGGCCAGCCGCTCTCGCAGTGCCTCGTCGTCGGCCCGACCCCGCCCGTCCACGACGACCAGCTCGCCATCGAGCACCGCGGACCGCGCTGCGACGCGGACCGCCAGCCCGGCCAGCTCCGGGAGACGCCCGGCCAGGTCCCGACCGGCGCCATCCACCAGCCGCAACGCGCCGTCGCCGGCATGCTCCGCGGGGTCGATGAACGCGAGCACGCGGTGGCCGCCCCAGGTGGGTTCGAACAGGAAGTCGGGGGAATCGAAGGGCTCGGCGTGCGGCGTTGGCCACATCGGCGCCAGGTCGCCGGCACGTGGGAGCGCCGGCTCGAGCCGGAGGGAGAGCTGCTCGGCCATCGCGCCCCGATGGTAGCCCCTCCACCGGGGCTAGACTTCGGGGAACGCCTGCGTTCGTCCGTCCCGCGGACGCCCACCGTGCCCATCCGGAGGACCCTCGTGCCACGAGCCTCACTCCCTGACGACCTCTATCGCCACCAGGTGCCGTTCGCAGGATCCGTGGTCCATCGCGAGGGCGGCATACCGTTCCTCGTCGTCTCGGGCTCGCATCGCGAGGTGGGGCGCCAGGTCGGCCTCGCCACGGCGGAGGTCCTGCGGGAGGCAGTCGCGTTCGATGGGGCCCTCCCGGCGGGGCGGTCGCGCGCCGGCCAGCTGAACCTCGCGGCGCGGTACAGGGAGGTCACGCTCGCGGCGACGCCGTGGCTGGTGGAGGAGCTGGACGGGGCCGCGGAGGGCGCCGGCGTGGATCCGCTGGCGCTGTTCGCCGCCTCGATCGAGGAGATCTGGACCGTGCGCCCGTCGCAGGCCACGGCCGGGCTCGGGGTTGACGGCCGGTGCAGCGATCTCGTCGCCGCGCCACCGGCCACGCCCGACGGTCACGTCTGGATCGCCCACAACAACGACCTGTCGCCGGCGTCCGAGGCCGCGGTGATCGCGATCGAGTGGCGGGTGCCGGGCGAGCCGGTGGTCTTCTCGTTGGGCATCGGGCCCTGGATCAGCGTGGGCTGGAACTCGGCGGGGTTGTCCCTGACCGGGAATGAACTGGCGCCCAATGACGAGCGGATCGGGATCCCGCGGCTGCTGATGGTCCGCGAGCAGCTGACCGCGCGCTCCCTGGACGAGGCGGTGGCAATGGCGCTCCGGCCCGATCGCGCGTCCTCGTACAACACGGTGTTCGCGCACCGGGACGGGCGTGTCGTGAACGTGGAGGGGTCCGCGACCGACGCCGAGGTCACCGGTCCGTCCGCCGCCGGCACCCTGGCCCACACCAACCACTACGTCTGCGAACGGATGCTGGGCTACGAGGGCGACCCGGCGTATGCAGCAAGGTCCGCGGTCCGGCTGGGGCGGGCGCTCGAGCTCCTGGATGGCCCCGCGGGTGCCGGGCCGGCGGCGGGGTCGGTCGGGCCAGAGCAGTTGCTGGCTGCGATCTCGGACCACGCGACGTCGCCCTCGATCTGCCGTCACGACGACGGTTCGGAGACCTCCGCGACGGCCTTCTGGTGCCTGGCCGACGTCACGGCGGGCGAGATCCGCTATGGACTGGGAGCCCCATGCAAGGGCCAGGAGGCGCGCTACCGGTTCGCCTAGCTCTAGTTCCCAATCAGGTTGTTGACGGGGTGAGGGCCCCTATCGTTCGGCTGTTGGTGTTGCAAGCCACAGTCGAGACGAGGGAGCCCTCATGTCCCATCCTAGTGCCCGCCTGACCCCGAAGGGCCGGCAGCTGCTGGTCAACCGCGTCCGGGACGGCTGGACGATCACGAAGGCGGCCGATGCTGCGGGGATCAGCCGTCAGACCGGCTCCAAGTGGCTGTGGCGCTTCCGGCGCGAGGGCGAGCCAGGCCTCCGGGACCGCCCCAGTGCCGTCCACCACCAGGTCCGCGCCCACCCGGCCTCGCTCGTCGAGCAGGTCTGTGCCCGTCGCCTCGAGCTCCGGGCCGGACCCCATGTCCTGGGCTGGGAGACCGGGCTGGCCCGCTCGACCGTCTATGCCTTCCTCTGCCGGGCGGCGCTCAACCGCCTCGACCGCCTGGAGCCCAGGCCTCCGATCGTGCGCTACGAGCGCGAGCGTCCGGGCGAGCTCGTCCACCTCGACACGAAGATGCTGGGGCGGATCGGCGAAGGCGGCGGACACCGGATCCACGGCCGCGGCGACGGGATCGTGAGCAGGCATCGCGGCATCGGCTGGAACCGGGTGCACATCGCGATCGACGACCACACGAGGCTCGCCTACGCCGAGGAGCTGCCCGACGAGAGTCCGGCCACGACGGCCGCGTTCCTCCACCGCGCCTGGCGCTTCTATGCGGCCCACGGGATCACGGTCGAGCGGATCCTCACCGACAACGGTGGCTGCTACCGGAGCCGGGAGCTCGCCGCGGCCTGCGACGAGCTGGGCATCGGCCACCGGTTCACGAGGCCCTACCGGCCCCAGACCAACGGCAAGGCCGAGCGCATGGTGCGCACCCTGCTCGCCGAGTGGGCCTATGCCCGGCCGTTCCACGACACCGCGGACCGGATCGCCCTGCTCCCGGTGTTTCTCGACTTCTACAATCGGCGACGACCACACTGGTCACTCGCCGGGCAGCCGCCGATAAGCCGCGTGCCCGTCAACAACCTGACGGGGAAGAACACCTAGCTGTGCAACTGACGGTGGCCGGTCACACCGGGCTCCCTATCTTCTGGCGCAGTCTCTCAAGGGTGTCTGCCCGTCTCGGAGGCCCCCGTGCGGCCGGTCGAAGGCGTAGCGGCAAGGCTTGCTGACGTTGCCGGTCACCTCTTGGGCGTGGCGGATCACCATCAGGCGGTGAGCGGCTCGCCTGTCCACCTCGCGATCGGTCATCGATCCTCCTCATCACCGGAGGCCCCGACGTGAACACGATGTCCGACAGTTCCAGATCTAGCGCTGGCGGGCACCTGAGGCTGCCGCTAGATCGGCGGCCTCACCGGCTCCGAAGGCGGTTGCGCTCCTCGCATCCCACACGACGCCCACGGGCTGACCCACGGAGACAGGGATCTGGCCGCCGGGCGGCAGTGTCGCGACAATGCGCAAGCCGCCCGCGACCTCGACGACGGCACGTATCACGGAGCCCTGGAAGACGGTCTCCACGAGCACGCCTGTGATGGCTCCGGCGTCGCCACCCGGCGCGCCAAGGCGCACGTTCTCGGGCCGCACGACTGCCACGGTCGCTATGCCCGGCTCGAGCTTGTCCACGGCTCCAGCCAGGAACGTCGGCCCGTCCGGGAGAGTTACAACGACGTGGTCGCCCTCCACTCCGGCGACGCGCCCGGTGAGGAGGTTGGCGTCCCCGATGAAGCCCGCCACGAACAGCGTCCGGGGCATGCCGTAGACTTCCCGGGGCGCACCGACCTGCTCCACCACCCCGTGGTTCATGACCGCGATGCGGTCCGACATCGTGAGGGCCTCGTCCTGGTCGTGCGTCACATAGACGAACGTGATGCCAACCTCGCGCTGGATCCGCTTGAGCTCGAACTGCATCGCTTTGCGCATCTTCAGGTCGAGAGCGCCGAGGGGCTCGTCGAGGAGGAGGACGGCGGGCCGGTTGACGAGCGCCCTGGCAAGCGCGACGCGCTGCTGCTGACCACCCGAGAGCTGGCTGGGCCGGCGGTCTACCAACTCTCCGAGCTGGACGAGATCCAAGGCTTCGCCGACGCGCCGGGCGATCTCGCCACGCTCCATCCTGGCCTCGCGTGGCCCGAAGGCGACGTTCTCCCGAACCGACAGGTGCGGGAAGAGGGCGTATTGCTGGAAGACCATGTTCGACGGTCGCCGGTTGGGCGGGACGGTTGTGACATCGCGCCCCTCGATCAGAATGCGACCCTGGTCGGGCACGATGAAGCCGGCGATCATCCGCAAGGTCGTCGTCTTGCCGCAACCAGACGGACCAAGCATTGTGAAGAACTCCCCGCTGCCTATCTCCAGGCTGACGTTCCTAACCGCAATGACGTCGCCGTACGACTTTGACACGCGGTCCACGACGACGGCGGGACGCGTTGCAGTCGGCCCTCCGTGGTTGCCCGACAGGGCGGAGAGAGTCATGCGGTACCTCGCGAGGCTGTGGCGGACGCACTTCGCGGCTGGGTCCGGAGTCGATAGAGCTCCGCCAGGACAACCAGGACGATGGTCACCACCATTATGATCGTCGACAGGGCGATCGTCGGTGGAAGGAGTTGGGGCCGCCGGAGGCCGGAGAAGAAGTAGACCGGGAGAGTCTGATCGCTGCCGGAAAGGAAGAAGGCCAAGTAGAACTCGTCGAAGCTGAGGATGAAGGCCGAGACGAAGGCCCCCGCGACCGCAGGTGCTGCGAGGGGGAGATGGACCCGGCGCAGGACCCGTAGCCGTGAGGCCCCGAGGTCGAGCGCAGCCTCTTCAAGGCTCGGATCGAACCCGGCCAGGCGCGAGGCAACGATGATCACCGTGTATGGGATAGCTACAGTCGTGTGCCCGACCACGACCGTAAGGATCGAGAGCTTGACGCCGACCGCCACGAAGGTGACGAGCAGCGCCACGGCGAGCGCGAGGTACGGGATCACGAGGGGCGAGATCGACACCAGCGAGAGGGCGGTCCGGCCGGGGAAGCGGTAACGCATCACAGCGATCGCGATCGCTGTCCCGAGGATTACCGAAAGGAGCGAACTGGTCAGGGCAACGACCACGCTGACCTGAACCGCTGCGAGCAGCTCCGGCGTCGCAAATATCTTCTCGTACCAGCCAACAGTAAAGCCCTTCCAAGGAAGCGCCAGCGCGGGCGAATCGTTGAATGAGAAGACTGCCAGCAGGAGGAGCGGGAAGAACAGGAACGCGGCGTAGACCACGAAGTACACCCACAGCCCAAGGCGCCGGTAGCGGCCCCGGGAGGCCTCAGATCCGGACATCGCTGACCTCCCGGATTCGAAGCGTCCGGAAGGCGAGCGCCATCGCTGTCAGCGCCACCGCCAGGAGCAGCAGCGACAGGACGGCACCCGACGGGAAGTCCGGGCCCTGGAGGAACTGTTGGATCACGTTACCGAACATCTGACCGGTGGATCCCCCGACGTAGCTGGCCGTCGCGAAGTCGCCGAGGGTCGGGATGAACACGAAGAAGAACGCCGCGAAGACACCGGGCAGTGAGAGCGGCAGCGTCACCCGGAGGAATGTGCGCCACGGACTGGCGCCGAGGTCGTCCGCGGCCTCGAGGAGCGCCGCGTCGAGTTGCTCCAGGCGGACGAAGATCGGCAGTGCAGCCCACGGGGCCCAGACATACGTAAGGACGATGACGACTGCGAACTGGTTGTAGAGAAGGAAGTCGAGCGGCTTGTCGAGGAGGCCCACCCCCACGAGCAGGGAGTTGAGCACACCGTTTGTGCCAAGGATCATCCGCCACGCGAAGAGCCGCAGGAGGTAGCTCACCAGCGATGGCAGGAGAATGAGCGCCAGGAGCAGGTACCGCCGTCGGCCGGCCACGCGTGCGAGTACATACGCAATCGGGTAGGCGAGCAGGACCGCGAACACGGCAACGAAGAACGCGATGAGGAGCGTCCTCCCGAGAAGAGACCAGTAGCTCGTCGTGGAGAGGTTCCGGGTCCAGGCCTCAAGGGTCCACGGCTGGTCGAGATCGGTACCCATCCCGGGGGGCTGGAAGCTCCAAGCGAGTAGGACGATGACTGGTGCGACGAACGCGACCAAGAGCCAGGCACTGGGGACCGACGCAAGGAGCACGCCGAAGCGGCGACCCCCGATGGGATCGCCGCTTCGGGTTGCGGCGACGTCGTCCGCCATCGACGTCCTGCGTGGGTGCGGCCGCTAGTTGGTGGCGAGCACTTCGGCCCAGAGGCGGCTGAACGCCTCCCTCTGGGCATCGGTCAGCGGCGCGGCGAACCGGGTGCGCTCCCGGACATCGAGCTGGTCGAGCTGAAGGACCTTGACAGTGTCTGGGTCGGCGAGGCCGAGGGCCTCAACGTTCGAGTGCCCGAGGAAGTACTGGTCGATCAACTGGGCCCCGGTCTCCTTCGAGATTGCAGCGTCGATGTAGGCGAGTGCGAGGTCGTAGTGCTGCGTCGTCTTGGGGACCACGAAGCCGCATACCCAGCCGGCGCGCCCTTCCGTCGGCTCGGTATAGGTCGCGTTGACTCCCGCCTTCAGAACGTTCGCGTAGGTGTCGTTCCACCCGTACGCCATGTCGACCTCGCCGCTCGACATGAGCTGGACGACCTCGGAGGCGGCGCCCCAGAACGTCTTCACGTTCTTCTTGAGCTCGATCAGTTTCTCCTTCACGACGGCGAGGTCTGCGTCGGAGAGGTTCGGGTACGGAAGATCCCAGGCGGTAGACGCGAGGGCGACCATGACCTCCGCGTAGTCCTCGAGGGCAATCCGCCCGGCGTACTTCGGGTCCCAGAGATCCTTCCAGCTCGCGGGAATGTCATCGGCCTTGACCGTGTCGGTGTTCACGATCATTGAGTCGAAGCCCCAGTCCCAGGGGATGAAGTAGACCTGCCCATCGACCACGCCGAGCTCCCGCATCGTGGGGTCCAGCTGGTCCCAGTTGGAGAGACGGCTCGTGTCGATCGGCGCAAGCAGGTCGTTGTCGACCCACGTGGCCGTCCAGTTCGAGCACGGGTGAGCGATGTCCACCGTCGCGGCACCAGTCTTCACCTTCGAGAAGAAGGACGCGCCACCGTCGGCGAACTGGTAGTCGAGCTTGGCGTTCGGGAACTTCGACGTGAACGCGTTGGTGAACTCCGGGATCTCGTAGCCGCTCCACTCGAGCAGCGCCAGCGGGCCTGCGTCCTCGGCGGCGGCCGGACTCTGCGGAAAGTTGCCGGTCGCGCTGCTCCCTGCGGGCGTCTCGACGCCGGCGCTCGTCGGGGCGCTCGTCGGGGCGGGCGACGCGGCGGCGGGTGCGCTGGTGGTTCCCGTTGCGCCACCTCCACACGCCACCGCAACGACAGCGATCGCTGCGGCTAGCGTCGCCAATCGACGCGGCATCCATGCCCCTGCCTGGGGAGCGCTCTCCGATCGACCCATCTCCAACCTCCCACTCCTCGGTCGCTGGACGCAGCGCGAGTCTAGCGGGAGCGAGAGCCGGCGTGAAGCCGTCTGGTGAACGCCCGTCGCCATGACAGGGGATGCGCGCCGGCAACGCTGCCGACAAGAGGCGCACAGATGGCCGACGGCACTCATCATGTTGTTGTTCGCAGGCGCCTGACGCCCTCCGGGTGCGTCACATGCCCGGTGGTCCTTGACGGGATCACATCCACGAAGGTGCTTGACCGACGGCCCTATCTAGAGCCAGGCGCTCACGTCACGGCCCATGACTCTTCCGGCAGGTGACTCCGAGGCGGGCGGATCAGGCAACCCAAGGGCCGTCCGAGTCCAAGGACGCATATCCAGGTCCCTGAACGGCGCCGACCCGCCATTCTGTGGCCCCATAGGCCCTATTGGACTACGCGGGGTTTGGGCACGTGCCCTCGGCCAGCGGCACTCGAAACGCGCCGATCAGCCCGCCGTTGCCGCGGCACCTGTCGCGAGGTACGCATCCAGCCCGTCCACCCGCCGCACCCCCGGCACCGAGGTCGCGAGGAAGTCCAGGACGATCGCCGTCTGGCGGATGCGCTCCTCCACGTCAAACGAGGCGTGGCCGGTCGAGTACGTGTAGACCTGCGGCTCCATCCCCCGGGCCCGCAGCAGCCCGACGTAGTTCCACACCTGCCGGATCGGGCACCGGGAGTCGTTCTCGCCCGCCAGGATCAGCAGCGGGGCCGCAACCGCGTCCGCGTACGTGATCGGGTTGCGCTCCACGAAGAGGCGCGGCACCTCCGCCGGGGACCCGCCGAAAAGCGCCCGATCCAGGGCCTGGAGGATCGGCGCCTCGTCCTCGTACGCCGCGACGTAGTCGGCCACCGGGACCCCACCGACGCCCGCCGCCCACCGCTCCGGGTGCCGGCCGAGGCCCAGCAGCGCGACGTACCCGCCCCAGGACCAGCCCGCGAGCACCGCGCGAGCGGGGTCGGCCAGGCCGCGGGCGACCAGGTCGTCCAGCCCTGCGATCACGTCCTCGAGCTCCAGGAACCCGATGTTGCCGGTCAGCTCGTCCCTCCAGGCCTGGCCGAAGCCCTCGGAGCCGCGGTAGTTGACCATCGCGACCAGGAACCCGGCGTCCACGTGCGCCTGCACGTCCGGCGCCCATCGGTCCATGTCCGTGGAGTGCGGGCCACCATGCACCCTCATCATCACGGGGTGCGGTCCGATCCCCTCTGGGTGAACCAGGAATCCGTGGACGCGCTGGCCCTTCGGGTTCGTGAACCACCATGCCTCGAAGTTCCGCCCGGCAGGTGCGGCCGGCCCCGCGGCCATGAGCAGCGGTCTGGTCGACCCGGCCTCCAGCAGCACGGCCGGGTGCTGGCCGTTGTGGCCGCGATACCAGACAGTGCCGTCGGGTCGGACCGCGGCCGCGGTGATCGAGCCGGGTTCGGTGTCCAGGGTCGTGAGCTCGCCTGTTGCCAGGTCGTACCGGTGCATGCGGTGCCGGCCAGCCTCGAGCTGGAGCAGCAGCAGGGCGGATGCGTCCGGCCACCAGTCCGCGGGCTCCACGGCCCCGTCCAGTTCCAGCACCAGGTCCCGGACCGAGCCCGTCGCAACGTCCCAGATCGCCGGCCGGCACTCGCCGGATCGCTCGTGGGTGATCGCCATCCGCAGGTCCCCGGCAACCGGCGAGAACCCGAAGCCCGCAAGCTCCAGCCCCTCGTCGCGGAGGTCCGCCAGCGTCTCGCCCGTGGTCGCGTCCACGGCGCGGAGCGAGGGGTGGAGCACGTCACCGTCCTCCATGACCTCCAGCACGACGACGCGGTCGTCCGCGGACAGCGCACCGCGATCCACAGACCCGGTCAGGCCCCATCCCCCGGCCAGGCGGACCGGCTGGGCGTGCTCGTGGAGCAGGCGCACGGGCTCTCCATCGTCCGACACCCAGACCCTGTAGCCGTCCTCGGTGCTCACCACCGCGAGCGAGCGGCGTCGGCCGATCGCCAGGCCCTCGCTCCAGCCCTCGGGCAGGCCGTCGAGCAGCGGCTCCGGCGCCGCGTCCGCCTCGAACGGCGCGATGACGAAGGTGCCCCTCTCCGCGCCCGTCCTGTCCTGGAACCAGATCACCCCGGTCCCGTCCCGCGTCGGCCGGCCCTCCAGCACACCGATCGCGTCCCGCGTCACCTGGCGCCGCTCACCGGTTGCGCGATCCCACGCGTGGAGCTGGTAGCTGCCGCTCTCGGTGGATGCGAGGACCATGCGGTCGGGGGCATTTGCGGCCCACGAGGGGAAGGACAGGATGGGCGCACGAAAGCGGCGCTCCCAGCGGGGAAGGTTCGACATGGCTCGCAGGGTAGCGGACTCGAATCACCGGCGAGCCGTCCGGCGCGTCAGCGCGCGTCGCTCTCCGCTAGCCGGGACAAACGTCGCGCCCCCGCAGGCCGGGGCCTCACCGTCCAGCGGTGCGCCGAGCCCAGGGCACCAGGCCCGTGACTGGCATTGTGTCCAGCTCGGCCACGGGGATCCACTGCGCGAGGTCCGTGGACCCCTGCGTCTCGTCGCGGAGCTCGCCGCCGGTGACGGTGGCCCGGTACAGGAGGCCGACCGTCTGGACGCGGTGGCCGCTGATGGTCTCGGCCGGCTCCAGCACCGCTGAGCGCACGCCGAGGATCTCGCCCACCTCGCCCTCGTAGCCCGTCTCCTCGAGCAGCTCCCGTCGGAGCCCCGCTTCCGGATCCTCCCCGAAGTCCAGGCCGCCGCCTGGAAGCGTCCAGTGCCCGGCGCCCGGCCCCTGCTGTGAGATCCGGCAGAGCAGCACCGCGCCGTCCGCCTCGCACCAGCCGTACGCGGCCAGACGCACCCGCTGAACCACGCCGTCCGTGCCCAGGAACCGGGCGACCGGGAATTCCGCCTCGCTCGCCGGGCGCGCCTCGCTCACCGGTCGCGCCCCCGCACCTGTTCCGTCATCATGGGACGATCATACGGACGGACAAGGGCCGCGGTTCCCTCCAGGCGACGCCGCCAAGTTCGATACTGCGAGCGCTGAGCCCGTTTCGCCGTCCAGACACACCTGCAGGGAACCAGAGCCCGTGATCGTCATCGCCGGAGACGCCCTCGTCGATCTCATCGTGCGCCCCGACGGGGAGCTGGTGCCCGTGGCCGGGGGCGGGCCGTACAACGCGGCCCGCGCCGTGGCACGGCTCGGCATGGCGTGCTCCTGGATCGGCGGGCTTTCGACCGACCGGTTCGGCCGGATGCTGGAGGCGTCCCTGGTCGCGGACGGCGTGTCGCTGGACCTGGCCCAGCGGACGGAGCTGCCGACGACGCTGGCGCTCGCCGAGCTGGACGAGCACGGCGGGGCGGCCTACCGGTTCTACACGGAGGGGACGTCCGCACCCGCCGTCCTCCCGGGTCCGCTCGCCGGTGGGCTGCCCGCCGGCACTCGCGCGGTCCTGGCGGGCACGCTGGGCTTCGTGCTGGAGCCGATGGCGACCACCCTGGAGGCGTGGGTTGACGGTCTGCCCGATGACGTCCCGCTCATGATCGATCCCAACTGCCGCCCATCCATCACCCGCGATCCCGATGCCTACCGCGCGCGCCTGGGCCGGGTCTGCGCGCGGGCGGACATCGTGAAGGCCAGCAGCGAGGACCTCGCGTTCCTCCGGCCCGGCACGACCACGGACGAGGCCGTGGCCTGGATCCGGTCGCTTGGCGCGCGCGTGATCCTGGTGACCGATGGCGCGCGACCGGTGTCGGTGCACGTGAACGGTGCGGTGCACGCCGTGGCCGCACCGCCCGTCAGGGTCGTGGACACCGTTGGGGCAGGGGACACGTTCGGTGGCGCCTTCCTGGCCTGCCTCGTCCAGGAGGGCGTGACGAGGGCAACCGTCGCGGATGAGGGCGCGGTCCTGCGCGCCACGCGCTTCGCCGTGCGGGCATCCGCGTTCGTGTGCGAGCGCGCCGGTGCCAACCCGCCGACGCTCGACGAGCTTGGGGGTTGGCCCGCCATCTGACCCGCGAGCGGCCGCAAAGCCGCGACCTGGCCCGCGCCCTAGACTGGGGAAGTGGACCCGTTTGCCCTCGGCTGCATCGCGATCGCGGCCGTCCTCCACGCGGCCTGGAACATCCTGCTCAAGACCGCCGGCGACCCGCTCCGGACGGCAACGGTGGGGGTCGTGGCGGCATCGTGCGTGCTGGTGCCGCTGGCCGTCATCGCATGGCTGGTCGCGGAAAGGCCCGACGTGCCTGCCGCCGCGTGGGGGCTCGGGATCGTGTCGGGTGGCGTGGAGGTTGCCTACTTCGTCTTCCTGGCGGCCGCCTATCGCCGGAGCGACCTGTCCGTCGTCTATCCGCTCGCGCGCGGGAGCGCGCCGCTGCTGGCGGTGGCGGTCGGGGTGCTGGTGCTGGGCGAGCGCCTGCCGCCCCCGGCGTGGCTGGGAGTCGGCCTGCTGCTGGCGGGGCTGCTCGTGGTCCAGCGGCCTTGGAGGCTGTTGCGCAATTCGGGAGCCGACCGGTCGGGCGCCGGGTTCGCGCTCCTCACCGGGGCGATGATCGCCACCTACTCCGCGCTCGATCGCGTTGGTGTCCAGATGGCTCCGGCCTGGCTCTATGCCGCGATCCTGTGGCCCGCCTGCGCCCTGGGACTCCTCGTCGTGGCCTGGGTGCGGCCGCGGATCGCCGGCGGGGCGTATGCGCGGCCCGACGTCCCGCTCGACGTCCCGAGGGCGGTCGCGGGCGGGCTGCTGACCTTCACCGCGTACGGGTTCGTGCTGGCGGCACTGTCCCGGGCGCCGCTGGCTGTCGTGGCGCCCCTGCGGGAGTCGGCCGTGCTGCTGACCTCCACCTGGGGCGTGCTCCGCCTGCACGAGGCGGTGGGACGCCGGGAGATCGGGCTGCGGATAACGGGATCCGCGCTGGTGCTGGCCGGTGCCGTGGCGCTGGCGGTCGCCCGCTGATGCGACAATTGCGCCGAGCACCAAGAGGAGTCCCATGCCGCCCCTGACACTCGGCTACAAGGCATCCGCGGAGCAGTTCCCGCCCCAGCGCCTGCTCGACCTCGCGGTCGCCGCGGAGGGCGCCGGCTTCGACTCCGTCTGGACCAGCGACCACTTCCAGCCGTGGCGCCACACCGATGGCCATGCCCCGAACGCGCTCGTCTGGCTGGGCGCGGCGTCCCAGGCCACCCGCCGAGTCATCCTCGGCACCAGCGTCCTCACCCCCTCCTTCCGCTACAACCCGGCGATCGTGGCCCAGGCGTTCGGCACCCTGGGCTGCCTGGCCCCTGGGCGCGTGATCCTGGGCGTCGGAACCGGCGAGTCCCTCAACGAGGTCCCGGTGGGCGTCACCTGGCCGGAGCAGGGCGAGCGGTTCGCCCGGCTGAAGGAGTCCGTGCTGCTGATCCAGCAGCTGTGGCGGGGCGAGCGGCTCACGATCGAGGGCGACTACTACCGGACGAACAACGCCACGATCTACGACCGCCCCGACGAGCCCCTTCCGGTCTACATCGCTGCCTCCGGCCCCGCGGCCGCCCGCCTTGCCGGGCGTATCGCCGACGGGCTCATCTGCACCAGCGGCAAGGGCGAGGAGCTGTACACCGGCACGCTCCTGCCGGCCCTGGCCGAGGGAGCAGACAAGGCCGGCCGGGACGCCTCCGGGCTGGACAGGATGATCGAGATGAAGGTGTCCTTCGATACCGACCTCGACCGGGCGATGGAGGACACCAAGGTCTGGGCCGCCCTCGCGCTCACCGGTGAGCAGAAGATGGGCGTCCACGACGCGCTGGAGATGGAGGCCCTCGCGAAGGAGGCCGAACCGTACGCGCACAGACGCTGGCTCGTCTCCGCGGATCCCGATGAGCACATCGAGCAGATCGCGCCCTACCTCGGGTACGGGTTCAACCACCTGGTCTTCCACTTCCCGGGGCCCGACCAGGAGGCCGCGATCGCGCGGTACGGGGAGCTGATCCTGCCGCGCCTCCGCGCCCGCTTCGGCTGAACCCGGCCCGTCCACCTGAACACGGCCCGGTCAGCCGTTTCGATCAGCGGCTTCGGTCAGCCGCTCCGGCCGGCGGCAGCGGCGGCATCGGCCCGGCGGTCGATGAGCCGCTTCACGGTCGGCCCGCTGTTGACGAGCGCGATGCCCGCGATGATCAGGCCCGTCCCGACGATGCGGTTCACCGTGACTGGATCGCCCATCACGACCGCCCCGAGCACGATCCCGACTACCGGGAGCAGGTACGCCACCATCGAGGTCCGGGTTGCGCCCCAGTGGGCGAGGATCGTGAAGTAGCACAGGTAGGCGACGCCCGAGCCCAGGATCCCCAGCCAGATCACGGCGACGATCGCCTCCGGCGCTGGGTTGACGTTGCCGACCGGCTGGTCGAGCACCAGCGCCATGGGCACGATGATGGCGACCGCGAAGAGGACCTGGAACAGGGCCGGGATCATCGGGCGGAGGCCGCGCACGTTCCGCTTGGCGTACACGTTGCCGATGCCGTAGCAGATGGCCGCGCCGATCATCATCAACTCGCCGGTGAGGTCCGAGTCCGACAGGTTCACGAGGTCCGGCGCGACAAGCAGGATCACGCCCGCGAAGCCGAGCGCGAGACCCGCGACCTTGGGCAGCGTGATGCGCTCGTCGGGCAGGAACATCGGTGCCAGGACGATGACCGTCAGGGGCACCGTGGCGGTGAGGATCGCGGCGAGGGCCGAGTCGATGGACTGCTCGCCGACCGTGATCAGGATGAACGGCATCACGATGTTGACGACCGCCATGACGAAGAGGTGGCCGTACTGGCGAGGCTCGCGGGGGAGGGGCTGCCGGGCGATCGCGACGACCACGGCCAGGAACGCGCCGCCCAGCAGGAGGCGTCCGGCGATCAGAGTCAGGGGCGGCAGCGACTCCAGCCCGATCTTGATCCAGAGGTAGGACGATCCCCAGAGGAAGCCGAGGCTCAGGAACAGGGCCCAGATCCAGGCGGGCGAGCGCTGCATCGCGGGATGATACCGGCGCTTGGCCCATGTTCATAGGCCAAGTCCGGTCCGAGTAGCCGCCCCGCTTGTGCCCGTGCCTATGATTCGTCAGGCGATGGGTTCCGGCAGGGATGGATCTCCGGCGCGGCAGAGAGGATGGCGTCGATGGCGATGGACGCGGCGGTCCAGGCGCAGGCAGCCACGGGGCCGGACGAGGCGCCCCCTCCCGGGCCGGCCATCAGGGCCGTCGGTCTGGTCAAGCGATTCGGGCCGGTTGCAGCCGTTGATGGCATGACCTTCGACCTCACTCCAGGGCGCATCTACTGCCTCCTCGGCCCCAACGGGTCCGGCAAGACCACGCTCATCCGTCTTCTCACGGGCCTGACGAGGGCCACCGAGGGCCATGCCGAGATCCTGGGCGTGCGGATGCCCTCGCGCTCCACCCTCGCCCACATCGGCTACATGACCCAGGGTGACGGTATCTACCCGGCGCTCACGGCAGCGGAGAACGCCGGGTTCTTCGCCGCCGCCTACGGGGTTGGTGACGCCGCCGCGGTGATGGACTCCCTCGCCCTGGTGGGCCTCGCGGATCGGGCGAAGAGCGTGGCCGAGACGCTGTCGGGTGGCCAGCGCCGCCGCCTGTCGCTCGCCTGCGCCCTCGTGCATCGCCCGCCGATCCTGTTCCTCGACGAACCGACGGTGGGCGTCGATCCGCTCCTCCGGGTCCAGTTCTGGACCCACTTCCGGAACCTCGCGGATGCGGGAACGACGATCGTCGTGTCCAGCCACGTGATGGACGAGGCAGACCACTGCGACGAGCTTCTGTTCATGCGAGCCGGCAGGATGATCGCGCGCGGCAGCGGCGCCCAGCTGAGGACGCAGGCCGGCACCGACGACCTGGAGGCTGCGTTCCTGCAGTTCGCCGGCGACGGCGAGGCTGTGGCATGAACCCGCATCGGCTCCGCGCCATCGTCCGGCGGCTCGTGCAGGAGATCCGCCGGGATCGCCCGAGCCTCGCGCTCCTGTTCATGGTTCCGATCGCCATGACGGGGCTGGTGACCTTCATCGTCCGGGAGTCCCAGGCACCGCCCGTCGAGGTCGTGCTGGTGAACGAGGCGGGCGCCCGCGGGATCCCGGTCGAGGCGGTGCTGCGCTCGGCGCTCGAGGCCGAGGACGTGACCGTCACCGCGGCGCCCGACGAGGAGGCCGCCCGGACGATGGTCGAGAACGGCGACGCGTCCATCGCGATCGTGCTGCCGCCTGACCTGGGCGAGGACGCGGCGACGATCACGCTCATCACCAACGGCCTCGATCCGGTCAGCGACGCGACCCAGGTCGCGGTCGTCCAGCAGGCGCTGGTCGGCGCCGCGGCGGCCGCGGCGGGCGCCCGGCTGCCGGCCATCAGCCACGTGACCGTGTACGGAGTTCCGAGCGACGATCCGATCGCGCCCTTCGCGCCCGCGATCGTCGCGTTCCTGGCCTACTTCTTCGTCTACATCCTCACCGGGGTGAGCTTCCTGCGCGAGCGCATCGGCGGCACGCTGGAGCGCCTGATGGCGACCCCCGTCTCGCGCGGCGAGGTGGTCGTCGGGTACATCGTCGGCTTCGGCCTGTTCGCGACGCTGCAGGTCGCGGTCCTCATGGCCTGGGTCCTGGGGACCATCCATGTGCCGGCCATCGGCCCGCTCCCCGAGTTCGCGATCGGGCTCGGCGTCGAGATGGCGGGCGACCCCGTGACGGCCTTCCTTGTCGTCGTGCTGCTCGCCCTCGGGGCTGTCAGCCTGGGCATCTTCCTCTCGACGTTTGCCCGGACGGAGCTGCAGATCATGCAGTTCATCCCGCTCGTGATGACGCCGCAGTTCCTGCTGTCCGGGGTCCTGTTCCCGGTGAGCTCGCTGCCCGCTGTCCTGCAGCCGTTCGTGGGCCTGATGCCGGTGACATATGCGGTCGACGGGCTGCGCCAGGTGTTCGTCGCCGGTGCTGGGCTGTCCAGCGCGGTGCTCCGCTGGGACATGGCGGTGCTGGCGCTGGTCGCGGTGTTCTTCGCCGTCATCGCCTCGCTCACGATCCGCCGGGACGTCGTGTAGGCGCGCTGAACGAGCGCGGCCGTCCGGGTACCGGCCGCGACCTCCGGCCGCCCGGGTACCTCACCGTGCCCGGCACCTGACAGCCGCGCCGGCGCACGGTCATCCGGGTGGTTCGGTAGGCTGTCTCTAGACATGAGCATCAGGGCCACGACCCCAGACCCCGGCGCTGCGGCACTCGCGCGGAACCCGGCAGCCCTCTCCGCCCGCCTGGCCGCCATCGACCCTGAGGCCGCCGCCCGGACCGGGGGCATCCGCGTCGCCCACGCCCCCGGACGCGTCAACCTCATCGGCGAGCACACCGACTACAACGAGGGGTACGTCCTCCCGGTGGCGATCGACCTCGGGATCGCTATCGCGCTGCTGCCGACGGATGACGGCATCGTCCGCCTGACCCTGGCCGAGACCGGAGAGACTGCTGAGTTCGAGCCCACGGCCGTCGGTGCCCGCCAGGGCGGCTGGATCGACTACGTGGCGGGCATCGCCTGGGCGATGGCGGAGGCAGGCCTCCGGCCACGTGGGTTCCGCGGGCTCCTGGCCTCGGACCTGCCGCAGGGGGCCGGCCTCTCGTCGTCCGCGGCGCTCGAGGTCGTGAGTTCCTGGGCGCTGTCCGGCGGGGAGCGGCCGGCGGTGGACCCGATGCGCCTCGTCCACCTCGTCCAGCGGGGCGAGAACGGCTACATCGGCCTCAACAACGGGATCATGGACCAGTTCGCGTCCATCTTCGGCGAGGCAGGCCGCGCGCTGCTGCTGGACTGCCGCACCCTCGACCACCGTGCGATCCCCATGGCTGATCCGGAGCTCGCACTGGTCGCCTGCCACTCGGGCTCACCCCGCCGGCTGGAGTCGTCCGCCTACAACGAGCGCCGGTCCCAGTGCGAGGCAGCGGTCGCCACCATCGCGGAGACCGTGCCCGGCGTGACCGCGCTGCGCGACGTGACCCCGGCCATGCTCCAGGAGGCTCGGCCGCGGATGGACGAGACCGTCGCCGCCCGTGCGGAGCACATCGTGTTCGAGAACGAGCGTGTCCTGGCGGCGGTCGCGGCCTTCGAGGCGGGCGACCTGGCCACCGTCGGCCGGCTGTTCTACGAGAGCCATGCCTCGATGCGGGACCTGTTCGGGATCAGCAGCCCGGAGCTGGACGCGCTGGTGGAGATCGCCCGCTCCACCCCCGGGGTCATCGGAGCGCGCCTGACCGGCGCCGGCTTCGGCGGCTGCACGATCAACCTGCTCCGCCGGGATGCCGTGCCGGCTTTGCGGGAGGCCGTCATGCGCGACTACCCGGCGCGGACCGGCCTGGCCCCGCGCGTGTTCGAGGTGGCGGCGTCAGACGGCGCGCGGCGGATCGCCTGATCCCTCTCCCGCCGACGGCCCGTCTCGGGCCCCCTCAGAGCCGCCGCAGGTCGAACAGCCTGAAGGTGAAGTCGCCGCGGACGATGCGGATCCCGTCCGGCGGCCAGGCGTCGGCAGGCAGGGGGTCCGGCGGCTCGATGCCGATCCCCACCCGCATCAGCTCGTCGCCCCCCCGCACGAAGGTTCCCAGGGGTGCATCGAACGATGACCAGGCGGTCACCTCGTAGCGCGCGGCCGGATCCAGGCCCCGCAACCGGAGCCGGTCGCGCACCGGGAGTGGACGATGCAGGACGCGGTAGTGGGCGGCCACGGCGCGCGAGCCGTCCGGCGCGGACACCATCCACGCCGTCTCGTTGCAGGTCCCCTCGAACGGGCCACGCAGCCGCGCGAACCGCCCGCGCTGGAACAGGTCACGTCGCTCGACGTAGAACGTGACCTGGTGGCGCACGGCCTCGCGGTCGGCCGGGTCCATGTGCGTCGGATCGAGCTCGTATCCGAATACGCCGAACATGGCCACCGCCGCCCGGAAGTCGATGGGCGCCATCCGCCCCGTCTGGTGGTTCGGGATCGCGGACACGTGCGCGCCCATCGACGAGAGCGGGTAGGGGATCGAGCTGCCCCACTGGATCGCGAGCCGTTCCACGGCATCGGTGTCGTCGCTGGTCCACGCCTGGGGCGCCCAGGCCAGGAGGCCGGCGTCGTAGCGCGCCCCTCCGCTCGCGCACGATTCGAAGAGGATGTCCGGGAAACGCGCCGTCAGGCGCTCGTACAGGTCGTACAGGCCCAGAACATAGCGGTGGGAGGACTCGCCCTGGCGGTCGGCGGGCACGGCCGACGTCCACGGCTCCGTGATGAACCGGTTCCAGTCCCACTTCACGTAGTCGATGGGGGCGGACGCGAGGATCGCACCGATGGCATGGGCGATGTGATCGACGACGGCCGGCTGCGCGAAGTCGAGCACCAGCTGATGGCGGCTCTCGGTGCGGCTGCGGCCGGGGACGCCGATCACCCAATCCGGGTGCGCACGGAACAGGTCGCTGTCCGCGTTGACCATCTCGGGCTCGATCCACAGGCCGAACTGCAGGCCGAGGTCATGGACCTCGCGTGCGAGCCCGTCCAGGCCGTGGCGCAGCTTGGCGGTGTTGACGGTCCAGTCACCGAGACCTCGCCGGTCGTCGTCCCGGGCGCCGAACCAGCCGTCGTCGAGGACGAACAGCTCGATTCCCATTCCCTTCGCAGCGCGGGCCATGGCGACGAGCCGGTCGTGGTCGAAGTCGAAGTAGGTGCCCTCCCAGTTGTTGAGGAGGACCGGCCGGTCCGCGTCCCGCCACGGACCGCGGGCGAGGCGCTCACAGAACAGGCCGTGGAGCGCATCCGACAGTCCGCCGAGTCCCCGGTCCGACCACGCGAGGATGGCCTCCGGCGTGGTGAAGCTCTGGCCGGGCTCCAGCCGCCACGCGAAGCCATCGGGGTGGATGCCGATGCGCAGGCGCGCGGTGGCGAACGGGTCCACGTCCACCTCGGCCAGGAAGTTGCCGGAGTAGACCAGGGCGGCCCCCCATGCCTCACCGTCGGCCTCGGTCGTGGTCGCCCGCCGCAGGCCGAGGAACGGGTTGTGCTCGTTTCCCGATCCGCCGCGGAGGCTGCCGATGGACTGGTGGCCAGGCACGAGCGCCCGCTCCACGACGGACCGCTCCCGCGCCCATGTGCCGGACAGCTGGACGAGGGTCCAGGCGGCGTCCGGGAGGTCCAACGTCGCGCTCATAGCGCAACGCACGGTCGCGGCAGCGGTACCGTCGTTCGTGATCCGCATCGAGCGAGCCACGACGGCCGCGCGCGCGAAGATCGTCGTGGTCAACGTGACCATGATGCCGCTCGGCGCATCGACAAGATCGATCTCGACGGTGTCCGCCTCGTCGTCCGTTTCGACATAGGTCGCCGGCAGCCCGCCGCCGAGCGCCGGCTTGCCCGGCACGATCCGGTGCCCGGCGTACTGGGGGTCCAGCACCGTCGCCCCGTCCGCGGTCTCCACCACGAGCGCCGGGACCCGGAAGTCGCCCACCCCGGGACCCGGCAGCGCGAGCCCGATCGGCTCGCCCACCCGGTTGTCGTACCCGGCGAACGGCGGCGCCAGGTGACGGTAGGACGGGCCAACGGCCAGCGGGGCCCCGGCGTGGAGGTGCCCGATCCAGCCGTTCTCCAGCACGGCCAGGACCCAGCTGGTGTGACCGTTGTGGAGGTGCCACTCCCGTGTGGCCGGGTCCCAGGCGATGGTCATCGAGGCGGGCTCTCCGGATGCATCAGCGGCTCCAGGGTCCAGGTCCAGCGGTGCGTCCCCGGCCGGACGAGGTACGGCTCGAGGGTATCGGGACCGCAGCTCGCCGTGCCGACGCCGCGGTGCACGGCGTCCAGGGTGACGATCGTCTCCGCACGCGGCCGGAGCTCCGTGACGTGCCGGGCAGCGTCGAGGTCCGCCGCCGTGTGGTGCAGGACGGAGACCTGGCGCGGCTGGTCGAGGACGATCCGGACGCCCGGTCCGTTCTCGCGTCGCAGCTCCACCCAGCGGACGTCTGCATGGCCGCCGCTCTCCTGCGGGCGCACGTACGGCACGAGCTGGTCCGCGACCCTGGAGGTCCAGTGGCCGACCCGGCCGCCGCGCTTGCGGTCGGGCATCGTCTCGTGGGGACCGCGCCCCATCCAGTCGAGCACCTCGTGCCCCGGCATCAACGCGAGAACGGTCCCGACACGCGGCAGGTCGGCCAGAGTGTCCGGTATCTCCACCGTCTCCGTGACCCGGATCCGGCCGCGCGCGTCGCTCGAGATGCTGGCCAGGTGCGGGACCTCGATGCCGGCGCCGGTGGTCCAGATCGATCGCACGATGACTGCGTCCGCGTCGCGCTGGATCGACACGAGCGTGCGTCGCAGCTCCTGGAGGCCCCACGAAGCCCAGCGGTCCGCCATGCCCGCCGATGCGGTCGTTGTCGGTCGGGGCGCGCCACAGGGTGAGGGCCGGCGACGCCGCGAACGCGGGGTGGAGGAGGCACCCCTCGTCATCGACTGCGACGTCGCCGGTCCATGTGGTGTGCTCGGAGTCGTGGCCGGCGGCCCGTGCATCGGCCGGTCCGCCGTCAAGCGGAACCTGCGCCCAGCCCATCTCGAACCCTGCGGGCGCCCAGCCCGATGCTTCCGCCGTCAGGAATCGCAGTGTCAGCAAGCGCTCGCCGGCCTCGGCCCTCGGTAGCAGATTGGCCGGGATCTCGACCCCGGTCCGCTCACCGGGGGGGATCGGCGGAATTGGCAGCGGGCCCGCGCTGACGGTCCGGCCCTCGGCCGTGACCTCCAGTTCGGCGCGAAGCCACGACGTATCCCGGAAGTCACTCCGGTTCTCGAGGATGACGCTGCCCTCGCGAGCCTCGGCTGGTCCGGACACCACGCGGATCGGGGAGGCCAGGTGCTTGGATTCCCAGAGCGCGGGCTTGGGCGTGCGGTCCGGGAAGCAGACACCGTCGAGGACGAACGCCCCGTCGTTGGGCTCGTCGCCGAAGTCGCCGCCGTACGCGTGGCGCATCGTCCCGTTGGGGAGGCGCTGCTCAAGGCCGTGGTCGCGCCACTCCCAAAGGAAGCCACCCTGGAGCCCGTGGGTCGCCTCGATCGCGTCCCAGTACTCGGCCAGCGTGCCGACGCTGTTGCCCATCGCGTGCCCGTACTCGCACATGATCAGCGGGTGTCGCTGCCGGTCGGACGTGGCATGCGCCACGATCGCGGCGATCGGCGGGTACATCGGACAGACGATGTCGCTCGCGCGCTGGTCGCTCGCCCAGTCGAAGCGGATCGCGCCTTCGTAATGGAGCGGCCGCGACGGGTCGGCGTTCCGTACCCAGCCCGCCGCCGCGTCGTGATTGGCGCCGTGCCCGGACTCGTTGCCCAGCGACCAGAGGATGATGGAAGGATGGTGACGGTCCCGGGTGACCATCCGCGCCACGCGGTCCACCCAGGCGCTCCGATAGCGCGGGTCGTGGCACAGGTCGTCGATGTAGGCGTGGGACTCGATGTCCGCCTCGTCCACCACGTAGAGCCCGAGCTCGTCGCACAGGTCAAGGAACGCGGGATCATTGGGGTAGTGCGATGTGCGGACGGCATTGACGCCGAACTGCTTCATCAGGACGACGTCTGATCGCAGGTTGTCCTCCGACACGACCCGCCCGGTCCGGGGGTCGAAGTCGTGGCGGTTGACGCCGTGGATGAGCACCGCCCGACCGTTGACCAGCAGCTCCTTCTCGGTGACCTCCACCCGCCGGAAGCCGATCCGGCGCTCGATGCGCTCTACGACGCTTCCGTCCGGCGCCCGGAGGCTGACCTCCAGGCGGCGCAGGGCCGGGACCTCCGCGGACCAGGGCGTGACGCCGGGGACACGGGTCTCCAGGCGCACGATGCCGACGCGCGGCGGGCGCACGACGGGCCGAGCCTGCTCCCAGCGCGCGACGTCGTCGGCCGCGGTGAGGGCGCCCGCGGCGCTCAGGCTGACGAGGTCCAGCACGCCCCGTCGGGGCGGTCCCGGAACGGCCCAGTCGCCGGGCCCCCCGGGCGCGGGCGGCTCATCGGTCACGACCGCGGTCAGTGGGTTGTCCAACCCTTCGAGCGTCGCCTCGACCCGCCAGCCAGGCGCCCGATGTCCCGGCCGCCAGCCCATGGCGACCTCGAGCGCGAGGGTCCCGGTGGCGTTGTCGAGCTCCAGCCCGGTGTCGATCTGCACGTCGGCGAGGTACGCGGGGCCGGTCGCGTACAGGTAGACGGACCGCGTGATACCTCCGTGCCACCACTGGTCCTGGTCCTCGATGAACGTGGCGTCGGACCACTTCACCACCGTCAGGCGCAGGGTGTGGCCGCCATCGTGCAGCCGATCCGTCAGGTCGAACTCCGCTGCGAGGTGCGAGTCCTTGGAGACGCCGATCTCCACGCCGTCGAGCGCGACGATCAGCACGCTCTCCGCGGCGCCCGCGTGCAGGACGACGCGCTTGCCCGCCCACGCGGCGGGCAGCCTGAACGAGCGCTCGTAGACGCCTGTCGGGTTCTCGGCCGGGACCTCCGGCGGCCGGTGCGGGAAGGGCATCCGGACGTTGGTGTAGGTCGGCCGGTCCCAGGCGTCCTGCATGGTCCAGCAGCCGGGGACCTCGATCTCCCGCCAGGCGTCGCCCGGGGCTTCGTCCAGCTCCTTGGGCAGCGTCTTCATGTAGTTGCTCAGCACGAAGGTGCAGAACCCCAGCTGGAAGGCGACGTGGATCAGGATGATCCCGACGTACTGGTCGTAGACCACGCCGTTGTCGCTCAGAAACGGCGGCAGCGGCATGGCGAGGAACATCCGGAACAGCGGGGTGATGATGCACCTGCGGCGGGAGCAGGTTTGCGGCCGTGAACAGCATCAGCAGAGCCAGGTTCAAGCGCCAGCTGAACCGCGACACCGCGAACGCCATCATCGATGCGAGCAGCAGCGACGAGGATCACCGCCGGGACCACGATGATCATCGTGTTGATGAAGAACTTGACCGATCTCGCCCTGGGTCCAGGCCTGGATGTAGTTGTCGAGGTTGTAGGCGCCTGCCGAACGAGACGTAGCCCCGGGGATCGCCCCCGGTGTCGGCGTAGGGGCGAAGCGAGGTGTAGACGGCCCACGCGAGCGGCAGCAGGAAGATGAGGCTGATGACGATCAGGAACGCGTGCAGGCCGTAGCGCTTGAGCCGCTTCCGCCGTCGGACGTTGCCGCCCGAGCGCGGCGGCGGGGCCCTGGACGGCAATCGCCGGTCACTCGGTCGTCCTCCCGCAGGGCGCGAACCAGGTAGAAGATGATCGGGCCGACGGCGACCACGAGCAGGACGACGGCGATCGCCGACCCGAACCCGATCCGGCTGGTCTCGCCGATGATGTTGTTGGTGACCAGGGTGGACAGCAGCTCGAGGCCGTTGAGGCCCTTGTTGATGATGAAGACGATGTCGAACGCGCGGAGCGACTCGATCACGGTGATGACGAGGATCACGATGTTGATCGGCTGCATCACGGGGAACACGACGCGGAAGAACGTCTGCCGCTCGTCAGCGCCGTCGATCGACGCAGCCTCGCGGAGTGACGGGTCGACGCCCTTGAGGCCGGCCAGGTACAGGACCATCACGTAGCCCACCTGGCGCCAGGTCGCGGCGACCAGGACCGCCCACAGGTTGATGCTCGGAGTCACCGAGCCACGACGATCTGGTTGCCCTGCTCAGTGCGTCCCAGCAGGTTGTTGAGCAGGCCCTGCTCCGGTGCAGTAGATCAGGATCCAGATGAAGCCCGACGATCGCGAGCGACAGGACGACGGGCATGTACAGGGCGCTCTGGTAGACGCGCGTGCCGCGGATGTTCTTGTCGAGCAGGACGGCGAGGAACATGCCCAGCGGCGTGGCGATGACCAGGAAGAAGACCAGCCAGATCACGTTGTGGGAGACGGCCGCCCAGAACGGCTTGTAGATCGTGAACAGGTCCGTGTAGTTCTTGAAGCCGATGAAACGGATCCGGTCAAGGCCGCCGATGCCGTTCCAGTCCGTGAACGACAGCACGACCGAGGCGCGCAGCGGGACCAGGACGAACAGGATCACGAAGGAAGGTCGGGATACCGGCCATCAGCCCACAGGGTGATCCGGTCGCGTCGCGTGAGGAGGCTGTAGGCGCTTGCCCCCGCGGCGTGACGAAGCCACCCCGCCGGCAGAAGCCGGCGGGGTGGCGAGCCCTGGCTGACGCCACGTGCGGTTGCTCATGTTCGGCTCAGTCTAGGCCTCTGCTCACTCCGGAGGAAGCGAGTCGTAGTACGTCTGGATCTCGCCGAGGAACTTGTCGAGATCCTGGCTGGGGTTGGACAGGAAGCTGATCAGGAAGCCCTGCATGCCCGACGGACCGGCGAAGTCGGCCCGCGCGTCGCGATCAAGGAACTGGGCGATCTTGCCGGCGCCCTTGACGACCTCGGCATTGGCCTTCTGGATCTCGGTGTAGCCGCTGGTGTCGCGCCATCGGGGACACGGCAGTGCTGCCGATGCCCGGGCTGGTGACGTAGACGACCTGTGCCTCGGGCGAGCCGACGCACTTGAGGAACGCCTTGGCCGCATCGGGGTTCTTCGGGGTTGGCGACCATCATGAACCCGTCGATCGGGGCGTCGATGGCGTTCTCGGCGTCGAACTCGGTGCCGAGCGTCGGGAACGGGAAGAACCCGACATCACTGGCGTTGTCGCCGGCCTGCTCGATCGCGAACGTGCCGAGGAAGTACATGGCCGCCGTTCTCGTCGACCAGGGCGGCCTTCGCGGCATCCTGCCACGTGCGGCCGGGAGCACCCTCCTGGAAGTAGGGGAGCAGCTCCGCCCACTTCTCGAAGACCGCCTTGACGCTGCGGGTCGGTCCACTTCTCGCGGCCGTCCAGCAGGCCGATGTGGAAGTCGTACCCGTTCATGCGCATGTTGAGGATGTCAAAGGTGCCCATCGCGGGCCAGCCGTCCTGGTCGGCGAACGCGAGCGGGACGAGGCCGTCGGCCTTCATCTTGTCGCCGAGGGCCGTGAACTCGTCGATCGTCTTGGGGATCTCGTAGCCCTTCTCCGCGAAGACGCTCTTCCGGTAGAGGACGACCCACGGGTAGTTGTAGACAGGGACGAAGTACGTCTTGCCGTCCGTGCCGGTCGAGGCGGCACGGAGCCCCGGCGTCTGGTACTGCTCGATTTCGGCCCACACGTCGTCGATCGGCGACAGCAGGCCCTGGTTCGCGAAGAACCGGACGCGGTCGCCCGCGAACCACTTGACGACGTCGTCAGGCGTGCCCTGAAGGTACGAGCTGATCGAGTTCTGGAACGTGCCGTGGTCGTTGTCCTTGACCGTTGACCGTGATGCCGGCCTGCTGCTGTGCAGAACTCGACCATGGCGTGGACGGCCGCCTTCGGGTTCGCGTCGCTCTCGTTCGAGCGCAGCGACGTCGTCGCCCAGGCTCGCCGGCGGCGCTTCGCGTGGCCGCCGGAGCCTCGCGAGGCCGGCGGCGCCGCCGTGGCCGGCGGTGCCCGGTGTGCTCGTCGAACCGCTCGAGCATGCGGTTACCAGGATCCCGAGAGCGGCCACTCCGGCCAGCACCCGGTATCGCATGGCAATGCGCTGATGGCCATATGAGTCTCCTCCACAGTCGACCTGCGACAGAATCAAACAGGTTCTTGCGCAGTCGTGCCCATATTCGGGCCGCCGATGTCAAGATCCGAATTGGCAGTGAGTGCAGAAACTGTGTGTGGATCTGTTGACTTTGCGCGCGCCGATCGTGCACCCTCACGCGCGAGCCGCTCCGAAGAGGCTGCAGTTACCTTGCCCAGGCAGTTACCTTGCCCAGCATGAACGAGATCGATCCGGGTCCCGACGGAGGTCGCATTCTCTTCGCGCGCCAGCGCCAGGAGCTGATCCTCGAGCGTGTGCGCCAGCACGGGGCCGTACGAGTGGCCGACCTCGTGCGGGATCTCGGCGTGTCGGACATGACGATCCGGCGCGACCTCGAGATCCTCGACGAACGGGGTCTGCTGGAAAAGGTGCACGGCGGCGCGACTGCTGCCGAGGCCAGGCTCTCTACGAGCCTGGCTTCTCCGCGAAGTCGACCCTGCAGATGGCGGAGAAGGTCGGCGATCGCCGCCGCCGCCGCGAGCCTCGTCGAGCCCGGCATGGCGATCGCGCTCTCGGCGGGAACGACGACCCACGCGCTGGCCGGTCGCCTCACCGACATCCCGGGCCTCACGGTCGTCACCAACTCGATGCGGGTGGCGGACGTGCTCGATCGATCGCCACCGGCATGACCAGACGATCATCCTGACCGGCGGCGTGCGGACGCCGTCGGAGGCGCTGGTCGGCTCGTTCGCGGTCGCCGAGCTTCGGACGGTCCACCTCGACCTGGTGTTCATGGGCGTCCACGGGATGGAAGCGAGCGCGGGCTTCACCTGTCCGAACCTGCTCGAAGCCGAGACCGACGTCGCTCTCATCGAGGCCGGTCGACGCCTCGTCATCGTCGCCGACCACGCGAAGTGGGGGGTGATCGGCATCGCATCGATCGCGCGGCTCGACCAGGCGGACGTGCTCATCTCCGACACCGGGCTGGACCCGGCGGCCAGGCCGCGGCGCGCGAGGCCGTCGGCGAGCTCATGCTGGTCGAGGTGAACGGTGCCCGCTGATCCGGTCGTCCGTCCGGACGATGACGCGCTGCGAGGCTGCTCGAAGCCGAGCCCCATCGCCGCTTCAACGCGCTCATCGGCGAGTGGGTCCTGGTCTCCGCCGGCAGGACGAAGCGCCCCTGGCTGGGTGCCGAGGAGCCGGAACCGCCCGAGGAGCGCCCTGCCCACGATCCGGACTGCTACCTCTGCCCGCGGAACGCCCGCGTCACGGGCGACGTCAACCCGGACTACGCGTCCACGTTCGTGTTCACCAACGACTTCGCGGCCCTCCGGCCGGACACCTCCGACGCCCGCGTCGGTGGCGGCCTGTTCCGCGCCGAGGGGACGCGTGGGACCTGTCGCGTCGTGTGCTTCTCGCCGCGTCACGACGTGACGATGGCCGGGATGGACGCGGCCGCGGTCCGGCGGGTGATCGACGTCTGGGCGGAGCAGACCACGGAGCTCGGCAGCCGCTTCCGCTGGGTCCAGGTCTTCGAGAACCGTGGCGAGGCGATGGGCGCCAGCAACCCGCACCCGCATGGCCAGATCTGGTCCGGCGACGCGCTCCCCGTGGAGGCCGAGCGCGAGGACGCCGAGCAAGGGCGCCACCTGGCCTCGACGGGCCGGAGGCTGGTGGCCGACTACGCCGAGGCAGAGCGCGGCGGGCCGCGCGTGATCCGCGACGCGGACGGCTGGCTGACGCTGGTGCCGTTCTGGGCTGCGTGGCCATTCGAGACGATGCTGGTGCCAACCAGCCCCGCCGCTCGGCTCGCGGACCTGGGCGATGCCGACCGCGATGGCCTGGCGGCGGCGCTGCGGGACCTCAACATTCGCTACGACGCATTGTTCCGGCGCCCGTTCCCGTTCTCCATGGGCTGGCACCAGGCGCCGTTCGGCGGCGCGGCCACAGACCACTGGCAGGTCCACGGGCACTTCTACCCTCCGCTGCTCCGGGCGACCGTCCGCAAGTTCATGGTCGGCTACGAGCTGTTGGCCGAGCCCCAGCGGGACCTGACCCCCGAGGAGGCGGCCGGCCGGCTGCGCGACGCTCTGGGCTGAGGGGGCAGGGCCGGCGCGGGGTACGATGGAGCCTCACCCGACAGGAGGCACCATGCGGCTCTGGGGCGGCAGGTTCGGCGACGGGCCGGACGCGCGGATGGCGGACTTCACGCGGTCGATCGAGGTGGACGCGGAGCTCGCGCTCGACGACATCGCAGGCTCGATCGCGCATGTGCGCGGCCTCGCCCGCGCGGACCTCGTCACGGCGGAGGAGGCGGAGCACCTCGAGCGAGGCCTCGTCTCCCTGCGTGACGACGTCGTCTCGGGCGCGGTCGTGTGGGACCCGGCCCTGGAAGACGTCCACATGAACCTCGAGACGATGCTCACGGAGCGGGTCGGGATCGTGGGCGGGAAGCTCCACACCGGGCGCTCCCGGAACGACCAGGTCGCCACGGATCTGCGTCTCTGGACGCGCCGTGCAATCGGACGGCTGGATGCCGGCATGGTGGGTCTGGAGAGGGCGCTGGTGGACCTCGCGGAGCGCGAGGGCGACGCCGTCCTGCCCGGCACCACCCATATGCAGCCGGCCCAGCCGGTCCTCCTCGCGCACCACCTCCTCGCCTACGTCGAGATGCTGGAGCGGGACCGCGGGCGCCTGGCGGATGCCCGTTGCCGTGTCAACATCTCGCCCCTGGGCGCGGGGGCGCTCGCCGGTGCCGGGTTCCCCCTGGACCGGGCGACGACCGCTGCAGAGCTCGGCTTCGACGGTGTCACGGCCAACTCGCTGGACGCCACTTCGGACCGGGACTTCGTGGTGGAGGTGATGGCGGCGATCGCCCTCGCGATGGTCCACCTGAGCCGCCTCGCGGAGGAGATCACCTGGTGGTCGAACCCGCGCTTCGGGTTCGTGCGCGTCGCCGACGCGTTCTCCACGGGCTCCTCGATGATGCCCAACAAGAAGAACCCGGATCCGGCGGAACTCGTCCGTGGGCGGACCGCAGGCGTCATCGGGGCCGTCGCCGGGATCCTGACCCTGATCAAGGGCCTGCCACTCGCCTACCAGCGGGACCTCCAGGAGGACAAGCCGGCGTTCTTCGCCGCCGTCGCCACGCTGGATGGATCGCTGGGCGTCATGGCCGGTCTCATCGAGACGCTCGTCATCGACCGACTCCGCATGCGTGCCGCTGCGGAGGAGGGCTATACCACCGCCACCGCCCTCGCCGACGAGCTCGTCCGGCGCGGCGTCCCGTTCCGGGCCGCCCACCACATCGTCGGAGGGCTGGTCGGTGGCGCGGAGGCTGAGGGCATCCCGACGCTTGCCGCGCTTCCGGACGAAGCGTTCCGCGCCGCCCTCGACGGCAGCGACGATCCGCTGGCGCGGAAGCTCGCCAGGCAGAAGGGGATCGCCGCGGCGCTGCGCGCGGCGGCCACCATCGAGGGCTCGCTCGCGTCCGCGGACGTCGTCGGCGGCACGGCGCCGACCCGGGTCGCGGCGGCGCTGGCTGCGGCACAGGCGCGCCTCGGCGGCTGACACCCCACTGACCGCCACCGAAGGCCAGGAGGACCGGATGCTCACCTTCGACACGATCCGCGCGGCGCCCAAGGCGCTGCTCCACGACCACCTGGACGGTGGCCTCCGGCCTGCGACCATCGTGGATCTTGCCCGGGAGTCCGGCTACCGCGACCTCCCCACGGAGGACGCGGACGAGCTCGCCGCCTGGTTCCGCCGGGGCGCGGACCGCAAGTCGCTCGAGCTCTACCTCGAGACGTTCCAGCACACCGTGGGCGTCATGCAGGAGCGTGACGCGATCGTGCGCGTTGCCGCTGAGTGCGCGGAGGACCTGGCGGCGGACGGTGTCGCCTACGCCGAGGTCCGGTACGCCCCGGAGCTATCGGTGCAACGAGGCCTGACCCTGGACGAGGTGGTGGAGGCCAACCTGGAAGGGTTCCGCATCGGCATGGACCGGGCCGCAGCGGCCGGCCGTCCGATCGTGGTCCGGGCCCTCGTGACGGCCATGCGCCAGGCTGCCCGATCCATGGAGATCGCGGAGCTTGCGATCCGCTGGCGCGACGCCGGCGTCGTCGGGTTCGACATCGCGGGCCCCGAGACGGGGTACCGGCCCACCCGTCACCTGGACGCGTTCGAGCACGTCCGGCGCGAGAACTTCCACATCACGATCCACGCCGGCGAGTCGTTCGGTCTGCCGTCCATCTGGGAGGCAATCCAGCTGTGCGGCGCGGAGCGGCTGGGTCACGGCGTGCGGATCGTGGACGACATCACGGTCCGGGACGACGGCACCGTGGCGCTGGGGCGGCTGGCCGCCTTCGTCCGCGACCGGCGCGTGCCGCTGGAGCTGTGCCCGTCGTCCAACATCCACAGCGGCGCGGTCGCCTCGATCGAGACCCACCCCATCGACCTGCTCCGCCGGCTGCGGTTCCGGGTCACGGTCAACACCGACAACCGGCTCATGAGCGGCGTCTCGCTCAGCTCGGAGTTCGCGGCGCTCGATGCTGCCTTCGGGCTCGGTCTCGGCGAGATGGAGTGGCTGACGATCAACGCGCTCAAGTCCGCGTTCGTCCCCTTCGACGAGCGGCTCCGCCTGATCAACGAGGTCGTGAAGCCCGGGTACGCGCACCTGCGCGCGGCCGCATCGGCGGCCACCACGTTGGGGATGGGAGCGGTGATCGGACGATGAGCGACGCTGCTGGCGCAGGGGGACGCGCGTGACCGGGCTGCCCGTCCGCACGGCCGACGTGATCGTGGTCGGGGCGGGCGTCCAGGGCGCCAGCCTGGCGTTCCACCTCGCCCGCCGCGGCGTGTCCGTGGCCGTGATCGAGCGCTCGGCCGTCGGCGCCGGCGCCACCGGGCAATCGTCGGGCTTCGTGCGCATGCACTACGACCTCGCCCTGGAGGCCGAGCTCGCCTGGGCGTCCTTCCCGTACTTCCTCGACTGGGCCGATCGAGTAGGGGAGGGCGATCCCGGGTTCGTTCGGACAGGGTTCCTGCAGCTCGTCCCGCCGCCCTTCACCGATGCTTTGCGCGCCAACGTCGCCGCCCAGCAGCGGCTCGGGATCCGGACCACCCTCGTGGGGCCGGACGAGACCGCGCGGATCGTGCCCGGCATGGTCGTGGATGACGTCGAGGTGGCCGCCTACGAGCCGGACTCCGGGTATGCGGATCCGACGGGGACGGCGGCCGGGCTGATCGCGGCGGCCCGCCGCGCGGGAGCCACGTATGCCGGAGGGGTGCGGGTCACGGGCGTCCGGCTGGACGGCGACCGCGTCGCGGGGATCGACACGGACCGGGGTCGTCTCGACGCACCGATCGTGGTGGACGCGGCCGGGGCGTGGGCGGGGGAGCTGGCGCTGACGGCAGGGGTGGAGATCCCCGTGCAGGCCTGGCGCCACGATACGGCCTACTTCGGCCTACCACTCGAGCGCCCGTCGGAGATCCCTATCGTCCTCGACCATGCGGGTGCCGTGTACTTCCGGCCCGAGGGCCGGGACCTGCTCCTCGTGGGCCTCGAGACGGCCAACGAGATCGGCGGCTCGCCCGATCGCCCGCTGGTCGGCTTCGACCCGGGCATCCTCGAGCCGGCCATCGAGCGTCTCTGCGCCAGGGTGCCGTGGATGGCCGACGGCGACTTCCGGACCGCCCACGGAGGCCAGGATGGCATGACGCCGGACCAGCGGGCGATCCTGGGACCCGCGGGTCCCGAGGGCTTCTGGCTCCAGTGCGGGTTCTCCGGCTCGGGCTTCAAGACCGCACCGGCCATCGGCGCGAGCCTGGCGGAATGGATCCTGGACGGGCGGCCGTCGACGGTGGATATCACGCCGTTCGGCCTTGAGCGGTTCGCCGAGGGCCGCCTGATCGTGGGCGAGAACCCGTACGAGTCGCTCTGGCGCTGAACCGGCCGCGGCAGCGGCCGCGCGAACCCCGTCCACGGCACGCTGCCGTCCCTGTCCACGGCACGCTGCACGGCCGGCAGGCCACCGCCGTCAGGCGATCGGGAGCGCCACCATGAAGCGTGAGCCGCCGAAGCCGTTCTTCTCGATCCAGACGCGGCCGCCCATCGCCTCCATCAGGCGCCGCGCCGCGAACAGCCCGATCCCGGAACCGCGGGAGCGTGCCTGGTCCACGCGCACGTAGGGTTCGAAGACCGCCTCCCAGTCCCCGAACGGGACACCCGGTCCGTCATCGGTGATGTAGACCTGCAGCTCGTCCGCGGTCCGCCAGATGCCGAGCGACACAGCCTGCTCGGGCGGCGCGTACTTGGCCTCGTTGTCGAGCAGGTGCTCCAGGACCTGGCGGAACCGGGCCTTGTCCCCGCGGGCGACCATCGGCCCGCCGGGTGGCGGTGTCCACCGGACCGCCCGCGTCCGGAGCAGGAGCGCGAGCGTTCCGACCGTCTCGTCCACGGCGCCCACCACGTCGAACGGCTCCCTGCGGAGGCCGGTCAGGCCCTCGCCGCGGACCGAGGCAAGGATCGAGTCCACCAGCCGGTCCAGGCGCGTGACCTGGTCGGTGGCACTGGCCCGCCAGTTCTCCGCCACCCTGCCGCCCGGCCCGTCGACGTTTGCGGCCGCCGCGTCCGCGAGCAGGTCCACGTAGGCGCGCACCACCGCGAGCGGCGTCCGAAGCTCATGGGTGACGACGGCAAGGAGCTCGGCCCGGGCCGCGTCCAGCTGCGAGAGCCGGTCCAGCTGCGCCTCGGCCTCGGCCTGCATCCGCCCCTTCTCCACGATGCCCGCCAGCAGAGCGGCGATCGTGCCCAGGAACTCGATGTCATCCGGGCTGAAGTCCCGGACGGCCGTCGCCTGGACGTTGAGCACGCCCACGACCCGCTCGTTCCACACGAGCGGCATCGAGAGCATCGCATGAAGGTCCTGGATGTCGAAGCCTCGGACCCAGCTGAAGCGCCCATCCGCCGTGACGTCGGGCGTGGAGACGGCTGTGCGCCCGGCGGCTGCGCGCCCGGTGATGCCTTCACCGAGGGCCAGGCTGACACGCCCGACCTGCTCGCGGTCCAGCCCGTTGGTTGCTGCCAGGGTCAGGCGGGCACCATCGCGATCCAGCAGGTAGAAGGAGCACACCTCCACCCCGAGCGCGACCGTCGTGCGGTCCACCAGGGTACGCATGAGCTCGTCCCAGTCGCGAGCCTGGGTGGCCAGCTGGGCGAACTCGTGCAGGAACGCGAGCTGGGCGAGTCGCGCTGCGGCGGCAGCGGGAGTCGACCCCGCGGTGGGCGTGGACGCCCGGCCGCGGCGGGACCGCGCGGCCGGTTTCGGGGTATCGGGCACGAGCGCAACCCTACGTGATCGCGGCGATCCCGTGCACGCCTGGCGCGCGCGGGCACTTCACGCCGGGGACGGGTGGCCCTCCCCCGGTCGCGATGCTCGGCCTCGGAGCGCGGTCAGCCGGTGATCGTGGACGGCAGGTCTGCGAGGATCGGGTCCGTCCACGTCCATGCGGCGCCGTGGTGCTGGCCCACCGCCCCGTGGCGAGCCGCCTCCACGCGGAGCGGCAGCCCGAAGATCTTGATGAACCCGACGGCCGCCGCGTGGTCGAAAGCATCGCCCTCGTCGTACGTGGCCAGGTTCTTGTCGTAGAGCGAGAGCGGGGAGCGCCGCCCGACGACCGAGGCCTGGCCGTGATCCAGCCGCATGCGCACGTCGCCGGACACGACGCGCTGGGACGACATCGCGTACGCCCGCAGGTCACGCGAGAGGGCACTGAACCACAGGCCGTCGTAGATGATCTGGGCCAGCTCGTCGGCCACGAGGCGGTTGAACCGCAGCTGCTCCTTGGACAGGACCATGCCCTCGAGGGCGCGATGGGCCGTGTGCAGGATCGTGGCCGCGGGGGCCTCGTAGATCTCGCGGCTCTTGATGCCGACCAGGCGGTCCTCGACGTGATCGATGCGGCCGACCCCGTGCTTGCCACCCAGGTCGTGCAGGCGCTCCACCAGCTCGACGGACCCCAGGGCCTGGCCGTCCAGGGAGACCGGGATGCCGCCCTCGAAGCCGATGACGACGTCGATCGGGTCGGGCGCATCGGACGGCGCCACCGTCCACGCGTAAGCGTCGGCCGGCGGGGTCACCCAGGGATCCTCGAGGATGCCCGTCTCGCAGGAGCGGCCCCAGAGGTTGACGTCGATGGAGTACGGGGACGACTTCGTGATGGGCAGCTCGATGCCGCGCTCGTTCGCGTAGTCGATCGACTGGTCGCGGGTCAGGCCCATGCCGACGCGCATCGGCGCCACGACCTCGAGGCCGGGATCGAGCGCATGGACGGCGACGTCGAAGCGGACCTGGTCGTTGCCCTTGCCCGTGCAGCCGTGGGCGACCGCGTCCGCACCCTCCTTGTGGGCAACCTCCACCAGCAGCTGGGCGAGCAGCGGGCGGGCGAGCGCGGTGGCCAGCGGGTAGGCGCCCTGGTAGACGGCGTTGGCCTGGAGCGCACGCCACACGTACTGCTGGATGAAGGTTTCCCGCGCGTCCACGACATAGGCGCGCGAGGCACCGGCCTTGATCGCGCGGCCCTCCACGCCCTCCCTGATTGAGCCGCCGCCGACGTCGACGGTCAGGGTCACCACGTCGACGCCGTACTTCTCCCTGAGCCACGCGACGGCAACGGACGTATCGAGTCCACCGGAATAGGCGAGCACGACCTTCTTCATCGGAACGGGGCCTCCTTATCTGGGCTCAACCGGGAACCGCCGGCTGTGCCGGCGCCTGGATCGCAAGGAACCGGTCGAGCCAGCGCAGGAGCGCCGGTTCGTCCGGGAACAGGACGATGAGCGTGTTGTCGCCCGCGACCGTGCCCACCTGCTCGGTGAGCGTGGACTCGTCGATCGCCTGGGCGACGACGCTCGCCGTGCCGGGCTGGCCCTCCAGGACCAGGATCAGGCCGCTGCGTCCGACCGTGACCGGGATGTCGGCCAGGATGCGCCGCAGCCGCTCGTCCGACGGCGGCCGCTGCGCCGCGCCCAGGGCCTCGGGGACGACGTAGATCGAGCGATCGCCTCGCATCACCTTGGCCAGTCCGAGCTCCGCGACATCGCGGCTCACCGTTGCCTGGGTCACCTCGAAACCGAGGGCCGACAGCTCGGTGACGAGGTCGCCCTGGCTGGCGATCGGACCGGCTGTCACCAGCCGCAGGATCGCAGCGTGGCGCTCACGCTTCACCAGCATCACGTCAGCCCGAGACGCCGTGGGCGTGGGCCGAGACGCGCGTCCCGAAGGTCGGATCGGCGAGCGACCGGACCAGGGCATCGGGGGCTGCAGCGTCCGAGATGATCGCCTCGGCGCCGTCCCAGGCGAGTGCCGCGAGGGCTGCCTTCACCTTGGGCACCATGCCGCGGCTGATCGTGCCGTCGGCGATGAGTGCCTCGGCCTCCTCTATGGTCAGGGAGTCCAGCTTCTGGCCGGTCGCGTCGCGGACACCGTCGACGTCGGTCAGGAGCACCAGCTGCCGGGCACCGAGCCCCGCCGCGAGCCCCGACGCGGCGTCATCCGCGTTCACGTTGCAGACGACACCGTCCTGGTCGCGGGCCAGCGGCGCAACGACCGGAACCTGTCCGCTCACCAGCAGCGAATCGATGAGGTCGCGGCGCACGCCCGTGACGGTCGCGACGAGGCCGACATCCGGGACGCGGCGCCCGATGAGCAGCCCGCCGTCCACGCCCGAGAGGCCCACGGCATCGCAGCCCTCGTCCCTCAGCGTGGTGACCAGCTCGCTGTTGACGACACCCCGGAGGACCGCCGCGGCCACCTCGAGCGCCGCCGGATCGGTGACCCGCAGCCCGTTCACGAAGCGCGACTGGACGCCCAGGCGCTCCAGCCACTCGGTCATGCGCTTGCCGCCGCCGTGGACGAGGACGATCGGGCGCGTGCGGGCCACGGCCGCCACCTCCGCCAGGAGGTGCCGCTGGTCCGCGAGCGTGGTGCCGCCGAGCTTGACGACGACGATCTCGCTCACGTGGTGTACTCCGCATTCTCCTTGACGTAGGCCTCTGTCAGGGGGCAGCCGAAGGCCTCACCCGTGCCGCTGCCGAGCCCGACGTCCACCCGGATGAGCACCTCCTCGGCCATCATCGACAAGCGGGCCGCGGCCTTGTCCAGGCCGGTCGGGCCGCCCAGCGCCCCGTCGTAGGCGAGGTGGCCTGCGATGGCGATCCGCATCCGGGCCGGGTCCACGGCGGCCGGCTGGAACGCCCGAGCGGCCGCTTCCTCCGCGGACAGCCCGGCCGCCTCGAGGACGGACGCCTCCGCGACGAGCGCGTTGCCCGCGGCGCCGGCGATCCGGCCCCAGTTGGCGTCCTTGCCGTGGACGGCCGCCTTGACCAGTGACGACGAGATCACCGCCCGGGCGATGGCCCGTGCATCGGCATCGTCCGCTGCTCCGGAGACCTGGCAGGTGATGAGCGCGGTGGCGCCCTCTCCGTCGCGGGCCTGCTGGCTGGCGATGTCCCGCGCGACGGCCTCGATCGCAGTTGTGAGTGCCTCGCGTGCCTCGGTGTTCGTCGCCGCATCGGCCGCACCCGCCGCACCGGAGGCGAGCAGGAAGACCGTGTCGTTGGTGCTGGTGTCGCCGTCCACGGACAGCTGGTTCCACGTCCGGGCGGCCGCCCCGCGGAGCAGCGTCCGAAGCGTGGCCGGGTCCGCGGTCGCGTCCGTGAGGATCACCGCCAGCATCGTGGCCATGCGCGGGTGGATCATCCCGACGCCCTTGCAGATCCCGGAGACCGTGACCGTCACCGGGGCGCCGCCGTCGGCCCCCGGGAGGGCAACTCGAACGGTTGCCATCTTCGTCGTGGAGTCGGTCGTGCGGAGCGAGACCGCGGCGGCTGCCAGCGCCTCGTCCGTCGCCGACAACCCGCCCGCCGCGACGTGGGCGACGGTCGCCCTGACCCTGTCCACCGGCAACCGCGTGCCGATGATCCCGGTCGAGAGGTGGAGCACCTGCTCCGGTTCCGTGCCCAGGGCCGTCGCGACCGCAAGGCCGATGGCCGCCTGGTCCGCGTCCCCGTCGCTCCCGGTGGCGGCGTTGGCGCTACCGGAGGTCGCGATGATCGCCCGCGCGTACCCGGCCATCAGCTCCCCGTCGCCAGTGGCCCGCAGGTTTGCTCGCGAGAGCTGGACCGGGGCGGCCGCGAAGCGGTTCGGGGTGAAGACCGCGGCCACCGGGACGGGCCCGCCGTCCGCGACGAGGAGCGCGAAGTCCGGGCGACCGGACGGCTTGATCCCGGCCGTGGTGCCGGCCGCCGAGAACCCGGCGGGCATGCGCGAGACGCGCTCGACCGGCGGCAGGTCGGTGGGAAGCGGCGCGAGCAGGGCATCGGGCGGGTTGGGCATCGGCGGGCCTCGGGGCTGGAAGTGGGGGAGTCGTGGGTGGGCGCGTCAGGGCGCGAGGGGAAGCTGGAGGAGACCGGCGGGCTCGGGCAGCCCGTGGACGACGTTGAAGGCCTGGATCGCCTGGCCGGCGGCGCCCTTCACCAGGTTGTCGAGCACGCCGATCGCAAGAACGCGGCCGGTCCGCTCGTCGACGCGGCAGAAGACGCGGAACTCGTTGCTGCCCAGGACGTGCTTGGTGGCAGGGGGCGTGGGCGAGACAGTGATGAACGGCTCGTCGTCATATGCCGTCGCGTACAGCCCGTCCAGCTCGGCCTGGGTCACGGGGCGGGTGGTGCGGACGTGGCAGGCGGAGAGGATGCCGCGCGTCATCGGGACCAGGTGCGGCAGGAAGTCGATCCCGCGCGCGCCCGGGTTGGCGTCCGGGGCGGGGGACTGGCCGGCCAGCTCCTGCTCGATCTCGCCGATGTGGCGGTGCGTGAAGATGCCGTACGCCTTGACGCTCTCGTTGACCTCGCCGAAGTGGAGGTCCGCCTTGGGGTCCCGGCCCGCACCCGAGACGCCGCTCTTGGCATCGACCACGACATCCGCGACCAGGCCAGCGCGGGCGAGGGGAGCGAGGGCGAGGATCGTCGTGGTGGCGTAGCAGCCCGGCGAACCGACGATGGCGCCCGGCTTCGTTCCGATTGCCGCCAGCTCCGCGCGGTGCAGCTCCGGCAGGCCGTAGACGGCGTCCGGAAGGAGGTCGGGCCGCGGATGGTCGGCGTGGTACCAGGTGCGGTAGTCCGCGGTATCCCGAAACCGGAAGTCCGGCCCCAGGTCGATGACGGTCATGCCGCGACCCGTCCACTCGTCGATGCGCGCGGCGGCCACGCCATGCGGGAGCGCGAGGAACACCGTTTCGACATCCTCGGGGACGTGGTCGTGGACCCGCAGGTCCCGGGTGGCGAGGTGCGGGTGGATGCCCGCGAGGGGATCGCCCTTGCGCTCCCGGCCCACGAGGCCGGTGATCACAGCAAGGGGATGCAGCGCCAGGAGCCGGATCAGCTCCGCTCCGACGTACCCGGTGGCACCCACGATGGCGACACGGACGGGGTCCCCCGCGAGGGCGCGCGCGCCGCGCTCGACCGCCGTCGCCGCGCCCTTCGAGTCCGCGCTCACGGGCGCGCCCGGCCGCTCGCAGGCGGCAGGCTCGAAGGGTCGGAGATCGGGCGGAGCGAGGTCATGGAATGACTATACAGGCACCGTGCATAGTCATGCAAACAATGGGTTGATGTGGCTGAGCCGGAGTTCGGCCCGGCTCGTTCTCGTACCCGGCCCGTGAGTCGATGAACCGCAACCAGTTGCGCAGCTCGAGCTCCCGGATCTGCGGGTCGATGATGTCGTCGCCCACGTGGAGCTCCGCTCGCAGCTCCGCGGAATCCGGGTTGGCGGAGAGTTCCATCATCCTGGCCGCATACATCGCGACGGCAGCCTCATCGGGAAAGAAGCCTTCCCTCACCAGGGCTCCGGCCCTCGCCGCGATCAGGCGGGCCATCTCGTACAGGTTGTACTCGGGATGGTATTGGGTGCTCCAGAACGAGGCAGCCCCGTCCTCGATGACCGCAGCCTGGATCGGAGAGTGGGTGTTGGTGGCCAGCACCGGTGTGCCTTGCGGCAGGCGCGTGACCACATCAAGATGCATGATGAAAGCATCGAACACCGCAGGCTTTCCCGCCAGCATGGGCGAGGTTCGCGCGGCATCGGTCAGCTGGATGTCGCGGGCGATGCCCCACTCGCGGCCGCGAGGGTTGGCGGCCACCTCGCCTCCGGCCACCAGTGACGCCAGCTGGAGACCCCAGCAGCTCCCCCAGCTGGCGGCCCCCGCCTTCGTCAGCGCTCCGGCGAAGGAGATCTGCGCCGCAACCCGGGGGTCGTCCGTGTGATAGACGGTGAGATCCGATCCTGTCCAGATGAACCCGGCGAAGACGTCGATGGACGTGCCGGATGGCAGCGTGAAGTCAGGGTCTGCGACGTAGACGACCTCGGTGGTTGCGTTGGGGGCTTCCCTGCGCAGGAAGTCCTTGAACAGGTCGTGGGGGTGACCGACGTTGGACCGGTCGAAGTTCTCGCGGCTGGCCGCCGGATAGCAGTTCACGATGCAGAACCGGTGCGGCGCCCTGGTCGTGGGTGAAGTCATGTCTGTGCCACTCGCTGCGGGAAGTCGGTGATGAGACCTGTGATGCCCATCTCGATGAGCCGCGAGATGGTTTCGAGATCGTTGACGGCGAAGGGGTTGAGCCGGGTGCCAAGGGCAAGCTGCTCCTCGATCTGTTCGATCGAGACCCGCGTCATCCGGGGATTGAACGTGTCGAAGAACGGGTCGCTGAAGTCGATGGGGTCCTCGGGGAAGAGGCCCAGGATGGCCTGTACCTCGAATTCGGGCCTGCGTTGCTTCAGGGCCTTCAGCCATTCGTGCCTGGCCGACGAGAACAGGAGATGCCCAGGTCCGATCCCCACCTCGTCGGCCAGCGCGAGGACGGCTCCGACCACATCGAAGCCATCCTTGGGCCTGGGCTGAGCCTTGAGCTCGAGGTTGAGGAACCAGTCCAGCTCGAGCGTCAGCTCGAAGGCTTCGCGAACCGTTGGCACCTTCTCGCCGATGTAGGTGGCCAGCTCGCGGCGCTCGACCGCGCCGGCGGCGACCTGCTCGAAGGGATCGTCGCGTTCGAACCAGGCACCGGCGTCGAGCGATCGGATCTCGGCCAGGGTGTAGGTCGAGAACGGTGCGGGGACGCGGCCGGGGAACCTGTCGGCAACGTCGGTCGTCCGCATCATCGCGTCGTCGTGCATCAGGACGAGTCGATCGTCCGCGGTGACCGCGACGTCGGTCTCCCACAGATCGGCGCCGACCGCATGCGCCTTGCGGGCCGCGACGAGGGTGTTCTCCGGCGCGAGGCTCCGTGCGCCTCGGTGGGCGATGATGGTGACCATACGGCTGTGTCAGCGTCTCCGGCCCGCTTTGAGGCCACAGGGAAACGAGTCCGGACCCGCGAGCAGACCTGATTGTAGTGGGTGCAGGCCGGGTCCTAGTCCTCGGCGCCGAGGTCCGCGAGCGCCGCTGCCTCAGCCTCGAACTGCTCGTGATAGAGCCGCGCGTACAGCCCGCCCGCCGCCAGCAGCTCCCGGTGCGTGCCCCGTTCCGCGATCCGCCCCTTGTCGAACACCAGGATCCGGTCCGCCCGCAGGATGGTTGACAGGCGGTGCGCGATCGCGATCGTCGTGCGCCCCTCGGTCAGCCGCGCCAGCGCCGCCTGGATCAGCCGCTCTGAGACGGTGTCCAGCGAGGAGGTCGCCTCGTCCAGGATCAGGATCCGCGGGTCCTTGAGCAGCACCCGGGCGATCGCGATCCGCTGCTTCTCCCCGCCCGAGAGCTTGTAGCCGCGCTCGCCCACGATCGTGTCCAGCCCGTCGGGCAGCTCCGTGATCCGCTCGTGCATCGCCGCCGCCCGCGTCGCCGTCTCCAGCTGCTCGTCTGTCGCGTCGGGCCTGGCGAACAGCAGGTTCTCGCGGATGGACGCGTGGAACAGGTACGTCTCCTGGGTCACGAACCCGATGAGCCGCCCGAGCGACGCCAGCGTGACCTCCCGGACATCGTGCCCATCGACGGTCACGCGCCCGGCCGCAACGTCGTACAGGCGGGGGATGAGGTACGTGGTCGTTGTCTTGCCCGCGCCCGAGGGTCCCACGAGCGCCACCAGCTCGCCCGGCCGCGCCTCGAACGAGACGTCCTCCAGCCCGAAGGGCGAGGTCGTGACCGGGTACACCTCCGCGATCTCGTCCACCGCATCGGCTTCGTCCACCGCATCGGCTTCGACCGCCTCGGAGTCTTCCCTCACCTCGTCATCCGCCGCGACCGCAGCCCTCGGAGGATCGGCGGGATACCGGAACGACACCCCCTCGAACGCCACGGCCCCCATCACGGCCGACGGCTCCAGCTCCACGGCGCCGGGCGCGTCCCTGATCTCTGGATCCAGGTCCAGGTACTCGAAGATCCGGTCGAACAGCGCGAGCGACCCCTGGATCTCCACCTGCACGTTGAGCAGCTGGCCCATCGGGAAGAAGAGCCGGCTCTGCAGCGTCGTGAACGCCACGATGTCGCCCGCCGTCGGCGCGGACGGATCGCCGTTCGAGGCCATCGTGCCCGCCAGCCAGTACACGAACGCGGGCATGATCGAGAAGATCGTGCCGATGATCGCGAAGAACCAGCGTCCGACCATCGCCTGGCGGATCTGCAGCTTCGCCAGCGCCAGGTTCAGCGCCTGGAACCGCACCACCGACCGCTCCTGCGCGCCGAACGTCTTGCCCAGCAGGATCCCCGAGACCGACAGGGTCTCCTCGGTGACGGCGCTCATCTCGGCCAGGCGCTTCTGGGTCTCGCTGCTCACCTCGCGCCGTACCTTCCCGACGCGGTAGGTGAGGTAGAGGAAGAACGGCAGCATCCCGAGGCTGAGCATCGTGAGCTGCCAGTTCAGCAGCAACATCGCGACCATCGTCGAGAGCGCGACGGCCACGTTGGACGTGATCGAGGCGGCCGTATCGGTGACCACCGCCTGCACACCGCCGACGTCGTTTGTCAGCCGCGACTGGATCTCGCCCGTGCGGGTGGCCGTGAAGAACCGGAGCGGCATGCGCTGGAGGTGGGCGTAGAGCGCATTCCGCAGGTCCTGCATGACGCTCTGGCCGATGAGGTTGTTGAGGTACGACTGGCCCACCCCGATCAGCCCGGTCACGATCGGCAGCAGGATCATCAGCGCCACGTAGAGGTTGAGCTTGTCGTACTGCCCGCCGACGATCACATCGTCGATCAGCAGCTTGAGCAGGTACGGGTTGACAAGGCCGATGAGGCTGGTCGCGATGATGGCGACCAGGACCACCACGACCTGGAAGCGATACGGCCGGAAGAACCCGGCGATGCGGCGGGCCGTTCGTGCACGGCGTTCGGGCGGGACGCGGACGAAGTCGTCCGACGGAGGGGTGAGGCGGCCGCCACCGCCCCCGCGGCGGCCGCCGCTCAGCCCGGCACCTTCGCTTCGGCGACGGCCTCCACGGCCCCGGCCTCCTCGAGCCAGCGCTCGGCGTCGATGGCGGCGCGAGCCCCGTCGCCGGCGGCGGTGATCGCCTGGCGGTAGCGGTGGTCCTGGACGTCACCCGCGATGAACACGCCGGGGACCTGGCTGTAGGTGTGCTCGTGCGCCGCCAGGTAGCCCTTCTCGTCGGTGTCGAGCCAGTCGCGGAACACGTCCGTGTTGGGCTTGTGGCCGATCGCGATGAACAGGCCCTCCATCGGGACCTCGCGTTCGCTCCCGTCACGCGTGTCGTGCAGCCGGAGGCCCTCGACCTTCGACTCGCCCAGGACCTCGGCGATGGTGGTGTTCGTGTGGACCTCGATCTTCGGGTTGCCGTACGTCCGGTCGATCATGATCTTCGACGCGCGGAACCCGTCCCGGCGGTGGAGGAGGTGGACCTTGCTGGCGAACCGGGTGAGGTAGTTGGCCTCCTCCATGGCGGAGTCCCCGCCGCCCACGACGGCGATCTCGCGACCCTTGAAGAAGAACCCGTCGCAGGTGGCGCAGGCCGACACGCCCTTGCCCCGAAGCCGCTGCTCGCTCTCGATGTTGAGCCAGATCGCAGAGGCGCCGGTCGCGATGATGAGCGTCTCGCCGCGGTACTCCACGCCCCTCGCCCAGACCCGGAACGGGCGCGAGGAGAGGTCCACGCGGTCCACGTCCACGTCCACGAAGAGCGTCTCGAACCGCTCGGCCTGGGCGCGGAAACGGGCCATCAGGTCCGGCCCGTCGATCCCATCGGGGAAGCCCGGATAGTTCTCGACCTCGCTGGTCAGCATCAGCTGGCCGCCCGGCGCGGAGCCCGCAATCACGATGGGCTCAAGGTTCGCGCGCGCCGCGTAGATGGCCGCGGTGAGGCCGGCCGGCCCGGAGCCGATGATCAGCACCTTTGACCCGGTGCGGCCCTCATCGCCCATGACGCTCTCACCCACACCCAGCGGTCGGGCCGCCTGCGTATCGCCGCCGATCATGGAGATCGGCCCGAAGGGACCGGGGCCCGATCCGCCTGCGCCCTGGGCGCCGAAGTTGATCTTGAGGCTGGCGGGCGGATCGGGGGCAGCGTCGCGGCTGGTGTCGTCGGTCATGGGGCGATTCTCGGTCCTGTTGCTGGGCTTGTCCTGGCGACAATGTAGCACGCCGGACCCATACCCCCTGGGGGTATACCCGCGCATCGCCCGCAGGCTCCCGCATCCCGCGTACTCTGCGTGCCGTGCCTGCCGTGCCTGCCGTTCCTGCCGTTCCTGCCGTTCCTGCCGATCCCACCTCCCACCGCCCGGACCTGTCCGCCGGTCCGTCCGGTGCGGAGGAGACCCCGGTCCACCTGGCACCTGCCGCCGAGCGGGAGCCGGCCCCGCTCTCACTGCGCCGGAACCGCGACTTCATGGTGGTGCTCCTGGGCCAGGGAGTCAGCTCCTTTGGCGATGCCATCACCAACACGGCCATGCCCCTCCTGGTCCTCGCTCTGACCGGCTCGGGTATCGCGATGGGCATCGTGGGTGTGCTCTCGACGCTGCCGGACCTCGTGGTCGGCCTGCCGGCCGGGGCGTACGCGGACCGCTGGGACCGCCGCCGGATGATGCTTGGCGCGGACCTTGGGCGGGCGGTGCTCACGGCGTTGGTGCCATTGTCGGTCTGGCTCGGCGGTCCGACGCTCGCCGTGGTCATCGGCGTGGCGTTTCCGCTCAACGTGCTGCGGGTGCTCTGGCTGGCGGCCTTCACGGCGGCGGTGCCCGGCCTCGTGGGTCGGGAGCAGGTGCCACGCGCCAACGGCGTGCTCGAGGCCGCGTGGACGGTGGGCTGGGTCGTGGGACCGGCGCTGGCGGGCCTGCTCGCCGTGGCGATCGGGCCGGGGCCGACCATCGCCCTCGACGCCGCCACGTTCGCGATTTCGGCGGTGAGCCTGCTCTTCGTGCGGCGGTCGCTGCGGCCCGAGGCACGGACGCAGCAGACGCACATCGTGGCAGATGTCCGGGAGGGGATCGCGTTCGTGGTCCGCCATCCCACGCTGCGGGCCGTCATCGCGCTCTGGACGACAACCTCCGTGATCTCGGCCGGCCTGACCAGCGTCCTCATCTTCTACATCACGATCAACCTCGGCCTCGGGACGGCGGTCGTGGGCCTCGTGCTGTCGGCGTTCGCCGTGGGATCCCTGGGCGGATCGCTCGTCGCCGCCCGGATCTCCCCGAAGCCGGTCGGGCTGGTCATGCTCGCGGGTTCGGTCGGCTTGGGTGTCAGCCTGATCGCGTCGGTGGGGACGCCGGTACCGGTCGTCGTCGCGGCGGCTCTCGTGGCGGGGATCCTCAACGCGTACGTGCTCATCGCGTACCTGTCGCTGCGGACGCTGCTCTCCCCGGATGCCCTGCTGGGGCGCGTCGGCGCGACTGCGCGGACGATCTCGGTGGGCCTGATGCCCCTCGGTTCGCTCGCCGCCGGGATCGCCCTGGACACGATCGGCGGCGGGGCGACGCTCACGTTGATGGGCCTGGGGCTCGTGGTGGCCGGCGCCGGGTTCGCGCTCGTCCCGAACGTGCGGCAGGCCCGGCTGGCGGGCTGATCGCCGGGTGCGCTTACTGGCCCAGCTTGCGCAGCTCGGGCAGCACGTCCCCGGACAGGATCTCCATGACCCGTGGGTCCCACGCATCGCGGACGCCGAAGATCACGTGCTGGGCGCCGGCGTCGGCAAGATCGCCAAAGCGGTCCACGACCTGCTGCGGGCTCTCGCCATCGCCGCCGTCGACGGCCAGCTTCACCGCCTGGAGCGTTGACCGCTCGATCTCGTCCGGGTCCCGCCCGATTGCGGCGCAGTGCTCGCGCAGCACCTCGTACTTGTGGTGGATCGTCTCGGGGCCGCCGAACACGTTGCAGGCGTCCGCATACTGCGCGACCAGGCGCAGCGTCTTCCGCTCCCCGCCGCCACCGATCATGATCGGGGGTCGGGGTCGTGAGATGGACTGTGGCGAGTTCAGGAGCCGGTCCGCCTGGTAGTGGTTGCCCTCGAACGCCGCCTCGGAGCCGCGCTCGCCCGACCACATGCCGTGCGCGATGCGCAGTGTCTCCTCCAGCATCTCGAACCGCTCGCCCAGGGGCGGGAACGGGAACCCGAGGCCGCGCGACTCCTCCTCGTTCCAGGCGGCACCGATGCCCAGCCAGGCTCGCCCGCCCGAGAGCACGTCCAGCGTGGTGGCCGCCTTGACCCACAGCCCGGGGAGCCGGTAGTGGACGCCCTCCGACCATGAGCCCCAGCCGGGCGCGGGTCGAGTGCGCGGCCATGAACCCGAGCGCCGTCCAGCCCTCCAGCATCGGCTCCTCCGCGCGGCCGACCGCGCGGATCTGGAAGAAGTGGTCCATGACCCAGATGGAGTCGAACCCGGCGTCGTCGGCGGCGCGCACGGTGCGGGCGAGGGTGGGGCCGATGGCGTCCGGACCCCCGGGCCAGGTGAACGAGGAGAGCTGCAGTCCGACCTTCATGCGTTGAGGGTAGCGCCCGCGGCCGAGATCGTGCGGTGGTCATCGACCCGCGCGCCGGGCGTCCGCACGCCGGAACCCCGCCGCCTGATGTTGTCGTCTACCAACGGAGTTGGTGGTAGTCCGCGTTCCTGGCCCCCGCGGACGGCAGATGGCTCTCCGAGTCGGCGGATCCGTGCGGGGATCGCGCTCTCGAGGCCCCTGATCCTCCTCCACGCGGTGACGACCACCAGCGGCGCTGGTGGGTGGCAAGACCTCCGGACCGGGTCGCCGGACCGTGGCGCCTTGCCGGGCCTCGGCACGTCGCCGCCGGGCCGCGGCACCTCGGTGTGTCGCCGGACCGCGGCACCTCGGCGCGTCGCCGGCCCGCGGCACCGCGTCGCCGCGGCCCAGCACGTTCGGGCGGCCCAGCCGCGTACGGGCCGGGGTGGCAACCGCGCCTGCGGGTTGCAGATCAGCGGAAGAGGTCGTTGGCCTCCGGGATCATCACCTCGCGGCCGGAACCCTCCCCCGGGACCGGCTGGGCGCCGCGCACGAGCGCGACCGGCCGTCCGGCGGTCTTGCCCAGTGCCAGCTCCGCGGCGGAGGCGAGCTCGTCCGCGACGGCGCGGACGGTGGAATGCATCACTCGCCCGTCTGCATCGGGGGTTCCGCGCAGATCCTCCAGCGGCAGGAGCCCGGACACGCCGAGGGCAACGTCCACGATGCCCCAGCGCCAGGGCCGGCCGAAGCTGTCCGAGATCACGACCGCGACGTCGCTTCCGAACCGTCCCCGCAGCACCGCACGGATCCGCGTGGCGGAGGCGTCGGGGTCGCGGGGCAGCAGGGTGACCAGGTCGCCCGTGGCCGGTCCGACGTTCGAGGCGTCGACGCCGCCGTTGGCACACACGAACCCGTGGTGGGTCTCCGTGATCAGGACCCCGCGCTCCATGCGGACGATGCGCCGGGCCTCCCGCAGCACGACCTCGACCTGGCGGGCGTCGCGGTCCCACGCCTCGGCCCAGGCGACGGCCTCCGGGCGCGGCGTGATCGTCCGCAGGTTCACGACGGCGCCTTCGGCCTTGGACACGACCTTCTGCGTGACGACGAGGACGTCGCCGGCCTCGAGCGGAAGCACCCCGGTCGTTGCCTCCATCGCGTCGCCGATCATCGCCGCGAGATCGTCGCCAGGCTCGACCTCCGGGAGGCCGGCGAGGGCAATGACCTCCACTCGACCGACCTCAGGAGGCACGGTCACCCTCCCGGCGCAGGGCCTCGGCGAGCAGCAGGTCGTCGGGCGTGTCCAGGTCCAGCTCGAGCAGCCCCGCCACCTCCACGAACGAGATCTCCGCCGACGACGCCAGCCACGCGTGCCCCGCCCGGCTGTCGCCACCGAACGCGGGATCGATGGCATCGGGAGGGGCCAGCAGCAGGGCGTTCGTCCCGCGGCCGTGGCGGTCCGGCGCCAGGATGACGCTGGGACGCCCGACCTTGTCGCCGGCGGCCAGGATCTGTGCGATGTCGCCGGTGGTCACGGTCGGCAGGTCGGCTGGCAGGACGAGGATCCGGTCCGCCTCGATGGCCGCCCGCGCCTCCTGGAGAGCCGGGTTCAGCCCGCGCGACCGTTGGGGGAGGGGGCGGGCGCCGGCGGCCGAGGCCACCGCGAGGACCTCTGGATCGGGCGAGACGACCAGGACATCCACGACACCGGGCGTGGCGAGCGCCGCGGCCACCGCGCGGATCAGCAGCCGCTCGACGAGGTCGCGCCGCTCCTCGGCGTCCAGCACCGCGCCCAGGCGGGACTTGGCGCCCTCGAGCGAGCGGACAGGGATGACGACGGCGGTCGAGACGGCTTCCCTCACGTCACGATGCTATCGCGGGGCGGGGCGCTGCCTGTCAACCGCGATGGCGCTGTAGCCTCGCGGTCGCGGACGTGGGCATGTTCCAGCGGCTCAGCCGATGCCGATCGCCTCCAGCACCTCGGCCGCCAGACGGGTCCGTGACGCGTCGTCGGTCATGATCGTGTCGATGACGAGCGGGCGCATGCCCAGCCCGGCCACGGCCGAGGCGTGCTCCTCGTCCACCGTGTCCAGCACGAAGACGTCGCACAGGTCCGCGTAGAGCCGCGCCACGCCCAGCGCGGACGACTCGAACCCCAGCGAGACCAGCATCCGGTCCGCCGGCCCCTTCAGCGCTTTGCCACCGATGATCGGGCTGACGGCCGCCACCGGGACGCCCCACGCCCGCGCCGCAAGCACTGCCTCGCGCATCCCCGGCACGCCCAGGATCGGCCCCACGGAGACCAGAGGGTTCGACGGGCAGATCACCACTGCCTCGGCCGCGGCGACCGCCGCGCGCACCTCCGGCGTGGGCGTCGCGTCCTCGATCCCGGCGAACCGCAGCTCCAGCACCTCCGGCGCCTGCCGCTGGTGGACGAAGTACTCCTGGAACTCAAGCCAGCCCTCGGCCGTGCGGACCTCGGTGGCGACGGACGCGTCGGTCATCGGCAGGATCCGCCCGGCGAGTCCGAGGGACGCCTGCGCCGCGAGGCACGCTTCCGTGACCCGCGCCCCGGCCCGCACCCGCGCGGTCCGTGCGATGTGGAGCGCGAGATCCCGGTCGCCGAGGCGGAACCACGTCTCCTCGCCGTATACGCCCAGCTGGTCCATGGCGTTGTGCGTGTCGCCCTCGATCCCCCAGCCCCACGCGACCTGCTCCATCCCGGCCAGGGTGTAGAGGACGGTGTCGTGGTCCGGCATGACGAGCAGGCCGTGTCGGACGCAGTCATCGCCGGTGTTGACGACGACGTCCAGCCGATCGCCCACGCACGCCTGCAGCCCCTCGGCCAGCTTCGCCCCGCCCACGCCCCCGGCGAGCGCGACGACGCGCGAACCGGTCACCGCGTCACCCGTTCAGAAGCGCGAGGACCTCGCCGATCCGGTCGATCGTCTCAAGGTCATAGGGCGCCGGAGACTCGACGAGGATGTGCCGGAAGCCAATGTTCAGGATCGGCTGCAGGCCGTCAGCGATCTCGGCAGGCGTCCCCAGGAACATGTTCCACGTGTCGTCGTACTCCTCGCCTGTGATTGCGAGCCGGGCCCGGTACGCCGCCATCGCGGCCTCGTGCGAGTCGCGGATGACGAGATCCACGGTCGTGGTGCGCTCGATCTCGGCCTCGTCCCGGCCGACGGCGGTGCAGTGCTCGCGGAGGATCGCGTCGCTCTCGGCCAACTTCTCGGGCAGGCCCATCGAGTTCCACTGGTCGCCGTAGCGAGCGAGCGTCCGGAGCGTCTTCTTCGGGCCGCTGCCCCCGATCATGATCGGGAGCCGGGCCTGGACCGGGCGGGGGGAGACCAGCGCGTCCTTCATCTGGTAGACCGGGCCCTCGTGCGTGACCGTCTCACCGTCGAGCAGGCGGCGCAGGAGCATCACCGACTCGTCCATGCGGTCAAGGCGCTCGCCGAAGCCGGCGCCGAAGTCGATCCCGAAAGCCTCGTGCTCCCGCTCGAACCAGGCCCCGCCGATGCCCAGGACCGCGCGCCCGCCGGACAGCTGGTCCAGGGTCGTCGCCAGCTTGGCGGCCAGCCCGGGGTTTCGGAACGTGTTCGCCCCAACCATCAGGCCGAGCGACGCGCGCTGGGTGACCTGCGCCCAGCCGGCGAGGATCGACCATCCCTCGAGGATCGGTCCCTCCCACGGGCCGACGATGGACAGCAGGTGGTCCCACGTCCAGAGGCTGGACGCGCCGGCCTGCTCCGCGCGGACCGCGGCATCGCGAATGGCGGGCCAGGAGGCCGTCTGGGGCCAGAGCAGGAATCCGATCTTGGTCTCGGCCATCGCCTCAGTCCTCCAGGTGGTCGTGGGCGCCCGTGATCCGCACCAGGTACGTGATCCGTGGCTGGGAACGGAATTCAGCGATCAGCGACTCGCTCGGGCCCTCCGGGTGGTAGCGCTGGGCGAGCTCCACGATGTGATCTCGCGCGGGCCCCAGGTCGTCCACCACCTCGTCGACGATCCCTGTGAGGCCCAGCCAGCGGTAGCCGCTGCTGCTGTCAATGACCGAGATCGCGACTCGCGGCTCGCGCAGGAGGTTTGCGCACCAGCGCCTGGGGAGCCGTCCGTTGAGCAGGATTCGGCCGTCGGGCTGGAGGCGGTACCAGACGACCGTCTGGCGGGGGGCGCCGTCGTCGTCGGTCGTGGCGACGGACGCGAAACGGGGGGCCGCGAGGAATGCGCGGGCGGCGGCGGACAGGGTGGCGGATGGCTGGGGCATGGGGGTCATGGTATCCCCGAGGCGTACCGCTACGGGTTGGGTGTCGCCTGCGGGCAGCCGTCCCAGGACTGGGCGCAGTCGGTCGGCGCCTTGCCCGGGCCGGTTGCGGCCGGATCGGCAGGACTGGTGGCGAAGCCGACCAGCGCGAGGGCGATCCCGGCGACGAGGAGCGTCACCCCCGCAAGGCCCAGGGTGCGGGACGGGCCTGCCGAGCCGGCCGCGGCGGGGGGCATCGTGCCATCGGCACCCTCGGCTTCGATCGTCCCGTCCAGGTCGCGGTGGACGAGTCCCCGGCGCATGGCGTAGGCGACGAGCAGGATGCTGCCGATGGCAATCAGGACTGCGGCGACGATCCCGAAGGCGTTCCAGCCACCCAGGTCCAGGGTCATGACGCGGGTCTCCCCTTCCGTGCCCGGCCGGCCGGCCGGTTCCGTGGCCGTCATCGTAGGCGAGGCGGCACTCGTGCGAGAATGCCCGCGGCATTCGACACAGGAGGATTGGACCAGTGGCGGACTTGGCGGAGATCGGCGTCTTCGGAGGCTCGGGCTTCTACTCACTGCTCGAGAATGTGCAGGAGGCGAAGATCGACACCCCGTACGGTCCGCCGTCGGACAGCTTCTTCCTGGCGACGGTCGCCGGCCGCAAGGTTGCGTTCCTGCCGCGTCACGGCCGCAGCCACTCGATCCCTCCCCACAAGGTCAACTACCGCGCCAACGTCTGGGCGATGCGCTCGCTGGGCGTGAAGGCCGTTATCAGCCCCTGCGCCGCGGGCTCGCTCCAGCTCCACGTGGAGCCCGGGCACTTCGTGGTCAGCGACCAGTTCGTGGACCGGACGAACGGCCGCGCCGACACCTTCTTCGACGGGCCGATCTCGTCGCACGTCTCCTCCGCCGAGACCTACGACCCGGTTCTGCGAGGGATCGCGCTCGAGGTCATCCGCGAGCACGGCATCACCGTCCACGACGGTGGGACGGTGGTCGTGATCCAGGGCCCGCGGTTCTCGACCAAGGCCGAGTCGAAGTGGTTCAGCGACGCGGGCTGGGAGGTCATCAACATGACCCAGTACCCCGAGGCGTACCTGTGCCGCGAGCTGGGCATGGCCGTGGTCAACATCGCGCTGATCACGGACTACGACGCGGGCGTGCTGGCCGGGACGCACGCCGTCACCGCCCACGACGTGCTGGCCGTCTTCGAGCAGAACGCCGATCGGATCCGCAAGGTGGTCCTGGACATGGTCGGACGGTTCCCGGCTGATCTCGACGCGCTGGGGGCGAGGGATGCGCTCCGGTTCACGCGGGGCGACGGCCACGCCGCGGGTCCGGCGGACATCCGCATCTTCGAGACGGGGCTGTAGGGACCGGCTGCCGATGACGTCCCCGGCCACCACCCCGGCCGCGGCCGAGCCCGCACCGCCCGAGCCCGCACCGACCGGGCTCACGCATGGGTGCGTCCGATGCGGCGCGAGGATCCCGCTCGCCGAGTCCATGTGCGAGCGGTGCAACCCGCTGGGCCTGCGGGCACCCGCGGCGTCGCAGGCGCACGGGACGGTGTTCGTTGGCATCGTGGTGGCGGTGCTGATCATGGCCGTCGTCGCCAGCCTCAGCATCAGCGGCATCGGCCCGTTCCGATCCGAGGTGGTCGACGTGGTGACGGACCCGGCCGGTCTCAAGGTGACGGTCAGCGTCACCAACGGCGGGACGGCCGCAGGCAGCACCACCTGCCGGATCGACGACCCGTCGCTGGGCGGCATCGGGCCGGAGGCGGCATTCGTGGAGAGCCCTCGCGTGGAGCCCGGCTCAACGGTCGTGTTCGACGTCCTGGTGGGCTCGCTGGGCACCGAGCCCAAGCCGCTCAACGCGGACTGCGGGTCGTGACCGCCGCCCGGGAGAGCACGGGGGGTACGCCGGATCGCTTTGCCGCGGACGCCGCGTTTGCCCGGGAGATCGCAGAGCGGGCGGGACTGATCCTGCTCGACCGGTACGAGCGGGTGGGGCAGATCGACTACAAGTCCGCCAAGGACGTCGTGACCGAGGTGGACCACCTGTCCGAGGCGCTGATCATGGACGCGATCCGGGCCCGCTTCCCCGGCGACGGGATCCTGGCCGAGGAGTCGGGCGAGCACAAGGGCGTCATCGAGTCGGCAGTGCGGAGCCTCGCCCATGGGAGGACGTGGGTCATCGATCCGCTGGACGGCACGGTGAACTACGCGAACGGACTCCCGCACTTCTGCGTGTCCGTCGGGCTGGTGATCGACGGGCGTCCATCGGCTGGCGCGGTCCACGACCCGATGCGCGGGGAGACCTTCTGGGCCACCGCGGACGGCCCGGCGATGCTCAACGACATGGTCATCCACGCCTCTGCCAAGGAGCGCCTGGACGACTACGTCATCGCGATGGCGCTGGGCGGGCGGTCCGTGACGACCCGCGCCCGCGCCGTGCGGCACGCCGTCCGCGTGGCGCGGAACATGGGCTCCGCCGCGCTGGCGATGGCCTACGTCGCACGCGGCCGCTTCGACGGCTACATCCAGTCTGGCGGGATGTCGGCGTGGGACATCGCGGCCGCCGGGCTGATCGCGGAGCAGGCGGGGGCCGTGGTGACGGATTCGAGCGGCGGTCCCTGGTTCGACGTCGCACGCGCGACGAGGATGTTCGGGTGCGTGGCGGCCCCGACACCACACCACGCGGAGCTGCTCCGCCTGTCGCGGGAGCCTTCGGCCTAGCTCCCGGTCCCGCGCCAGCGGGGCGGCCGCGCTCGGAGCCTCGGGAGCCCCCACTCGTCGCAGAAGGCCTCCCACCGGGCGCGATCGGCACCCTCCCAGCGCAGCTCGTCGACATCGGTCTGCGGGATCTGCACGCCATCGCCGGTCGTGCGCAGGCGCGCGAGATCCCGGTACAGCAGCGCCTCGCCCATCCGCTCCCGGAGCGTGGCGGCGAGACCGACCGGGTTGCGCAGGCCGGCAACGTCCCACTCGCTCCCGATCGCCGGGATCGCTTCCAGGTGCCCGTATCGCGCCAGAACCGCGGACGCGGACTTGTCGCCCCAGCCCGGCAGGCCCGGGAATCCGTCCGAAGCGTCGCCGACCAGGGCCAGGCGGTCGGGGACGCTCGCGGGTGGCACGCCCCACTTCGCGCGGACACCCGCATCGTCGTAGATCAGGTCCCGGCGGCGGTCCCACAGCACAACGCGCTCGCCGCGGACGCACTGGGCCATGTCCTTGTCGGCCGAGCAGATGAGGATGCGCTCGACGCGTTCATCGGCGGCGAATCGCTCGGCCGCGGCGGCGATCGCGTCGTCGGCCTCGTGCTCGACCATCGGCCAGAGGGCGAAGCCCAGCGCCTCGATGGCCGCCTCCGCGACGGGGAACTGGGTGAGGATCGCCGGATCCATGCCCTCCTCGGACTTGTAGCCCGCGTAGAGGTCGTTGCGGAACGAGCGGATCACGTGGTCCGTGGCGCATCCGGCATGCGTCGCGCCCTGGTCGCGAACCAGGTAGCACAGCTGCTCGACCAGGCCGCTCACGCCGGACAGGACCATCCCGTCCCGCCCGAGGATCGGAGGTCGCGGCGAGAAGTGGGCTCGGAAGAGCTCGTAGGTGGCGTCGACGAGATGGAGCTGCATCGCCCTCTTCAGTCGGCGGAGCCGGTCTCGACCAGCCGCTTCAGGCGATGGAGGTCCGCCTGGAAGATCGAGCGGAGGACTGGGGCGAGCACGACCGCGCCGAGCTCCGGGAGCAGGGGCGGGACCAGCGTCTCGTCCCAGCGCACGATCGTGGTGGTGCCTCCGGCGCCGGCCTCCAGGGTGATGAGGCCGCCGCCCGAGACCATGCCCTCGTGCCGGATGGCAAAGCGTGTCGGGGGTTCGAACGCGGTCACCTCCACCGGGTCCGTGACCCCGATCCCGAAGATGCGCACCGTCGCCTCACCCCTGGTGCCCACGCCGGTCGGCCCGGGCGTGGTCAACCGGACCTCCTTCATCTCGTGCATCCACTCCGGCTGGAGCGGGATGTCCGCGAGGACCTCCCAGGTCTCCTCTGGCGAGGCATCGACGATCGTCAGCATGTGGAGCGGCTCCGGCGGCCGGGATCCGCGGCGGCCGGCGAGCCACCGGTCCCACAGCCAGGCCTTGAGCGCTATGACGGCGGCGAGAAGCAGCAGGCGGCGACGCATGGCCGTACCCTACCGCGCCGGGGCGGGTTCGTCGCGCGGGTGCTCTCGCGCGGGTATCCGCATCCAGTGGTCATCGGGGCTACCCTTGGCGCCGCCCGGGCGATCGTGCCCACGCGTCCACGGAGCCCCGATGTACATCGACGACTTCAAGCAGCATCTGCCCGATATCGACGAGGCCGAGACTCGCGAGTGGCTCGAATCGCTCGACCAGGTTCTCGACCAGGCGGGCGAGAACCGGGCCCGATTCCTGATGTTCAAGCTGCTGAAGCGGGCCCGCCAGCGCCAGATCGGCGTCCCCAGCCTCACCCAGACCCGGTACATCAACACGATCAGCCCCGAGCAGGAGCCGTACTTCCCGGGCGACGAGCAGCTGGAGCGCCGCATCCGCCGGCTGATCCGCTGGAACGCCGTGGCCATGGTCCTGCGGGCGAACGTCCGGTTCCCGGGCATCGGCGGCCACATGTCGACCTACGCCTCGGCGGCGACCCTGTACGAGGTGGGCTTCAACCACTTCTTCCGCGGCAAGGACCACCCCGGAGGTGGGGACCAGGTCTTCTTCCAGGGTCACGCGGCACCCGGCATCTATGCCCGGGCGTTCCTCGAGGGCCGGCTGTCCGAGACCGATCTCGACCACTATCGGCGCGAGACCGGAGGCCAGGGCCTCAGCTCCTACCCGCACCCTCGCCTGATGCCGGAATTCTGGGAGTTTCCAACGGTCTCGATGGGCCTGGGCCCCCTGGCCGCGGTCTACCAGGCGCGCTTCAACCGGTACCTGCACAACCGCGGGATCCGCGACACGTCGGAGCAGCGGGTCTGGGCCTACCTCGGCGACGGCGAGATGGATGAGCCGGAGTCCATGTCCGGGATCTCGCTCGCGGCCCGCGATGGCCTGGACAACCTTGTCTTCGTCGTCAACTGCAACCTGCAGCGCCTGGACGGCCCGGTGCGCGGCAACGGCAAGATCATCCAGGAGCTCGAAGGCCACTTCCGGGGTGCCGGCTGGAACGTGATCAAGGTTGTCTGGGGCCGCGAGTGGGACGATCTCCTGGCGCGCGACGTGGACGGCGCCCTGGTCGAGAAGATGAACACCACGGTGGACGGCGAGTTCCAGAAGTACTCGGTCTCCACCGGCGAGTACGTGCGCGAGAAGTTCTTCGGTCCCGATCCGCGCCTCCGCCGGCTCGTGGAGCATCTCTCGGACGACGACCTCCTGCACCTGCGACGCGGCGGGCACGACTACCGCAAGGTGTACGCGGCCTACAAGGCGGCGACCGAGTTCCGGGGCGCCCCGACCGTGATCCTCGCCAAGACCGTCAAGGGCTGGACCCTGGGCCGCGGCGTCGAGGCCCGCAACATCACCCACCAGGCCAAGAAGCTGCGCGAGGACGAGCTGCGCGTCTTCCGCGATCGGCTGGAGCTCCCCATCCCCGACGCCCAGATCACGGACGAGGCGCCCTACTTCCACCCGGGTCCCGACTCGGAGGAGGTGCGCTACATGCAGGAGCGCCGCGCAGCCCTGGGTGGGCCCGTGCCGCGGCGCGTCGTCCGCTCGAAGCCGCTGCCGGCCCCGTCGCCCGCGGTGGACGCCGAGTTCGCCGGTGGCAGCCCGACGGCCGTGTCCACGACCATGGTGTTCGCACGCCTCCTCCGGAACCTGATCCGGGAGCCGGAGATCGGCCGGCGCATCGTGCCCATCGTCCCGGACGAGGCGCGCACGTTCGGGCTCGACCCGCTGTTCAAGGAGGTCGGCATCTACGCCGCCCAGGGCCAGCGCTACGATCCCGTGGACTCGGATCTCCTCCTCTCGTACCGGGAGTCGATCGACGGCCAGGTGCTGGAGGAGGGGATCAACGAGGCGGGCTCGATGGCCTCGTTCCAGGCAGCCGGGACGTCGTACGCGACGCACGGCGAGCCGATGATCCCCTTCTACATCTTCTACTCGATGTTCGGGTTCCAGCGGACCGGCGACCAGGTGTGGGCGTTCGGCGATCAGCGCGGACGCGGCTTCATGATCGGGGCCACCGCGGGGCGGACCACGCTCGCCGGCGAGGGCCTCCAGCACGACGACGGCCACACGCACGTCCTCGCCTCCACCGTCCCGGTTGTCCGGGCCTATGACCCGGCGTTCGCGTACGAGCTGGCGGCGGTCATCCGCGACGGCATCGGGCGCATGTACGGGGACGGCGAGGATGTCTTCTACTACGTCACCCTCTACAACGAGAACTACCCGCAGCCGCCGAAGCCCGAGGGCGTGGACCAGGGGATCATCCGCGGCCTGTACCGGTTTGCGGCGGCACCCGAGGTCACGGACCTGAGGGGCCGCGTCCGCCTGGTGGGTGCGGGCTCGATCATGCAGCAGGTGATCGCGGCCCGGGACCTTCTCGCCGAGCGGTTCGGGATCGCGGCCGAGGTCTACTCGGCCACGTCCTTCCAGCAGCTTCGCCACGACGCGCTCGGGGTAGAGCGCTGGAACCGGCTCAACCCGGACAAGGCGCCGCGCGTGCCGTACGTCGCCCGGGTGCTCGGTCCGGATGGTGGCCCGGTGATCGTGGCCACGGACTGGGTCAAGACGCTGCCGGACACGGTTGCCCAGTGGGTGCCCGCGCCCTACCTGGTCCTGGGAACCGACGGCTTTGGCCGGAGCGACACCCGCGAGGCCTTGCGCGCCCACTTCGAGATCGACGCGCCGAGCATCGCGGGCGCCGCGCTGTCCGGCCTCGCCCGGTTCGGTGCGTACGATCCCGCGGCCGCCGCCGCGGCGATCCGCGAGCTGGGCATCGATCCGGACGGCGGAGACCCGCTGGTCGCGTAGCGGGGCGTCGCCGCAGGGCGCCCTGCATCTCGGTATCAATCACGCTTGACGATTGTGGACGTGCAAATTACGATCCCGAGCATTCGCGCTCCGACCAGCCGGGCGTCCCCGCGCCCCCCAGCGGCGTTCCACAGGAGCAAGACGTGGACTTGGGTTCCTTCACCAGCGGCCTGCTCACCGGCCTTCGCGAGGGCGTCGAGGCGGCGCTGATCATCAGCATCATCCTTGCCTATCTCGCCCGGACGGGGAACCGCCGGTACTTCGGGTGGATCTGGCTGGGGACCGGTGCGGCCGTGCTGCTCAGCCTGCTCATGGGACTCGCGCTGTACCTGACGGTCGGCGGGCTGAAGGAGCCGTACGAACAGATCTTCGAGGGTCTGACGATGCTGCTCGCGGCCTCGGTCGTGACCTGGATGCTGTTCTGGATGCGCCGCCAGGCGACGTCGGTCAAGGGGGAGCTCCAGGCCGCGCTGGACCGGGCGCTGTCCCAGGGGACCGTCCTGGGGCTGGTGATCCTCGCCTTCACCGCTGTCATCCGCGAGGGCCTCGAGACGGCACTGTTCCTGGTGGGTCTCGTCACCTCGGCCGCGGGCGCCGCGACAGGCGTCATGGCCGGCGCGGTCGTCGGCCTCGCGATCGCCGCCCTGCTTGGCGCAGGCTTCTACCGCGGAGCGCGGTTCATCAACCTGCGGACCTTCTTCCGCTGGACCGGGATCGGGCTGATCTTCATCGCCGCGGGGCTCCTCTCGAGCGCGGTCCACGAGTTCATCGAGATCGGCTGGATCACGGTCGGGACCGGTCCCGCGTTCGACATCTCGTCGGTGCTGCCGCATGCCGCGATCGCGGGGGCGCCGGGCGGCCTCGCGCTGGTCGTGGGCCAGTTCCTCCGCGCCCTGTTCGGGTACTCCTCACAACCAGAGATCGCGACGGTCGTCGTGTGGGCCGGATACGTCTCGGTGGCGCTCGCCCTGTTCCTGCGGCCCGTCGTGCCGCCCTCGCTACGAACTGCCGCGGCCACGGACGCGAGCGCGACGACCTGAGGAAGACCCGGGGTTGGCGCGGTGCCGCCCCTGCCCCGGACGGGCCGGTTGAGCGTCAGCCCGCGGGAACCAGCCGCAGAACCTCGCCGCCGCCGAGATCCGTGAGGACCACCTCACCGGCCTCGTCCACCCCGATCGAGCTGATCATGCGGCCGGTCTCCAGCAGGGTGACCGGGGCCTGCTGGGCGTCGAGGCCCGCATCGATCGCCCACAGCGTCCCGCTGCAGTAGTCCGAGAACAGGTACGCGCCGCGGAGCGCGGGGATGGCGCTCCCCCGGTACACGACCCCGCCGATGACGCTGCAGCCGGCGCCGTGGCCGTACTCCGTCACGGGCTGGGTCACGCCGGCCGGATCGCAGCCCTCCGCGGGCTCGTAGCAGTGGCGGCCCTCCCAGCGGTGCCAGCCGAAATCGAGCCCGCGGGCGTCGGCCCCGGCGGCGTCGACCTCCTCCCACGTGTTCTGGCCGACGTCGCCGATCCAGAGCGTCCCGGTGGCCGGATCCACGCTCGCCCGGAATGGGTTGCGGAGGCCGTAGTGGAGAATCTCCGGTCGGGCATCGGGGCGGCCGAGGAACGGGTTGTCGACCGGGATCCCGTACTCGAGGCCGCCCGCAGCACCACCCAGCACGTCCAGGCGGAGGATCTTGCCCAGGAGAGTGTCGAGGCGCGAGGCGCGGTTCTCGGGGTCCCCGCCGCTGCCCCCGTCACCCAGCCCGATGAGCAGCATGCCGCCCTGATCGAACCCGATCCAGCCTCCATTGTGGTTGGCGTACGGCTGTGGCTCGACGAGCAGGATCCGCTCGGTGGCGGTATCCACGGTGTCCGCCCCGGGGGTCGCCTGCAGCTCGGCGATCGTCGTGTCGCCGGAGGGGCCCGAGTAATGGACGTAGAAGCGAGTCTCGCTGGTGCCGAAGCCGGGTGCGAACGCGACGCCGAGGAGCCCGCGCTCGCCCTCGGCGGTGACCTGGCCTGACAGGTCGACGAACGGCGTCTCGAGCAGGGACCCGTTGTGGACGACGCGGATGCGGCCCCCCTGCTCGGCGACGAACAGGCGACCCGAGCCGTCCCCCGCGGCCGTGGCCCAGAGCGGAGCGCTCAGCCCTGACGCCACCGTCTCCAGCGCCGCCCGAACGCCGGCGAGGTCCGGGCGATCGGGCGCGGCGGAGGGCGAGGGCGCGGGCGGGGTTGGGGATCCAGCCGGCGATGGGGGCGTGGACGATGCGGCGGGTGTGGTCGCGATCGGCGAGGGAGCGGCGGTCCACGGAGCGGCGGTCGGGGCGGGTCCCGCGCAGGCACCCACGAGGGCCGTCAGCGCGATGGTTGCGAGAATCGGGCGGGATCGGAAGAGGCTCGTGATTGTCATCGGTGCCAACAGGGTAGCGCGCAACTCGCCCAATCGCGGTTTGAGCCGCCGTCCTCAGCCGGAGGCGCGCACGCGCTCGACCCGGGCGGCGAACTCCTCCGCGTGGATGGCGCTCGTGCCGTCCACGTCGTGGCGGAACAGGACGTAGGCGTCCATGCCGTCGTCGAGGAACGGCACCAGGCGTCGCGCCCAGGCATCGAGCTCCGCATCGTCGTAGGTCGTCCTGCCGCAGTCGCAGGTACAGGAACGGTCCGGTCCGGCGGATGTCCGGCACCTCTTGCTGCTGGTCGACATCCGTCGTGCACAGGACGGCCTCCGCGGCCCGGAGCGCAGCGAACGTCTCGTCCACGTGCCACGAGAGGTGCTGTGCCTCGAGCACCAGCGGGATCGGGCGCGGCCAGGCCGCGAGCATCGCTCCCAGGCGGTCGTCGTTCCGGGCCACCTCGCCCGCGATCCGGAACAGCACCGCGCCCAGGCGCTCCCCGAACTCCGGCAGCGATTCGGTCAGCCACGGCACGGACTCGCGAGGGTCGCCGTACAGCGCCCGCACGCTCGCACCGCGCTGCGCCTTGACGATGAACCGGAAGGACGTCGGCACTGCAGCGCACCAGCCGCGGATCCGTTCGATGGTCGGTCGCGCGTAGAAGGTGTTGTTCAGCTCGCAGGCCGGGAGGCGAGACGCGTAGTGGGGGAGCCGTTCCCGATCTCGCGTCCCAGACGGGTAGAACCGTGGCGCCCAGCCCGCGTAGGCGAACCCGCTGGTGCCCGCCAGGACCCGCCCGGACGGGCGGTGATCGTCGATCGTCAGGCCTCGCCCGGCACGGAGCAGACGGACTCGCTCGCCCCGGCGTCCTCGACCGCGACCACCACCGCTCCCATGCCGCGCTCGATCGCCGCCCGATCCTCGGCGCTGACGACCTCCAGGAAGTACCGGGTCACGCCGTCGAGGTGGGTCCGCGACGCGGTACGCAGCCGGTCCAGCCCTGCGGGAGTGAGCACCGCCTCGGCGCCGCGCGCATCCGTCGGGCAGGCCGAGCGTTCCACCGCGCCGTTGGCCACGAGGCGGTCCACGAGGCGCGTGATGCCGCTCCGCGAGAGCAGAACGCGATCCGCGAGGACGCTCATCCGCAGATGGCGGCCGGGGGCATTGGCGAGCTGCAGCAGCGCGTCGTACTCCGCCAGCGAGACGCCGTGCGCGGCCTCCAGCTCCTCGTCCATGCGCCGGATCAGGCGCGCGTGCGCCTGGATCAGGGCCCGCCAGGCGCCAAGACGCGGGTCTGCCGGGGAGGTGGGGGCACGCGTGGAACTGGCGTCGGGGCGGCCCCCGAACGGGGCCGTGGCGAGCTCGGATGTCATGGCGCCTATCGTACTCCGGCGACGAACTAGTTGCCAAGGCAACGATGTGGACCGTTGTTGCGCTGCCGCGTTTGTTGCGCTGCCGCGTTGCCGCGTCCAGCACGCGATAGCATCGTCATCCCGAACGCACCGTGAGGATCCCGATGCCCGAGTTCGATGTCGAGGCGCTGCGCGCCCGGTTCCCGGCCCTGTCCATCGAGCAGGACGGCCGGCCCGTCGCGTTGTTCGACGGCCCCGGAGGCACCCAGGTGCCGGACACGGTGATCGAGGCCGTCTCGCGCTACTACCGTGAGTCGAACGCAAACCACGAGGGTACGTTCCTGACCTCGCGCCGCAGCGACGAGGTGGTGGATGATGCCCACCAGGCGCTCGCGGATTTCCTCAATGCCGCCGACCCGTCCGAGATCAAGTTCGGCGCGAACATGACGACCCTGACCATGCACATGGCACGGTCGATCACCGCAACCATGGCGCCGGGCGACGAGATCGTCGTGAGCGGCCTGGACCACGAGGCGAACGTGGGTCCGTGGAACGGCGCCGCCGCCGATCGCGGCATCACGGTCCGGACCGTGGACATCCGGCCGGACGACGTGACGCTCGACATCGAGCACTTCGACACCCTCCTCCACGGGCGCCCGAAGCTGGTCGCGTTCGGCTGGGCGTCCAACGCGGTGGGCACGATCAACCCGGTCGGGGAGCTGGTCCGCCGCGCCCACGAGGCCGGCGCCCTGACATACGTGGATGCCGTCCACGCGGCGCCCCACCTGCCGATCGACGTCCAGGCCATCGGGACCGACTTCCTCGCCTGCTCGTCCTACAAGTTCTTCGGCCCTCACGCTGGCGTTCTGTACGGGCGACGCGACGTGCTGGACTCGCTCCCGACCTACAAGCTGCGGCCGGCGGTGGACCGGTTCGAGACGGGCACGGGCAACTTCGAGGGGATCGCCGGTGCGCGCGCGGCGGTCGAGTACATCGCCGAGGTCGGGCGGCTGTTCGGTGCTTCGTTCGGGGCGCGGTTCCCGGGGATGACCGGCCGGCGCCTGGAGGCGCACGCGGGGATGGCCGCGATCCGCGCCTACGAGATGCCGTTGTTCGGGCGCCTGCTGGACGGCCTCGAGGCGATCCCCGGGGTGAAGGTCTGGGGCATCACGGACCGTTCGCGCCTTGCCGAGCGGACGCCGACCGCCGCCGTGACGATCGCGGGTGTCACGCCCGAGACGGCATCCACGATCCTGGGCGATCGCGGCATCGCCACGTGGTGGGGCGACTTCTACGCGATGGGTCTCATCGAGCGGCTCGGGCTGGCGCCCGAGGGCGTGCTCCGGATCGGCCTGACCCACTACAACACCGCCGCCGAGGTGGACCGCCTGCTCGCCGAGCTGCGGGAGATCGCGGGGGCCTGATCCCTCGGCTCGTGTGGCTCGCGCGAGGCTCCACCGGGCCGCCACGGGCCGGTATCCTCGCGGGATGACGCAGCCGACCGAACGCGCCTGGGGCGCCCAGAGCATGACGGCGCCGCTTCGCGAGGTCCTGGTGAAGGCACCCGGCGCTGCCTTCTCGCGGGCCTTCGAGGACCCGGCGGTTGGATTCCTCCGCCCCGTGGACCTGGACGCCGCCCGCCGCGAGCACGAAGTCCTGGTGGAGACGCTGGCGCGGCTCGGAGCCACCGTCCACGTGCTGGACGCGGAGACCGACGATCCCGATCTCGTCTACGTGTTCGACCCCATGCTCATCGCGGACGGCGGGGCCATCCCTCTTCGCCCCGGCAAGGCCAATCGGGAGGGTGAGCCCGCGGTTCTCGAGGCCTGGACCCGGGCCCGCGGGATCCCGACGCTCGGGCGAATCGAGGCACCCGGCACGCTCGAGGGCGGCGACACGTTCTGGCTTCGGCCGGACCTGCTGTGCATCGGTCGCACCTTGCGGACGAACGAGTCCGGCGCGAGGCAGCTGGCGGCCATCACCGGCGGCGACGCGCGCATCTTCGACGTCCCGTACTGGAAGGGTCCGGCGGAGCTCGTGCACCTGCTGTCGGTGATCTCGCCGGTGGCGGACGACGTGGCCGTGGTGTTCCTGCCGCTGCTCCCCGTCGGCCTGTACGCGCTTCTCGCAGACCTCGGGATCCGCCTGGTGGAGGTTCCGGAGGAGGAGTACCCGACGCTCGGCTGCAACGTGCTGGCGGTACGACCGGGCGTGGTGGTCACGGCGGAGGGGAACGACGTCACGCGCCGCCGGCTCGAGGCCGCGGGCTGCGAGGTCCACGCGATCCCGCTCCGCGAGGTGGGCGAGAACGGCTCGGGCGGCGTGACCTGCCTGACCCGCCCGGTGCTGCGGGCATGAGCACGCGACCCCACCTCTCCGCCGCCGCGAGGGCTGCGGCCGACGCCGTCAATGCGCACCTGGTCGCCGCAGACCTCGCCGAGCTTGTCCGGATGCGATCCGTCACCGGTGACGAGTCTGCGATCCAGGCAAGCCTCGCAGACTGGCTCGAGGCGCTCGGGATGACGGTCGAGATCTTCCATCCCGACCCGGCGGCGATCCGCCAGGATCCGGATTGGCCGGGCGAGGAGGTTGCTCGGACCCAGCTCCCGGTCGTGATCGGGCGGGCGGGCCGCCCCGGGGCCTTCCGCCTCGTGCTGTCGGGCCACGTGGACGTCGTCCCGGCCGGCGATCCCGCGACCTGGATCGGTGATGCGTTCGGCGGCGAGATCCGCGAGGGTCGCCTGTACGGGCGCGGCTCCTGTGACATGAAGGGCGGGATCGCGGCCATTCTTGGCGCCGTTCGGGCGCTGGGAGTCACCGGGGCGCTGGGTACGCTCAAGGGCGAGTTGGTTGTTGCCCTCGTGCCCAGCGAGGAGGACGGCGGCCAGGGGACTCTTGCCGCGATCCGGGCCGGTGTCACCGGGGACCTGTGCGTCATCCCGGAGCCGTCATCGCTGGACGTCGTGGTCGCCCACGCGGGCGCGATCACGTTCCGGCTCACGGTCCCGGGCAGGGCCGCGCACGCCAGCCGTCGCACGGAGGGCGTGTCCGCACTCGACAACCTGCAGACGCTCGTGCGGGCGCTCGCGGCCGACGAGACCAGCCGGAATCACGAGGAGACCGAGCCGCTGATGACGGCGCTCGGGCTGCCGTACCCGACGATCGTCGGCAAGGTGGCGGGCGGGGAGTGGGCGTCCTCGGTGATGGATCGCGTGGTGGCGGAGGGGCGGTACGGCGTGCGACTGGGTCAGACGCCGGAGGCGGCGGCCGACGAGCTCCGCGCGTGCATCCGGGCGGCCTGTGCCGATGACTCGTTCCTCGCCGCCAACCCGGCCACCGTCGAGGTCACCGGGGCCAGGTTCGGTTCGGCCCGCGTCGCCGCCGACCACGTGCTGCCGGCCGGGCTGATGGCCACGATCAAGGCCGTCACGGGGCGTCGCCCACAGGCGCTCGGCGTGCCGTACGGCGCGGACATGCGGCTGTTCATCAACGTGGGTGATACGCCCTGCGTGATCTTCGGGCCAGGCGACGTGCGGCTGGCCCACGGCGCAAACGAGTCCGTGCCTCTGGCCGAGGTGGAGGATTGCGCCCGGGTCCTGGCCGCCTGGGTCGCGGAGGAGCTGGGAGCCTGACCCGGTCGCCCCGGCCGTCGCTAGCCGATCCGGAGGCCCATGGTCGTCACGAGCACCATCGCCTGCTCGACGTCGATGAGGGCACCCCTGACGTCGCACTGCAGTGCGTCGAGCGACGACAGGTCGCTGCCCCGCAGGTCCGCGCCCCGGAACGACGCCCCGCGCATCAGGGCCCCCGACAGGTCCGTGTCCCGGACCGTCGCCCCGTCGAACTGCACCCCGCTGAGGTCCGCCTCGCGCAGCCGGACGCCCCGGAACGTGGCCCTGCGCAGGTCAGCCCCCGGCAGGCCCACGAGCGACCAGTCGCCGCCTTCGACCGTCATCAGGTCGAACGCGCACCGGTCGAACACGCTGCCGACGAGCTTGCACCGGGTGAGGCGGACATCGAAGAAGCTGCAGCCAACGAACGTGCAGTTCGTGAACGCGGCGTCCTCGTGGGTCGAGGCGTTGAACCGGATGCCGCGGAATTCGCAGTCGTTGAACGCCGCACCCTTGACCTCGATTTCCGCGAAGTCCACCTCTGCGAACAGGACGGCGTCATGGTGCGACCCTGGGACCGCGTCCGGGTCCCAGGTCAGTGGGTCCACCACGGAGGTCGTGAGCGGGGTCGGTATCCCGCGCCTGCGATCCGCCATGCCGTCGCTGTCTCTCAGCCTGCCGCCTAGAGGGGCGGGACCTCTGGGGTGATCTCGGCTGCCGCGGCGGCGGCGCGGGCCGATGACCGGCCATGTGAGCGCAGCACGACGACCGGGATGATCACCGCACCGGCGCCCAGGATCCCGAGGGCGGTGTAGCCCACGGCGGCCATGATCAATCCCGAGCCCAGGGCCGCGGCGGCAGCCGACGACCAGATCAGCGCGTCAGCGGCACCCTGGACCCGCGTGCGCTCGTGGATCTCGAGGTTCTCCGAGAGCATCGCGCTTCCGGCCACGAACCCGAAGCTCCAGCCGAGGCCCAGCAGGAACAGCGCCAGGAACAACAGGAACCCGCCGTCGGGCGGGGCGACCGCGGCCATCACGGAGGAGATCGCGAGCACTGCCGTGCCCAGGAAGATCGTCGGTACGCGCCCGAAGCGGTCCGAGAGCCAGCCCGACAGCGGCGAGAACGCGAACATCCCCAGCGTGTGCCCCGACAGCACCATGCCCACGGCGCCGAGGTCGTGGCCGTGCTCGGTCATGTGGAGGGGCGTCATCGTCATGATCAGGACCATCACGAACTGGCTCACGACGAGGGCGACGATCGCGGCCGCCACGGCCGGCCGGCGGATGATCTCCCGGACGGGGCGGATGACCGCGGGCTCGGCCTCCGGGTGGGCCCGGGTCGATTCGTCGGCGAGGTCGTAGGGGTCGGGCCGGAGCATGACGAACGAGAGCAGGGCGGCCAGGCCGACGAACACCACGGGTACCAGGTAGGGACCGGCAAGCGGAGGCAGTCCGACGTCCGCTGCCATGCCCGAGGCGATGGGCACGAGCCACGGCCCGACGACCGAGCCGATCGTCGCCGCCCAGACGACGAGCCCGATCGCGGAGGCCCGCCGCTCCGGCGGGACCATGTCCGCGGCCGTGTAGCGCGAGAGCTGGTTGCTGGTGTTGCCGAAGCCGATGAGCACGGTGCCGAGCAGGAGGAGCGGAAACGAGCGCGTCATGACCGCGGCGGTGGCAATCAGGGCGCCCATCACGCCCACGGAGTAGCCGGTGACGAGACCGGCCCGACGGCCCCTCCGGGCCATGAGCGCGGACAGCAGCACCGCGCCCAGGGCGGCCCCGAGAACGACCGTGGCTCCCGGGAGGCCTGCCCAGGTCTGGGATCCGAGCAGGTCCTTGGCGACGATCGTCGCGACCGTCACCGCGGCGATGTGGCCGGTGCTCCCCAGCGCGACCCCGGCGATGAGCGTGTTGCGGGAGCGGCGTCGGGCGGCGGTCAGGGCGACGGGGGAGAGGGATGCGGCGGTCATGCGCCAGCCACGATATGTCAGGTGGCGGGTGTCCGGCAGCCGACTTGGAGCAGGGCTTGCGAGCTGGCCACTCCCTCACGCACCGGGCTCCGCGGGCTGGACGCACCCGCCCCCTGGATTGCCCGCCTGTCAGGAACGCGAATGCCGGTTGCGGACGAGGTCCGGGCTCGTCTCGTAGACTCCGGCCGTGGAACCCGCGATGGATGCCAGGTCCGAAGCCCAGCCCGGGATCGCCGTGCGTCGCGCCACCCCGTCCCACGCTCCGGCCATCCGGGCGATCGCCCACGCGGCCTGGCGCGATACCTACCGCGACCTGCTCCGGCCCGAGACCATCGACTGGTTCCTCGAGCGAGCCTACTCCGAGGACCGCGTGGGTCTCCGCATCGAGCGCCACGAGACGTGGGTGGCGGTTCTGGACGACGTGGTGGCCGCCTTTGCGGAGAGCGCGATCGAGCCCGACCGGGTGACGCTCGTGGCGTTGTACGCGGACCCGGAGCTGCGGGGGGCGGGGCTCGGCTCGGCACTCCTGGATGCCATCACCGGGGCGCATCCCGGAATGCCGATCGCGGCGGACGTGCTGGTGGGCAACGTGGCCGGGGAGACGTTCTACGCGGCCCGCGGGTTCGCCCCCGAGGAGGACGTGGACGAGGAGCTGGGCGGCGAGCACGTTCGCGAGCGCCGCTGGTGGCTGCGCCCGTAGGTGGCTGCAGGCCCTGGGTGGCTACCGGCGCAGGAGCGGCGACGGGCGCAGGCGCGACCGGGGATAGCATGGGGGCCATGAGCTCCGACACCCTCGCCCGCATCGTCGTCGATGGCTACCTCACGCAGAGCGCCGGCTGGGCAGGCGACAACCACTGGACCTGGCTGGTGCTGGAGGAGCTGATCGAGAACCGGCCGGACGTCGCGTGGCCGCTGCTGCTGGAGATCGTCCGCCGGGCACCGGACGATGCCCTGGACCTGATCGCGGCCGGGCCGCTCGAGGACTACGTCGCACAGCACGGGCATCGTGTCATCGAGACGGTGGAGGCCGAGGCGGCCGCGAACCCGCGACTCCGGCGCGCGCTGGCCGGCGTGTGGCCCGAGGGGACGCCTGCTCCCGTTTGGTCACGCGTCGAGGCGCTGATGGAGCCGCCGCTGGACGAGGGCGATGAGCCGCCCGAATGGGTGCATCGCCAGGTCGACATCATGGTGGAGGCGCTGCCGCCGATGCACCCGGGCGAGGCGACCCCCGAGGCGCTCGAGGCCCGGGTCACCCTCCTCGACGCCCTTGCGGCGGCCAGGCTGGACGGGCCCGAACCGTGGTCCACGGCCGTGGCGGTCGAGCTGACGCTGGAGACGGGCGAGGCGCCGTGGGCTGCCGCGTCCGCGGATGTGCTCCACGCCGTCATCGAGGCCATCGCGCTCGACCGCGCCCCGGGCCTGGTCCCGGACCGGCTGGCGACGGCGGGGGTGTTCACGGCTCGTTCACTGGTGCGCGAAGCCCGCGTCACAGAGCTCCGGAGCCGCGCGCCCGGGTACCGCGTCCGCGTGCAGCGGCTGATCCCGGAGCAGGTCGAGGCGATGGACGACGTGCGGGACCTGGACGAGCTGCTCGAAGACCCGGACATCCAGGGGCTGATGGCCGAGCTGGGCGTCGAGGTGCCCTCGCCCGACGAGGACGAAGACTGAGCTCGGGCCCACCTGAACGCCTCACGCTGCCCGACGACGGGACGACCCGTTCGCCGCTGATCACCGGAGGCGCGGCGACCCGCTCGGGGCACGCCGCGCCAACCTGGTTCCGATCCTGCTCGCCGATGACCCCGGAGGCTTCACGAGGCACCGACCGGGCCCGGTGAGCCTGCGACCCGGCCGAGCCCCCCGGCTACCGGATCAGCCGGCCGGAACCCGCAGGGCAAAGGTGCCGCTGCCAACGTCCCACCGCCCGTACCACGGCGAGCCAAACGCCCCCCCGTCGTTCGGTTCGTAGGTGAGGCCCTGGCTCCAGAACTCTACGTAGTCGGTCGCCCCCGGGGCGAGCAAGTCGACGAAGTGCCCGACGAAGATCCCGTACCCCGGGCCCGGGTAGCCGATTTCCAGGGCCTTGAACCACACTTCCTTCTTGATGGGGTCGCGATAGAAGTCCGTCTCACCGACCAGGGCCGAGCCGGTCACCCCATTCACGCCGCGGAACTTGTACGTGCCGGCGAGCTTGTCCTGGTCCGGGACACTCAGGAGCACGGCGCTGATGTGGCCGACCTTGACCCCGTCGACCTTCACGTCGAAGTCTCCGACGAATCCTGTCGTCGGCACCGACGGTGTTGACGCGATGCTCGATGAGGCGAATGACGCCACCAGCCCAACAGCGGCGATCAACGCCAGCAGTCGACGCATTCCGATACCTCCCGGGACGCCCGAGCGGGTCGGCCTCGCCATTGACTCGGCGCCGTCCAGGCGACCTGGGCACGGACCGGGGCGTCAGCGCCTCCCGCTGCTGCACACAGGACGTGCAACGGCGCATTGTGTTGCAGCCACCGGCGTGCCCTGTCTCAGAACGAGAGCAGCATCTGCCAGATGAACATCGCGCCGTTGGCGTCCGCCGCCTCCCACACGCGCTTGGCCAGCTCCTCGCTGCCCTGGATCGGGCCTACCAGCTCCGCCCTGTGCTCCTCCCAGGAGACGCTGACGCCCGGTTGACGCCCGAACCTGGCGCGCGGGCCGGCCGTTGCCTCGATCGAGTCCGGGGCCACGCGCAACGGTTCGGTCAGGATGTCCGGCGCGTCGTAGTCGCCGAACTCGCGCGTCGCCTCGACCAGCGCCCGCATGTTCTCGGGCGTCGTGTCGTTCATCATGATCGCGCTGGCGTCCATGATGAAGCCGCCGTCCCTCCCCACCGTCTCGATCAGCGTCCTCACCTCGGACCGCACCTGCTCCGGCGTGCCGAACGCCAGCGTCACGTTCTTGACGCCGCCGCTCAACGCGAACTTGTCGTGCAGCTTGCGGTGGGTCAGCAGCGGGGTGCCGCGGTCCATGTGGTAGACGATGCTGCGGTCCGGCAGCTCACGGAACGCCTCGAGGTGCGCGTCCCAGTTGCCCTCCGCGTAGAACATGGTCTGGTGGCCGTTGCGCCACAGCTCCTCGATCACCGGTCTTACCGTCGGCCAGTAGTGGGAGGCGAACTGGCCGGGCCGGACGAAGGGCACGCAGCCCCGGTGCATCCAGTAGCCGATCGGCAGCTGCGAGGCGGGGTCGGCCGTGGCGGCCGCTACCCAGTAGAGGTGCGGCATCAGCGCCTCGCAGGCCTTCAGCACCTTGTCGGGCTGCGTCTGCATGTCCATCGTCAGCCCGATGTAGCCCCGCAGCTTGTCGGCCAGGATGTCGAACGGGGCCTTGAAGATCCCCGCGATTGCCCCAGGCATGCCGGCCTCGGTCCGCAGCCTCTCGGTATGCGGCCCGAAGGCGTTGAAGTACTCGGTCATGGCCATCGCCGCCGACACCAGCGCCACGTTGTGGCGGTAGGTCACCGGCTCGCCCGCCGCGGCGATGCTGCGGGTGGCTCGGGGCAGCCACACCTCGTACAGGAAGGCGACGGGATCGTCGATCAGCCGGTCGTACTCGTCCTCGCGCATGAACGAGGCATCCTCGGGCGGCTCGCGGTACTGGAAGCCGGCGTCCGCTGGCACGTCCACGCCCGGCACGCCGTAGTAGGTGACGGTGGCGGCATCGGTGATGCCCGTCCAGACGTAGACCATGCTCGCGGGGACGGCGTCCCAGTCGTAGTCCCTGCGCGCACTGGATCATCGCCTCGAAGGCGTCGGGATAGTGCTGCGTCAGCTGCTGGCAGGTGTAGCCCGCGTGGCGTCCCGTGAACTCGGCCGCAAGCGGCCGGATCGGCACCCGGTCCGGCTTCCTGTTGTTCAGCGCGGTCACGAAGCGCCGCAACCTCGCCTCGTAGAGCGCTTCCATGTCCTGGCTCATGCAGATCAACCTCGCCGGTCTTCGCCCTTGGCGCCACGCGCGGAGCGCGCCTCGCCCTACCCGAACAGCGCCTCGAGCGCCTCGCCGAAGACCTGCGTGTGGAGGTCCACGTCTGCCTCGGTCGTGGCGGGCGACATCAGCGACATGTTGTGGAAGGGCGTCATCAGCACGCCCCGGTTCATCGCCCAGAGATGCAGGAACCGCTCCAGCCCGGCGTCTCCGTGTGCCCACTGCTCGGACCCGTTCCGGGGTGGCGACGCCATGAAGTGGTACTCCACGCGTGCCCCCAGGCGCGTCACGTTCCACGGCACGTCGTGCGCGCGCAGGACCCCGTCGACGCCCGCCTCGAAACGCTCGCCCAGCTGGATCATCCTGGCGAACGCCTCGTCGGTGAGGACCTCGGTCAGGGTTGCCCGGATCGCGGCCAGGGACAGCGCGTTCCCGGCCAGCGTCCCGCCGATGCCTCCGGCATCGCAGTCGTCCCAGGGGATCGCCGCCCTGATCCGGTCGGCCAGCTCCTCGGTGAAGCCGTAGGCACCGGCCGGGATCCCGCCCCCGATCGTCTTGCCGATCGTGAGGAAGTCCGGCGTGAGCCCGTGGGCGCCCGTGTAGCCGCCGGGTCCCGCGCAGATCGTGTGGGTCTCGTCGTTGATGAGAAGCGACCCATGGATGCGGGTCAGCTCCCGGACGGCCTCGTGGTAGCCGGGGTCCGGCAGGACGATCCCCACGTTCGTCAGCGCAGGCTCGAAGAGGACTGCCGCGACATCCCCGTACGCCAGCTCGCGCTCGAGGCCCTCAAGGTCGTTGATCTCCACCACGCGGGTGGTCTCGTCGAGCGGGACCGGCCTGCCGATGTTCCCGCGCCGCTCGACGACCCCGCCATCGGGGCCGATGACCGCAAACGTCTCGTCAACCGACCCGTGGTAGTTGTGGTTGTGGACCAGGATCTTCGACCGGCCCGTGACCTCGCGGGCCAGCCGGATGACGAACCGGTTCGCGTCCGTGGCGGTGAGGGTGAACTGCCAGTAGCGGAGGCCGAAGCGGCGGCGCAGCTCGTCGCCCGCGATGGCCGCGTCCTCGGTGGGGAGCATGTGGGTGATCCCGCGGCGCATCTGGCGCTCCACGGCCCGGATCGTCGCCTCGGGGCCGTGCCCGGCCATCGCGCCCGTGTCGCCCAGGCAGAAGTCCGCGTACTCGTGGCCGTCCACATCGGCGAAATGGGCTCCCGACGCCGATTCGACGAACAGCGGGAACGGGCCCGCCCACTTGACCATCCAGTTCATGGGGACGCCGTCGAGCAGCGAGCCTTTCGCCTGCTCCCAGAGCGTCTTCGAGCGGGGGTTGGCCAGCTCGAACGCCGCCATCTCGGCCGCCATGAGCGGCTCGAGCCGCGACCGGTCGAGGATCCTGCCGCGTGTCATCGAATCTCCTTTCCGGCCCGATCGGCCGGCTGCTCGGTGTCGCCGTCGATGATGGCGAGTCGGGGCCGATCGCGTCACGGCGTCGCGCGCCGCGAGCCGGATCGCACCGTCCGGTGCCCGGGAATCAATCGGCCGACCCAGGTGGGCCGGCCGGAAGGGCGAGAGCGGCGCTTCGCCGCGAAAGCTCAGCTGAGCTTGCGCGAGTAGCCGCAGATCTCGCAATAGGCGACGCCGCCCAGTTCATCGGTGACGAGGAAGCTGGTGCAGCCGTTGGTGGAGCAATAGGGCCGGTTGGCGGCGACGACTCGACGGCGCATGCGGCGCATCGAGCTGGCGCGGTACGCCACGGCATTCGTGGTGGCGCGAGACAACATGTGAGAGTGAGTTCCTTTCCGGGCTCCGTCGGTTTGGGACGGTGAGCCTGCCGCTCCAACGGCCGGATATGCGGTGGCCGGAGCGGCGATGTGATGGACCCGGCGCGGCGACGGTTGCGCGTGTTGAGCGTCGACCTTGTGGCCGCGTGCAATCGGGCGATGGCTGAAGCATGCGTGCTGGAGGCGATCCTGTCAAATGCCGGGTCGAACGGATGGTCGATGCCGCACGCGCGACAGCCCCGCCCGACAGCCGCCCGACGGTCACGCGGCCTGCGGGTTGAGACCCGCGGCTCAGGCCTCCGGCGGGTAGCCCGTGACGCGGCGGATCTCCGCGTACAGCGGCCCGAGCCGCTCGTACAGCTTCAGGTACACGCCCCGGTACAGGTCCTCGTAGAGCCGGTGGTTCGCCGGGTCCGGATCCCGCGTCTCGGCCACCCTGGTCATCGCGGCCACCGCCGCCTCGAAGGTGGGATGGAGCCCGACGCCCACGGCGACGTCGATCGCCGCGCCCAGCCCCGATGCCTCGTACGTGTGCGGGCGGGACGCCGGTAGCCCGAACACGTCGGCCGTCAGCTGGACCGCGGCCGTGCTCTGGCTCCCGCCGCCCGAGACACGCAGCTCGCGGATCGGCACCTTCGTCCGCTTGACCGTCCGCTCGGCGCCCTCGCGCAGCGCGTAGGCGATGCCCTCGAGGATCGCGCGGTACAGGTGGGCCCGCGTGTGCACGTCGCCCCATCCGATGACGGCGCCCTTGGCCTCGGGTCCCGGGATCCGGACGCCGGGGGTCCAGTAGGGCTGGAGCATCAGGCCCATCGACCCCGGCGGTGTCGAGGCGAGCATCTCCTCGAACAGGGCCTCGGCTGCAACCCCCAGGCCGGTCGCCCGTGTGACCTCGGCGGCACCGAACTCACGCTTGAACCACTCGATCATCCAGTACCCGCGATAGATCTGGATCTCCATGCTGTACGCCCCGGGCACCGCGGCAGGGTAGGGCGGCACGATGGGGATCACCTCCACGTACCGCCGGTGGGTGGTGTTGATCGTGGCCGTGGTGCCCAGCGAGATCGCCCCGATGTGCGGCTCCAGGGCACCCGACCCCAGGACCTCGCACGCCTTGTCGCCGGCGGCCGCGATCATCGGCAGGCCGGCCGGGATCCCGGTCGCCTCCGCCGCCGCGGCGCTGATCGTCCCGAGGGTTCCGCCGGGTGGCACCAGCTCCGGCAGCCACTCGCGCCGGATCGGGACCGCCTGCCACTTCCAGCTGCCGGGCATCGCCCAGCGCATCTCCCTGTAATCGAAGGGCAGATAGCCGACCTGGGAGGCCACCGAATCGACGAACCGTCCCGTCAGGCGGTAGGTCAGGTACCCCGACAGCACCATGTAGTGGCGGACCTTCGCCCACATCTCGGGCTCAGTCTCGTGAAGGACGTTCGCCTCGGCCTCGGCCATGAAGGTGGCCACAGTCCCGGTCGCGCCGGCGAGCCTGAACGCCAGGCCCCACTTGCCGCCGATCCGCGGCAGGCCCTCCGCCCTGCGCTGGTCCAGCCAGACCATGGCCGGCCGCAATGGAATGCCGGCATCGTCCGTGACCACCACGGTCCCGCGCTGCGCCGTCAGGGCCACGCCAGCGATGGCGTCCCGGCGTCCCTCGGGCACCTCCCACAGCTGCCGACAGGCCTCGCCGATGGATCGCCAGTAGAGCTCCGGGTCCTGCTCGCAGACGCCGGGAGGGCCCGGGACGTACGGCTCGGTGGGGACCTTTGCACGGGCCAGGAGGTTGCCGGCCGGATCGAAGATCATCGCGCGGACGCTCTGCGTGCCGATGTCGAGGGCGAGGAGTCGGTCCGCGGTCATGCCGGCACCACCACGCTCATTCCCCTGCCTCCGTCTTCATCCGTGGCGGTCGGACAGGAGCACGCCCGGGTTCATCATCCCCTCGGGATCGAAGGTTCGGACGATCGAGCCCAGTGCCGCCATCCCCAGCGGGCCCTTCTCGGCGGCGAGGTAGGGAGCATGGTCCGTGCCCACGCCGTGGTGGTGGGTGATCGTGGCGCCCTCCGCGCTGATCGTGTCCAGAGCGGCCCGCTTCAGCGCCTGCCATCGCGCCAGCGTCTCGTCCGGGTCCGCGGCCAGCCGGAACAGGTACGTGAGGTAGAGGCTGGAGCCGGATGGGTAGACGTGTGACAGGTGCGTGAACAGGTGAACCCGCTCGCCCCAGGGCGCGAGAGCATTGGCCATCGACGCCTCGAGCCGTGCGAGGAGGAGCGGAACCTGCGCCCAGTCCGTGGCGGTCTCGAGCGTGTCCGAGCCGTAGCCGGCAGCCCACAGCGCGTTGCGCAGGTACGGCGAACGGAAGCGGGTGCGATACCAGGTCCGGGCCAGCGACGGGATCCGCGTCCCGTGGTGCTTCCGCAGGACGGAGGCGGCCTCCGCGAAAGCGGCGCGGGCGATGCGGCGCCGGCCCGCCACGCCGACCAGGAGCAGCACCCAGTCGTTGGGCCGACCTCGGAGGCGGAGGTAGGTCGTCAGCGCGCGAGTCTGCGATGGGCGATCCGCAAAGGCGAGGAGGGTCCGCGTCTCGGCGGGCGTGGACAGCCGGAGGAGCGAGAGGCCGGGCCTGGCCTGCGCAAGCTCCCGGACGGCCTCCTGACCCTCGGACCAGCCAGGGAGCGCCCACGCCTCCATCCGCTCCGTCTCCGGAAGGGGAGTGGCGCGCAGGATCACGTCCGTCAGGAACCCGAGACGCCCCTCCGAGCCCAGGACCAGCTGTCGCAGGTCTGGGCCTGCGGCCGATGCCGGGTACGGCGCCATGTCCATCGTCCCGGCGGGGGCCTCGAGGGTGCCGCCGGCGTACAGCTGCTCGATCCGCCCGACACCCAGGCTCTTGAGGCCCGATCCACGCGCGGCAACCCAGCCGCCGACAGTCGCCTGCTCCCAGGACTGCGGCTCATGGCCGATGGTCAGGCCCCGCGCCGCGAGCTCGGTTGCCAGGTCGGGTCCGGTGATCCCGGCGCCCACGGTGGCGAGGCCGCTGCGCTCGTCCACCTGCAGGACGGCCGAGAGCCCCGCGAGGTCGACCGTGATGAGGGGGTCCGGGCTCCGGCGGGCGCTGACGCCGCCGACGACGCTGGTGCCGCCGCCGTACGGGATCAGGCGGGCGGCACGCTCGCGCGCGATGTCGATGACGTGGCGGATGTCCGCGTTGGCTCCGGGCCGGGCGACGGCATCCGGCACGGCCTCGAGACGGCCGGAGCGGAGCGCGACAAGGTCCGGGAAGGACTGGCCGCATGCCCGTCGGACGCGGAGCTCCCGGTCCGTGGAGAGGAGGGGATCATCGACGTTCGCCAGGCGGCTCGGCGGGACCGCCGCCACGACCTGTGCGAGCGTCGCGTCCCGCGGCGGGACGCCGGGGCCAAGCGTCTTCTCCAGGAACCTGCGCCCCGTCCCGCCGACGTGGGTGTCGTCGGCCTCATCGCCCCAGCCGTTCCAGCGTCGCATGCGTCCATCGTGCCCCATCGGCGTCAGCGGCGGAACGCCGGCGCGCGCCCCCGACCGGCGAGCCTGCGCCACAGTGAGGGGGATGCAGGCTCAGACCGGAGGCCAGGGCATGGCCGGCCAGCGAGGGTCGGGCTGCGGGAACACACCGGCCGCAATTAGCCTGTCGATGCGGCGCGCCGTGGCCGCCACCTCCATCGGGTCCAGCAGCTCGCGCAGGTCGTTGCCCAGGACGCCGTCGAGGCCGGCGCGGAGCGCCTGCAGGACGCCCGCCTCCTCGGCGAGGAACGGCTGCCCGCGCCACTCCCAGAGCACCGTCCGAAGCTTCGGCACGGGCGAGAACGTCACGCCGTGGTCCACGCCGTAGATATGGTCGCCCGGGACCGGGACCAGGTGGCCGGCCTTGCGGTCCGTGTTGTTGACCGCGGCGTCGAAGACGGCGATCCGCCTGAGGCGCGGGTCGGACTCCACGACCAGTCGCACCGGGTCCGTCTCGCCGTCGCTCCTGATCCAGAGCTGGACCATGCCGGGGCCGAAGGGGCCGTCCCGGAGCACGGTGGGCGGGACGATGCCCCAGCCGCTGGCCCTCGAGACGGCGAACGCCGCCACCTCGCGCCGGGCGAGGGTGCCGTCAGGGAAGTCGTGCAGTGGCCGCTCGCCCGCAATCGGCTTGTAGATGCATGCCGCCTCGAGGTCGCCCGAGCTCGCCACGGCGAGCATCGCGTTGTTGGACGACACCCACAGCTGCCCGATGACGCGCAGATCGCCGCCGTTCAGGAGCTCGAGCGCGGCATCCTCCGCCAGGACCGGCATCGGCAGCCCGAGCTGCTCGATGGAGACACGGGTGTCGTGCTCGTCCTCCGCATCGACATCGTCGGCATCGTCGACCGCCTCGTCGGGTGCCTCGTCGGGTGTCTCGTCGGGAAGCGGGTCGTCCACCGGGCTCAGTTCAGGCGGTGCCCGTTGCGCCGCGGGCAGAGATGGCCCTGCGGGTCCAGGGCCTGACCGCACAGCGGACACGGCGGGCGACCGGCTGCGATGACCCGCAGCGCCCGCGCCACGAACTCGCGCGCGACGAGGGCCGTGAGGCGGACGCGCAGGACGTCGGGCCCGTCCTCGTCGTCGTCATCCTCGAAGGCCGCGCCCTCGTCCTCGTCGTCCTCGAGCAGCTCGCGCGCCTCGATCAGGACCAGCTCCTCGCCCGTGTCCCAGCCCAGCGACAGCGTGCCGACGCGGAAGGCCTCGTTGATCGGCTCGTCCAGCGCGTGTGCCGCCGGCATGTCGTCGAGCTCGTCCGTGCCCTCGACACCGCGCTGCGCAAGCTCGTCCAGGAGCTCGGTCAGGCGCTGGCAGACGGCCGCGACCTGGACCTTCTCGAGCGCGACGGACGTGATCCGCGCGCCCTCGCGGGCCTGCAGGAAGAAGGTGCGGTTGCCGGGTTCGCCGACCGTGCCGGCGAGGAGGTGGTCGGGGCTGTCGAAGAGGTAGCGGCGTCGGGTCATGGGATCCTGAGAACGGAGTTGGGGGCGCCGGGTGCGGCCGGGGTGGAGAAGCGTACCGGAACTTGGCTTCAGGCGACCCTGACGGAGACCTGGTGGTGGCCGCGAGCACCGTCGGGGTCCGATCGGGTGACCTTCTCGGTCTGGACCTCGCCCGTCCCGTCGGTGGCTCGAACGCGGAGCTCGTGGGGGCCCGAGGTGGCCGGCCAGGTCCACTGCCACTGCACCCACGTCTGCGCTCCGATCGCGGTCGCGAGGGTGGCCTCGTGCCACTCGCCGCCGTCCACGTTCACCTCGACCCTGGAGATCCCGCGGTCCGGCGCCCACGCGACGCCAGCCACGGGGACCGGCCCCGGCTGCAGTGCGTTGCTCCGGCGCGGCGTGTCGATCCGGGACTGGGTGAGGATCGGCGCCTCCTTGGCCCAGCCCCGCGGGACCCAGTACGCGTCGAAGGCCTCCATCGTCGTCAGCTCAAGCTCCTTGAGCCACTTGGTGGCGGAGACGTAGCCGAACAGGCCCGGCACGATGAGGCGGGCTGGGAACCCGTGGATGGCGGGGAGCGGCTGATCGTTCATGCGGACCGCGATGAGGGCGTCGCGGGGGTTTGCCGGGTCCGTGAGCCAGGCCGTGGGGAAGCCCGCCGTCCAGCCGTCCACCGAGCGCGGCACGATCTGGGTCGCTCCGGGTTGGACGCCGGCCATCTCCAGGACGTCGGTGAGGCGGACACCGGTCCACTTGGCGTTGCCGATGAGCTCGCCGCCGACCGGGTTGCTGACGCAGGCGATGGTGACGTAGCTCTCGATCAGCGGGAGCTCGAGGAGGTCGCCCATGGAGAGGGTGATCTCACGGTCCACCATGCCGAAGACGCGGAGCTGCCACGTGTCGACGTCCACCGACGGGGTGACGAGGGCAGTATCGATGCGGTAGAAGTCCTCGTTCGGGATGACGAGCGGGGTGATGCCTTCGATGGCGAGGCTGGCGTCCGGCGACAGGGTGGGCGCGGGGTCCACGATGTCCGGCAGGGGCGCGGGCGTGGCGCCGGGGTTCCCGGCCGTGCCGCCGGCCCCCGCGGTCGCGTTGCCCGCGGCGCGACCCTCGAGCAGCGCCCGCCCGACACCGCCACCCACGACGGCCAGGGCTCCCACCGTGCCGGCCCGCAGCAGGAATCCACGACGGCCGCCGTCCGGGGAGCCGGTCCGCACCGGGGCTGCCGCGAGCAGCAGCACCAGCACCTGGATGCCGACGCCCGCCTGGAGGGCGGCGGAGAGGATGGTGGCCGCGGGAGCGGCCGTGGGCAGGCGGAGGCCGGCGAGCGCACCCACCCCGGCGATGGCGGCGATCCCGATCGCGGCCGGCAGCAGGCTCCGACGCGCGACGAGCCCGAGCGCTGCGCCGGCGAGCAGCACGACCCCGGTGATCAGGACGCCCAGCGCGAGCTTGTCCGCCGTTCCGAAGAGGGAGACCATCAGGTCCTTGGAACCGGGCGGCGCGTAGTCGATGACGGCTGCGCCGACCGCTGCCAGGGGCGAGGGCACACCCGGGAGGAGGCCTGCGACCAGCTCGCCCGTGGCGAGGGCCGCGGCCGCGGCGGCGACGCCGGCGAGGGCGGCCCGCCCGCGCGGGACCGGCCCCGGGACGGCCGCGGACGCAGCCGGGGCGGACGGCGCGGAGCCGGGCGGGGAGTGGGATGCGTCGCTCGTCATCGTCATCTCGTGAGTCGTTTGTCAGTCGTCCGCTGGTCGTAGACCAATCAGCGGGAGGCTGAGCATACGGTCCGCGCGTGAGGGGTCCATGACGGGGCGACCTATGCGCGGACCTCCTGGCGCAGGAACAGCACGTAGGCTCCGGCGAACATCGCGGTCGTCATCGCCACCAGCGCCACGATCTGCGGCCACACCAGCAGGATCGACTGGTCCAGCGACAGCATCGTGGGCAGCTGCTCCTGGGCGCTCACGTACTGCCCCAGGTTGCCGACCCCCAGGACGCTCTTGGTGGCAGGGTTCATGAGCGCCAGCACGACGTCCTGGTACAGCGTCGCGGGCGAGATCCGCAGGAACAGCTGCTGTGCCGTGGTGGAGGCGAAGAAGTCGTCCGCGGTGCCGGAGGTGTTTGACGGGAACAGCGCGTTGGCTGCGAGCGGCAGGAGAAACGCTCCGAACAGGATCAGCCCCAGCCACGTTCCGAACCCGACCAGCGCCGCGGACGCCGCGCCCCGGATGACGACGGAGAGGAGCAGGGCGAACGCGAGCCAGAACGAGGCGTACAGGACGGTCGCCATGAGCCACGCGACCACCCGGGCCAGCTCCTCCGCAGACGGGATGATCCCGAGGCGAATGATCCCCAGGCCCGCGGTCACGGCGACCAGGGCACCCAGCATGATCGTGATCACCGCGATGCCGGCCACGAACTTGCCGTTGACGATGTCGTCGCGGTGGACGGGCTGGGCGAGCAGGCGCGAGAGCGTGCCCTGCGAGCGCTCGCTGTTGATCCCGTCGAACCCGAACGCGATCCCCACGAGGGGCACGAGAAGCGCCGCGAAGGCGACGGTCGTCACGCCCCCCACGCTCTGCGACCCCACCACGAACAGCGCCAGGAACAGCGCGGGCGAGCCGGCGAGGTCCGGGGCGGAGTTGCTGATGTCGGTCGAGACGAAGTAGAGCGGCACGATCGCGGCCACGCCGATCACCACGAGCAGGACGATGAAGCGGACGCTCTCGAGGTGGTCGGCGAGCTCCTTGGCGGCGATCGTCCGCCAGCCCCCGGACGGGGCGCGCTCGGAACGGCGGGCCTTGCGGGCTTCCTTCGCGGGACGGGTCGTATCAGTGGGGGCGGCCATCGGCACCCTCCGGGACATATCGGCGGTACAGCTCCAGCAGGTCGGTGCCGCGCCGCCGCAGGTGGACGAGGGTCAGGCCGGCGCCCGAGAGGGCCGACGCGAGCGGGGCCGCAACGTCCTGCTCCGCGGTGATGATGCGGAGCCGATCGTCGCGCTCATGGGGGACCACGGACGTGACGCCCGGCACGGTCATTGCGACGGCGTCGATCGCGGCCGGCAGGCCGTCGACGCCCACCTCCAGCTCCACGACGCGGTCGGCACCACCCGCCAGCTCATCCAGGGGTCCCGAGGCGACCATCCGGCCGGCCGCGAAGAACCCGACGCGATCGCAGAGCGACTGGACCTGGCCCAGGATGTGGGAGGACAGGAGCACCGTCAGGCTGCGCTCCGCGACGAGGCGGCGGATCAGCAGCAGGAGCTCCTCCACGCCCGACGGATCGATCGCGATCGTCGGCTCATCGAGGACAAGGACGGTCGGCCGCTTGACCAGGGCATCGGCGATGCCGAGGCGCTGGCGCATGCCGCGCGAGTACTGTTCGGCCTTCTTGTCGCCCGCGTCGTCGAGGCGGACCTCGTGCAGCAGCTCGTCGATCCAGGGCTCCGCCTCGGACCTGGGCATGCCGTTGAGCTTCGCCGTGTAGCGCAGGTTCTCGCGCCCGGTCAGGCCGCCGTAGAAGCCGACGTTGTCCGGGAGGTAGCCGACCTGGCGCTTGACCGCGAGCGGCTCCCGCGCCGGATCGAGGCCCACGACGCGCACGATGCCCCTGGTCGGCTCGGTCAGCCCGAGGAGCATCAGGACGGTGGTCGTCTTGCCGGCGCCGTTGGGACCCAGCAGGCCGAAGACCTCCCCGCGGCGGATGGTCAGGTCGAGCCGCTCCACGGCCGTGAAGTCGCCGTACTGCTTGGTCAGCCGGCGGGTGACGAGGACGGCATCCTCCGGAACGTCCGCGAGGAGCTCGGCCACCGTCTTGCGGCGACGCTGCCGGGGCCGCTCGGCCACTGCAGCTGCCGCCCCCCCAGTGACAGCCTCACCGACTGCCACGCTGCCCGCCCCATTGCCTGCTCCCGGTGCGACCGGCTCGATCGCCTCCGCGGCGTCATCGACCTCGTCGGTCATGCCGGCTACCGCCGCCCGTAGGTCCGGAAGACCCAGTAGAGCCCGGCGAAGACCGCGCCGATGAGCGCGACCCCCGCGATCCACCAGATCTGTGGTGTCTCCACCCGCACGCGGATCGTCACGTTGTCGCTTGCCTCGGCCCCCTTGGCCGTGACGGTCAGCTCGTAGTCACCCGCGATGGCGTCGGCACTGGGCGTGATCGTCGCGGTGAGCGTCTGGGTGCTGCCAGTGTCGATGGAGGCGATGGCCTCGGGCGCGAAGGTGACCGTCCAGCCGGTGGGCGTGGCGGCGGAGGGCACCACCTCCGTGACCGGCGCGGTCCCAGTGTTGGTCACGGTGACCTGGAGCGGCTTCGCGGTGCCGGCGTTCGCCGTCGTGGACAGGACCTGGTCCGAGGTGGACACCGCCAGGCTGTACGTGCCGGTGACGGTCACGGTCAGCTCGGCGGCGGCGGTCTTGCCCGCGCCGCTGACGGTCGCGACGATCGGGAACGAGCCCGCCGCAACATCGGCGGCCGGGGTCGCGGTGACGGTGATCGAGGTGGTGCCACCGGCCGGGACGACCGTGCTGGTCGCCTGGGCCTGGCCAGCGGGCTTGGCCGAGACGGACCAGCCGTCCGGACCGGTTGCATCCATCGAGAACGAGGCCTCGGTGGCGGTGTCGTTGGACAGGGTGAGGTTGAAGGTGAAGGTCGTGGTGGACGGGCCCTTGAGCTCCGGGAAGTCGGAGGTCAGGGTCACGTCGCCAACGGCTGCATCGGCCACGCGGATGGAGAGGACGAGCGCGTCGAAGCCGCTGAGGTCGAGCGTGTCGTTGCCGCTGGTCCCGGTCGCAAGGACCCGGATCGTGCTGGTCGCGGCAGCCGCGTCCTCGGGGATGTCCACCGAGAACGTGACCTCCGGCGGCGTCTTCGGGTCCACGTAGGCCCCGTCGATCACGCTTCCGCCGCCGAGGAACCGGGCCGTCCAGCCGGTCGGGACGCCCTCGGCCTTGAGGTCAACCCGCTGCGCGCTTGGGACATCGAGGGTGAGCTTGAACGAGGCTGACGATCCGGGCTCGGTCACGATTGCCGGGAACGGGGTCGTGACGGTCACGCCCCCGGCGGCGCCGACGACGGGGGCGGCGGGGCCGGCGATGAGGCCGAGAACGCCGATGAGCAGGGCAGCCCGGGAAGCCAGACGGTGATGGTTCGGGTGCCCGGAATCGCGATCCGACATGCGCATCTCCGAGTGGTCGTGGGTCAGTTCATTAGGTGCAACTGGGAGCGACCCGGCTCATTCGGCCGGCCGCGGCGATGATACGGCGGATTGCCTGAGAGAACCCTGAGAGCGGCGCCCCGATTCCGTGCCGCCCCGCTGAGGCCGCGGACGATCAGGACGGTGCGGGGCTCGCCGCCGGCGGCTGCGCGGGCGGCGCCGCCGAGGGTCCCGGCGTCGGCGGGGCCGTGGGGGCCAGCGTGGGCGGGGCCGTGGGGGCGCTGGTCGGTGGCGCCGTGGGTGGCGCCGTCGGTGGCTCCGTTGGCGGTGGGCTTGGCGTCAGGTCCGGCGAGGCGGAGGGTGATTCGGACGGCAGCCCGGATGGCGTGGGACAGACAACCGGCGTCGCGAGCGGATCCAGCGTCGCGAGCGGGTCCACGGTGGCGAACGGGTCCGGCGACGCGCACGGGTCGATCGTCGGGCTGGGCGACGGCGACGCACACCCGTCTCCCGTACCGAGCAGCGGGCCCCATGACCGGCCGTACGGGTTGAACGAGCCGTTGTAGAAGTACGAGGTCGCGGTCTTCTTCGGGCCGCCCCGGACGCCAGTGCCCTTCGCTGCGCGCGCAAGCCATGCCCGGTCCGCCGCCATCCACGACTCGTGTTCGTTCTCGAACCCCGCGGTCACCAGCACCGCCTCGCCGCAGCGCGCCTCTGCGGGCAGCGTCACCTTGGGTGCCGTCCCGGCCAGGAACCAGTCGTCGACCGTCTTCCCGCCTGGGCCGGGGAGCAGGCCCGTCCACGGGTCAACGGCGACCTGCACCAGGCCGTCGGGCCTGCGGAAGCCGTGGATGCCCCATCCCTTCGTGGCCTCCTTGAGGAAGCCCTGCCAGACGTAGGTCGAGACGTCGATGGAGAAGAGGGGATCGGCGGGGGTGCTGACGAGAGAGTTGTCCGAGTTGCCGTTCCAGACGCCCACCGCCAGGGCGAACTGTCCGGCCGCTCGCTCGTCCTTGGTGGGCGCCCCGAGGTAGCCGTACGCGTTGAGGTCCCGGGCGTCGTTGTTGGTACCGGTCTTGAGCGTCGCGGGCCGCCGCTTGCCACCGTCGCGGATCGCGAACTTCCCCCAGTAGGGGTTCTGCTTGGGATCCGTATTGCCGGCGAGGATCTCCGTGAGCACATACGCGGAGTCGGCGTCCAGCGCCTGTTCCGGTTCGGCCCGCGTGCTCTCGCCGAGCAGCTCGGCGCCGTCGCTCCCGGTGACGGTGATGATCGTCGTGCGGTCCTCGAGCCGGCCGCCGTTCGCCAGCACGCCGTAGGCACGCACGAGGTCCACGGGATGGACCTCCTCGACGCCCAGGGCGAACGACAGCCCGGCGTCAACCTTTCCATCAGCGAACTGGACGCCCATCGCCTCCGCGCGCTCCTGGACCCGGTCGTTGCCGGTCACCGCCAGCGCCTTGACCGCGGGGATGTTGAGCGAGAACCGGAGGGCGTCCTTGACGCGCACGGGGCCGCGCTCCAGCCTGTCCGCGTCGGTGGGGGTGTAGCCCCCGCCGAAGTCCGTCACGACGTCCATGAACATCGAGGCGGCCGTGATCTGGCGGCTCGCGATGCCGGTGGCGTAGACGATGGGCTTGAACGCCGAGCCCGGCTGGCGCCAGCCATCCGCCAGGACGTCGAAGCGGGGCTGGAACTTCTTGGTCGCCTTGGTCGCATATGCGTCCGCGGAGCCGACGTACGCGACGAGCTCGCCCGTCTGGTAGTCAAGGGCGACGAGAGCGCCGTTGTAGAGCTTCTTGTCGCGCAGGTTCGCCATCCAGGGCTCGTACGTGAGGCCCAGTTGCTTCGCGGCGGCCTTCGGGCTCTTGCTGTGCGGAACGATGGTGGCCGACTTGACCCACTTCTCGGCGAGGTCCTGGAGGCGGATGTCGAGGGTCGAGGTGATACCGAGTCCGCCGCGTTCGAGCAGGGGACAGGTCTCGGCGTCGGCACCGCAGAGACGCGCGGTGAGCTCCCGGCGGACCTGCCACACGAAGTGCGGGGCCTTCCACCGGGGGGTGACCTGCCGCGTGAGCTCGACCGGCTCGGCCTTCGCGGCCGCGAAGTCCGCCGCGGTGTACGACGTCCCGGTCAGCGGCGTGCGGTCCTGGGCCATGAGATCGAGGACCTGGTTGCGTCGCTGGACGATCGTGGTGTCCTCGGGTACGACGAGCCGTGAGGTCTTGCAGGTTTCCTCCGTGTCACCGGGCTCGATGCACTCCTCGACGGAGTTCAGCACCAGGTCGTACGAACCCGGAGCCTTGGGGAGGGCCGCCAGGATCGCCGCCTGTGCGAGCGTGATCTCCTCCAGGGGTACGCCGAAGTAGCCCTCGGCGGCGGCTGCCACCCCGTAGGACTCGTTGCCGTAGTAGTTCTGGTTGAGGTAGGCGGCCATGATCCGCTGCTTGCCTTCCTCGCCCGGGAAAGCCTGGGTCACGCGGATCGACTGGACGATCTCCTTGAGCTTGCGGGTGGCCGTGACCTGGGTCTGGGCCGTGCCGTCCTCTGAAAGGAGGCGTTGGCGGACGAGCTGCTGGGTGATGGTGGAGCCGCCGCGGGCGTTGCCGCGCAGTGCGTCGACTCCGGCGGCGATGATCCCAACGGGGTCGAAACCGGAGTTCTCCCAGAACGTCCGGTCCTCGACGGCGGTCGTCGCGTCCACGAGCACCGGCGGGATCTCGTCAAAGGTGACGACATCGCGGTTGAACTCGCCAAACCGGGCCAGCTCCACCTCGCCGGAGCGGTCGTACACGATCGACTGCTCGGGCAGCTCGATGCGCTCCAGGATCAGCGGGTCCGGGAGGTCCGTCATGAGTCCGCTGTAGGTCGCGACGGTGGCCCCGGCGCCGACGGCCCCCAGAAGGGTCAGGGCCCCGAACAGCAGCAGTCCCATGGCCGCGGCCGCGCCGATGCCCTTGCGGGGATGGCGCCGGGAAGCGCGCGGTGCGGCCGCAGGGGGCCGGGGCTGGCTCGTCATCACGGAGAGTCTGCCCGTGGTCGCCAGATCGTGCTGGCGACGGGGACAGGCCCCAATCGCTCCGAGTGGGGCCGGGGACCGGTCGGTGGCCGATCAGCTCTTCTGGAGCGAATCCCGGATCTCGGTCAGCAGCTTGACCTCGTCGGTGGGCTCGGCCGGCGCGGCGGGCTCCTCCTTGATCAGCAGCCTTGCCGATCCAGAACACCACGAACGCCACGATGACGAAGGTGATCGTCACCTGGACGAACGCGCCCCAGCGGATCGCGATCTCGGTGGCCGGGTCGCCGTTGACCGCCGCCTGGAGGACGATCTTCAGCTCGTCGAAGTTGACCCCGCCGAGGAGGTAGCCGATGGGCGGCATGATGATGTCGTTGACCAGCGAGTTCACCACGCTGCCGAGCGCAATGCCGATGATCACGCCGATGGCCAGCGCCAGCGCGTTGGACTTGGTCAGGAACGCCTTGAACTCGCCGAACATGCCAGTCGCCTCCTTGGGTGCCCGCCGGTTGATCGTCCAGCGACAACGATAGTCGTGTCGATGACCCGAGGGAGCGTCCCGTCCCGTCGGCAGTTCCAGCTACAGGCCGAACTGCTCCATCGCCCGTGCCGCCAGCCGCCCGCCGATCGCGAGCGAACTCGTTGCGGCCGGCGAGGGCGCATTGCGGACGTGGATCAGGCGCCCGTTGCCCGCCAGGTCGAAGTCATCCACCAGTGCTCCGTCGCGCCCCAGGGCCTGTGCCCGCACGCCGGATGGCCCGAAGCGCAGCTGATCCGATCGGAGCTCCGGCAGGTAGCGCTGGAGCTCCTTCGTGAACGCGCCACGACTGGCATCCCGCCACATCTCCGAGAGGCCCATGCGCCAGAACCGGCGGGCAAGCCGGCGGAAGCCGGGGTTCGCCAGCGCCTCGCCCAGGTCGCGGAGGGAGACGTCCCGGCGCCGGTAGCCCGCCCGCTTGAACGCGAGCACGGCGTTGGGACCCGCCCAGACCTCGCCATCGATGCGTCGTGTGAAGTGGACCCCCAGGAAGGGGAATCGTGGATCCGGGACGGGATAGACCAGGCCGTTCACGAGGCCCGCCGCGTCCGCGTTGAGCGTGTAGTAGTCACCGCGAAACGGGACGATCGTGGGCGACTCCGGCGTGGCATCCCCGGTGAGACCGGCAACCCGGTCCGACCAGAGACCGGCGCATGCGATGACGCTGGAGGCCTCGAGGGGGCCGCGCGGGGTGGCCAGGACCAGGCCGTCCGGTCGCCGCTCGATCGCCGTGACGGGCCGCGACAGCTCGATCACGCCGCCGCGTGAGGCCACGTCCTGCGCGTACGCGTGGGTCACGCGCGTGAAGTCAGTGATCCCCGTCCGCGGGCTCCACAGCGCCCTGATCCCGGCGACGTGCGGCTCGATCTCCCGGAGTCGCTGCGGGCCCACGTCCTCGAGTCCGTCCACGCCGTTGGCCCGGGCTCGCTCCCTGAGCGCCGCGAGGCGCGGCAGCTCAGCCTCGTCCAGGGCCACCACCAGCTTGCCTGGGAAGGCGATCGGGATCCCGTGGGCCTCGCAGTAGCGCTCCAGGAGCGCCTTGCCCTCGCGGCAGAGGAGAGCCTTCTGGGAGCCCGGCACGTAGTACAGCCCCGCGTGGACCACCCCGGAGTTGTGACCGGACTGGTGCGCCGCGACGCGATCCTCGGCCTCGATGACCGCCAGGCGCAGGTCCGGCCTCGCCTCGAGCAGGCGGAGCGCCGTCGCGAGCCCCACGATGCCGGCCCCGATCACCGCGACGTCCACGCGTTCCGGCGCGACGGGCGAGGGGATCGGCGCGGGATCGGGCCCGGGTCCGGCAACGGTTGGCTCATCGATCGACTGTAGCAACCCCAACGGCCAGAGCTAGGCGCGGGCGAGCACCTGCAGCAGGCGGTCCACGAACATGGCCTGGGCCGGGTTGAGCCGCCTGTGAGCATCGGCGGGGCGAGCCCAGAGCAGCCGGTCGATCTCCGGGACCCGCATCACCCGCCCGGAGCGTGGCGGCCATTCGACCTCCACCAGCATGCTTCGGAGCTTGTCCGGGTCCAGGTCGCCCTCCGCGGCATACCCGCGTACGACCTTCCCGGACCGCATGCGCACCTCGCCCAGATCGATGACCTCGCCGTCGGGCGCGGGATGGCCGGTCTCCTCGTGGAACTCGCGCCGAGCGGCGTCCACCAGGGCCTCCTGCCGGTCCAGCGGGGCGCCCTTCGGCAGGGACCAGGCACCCGCGTCACGGCGCGACCAGATCGGCCCCCCGGGATGGGCGATCAGGACCTCAACTCCGTCATCGGCCCGACGGAAGAGCAGCAGACCGGCGGACAGCTTCGACATCGGCGATCCGGAGAGGGAGGGGCGGCGGGCACGAAAGCGCCCGAAGGAACCGTACCGTACCGACACGCCCACGCCACTGCCAAGCAAGCTCGGCCTTGTCGCAGCGGCCCGTCTCCAACCACCTCGCCAGCCTTGCGGCCGCCGCGGCGGCGGTTCGGGAACCCGGTCCGATGATCACTCACCGGCCCGGCGTCTGTACCACCGGCCCCTTCGGGCAAGACGAACCATACCGGCGGGCGGCCAGGGCCCGCAACGGCCTTGTCCACGAGCTTCGGGCGATCTGTCGGGGTGTTGTCCACCATTCACGGACGATCGTGGACAACCTGTGGACGAACGGCCGGCCCTCAGCCCTCGTCCGAGACGACGCCGCGGGCCGCGCCCGCGGGCGCGACCTCGTGATGACGGAGGCATCGGGCCTCGTACGTCTCGATCGCCGCTCCTTCGAACCCGCCGATGACGATCAACGGATCGTCCACGGCCGCAGGCCGGCCGCCGACCAGGCGCTGGGTTCGGGTGGCCGTCTCGCCGCAGACCACGCAGATCGCGCTCAGCATGGTGATCTCGTCCGAGAGGGCCAGCAGGTCCGGCATCGCCCCGAACGGGCGCCCGGCGAAGTCCGTGTTGAGGCCGCTCGCGATGACGTGCCGCCCGCTCCTCCGGAGCGTCTCCACCGCGTTGACGATGCTGTCGTCGAAGAACTGCGCCTCTTCGATCCCCACCAGGTCCACGTCCCGTTCGCGTGCGAGCGACAGGATCCGGACCGGTTCGCCTCTCGGCACGAGCACGGACGGGTAGCGCGCCTTGCTGCGGGACTCGGCGTACTCCGCGGGCGACCGGTCGTCCACGTCGGGGCGGACGAGCAGGATCCTGCGCTTTGCGATCTCTGCACGGCGGAGCAGACGGAGCAGCTCGTCGGTCTTGCCCGACGACATGCACCCGGCGATGACGTGGAGCCAGGGATCGGCACGGAACAGCACGGCTCGATCGTACCGGCTAGGGGCAGTCGCGCGCACCCCGTGGACGATGGGCGCGACGCGGGCGCGCCAATCCCTCGGGACGGCTAGCCTTGCAGCGATGAGCGCGATCATGGCCGAGGGGCTGACCAAGCACTACCGGTCCCGATCGGTGTTCCGCGGCACGGGTGCGGTGACCGTGCGGGCCCTCGACGGCGTCTCGCTCGACGTCCGCCAAGGCGAGATCTTCGGCTTCCTCGGCCCGAACGGCGCCGGCAAGAGCACCCTGATCCGCCTGCTTCTCGGGTTCATCCACCCGACGGCCGGCAACGCCGAAGTCCTCGGCCTGGACACCGGGCGGGACTCGGTCGCCATCCGCGGACGCGTCGGCTACCTGCCGGGAGGCATCGCGCTGTACGACGGTCTGACCGGGGAGCGGCACCTGGACTACCTCGCGGAGCTCTCCGGTCGAGAACCGGTGCGCCGCGCGGCGATCTGTGACCGCCTGGAGCTCACGCCACGCACCCTGGCGCGGCCGATCCGCGACTACTCGCGCGGCATGCGGCAGAAGATCGGCATCGTGCAGGCGCTCCAGCACGACCCGGAGCTCGCCATCCTCGATGAGCCGTCCGAGGGTCTGGATCCGCTCATGCAGCGGGCGTTCTACTCGATCCTCGATGACGTTCGCTCCGACGGACGCACGGTCTTCTTCTCGTCGCACGTCCTGTCGGAGGTCGAGCGGGTCTGTGACCGGGTGGCGATCGTGCGGGCGGGACGGCTGGTGGCCCTGGAGGACGTGGGCGAGCTGGTCGCCCGGCGCCGCCGCTCGGTGACGGCACGCCTCGACGGACCGGGGCCAGACCTCGTGGGCGTCGCGGGCGTGTCCGAGGTGGAGGTGGCCGGCGGCATCCTGACCTGCTCACTGGCCGGCGACCCGGGGCCGTTCCTTGAGGCGCTTCGCGGCATCGCCCTGACGGACCTGGTGATCGAGCCGGCGCGCCTGGAGGACGTCTTCCTGGAGCTCTACGCCGGCGAGGCGGCCGACGAGGACGCGCAGGCGGCTGCCGATGCGCGGGGCCGGCCGTGATCAGCCTGCCCCTCCTCCGGCACACCTGGCGCACGCACCGGGTCCGGCTCGGGATCGTGTCGCTGGCGCTCGCGATCTGGGCCTTCCTCCTGCCGGTGATCTACGCGACGTTCGGGCGCGAGATGGAGGTGATCCTGCAGTCGGGGATCATTCCGGATGCGTTCCTCAACCTGATGGGCGCGGACCCGTTCAGCCTTGACGGGTCGGTGGCGCTGGGCGCGGTGCACCCGATCGCCATCGCCCTGATGATCGTGTATCCGGTCGGGTTCGCGGCGGCCGCCATCGCGGGCGAGCGCCAGCGGGGAACGCTCGAGGTCCTGCTGTCCCGGCCGCTTTCCCGGAGGGTGCTGTTCCTGACGCTCCTCCTCGCGATCGTCGTGGCGACGGTCGTGACCACGGTGGCGACCACCGCCGGAACGGTCGTCGGCGCGGTGCTCTACGACGTCGCCGGCGGGCTCGATGCGGGTGAGATGGCGCTGCTGGGTCTCAACACCGTGCTCCTGTTGTCGGCCCTCGGAGGGATCTCGCTCGCCGCGTCCGCGTCCTTCGACCGGCTCTCGCCGGCGATCGGGATCGCGCTGGCGGTGACGCTCCTCGGGTACGTGCTGGAGATCCTGGGCACGCTCTGGCCGGACGCGGCATTCCTGCAGCCGTACTCGCTCTTCCACTACCTGCGACCGCTGGAGATCCTGGGAGGGAAGGCAGAGCTGAGCGACCTGCTCGTGCTGGCGGGCGTGCTGGTGGCAAGCACGGTCTACGGGCTGTGGCGCTTCCCGCGCCGGGACCTGGCCGCCCCGACCTGATCGGGGGGGCGTCGCCGCTCGCCGGGGGACCTGACCGGCGGCCCCCGGCGTAGAGTGGGCCCATGACCGCACAAGACGCCTTGCCGATCGGCCTCAGCCTCCCGACGTGGCCGCTGCGTGACGGCAGCTACGCCACCTGGCCGGAGATGCGCGCCCTCGCACGCGGCATCGAGGACATCGGCGTCGACACGCTCTGGGTTCCGGACCATTTCCAGCGGACCCTCCCCGGCAGGCCCCGGTTCGGGTTCTGGGAGTGCTGGACGATCCTGACGGCCGCCGCGGAGGCGACGACAACGATCGGGATTGGCCCGCTCATCGCGTGCACCGGGTTCCGCAACCCGGCCCTCCTGGCCAAGATGGCCACCACCCTGGACGAGGTCAGCGGCGGGCGCCTGGTGCTGGGCCTGGGCAGCGGTGTCCCAGCCCGGGATGACTCCTGGCGGGCCTTCGGCTACCCATCGGATCGTCCCGTCGGCCGGTACGCGGAGGCGGTGGAGATCATCGTCCGGATGCTGCGCGAGCGCGAGGTCAGCTTCGGCGGCACCCACTTCCACACCGATGGGGCGGAGATCATCCCGCGCGGCCCGCGCCCGGACGGCCCCCCGGTCTGGGTGGCGGCCCTGGGCGAGCGAACCTCGGAACTGGCGGCTCGCTGGGGCGATGCCGCGAATGTCAACACCGCCCTGTGCTCGGCGGACGACGTGACCGCGATCCGGGCGACCATGGCCCGCGCGTGCGCCGCCGTCGGCCGGGATTGGGCTACGCTCGCCGTGACCGGCTGGAGCCGCCTCTCGCTGGCCGCGGACGGGTCGGCCGTGCGGCGTGACGGGTACCTGTCGGGGACACCGGCCGAGGTGGGGGAGCAGGTCCGCTCGTTCCGCGACGCCGGCCTTTCTCATCTGACGTTCTATGTTGGAGCCGAGGGTGACCCGAGCCCGCTCCCGGCGCTGACCGCGGAGACGCTGGGCAGGTTCGCGCCGGTGCTGGAGGCGATCCGCGCCAGCTGATCGACCGCCCCTGCGACTCGGCCACCCTCGCGCAGCCCACGCGGACGTATCCTCATCGCCCCAGGTCCCGTGCCACCCAGGCCGGCCGCCTTGACCAGGAGAGACCAGATGCCGGGCTTCACGCCGTTCTCGGAGAACTACTCGGACCTCTCGGACGAGAGCGGCTACCAGTTCGAGTTCCGCTGCGACATCTGTGGTTCCGGGTACAAGAGCGAGTTCATCCGCTCTGCGCTGGGGACGGCCGGCTCGCTCCTGGGCGGGGCAAGCAGCCTGATCGGTGGCCTGTTCGGCAGCGCGTCCAACCTCGCCGACCGGGCGAAGGACATGACCGACCGCGGGGCGCGGGACGAGGCGCTCAAGAAGGCCTCGAACGAGATCATGCCCCTGTTCACCCGCTGCCCGCGGTGCAACAAGTGGGCCGACGAGACCTGCTTCAACACGGCCCGCGGCCTGTGCACGTCCTGCGCCCCGAACCTTGCCGCGGAGCTGGAGGCCGAGCGGGCCACCGTCGAGCTGAGCCAGATGCGCGACGCAATGCGGCAGGAGACCGTGTTCTCAGGCGACACCAGCGCACGGCAGACCGTCTGCACGACCTGCGAGAAGCCGGTGGGCAGCGAGAAGTTCTGCTCCAACTGCGGCACGCCGACGGGTCAGAACAAGTGCGGCCAGTGCGGTGCAGACCTCGCGGCGGGGACGCGGTTCTGCGGCAACTGTGGCGCGAAGAGCGGGTAGCGGACACCGGGACCGGGTGGCCGCGGCATCAGACCAGGGCCTCCAGCGGCAGAACCGACCGGGGGCCGGGATCGCGGCGGGCTAGGCGACCGGGGTCCCGCAGTCGCGGCAGAACCGGGCGCCAGGAGCCAGCGGGCTGCTGCAGGCCGAGCATGCCTCAGCCGGGTTCACGGCCACGGCCCGGGCCGATTCGGCAGCCCCTGCCTGGGCGGCCGCGACTGCGGCGGTGCCCACCGGGTTGCCGCACTTCGGGCACGCGATCCACGCTGGATCCTCGAGCGGCGCACGGCAGCTGCCGCAACGATCTGGGGTGAACGGATCCAGCCGGCCGCAAGCCGGGCACGCCACGACGTCCCGGTTGATGAACGTCCCGCACTGGGGGCACGGGTGCTTGAACGTCGGCATCGCGTCCTCGCTTGCTTCGTGGGGCCGGGGTCTTCAGGGAAGGCCGGCGTCGTCGTCGACCTGTGCCTCCTGGGCGGCCCTCCCCGGCCATTCGGCGGCTTCGTCGCGAGCCGAGCCGTGCCATGCGACCAGCTCTTCGATCGCCTGCCTCCAGCTCTCCGGATCGCGGTGGACGACCCGCGCCACGAACCGGGCGCGCGCGGCGGCCAGCGTCGGCAGCGAGGCCAGCGCGAGGCGGTATCGCAGGCCCGCGGGCTCGGCGAGGCGTGCCGCAGGCAACGCCATCGGCTCCCGCAGGAACCGCGCGTCGATGAGCGCCTCGGACACGTCGGCCACGGCCGTGTCCAGCGCCCCTGCCGGCAGCGAGCCGGTGAACGAGGCGCGCGGGACCACGCGGAACAGGTACGTCGCGTGCGACCCCGCGCTCACGAGCTCCATCGCGGTGAGGTTCCCGGGAAGGCCGACAAAGAACCAGAGCCGCGGCTCGCTGGTGCTGCCGGGGCGCTCGGGGGCCACCACGAGCCATCGAGGCGCCGCCGCAGCTCCGCCGCCGATCTCCCGCAGCACCCGGTATGAGTCGGCGAACGGCTCGTGACCGAGGGTCGCGGCCTCGAGCGCCGCCCATGCATCTCCCAGCGACTCAGGCGTGGCGGGCCGCCCCTCGAGCATCGTGGCGGAGGCCGCGCGACGGATCCCGAAGGCGGCATCCGGGATGAGCCCGGCGACGATCGCCGAGGCATCTGTCGCGGCCCCATCACGGAGTGCCGCCCACCGGTCGCGGTGCCTGACGGCCGTTGGCCCGAGGCGCAGCAGCCGGAGCGCAGGACCTGTCCCCGGCGACGCCGGAAGCGAACGCCCGGCGCTCCACACCGCGACCCCGCCGACCGATGCCTCGAGATCGACCGACCCGATGTCCGCGCGCCGGATCCGCCGCCAGGCGAAGCGGTCGTCAACGGGGGCGAGGACCAGGCCCCGGTCGTGGTAGAGGAGCTGGGCCACGCCCGTCTCCGGGCCGGCCTCGTACTCCACGAGATCGATCTCCTCGCGCGGGCCGGTCTCGATCAGGCCGTCGGCAAGGCGCTGCCGGAGGCGGCCCTCGCGCAGGCCACGAGTGAGAGAGCCCGCCAGATTCCCGAACCGTTCGAAGAGCCAGCGCTCCGCGTCCGGCTCGTTGCCCAGCTGGATCATCACCGTTCCGCCGTCGGCCATGACCGTGCCGAGGTCGCGGTAGCCGGCGCTCCATGGCGATCCTCCCGCAACGGCGACGGTGAAGGCGTCCTCGCCCAGGGCTACCGTGGCGGTGGAGGCCGTTCCGCCGGGGCGTCGAGCCTCCCCGCGGAGGGTGACGGGCTGGCCGTTGGTCACGATCGGGCTCCTCGGCTCGGGCGGCGCGACATGGTGGCCTCATCGTAGCCCCGCCACTCGGGACGGCGGGGGCTCGGCCTGCTCTCCCGCTGGGCACTGGACGCCGCCCGTACCGACAGGGTCATCGGGGGCGCTCGTCGGCGCCGCGATCGGCTGCACGCGATCGGCCCCCGGTACCTTCGTGAGATGCGCGACACTTCGACCTACAGGCAATCTCGTCCCCGGGAGGAGCACCGCATGGCAACGGTGGAAGCGACCACCCAGAAGGTCCAGCGAATGCTGGTCGAGGGCTTCGGCGACGTCACTCTCACCAAGGACGGCTTTGCCGTTGAGCGCGGCAGCACGCGGGTGAGCATCGAGGTCAAGGAGTGGGGCAAGGACGGCAAGGGCGATCCGTCCTGCGTCGTCCGCCTGTGGGCCCCGCTCGCGCGCGAGCTCACGCCGACGCCCGAATTCTACCGCTGGGCCGCCGTGGACGGCTCACGCTTCCTGTTCGGCTCGGTCACCGTCCTGGAGAACGAAGGGGCCACGGACTGCTTCGTGGTCTTCGATCACACCATCCTGGCCGACTACCTGGACATGGACGAGCTGTGCGGAGCGGTGGCCATCGTTGCCTCCACCGCGGACGACCTGGACGACGTGGTGCACGACAGGTTCGGCGGCAAGCGGTACACGGACGCGTAGATGGCCCTTGCAGAGCGCATCACCGACGAGGCCATCGCGGCTGCCAAGGCGCACTCTCACGCGGAGGTTGAGCCGCGCCATGTCCTCTGGGCCATCGTCCGTATGCTGCGCGACGCGGCGCCGCCGGACCTGGCGCTGGACGTGGTCCGCCCGTTTCTCGCACCGGACGGCACGTCGGTGACGACGCCCGTGGTCTCCGCCGCGGCGCAGGCAGCCATCGACGCCTGCACCTCGAACGAGGCCGCAATCGGACAGGCGATGGCGATCCTGGCCACGCTCACGGTCGCCGGTCCCGGTGCGGACCACGACGCCGCTACGGCCCGCACGACGTCGGACGCGACGGCCACGCCTCCGGCGACGGGGGTGACCGCGGCGCAGGTTGCGAACGGGGCGCCCGCGCCCCAGGCTGACCAGGCCGAGACCATTGCTGCGCTGCTCGCGGAACTGGACGCGCTCGTGGGCCTCGCCACGGTCAAGGCCGAGATCCGCAAGCTGGTTGCCGTCCAGCGCCTCAACGCGGAGCGGCGGGGCCACGAGCTGCCCGAGGTCACGGGTTCGGCCCACCTCGTGTTCACGGGAGACCCGGGCACGGGCAAGACCACCGTCGCCCGCATCGTCGCGCGGCTGTACGGCGCCCTGGGGCTCGTGGAGCGTGGCCACATGGTGGAGGCGAGCCGGGCGGATCTGGTGGCGGGCTACGTGGGCCAGACGGCGCTCAAGGTCCAGGAGGTGGTTCGCAAGGCGATCGGCGGCGTCCTGTTCATCGACGAGGCGTATGCCCTCTCGGATGGCGACAACCAGGACTTCGGTGGCGAGGCCGTGGCCACCCTGGTGAAGATGATGGAGGACAACCGCGCCAACCTTGCGGTGATCGTCGCCGGGTACCGGGACGAGATGTGGACGTTCATCCGCTCGAACCCAGGCCTCCGCAGCCGGTTCACGCGCTACATCGACTTCCCCAACTACTCGACCGCGGAGCTGGCCCGGATCTTCGAGGCGATGGCGGACACGGCGAAGGTCCGGCTGGAGGACGGCGTGGTGGCCCGCGTGTGCCTCCGGCTCGACGCGGCCATCAGCGTGGAGGACTTCGGCAACGCGCGCTACGTGCGATCCCTGTTCGAGCAGGCCTACGCGAACATGGCGGCCCGGGTGCTGGCGGACGACACGATCGATGCCGCCGAGCTGGACACGATGATGGCGGACGACATCCCGACCAGCGACCCTGCCGCCGGCGACGCGCGCCGCCGGATCGGGTTCCGGGCAGACGCGGGACCCTAGGACGATGGCGACTGACGAAGGCGAAACCTCGCAACCTGCGTCGTCGCCAGCGGGCCGCGGCGTGCGTCCCGTGCTCGTCGCGTTTGGCAGCGTCCTGCTCCCGGGTCTCGGCCACCTCCTGATCGGCAGCCGCCGCGTCGGCCTGCTCTTCCTCGTCCCGACCCTCCTGGTCCTGGCGGTCGTGGCCGCCTGGGCGCTCTCGGCCGGGGTCTACGGGGTCGCTGCGGCCGTCGTCGCGCCGGGCGTCCTCACGCTCCTGGGCGCGGCCAACATCCTGATCGCCGGCTGGCGGACGGCCGCTGCGGTGGACGCCGTGGGGCGGACGCACCCGCGTCCGGCGTCGATCGCCGCGTCCGCGATCGTGGTGGTCCTCGTGGTTGGGGTCCCGTTCCTCCTGGCTGCCAACGCGATCAACGCTGCCTCGGACTTCCTCGACTCGACCTTCGCCCAGGTGGCGGCCACGCCGACCCTCGAGCCGACCGTGCCCCCGAGCCCGACCCCGAGCCCCACCGCCACGCTGTCGGGCGGCTCGTCCTCCCCCAGCCCGTCCGCATCGGCTGCGCCCAGCCCCTCGCCGACCCCCGAGATCGCCCAGTACCCAACCGATGGCGGCAACGGCTCCTTCCCGGCCTTCGATGCCGAGGTCCCGTGGGACCGTCCGGGTGCCCAGCCGTGGGGCGACGACGGACGCTTCGACCTGCTGCTGCTGGGCTCCGATGCCGGCAGCGGCCGGTGGAGCCGCCGGGCCGACACCATGCTGCTGGTGGAGGTCGACGTGGAGACCGGCGCGGTGGCGATGGTGGGCCTGCCGCGCAATCTCCAGAACGCCCCGTATCCTCCCGGGCCCGCGCGCAGCGCCTCGGCGTGCGGCTGCCAGCCGGGTCTGCTCAACGAGATGTACGTGGAGGCCACGGCCAGGCACCCGGGCCGCTGGCCCGGCAAGGGCGCAGTCAAGGGCATCGGCGCCATCCGGTCCGTCGTGAGCGAGATCACGGGTCGCCCGATCGACGCCGTGCTGATCGTGGACCTGGTAGGCGTGATCCGTGTGGTGGACGCCATGGGTGGCATCGACATCAAGGTGCCCGAGGCCGTGTATGACGACAACTACCCGGACCCCGTCAAGGGCAGGATCAGGCTCCGTATCAAGGCAGGCTCGCAGCACTTCGACGGCCGGACGGCGCTCGCCTACGCGCGCAGCCGCCACCAGGACTCTGACTACGGCCGCATGGAGCGCCAGCAGATCCTGTTGCTCGCGATCCGGTCACAGCTCGGGCCGGCAACGATCCTGTCCGGCCCCGCCCTGTTCGGTGCGGCCAAGGGCACCGCCTGGACCGACCTCCCGCGTGAGAGCCTGCCGGCACTCGTCGAGCTGTTCGGCCGGGCGGCCGACGCGAAGGTCAAGCAGCTGCGGATCGTTCCTCCGCGCTACCCGGCGTGGATGACCGCAGCGTGGGTCACGCAGATCCGCCGCGACGTCGCCGCGCTGCTGCCCGGGACTCCCGCTCCGGCGAGGTCGCGGTACCCGCTCCCGGTCGCCGTGCCAAGGCCGAAGCCCACGCCCGCGGCGACGCCCATCCCGACGCCGACGGCCGTGCCCTCGGTGCCGCCCTCCGACGATCCGTCTGCGGGACCGAGCAACCCGCCGGAACCAACGCCGGCACCGACGCCTCCGCCCACGCCGACCCTGGAGCCATCGCCGACGCCGGCGTGAGCCGTGCCGCGAACCATCAGGCTTCCTGTCGGCGCCCCGGACCGAGCGTCGCCCGCGACCGGGCGTACGCTGGCCACGAACAGCCGCACGCAAGGATCCCGCCATGCCCGTCCATGCCGACGACCCGGGGTTCCTCGAGATCGCGATCGAACAGGCTCGCGTCGGGCGCGCCGAGGGAGGCGTTCCCATCGGGGCAGCGCTGGTGGTGGACGGGAAGGTGCTTGGTGCCGGCCGCAACCGCCGGTTCCAGCAGGGGAGTGCGATCCACCACGGCGAGACGAACGCGCTTGAGGTGGCCGGCCGCCTGCATGCATCCGTCTACCGCCGGGCGACGATGTACACGACGCTCTCGCCGTGCGACATGTGCACCGGTGCGATCCTGCTGTACGGGATCCCGCGCGTGGTCATCGGTGAGAACCGGACGTTCCAGGGTGATGGCGAGCGCTACCTGCGTTCCCGCGGCGTGGAGGTGGTCACACTGGACTCGCCGGTCTGCAAGAAGCTGATGGACACGTTCATCGCCGCGCACCCGGACGTCTGGAACGAGGACATCGGCGAGGAGTGACGCTGGTCCGCCGGCCCCGTGGCCGGCCCCGTCGCGACCCGCGCTCCCAGTGCGCCTCGGGCCGCTGCAGCGGATTGCCCGGCGGAGGGTCGAGGTTGGGTGGACTGACAGCCCGTTGAGCACCGGGTTCGACACCGGAGCCTGACTGAAACAACACGGCCGGTCAGGCGTCAGTAGGTTGGGCCGGATCCACGATGCCCGAAGGGCGATGAGCCGAGATCACTGAGGGGCCGGCGCAAGGAGCGACATGACCGGGAACCTGACCCCCCGGCGTCCCACCCGACCTCAGGCGGCCGTCGTCGCCGTCGCCCTGGTGGCGATCGCCGCGCTCGGCACGGGGCTGCTCTCCCAGGCCGAGCTCGGAGGCACCCCGGGATCACCTCCCGGTGCCTCATCGCCTCCCGGTGCCTCACCGGGCGCCGCGACGTCCGGCATGGCGTCGCCTGGTCCAAGCGAAGGCGGGGGCTGGGCCTCCGTCGAGGTCGGCCAGCTGCCTGTCGTCGCCACGCTGGAAGCGACCGAGGAGGATCTCGCCGGAGTCACGCCCGATGCCGCGTTCACCCTCGCGAGCCGATCCGGCGAACCGGCCCGGGCGATCGCAGAGCGACTCACCGTCCTGCCCGCCACGGAGTTCGCGATCACCCCGTCGGCAGACGGGCGGACGGCGACCCTGACCCCCAAGGCCAGGCTCACGGCCGGCGGCAACTACCGCGTCACGCTGCGGGCGGACGCGGGCGCGCTCTCGGGTTCGTGGGCGTTCCACGTCCGGGGTCCGGTCAACGTCACCAACACGATTCCGGGTGACGCGACCACGAGTGTCCCGGTTCGGACCGGGGTCGAAGTCACGTTCGACCAGGACGACGTCGCGACGATGCAGTCGCACTTCACCATCTCACCGGCCGTCGAGGGCACCTTCGAGCAGCATGGCCGGACGCAGGTGTTCGTGCCGAAGGACCTCAAGCCCGCGACGCTCTACACGGTGACGATTCGGCGAGGCCTTGCCCGGACCGGCACCGATCTGGTGCTCCAGCGTGACGTCGTCTTCCGGTTCGAGACCGAGGGCACCGCTGGAACCCCCGAGGTCGCGCTGCGCTTCGGTCGCGATGTCATCGAGGTCGGACCCGGCGAGCGGCCGGTCGTCGCGGTGGTTGCGGTGTTGCCGGAGGGCGAGGACGGGACGATCGGCCCAGCCCCGACGACAGCGGACGTCAACGTCTATCGCCTCCCCTCGCTCGATGCCGCCAGCGCCACCCTGTCGGCGTTCCTGGCAGCCCCACGCTGGAGTCAATACACGGACCCGGTCATGCCGACGCGGGGACTCCCGGTTGTCGCCCGTTTCGAGGCCACCCTCGAGACGCTCTCCGAGGACACGCTGCTCGTGCGCTTCCCGGCGAAGCTCGACGAGGGCTGGTACATCATCGAGATCCCCGGCACCCGCGTCGCACACGCGTTCCTGCAGGTGACGCCCGTCTCGGCCTGGGTCGCGGTGCTGAGCGATCGGACCGTCGTCTGGGTAAATGACGTGACCACGGGCCGCGCGGTGCGTGACGCGACGGTGACGGTCGAAGGCGGCACACTCGTCGGTCGGTCCGATGCCGCGGGCCTGGCGATCGCGACCACGCCGGCCGTGATCGTGCCGCCGGCAGCCGTGGACCCGGAAGGCCCCGCCACACCCGCCTCCCCGGTCCTCCGCGTGACCTCGCCGGCCGGCAAGACCGTCCTCGTCCCGTTCGGTGTCGCGGGCAGCGGTGAATCCTATCGCGGCGAGTGGTACGAGAAGTCCGCGCCCGCCGACCCGACCTACTGGTCGATGCTGTTCACCGATCGCAGCATCTACCGCAGCGACGACACGATCAGGGTCTGGGGCTACGTTCGCGGACGGGACGACGGCGTCGTCCCTCCGACGGTCGACGTCCGACTCGCGACGCCGGGCGACGGTCGAACCCTGGGCGCCCCCGGCATCGTGACCGTCAGCGCGCGGCCGGGACCTGACGGTTCCTTCACCGCCGAACTGCGTCTCGCCGGCCTGCCGCTGGGAGGCTACGAGGTCCAGGCCGTCATCGACGGTCGCCTCATCGTGTCGCGCTGGGTCGAGGTGACGATCATCCGCAAGCCGCCGTACCGGCTCGCCCTCGTTCCAGACCACACCGCGGTCATCAGCGGCAGCGAGGTCGGCTGGACGGCGACCGCCACGTTCTTCGATGGATCGCCGGTGCCTGCGCTCGACCTGCGTTTCCAGGGCGAGCTCGTCGATCCCGAGCGGACGGCGGTCACGGATGCGACGGGGAAGGCCTCCCTGTCCCTCGATGTGCAGGCCGAGGACGAATGGGAAAGCAGCGAGGGGCGGTCGGTCTACGTCACCCCGACCGGCCCGGAGGGCGCCGAGATCCTGGCAGATGCGACGGTCCGGGTCTTCCCGTCGGCATACGACCTCGACGCGCGCGGGGTCATCGAGGCCGGCCGGCTCAAGGTCGACGGATCCCTCCGCAAGGTCGACCTCGTCAAGGTCGAGCGTGCGATCGCGGCCGGGACGTGGAACGGCGACGCGGCCGGCGACCCGATCGATGGCAAGCGGATCAGCGTGACCGTCACGGAACTCATCCCGGTCCGTCGCCAGGTCGGCAGCGACTACGACTTCATCGAGAAGGCGGTCCGGCCCCGGTACGAGTACGACGTCGAGCGCAAGTCGGTCGATACGCGGAGCGTGGTCTCCGGCGCGGACGGTCGCATCCGGTTCAGCCTGGCGGTCCCGAACGCAGCCCACGAGTACCTGGTCACTCTGTCGACCGAGGATGGCGCTGGCCGCGCCCAAACGCGAACGGTGAGCGCGGGCCTGCCGTTCCAGGAGTGGTACGACCCGGGCGTCGTCTTCGAGGAGACGGACGGGCAGACGGCCGGCGAGAGGCTGTACGGCATCGGAGACCGCCTGACATGGCGGATGACCGACGATGGACGTCTCTTCCCGAGCGGCGGCTCGAACCGCTACCTGTACCTCATCGCGCAGCGTGGCCTGCGCTCGGCCGCGGTGACCGACTCGGCCACCTTGCGGCACACATTCGAGGCGGGGGACGCGCCGGGCGTGTTCGTGATCGGCGTCCGCTTCACCGGAACGACCTACGCCCCAAAGGCCGCAACATGGGCGAACTTCGATCAGCAGGAACGCGCCCTGACGGTGGCGGTGTCAGCCGACCGGGAACGCTATCGGCCGGGCGAGATCGCGAACCTGTCGGTTCGCACGACCGACAGCGCGGGTCGCCCCGTGGCCGCGTCCGTCATCCTCCAGGCCGTCGACGAGAAGCTCTACGCGATGGGCGGTGCGACCGTCCCCCAGCCGCTCGACGACCTCTATCAGCGAGTCGACAGCGGCATCCTCCGCCTGACCGCAACCCACCAGGTGCCGGGCCGGTCTGGCGTCGAGGGCGAGGGTGGGGACACCACCGGCGGCGGGCGCAGCGACTTCAAGGACACGCTGGTCTTCACCCGGCTGCAGACGGACGCGACCGGCCGCGCGAGCACGAAAGTGGAGCTGTCCGACGACCTGACCTCGTGGCACGTGACGGCCGGCGCCGTGACCGCCGACCTCCGCGCCGGGATTGGCGAGCTCGTGGTCCCGGTCGGGCTCCCGTTCTTCGTCGAGGTCACCATCGCGGACACCTACCTCGTGTCCGATCGGCCCGTCATCGGATTGCGGGCATTTGGCGACGCCGTGCGCGCCGGCGATCAGGTCGAGTTCCGCATCGAGTCGCCGGCCCTCGGGCTTGCTCCGACCCTCGTGACCGGCAAGGCGTTCGAGCCGGCTTCCTTCGAGTTGCCCGCCCTGTTGCCAGGGGGACTGTCGATCATCGTCAGTGGCACGACCACGACACGGAAGGGGGCCGATGGCAAGGCACTGACCGATCGCCTCACCCGCACCTTCGAGGTCGTCGAGTCGCGGCTGACCGCCGCGCGAGCGGCGTACGGCGCGGTCGGCGGCGACGTCCCGTCACTGGCCGTCTCGACCGGCCTGACGACGTACACCTTCGCGGACGCCGGTCGTGGCCAGCTCGTTCCCCTGTTGCACGACCTGGCGCAGCCCGCCGGTGTTCGCCTCGATCGCCTGATCGCCCAGTCGGTCGCTCGGCGCCTGCTCATGGAGCAGTTCGGTCGGACGTCGGCCTCCCTGCCGCCGCTGGACCTCGAGCTATGGCGCTACCAGGTCAGCTTCGGCGACGAAGAGGAGAGCGACGGCTCGAACGCGGGCGTCGCGCTGCTGCCCTGGAGCGGGCCGGATCCGTGGCTTGCCGTTCGCGTGGCGATGACCACGCCGGATGCCCTGAGCCGGTCCGACCTGGTGGCCGCGCTGCTCGCGATCCGGGACGCCGACAGCACGAAGCGCGACCTCGCGATCGCAGCACTGGCCGGTCTGGCCGCGCTGGGCGAGCCGGTCCTGGTCGAGCTGCGAACCGCCCGACAGGAGGCCGGCCTGACCACGGCCGAGCGTCTGTACCTTGCACTCGGGTTGCTGGCCGCCGGAGACGATGCGAGCGCGATCGCCATCGAGCGGGACCTGCTTGCGAGGGACGGCGAGCGTCTCGGACCATGGGTCCGACTGCGCGTCGGGAGCGACCTGGATGCGACGCTCGAGGCCACGTCGTGGCTGGCCGTCGTCGCGGCCGGCGTCGGCGATCCACTCGCCGCGAGCATGGCCGCCTACGTCGCGGCCAACCCGGCCTCCGACACCGTCCATGTCCTCTCACAGGCGGCATACGCGACGCGCGTGCTCGAGCGCACACCAGCCAACACAGCGTCGTTCGCGTACACCGTGGACGGCAGCCGGACCGTGGTGTCGCTCGAGCCGGGCGAGGCGTTCAGCCTGAGCCTCACGCGCGACCAGCGATCCACGCTCCGGCTGGAGCCCGCGTCCGGCCGGGTCGGCGTCATCGTTGAAGGACGGGTCGTCGTCGCGCCCGGAACCCTCGACCCCCACGCCGACCTGTCGATCACCCGGTCTGCGCCGGCGGAACCCATCGCAGACGATCGGATCGTTGTCGTGGACCTGACCGCGACGTTCACGGCAAGCGCACCGACCGGGTGCTATGACGTCGTGGAGCTCGTCCCCTCGGGCCTTGCCCCGCTGAGCGTCGGCGTCGTCGAGGCGGATGAGACCGGCGTGTCGTGGCCGACGAGCGTCGTGGGCCAGGAGGTCCGCTTCTGTGCCGAGAACGATGCAACAACGGGCCACACGGCTCGCCTGCGCTATCGGGCGCGGGTCGTCAACGAAGGCACGTTCGCCTGGGAGCCGGCGATCATGCAGCTCCCGGGCGCACCGGAGCTGCTCGCCTTGACGCAGGGCGCGACCGTGGTGATCGGAACTCGGTGACGATCAGCGTCCGTGGTGCCGTCCGGCGACGAGCGCCGAGATGACCGAGATGTGTCGCCACATCCCGGAGGCTGTTCAGTCTGGCGCCGACGCCGACGCCCGGGCGCGCGAACGGGACGATGCACCCGAGGGTCGGTTCACGCCCGTGTCGGCGGGAGGTCGCCGCGGGTGGGACCATCGGCGGATAGGCATGGGATGTGCTCCGGCGCAACATCCGGGCGTCATGCGCCCGACCCGCTTGATCCGGCCCAGTGGCGCCACCCTATGGGCGACGCGTCGGTGGACAGCGACCGCGAGCACGTTGGCCTGCATTGCCCTTGCCAGCGTTGCTGCGGCTGTGCCGGTCGTGGCGCTGGCGGCGGACCCGACCCCCGCCCCAACCCCCCTGGTCTTCAACACGCCCCAGTACCTCGTGTGGATGGAGAGCCACAGCAGCGCCAACGGCGTAGTCGAGGACAGGACCTACTGGCTCTACATTGTCCCGCCCGACGAGAACGGCTACTTCGCCGTGCCCGATGGCGGCGGCGGCATGTGGCACTACGCGGGCAGGTTGATCGGAGGACCGTTCGCGGGAGATGCCGATGCCTGCCCGGCGATGCTCGGGGTTGGGGTCATGACGCTCCAGGCCTGGGTCGTGTACGCCGGCGAGGAGGCGCAGGTCGTCGATTGCACCCGATTCCTCGCAACCGGTCCACCCACCATGTCCTCCGCTGCGCCAGGAGCTACGACCTGGGCGGGCGAGACTGCGGCCCCGGGGAGCGGTTCGACCGACCTCGGAAACGACGGGGACATCGACGCCGAATTGCTCGGGCTCGCCGTGGCCCTGATCGGGTTGCTCCTCTTCGGCGGCGGCTTCCTCCTGAACCGGGCGAGCCGCGGGGCGCCGACCCCCGAGGTCGTCGGCTCGGGCATCCCGGCCGACGTGGACACCTCGCAGCGACCCGACCCCATGGAGCCTTCGGAACCGCTGCCGGATCCGTGCTCCGCGCAGGCCGACGCCCTCACCCACGCAAGCGAGATGGGCCGCTACCTGAACGACCTCCTGGCGTCCTGCCGCCGCTACGAGGCACTCCTGCAGGAGCAGATCGACACTCTCGCGTACCTGGTGCTTCCGGGTAGCGCGATGCTCGACATCGGGATGGCCGCGGGCGGCCTGTCGGGAGGCATAAGCCGGAGGCTCATCGGCGGCGAGACGTTCGCGTGGGCGCTCGGGGAGGCCGTGACCAAGGACCTGCTCAAGGAGCTTGCCAAGCAGGGTCTCGGCAGCGCCGGCGGCGGGCTGGACGGGGACAACCTGGCTGCCGAGGGCTCGAAGAGCGCGATCAAGGCAGCGATCCTCCAGGCCGTCGAGGCCTCGTTCATCAATGGACGCTACCCCTTCCCTGACCCGGCCCACCCGACTCCGCCAACCAGGGTCTTCCGCAACCCGGCCGAGTACGACAAGTTCCTCAAGGAGATCCGCGGGTACGCGAGGGATGTGGCCACGCCCGTCAAGGATGCGATGGGGTCGGTCATCGACCTGTACCAGGGCGTGACCAGCGCCGTCGACCTCAAGGATCGCCTGGACAACCTGCGAGCCCAGAGGGACCGGATCGCGGACGAGCGGGTCGACATCGAGATGAGGTTCGAGGACGTGCTGGGCGAGCAGCGGTTCGCAGCTGAGCGCCTGGCCAAGTGCCGGGAGCTCAACTCGCCGGACTGGCGGCCGTGACCCGGGCCGGCCGGGCGAAGCTCTCCCGGCTGATGATGTTCCTGGGGATCGTCTCCATGGTCGCCGGCGCCTGGATCCGCCTGAGCGCGAGTCAGCTGCCCTCACCCTGCGGATACGAGTGCGGGCCGGGGTACACGCCGCCACCCGCAGTCGCCCTCGCGTCGGCGGACGCCTCCCGGACTTGGCCCCTGCTCCCACCTCCATCGCGCCCGCGGGTGCTCCGACGGCCGCGGTCGCGTCGCCGTTCGTGCCCCCCGCACCGACCCCTGCGCCCCCGCTGCGATCCGACCCGGCCGTCACGCCCGAGCCGGGGGCCCTCTGGTTCGGCGACGACTTCGACACGGTCGCCGCCTGGCCGGATGGTTCGCTCGACTGGATGACCACATCGGTCGCCGGTGGGCAGTACCGGATCGTCACCCAGGTGACCGATCTGCCCGTGGTTGTGATGGCGGCGGCGGGCGAAGGATCACCGGCCGGGAGCATCACCGTTGCGATGCGCCTCACCATCCCCGCCGGCACGGATCCCGAGTCCGGGGCCGGTCTCGTCCTGGAGACGGTCGCGGGTGAGCGGCTGATGGCGCTCGTGTTCGCGAACGGGCGGGTGAGCCTGCTGCGCGATTCGATCGAGTCTCTCGATCAGCTTGCCTCGGGAACCGTGGCTCGGCCCGGCGGCGCCGTGGATCTGGCACTGTCGCTCGGTGGCGGGGTGGCTGGCGTCGCCGTGGACGGGAGCCCGGTGGCATCGGCGAGGGTCGACCTCGCGCCGATCGGGTTCGGCATCGCGGTCTGGTCGCCGCTCAAGCCGGCGACGATTGATGTTGATGCCTACCGGGTGTGGGTCGCGGGCGCCAATTCACAGCCCTGACGCGGCCGGTTCGGGCGCGAGCGGCCGTACCTTCGGCCGGCCCCCCACGACTCAGTGCGCCTCGGGCTCCTGCATCGGCAGGTACAGCACCGCGAGCGTGAACAGCAGCGCCCCGAACGCCAGGATGCCCGTCACCACAAGCCACTCGATGGCCGTCGGCACGTACCAGTAGCTCTCGGCGAACGAGGATCCCGTCTGCGCCACGCCGATCGGCAGGCCGGGCGGCAGGTCGAGGTTGGGGACTGACAGCCCGTTGAGCACCAGGTTCAGGCGATGGGTGAAGATGCCAACGATCGCGATGGCGGACGCGATCGCAACCCACGCGGGCCGTTGCCGCAAGGGCCGGATCACGAGGATCAGGAACGGCACCCCCAGGCCGATGACCACCTCGAACAGGAACAGGGGCAGGTACGGGCCGGAGAGCATCCGCGCCGCCGCCGCGCCCTCGGGTGCGCCAGGGTAGAGAGCCGTCAGGTACTCGGCAAGGATGAGGAACGCCTCCACGACGATGAACGTGCCCAGGAGGCCGCCGAGCATCGCCACGAGGTCATCGGCAAACGAGAGCCGTCGCAGGCGCCGGAGCGTCAGGGCGAGCAGGATCACCAGGCCCAGCCCGGAGACGAGGGCGGACGCGATGAACATCGGCGCCATGATCGAGCTGTACCAGAACCCGCGCCCGATCTGGAGCCCGAAGATCCAGGCCGTGATCGAGTGGAGGAGGATTGCCGCCGGCAGCGCGATCCAGGCCATGACGGTCTTCGCGCGCTCCTCGCGGGCCATGGTCCGCTTCGAGGTTCCCGTTCCGAGCGCGAGCCAGGACCCCCGGCGCGCGAGGTCCGCCCGGGCGTAGAGCCAGACGTACGTCGCGGACAGCCCCATGTAGACCATCACGATCGCGATGTCCCAGACCATGGGTGACGACGGGTTGAAGTAGAGGGGGATGTTGAGGAACCGCTCCGGTCGCCCCAGGTCCGGGAGGATGAACGTCGCCGCCAGCACGACCGCGATGGTCGCCTCCAGCACGGCGAGGCGGGTGATGGGCTTGAAGGCCCTGATCCCGAACAGGCGCCCGGCGGACGCCACGATCAGGCCGCCGGCGGACAGGCCGACGAAGAACATGAAGAACAGGATGTACTGGCCCCACATCACGATGTTGCGCATGCCCGTGACCACGAGGCCGTTGACGAACTGGTAGCCGAAGGCGCCCACGCCGATGGCCATCAGCACCAGGAGCAGGACGATCCAGGCGACGAGGGGGCCCCGCCGGGCGTGGCTCTCCGGCCCGGGGACCGCCGGGGCCGCCGGTCCGGTGGGGGTGGTTGGGGAGCCGGGTACTGCCGGACTGACCGCGGGGGTGCCCGCGCTCACAGCGGGCTCCTGCGGCGCGGCGGCAGGTAGCGGACGGCAGGCCGCGTGCCGGCCTCCTCGAGCAGCATCGCCCCCTCACGCTCGCGGATCAGGGTCACCAAGCGGCCGTCGGGATCGTTGTGGTCGCCGAAGACGCGCGCGCCGGTGGGGCACGACCACACGCAGGAGGGGACCTGGTCCTCCCCGAGCCGCTGGACGCACATCGTGCACTTCTCCACGGTGCCCAGCGGCCGGGCCGCCACCATGCCGGTCTCATACGGCGTGGGCCGGGACGGGGCGCCCCAGTTGAAGTTCCGGACGCCGTACGGGCACGCGATCATGCAGTAGCGACAGCCGATGCACCGGTCGTTGTCCTGCATGACGATGCCGTCGGCGCGGTGGTACGTGGCCTGCACCGGGCAGGACTTGACGCACGGAGCGTTCTCGCAGTGCTGGCAGGCGAGCGGCAGCCAGTGCATCTCCAGGCCGCCGCCATCGGTGACCATCGGCTGGTCCAGCGCCTCGCCCTCGGTGAGGATCCGGTTCCACCACAGGCCCAGCGGGACGTCGTTCTCGCTCTTGCAGATGACCGCGCACGACCAGCAGCCGATGCACCGCTCCTGGTCCACGACCATGCCCCAGCGGGGATTGTCAGAGCGCGCGCCGATCTCGCCCCACGCCCGCGACGCGGGAGAGAGGGCCTCGACCGGGGAGACCTTGGGATCAGCCATCAGGCCTCTCCCGCCTTCTCGATCTCGCACCGGCAGTCCTTCCAGCCGGTGGACGGGCACCAGATGTTGCCCACGTAGTGGACCTCGTGGATGGGGTTGACGGCGGACGAGGTGAGCTCGTTGACGCCCTTGCCGCGCTTGAACTGGCGTGGCCACCACCCCTCGTACAGGGTCGCCGAGCCCGGCTGCTGGGCGGGCGTGATGTGCGCCCAGGCCACCACCTCGCCCCGCGTGTTGAAGACGCGGATCTCGTCGCCCGTCTCGATACCCCGCGCGAACGCGTCCTGGGCCGAGATGAAGACTTCCGGCCTGCCGCCGTGGATCTCGCCCAGCCACGCGTTGTTGGCGTAGGAGCTGTGGATCCGCCATTTGCTGTGCGGCGTGAGCAGGGCCAGGGGCCAGTCCTTCGGGTCATGCACTGTGTCGTCGAAGGGGGGCTTGTACGTGGGGACCGTCTCGGACAGGTCCCGGAACCGCTGTTCCTCCTTGTAGAACTCGATGCGGCGGGTCGGGATGAATGCGGCCGTGGCCGCGAGGGGTGCCGGCAGCGAGCGGGGCGGGAACGGCGCCAGCGTCTCGATCTCCGTCGCGAACGGGATGTCCGGGTCGCGGACCTTGAGCCGGACGGGACCGGCCTTGAGCTGGTCCAGGGTGATCCCCTCCGTGGGCCCGCCGGGGACGTTGCCCGCGGCCAGGATCGCCTCGATCGCCTCCTCCTCGTCCATCTCGAAGAACTCGGCCGCCTTGGCGGGTTCCAGCCTGCGCACCAGCTCTCGCCACATCCAGAGCTCGGAGCGGGACTCGCCCACGGGGTCGATCGCCGCCTGCTGGAGCTGGAGGAATGGGTGGAGTGGGGTGGCGGTGAGGTCCGTCTTCTCGTACCAGGTCGTCGCCGGCAGCACTACGTCGGCCCACTTGACGGTCTCGGTCATCTGGTGGTCCACCACCACGACGAGGTCCAGGCCCGCCAGCGTCTCGTGCAGCCGGTTCACGTCCATCGCCTGCACGAACATGTTCGCGAACGTGCACACGAGGCCATGCCAGCCCTGTTCCGGGTACGGCACGTCCGGGTGCATGGTCTCCGTGCGGCCCCGGACGAAGTAGATCGACGGGACCACGTGGGCCTTCGTCCCGCCCGGGTTCCACCAGGGCGACGTGTCCACCCGCACCTTGTACTGGCCCACGTAGACGGAGAACCCGCCGCCCGACTTGCCGATGTTGCCGGTGAGCGACGCGAGGAGCGCGAAGGCGCGCCCCGTGAGGTCTCCGTGGTACCAGTGGTTGGAGCCGCCGCCCATGAGGATGGCCGCGGGTTTCACGCCCGCGAAGGCGCGCGCGACCCTGACGATGAGGTCCGCGTCCAGGCCCGTGACCTCTGCCGAGGCTTCCGGGGTCCAGCGCGCCAGCTCCGCCTGGACGAGGGCGAACCCGGGGGTTGCCACGATGACGGACCCGTTGGCCAGGGTGACGGTCCACGTCCCGTCCAGCGCCGGCCGGACGCCCTCCGGGAACCCCAGGCGGTCCGTGCCCACGATCGCGGGCCCGGCGGTCCCGAGGTTCCAGACGGCGAACCTGTCCGGGGAGCCGCCGCTCACCAGGTCTGCCTCGCGGAGGCGAACGCCCGTGTCCTCGCGAACGAGCAGCGCGGCGTCCGTGTACGTCGCCATGAAGTCCGCGTCCCAGGCCCCGTCCTCGATGATCTGCCGGCACATCGCCAGCGCCAGGGCGGCGTCGGTCCCGGGCCTGATGCGCAGGTGGGCGTCGGCCTTGGCGGCGGTGGGGGAGTAGCTGGGGTCGATGACGACCAGCTTGGCGCCGCGCTCCACCGCGTCGAAGATGAAGTGGACGTCCGGGATCCGGGTCTCCACGGGGTTGGAGCCGACCAGGAGGAGGAACCGGCTGTTCGCCCAGTCCTTGGCCTCGTGCTCCGCGTTCTGGACACCGAACGTGATCGGCATGCCCATCGGCAGGTCGCCGTTGAAATCAAAGCTGGTGCCGTGGGTCATGCCCAGGAGTGCGCATGCGCGGTAGTTGGCGCCCTTCTGGACGTATCCCGAGCCCGGGACCTGGTCGAAGACGTGGATGGAATCCCAGCCCCAGTTCTCGCCGATCGCCCGCAGGCCGTCCGCCACCTTGTCCAGGACCTCGTCCCAGGTGGCCTCGCGGAACTCGCCGGAGCCGCGTGCGCCGGTCCGGATGAGCGGCTTCATGATCCGGTCCGCACCGTAGATCTGGTTGAGGTACGAGAGGCCCTTCATGCAGCCGCGCGGGTTGTACGCGTCGTCCGGGTAGTCCGCCGCCTGCTGGATCTTCACCACCACGCCGTCACGCACGAAGGCGAGTTGGCCGCAGCTGCCCGTGCAGTTGGGCGAGCAGGTGGTGCGGACGACCTTGTCCACGGGCAGGCTGCCGGGGACCTCGAAGTCTCGAGCGGCCTGTGCGGTGCCCGCGGCCTGGGGCAGCAGGCCGGCCACCGCTCCCGCGGCGGTCCCGGCGGCAGCACCCTTGAGGAAGGTCCGGCGATCGATGCCCATCTCAGGCGAAAGGCTGCGTTGGGCGGGACCGCGGGCAGCGGGGGTCCAGCATCGCGTGATCCGCGGAGCCGCACAGCGCGCAACGGTCCGTGCTGATGCCCTGCGCCGGGGGCCGCATGCCCGCGATGGCTCCACCCACGGCGGTGGACGCCGCGCGAACCGCACGCTCCGAGACGGCGAAGGCCGACGCGGCCCCCGCGGCGGCGAGGAGACGGCGGCGCGTGATCGGCATCGGTTGGGACCTCCGGTGGGACGCCGGGCACCCTGAAGCCCCGGCGGATCCTCTCGAATCTGCCGTCCCCGGCACTGGAGGATCAGGGCCGAACGGACCGACCCACGGGCCGGGTGGTCTCGGCAGGCCCGTCCCCGGCCAGCGGGCGGGTGTGATCCTCGGCACGGTCGACCTTGCCGGGCCGGGTAACCTCAATCGGCCGGATGGCCCATCCGAGTCGTGCTGGCCTGCGTCGGCTGCGGGCCCCGGGCGGCAGCAGCAGGAGAGCACGAATGACGATCTGTCTCCCGGTCACGCCCGATGGTCGCGTCGACGGCCACTGGGGAAGGGCGGCACGCGTCGCCGTGGCACATGTCGACGGGGGCATGATCACCGGCTGGGAGGAGCACGACGTCCGCTGGGACGAGCTCCACGACGTCGGAACCGCGGGCGGCCACCACGGGCGGATCGCGCGGTTCCTCATCGAGCAGGGGGCGACGATGGTCATCGCCGGTGGCATGGGCCCGCCGATGTTCCAGATGCTGGGCAGGATGGGGATCGAGGTGCGCCTGGGCGTGGCCGGCGATGCGCGCCTGGCGGTGACGGCGGCGGGCTGACGCAGGCTGCGGCGGGATCATGTCGCTCGGGGCGCATCGCTCCGCGACGCTCGCGGGCGATACGCGATTGCCACCGAAGGATCCCCGGATGCTCTCGTTGTTGGCGTTCGCAGCCCCGCGCCGCCGTCTTCCCTGGGGATGCCTGGTGCGATCAGCCCTTCGCGGCCATCTGCTTGTCCACCTCGTCGCTGATCCTCTGGTCCCGGCGCGACTTCGCCCGGCGAACCAGGATGAACCCGATCACCCATGGCCACAGCCAGCTGACGATGGCGCCGATCACGACGATGACCCCATACTTCGCCGCTGGATCGGCGCTCATCGTGTCCGCCAGCAGGAGCAACAGGTACGTGACGATGGCCCCCAGAGTCACACCGATGAATCGCTGCATGTCCTTCTCCTCGGGTGGTCTTCGGACGGCGTCCATGCCGTACCTTCATCGGGAACCCGGTCTGTGCAAGTATCGCCGCTCTGCGCAGCCATCGGTGCCCGGAATCGATGTGGCCAAACGCGTTGATCGATAGCCCGGCGGGGCGCCGCAGTCGGCTGGTCGCGCGTCCGGTTCCGCGTGGTGGGGTGTTGCAGCCGGTCGCACTGGGAGGGCAACGTGACCGAGACCGAGACCGATTCCGAATACTGGGCACGCTACTACGCGATCACGGGCGAGCGTCCTGCGTGGGCGACGGTGCTGCGGGCCATCGAGCTGTTCGCGGCCGATGGTGCGGCGGGTCCTCGGTTTGCCGTCGACCTCGGCTGCGGTGGCGGGCGTGACGCCCGGGAGCTCCTGCGGGCAGGCTGGCGGGTGCTGGCCGTCGATAGGGAGGCGGCCGCCATCGAGGCGGTGGAGGCGGCGACTCCGCCGGAGCTGCGGGCCGCGCTCGAGGGCAGGGTCGCGGACCTCACGGACGTGGACATCCCGCCCTGCGACCTCGTCAACGCCAGCCTGAGCCTGCCGTTCCTCGCAGCGGATGCGTACTGGGGGACCTGGGACCGGATCCTCGCCGCCTTGCCGGTTGGCGGCCGGTTCGCCGCGCTCCTCTTCGGTGACAAGGATGGGTCGGCGTCCGAGCCGTCGATGACCTGTCCGCCGCCCGCCGAGATCCAGGCCCGCCTCGGGGCCTTCGAGATCGAGCACTGGGTCGACCGCGAAGAGGACACGACTACCGCGCTCGGAGAGCCGCACTACTTCCACATCGTCGAGGTCGTGGCGCGGCGTGTTCGGCCCTGAGAGACCGCGCCCTGACCCCGGCCCGCAGTGCCGGGCGCATCAGGCCGTGAGGACGGCTCCGATTGCGAAGACCACGACCATCACGGCGATCATGGCGCCCAGGACCTTGGAGTACCCCGACGGCAGCATCTGCCCCGCGGCGTCCATCTGGCGTGCCAGCGGGAACATGCGCCAGAAGAAGACGGCGATCGAGATCGCGAGGGCGGCAGCCGCGGCCGTCCTGACCTGGTCTGAGCCCATGGTGAGGACGATGACCAGCAGCGTCAGGAAGATCAGCTTCGTGCCCGCCACCCAGTAGACGAGGTAGCGGACGAACCGGTGAACCTCGGGATCTGCCTTGGACCGCTCCCACGCGGCAAAGACGCCCACGCCATTGGCCTTGCGCGACCCGGGCGCGAAGTACAGGACCGCGACGTTCATCAGCTCCAGCAGCCCGAACACGCCAATCGCCAACGTCAGTGCCAGCACGGCAACCTCCTTGACCTATCGACGCGCCACCGAAGACCGACCCGATCCGGCCGGTTGCGCCCCAACCCGCCTTCCGACAGCTAGCTGTCGGAAGCCTCTCGCCGGAGCCTGCGGCCGACGCCGAACAGGACCCAGTGGAGGAAGGCGAAGTACAGGAACAACAGGAACAGCAGGAAGGACAGGACGGTCAACCACGTGTTGATGGCGTTGCCCGTGGAGATGACCTCCTCGCGCAGCTCCGTGAGTCGCGTCTGCGCGTTGGAGAGGACGCCGGACGCGGTGGCCAGCCCCTCCTGCACCTTCGCCGTCTTCTCCGCGACCACGGCGGCCACCTTCTGGGCAGGCCCGTCGGTGATGGCGGCGCCGACGTCCGTGATCCTGGTGTCGAGCTCCTGGATCCGTGCGTCCAGGTCCTTCAGCGCGTCCACCGGACCCGGCGGCAGCGTGAACCCCGGGATCAGCCGGTCGAGGGTCTCGAGCCGGTCGAGGGCCGAGAGCGCCGTGTCCCTGACGCCGCTGTAGGACGTCCGGAAGTCCTGATACCGGGCCTGCAGGCTCGTGAACTGGTCCCTGAGTGCGCCCAGCAGCCCGGAGCCGGCGTCCACCTTGGCGGCCAGGGCGTCCGCGGCATCCGTGAGGGCGCCGACGCGGCCACTGATCTCGGACACCTTGGCGGATGCGGTGTCGATCAGGGGTACCGCCTGCGCCATCTTCGCATCGATGCTGCCCGAGATGTCGTCAACGGTCGACGTGGCCCAGCCGCGTCCCAGCAGGACGACCGCGGCGAGCACCACGAACAGGACGATGCCGATGACCCCGGCACCCTGCGCGCCGAGCCCGAGCATCCGGTTCCGCTTGCTGCTGGACGTTTGAGTAGGGACCGCAGCCGGGGTGGTGGCTGGCGTGGCGGCCGGCGTGAAGGCTTGGGCGGGCTCCGGTATGGGGTCTGGCTCGGCACGAGACGGCTGCGGTACGGGATCGGGCAGGGGCGCCGTCTCGAGGTCGTCGGTCATGAGGGCCTCCTCGGCCGGAGTAGGGGCGCGTCCGAGCCCGGGCGACGGGTGGGGCTCGACGGCGGCCGCACCGAGCGTACCGTCCCAGGGCCCGAAACGCACGTCACGCTTCCGCCGGCTTGGGCTCACAGCCCGCGACGGACCTTCCGTCCGGAGAGCACGTCACGTAGCGTGCACGCATGAGCCAGACACGCGAGCCTGAGCCCCTCACGCCGGCCGCCGCCGGGTTCACCATGCCGCCCGAGTGGGCGCCCCACGCCGCCACCCTCATGGCCTGGCCTTGCCGGACGGAGCTGTGGGGCGACCTCCTCGCCGAAGCGAAGGCCGACTACGCGGCGATGATCCGTGCGGTCGCCGCCTTCGAGCCCGTCCTGGTCGTCTGCCCGCCCGGCCAGGCGGCCGAGGTCCGCAACGCCTGCGGCGGCACGGCATCGGCTGTCGAGGTCCTGGAGCTTCCGATCGACGACTCCTGGACCCGCGACAACGGCCCGATCTTCGTCCGCAACGACGCCGGCGAGGTAGCGGCGGTCAAGTTCGGCTTCAACGCGTGGGGCGACCGCTGGCACCCCCACGCGGACGACGCCCGCCTGCCGGAGCGGATCGCGGCGCATCTCGGGATGCGCCTGTTCGAGGCCCCGATGATCCTGGAGGGCGGCTCGATCACCGTGGACGGGGATGGGACCGTGCTCACCACGGAGCAGTGCCTGCTCAACCCGAACCGCAACCCGGGGATGTCGCGCGAGACGGTGGAGCGGCACCTGCTGGACTACCTCGGCGTGACATCCGTGATCTGGCTCCCCTTCGGCCTCGAGACGGACAGCGGCCCGGAGGGCACTGACGGCCACGTGGATGGCGTCGCGACCTTCCTGGCCCCCGGGCGCGTGCTGCTGGACGTGCGCGAGGATCCCGCCTCACCGGAGTACGCCGGCGGCCGAGCCAACCTGGCCGCGCTGCAGGCTGCGCGGGACGCCCGCGGGCGCGCGATCGACATCGCCCGCTTCGATCCGGGTGCGGGCGTGCGGGTGCCGTACGCCAACCACTACGTCGTCAACGGCGGCGTCATCGTCCCGCTGGGCGTCGGCGGTCCGGGAGTTGCCGATGGGGTGGCTGCCAGGGCTGCTGCCGAGGCCGACGAGCGCGCGCTGGCCTTCCTGGCGGCGGTGTATCCGGACCGCGAGGTGGTCGGGGTGCCCGGCAGAGTGCTCGACGCAGGAGGAGGAGGGCCCCACTGCATCACGCAGCAGATCCCTGCCGGCAACTGGGGCGGCGGTGCGTCCGGGCAACCATGACCGGCCGCGCCTATTGACGAGCCTCCGGGTCGGCGGAGTACGCTTGTGAGCCATGACGAAAGTACTGGTATCCGGCTTGACGTCCGATCACGGCTCGAGGGGCCGATCGCCGGATGAGCGGGGGCTGGGATAATGGCGAAGGTGCCCGGGATCTGGCGGACGAGGTCGAAGGTCAGCGAAGCTGAGCTTCGAGCCGACCGGCGTCGCACCGAAGAGCGGCTCGCCGCGATCTTCAGCTTGAAGTTCGAGTCTCTCGATGCCGAGGATGACCCCGACTTCGGGACCGACGCCGAGTTCGAGGATGGCGTCCTGGGTGTCGATGACACGGACACCTCCACGCACGCAGCCACGCCGTCCGCCCCGGAGCCCGATCAAGAGGAAGAGCAGGCGCCCGTCCGTGCGAGAGCGCAGTCTCGACCGCCGATCATCGTCGAGGGGTCCCGCGACCTGGTCCCGGTGATGGCCACCATCGAAGTCATGCCTCGGACAATCGGGCCCTTGGAGGACTGGGACGAACCGGGGTATCCGCAACCGGAGCTGGACGCCCCGGCACCCGTCGCCGAGGACGTTCCTGCCGTCGCCGCCCTGGAGGCCCCGGCGGTGGATGAGCCCTCGATTACCGTCGCCGAGGAGGCGCTTGCCGTCGTCGCGCCGGAGCCCCCGGAGGCGGCGGCCAAGCCCCCAAAGGCTGTGGCCAAGCCCCCGAAGGCCGCCGCTGTGGCCAAGCCCCCGAAGGCCGCTGCGACCAGGCACAAGGGTCCTGTCGCCAAGCCCCCGAAGGCGTCGGTCAAGCCGGTGAAGACCGCCGCGACCAGGCCACCCGGACAGGGCGCCAAGTCCACCAAGGCCATGATGATGGCCGCAGCGTGGTGCCCCTCATGCGGCACCCTGCTCGAGCCCGCGCCAACCGCTTCCCGGCGTTGCGCGCAGTGCCGGGAGCGCATCATCGTCAAGCGTGTCGACGGACGCACGGTATTCCTGGCGGAAGCCGTGCTGCCGGTGTACGAGGCTGAGCGGAAGCGTTTCGCGAATGCGAGCCGCCTCGCGCGCGAGTGCCAGCGCTGGCTCCGACTAGCCGCCATCGCCGGCGCGCCAGCCGAGAAGCTCGAGGCCCGGGCTCGGTCGGCGGTCGCCCGCCCATCCGAGGAGGCCGTCGCGGCGTCCCGGGTGCTCTACCTCGGGACCGTCGAGCGGGCGTACCAGCAGGCGAAGCGCGAACGGCGCTGGGAGGAAGCGTCGCGCATCCGGCGCGCCCATGCGCTTGTGCTCCACCGTGAGGCAGGTTCGCCGGCACCGCCGACCGAACCGATCGTCAAGCTCCATCGCGATGCCATGGCCGCTGCCCTGCGCGGGATCGCCGAGATGGTCCGCGATGCGGAGCTGGTGGCCGCGGCGTGCTGCGACGCATGTCGCGCCGACGACCGCCGGATCGTCCGGATCAGCGCGGAGCTCCGCGCGCCCAGTCTCCCACACGACGGGTGCCCGCGTGGGCTCTGCAGCTGCCGCTGGGACCTTCCGACGCGCCACCGGGCAACCGTCCAGCGCTACGCCCGCGTCCAGCGCGACGCTCGCCGACGCGCGGCCGTCGAATCGCGCGGTTCCCGCGACCAGGGGCCGCCGACGGGCTGAACGCCCGCCGAGAACGGCCACGCCGGCTCGTCCGTCAGCCGTCGTCGAGGAACAGCGACCGCGACGACGCCACGGTGGGGACCGCTGGTCACGACTTGATTCCGGGATCCGGACGTCAGCGTAGTCCCAGCGGGTGGCCCAGCGGGCCGCAACGTTGAGCGTGCGCGATCTCAGCCGTCGACGATCGCGCCCGAGACGGCGGCCCGGTGGTGCCTCTCGGGGTGAATGGGCCTACCTCGAGCGGGAACGTCGGTCGAAGAGCCGCAGCACGCTCACGAGCAGGGTCTCGATCAGGGTCCACGCAACCAGGGCGACGATCGCCGCGATGTCGAGCACGGAGCCCTTCTCGCCTGTCACCTCGTCCAGCTGGAACATGCCGCGGAACGGCGCGACGAACGGTTCCGTGATGTTCAGGATCGCCGACACGATCTCGTTGTCCGTGTTGGCGTTGAGGAGCAGCAGCACGATGCGCAGGATCAGGAGCGCCTGGAGGACGCCGAACAGGAAGGTGACGATGCGGGCCAGGGTCCCGGCCAGGCCCCGACCGCGCCTCGCCGTGGTGACCGGCGGCTGGACCGGGGCAGCGACGGGTGCGGCGACAGGCGCCGGCGCCGGGGTGACCACGGCCGGCGGGGCGGCCGGCGGGGCGGGCGGTGGCGATATCACCGTCGTGGCGACGGCCTCCACCGGGACGGCGGCCGCAGCAGGGACGGCCTCGTCAACGGGGGCGCCGATATCGGGCGTGTGGGCCGCCTCGAGGTTGGCGACGATGTCGGCCGCAGCGGCCGTCTCCTCAGCGTCGACGGCATCTGCCGAAGGCGCGAGATCAGCGGGGACGGCTGCCTCAGGATCGGTGGCGGGATCGGACGGGGCGGACTCCGGGTCCGTGGGTCGCTCGGGTTCGGTCATCGGGCATTCCCTCCTCAGCACCTGGTGGCATCAGGGTCGCAGCGGTGCGCCGCCGATGTCAAACGGACGAGGCGAAGGGCCGGTGACGGGGGAGAGGCGCGCGACCGTGAGGTCGGCATCGAACGCAGACACACGCCCGACCCCGTGCGCAGGGCAGTCAGGGGATCGGCGCGAGATCCAGCAGAGTGCTCCGCAGCGGCGGATCGCTCACGGGGCGCCCGGCATTGAACGCGGCCACGAACACGTCACCCGAAACGGTCCTCGTGCCCAGTGAGCCGACCAGGGTCACGCTGATCAGCCGCTGCGAGACACCGCGATCATGCAGGTCCAGCGCCGTCAGGGACCCCACGTTGGTCCGGGAATCCGAGGCAAGGATCGTCGACAGGGCGGCCAGGGAGTACGTCTTGGTCTTCCATGTGGCGTACGGAGCAGCGGAATCGTACGCGATGCCCGATGGATCGCGGTCCGACGAACCGCGCAGGTACGACACAGGTCCGGCCACCTTCGCTCCCGTGGATGACACGAACACGTTCTCGTTGTTCTCGGTCGCCCCACCGCCGGTGGAGTGGAACAGGGTGTTCGCGATCCTGGTTCCGCTGCGGAGGATGCGGTCCGCCGTGGCGGTGATGATGGCGTCCGTTGAGGCAGTCTCCCGGCGCACCCCAAGGTAGACCTGGGACCGCGTGTCGTCATAGGCATCGAAGGTGGAAACCCCGGGTCGCAGCCTGTAGGCCGCATACGATCGGGCAGCGATCGCCTGTGCGGCCAGCGCCTCGGCAGGCCAGCCGGACGGCATCTCGGCCGGAACCACGCCGCGCAGGTAGCTCTCGAGGGGTAGCTCGTTGACGACGTCTGCTGTGGAGGCCGCCAGGATCACCCGCAGGTTTCCCCGGAACAGGTCGTAGCTGGACGGCTTGGAGAGCAGCTGCAGGGTGGTCCCCGGGTCCCGCGGCTCGAGCCGGAAGTCCACCGGTGCGTCGGAGTCGCGAAGGATCGAACCCGCAGCGTCGGTGACGACGAGGCGCCATCCGGAGGTGTCGGGATTCGAGATCAGGCGCACCCGGGCATCGGCTGGATAGGGCGCCGTCTCGCCGAGCAGGCCCCACCGGCCGCCGCGGCCGATCACCGTCAGGGGGGCGGACGCCGTACCGGCGAAGTCGTCCAGCAGGCGCACGCGGATCTGCGCGTTGGGTGCGAGTGACCCGGAGGAGGTGCCCGGGTAGTAGTGCGCCAGGATCTCGTCCGCGGTCTGGCCCACGAGCGCCCGTCCGCGCGCACCGTACTGGGAGAGCCCGACCCCGTGGCCGTAGCCGCGGCCGTAGAACATCGTGCTATCGGTGAGCTTCGTCGCCGTGGGGCGGGGCTGGGCGCCGACGGTGCAGCCTTGAGCACGCCGGTGGCCCCGTACAGGTAGGTGACGCCGTAGAGGCTCTTGACGCTCTTCCCGTTGATCGCGCTGATCCGGTACCAGCCTGAGCCCGACTTCGCGGTGGGACAGGTGGCGCTCCAGCGCGAGCCGCTCACCTTGGCCACCACGGTCACCGTGGAGCCGGTGGTGAGCCTGGCCCTGGCGGTCGTGCCGGTGGAGGTGCCGGTCCGCAGGTTCACGCTCGAGCAGGCCGGGACCATGGCGGTCGTCGCCGGGCTGGGCGTGGGCGACGGCGTGGGTGCGGGCGTCGCCGTGGGTGCGGGCGTCGCCGTGGGTGCGGGGCTGGGCGCCGACGGTGCAGCCTTGAGCACGCCGGTGGCCCCGTACAGGTAGGTCACGCCGTAGAGGCTCTTGACGCTCTTCCCGTTGATCGCGCTGATCCGGTACCAGCCTGAGCCCGACTTCGCGGTGGGACAGGTGGCGCTCCAGCGCGATCCGCTCACCTTGGCCACCACGGTCACCGTGGAGCCGGTGGTGAGCCTGGCCCTGGCGGTCGTGCCGGTGGAGGTGCCGGTCCGCAGGTTCACGCTCGAGCAGGCCGGGACCATGGCGGTCGTCGCCGGGCTGGGCGTGGACGTGGGCGTGGGTGCGGCGCCGTGGGTGTGGGCGTCGCCGTGGGACTGGGGCTGGGCGCCGACGGTGCAGCCTTGAGCACGCCGGTGGCCCCGTACAGGTAGGTCACGCCGTAGAGGCTCTTGACGCTCTTCCCGTTGATCGCGCTGATCCGGTACCAGCCTGAGCCCGACTTCGCGGTGGGACAGGTGGCGCTCCAGCGCGATCCGCTCACCTTGGCCACCACGGTCACCGTGGAGCCGGTGGTGAGCCTGGCCCTGGCGGTCGTGCCGGTGGAGGTGCCGGTCCGCAGGTTCACGCTCGAGCAGGCCGGGACCATGGCGGTCGTCGCCGCCATGGCGCCCGATGGGACCGCCGCAAGCGTCGAGGCGAGAACGAGGACCAGCGCCGCCGAGGGCCATCTGGGAAGTCCCACGCGGCGGGCCACGGTAAGGTGCGGTGGAGTGTGGAAGAGCATGGTCCATGCAGTCTCCGCTGGGGCAGGCCGGCAGACCATGGCCCAGATCGGCCATCGCCCCGCCCGAGTGCTGGGACCTTCGGCCCAGCGAGGGTGTTCGCGCCGTCACTCTCCCTCGGGCAGGATGGAGGCATGCGGATCCTCCTCTGGCACGGCTATCTGCTCGGCGGCACCGGCTCCAACGTCTACACGCGGCAGCTCGCGCGCGCCTGGATGCAGGCGGGCCACGACGTCACGGTGTTCAGCCAGGAGCCGCGGCCCGAGGCGTACGACCTGGGTGGGGCGAGCGTCGTACGCCCCGACGTCGGCGGGCTGCTGCCGGTGTTCGTGCTCGATCGCTACGAGGGGTACGACGTCAAGCTCGTTGGGGACTGCCGCATCGACGAGCTGGAGCGCTGGGTGGAGGCGAACGCCCGGGCTGTCCGCGAGCACCTGCCGGCCGACGTCGTGTTCTGCAACCACGTCCTCCTCGGGGGCCCGGTCGGCGTGGCGAGCGGCGCGCGCTTCGCGGTGAAGGCCCACGGCTCCGAGCTCGAGTACGCGATGCGGGGCAACGCAGACCTGGCGGGGTGGGGGAGCGACTGCCTGCGGCAGGCCGAGGCCACCTTCGTCGGCTCCGCCCACATCCGCCGCGTGCTCGACGACGTGTGCGGCCACGTCGACAACGTTCACGAGGTCCCGCCGGGCGTCGACATCGACGACTGGCGGCCGCAGGAGCGGGCGACGGCGCTCGCTGCCCTCCTGGCCGAGGCGGCGCTCGACCCACCGAACGCCGGCAACGCCGAGGAGCGCCTGCCCGACGAGGGGAACGCGGAGCGCCTCGCCGCATTCCTCGTCGGCGATCGCGCCGACGGTCGTCTATTTCGGGAAGCTGATGCGCAACAAGGGTGTGCACGTGCTCCTCGAGGCGCTTCACGGCATCGACGCCCGCACCGTCATCGTCGGGTTCGGCGAGGACCGCGCAGAGCTGGAGGGGTTCGCGGGCCAGGATGTTCTCTTCACCGGCCCGCTCGAGCACCGGCACCTCGTGCACCTGCTGGCCCTCGCGGACGCGTGTGTCGTCCCGTCGATCTTCCCCGAGGCGTTCGGGATGGTCGCCGCCGAGGCCGCTGCGGCCGGGTGCCCTCCGCTCGTGGCGCGCCACTCAGGGCTGGCGGAGATCGCCGCCGGGCTCGAGGAGGCGTACCCGGCGAAGCTGCGCCACCTCGCAGGCTTCACGTCCGGCGACGTGGACGATCTGCGGGCGAAGCTCAAGGAGCTCCTCGGCCTGGACCCTGCCGATCGCGCGGCTATTCGGGCCGCCGCGCGGCGAGCCACCGTAGAACGGTGGAGCTGGACAAGCGTCGCGCGCCGGCTGCTGGAGCCATTGCGACCCGTCTAGGGGTCGGACCGGCTGCAGGCCAGATGGGCCGACGATCGGGGGCCGATATTAGTTGCCTACGGCATGCAATATGTCTATGCTCCGTTCATGGACGACGCGAGCGTCATGGGAACCCGGCCGGGGGTGCAGGCGGTTGCGATCGCCCTCGCGGACGACCTCGAGCGCATCGCCGTCGGGACAGTGGGGCTCACGACCCGCGTGCTTGCCGAAGCCGCGCCGCACCATGAACTGACGTTCCCCCAGTGGCGAGCGCTGCTGGTCATCGGCGATGACGCCGACGGGGTGCGGGTGGGCGCGGTTGCGACGCGGGTGGGGGCCACGTTGCCCGCCACCGGAAGGCTCCTGCGTCGCCTGGAGCGGCGGGGCCTGCTGTCCCTGGTGATGGACGAGCAGGACCGGCGCGCGACGCGGGCGACCCTCACGGACGAGGGGCGACGGGTCCGGACCGCCATCCTGGCGCAGCGGCGAGCGTCGCTCCGGGCGATTGCCGACGGGATCCCGGCCTCGACGCACGCGGACCTGGCCGCCGGCCTGCGGGCCATCGCGGTCGCCCTGGAGCAGTTCGCGTGACGGGCAGTGACGCTCGGGAAGGCAGCGAGATGGACACCACCGGGATCTGCATCGAGGGACTGACCAAGACCTACGGCGCGGGCGACCTCGCCGTCCATGCGCTGCGTGGGATCGACCTGGAGATCCGGGAGGGCGAGTTCGTCGTGATCCTGGGACCCAGCGGCTCCGGCAAGACGACGCTGATGAACGTGATCGGCGGGATCGAGCCGCCCACCGCCGGGAAGATCACGGTCCGGGGTCGTGAGATCACGGCCCTCGACGACGCCGCCATCACCGACTACCGCCGGACGGAGGTCGGCTTCATCTTCCAGTTCTTCAACCTGATCCCCACGCTCACCGCGGCCGAGAATGTCGCGCTGGTCGCCGAGCTGGTGGGTGACCGGGACCCGGACCTGGTGCTGGCCGCCCTCCGGAGCGTGGCGCTCGACGATCGGGCGGACCATTTCCCAGGTGCGCTGTCCGGCGGCGAGCAGCAACGGGTCGCCATCGCCAGGGCCCTGGTCAAGCGTCCGGCGATCCTCCTCTGCGACGAGCCCACCGGGGCCCTTGACCTCGACAGCGGGCGCGGCGTGCTGGCGACGCTCCACGGCGCGAGCCGGGCCGGCGGACAGACGGTCATCCTCGTGACCCACAACTCGGCGATTGCCACGATGGCGGACCGGGTGCTGCGGATGGGGTCCGGAGAGCTGCTCGGCGACACGCCGCAGCCGTCACCCACGCCGCCCGCCGAGGTGCGCTGGTGAGACTGCTCCGGCGGTCGCTCCGCCGTGACCTGCGGGCCCGGTGGGCGCAATTCGTGACCGTCGGGGTGACGATCATGCTCGGCGTCGCGCTGTTCGGCGCTTCCTTCGACGCGTTCCAGAACCTGACGGCGTCCTACCAGGCGATGTACGACCAGCTGGCATTCGCCGACATGGTGGCCTCGGGCGGGCCCGTGGAGCAGGTCGCCGCGGCGGGCGGTTCCGTCGCGGGCGTGGATGCCACCACGACCCGAGCCGTGGGCGAGGTCCCCGTCCGGATCGGCACGCACAGCCAGCTCGCCCGGATCGTCGGGCTGCCCGCGGACGGCAAGCCCTCGGTGGACGCGGTCCTCGTCCTGCGCGGCTCGAACCTTGATCCCGCCCGCGACGACCAGGTCCTTGTCGAGCAGCACCTCGCGGGCGCCGGGAGCCTGGAGCCCGGCGACAAGCTGGACGTCATGACCGCCGACGGCTGGCGGACCGTGACCGTCGCGGGCATCGTCGCATCGCCCGAGTACCTGTGGCCCGCCCGCAGCCGCCAGGAGGTGCTGGTCCCGTACGACCAGTGGGGCGTCCTGTTCGGCCCGGGTTCGCTTGTGGAATCGCTCCCGTCTGCCGCGATCCAGCACGAGGTGCTGTTCCGGCTTGCCCCGGACGCGCCGGAAGGGGCACTGGATGCCCTCGGCACGGCCGTTCTTGGTGCCGGCGCCGTGGACGCTCAGCGGCAGGTCGACCAGCCGTCGAGCGCCACCCTGCAGGAGGACGTCAACGGTTTCGGCGAGCTGTCGATCATGTTCCCGATGATGTTCCTGCTGGCGGGCGCCCTGGCGATGGCGGTGCTCCTGGGCCGGATGGTCGCCAGCCAGCGGGCCCAGATCGGGATGCTGCTCGCCAGTGGCTTCGCCCGCCGCTCCATCCTGTGGCACTACCTCGCATTCGGGCTCCTCGTCGGGCTGGTGGGGTCCGTGCTTGGCGTGGTCCTGGGCAGCCTGGCCGCCGCGACCATCTCGCAGCTGTACACGGCCGCGATCTCGGTGCCGATCACCGTGATCGAGGTGCGCCCGCTCACCGTGCTGATCGGGCTCGTCATGGGCCCGATCGCAGGCGCCCTCGCGGCCTACTTCCCGGCGCGCCGGGCGGCCCGCACGTCCCCCGCGGAGGCCATGCGCGGCGAGCTGCCGTCCGGGCACGGGAGCGTGAGCCTGGTCGAGCGTCTGGTCCCGCCGGCCCGCCGGCTGCCCACGCGGTGGCTGGTGTCCCTGCGCGGCCTGGGTCGGAGCCCGCGCCGGACGATCTCGACCATCCTGGGGATCGCCATCGCGACCATGCTGGTCCTGGTTTCGTGGGGCATGATCGACACCGTTCAGGTCCTGCTTGACCGCCAGTTCAACCAAGTCCAGCGGCAGGACGCCACCGTGCTCTTCGCCACGCCGCTGCCGGCCGGCAAGGTAGGAACAGTGCTCGCGGTAGACGGGGTGGCGGGCGCGGACCCCGAGCTCGATGCCCAGGGTGCGATCGTGCACGGCGACGCCCGGTACGCGACCACGATCGTGGGCCTGCCGCCGCACACGACGATGCACGGCTTCATCGCGGCGGACGGTTCGACGCTCGCGTTGCCGGGATCGGGCGTGCTCCTGGGTGCGGCGATGCAGGATCGTCTCGACGTGCACATCGGGGATGAGGTGGGGATCGACCTGGGCCGCGGCAACGTGACCAGCCTGCCCGTCGCCGGCTTCGTGGACGAACCCTTTGGGACCTACGCGTACGCGTCGCTGGACACGGTCGCGGCCCTGACCGGCCAGGCCGCGGGCGATCCGATGGTCGGTTCCGCGCTCGTCCGGTATGAGGATGGGGCCGACCCCGCGGCGGTCGCGGACCGCCTCGGTGTCCTGCCGGCCGTGGCAGCGGTTGTCGCGAGCCGCGGCCTGTACGACCTCGCCCAGCAATTCATGGGCCTGTTCTACGTCTTCATCGGGGTCATGCTGCTGTTCGGCGCGGTGATGGCGTTTGCGCTCATCTTCAACACCATGACCGCCAACATCGCGGAGAGGGCGACCGAACTCGCCGCGTTGCGGGCACTGGGGATGGCGCGCGGCACCGTGTCCCGGCTCGTCACCGCCGAGAACTTCCTCCTGACGGTGCTGGGCCTCGTGCCCGGGCTCATTGGGGGCTACCTGCTGGCCGCCGTGTTCATGGCCAGCTTCTCCAGCGACCTGTTCAGCTTCGACCTGCACGTCCGGCCGACGACGTTCCTGTTCACGGCGCTGTCGATCCTGCTGGTGGGCGTGATCTCGCAGGTGCCGGCGCTACGGAGCGTGGGTCGCATGGACCTGGGCCGGATCGTGCGCGAGCGGGCCACCTGAGGACGGCCGGGTCAGGGAGACGGGGCCGCGGCCCTCGTGGCGTCCCAGGCCTCGCACCATGCGCCGAGTGCACGCGTCGCGGCGTCCGCCGTCGCCAGGACCGGGATCCCCGCCGCGCCAAGCCGGTCGATCAACGGGCCGTACAGGGCACCCGCGTCGACCACGCACACCCACGGCTTCGTCGTCTCCGCCCACAGCCCGGCCAGCGTCTCGACGACCGCCCCCGGGCGGTCCAGGTCCTCGTCGTGCCCGGGGCCGGGCTCCAGCGTCTCGAACGTGTCCGTGAGCGGGACGATGGCGACGATCCCGACATCGACCTCATCGGCATCCAGGATGGTCCGCGCCACGGCGCCGGTGATCGCGGCGTTCCCGATCGGGGTCAGGTCCAGCGGGTTGTGCAGGTCGACGAGGGACACGATCCCCACAGGCCCCAGGATGTCCAGCAGGCGGGCCTCGGTGTCCGGGGCGAACTGGACCAGGTCGAGCGAACCCGCGTGGTCCGCGATCGTCACGCACTCGGAGCCGGCGTTGCTCATGGCCCCCAGGCGGTGGCCGCGCGCGGGCCGTCCGTCGAGCAGCGTGAACGTCAGGACCAGGTCGTCGAAGGCCGCCGGCGTCTCCGCGATCGTCACCCCCGCCGCACGGGCCAGCTCCCGGGTCACCGTCGCGTCGCCCGCGATCGCGGCCGTGTGGCTCGCGGATGCGCTGGCGCCCGCCGCGGTCCGACCGGCCCGGTAGAGGACCACCCGCCGGCCGGACGCGGTGATCCGGGCCGCCGCCTCCAGGAACCGCAGGCCGTCGAGGCGGGCGAAGCCCTCCACGTACACACCGAATACGCGGACCTCCGGATCATCCGCGAGGTGGGCCAGGAAGTCACCCACGGTGAGGTCCATCTGGTTCCCGATGGTGATGACGTACCGCGGGTCAAGCGGGGCCATCCGGGACAGCCGCGTGACCGCGAATGCGCCGCTGCCGGTGATCAGAGCGATCGGCGCGGCCCGTGTGCCGGGCGGCAGCTTCGAGTGCGGGAGGAACAGGGTGTCGTAGCGGCCCGGCCGGGAGCGGATGCCGAGGCAGTTGCCGCCGTTGATGACGGGACCCCCCGAGCCCCGGCCCCGGGCATCGGCGAGCGCGGCACGCATCCTCGCCGCGAGGACGCCACCGCCCTCCGTCTCCTCGAGCCCACCAGGGATCACGATCATCGACTCCGCCAGGTCCCGCTCTGCGACCTCGGCGACGAACGCCGGGGTGGCGGCCGCCGGCAGCACGACGACGAGCAGGTCCACCTTCGCGGTCAGGGACGCCAGATCCGGCACGCAGCGGACGCCGTCGATCTCGTCCAGGCCGGGCTTCACAACGACGACATCGGCCGGGTCGAAACCTGCGCGGAGGATGTTGCCCAGGATCACGCGCCCCGGGTTGGACCCCGACGACACCCCGACGATCCCGATCGAACGCGGAGCCAGGAGCCTCGCCACCTTGTGCAGGGGCCGCGGCGCGCGAACGGGCAGCGGGCCATCACCGAGGGTGACCAGGACGTCGAGCGCGACCAGGCCATCGGGCGTGACCGCGGCCGGATTGATCTCGATCTCCAGCAGGTCGTCCGGCACGAGCTTGGCGAGGCGCATCAGCCGCATAACGGCCTCGATGAGGCGGGCGGCCGCAAGGCGCGGCGGCTGCCCGCGCACCGAGGTCGTGGCCAGCCGGACGGCGGTCGACCCGGCGAGCGCAGGGCCGACGCCATCGGGCGGCGTCAGGGCGGGGGAGACGATCGCGATCTCGCGGCCGGGCTGGAGGTCGGCCGCGAGGGCCTCCGTCAGGATCCCGCCGGCCCCGACGGCCACCACGGGCCCGAGATCGTCTGTCCAGCGCAGCGAGAGGAGCAGCTCGCCGCCTGGACCCGCGTCGTGGGCGACGAACTCGGCGACGGTGAAGCCCTCGGGCGGCTCATCGAGTCGGGCCCGCATCGCCGCCATCGCCGTCCGGACCGCTGCCGGATCGCGCGGCACCACGACCACGCCCCCGACCTCGGTCTTGTGCCGGACGCTCCCGGACACCACCTTCACGACGACGCGATCCCCGGGCAGCGCGTCGAGGAGGGCGTCGTCGACCGCCGCTTCGTCCGCCACGAGGCGCCAGCGCGGCACGGCGATTCCGGCGGCAGCGAGGAGCGCCAGGCCCTCGGGCTCGAGGAGCGTGCTGCGGTCTGCGGCTCGCGCGCCGTGGATGATGGCCAGGATGGCGGTGAGGTCGGCAACGGACAGGGTGGGGGACACCGGCGGGGTCATGTGGACAGGGTGCGCCGGGTGGGCACCGGCGCGCAAGGCGTTCGTGGTGCCATGAGGTCACGGCCACGCCCGGCGGCGCGATCCAGGGATCGCTGATAGGGTTCCGGCCGAACGGTCATCGACAGGGGTATCAGCTTCATATCGCCGACCCGGCAGGTCTCCTGCCGTTCGGTCGACCCTCGTCGATCGTCCCTCCTGCGCGCTCTCCCTGACCCGGTGACGGGCGCGCCCCCACTCTTCCTTGCCGGCCGGCACCGTCCCATCGTCACGGCGGATTCGCCGCCGTGTCCCGGCAGGGAGGAACAGATTGGCGTCCACAAACCGCATCCTCGCCCTCGGCCTCGCGACCTTCGTCGCGCTCGTCGGCATCACCGCGCAGCCCGCCGCCGTGGCGGCAACCGACCCGGTTCCAGCCCCCGCCCCGACCGCGACTCCGACGGTCCCGGTCCCGACACCGACACCGATCCCCGCTCCGACCCCCGCTCCGACCGCGGCCCCAACGCCGGCGCCCGTGGCCGCGGCGGCAGCCACGTCCGTGGTGAAGCCGAACAAGGCTGCCCGGGTCGTCAAGATCGCACTGGCGCAGCGCGGCAAGCGGTACCGGCGCGGCGCCACGGGCCCCCGGGCGTTCGACTGCTCCGGGCTCGTGCGGTACGCCTACCGCAAGGCGGGTGTCTCGAAGCTCGTTGGCGGCGGGCACTCAGCGCGCAGCATGCTCCGCTGGGCCCGCAGGCACCACCTGACCAGCCGATCCCATCCGAAGGTGGGCGACATCGTGATCTACGGCAACGGCACGCACGCCGCGATCTACATCGGGAAGGGACGCGTCGTCAGCGCGCTCAACCGGCGCCAGGGGATCCGGGTCACCAGGCTCCACGCGCTGGGGGCACGAGTCACGACGTTCATCCACACGGGCCTCGCGGGCTCCTGAGCGGTCGAACAACTCCCGGCGCCTCGCGGCAGCGGGGCCCGTCTCGCGGTGAGGATCGCGAGGGCGGGGTGGTCCCCGACGCCTGCGGACAGCGATCCCCTCCGTCTGGGACTATCGTGGGGTGGATCACCCGGGGCATGCCCGGCTAGGGTGAGAGCCGGGAAAGAGATTCTTCGAGGTTACCGATGCCCCTCACCTCCAATAGCTCGTCCGTCACGACACGGCCTCTCCGGCGCGCGGACACCGGACAAGCCTTGACCGAATACGGGCTCATCCTCGCGCTCATCGCCGTCATCACGATCGGTGCAGCACTGTTTCTGGGCGCACAGACATCCGGCACCTTGTCCGACGTGGGCGGTCGTATCCAGGAGATCCCGGGGGTCGAGGTCCAGGCGACCACGCCGCCTACGGGCTACACGACCAAGAAGACCTGCAAGGCCGCCGGGTACACCTGGGTCGGCAAGCAGAGGACCAGGAGCGGGACCGTGCCCGCTCACTGCACGTAGAGACGAGAGGCTCGGCCGCCGCCTCCGGCCCCACCGCCTCCACGGCTCCCCGGAGCCGCTCGAGCGGCCTGCGTGTCGCCGCCCACCCCAGGCAGGTGGTCGCATGGCGTTATGGTGTCGGGATAGCGGCTTCCGGATCCGAGCCTTCGGGTCCGTGCATGAAGGTCGCTGCGTGAGGAGCAGACCCGTGAGCGAAGGAACCGGGGCGACGATCGAGCGCATCGACGTCTTCGGCTACGAGTTGACCTACGCCCACGGCGACTACGTCATGTCGTCCGGTCGCGAGGTCAGGCGCCTGCCGAGCACCGTGGTGCGCATCACGACCCGGGACGGAGCGCAGGGTTTCGGAGAGGTCTGTCCGCTCGGGAGCACCTACCTGCCCGCGTTCGGCGAGGGGGCCCGGGTCGCGCTTCGCGAGATCGTGCCGGCGCTGATCGGCGCGGACGCCACCAACCTCGCCGAGATCCACCGGCGGATGAACGGCCGGCTCCGCGGTCACGAGTACGCCAAGAGCGCGCTGGACGTCGCGTGCTGGGACGCCTTCGGCAGGCTCGTTGGCAAGCCGGTGGCCGCCCTCCTCGGCGGCGCGCTCCAGGCCGAGCTGCCCCTCTACGTCGCGATCCCCCTCGGCACCCCCAGCAGCATGGCCGAGTTCGTGGCCCGCGAGCGCTCGTCGGGGATACGGAACTTCCAGGCGAAGCTGGGCGCCGATCCGGCCGAGGACGCCGAGCGGGTCGCGGCGGTGCTGGCGGCGACGGAGACCGGCGACGCGGTGATCGGCGACGCCAACGGCGGCTGGCGCCGCCAGGACGCGATCATCGCCGCCCGGCTGCTGGAGGGCTCCCAGCGCTTCCGGCTGGAACAGCCCTGCCCCACGCTCGAGGAATGCGTCGCGGTGCGACGCTTGACCACGCTGCCGATGGTCCTCGACGAGGTGATCGTCGATCTGCCGACTCTCGTCCGGGCCGCGGGCCTGGACGCGATGGACCAGGTGAACCTCAAGGTCAGCCGTGTCGGTGGCCTCCTGCCCGCCCGCCAGATGCGCGATGCGGCCGTCGCCCTCGGCATCCGGCTCATGATCGAGGACAGCTGGGGAGGCGACGTGCGTCACGGCCGCAGTGGCGCATCTCGCGGCCGGGACCCCGCCGGACGCGCTGTTCGCGGTCTCGTTCATGAACGACTGGACGATGGAGCACATCGCCGGCTACCAGCCACGTTCCCATGGCGGGTTCGGTCCGGTCCCCGACGGTCCCGGCCTGGGCATCGAGGTGGACGTGTCCGGCCTCGGCGCCCCGCTGTTCACGGTCGTCGCGCCGGTTTGAGGCTCGCCGCCACCGCGAGAGGCCCGCGAGCCCACATGGGGACAACCGACCGACCATGCGAGCCCTGACCTGGACCGCATACCTCCTGATGGTGTGCGAGGGCTACCTGATCTACGCCGTCGGGTTCATCACGCCGTACCTGCGGCAGGACCTCAGCGCGGCGCCGTGGGCCGCAGCCCTGCCGAACTCCGCGATGGCCATCGGGCTCCTGGTGGGTGGCGCGATCGCCCGCGGGGTCAACGACAGGATCGGTCCGCGCTTCGCGGTACGGGTGTGGGCCGGCGTGATGGCCCTGGCCGGAGTGCTGATGGCAATCCCGGTCAGCATGGCCCCGATCGTCGTCGGCGCGTTCGCGTTCGGCGTCTCGGTCGGCGGCATGCTCGTCCACGTCAACAGCGCGCTCGGAGTCGGGCCCCGAGGTGGCACCCTGCTGATGCGCGCCAACGTCTGGTCGATGGCCGGCGGGCTCGCGGGACCGCTGGTCCTCGCCGCTGCAGCGACCTGCGCCGCGTGGTGGCTCGGGACGCTCGTCCCGGTGCCGCTCCTCATCGTGCTCATCTTTCTGCTGCCGGCTTCGCCCGCCCGGGATCGACCCCCAGCCGGTACCGAGGCTGGTGAGCCGCTGCCGCGCCTGTACTGGATGACCTGGCTGTTCCTGGCCCTCTCGATCGGGGCGGAGTTCTCGTTCGTCGTATGGGGCTCGCAGGTCGTCGTGGAACAGGCCGGGATCACCGACGTCGAGGCGACGCGTCTCGCGTCGCTCTACGTGGTGGGCATGATGGCCGGCCGCTTGGCGCTGTCGGCGGGTCTCGGGCACGGCTCGCGGCCCATCGTCGTGCTGCGTGGCTGTGCCGCCCTGGCGATGGCCGGCGCGGCGGTGACGTGGCTGGCGACGGAACCCGCGATTGCCGGGCTCGGCCTGCTCCTCGGCGGGCTGGGTATCTCGGCGATCTATCCGCTCGGCGCCAGCCTCGCCCTCGCCCACGCTCCCGGGGCACCGGTACGGGCGAGCGCGCGCCTGACGGCCGCCTCGGGGGTCGCCATCCTCTCCGCGCCGCTTGCGCTCGGGTTCGTGGCAGGGTCCGTCGGCGTCTGGGGTGCCTGGCTGATCGTGCTGGGTCTGCTCGCTGCGGGCCTGCTGGTTGTGCTGCGGATCCCGGCGCCGCCCACGGCGCTCGACCAGCTCGAGGTCGCGACGCCCGCCTGAGCGACGGCGGCCGCAAGACCGGGTTGCGCCCGGCGACGCCTCGGGAGGCGGGCGCCTCCCGCCATTGCCGCCCTACCCCTTCGCCCGCACCTTCGCCCAGGTGTCCTTGAGCGTCAGCGTCCGGTTGAACACCGGGTGCTCCGGTGTCGAGTCCGGGTCCGGGCAGAAGTAGCCCAGCCGCTCGAACTGCACCGTCTCGCCAACGGCCGCGCCCGCCAGGGCCGGCTCCACGACCGCGCCGGTCACCACCGTCTCCGACGCCGGGTTGAGGTCTCCGAAGAGGTCCCGCCCGTCCGCCCCGGGGAACGGCTCTGTGAACAGGTAGTCGAACAGCCGGATCTCGGCCGGCACCGCGTGCGCGGCGGACACCCAGTGCAGCGTCGCCTTCGGCCGCCGTCCGTCGGGCGAGTCGCCTCCGCGCGTCGCGGGGTCGTAGGTGCACCGCAGCTCCACCACATCGCCCGACTCGTCCTTCACGACGTCATTGCACGTGACGAAGTAGGCCGACCGCAGCCGCACCTCGCGCCCGGGAGCCAGGCGGAAGAACTTCGGCGGCGGCTCCTCCATGAAGTCGTCGCGCTCGATCCACAGCTCGCGGGAGAACGCCACGCGCCGCGTCCCCGCGGCCGGATCCTCCGGGTTGTTGACGACATCCATCTCCTCGGACTCGCCCTCGGGGTAGTTCTCGATGACCACCTTGAGCGGGTTGAGGACGCCGAAACGACGCGACGCCGTCCGGTTCAGCACGCCGCGGACCGCGTATTCCAGTTGCCCCACCTCGACGACCGAATCCGCCTTCGCCACGCCGATCATGGCGGCGAACTCCCGCAGGCCCTCGGCGGGGAATCCGCGCCGGCGCAGCCCGGAGATCGTGGGCATCCGGGGATCGTCCCAGCCGCGCACGAACCCCTCGTTGACGAGCTTCAGCAGGACGCGCTTGGACAGCACGGTGTAGGTGAGGTTGAGCCTCGCGAACTCGTATTGGTGGGGGCGGGACGGCACCGGCAGGTTCTCGATGAACCAGTCGTAGAGAGGCCGGTGGTTCTCGAACTCCAGGGTGCAGATCGAGTGCGTGACGCCCTCGATCGCGTCTGACTGGCCGTGCGCATAGTCGTAGGTGGGGTAGATGCACCAGGCGTCGCCCGTGCGGGGATGGTCGGCGTGCACGATCCGATAGAGGACGGGGTCCCGCATGATGATGTTGGGCGCGGCCATGTCGATCTTCGCCCGCAGCACGCGCGCCCCGTCGGGGAATTCGCCTGCGCGCATCCGCTCGAACAGGTCCAGGCTCTCATCGATCGGCCGGTCCCGCCACGGCGAGTGCCGCCCGGGATCGGTCAGCGTCCCGCGGTGCTCGCGGATCTCGTCGGCGGTGAGGTCGTCCACGTAGGCGTTGCCGGTCTCGATGAGGTGGACGGCCCAGGCGTACAGTTGCTCGAAGTAGTCGGACGCGTGGTAGAGGTGCTCGCCCCAGTCGAAGCCCAGCCAGCGGACGTCCGACTCGATGGCGTCGATGTACTCCTGCTCCTCCTTGACCGGGTTGGTGTCGTCGAAGCGCAGGTGGCAGCGGCCGCCGAACTCGTTGGCGACGCCGAAGTTCAGGCAGATCGACTTCGCGTGGCCGATGTGGAGGTAGCCGTTGGGCTCCGGGGGGAAGCGGGTGACGACGTTCGTGACGCGGCCAGCACGCAGGTCCGCGGCCACGATGTCACGGATGAAGTCGGTCCGGTCCGGGGTGGGGAAGGGGGTCTCTGTGCTCACCGTTCGTTGCCGCTCCTGGCTGATGGCTGGCAGGACACGCGGCTCGCGCGGCGGCTGCACCACACTCCCCGAGGGAGTTGGCTGGCGCGCTAGGATTCGAACCTAGAACCCCCTGATCCAGAGATAACTGCTACTCGTCTGGGCCAGGGTGCCAGCGCTTGCCCCCGTCCTACGTTCAGGGGCCGGTGTTTCGACCACTCCTCGGGCGCTTCACGCCGTCAGATTCCGGGGGCGTCAGGCGAACATCCCCGCAAGAGTCATGCGCACCAGCCGGGCCGCCCGAACATCAAGCGAACGTCGGGTGCGTGCCCTGATGGTACGACAGGCGCGCGAGGCCGGCATCAAGGTGCCCGAGCAGAGTGACGTTGGCCGTGACCGGGGGACTTGATGTCAGATGGCGGCAACCATGTCGCCGTCAGCGCCACCGGGTGGCGGCGGCAGCCCGAGACGGTCTGGCGTGGCGAGTCGTCAGGCCATCGCCATCGCCTTCGGCTTCGCGACCGCGAACTCCTCGTCACCCAGGAAGCCCTGCCTGTGGAGGTTCGTCAGGTCCTCCGGTGGCGCGTTGGTCGGGTCGATCGGGAGGGCCTCCGAGGCAGCGCAAACGGGGAGCGACGGACGGGTGCGTCAAGCACGGTTGCCGACTTCGCGTGCCGGTAGTGGCGCGAAGCTGCCCTCGCGGTCAGGAGCGAACGTGATCCCTGGGTGGGCGTCCGGTAGTCCTACACGGATCCTCGGCCCTCAGAGCCGCACAAGGGCACGGCCAAGACGGTCCCGGTAGCGAGGCGAGATCACCTTGAGCCAGGCACGCGGAAACTGGCGGCCAAGCGCGTTCACTCGCTGTTCCAGGTCCGCCGCGAATCGGTGGACGTGCGTCGCGCGGGCGTGTGTCAGGCCGCCGTCACGTTCCGTGAACTCGCGTGCGAGCGTTGCGGCGACGTGAAGGTCGTGCTGGTCTCCGAGGTGGTCCTGGAGGGCGACGACGGGCTCGATGAGCAGCGTGACGCCCCCACCGATGGGCTCCCGCGCGAACTCGAGGGTGTAGCGAAGCCACTTGCTGGCGATCCGAAGCTCGTGGAGGACCGTGGGATCCGAGGGGCCGGCAGCCGCCAGCCTGTCCTCGAATGCCCAGATGTCGCCGTATGCCGCCCAGGCCTTCGCAGGCATCCGGGTGCGGACGGGGCCCGAAGATCGGCCAGCCACCGCGCTGCCCATCGCGTGGACGTCGAGGAAGGCCTCAGCTTCCGTCACGAACGTGGCGAACTCCGGCGCTGCCACGAACGCGACGAGCGCCCTGTGACGCTCCTGCCGCTCGGACGTCCACGCGTTCCACAGCGGGAGGAGCGCCTTGCGGGCTCGCAAGCCTCGGTTGGCGATGTAGGTGTCGAGGATTTGCAACTGGACGTCCAGGTCACGCACGACTCCGAGCCGCGCACCCAGCACCCGCAGATCCTGGCGATGTTGACGCATAGGGTCCCGCTCGAACCCATCCCCGAAGACCTGCCACGCCGCGCGCATCCGGCGAGATGCCACGCGCATCGCATGCACCTCTTCCGGGTCCACGCCGGCGACGATCCCGGGAAGTCGGGAGATCATCCTCGCAAAGTGGAACCCGAGCGCCTTCCGACCCGCCTCCGACCATGGATCGATGCCGCTGATGCCGAGCGAACGCATCTTCTCGCTCAGCTCGGTTGCACGCTCGACCGGGCCTGCCAGCGAGACGGCCGGGATGATGTGGATCTCTGCCATGGTGCAAGTGAACGACACCGTCCCTGTGCCCCGCATCGTCCACCGCAGGCGATGCGCAGGCCGGCGGCGGCGCGCTCAATTCGCAATGACATGGATCAGGTGCGCGCCGCCACGCGAGTGGCGCGCTTCCACCACGAGGCAGGAAGAATTGCTGTCCGCCGAAGAGACCCTCCGCCGCTTGACGATCGGGGAGCCGACGCTCCTCCCGGCGATCGCGAAACTCGACGGCGCAGATCCGCTCGTCTCCCGGCTCGACGAGCGCACCGAGGCGTTGATCAGGGTCGGTGTGCTCGTGGCGCTCGACGCGCCCGAGTCGTCATACCACACCGCGGTGGAGGCTGCCACCCTGGCCGGGGCGTCGCTGGATGATCTGGTGGCCACGCTGCTCGCGGTCGCCGGATCGGTCGGGTCGGCGCGAATGATCGCGGCAGCCCCGCGGCTCGCACTGGCGGCAGGCTACGACGTCGACTTCGCGCTCGAGCGCCACGAGCCGCCCGAATCGTAGCCTCAGGCACGGGCCACGAGGCACGTGGTCGCACGTCGGGCGTGGCCGACGGCCACCGAGATCGCAGCCCGACGGCTCGTTCCGCGTCCGCGGAGAGTTGGCCGTGGATCCTCGGTCCCGTATGATCGGGCGGACGATCTGGGGTGCGCGCGTCTGGCCGGAGGGAGAGCGACCATAGCAGCACAGGACGGGCGCGCGAACGGGCCGCGAACCGACGACAGGGCGGGCCGTGACCCGAAACGCTTCGAGGCGTCCTTTCCGCTGGTCGAAGCCAAGCTCCATCCGCCGGTCCATCGCTCGGACACCGTTCAGCGCATGCGAATCGTGACACAGCTCACGGCCGAGCCCCAACTCTCGGTCGTCTCGATCGTCGCGCCGCCCGGCTACGGCAAGACGACGTTCCTCGCGGAATGGGCGAGCAGGGAAGAGCGCAGCGTGGCATGGCTCACGCTTGACGATTTCGACAACGAGCCCAGTGTGTTCCTATCCTACGTCGCCGCGGCCATCGATCGGATCAAGCCGATCGATGGGTCCCTGGCCTCCGCGCTCGCCGCGCCCGGCTTGGCGATCCTCGGAACGGGAGTACCCCGCATTGTCTCCGAGCTTCATCGGTGGCCGCGTCCCGGGCTGCTGATCCTCGATGACGTCCACCTTCTCACGAACCGAACGTGCCTCGATGCGCTGACGGCGCTTCTCGACCACCTGCCGCCCGGGTTCCAGGTTGCCCTCGCCGGACGGACGACGCCGGACCTGCCGCTGGCCCGGATGCGTGCCCGACAGAGCCTCCTCGAGATCGGGCGAAGCGACCTGGCGTTCGATGCCGATGAGACCGCGGAGGTCGTCGCTGCCGCCGGGCAGCACCTGAGCCCGGACCAGGCACGGCATCTCGCGGACCGAACGGAAGGCTGGCCGGCGGCGATCTACCTCGCGGCTCTTGCCCGGCGCCGGGGTGAGCTGGTGGACAGCCTGACCGGCGATGTCTCGGGCCGGGACGGGTACATTGCCGACTACCTTCGATCCGAGCTTGACCCAACCCTCGACGACGAAGACGTCGTCGTCCTCACGCGCGCGTCGATCCTGGCCGTCATCGAGCTTCCGACAGCCGCGGCGGTGACCGGGCTGCCTGGTGCCGGCGACCGGCTTCGAGCCATTGCTCGCAGCAACGAATTCATTGTCAGGGTGGGCGGTACGCAGGAGGCGTACCGGTGCCACCCCCTCCTGCGTGAATACCTCCAGGCGGAGCTCGACCGGCGCGAGCCGGGTGCCGCATCCGGGCTGCACAGCCGTGCCGCGGCATGGTTCTCCGATGCCGGCCGCCTCGAGGAGGCCATCGAGCACTCGATCGCCAGCGGGGACCTCGAGGGAACATCCCCATTGGTCGAGCGAGCGTTCATCACGACGTACTACGGCGGCCACGCGGACCGCCTGAGCCGCTGGCTGCGGAGCTTCGACGAACGCGCCTACGGACGGCGGCCATCGCTCGCGATCGTCGCGGCGTGGGTCGACGCCTTGACCGGCAGGCCCGAATTCGGCCGACCGCATGGCCGACATCGTCGAACGATCCGGGTCCACCGTGCTGCCAGCCGACGGCACCGCATCCTTCGAGTCGTCCCGGGCGATGCTGCGCGCCGTCATGGCGAGACATGGGCCGGAGGACGTGCTCGAGAACGCGACGTTCGCCGCCGAGGAAGAGGACGGCAACAGCAGGTGGCGGGCAACGGCGCTGTGGCTCCTCGGTGGGGCCCACATGCTGCGGGGCGACGTCGACACGGCCGACTCGATCCTCGCGGGTGCCGTTGCCTTGGCTCCAACGGTCGGCACCTCGGGGTTCTATGCGTTGGCGCTGCGGGCGAGCCTTGCGATCGCCAGGGGCGACTGGAGGTCGGCCGAGGAGTTCGCGAGGGAGAGCCACGCCGGATTCGAGCGCACGAACCTCGACGGCGTCGTGTCAGCGCTGATGGTCCACGCCGTTGCGGCTCGTGTCGCGATCCACCGCGGCGATGTGACTCATGGCCGCGAGGAGCTCGTTCGCGGCCAGCTCATTGGTCCGCTGGCGTCGTCTGCGTTGCCGTGGGCGTCAGTCCTCGCCCTACTCGAGATGGCACGTGGGTACCTCGCGATCGGCGACCCGGCCGGGGCACGCAGCGTCGTCTCGGATGCAGAGCGAATCGTGCGGCGGCGTCCCCAGTTGGGCGTCCTGCCGGCGGCCGTCGAGGAGCTGCGCCGCAAGCTCGACGAATCGGCGCGTACAACCCGGGGGCCATCGACCCTGTCGCCGGCTGAGCTCCGGGTGCTGCCGTTCCTGACGACGCACCTGACATTCGCAGAGATCGGTGCCCGGCTGTACATCTCGCGCCACACGGTGAAGACCCAGTCGATGTCGATCTACGGGAAGCTCGGGGCGACGAGCCGTGGCGAGGCCGTCGAGCGGGCCGCCGAGATCGGCCTGCTCGAGCCGTACTTCGACCTCCGCCTGATCGCGGTGCCGAGGGACTGACCCGCGTCTCGATCCGTGGTGCGCGCCTCGACGCGTCGTGGGCATCGCCCACGGCAGGCGATGTCTCCGCGAGACGGCGGCGTTACCGTGACCCCACGCATTCATGCGGCATCGCCGTGGAGTGCGACAGCCCTAGATCGCGGGCAAGGCGGCGGACAGAACGATCCCGCCGCACGGTGAGGAGGAACGTGGGATGACGTCAGCGCTCGAACAGCCGCGCCCCGGCGCGAGCGGGGGTGCCGGACCGGCCTCCACCGCGTGGCACGCGCTCTCGCCGAACGAGGCGCTGGCCGCCCAGGGCGTTTCCATCGACGGCGGGCTGACCGCGGCCGAGGTTGACGCGCGACGTGCGAAGGTCGGCAAGAACACCTTCGCCGAGGCGAAGAAGGTCTCGCGCCTGCAGGCGTTCACGGGCCAGTACGCGGACCCGATGCAGATCGTCCTGCTCATCGCGGGCGTCATCTGTCTCTTCCTGCCCGGCCAGTTCTACACCGGCGTGTTCCTGATCCTGCTCACGCTGTTCAACGCGTGGATGGCGATGAACCAGGAGGGCAAGGCGGAGGCGAGCGCCTCGGCCCTCCAGGGGATGATGGTCGTCAAGGCCAAGGTCCGCCGCAACGGCGATCTCGTCGAGATCCCGATGGAGGAGCTCGTCCCGGGCGACATCGTCAACATCGAGGCAGGCGACCTCGTCCCCGCCGACGCGCGCATCCTCACCGCGGCGACCCTCGAGATCGACGAGTCCGCGCTGACCGGCGAGAGCGTCCCGACCCCCAAGCAGGTGGACGCGGTCGCTGCCGACGCGGCTCTCGGCGACCGCGTGGACATGGCCTTCATGAACACCCAGGTCACCCGTGGGGCCGGCACCATCCTCGTCACCACCACCGGGATGGCGACCGAGGTCGGCCACATCAGCGGCATGCTCCAGGCGACGACGGTCGAGAAGACGCCGCTGACCAAGCAGCTGGACGCGCTCACGAACCAGATCCTCGTCATCGCCGGCATCGCGCTCGCGGTCTCGCTCGGCCTCGGCCTGTTCCGCGGGACTCGAGCTCCAGGAGCTGTTCCTCAGCGCGGTCGCGTTCGCCGTCGCCGCCATCCCGACCGCGCTCCCGGCCGTCGTCACGGCCATCCTGTCGAAGGGCTCGCAGACGCTCGCCGACGCCGGCGCGATCATGAAGCGCCTGCGTTCGGTCGAGACGCTCGGCTCGACCTCCGCGCTCAACTCCGACAAGACCGGCACCCTCACGCTCAACCAGATGACCGCCGTCCAGATGGCGGTCGTCGGCCGCCGCTACACGATCCGCGGCGACGGCTACTCGACCGTCGGGCCAGATCACCGCACACCGGCGGCCAGCCCGACGTGCCGCTCGAGCAGTACCTCCTGCCGATGGCGCTGTGCGCCGACGCGGAGGTCCGCGACGGCGCGCTCGTCGGCGACCCGACCGAGGGCGCGCTCGTCGTGCTCGCCGCCAAGGGCGGCGTCGATCCGACGCTCACCCGCGAGCGCTATCCGCGTGTCGCCACCCTGCCGTTCGACGCGGCGTACAAGATGATGGCCACGTTCCACGCGATGAAGGACGCCGCCGGCAAGGACGTCATCCGCGGCTACATCAAGGGCGCCCCGGACCAGCTCCTCGCGCGGCGCCGTCAGCGCCCACGGCCCGGACGGCACCGAGGTTCCCGTCGCGCAGCTGCGCGACGCCTACCTGGCGGAGAACGAGCGCCTCGGCACGATGGGCCTGCGCGTCATGGCCACCGGCCAGAAGGACTTCGACCCGGCGACCTTCGACCCGAACGCGGACCTGCTGCCGGCTCATCGACGGCCTGACGCTCCTGGCGATCGTCGGCATCGTCGATCCGCCGCGGCCGGCCGCGAAGGACGCGATCGCGCAGGCGAAGGCGGCCGGGATCCAGGTCCGGATGATCACCGGCGACCACGCCGTCACCGCCGGGGCGATCGCCCACCAGCTGGGCATCGAGGGCCGCGCGATCACCGGCGCCGAGTTCCGCGCGATGAGCGACGAGGAGGCGATGCGCCAGATCGACGGCATCGGCGTCATCGCCCGCGTCTCGCCCGAGGACAAGGTCCACCTCGTGGACATCCTGCGCAAGAAGGGCCACGTCGTCGGGATGACCGGCGACGGCGTGAACGACGCCCCTGCCCTCAAGAAGGCCGACATCGGCATCGCGATGGGGATCACCGGCACGGAGGTCTCCAAGCAGGCCGCCGTCATGATCCTCACCGACGACAACTACGCGACGATCGTGAAGGCCGTCGGCCTCGGACGTGCCGTCTACGACAACCTGCTGCGGTTCATCCGCTTCCAGATGGCGGGCCTGTTCGGGTACATCGCGACGTTCCTCGGCTCGTCGCTGCTCAACATCCTGGGCGGCATCCCGTTCCTGCCGCTCCAGACCATGTGGCTCAACTTCACCGTCAACGTGTTCCAGGCCATCGGCCTCGGCTACGGCAAGCCGCGCGAGGGACTCATGGAGGTCCCGCCGCGGCCGAAGGAGCAGAAGATCATGCCCCGCCGCGGCTGACGACGCTGGCTCGTGTTCTGCGGCCTGGTGATGGCCGCCGGCACGCTCGGCGTGCTGCGCGTGGGCCGAACGCCAGCTACGGCGACGTCGTCGCCCGCACGATGGGCGTCACGACGTTCGCGCTGTTCCGCCTGTTCTCCTCGCTCGAGACGGCGGACGAGGACGAGTCGCTGTTCAGCGGCTCCATCCTCGGGAATCGCCCGCTGCTGATCGCGACCGGCCTGTCCGTGCTGACGATCATCCTCGCGACGGAGTTCGGCTTCCTCCAGCGCATCCTCGGGACGGTGAGCCTGACGGCCGACCAGTGGGCCGTGTGCATCGTCGTCGCGCTCTCGCTCATCGTCGTCGAAGAAGGACGCAAGCTCCTCAAGATCCGGACCGGCGACGAGCCGGTCGCGACACGGCGGCTCCCGCCGCCGCCGCGGCGTAGCCGGGCCGCCGTCAGAAAGGATCAGATCCGATGGCGAAGAAGAAGGCCAGGAAGGCGGACAAGGCGCGGTCGCGCCGAGCCAGGCGCGAGCGCAGGCGGCGGAAGCCGCTCCGCCGGGGCCCGAGGCCAAGCTGAAGACCAAGGAGTACGAGCGCGAGATGCGGCGCCTCCACGGCGAGCTCGTCGCGCTGCAGGAGTGGGTCAAGGCGACCGGCGCCAAGGTCTGCATCGTGTTCGAGGGCCGGGACACGGCCGGCAAGGGCGGCACGATCAAGCGGATCACCGAGCGGGTGAGCCCGCGCGTGTTCCGGGTGGTCGCCCTGCCCGCGCCGACCGAGCGCGAGAAGTCGCAGATGTACGTGCAGCGCTACATGCCGCACTTCCCGGCCGCCGGCGAGGTCGTGATCTTCGACCGCAGCTGGTACAACCGCGCCGGCGTCGAGCGGGTGATGGGCTTCTGCACGCCGGAGCAGACCGAGCGGTTCCTCGAGCAGGCGCCCGCCGTCGAGAAGGCGATGGTCGACTCCGGGATCATCCTGCTCAAGTACTGGCTCGAGGTCAGCCCCGACGAGCAGACCCGGCGGCTCGAGAGCCGGATCAACGACCCGCGCAAGATCTGGAAGCTGACGGACATGGACCTGAAGTCCTACAGCCGCTGGTACGACTACTCGCGGGCCCGCGACGCGATGTTCGCCGCGACCGACACGGCGTGGGCGCCGTGGTACGTCGCCCACACCGACGACAAGAAGCGCGGCCGGCTCAACATCATCAGCCACCTGCTGAGCCAGATCCCGTACGAGCCGCTCGCGACCGGACGTCACGCTGCCGAAGCGCAGGGTGGCGCCAGGTACGTCGAGCCGGAGCTGCCGCTCAAGTACATCCCGACCCCGTTCTGACGGGCGCGTAGTGCTGCGGTACGTCGAGTTCCTCCACGGCGCGTCCGGTACCCGGCGACACGCTGTAGCGGCCGGTGTCGTCGATGACGATTGCGGTGAATAGATGCGCGGCAAGCTGGCCACGTCGTAGCACCGCCGACCCCTGGCCTGACTAACACCTTGTCCGACACCTTACGACTGGTACGACAGGCGCGCGAGGCCGGCATCAAGGTGCCCGAGCAGCCGCTGACGATCCTGTGCGAAGCCGAGTTCTGGGCGCTGCTGCACGTCGTCGACGCGGAGCGGACGTTCGCCGGGCGGCGCGACGCGGCGATCCTGCGCGGTGGGCCCCAACGGCGTGTCGACGCCAGCGATCCGGCCGCGCAGCGGGATTGGGCCGAGGGCAACTCTGCCTGCTCTCCGAACCCGCCGGCGGAAGGTGGGCGTCGGACCCCCAGGCAGGCCCCTGGGCCGCCGCGAACTCGTGCGCGAGGCCGCGTTCGCGGCGAAGCTCCACTAGACTCCCGACCGTGAACGCCACGCCGCGAACCGCAAGCGACCCGCTGGTCGTGTACGCGCCGGACCTCCCCGAGCGAGCGTTCATGGGCGACATCCCCGCGAATGTCGAGCTTGTGCCGGTCTCGCTCGAGGACGGGCCGATGCCGGACTTCGCGATCGTCGATCTCGTCATCCCGATGCGGCGGATGCGGGAGCCGCTGTTCGAGGTGCTTCGCAGGCCCGGACGGCTCCAGGTCGTTCAGACGCTGAGCGCCGGCGTTGACTGGCTCGTCGGCCGGGTCCCGCCGAAGATCACGGTCTGCAATGCGCGCGGCGTCTACGACGGACCCCTCGCGGAGTGGGTCGTCGGCGCCATCCTCGCCATGCAACGCGGGGTCGTGCAGGCTCGTGATGCGCAGGCACGGGGGACCTGGACCGAGTTCAAGGCCGACGAGCTGGCCGGCCAGCTCGTCGTGATCGTCGGGTTCGGATCGATCGGCGCGGCCGTGGCCGACCGGCTCCGTCCGTTCGGCG